>NZ_JARFNL010000003.1:0-334496 GCF_029167465.1 Agromyces chromiiresistens
AGTCCCAGTTCGTCGGGTACGCCCGGGCCGAGCCGGGCTTCGTCATCATCCGCGTGTTCCGACTCGTCTGAGGCGGCGTCACCCGACCGGATGCCTCGCCCGAGGGATCCCGAACCCCGAGCTTGATGCAGAGAATCGAGACCGACATGACCGAACCCGCCGACCTCGTCATCGTGAACGGGCGCGTCTTCGACGGGCGCGTGCGCACCGTGCACACCGCGGTCGCCGTCGCGGGCGACCGAATCGTGCGCGTCGGTGCCGATGCCGACATGCTCGCGCTCCGCGGTGACGCGACACGCATCGTCGACGCCGCAGGCGGCGTCATCCACCCCGGGTTCGTGGACGCGCACGTGCACGCGGCGTTCGCGGGTGTCGAACGGCTGAGCCTCGACCTCACGCCGGCGCAGAGCGTCGAGGAGACGCTCGAGCTGATCCGCGCCGGCGCCGAGCGCAGCGACGCCGGATGGCTCACGGGTGGCGGGTGGAGCCACGAGCTGTTCCCGGCGCCCACCAGGCAGGAGCTCGACGCGATCGTGCCCGACCGCCCCGTCGCGCTGAGCGACGCCGGGCACCACACGCTGTGGGTCAACTCGCGGGCGCTCGAGCTCGCGGGCGTCGATCGCGACACCCCGCAGCCGCACAACGGGCATATCCACCTCGACGCCGACGGCGACCCGACCGGGTACCTCAACGAGACCGCGGCCGAGCTGGTCGGACGGGTGATCCCGCCGGCCACCGAGGACGAGGTGCTCGCCGGCCTGCTGAACGCGCAGGAGTACCTGTGGTCGATCGGCGTGACGGGCTGGCACGAGGCGATCCTCGGCGAGTACAACGGCAAGGCCGACTGCACGCCCGCGTACCTGCGCGGCATCGCCTCGGGCGAGCTGCGGAGTTCGGTTTCGGGGGCGCTCTGGATCGCGCCCGGGCTCGACCTCGACGAAGTGCCCGCGCTCGTCGCCCAGTTCGTCGAGTCGCGCGATCGGAATGCTCGTGCGGGATTCTCGACCTCGACCGCGAAGGCGATGATCGACGGCGTGCCGCACGGCGAGACGGCGGCGCTGCTCGAGCCCTACTGCAACAACGGCGACGGGTTCGCCGGCGAACTGCACTTCGACGAGGACGTGATCCGGGCGTTCGTCGCCCAGCTCGATGCGGCGGGCTTCGCATTGCACCTGCACATCATGGGCGACCGCGGCATCCGAGTCGCGCTCGACGCGATCGAGGCGGCGCGCGCGGCGAACGGGGCCGCACGTGGCTCCGGGGCGGGCCGCCAGGCGCCGCGCCACCACGTCGCGCATCTCTCGATGGTGCAGCCCGGGGATGCCGCGCGCTTCGGCCCGCTCAGCATCACCGCGAACATCCAGGGCCTGTGGGCCGCTCCCGACCCGTACGTCGTGCCGATGATCGGCGAGGAGCGGATGCTCGCGGGCTACCCGTTCCGCGCGATGGCCGACGGCGGGGCGGAGCTCGCGATGGGCTCGGACTGGCCGGTGTCGCCGCCCGACCCGTGGCTCGCGATCCACGTGGTCGTGAACCGCTGGGCGCCGCCGCCTCCCGGCGTCGAGGTGCCGCCGCTGCCCGAGGGCGCCGAGTCCGGCGCCCTGCCGCCGACCCTCGACGCCGAGCACCAGGCGCTCACGCTCGAGCAGGCGTTCGCGGCCTACACGTCGGGATCGACCGAGCTCGTGCTCGGCCGCCCGGGCCGCGTGCGGGTCGGCGAGCGAGCCGACCTCGCGGTCGCCACGGGCGACCCGTTCGAGCTGCCCGCCGAGGCGATCGTCTCTCTGCAGACGGCAGTCACCGTGGTCGGGGGCGAAATCGTGTACGAGCGGTGAGCCCGTGGTGGGCGGCACCCCGTCCCCATAGTGGGTCCAACCCGATCCGTCCCTTGAGCAGGGAAGAATGCGGTGGACACCGCTCGCGGCTGAACTATCGTGAGGGACAGATGACTCGCCCAGAGCGTCGAAGGAGGAGCTCGTGAGCGCGAGGACGACCATCACCGAAGTCGGCTTCGAGTCGATCGACGTCGTGGCGCCGCTGTGGGAGACGCTGTTCGACCATCATCGCTCCATCGGCGCGGCCGGGTTCGCCATCATTCCTCGGGAGCGGACATGGTCGCTTCGCCGCGCCCACTACGAGCGTGTATTCGCGGGGGAGGCGAACCCCACTCTCTGGATCGCCCGGCGGGATTCCACGGCGATCGGGTACGCCTTAGCGTTCGACGAGTTCGTCGCCGGATCCGAGGGCAGGATGCTGGAGACGCTGAGCGTTGCTCCCGACGCGCGGGGGAGTGGCCTGGGAACACGACTGATGGCGGCGTTCGACGGCGAGGTGCGCCGACGCGGCCTCGTCGCCGCGCTCGACGTCATGAGTGGAAACGATCGAGCGAAGTCGCTCTACCTTCGGCATGGATTCGAGCCACACTCGGAGATCTGGATGCGGTCAAGACCAGCCGCCGGGAAAGGAACCGAGCAGGCGCCTGCGAGCTTGTCGGAACTCGTTGGGCAGGCAGGATTCCAGTTGACGATCGTTCCAGGTCCTGACGACACTTGGCGGTCGTCCGATCGAATCGCAGTACTCAGCGCTTCAGCGATCGAGGCCGGTTCCAGCCAGCTTGCCACGCTCGACGCGATCGATGCATTGCAGCGTGCCGGTTACTGGACCATTCAGGTCGTGATGCCGGCGTCTCCCAGCGGGGTGTCGTTTCGAATGAGCTTGCGCGCCGCCGGGTTCGCGCCCTGTCTGGAGCGAATGGTCCGGCGTTGACGAAGCGATGCGGCAGTTGCCCTCGAGAGCCGGCTCCTCGCAACGAGATCTTGAACGCTCAGGCTCGCCGGAAGAGGTCGGCCTGGAATCGGTAGGCGTCGCCCCGGTACGTGTTCGTGCCGAGGAGGATGGGAGTGCCGTCGGTCGTGTAGGCGACCTCTTCGCCGATGAGCACGGCGGCGCCCACGACCGTGTCGAGCAGCCGGGCCATCGACGCATCGGCGGTGGCCGCCATGACGCTGTACGCGCTGCGGTGGATGGCAATACCGCAGCGCTCGCGAAGCGTTTCGTAGAGCGAGGCGTTGTCGAGTGGAGCATCGGCCAACTGGGGCGCTCGTTCCTCGGCCACGACGACGACATCGAAACACACCGGACGCCCATCAAGACCGCGAAGCCGATCGATCTGAATCACGGGGGAGGTGGGTGCGACACGGAGGGTGTCGGCTTCGGACAACGTGGCCGGGCGCACCTCCTGGCGGAGGACTCGCGCCGTCGGTCGCAGCCCTCGGGCGCGTGCCATCTCGGTGAACGACTGCAGGGTGCTCGGCGGCTCGCCGACCACATTGGCGGGAACGAACCAGCCGCGCTGCGCCGAGCGGGTGAGGCGACCCTCGTCTTCAAGCGCGGTGAGCGCTGCGCGAAGCGTGACGCGGCTGACGCCCAAGCGTGCAGACAGCTCGCGTTCGCCGGGCAGCCTCGTTCCAGCGGCGTAGGCGCCCTGGTCCAACTCCTGAGCGAGCTGGTCATAGGCCTGCGTGGCGGCGGCAGCGAGAGTCACGACGACACGGTACCACATGTCGAGACTGGTGCAAGATTTCGGAGTATTGGTTCGCAACTGGAATAACTGGTTTATTCGTGGTAGCTTGCCCGTGACGGTCCCCCCGCCGTCCGGGCTGCTGCACCAGGCCTGATGAGGTTTCTCGTCCCCACACACCACGACGGAGTGAAAATGTTCTCGAAGAAGACTCGCCTCGCGGCGGTCGCAATCGGCTCGATGGCGGCGTTCGCGCTCACCGCGTGCGCCCCAGCGGCGAGCACACCAGGCCCGGCGGCGCCGACCTCGGTCTCAGACGATGTGGCCGCCGCCGGCGACGTCACGCTCAAGCTCTCGGACTTCTGGACTTCGGCCGAGGAGGAGTGGATTGTCTCCCTCATCGACCAGTTCGAGGAGAAGTACCCGAACGTCACCATCGAGCGAACGCGTGAGGACTGGGGCCAGCTCACGAGCACGCTGAACCTGCAGCTCCAGGACGAGGGCGGGCCTGATATCGCATCCGCGAACAACGGATGGTCGTCCCTCGGGACCCTCGCCAAGGCCGGCCTCGTGCTCAACCTCGACGCGTACGCCGACCTGTATGACTGGAACGACACTGTGCCGACGACGATCGCTCGGCAGAACCAGTTCACGACCGACTTCACCACGATCGGCGAAGGTTCCTGGTTCGCGACCCCTCCCGCCCGCGCATCGCTGATCGGCATCTACTACAACGCCGCCAAGCTCAAGGAACTCGGCATCGAGGCGCCGACGACGCTCGATGAGCTCGAGGCCGCCGCTGCTGCGGCGAAGGAGGCCGGCGAGATCCCGTTCAGCTACAGCGGACTCGACGGCAATACCGCAGCCCTCCTGGGGCTCCAATCGCTCTACGGCCCCGAAGCCGACATCAATGATTTCGTCTACGGCGACCCCGACGTGACGGCGGAGGAGACGGGTCTCACCGACGCCGCCACCACACTCGAGGACTGGAACGAGCAGGGCTGGCTGACCCCGGACTTCGAGGGCATCGACTACCAGACCTCACTGGCCGACTTCCTCGACGGAGACGGCGTCTTCCGCTTCGACTACACCGGTGCACTCGGCCTGAGCGGTGACCAGCTCGACCAGTTCGGTTACATCCAACTGCCGCAAGCAGCGGACGACACCACGGTCGGCGTTGGCGCAGCCCCCGGCGCCATGGTGATCTCGGCGAAGGCCGAGCACCCCGATGTCGCCGCCGCGTTCCTGGACTTCCTCATGTCGGAGGACGCGAGCCAGACTGCAGTCGACCTCGGCCTTGTCCCGATGCTCAACGAGGTCACCATCCCCGATGTGCTCAGCCAGAGCGGCGAAGCCGCGGCCACCGCGACGCTCGATGCCGATGACGGATACGTGCCCTACTTCGACTGGGCGAGCCCCACGATGCTCGACATCCTGACGCAGAACACGCAGCTCCTGCTCGCAGGAAAGACCACGCCGGAAGACCTCACCGCCGCCGTGGATGCGGACCGCGACGCCTTCCTGGCGCAGTAAGCAACGGACGATGAGCATCACGCAGGTTGGGGCCGCCGCGACTTCGGTAGCGGACGGCGGCCCCACGGCCACTCGGGCGATGCTGCTCCCTCGAAAGCGGCGCCGCGGTTCGCACGCGAATCGCAGGACGCGTCGGGTCGGGCTGCTGATCGCGGCGCCCGGGCTGCTGCTGTACGCGGCCGTCGTGCTCTGGCCGCTGCTGCAGTCACTGCAGTACTCGTTCTACAAGTGGGACGGGTTCAGCAGCGCCACATGGGTGGGTCTCCAGAACTACGTGAACTTCTTCACCGATCCCGTGCTGCGTTCGACCTTGGGGAACGTGCTCGTCCTCCTCGTCTTCTTCGCGATTCTGCCGATCGCGCTCGGTCTGCTCTCGGCGGCGATGATCACGAGCGCGAACCGACGCGGAATGGCCGTGTTCCGGTGGATCTTCTTCCTGCCGCAGGTGCTGACGAGCGTGGTCATCGCGCTCATCTTCAAGCGCATGTACGCACCTGAAGGTCCGATCAACGAAGCCCTGCGCGCGGTCGGCCTCGGCGAACTCGCCCAGAACTGGCTCGGAGACTTCACCTGGGCGTTGCCCGCCGTCGGACTGATCGGAACCTGGGTGACGTTCGGCTTCTGCATGGTGCTGTTCATCGCCGGAGCGTCTTCGATCTCCCCGGAGTTGTACGAGGCCGCCCGCATGGACGGCGCCGGCCCCGTGCGCGAGTTCTTCGCGGTCACCCTCCCGGGGCTGCGCGGTCAGCTCGCCGTCGCCCTCACCCTGACGATCACCGCCGCGTTGCGCGCCTTCGACCTCATTTGGATCACGACTCGGGGTGGCCCGGGCACGTCCACGCTGACTCCAGCGGTCGCGCTCTACAAGGCGGCCTTCGTCAACCCGAATGTCGGCCAAGCCGCCGCGATCGGGGTCGTCATGGCCGTCCTCTGCCTCGTCATCGCGCTCGTGATCACCCGCATCTCGGAGAAGGAGTGAACATGTCCTCCCGTGCGGAGAAGATCTGGAACTATCTCATTCTCGGCCTACTGGCACTGGTCGTGCTGTGGCCGGTCGGCACGTTCCTGGCCGCGGCCCTCAGCCCAGACCGCGCCGGGCGACCGAGCGCCGATCTGCAATGGGGCAACTTCGTCACCGCCTGGGAGAACGCCGAGTTCGCCCGTTCCATGACGGTCTCGCTCGTGATCACCGTCTCCGTGGTGGTCGTCGGCGTCATCCTGGCGCTCATGGGAGGATACGCGTTCGGCGTCCTGGGCGTCATCGGCGATCGATGGTTCTTCCCCCTGATCCTGCTGGGGATGATGATTTCCCTCGAAGCGATCATCGTGCCGCTCTACTACCAGTTCCGGACTCTCGGGCTGACCGACAATCTCCTCGGCGTCATCCTCATCCACCTGGGAATGGGTGTGCCGTTCGGGATCTTCTGGATGCGGGCGGCCTTCAGGGCCCTGCCGCGCGGGATCTTCGAGTCGGCCTCACTGGATGGTGCCGGGCCGATGCGGATGCTCTGGTCGATCGCCGTGCCCAACCTCATGCCGGCGGTGTACACGCTGGTCCTGCTCAGCTTCATGTGGACTTGGAACGACTACTTCCTCTCGCTCGTGTTCCTCCATGGCGACAACCAGACCGCAACCGTCGCCCTCGGCGTCTTCCAGGGCAAGTACGTCACGCAGATCAACCTGATGGCGGCAGGCGGCCTCATCGTCGCCGCACCGGTCCTCATCCTCTACGTGATCTTCCAGCGCAAGTTCATCTCGGGCATGCTCGCCGGGGCGATCAAGGAATGACCGCGCTCGGACGCGAATCTCAAGCAAAGGCAACAACGTGCAACTGACACCACATATCCTCCCTACCGCGAACGCGATCGGCGACCTCCTCGCGGCGCGCATCGTCGACCGGATGACGGCGAAGGGCGATGCCCCCTTCCTGCTCGGCTGCCCGAGCGGCCGTACGGCGTCGCCGGTCTATGCCGCCCTCACGCGTCATGCCGCCGAGGGAAGCGACTTGTCCCGACTGGTCATCGTGATGATGGACGACTACGTCGTTCCCGATGCGCGCGGCGAGTTCCACATCGTCGACCCCGAGGCGTCGTACTCGTGTCTCGGCTTCGCCCGTCGCGACATCCTCGCGCCCATCGCCGGGGCCTGCGCCGCTGCCGGCACCGTGCCCCCGACCGAACTGTGGACTGCGGATCCGAAGGCTCCCGAACAGTTCGATGCGCGCATCGCCGCGGCCGGTGGCATCGACCTGTTCCTGCTCGCATCAGGCGACAGCGACGGCCACATCGCGTTCAATCAGCCGGGCACCCCTCGTGCGACCAAGACGCACATCGTCGACCTCGGCGAGGCGACCCGCCGCGACAACATGGGCACATTCCCCGAGTTCACCCATCTCGACATGGTGCCGCGCAACGGCGTCACGGTCGGCATCGACACGATCGCGCGACTGTCCGCGGAGGTCGCGATGATCCTGTGCGGCGAGCACAAGCGCGAGGCGTTCGCGCGCATCACGACGGCGGAATCGTACGAAGCGGATTGGCCGGCCACGATCGTCACCGAGTGCCGCAATGCGGAGCTGCTCGTCGATCGTGAGGCCGCAGCCCTTCCGGTCTGACCCGATTCGACAGGACCGGCGGCAACCTCGCCGATCTCAGCAGCACATCAAGGAGCCTGACATGACCCTCCCGATCGCGGGCGACGGCACGGCACTGTCGGGTCACGTCGTCGCCGTCGACATCGGCGGTACCAAGACCCAGGTCGCGGTCGCACCAGTCGAAGCTGCCGGGAGCTGGCGGACCCGCGAGTTCGTCGTCCCCTCGGTCTCCTGGCGGGGTGCGCTCGGGGACTTCCGCGCCGACGGTGTCGCACTGCGAGACCTTCTCGTCGGCCATCTCGGCGAGTCAGTGCTGTCAGCGCCGCTCGCGGTGGGGGCGCACGGCTGCGACAACACCGACCAATGCCACGAGCTCGAGCACGTGCTCCGCCGGCTCTTCACCGGTCCCGTCGTCGTGGTGAACGACTCGGAGCTCATGGCTCCGGCCATGGGCGTGGACGGCGCGATCGGCGTGGTGGTCGGCACGGGATCGATCGCAACGGCCCGCGACGGCGGCGGCGAACTACTGACGGCGGGGGGCTGGGGCTGGCTGCTCGGTGACGAGGGCAGTGCGCCCGCCCTCGTGCGCGATGCCACTCGGGCCGTACTGGCCCATCTCGACCGGGGCGAGGCGATCGACGTGCTCGGGCAACGGTTGCTGGCCGCCTTCGCCGCCCGTGACGGTGTCGAACTCGCGCTCGCGGTCACGCGGGTCGCGTCGGCCGGGGCTTGGGGGGTTCATGCGCCCGAGGTGTTCGCCGCCGCGGACGAAGGGTCCGTGATCGCCGCCGACATCATCCGGAACGCGGGCGAGGAACTCGCTGGACTCGTCGACCGGCTCCTCGCGCGCGGCGTCCGAACGAATGCCGTCGTCGCGGGCGGCTCGGTGATCGAACGCCAGCCCCGCCTGCAGAACGCGTTGCGGTCGGCCCTCGTACGGCACCATGTCGACGTCAAATTGCACATCCTTTCCCGGTCGCCCGTGATGGGCGCCGTCGCACTCGCGCGCGGCATCGCCGGAGAAGCCACCAACAACCCCTGAGAACGGAGCGTTCGCGCACATGAAAGTCACCTTGATCGGAGCAGGCAGCCGCGAGTTCGCCGGAAAGATCGTCCGCGACCTCCTCTTGAGCGAGCCCATCGCCGAAAAGGGCCTCGAGATCGTGCTGATGGACATCGCCGCCGAGCCGCTCGCGGAGATGGAGACGTACACCCGACAGCTCATCGAGCGGCTCGACCATGCCGCCACCGTCTCGGCGACCACCGACCTGAACGACGCCGTAGCCGGGGCCGCTTTCGTGGTCACCGCGATCGAGGTCGACCGCTACCACTACTGGTCGCAGGACTTCACGATTCCGCGCAAGTACGGCTTCAAGCAGGTGTATGGCGAGAACGGCGGCCCCGGCGGCCTCTTCCACGCCCTTCGCCAGTTCGGCCCGCTGCTCGAGATCGCACGTGCGATCGAGGCACATGCCCCCGACGCGATGTTCCTCAACTTCTCGAACCCGGAGCACAAGGTCTGCGAGGCGATCTCGCGGCTCACCTCGGTGAAGGTGGTCGGGCTCTGCCACGGCTACTTCTACGGCGTACGGCAGATCTCGGCGCTGCTCGACATTCCGAGCGATCAGCTCGAGCTGCCCGCCGCCGGCATCAACCATTTCACGTGGTTCCAGGCGGTCCGCGACAAGGTCACGGGCGAAGATCTCTACCCGCGACTGCGCGAGCTCGAGCACGAGGCGAACTGGGTGTCGGACTGGCACGAGATCGGGCTCTCCCGCATTCTCTTCCGCCGTTTCGGCCTGTGGCCGTCGCCGAGCGCGAACCACATCGGCGAGTACATCTCGTGGGCCGACGACTACGTGCCCGCGCAGCTGCAGTACTTCAACGACCCCGGCGATGGTTCGCCCTGGCGTGAAGGCGCATCGACGCCCGAGTGGCATTACCACATCGGGCTCGCCGACACCGACCGTCCGTTCCATGCTCCGCGCCCGAGCGGCGCGCTCGAAGACCAGCCGCTCGAAGCCTCGGAAGAGCTCGCGATCCCCATCATCGAGTGGGTCGCCTGCGGCGTCGAGCGACCGCTCCCGGCGGTGAACATCCCGAACCGAGGGGCGATCCCGGGTCTCCCCGACGACATGGTGGTCGAGGTGCCCGCGCGGGCTGAGAACGGCACCCTGGTGCCCCTGCCGATGGAGGCTCTCCCCGAGGGCATCTTCGCGATGGTGCGCCTCCAGGGATCGATCCACAAGCTGCTCGTCGAGGCCTACGTCGAGCAGTCCAAGGCGAAGCTGCTGCAGGCGATCCTCCTCGACCCGATCGTCGACAACCATAACCGCGCAGTCGCAATGCTCGATGAGTTCCTCGAACTCCAGAAGGACGCCCTGCCCCCGCTGGCCTGAGCATCCGGGCGCGGGCCCACGTCGGGCTCGCGCCCGTGCCAACACGACCTCCACCAGAAAGCAGAAACATGACCCTCCCGCCGTTCGACGTCGACACCGCACTGTCAGAGCTCACGCTCGAGGAGAAGGCGTCGCTGCTCTCGGGGCGCGATGACTGGTTCACACAGCCGATCGACCGCCCGGAGCTGACCGACCCGGTGCCGCCGATCGAGGTCGGTGACGGCCCCCACGGACTGCGCAAGGAGACCGGTGTCGACATGGTGTGGGTACCGGCGACGGGCTTCCCGACCGCGTCGGCGATGGGCGCGTCGTGGGACCGCGACCTGATGCGCCGCGTCGGAGCCGCGATCGGCGAGGAGGCGCGGGCGCAAGGCGTCCAGGTGGTGCTCGGCCCGGGGGTCAACATGAAGCGTTCACCGCTCTGCGGCCGGAACTTCGAGTACTTCTCGGAGGACCCGATGCACTCGGGCGAGCTCGGTGCGGCGTACGTCGTGGGAGTCCAGTCGACCGGCGTCGGCACGTCGCTCAAGCACTTCGCGGCGAACAACCAGGAGATCGAGCGTACCCGCATCTCGGTCGTCGCCGACGAGCGGACGCTTCGCGAGACCTACCTGGCCGCATTCGAGCGGGTGGTTCTCAAAGCGGACCCATGGACGGTCATGTGCTCGTACAACCGCCTGCGGGGTGTGCACGCCTCGGAGAACCGTTGGCTGCTGACCGAGGTGCTGCGTGAGGACTGGGGCTACGAAGGCGCAGTGGTTTCGGACTGGAACGCCGTGCACGACCGCGTCGCCGCCGTCCGCGCGGGGCTCGACCTCGAGATGCCGGGCACGGAGGGCCGCACTGATGCCGACGTCGTCGCAGCGGTGCGCGCCGGTGAGCTCGACGAGTCGGTGGTCGACGAAGCCGCCCGTCGAGTGTTGCGTCTCGTGGCGCGCGCCTACCCGGGTGCCGACCTCGTCGACGGCCCCGTAATGCGTCTTGGTCATAAGGCCGGTGACCGCCTCACTCCCGCGCAACTGGAGCTTTTGCGCGCGGACGAGCACCATGCGCTCGCGCGTGAAGCCGCCGCAGCGTGCATCACCCTGCTGCGCAACGAACCCGCACCCCACGGCGCTGCTGCCCTGCCACTGGCCGAAGACGCCACCGGCACGGTCGCGGTCGTCGGCGCCTTCGCCGAGCACGCCCGCATCCAGGGCGGTGGCTCGTCGGGCGTGGATCCCACCCGAGTCGACGCGCCGCTCGACGCCATCCGCGCGATCGCCGGGGAACGGGTCGTCTACGCGCCCGGCTACGTCTACCTGCCCAAGAACGCGTACCAGGACGACAACATCGCCACCCTCGCCGCGCACGAGGTCGAGTTCGTCGAGGAGCGCCCGACCGTCGCACGCCGCTCGGCGACCCTCGCACGAGAACTCCAGCTCGCCGAGGCCGTGCAGCACGCCGTGAACGGCCCGGTCTCAACGACCGCAGCGCGGCTCATCGACGAGGCCGTCGCCGCTGCCGAAGCCGCCGAGACGATCGTCGTCTTCGGCGGCCTGCCGCTCGCCTTCGAGCAGGAGGCCAACGATCGCGACACTCTCGCCCTACCGCAAGACCAGGTCGCCCTCATCGGTCGCCTCGCCGACCTCCGGGAGCGCACCGGCGCATCGCTCGTGGTCGTCCTCTCCAACGGCACGGCCGTCACGATGGACCCGTGGCACGACCGCGTCGATGCGGTCGTCGAGTCATGGCTCACGGGGCAAGCACTCGGCGGCGCCGTCGCCGACGTCCTCTTCGGACGCGTCAACCCGGCCGGCAAGATCTCCGAGACCTTCCCGGTCGCCCTCGAGGACACACCCGGCCAGCCGAACTGGCTCGGCGAACGTGGCACCGTGCTCTACGGCGAGGGAGTGTTCATCGGGTATCGCTGGTACGACGCTCTGAACCGGTCGGTGCGATACCCATTCGGTCACGGACTGTCGTACACCTCGTTCGAGTACTCCGACCTCTCGGTCGAGATCGCGGATGCCGCGGCCGGACTCGTTCTCGCGTCGGTCACGATCGCGAACGACGGGCCTGTCGCCGGCGACGAGATCGTGCAGCTCTACGTCGGTGACCCCGACGCCGAGGTGTACCGTCCCGTCCGCGAGCTGCGGGGGTTCGAGAAGGTCCGACTCGCGCCGGGGGAGTCCACCCGCGTCGTGTTCGAGCTCGAGAGCCGCGACTTCGCGTACTGGGACTCGGTCGCCGAGCGCGGCGACGGCCGCCTCGGGCTCTGGCGCAGGGAAGGGGGCGAGTTCCGCGTCGAAGTCGGGGCGTCCTCGCGCGACATCCGTCTGTCCGAGGTCATCGAGCTCCCAGATGATCCGACGATCCCGGCGTTGATCCCCGATGCCGAGTTGCAGGGCTCGAGCACGTCCCGCTTCGTTCAGGGACACGCCGGATGAGCGGCATCCCTGATCTCCCCGCCGTGCTGACGGCACGCGCCCGTGATCTCGGCGGGCGCTTCCCTGCCGACTTCGTCTGGGGTGCGGCGACCGCCGCGCCCCAGATCGAAGGCGCCGTCTCCGCAGGGGGCCGCACTCCCAGCATCTGGGACACGTTCGCCCGCGTGCCGGGCGCCGTCGCGGGCGGCGACACGCTCGATGTCGCCGACGACCACTTCCGGCGGTGGCGCGACGACGTCGCACTCATGCGCGACCTCGGCCTCGGCGCGTACCGCTTCTCGATCGCGTGGCCCCGCGTCGTTCCCTCGCCGTACGGCATCGTGAACCGGTCCGGACTCGACTTCTACGACCGACTCGTGGACGAACTGCTGGCGGGCGGAATCGATCCGTTCGTCACGCTCTATCACTGGGACCTGCCGCAGTGGCAGCAAACCGTCGGAGGGTGGACCGATCGCTCCACAGCACACCGATTCGCGGAGTTCGCCACGCACGTCGCGGAGCGGCTCGGCGACCGGGTACAGCACTGGATGACGCTCAACGAGCCGTGGGTGTACGTCTTCCTCGGGCATCTCGCCGGTGTCCACGCCCCGGGCCTGACGTCCGAGGACAGCGCCGTCCGCGCGATGCACCACTCGCTGCTGGCGCACGGCCTCGGCGTGCAGGCGCTCCGCGCCACGCTCCCCACCGAACGAGAGGTCGGGATCGCGCTCAGCATGAGTCCGACCGAGCCGGCGACTCCCGCGCCCGAGGACATCGCGGCAGCCGAGCGGAACGACCTCTACCGCAACTGGCTCTTCCTGCACCCGATCACGCACGGCGAGTACCACCCGCTCACGGAGGACCTCTTCCGCGAGAAGATCCCCGTCGAAGCGGGCGACCTCGAGACGATCGCCGAACCGATCGACTTCGTCGGCATCAACTACTACTCGCGAGCCGTGGTGGTGGGTGACGATTCCGTCCCAGTGACTCGTGCTCGGGAAACTCGACCCGATGGCACCTACACGGCCATGGACTGGGAGGTGTACCCGAAGGGGCTCACCGACATCGTCGCCCAGACGCACGAACGCTACGCCCCGAAGGCGATCTACATCACGGAGAACGGATCCGCATGGGCCGACGAGCCGGCCGCCGACGGATCGATCGTCGATCCGTCCCGGGTCGCCTACCTCCTGGACCATCTTGCGGCGGCGGCCCGGTGCACCGATGCTGGGATGCCGCTACGGGGGTACTTCGCCTGGTCGCTCATGGACAACTTCGAATGGGCGGAGGGTTATGGCAAACGCTTCGGCATCGTCGGCGTCGACTACGGAACACAGCAGCGCACGGTGAAGCAGTCGGGTGCGGCATACCGTGAGGTGCTCGACGCTCATCATGAGGCGCACTTCCCGATCGGGGCGTAGGAATGGAGTCTCGGTGAGGTTCGTGGTGCACGACCGACAGCTCGCGGACTCACGGACGCCCGTTCGTGACTACATACTCGAGCACCCGCAGGGCGCCGCGTTGCTCTGGGTGCACGGGGGCGGTTTCGCCGGCGGCAGCATCGACATGCCCGAGTCCGATGCCGTCGCCCGTCGGCTCGCCGCCGGCGGGCGGCTGGTCCGGACGGTGGAGTATCGGCTGGCTCCGCCGTGGCCGGAGCACGGACCGCTCGACCTGGGACCTGCGCCGGGGCGCTATCCCGCCGCGCAGGACGATGTGACGGCCGCCTTCCTCGACCTCGCGCAGCAAGGTGCGGCGTTCTTGGGCGGCGCAAGCGCCGGAGCCTGCATCGCCGCGAGCGTCGCCGCGCGGCTCAGCGACGAAGGCAGCGTGCCTCCCTTGGGGCTGGTTCTCGCCTACGGGGTGTTCCATGCGAGCCTGCCGGTACCCACTGAGGCCGAGCCCGATCATCCGCTGTCCCCGTCCGGCGCGCAGGCCGGGGAGTGGGTGGAGCGCATGACGCTGAACTACGCGGGTTCGCGGAGCCTCCTCGCCGACCCGAAGGTGTTTCCAGGAGCCGGCGACCCAGCAGGGCTCCCCGCCACGCTGATCCTGGATGCCGAGCGTGACAGCCTGCGCGCGTCGGGCCGGCGCTTCGCGGAACAACTCCGAGCGTTCGGCGTCTGCGTGACGGAGACAGTCGTTCCCGGCTCGTCGCATGGATTCCTCAACGATCCTCTGAGCGGAGACTTCGAGCAGGGGATCCTCAAGATCACGCGCTGGCTCGAAACAGTCGGTACAGGGAACCCGCATGGCGCTTGACACTCCTGGATATCAGCCGGGCATTCGGTAACCCGGCCCCGCGCGGAGCACGTCATCGCGACGACGCTGATGCCGACGTAGGCGATCAGCAGGATGACCTTCGTGAGGATCGCGGCCGGGCAGGCGACGCGGGTCCTTCGTCTCCTCGGTGAGGGCGAGGCACGTGTCCCAGCACGAGCAGGATCGCCTGTACCAACCGGCGGGATAGTGGGTCGATGGGAGACGTCACGCTTCTTCTGCGACAGTGGATTCGAGGGACGGGCTCGGAGCCGGTTCCGGCGATCGGCGCCGCGTGCCCTCGAGTGGGTGCTGTGCCTCGATGGGCTGCCCGTGCGGCTTCCCCTCGTTCTGCGAGACGACTTCGTCAGTCGCGTGCGTCGTCGTCGGTAATGATGGTGCGCATGAACGTCTCCAGGAGCGGGAGGGTCGCTCGACTCGGGTCGAGCAGCGCCTGGATGCGCAGGCCGTCGATCATGGCCAGCAGCATGGTGATCCTGTCGTCGGCGGTGACCTCTTCGCCGTCATGAGCGGTGGCGAGACGGCCGCTCGAGAAGTGCTGGCGCAAGCGTTCGCGTCGCGCGATGAAGAAGTCGTGCGCGGGGTGATCCGGGTTCGTCGCCGCGACCGTGACGGCGAGCCAGTTGCGCTGGTGCTCGGGGTGCGAGAACTCGTCGGCGAGCACGCTCGAGAGCACCTGCTCGGCCGGCACGCGCGACTGCATGATGCGGCGCGCCATCTCTTCATCGTCGTCATCGCGCTGCGCGAGTGCGGCCAGGAGGAGTTCGTCCTTGCTGGAGAAGTGGCGCAGGAGTGCGGCATGCGTCAGTTCGGCGCGCGCGGCGATGTCGCGAAGTGACGCGCGTTCGTAGCCGTGCTCGGCGAAGCTCGCCAGCGCGGCGCGCACGATCTGGGCGCGACGCGCCGGCGTGCTCGCATAGGGACCCCGACGAGTTCGGGCCGGGCTCGCGGGGGATGATCCCGATGCGTGGTCGTCGGCGACGCGCGTGCCGGCCCCCTGCGTGTACGCCGTCATCAGCGAGGTGGAATCGTGCATGCCTTCACCCTGTTCACCCATCTCTCGAGTCTCGCAGACCCGTGTTCGAAGCCGACTTGCCAATAGTAACCGCGGTGGTTACTCTTGGCCACACGTAACCAACATGGTTACTTTTGCGCAATCCCTCAGCACGACCCGCGTACGATCGCGTGGTCGGATCACCGCCGATGAAGGAGTCAATGGTGACGAAGAACGAGCCGGCCGCGGACCTTGCCGCCGGCCTCGCCGTGTCCGACGAGGAGACCGCGCCGCCGGTCGAGCATCTCGTGGCAGAGCCGCAGCAGCCGATGAGCCGGGGGTACATCCTCTGGCTGATGCTTGCGAGCTTCGGCGCATCCATGGCGATGATGGTGCCGCTCTCGTACGGCATCGCCGTCCGCATCACCGAGCTCGCACCCGGTCACGAAGAGGTGCTCGGATTCATCACCGGGATCGCGCAGGCCGTCTATCTGGTACTCAGCCCGCTCGTCGGCATCTGGAGCGACCACACCCGGTCGCGCTTCGGGCGTCGGAGCCCGTTCATCTACCTCGGCGCGGCGATCGGCCTGGCTGGCCTCGTCGTCATCGGTCTTGCTCCGAACCTGCCGATCGTCGGCGCCGGCTGGGTGCTCGGCATGGTCGGTTGGTCGATCGCCGGCGCCGCCCTGCAGAACATCCAGGCCGACAAGCTGCCCGAGAGGCAGCGCGGCAAGGTCTCTGCGCTCACCGGCCTCATGACGCAGATCGCTCCGGTGCTCGGCATCGGCGTCGCCTACGCGGTGTCCTCGAACACGTTCCTCGTCTTCTTGCTGCCCGGCGCGATCGGCGCGGTGCTGCTCGTACTGTTCCCGCTCATCAAGCCCGAGGGCAGTTCGAAGGACCTCGCGCCGTCGACGCAGGTCACCGTGAGGTCGGTCGTCGCGAGCTACGGGTTCAACATCCGCAAGTACCCCGACTTCGCGTGGAACTGGCTGGGCCGCTTCGTCTTCTTCATCGGCCTCTACTTCAACACCACGTTCGGCACATTCTTCTACGCACAGCGTCTCGACATGCCGGTCCGCGAGGTGGCCGGCGTGGTCGCGACGGTCGGCATGGTCGGAGTGCTCGCCGCCACGGGCGGCGCGCTCGCAGGCGGATTCCTCTCAGACAGGCTCCAGCGTCGCCGCCTCTTCGTGATGATCGCCGCCGTGCTCTTCGTCGTCGGCGCGCTCGTCGAGGCTACGGCGTGGTCGCTCGCGCAGATCGTCGTCGGCGCCGTGCTCATGCAGTTGACGATCGCGGTGTTCGCGACAGTCGACCAGGCGATCGTCTACGCGACCATCCCCGAGCGCGACCAGGCCGGCCGCTACATGGCGGTCATCCAGTTCGCCCAGAAGATCCCGAGTGCCATCGCGCCGCTGCTGGCCGGTGTCGTGATCACGTTCGGCGCGACCGGCGGTGAGAAGAACTACACCCTGCTCTACCTGCTCGGCGCCGCGTTCGCGCTCATCGGCGGTCTCGTCATCATGTTCAAGGTCAAGTCGGTCCGTTGAGCCGAGCTCGACATTCCGAACCGGCATCCCAACGGAAGCGAACCCGCATGCCCAGTGCCCCGTACGACCTCGTCGTCGACCGCGGCGGTGACGAATTCCCTGTCACCGGCGCCGCCCCCCGCCTCTCCTGGAAGGACCCGGTCGACCGCGACCCCCGCGACGCCTACCGGGTGGAAGCGGTGATCGACGGAGCACCGCCGATCGTCGCGGAGGTCGCCGGTCGCCGCTTGACGGCCTGGCCGTTCACGGCGCTCGGCAGCGCACGGCGTGTCCGGTGGCGCGTCCGCGCCGATGCACCGGATGCTGCGTGGTCGGAGTGGGCGGGGTTCGAGTCGGGCCTCCTCGACGAGGACTGGACCGCACACTGGATCTCTCCCGTCGAACCCGCCGTGGGCGCCGACGGCGACGCCGGCTACGGGCGGCGCGCGGCCCATGTACTCGCGGGCGGATTCACGATCGCCGGCGCCGTCTCGTCGGCCCGCCTCTACACGACCGCGCTCGGCGTGTACACGGCGGACGTGAACGGCGACCGCGTCGGCACGATCGAGCTCGCACCAGGGTCGACTTCCTACGACCGCACCCTCTATGCGCAGGCGGCGGACGTCACCCGGCTCCTCCGCGACGGGGCGAACACGATCGCGCTCGAGCTCTCCGACGGCTGGTACCGCGGGCAAGTTGGCGCGTTCCGGCTGCCCTCCGGGTGGGGCACGACGCTGGGCGCCCGGGTCGAGCTGCACGTCGAGTTCACCGACGGGTCGCGGCAGGTCGTCGTGAGCGACGCCTCCTGGACCAGCCGGCGATCGGCGATCACCCGTGCCGACCTCATGGACGGCCAGACGCTCGACCTGTCCGCGCCGTCCGCCGCCGAGGCACGCGTGCTGGTCGATGTCGTCGAAGCGCCGCCGATCGACTGGTCGCCGGCCCCGCCGGTGCGGGTCGTCGAGACGCGCGCACCCGAGTCGCTGCGCGCGATCGCCGACGGTGTCTGGCTCGCGGACTTCGGGCAGAACGCGTCCGGATGGATCCGGCTGACCGACCTGGGCGCGCCGGGCACCCGCACCGTGCTCGAATACGGCGAGGCGCTGGGCCGCGACGGCGACCTGGACACCGCGCACCTCGATTCCGAACGGCCCGATGGTGGGCGCAAGGCCTTCGTGCAGCGCGACGAAGTCGTCGCGGGGGAGCAGGGCAGCGTCTTCGAGCCCCGCCATACGGTGCACGGGTTCCGCTACGCACGCATCACCCGCTCGGACGGCAGCGCTCTCGCTGCGGCATCCCTGGAGATGTGCGTCGTGCAGACCGACCTCGCGCGCACCGGCACTTTCGCGTGCAGCGACGACGAGCTGAACCGGTTGCACGAGATCGTCGACTGGAGCTTCCGAGGCAACGCCGTCGACGTGCCGACCGACTGCCCGACCCGTGAGCGGCTCGCATGGACCGGCGACTATCAAGTGTTCGCGCCCATGGCCACACGCCTGTTCGACGTGCATGGCTTCAGCCGCAAGTGGCTGCGCTCGGTGCGCGACGACCAGCTCGACGACGGCCGCGTCGCGAACTTCTCGCCCGACGGGCGCCGCATCAAGCATCACCTCGATGACCAGTTCGCCATGATGACCGGTTCGTCGGGCTGGGGCGACGCGATCGTCGCCGTGCCATGGGAGCTCTACCTCTCGTACGGCGACGAGCAGGTGCTCGCCGAGAACGTCGACGCGATGGTGCGCTGGGTCGAGTGGGTGCTCGAGCAGGCGCGGACCACCCGGCACTTCGCCCGCGTGCAGGCCTCGGATGAGCCAGAGCCATTCGAGCAGTACCTCTGGGACGGCACCTTCCACTGGGGCGAATGGACCGAGCCGAGGCAGCGCGACGCCGAGGGGAACCGGATCGACCCGATCAAGCACAACCCGATGGCCTGGTTCATGGCCGACAAGGGTGAGGTCGGCACCGCGTACCTGCACCGCTCGACGGCGACCCTCGCCGCCGTCTCGCGCATCCTCGGCCGCGTCGAGGATGCCACCCGCTACGCGGCGACCGCCGACCGCATCGCCGATGCCTGGCGACAGGCCTACCTGAGCGCCGACGGCACGACGACGACCGACACCCAGGCCGCCTATGTGCGGGCCCTCGCGTTCGGGCTGATTCCCGAGGAGCTCCGCGACCGCGCGGTCGACCGGCTCGTCGAGCTGATCCGCGACGCCGGCACCCATGTCGGCACCGGATTCCTCGCGACGGGCGACCTGCTGCAGGTGCTCGCCGACCACGGCCGCGCGGACGTCGCGTACGAACTCCTCCAGCAGCGCACCGCCCCATCATGGCGGTACATGCTCGACCGCGGCGCGACCACGGTCTGGGAGGACTGGGAGGGCATCGACGAGCACGGCGACGCCCACGAGTCGCTCAATCACTACAGCAAGGGTGCGGCGATGCGGTTCCTGCACACGCACACGCTCGGGCTGCGGCAGGAGGCCGGTTCGATCGGCTGGGAGCGCGTCGTGATCGCGCCCGTTCCAGGGGGCGGCGTCACCTGGGCACGCGGGCGTCACGAGGGGCCGCAGGGCACGATCGCGGTCGACTGGCGCATCGAGGGCGAGCGGATGTCGCTGTCGGCCGAGATCCCGTCGGGCACCACCGCCCACGTCGTGCTGCCCGACGGCACCGAGCACCGGATCGGGGCGGGCCGGTTCGAGACGACCGCCACGCTCCCCGCCCGCGCGTCGACCGCGAAGGCATGACCCCCGCGGCAGCCTCCGCACGCCGCATCCATCTTTCGAAATCGACGATTCAACGAACGAGAGGAACCAACTCATGACGACCTTCCCCGATGGATTCCTCTGGGGCGCCGCGACCGCGGGTCACCAGATCGAGGGCAACAACGTGAACAGCGACTGGTGGGCGCGCGAGCAGATGATGCCGGGCATGGAGCTCTCGGGCGATGCTGTGGACAGCTACCACCGCTACCGCGAGGACATCCGACTGCTCGCGGACTCGGGCCTCACGTCCTACCGCTTCAGCCTCGAGTGGTCGCGGATCGAGCCGGTGCGCGGTCACTTCTCGAGGGCTGAGCTCGCCCACTACCGTCGCATGATCGACTACTGCCTCGACCACGGCGTCGCACCAGTCGTCACCCTGCAGCACTTCACGACGCCGCAGTGGTTCGCCGCGCTCGGCGGCTGGGACGGCCCCGACGCCGAAGCGCTGTTCTGCGCGTACGTCGAGCAGGCGTGCACCATCCTCGACGGCGTCGAATGGGTCGCGACCATGAACGAGCCCAACATGCAGGCGGCCATCATGACCGCGATGCGGCACCTCTCAGCATCCGGCGGGGAGTGGACGAGCCCCACGGTCGAGGCCGAGGGCGATGCGGAGAAGAAGCAGACGCACAGTGAGTTCCTGACCTACGCCGACCCCGAGATCGGGCGCATGTTCACGCGGATCCACCACGCCGCCCGCGCGATCGTGCGCGAGCGCACCGGTGCGAAGGTCGGCTGGACGATCGCGGCAGGCGCCCTCACGGCAGCGCCCGGCGGCGAGGAGAAGCTGCTGCAGATCCGGTACGGCAAGGAGGACGTGTACTGGGAGGGCAGCCGCGGCGACGACTTCGTCGGCGTGCAGGCGTACTCGAGCCAGCAGGTCGACGCGAACGGCCTCGTGCCGCACCCGCCGCACCCCGATAACACCCTCGTCGGCACTTCCTTCCGTCCCGACTCCCTCGCGATGGCCGTGCGTCACGCGTGGGAGGTCAGCGAGAATACGCCCGTCGTCGTCACCGAGAACGGCATCGCCACCGCCGACGACGCGCAGCGCATCCGCTACACGGAAGAGGCGCTGCGGGGCCTCGCGGGCACCATCGCCGACGGCGTCGACGTGCGCGGCTACCTGCACTGGTCACTCCTCGACAACTTCGAGTGGGGCCACTGGGAGCCCACCTTCGGCCTCATCGCGGTCGACCGCGAGACCTTCGTGCGCACACCGAAACCGAGCCTCGCCTGGCTCGGCGAGGTCGCGAAGCGCAATGGGCTGGACTCGGCGGAGGCTGCAGCATGAGCTTCCCGTTCGCCGACGTCTCGGCCCGTTCGCTCACCGAGCTGCTCTCGCTCACCGGCCGCCGGGCCGTCGTGACCGGCGCGGCGCAGGGCCTCGGCAAGGCCATCGCGGCGCGACTGGCCGAGGCCGGGGCCGACCTCCTGCTGATCGACCTCGACGAGGATGCGGCGCAGTCCGCCGCCGTGGAGCTCGCCGACCGGTACGGCGTTCGCGTGGCTGCCACGCGCGCCGACGTCGCCGATACGGCTTCGGTCGCGGCGGCCGCCGACGTGGCCGTCGCCGAACTCGGCGGCATCGACATCTGGGTGAACAACGCCGGGATCTTCCCGAACGCGCCGGTGACCGTGATGCCCGACGAGATGTGGGACGCGACCTTCGCCGTCAACGCGCGCGGTGTGTTCCTCGGTTCGCGCGAGGCCGCACGCCGCATGTCGGCCGACCGATCGGGCGGCGTCATCGTCAACATCATCTCGACCGCGGGCGTGCAGGTGGCGTTCCCCGGCATGGCCGCCTATGTCGGGTCGAAGCACGCCGCGCTCGGCATGACCAAGTCGCTCGCGGTCGACCTCGCCCCGCTCGGCATTCGCGTGCTCGGCGTAGCGCCGAGCTTCGTACCCACCGAGGGCAACATCGCGGCGGCGAAGGCCGGCGCCGAGGCGGCGGCCGCGGCCGGCATCGAGATGCCGACCCTCGACGTGATGAAGACGAGCATGATCGGCCGCATGGGCACCCCCGACGACATCGCGCGCGTCGTACTCTTCGCCGCGAGCGACCTCTCGATGATCATGACCGGCAGCACGCTCCTCGCCGACGCCGGTGAGACGGTCTGACGCGTGCCGTCATCCACTCGGCGGCCGCTGCGGGCGATCCAGCAGATCCAGATCGGCCGGATCTCGTCCACAGAAGACCAGGCGCGCGAGACCCTCGCGCGCCTGGTCGCGGCCGGATTCGAAGGCATCGAACTC
The DNA here is from genome assembly GCF_029167465.1 of Agromyces chromiiresistens. NCBI lineage: Bacteria > Bacillati > Actinomycetota > Actinomycetes > Micrococcales > Microbacteriaceae > Agromyces > Agromyces chromiiresistens. Next base: position 22,287 of record NZ_JARFNL010000003.1, read on the forward strand.
AACGGATTCATGACCCGGCCGACCCCACTGATCGTCCGGGCCCTGACGCGAGTCGCCGGAATGCCGGTCGGCGGCGGCGGGCGGCTCGACTGGCCGCGCCTCGTCGCCGACGCGGGCCTCTCGGTGGTCGCCCTCCACGAAGACCTCGGGACGATCGAGTCCGCACGGGCGGAGGTCGTGGCGCGGTGCGCCGAGTTCGGCACGCGCAACGTCGTGGTCACCGGAATGCACCGCTTCGACTACGGCGACGAGGAGGCGGTCGCCCGGCTGGCGCAACGGCTCACCGTCGCCGGCCACGCCTTCGCAAACGACGGCCTCCGCCTGCTCTACCACAACCACACCGCGGAGTTCCGGCGGCTGCCCTCAGGCGGCACCGCTTTCGCGGCGCTGCTCGAGCAGACGGATGCCGAGGCGATCGGATTGGAGCTCGACTGCTATTGGGCGGCCACTGCGGGAGCGGATCCGCTGCGGCTGCTCGACACGTTCGGCGAACGGGTTCGTCTCCTCCACCTCACCGACCGCGGCTCGCGCGTGACCGGCCCGACGATGACGCCCATCGTCAAAGCGGACAGCGTCGAACTCGGCACCGGCAACTTGGCCGTGGACCCCATCATCGAGCGAGCCATCGCGCTGCAGATGGAAGCGGTGATCCTCGAGACCCACAAGAACTGGATCGACGGGTCGCCGCTGCGCAGCGCGGAGGTGAGCGCCGACGTACTCCGGCGACTGCTCCCGTCCTGATCGACGAGTTCGTCGCCGAACCTCCCTCGAGCAGTTCATTCGTTTCGACCGGCGTCACCGGATCCGGCGTCACGCGAGGCCCCGCGATTCGGCTCGACCGGCAACCCCCACCCCGACCAGGCAGGAATCTCACATGGACACCACCAACAAGGTCTTCGTCGTCACCGGCGCCGGCAACGGCATCGGACGGGAGACCACCCTCAGGCTCCTCAGCGGCGGAGCTTCCGTCGCCGGCGTCGATCTCAATGCCGACGGTCTCACCGAGACCGCTCGGCTCGCTTCGGCCGGCGATCGGTTCTCGGGGCATGTCGTCAACATCACCGACCGTGAAGCGGTCGCGGCGCTGCCCGATGCTGTCGAGAACGCGCACGGCGCGGTCGACGGCATCGTGAACATCGCGGGAGTCATCCAGCAGTTCGTGAAGGTCGTCGACCTGCCGTTCTCCGAGATCGACAAGGTGATGAACGTCAACTTCGGCGGGGTCATGAACATGTGCAAGACGTTCCTTCCCATACTCCTCTCGCGCCCCGAGGCGGCGATCCTCAACGTGGCGAGCATGGGGTCGTACGCGCCGGTGCCCGGTCAAGCCGTCTACGGAGCGTCGAAGGCGGCGGTGAAGCTCCTGACGGAGGCGCTCTACGCCGAACTCCTCGGGACGAACGTGCAGGTGACCGTGGTGTTCCCAGGGGCGATCGGCACGGACATCGCAGCGAACTCGGGCGTCAGCCTCGCCGGTGACACGTCCGCCGAGACAGCGACGTTCAAGACGACGAGCCCGGTCGAAGCAGGACGCGTCATCGTCGCCGCCATCGAGAAGGGACGGTTCCGCGCGACGATCGGTTCGGATGCCGCGGCGATGGACCGGCTTTCGCGTCTGAACCCGCGGTTCGCGACGACCCTCATCGCCAAGCAGATGGGCGACCTCCTCGAGGCCTGACGGATTCGAAGGCGGGTGCCGAATTCGTACTAGATCCGTCGACACGGTTCTATCACCGGCACGCGCCGCATTCTTAGTGTTGCTCTCGGCTCAGTGAAGCGACCGATGGAACAACCCGTTCGTCGCACGAGCGGAATTCCCGAAGGAGCGAAAACGCAATGGCGCGTAACCCGAAGCAGACGGCAAGCGAGGCGGACGGCGTGACCTACCGCCGCGCCAAGACGTGGGAGATCGCCCTCTCCCAGATGAACAACGGCTCGGCGATGATCTTCTACGTCCTCGTCGGCCTCATGAGCTACCTGCAGAACGCCGGCTACGGCATCGCGGTCGCCGCGGCAGGCCTGATCCTCACGTTCACCCGCGTGTTCGACGGCCTGATCGACCCGCTGATCGCGCTGCTCATCGAGAAGGTGAACTTCCGGTTCGGCAAGCTGCGCTTCTTCATGCTCGGTGGATGGCTGATCAGGTCGCTCGCGATCCTGATGCTGTTCGTCTGGGCCTCCGACAGCGGTCTGGGCGCCGTGTTCTTCATTGCGATGTACGTCGTCTACATCATCGGTTCGTCGATGAACGACATCGCCGGGCAGATGACCGGCCCGGTGCTCACCAACGACCCCCGACAGCGTCCGACCGTGCAGGTGTGGTCCACGGTCTACGCGTACTTCGTGCCCGCAGTCTTCTCGATCCTCTCGACCGTGGTGTTCCTTCCGCGTCACGGCAACCAGTTCACGGTCGAGATGTTGAGCGAGACGGCGATCGCCTACGTGGCCTGCTCGCTGGCGTTCCAGATCCTCGCCTGCGTCGGCGTCTCGCGCATCGACAAGCCGGAGAACTTCGCGCACCTCGACGTCGACAAGGCCAAGGCTGACGTCTCGATGCGCGACATGTGGAACCTGCTCACGAAGAACGGGCCCTTCCAGCGCTACTTGATCAGTGGTGCCTCCGACAAGCTCGCGCAGGTCGTGAAGTCGCAGGCCGTGATCGGCACGCTCATGTGGGGCATCCTGCTCGGCAACATGCAGCTCGGTTCCGTGCTCGGTCTCATCGCGATCCTCCCCGGCATCGTCTTCGCCATCTGGGGCGCCCGGTACACCGGCAAGCACGGGTCGAAGGCCGCGACTATCACCTGGACGTGGATCTGCCTGATCCTCGCCGTGATCCTGACCGTGTTCTGCCTCGTCGTCGACATGGGGTCCATCCTCGGCAACCTGGCACTCACGATCGGCTTCTTCCTCGTCTACCTGCTCCTCAACGGCGCTTCCATGGTGGTCACCGTCGCTCAGGGCGCCATGCGGGCCGACGTCATCGACTATGAGCTGGAGCGCTCAGGCAAGTTCCTGCCCGCGACAGTCACCGCGACGTACAACTTCGTCGACCAGGTCATCACGTCGCTCGGTGCGACGCTTGCGCTCGGCGCAGTGGCACTCATTGGCTTCACGACGGTGATGCCGCAGCCCACCGATAGCCCGTCGACGCCGATTCTGCTGATGAGCCTGGCGTTGTTCTTCGGCTTGCCGATCCTCGGCTGGGTGGCCTCGCTCATTGCCATGCGCGGCTACAAGCTCGACCGTGCCGAGATGGTCGAGGTGCAGAAGCGCGTCGGCGCGCGCAAGGCCACCCTGCAGGCCGCGGAGGTAGAGGGCGAGTCAGTGCTCACCTGACGAAGCGCCGACAATGGAGGGCCGCGGATCCAATGCGATCCGCGGCCTTCGTGCGGGTCAGGCCGTGTGAGCCTCGCGATAGGCGGTCGGCGTCATGCCGTGCGTCTCTCGGAACACCTTCACGAAGTAGTTGGCGTCGTCGTAGCCGACGAAAAGCGCGATATCGCGCACGCTCTGCGTCGTCGTGGCGAGCAAGCGGGCCGCGCGTTCAGCCCGTTGCTGGGCGGTGTACGCGACGATGGTCAGGCCGGTCGCGGCCTTGAAGCGGCGAGCGAGCGTGGACGCGGACACCCCTAGCCGGTCCGCGAGCTCCGTCGTCGAGACTTGGCTGCTGAGATGCAGGTCGATCTCGTCGGCGACCCGACGCACCACTGGCGGGTACTCGCGTTGGTTGTGACGTCGGACGTGCCGGCAGAAGTCCGTGACCATCTGCGCGGTGAACGCTGCAGAACGCTTGGGGTCGGAGGAATGGCCGATGCGGTGCAGGCGCTGCGCATACTCCTGGGAGATCGCGTCGACGGTCACCGGTGGCAGTCCGCCGCGCTGTGCCGCGACCCGGGCCATGATGCGCAGGATGGTCGTGCCGAGGAAGGGCGTGTTCAGGTAGCTGATGGTCTGCGGCATCCGTCCCATGCGTTGCAGGGCTGCGAGGGCTCGATCGGAAGAGCCCTTCGCGACCGCATCCATGAATTCCCGTTCGAGTCGGTACCGCTCCTCGATCACGGTGAATGCGGCGGACTGCGGGGCCTCCCGAACTCCGGGGGCGATCGTCCCCCCTTCGGCCTCGATCTCGCGAAGGCTGCCGAGTGCGTCCTCGGCGCCGCCGGCGCGGAGCAGGCTCGCGGCTCCGCGGTAGACGTACTCTGCATCGACGATCGGGTATCGGGTGCGGTAGAGCTTGTAGATCTGGAGGTGGGCACTGGGAACCCCCAACCGGCTCATGGCCTCTTCTGCGACACCCGGATGCATGGGTTCATGCGTGTACGGGCCGATGATGAGGAGGCGATCGCCCCACCGAACGAGCGCGATCGCCATGCCGAGCGGCTCACGGATCTCGTGAACGACCTGCATGTCCATGTCGCGCACGAATCCTCGGAGCACCGACGCGGTGAAGGCGGGCTGGATGCGAGGGTTGAGGCAGTGTGCCGACTCGAATGCGTCGAGTGCCGGTGCGATGTCGGTCGTGAGCACTATCGGGCAGCTCAGGACCTCCGCCATAGCGGCGGCGATTGGCTCGAGTGCGTTCTGCGTATCTGCGTCCGACGTCGTCGTCATGGAACTGCCTCGGTTCGTGTGATCGGCAAGAAATTGCCGATTCAGTTCTGATCGTGCGTGATCAGTTCTATCACGAGCCCGCTGATCGTTCGTATCGTGGTGGAGCCCAGCCGGCGCGCGCCGGCGCATTCACGTCGAAGGAGACTCCCATGACGCAGCCTGCTGTCCCTGTCGCCCGCCGGGCAACGTCGATCCCCGAGGGCTGGGCATACGCACCCGTCGAACTGCCCGCAGGATCGAGCTGGGACGTGGTCGCCGCGGGAGGGGAGCAAGTCGTGCTTCCGCACACCTGGAATGCGATCGACGGGCAGGCGGGCGGCGACTACCGCCGTGGCCGCTCGACGTACGCACGCGTGATCGAGGCAGAGGCGTCCGACGTCGAGACCTGGATCGAGTTCGCGGGCGTGAACTCGTCGGCCGAGGTGTACCTCGACGGCCGTCTCCTCGCGAGCCACGACGGCGGCTACTCGACCTTCCGCGTGAACCTGACCGACCAACTCACGGACGGATCTGGCACGCTCGTCGTCATCGTGGACAACGCGAAGAACGAGCGGGTCTACCCGCAGCAGGCCGACTTCACCTTCTACGGCGGCATCTACCGCGACGTGCGCCAGATCACCGTCGGCCGCGAACACTTTGAACTCGAAGGCCACGGCGGCCCTGGCCTGATCGTGACCCCGAGTCTCGACGGCGACCGCGCCGAGGTCGCGCTCAGCGCGGCCGTTGCCCCGACTTCCGGCGTGTCGGCGACCGGCGTGCGCTTCCTCGTCGACGGCGAAGCGGCCGTCACCGTGCCGATCCTCGATGGTGCCGCGAACGCGTCGCTCACGATCGAGCACGTGCGCCGTTGGCACGGCCTGCGCGACCCGCACCTGTACACGGCCCGAGCCGAACTCCTCGCCGACGACGTGGTGCTCGACGTCGTCGAACTGCGCTTCGGCTGCCGCGAGTTCGCGGTCGACCCGCAGCGCGGATTCCTGCTGAACGGCGAGGTGTACCCGCTTCGCGGAGTGTCGCGCCATCAGGACTTCGAGGGCGTCGGCAACGCGATCACCGAGGAGATCAAGCAGGGCGACCTCGCGCTGATCCGGGAGCTCGGTGCCACGACCGTGCGGCTCGCGCACTACCAGCACGACCAGCGCTTCTACGACCTCTGCGACGAAGCGGGCCTCGTGGTGTGGGCCGAGATCCCGCAGATCACGGTGTTTCTCCCCGGAGCGAGCGACAACGCCCGCGATCAGCTCGTCGAACTGATCGTGCAGAACCGCCACCACGCGAGCATCGTCTCGTGGGGCCTGTCGAACGAGATCACCCTCGCCGGATCGGGCGAGAACGTGGTTGCCGCCCACCGGGAACTGAACGACCTCGCCCATGAGCTCGACCCGACCCGCCTGACCGCGATGGCGAACCTCTTCCTCCTCGAGACCGACCACCCATTGGTCGGGCTGCCCGACGTCATGTCGTACAACCTCTACTTCGGCTGGTACGTCGGCGAGGTCGCCGACAACGACTCTTGGCTCGACGACTTCCACGCCGCGAACCCCGAGATCGCGATCGGGCTCGCCGAGTACGGGGCCGACGCGAACGCGCAGTTCCAGTCCGCCGCTCCCGAGAAGGGCGACTACACCGAGAGCTACCAGGCGCTCTACCACGAGCACATGGTCGGCATGATCGAGGCGCGGCCGTGGCTCTGGGCCACGCACGTGTGGAACCTTGCGGACTTCGGATCCGCCGGACGTGACGAGGGGGGCGTTGCGGGCCGCAACCAGAAGGGCCTCGTCTCGTTCGACCGGTCGCAGAAGAAGGACGCGTTCTACGTGTACAAGGCCGCATGGTCGAGCGAACCGTTCGTGCACATCGCAGGCCGCCGACGCGCCGAACGGGCAGAAGATGTCACCGAGGTGATCGTGTACTCGAACCAGGACCGGGTCGTGCTGTCGGTCGACGGCGTCGAGATCGGTGCGGCCTCGGGTCGCCGGGTCTTCCGCTTCCAGGTGCCACTGACCGGCGAGCATGAGGTCACCGCTCGCTCGGGTGCATCGACCGACACGATCACGCTGCGCAAGGTCGACAAGGTCTCCGCTGCAAGCGTGATGCCCACGACGACCATCGCCAACTGGTTCGACGAGGCCGAGCTGCCGAGTCCCGCCGGGTTCTTCTCGGTTCGCGACTCGCTCGGCGACATCAAGCAGTCCGAAGCTGGCGCCCGCGTCATCGCCTCGGTGATGGAAGCCGTCGCGACCAGCCGCGGCGAGGTCGGCCAGGGCGTGGAGATTCCGCCGGCCATGCAGGCCATCGTCGACCGGATGAGCGTCGAGAAGCTCATCAAGCAGGCCGGTGGCGTGTCGCTCGAGCACGTCGCCGCATTGAACGCCCAGCTCAACCTCATCGCGAAGTGACCATGCCGCTCCGAGATCCCGCACGGCTGCTGCCGGCCGACCCCTCGACCAGGTCGATTGCCCTCGACCTTCACGCGAGAGTGGCGGACAGCCCCATCATCTCGCCGCACGGGCACGTTGCGCCGTCGCTGCTCCTGCGCGACGAGCCGTACAGCGACCCGGTGGCGCTGCTGGTCACTGGGGACCACTACGTGACCCGCCTCCTGCACGCCGCCGGGGTCGACCTCGCCGAACTGGTCGTGGACGAGGCGGCCGGGCGAGATGCGCGCACGGTGTGGCGAACGCTCGCGGCGCACTGGCACCGGTTCGCGGGCACCGCGTCGGGGTACTGGATCGAGGAGGAACTCGACGGGGTCTTCGGCATCAGGACACCGCTCGGGACCGAAACCGCGGACACGATCTACGAGGAGATCGCCGCCGCCCTCGTACGTCCGGAGTTCCGGCCGCGCGCGCTCTTCAAGCGGTTCGGCATCGAGTTCCTCGCGACCACCGACGATCCGCTCGATGACTTGTCCGAACATGCTTTGCTTGCTGCATCGGACCTTCCCGGGCGAGTGGTGCCCACCTTCCGACCGGACCGGTACCTCGATCCCGACACGATCGGATTCACGGGCAACGTCGAGCGACTGCTCGCCGCGACCGGCCGGCCCGCTGACTTCGCCGGATACCTTGACGCGCTCGAGGATCGTCGCGCGCACTTCATCCGGCATGGCGCGGTCTCGACCGACAATGGCGTCGAGGAGTTGCTCACGGTCGACCTCGACCCGGGTGAGGGGGAGCGACTCTTCCAGGCCGCGCTCGCCGGCACGGCGGATGCGGGGGAGCGGCGGGCGTTCCGTGGGCACATGCTCGTGCAGATGGCGCGCATGAGCGTCGATGACGGGCTCGTCATGACGATCCACCCGGGGGTGCTGCGCAACCACTCCACGGCCACGCACGCCGGGTTCGGGCCCGACACCGGACACGACATCCCTGTCGCGACCGAGTTCACCCGCGGCATCCGTCCGCTGCTCGAGCGATACGGCCTCGAGCGCGACTTCCACCTCGTGCTGTTCGCGGTCGACGAGACCACCTACTCGCGCGAACTCGCGCCGCTCGCGGGGTTCTACCCGAGCGTGTACCTCGGCGCACCGTGGTGGTTCCTCGACGCGCCTGACGCGATCGCCCGCCATCGGTCCGCCGTGACCGAGACCGCCGGCTTCTACCGGTCGAGCGGCTTCATCGACGACACGCGCGCGTTCCTGTCGATCCCGGCCCGGCACGACACGGCCCGCCGCGTCGACGCCGGGTTCCTCGCGCGGCTCGTCGTCGAGGGCAGAGTGCGAATGGATGCCGCGGAGCGCATCATCGACGACCTGGTCGACGCCATTCCCCGAGAGGTCTTCAAGCTGTGACCGCCACAACCGATGTCCGCCTGTCGCGCGCCGCGGCTGGGCTCCCGACTCCGCCGGCGCGGATCGTGCACCTCGGTCTCGGCGCCTTCCACCGCGCGCACCAGGCCTGGTACACCGCTCACGCGGCCGATGCCGACGACTGGGGGATCGTCGCGTTCACCGGTCGCAGCCGAGACCTGGCCGACCGGCTCACCCCGCAGGATGGCCTGTTCACCCTCGTCGAGCGGACCGCCGATGGCGACCGAGTCGAGCTCATCCCGTCGATCGTGCGCGTCGAAGCGGGCGACGACGTGCCCGCGTTCGTCGCGGCCGTCGCCGACCCAAAGGTCGCGATCCTGACGCTCACGATCACCGAGGCCGGCTACCGGCTCGCCGCCGACGGCACTCCGGACCTCGAGGATGCGGCCGTGGCTTCCGATGTTGACCTGCTTCGAAGCGCGCTCACGGGCGACGCGCCTGGCTGTGCGACGGACGCCGCCCGGCCTGCGACCGCGCTCGGTCGGGTTCTGCTGGCGCTCGATGCCAGGCGTCGCGCCGGCGGAGGCCCGATCGCGCTCGTGCCCTGCGACAACCTCCCCGACAACGGTGGGCTCCTGCGACGCGCGCTGGCCGACCTCGCCGAGCGAACATCGCCCGACCTCCCCGCCTGGTTGAGGGCGTCGGTCTCAGTCGTCTCGACCTCGATCGATCGCATCACGCCGGCGATCGACGCCGAAGCCGAGTCGCACGCCGTCCTTGAGGCCACCGGATGGCTCGACGCCGCGCCGGTCGTCACCGAGCCGTTCTCCGACTGGGTGCTGGAGGGCGACTTCCCTTCCGGCCGCCCTGTTTGGGAATTCGCGGGCGCCACGTTCGTCGACGAGATCACCCCGTGGGAGAACCGAAAGCTCTGGATGCTGAACGGCGCCCACACCGTGCTCGCAACGTTCGGTCAGACTCGCGGCCACACCGTCGTGAGTGAGGCGATCGACGACCCGGTGTGCAGGGTTCTCGTCGAGGGGCTCTGGGATGACGACGCGCGACAGCTGCCAGGGTTCGACCTCGCCGACTACCGGGGCGCACTCGTCGAACGCTTCCGCAATCCGCGCATAGAGCACCGCCTCGCGCAGATCGCTCAGGACTCGACCACCAAGGCGCGCCTGCGTATCGTGCCGGTCGCGCTGGGCGAACGCGCGGCCGGCCGTGAGGCGCCCGGGTGCGCCGCCGCGATCGCCGCGTGGATGCTCGGCGTTCGAGCCGGCACAGCCCCGACGCCCGAGGGCATCGACCCGGCCGTGGTGGCCGAACTCGACGTATCCACGCGGCGCGCCCTCCTCGCCACGTTGGATCCACGCCTCGCGGCTGACGCCGGCTTCGCCGAACGTGTCGCCGAAGCGGTCACCGCGCTCGACATCCTGAACACATCCCGCTCACCCACGATCCACGGAGCAACACCATGAGCATGATCATCGACCAGGCTGAAGTCATCGTCACCAGCCCTGACCGCAACTTCGTCACCCTCAAGATCACGACGGACGACGGGCATACCGGCCTCGGCGACGCGACCCTCAACGGGCGCGAACTCGCCGTCGTCGCCTATCTGCAGGAGCACGTCGTGCCGCTGCTCGTCGGCAGCGACGCGAGCCGCATCGAGGACACCTGGCAGTTCCTGTACCGCTCGGCCTACTGGCGTCGCGGGCCGGTCACGATGGCCGCGATCGCCGCCGTCGACATGGCGCTCTGGGACATCAAGGGCAAGGCCGCAGACATGCCCGTCTACCAACTCCTCGGTGGTGCGTCCCGCAACGGGCTCATGGCCTACGGGCACGCTTCGGGCAAGGAACTGCCCGAGCTGTTCGACTCGATCCGGGCGCACCAGGAGCAGGGGTATCGAGCGATCCGCGTGCAGACCGGCGTGCCCACGCTGAAGGCGATCTACGGCATCGCGGCGCAGGGCGCCGATGTCGGCGACGCGACGGTGCGCTACGACCACGAGCCTGCGCGGCGCCGTGCCAAGCCCGTCGAGGAGGACTGGGACACCCGCGCCTACCTCAACCACCTGCCCGGCGTCTTCGAGGCGGTCCGCAATGAGTTCGGACCGGATCTGCCGTTGCTGCACGACGGGCACCACCGGATGACCCCCATCCAGGCTGCACGACTCGGCAAGGATCTCGAGCCCTACGACCTGTTCTGGCTCGAGGACTGCACCCCGGCCGAGAACCAGGAGGCGCTGCGCCTCGTGCGCCGGCACACCACGACGCCACTCGCGATCGGCGAGATCTTCAACACCGTCTGGGACTTCAAGGACATCATCCGCGACCAGCTCGTCGACTACGTCCGCGGGGCCGTCACGCACATGGGCGGCATCTCGCCGCTCAAGAAGACGCTCGACTACGCGGCGATGTACCAGATCAAGTCGGGCATGCACGGGCCGACCGACATCAGCCCGGTCGGCATGGCCGCAGCCATGCACCTCGGGCTGTCGATCCACAACTTCGGCATCCAGGAGTACATGAAGCACGGGGCGAAGACCGACCGCGTCTTCGAGCAGTCCTTCACCTGGACCGACGGATACCTGCATCCCGGCGACAAGCCCGGACTCGGGGTCGAGCTGAACGTCGACGAGGCGGGCACGTACCCGTACGAGCAGGCCTACCTCCCGTACAACCGGCTCCTCGACGGAACGGTCCACGACTGGTGACCGATATGCCGAATCGAATCTCGGCGACCGGTCCGGAAGCGGTTGCCCCTGCGACACCCCCAGCGATCGTCGTGATGGGGGTCGCCGGCGCCGGCAAGTCGACCCTCGCCGTCGCCCTTGCTGACCGGATCGACGGGGTGTTCATCGAGGCCGATGATCTGCACTCGCCAGAGGCGAAGGCGCAGATGGCTGCCGGGATCCCACTCACCGATGAGGACCGATGGCCCTGGCTCGCCCGCGTGGCAGCTCGAGCGCGGGACGAGCACGCCGAGGGACACCCGATCGTGGTCTCATGCTCTGCGCTCAAGCGGAGGTATCGTGACTTCCTCATCCGGGTCAGCGAGACGAACCTCGCGTTTGTGCACGTGCACGGCACCGAGGCAGAGCTCACCGAACGAATCGCGCGGCGAACCGGTCATTTCATGCCCGCGTCGATGCTCGCCTCGCAACTCGAGGCGCTCGAGCCGCTCGCGGCGGACGAGCGCGGCTTCATCGTGGCGCACCGCCTTCCGGTGACGGAAGCCGTCGAGGTCGCCCTCCGCGATCTGGCTGCGGCAGGTGTCAGCGGCACGCTTCCCTCAAAGAGGAACGAAGCATGAACGAGAGGCTCGACCGCGTGCACGGGTTCGGGGCATGCCGCTCCGGTGACCGGAGCAAGCTCCGGGATCAGGGCCGAGCTCGCCGTGCAGTTCGCTCCAAGTGCTCGTCGACAACGCCGGGATCGGCGCCGATGCTGACGTCATCGAAACCGAACCGGACCGTCTCGACGAACTGCTGCGGCTGAAGGTGCTCGCACTCACCGGACTCTCTCGCCCCTACGCCGCCGACATGGTGATGAACGGCGGTGAAGCCATCGTCAACCTTTCGAGCGTTGCTGCGACGGTCCCCACTCCGTAAATGGCCGTCTATTCCGCTAGCAAGAGGTAGGTCTCCAGCCTTACCCAGGCGTCGACGTCGAACTCACCGGAACCGGTGTCCGCGCGATCGCCGTGATGCCCGGCCGCAGCGCGTGTGCGCGGCGACCCGATGAACCTCGCCGGTTCGCGTGTCGATTCCGTCGCGACGCATGCGACTGGCTGGGGCGAATCGTCGTCGATTATTCTCCAACCGTGAAGCAGCCCCGAGTCCGCTTGATCCACCGGGGCGACCCGGCGCGAACCGTCTACACCCTCTCCGGCGCCGTCTTCGTGGTCGGGCTCGCGCTGGTCCTCGTCGAGATCATCGTCTTCGGCGTGATCCTCGGCGCGCCCGACTGGGTGTATCCGCCCCTGTGGGCGACCCTCGTCGCGTGGATCGGTGGCACGCTCGTGATGTGCGTGATGATGATCGTCGAGGTGATCGCACGGATGCGCGGCAAGCCCGCCACCTTCGGGATCGCCACGCTCGGAGGGCGCAGCATCGGCGACGTGCGAGCGGATCGAGCGGATCACGAGTCGTACTCCACGCAGCGCGAAGGCCGAGAGGTTTCCGGCCGGCTCCGGCGCCGCCGGTCGCGTTCCGGCCGGCTCCGGCGCCGCCGGGTAGTCCCGCCGTCGTCCTTCGGGCCTCGGGCGGACTCGACCAGGGTCACGCCCCGAGTTCGACGCCGATCGCGCGCAGCACCTCAGCGGCGACCGCGACCGTGCAATAGAGCGCCAGCAGCCCGCCGAGGGCCTTCTCGCGCCACGACCCGGTGTCACCGAGCAAAGGCAGCGCGACGAACCCGTTCGGCAGCCAGACGCGGTTCACGAGCGGCACGGCACGCACGAAGGACGGCGGCCGCGGCATCCACGGCCAGAGAAGACCGGGCAGGCCGCCCGTCGTGAGCGCATCGCCGGCGAGGTGGGCGACGAACCCGAGCGCGACCGCGAGCGGGAACCAGACGAGTCCGCCCGGCGCCACGACGATGAGCACGAGTGCGAGCGCGAGACCCGCGATCCATGCTGTGAACCACGAATCGACGAAGTCGCGCGCCTTGACGCCGAAGCACGTGAGCGCGGCGACGCCTGCGGCGACGCCGATCGAGAGCGGACCCACTCCGTCGACCTCCACGGTCGCGAAGGTGAGCGCCCACGCCGCGCCCGTGACCACGAATGCGCCAAGGAGTGAGTGAGCCCCGTGCCGGTGCCCGCCGGAGACGGCCTCGACGGTGCGGGCGGTCAACCGGCCGAGCACCGGCACCGACTGCGCGATGGTCGCGCTGTGATGATCGGCGTCGGGGAGGAGGGCCGCTCCGGCGCAGACCAGTGAGCCTGCGAGCACGGCGACCGGGTCGAGCGGAAGGGCACCGCTCGAGAGGTACGGCACGGTGCCGGTCACGGCGATCCAGGCGGCCGCTCCGCTCACCGCATGACTGACCCCCATCATCGCCGGCCGCCGTCGGAGGAGGCATGGACGGCGATCGGGGCGCGGTGCATCGGGTCGGATCCTTCCGGTAGGGCGTTGCGATCGTAGCGGCACCCGCCCACACCGAGCGCGCGGCGGCGTAGGCTCGAAGGCGTGCAGATCCGAGACATCCCGCTCACGACCATCGACGGCGAGCCCGCCTCGCTCGCCGACCACGCCGACGAGGTCGTCATGGTGGTGAACGTCGCGTCGCGCTGCGGGCTCACCCCGCAGTACGAGAAGCTCGAAGCCCTGCAGCGCGAGTACGAAGACCAGGGCTTCACCGTCATCGGCTTCCCGTGCAACCAGTTCGCCGGGCAGGAGCCCGGCGAGGCCGACGACATCAAGGAGTTCTGCTCGATGACGTACGGCGTGAGCTTCCCGCTCATGGAGAAGACCAAGGTCAACGGCCGTCACCGTCACCCGCTCTACGAGGAGCTGACGAAGGTGCAGGATGCCCGCGGCAAGGCCGGCCGCGTGAAGTGGAACTTCGAGAAGTTCGTCATCCTCCCCGATGGCGAGGTGCACCGCTTCCGGCCGACCACCGAGCCCGACGACCCGGCGATCATCGCCACGATCGAACGCGGCCTCGCCAGGCGGCGCGCCGCCTGAGGCATCCGCCCGCGCCCGGCGCGGTTCCTTGACCCCCCGACAGGGGCGGCCCAGAATTGGGGGGTCGATCAGAACGTAGGAGCGGAGTCCGAATGTCAGACGCGTACGCCCGTCCGAGCCACGACGACCAGCCGACGGTGCCCGATTTCGCACCGGCACCCGAGTCGACCGACGACACCGTTGCGATGCCGCCCGCCCCGTCGAACGACGTCCGTCCCTGGGGCCGCGACCTGCGATTCATGCTCGTCGTGCTCGTCGCGATCGTCGTGCTGTTCATCGCGTTCGCGTTCGTCGTCGCCTTCGGCCCGTCGGCCGGTGCGATCAGCGCGCTCGCGATCGTCGCGGCGCCGATCGCGACCATGGTGGCCGCCTACTACGGCATCTCGCTCGCGCTGCGCCAGGTGCGCGACGCGCGCGACGCGGCCGAGTCGGCCGACGCGCGCGCCCGCGCCGCAGAGACGAGCGCCCGCGAGTCCGACGCCTGGGCGGCGCAGATGGAGTCGGGCCTCCGGGTGTCGGTCGCCAAGCTGCGCGCCGCGGGTGTCGACACCCGCGACGTCGAGCGCGCCGCGGGCACGCCCGACGAGTTCTTCTGATCGGCCGATCGACGGGGCCCGCCCGCCTCAGAGCTCGGCGAGCACTGAGATCGGGTGCTCGATGCAGCGCGCCACGAACGTCAGGAACGCCGCGGCCTCGGCGCCGTCGCACACCCGATGGTCGAACGACAGCGTGAGTTCCGTCACCGTCCGCACGGCCAGCGCGCCGTCGACCACCCAGGGGCGCTCCACGAGGCGCCCGATGCCGAGCATCGCCGCCTCGGGGTGGTTGATGATCGCAGCCGAACCGTCGACCCCGAGGGTGCCGTAGTTGTTCAGCGTGAACGTTCCCCCCGTGAGGGCGTTCGGGGCGAACGCGCCCGTCGTCGCCGCCTCGGTCTGCACGCCGATCGCGTCGCGCAGTTCGCGCAGGGTCATGCGCTCGGCGTCGTGCACGACGGGCACCATCAGCCCACGTGGCGTCTGCGCGGCGAGTCCGAGGTTGACGGCGCCGTGCAGCACGAGCTCGCCGCGTTCGGCATCGTAGCTCGAGTTGAGCCGGGGGTGACGGCGCAGCCCGGCCACCACGAAGCGCGCGACGAGGGCCGTGGTGCCGAAGCGTTCACCGGTCGCCTCGTTCAGGTGACGCCGGGCCTCGACGAGCGCGGTCGCGTCGACGTCCATCCAGACGGTCGCCTCGGGGATCTCGCGGCGGGAGCGCGAGAAGTGCGAGGCGGCGGCCCGCGCGACGCGGTCGAGCGGCAGCCGCTCGTCGCCGGCCGCCATGGTGGGGGCGGGGGCGGGGGCGGCGTCGGGTGCGGATGCCCCGACGCGAGTCGGCGCAGTGTCGGCTCCGGGGCGTTGCGCCTGCTGCTCGCCGATGTACGCCTCGACGTCGCGCCGCATGACGAGGTGGTCGGGGCCAGTGCCGGTCAGCCGGCCCGCGTCGAACCCGTGCTGACGTGCGAGACGGCGCACGATGGGGGAGACGACGGGGGAGCGTCGCGCGGGGTCGAGCATCGTCGGCGCGTTCGCACCGGCGCCGGTCGAGGCTCCGCCGCCAGCGCCGCCGCTGCGGCGACGGCCGAATCGTGCGGGCGCGGAGGCCGCGCGCTTGGTCGCGCCGCTCGTGCGGGTCCCGTAGCCGATCAGCACGGCGCCCGATGCCTCGGTCGCGACGTCGGTCGGGGCGGCGACGCCCGGTTCGGCGGCCACCGGAACCGCACCCGGCGAAGCGACGTCGGCCGCCGAGGCCGCCGTGGTCGAGTCGTCCCCGGCGGTCGCCGCGGTCGCGGCGGTCGCGGCACCGAGCGTCAGCAGCACCGCGCCGGCGTGCAACGTCTCGCCGACCTCGCCGCCGAGCGACTCGACGACGCCGGCGAAGGGCGTCGGCAGCTGCACGACCGACTTCGCCGACTCGAGTTCGACGACGGGCTGGTCGATCGCGACCTCGTCGCCGGGCGCGACGAGCCAGGCGACGATCTCGGCTTCGGTGAGGCCCTCGCCCAGGTCGGGCAGGATGAACTCGCGGGTCATGCGTCCCACTCCCAGGTGTCGAGTGCTGCGAGCACGCGGTCGGCCGTCGGCAGGTGGTGCTCCTCGAGCTTCGGCGACGGGTACGGGATGTCGAAACCCGCGATGCGCAGGATCGGCGCTGCGAGATGGTGGAAGTTGCGCTCGGTCACCCGGGCTGCGACCTCCGCTCCGTAGCCGCCGAACTGGGCGGCCTCGTGGATGACGGCGGCGCGCGACGTCTTGCGCACCGACGCGCCGACCGTCTCGTCGTCGAAGGGGGAGAGGCTCCGCAGGTCGACGACCTCGATCGAGAGCCCTTCGTCGATCGCCGCGTCGGCGGCCTCGAGCGCGGTGCGGACGGTCGGCCCGTAAGCGAGGAGCGTGACGTCGGTGCCCTCGCGCACGACGACGGCACGATCCATGGGCGCCGTCGTCACCGGCAGTGCGAGCGGGGCCCTCGCCCAGTACCGGCTCTTCGGTTCCATGAACACCACGGGGTCGTCGCTGTCGATCGCCTCGCGCAGCATCGAGTAGGCGTCGGCGGGGTTCGAGGGCATGACGACCGTGAGGCCCGGGGTCGACGCCCAGTACGACTCGGAGGAGTCGGAGTGGTGCTCGACGCCGCCGATCGCGCCGGCGCACGGGATCCGCACGACCATCGGCAGGGTCACACGGCCCTTCGTGCGATTGCGCATCTTCGCGACGTGCGACACCATCTGCTCGAACGCCGGGTAGCTGAACGCGTCGAACTGCATCTCGACGACGGGGCGCATGCCGTACATCGCCATGCCGACCGCGGTGCCGATGATGCCCGACTCGGCGAGCGGCGAGTCCCAGATGCGGTCTTCGCCGAACTGCGCCTGCAGGCCGTCGGTCACCCGGAACACGCCGCCGAGCGGGCCGACGTCCTCGCCGTAGACGACGACGCGGTCGTCGGCGGCCATCGCGTCGCGCAGTGCGGCGCCCAGCGCCCCCGCCATCGTCAGTTCGGTCGGGGATGTCTCGGCGCGGGCGCCAGCGGTCGCGGTGGCGGTCATCGGCCGGCCTCCTGCGCGGCCTCGGCGAGCTCGGCCTCGAGGAAGGCGCGCTGCTCGGCGAGGGCGGCACGCGGGCGGGAGTAGACGTGATCGAACAGCTCGAGCGGGTCGAGCTCGGCCTCGACGGTCATGACCTCGCGCGTCGCGGCCGCGAGCTCTTCGGCGGCGTCCGTGATGTCGGCGCGCAGGCTCTCGGTGAGGGCGCCCTCGGAGACCAGGTACTTCTCGAGCCGCTCGATCGGGTCGCGCCGCTTCCAGTGCTCGACCTCCCGCGAGGAGCGGTAGCGGGTCGGGTCGTCGGAGTTCGTGTGCGATTCGATGCGGTACGTGACGCCCTCGACGAGCGTCGGGCCGCCGCCGGCCCTCGCCCGTTCGACCGCCGCCGTCGTGACCGCGTACATCGCGGCCACGTCGTTGCCGTCGACGTGGAACCCGGGCATGCCGTAGCCGACGGCCTTGTCGGCGAGGGTGGCCGCGCGCGTCTGGCGCGCGAGCGGCACGCTGATGGCGTACTGGTTGTTCTGCACGACGAAGACGGTCGGGGTCTGCCAGACCGCGGCGAAGTTGAAGGCCTCGTGCGTGTCGCCCTCGCTCGTCGCGCCGTCGCCGATGAAGGTGAGCGCGACGAGCGGGTCGTGGCGCAGGCGGGCGGCGTGCGCGAGCCCGACCGCGTGCAGCGCCTGGGTCGCGAGCGGCGTCGCCTGCGCGGCCGTGCGGTACGCATGCTGGTCGTAGCCGTTGTGCCAGTCGCCCCGGAACGACTGCAGGATCTCGCCGGGCGCGATGCCGCGAGTGAGGAGCGCGATGCTGTCGCGATAGGTCGGGAAGAGCCAGTCGACGGCGTCGAGGGACGCGACGGCGCCGATCTCGCAACCCTCCTGGCCGAACGCCGAGGGGTAGGTCGCGAGCCGACCCTGCTTGGTGAGTGCCGTGACCTGCACGTCGAAGCGTCGTGCGACGACCATCTTGCGGTAGAGGTCGAGGAGGGTCTCGACGTCGGGCAGCGAGAACCCGCCGGTGGACTCGCCGGACACCGCGTGGCCGGCGTTGTCGAGGAGCCGGAGCGGCTTCTCGGCGGGAAGGGTGCGCGTCGGGAGGTGCTCGACATTGAGGCTCATGTGCCCATCGTGCGACATGCTCGCCCGCGTCGGCGGGCGTGTCACGCAAGCGTGAACGAACGGCTTGCGACGATCCGAATGCGTGCCGATCGTCCGCGACCGGTGCGGTCAGGTGCGCCAGATGTCCAGGGTCTGCGCGGGTGGTCGCCCGTCGATCTCCTCGAGGATGAGATGGCTGCGCGTCGACACGACACCGGGCATGTCGTGGATGTCGCGCAGGATCGCCTGGCTCAGCTGCTCGTGATCGGGCGCGCTCACCGTGAGGATGATGTCGATGTCGCCCGAGACCGCCTGCACCTTCTCGACGAAGGGGAGCGTCGCGAGCTTCGCCGCGATCTCCTCCCAGGACACCTCGCCGATGCGCACGACGACGAGCGCCGAGATGTGGAGCCCGATCGAGCGGCGGTCGATCTGCGCCCCGAAGCCCGTGATGACGCCACGCTGCTGCAGCTGCTGCAGGCGGTTGTGGGCGGCCGTGCGCGAGATGTGCACGCGGTCGGCGAGCGTGCGCACGGAGAGCCGTCCGTCGCGGCTGAGTTCGGCCACGATTCGGCGATCGATGCTGTCGAGCGCATCGTTGCGGTGCGGTGCCTGCGGGGTCATCGTCGTCCTCTGCCTCACCGCCCAGCGTACCGGTTCGCGCGGCTCGCGCGCGTGAGCGAGGCCCGCATCGGGGCGTGCCTGATGCTCGCCGGCAGGTGGGGCCAGGCGATCGCGACGGCGCGCAGCCAGGCGTGGCTCACGCGCTCGGCGCGCGGCGTCCAGCGGAAGCCGTACGCGTCTCGCACCGAGGGCGGCAGCAGCGCCGCGGTGATCAGCCTGACGAACGGCAGGAGGAACCGCGAGCCGGGTGGCAGCGCCGGCGAAGCGGTGAGGAGGGTGCGTGCGATGCGGCGTGCCTCGTCACCGACCTCGACCGTCGCCAGGCGGCCGCTCCACCAGGCATCGAACCCGGTCCGGGTCGAGGGCCATCCCGCGCGGCCGGCCTGCAGGCCGATGCCGAGTTCGCCGTAGCCTCGCACCACGACGTCGGCGACGTGCGGGTCGAGCGGACCCCAGAGACGTTCCTGGAGGGTGAGGGCCGTCGCGAGGATCGTCGACGCCACCCAGCGCTGGGCATCGGCGTCGAAGGCGCTGTAGGCGGGGGATTCCGCGCCCCCGCCGTTGCGCACGGGGCCATGGCGTCGGTTCACCCGCCGCACGGCCTCGCGCACGATCGCGTCGTCGCCGAACCCGATCGCGTAGACGTAGTCGAGCGTGCCGAACAGCCGGTCGAGCGGCCGATGCGCGAAGTCGCTGTGCCGTGCCACGCCGTGCGCCACACGGGGGTCGGCGAGCTGCAGCAGGATGGCCGCGCCGCCGCCGAGGAGGAGCACACCCTCGGCGGCATGTCGGCGGAAGAGGAGGTCGTCGGAATCCATCAATACCAATTGAACTGCTCGGAGTGCGCCCACGCACCGCACGGGGCGCCGTAGCGGCCCGAGATGTACGACAGGCCCCATTCGATCTGCGTCGCGGCGTTGGTGCGCCAGTCGGCGCCGGCGGCGGCCATCTTGCTGCCGGGCAGCGACTGCGGGATCCCGTACGCTCCGCTCGACGCGTTGTACGCATCGGCCCGCCAGCTCGACTCGCGCGTCCACAGCAGCACGAGGCACTCGAACTGGGCGGAGCCCCATCCGAAGCGACCGACGGCGCCCGCGGCGTACGCCTTGGCCGCATCGGGGTCGACGACCATGCCCGGCGGCGGAGCATCGCCGCCCGAGCCGCCGCCGGAGTCGGCGGCGTTCTCGGCCGCCTCGGCCGCCGCGCGTTCGCGGGCCTCGGCTTCGAGACGCGCCTGCTCGCCGATGCGGTACCGGCGTTCGAGCTCGACCGAGCGGTCGCGCAGGCTCGCGAGCTGCGCGTAGAGCGTGTCGAGCGCCTGCCGCTGTTCGGCGACGCGCGCTTCGGCCGCCTCATGAGCGGCGCGCGCCTGATCGGCCGCGGTCTCCGCCGCCGCCGCGAGACGCCCGCGTTCGCGCTCGGCGACATCCGCCTGCGCACTGACCGAGGCCGACTCGGCCTGGGCGGCATCGGCTCGCGCGGCGAGTCCCGCTGCGAGGTCGCTGAGCTGCGCGCCGCGACTCAGTCCGTCCAGGAGATCTCCGACGTCACCGCCGTCGCCCGCCTCGACGAAGAGCCGGAGTGCGACATCGGCGCCCCCGGTGCGCGCGAGCACCGAACTCAGATGGGCGAACCGTGCGGTGGCCTCGTCGGCCGTCCCGGCCGCCGCGTCCGCGTCGGATCGGAGTTGCCGGGCCCGAGCGGCGGCCGCGCGGTGCTCGGCTTCCGCCGTCGCGGCGGTCGCGGCGGCCTCCACGGCGACGTCGCCGAGCCGGCCGGCCTCCTGCTCGAGACCGTCGACGATGGCCGTGATGCGATCCGCCTCGGCCGCCCTGGCCGCGACGCTCTGCTTCGCCGCCTCGACCTCATCCCAACTGGGATAGTCTTCAGCCGCAGCGGGCGACGCCGTCGCTCCGATGGCCGCGACGAGGATCAGCGCGGTCGCGGCGTGCACGATCAGGCGTCTGCGGCGCATCGACTCACCCCTCCCGAGGCCGCGAGTCTACCCACGCCCCCGCTCGGCGCCCGATCAGACACGCAGCGTACACTCGCCGGGTGCGTTC
Source organism: Agromyces chromiiresistens (assembly GCF_029167465.1). Lineage (NCBI taxonomy): Bacteria > Bacillati > Actinomycetota > Actinomycetes > Micrococcales > Microbacteriaceae > Agromyces > Agromyces chromiiresistens. Next base: position 43,222 of record NZ_JARFNL010000003.1, read on the forward strand.
CCCCCGCCTTCTCCCGCCCGCCGTGCTCGCCGTCGCAGCGGCGCTCCTCGTCGGGTGCGCACCCGCGAGCGCGCCCACGCGAGCGACGGCCGGCACCGAGGGATCCGCGACGCCGACGGCCATGGCCACGCCGACGGCCGACGCCTCCGAGGACTGGGTCTCCGACCGGGTCTCGACGATGACCGCGGCCGAGAAGGCGGCCGCACTCCTGATGCTGCACGCACCCGGCACCGATCCTGGACCGCTGCGCACCTATCTCGACCAGGGGGTGTCGGGAGTCATCCTCATGGGCGACAACATCGCGGGCGACGCGGCGTCGCTGCGCGCACTGACCGGTGCGCTCACGGTCGATCCCGCACTCCCGCCGCTCATCGCCGTCGACGAGGAGGGCGGCGAGGTGCAGCGTCTCGACTGGGACACGGCGGCGAGTGCCGGAACCCTCCGCGCTGCACCGTCGTCCGACACGACCGCGGCGTTCGCGGCTCGCGCGCAGAGCGTCGACGCGGGCGGGGCGAACGTCAACTTCGGCGTCATCGCCGACGTCACGGACGACCCCGACTCGTTCATCGCCGGACGAGTGCTCGGCACCGACCCGCAAGCGGCGGCCGATCGCGTCGCGGCGGCCGTCCGAGGCGAGCGCGGCGTCGTCGCCACGACGCTCAAGCACTTCCCCGGGCACGGTGCCGCGCCCGGCGACTCGCACTCGAGCGTTCCGAGCGCGCCGCTCGACCTCGCCGCGTGGCGTACCGGCCCGGCGCTCCCGTTCACCGCCGGGATCGACGCGGGGGCGGAGCTCGTGATGACGGGACACCTCGCGTATCCCGCCATCGACCCGGCGCCGGCGTCGCTCTCGCCCGCGTGGCACCGCATCCTCCGCGACGAGCTCGGGTTCGACGGCGTCGTGGTGACCGACGACATGCTGATGCTGCAGCACAACGGGCTCCCCGAGTACGCCGACCCCGGGGAGAACGCGGTGCGCGCCGTGGCGGCCGGTGCCGACCTGCTGCTCTACGTGCTTCCCGCCGATCCCTCCGAGTTCGGCATCTCGGTCGACGGGCTCGTCGGGGCGATCACGGACGCCGTGGCGTCCGGGCGCATCTCCGAGGCGCGGCTCGACGACGCCGTGACGCGCGTGCTCGCCCTGCGGCGCGAACTGAGCTGAATGTCGAGCGGGTCGGGAGTCCGCGAAGAAAGTTCCCCGGTTCCGGGAATAGATCCGGCAGATCCATGCGTTTGCATACGTGAGGCCGATCGGCCCCGAGATATCGAACTGGAGAACAGCGAGCTATGACGACCACCGCCCCGACGATCGAGATCCCCGGCTATCGCGTTGGCACCTGGAAGATCGACACCGCCCACAGCGAGGTCGGCTTCCAGATCCGCCACCTCATGATCAGCAAGGTCAAGGGCAAGTTCGAGCGCTTCGACGCGACCTTCGTGACCGCGGAGAACCCGCTCGAGTCGTCCGTGACCGCCTCGGCCGAGGTCGCGTCGGTGTCGACGAACGAGCCCAACCGCGACGCCCACCTGCGCACCGGCGACTTCTTCGAAGCCGAGACCTACCCGACGATCGACTTCGTCTCGACCGGGGTGCGCGTCGAGAAGGGCGACTTCAAGGTCGACGGCGACCTCACGATCCGCGGCATCACGAAGCCCGTCACGTTCGACTTCGAGTTCGGCGGCTTCGGCGGCGACCCCTACGGCAACTACAAGGGCGGCGCGTCGGCGAAGGCCGTCATCAACCGCGAGGACTTCGGCCTCCTGTACAACACCGCCCTCGAGACCGGCGGCGTGCTGCTCGGCGACCAGGTCACCATCACGCTCGAGCTGCAGGCGGACTTCCAGCAGTAGGTCGCGCGGCGCGATCGACAGGGTCGGATGCCTCGGGCGTCCGACCCTTCGTCGTTCCGGCGGCGCCATGGGGACGCGTCCCCGCGCGAATGTGCGGCGCCGTGCCGTCAGGCGGTCGGCCCCACCTCGGTCGGCTCCACCTCGACCCCGGCGAGCCGGGCCGACCAGAACGCCGCCCAGCGATCGAGGGCGGGCCGGAACCCGTCGAGCTCGCACCCAGCCAGGAAGGGTGCGAGCGTCACGGTGGTGCCGGCACGCCGCTCGGGGGAGCGGCGCCACGTGCCCACCACTTCGCCGTCGCGCACCAGGATCGGCAGGAACAGGCCGTTCTTGCCCGGCACGACGCGCAGCGCGTCGTCGGGGGAGCAGAAGGCGGAGCGATCGCCATAGCCGAGGAAGTACTCGTCGAACGGCGCGAGCACGTGATGCCCCGACGCGGAACGGCCCGTGTTCGGCGCGTCGGCTGCGACGAATCGCTCGTCGTCCCATGCGGTGACCGCGCCGCCCGCCAGATCGACCGCGGCGCGAGCCTGCGTGAGCGTGAGCCCGGTCCACCAGGCGAAGTCGCGAGCCGAGACGGGACCGTGCCCCCGGGCGTACCCCGCGAACAGCCGGGCGAGCGCCTCGTCGTCGCCGAGGTCGGACGCGCCCGCTGGCGACCACTCGTCGAGGAGCACGAAGCGCTGTCGCGCACGCGTCTCGATCGGGCCGTTGCACAGGAGCCCTTCGCTCGCGAGCAGCCAGATCAGGTGATAGCCGCGCTGGCCCGTCGTCGAGACACCGGCAGCGCTCCAGGCGGCCTGCAGTTCGTCGCGGGTCGCGGAGCGCCCGCCCTCGAGCAGCGCGACCGCGATGCCCCGGACGGTGGCGAGCACCTGCAGGTCGATGCCCTCGTCGCGCTCCATCTTCGCCGAGCGCATGCGGACCCGGGGCGACGCGAGCCGGAGGATCGGACGCAGCATCACCGGGTCGACGAAGTGCAGCGTGCCGCGCATCGGCCACGACCTGAGCAGCAGCCGGCCCTCGATCGCGGCGTCGATCGACGCCTCGCTCGAGTCGCGGACGCGCGCGCCGAGCACCCACTTCGCTGCGGCGAGGTCTTGCGCCTGCACGCAGACGAGCCGCTCGATCGCGTCGGCGGGGGAGCCGAACGGGGTCACGAGCCCCTGCGCCCGGAGCCGGGCCGCGCGCAGCGCCGCGACCGCGGAATCGTGCGAGGCATCCGTCGTCATGCTGCGAGTCTGCCCGACGCTGCCGACATCGCGCGAGGCGGCCGCGCGCCGCCGGTTAGACTGGGAGGCTGTGCCACTCGGCACCATCGAACCCACCCCGCCAGGAGGCCCGCCGTGCTCGCCGTCCACGACCTCGAGATCCGCGTCGGCGCGCGCCTGCTCATGGAGAACGTCTCTTTCCGTGTGTCCGACGGCGACAAGATCGGCCTCGTCGGCCGGAACGGCGCCGGCAAGACGACCCTCACGAAGACCCTCGCGGGTGAGACCCTGCCCACCGACGGTCGCATCGACCGCTCGGGCGAGATCGGCTATCTCCCGCAGGACCCGCGGTCGGGAGATCCCGAGATGCTCGCACGCACCCGCATCCTCGACGCACGCGGCCTCGGCTCGCTCGTGCTCGGCATGCACGAGGCATCCATGAACATGGGCAGCGACGACCCGGTCGTGGCCGAGAAGGCGATGAAGAAGTACGGCAACCTCACCGACCGCTTCAACGCGCTGGGCGGGTACGCCGCCGAGGCGGAGGCCGCGTCGATCGCCTCGAACCTCAACCTGCCCGACCGCATCCTCGACCAGCCCCTGAAGACCCTGTCCGGTGGCCAGCGCCGGCGTATCGAGCTCGCTCGGATCCTGTTCAGCGACGCCTCCACGATGATCCTCGACGAGCCCACGAACCACCTCGACGCCGACTCCGTCGTGTGGCTGCGCGAGTTCCTCAAGGGCTACAAGGGCGGTGTCATCGTCATCTCGCACGATGTCGAGCTCGTCGGCGAGGTCGTGAACCGCGTGTTCTACCTCGACGCCAACCGATCGGTCATCGACGTCTACAACATGGGGTGGAAGCACTACCAGCGCCAGCGCGCCGCCGACGAGGAGCGCCGCAAGAAGGAGCGCGCCAACGCCGAGAAGAAGGCCGACGTGCTGAAGCTCCAGGCGGCGAAGTTCGGCGCCAAGGCCTCGAAGGCGGCCGCGGCCCACCAGATGGTCGCGCGCGCCGAGAAGCTGCTCGCAGGGCTCGACGAGGTGCGCCAGGTCGACCGCGTCGCGAAGCTGCGCTTCCCGACGCCCGCGGCCTGCGGTCGAACGCCGCTGCAGGCCTCGGACCTGTCGAAGAGCTACGGCTCGCTCGAGATCTTCACCGCCGTCGACCTCGCGATCGACCGCGGCTCGAAGGTCGTCGTGATCGGCCTGAACGGCGCCGGCAAGACGACGCTCCTGCGCATCCTCGCCGGCGTCGACCAGCCCGACACCGGGCAGCTCGAGCCCGGCCACGGCCTGCGCATCGGATACTTCGCGCAGGAGCACGAGACGATCGACGTCAAGCGCACGGTGCTCGAGAACATGGTGTCGGCCTCGCCGAACCTCACCGAGACCGAAGCGCGCAAGGTGCTCGGCTCGTTCCTCTTCACCGGCGACGACGTGCACAAGCCGGCCGGTGTGCTCTCGGGCGGCGAGAAGACGCGCCTCGCGCTCGCGATGATCGTGGTGTCCGGCGCCAACGTGCTGCTGCTCGACGAGCCCACCAACAACCTCGACCCCGCGAGCCGCGACGAGATCCTCGACGCGCTCTCGCACTTCGAGGGCGCAGTCGTGCTCGTCTCGCACGACCCGGGCGCCGTCGAGGCGCTCAACCCCGAGCGCGTGCTCATCCTGCCCGACGGCGTGGAGGACCACTGGTCGGCGGAGTACCAGGAGCTCATCGAACTGGCTTGACGCGCGCACGCGGCCGCACCGCAGCGATCGACCGGGAGCGCCCTACCGGCGGTCGAGGATCCCGTCCTCGACGTCGGCGTCCTCGTCGCGGCGGGCCTTCCGCTCGGGTCGCCGCGGTGCGCGGCGCTGCGGACCGCGGTCGCCGCCGCTGCCCGTGGATGCCTCGGCGAGGCCCTTGCGCTCCTGGTTCGCCGCCCAACCCAGGCCGATGAACGCGAGCAGGGCGAACACGAACCACTGCAGCGCGTACGACAGGTGCGGCCCCTCGTCGCGCTCGGGGCGCGGGGCCGCGAGCGGCGGCTCGGCGGCGTCGTCGGGCGACTGCACGAGCAGGCCGTACGCGCCGGTGTAGGCGGGGGCGTCGATCCGTGCGGCGAGTTCGTCGAGATCGATCGTCGCGAGCTCGGTGCCCGTCGACGTTCGGCCCGCGATCGTGCCCTCACCCGCCTTCAGGCGCGCCTCGACCACGACCTCGCCCGAGGGCGCGGCCGGAATATCGCCCGGTCGTCCGTCGGGCGCCTCCGGGATCCAGCCGCGGTCGACCATGAATACCGTGCCGTCGTCGAGGCGGAACGGGGTGATGACCTCGAAGCCCACGTTGCCGCCCAGCGGTCGGTTCCGCACCACGACCTCGTCGGCGGCCAGGTACTCGCCCTCGAGCGACACGACCTGCCAGCGCTGGTCGATGTCGAACGCGCCCGGGTCGGGGAGCGCCTCGGCGACGGGAACGGCGTCGGCGTCGTAGTTCGCGTCGATGCGGGCGACCTCGGCGAGCGCCTCGGCGCGGCGGTTGAGCTGCCAGGTGCCGAGGGCCGAGCACGCGATCGCGAAGATCACCACGAGGACGAGGTACCCGGCCCAGCGGCCGCTGAGGAGGAAGCGCCAGTCGTTCACGAGCGGCCTCCCGTCGAGGCATCCGCGCCGCGCTCGTCATGACCGAAGGCGGCGACGGAGACCGGGAACGAGCGGGCCTCGAGGAACCCGCGCAGGTAGTCGACGTGCTCGTCGCAGGCGAGCCACGTCTTGCTGCGGTCGCCCGTGTGGATCTTGGGGTTGCGCCATTCGATGCGCCACGTCGCGGCCGTCGTGCACGCGGCGCGGGAGCAGACGGCGCCGTCGGGGGCGCCGGAGAGTCCGCCGATCATCGGGTTCCGTCGCCTTCGTCCGGTGAGGGCGCGGACGGCCCGGCGGGCAGGGCGCGATCGGGACGGACGGCACGGCCCGCGCGACCCGAACCCTGCGCGTTCGCGAGCACGACCGCGATGTAGGGGAGGAAGATCGCCCCGGCTGCGAAGACCGCGAGCCACCATCCCTTCGCGAAGAGCATGGCGAAGATGCAGGCGACCCGGATCGTCATCGCGATCGTGTACTTGATCATGCGTGCGCGCCGCTCCGCTTCGGGGGAGGGCGGCAGCGAGGTGATCGACTGCTGCTTCATGGTGGTCGCCGGGATCTGACGGCGCTCCTCTTGCTTCAAGCCTACGTCCGTCGCGGCCCGACGGATGCCGAGAACGGGACACTCTATGCTGGGACGGGCCGCACGGCCAGTTCCCCGCATCGACCCTTGAAACGGAGTCCAGCATGACGACGAGCCGCACCGTCCTCGTGACCGGTGGCAACCGGGGCATCGGCTACGCCATCGCCCGCGAGTTCATCGCCCAGGGGCACCGCGTCGCCGTCACCGCCCGCTCCGGCGAGGGGCCCGAGGGCTCCCTCACCGTGCGGGCCGACGTCACCGACGCCGAGTCGATCGACCGCGCGTTCACCGAGATCGAGGCCGAGCTCGGCCCCGTCGAGGTCGTCGTCGCCAATGCGGGCATCACCCGCGACACCCTCCTCCTGCGCATGAGCGAGGACGAGTTCACGAGCGTCATCGACACCAACCTCACGGGCGCGTTCCGCGTCGTCAAGCGGGCGTCGAAGGGCATGCTGAAGGCGCGGTTCGGCCGCATCGTGCTCATCTCGAGCGTCGTCGGGCTCTACGGCTCGCCCGGCCAGATCAACTACTCGTCGTCGAAGGCCGGCCTGGTCGGCATGGCCCGCTCGCTCACCCGCGAGCTCGGCGCCCGCAACATCACCGCGAACGTCGTCGCGCCGGGGTTCATCGAGACCGACATGACCGATGAGCTGCCCGAGGCGCAGCAGGCGGAGTACAAGAAGAACATCCCGCTCGGACGATTCGCGTCTCCCGACGAGGTCGCGCGGGTCGTGGCCTGGCTCGCGGGCGACGACGCCGGGTACATCTCGGGTGCCGTCATCCCCGTCGACGGCGGCCTCGGCATGGGGCACTGAGCGCGTCCGACGCTCCCGCCGACGCGGCTCAGCCGCGCAGGCCGAGCAGCGCGAGCACCTGAGCGAGGTCGGGTCGGTCGACCGCGACGTCGGCCTGCGCCCTCACGATCGGCTTCGCGCAGAATGCGACGCCGAGCGCCGCGCGGTCGAGCATGCGGAGGTCGTTCGCCCCGTCGCCCACGGCGACCGTTCGGCCGAGCGGGATCGCGCTGCGGTCGGCCCATTCCTCGAGCGCGAGGCGCTTCGCCTCGGCGTCGATGATCGGCCCGTCGACCACGCCCGTGAGCCGGCCGTCGACGACCGCGAGCCGGTTCGCCCGGCAGAAGTCGAGTCCCAGTCGTTCGGCGAGGGGGTCGAGCAGCTCGTGGAAACCGCCCGACACCACGCCGACGCGACCACCCGCGGCGTGCACGCCGGCGATGAGGGCCTCGACGCCGGGCGTCGGGGTCATGCGGGTCCGCACCTCGTCGAACACGGCGGTCTCGACACCCGCGAGGGTCGCGACGCGCTCGCGCAGGCTCGCCGCGAAGTCGAGTTCGCCGCGCATGGCCCGCTCGGTCACGGCGGCGACGTGCTCGAGGCTGCCGGCGGCTTCGGCGAGCAGCTCGATCGCCTCCTCTCGGATGAGCGTCGAGTCGGCGTCGAGCACGACGAGCGGGCCGCCGGAGCGGCCTGTCTGCGCGGCGCTCACGCGTGCGTCCGGACGCGCGAGCCCTTGCCCACGACGGTGATGCCGCTGTCGGTCACGATGAAGCCCCGCGCGACGTCCTCGGCGCGGTCGACGCCGATGCGTGCGCCGGCTTCGACGACCACCTCCTTGTCGAGGATGGCGCGCTGCACCGTCGCTCCGGCCTCGATGCGTGCGCGATCGAAGAGGATCGAGTCGGCGACGTGCGCCCCCGAGCCGACGATCGCCCACGGGCCGAGGACGCTCCGTTCGACGTGCGCACCCGAGATGACGGAGCCCAGCGACACGATCGAGTCGATCACGGTGCCGAGCGAACCCCGCGCATCGCGCGTGAACTTCGCCGGGGGCGAGTTGAGCTGCTGGCTGAAGATGGGCCACTCCCGGTTGTAGAGGTTGAAGACCGGCAGCACCGAGATGAGGTCCTGATGCGCCTCGAAGAACGAGTCGATCGTTCCCACGTCGCGCCAGTAGTAGCGATCGCGATCGGTCGAGCCGGGCACCTCGTTGCGCTGCAGGTCGTAGACCCCCGCCTCGCCGCGGTCGACGAAGGCGGGGATGATGTCGCCGCCCATGTCGTGGCTCGACGAGGACTGCTCGCCGTCGCTCAGCACCGCGTCGATGAGGGCCTGCGCGTCGAACACGTAGTTGCCCATGGAGGCGAGCACCTCGCCGGGGGAGTCGGGCAGGCCGACGGGGTCGTTCGGCTTCTCGAGGAACCGGTTGATGCGCTCGGGGGAGGCGGGATCGACCTCGATGACGCCGAACTGGTTCGCGAGCGCGATCGGCTGCCGGATGGCGGCGACCGTGGCGGCGGCCCCAGACTCGACGTGCGCGTCGATCATCTGCGAGAAGTCCATGCGGTAGACGTGGTCGGCGCCGACGACGACGATGAGGTCGGGCCGCTCGTCGTAGATGAGGTTGAGGCTCTGCAGGATGGCATCGGCCGATCCCGAGAACCAGCGCTTGCCCAGACGCTGCTGCGCCGGCACCGACGCGACATAGGAGTTCAGGAGGCCGTTGAGCCGCCACGTCTGCGACACGTGCCGGTCGAGCGAGTGCGACTTGTACTGGGTCAGCACGACGACCTGGCGAAGGCCGGAGTTCAACAGGTTCGACAGTGCGAAGTCGATGAGCCGGTACTGGCCGCCGAAGGGCACGGCGGGTTTCGCCCGGTCTTCCGTCAGTGGCATGAGCCGCTTGCCCTCGCCGCCGGCGAGGACGATACCGAAGACCTTGCGCGCAACCATGTGCCCACTGTAACCAGCCGGCGGCGATTCGGTGCTCCCGGTTTCGGAGCGTGTCACCGGCCCCTGCGCTAGCGTTGCAGCATGCGCGTCGACCTCCTCACTCGTGAGTATCCGCCCGAGGTCTACGGGGGTGCCGGCGTGCACGCCGCAGAGCTCGTCCGCGCGCTGAGGGCGAGCATCGACGTGCAGGTGCGCTGCTTCGGCGCGCCGCGCACGGAGGCCGGCACGACCGCCTACCCGGTGCCTGCCGAGTTCGCCGAGGCGAACGCCGCACTCTCGACGATGGCCGTCGACCTGCTCATCGCCGGCGACTCCGCGGGCGCCGACCTCGTGCACTCGCACACGTGGTACGCGAACTTCGCCGGCTTCACCGCCAAGCGACTGCACGGCGTTCCGCACGTGGTCACCGCGCACAGCCTCGAGCCGCTGCGACCGTGGAAGGCCGAGCAGCTCGGCGGCGGCTACCGGTTGAGCTCGTGGGTCGAGCGGGCCGCCTTCACCGATGCCGATGCCGTCATCGCGGTGAGCGACGGCATGCGCCGCGACATCCTGCGCTCGTATCCCGACCTCGACCCCGCTCGCGTGGAGGTCGTCTACAACGGCATCGACCTCACCGACTGGGCGCCCTCGAACGACGCCGACGCCGTGAGCGCGCTCGGCGTCGACCCCGAACGGCCCTCGATCGTGTTCGTCGGCCGCATCACCCGGCAGAAGGGCCTGCCGTACCTGCTGCGCGCGGCGCGGCTGCTGCCCGCCGACGTGCAGCTCGTGCTCTGCGCTGGCGCTCCCGACACCCCTGAGATCATGGCCGAGGTCGAGGGCCTCGTCGAGGGCCTGCGCGCCGAGCGCGACGGCGTCGTCTGGATCGACCGCCATCTGCCCAGGAACGAGCTCACCGCACTGCTCACCGCGGCGACGTGCTTCGTGTGCCCCTCGATCTACGAGCCCCTCGGCATCGTCAACCTCGAGGCGATGGCCTGCGGCGCGCCCGTCGTCGGCACCGCGACCGGGGGCATCCCCGAGGTCGTCGACGACGGCGTCACGGGCGTGCTCGTGCCGATCGAGCAGGCCGACGACGGCACGGGCACCCCGCTCGACCCCGACCGTTTCGTCGCCGATCTCGCTGCGGCGCTCACGCGCGTCGTCGCCGATCCGGCGCGCGCCGCCGAGATGGGCGCGGCCGGCCGCAGGCGCGCCGAGACGCAGTTCGCGTGGGACGCGATCGCCGCCCGAACGATCGAGGTGTACGAGCGGGTGCTCGGCCGCTGACCCGACGGGTGCGTCGGAGGGCGACTTCGCTCCCGATAGCATTGGACGCATGGCGAGTGCGAGTACGGTTCTGCAGTTCCGGGATGTGTCGGTGGTCCGAGATGGCAACACGATCCTCGACTCGGTGACGTGGAGCGTCGACTCCGACGAGCGCTGGGTCGTGCTCGGGCCGAACGGTGCGGGCAAGACCACGCTGCTGCAGATCGCCGCCGCTGCGATGCACCCGACCTCGGGCAAGGCCGAGGTGCTGCAGGAGAAGCTCGGCAAGGTCGACGTCTTCGAGCTCCGCCCGATGATCGGCTTCGCCTCGACGGCGATGGCCCGCCGCATCCCGCGCGACGAGACCGTGCTCGACGTCGTGCTCACCGCGGCGTACTCGGTCACGGGGCGCTGGAACGAGGAGTACGAGGGCATCGACCTCCGTCGCGCCGAGCGCGTGCTCAAGGAGTGGGGCCTCGAGGGCTTCTCGGGCCGCCGGTTCGGCAGCCTGTCCGACGGCGAGCAGAAGCGCGTGCAGATCGCCCGTTCGGTCATGACCGACCCCGAGCTCCTGCTCCTCGACGAGCCGGCCGCGAGCCTCGACCTCGGCGCCCGCGAAGAGCTCGTCGGGCTCCTCGGCGGCTACGCCGCGTCGCCGGCGTCTCCGGCGATCGTCATGGTCACCCACCACGTCGAGGAGATCCCGGTCGGCTTCACGCACGCGCTGCTCCTGTCGAAGGGCGACATCGTCGCGGCGGGCCCGCTCGCCGAGGCGCTCACGGCCGAGGCGCTGAGCACCACCTTCGACATGAAGATCGAGCTCACCGAGCGCGACGGGCGGTTCGCCGCGCGCGCCGTCTGAGACGTTCGCGCCTCGACTCTGCTAAACTCGTTAGCTGGCCCTCGGGGCCAGCATGCTTTCCCGCCGACGAACGGCACCGCGAAGGTGCGACACTCGCGCGGCGGGAGCTCGAACATCATCCGATCGCTCTATCAACCGAAATCCAAGGAAGTCTCCATGAAGACCGACATCCACCCCGAGTACAACGCCATCGTCTTCCGCGACCTGGCTTCGGGCGCCACGTTCCTCACGCGCTCGACCGCGACGAGCGACAAGACGGTCGAGCTCGACGGTGTCACCTACCCGGTCATCGACGTCGAGATCTCGAGCGAGTCGCACCCGTTCTACACGGGCAAGCAGCGCATCATGGACTCGGCCGGCCGCGTCGAGAAGTTCAACCAGCGCTTCAAGAACTTCGGCAAGTAATCCAGCCGAACGAAGGGGCGGGCGACCGAGGTCGCCCGCCCCTTCGTCGTCCTCGCATCAGGCGCCGGTGCGAACGCGCACGGGCCACGCTCCCGACGTCGTGAATTCGGGCTCGCCGTTGCCGCGTCGCCACGCCTGGTAGCTCTCGGCCTGGTCGCGGCACCATTCGACCTGCCGTGCGTGCAGGTCGCCGATCGCGAGGGCCGCGAGCTCGGGGTAGGCCCGCGCGATGGCCTGTGCGACCCGCCCGGCCGCGACCGCGTCGGCGCCCGCGTCGTGCGCGTCGTCGAGGCGGACGCCGTAGTGGGCGGCCGTGACCGAGAGCGTGCGCTTGCCCCTGCGGTAGCGGTCGACCGCCTTGTCGATGACGAGCGGGTCGACGACCGGGCCCGGGCCCGGCAGCGGGGCGAGCCCGTAGCGCTCGGCCTCCCGCGCGAGCACGGTGAGGTCGTACGCGGCGTTGTACGCGACGATCGGCAGGCCCCTCGCCGCGGCCGATGCGAGCTCGCCGATGATCTCGGCGACTGCGGTCGCGGCGTTCTGCCCTTCGAGCCGAGCCCGTTCGGTCGTGACGCCGTGGATGAGCGAGGCGGCCGTCGGGATCTCGACGCCCGGATCGACGAGCCATTCGCGCCGCTCGAGCACCTCGCCCGAGGCACCGAGCACGCCCACGTGCGCCGTGACGATGCGGCACACGTCGACGTCGATCCCGGTCGTCTCGAGGTCGAAGACGGCGAGGGTGTCGGCCCAGCGGGCCCCGTTCACAGCATCCATGTGCCACAGGCTATGCAGCGCCACCGTCATCACCGGTGCAGCCGATCGCGTGTCCTGACCCCGGGCCGCGCAATCCCGCGCGACGCGGCGAGCACGGGTCGCGACGCGCAGGTCGCGCGCAGTCGCCGTCCGTAGAATGGCGGGGATGATCGCCTCGCCGTACGCCTCCGCGCTCGACCGCATCCCAGTCAGGGAGCACCGCATCGACGTCGACGGCACGTCGACCGCGTGGTGGGAGTACGGCGACGCGGGCGCGCCGGTGCTGGTCCTCGTACACGGCTTCCGCGGCGACCACCACGGGCTCGAACCGATCGTGGCGCAGCTGCCGGGCTACCGCATCGTCTCGCCAGACCTGCCCGGGTTCGGTGCGTCGGCCGTCTTCGCCGACCGCGCCCACGACATCGACGGCTATGCGCGCTGGCTCGCCGCCTTCGTCGAGGCGGTCGGCCTCGACGGCGACTACGACCTGCTCGGCCACTCGTTCGGGTCGATCGTGGCGAGCGCGGCGGTGGCCGGCGGCCTCGCCCCGCGCCGGCTCGTGCTCGTGAACCCGATCGGCGCCCCGGCACTCGAGGGGCCGAGAGGCGTGATGACCCGGCTCGCCGTCGTCTACTACCGCGCGTCGGCTGCGCTGCCCGAACGGGCCGGCTTCGCCCTGCTCCGCAACGGTGCGATCGTCCGGGTGATGAGCGTGACGATGGCCAAGACCCGCGATCGCGAGCTCCGTCGCTGGATCCACGACCAGCACGACCGCTACTTCTCCGACTTCGGCGACCGCGACCAGCTGCTCGAGGCGTTCCGCGCCTCGGTCAGCCACAACGTCGGCGAGTACGCGGCCGACATCGCGGTGCCGACGCTGCTCGTCGCGGCCGAGCGCGACGACGTCACTCCGCTCGAAGCCCAGCGACGGCTCGTCACGCGGTTCCCCGACGCGACCCTCGAGGTCATCCCCGAGGTCGGGCACCTCATCCACTACGAGACCCCCGGCGACGCCGCGGGCCGGATCGCCCGCTTCCTCGAGGCGGGGGAGCGGGCATGAAGATCGTCGTCGACTGCCGTTACACCCGGATCGGGCACCACGACGGCATCAGCCGCTTCACTGCGGGCATCGTGGGCGAGCTCGCGAAGCTGCATCCCGTGACGATGCTCGTGAGCGACCACCGCCAGCTCGAGATGCTGCCGCCGCTCCCGTGGCAACTCGTGAGCGCGCCGACGAGCGCCCGTGAGCCCTTCGTCGCCCGCCAGGTACGTCGCCTCCGCCCAGACATCGTGTTCTCGCCGATGCAGACGATGGGCTCGTGGGGTCGCGACTACCGGCTCCTCTTGACCCTCCACGACCTCATCTACTACGAGAACCGCACGCCGCCGCGCGACCTGCCCGCCGCGATCCGGCTCCTCTGGCGGCTCTACCACCTCGCGTGGTGGCCGCAGCGTGCGCTCCTCGACCGGGCCGACGCGGTCGTGACCGTGTCCGAGACGACCGCGGGTCTCATCCGCGAGCACCGGCTGACGCGCCGGCCCGTGACGGTCGTGCCGAACGCCGCCGACGACCTCGCCGTGCCCGACCTGCCGCGTACCCGCCCCGTCGGCCACCGGCTCGTCTACATGGGCTCGTACATGCCGTACAAGAACGTCGACACGCTCGTGCGTGCGACGGCCGCGCTCCCCGACCACGAGCTGCACCTGCTCAGCCGCATCAGCGACGAGGAGCGCGAGCGACTCACGAGGCTCGCACCGGAGGCCCGTCTCGTCTTCCACGACGGGGTGACGGACGCCGCGTACGCCGAGCTGCTCTCCGGCGCCACCGCGCTCGTGCACGCCTCGAAGGCCGAGGGCTTCGGCATCCCTCTCGTCGAGGCGATGCGACTCGGCACGCCCGTCGTCGTGAGCGACATCCCGATCTTCCGCGAGATCGGCGGTGACGCCGCGCTGTTCTTCGACTCCGACCGCCCCGAGACGCTCGTCGCCGCGCTGCGCACGCTCGACGACGGCGACGAGTGGGAGCGACGCTCGGCCGCATCGGTCGAGGTCGCGGCACGGTACACGTGGGCGAAGTCGGCGGCCGCGCTCTACGCACTCATGCAGCGGGTCGTCGCCGAACCGGGCGGCCGTCGGCGGCGCTGACGGCGGCGGCCGGAAGTCGGCGCGGCGGGTCAGCCCCCGGTGCCGGTGAGCAGATCGGGCTCCGCGAGCTCGAACTCACCGGCCGCCGCGGTCACGAGGTGCACCGACCCGTTCGTGACGGTGTAGCCGGCGGAGGGCAGCGTCCAGCCGCTCAGGTGGAGGATGAGGGAGTGGATCACGCCGCCGTGCGACACCACGACGACACGGCCGCCGGGGTGCGCCGCCGCGATCTCCGCGAGGGCGGCGCTCGAGCGCTCGATCACCGAGGAGCGCGTCTCGAGCCCCTCGATCGTGGCCGCCTGCGCCTCGACGGCCGCACGGCCCGCATGGTCGAGCCCCTCGAGCACGCCGTAGCCCCGTTCGGCGAGCGCCTCGAGATGTCCGAGCACCGGCGCGCCGAGCTCGGCGGCGATCAGCTCGGCGGTCTCCGACGCCCGCGAGAGCGGGCTCGCGTAGACCGCGTCCCAGTCGCTGTCCGATGCGGCGAGCGCGACGCCGGTGTCGACGGCCTGGCGGCGTCCGGTGTCGTTCAGCGGGATGTCGGTGCGCCCCTGGATGCGGCGCTGCACGTTCCAGTCCGTCTCACCGTGGCGCACGAGCGCGATCGTCACCGGTGCGGCACTCGTCGAGGCATCCGTCATGTCGACGACTCTCGCACGTCGGGCGGCGGGTTCACGAATCGAGCGCGGTCGCGAAGGCGGCGAGCGTCTCGCTCGTGCCGGCGTCGATCTTCACCGCGGCCCGGGCGTCGCCCTTCGTGGCGCCGCGGTTGACGATGACGACCGGGCGCCTGCTGCGGCGGGCCTGCTCGAGGAGCCGCATCCCGGAGTTCACGACGAGCGAGGAGCCCGCCACGAGCAGCACGTCGGAGCCGGCGACGAGCGCGGCGCCGGCGCGGAACGTCGGCACCGGGACGAACTCGCCGAAGAACACGACATCGGGCTTGAGCACGCCGCCGCACACCGTGCAGACGGGCACGCGCATCGCCTCGACGTCGTCGATCTCGACGTCTCCGTCGGGGTTGAGCCGCACCGCGCGATCGGCGTCGAGCCACGGGTTCCGCACGGTGAGCTCCTGGGCGATCGCCTGCCTCGCGTAGTGCTGCCCGCACTCGAGGCAGACGACCCGGTCCATACCGCCGTGCAGCTCGACGACGTGGCGGCTCCCGGCGCGCCGGTGCAGGCCGTCGACGTTCTGCGTCACGATGCCCGACACCGCCCCGGATGCCTCGAGCCGGGCGAGCGCCCGGTGGCCGGTGTTCGGCGCGGCCGCCGCGAAGTCACGCCATCCGAGGTGGCTGCCGGCCCAGTACCGCTTGCGCGCCGACTCGGAGGAGAGGAACGTCTGCACCGTCATCGGCGTGCGAACGGGCGCCCCCTCGCCCCGATAGTCGGGGATGCCCGAGTCGGTGCTGACGCCGGCGCCCGTGAGCACGGCCACGCGCGCGCCTCGCATGAGCTCGATCGCCTCGTCGATGCCGGTGGCCTGCGCCCGGCCGATCGCCTGCTCCACGTCGTCTCCCTTCGACACCCCTGAGAGTAAACGCCGTCGTTTTCCGGATTGTTTCACGGGCTGGCACTCTTGAGGGGAGGAGATCCATGCACATCGAACGAGTCCGCGACGCGGCATCCGATGCCGTCGCCGATTACGCGAGGCTCACCGACGTCGCGCTGCGCAGCGTGCGCGAGCCCGAGGAGGGCCTCTACATCGCCGAATCGGCGAAGGTGATCCGGCGCGCCATCGCGGCCGGCCATCGACCTCGCTCGGTGCTCATGGAGGAGAAGTGGCTCGACGGGCTCGCACCCGTGCTGGAGTCGTTCGACATCCCGGTCCACCTCGGCGACCCCGACCAGCTCGAGGAGATCACGGGCTACCGCGTGCATCGGGGCGCGCTCGCCGCGTTCGAGCGCCCCGAACTGCCCGAAGTCGCGTCGCTCGTCGCGGGCGCCCGCCGGGTCGTCGTGCTCGAGGACATCGTCGATCACACCAACGTCGGCGCCATCTTCCGTTCGGTCGCGGCGCTCGGCGCCGACGCCGTGCTCGTGTCGCCCCGATGCGCCGATCCGCTCTACCGGCGCAGCGTACGCGTCAGCATGGGCACCGTCTTCCAGGTGCCGTGGACCCGGCTGCCGGAGTGGGACGAGGCGGCCGAGCTGCTGCACGGGGCGGGGTTCGAGATCGCCGCGCTCGCCCTGGCCGACGACGCCGTCGCGCTGCCCGACCTCGCCGCGGCGGCGCCCGAGCGCCTCGCCCTCGTGTTCGGGGCGGAGGGCGACGGCCTCAGCCGACGCGCGCTCGCGGCCGCCGACCGGGTCGTGACCATCCCCATGCGCCACGGCGTCGACTCGCTCAACGTCGCCGCCGCCGCGGCCGTCGTGCTGTACGCCGTCGCCGTCGAACCCGAGGAGGCCCGATGACGACGACCCCCGATCCCGCCGAGCGGAAGCGCGTGTACCGGCGCCGTCGCATCGCCGTCTTCGGCACGCTCGGCGTCGTCCTCGCGCTGGTCGTCGGCGGCGGGGTGTACACGGCGAACGCGCTCGGGGCCGCCGTGCCGGCGGCATCGCCCGTCGTCGAGCAGCCCGAACCCCTGGTCGCGCCGGCGCAGGTGCTCGACCTCCCCGGCTTCGGGGGCTACGCGGTCGGCGCGGTGGGCTTCGACGGCCTGCTCGCCGCGGGCGAGCCCGACCGGCCGATGGCGACCGCGAGCATCACGAAGGTCATCACGGCGCTCACGATCCTGCAGGACCACCCGATCCCGGCGGGCGAGGGCGGCCCCGACATCGAGTACACCGAGGCCGACGTCGACATCTACTGGGACATGATCGCCCAGAACGGATCGGTCGCGCCCGTCGAGGCGGGCTCGACGCTCAGCCTCAAGGAGAGCCTCGAGGCGATGCTGCTTCCCTCGGGCAACAACTACGCGATCTCGCTCGCGAACTGGGCGTACGGCTCGGAGGCGGGTCTCGTGACCGCCGCGACGACCTGGCTCGCCGACCACGGGCTCGCGAACACGCGCATCGCCGATTCGAGCGGGCTCTCGATGGACAACATCTCGACGCCGGCCGACCTCGTGCAGCTCGGCGAGCTCGCCCTCGCGGAGCCGACGCTCGCCGAGATCGTCTCCACGAAGTCGGTCGACATCCCCGAGCTCGGAGAGCTCGACAACTCGAACAAGCTGCTCGGCACGCACGGCGTCGACGGCATCAAGACCGGCACGACCGACGACGCGGCGAACCTGCTCTTCTCGGCCGACTACGCGGTCGGCGAGCAGACCGTCACGGTCGTCGGGGTGCTCCTCGGCGCCGAGAACCACGCGGTCCTGCGAGAGGCCGTCGCGACGCTGCTCGACAGCGTCGCCCCGGGGTTCCACGAGGTCGCCCCGCTCGAGGCGGGGCAGGAGCTCGCGAGCTACGAGACGCCGTGGGGCGACACCGCGAAGGCGCGTGCCGCCGACGGCGCCTCGCTCGTGGTGTGGAGCGACACGCCCGTCGAGGTCGAGGTGCACGCGAAGCCCGTGACCGTCGCGGCCGAGGGGGCGGACGTCGGCACCGCGGTCGTGCGCTCCGGCGACCGCGAGATCACGGTGCCGCTCGTGCTCGACGCCGAGATCGACGATCCCGGCACCTGGTGGCGGCTGGCGAACCCCGACGGCCTCGCTCAGAGCACCGCTCAGTCGGGCAGCGAGTAGGGGCCCGCCTCGGGGCGCTTCGCCGTGATGAAGTCGCCCGACGACTGGTGGCGGATGCGCCGGACCACCCACGGCACGAGGTACTCGCGCGCCCACGCGAGGTCTTCGACCCGCGCCTGCCGCCACGTGGTCAGGGGCAGCGGCTCGGGCGTCAGCGCATCGAGGTCGTTCTCGACGTTCAGGGCTGCGAGCACCATCCGCGCGACCGTGTGGTGTCCGAGCGCGTTGAGGTGCAGCCGGTCGGGAGCCCACATCCGCGGGTCCTGGATCTCTGAGAGCGCCCACTGGTCGGCGACGATGCAGTCGTACCTCGCCGCGATCGCACGGAGATTCTCGTTGTAGATCGCGACCTTGCCGCGGATGCCGCGGAACACGGGCGAGAAACCGACGTCGACGCCGGTGAAGATCACGATCGTGGCGTGGTCGCGGCTGAGCCGGTCGATCGCGTACTCGAAGCGCGCCGAGATCTCGTCGGGATCGGTGCCGGGCCGGATGACGTCGTTGCCGCCCGCCGAGATCGTGATGAGGTCGGGCCGCAGCGAGAGCGCGGGCTCGAGCTGCTCGTCGACGATCTGCTGGATGAGCTTGCCCCGCACCGCGAGGTTGGCGTAGGCGAAGTCCTCGGTGCCCTGCGACAGGACCTCCGCGACGCGGTCGGCCCATCCGCGGTGGCCG
Organism: Agromyces chromiiresistens; assembly: GCF_029167465.1. Lineage (NCBI taxonomy): Bacteria > Bacillati > Actinomycetota > Actinomycetes > Micrococcales > Microbacteriaceae > Agromyces > Agromyces chromiiresistens. The sequence goes on from NZ_JARFNL010000003.1 coordinate 62,024, forward strand.
CCCGGCACGGTGGGCTCGGCGTCGCCGATGCCCTCGGTGAACGAGTCGCCGATCGCGACGTAGCGGGACCAGGGATGCTGCTGGGTGACCATCCCTCCATTCTGCACAGAACGGGGTACGGGCGGGTGCCGGTTCGAGGATGTCGCAGGGCTCCACTACCCTCGAACCAGTGAGTACCGCGACGCCTTCAGGAGCCCAGCCGGGCACCTCGGCGGCCGAGCACCTCTCACCGTCGTTCCCCGAGCGCGCCGCATGGGGCACCGCGTCGAAGCTGCGGGCCTGGCAGGCCGAGGCCCTCGAGCAGTACCTCGCCGAGCTGCCGCGCGACTTCCTCGCCGCTGCGACCCCGGGCGCAGGCAAGACGACCTTCGCCCTGCGCCTCGCCGCCGAGCTGCGTTCGCGCCGCATCATCGACCGGTTCACGGTCGTCGCGCCGACCGACCACCTCAAGCGCCAGTGGGCCGACGCGGCGGCCAGGGTCGGCATCCGCCTCGACCCCGGATTCCGCAACGCCCACGGCCGTTCGGCGCGGCACTACCACGGCGTCGCCGTCACCTACGCCCAGGTCGCGATGCGTCCCGCCCTGCACCGCGAACTCACCCTCTCCGGCCGCACCCTCGTCATCCTCGACGAGGTGCACCACGGCGGCGACACGCTCTCCTGGGGCGACGCGATCCGCGAGGCCTTCGAGCCTGCGACGAAGCGCCTGTCGCTCACCGGCACGCCGTTCCGCAGCGACACCGCTCCGATCCCGTTCGTGAACTACGCACCCGACGCCGCGGGGGTCCGCCTCTCGCAGACCGACTACTCGTACGGCTACGGCCGCGCCCTCGCCGACGGCGTCGTCCGTCCTGTCATGTTCATGGTCTACGCGGGCCACATGCGCTGGCGCACGAAGGCGGGCGACGAGATGGAGGCGAAGCTCGGCGAGGACAACACGAAGGACATCACCTCGTCGGCTTGGCGCACCGCGCTCGAGCCGACCGGCGAGTGGATCCCGGCGGTGCTGCAGGCGGCCGACCGGCGCCTGACCGAGGTGCGGCACTCGATCCCCGACGCCGGCGGACTCGTGCTCGCCACCGACCAGACCGTGGCCCGCGCCTACGCCGAGATCCTCGAGCGGATCTGCGGCGAACCGGTCACCGTCGTGCTCTCCGACGACAAGGCCGCCTCGAACCGGATCGAGGAGTTCTCGGGCAACGACCGTCGGTGGATGGTCGCGGTGCGCATGGTGTCCGAGGGCGTCGACGTGCCGCGGCTCGCGGTCGGCGTGTACGCGACGAGCTCGTCGACCCCGCTGTTCTTCGCGCAGGCGATCGGCCGATTCGTGCGCGCACGCCGGCGCGGCGAGACGGCGTCGGTCTTCCTGCCGAACGTGCCCGTGCTCATGGCGCTGGCCTCCGAGCTCGAGCGGGCCCGCGACCATGCGCTCGACCGTCGCGACGGCGACGGCGATGACGACCCGGGGCTCGACGACGGTCTGCTCGAATCCGCGAACCGCGAAGACAAGGCGTCCGACGAGCTCGCCGACGAGTTCACGTGGCAGGCGATCGCGTCCGACGCGAGCTTCGACCGGGTCGTCTTCGACGGCACCGAGTTCGGCACGCTCGCCGAGCCCGGCAGCGACGAGGAGTACGACTTCATCGGCATCCCGGGGCTGCTCGAACCCGAACAGGTGTCCGAGCTCCTGCGCCACCGCCAGGCGCGCCAGGCGCGCCGTCAGAGCGAACGACGCAAGCACGCGGCATCCACCGAGGGCGTGTCGGGCGACGGCGACTCGGTCGAGCCGGTCGCGCTGTACCGGACCCTGAAGGAGCAGCGCTCGCTGCTCAACAGCCTCGTCGGCCTCTACGCGCGACAGAACGGCCAGGCGCACTCGATGGTGCACGCCGAGCTCCGTCGCGCCTGCGGCGGTCCCGAGGTCGCACAGGCGACGGTCACGCAGCTGCAGTCCCGCATCGAGCTGCTCCGGCGGAGACTCGGCGGACGCTGATCGTGGCGGGTTCGCCCGGGACCCCGACGCTCGGCGTCGAACCGGCGGTCCCGGGCGATCCGATCCAGGTCAGCCAGCCGAGACCCGCGCCACGGCCTCGATGCCCGCGATGACGGCCGCCGCGTCGAGCGCGCTCATCAGGTCGTCCGTGAGGTCGTCGACGTGCTCGAGGCCGATCGACAGCCGGACGACGCCGTCGCCCGGCTTCGCCTCGCCGGCGACGGGCCGGTGAGTGAGTGAAGCGGGATGCTGCACGAGCGAGTCGACACCGCCGAGCGACACGGCATGCGTGACGAGCTCGCACGCCTCGGTGAACGCGACCGCGGCGTCGAATCCTCCGGCGAGCTCGATCGCGATGATCGAGCCGGCACCCTCGAGCTGGCGGCCGAGCAGGCCCTGCGGGTCCTGGCCGGGCAGCCCCGGATAGTGCACCCGGCCGACCGCGGGGTGGGAGGCCAGGCGATCCGCGAGCACCGCCGCGGACGTCTGCTGCGCGCGCACGCGCAGGGGGAGCGTGCGCAGACCGCGGTGCAGCAGATAGGCCGCCATCGGATGCAGCAGCCCGCCGGTGAGCGCGCGCACGCGCCGCAGCCGTTCGACCCACTCGCGGTCAGCTGCCACGACCCCGCCCATCACGTCGCCGTGGCCCCCGAGGTACTTCGTCGCGCTGTGCAGCACGAGCCGCGCGCCGTGCTCGGCGGGACGCTGCAGCACGGGGGTCGCGAACGTGTTGTCGACGAGCACCGGCAACTCGCCCGCGACGGCCGCGAGCCGGCGCAGGTCGACGAGTTCGAGGGTCGGGTTCGCCGGCGTCTCGACGACCACGAGACCCGTGTCCGGGCGGATCGCCGCCGCGACCTCGTCGACCGTCGCCCAGGTGACGTCGGTGCCGAGCAGGCCGCTCTCGAGCACATGATCGGTGCCGCCGTAGAGCGGGCGCACCGCCACGATGTGCGGCCGGCCCGCCGAGGCGGTCGCGATGAGCACGGCGGCGAGGGCCGCCATGCCGCTGCCGAAGGCGACGGCCCCGTCGGTGCCCTCGAGCCCGGCGAGCGACTCCTCGAACCGGGCGACGCCGGGCTGCCAGAGACGCTGGTAGACGGCCGAGCGGCCATCGCCGAGGTCGTGACCGGTGGCGAGCTCCTCGTACGAGAGCCCGCCGGTCTCGACCGAGCCGAGCGGGTTGGTGGTCGAAAAGTCGATGACGGGCACATGGGATCCGCTCTCCCGGACACCGCGCATTCCGCCGTGGACGGCGCGGGTCTCGAGATGCGACGACGATGTCTGCATGGCAGGAACGAAAGCAGATCCTGTCACCAGAAACAACTCGGCTCGAACGATCAGTGGGATAGTCTGGAAATCTCGAAGCATCTGCATACTCGATCGATGGGAGCGCACGCATGGCGCAGAAGCCCGAACTCGACCGCGTCGACCGCGCGCTCCTCCAGGCGCTGTCGACGAACGCGCGTGCCTCCGGAGCCGCACTCGCCGCCGAGGTGGGCGTGGCCGAGTCGACGGTCTCGTTGCGCCTGCGCCGCCTGCAGTCGCTCGGCACGGTGCGCGGCTATCGCGTCGACGTCGACCTCGCCTCGCTCGGCGTCTCGCTCCAGGCGCTCATCGCCGTTCGGCTCGTCAAGCACGACCGCGGCGAGATCGACGCCTTCCGCGCCCAGGTGCCGCATCTGCCGGGTGTGCTCGGCGTGTTCCACATGGCGGGAGCAGAGGACTACCTGCTGCACGTCGCGGCCCGCGACGCCGAAGAGCTGCGCGAGTTCGTCCTGGCCCACCTCACCGGCCACCCTGCGGTCGCGCATACCGAGACCAACCTCATCTTCGAGCACGTCGACGGCGACGGCTGGAACAAGCTCGTCGGCTGACGGGCCGGCTGCTCCCGTCCGCGCCCCTCGGTTCCCGCCCGTGGCGGCGTGGATGCCTCGGCACCGGCCGGAGGCATCCGTGCGGGTGTTCGGCCGTCCGAAAAGCTGCCAATCCCGCACAACCGGGCCGCCGCGGCCGGGGCGCCCGATAGCGTGGTCGTCGGCCGTGACACGGCCGCGCGATGTCGCGGGCGCATGCCGGCGTCGGACCGCGCCCGCACCACGACGAGGAGGCACGATGACCGACGTGGCGCCGCAGGGCACCCCGGCCGACCGTGATCGCTGGCGACGGTATCTCGCCGCGGAACGTGCGGAGGCGGCCGTCTACCGAGAGCTCGCCGCCCGTCGCGACGGCGAGGAGCGCGAGATCCTGCTCGCCCTCGCCGCAGCTGAGGGTCGCCACGAGGCGCACTGGCTCGGCCTGCTCGGCGGCGACGAGGCGGGCGTTCCGCGTGCCGACGTCCGCACCCGCATGCTCGCCTCGCTCGCGCGCCGCTTCGGCTCGATCTTCGTGCTCGCACTCGCGCAGCGGGCCGAGGCGCGATCGCCGTACGCGACCGACCCCGACGCGACGGCGGCGATGGCCGCGGACGAACGCATCCACGGCGAGGTCGTGCGAGGGCTCGCGGCACGGGGCCGACGGCGCCTCGCCGGAACCTTCCGCGCCGCCGTCTTCGGCGCGAACGACGGGCTCGTCTCGAACCTCGCGCTCGTGCTCGGCATCGGCGCGACGGGCGTGCCGGCGAGCGTCGTGCTGTTCACGGGGATCGCCGGCCTGCTCGCCGGTGCACTGTCGATGGGGGCGGGGGAGTACGTGTCGGTGCGATCCCAGCGGGAGCTGCTCGAGGCATCCGCGCCCGACCCCACGACGAGAGACGCGCTGCCGCACCTCGACGTCGACGCGAACGAGCTCGCCCTCGTGTACCGCGCCCGCGGCATGGAGCCCGACGACGCCATCGAGCACGCGGCACTCGTCGTGGCCCGCGTGCAGGCGGCCGAGCTGGCGCAGGCGCCCACCGATGCGCTCGCGATCGAGGCCGACGACGACGAGGCGATCGGCACTGGACTCTCCGCGGCGATCTCGAGCTTCTGCTTCTTCGCGTCGGGCGCGCTCATCCCAGTCCTGCCGTACCTGTTCGGAATGACCGGCCTCGCCGCGGTCGTGACGGCGACCGTGCTCGTCGGAATCGCGCTGCTCGCGACGGGCGCGACCGTCGGCCTCCTGTCCGGCGCCTCGCCGCTGAAGCGCGCACTGCGTCAGCTCTCGATCGGGCTCGGCGCCGCCGCGGTCACCTATCTGCTCGGCCTCGCGTTCGGCACGACGGTAGGCTGATCCGCCGAGCCCCCGACCGCACGTCCCGAGGAGTCACATGCACCGCCCCGTCGCGCTCATCACCGGAGCAGGCCGGCGCAACACGATCGCGTGGGCGATCGCGACGCGGCTCGCGGCCGACGGCTGGGACATCGCGTTCAGCCATCTCGCCGACTACGACCGGCGCATGGGGCTCGGCGGCGATCCCGATCGCGATCCGGCGAGCCTCGAGGCCGAGCTCCGCGCGATCGGCGCCGGTGCGATCGGCCTCGACGCCGACCTGGCCGACCCCGCCGTTCCCGCACGGCTCTTCGCCGAGGCATCCGCCGCCCTCGGCCCGATCCGGGCGCTCGTGCTGTCGCACGCCCAGAGTGTCGACTCGGGCGTGCTCGACACCTCGGTCGAGAGCTTCGACCGCCACTTCGCCGTGAACACGCGCGCCGCGCTGCTGCTGGTGCAGGCGTTCGCCGGGCAGGTTCCCGCAGGCGGCGGCAGCATCGTCGCGCTGACGAGCGATCACATCGTCGGCAACGTGCCGTACGGGGCGTCGAAGGGGGCGCTCGATCGCATCGTCGTCGCCGCCGCACGAGAGCTCGCGCCGCTCGGCATCACGGCGAACCTGGTCAACCCGGGCCCGATCGACACCGGGTGGATGGATGCCGCGACGCGCGCCGCGCTCACGGCGCAGCAGCCGACCGGTCGGCTCGGCACGCCCGACGACACGGCGCGGCTCGTGCGATTCCTCGTGTCCGACGATGCGCGGTGGGTCACCGGCCAGCTCGTGCACAGCGACGGCGGGTCGTCGATCTGACCGCGTGCCCGCGGCGCGGCGAGCGACGCGACCGGTCTCGTCAGGCCGGTGCGGTCACGAAGTCGATGAGCTCCTCGACCCGTCCGAGCAGCGCTGGTTCGAGATCGCCGTAGCCGCGCACCCGGCCGAGGATGTGCTGCCACGCGCGGGCGATGTCGGCCTGGTCGGCGTGCGGCCAGCCGAAGGCCTCGCACACGCCGTGCTTCCACTCGGTTCCGCGGGGGACGACGGGCCAGGCCTCCCGGCCGAGGCGGGCTGGCTTCACCGACTGCCAGACGTCGATGTACGGGTGGCCGACCACGAGCACGTCCGACCGGTAGGGTCCGCGCGCCACCGCGTCGGCGATGCGCTGCTCCTTCGAACCGGGCACCAGGTGGTCGACGAGGACTCCCGCCCTGCGCCCGGGGCCGGGGCGGAACTCGGCGAGCACCTCATCGAGCACGTCCACCCCCTCGAGGTACTCGACGACGACGCCCTCGACGCGCAGGTCGGCGCCCCAGACCTTCTCGACGAGCTCGGCGTCGTGCCGGCCCTCGACGAAGATGCGGCTCGGCAGGGCGACCTTCGCAGGTCCTTGCTCGACCGCGAACGATCCCGACGCGGTGCGCAGCCGCCCGGTCGGGGCCTTCGGCCTGGGTGCCGTGAGCTGCACCGCGCGCCCTTCGACGAGGAACCCGTGGCCGAGCGGGAACATCCGCTGTTTGCCGTATCGGTCCTCGAGCACGACGACGCCCTTCTCGACGCGCACCACGGCGCCGCAGTAGCCCGAGTCGGCGAGCTCGACCACGAGGTCGCGCTCCGCCTCGACGGCGGGGATCACGGTGCGGCCGCGGGCCTTCCAGTCACCGGCGAGCACGTCGCTGCCGTATCGGTCGAAGGGGTCGGCGTCGTAGGGCGGTGTCGCAGGCACCGGTCGAGGCTATCGGAGTGCGGCCCCCTCGAGCGCGAGGCGCACGGCTCGACCCCGCCGGCGGTTCACCGGAAGTCGCGCGACCGCGTCTGCGCCTGCACGGTGAGCGACTCGAAGCGGTCGACGATGAGGTTCGTGACCCCCTCGTTCGACCGTTCGAGGATGCCTCGGACGACCATCGCGGGCGCCTCCCGGGCGATGCGCCGGTAGCGGTTCCAGACACCGACTCCGGCGATCACGTTGAGGGTGCCCGACTCGTCCTCGAGGTTGATGAAGGTGATGCCCGACGCCGTCGCCGGCCGCTGCCGGTGCGTCACGACGCCGCCGACCTCGACCCGTCGGCCCGACTCGACCTCGCGCAGGCGATCGATGCGGATCGCCCCGCGCTCGTCGAGCCGATCGCGGATGTGCCGGATCGGGTGGTCGTCGGGGGAGATGCCGGTCGCCCACAGGTCGTACACGACCTGCTCGGCCGGTGAGAGCACGGGCAGGAGCGGCGGCTGCACCACGACCACCGACCCGGGCAGGAACTCGGCGCGGTCCTGCGAGGCCTCGCCGGCGAGCCAGAGCGCCTCGCGACGGGCGAGCCCGAAGCCCTCGAAGGCGCCCGCTGCGGCGAGCGCCTCGAGCTGCTCGGTGTCGAGCGCCGCCCGGCGGGAGAGGTCGCTCATGTCTCGGTACGGGCCGCGCGCGTCGCGCTCGTCGACGATGCGCTGCGCGACCTTCGCCCCGATGGACGAGACGTCGGCGAGCCCGAGCCGCACCGCGAAGGCCCCGTCGCGGCGATGCTCGGCCGACCGATCGGGCGCCTCGAGGTCGAAGTCGCCGATGTCGGGCTGGGCGACGTGCGTGCACGCCGCCATGCCGGTCGGCGGTCGCCGCTGCGCTGGCGTCCGCCCCGCGACATCCGCCTGCTCGCCGGGGACGCGGGGCCCGTCGCACGCCTCGAGCCCCGCGTGCACGCCCGACCGCAGCACGTCGGGTCGCAGCACTCGCACCCCGTGCCGTCGCGCGTCGGCGGTGAGGGTCTGCGGCGAGTAGAAGCCCATCGGCTGGGCGCGCAGGAGCGCCGCGAGGAAGGCCGCCGGGTAGTGCAGCTTCAGCCACGAGCTCGCGTAGACGAGCAGGGCGAAGGAGAGTGCGTGGCTCTCGGCGAAGCCGAAGTTCGCGAAGGCCTCGATCTTGTCGTAGATCGCCTGCGCGTCGTCGTCGCTGAGCCCGTTCGCCGCCATGCCCTCGAAGAGCTTCGCCCTGAGCTTCGAGATCTTCTCGACGCCGCGCTTGGAGCCCATCGCCCGGCGCAGCAGGTCGGCGTCGGCCGCGGTGCAGCCGCCGACCGCGACGGCCATCTGCATGAGCTGCTCCTGGAAGAGCGGCACCCCGAGCGTGCGCTCGAGCACGGGCTCGAGGTTCGGGTGCAGGTAGCTGACCGGCTCTTCACCGGTGCGCCGCCGGATGTACGGGTGCACCGCCCCGCCCTGCACCGGGCCGGGCCGGATGAGCGCGATCTCGACGACGAGGTCGTAGTACTTTCGCGGCTTCAGGCGGGGGAGCGTGCCGATCTGCGCCCGGCTCTCGACCTGGAACACGCCGATCGAGTCGGCTCGGCAGAGCATGTCGTACACCGCCGGCTCCTCTTTCGGGACGGACTGCAGCTCCCACGTCTCGCCCGTGTGCTCGCGCACGAGGTCGAACGTGTACTGCAGGGCGGCGAGCATGCCGAGCCCGAGCAGGTCGAACTTCACGAGGCCCATCCAGGCGCAGTCGTCCTTGTCCCATTGCAGCACCGTGCGGTGCTCCATGCGGGCGTGCTCGATCGGGCAGACCTCGCCCACCGGCCGGTCGGTGAGCACCATGCCGCCCGAGTGGATGCCGAGGTGCCGCGGGAATCCGAGCACCTGCTCGGCCAGCTCGACGACCGGGCCGGGGATGTCGTGGTCGTCGGTCTCGACCACCGCGCCCCAGCGTTCCACCTGTCGCGACCACGCGTCCTGCTGCCCGGTCGAGTAGCCGAGGGCCTTCGCCATGTCGCGCACCGCGACCTTCGGCCGGTAGCTGATCACGTTCGCGACCTGTGCGGCGTTCTGCCGGCCGTATTTCTCGTAGACGTACTGGATGATCTCCTCCCGCCGGTCGGAGTCGAAGTCGACGTCGATGTCGGGCTCCTCGTCGCGCAGTGCGGAGAGGAACCGCTCGAACGGAAGGTCGAACTTGATGGAGTCGACCGCGGTGATGCGCAGCGCGTAGCAGACGGCCGAGTTCGCGGCAGATCCCCGGCCCTGGCAGAGGATGCCTCGGCTCCGCGCCTCGCGGACGAGATCGTGCACGATCAGGAAGTAGCCGGGGAAGTCCTTCTGCTCGATGATCGCGAGTTCGTGCTCGAGCCGGGCGTGCACGGCGTCGCCCGCCCCGGGGTAGAGCTCGGCGGCGCCCTGCCGCACGAGCTCCCGCAGCCAGCTCATCGGGGTGTGCCCCTCGGGCACCTCCTGGCGGGGAAGCCTGGGCCTGGCGCTGCGCAGCGTGAAGCCGAGTTCTCCTGCGAGCGAGACCGAGTGCTCGACCGCGCCCGGATACCTCGCGAACCGCGCCTGCATCTCCGCGCCGCTGCGCAGGTGCAGCCCGTCGGAGGCGGGCAGCCACCCGTCGAGCTCGTCGAGGCTGCGCCGCGCGCGAACCGCCGCGAGCGCATTCGCGAGCCGGTGTTCGGGCGGCGTCGCGTAGTGCACGGCATTCGTCGCGACGATCCGCAGCCGAGCGCCTTCGGCGAGCCCCGCGAGCACGTCGTTCGCCCGCTGGTCGGCCGGATGCCCGTGGTCGAACAGCTCGACGACCACCTGATCGCGCCCGAAGAGCGCGATCAGTCGATCGAGTTCACGCCGCGCGGCATCCGGTCCCTCCGCGGCGAGCGCCCGCCGCACCGCGCCCTTGCGGCACCCCGTGAGCACTGTCCAGTCATCTCCCGCCCGCGCGGCGAGGTCGTCGAGGTCGTAGACCGGGCGCCCCTTCTCGCCGCCCGCGAGCTGGCCCGCCGTGATCGCCGCGGCGAGCCGGTGGTAGCCCGCCTCGCGGCGGGCGAGCACGAGCAGGTGGTCGCCCTCGGGGTCGGCCTCGCCCATCTGCGGACGGCCCAGCCCGAGCGAGAGCTCGGCCCCGAAGACGGTCGTGAGGTCGGAGAAGCTCTCGGCCGCCTCGGCGAAGCGCACGATGCCGTAGAAGCCGTCGTGGTCGGTCACCGCGAGCCCGGAGAGGCCCAGCCGGTGGGCCTCCTCCACCAGTTGCTCGGGCGAAGAGGCCCCGTCGAGGAAGCTGTAGTTCGTGTGCGCGTGGAGTTCGGCGTAGGGCACGACCGGCCCCTCGGGCGCAGTGAGCCCCTCGCTCGGCCGGTAGGGCTGCCGTTTGCGGCTGAACGCCGGGCCGTCGCCGCCGTCGGCGATGAGCTTCGACGGGCTCGGCCTGCGGCGGTCGGAGAGCTTGCGCTCGAGCTCCGACCAGGGGATCTCGGGATTGTTCCAGCCCATCAGCCTCTGCCCATCAGTCGTACCTCGCCTCGGCCCACCAGCCCTCGGCGTCGCGCACGAGGAGCCACGCGCAGCCGTCGTGGTCGACGAGCTGGAACCGGTGCACGCGCCGCGCACGCGCGTCGTCCCACCAGCGTTCGACGACCGGCCACGGGCCGGCCCACGCGCGTACCCGCGCCGGTGCGGTGCGGCCGACCGCGAAGGTCTCGGGCGGCGACGAGATCGCGCCGCGCTCATCGATCGCGACCGTGGCGCCGGCGGCGTCGAGCAGGGCGACCGGGTGCCGTTCGCGGAACACGCTCGCCGGCGCGAGCGCGGGCAGGCTGCCGGGCCACGGGGCCTCGCGCCGTTCGGGAGCCCGGTCGCCCCACGGTACGAGCACCTGCCGATCGGCGAGCATGCGCCCGCCGCCGACGGCCGCCGTGACGACCCCCTCGTGCCCGAGCATGCTCTGCACCCGGGTGAGCGCGTGGTGCACCCGCTCGTCGGGCCCCTGACCCCAGAGCCCCGCCTCGTGGTTCGCGGTGGAGTCGACCCGCTCGGGGATCACCCGCAGCGCGGTGATCGGCGAGGCGAGCCCGCTGTCGGCGGTGCCGGCTCCCTGCAGCTGCCAGCGCACCCGGTCGACGACGTCGGCGGGCGTGAACCAGCGCGGATGCAGCCAGCTGCGACTCGATCGGCCGCCCCGCTCGTCGTCGAGTTCGACGCGGATCGCCGTGCACACGAGCCTGACCGCCCGCATGCGGTCGATGAACTCGTCGGCTCGCACTCGGAACGCGAATGCGAGCTGGTCGATGCGATCGAGCGGCGGTTCGAACTCGGCGAGCACCTCGAACTCGGGCGGCGGGGTTCGGGCCGCCACCCCGTTGGACTCGCGGCCGGCGGCCCGGTCGTGGGCGAACGCACCGGCGGCCCCGAACCGGCGGCGCACATCGTCGGCCGGCAGCGCCGCGAAGTCGCCGAGCGTGCGAACCCCGAGCCGATTGAGCAGCACCCGGGTGCGTTCGTCGACGACGAGGCCGACGGGCAGCGGCGCGAGGAACTCGGCCGAGCCGCCCGGCGCCACGATGCCGACGTGCGGCGAGGAGCGCACCGCGCGTGCCGCCTGCTCGGCGGCGAACGGCCCGTCGGCGACGCCCACCCGCACCTCGGGGCCGAGCTGCCGTGCCGTGTCGAGCAGTGCCCGTGCCGCGGCGTCCTCGCCGCCGTAGTAGCGGGCCGGCCCCCGCGCCCGCATCGCGAGCGTGCCGGGGCGCACGACCTGCACCCCCGGCACCGCGTCTTCGACCCGTCGGACGACGGGTTCGAAGGCGCGCACGTCGAGGGCGGGATCGTACGGCAGCACGGTGAGCGCGGGGGAGCGGTACTGCGCCTCGCGGAGGCGCAGCCCGCGCGCCACGCCGTCGCGTCGTGCAGCCGCCGAGCAGGAGTGCACCGCACCGCCCTCGGTGAGGGCGATGGGCGCGTCGAGGTCGAGCCCCGCCTCGCGAGCCGCGGCGAACACGGGCCAGTCGGGGCACCAGAGCACGATCGCCCTCGTGGGGGAGGCCGGGTTCATGCCGGCCTCCGGAACTCGCCGTGGAGCACGGGGGCCAGCCCCGCCTCGGTGCCGGACGGGGGAGACCCGGCCGCATCTGCTGCACCCGGCCCCTCGTCCAGCGCCTCGAACCCGAGCGCGCGGTCGGGCAGCCGCAGCTTCGAACGACGCCGCTTCACGAAGCCGCCGCGGCCTGCAGCGCTCACGACGACCTCTCGCTCGTCGAGCAGGCCGTGGCCGGACTCGAGGCCGTGCCATTCGCTCGCCTCGACGTCGAGGCTCGCGTCACTGCCCGGCCAGGGGCCGGCGGCGATCAGCACGGCACCGCGCTCGCGCAGGCGGGCGGCGAGCCGGGATGCCTCGGCAGGGGCGACGCGCTCGGCCGGTCGCACTGCGACGATGGGAATGACGTCGGCGAGCGCCGCGACCACCGCGAACCACTGCCGCCCGGGCTCCGGCACGAGCACGAGCCGCTCGAGATCGATGCCGAACCGGGCCGCGGCCTCGACCCCGAACTCGGGCATGCCGACGACGGCCGCCCAGCGCCCGCTCGCCGAGGGGCCGGCCAGCAGCGCCATCACGAGGGTGGTCGACCCGTGCGCCTCGACGACGGTGCCCTCACGCAGGGTTCCGCCCGGCAGCAGCCCCGTGAAGGCCGGATGGGTCGGCACCGCCCGGGTCTCGAGCCGGGTCGACTGCATGCCGTGGATGCGCGCCTGCAACTCGTCGACCCGCTCGAGGCGGGCCGTCGACGAGGGGAGGGGAGCGGCCTGGGTCACCCTTCAAGTTTCGAACACATGTTCGAAACTGGCAAGTCGCCTCGGCCGAACGTCCGAAACCGTTCTGGAGAAACGCGAAAGGGCCGGATCTTCCGATCCGGCCCTTTCGACCCACGTGCGCGAGGGGGGACTTGAACCCCCACGCCCTATACGGGCACTAGCACCTCAAGCTAGCGCGTCTGCCAATTCCGCCACCCGCGCGTGGTTTCCGCTGATCGCTCAGCGGCCGTAGAAGACATTAGCACGGTTTGCGGAGCCCGATTGACCAAACCGCCACGACGAGGTCGTCGACGCCTCGAAACCCCGGGTGAGCGGCAGGAAAACTCGCGATTCCCGGATCGCTGCGAGCACCGGTGGCCGTACCGACTAGCGTGGAGCGCATGGCCGAGGCATCCGCGACCCCAGACCCAGTGCTCGACGAGACCGCGGTGATCGCGCGCGACCTGATCCGGTTCGACACCTCCAACTACGGGAGCGGGCGGGCCAACGGCGAACGCGAGGCCGCGGAGTACGTCGAGGCCCGGCTCGCCGGCCTCGGACTCGCGCCCAGGATGTTCGAACCCGAGCCCCGGCGCACGAGCGTCGTGGCCCGCGTTCCCGGGCGCAATCCCGACAAGCCCGCCCTCGTCGTGCACGGCCACCTCGACGTCGTGCCCGCCGACGCCCGCAACTGGAGCGTCGACCCCTTCGCGGGCGAGATCCGCGACGGAATGCTCTGGGGTCGCGGCGCCGTCGACATGAAGGACATGGACGCCATGATGCTCGCCGCGCTCGGCGACATCCTCGGCAGCGGGGCGCAGCCCGAGCGCGACCTCGTCATCGCCTTCTTCGCCGACGAGGAGGCGGGCGGGGGAGCGGGCTCGGGCTGGCTCGTCGACCACCACCCCGAGCTCTTCGCCGGGGCCGCCGAGGCGATCAGCGAGGTCGGCGGCTATTCGATCACCGTCGGCGGCCGCCGGGCCTACCTGCTGCAGACGGGCGAGAAGTCGCTGCTCTGGATCAAGCTCGTCGCCCGCGGCGTCGCGGCGCACGGCTCGCGGCTCATCCGGGACAACGCGATCACGAAGCTCGCCGAGGCGGTCGCGACGCTCGGGCGCACCGAGTGGCCGATGCGCCTCACCGACACGACCCGCGAGCTCCTGGCCGAGATCGCCGCGGTGCTCGGCGTCGACCCCGAACAGGTGTCGCCCGACGAGCTCGCCCTCGCGACCGGATCCGCGTCGGGATTCATCACGGCGACGCTGCGCACGACGTCGAACCCGACCCTCCTCGAGGCCGGCTACAAGCACAACGTGATCCCCGACCGCGCCGAGGCGCTCATCGACATCCGCACCCTCCCCGGCGAAGAGGAGGCGGTGCTCGCGGAGGTGCAGGCGCTCGTCGGCGACGGCATCGAGATCGAGGTGGTGCACCGCGACGTCGGACTCGAGTCCGCGACGTCCGGATCGCTCGTGGATGCCGTCAAGCGCTCGCTCGAGACCCACGATCCCGGCGCGCCGGTCTTCCCCTACCTGCTGTCGGGCGGCACCGACAACAAGGCGCTCAGTCGCCTCGGCATCGCCGGCTACGGCTTCGCCCCGCTGCGCCTGCCCGAAGGCTTGGACTTCCCTGCGATGTTCCACGGCGTTGACGAGCGGGTGCCGCTCGACGCACTAGTCTTCGGTAGGCGGGTCCTTCGCGACCTGCTCCTCGAGTACTGACCGGCGAGTCGACGGCGCGGCGGCCCATCGGGCCACCCACGTCAGGCCAGCTGAGACCTCCGACTTCCGCGGAGGCGGAAGGCGGATGCACCACGTGATCGAAGCGCTCATCCTGGGATTCGTCCAGGGCCTCACCGAGTTCCTCCCGATCTCCTCGAGCGCCCACCTGCGCATCCTCGGGGAGTTCCTGCCGGGCGCGCAGGACCCGGGGGCGGCCTTCACCGCGATCACCCAGCTCGGCACCGAGACCGCGGTCGTCGTGTTCTTCTGGCGCGACATCGTGCGCATCGTGTCGCACTGGTTCGGCTCGTTCACCGGGCGCGTGCCCCGCAACGACCCCGACGCCCGCATGGGCTGGCTCATCATCATCGGCTCGATCCCCATCGTGGTGTTCGGCCTGCTCTTCCAGGACGAGATCGAGACGGTGCTCCGATCGCTCTGGATCACGGCGACGATGCTCGTCGTGTTCGGCATCATCCTCGGCCTGGCCGACTGGGCCGGAGCCAAGCGCCGCAAGCTCGACCAGTTGACGTACCCGCACGGCGTGCTCTTCGGACTCGCCCAGTCGTTGTCGCTCATCCCCGGCGTCTCGCGCTCGGGCGGCACGATCACGATGGGCCTGCTGCTCGGCTACGAACGCGCCGCAGCGGCCCGCTACGCCTTCCTGCTCGCGATCCCGGCCGTGTTCGGCAGCGGGCTGTTCCAGCTCGTCAAGAGCCTCGACGAGCCGTCGGTCTACAGTCCGCTCGAGACCGCGGCGGCGACGGTCGTCGCGTTCGTCGTGGCCATCCTCGTGATCGCGTTCTTCATGAGCTGGATCTCGAAGCACAGCTTCCTGCCGTTCGTGATCTACCGCATCGTGGTCGGCGGGCTGCTCTTCTTCCTGCTCGCGAACGGCACGCTGCAGCCGGTCTAGGTCGACGCCGGTCGTGGATGCCTCGACCGAGGCGTCCACGACGGCGTGATTCCGGCAGCGGGGAAGCAGCCGTCAGGGCGTCGCGGGACCGCGCCCGTCGGCACGGCCCTCGGGTCCGTCGCCGCGGCGACGGAGGTAGCGCTCGAACTCCTGCGCGATCGCCTCGCCGCTCGCCTCGGGGGCGTCGACCGCGTCGCGCGCCTGCTCGAGCTGGGCGATGTACCCGGCCATCTCCTCGTCGTCGGCGGCGAGGGCGTCGACCCCGGCCTCCCACGCCTGCGCCTCGGTCTCGAGGGTGCCGCGGGGGATCGACAGGCCGGTCAGCTCCTCGAGCTTGCCGAGCAGGGCGAGCACGGCCTTGGGCGACGGCGCGTTGTGCACGTAGTGGGGCACCGACGCCCACAGCGACACGGTCGGGATGCCGAGGCGCTCGGCCCGGTCGGCCAGCACGCTCAGGATGCCGACCGGCCCCTCGTAGGTCGAGCGCTCGACGCCGAGCGCCTCGCGCACCTCGGGGTTCTCGCTCGACGCGAACACGGTGAGCGGGCGCGTGTGCGGGGCGTCTGCGAGCATCGCCCCGAGCAGCACGACGCCGTCGATGTCGGCGGCGAGCGCGGCGTCGATGAGCTCGGCGGCGAAGCCCTTCCAGCTGCGGGCCGGCTCGGCTCCGATGAGCACGTGCAGGCCGGATGCCCCGGGGCCGGTCACCGGCTCGTCGACATCGGCCGGTCCGCTCGGACCGAGGATCGCGGCGCCCGGCCACTCGAGCCTGCGGACGCCGTCGTCGCCGACGACCACGGTCGGGCGGGTGAACTGGTAGTCGAAGTAGAGCTCTGGGTCGACGGCGGCGACCTCGACGAGGCCGAGCCGCTCGGCGAGCAGCTTGGCGGCGCCGCTCGCGGCCTCGCCCGCGTCGTTCCAGCCCTCGAAGGCGACGACGAGCAGCCTTCGGCCCTCGAATCCGGCCGGCTGAATCACTCCGTGTGCCCCGCTTCCCACCCCGGTCGTCCGGGTTCCCCTCCACAATAGGCCGTGCCCGTAGACTTGGGCGTTGTGACCTCACGCCTGCCTGCCGCCGTCCTCTGGGACATGGACGGAACCCTCGTCGACACCGAACGCTATTGGATGGCCGCCGAGGAGGAGCTGGTCGAAGCCTTCGGCGGCACCTGGACCCACGACGAGGCGCTGGCCCTCGTCGGCAGCGGCCTGTGGGAATCCGCCCGCGTCTTCCAGGCGAAGGGCGTCGACCTCGACGCCGACACCATCGTCCTGCGCCTCACGAATCGAGTGGCCGAGATGCTCGCCGAGCACGGCGTGCCCTGGCGGCCCGGCGCCCGGGAGCTGCTCCTCGCGTTGCGCGAGGCATCCGTGCCGACCGCGCTCGTGACCATGTCGCTGCGCTCGATGGCCGACGAGATCATCTCCGCGATCCCGTTCACGGCGTTCGACGCGATCGTGACGGGCGACTCGGTCGAGCATGCCAAGCCGCATCCCCAGCCGTACCTGCAGGCCGCGGCCGAGCTCGGCGTCGACATCGCCGACTGCGTCGCGTTCGAGGATTCGCCTGCCGGCCTCACCTCGGCCTACGACGCCGGCACCATCGCCGTCGGCGTGCCCAACATCCTCGCGCTCGACGACGTGTCGTCGACGGTGCTCTGGCCGACGCTCGAGGGCATGACGGTGGCCGATGTCGCGGCGCTCGTCGGCGAACGGGAGGCGACCAGATGACCACGAGTCGAGGCGAGCAGAGCGGGCCGTTCCGGGTCGGCGACCGCGTTCAGCTGACCGGCCCCAAGGGCCGGATGCACACCATCACGCTCGAGCCGGGCAAGCTCTTCCATTCCCACAAGGGGCCGATCGCGCACGACGACCTGATCGGCCTCCCCGACGGCTCGGTCGTCGCGAACCAGGTCGGGATCGAGTACCTCGCCCTTCGCCCGCTGCTCAGCGACTTCGTGATGTCGATGCCCCGTGGCGCCGCGATCGTCTACCCGAAGGACGCCGCGCAGATCCTCGCGCAGGCCGACATCTTCCCCGGCGCGACCGTCGTCGAGGCGGGCGTCGGCTCCGGCGCCCTCTCGCTCTGGCTGCTCCGCGCGATCGGGGAACGCGGCCGCCTGCACTCGTTCGAACGTCGCGAGGAGTTCGCCGACGTCGCCCGCGGCAACGTCGCGACCTTCCACGGTGCGGTGCCCGACAACTGGTCGATCACGCTCGGCGACCTCGCCGAGGCGCTGCCCGAGACCGTCGACGAGGGCTCCGTCGACCGGGTCGTGCTCGACATGCTCGCGCCGTGGGAGTGCATCGACGAGGTCTCCCGTGCGCTCAAGCCCGGCGGAGTGGTGCTCTGCTACATCGCCACCGTCACCCAGCTGTCGCGGGTCGCGGAGGCCATCCGCGCCACGGGCGAGTACACCGAACCGCAGTCCTCGGAGACGATGGTGCGCGGCTGGCACGTGCAGGGTCTCGCCGTGCGACCCGACCACCGGATGATCGCCCACACCGGGTTCCTCATCACGGCGCGCCGGCTCGCGCCCGGCACCGTCCTGCCCGAGCTCAAGCGACGTCCGTCGAAGACCGAGTTCAGCGACGAGGACGTCGAGGCGTGGACGCCGGGCGCCCTCGGCGAACGCCAGGTCAGCGCCAAGGCGCTGCGCAAGCGGGTTCGCGCGGCCGACGCCGCGGCACGGAAGTCCGCCGGTTCGGATGAGGCCGGTTCCGAGTCGGCCGGCGACCTCGAAGCCCCCGAGCAGGAGTCGCCCGTCTCGGACGGGTAGGCTTTCATCGCCCCTCAGCGACCCATGAAGAATCGAGGATCTGTGCGCTCGTCTCTCGCGCTCATCGCCACGGCCGCGCTCGTCGCCGTCGCGCTCTCCGGCTGCGCCGCCCAGGCACCCGCGCCCGAGGCCGCGCCGGGCAACTCGTCGTCGACGATCGACGTGACCGGCGACTTCGGCGAGACCCCTGAGGTTGAGTTCCCGACGCCGCTGGCGCCGGAGGAGACCGAATGCACCGAAGTCATCGAAGGGGAGGGACCGCTGATTCAGTCAGGCCAGCCCGTCGCGATCGGCTTCGCGATGTACAACGGTGCGACCGGAGAACTCCTGCAGTCGAACGGGTTCGGCGACCAACCGACGACGCCGGTGGTCGCTTCGGAGAAGGTCGTCTTTCCCGGCCTGGCGAAGGGCCTCACATGCGCCAGAGAGGGCTCGCGCGTCGCCATCGTAATGCCCCAGAAGGACGGCTTCGGCGAGAGCCCCGACGCATTGCAGCTCGGGCTCAACCCGGGAGACAGCCTCGTGCTCATCGTCGACGTGCACGAGGCGTTCCCCTCGCGCGCCGACGGTGCGCCCCAGCTGACCCGCGATGCCTTCCCCGCGGTGGTGCTCGCGCCGGACGGCCGCCCCGGAATCACGGTACCGAAGGCGGATCCGCCCAAGCAATCCGAGGTCGAGCTCTTGAAGAGCGGTTCGGGCACGGTCGTCGAGGACGGCGACCAGGTCGTGGTGCAGTTCACCGCGGTCGACTGGGACACGAACGAGGTTTCTGCGTCGACGTGGGAAGACGGTTCGCCGACCGGCGTCGTCGCCGGCGAGGGCGGCCAAGGGGGTCAGCTTCCCCCCGCGGTCACGAAGGAGCTCGTCGGCCAGAAGGCCGGATCGCAGATCGGCGTGATCGTGGCCCCCGAAGGTGACGATGCGAGCGGCTCGGCCCAGTTCTACGTCGTCGACATCCTCGGAGTCCTGTGACCGATCGCCGGCGCCCGAGCGGCGCCGGCGGTTCAGTATGATCGCTCGTGTGGCCGGAACAGAACCCAGTGGTGCAGCGAAGGTTCCGGTCGAGGACCGGCTGTTCAGCCTCGTCCTGGCGCTCGTCGCGACCGAGACCGGACTGCTGAAGTCCGAGATCCTCTCGACCGTCCGGGGCTACGCCGAACGCTACGACGCCTCGGGTTCGAACGCGAACCTCGAGCGCCAGTTCGAGCGCGACAAGGACGAGATCCGCGATCTCGGCATCCCGCTCGAGACGGTCGAGTCGCCCGATCGCCCAGGAGACAACCAGTCGCTGCGCTACCGCATCCCGAAGGGGCAGTACGAGCTCCCCGAGGCCGTGCGGTTCAGCCCCGACGAGCTGGCGCTGCTCGGCCTCGCCGCCGAGGTCTGGCGCGAGGCATCCGTGTCGGCCGATTCGCAGCGCGCGCTCACGAAGCTGCGCTCGCTGGGCATCGAGCCGCGCGACCCCGTCATCGGCTACGCACCGCGCCTGCGCGTGCGCGACGCCGCCTTCGAGCCGCTGCGTCAGGCGCTCGATCGCCGGCAGACCGTGCGCTTCCGGTACTTCAAGCCTGGCGAGCGCGAGCCGCGTGTGCGCACCGTCGACCCGCTCGCCGTCGTGCTGCACGAGGGCCGCTGGCACCTGCACGCCCGCGACCGCGATGTCGACGAGCCCCGCACGTTCCTGCTCTCCCGCATCGTCGGCGAGGTCCAGCCCGTCGCCGGTTCGACCTTCGATGCGCCGCCGCCCGGCATCCAGGACCGCGTGATCGCCGAACTCGACGCGCTGCGCCTCTCGAACGTCGCCGACCTGGCGGTCACCGCCGGCAGCGACGCCGAGGTCCGTCTCGGCAAGCGCGCCGTCGACGGCGACGAGGACGCGGGGGTCATCCGTCTCCACTACACCGACGAGGCGGTGCTCGCCGACGAGCTCGCCGCGTACGGGCCCGAGGTGCGCGTGCTCGGCCCGGCGTCGCTGCGGCAGGCGGTGCGCGATCGCCTGCGCCTCGTCGCCGACGCGCACCGCGGGAGGAGCGAACGATGAACGAGTCGCGACGCAAGCCGTTGAAGGCCTCCGACAAGCTGGTGTTCCTGCTCTCGCTCGTGCCGTACCTGCTCGAGCAGCAGGTCGTGGACGTGCCCGACGCCGCGGCCCACTTCGGCGTGACCGACGACGAGATCCGCGACGCCGTCCGACTCATCGCGACATCGGGGCTGCCGGGCGCCACCGGCACCTACCAGCCGAACGACCTGTTCGACATCGACTGGGACGCGTTCGAGGACGACGACGTCATCGTCATCGTGCACCACGTCGCGATCGACGACGCCCCGCGCCTCTCGGCGCGCGAGGCGGCCGCGCTCATCGCCGGACTGCAGTACCTCTCCGCACTGCCCGAGAACGCGGGGAGCGCCTCGCTCGGCGCCCTCATGCAGAAGCTCACCGCCGGCGCCTCGGCGGCACCGACGAGGCTCGCCGTCGCCGAGTCGGAGAGCGACGCGTCGCTCGCCGCGATCCGCGCGGCCGTCGCCGACGGACGGCAGCTCGAGTTCGACTACCGCAACGCGGTCGGGGTCGCGGGGCGTCGCCGGGTCGACCCCCTTCGCATCCTCTCGCAGGACGCCGACTGGTACCTGCAGGCCTACTGCCATACGCGCGAAGACGTCCGCAACTTCCGCGTCGACCGCATGAGCGACCTCGTGGTCTCCGACCTTCCGATCGGCGAGCATGCCGAGACCGTCGTGCCCGACACCCTCTTCCAGGGATCCGACAGCGACTTCGACGTCGTGGTCGATGCGCTCCCCGAAGCGCTGCCGCTCCTCGCGGACTATCTGGCCGATTCGAAGTCCGAGGAGGTCGACGGGCGACTCAGGGTCACCCTGCGACTGGCCCACGTGCACGGGCTCAAGCGGCTCGTCGCCGGACTTCCCGGGCTCGTCACCGTCGTCTCGCCCGCGGAGGCGCGGGCGGCGGTCGCCGGCTGGGCGACCGCCGGGCTCGCCGGATACGCTGACGACGAGGCATCCGGTCACTGAGTACGGATCGCCGCGTCGGACCCGACGGTCCGACCGAGGCATCCGTCCACAGCCGTGACCTCGCAGAAACCTCCGGCAGGTAGACTGTCGCCAACATCCCCCGAGAAACGGACGAAAACCTATGTGGCAAGGCTTCACCGGTTGGCACGCGCTGATCATCCTCGTGGTCATCCTGCTGCTGTTCGGCGCCCCCAAGCTTCCGGCGCTCGCCCGCAGCCTCGGGCAGTCGATGAAGATTCTCAAGACCGAGGTGCGCTCCGACAAGGGCGACGGCGACGCTGCCGCCGCCGGTGACGACACGCCGAAGTCCGAGGAGTCGGATTCCGGCAAGAGCGCCTGACACAGATGACCGCGGTGAAAGATCGCGGGGAGAAGAACCGCGAGAAGCGGATGTCTCTGGCCGCGCACCTCGTCGAGTTGCGCAAGCGCCTCTTCATCTCGGCGATCGCGATCGTCGTCGGCATGGTCGCCGGCTGGGTGCTGACCGATCTCTACGTCTGGGACGCGATCCAGCAGCCGGTCGTGCGCGTCGCAGAGGCGCAGGGGCACAGCGCAGAGACCGCGATCGTCTTCCCGACGATCTCGAGCGCGTTCGACCTGCGCCTGCAGATCGCGTTCACCCTCGGCCTCGTGATCTCGAGCCCGGTGTGGCTGTACCAGATCTTCGCCTTCCTCGTACCGGGGCTCAATCAGAAGGAGCGCCGCTTCACGCTCGCGTTCTTCGCGACGGCGATCCCGCTCTTCTTCGCGGGCTGCGCGGCCGGCTGGTTCGTGCTGCCGAACATCGTCAAGCTCATGACGAGCTTCGTGCCCGAAGGGGCGATGTCGCTGCTGACGGCGAAGGAGTACATCGACTTCGTCCTGAAGCTCGTGATCGCGATCGGCGTCGCCTTCGTGGTACCGGTCTTCATCGTGCTGCTGAACTTCGCCGGCGTCATCAGCGCGGCGGCGATCATCAAGTCGTGGCGCGTCGCGATCCTCGTGATCGTGCTGTTCACCGCCATCGCGACGCCGTCGGCCGACGTGGTCTCGATGTTCATGCTCGCCATCCCGATGATCGTGCTGTACTTCGCCGCCTGGTTCATCGCGAACCTGCACGACAAGCGCGTCGCACGTCGCAACATCGCCGAGTTCGGCGAAGCGGTCTGAGGTTCGTCGCTGTCTAGGCTGGAGGGGTGATGAGCCTCTCGCCGGCCGAGCGCTACGCGCGGTCGCGCCAACAACGACGGCAGCCGCGGCTCGCCGACTTCGCCGCTTCGATGCGATTCGACCTCGACCCGTTCCAGGCGGCGGCCTGCGCGGCGCTCGACGAGGGGCGCAGCGTGCTCGTCGCCGCTCCGACGGGTGCGGGCAAGACCGTGGTCGCCGAGTTCGCCGTGCACCTCGCCATGCAGGAGCGCGGCGAGAAGGTCTTCTACACGACCCCGATCAAGGCGCTCTCGAACCAGAAGTACCAGGAGTTCTGCGACACCTGGGGGGCCGACCAGGTCGGGCTCCTGACGGGCGACACCAACGTGAACTCGGGCGCGCGCATCGTCGTCATGACGACCGAGGTGCTGCGCAACATGCTCTACGCCGACTCGCCGCTGCTCGACCGCCTCGCGTACGTCGTGATGGACGAGGTGCACTACCTCGCCGACCGGTTCCGCGGCGCCGTCTGGGAGGAGGTCATCATCCACCTCCCCGAGGAGGTGCGCCTCGTCTCGCTGAGCGCGACCGTGTCGAACGCGGAGGAGTTCGGCGACTGGCTCCAGGCGGTGCGCGGCGACACCGAGGTGATCGTCTCCGAAGACCGCCCGGTGCCGCTCGAACAGCACGTGCTCGTGCGTTCGAAGCTCGTCGAGCTGTTCGATTCGTCGGGCCAGGCCGCCACCCACCGGGTGAATCCCGAACTGAAGCAACTGGCGCGGGCCGGCGGCCGGTCGCTCGGGCAGCGTTCGGCCCGCGGGCGCCGGGGCGGCGATCGCGGCCGGTTCCACCAGGCCCAGCAGGGCGGTCGGCTCGATCGGCCCGAGGTCGTCGCGTTGCTGCAGGGCAAGAACCTGCTCCCCGCGATCGTGTTCATCTTCTCCCGTGCGGGCTGCGATCAGGCAGTACGCCAGGTGCTCCGCTCCGGCATCCGGCTCACCGCGGGACACGAGCGCGCCGAGATCCGCGCCATCGTCGAAGAACGGGCGAGGATGCTTCGCGACGAGGACCTCGCGGTGCTGGGGTACTGGGACTGGCTCGAAGGGCTCGAGCGCGGCGTCGCCGCGCACCACGCGGGCATGCTGCCGGCGTTCAAGGAGATCGTCGAGGAGCTCTTCCAGAAGAAGCTGCTGAAGGTCGTGTTCGCGACCGAGACGCTCGCTCTCGGCGTCAACATGCCGGCTCGTTCGGTGGTGCTCGAGAAGCTCGACAAGTTCAACGGCGAGGCCCGAGTGCCGATCACTCCGGGGGAGTACACCCAGCTCACGGGCCGTGCCGGCCGGCGCGGTATCGACATCGAAGGCCACTCCGTCATCCAGTGGGTCGACGGCCTCGACCCCGAGTCGGTCGCGGCGCTCGCCTCCCGACGCAGCTATCCGCTCAACTCGAGCTTCCGTCCGACGTACAACATGGCGGTGAACCTGATCGACCAATTCGGTCGTGAGCGCACCCGGCAGATCCTCGAGCTCTCGTTCGCGCAGTTCCAGGCCGACCGCGCGGTCGTCGACCTCGCCCGCACCCTGCGGAAGCAGGAGGAGTCGATGTCGGGCTACGACGAGGCGATGCGCTGCCATCTCGGCGACTTCGCCGAGTACGCGGGCATCCGCCGTGAGATCGGCCGGCTCGAGCGCCAGTCCTCGAAGGGCAACCCGACGCACGCCGAGCGCGAGCGGTTGCAGCGAGAGCTCGCCGACGCGCGCAAGCGCCTGCGCGCCCACCCCTGTCACGGCTGCGCCGAGCGCGAGTCGCACGCGCGCTGGGCGGAGCGGTGGTGGCGCCTCAAGCAGGAGCACGACGATCTCTCCCGGCAGATCCGCAGCCGGACGGGGCAGGTCGCCAAGCGGTTCGATCGGGTGTCCGAGGTGCTGACCGCGCTCGGCTATCTCGAGGTCGACGGCGACGGCCGCCTCGTCTCGACGTCGGCCGGACGCGTCCTCAAGCGGATCTACGGCGAACGCGACCTGCTCGTCGCCGAGTGCCTGCGCCTCGGGCTCTGGGACGGCCTCGACGTCGCGGGCATCGCCGCGATGGCCGCCTCCCTCGTCTACGAGCCCCGACGAGACGACCGCGGGGTCGAGTACCGGCTGCCGCGACGCGGCTTCCGCGAGGCGTTCGACAAGACGCTCGACGTGTGGAGCGCGCTCGACGACCTCGAACGCGATCATCGCCTGCCGTCGAGCGAGCAGCCGTCACCCGCGCTCGCCTCGGCGATGCACGGCTGGGCCCGGGGCGGTGCGCTCGCGGGCGTGCTCGAAGACACCGAGCTCGCGGCCGGCGACTTCGTGCGGCTCACGAAGCAGGTGATCGACCTGCTCGACCAGATCTCGATCGTCGCCGAAGCCGAGCTCGCCGCCACGGCACGCTCCGCCATCGATGCGGTACGACGCGGTGTCGTCGCCTACGGCACGGTCGCCTGATCCGAGTCGCCTAGGCTGATCTGGTGCCATCCACCCCTGCACGACGCCTGCTTCCGCTGCCGCTGTGGGCAGCCGTCATCGTCGCCGCGGTCGGCGGATTCGTCTACGACCTCGGGTTCCCCGACGTGTCGGCCTGGCCCCTCGCGTTCGCGGGCATCGCGCTCGCCCTCCTGCCGCTCATCGGCCGAAGCGCGTGGAGCGCCGCGCTCGTCGGCTTCGTCTTCGGACTCGCCTTCTACCTGCCGCACGTCTCGTGGACCTCGCTCTACCTCGGGCCGATCCCGTGGCTCGCGCTCTCGATCTTCGAATCGTTCTTCATGGCCGGCGGCGCCGTGCTCATCGCGCTCGCGTACCGCTGGGTGCCGCGGGCGAGCGACTCGCGATGGACGAGGCTCGTCTGGCTGCCGCTGCTCGTGTCGGGGCTCTGGATCGTGCGCGAGACCGCCGCGGGCACGATGCCGTACGGCGGCTTCCCCTGGGGTCGCGCCGCGCTGAGCCAGTCGCAGAGTCCGTTCGCCGAGGTCGTCGCCTGGATCGGCTCGACCGGACTCGGATTCGTGATGGTCGCGCTGGTGGCCGGTGTCATCGAGTGGGTGCGCCTGCGGGGCTGGCGCGACCTGCGTACGGCCATCCCCGTCGTCGCGCTGCTGATCGTCGCGGTGATGGCTCCCGCCTTTCCGACGACCGCCTCGGGAGAGCTCCGGGTCGCGAGCGTGCAGGGCAACGGACCGTCCGGGTACTTCGACGAACGTCAGCCCGGCGACGTGCTCGCCGCACAGCTCGAGGCGACGGAGCCGATCCTCGACGAGGAGGGCATCGATGTCCTGCTCTGGCCGGAGGGCGGGTCCGACCTCGACCCCACGCGGAGCCCGGCGACCGCGGGGATCTTCGACACGCTCGGGCGTCGCCTCGACGCGCCGATCGTGTTGAACACGGTGACGACGCGGGGCGACGAGTTCTTCAACACGTCGATCCTCTGGCGCAGCGGCGAAGGCGCGGTCGACAGCTACGACAAGCGCCACCCCGTGCCCTTCGGCGAGTACATCCCCGATCGCTGGTTCTACGACGCGATCGTGCCCGACCTCACGGGGCTCGTGCAGCGGGGATACTCGGCCGGCGTGAACGCCCCCGTCTTCGACCTCGGCGACGCCGTCGCGGGTCTCGCGATCTGCTTCGACGTGATCTACGACGAGGTGATCTGGCAGGGAGCCCGCGACGGCGCCGAGCTCTACATGTTCCAGACGAACAATGCCGACTTCAGGGGAACCGACGAGAATCAGCAGCAGCTCGCGATCGCGCGACTCCGTGCGATCGAGACGGGTCGGTCCGTCGTGAACATCTCGACGGTCGGCACCAGCCAGGTGATCGATCCGTCGGGGCGCACGATCGACGCACTCCCGGCCTACGAGGCCGGGGCGATGGTCACCGACGTCGAACTGCGTCGCGGCTTGACGCCGTCGGTCGTGCTCGGCTCATGGGTGGCGATCGTGATCGTCGCCGGGGCGATCATCGGGCTCATCGCAGCCGGCGTCATGGCGCGACAGCGCACCGCGCGACCCGAACCCGTCGAGCAGGACTAGGCGCCGACCTTCTGGCCGCCGCGACGCGCGCGCAGGTACTGGAGGCGCTCCTCGAGCAGCTCTTCGAGTTCGGGGATGGTGCGACGCTCGAGCAGCATGTCCCAATGCGTGCGGGCGATCTTCTCACCCGATCGGTCGATCTCGACCGGCTTCGAGTCGACGAGCAGCACGGCCGAGGCACCGCAGTGGCGGCACTCCCACGTCTCGGGGATCTCGGCCTCGGTCGAGAAGACCATCGTCGTGTCACGGCCGCAGGTCTCGCACTGGTAGGTGTACTCGGCGCGGTCGGCGAACACCACGCCGTCTTCGCTCTGCAGGCTCTGCGCACCGATTCGCATGCCCCGAAGGCTCCGATCCGCCATGGCGTTCTCCTCTCGATCGTCTGACAGTCTCAACGATCAAGCTGGGCGTTCCCTTTCCGAAGCCTGAGGTTTCGCGGGGAATTCTCAGCTTCGGCCGGCGATGACGCGGAGTGCGATGTCGGCGCGGTCGGTCACGATCCCGTCGACGCCGAGGTCGAGGAGGCGCACCATGTCGTCGGCCTCGTTCACCGTCCACACGTGGACCTCGGCGCCGAGCGCGTGCGCGGCATCGACGAGCCGCCGGGTGACGAGGCGGATCGGTCCGGTGCGTTCGGGGATCTGCAGCGCCCGTGCGCCGTGGAGCGCCCGCGCGGCGAGGGAGGAGGAGCGCAGCGACGCCGCAGCGCGGAATGCGAGGACGCCCGCGGCGCCGACGGAGGTGACGGCGCCGGGAACGAGCCGGGCGAGCCTGCGGCGTCGACGCTCGGAGAAGCTCGTCACGAGCACACGCGACGCCGCGCCCGTGCGGGCGATGGCCGAGACGGTGCCGTCGACGGAGCGCTCGTCCTTCACGTCGATGTTGAAGCGACCGTCGGGAAACGCATCGAGCGCGTCCTCCAGCGAAGGGAAACCCTGCCCGTGGCCGAGGTCGATCCGTCGCAACTCGGCCATCGTGAGCTGCCCCACCGCCACGTCGCGACCCGCGACACGCGAGAGGGACGCGTCGTGGGCGATGACCGCCGCACCGTCGTGCGTCGCCCGGACATCGGTCTCGAGGTACCCCGCGCCGGCGGAGATCGCCGCGGCGAACGCGAGGAGGGTGTTCTCGGGGGCATCCAGCGCCAGTCCGCGGTGCGCGAGCACGCGGGGCACGGCCCCGTCGAAGTAGTCGGAGGCCACGCCCGGCCTCACGCCTGCGGGAACGATCCCGACGGCGGGCGGGGCTCGCCGGTCGACGGGGCGGCAGGCGGTTGCGGAGCCGCACCGGGCACCTGCTGGGCGCCGGCGGCCGGGGGAGTGAAGGCGCGGCCGATGCCCTTCAGCGCCTCGGTGAGCTCGCTCGGAATGACCCACAGCTTGTTTGCGTCGCCCTGTGCGAGCTGCGGCAGCATCTGCAGGTACTGGTAGCCGAGCAGCTTCGGGTCGGGGTCGCCCTTGTGGATCGCATCGAAGACCGTGAGGATCGCCTCCGCCTCGCCCTGCGCGCGCAGGACGGCGGCCTTGGCATCGCCCTCGGCCTCGAGGATCGCAGCCTGC
This sequence comes from Agromyces chromiiresistens, assembly GCF_029167465.1. Classification (NCBI taxonomy): domain Bacteria; kingdom Bacillati; phylum Actinomycetota; class Actinomycetes; order Micrococcales; family Microbacteriaceae; genus Agromyces; species Agromyces chromiiresistens. The sequence goes on from NZ_JARFNL010000003.1 coordinate 89,928, forward strand.
CGCGCGCCCTCGGCGGTGAGGATCGCAGACTGCTTCGTGCCCTCCGCGGTGAGGATGAGCGCACGGCGGTCGCGCTCCGCGCGCATCTGCTTCTCCATCGAGTCCTGGATGGAGACGGGCGGGTCGATCGCCTTGAGCTCGACCCGCGAGACGCGGATGCCCCACTTGCCGGTGGCTTCGTCGAGCACGACGCGCAGCTGGCCGTTGATGTTGTCGCGCGAGGTGAGCGCCTCTTCGAGGTTGAGGCCGCCGACGACGTTGCGCAGCGTCGTCGTCGTGAGCTGCTCGACCGCACCCAGGTAGTTGGCGATCTCGTACGTCGCGGCACGGGCGTCGGTCACCTGGAAGTACACGACCGTGTCGATCGAGACGACGAGGTTGTCTTCGGTGATGACCGGCTGCGGTGGGAACGACACGACCGTCTCGCGCATGTCGACGAGCGGCCGCAGCCGGTCGATGAACGGCACGAGCAGGTTCAGGCCGGGCGTGAGCGTCTTGTGATAGCGCCCGAGGCGCTCGACGATGCCCGCGTAGGCCTGGGGGATGATCCTGATCGATCGCGCGATGACGACGATGACGAAGATGACGATCGCGATGACGACGATCGTCACGATGATCGTGGGCAGGTCGATCACTCGGGGGTGCTCCTCTCAACCGGCACGACGACCGCCGTCGCGCCATCGATGCCGGTCACGAGCACCCGCCCGCCCACCGGCACGTCGACCTGCTCGGTCGCGGGCGAGAGCCGCGCCGTCCAGGTCTCGCCGTTCTGCAGCCGAACCTGACCGCCCGCGTCGCCGACGGTCTGCACCACGGTCCCTTCGGCCCCGATGAGGGCGTCGACGTTGCTGCGTGCCGGGTCGCCGCCACGTCGGAGCGCCCGCAGCAGCGGCGGGCGCAGCACGAGCATGAGCGCCACCGCCACCACCGCGGCGATGATGAACTGCGCCCACCACGGAATGCCGAACAGACCCGACAGCAGGCCCGCGACGCTGCCGAGGGCCAGCATCAGGAAAGTCATCTCGAGGGTGAACACCTCGATCGTGGCGAATGCCAGGATCAGCACCAGCCAGACGATCCACGCGTACTGGGTCAGCACATCCAAATCGGGTCTCCTTCGCACGCGGTCGGCTCATTCCGAAACTAGCAGTGCCGGGCTCGGCATGGGGGAGTTGATAGTCTCGGTTCGGCCGCGCCGCGTCGTCTTCGCGGTGCCAAGACCTCGAGGAGCCTCCCCGTGACCAATCCACTCGCCCCCGGCTCGCTGGCCGGCCGCGTCGCCCTCGTGACGGGCTCGTCGCGCGGCATCGGCGCCGACACCGCCCGCTACCTCGCAGCGGCCGGCGCATCGGTCGTCGTCAACTACCGCAGCAAGGCGCCTCGCGCCGAGAAGGTGGTCGCCGAGATCGTGGCAGGCGGCGGCACCGCGATCGCGATCGGCGCCGATCTGACCGACCCCGAGTCGGTCGCGGCGATGTTCGAGCGCACCGTCGCAGAGCTCGGGCCGATCGACGTGCTCGTGCTCAACGCGTCGGGCGGCATGGAGACCGGCCTCGGCGAGGACTATGCGATGCGCCTCAATCGCGACGCGCAGGTCAACGTCGTGGAGGGCGCGCTGTCGCACCTGGCCGACGGGGCCCGCATCGTCTTCGTCACGAGCCACCAGGCGCACTTCATCCGCACGACGCCGACGATGCCCGAGTACGAGCCCGTCGCCCTCTCGAAGCGCGCCGGCGAAGACGCGCTCCGCGCCAAGCTGCCCGAGTTCGAGGCGGCGGGCGTCGAGTTCGTCGTCGTGTCGGGCGACATGATCGAGGGAACCATCACGGCGACGCTCCTCGAGCGCGCGAACCCCGGCGCGATCGACGCCCGCAAGCAGGACGCCGGCCGTCTCTACAACGTCGCCGAGTTCGCCGCAGAGGTCGCGTCGGCCGTCGTCGAGCCCGTCCCCGCCGAGAACACGCGCTACGTCGGCGACATCTCGGGCTTCGCCAAAGAGGCCTGAGCCCAGCTCGACCGCCACGGCGGAGACGAAGAAGGCCGGCCCCGAGTCATCCCGGGGCCGGCCTTCTTCTGCGCGGCAGAGCCGCCCGTTCGGTTCAGGCGGCCGTGACGCCGCGCCCGAAGGTGAACGCGCGCACGATCTGGATGATGCCGAGCACGATGAGGCTGATGCCGATGATCCACCACAGCACGACGACGTAGAGCGGCGAGAACAGCAGCACGATGCCCGCGAGGATGCTCAGGATGCCGAAGAAGATCGCCCAGCCCTTCGACGGCGCGTCTCCGAGCTGCGCGAGCGCGACGATGCCCTCGACGATCCAGAGGACACCGATCAGGATGCCGAGGAAGATGCCGAGCACGACCGCGCTCTCGGTGGGGTTCGCCACGGCGAAGATGCCGCCGATGATGAACAGGATGCCGAGGATGATGTCGAGCGCCCTCGCACCACCCGAGATGCCCTTCGAGAAGATGCCGAGCCCGAGGTAGGCGATGCCCGCGATGAGCAGGTAGATGCCGAGGATGATGGTGAGCACCACGGCCGAGTCCTTCGGCCAGAACGTGATCATGAGCCCGACGATGAGCGCGACGGCGCCGCTGATGCCGAGCGTCGTGCGGACGGTGTTGATGGCCGACTTCGACAGCTCGGCGGCATCGAGCGAGAACGTGGCGAAGAAGCCGGTCGGCTGTGTGGAAGACATGGCATGTCCTTTCTGAGGGTGAACCGTGCCCGCCAAGGCTATTGCCGAACCCCGCCTGAGTATCGGATGTGAACGCGCGCGTCGCGATGCGACGAACTACGACCGTGTCGTAGGCGCACCGGTCAGGAATCGAGAAGCACCGGGGTGGATGCCGCAGCTAGCGTGACCGGTATGTGCCTCATCGTTCGCGCCCGTGAGAATCTAGACCACATGGCCACCGAGACGACCGTTCCGAATCCCGCCGACCGCCATGAGCTCATCAGCGTGCGCGGCGCCCGGGAGAACAACCTCAAGAACGTCGACATCGACCTGCCGAAACGACGGCTGACGGTCTTCACGGGCGTGTCGGGGTCGGGCAAGAGCTCGCTCGTCTTCGACACCATCGCCGCGGAGTCCCGACGACTGATCGACGAGACCTACAGCGCCTTCGTGCAGGGCTTCATGCCGTCGGTTCCGCGACCCGACGTCGACGTGCTCGAGGGTCTGACGACGGCGATCCTCGTCGACCAGGAGCGGCTCGGCGCCAACCCCCGTTCGACCGTCGGCACGGTGACGGATGCGAACGCCATGCTGCGGATCCTCTTCTCCAAGCTGGGCGAACCGTACATCGGCGGGCCGACGGCGTTCTCGTTCAACATCCCCACGCAGAAGGCGAGCGGGGTGATGACCGGCCCGCACGGCGAGAAGAAGATCGTCAAGGACGTGATCTACCTCGGCGGCATGTGCCCGCGATGCGAGGGCCGGGGCGCCGTGTCGGATCTCGACCTCGCGCAGATCGTCGACGAGTCGAAGTCGCTCGACGAGGGCGCGATCATGGTGCCCGGCTACACCGCCGACGGCTGGATGGTGAAGGGTTTCTCGCAGTCCGGCTTCTACCCGGCCGACAAGCCGATCGCGCAGTTCACCGAGAAGCAGCGGCACCTCTTCCTCTACGGCGAGGTCACGAAGGTCAAGATCAGCGGCATCAACATGACCTACGAAGGCCTCATCCCGAAGATCACCAAGTCGATGCTGTCGAAGGACCTCGACGCCCTGCAGCCGCACATCCGCGCCTTCGTCGAGCGGGTGGCGACGTTCGCGAGGTGCCCGGAGTGCGACGGCACCCGGCTCACCGAGGGCGCGCGCTCGTCGAAGATCGACGGCGTCAGCATCGCCGACGCGTGCCGTATGCAGGTGACCGACCTCGCCGAGTGGGTGCGCGGCCTCGACAAGCCGGGCGCGGGCCCGCTGCTCGAGGCGCTGAGCGCGAACCTCGACGCGTTCGTGACCCTCGGGCTCGGCTACCTCAGCCTCGAGCGCCCGTCGGGCACGCTGTCGGGCGGCGAGGCGCAGCGCATCAAGATGCTGCGTCACCTCGGGTCGTCGCTCACCGACGTCACCTACGTGTTCGACGAACCCACGATCGGGCTGCACCCGCACGACATCCAGCGCATGAACACGCTGCTGCTGCGGCTGCGTGACAAGGGCAACACCGTGCTCGTCGTCGAGCACAAGCCCGAGACGATCGCCATCGGCGATCACGTCGTCGACCTCGGCCCCGGCGCGGGCAGCGGCGGGGGAGAGATCTGCTTCGAGGGATCGGTCGACGGGCTCAAGGCGAGCGGCACCCTCACCGGCCGGCATCTCGACGACCGCGCGTCGCTCAAGGCGGAGGTTCGCTCGGCGCGCGGCGCGATCGAGGTGCGCGGCGCCGATGCGAACAACCTCGACGATGTCGACGTCGACATCCCGCTCGGCGTTCTGACCGTCGTCACCGGCGTGGCGGGCTCGGGCAAGAGCTCGCTCATCCACGGCTCGGTGTCGCGACGGGACGGCGTCGTGTCGATCGACCAGGGCGCGATCAAGGGCTCACGACGAAGCAACCCGGCGACGTACACGGGCCTGCTCGAGCCCATCCGCAAGGCCTTCGCGAAGGCGAACGGCGTGAAGCCCGCGCTCTTCAGCGCGAACTCCGAGGGCGCGTGTCCGAGCTGCAAGGGATCGGGCGTCATCGTCACCGAGCTCGGCTTCATGGACACGATCGAGACGCCCTGCGAGGACTGCGGCGGCAAGCGGTTCCAGGCCGGGGTGCTCGAGTACAAGCTCGGAGGGCTCGACATCACCGAGGTGCTCGACCTGCCGGTGGCGCAGGCACGGGAGTTCTTCTCCGACGGCGAGGCGAAGATCCCGGCGGCGGCGAAGATCCTCGGTCGCCTCGAGGACGTGGGCCTCGGCTACCTCACGCTCGGCCAACCGCTCTCCACGCTCTCGGGCGGCGAGCGCCAGCGGGTCAAGCTCGCGATCGCGATGGGGGAGGAGGGCGACGTCTACGTGCTCGACGAACCGACCACCGGTCTCCACCTCGCCGACGTCGAGAACTTGCTGGGCCTCCTCGACCGCCTGGTCGACTCGGGCAAGTCGGTGATCGTGATCGAGCACCACCAGGCCGTGATGGCGCACGCCGACTGGATCATCGATCTCGGTCCCGGCGCCGGTCACGACGGCGGGCGGATCGTGTTCGAGGGCGTTCCCGCCGATCTCGTCGCCGCCCGTTCGACCCTGACCGGCGAACACCTCGCGGACTACGTCGGCGCCGAGGCATCCTGATTCGTCTTCGTTCGGAGAGGAGCGGCCGTGGCGTCGAAGGCCAGGCATCCCGTCGCGCCGCGCGTCGACCCGGTCCTGCTCGGTGAGCTCGACGACGGTCACGAGAGCGAGCTGGTCGCCGGCGCGGTCGTCGAGGCGCGACGGTTCAGCGGGCTCGACCTCGCCGAACGGGATCTCGGCGGCCTGCGTCTGACCGAGTGCGAGCTGACCGGCGTCGCCGCCCATGAGACGCGCCTTCGCGCGGCCGCCTTCTCGGAGGTCGTGATCGAGCGGCTCGAGGCACCGGTGCTCAGGGCCCCGCTGGCCGAATTGCGCGACGTCTCGTTCATGTCATCGCGACTCGGATCGGTCGAGTTCCACGACGACCGATGGCGGGCGGTGCGGTTCGTGGGCTGCAAGCTCGGCTACGTGAACCTTCGCGGTGCCGAGATCCGTGATGTCCTGTTCACCGACTGCACGATCGATGAGCTCGACCTCGTCAACGCGCAGGCCGAGCGGGTGGCCTTCGAGGGCTGCGACCTGCGCTCGCTCGACGTCACCGGGGCGAGGCTGCGCGATGTCGACCTGCGCGGCCTCGAGCTCGCCGTGATCGACGGCATCGGCGGCCTCAGCGGTGCGACGATCGACTCGATGCAGGCGGCCCTGCTCGCGCCCCACCTGGCACGACACCTGGGCATCCGAGTGGACGACTGACGGATCGGCACGCGGGGGAGCGGGCGACACTCAGCCACTCCGGTTCCGGCTGCGAGCCCCGGCTCAGACGCCGAGACCCTCGATGTGCTGCTCGAGCTCGTCGAGTTCGCGGGCGATCGATTCCGCGCTGCCGCGGCGGAACCGTCGCAGCTGCATCGCGAGCACGGCGTCGGCCGCGGTCTCGGAGCAGCCGAGTGCTTCGCCGATGCTGCGGCGCGCCGCTTCGTCGGAGGCCGCATCGGCGACGATGCGGAGGATCGTCTCGGCGTCGGTTTGGGTGGCGATCATGGCGCGAAGCATCTGACGTCGCTCGTCCAGGTGGTCACGTGGCACGGGCGGCGGGCGGCGGGGCGCATGTCGGGCTCGCTGGCGCTCGATCAGCGCGGCGTCGAGATCGATCGGCAACGGCGCCGCCGTGCGAAGGCCGAGGCTGACGAGCCAGGCATGCACCTCGTACCGACCGGCCTGGAAGTCGTTCCAGTCGGCGGACCCGATGTTCACCCGCACTCGCGCGTACTCGCCCGGGTCGAGCGCGAACGCTGCATCCGGGCGCCCGACGTAGCCGAAGGAAACGCCGCCGGCGGTGACACCCTGTCGGGAGACCGTGCCGGCGACGTGGAAGTCGTCGCCGGTCGGGTGCCATCGTGCGTCGCCTTCGTTGACGATGTCGATCACGAGCTCGTCGATGTCGGGATCGGTAAGCATCGTCTCGGGCCAGCGCAGCACGAGGCCGCCGCGCCGCTCGCGTCGGCTCGGCCGGAGCGGGAAGACGTCGGGGTGGACCGATGCCTGTCCGCCCCGCATCGGCTCGGCGGGAAGGTTCGCAATCGACCACGTCGCTGCTGCGGAGTCGGCCGGAGCACCGAGGAGCACCGCGCCGCCGTCTCGCCGAAGCACGCGCCAACCCTCGTGCGGCGCCGCGGCAGGAAGGTCGACGGGTTCGCTCCATCCGAGCGAGGAGAGGAGCGCGTCGAAACGCTCACCCTGCTTCGCGAGCACATCGGGATGGACTCCGACATGGGCGAGTTGCGGGAAGTCGTCGGAGTCATCCATTGTTCGAGCGTGCCATACGCACGGAGGCGCGCGCCGCTGCCTTCTCGGGACCTTCGCGATCGTCCTCGCGATTCGGTTGCTGCCGAGGCATCCGCCGCCAGACCCAGACCGTCAAGGCGACGCTGAGCAGGATCACGACCACACCGAGCGGCACGTGCAGCGCCACGAGGGACCGGAACCCCGCGAACGCCTGCAGCGACATGAGCGCGAGGAGCCCGATCGTCGCGGCGATCGGCCACCGCGGCGCACGACTCAGTGCGCGGGCGAGGATCGTCGCGAGGATCGCGACCATCAGTGCGACGCCCGACACCGTCGCCAGCTCGCGGTGCAATCCGAATGCGACAGGCACGCCGCCCATGAACAGGCCCGCCGACACGGCCTGCCCGAACAGCAAGACCGAGGTGAGGGCGAGCGAGAAGCGGAGCAGCGTCAGGGGCCACAGACGGTCGTGGCCGGAGCCGTCATCGAGTCGGGACATGCTCCGCAGCCTATCAACTGGATCCATTTGGATCTATTGCATTTGGATCTTCTTTGGGGGAGACTCGAACCATGAGCGAAGCGGGGGCGCGCGCCGCCATCGAGGTCGGACTGCTGTTCCACCGGGTGTACACGGCCGCGACGCAACGCCTGAACTCCGCCCTGCAACCGCTGGATCTCACGACGCGGCACGCGTCGGTCATGTTCATGATCCGAGACGGCGTGAAGACGCAGCGCGACCTCGTGGCGCGGCTCAGCACCGACAAGACGGGCATGGTGCGAACCGTCGACGATCTCGAGCGGCTCGGCTATGTCACCAGGGTGCCGTCGTCGACAGATCGGCGCGTGACGATTCTCAACCTGACGGACGACGGCGATCGAGCCCTGAAGGCCGTGCAGCAACAGACGAGCACCGTGGCCGGGGAGCTGTTCACGGCCGTCGATACGGCCGAGCTCGAATCGCTGAGGTCGGTGCTGTCACGCATGCTGACCGGCTTGGCGCCGCGGGACTGAAGCCCGACGGCCATGCTGCTCCGTATTGCGCCGATAATGCACATTATGTCGGAATGAGAGAAATCTGGTGAAGCAGACCACCTACCCGTGGCGCATCCTGTGCGCTCAGCCGCGACAACTCATGGTCGGTTTGCTCCTGCGCGGGCATGAGCATCGCGCAGCAACGTCGATGAAGACGGACGGCTACTCGACCACTACGACGTAGGCGTCGTGGGATCCCGCCCAGTCAGTAGCCGCCGCGACCATCGCGTCGAGGTCGCTGCTGCCTGCCAGCCCGGTCCCGCCGGATTCGTCGACGGAGGAGACCGTGCCCCAGGCACCGAAGCCCCAATAGACGATGACGACGGTGCGATCAAACTGGTTCGCATATGAGGTTGCCACCTCACGGATGCTTCTCAGGCCCGCCATGGGCGCAAACTCGTCGTCGGTCTGCGCCTGAGCCGCGCCGGGCGCCGCGTCGGCGACGATCTGGTCAATGACGGGCTGCGGGAGGGGCTCTCCGGGTGTCACAACAATGACGCTGCCATCGTGAAGGGTGATGTCGCGGGGTGCGTTCCTCGCGAGTACCTGCTTCTCGAACTCGGAGAGCTCGCCATCCTCATCCATGTCGCCTTCGATCGCTGCTGGGGCTGCGTTCGGGGTCGTGTCGGTGTCGGGCAGCGACGAGGCGTCCACAGCGGTACAGCCGGTGAGCAGGAGAAGGGTCAGCAGCGCGGTGAGGGCGACGCGGCCAGTCGGGGTCTTCATCATTCGGCGAATCTATCGTCCGGGCCAACTCTGCAAGCCGAGCGGCGCAAATCAGAGGGTTCCAGGCGATCACGATTCCCGTCTGACACGCCCGCGCTACCGACGCGATGTCGGGCACCAAACGCTTCTGGTGCGAGCTTTGTGGAAAGCGGTTGAGTGACTTCACCATCAGAGGAAGCCCCAGTGCAGCAGATGCACGATTCGGATGCTGCGCCACTTCCCCACCTGGGTGGTTTGTGTTCCTAGCGAACTGTCGCCTTTGGACCTCTCGCTGAGTGAGGCATTCTCATGAGCATCGGTTCCGCGCGACGTCATCGAGATCCAACGCGATCCGCTGAGGCCTTCTTCCCTCGCGCGGTCGGTCCTCCCCATCTACTCCCCCATGGCCTGCCGGGCGCACGACTCCCCCGTCGAGTTCGCTCATGCGCCCGTGCTCATCGTCGTCGTACTGTCCGTCAACCGTGACGAAGTCGCGGACCGTGAGGGTGGGCATGAGATCACGCTGAACCAGCGCACCGACACGACCGCCGGCGGTCACCGTGACATCCGCTCGACACCAGCCAGGCGTGTCCGACAATCCGGAAGCCGCGATTGGCACGTCTGCGAGGATTACCGCGTGCGCTATCTGACGATCGAGATTCCGGTGCGGTTGTGGCAACGCGTTGACGGGTGCGTCGACAACTCGATGGCCGTCGACGCGGTCGACGGGATCACGGAGACCGTGATCGCTGGTTCCTGCATCCGCGACGCGGGATGGCGCGCGTCGGCCGCCTCTGAGGCTCAGCGTGACTCGTACGGATGGCCGCCTCGCGAGCATCTGCTGGTCATCACACTGCGACTCGCGCATTGGGAATGGGTGCTGTCCCAGTTGGACCGGTGGGAACCGTACGCGACCGACGGCATGCAGGACGACGCCGAGGTTCGAGCGATCATCAGCACCGCGCTCACTGCCGGATAGCTCGACGGGTTCGAGCACGCTGGGGCGCTTCGATGACAGGATTGCCGAATCCGCTCCGCTTGGAGCCCTGGACACCGTCGATGAGCACTGGGAGTCAGATGAAGACATCGGAACCGGCGGTCACCGCGCGACGTATCACCATCTCGGTCGTGCTCGGCGTCGCCGCTGCCGTCCTCATCGCGTTCTGGTTGATGCATGTCGCGGTGAGCCATCTGTTCGTCACGGAGGGAAGTGCGCCACCCGCATCGTTCGGCCCGGCGATCCCAGAGGGCGCGACGCTTCTCACCAGTGAGAAGAACTGCGCGTCCGGAGGGTGCTGGACGGAACTCAACATCGATCCACCCGAGGGCCAGTCGGCACGACAGCTCGCGGAGGACATGGGGATCGAGTCCGAACGGTGCACGCTCTCGCCGACCCTCAACCTGCTTTCGGTGTGCGTTGCGTCCGAATTGGGGCCCGCGTCGGACTGGACGAATTCACGCCTGCTCGTCTCCCTCCGATACTGGTCGCCCATCGGGTCCGCTCTGTAGCAGGCAGCCGAATGCCCCACGACGACCCCGTCCGTGTGGCGCACGCGTGGCGCGGCACCGCCCCGTGGATCGGTAGTATCTGAATCCGACGCAGCGCCTCGGGCGCGAGTTCACTGCTGACGTTGGTCGATGGGGAGACGAGAGATGGCGGCCGCTGAGCGCGAACTCAAGGAACTGATCCTCGAGGTCAAGACCACTGGTCCTGACTTCGACCCGAGCTTCGTGCGCCGCGAGAACCTCATCGGCAACGTGCGCTCCGGGCCCGCCAGGCTGGTCACCGTCACGGCGCCCGCAGGCTACGGGAAGACCTCGTTCCTCGCCGAATGGCTCCAGCTCGAGGACCGAGCCACCGGTTGGCTCACGTTGAGCGACGGCGACGACGATCCCGCCGCGCTCATCCGGCTCCTGACCTATGCCTGCTCGTCCTTCACCCCGGTCGCGGCATCGCTCGAGGAGCAGGTCTCGACGGCCGATCGTGGCGTGCTGGGCCGGATCGCACCGGTGCTCGCGCGCGCCCTCTCCCGATGCGATCAGCCGTTCGTGCTGTTCCTCGACGACACCCACGCACTCACCTCCCTCGACGCGATCGACGCGCTCAACGTCGTGCTGACGGGCGTACCGGCGGGGTCGCAGGTCGTGCTGGCGAGCCGCCACCGCCCCGCCGCATTCGCGCGCGGACGTGTGGCGTCGTCCGCGGCTCACGTCACCGCCGAGGACCTCCGGATCGACCTCTCGGGAGCAGCCAGGATCGCCGAGGTCGCCGGTGCAGAGGTCTCCCCCGAGACGCTCACGAGCTGGGTCGAGCAGAGCGGCGGGTGGGCGGCGGGCCTGCACATGTGCGCGCTCCTGTCGCGGAGCCGGCCGCTGGACTCGATCGGCGGCCAGGATCTGCTCGCCGACTACCTCTACCGCGAATGCATGCGGGAACTGCCCGACGACATCCGCCGGTTCCTCGTCTCCGTCTCGATCCTGCGACCGCTCGTTCCCGCGATGTGCGACGCGGTGCTCGAGCGCTCCGACTCCGCGAGCATTCTCCGAGATCTCGAAGCGCGTCAGCTGTTCATCACTGCGGATCCCCAGCGTCGCTCCTATCGGTTGCATCCGCTGTTCGCCGAGTACCTGCAGGCTGAGCTCCATCTCGACGCCGGGCCGACCGTTCGCGGCCTGCACATGAGGGCGGCTGCCTGGTGCCACGAGCAGGGCCTGCTTCCGGAAGCGATCAACCACGCGATCGCGGGAGGCGACTTCGCGACGGCGTCCTCGCTCGTGGCGCTCGCAGCCCTGAACACCTACACCGCAGGCGAAACCACGACCCTCGGCCGGTGGATCAGCCAGATCGGCGATGCCAACCTCCTCGCGAACCCCTTCGCCGTGGTGGTCGTCACGTGGTACTCGCTGCTCTCCGGCACCGACGCCGCCGCCCAGAAGTGGGCGTCGCTGCTCGGCAGCATGCCCGACGATGCCCCGCGGGTCGATGGCATCGATCTCGTGTCGGCGAAAGCCATGGTCCGGGCCATCACGATGAAGCACGGAATGCGCGCGGCCCTCGAGGACGCGGAGTTCGCAGTCCGGGCCGAACCCGTCGAGAGCCCGTGGCGCGATCCCGCGCTCCAGATCCTGGGGAGCACCCTGCTCCACACCGGGCACGAGGGCCGTGCCCGCGAGGTGCTGATGGAGGCCATCCACACGGCCGAGGCCCATGGCAACCCCGCGACGATCGTGATGTGCGAGGTCGAACTCGCTCAGCTCGCCATCGACGGCGGCGACTGGGCGGCGGCCGACGCGCACGTGCAGCGGGCGCTCGACGCGATCCAGACGGGCAACATCGACGGGTACATCATGTGCGCATACGCGCATGCCGCTGCGGCCTACACCGCACTGCACGCTGGTCGCCGGAGCGCCGGTGAGAAGTTCCTCTCGCTGGCGATGTCCGAGCGCGGCCGTTGCATGGGCGCGGTCCCCCTGATCAGCATCCCCACGAGGCTCTTCCTGATTCACGCGAACCTGCAGGTGGGCGACATCGAGGCCGCGCGGATGCTGTCGCGTGAGATCGATGAGATCCTGCCGCCGCGTGATGGCCGCGAGGCCCTGGATGCGCGCGTGGCGGCGGCCGCGCGCGCCGTCGACGAGCGGGAGCGTCTCGGCCGACATGCTCCGTCGACCGCACTCACGGTCGCCGAGCAGCGCGTCCTCCCCTATCTCCAGACCTACCTCACCCAGGCGGAGATCGCGAAGCGCCTCTATGTCTCGAGGAACACCGTCAGCAGCCACGTGTCCGCGATCTTCCGCAAGCTCGATGCATCGAGCAGGGCTGAGGCGGTGGAGACCGCATCCACGCTCGGGCTGCTCGGCGGCCTGCAGACCGCCTCGTTCGAAGAGCATTCGTCGATCCGGAGTGTCTCGAGCTCCGTCAGGCGATGAGAGGAGTCGAACCGATGACGAAGTACCTGATCTCATTCCCCAGCGCCGCAATGGTGCTCGAGGAGGGCGAGCTGCAAGCCGTCGGGGATGCCGCGCACGCGGTCGTGCAGGAGGCGAAGGACGCCGGAGTCTGGGTCTTCGGGGGCGGCATCGACGAGAGTCTGCCGCCGGTGATGGTCGCGGCCGACGGAACGGTGACCGAGGGCACCTATCCGCAGACGACGCAGCTCGAGGGCGGGTACTCGGTGCTCGAGCTCCCCTCCTACGAGTCGGCGCTGGAATGGGCTGCGAAGATCGCGACGGCATGCCGATGCGCCCAGGAGGTGCGTGCGTTCCAGTACGACCCGTCGAGCTAGCACCCGACGGGGACGACGGGCGGCCGACCGCCACTCACCACGTCTTGCGCATCTGCTGCGTCACCACGTCGTAGCCGGCCGAGGCGTACAGCGAGATCGCCGCCGTGTTGCGCCCGAACACGTTCAACTCCAGGGCCTCCGCGCCGGCGGCTCTCGTTGCGTGTTCGACGGCTTCGAGGAGGGCTCGCCCGAGTCCGGTCCCCCGGCGGGTTTCCAGGATCTCGATGTCGTAGAGGAATGCGACGCCCGGCGCGCCTCGCGGGTGGTCGAGGCCGACCCAGGCGCGACCGACGGGTTCGTCATGGTCGTCGATGCCGCGAAGGATGAGCATGCGCGCGGTCTCGAGACCGTCGGGAAGCAGCCGGGCATTCTCCTCGATGGCCCGCTGCACCGCACCTTCGCGGGGCCAGCGGCCCGCCTCGACCTGCTCCTCGGCGTACTCCCCCGCGATCGCGAGCTGCCATTCGTCGAACTCGGTCCGGGTCATCGGACGCACCGTCACTGTCGTCATCCAGCCATGCTGGCACGGCGCGGCGACGATGCGCGGGGTGGACCGTCAGTGTCGTGCGCCGCTCCCCCGAGCGGCGCACTCCCCCGTTTCCCCGGTTCCCCCGGCTCAGTTCGTCGCTTCTCGCTCCTCGTAGCGCTCGAGACGCCGACCCGTCGCCGGCATTCCGAGCTCGTTGAGCGGTCCGTTCATGGATCGCTCTGGCAGCCGTTCGTCGGTCGGGCAGGTCATGACGATGTTGCCGTTCGCATCATCGAACGTATGTTCGAAAATCGCGTGTCCGCAGACAGGGCAGGGTCGCTCCTGCAGTTCCCGCGGATCGGCCTGGTCGGTGCCCTCGGTGATGGGCGGTGCGCCGAAGATCGGCTCGAGTGCGTTGTCGACTCGATCGAAGAACCTCGTGAAAGCGTTGCCGTCGTCTGGGCGGCTCGCTGCGTCGCGTGCCATAACCGAGATCGTACGCCCCGAGGCATCCTCATCACCAGAGGCGCGCCACAGGCTCGCGGCCCTGCTTAGGCTGGGAAGATGACGGATGCCTCGCTCCCCCGCCCGGTCACGATCATCACCGGCGCCAGCCGCGGCATCGGCGCAGCGATCGCCGAACGCCTCGCCGCCGACGGGCACGACCTCGTGATCACCTACCGCGACCGTGCCGCCGACGCCGACGCCGTCGCCCGCCGCTGCACCGATTCCGGTGCGCGGGTGCTCGTGCTGCAGGTCGACCTCGCCGACCTCGACGCCGCCGCGACCGTGGTGCCGTCGGCCGTCGACGCGTTCGGCCGCGTCACCGGGCTCGTCAACAACGCCGGCATCACCGGCCGGATCGGCCCGTTCCTCGACGTGCCGCTCGAAGAAGCCGAAGCGGTGTTCCGCATCAACGTGCTCGCCCCGCTCATCATCACCCGGGCTGCGATCGAGCACATGGCGACCGACCGTGGCGGCGTCGGAGGCTCGATCGTCAACATCTCCTCTGGCGCGGCGAAGTCCGGTGCCCCGAACACGTACATCCCCTATGCGATGAGCAAGGCGGCGCTCAACGCGCTCACGACGGGCGCCTCGAAGGAGTTCGGACCGGTCGGCGTGCGTGTCAACACCGTCTCTCCCGGCACGACCCGCACCGAGATCCACGCCGCAGCCGGCCGGCCCGACGCGCCCGACGAGCGCGCGCCCGGAATCCCGATGCGACGCCCCGGCGAACCGCACGAGATCGCCGGCGCGGTCGCCTACCTGCTCTCCGACGACGCGAGCTACACCTCCGGCGCCGATATCCGCGTGGCGGGCGGCAACTGAGGGTCGATCGAACCCGCAGAACCCCGGTTCAGGCTTCGCCGAACCCGGTCGCCGTCAGTTCTGCGAGCGCGTCGACGGCGGCCGACGCACCCGGATCGTCGCTCGCGATCTCGAGGCTCGCGCCTTTCGTCAGCCCGAGCGACATGATGCCGAGCAGGCTCTTCGCGTCGGCCCCGTTGACCGTGATCCGCTGCGGGTAGCGGGCTGCGAGCTTCACGAGTTCGGCGGCCGGCCGGGCGTGCAGGCCGTCGGCGTTCACGAGGGTCACGGTCCGCGAGTACCCGGATGCCCCGTGGCCACGCGTCGGCCGGTCGTCGGATCCGGCCTCGGCGCGGCCCGGGGCCCTCGGTCCGCCACCCGCCGCGGACTCCGCAGCATTCAGGACCACCTCGAGCGGGTCGCCGGACTCCGCGGCCACGGCCGCAGCGACGCCCCCCTCGATGAGCGGCGCGTCGGCGATCCTCGTGCGCTCCCGCAGCTCGTCGTCGACGAAGTCGAGCACGGTCTCCGCCGTGAGGATCGCCGACCCGAGGTCGCAGAGCACGACGACGCCCGAGCCGGAGTCGGCTTCGGCGATCGCCGCGTTCACGAGATCGAAGCTGGTGCCGATGCGGCCGTCATCGGTACCGCCGGCCGGGATCAGCGCGACCGTCGGGGCCATCTGCCGGGCGAGCGCGACGAGGCCCGAAGCGATCTCGGCCGAATGCGAGACGAAGACGAGGCCCACCGTTCCGGGCATCGTCATGCCCCGGTCGCCGCTCGGGCGGCATCGGCGGCGGCGCGGAGCAGCAGCGCACTCGACTCCGCCCCAGGATCGCGATGCCCGGCGGAGCGCTCGCCGAGGTAGCTCGCCCGTCCCTTGCGTGCGATGAGCGGCTCCGTCGCTTCGGCCCCAGCCTCCGCGGCCGATGCCGCGGCATCGAGCACCGCCGCCGCGTCTGCGCCGGCTTCCGCGGCGGCGGCGGCCGCATCGGCCGCAGGCGTCCACGCGTCGACCATCGTCTTGTCGCCGGCCTCGGCCTTTCCCCGTAGCACGATGCCGTCGCGGCCCGCCGTCAGCAGGGCGGCGATCGCGCGGCCGTCGAGCGACGCCTCACCGGCGACCGCCGAGGCCGCCTTCAGGTAGGCCGTGCCGTACAACGGCCCCGCCGCCCCGCCGACCGTCGAGATCAGGGTGGTCGCGACGAGCTTCAGCACGTCGCTCGGGACGGATCCGGCCGCGAGGTCGTCGAGCTTCGCCGAGACGGCCTCGAACCCGCGGTCCATGTTCTCGCCGTGATCGCCGTCGCCGATCTCGCGATCGAGCGTGATCAGGTCCACCCGGTGCTCGCTGATGCACTCAGCGCTCCGCCGGGTCCAATCGACCGCCCACGTGATGTCGAGCCCCACTGGTCCTCCTTCGCCAGTCACCGGCCCCAGCGGAGTGCAGCCGTCTGCACCGGGGCATCCCAGAGCTCGATCATCTCGTCGTCGAGCTTCAGCAGCGTGATCGACATCCCCTGCATCTCGAGCGACGTGATGTAACTGCCGACCAGCGAGCGGGCGACATGGATGCCACGTTCCGTGAGCACCTCGGCGGCTCGGCGATACGCGATGTAGAGCTCGATCTGCGGGGTTCCCCCCATGCCGTTCACGAACAGGAGGGCCCGTTCGCCGGCCTCGTACGGGAGGTCGTCGAGGATCGGTTCGAGGAGGCGGTCGACCAGTCGGTCGGCGGGCTCGAGGCCCACTCGCTCTCGTCCCGGTTCGCCGTGGATGCCGATGCCGATCTCGATCTCGTCCTCCGCGAGCGTGAAGCTCGGCTCGCCCGCGTGCGGCACGACGCACGGCGTGAGCGCGAGCCCCATCGACCTGGCGGCGGCGTTCACCCGCTCGGCGACCGAGGCGACCTCTTCGAGCGAGTCGCCCCGCTCGGCGGCAGCGCCGGCGATCTTCTCGACGAGCACGGTGCCCGCGACGCCGCGACGGCCCGCCGTGTACAGGGAATCGCGCACCGCGACGTCGTCGTTCGTCACGACCGCCCGCACCTCGATGCCCTCGGCGGCAGCGAGATCGGCGGCGGTCTCGAAGTTGAGCACGTCGCCCGTGTAGTTCTTCACGATATGCAGGACGCCGGCGCCGCCGTCGACCGCCTTCGTCGCCTCGAGGATCGGATCGGGGGTCGGCGAGGTGAACACCGCACCCGGCACCGCGGCGTCGAGCATGCCGAAGCCGACGAAGCCCGCGTGCAACGGCTCGTGGCCGCTGCCGCCCCCGCTGACGAGCCCGACCTTGCCCGCGATCGGCGCATCCGCCCGCACGACGCGGATCGGATCGACATCGACGCGCACCAGATCGGCGTGCGCGAGCGCGAACCCGGCGACCGATTCGTCGACGACGCGCTTCGGGTCATTGATGATCTTCTTCATCCGGCACCCCTTCCGTGACCGTGCGGGGCCTGTCGCGGCGCGGCCGCCCCCTGCGCGGCGCTCCCTCGCAAACCTACGCCCCGTGAGGCCTCGACCGTAAGGCCGATACGTCGCGAACTCGGACGCAATCGTTCCCCCCGAAGGGGTCACGGGGCTATCGTGACACCAGAGCGGCCGCGATGAAGCGCCGCATCGAAGGGGGCTGCACATGAATCTCGGCATCATCTTCCTGTCGGAACTCGTCGGCACCGCAATGCTGGTGCTCCTCGGTTGCGGCGTCGTCGCGAACGTCGCGCTCATCCGCAACAAGGGCCACAACGGCGGGTTCCTCATGGTGAACATCGGCTGGGGCCTCGCGGTCTTCGCCGGCGTCATCGTCTCGTACGCCTCGGGTGCCAACCTCAATCCCGCGGTCACGCTCGGCCTCGCCGTCAACCGCCTCGCGAAGGGTGAGCCCGACTTCGTTCCAGGCATCCCGATCGACGCGGCATCCATCGCGACCTACATCGGCGCGCAGATGGTCGGCGCCTTCATCGGCGCCGTGTTCTGCTGGCTCGCATACAAGCAGCACTTCGACGCCGAGCCCGAGGCCGCGAACAAGCTCGGGGTCTTCTCCACCGGCCCCGCGATCCGTTCCTACGGGTGGAACCTCATCACCGAGATCATCGGCACGTTCGTGCTGGTGTTCGTCATCCTCGGGTTCAGCTACGGGCGCACGCCGGCCGAACTCGGCGCCATCCCCGTCGCGTTCCTCGTGATCGCGATCGGCGCGTCGCTCGGTGGACCGACCGGCTACGCGATCAACCCGGCCCGCGACCTCGGTCCGCGCATCGCGCACGCGGTGCTGCCGATCAAGGGCAAGGGCAGCTCCGACTGGTCGTACTCGTGGGTGCCGGTCGTCGGCCCCGTCATCGGCGGCCTCATCGCCGGGTGGGCGGCACTCGTCCTGCTGCCGGTGCTCTCGTGACGGCTCGCCGGGCAACTCCATCCGCACCGACCCCAACCGAATCATGTGCGCACGACGTCGCTCGGCGTGCACGAATGAGAGGAACTCATGGCTGACTACGTCCTCGCGATCGACCAGGGCACGACGAGCTCGCGGGCGATCATCTTCGACAAGGCCGGATCGATCGTCGCCACGGGGCAGCTCGAGCACGAGCAGATCTTCCCGAAGGCCGGCTGGGTCGAGCACGACCCGGCCGAGATCTGGCGCAACACGCGCGAGGTGATCGGTCAGGCGCTCGGCAAGGCCGACCTGACCCGGCACGACATCGCCGCGGTCGGCATCACCAATCAGCGCGAGACCGCTGTGGTGTGGGATCGCCACACCGGCGAACCCGTCTACAACGCGATCGTCTGGCAGGACACCCGGACGCAGCCCATCGTCGACCGGCTCGCCGCCGACGGCGGCGTCGAGCGCTTCAAGCACAAGGTCGGCCTGCCGCTCGCGACCTACTTCTCGGGCACGAAGGTCGTCTGGATCCTCGAGAACGTCCCGGGCGCCCGGGAGCGCGCGGAAGCCGGCGACCTGCTGTTCGGAACGACCGACTGCTGGGTGCTCTGGAACCTCACCGGCGGCCACGAGGGCGGCGTGCACGCGACGGATGTCACGAACGCGAGCCGCACGATGTTCATGGACCTCGAGACGCTGCAGTGGGACGACGAGATCCTCGCCGCCTTCGACGTACCGCGCTCGATGCTGCCCGAGATCAAGAGCTCGTCCGAGGTCTATGGAACGGTCGAGCCGTCGAGCCTGCTTCGGGAGGTGCCGGTCGCCGGCATTCTCGGCGACCAGCAGGCCGCGACCTTCGGCCAGGCCGCCTTCGACCCGGGAGAGTCGAAGAACACCTACGGCACGGGCAACTTCCTGATCTTCAACACCGGAACCGAGATCGTCCACTCGAAGAACGGACTGCTCACCACCCTCGGGTACCAACTCGGATCGGACGCCCCGCACTACGCCCTCGAGGGTTCCATCGCGGTGACCGGTTCGCTGATCCAGTGGCTGCGCGACAACCTCGGCCTCATCTCGTCGGCCGCCGAGGTCGAAGAACTCGCGAAGTCGGTCGAGGACAACGGCGGCGCCTACTTCGTGCCCGCGTTCTCGGGCCTGTTCGCCCCGTACTGGCGACCCGACGCGCGCGGTGCACTCGTCGGCCTCACCAGGTTCGTCAACAAGGGCCACATCGCTCGTGCGGCGCTCGAGGCCACGGCATTCCAGACGCGCGAGGTCCTCGACGCCGTCAACGCCGACTCGGGCGTCGAGTTGACCGAGCTCAAGGTCGACGGCGGCATGATCGCGAACAACACGCTCATGCAGTTCCAGGCCGACATCCTGGGCGTGCCCGTGGTGCGTCCGGTCGTCGCCGAGACGACCGCCCTCGGCGCGGCCTACGCGGCCGGTCTCGCGGTCGGCTTCTGGTCGAGCCTCGACGAGCTCCGCGCCAATTGGCAGGAGGACTCGCGTTGGGAGCCGACCATGGGGGCCGAAGAGCGCGATCGCCGCCTGCGGCTCTGGAAGAAGGCGGTGACGAAGACCTTCGACTGGGTCGACGACGACGTCGAGTGACCGACGACGATCGCGGGCCCCGTGGATGCCACGGGGCCCGCGTCGTGCGTCGAGCCGGGGGTCACCGCCTGGTCGCGGCGATCCATTCCTCGAGCTTCGCCGCCGCGGCACCGCCGTCGATCGCCTCTTCGGCGACCGCCATCTTGTCGCGGAAGCGATCGAGGATCGGCCGCTGGAACTGATTCGGATCTTTCGCGAGGTCGAACGAGACGAGGCCCGCGGCGGCGTTCAGCACCACGATGTCGCGGATCGGCCCGCGCGCGCCCGCGAGCACCTCGTGCACGAGCGCGGCGTTGTGCGCGGCGTCGCCGCCCATGAGCTGGTCGATCGTCGCCCGGGCGATGCCGAGGTCGCGGGGGTCGAGGTCGTGCTCCTTCACGGTGCCGCCCGAGACCTCCCAGACGTGCGAGTGGCCGGTCGTCGTCAATTCGTCGAGTCCGTCGTCACCCCGGAACACGAGCGCCGTGGCGCCGCGCGTCTGGAAGACGCCGACGATGAGTGGCACCCGATCGAGGTGGGCGACGCCGACGGCCGAGGCCTCGGGCCGGGCGGGGTTGCACAGCGGGCCGAGGAAGTTGAACACCGTCGCGATTCCGAGCTGCGCCCGCACCGCGCCGGCGTGCCGGAAGCCGGGATGGAAGGCGGCCGCGTAGGCGAACGTGATGCCGGCGTCCTCGAGGACGGAGGCGACCCGCTCGGGGGCGAGCGCGAGATCGAGGCCGAGCGCCGCGAGCACGTCGGACGAACCGGACGCGCTGCTCGCGGCGCGATTGCCGTGCTTGATGACGGGAACACCCGCCGCAGCCGCAACGATCGACGCCATCGTGGACACGTTCACCGTGCCGAACCGGTCGCCGCCGGTGCCCACGATGTCGAGCGCCATCGGATCGGCGGGCAATGGGACCGCGTGATCGAGGACGGCATCGCGGAAGCCGACGATCTCGTCGACCGTCTCGCCCTTGATGCGCAGCGCGACGAGGAACGCGGCGAGCTGCGCCTCGGTGGCCTCCCCCGTCATGACCTGCTCCATGCACCAGGCGGCGTCGGAAACGCTCAGGTCTTCACCCTGCAGGAGGGAGTTCAGGATCTCTGGCCAATTCTGGTGCGAAGGCATGCTGCCGATCCTATCCGCCCGATTCACGGCGGATTCTCGGGCGTTGCTCAGTGCGACTTAGGGTTCCCTAACCTCCGCCGCTACGACACGGCCCCGGATGATGACGAAAACTCCGGCGCGATTTCGGCCATAATGGGGAGCGTGACGAGCACCTCAATCACTTATCAGGCGAGCGCGCCCGTGATCAATCGACCGAACACCGTCGCGGTGGGCACGATCGTCTGGCTGGGCAGCGAGGTCATGTTCTTCGCGGGACTCTTCGCGATCTACTTCACGCTGCGGTCGACCTCACCCGACCTCTGGGCGTTCGAGGCCGATCGGCTGAACTTCCCGTTCTCGCTGACGAACACGATCATCCTCGTGCTCTCGTCGTTCACCTGCCAGTTCGGCGTGTTCGCGGCCGAGCGCCTCCAGCCGTACCGCACGGGTCCGTGGTGGAACCCGGCCAAGTGGGGCATGGTCGAGTGGTTCTTCCTCACCTACGCCATGGGTGCGATCTTCGTCTCGGGTCAGATCTGGGAGTACGCGACGCTGGTCTCCGAGGGCATCTCGATCGACTCGAACTCGTACGGCTCGGCCTTCTACCTGACGACCGGCTTCCACGGCCTGCACGTCACCGGCGGCCTCCTCGCGTTCCTGCTCGTCATCGGCCGGGTGTTCGCCGTCAAGAACTTCGGTCACCGTGAGGCCACCAGCGCGATCGTCGTCTCGTACTACTGGCACTTCGTCGACGTGGTCTGGATCGGCCTGTTCCTCGTGATCTACGTCCTGAAGTAGGCCCGCCCGATGCGTCAGTCCAGCAAGCCCGTGAACAGGAAGAACCACATGACCCGCCAGAAGCGACGCGCCGGCCGCCGGCATCCGCTCGCCACCGTCGCGCTCCTCGCCCTGGGCCTCGTCTTCACCGGCGGTGCGTACGCGGCGCTCAGCGCCGGCACCGTCGCCCAGGCAGAGGACGACCCGACCTCGCAGCAGACGATCGACGAGGGCGAGAAGCTCTTCCAGGCGAACTGCGCGACGTGTCACGGCATCGACGCCCAGGGCACCGACACGGGTCCGAGCCTGATCGGCGTCGGCGCCGCCGCCGTCGACTTCCAGGTGGGCACCGGCCGCATGCCGATGCAGATGCAGGGACCGCAGGCGCCGCAGAAGCCCCCGCAGTTCAACGACGAGCAGGTCAAGCAGCTCGCCTACTACGTCGCCTCGCTCGGCCCCGGCCCCGAGATCCCCGCCGACCACCTCGTCAACGGCGGCGGCGACGCGGCGAACGGCGCAGAGCTCTTCCGCATCAACTGCGCGATGTGCCACAACGTGGCCGGCGCCGGCGGTGCTCTCACGGAGGGCAAGTTCGCTCCCCCGCTCACCGAGGTCACGGGCGTCCACATCTACGAGGCGATGGTCACCGGCCCGCAGAACATGCCGGTCTTCAACGACCTCAACATCTCGCCCGAGGACAAGCGCGACATCATCACGTACCTCAAGTACGTCCAGGACAACCGTTCGCCCGGCGGATTCGAGCTCGGCTCGCTCGGCCCGGTCTCGGAGGGCCTGTTCATCTGGATCTTCGGTCTCGGCACCATCGTCGCGATCACCGTGTGGATCACGGCGAAGTCCAACTAGCGGCAGCCCGGCACGAAGAAGACCCAGAAGGAGAACCATGGCACAGGACGACCACAGCGGCGCGGAAGTCGCCGCTGCAGACTCGTCGCACGCCGCGCACGACTCGAACGTTTCGCCGGGCACCGCGGTGATCGCCGCCGACGCGTTCGAGAATCCCGGATTCCCGCCGCACCGGCCCCGGGTGACCGATGAGGACCCGAAGCGCGACAAGCGCGCCCAGCGCACCGTCTACACGCTCTTCTACCTGTCGATCCTCGGCAGCATCTGGGCGATCGCGGCGTACATGCTCTTCCCGATCGAGTCCAACGACGTCGGCATGGTCCGCCTGAACAACATGTTCTTCGGCCTCGGTGCGACGCTCGCCCTGCTCGGCATCGGCTTCGGCGTGGTGCACTGGGGCAAGGCGGTCATGGCCGAGGTGGAGCTCGCCGACGAGCGGCACCCCATCGGCGGTTCGCCCGAGACCCAGGCCGCCGCGGCGCAGGTGTTCGCCGACGCTGACCGGGAGTCGGGCTTCACGCGACGCACCGCGATCCGCAACAGCCTCATCGGCGCCCTGCTGGTGTTCCCCCTCCCCGCGATCGTGCTCTTCCGCGGCTTCGCCCCGCAGGACGAGAACCCCGTCGAGCTGCTCAGCCACACGATGTGGCAGAAGGGCAGCCGGCTCACGCTCGACCCGTCGGGGACGCCGATCAAGGCCGCCGACGTCACCATCGGCAGCGCCTTCCACGTGATCCCCGAGGGGCTCGCCGAGCTCGAGCACGGCAAGCTCGAGGCGAAGGCCAAGGCCGCCGTCCTGCTCATGCGCCTCGACCCTGCCGAGCTCAACGAGCTGCCCGATCGCAAGGACTGGTCGTACGACGGCATCGTCGCGTACTCCAAGATCTGCACGCACGTCGGTTGCCCCGTCGCCCTGTACGAGCAGCACACGCACCACCTGCTGTGCCCGTGCCACCAGTCGCAGTTCGACGTCACGAACCACTGCGAGGTCATCTTCGGCCCGGCCAAGCGCCCGCTGCCGCAGCTGCCGATCACCGTCGACGACGAGGGCTACCTCGTCGCACGAAGCGACTTCACCGAACCCGTCGGCCCGAGCTTCTGGGAGCGCCATTGAGCACCGCACCGTCCGCCACCGCGCCGCAGAAGCGGTCGTTCACTGCGGCAGCCTCCGTCTACGTCAACGAGCGCACGAGCCTCGCGGGCTTCGTGAAGGAGCTCGGTCGCAAGGCCTTCCCCGACCACTGGTCGTTCCTGCTCGGTGAGGTCGCGCTCTTCAGCTTCGTGGTCGTGCTGATCTCGGGCACCTTCCTGACGTTCTTCTTCCAGGCGTCGATGGCCGAGGTGCACTACAACGGCTCGTACGTTCCTCTCAAGGGCGTCGAGATGTCGGTCGCGATGGCGTCGACCCTCGATATCTCCTTCGACATCCGCGGCGGCCTCTTCGTGCGCCAGATGCATCACTGGGCCGCGCTGCTCTTCGTCGCCGCCATCGGCCTGCACATGCTGCGCATCTTCTTCACGGGTGCGTTCCGCAAGCCGCGCGAGCTGAACTGGGTGATCGGCTTCACGCTCTTCATCCTCGCGATGGCAGAGGGCTTCACCGGTTACTCGTTGCCCGACGACCTGCTCTCGGGCAACGGCCTCGCGATCATCAACGGCATGATCAAGGGCATCCCCGTCGTGGGCACCTGGACCTCGTTCCTCCTCTTCGGCGGAGAGTTCCCGGGCACCGCGATCGTCGGTCGCCTCTACACGCTGCACATCCTGCTGCTCCCGGCCCTCGTCGTCGCGCTCGTGGCGATCCACCTCGTGTTCGTCGTCGTGCACAAGCACACGCAGTATGCAGGCCCCGGCAAGACCCAGCAGAACGCGGTGGGCCCGCCCATCCTGCCGATCTACGCGGCCAAGGCCGGCGGCTTCTTCTTCATCATCTTCGGCGTGCTGGCGCTCATCGCCTCGATGTTCACGATCAACCCGATCTGGAACTACGGGCCATACGACCCCTCCCCCGTCTCCGCGGGCACCCAGCCCGACTGGTACATCGGCTTCGCCGACGGCGCCCTCCGTCTCGTGCCGCCCGGCTGGGAGTTCGTCTGGCTCGACCGCACGTGGTCGTTCAACATCATCGTGCCGATCCTCGTGCTCGGCGGCTTCATCATGGCGGTGCTGATCTACCCGTTCATCGAGGCCTGGGTGAAGGGCGACAAGCGCGAGCACCACATCGCCGACCGCCCGCGGAACGCGCCGACCCGCACCGCGATCGGCGCAGCCGGTGTCACGTTCTACGCGGGCCTCTGGGCCGCGGCGAGCTCCGACATCCTGGCGACCCACTTCTCGCTCACGATGGAGGGCGTGATCCACGCGCTTCAGGCCGTCGTCATCATCGGACCGTTCATCGCGTACTTCATCACGAAGCGCGTGTGCATCGCCCTGCAGAAGAAGGATCGCGAGATCGTGCTGCACGGCTACGAGTCGGGCCGCATCGTGAAGCTGCCCGGCGGCGAGTTCATCGAGGTGCACCAGCCGCTCGACGAGTACGACCGATGGAAGCTCGTGGACTTCGAGACCTACGAGCCGCTCATGATCCGGCCGAACGCGCGCGGCAAGATCACCGTCGGCCAGCGTCTCCGCGCCTCGCTGTCGCGCTGGTTCTTCGAGGACCGCATCGCGCCAGTCACCAAGGGCGAGCTCGAGGCCGGCCACGACGGCCACCACTGACTCGCTGACTGACGGATTCGGGCACCGGGCCATGTCGATCGATTCGACCTGGCTTCGGTGCCCGAACTGTTTCAGCGATCTCGCCCCCGTCGGTGACCGCACGTTCGGCTGCACGAACGGCCATCGGTTCGACCGGTCGAAGTACGGGTTCCTCACGCTCCTGCCACCGAAGGCGCCACGCACGGTCGGCGACGACCGGTCGATGCTCGACGCACGCGCCGCGCTGCTCGGCTCGGGTGCGTACCAACCGATCTCCGACGCGCTCGCACGTCTCGCACAGGCCTCCGCCGGCTCGTCGAATGCCGCCCCGCGCATCGCCGACCTGGGATGCGGCACCGGTCACTACTCGGCCGAGCTGGCCCGGGTCATCCCAGACGCGCGCTTCCTCCTCGCCGACCGCTCCCCCGATGCCGTTCGCGCGAGTCTCCGCGCCCTGCCAGGTGAGACGGGTGTCGTGCTCGACATCTGGCGGCCACTCCCCCTTCGCTCGTCGACGGCCGACTTGGTGCTCAACGTGTTCGCGCCGAGGAACGGCGCCGAGTTCGCGCGGATCCTGCGCCCGGGTGGCCGGCTTCTCGTGATCGTGCCCACAGAACGGCACCTGCGCGAGCTTCGCGTGGCCGGGCTCATGCTCGATGTTCCTCCCGGCAAGTCGGGTCGCCTCGTGGAGCAGCTCGCGGTCGACGGCTTCACTGCCTCGGACGTGCATTCGCTCGAGTACGACCTCGGCGTGGACGCCGCCGGTCGACGACTGCTCGCGGGAATGGGCCCCGCCGCGCATCACTCGGGTGCAGAGGCTGCGGCCGCGGTCGAACCGGACGCCGCGCCGGCGAACGTGACGGTCTCCGTCGAGCTGCTCGAGTTCCAGCGGTCGGCGTCGGCGGCCTGACGCGCGCTTGGTGCATTCGTCTCCCGCTGGGTCGATACTTGCACCATGGACGATTGCTGCGTCGATGCGGCAGATGGCGCAGACCGCTACGAGCCGGTGTTCACCGGACGCTTCGCCGAGCGAATCGCCCGGCGGTATGCGAAGGACGGACTGACGCCCCCCGAGCGGCGCATCGTCGAGTTCCTGGCCGACGAGGTCGGCGTGCAGGGCGCCACCGTGCTCGAGATCGGCGGGGGCATCGGCGAGATCCAGATCGAGTTGATCAAGCGCGGCGCATCCGCCTCCGTGAACCTCGAGCTCTCGAGCGCCTATGAAGAGGTGGCCGGGCGGGTCGCCGCGAAGGCCGGTACGGCGCATGCCATGACTCGGCGCATCGGCGTCGACCTCGCGCTGCATCCGGAGGCCGTCGACGTGGCGGACGTGGTGATCCTCCATCGGGTCGTCTGCTGCTATCCCGACGCGACCCGCTTGCTCGCGGCTGCCGCAGGACGAGCACGCCGAGTGGTCGTCTTCACCCACCCGCCTCGCGATCCGCTGACCAGGCTCGCCGCGGCATCCGGAAATCTGCTCATGCGGCTGCAGCGAAAGACCTATCGCGGCTACGTGCACTCGCCCGATGCGATGGTCGCCGTGCTCGAACACCGCGGATTCGAGGCGCGCTACCGCCAGCGGGCCGGGTCGTGGCGCGTGGTCGGGGCAGTACGCGCTTGACCCCGAGAACGGCGGAAGCCCCGGACCATTGGTCCGGGGCTTCCGCCGTCGAGACGATGCTCAGCGCGCGAAGTTGCCGCGATAGTACTCGTAGACCCAGCCGACGAGGCTGATCACGCCGATGCCGACCGCGATGAAGGAGATCCAGAAGCCAACGGCGAGGCCGAGGAACATGAGCGCCGCAGCGCCGGCGAGCATGATCGGCCACCAGCTCCACGGGCTGAAGAAGCCCAGCTCGGCGTCACCGTCGTCGATGTTCGCGTCGAGACGGTCTTCTGGAAGCTCCGCACCCTGGGCGCTGTGCACCCGGCCGAGGTAGAACGCGATGAAGGCGGCGAGGATCGCGCTGAGCGTGATCGCGATCGAACCCGCCCATTCGGGCTGGCCGTACTCGAGCGTGGTCCACACCCAGTAGACGCCGGCCATGATCAGGAAGAAGACCGCGAGGATCCAGAACAGGATGACGTTGGCGCGCATTACTTGATCTCCTCCGTGGCCGCGTCGTACGTCGGCGCCTCAGGGGCGTCCTTCGCCGGTCCGATGCCGACCGGGATGCCGGCCTCGGGGTGGTTGAGGTCGAACGCCGGGCGCTCCGAACGGATGCGCGGGATCGACGTGAAGTTGTGGCGCGGCGGCGGGCAGCTGGTCGCCCACTCGAGCGAGCCTCCGTACCCCCACGGGTCGTTCACGGTGACCTTCGGCGCCCGACGGGCCGTGATGTACACGTTCAGGAAGAACGGCACGAGCGAGATCGCCAGGATGCCGGCGCCGATCGTCGACAGCTGGTTCATCCAGGTCACGTTGTCTTCGGGCAGGTACGAGAAGTACCGGCGGGGCATTCCGACGACGCCGATCCAGTGCTGGATGAGGAACGTCGTGTGGAAGCCGATGAACAGCAGCCAGAAGTGCCACTTGCCCAGCGTCTCGTTGAGCATCTTGCCGGTCCACTTGGGCCACCAGAAGTAGAAGCCCGCGAACATCGCGAACACGACCGTGCCGAACACCACGTAGTGGAAGTGGGCGACGACGAAGTACGTGTCGGACACGTGGAAGTCGAGCGGCGGCGACGCCAGGATGACACCGGTGAGGCCACCGAACACGAACGTGATGAGGAAGCCGAGCGACCAGATGAGCGGCGTCTCGAACGTGATCGAGCCTCGCCACATCGTGCCGATCCAGTTGAAGATCTTCACACCCGTCGGCACCGCGATCAGCATCGTCATGAGGGCGAAGAACGGCAGCAGCACGGAGCCGGTGACGTACATGTGGTGCGCCCATACCGTGACCGACAGGGCCGCGATCGCGATCGTCGCGTAGATGAGGGTCTTGTAGCCGAAGATCGGCTTGCGGCTGAACACCGGGAAGATCTCGGACACGATGCCGAAGAACGGCAGCGCGATGATGTAGACCTCGGGGTGTCCGAAGAACCAGAACAGGTGCTGCCAGAGGATGACGCCGCCGTTGGCCGGGTCATAGACGTGCGCGTCGAAGATGCGGTCGGCACCGGCCGCGAGCAGGGCGGCCGCGAGGACCGGGAACGCCATCAGGATGAGGATCGACGTGACGAGCGTGTTCCACGTGAAGATCGGCATGCGGAACATGGTCATGCCGGGTGCGCGCATCGTGATGATCGTCGTGATGAAGTTCACGGCACCGAGGATGGTGCCGAAGCCCGAGAGGCCGAGGCCCAGCATCCAGAGGTTGCCGCCGACACCCGGCGAGAACGTCGTCGAAGCGAGCGGCTGATAGGCGAACCAGCCGAACGATGCGGCGCCCTGCGGCGTGAGGAAGCCTGCGACCGCCATGAGCGAACCGAAGTTGAACAGCCAGTAGGCGAACGCATTCAGACGCGGGAACGCCACGTCGGGAGCACCGATCTGCAGCGGCATGAGCACGTTGGCGAACCCGGCGAACAGCGGCGTCGCGAACATGAGCAGCATGATCGTGCCGTGCATCGTGAACAGCTGGTTGTACTGCTCGCGGGTCTGCAGCAGCTCGAGACCGGGCTCGAAGAGCTGGGCGCGGATGATCAGCGCCATCACGCCGCCGATGCAGAAGTAGATGAAGGAGGTGATCAGGTACATGTACCCGATGACCTTGTGGTCGGTGGAGGTGATCCACTTGACGAGGACGTTGCCCTTGCGTTCGACCTTGGAGGCGCCGAACGGCAAGCTGCTCGACTGCGGCCGAGCCGGTGCGGTCGTGGTGCTCATTCGGCTTCTCGCTCTTCCTTCAGTTCGGGTGCGCCTGCGCCGGGCAGGTTCTGGTTGCGGTCGTACTCGCTCGACAGCTGGCCCTCCTGGCCCGCGTCGCGGAGTGACTGGATGTAGTCGTCGTATTCGGCCTGGGAGACGACCTTGACGTTGAAGAGCATGAGCGAGTGGTACTCGCCGCACAGCTCGGCGCACTTGCCGGCGTAGGTGCCCTCGCGCTCGGGGACGAACGACATGTAGTTCGTCTTACCCGGGTACATGTCCTTCTTGTAGAGGAAGTCCACCACCCAGAAGGAGTGGATCACGTCGCGCGACTCGAGCTCGATCTCGACGTTCGCGCCGACGGGCAGGTAGAGGGTCGGCAGTTCCGACTGCACGAGCGAGCCCTTCGGGCCCTCTTCGTCGAGCTGTCCCTGGATGCCGGGCGAGTAGACGTCTTCCTTCACGTAGTTGAAGTCCCACGCCCACTGCTTCGCGATGACCTCGACCTGGACGTCGACGTCGTCGGCGGCGAAGCGCTGCTCGATCTGCTCCTGGTCGCGCGCGGTGAACGCGAAGAACCCGAGCACGAGGATGAGCGGGACGATCGTGTAGAAGACCTCGATCGGCATGTTGTAGCGCAGCTGGACGGGCAGACCCGTCTGCCCCTTGCGCCGGCGGTACGCGATGACCGCCCAGATCGTGAGGCCCCAGGTGATGACGCCGACGATCAGCAGCACGACCCACGACGTGACCCAGAGGCCGCGAACGGTGTCGGTGTGATTCGTGACCGGTGCCTCGCCCTCGACGAAGCCGGGGAGGAATCCGTTGAGCTGCGCCTGCGTGCAACCGGCGAGCACGAGGCTGAGAGACGCTGCGATCGGGATAGCAGCCCATCGGAGACGGCGATTGTGGCGCACCGGTGACCTTTCGGGAGACTCGAAGGCGCTTCACAGTGAAGCGCGGTGATCGATGTCTAGCCTACTCCGACTCGGCACCCGAGGTGTGCATCCACGGCCGATGTCGGGCGCGCCGCGGGGCGGAATCATCGGTGGATCGGCCCAAATGCACGAAAGGGGGCCGCAAGATGCGGCCCCCTCTCAGGAAGATGCGGTAGCGCTCAGTGGAACGAGTCGCCGCACGCGCAGCTGCCCTGCGCGTTCGGGTTGTCGATCGTGAACCCCTGCTTCTGGATGGTGTCCTCGAAGTCGATCGCCGCGCCGTCGAGGTACGGCACGCTCATCTTGTCGACCACGACCTCGACGCCGTCGAAGTCGACGACGGCGTCGCCGTCGAGCAGGCGCTCGTCGAAGTAGAGCTGGTAGATGAGGCCGGAGCAGCCGCCGGGCTGCACCGCGACCCGCAGGCGCAGGTCGTCGCGGCCCTCCTGCTCGAGGAGGCTGCGCACCTTGTCGGCGGCGGGGTCGCTCAGCTTCACGCCGTGCGTGGTCTCGGTGATCGTGTCGCTCATGTCTCTCCTCGATGCGTCAGGAACGCGGAATCCTCGTTCCATGGTAACCGTCGTGAGCACCGCGACGGCTGTGAGTCGTCATCATTCCGTCGTGCGGGCGTCCAGTCGCGCGAGGAACAGCGTCTCGGCCAGCACCGAGCGCCGGAAGACGCCGAGGTGCAGCGACTCGTTCGGACTGTGCGCGCGCGAGTCGGGGTCCTCGACTCCGGTGACGAGGATCTGGGCGGCGGGGAACTCGTCGACGAGCTCGGCGATGAACGGGATCGAGCCGCCGACGCCCATCTCGACGGGCTCGCGCCCCCAGGCCTCGGCCATCGCGGCGCGAGTCTCCGCCACGGCCCAGCCGGTCGTGTCGACGAGGAACGGCTGCCCAGTGTCGACGTCGTCGAAGGTGAGTCTCGCGCCGAACGGTGCGTTCGCCTCGAGGTGCGTGCGGATGGCCTCGTACGCCTCCCTTGCGTCCTGCCCCGGCGCGACGCGCGCGCTCACCCGGACCTTCACACCGGGCACGAGCGTGTTCGAGGCGTTCGCGATGTCGGGGGCGTCGATGCCGGTGATCGTGATCGAGGGCTTCGCCCAGATGCGCGAGAGGATCGAGTCGCGACCGACGGGTTCGACCCCGTCGAGCAGTCCCGTCTCGGCGCGCAGCTGCGCCTCGTCGTACTCGGGCGTCTCGAAGTCGGCCGACGTCAGCCCCTCGACCGCGACGGCGCCGTCTGCGTCCCACAGTGTGTCGAGCAGCCGGATGGCGGCGAACATCGCGTCGGGCACCGCCCCGCCGAACATGCCCGAGTGCGAGGCATGGCCCAGCGTGTCGATGCGCAGGTTGAACGCGACGGCTCCGCGCAGCGCGACGGTGATCGCGGGCGTCTCGAGGTCCCAGTTGCCGGAGTCGGCGACGATGATCGCATCGGCGGCGAGGAGCTCGCGGTGTTCGCGCAGGAAGTTGCCGAACGACTGCGAGAGGTACTCCTCCTCGCCCTCGATGAAGACGGCGATGCCGAGGTCGAGGTCGGGGCCGAGCGCCTCGGTGAGGGCGCGGATCGAAGCGACGTGCGCCATGATGCCGGCCTTGTCGTCGGCCGCACCGCGGCCGTACAGCCGGTCGCCGCGGAGGGTCGGCTCGAACGGCGCGGAGTCCCAGTCCTCGTCCTTGCCGGGGGGCTGGACGTCATGGTGAGCGTAGAGGAGCACCGTCGGGCGGCCGTTGCGCGCGGCACGGTGCGCGATCACGGCGGGCGCGCCGAGCTGCGGCTCGGCATCGTCCTCGGCGCCGGCGACCGGGGCGCGGCGGACATCCACGAGGTCGAAGACGCCGAGCCCGCGGACGAGTTCGGCGACGGCTTCGGCGCTCGCGTGCACGTGCGCCGGGTCGAAGGCCGGCCACGACACCGACGGGATCTTCACGAGACAGGTGAGGTCGGCGATCGTCGACGGGAAGCCCGCCTCGACGGCCGCCCGCAATTCGTCGGCCTTCGGGGTGGTCGCCGCGGATCCCGCAGCGGTGAGGAGAGAGTCGGTCATGCCGGTAATCTTAAGGGGAACCGATTCGAGGGATCCCGTGGCAAAGCACCCCAACAGCACCGATCAGCCGAGCGCCGAGTCGCTCGAAGAGACCCAGGCGCGCCTGAAGCAGGGCGGCAAGGGCGCCCCCACCCCGACGCGCGCCGAGCGCGAGGCCGCGAACAAGCGCCCGCTCGTTCCGAACGACCGCAAGGAGGCGGCGAAGCAGGCCCGCGCGAAGGCGGCCGATGCGCGCGAGAAGGCCCGCGTCGGCATGGCGATGGGCGACGAGAAGTACCTGCCCGCCCGCGACCGCGGCCCGCAGAAGAAGTACGTGCGCGACTACGTCGACGCACGCTTCAGCGTCGGCGAGGTGCTCATCCCCGTCATGTTCGCCGTGATCGTGCTGACGTTCATCCCGAGCGCCGAGATCCAGGCGGCGAGCATCATGCTGCTGTGGGCGTTCTTCCTGATCGCGCTCGTCGACGTCGTCATCCTGGGCTTCACGCTGCAGCGGAAGCTCACGGCGAAGTTCGGCGAGGGAAAGGTCGAGCGCGTGCGCTGGTACGCGGCGATGCGCGCCCTCCAGCTGCGTGCGCTCCGTCTTCCGAAGCCTCAGGTGAAGCGCCGCCAGTACCCGGCCTGAGCACGGTTCAGCGCCGATCGACTCCGTCACGGCCCGGTCGAGGGATGCCTCGTGCCGGGCCGTCGTCGTCTCACCCCCGTGCGAACGCCCCGAGCCTGATGAACGGCACGCGCATCTCCTCGTCGGTGAGCGAACCGTGCTGCCCGATCATCTTCTCGGCCTGCCGGTCGGCGAGTCGGGCGTCGTAGTAGGCGATGCCGGCCCGCGCCGCGACCAGCAGGTCGCCGATGCGCGGTGCGACCACGGGGTCGACGTGGCCGAAGAGCCGCGCCCCGATCGCCTCGGCGCGGGTCATGACCCATGCCCGGCGCGACTCCGCTTCACGCCACGCTGCGACGACCGACGCACGCTCGGGTTCGTCGAGGCCGGGTTCGAAGTAGAGCTGCAGGCAGCGCGGCTCGCCGCCGACGTGCCGTACGCCGTCGACGAGCGCCGGCCTGGCGTCCACGAACACGTGCCGGTGCGCGGGAACGTCGACCACGCCGTGGTCCGCCGTGACGACGAGGCCCGTGCCACGAGGCATCCGCTTCTCGAACGACGCCGCCTCGGCGTCGAGCTGTTCGAGGAGCCCGAGCCAGCGGTCGGACTCCCAGCCGTGCGCGTGCGCGGCCTGGTCGAGTTCGGGCACGTAGAGGTAGACGAGCGCCGGTTCGCCGGACGAGAGCACGTCGAGCGCAGCGGAGAAGCGATCGGAGATCGACGCGCCGGCCACGTAACGGGCTCCGCGCAGCACTGCGCGCGTGAATCCCGAGTCGACGTACCGGGGTGCGCCGATCGCGACGGCGTCGACCCCTCGCTCCCCTGCCGCCTCGAAGACCGTGCCCCGTCGTTGCCAGGTCTCCGGTCGCATCCGGTCGTCCCAGCCGTTCAGCTGGTTCACGAGGCGATCGTTCGCCCCGTCGAGCGTGCGGTAGCCGACGAGGCCGTGCTCGCCGGGACGCGCAGCCGTCGTGAGGCTCGCGAGCGCCGCCGCCGTCGTCGACGGGAAGACGGTGCGCGCGACATCCCGCTTGCCGAACCGCGATGCGAGGAAGCGGGCGTGACCGGCGCGGCCCCGGAGGTTCGCGGCGCCGAGCCCGTCGACGAGCAGCACCACCGCGCTGCGCGACGCCGGGAAGCCCAGCGGGTTCGCCTCGCCCGAGAGGCTCGCGAGGCAACTCTCGAGCACCTCGGTGAGGTGCGGAGGCGTGTCGGCGGGCACCGGTAGCATGGCAGACATCGCGCCCAGTCTGGCATAGGCAGGGCGCGCCCCCGTTCCACCGCGTGCTCGGCACGCACGGCACAGAGAACACGGATGACCCGAGCCAAATCGCAGCCAGCCGACGACCCGATCGTCGAGCGCATCGAAGACGTCGACGTCGCCACCGAGATGCAGGGCTCGTTCCTCGAGTACGCCTACTCGGTGATCTACTCGCGCGCGCTTCCCGACGCCCGTGACGGACTCAAGCCCGTGCAGCGTCGCATCATCTACCAGATGACCGAGATGGGCCTCCGGCCCGACAAGGGCCACGTGAAGTCGGCCCGAGTGGTCGGCGAGGTGATGGGCAAGCTCCACCCGCACGGTGATACGGCGATCTACGACGCGCTCGTGCGCATGGCGCAGCCGTTCACGCTCCGGGTGCCGCTCGTCGACGGCCACGGCAACTTCGGTTCGCTCGACGACGGCCCCGCGGCCCCGCGGTACACCGAGGCCCGGCTCGCCTCCCCCGCGCTCGCGATGGCCGAGGGACTCGACGAGGACGTCGTCGACTTCGTGCCGAACTACGACAACCAGCTCACGCAGCCCGAGGTGCTGCCGAGCGCGTACCCGAACCTGCTCGTGAACGGCGCCAGCGGCATCGCCGTCGGCATGGCGACGAACATGGCGCCGCACAACCTGATCGAGGTCGTCGGCGCGGCGCGTCATCTCATCGCGCATCCGAACGCGACGCTCGACGAGCTCATGGAGTTCGTGCCGGGCCCCGACCTGCCGACCGGCGGCACCATCGTCGGCCTCTCCGGCATCAAAGACGCGTATGCGACCGGCCGCGGCAGCTTCAAGACCCGTGCGAAGGTCTCGGTCGAGCAGCTGACGGCGCGCAAGACGGGGCTCGTCGTCACCGAGCTCCCCTATCTCGTCGGCCCCGAGAAGGTCATCGAGAAGATCAAAGACGGCGTGAACGCCAAGAAGATCAACGGCATCTCCGACGTCACCGATCTCACCGACCGGGCGAACGGCCTGCGACTCGTCATCGGCATCAAGACCGGCTTCAGCCCCGATGCGGTGCTCGAACAGCTCTACCGGCTCACGCCCCTCGAGGACTCGTTCAACATCAACAACGTCGCACTCGTCGACGGCGGGCCCCAGACGCTCGGCCTCCGCGAACTCCTGCAGGTGTACGTCGGCCACCGCATCGCGGTCGTCACCCGGCGGTCGGAGTACCGGCTGGCACGTCGCCGTGAGCGCCTGCACCTCGTCGACGGCCTGCTCATCGCGATCCTCGACATCGACGAGGTCATCCAGGTCATCCGCTCGAGCGACGACACCGCGGCTGCTCGCACCCGCCTGATGGAGGTGTTCGACCTCAGCCAGGTGCAGGCCGAGTACATCCTCGAGCTGCAGCTGCGCCGGCTCACGAAGTTCTCCCGCATCGAGCTCGAGGCCGAGCGCGACCGGCTCCGCGCCGAGATCGAGGAGCTCGAGACGCTGCTCGCGAGCCGCCACCGCATCGAGGCGCTCGTCTCCGACGAGCTCGCCGAGGTCGCCGAGCGGTTCGGCACCCCTCGCCGCACGCTCCTCACCGATGCCCGGCCGTCGATCGCGGGAGCTGCCGCCAAGCGCGCCGCAGCCGTCCTCGAGGTGGCCGACGTGCCGTGCCGCGTCTTCCTCTCGGCGACGGGGCGCATCGCCCGCGTGGACCTTCCCGAGGGTCCCGACGGCCCCCCGTCGATCTCCCCGCCTGCCCGGCGCAGCAAGCACGACGCGATCCGTTCGTCGCTCGACACGACGAGCCGTTCCGAGATCGGCGCGGTGACGAGCCTCGGCCGCCTCATCCGGTTCACGCCGGTCGACCTGCCGATGCTGCCGCCGACCTCGGTGCAGCTCGGCGCCGGCGTGAAGATCGGCGACTACCTCGCCCTGCCGAACCGCGACGAGCGCGTCCTCGCCATCGTCTCGCTCGACGCCGACCGCTCGATCGCGCTCGGCACGAAGCAGGGCGTCGTCAAGCGCGTCGCGACGGGGGCCTATCCGAGCAAGCCCGAGTTCGAGGTGATCGGGCTCAAGGCGGGCGACGAGGTCGTCGGCGCCGTGCAGGGCGACGAGACCGACGAACTCGTGTTCGTGGCTTCCGATGCGCAACTGCTGCGGTTCCCGGCTGCGTCGGTGCGCCCGCAGGGCTGCCCTGCCGGCGGCATGGCCGGCATCAACCTCGGCAGTGGTGCGCACGTCATCCACTTCACGAGCGTGCCCGCGGTCTCCGCCGAAGCGACCGTCGTCGTCACTGTCGCCGCTTCGAGCGACACCTTGCTCGGCACCGACCCCGGCAGCGCGAAGGTGAGCGACTTCGGCGAGTTCCCCGCGAAGGGCCGGGCGACGGGCGGTGTGCGCGCGCAGCGGTTCCTCAAGGGCGAGGACGCACTGCACCTCGCGTGGGTCGGCGTTTCGCCCGCCTTGGCCGTCGGCACGGACGGCTCGTCGCGCGACCTGCCCGATTCCGGTGCGAAACGGGATGCCTCGGGGCAGGCGCTCGGCGCGGTCATCGGCGCGGTCGGCCGGCGGATCGGCTGATCGCCGAGGTCAGCGGTCGGCCGTCCCGGCCGATCCGATTCGCGCCGCCGGGGTGACCCGGCGAGTCGGTCACGGCGTGTTCGGCGCTGGTCGACACCGATGCGCCGGCGATCGCACGACACCCCGCCTCCGGCGTTGACCGGAGGCGGGTCGGGACGGACGATCAGGCGTCGATGCGGTCCCGCTCGAGGGCGTCGGAGCTCTCGATGATGAATTCCTTGCGCGGCGCGACGTCGTTGCCCATGAGGAGCTCGAACACACGACCCGCGTTCTCGGCGTCGCCGATGCCCACCCGTCGCAGCGTGCGGTGCCGACGGTCCATCGTCGTGGTGGCGAGCTGATCAGCGTCCATCTCACCGAGTCCCTTGTAGCGCTGGATCGGGTCCTGGTAGCGCTTCTTCTGCTTGTCGAGCCCGGCGAGCACGCCGGCGAGCTCCGCTTCGGAGTACGTGTAGATCGTCTCGTTGGGCTTCGAGCCGGGGTTCATCACCACCACCCGGTGCAGCGGCGGCACCGCGGCGAACACACGACCCTCTTCGATCATCGGGCGCATGTAGCGGAAGAAGAGCGTGAGCAGCAGCGTGCGGATGTGCGCGCCGTCGACGTCGGCGTCGGCCATCAGGATGACCTTGCCGTAGCGGGCCTGCGAGAGATCGAAGCTGCGTCCCGAGCCGGCGCCGATCACCTGGATGATCGACGCGCACTCGGCGTTGCCGAGCATGTCGGCCACGCTCGCCTTCTGCACGTTCAGGATCTTGCCTCGGATGGGCAACAGCGCCTGGTGCTCGCTGTCGCGCGCGAGCTTCGCGGTGCCGAGCGCCGAGTCGCCCTCGACGATGAAGAGCTCCGAGTGGGCGACGTCGTTGGAGCGGCAGTCGACGAGCTTGGCCGGCAGCGACGAGCTCTCGAGCGCGTTCTTGCGCCGCTGCGTCTCCTTGTGGGCGCGTGCGGAGATGCGCGACTTCATCTCGGCGACGACCTTGTCGAGCAGCAGCGCCGACTGCGTCTTGTCGTCGCGCTTCGTCGACGCGAAGCGCTCCTTCAGCTCCTTCGTGAGCACGTTCGAGACGATGCTGCGCACGGCGGGCGTGCCGAGCACCTCTTTCGTCTGGCCCTCGAACTGCGGCTCGGGAAGGCGCACCGTGATCACGGCGGTGAGACCGGCGAGCACGTCGTCCTTCTCGAGCTTGTCGTTGCCCGCCTTGAGCCGGCGTGCGTTCTGCTCGACCTGCTGCCGCAGGAACTTCAGCAGGCCCTGATCGAATCCGGCCTGGTGCGTGCCGCCCTTCGGCGTGGCGATGATGTTCACGAACGAACGCATGACGGTCTCGTAGCCCGTGCCCCAGCGCAGTGCGATGTCGACCTCGCACTCGCGGGAGAGCTCGGTCGGCACCATCGCCCCCGTCTCGCTCAGGACGGGCACGGTCTCGGTGAAGTGACCGGAGCCGGTCAGGCGCCAGATGTCGGTGATGGGCGAGTCGGGCGAGAGGTGCTCGACGAACTCTGAGATGCCGCCCTCGAACTGGAAGGACGTGGTGTGCGGCGTCTCGCCGCGCTCGTCGGTGACGTCGATCGCGAGTCCCGGCACGAGGAACGCCGTCTGCCGTGCCCGGCCGAGCAGCTCGTCGGTCTGGAACTCGGCGCCCTTCGTGAAGATCTGGCGGTCGGCCCAGTACCGGATGCGCGTGCCGGTCACGCCCTTGGCGACCTTGCCCACCACGCGCAGCTCGCTCTGCTTCTCGAAGGGGGTGAACGGCGCTTCGGGCGAGGGCGAACCCGAATCGGCGAAGACGCCCGGCTCACCGCGGTGGAAGGACATCGCGTACGTCTTGCCGTCGCGGTCGACCTCGACATCGAGTCGCTCGCTCAGGGCGTTCACGACCGAAGCGCCGACGCCGTGCAGGCCGCCCGAGGCCGCGTACGACCCCGACCCGAACTTGCCGCCGGCGTGCAGCTTGGTGAAGACGACCTCGACGCCGGTGAGCCCCGTCTTGGGTTCGACGTCGACGGGGATGCCTCGTGCCCGGTCGCGCACCTCCACGCTGCCGTCGGGGTGGAGCAGGACGCCGATCTCGGTGCCGTGACCGGCGAGCGCCTCATCGACCGAGTTGTCGATGATCTCCCAGAGGCAGTGCATGAGCCCGCGCGAGTCGGTCGAGCCGATGTACATGCCGGGGCGCTTGCGCACCGCCTCGAGCCCCTCGAGGACGGAGAGATGGCGGGCGGAATAGTCGGAGCTCACGTCGAACAAGCCTAGTGAGCGCGGCCGACACCGGAGTGCAGGCGCTACGCGCTGAGCGAAATGCCCGGCGGAACGGAAGTCCCCCGCTGCTCCGCGTGTTTTCATTGATGAACGGAAGATCGAGCATGAGCGACGGAGGAGGAGCCATGACCCAGTACACCGAAACCACCGGTGCGGTCGAAGTCGAGACCCCCTACGAGCTCACGGCGCTCGACCGCTGCGACGCCTGCGGCGCCCAGGCCTACATCCGCGTCGTCGTTGCGAGCGGCGAACTGCTGTTCTGCGCCCACCACGGCCGCAAGCACCAGGAGAAGCTCTCGCAGATCGCACAGAGCTGGCACGACGAGAGCGATCGCCTCCTCGCCGACGACCGCAACTGACGACCTGACGCACGACACGAGCAACGCCCCGGCAGGACCGGGGCGTTGCTTCGTTGCGGGGCGGTGGCGGCCGCCGAACGCTCAAGCGTCGGGCGCCTCGACGCCGGCGGCGCGTGCTTGCACCGAGCGTGCCGCGGCCGCGTAGCCGTCGACCTCCTCGGAGCGCCCCCCGGGCGTGTAGTCGACCCCCGCGCGCTCGGCCATGATCGTCAGCAGGCGATCGGCGAAGGCCGGGTTCTTCGCGAGCACGGGGCCGTGCAGGTGGGTGCCGAACACCGAGCCCATGACCACGCCCTCCTGTCCGGAGTCGCGGCCGTTGCCGCCACCCGCGAGCACGCGGCCGAGGGGCGAGCCCTCGGCCCCGATGTAGTCGCGCGCATGGTTCTCGAAGCCGACGAGCATGCCGAACGCGGGTGAGCGCACGACGAGGTCGCCCGTGACGCGCTCGGCACGCGGCACGGCCCGCCCCGGGAGGATGCCGAGTCCCTCGATGCTGCGACCGTCCCCGGTCTCGATCCCCCAGCTGAGCAACTCCCAGCCGGTGCCGACGCCGAGGATCGGTACGCCCTCGGTGCCCCACCGCCGGAGTTCGTCGTGGAGTCCGAGGAGCCGTTCGCGGCTCGCCTCGAGCGAGGCGTCGCTGCCGGAGCCGAGCACGACCGCGTCGACGCGGTCGGGCAGCACGGCGGCGTCGTCGACGGCACGGACGTCGGCCTCCAGGCCCGCCCACCGCGCGCGCATCGCGAGCACCTGCGCGTTCTGCGCGTCCCCGTTGGTGTTCTGCAGCGTCGGCAGCAGCGAGACGATCGTGAAGCTCATTCGGTACCCGTCAATCCGAGGTGCGCCCTCGTGCGGCGCATCGAGTCGGCCGAGAAGACGATCGTCTTCACGCCGGCGGTCGGCGCGGGTGCAGCGAGGAAGTCGTCGAGCGCGCGCGCCAGGTCGGGCTCGATGCGATCGATGCCGACGCCGTCGTAGGCGAGCATGAGCGCGGCCTCTGCCGCCTTCGATCCGCTGACGATCGCAACCCGTCGGAGCGACGACGCGTCCGCCGGCCAGAAGTACGACGGATCACGGACGTCGGACCCGATCGCGAAGAGGATGTCGCTCGTGCCGGGTTCGATGCTGTCCACGTTGAGCTGGTAGCTCGCAGGGTTCTGCACGAGCACGAACTCGACCTCCTGTCCTCGCACGGTCACTCGCTCGCCCCGGCCGAACACGGCGGGGATCGCGTCGAGCGCTCGCGCCGCGGTCTCGCCCGAGAAGCGTTCGCCGAGAACGGCCTTCGCCGTCGAGTACGCTGCCGCGGCGTCGACCGCGTAATGCGTTCCGCGTGCCGGCAGCC
Organism: Agromyces chromiiresistens; assembly: GCF_029167465.1. Classification (NCBI taxonomy): domain Bacteria; kingdom Bacillati; phylum Actinomycetota; class Actinomycetes; order Micrococcales; family Microbacteriaceae; genus Agromyces; species Agromyces chromiiresistens. The sequence goes on from NZ_JARFNL010000003.1 coordinate 130,339, forward strand.
CGGCGACGACCCGACGACCTTCGTCGAGGAGCGTGGTCGTGCGACCCTCGACCGAGTCGATCACGACTCCTGCGGCGGGGTCGAGACGCGTCGTCGACGTCTCGGTGTAGCCGAGCCCCCGCGGCGCCGCGTCGAGGACCGATTGCGAGACGCCGAAGCGTCGCACCGAGACATCCGGCCCGACCTTCTCGGCGAGCCGCTCGAGGTAGGCGTCGTCGGCGTTCACGACGACCGACTCCCCCGCCCGGGCGGCGATCCGGCCGAGCATGCCCGCGACCATCTCGGAGTCGTGGAACCGGTCGATCTGGTCGACCATCACGTTCGTCAGGCAGACGACGCGCGCATCGACGCCCTGCATGACGAGCGCGCCGTGGCCCTCGTCCATCTCGAGGACGGCGACCTCGCCCGGCACCCGGCCCCGCCAGTCGGCCTGCTCGAGCAGCGCCGAGGTCAGCCCCTGGCTGATGTTCGCGGTCGACGGGTTGGTGAACACGTCGACGCCGTGCTCGCGGAGGATCGCGACGAGCATCTTCGTCGTCGTCGACTTGCCCGCCGATCCGGAGACCACGACGAGCCCCTGCGGGAAACCCGACAGGGTGCGCTTCAAGTAGTTCGGCGCGATCCGGTTCACGACCAGACCGGGAACGGCAGAGCCGCCGCCCGGCTTGCGCAGCCGGGCGGCGAATCTGGTGAGTCTGCCGACGAGGATCGCCGGCCCATAACGCAGGGATCCAGCGCGCACCGGCGGCCTACTCGAGGTAGTCGCGCAGCGACTGCGACCGCGAGGGGTGGCGGAGCTTCGCCATCGTCTTCGACTCGATCTGGCGGATGCGCTCGCGGGTCACGCCGAACGTGTCGCCGATCTGGTCGAGGGTCTTCGGCATGCCGTCGCCGAGGCCGAAGCGCATCCGGATGACGCCCGCCTCGCGCTCGCTCAGGGAGTCGAGGAGCGACTCGAGCTGCTTCTGCAGCATCGTGAAGCCCACGGCGTCGGCCGGCACGACCGCCTCGGTGTCCTCGATCAGGTCGCCGAACTCGCTGTCGCCGTCCTCACCGAGCGGCGTGTGCAGCGAGATCGGCTCGCGGCCGTACTTCTGCACCTCGATGACCTTCTCGGGGGTCATGTCGAGTTCGCGGCTCAGCTCTTCGGGCGTGGGCTCGCGCCCGAGGTCCTGCAGCATCTGGCGCTGCACGCGGGCGAGCTTGTTGATGACCTCGACCATGTGCACGGGAATGCGGATGGTGCGGGCCTGGTCGGCCATCGCGCGCGTGATCGCCTGGCGGATCCACCACGTGGCGTAGGTCGAGAACTTGAAGCCCTTGGTGTAGTCGAACTTCTCGACCGCGCGGATGAGACCGAGATTGCCCTCCTGGATGAGGTCGAGGAACTGCATGCCTCGACCCGTGTAGCGCTTCGCGAGCGAGACGACCAGACGCAGGTTGGCGCCGAGCAGGTGGCTCTTGGCGCGCTGGCCGTCCTTCGCGACCCACTGCAGCTCGCGACCGAGCTGCGACCGCTTCTCGGTGTCGCTCATCTGCGACAGCTTCTCCTCGGCGAAGAGTCCCGCCTCGATGCGCATCGCGAGCTCGACCTCTTCGGCCGCGTTCAGGAGCGCGACCTTGCCGATCTGCTTGAGGTAGTCCTTGACCGGGTCGGCCGTCGCGCCCGTGATGGTGGACGAGTAGACCGGCACCTCGTCTTCGTCGTCGGAGGCGCGCAGCACGAGCGCACCCGTCGGGTGCGGTTCGATGGCGACGGGCTTCGCGTCGTCGTCCTCGTCGGTCGCCTCGTCGTGGGCCCCCTCGGCGGCGTCGGTCTCGACCACCTCGAGGTCGGCGGGGTCGACCTCGTCGTCCTCTTCGTCGTCGGCGGCCTTGCCCTTCGCCTTGGTGCGGGGCTTCGCGGCGCTCTTGGCCGTGCTCGTGCGAGGCGTCTTCGACGCCGTCGTGGTCTTCGCAGCCGCCTTCGCGGCGGGCGCCTTCGCAGGCGCCTTGCTCGCAGTCGACTTCGCGGCGGTCTGGCGCTTCGCGGCCGGCTTCTCAGCCTCGGCCTCGGCCTTCGCCTTCGTCGTTGCCATACGTTTGAACCTCTCCTACCGTCGCGCGGCGTGTGCCCTCTCGGAAGGCGCGGCTCGTGCATTCGGTCCGGTCGTTTTCGGACACTATGAGGACCCATGTCAAGTCCGCGTGGATGGCACGGTCTCGATCGTGCCCGCGAACCCGAACGGGTCCTGCCTTAATTATACAGGTCCTGAACGATCGACGCGCACGCCCGACGCCCCGCCGCACATCCACAGACAACGTCGGCGGGCCACCCGCCATTCCCCGGATCGGACGGTCCTCGCGTTCAGGCGCCTCGCGGGGGTTCGTCGTCGCGCGACCGACGGAAGGCCAGGAACTTCTCGAGCTCTGCCGCGATCTCGTCGGCGCTCGGCAGTTCGCCGTCCTCGTCGGTGAGCGGGGATCGCAGGGTCGTGCCCTCCATGTAGGCGTCATGCCGCCCCTCGAGGGTGCCCACGAGCTTCGCGAGCTCGCCGTTCTCGGCGACCTGCTCGTCGATTCGTGCGATGAAGTCGCGCCCCTGCTCGCGGAGCGCGTCGGTCGGGAAGATGCGACCCGTCGCGGCACTGATCGCCTCGAGGGCGGCGATCGCGGCCGACGGATACTCGGTGTCCGCGAGGTAGTGCGGGATGAGCAGCACGAAGCCCGTCGTCGGATGCCCGAGCTCGACGAGCCGGTACTCGACGAGGTGCAGCGCGTTGCCCGGCACCTGGGTCGTCGGACGCCAGACGGACATCGTGTCGATGAGCTCGTCCCGGTTGCCGCTCACGGTCACGCGGATCGGGCGCGTGTGCGGCACCGGCATCGGAATCGAGTTCACCCAGGTCGTCGACGCCACCTGCAGTTCGTCGATGAGCTGCAGCACGGCCGCCGTGAACCACTCCCACTTGAAATCGGGTTCGAAGCCGGTGAGCAGCAGGAAGGGCCGGCCGAGCTCGTCGCGCGCGAGCTCGAGCTCGAGCCGCGGAGGCGTGTACTCGGTGAAGTGGTCGCCCTCGAAGAGCATGATCGGTCGCCGAGCACGGTAGTCGAGGAGCTCGTCGACGTCGAAGGTCGCGATCGATGTCGTCTCGAGCGTCTCGCGCAGGTACTCGGTCGTCTGCGCGACCGCCCCGCCGGCGTCGGCGAAGCCGGTGAGCCCGGCGACGAGCGGGAGCCCCGGCGGCACCGACACGTCGACGTTCAGCTCGTACAGGGAACGTGGATCGCGCATGTTTCCAGCCTACTGACGCGGTGCCGGCGACCCGCCGCCGACGGAGCCGCGCCGTGCATGCCCAGAGCGAACACGTAACATCTGGAGCCATGACCGTTCCCGCGCTCTCCGTGATCGACTCCCCCGCCGCCTCCGCCGACGCCGACGTCGTGCTCCTCGTCGCCAGGCAGGGGGCCGACGGCGTCGAGCTCCTCGCGCCCGAGGGCTTCGACTGGGTGCGCCCGCAGATCGTCGCGCTCGGCGCGACCGGCGCGGCGGAGGAGCTGACCCGGCTCCCGGGCGCCGACGGCGGGCCGCGCGTCGTCGCGGTGGCCGGGGTGGGCGACCGAGCGGATGCCTCGAGCCTGCGCCTCGCCGCGGGTGCCGCCGTGCGTCGCCTCGGCAAGGCCGAATCGGTGGCCGTCGCAGTCGCGCTTGGCGACGCCGACGCCGTCGCCGCACTGCTCGAGGGCGCCGCGCTCGGCGCCTACGCCTTCGACGAGTACCGCAGCGAGGCGAAGCCGCGGGTCACGCGCATCGACCTGCACTCCGAACTCGGCGCCGAGGCGGTGGGACTCGACCGGCTCCGCTCCGTCGTCGCCGCCGTGGCACGCACGAAGGACCTTGTGAACACGTCGCCCTCGGAGCTCTTCCCGGCGAGCTTCGCCGAGCTCGCCGTCGCCGCGGCCGCCGAGGTCGGCGTGACGGCGACGGTCTGGGACGAGCGGGCGCTCGCCGCCGACGGCTTCGGCGGGATCCTCGGCGTCGGCCAGGGCTCCAGCCGCGGGCCGCGCCTCGTGCGCCTCGAATGGGCTCCGGCCGAGGCATCCGCCCACCTCGCGCTCGTGGGCAAGGGCATCACGTTCGATTCGGGCGGCCTCTCGCTGAAGCCGATGCTCTCCATGGTGGGCATGAAGACCGACATGGCCGGCGCCGCCGCCGTGCTCTCCGCGATGATCGCGTTCGCCGAGCTCGGACTGCCCATCCGCGTGACCGGCTGGCTGTGCCTCGCCGAGAACCTGCCCTCGGGTACCGCGACCCGGCCCAACGACGTGCTCCGCATCCGCGGCGGCAAGACCGTCGAGGTGCTCAACACCGACGCCGAGGGGCGGCTCGTGCTCGCCGACGGCCTCGTGGCCGCGAGCGAGGAGCAGCCCGACGCGATCGTCGACGTCGCGACCCTCACCGGTGCGCAGATGGTCGCGCTCGGCGGGCGCATCTCCGGCCTGCTCGGCGAGGACGAGCTCGTGGCACGCGTCCGGTCCGCGGCGGACCACGTCGACGAGGCCGTCTGGCCGATGCCGCTGCCCAAGGACCTCATGCCGATGCTGAAGTCCGACGTCGCCGACCTCACCAACACGAAGCTCGGCCAGACCGTGCCCGGCATGCTGCTCGCCGGCGTCTTCCTGCAGGAGTTCGTCGGCACGCGCGAGGGCACCGAGGAGCGGATTCCCTGGGCGCACCTCGACATCGCCGGCCCTTCGCACAACTCCGGCGCGGGCTGGGGCTTCACCGGGACGGGAGCGACCGGGGCGGCCGTGCGCACCCTCGTCCGTCTGGGCGAGGAGCTCTCCGCCAAGTAGTAAGGTCGTTCAGGGCGAGAACGTCGCCCGAACGCCTGCCTGGGCGACACGCCCGTGGCAGTCCGTGTCGCAGATCAGGTGCGCAAGGGAGATTGCGGTTGTCCGAGCAGAACTTTGACATTGTCGTCCTCGGCGGGGGCAGCGCGGGCTATGCCGCAGCGATCCGCGCCGTCGAACTCGGCCTCACCGCCGTGGTGATCGAGAAAGACAAGCTCGGCGGCACGTGTCTGCACCGCGGATGCATCCCCACGAAGGCGCTCCTGCACGCGGCCGAGGTCGCCGAGGTCTCGAAGGAGTCCGCGAAGTACGGCGTGAAGGCCGCGTTCGAGGGCATCGACATGGGCGGCGTCACCGCCTACCGCGAGGGCATCGTCTCGAGCAAGTGGAAGGGCCTCCAGGGTCTCCTCAAGGCGCGCGGCATCCTCGTCGTCGAGGGTGAGGGCCGCCTCGTCTCCGCGAACACCGTCCAGGTCGGCGACGACCGCTACGTCGGCAAGAACGTGCTGCTCGCAACCGGCTCGTACTCGCGCTCGCTGCCCGGTCTCGAGATCGGCGGCCGCGTCATCACGAGCGAGCAGGCGCTCGAGCTCGACTTCGTGCCGAACAAGGTCGCCGTGCTCGGCGGCGGCGTCATCGGCGTCGAGTTCGCGAGCGTCTGGCGCTCGTTCGGCGCCGAGGTGACCATCATCGAGGCGCTCCCCCACCTCGTCCCGAATGAAGAGGAGTCGGTCTCGAAGCAGCTCGAGCGCGCGTTCCGCAAGCGCGGCATCGACTTCTCGCTCGGCATCCGATTCCAGAGCGTCACGCAGAACGACCAGGGCGTCGTCGTCACGCTCGAGAACGGCACGACCTACGAGGCCGACCTGCTGCTCGTCGCCGTCGGACGCGGCCCCGTGACGCAGAACCTCGGCTACGAAGAGGCCGGCATCACGATCGACCGCGGCTTCGTCATCACCGACGAGCGCCTCCAGACGAGCGTTCCCGGCGTGTACGCCGCGGGCGACATCGTGCCCGGCCTGCAGCTCGCGCACCGCAGCTACCAGCAGGGCATCTTCGTCGCGGAGGAGATCGCGGGCCTCAGCCCGATCATCGTCGAGGACGTCAACATCCCGAAGATCACCTACTGCGAGCCCGAGGTCGCCTCGATCGGCTACACGGAGGCGAAGGCCGCGGAGAAGTTCGGCGCCGACCAGGTCAGCTCGTTCGACTACAACCTCGCCGGCAACGGCAAGTCGAGCATCCTCGGCACCGGCGGATCGATCAAGGTCGTCCGCGTGAACGACGGCCCCATCGTCGGCGTCCACATGATCGGCGGCCGCGTCGGCGAACTCATCGCCGAGGCGCAGCTCGCCGTGAACTGGGAGGCGTACCCCGAGGACATCGCCCCCTTCATCCACGCGCACCCGACCCAGGGCGAGGCGTTCGGCGAGGCTGTGCTCAAGCTCGCCGGCAAGCCGCTGCACGCCATCTGAGTCCGCTGCCCGCCCCCACGACTGCAATAAGCTAGAACGCGTTCCCACGCTGTGAAGGAGACAAGCGCATGAGCGAATCCGTCAGCCTCCCGGCACTCGGCGAGAGTGTCACTGAGGGCACGGTCACCCGCTGGCTGAAGAATGTCGGCGACCGTGTCGAGGTCGACGAGCCGCTGCTCGAGGTCTCGACCGACAAGGTCGACACCGAGATCCCGTCGCCCGTGGCGGGTGTCATCGAGGCGATCCTCGTCCAAGAGGACGAGACCGTCGAGGTCGGCACCGCGCTCGTCACGATCGGTGACGGTTCGGGCGCTGCGGCGCCCGAGGCCGCTCCCGCGCCGGCCGAGGCTCCCGCCGCGCCCGAGGCTCCCGCCGCCGCACCCGAGCCGGTCCCCGCACCGCCGGTCGCCGAGCCCGCCGCTCCTGCGGCACCCGCCGCTCCTGCGGCACCCGCCGCTCCTGCGGCACCCGCCGAGGTGCCGGCTGCGGCGCCCGCCGCTCCGGCAGCGCCCGCTGCTCCGGCGGCTCCGCCGGCCGCCCCGGCAGCGGCGCCTGCCGCTGCGGCGCCTGCTGCTCCGGCTGCGGCTCCGGCCGCACCGGCCGCTGCTCCCGCTGCCGCACCTGCCGCGCCGGCTGCTGCTCCCGCTGCCGCGCCGGCTGCACCCGCTGCACCGGCCACTGCTCCCGCCTCCGGTGCGCACGCGGGTCCGTCGGGCTACGTCACGCCGATCGTCCGCAAGCTCGCGAACGAGCAGGGCGTCGACCTCGCGAACGTCACCGGCACGGGCGTCGGCGGTCGCATCCGCAAGCAGGACGTCATCTCGGCGCAGACGGCTCCGGCCGCGGCGGCCGCCGCGCCGGCACGTCAGCCGCTCGAGACCTCACCGCTCCGCGGCACGACCGTTCCGATGACGCGCCTGCGCAAGGTCGTCGCCGAGCGCGCCGTCGTCTCGATGACCTCGACCGCGCAGCTCACCACCGTCGTCGAAGTGGACGTGACCCGCATCGCGCGCCTGCGTGATCGCGTCAAGGGCGAGTTCCTCGCGAAGACCGGCAACAAGCTGTCGTTCCTGCCCTTCTTCGGCCTCGCCGCGGCGGAGGCGCTCAAGGCGTACCCGATCATCAACTCCACGGTCGACGGCGACAGCATCGTCTACCCGGCCCAGGAGAACATGAGCATCGCGGTCGACACGGAGCGCGGCCTGCTCACCCCGGTCATCCGCAACGCGGGTGAGCTCGACATCGCAGGTCTCGCCGCCCAGATCGCCGATCTCGCCGAGCGGACCCGCAACAACCAGCTGAAGCCCGACGAGCTCGCCGGCGGCACGTTCACGCTCACGAACACCGGTTCGCGTGGTGCGCTGTTCGACACGCCGGTCGTCTTCCTCCCGCAGTCGGCCATCCTCGGCACGGGTGTCGTCGTCAAGCGCCCCGTCGTGGTCAGCCAGGACGGCGCGGACGCGATCGCCGTGCGTTCGATGGTGTACCTCGCGCTGTCGTACGACCACCGCATCATCGACGGCGCCGACGCCGCCCGCTTCCTGACGGCGGTCAAGGACCGTCTCGAGGAGGGTGCGTTCGAGGCCGACCTCGGCATCTAGTCGAACAGTTCCCGCAGTCGCCAACCGGCCTCGCCCCTCATCACGAGGAGCGAGGCCGGTTCGCGTTGCGGGTCGGCGTACGGGAGCTCGAGCAGCGCGGCGTCGCCCATTTCGGCGCTCACGGAGAGTTGGTCGAGCGCGAAGCCGGGAACCTCCGGCACCTCGCCCTCGCGTGCCCGGGCGAGTGCCTCCCGGTCGGAGCGATCGAGCGCCGAGCCCGGCTGGTCGACCTGGTCGAGGCAGCCCGCGTCGATCGCGGCCAGGCACTCCTGCCGGAGCGTCATCAGCGCCACCGCCGCCGCCACCGGATCGACGAGGGCGGCTCCCTCCTCGGCGGCCGGTCCGTCGGAGTCCCGCTCGGTGCCGTGCGCCTCGTCAGCGCCGCCGGTCCCGCCCGTCGGCACTGCGGCCCGGCGCGCTTCGGTTCGGCCGGACGACGCACTGTCGGTCGCGGTGACCGTCTCGCGATCCACGCCGCCGGCCTCCGCCGACGGCGGCACGAGGGTGAGCAGCAGCACGAGCGCCGCTCCGCCGGCGGCGGCACCGACCACCAGTGGGCGCCGCCGGCCCGCGATGAGTTCCCGCCATCTCCGTCGGGCGGCACCGGCACGGTCGGCGTCGGCCGAGCGCGCCACCGGCTCCACCGCCGGTATCGGCAGCTGCGCGAGCTCGCCGAGCGTGGCACGCCATCCACGCGCCCGGCTTCCAGCGGGGCGTTGCCGTTCGCGCGTCGCCTGCGACGTGACCGGGCCCGCCGTCGACATCATCGGTTCAGACGTCGACGGAGCGATCCGCGTCGGCAACGACCCTCGAGCCGCCGCGCCGACGTTCGTTCGCACGGGTGCGGCAGTGGCCGCGGCGAACAGCGCACGCTCGATCTCGCCTTCGGTGCGGGCGAACGGCCGGGACTCCGCCCCGGACCGTGCGATCGCAGCCGCGCGCTCGAACACTGCCGGTTGTCGCGTCGATCGCGCCACCTCCTCGATCAGCGCGGCCAGTCGCCGGTGGCTCTCGCGCAACAGCTCCGTGCGGGCGACGGCGGCGACGGCGGCGTCGAGCGAACGCACGGCCCCGAGGCCGACGAGACGCGGCCTCCCGGTCTCGTCGATCATGACGTCGCTCGTCGCCATCCGCGTGTGCACGAATCCCGCGTCGGCGAGACCCGCCGCAGCCGCGACGAGCGGAGCGAGGATCGTGGTCGCCTCCCCCGGATCGAGCAGCCGTTCGCCGAGGAGATGCGCGAGCGTCGGCCCGGCGATGCGGTCGAGCACGAGGACGCGCCGGCGATCATCGAGCACTGCGACGTCGACGAGCGTCGGCAGCGTGCCCGAGGCATCCGCCCCCATCACCGCGATCTCGGTGCCGATCTGATCGTCGTCGACCCCATCGCGGTACACCTTCACGGCGACCGGCCTGCGAGCCGTCGCACCGTCGGCACCTGCCGGCGACCCTGCACCGTCGACGGCGTCGACCGCGAGGTGCACCTCGGATCGATCCCCGGTCGCGACGCGGCGAAGCAGCCGGTAGCCGGCGACCCGACCGTCACCTGCCGCGGCGCCGTCGCTCGGCACGGGCGCGCCCTGCGCCCTGGTGGCCGCCGTCACGGCCGCGCTTCTCGGTTCACGTCTCATCCCGGCAGTCTCCACGGAGCTCGTGGCGCACGCGATCGAGCCGACGGATCGGATGCCCCGATGCGGCACCGCCACGGTTGGGGAGGACGAGTCGCCTAGACTGGCCGAATGCTCGACATCGTCGTCACGGGGCTAAGCGCCAACTCCGTGCCGTACATCGAGGGTCTCGACCTTCAGCGCGCCGTCCATCGCGCGGTCGTCGCGGGCGAACGCCCCGACACCGTCCTCCTCCTGGAGCACCCCTCCGTCTACACTGCCGGGAAGCGAACCGCTCCCGACGAACGGCCGACCGACGGGACACCCGTCATCGACGTCGACCGCGGCGGCAAGATCACCTGGCACGGTCCCGGCCAGCTCGTGGGGTATCCGATCATCCACCTCGCCGAGCCGGTCGACGTCGTCGGCTACGTGCGCCGACTCGAGGGCGTCCTCATCGACGTCCTCCAGGAGCTCGGCGTCGACGGACGCCGAGTCGACGGACGCTCCGGCGTCTGGGTCGGGTCGCCCGGGCTCGAGAACAAGATCGCCGCGATCGGCATCCGTGTCGCCGAAGGCGTCACGATGCACGGCTTCGCCCTCAACTGCTCGAACTCGCTCGAGCCGTACGAGCGGATCGTCGCCTGCGGAATCCGCGACGCCGGCGTGACCACGATCAGTCGCGAGCTCGGCCGCACGGTGACGCCCGCCGACCTGGTCGACGCCGTGGGCGCACGTCTGCGCGACGAGTTCGAGGAGGCGCTGGCCGCATGACCACCGCACCCGAGGGGCGCAGGATGCTGCGCCTCGAAGTCCGCAACGCCCAGACGCCGATCGAACGCAAGCCCGAGTGGATCAAGACCCGGGCGAAGATGGGTCCCGAATACCGCGCGCTGCAGTCGCTCGTGAAGAGCGAGGAACTGCACACGGTCTGCCAGGAGGCCGGCTGCCCCAACATCTACGAGTGCTGGGAGGACCGCGAGGCCACCTTCCTCATCGGCGGCTCGCAATGCACGCGGCGCTGCGACTTCTGCCAGATCGACACCGGCAAGCCGGCCGACTTCGACTCCGACGAGCCGCGGCGCGTCGGAGAGTCGGTCGTGCGAATGCAGCTGCGCTACTCGACCGTCACGGGCGTCGCCCGCGACGACCTGCCCGACGGCGGAGCCTGGCTCTACGCCGAGACGATCCGCGAGATCCACCGGCAGTCCCCCGGCACCGGTGTCGAGATCCTCGTGCCCGATTTCAACGGCGAGCCCGAGCTGCTGCAGCAGGTCTTCGACGCAGAGCCCGAGGTGTTCGCGCACAACGTCGAGACGGTGCCGCGCATCTTCAAGCGCATCCGCCCGGCGTTCCGCTACGAGCGCTCGCTCGACGTGATCACGCAGGGACGCGACGCAGGGCTCATCACGAAGTCCAACCTCATCCTCGGCATGGGCGAGGAGCGGTCAGAGATCACGCAGGCGCTGCACGACCTCCACGACGCCGGCACCGACATCATCACGGTCACGCAGTATCTGCGGCCGAGCCCGCGCCATCTGCCGGTCGCACGCTGGGTGCGTCCGGAGGAGTTCCTCGAGATCAAGGCGGAGGCGGAGGAGATCGGCTTCCTCGGCGTGCTCTCGGGTCCGCTCGTGCGCTCGTCGTACCGCGCCGGACGGCTGTGGGCGCAGTCGATGCACGCGAAGGGCCGAGCACTCCCGCCCGGCCTCGCCCACCTCGCCGACACGTCGCTCGGCTTCGCCCAGGCCGTCGGCTGATCGACCGGTCGGCCCGACGACCTCGTCTTCGTCTGGGGCCGCTCGCTCCGCGCCCATCGCGGTCCGAGCGGCCTCCGGCCGCCGGTATCCTAGACACCATGGCACGCACGAAGGACGCATCGAAGGCTCAGAAGGAGCCGGGCCGGCTCAAGCAGATGTGGCAGGTCTTCCAGATGACCCGCCGCTACGACCCGACCGCGCAGTGGCTGATGCTCCTCGCGTTCCTCGTGCCGGTGCTCGCGGGCCTCGCGCTCGCCCTCTGGCTGAGCGAGGGCAACGGCTTCACGATCGCCCTCTGGATCGTCGCCGGAGTGCTCGCCGGCCTTCTGCTCGCACTCGTCGTCCTCGGCCGGCGTGCCGAGCGTGCCGCCTATGCCCAGATCGACGGGCAGCCGGGTGCCGTCGGCGCCGTGCTGCGCAGCGGCCTGCGCGGTGCATGGGTCGGCAACGAGATGCCGGTCGCCGTCAACGGCAAGACGCAGGACGCGGTGTACCGCGCGGTCGGCCGCGGCGGGGTCGCGCTCATCAGCGAAGGGCCGGCCACGCGCACGAAGCGCATGCTCGACGACGAGCAGCGCAAGGTCGCCCGCGTGCTGCCGAACGTGCCGATCACGCTCATCTCCGTCGGCCATGACGAGGGATCGATCGAGCTCTACAAGCTTCCGTCGACGTTGCGCAAGACCAAGAAGGCGCTCACGAAGCCCGAGGTGCTCGCCGTCACGAACCGCCTGAACTCGCTGCAGACGTCGCTGCCGATTCCCAAGGGCATCGACCCGATGAAGGTTCGGCCCCAGCGCGGCAAGATGCGCTGAGCGCACACGCCGACCACGCGGCATCCGCTTCACGAAGCGGGTGCCGCTCCGTCGTTCACGGGCCGGATGGCTCGGAACCGGTCACGCCCGGATGAGCACCGTTCCCGCGACCTTGTCGTGGAAGCCTCGCTGGTCGGAGTCCCACACGAGCGCCGGCACGACGATGAGGAGCAGGGCCGTGCGGACGACGGGCCGCCAGAGGCCGATCCAGCCGCCCTCGAGCGGGACGACGTGCATGCCGAGGAGCCGGTGCCCGATGCTCCCGCCGATCGTCGGGATGAACACGATCTGCAGGACGGCGAAGACGAGCGGCGTCACCCACGTGTACGCAACGGATTCGTACGGCGTGAAGAGCAGCGAGATGAGCATCGCGCTGCCCCAGTCGATGAAGATCGCCGCGATCCGACGGCCCGCCCGGCCGACCGACCCCCTCCCCTCTGCGGGGAGCCCGAGTCGTTCGCCGGGCCAGCGGCTGGGTTCGAGATCTCCGAAGGTCTGGGGTTTCGCGTCGGGCACCCCACGAGTCTACCGATCGGGCATGGGCGTAACATGGCCGAAACATTCCGGTCACGGTCGGGAAACGGCGTGCGGATACCGTCGCCGTTGGCTGTGCAAGTCCATCCGTTCCACCCGCCCCCTGGAGATCATCACATGTTCAGTGATTCGTCCGAAGTGCTCAAGTTCATCAAAGAGACCGATGTCAAGTTCCTCGACATCCGGTTCACCGACCTGCCCGGCGTGCAGCAGCACTTCAACATCCCGGCCTCCACGGTCGACGAGGAGTTCTTCACCGTCGGGCAGCTGTTCGACGGCTCCTCGATCCGCGGGTTCGCGAACATCCACGAGTCCGACATGCAGCTCATCCCCGACGTGTCGACCGCGTACATCGACGCGTTCCGCGCCGAGCGCACGCTGGTCATGGTTTTCGACATCTACAACCCCCGCAACGGTGAGATCTACGCGAAGGACCCGCGCCAGGTCGCGAAGAAGGCCGAGAAGTACCTCGCCTCGACCGGCATCGCCGACACGGCCTTCTTCGCCCCCGAGGCGGAGTTCTACATCTTCGACGACGTGCGCTACGAGGTGAACCAGCACTCGAGCTTCTACTCGGTCGACTCCGAGGAGGGCGCCTGGAACTCGGGCCGTGCCGAAGAGGGCGGCAACCTCGGCAACAAGACCCCCTACAAGGGCGGCTACTTCCCGGTCTCCCCCGTCGACAAGCAGGCCGACCTGCGCGACGACATCTGCCTGAAGCTCATCGACGCCGGGCTGATTCTCGAGCGTTCGCACCACGAGGTCGGCACGGGCGGCCAGGCCGAGATCAACTACCGCTTCGACACGATGGTGCACGCGGCCGACGACATCCTGAAGTTCAAGTACATCGTCAAGAACACCGCCGAGCAGTGGGGCAAGACGGCGACGTTCATGCCGAAGCCCCTCTTCGGCGACAACGGCTCGGGCATGCACACCCACCAGTCGCTCTGGAACGACGGCAAGCCGCTCTTCTACGACGAGGCCGGCTACGGCGGCCTCAGCGACATCGCGCGCTGGTACATCGGTGGCCTCCTCAAGCACGCCCCCGCTGTGCTCGCCTTCACGAACCCGACGGTGAACTCGTACCACCGCCTCGTCCCGGGCTTCGAGGCCCCGGTCAACCTCGTCTACTCGGCGGGCAACCGCTCGGCGTCGATCCGCATCCCGATCACGGGCACCAACCCCAAGGCGAAGCGCATCGAGTTCCGCGCGCCGGATGCCTCGGGCAACCCGTACCTCGCGTTCGCCGCGCAGCTCATGGCCGGCCTCGACGGCATCAAGAACCGCATCGAGCCGCACGAGCCGGTCGACAAGGACCTCTACGAGCTCCCGCCCGAGGAGGCCAAGGCCATTCCCCAGGTGCCGGGATCGCTCGGCGAGGCGCTGGCCGCGCTCGAGGCCGACCACGACTTCCTCCTCGAGGGCGGCGTGTTCACGAAGGAGCTCATCGAGACCTGGATCGACTACAAGCGCGAGAAGGAGCTCAAGCCCCTCGCGCAGCGGCCGCACCCGTTCGAGTTCGAGCTCTACTACGGCGTCTGATCACCCGCAGCCCCCTGCTGCCAACGAAGGGCCGTCCCGCGCAAGCGGGGCGGCCCTTCTCGTGCATTCCGACCCCGAGGAAACCGTTCGGATTCCACGTGGCGGGCGTGCGATCGCACGGCGCTGCTCGCGTCGTCAGACGGTCGGTTCGCGCTTCGGCTCGAGGCCGTAGAAGCCCCGTTCGAACACCGCACGAGACCGCCGGGTGAGCTGCAGGTAGTCGTGCTCGAGTTGCGTCGCCGAGCCCGCCGGGTAGCCCATGATGCGGGCGACGCCCTCGAGCTGCGAACGTTCGACGGGCAGCACGTCGGTCGTCTTGTCGAGCCAGAGGGTGAGCGCCGAGCGGGCCCGCGAGGCGAACACCCACGCCGCCCGGAGCGTCTCGGCATCGGCACGATCGATGAGTCCCGCCTCGGTCGAGGCGTCGAGCGCGCGGAGCGTCGACGTCGTGCGCAACGACGCGATCTCTGCGCCGTGCTGCAGCTGCACGAGCTGCACGAACCACTCGACGTCGGAGATCGAGCCGCGGCCGAGCTTCAGGTGGCGGGTCGGGTCGGCTCCCTGCGGAAGCCGTTCGTTCTCGACGCGCGCCTTGATGCGCTTGACCTCGCGGACCTCCTGCTCACCGATCTCGCTCGGATAGCGGACGGTGTCGGCGAGCTCGGTGAAGTCGTCGATCAGTGCGCGGTCGCCGGCGACGCCACGCGCCCGCAGGAGCGCCTGCGCCTCCCACGTGAGCGACCAGCGCGAGTAGTACGCGCGGTAGGCGTCGAGCGATCGGGCGACGACGCCGTTGCGCCCCTCGGGCCGGAGGTCGGCGTCGAGCTCGAACGGCAGCCGCGCATCCTCTGAGAGTCGCACGAGCTCGCTCACGATGCGCAGCGCGCGGGAATGCGCTGCATCGGGCTCTGCGCCCTGAGCGCGATACACGTAGATGATGTCGGCATCGGAGCCGATGCCGAGCTCCCGGCCGCCGAAGCGGCCCATGCCGATCACCGCGAACTCGATGCCGTCGGACTCGCCGCCCCGTATCGCCGCGACAAGCGCGGCGATGTGGTTCTCGGTGAGATCGGTGAGCCCGTGCCCGAGCTCTTCGACGGTCGTGACGTCGAGGATGCCGGCCAACGCGAGGCGCAGCATCTCGCGGCGCCGGATGGCGCGGAAGATCTTCGCCGCGTCGTCGGACTCGCCGTGACGTCGGAGCACGGCGCGCGTCTCGTCCTGGAGTGCGGCGAGCGAGCGGGGTCGAAGCTCCTCGAGGTCCTCGAGCCAGGCGACCGCCTCGGGTGTGCGCTCGAGGAGTTCGGCGGCATAGCGCGACCCCGACAGGACGCGGGTGAGCCGAAGCGCCGCGTCGGACGAGTCGCGCAGCAGCCGAAGGTACCAGTGCGTCGTCCCGAGCGTGTCGCTCAGGCGGCGGAAGGAGAGGAGCCCGAAATCGGGATCGGTCCCCTCAGCGAACCACGAGATGAGCACGGGCATCAGGTGTCGCTGGATCGTCGCCCGCCGCGAGAGGCCCGACGTCAGCGCGGCGATGTGCGCCAGCGCACCGCGAGGATCGCGGAACCCGATGGCGGCGAGCCTCGCCTCCGCCTGCGCACTGGTGAGCTCGAGGCCCGACGCGGGCAGCGCGGCCACCGCCGACAGCAGCGGCCGGTAGAAGAGGCGCTGGTGGAGACCGCGCACCCGCTGCCGCGTCGACTGCCAGACGCGGGTCAGCTCGGCGGCGTCGCGTCCGAGCCCAGACGCCCGAGCGAGGATGCGCAGGCTGTCGGCGTCTCGCGGCATCAGGTGCGTTCGTCGAAGGCGTTCGAGCTGCAGCCGATGCTCGAGCACGCGGAGCACCCGGTAGTCGCGGGAGAACTCCCCCGCCTCCTCGCGACCGACGTATCCCGCCTCGGCGAGGGCCGTGAGGGCGAGCAGGGTGCCGCCCTGCCGGATCGAATCATCGGTCGCGCCGTGCACGAGCTGCAGCAGCTGCACGGTGAACTCGATGTCGCGCAGGCCACCTGGACCGAGCTTCAACTGGACATCCACCTCGTCGGCCGGGATGTGCTCGGTGACCCGCTCGCGCATGCGCTGCACCGACTCGACGAAGCCCTCCCGGCTCGAGCTCGACCACACCATCGGCTCGACGCCGGCCGTGTATCGGCCGCCGAGCTCGAGGTCCCCCGCGAGCGGGCGCGCCTTCAGCAACGCCTGGAACTCCCAGCTCTTCGCCCAGCGCTCGTAGTACTGGAGGTGCGAGTCGAGCGTGCGTACGAGCGCCCCGTCCTTGCCCTCCGGGCGCAGGTTCGGATCGACCTCCCACAGCGGCGGCTCGATGCCGGGCTCGCCGATCAATCGCATGGTCACCATCGCGAGACGCGTCGCGATCTCGACGGCGCGCGGGGTCGACACCGCCTGCTCGTCAGCGGATTCGGCGACGAAGATGACATCGACATCGCTCACGTAGTTCAGCTCGCGGGCGCCGGCCTTGCCCATGCCGATGACGGCGAGCCGCGTCGCCGCGACCTCCGCCGCGGGATACCGGCCGGGCGCGGCGGGGGCGCCCTCGTCGCGCGCGACGATCCGGCGTGCACCGGCGAGGGCGGCGTCCAGGGCGGCGCCGGCGAGGTCGGCGAGCCCCGCCGAGACGGACTCGACGACGTCGACCGCGTCGTGCCGGGTGAGGTCGTAGACGGCCACGCCGGCGAGCAGCCGGCGATATCGCACGCGGATCGCCGCAGCCAGCGCGTCGGGATCGTCGACGCGCTCGGGCGCGAGTCCGTCGACCGCTGCGAGCAGCGAGGATCGCGCCTCGGTGCTCGTGGGTGGCGGCGCCGGCACCGCCTGCAGCAGCGCGATCTCGGCGGGATGGCGGTTCAGGAAGTCGGCGAGACCCCGCGATGCGCCCACCAGTCGGGCGAGTCGCTCGGCCGCCGCGGGTTCGTCGAGCACCGCGGCGACCTCCGCAGGCGCCCGGTCGTGCAGGCGGCGGAACTCGATCAGCGCCGAGTCGGGGTCGGCCGCTGCGCCCAGCGCCGCGAGGAGCGCCTCGCCATCGACCCCGGTCGCCGCCGCGAGCTCCCCGAGGCGCGTCGACGCCCGGTCGAGGTCGTCGAAGCCGGCACGTGCGAGTCGGCCGAGCGTCGGCGCCTGTCGAGACATCCGGCGGTCAGAGGATCTCGAGATTGCGGTGCAGCTCGAAGGGCGTGACCTGCGAGCGGTAGTCGCGCCACTCGGCCCGCTTGTTCGCGAGCACGTAGTTGTAGACCTGCTCGCCGAGCGTCTCGGCGACGAGTTCGGAACCCTCCATGTACTCGATCGCGTGATCGAGGCTCGCCGGCAGCGGATGGTAGCCGAGCGCGCGGCGCTCGCTGTCGGTGAGCGCCCACACGTCGTCCTCCGCCTCGGACGGCAGCTCGTAGCCCTCCTCGATGCCCTTCATGCCGGCTGCGAGCAGCAGGGAGAAGGCGAGGTACGGGTTCGCCGCCGAGTCGATCGCGCGATACTCGACTCGCGCGCTCTGACCCTTGTTCGGCTTGTAGAGCGGAACGCGCACGAGCGCCGAGCGGTTGTTGTGGCCCCAGCAGATGAAGCTCGGTGCCTCGTCGCCGCCCCACAGCCGCTTGTAGGAGTTCACGAACTGGTTCGTCACGGCCGAGATCTCGTTCGCGTGGCGCAGCAGGCCGGCGATGAACTGACGACCGATCTTCGACAGCTGGTACTGCGCGCCGGGCTCGTAGAACGCGTTCGTGTCGCCCTCGAAGAGCGACAGGTGCGTGTGCATGCCCGATCCGGGGTACTGCGAGAAGGGCTTCGGCATGAACGTCGCGTAGACGCCCTGCTCGATCGCGACCTCCTTGACGACGGTGCGGAACGTCATGATGTTGTCGGCCGTCGTGAGGGCGTCGGCATAGCGGAGGTCGATCTCGTTCTGGCCGGGGCCCGCCTCGTGGTGGCTGAACTCGACCGAGATGCCGAGGTCTTCGAGCATGCGCACCGAGCGGCGGCGGAAGTCGTGCGCCGTGCCGCCGGGGACGTTGTCGAAGTACCCGGCCGAGTCGACGGGGATCGGCCCCTCGTCGCCGAACTTCGACGAGCGCAGCAGGTAGAACTCGATCTCGGGATGCGTGTAGAAGGTGAACCCTCGATCGGCGGCGCGCTCGAGGGTGCGCTTCAGCACGTTCCGCGGGTCGGCGACCGCCGGCTCGCCGTCGGGCGTGGTGATGTCGCAGAACATGCGACCGGTCGGGTCCACATCGCCCCGCCAGGGCAGCGTCTGGAACGTCGACGGGTCGGGGTAGGCCAGCAGGTCGGACTCGTACGTGCGGCTCAGGCCCTCGATCGCCGAGCCGTCGAACCCGATGCCCTCGGTGAACGCGCCCTCGACCTCGGCCGGTGCGATCGCGACCGACTTCAGGGTGCCGACGACGTCGGTGAACCAGAGCCTGACGAACTTGACCCCCCGCTCCTCGATCGTGCGAAGAACGAAGTCGCGCTGCTTATCCATCCACACCCTCTCTCGCAGATCCCAGCGTACCGGCACCGGCCGCCGCAGGGCGGCCTCGCGGCAGCCGATCGGGCTCGGCCGATGTGCGAGGATTGCGGCATGTCAGGCGAGCCCCAGACCTCAGCATCCGACACCTCCGCCCCGACCGGCGCGGCCTCCGACGCCACGGCGGAGCTGAACCCCTACGGCGGCGCCTCCGCGACCGGCGGTCCGAAGCGGGTGCGCACCCGCCACTTCCAGAACGCGAAGCGCAACGGCATCAAGATCACCGGGCTCACGAGCTACGACCAGCTCACGGCGCACATCTTCGACGAGGCGGGCATCGACTTCCTGCTCGTCGGCGACTCGGCCGGCAACAACGTGCTCGGCTACGAGACGACGCTTCCGGTCAAGGTCGACGACCTCATCCCGCTGACGCGAGCCGTCGCCGGGGCGGTCAAGCGGGCCTTCGTGATCGCCGACATGCCGTTCGGCTCGTACGAGAACGGCCCCGAGGACGCACTGCACACCGCCGTGCGATTCATGAAGGAGACCGGGGCGCACGCCGTCAAGCTCGAGGGCGGGGAGCGCAGCGCCAAGCAGATCCGGCGCATCGTGAACGCCGGCATCCCGGTGATGGCGCACATCGGCTACACCCCGCAGAGCGAGCACGGGCTCGGCGGCCACGTCATCCAGGGACGCGGCGAGGGCCTCGACCAGCTGCTCGCAGATGCCCGGGCCGTGCAGGATGCCGGCGCGTTCGCCGTCGTGCTCGAGATGGTGCCGGCCGAAGCGGCCCGCCAGGTCACCGAGCTCCTCGACATCCCGACCATCAGCGTCGGCGCCGGTCCGCACACCGACGGCCAGCTGCTCGTCTGGACCGACTGGGCCGGCCTCACCACCGGCCGGGTGCCGCGGTTCGTCAAGAAGTATGCGGATCTCGCCGGCGTGCTCAGTGCGGCGGCCAACGAGTGGCGCGCCGACGTCGAGTCGGGGGCGTATCCGACCGCGGAGCACTCGTTCGAGTGACCCGCTGATCAGTCGTCGGCCGCGTCCTCCTCGGCCCACTTCGCACTGTTCGCGCGAAGGATCTCGAGCGCCCGCTCGGCCTCTTCCCGCGTCTCGAAGGGGCCGACCCGGTCGACCGACTGCGAGACGAACCCCTGTTCGACCGCACCGGTCTTGAGGTTGTACCAGAACATGTGCTCGACGTCCTCGGTCATAGGCTGATCCTATGCCCAAAGACGCCGCCGGCCACCTGATCCCCGGACGACTCTCACCGGCGCGCGCCGTGCCCGCCGGCATCGCCCGGCCCGAGTACGTGGGCCGTCGTGCACCCGCCCCGAACCCGGGCGGCGACCGGTACGCACCCGACGAAGTCGAGCGCATCCGGGCCGCCGGCCGCATCGCGGCCGGCGCGATCGAGGAGGCCGCGGCGGCCATCCGCCCGGGCGTCACGACCGACGAGCTCGACCGCATCGTGCACGAGTACGTCACAGGCCACGGGGCGTACCCGTCGACCCTCGGCTACCGCGGCTATCCGAAGTCGAGCTGCACCTCGGTCAACGAGGTCATCTGCCACGGCATCCCCGACGACACCGTGCTCGTCGACGGCGATCTCGTGAACCTCGACGTCACCGCCTTCCTCGACGGCATGCACGGCGACCTCAACCACACGTTCCTCGTCGGCGACGCCGGCGAGGAGGCCGCGCTGCTCGTCGATCGCACGCGCGAGGCACTCGCACGAGGCATCCGCGCCGTCGCGCCCGGCCGTCAGGTGAACGTGATCGGGCGCGCGATCGAGGCGTACGCCAGGCGTTTCGGCTACGGCGTCGTGCGCGACTACACGGGGCACGGGGTGGGCCGGGCGTTCCATACCGGGCTCGTGATCCCCCACTTCGACGACCCGAGCGCGACGACGGTCATCGAGGAGGGCATGGTGTTCACCATCGAGCCGATGCTCACGCTCGGCACCGTCGAATGGGACGTCTGGGCCGACGATTGGACGGTCGTCACCCGCGACCGTTCCCTCACCGCCCAGTTCGAGCACACGCTCGTCGTCACCGACCGCGGCGCCGAGATCCTCACCCTCCCGTGACGCATCCGGCCTGAGCGTTCGCCGCACGGCACCGCGATAGTGTGAGCGCATGGCCACGGAACTCGCGATCGGCATCGACATCGGCGGCACGGGGATCAAGGGAGCAGTCGTCGACCTCGGCGAGGGCACCCTCGTCTCCGACCGCATCAAGGTCAAGACGCCCGAGGGCGGCCGTCCCGCCGACATCCTGACCGCGACCACCGAGCTGCTCGACCGGCTCTCGGCCGACTTCGACGAGTCGCTGCCGCTCGGCGTCTGCTTCCCGGCGATCGTCAAGCGCGGTCGCACCCTGTCGGCTGCGAACATCTCGCGCGAGTGGATCGGACTGCCTGCCGAGGAGCTCTTCGAGGAGACCTTCGGCCGCGAGATCCACTTCATCAACGACGCGGATGCCGCCGGCTACGCCGAGTCGCGCTACGGTGCGGCGGTCGACGCCGATGGGCTCGTCATCCTCACGACGCTCGGAACGGGCATCGGGTCCGCGTTCCTCTACGACGGCGTGCTGGTTCCGAACACCGAACTCGGGCACATCGAGCTCGACGGCACCGAGGCCGAGAAGCGCGCGGCGTACTCCGCGATGGAGCGCGAGTCGCTCGACTGGGCGTCGTGGGCCGCCCGCCTGCAGCGGTTCTACGCGCACATCGAGTTCATCTTCTCGCCCGACCTGTTCGTCGTCGGCGGCGGCGTGTCGAAGCACCACGAGCAGTTCCTGCCGCTGCTCGACCTGAAGACGCCGATCGTACCCGCCCGCCACCGCAACAACGCCGGCATCATCGGGGCCGCGTCGCTCGCGGCGAAATGACCGTGTGGTGCAACGCCGCCCGCGATCGCCGGCGCGATCACCGGAGTCGGCGCCACGCCTCGTGGTGCGAGCGGGCCGGCTGATACGCCGGGTTCTGTTCACCGCGAGCCTTGCGTCTCGCGGCTGGACGGCCATCTCTCTCGGGGCCACGTCGCCGTGACCCTCCAGCGGTCTACCCGGGAACGGGACGGGCAGCCCCATGGTTCCCTGTCTGACCTTGCTCCGGACGAGGTTTACCGAGCCGGCCGGGTCACCCCGGCCGCTGGTGGGCTCTTACCCCACCGTTTCACCCTTACCGCCCGCTCGCGCGGGAGGCGGTCTGCTTTCTGTGGCACTGTCTCGCGGGTCGCCCCGGGTGGGTGTTACCCACCGTCCTGCCCTGTGGAGCCCGGACGTTCCTCGGCGCACGGGGTGAACCGTGCGACGCGACCGTCTTGCCGACCCACTCGCCCCTGAAGTCTACCGTCAGAGCCCCGACTCGTCGGTGCGCACGAGGATGCGGTCGCACTCGGGGCACTGCACGACGTCGTCGGGCGCGGACCGACGCACCGACTCGAGGTCGGAGCCCGTGAGCGTCATCGTGCACCCGCCGCAGGTGCGCTGGCGCAGGAGGGCCGCGCCGACGCCGGCGCCGCGCGTGCGACGCTGCTCGTAGAAGGCGAGGAGTTCGGCGGGGACGCCCGACGCGACGACCTCCCGATCGCGCTCGGCCTGCTCGCGCTCGACGGTGATGCCGCCCGCTGCGGCATCGCGCTCGGCCTCGAGCTCGGCGACCTCGGATTCGATGGCGGCGCGCTGCAGGTCGATGCTCGAGACTACGACCTCGGCCTCCTCGACCCGCTCCATCACGACGAGCTCCTGGTCTTCGAGGTCGCCGCGCCGCTTGGCGAGGGAGGCGAGCTCCGCCTCGAGCGCCTGCACGTCCTTCACCGACGAGGTGTGCTGCAGCCGGTCCGAGTCGCGGGCGATACGGGCCTCGACGACGGCGACATCGGACTCGAGCCGGGCGAGCTCCGTCTTCGCGTCCTCGAGCGTGCCGATCGCCTCAGCACGGGTGCCGCGCACCGCCGTCTCGCGCTTGGCGAGCTCGGCGAGCTGCGCGGTCTGCGGCAGGACGCCGAGCCGGTGCGCGAGCTGCTGGATGCGGGTGTCGATCGACTGGAGCCGCAGCAGTTCCTGCTGGTCGGCGGGCGTGGCCTTCACGTGGTGCTCCTCGCGGGGGTCTGGGCTGGACTCGTCATCATTGCACGACCTGGAAGTCCCATGGGTCGGTGCGCAGCTCGCTCACGACGATCTCGAGCCCCGGCAGGGCCGCGCGCAGCTCGGCGGCGGCGACGTCCAGCCAGAGCCACTCGCTCGCCCAGTGCGAGACGTCGACGAGCGCGGGTCCGCCGCCGAGCGCGGCCTGCTCGCGCGCCTCGGAGGCGGGATGGTGGCGCAGGTCGGCGGTGACGTAGACGTCGGCCGCACGTACCGCAGGGTGCCCGAGCAGCGAATCGCCGGCCCCGCCGCAGACCGCGACCGTCTCGACCGGGTCGTCGAATCCGCCGGCAGCACGCACGCCGGTCGCGGTCGCCGGGAGGAGCTCGGCGATGCGTCGCGCGAGACGGCCGAGCGTGGTCGGCTCGGTCAGGCGACCGACCCGGCCGAGCCCCGTGTCACCGTCGTCGGATGCCTCGATCGGGCGCTGCTCGGCGAGGCCGAGCCGATCGGCAAGCACTGCGCTCGTGCCGGTCGCGACGACGTCCGCGTTCGTGTGCGCCGCGAGCAGGGCGCAGTCGGCGCGGATGAGCCGGGCGAGCAGCGCGCCCTTGTAGCGGTCCTCTGCGACCGTCGTGACGCCCCGCAGCAGCAGCGGATGGTGCGCGATCAGCAGGTCGGCGCCGGAGGCCACGGCTTCGTCGACCGTCGCGGCGACCGCGTCGACGGCCAGCAGCACCCGCCGCACGGGCGCGTCGAGAGCGCCGGAGACGAGCCCCGAGGCATCCCACGCCTCGGTGCCGGCCGCGGGCCAGAGGCGTTCGGTGACGGCGAGCACATCGGCGAGGACCAGCGACATGTGGGCCCTGCCGGGCTCGAACCGACGACATCCACGGTGTAAACGTGGCGCTCTACCAACTGAGCTAAAGGCCCTCGCGCCGCACGCGGCGCAGGCTCATCGTATCCGAGCGGCCGGGCGGCGCGGCATCCCGCCGGGTCAGGCGGCCCTTCGCAGCGAAGCGAGCGCCTCGCGGTACCGCTCGAGCGGACGCGCCTCGCCCTTCGGCGTGGCGAAACTGTCGACCACCACGCCGTCGTCGTCGATGAGGAAGGTCGCGCGTGCCGCGACGCCGTGCTCGGCGTCGAACGCGCCGTACGCCGCGGCGACCTCGCCGTGCGGCCAGAAGTCGGCGAGCAGGCGGAACCCGTAGCCCTGCGCCTCGCTCCACGCCCGGAGCGTGTGCTTGGAGTCGACCGACACGCCGATGAGCTCGACCGACTCGTCGGCGAACATCGCGAAGTTGTCGCGCAGCTCGCACAGCTCGCCCTGGCAGATGCCCGAGAAGGCCAGAGGGAAGAACACGAGCACGACCGGTCGCCGGCCGCGGAAGTCGGCGAGCCGCACGGTCTGCCCGTGCTGGTCGACGAGGTCGAAGTCGGGCGCGACGGCACCAGGGGCGAGGATCATGGACGGGGACCTCCGATCGGAACGGCCCATCATCGTACCGCCCCCGATTCCCGACGAGACTCATTAGGATGGCGGGGTGCCATGCGACCGCGAGGCGGTCAGCCTCGGCGTGCGCACGTCCACACCACGCAGGTGATCCCTGCAGAGAAGAGAGGTCGAGTGTGACTGTCAACGACCAGGATCCTTACTCGGTCGAGGCGATGGACTCGGATCCCGAGGAGACGAACGAATGGGCGGAGTCGCTCGACTCGCTCGTCGCCGAGAAGGGCCACCAGCGGGCGCGTGAGATCATGCTCAGCCTGCTGAAGCGCTCGAAGGAGCTGCACCTCGGCGTGCCGATGGTGCCCACCACCGACTACCTGAACACGATCGCGCCCGAGAACGAGCCGGAGTTCCCGGGCGACGAGGAGACCGAGCGCCGCTATCGCGCGTGGATCCGCTGGAACGCCGCCATGCTCGTGCACCGCGCGCAGCGTCCCGGCATCGGCGTCGGCGGGCACATCTCGACCTACGCGTCGAGCGCCGCCCTGTACGAGGTCGGCTTCAACCACTTCTTCCGCGGGCAGGACCACCCCGGCGGCGGCGACCAGGTCTTCTACCAGGGTCACGCCTCCCCCGGCATGTACGCACGCGCGTTCCTCGAGGGCCGTCTCTCGAGCGACCAGCTCGACGGCTTCCGCCAGGAGAAGTCGCACGCCCCGAACGGCCTCTCGAGCTACCCGCACCCGCGGCTCATGCCCGAGTTCTGGCAGTTCCCGACCGTGTCGATGGGTCTCGGCCCGATCAACGCGATCTACCAGGCGCAGCTCAACAAGTACCTCACCAACCGCGGCATCAAGGACGCCTCCGACCAGCACGTCTGGGCGTTCCTGGGCGACGGCGAGATGGACGAGGTCGAGAGCCGCGGCCAGCTCCAGGTCGCCGCGAACGAGGGCCTCGACAACCTCACGTTCGTCATCAACTGCAACCTCCAGCGGCTCGACGGCCCGGTGCGCGGCAACGGCAAGATCATCCAGGAGCTCGAGAGCTTCTTCCGCGGTGCGGGCTGGAACGTGATCAAGGTCATCTGGGGTCGCGAGTGGGACTCGCTGCTCGCGAACGACCACGAGGGCGCGCTCCGCAACCTCATGAACGTCACCCCCGACGGCGACTACCAGACGTACAAGGCCGAGTCGGGCGCCTACGTGCGGGAGAACTTCTTCGGCCGCGACCCCCGCGCCCTCGAGCTCGTGAAAGACCTGAGCGACGACGAGATCTGGGGCCTCAAGCGCGGCGGCCACGACTACCGCAAGGTGTACGCGGCGTTCAAGGCCGCGGTCGAGCACAAGGGCCAGCCCACCGTCATCCTCGCGAAGACCATCAAGGGCTACGGACTCGGTCCCGCCTTCGAGGGTCGCAACGCGACCCACCAGATGAAGAAGATGACGCTGGACAACCTGAAGACGTTCCGCGACTCGATGCGCATCCCGATCACGGACGCGCAGCTCGAGGAGAACCCCTACCTGCCGCCGTACTACAACCCGGGTGAGACCGACCCGGCGATCCAGTACCTGCACGAGCGGCGTCGCGCACTCGGCGGCTACACGCCCGAGCGCCGCGCGAAGTACACGCAGATCGCGTTGCCCGACGAGTCGGCCTACGCGATCGCGAAGAAGGGCTCGGGCACGCAGGAGATCGCGACGACCATGGCGTTCGTGCGACTCCTGAAGGACCTGATCCGCTCGAAGGACTTCGGCCACCGCATCGTGCCGATCATCCCCGACGAGGCGCGCACCTTCGGCATCGACGCGTTCTTCCCGACCGCGAAGATCTACAACCCGAACGGCCAGCACTACACGTCGGTCGACCGCGAGCTGCTGCTGGCGTACAAGGAGAGCCCGCAGGGGCAGATCGTGCACGTCGGCATCAACGAGGCCGGCGCACTCGCCGCGTTCACCAACGTGGGCACGTCGTACTCGACGCAGGGCGAGCCGCTGATCCCGATCTACGTGTTCTACTCGATGTTCGGGTTCCAGCGCACGGGCGACGCGATGTGGGCCGCCGGCGACCAGATGGCGCGCGGCTTCATCATCGGCGCGACCGCCGGTCGCACGACGCTCACGGGTGAAGGCCTCCAGCACGCCGACGGTCACTCGCCGCTCCTCGCAGCGACGAACCCCGCGGTCGTCTCGTACGACCCCGCGTACGGCTACGAGATCGGGCACATCATGCGTTCGGGCCTCGAGCGCATGTACGGCGGCCAGCACGCCGACCCGAACGTCATGTACTACCTCACGGTGTACAACGAGCCGATCGTGCAGCCGGCCGAGCCCGAGGGCGTCGACGTCGACGGCATCGTCCGCGGCATCCACCGCCTCTCGGAGTCCGGTGCCGCCGGCCCGAAGGCCCAGCTGCTCGCCTCGGGTGTCGCCGTGCCGTGGATCCTCGAGGCGCAGCAGCTCCTCGCGGACGACTGGGGCGTGTCGGCGGACATCTGGAGCGTGACCAGCTGGTCCGAGCTCCGCCGTGACGGCGTCGCCGCCGACGAGCACAACTTCCTCAACCCCGACGCCGAGCGGCAGGTCCCGTACCTGACGCAGAAGCTCGGCGGGGCGCAGGGTCCGTTCGTGGCCGTCTCCGACTACGCCCACGCGGTGCCCGACCAGATCCGCGCCTACGTGCCCGGTCAGTACGCGACGCTCGGCGCAGACGACTTCGGCTTCTCCGACACGCGCGCGGCGGCCCGTCGCTTCTTCAAGATCGACGGCCCGTCGGTCGTCGTGCGCACACTCGAGCTGCTCGCCGACCGAGGCGAGGTCGACCGCTCGTTGCCGGCCCAGGCGATCGAGAAGTACCGGTTGCACGACGTGAACGCCGGTACGACCGGATCGGCCGGCGGCGAGAGCTAGCGGGCGCGAGGTGGCGACGAGGCCGAAGACGAAGGCGGAGACGCTCGCATGGTTGCGCACCATCGCGGGTGAGCTCGCGACTGCGACGCTCAAGCGACTCGAGGACACGTTGCCGTGGTACGGCGACATGCCCCCGAGCCGCCGTTCCGCTGTCGGCCTCGTCGCCCAAGCCGGCATCTCGTCGTTCATCGCGTGGTTCGACGACCCCCGGTCGACGCCCTGGATCGCCGCCGACGTGTTCGGCGCCGCGCCGCGGGAGCTCCTGCGGTCGGTGAGCCTGCAGCAGACGCTGCAACTCATCCGGGTGACGGTCGAGGTCGTCGAGGAACGGGTGAAGGACGGCGGCGAGCCGCTCCGCGAGGCGATCCTGCTGTACTCGCGTGAGATCGCGTTCGCGGCAGCCGACGTCTACGCCCGCGCCGCCGAGGCGCGCGGCCTGTGGGACGCCCGGCTCGAGGCCCTCGTCGTCGACTCCATCCTCTCCGGCGAGTCCGACGACGAGCTCCCGAGCCGCATCGCCGCCCTCGGCTGGCACGGTCACGGCGAGGTGGCCGTGCTCGTCGGCACGGCGCCGAAGCAGCTCGACGTCGACCACGTGCGCCGCGCCGCCCGGCACATGCACGCCGACGTGCTCATCGGCGTGCAGGGCAATCGCCTCGTACTCGTGATCGGCCGGGCCGACCCCCTCTCCCCCGACGGCGAGGAGTCGATCGGCACCTCGCCCGCCCTCACGTTCATGGAGATCGCGGCGCAGCTCGAGCCGCACTTCGGTCCCGGCCATCTCGTGCTCGGGCACGCCGTGCCGAACCTCGTCGACGCGTCGAAGAGCGCGAAGGCGGCGCTCGCCGGGTTCGCGGTGGCCCGGTCGTGGCGGCACGCGCCGCGACCCGTGCACGCCGACGACCTGCTGCCCGAGCGCGCGCTCGCGGGCGACCCGCTCGCGCGTGCGACGCTCGTCCACCGCATCTACCGCCCCCTGCAGGCGCACTCGACCGAGCTGCTGACGACGCTCTGGAGCTACCTCGACAACGGCCGGTCGCTCGAGGCGACCGCCCGGGAGCTCTTCGTGCACCCCAACACGGTGAGGTACCGGCTGAAGCGCGTCTCCGACGTCATCGGCTGGGATGCCACGGGCGCACGCGAGGCGCTCATCCTCCAGTCGGCGCTCATCATCGGATCGATGAGCGACCACGAGCACGCCCCGCGACGACCATCCTGAACCGGCCCAAGCATGGCCGTGGCATCGCGACGCTGTGCAGTCGATACAACGGTTGTGCGAAGAGCTTGTGGCGTGTGCACACCACAGTTCGTCCTGTGATTGGCAGACTGGGGTGGTGATCGTCGTCGTCTGCCCTGGACAGGGCTCTCAGACCCCCGGATTCCTCA
The DNA here is from genome assembly GCF_029167465.1 of Agromyces chromiiresistens. Lineage (NCBI taxonomy): Bacteria > Bacillati > Actinomycetota > Actinomycetes > Micrococcales > Microbacteriaceae > Agromyces > Agromyces chromiiresistens. The sequence goes on from NZ_JARFNL010000003.1 coordinate 158,819, forward strand.
CCCCCTGGCTTGCAGAACCCGGCTTCGCCGAGCGCCTCGACGCGCTCTCGGCCGCCGCGGGCATCGACCTGGCCGCGCACGGCACGGTGAGCGACGCCGACACCATCCGCGACACCGCGGTCGCGCAGCCGCTCATCGTTGCGGCCGGCCTGCTCACGCTCGACGCGTTGCTCGACGACGGGCGTGCAGAGCGAATCGGCGGGATCGCCGGACACTCGGTCGGCGAGATCACGGCGGCCGCCGGGGCCGGCGTGCTGACCGGCACCGAGGCGATCGGCTTCGTCGCCGAGCGCGGCCGCGCGATGGCCGAGGCCGCTGCGCTCGAGCCGACCGGGATGAGCGCCGTGCTCGGCGGCGACGAGGCCGATCTGCTCGCGCGCCTCGCCGAGCTCGGCCTCGAACCGGCGAACTTCAACGGCGGCGGGCAGATCGTCGTCGCCGGCGCGGTCGACGCCCTCGAGCAGCTGAAGGCCGAGCCGCCGGCCGGCGCACGGGTCATTCCGCTGCAGGTCGCCGGCGCGTTCCACACCCGGTACATGCGACCCGCCGTCGAGCGCCTCGCCGAGGTCGCCGAGCGGCTCTCCCCCGCCGACCCCGCCCTGCCGATCTGGACGAACCGCGACGGCAGCACGGTCGCCTCCGGCACCGAGTTCCTCGAACTCCTCGTCGGGCAGGTCTCGTCGCCCGTGCGCTGGGACCGCTGCATGGAGTCGTTCGCCGAAGCGGGCGTCTCCGGCATCATCGAGCTCGCACCCGCCGGCGCGCTCGTCGGTCTCGCCAAGCGCGGCCTCAAGGGCGTGCCGACGGTCGCCGTGAATACTCCCGACGACCTCGCCGCCGCCATCGAGCTCATCGACCAGGCCGCCTGAGCCGCCGCCCCCGCGAACGGAGAAAGCCGAGCATGACGAGACCAACCCTCCAGCAGTCGCACGGACCCGCCTACACGCGCATCTACGCACTCGGTGCTGCGCGCGGCGCGAACGCGGTGCCGAACGACGACCTCGTCGGCCCGATCGACTCGTCCGACGAGTGGATCCAGCAGCGCACCGGCATCGTGACCCGCACCCGCGCCGACGCCGACGTGTCGGCGCTCGACCTCGCGACGGCCGCGGCGACCGAGGCCATCGAACGCTCGGGCGTCGCCCCCGAGCTCGTCGACCTCGTCATCATCGCGACGATCTCGAACGTGCAGCAGACCCCGTCGATGGCTGCGGTCGTCGCCGATCGGGTCGGGGCGAACCCCGCCGCCGCCTACGACACGAACGCCGCATGCGCCGGCTACGCCTACGCGGTGGCCCAGGCCGACGCCCTCATCCGCGCCGGCGCGGCGCACTACGCGCTCGTGATCGGCGCAGAGAAGCTCTCCGACGTCGTCGACCCGACCGACCGCTCCATCTCGTTCCTCCTCGGCGACGGCGCCGGCGCCGCCGTCATCGGCCCGAGCGACACGCCCGGCATCGCACGCACCATCTGGGGTTCGGACGGCTCGAAGGCGGGCGCGGTCGGCATGAACAGCACCCTCATCGAGTTCCGTGACGGCGCGGCCGAGTGGCCGACGCTCCGTCAGGAGGGCCAGACGGTCTTCCGCTGGGCGGTGTGGGACATGGCGAAGGTCGCGAAGCAGGCCCTCGACGCCGCCGGCGTCACGAGCGCCGACCTCGCCGCCTTCATCCCGCACCAGGCGAACATGCGCATCATCGACGAGTTCGCGAAGCAGCTCAAGCTGCCCGAGTCCGTGGTGATCGCCCGCGACATCGCGACGACCGGCAACACCTCGGCCGCTTCGATCCCGCTCGCGACGCACCGCCTGCTCGAAGAGCACCCCGAGCTTTCCGGAGGCCTCGCCCTCCAGATCGGCTTCGGCGCCGGACTCGTGTTCGGCGCCCAAGTGGTGGTTCTCCCCTGAACCGCCGACCCCTGTCCATCTAGACTGTCACTCGGTCAAACGAGACACCCCTCAAGGAGAAGAACCATGGCATTGTCCACCGAAGAAGTGCTTGCCGGCCTGGCCGAGCTCATCAACGACGAGACCGGCATCGCGACCGACACGGTTGAGCTGGACAAGTCGTTCACCGACGACCTCGACATCGACTCGATCTCGATGATGACGATCGTCGTCAACGCCGAGGAGAAGTTCGACGTGAAGATCCCCGACGAGGAGGTCAAGAACCTCAAGACCGTCGGCGACGCCGTCGACTTCATCGTCAAGGCCCAGGCCTAGTCGCTGCGACGAGCGGGCCGCGGCAACGTCCCGGCCCGCTCGATCCGTCCCCTTCGTCTTCCTCCCCGGAGTGTTTTCGTCATGACCAAGAACATCGTCGTCACCGGCATCGGTGCGTCGTCGCCGATCGGCGGCACCGCCCCCGACAGCTGGGCCGCGCTGCTCGCCGGCGCATCGGGCGCACGCACCCTCGAACACGACTGGGTGGCCGAGTACTCGCTGCCCGTCACCTTCGCCGCCGAAGCCCTCGTGCGGCCCGACACCGTGCTCGAGCGCCCGGTCGCGAAGCGACTCGACCCGTCGTCGCAGCTCGCACTCGTCGCCGCGCTCGAAGCGTGGGCCGACGCAGGCAGCCCCGAGGTCGACCCCGAGCGTCTCGGCGTCGACTTCGCCACCGGCATCGGCGGCGTCTGGACGCTGCTCGACGCGTGGGACACGCTGCGCGAGAAGGGCCCGCGACGGGTCCTCCCGATGACGGTGCCCATGCTCATGCCGAACTCGGCCTCCGGCAACCTCTCGCTGCACTTCGGCGCCCGCGCCTTCGCGACCACGGTCGCGAGCGCCTGCGCATCGAGCACCGAGTCGATCTTCAACGCCATCGAGCACCTCCAGGACGGCCTCGCCGACGTCGTCATCGCCGGTGGCACCGAATCGGCGATCCACCCGATCACCATCGCCTCGTTCGCCTCGATGCAGGCGCTGTCGAAGCGCAACGACGACCCGGCGACGGCATCGCGCCCGACGAGCATCGACCGCGACGGCTTCGTCATGGGCGAGGGCGCCGGCGTCCTCATCCTCGAGACCGAGGAGCACGCCAAGGCGCGCGGCGCGAAGATCTACGCGTACGTCGCCGGCGGCGGCGTCACGGCCGACTCGTACCACATCACGGCGAACGACCCCGAGGGCCGCGGTGCCGCCCGCGCGGTGAGGCTCGCACTCGAGCAGGCGGGCGCATCGCCCGACGAGGTGACCCACATCAACGCCCACGCGACGTCGACGCCCGTCGGCGACCCGAACGAGTACCAGGCGCTCAAGGCCGTGTTCGGCGCCCGGGTCGACGACATCCCCGTGTCGGCGACGAAGGCCTCGACCGGGCACCTGCTCGGCGGCACCGGAGCGCTCGAGGCGATCTTCACCGTGCTCGCACTGCGCGACCGCGTGGCCCCGCCGACGATCAACATCACCGAACAGGACCCGGAGGTCCCGTTCCGCGTCTCGGGCGCGACGCAGGAGCTCGGCAGCGGCGACCAGCTCGCGATCTCGAACTCGTTCGGGTTCGGCGGGCACAACGCCGTCGTCGCGTTCCGCTCGGCCTGATCGGCGACTCGCATCGAAGGACCCCGGCGCTGACGCGCCGGGGTCCTTCTCGTCCGCGACATCCAGACATCGAAGGACCCCGGCGCTGACGCGCCGGGGTCCTTCTCGTCATGGGGCCGTCTGCTTCGCTCGTACGTCTGCCGGGGTTCCCCGTCCGACCTCCGCGTCGCGCCGCAGCCGGCCCTCGGTCGTATCACCCCACCTGGTGCAGCCACACGACGGGGGCGAAGTCGCTCGCGTGGCGGAAGGGCTCGAGCTCGTCGTCCCAGGCCTGCCCGAGCGCGAGCCTGAGCTCGCGATGGAGTTCCCGTGCGTCGTGCCCGCCCATCTCCATGGCGTAGCGGATGCGGTCCTCGGGCACGACGGTGTTGCCGGCCGAGTCGGTCTGCGCGAAGAAGACGCCGAGCTCTGGTGTGTGCATCCAACGAGCACCGTCGCTGCCGGGCGTCGCGTCCTCGCTCACCTCGAACCGCAGCTGCTCCCAGCCGCGCAGCGCCGAGGCCATGCGAGCGCCCGATCCGGCGTCACCCTCCCAGTAGAACTCTGCGCGCAGCGCACCGCGAAGCACGGGCTGCTCCTGCCAGTCGAAGTTCACGGGGACTCCGAGGGCGCGCCCTGCTGCCCACTCGACGTGCGGACAGAGCGCCCGCGGCGAGGAATGCACGAACAGCACACCCCGCGCGGCGCGTGCGGTCCGCGCGACCGTCTCTGCCATCTCCATCTCCGTTCTCGTGAGGTGCGTCTTCCCCTACGACCTCGGAACGGCGGGTGGCCGGTGTTCGATTGTGGGCGGCATCGGCCGCACCGCCGATTATGCCCCGGATCAGGCGGGTTGACAAGGGTTCCCCTCGGTTCGCCGTGCCTCGGCATCATGCCCCGTCGACAACACTATGCTCGGTGAGGTATTCGCTCGCGTGGAAGGGAAGCCGCCGATGGCCGTCAGAGAAGCGCTCCTCGCACTGCTGCTCACCGGACCCGCCTACGGCTTCCAGCTGCATTCGGCGCTCGCGACGCGAACCGGCGGACGCCGACGCGTCAACGTCGGGCAGAGCTACGCGACGCTCGAGCGGGCCTCGAAGGCCGGCCTGACCGAATCGGCCGGGACGACGGCGGACGGACTCCCGCTGCACCGGCTCACCGCGGCAGGAACCGCGGTCGCGCGCGGCTGGCTCGAGGGCACGGATGCCTCGGGCGCCGACCCGTGGGACGAGACGATCGATCGCGTGCTGATCGGCGCGTCACTGCCTGACGTCGATGATCGCGCGATCATCACGAACGAGCGCGCGCGATGGGCCGACCGACTCGCATCGGCCGAAGCCGACGGTGACGTCGACGAGGCCACCGGCACGACGGCGGCGGCCACCGAACTGGTGCGCCTGGCCGGGGCCGCGGATGCCGCCCGAGCACGCGCGGCGATCGACTGGCTCGATACGACGGCACGCGTATCGGCATCCGGCCGGACGCTCGCGTTCGCGCCGACGGCCGAGCGCCCGCGGCGCGGCCGTCGCCCTGCGGTGACCTCGGACGCCGCCGGGGAGGCTCAACCGTCGGCCATCGCGTAGCTGTCGACGATCGCGAGGTCGAGCGGAAAGTCGACCGGGAAGTCGCCGAAGAGCAGTCGGCCCGCGTCGACGGCGCACGCCCGGACCGCGGTCGCGACCGCTTCGGCATGCTCGCTCGGCGTATGCACGATGATCTCGTCGTGCAGGTAGTAGACGAGGTGGGGCACCGCGCCGAACACCGGCCCCGACCGCTCGGCGCGCTTGATCGAGGGCGGGAGGGCGGCGAGGCGGGTGCGAAGCGCCGCCATCCAGCAGAGCGCCCACTCTGCGGCACTCCCCTGCACCACGAAGTTGCGGGTGAACCGGCCCCAGTCGCGCGCGACGCTGCGCGCGCGGCGCTCGTCGGCCGGAGTCGCGTCGGGCTCACTCGCCCTGGCCTGGACGGCATGCCAGGACGACGCCGGGGCGGGCGACGACCGCCCGAGGTTCGTGGTGACCTGTCCGCCGCGTTCACCCGTCGCCGCCGCCCGGTCGACGAGCGCCATCGCTCGCGGGTAGGCACGCGCCAGGCGGGGCACGAGCCGTCCGCTGTCGCCCGTCGTCGCTCCGTACATCGCCCCGAGGATCGCGACCTTCGCCTGGTCGCGCGTCTCGACGACGCCGTCGTCGACGATGCCCTGATAGATGTCGCGCCCTCGCGCGGCCGCGGCCATCGAATCGTCGTGGGCCAGGCCCGCGAGCACCCGGGGCTCGAGCTGGGCCGCGTCGGCGACGACGAGCGACCAGCCCGGGTCGGCGACCACGGCGCCGCGAATGTTCTTCGGCAGTTGCAGCGCTCCACCCCCTGAGGTCGCCCAACGTCCCGTCGCCGTGCCGCCCGGTACGTAGTCGGGGCGGAATCGCCCGTCGGCGATCCATTCGTCGAGCCACGCCCAGCCGTTCGCGCTCAGGAGCCTCGCCGATCGCTTGTACGCGAGCAACGGGGCGATCGCCGGGTGGTCGTGGTCGCGAAGCTCCCATTTGGCCGTGGAGTCGACCTGGATGCCCGCGTTCCGCAGCGCACGCAACAGCTCGACCTGCGAATCGAGGTTGGCCGAGGGCTGTTCGAGCGCGGCGCGGACCTCGGCCGCCAGGATCGCCATGCGCTCGGGCTTCCAGCCGGGTTTCGGACGCGGGCCGAGCTCGGCCTCGAGAATCGCCTCGTGGACCTCCCTCCGCCACGGAAGACCGGCGGCATGCAGCTCAGCGCCGATCAGGGCACCGGCCGACTCGGCCGCGAGGAGCAGCCGCATCGCTCCGGGACGTGCACTCGCGCGCGTCAGCCGCTCCTGCCGCCGGAACTCCGCGACGACCGCGTCGAGGACGACGGTCGCCGGATTCGTGTTCGGGGATGCACCGTCGTCGAGCGCTTCCCCCAGTTCGAACAGGGCGGTCGCTCCCGCGCCCGAGTGCGAGGAGGGCGCGACCGCGCCGACCCCACCACCCGAGAGGTTCGGTGCGGCGTCGAGCCATCGCGGCCTGCCCGTCTCGGCTTCGCGAGCGGCACGCGCATCGGTCGACCCCTCGAGGATCGCACCGCAGAGCAGGAGGTCGTGGCACCGCTCGATGCGGACACCGGCGTCGAGCAGCATCGGATACCAGTGCCGAGTGTCGCTCCACACCCACCTCGGCCCGTGCTGCTCGAGCGCGGCCGCCCGTGCCGGCAGGTCGGCGACCTCGATCACTTCGGCGCTCGCCGCGGGGTCGTCGAGATCGACGAGGGCGACCCGGTCGCGCCCGTCGGCCCCGGCCGCGATCCGCACGTATCCATTCTCGTGGCCGCCGCCGACATCGGATGTCGGCGGCGCAAACGAGACTCATGGTCATGACGAACGAGGAGCGGTCTCCGTGGTCGCAGTGAGGTTCCGCTGCGGGCACGGTGCACCGGCCGACGATGCGCACGTCATCGGCCGTCCCTGCCCGCTGTGCATGCTCATCGCCGAGACCCAGCGCTCGCGTGCCGAACTCCTCAGGCGCGTGTCGCCGGCGCAACGAGCCCGCCTCGCCACCGAGACGCGTCTCGGCGCCGAGTACGAGTGGCGCTGCGATCGGGGTCACGATCGCTATCGGGCCTCGGTCGCCGACCAGCTCACGGGCACCGGCTGCACCAAGTGCCGAACGAACGCGCACGCACCGGCAGCCCTCCGGGAGGCGGGTGTGGCGTTCATGAACCCGGGGCTCCGCACTCGCACGTCGATGACCGAGCAGCGGCTGCGAGCGCTCCTCGGCGAACGCATCAGGCTGCATCACCGGGTCAACGCCGTGCGGGTCGCCCGCACGTTCTTCGGCCGCACCGAGGTCTGGCCCGACATCATCGTGCCGCAACTGCGCATCGCGGTCGAGTACGACGACCCGGGCCGCTCGCGCCGAGCGCACCTCGGGCTGAAGGAGGCCTCCGACCTCGAGAAGGACGAAGCGCTGGGCGAGGTCGGCTGGCGGGTCATCCGAGTTCGCGGCGGCGGGCTCGGCCCGCTCGGGCCCACGAGCATCGTCTGTGCACGCCTCACGGCCGAGGTCGCCGACGACGTGGTCGCGATGATGCGACGCATCCGCGGCGACGCCGCCGTCGACGCGATCCTGGTCGGCGTTCAGCGCTCGGGCTTTGATTCGGCCTGACTCCGTCTGCTAGGAATGGAGCGCCCCCCTACCGGCCGACGATTGGACCCGACGATGAGTTCCCCCAGCCTCCAGACCGAGCCCGAAGCCCTGAGCGACTACGCAGCGGTGGGAGGCGCCCCCGCGATCAGCGCGGTCGTCGACCGCTTCTACGAACTGGTGCTCGGCGACGAGAACCTCGTGCGCTACTTCGACGGCGTCGAGATGGTCCGCCTCAAGCGGCACCAGGTCGCGCTCGTCTCGACCGTCATGGGCGGTCCGGTCGTCTACGAGGGCCGCGATCTCCGCAAGGCCCACGCGAACATGGGCATCTCGGCGGGCGACTTCGCCGCTGTCGCGGGTCACCTGGTGACCGCCTTGACCGACGCCGGCGTTCCGTCGGAGATCATCGATCGCACGGTGAGCGCGGTCGCCGCGACCCAGCCCGACATCGTCGAGGTCACCTCGACGCACGAGTGACGCGTTGGACACCGCCGCTCTGAAGCACACCTGGTCGCTGGCGGAGTCGCTCGGCGACGAGGTGCCGCTCTTCTTCTACTCGCACCTGTTCTACACGCACCCCGAGCTGCGGGCCATGTTCCCGGTGTCGATGGCGACCCAGCGCGACCGACTCGTCGGCGCGCTGGGCCGCATCGTCTCGAACGTCGACCAGCTCGACGAGGTGACCGCGTTCATCCAGCAGCTCGGCCGGGATCATCGACGCTTCGAGGTGATCGCCGAGCACTACGACGCCGTCGGTCTCTCACTGCTGACGACGCTCAAGCACTTCCTCGGCGACCAGTGGACCGCTGAGCTCGCCGCGGACTGGGCCGCGGCCTACGGCCTGATCGCCACCGTCATGGTGCAGGCGGCCGAGGATTCCGAACACGACAGTCCGGCGTCCTGGCAGGGTCATGTCATCGCCGTCGAGCGAAAGAGCATGGAGCTCGCGGTCGTGCAGGTGCGCCCCGAACCCGAGCTGACCTTCGAACCCGGGCAGTCGGTCGCGGTCGAAACGGCGCATGCGCCACGACTGTGGCGCTACCTCAGCATCGCGAACGCGCCGCGGGTCGATGGAACGCTCGAGTTCCACGTGCAGCTCGTACCGGGTGGCCAGGTCTCGAGCGCGATCGTTCGCAAGCTCAAGGCCGGCGACGTGCTGCGGCTCGGGGCGCCGGTCGGGCGGGAGCTCACGCTCGAGCCCGAGGAGCACCACCGTGAACTGCTGATGGTCGCGGGAGGCACCGGGTTCGCGCCGCTCCGCGCGCACCTCGAGCGCATCGACCTCAACTGGCAGAAGACCGGCCAGGCTCCTCGCGTCCACCTGTTCCACGGAGCACGCGTGCCGTGGAACCTGTACGAGCACCGTCTGCTGCAGAGCCTCGCCGGACGCCCGTGGTTCACCTACACGCCCGTCGTCTCCGATGATCCGAGCTACCCCGGGCAGAAGGGGCTGGTCGGCGATGCCGCGGTCGCAGAGGGCGTCCGCCCCGATGCCCTCGCGATGGTCTGCGGCTCCCCCGCCATGGTCAAGCACACGCTCGCACGGCTCCGCGGCGCCGGCGTCGCGTCGGGCGATCTCCGGTTCGAGCAGTTCGCGACGCTCGAGGAGGAGCGCCCGGAAGAACGTCACGACATCCGAGATGGGCAGCCGTCCGGGTTGCCCGCCGAACGAATGGGAAGTGCCCGATGACTCCCGATCTTGAAAATGAGCCGCAATCCGATTTCGTACCGATGCCGACGGCGATCCCGTCGACGCCGGCAGCACCTGAGTCGAGTCCTGCGCAGGAGATCGATCTCGCGCGCGCCGTCGCCCGCCTGCCCAAGACGGACTCTGCCAGATTCGCGGTCCGGCACATCGGCGCCGGTTACGATCGCGCCGAGATCGACGCGTTCCTCGTCGAACTGAACGAGGCGATCGACGTCGTCCGAGAGGCGGCGGAACGGGATCGCCGAGAACTCGAGGAACTTCGCGCAGAGAACGCGAGACTCAGCGCTACGGCTGAGGCGAAGCTCGACGAAGAAGTCACCCTCGGGGCCGTCGACCTGCTCTCGCAGGCGCAGACGATCGCCGACCGGGCCGTTGCCGATGCCGAGCAGTACGCGCGCGAACTCGTGCTCGCGGCCCGCGAGGAGTACCGCGACGTGCTGGAGCGTGCCGCACGTGCGGAGGACGCCCATGCGGCCGCCGGAGCCACCGGGCCGGCGCCGGCGCCCTCGCCGCAGGCGGCGATGCCCGAGATCGAGTACGTGCGCACGTACGCCCAGGTCGCGCAAGTTCAACTGCGTTCGGTGCTCGAGGCGCTGGCCGAGCAGGTCGACCGGCTCGGCGCCCTGCCGCAACCCGCAGGCGAACCGGCTGCACCGGCGGCCGGCGACGATGTCGCCGACGCGGACGAGGTCACCGACGAAGAACCCGACTGGCTCCCTGCTGTGCCGCCGGAACCCGCTCTGCAGCGACAGACGTACATCAAGCCCTGATCCGGCGGCCTCGCGACGACCTCGCCCCGGAGATCTGCGAACGTCGGGGTGCGCCGCTCCCCCGACGCGCGCAGATCGAATGGCATTCGTCGTCGTCGAGGCCGATGCGTTTCGCGTGCGCACGGTCTTCGAGCGCCACCGGCGCGTCAGCGAAGCGGCGGCGCTCGCCGAGGACGGATGGGTGGCAGCGTCTCATCGCTCGACTCCATCGACGGGTGGATGCTGCGGACTCGGCGTCGGCCACCGCGAATCCCTCCGTCGCGTGCTTGCAGCGAGACGGTGCTTGCGCCAAACTGAGCATGTCTCGCATACGAGACGGCCAGTGGGGGGCGGGCATTCGGAGCGCAGGGCGTCACGAGCAGGCGCGAGGTGGGATCGATGGATGACCGTCGCACGAGCACGAGCACGAGCACGAGCACGAGCCTGCGGCTGAGCCGCCGCGCGTTCATCACGGCCGCCGGCGCCGTCGGAGCGGGCTTCATGCTGTACGCCGTGATGCCGGGTGGCATCCGAGTCGCGGTGGCACACGTCCCCGGCGGCGCCCTCGCACCCGCCGACGTGCCGAAGTTCCGAACACCGTTGCTCATCCCGCCGGTCATGCCTCGGGCCGGCACCGTCGCCATGCGTGGCGGCAAGAACGCGGACTCCTACGAGATCTCGGTGCGGCAGTTCACTCAGCAGGTCCTCCCCGCCGGCATGCCGGCCACCACCGTATGGGGGTACGGCGCTGTCGCCTCGACGAGCAAGAAGGGGCTGCTGGTGCACCACGCTCCCTCGCTCACGATCGAGGCGAAGTGGAATCGGCCGGTTCGGGTCAAGTGGATCAACGAGCTCGTCGATGACGACAGGCGGTTCCTGCCGCACCTGCTGCCGGTCGATCCCACGTTGCACTGGGCGAACCCGCCGGGCGGTGCGACCGGACGGGACTCGCGGCCGAGGTTCGAGACGACGCCGAACGCCTACGACGGACCGGTGCCGATCGTCACGCACCTGCACGGCGCAGTCGGCGTCGGTGACGAGAGCGACGGATACCCCGAGGCGTGGTATCTGCCCGCCGCAGACGACATCCCCGCAGGCTTCGCGACGGAGGGCACGTGGTACGAGTTCTTCGCCGGCAAGGCGGGCAGCGAACACGCGGTGGCCTGGGGCACCGGCTATGCCGTCGTCGACTACCCGAACGACCAGCGCGAATCGACCCTCTGGTTTCACGACCACACACTCGGAATGACCCGGCTCAACGTCTATGCAGGTCCGGCGGGGTTCTTCCTCGTACGCGGCGGGCCCGAGGGCGCAGACGCGATCCTCGACGGCCGCTTCGGGACCACCGCCGTGCTACCTGGGCCGGCACCGAAGGACGGCGACAAATTCCCGGCGAACAAGACGTACCACGAGATCCCGATCGCCGTGCAGGACCGTTCGTTCAACGAGGACGGATCCTTGTTCTACCCGGACACGCGGGCCCTCTTCGACGGCATCGTCGGCGACTACCTGCCCGCGGGCGAGTTCTCCCCGATCTGGAACCCGGAGTTCTTCGGGAACATGATCATCGCCAACGGCAACGCGTGGCCGTTCCAGGTCGTCGAGCAATGTCGCTACCGGTTGCGGTTCCTCAACGGATGCCAATCGCGGTTCCTGATCCTGGACTTCTCTGCGATCCCCGGTCTCGAGGTGTGGCAGATCGGCAATGAGGGTGGATACCTCGATGGGCCGGTGAACCTATCGGCCGATCACGCGGGCCGGCTGCTCATGGGGCCTTCCGAGCGCGCGGACCTCATCGTCGACTTCACCGGCGTTCCGCTCGGGTCGTACGTCCTCGGCAACGTCGGTCCGGACGAGCCGTTCGGAGGCGGAACCCCTGGCTTGGACTTCGAGCCCTCCGACGCCGCCTCGACGGGGCAGGTCATGCAGTTCCGGGTCGTCCCGGCGGTCGCGCCCGATCCGACGACCCCGCCCCGATACCTGGTACTCCCCGCGCGAACGCCTCTGCCGGTCGAGACGTCTACCCGGTCGCTCGCGCTCATCGAGAAGTCCGCGATCGGATTCGATGCTGGCGGTCGTCCGGTCGACGGCCCGACGGAGGCGGTCCTCGGCGTCGTCGACGCCGGCGTGCCGGTCCCGCTCGATTGGGACGACGACGTCACCGAGAATCCGCAGGTCGGCGCCACCGAGGTGTGGGAGTTCGCGAACACGACCGGCGATGCGCATCCGATGCACGTGCACGAGATCGCCTTCGAAGTGGTCGGCCGCGAGAGGCTCGTCCTGGACGAGGAGGGTGAGGTCGCCGTGCCCGTGACGCCGGCCGGCTCGATGCGTCCCCCGGAGCCGTGGGAGACCGGCGTGAAGGACTCGGTGATCTCCTATCCCGGCGAGGTCACCCGCGTGCGGCTCCGGTTCGCACGTCCTGGACAGTTCGTCTGGCACTGCCACATCGTCGAACACGAGGACAACGAGATGATGCGCCCGTATCGCGTCGGCCCCGAACAGCACGGGCAGCCGGGCGTGCAGGTCATGCAGGGCGGCGGAGTCCGACATCGCGCGGCGCCTGACGGTTCACGTCCGGTCGCCTGACGAGCCGTCCCTCAACTCACCCGCAGTTCCTCCGGCGAGACGACCAGGTCGACGAGCGCGCCGTTCCGCAGCACGGTCATCTCCATGCGCCGGCCGATCGCCGCTTCGACCATGAGCCGCTGCACGCCGGTCGGATCGAAGACGGGCGTGCGGTCGATCGAGATCACGATGTCGCCAGCCTTCGCGCCGGCGAGGGCGGCCGGACTGCCCGCGATGGTCGACATGACCTGCATGCCGGTCGGCGATCCGATGCGGTCGCTCGCGTCGGGGCTCAACCTGACCCTCGTGCCGGCGATCCCGAGCCACGCGCGGCGCACGCGACCGGTCGTCGTGAGGGTCTCGATGATCGCGAGCGTGCTGGCGTTCATCGGCACCGCGAGTCCGAGGCCGATACCCGCGACCGCCGTGTTGACGCCGACGAGCCGACCTGAACTGTCGGCGAGCGCACCCCCGCTGCTCCCGGGATTCAGGGCGGCATCCGTCTGGATGACCTCGTCGATCACCCGCCCGGAGCGAGTCGGAAGCGAGCGCCCGAGGGCTGAGACGATGCCCGCCGTGACGCTGCCCGCAAGCCCCCTCGGGTTGCCCAGCGCAACCACCAGCTGCCCGACCCGCAGTTGCGACGCGTCGCCGAGCGACACCGGAGCCGGCGTCGGCCCGAGCGCGCGCAGCACGGCCAGATCGGAGAGCACGTCGGCACCCACGACGCGCGCGTCAGAGGTTCGCCCGTCGGCGAACGCGAGTTCGACGGTGGATGCCTCGGCCACGACATGCGCACTGGTGAGCAGGTGCCCGTCGGCGCTGATCACCGTAGCGCTGCCGGCTCCCGAACCCGCCGACGTGCGCACGCTCACCGCGGAGACCGCGGGCAGCACCTGCTCGGCCACGCGCACGACCGCGGCGGAATAGGCGTCGAGCGCCTCGCTGTCGTCCATGCGGCAAGTCTCGCCCCGCGTCGGCGCGGTTCCGCCGCTGTTCGCCGACGGCGGAGCGGACGCCGAACTCGAGACGCGATCGAACGACCCGAAAGCGCTCGGCCCGACCTCGTTCCTCGCGAGCCGTTCGCTCGGTCAGACGTCGATCCACTCGGTTCCATCACCGGGGCGGATCCGCGCCAGCGGCCGTCGCCCCGCACGCGACGAACTCCGCGCCCTGCTCTCCGCTCCGCGATACGGACGTCCGCAGAACACCGACGAAGCTGATCCATTCGCTCGAGTCCTTGCCCGATCCTGCTCGAATCAGCAGAATCGGGTGCGCACCGGGCCGGCATCCTGCTTCAATTCCGGCATGCGACTCGACGACGTACGCGACCTCATCTCCAAACACGCCGGCGAGGCGACACCGATCGTCGACGGGGCGGTCATCTCCAAGATCGAGCACAGCGGACCGCCGGAACTCAGCACGACCGGCACCGTGCTCGTGCTGCTCGCGCAAGGCGCCAAGCGACTCGCCGTCGGCGACCAGGTGCACGACTACGCGGCCGGCCAGTGCCTCGTGGCATCGGTGGACCTGCCCGTGAGCGGGCACTTCGTCGACACGACGCCCGAGTCTCCAGCACTTGGTTTCGCGCTGACGCTCCGCCCTGCGCTGATCGCCGAGTTGCTGCTCCAGGCAAACACGATGCCGCGCCCTCCCGTCGAACGCGATCGCGGCAGCACCGGGATCTCCGTCGGAGACGCTTCACCGGACCTGATCGACGCGGTCGGGCGGATGGTCCGCCTCGTCGAACGACCGGCGGACCGATCCGTGCTCGCACCGCTCATCGAACGGGAGTTGCACTGGCTCGTCCTGAGCAGCCCACACGGCGTCTCGGCCCGCGACCTGGGCCTCGCGGACAGCGGTGTGAGTCGCGTCGGCCACGCGGTGCGATGGATCCGCGAGCACTACACGGAACCGTTCCGGGTCGTGGAGCTCGCCAATCTCGCCCGAATGAGCCAGTCGGCCTTCCATCGCGCGTTCCGCGCCGTCACCGCCCTCAGCCCGATCGAATATCAGAAGCAGGTGCGATTGCAGGAGGCGCGGATCCGGCTGGTCGCCACGCCCGGCGACGTCGCCGGCGCGGCTCGCGCGGTCGGCTACACGAGTCCGTCGCAGTTCAGCCGCGACTACCGTCGCCGCTTCGGTGCCGCTCCGTCGCAGGATGCCGCGCGACTGAACGAAGCGGGAGGCGCACGATGATCCGGGGCACCTCGACCTTGACCGCCGTGCGAAGCATGGAGGGCGACCGGGTCACGACCCTCGAGCTCTTCTTCGACCTCGCCTTCGTCTTCGCGTTCACCCAGCTCAGTCGCCTCATGGCGCAGGAGCACGACCTCATCGGGGTCGTGCAGGCGATGACGATCCTTGCGCTGCTGTGGTGGTCGTGGAACTCATACGGGTGGCTCGCCAACCTCGCTCATGCCGACCAGGGCTGGGTGCGCGCCGTGATGCTCGTCGCAATGGGCTCGATGGTGATCGTGGGCGTCACGGTTCTGGAGGCCTACCACGATCTGCGCGGCGGTCTGTTCGCGCCGCTCGTCTTCGTCGGCGCATACCTCCTCGCGCGCATCACGCACATCTTCGCGTTCGCGGTGGTCTCGGCGCGGCCGCTGCGACGCCGGGCGTTCCTCACCTCGCTGCTCGCCGTTGTACCGTCAGGCGTCCTGCTCATCGCCGGCGCGATGATCGGCGGCGGGTGGCAGCTCGGCCTGTGGCTCGCCGCCGTCGTGATCGAACCCGTCGTCACCCACCGAATGAGCAGCGGCGTGGACTGGCGGGTCGGTTCGACGGTGCACTTCACCGAACGACACGGGCTGATCGTGATCCTGGCGATCGGCGAGTCGATCATCGCGATCGGAGCCGGCGTCGCCCAGGAGCCGATCGACCTTCCCATCCTGCTCGGCATCGTGTGCGCGCTCGTCGTGGCGGCCGGATTCTGGTGGGCGTACTTCTCCCGACTCGCCCACGATGCCGAGGGAGCACTCGCCCGTCGCGACGAGGGCGACCGGGCCAGGACTGCACGGGATGCCTACACCTATTTGCACCTGCTCATCGTCGCCGGCATCGTCTTCGCGGCACTCGGTATCGAGGAAGCACTCGCGCACGTCGGCTCGGCAGCACCGCTCGGGTGGTTCAACGCGGCAGCACTGGGCGGCGGCACCGCCGGCTATCTGGCGGCGACGGTGTGGTTCCGGTGGCGGACGACGGGCGAGACGAACGCGGTGCGCCTCACAGGCGCGGTCGCGTCGGTGCTGATCGTGCCACTGCTCGGTGCCCTGCCGGCGCTCGGAGCGCTGGCGGTCGTCTCGCTGGTCGTCGTCGGCGCGCTCGGCTTGGAATCGATGTCTCGCGGATCCAGGCGGCACTGCGGCTCGGGCGATCGATCGACATCGGCCTGAACGGGAGCGTGCACACCGGGGCCTCGCCGATGGCTCCGATGTCGTCGGTGCGTGCGACGATCGGCGGAACGACGAGCGGTGAGAGGGCGGCATGCGGGGCGAGGCGACCGTGTTGCACGCGGATCTCGATGCCTTCTACGCCTCCGTCGAGCAGCGCGACGCTCCGGGGTTGCGCGGCCTGCCCGTCATCGTCGGCGGCGGTGTCGTGCTCGCAGCGAGTTATGAGGCGAAGGCTCGTGGGGTGCGCACCGCGATGGGTGGGCGGCAGGCGCGCGAGCTGTGCCCTGACGCCGTCGTCGTCCCGCCGCGGATGGACGCGTACTCGGCGGCGAGCCGAGCAGTGTTCGCGATCTTCCGCGACACCACCCCGTTCGTGGAGGGGCTTTCGATCGACGAGGCGTTCCTCGAGGTCGGGGGCCTCCGGCGCATCGCCGGCACGCCTGAGCAGATCGCGGTGCGATTGCGTGCGCGAGTTCGTGCGGAGGTCGGGTTGGCGATCTCGGTCGGGATCGCGCGGACCAAGTTCCTCGCCAAGGTTGCGAGTGCGGTCAGCAAGCCCGACGGCCTGCTCGTGGTCGAGCCCGCGCAGGAGCAGGCGTTCCTGCTCCCGCTGCCCGTCGAACGGTTGTGGGGCGTCGGTGCCGTGACCGCCGAGAAGCTGCACCGGCTCGGCATCACGACCGTCGGGCAGCTGGCCGAGCTCGAAGCCGCGACCGCGGAGCGGCTCCTGGGCAAGGCGACCGGCGCGCATCTGCACGCGCTCGCCCGCCTCCGGGACCCGCGCCCGGTCGACACCACGCGCCGCCGTGGCTCGATCGGCTCGCAGCGCGCGCTCGGCAGTCGCCCGCGGACGGCCGACGAACTGGATCTCATCCTCACCCAGATCGTCGACCGGCTCGCCCGCCGCCTCCGCGACGGCGACCGGGTGTGCCGCACTGTCGTACTGCGCCTCCGCTTCGGAGACTTCGCGAAGGCCACCCGATCGCGGACCATCCGATCCACGACCGACCGCACCGCGGTGCTCCTCGCCGTCGCGAAAGAGCTGCTGGCGGGCGCGCTCCCTGAGATCGCCGAGCGCGGCGTCACCCTGATCGGCGTCTCGCTGACGCAGCTGGTGCGCGGCGACAGCCGTCAACCCGAACTGCCGATCGACTGGGACGACGGCGGGCGCCTCGACACGGTGCTCGACGCCGTTCGCGATCGCTTCGGTGCTGAATCAGTCGCTCGAGCGGCGCAGCTCGGTCGCGATCCGGGATGGTCTCCGCCGCTGCTGCCCGAACACGAGTGACCGCTCCCGAACGCCCGCAGGTCGAGTCGCCGGACGCGATCCTGGAAGCCGCTCGCGAGTACCTCGGGGAGATGCTGCAGACCTTCGAATTGGCCCCAACTGCGGCGCCTCTGCGGCCGAACGCTCGGCGGTACGGCTCAGGACCCCAGGCTCACCTGGCGCTCCAGGGCTTCGATGACGGTTTCGGCGATATCGATGTCGTAGAGCCGCTCGATGCTCTGGAACCCGCCGGGACTCTCCGCGTTGATCTCCACCACCTGGCTGCCGATCACGTCGATGCCCACGAGGAACAGCCCATCGGCGACGAGCTTGTCGCCCATCGCCTCGGCGATGCCGAGCTCGGCCTCGCCCACCTCGAGGGGCACCGACCGACCACCGGTGCTGATGTTGGCGCGCGGGTCGTTGCCCGTGGGCACACGTCGGAAGGCGGCCGGCATGCCGTCGCGCTCGAGGATGCGGCCCTCCAGAAGGAAGATTCTGGCATCGCCGTCCTTGGCGCCGTCGATGAACTCCTGGATGATGGCGTAGCCGTCCTGCAGGACGGCCTCCGTCATCTGCGCGAGGTTGGTCTCCCCCGGGCCCTCGATCATGAACACGTTGCGGCCCTTGGCCCCGTACAACGGTTTGACGACGCAGTGGCCGACTTCATCGACGAACCGCTCGATCGCCTTCGGATCTCGTGTCACCAGCGACCGTGGCCGGACGCTCTCGGGAAATTCCTCCAGGTAGAGCTTGCTGGTCGCTCGATGGAGGGTGTTCGGGTCGTTGACGACCGTCACACCTCGGGCCGCGAGCATCTGTCCGAAGACCACGCCCATCGGGCTGGCCCACGCGCGCTCCTGCAGGTCGTCGATCGACTCGTTGCGGAGGACGAGCGCATCCAGCTCGTCCATGACGATCCGCTCGGCGTCGCGCGACTTGATCCCCTCCATGAAGCTCGCGAGGGTGTCGTCGCTCTTCCACCTCGCGGCACGGGCCCTGGCCGCGAACAGTCCGTCGCTGCTGCCGAGCTCGAGGTCCCCGACGCCGACGTACCAGGTCTCGTGCCCGCCCCTGGCCGCGGCCCTGGCGAGTCGGGTGGTCGTGTACTCGTCCACCTCGGTGTCGACGTCGTTGACGACGAATGCGAGCCTCATGCCGCCACGTCTCCTTCGTAGAGGTCGGTGACCGTCGCACCCGCGCGCAACCGCTCCAGACGCTCGTGTGCACCGGGCACGTCCAGCCAGCGTGGCCGAACCCACGGTTCGTGGAGCACCTCTCGGTCGAGGAGGTCCTGCACCAGGGGGATGTGGTCCAACGCGAGCTTGCCGATGAGCAGGACGTCCAGGCTGCGGCCTTCGGCGATGGCGTCGAGGATGCGCGTGATCCCGCGCAAATAGATCGCGTCCTTCACCGAGCCGCCCCCGACGACGACCCGGATGGCGATGGACCATGCGGTCCTGGTCGGTATGCGGTGGTCGGCCCGCAGCGACTCGAAGATGTCCAGGAAGTCGGCGCCGTCGAGCATCTTGCCGACCGCGACCACCCGAGCCGCGAGCACGCGCAGCCGCCGCGGGTCCAACCCGCCGGTCAGGTACTCGGCGAGCACGGCGAGGCCCTCCTGGGTCTCGTCGTAGCCCGGGAGGCCGATGGTCAACAGCGTCAGTGGCTGCCGGGCACCGTTCTGGTACGTGACCACGTGAGTGCCGACCTCGTGGTGCAGCAACGGCTCGACCCGGTCGGCCCGGAAGGCGGCCGTCTCCGGGATGAGCAGGCGGCCGAACGACACCATCAGTTCGGAGATGTCGTCCCGCACCTCGACGCGGACCGGGAACTCCGGGTACACGGCGCGGTAGCGCTCGAATTCCGCACGGGCGGCGTCGGCGAACGCCCCGGCTGTGACGGTCTGGGTGCTGGGCGCCTGCGGGGGGATGGTCTCGAGCAGCTCCGCCGCGGCCGCGGCCAGCGGAGGAGCCACCGTTCCGTAGAGCTGGAGCGACCCGTAGAGGAACCGTGAGGTGTCGCGGTCCTCCAACGCGGTGATCTGCCGGGCGATCTCGTCCCGCTTCGCCCGGAAGAGCGTGTGCAGTGCCGGGTCGTCGACGTTCTCGATCTCCAGATCGTACAGGTCGCGCTGGGCCAGGTCCGGGTCGAAGTCCAACGGCCGCAGCCGCAGCGTGGGGGCCGTGCCGAAGTCGCTGCGTTCGAAGTCCGCCCATGCCTCCGCCGCGTTGAGCGGCGTGATGTTGACGAGCAGGTTCACCTGGCGCTCGATCTCGGTGAGCCGGGCGTCGATGTCGAACGCGGGCGCCAGTTGCTCGGTCGCCGATGACGTCTCACGAGCATGGTCGTCAGCAGGCGGGTCTGAATCATCAGGGCGAGGGGCCGAAGCCGCTGCGATATCGCTGCGGGCGGCACCAGCCTGCTCGACCGGCTCGTCCTGCGCTGGCAGATTCTCCGGGTTCACGATGTCGGCGCTGTCGTCGGGCCGATCCGAGCGCTCATTCATCGTCGTCCCCCGGGCTCTCGGCCCCAGCTGACCCAGTATCGATCCCGACGGTCTCGTCTTCGATCCGGGTCTCGGTAGGAGGAGCGACGTCACCTCTCGACGTGCGGCGGTCGTCGATCCTCCCCATCGGGTCGTCAGCCGTTCGCGACGGGGTCATCTCGGCGTCTGACATGGCGACTCCCTTCGCTCGATGATCTGACCGTAGGCGTGCCGCCGTCGCGGCGTCGAGGCCTTGCCTACTGGCCCGAGGTGCATTATGCGGCGGGGTGGCGGGTCGTTCGGGGACCTGCTTTCGAAGGTTGCGAATGCCCGCTCTCCGGGTCAGGCAGGGTTGCGACAACACGAGATCGGATCGGCGCCGATGATGAATCCTGCGCCTCCCAGCCACCCGGCTGGTCGCAGGTGTGCGCGCTCGATCGGCTGACGCACCACTCGACGACGCCTCGCCCTACGAGACGCTCCGCGAGATCCTTCCAGGGGTCGAAGTACCCTATCGCGACCACCTCGCGGCGGTTTACTGAAGGAGCCATCGTGATCTGAAGGAGGTTCGCCTGATGATGTGGGGCTACGGGTACGGGGCATGGTGGATGTGGATCCCGGCAGTTCTGATACCGCTGCTGATTGTGGCGGGCATCGTCGTGGCCATCGTCTTCTCCGTGCGAGAAACGAGAACAAGCAGCCATCCTTCCGCCGGATGGGGTCACGCCGAGTTCGATTCGGCGCGCCCGATACTGGAGGATCGGCTTGCCAAGGGCGAAATCACACCGGATCAGTTCCGGGAACTGCTCGAGACCCTTGACGTCAGTCGCCGCAGGAGTTGACCGCTGCCATCCACTCGACGCACTACCGGCCGCGCGACTGCTTCCAACCCTGGCAACGACCATGACGAGCCAACACGACCTCAGCGACACCCGGGTGACGCCGCGCATCGTGCTCGAGCAGATCCGTCGGCAACACTCGCCGTGCTCTCCACGGTCGGACGGGACGGAGCCATCACTCTGCTGGCGTGAGTCACGGAACAACACGCCCCGGCGAACCCTTCGCCCTGTACGCCATGACCAGACGCCACCTGCTCAAAGCGCGCGACATCGCCTCGGACCCCCGGGTATCGATGGTGATCCCGATTCAACGATCCACGCTCACGTTTCTTCCACCCGCGACCATCCAGTTGCACGGGCGCAAGAAAGCGGCGGAACCCGCGTCTGCTTCGTGAAGGTCACCCCCAACCCGAGGGTGCACACGTACATGGTGGGCTACCAGATCTGGGAACTGCAGCGAAACATGGAGGCCGGCGCCGGCAATGTGACCCTGGCGCCGGAGCAGTGATCGAGCCACGGCGTCGACACGCCTGACCTGCGAGGAGGTCGACCAACCGGCCCGGGGTAGCGCGACCACCGCATCATGAACCTGTCCGACCGCGTGCGTGCTCCGGGCACGGCTCCGGCACTGCATATCGCGGGCATATCGAAATCGGGATACGCCCTGACAACAGCCGCCTGCCTTGACTGGTGGAATGGCCTACCACGAGCGCACTCGAACAGCACCACCCGGCATCTCATCCCGGGCGCACTCGTACTCGTCGGCCGACGACGGTGCCGGTCGCGTCATCCGCGGCGCCGCCCGCAGTGATGCGCTCGACGGTGCCGATCGCGTGGTCGCGCGAACGGGCATCTCGATCTACGGTTGCTCCTCCGACGAGGCGGCAGCCTTCCGTGAGGCGGCGCCTCGCTTCGGCGTCATTCCGACGATCATCGACGCCGCGATCGTCGAAGACAATGTCGGGTTGGCATTCGGCAACCGCTGCATCAGCGTCAGCCACAAGACTCCGGTCACGAACGCCACGCTTCGCCTGCTGAGCGATGCCGGCGTCGAGTACATCTCGACACGCAGCGCTGGACGGAACCACATCGATCTGGACGTCGCGCGGAGCCTCGGCATCACGGTCGAAGGCGTCGACTACGCTCCCGACGGCGTGGCCGACTACACCCTGATGCTGATGCTGATGGCGCTGCGGAACGCTCGCTCGATCGTCATCCGCGCCGAGGCGAATGACTTCAGGCTCAACGTCGCACGCGGCAAGGAACTCGGCGATCTGACCATCGGAGTGATCGGTACCGGTCGCATCGGCGCCGCCGTCATGCAGCGGTTGCACGGCTTCGGTTGCCGCGTGCTCGCGTACGACCGCAACCCCAAGACGCCCGCCGACCATGTGCCGCTCGACGAGCTGCTCGAACGGAGCGACCTCATCACCCTGCACACGCCGCTCGCACCGGAGACGCGACATCTGCTGGATCGCCGGCGGATCGCCCAGCTGAAACCCGGTGCGGTCATCGTCAACACCGGTCGAGGTGCGCTCATCGACACCGCAGCGCTGCTCGACGCGCTCGAGTGCGGTGCCGTCGGCGGCGCAGCGCTCGACGTGGTCGAGGAGGAGGACGGGATCTTCTACGCCGATCGTCGGCGTCGGCCGATCGAAAGCCAGCTGTTCGTGCGTCTCCAGCGGCATCCGAATGTGCTGATCACGCCGCACACGGCGTACTTCACCGAACGCGCCCTCGCCGACACGGTCGAACACACCATTCTCAACTGCATCGCATTCGGAGGAACACAGCATGGATAAGTTGAACATCGCGATCCTCTTCGGGGGCGCCTCGGAAGAGCACCCCGTCTCGGTCAAGTCGGCGCAGGAGGTCGCCCGTC
Source organism: Agromyces chromiiresistens (assembly GCF_029167465.1). Classification (NCBI taxonomy): domain Bacteria; kingdom Bacillati; phylum Actinomycetota; class Actinomycetes; order Micrococcales; family Microbacteriaceae; genus Agromyces; species Agromyces chromiiresistens. The sequence continues at coordinate 181,395 of NZ_JARFNL010000003.1, forward strand.
ACCTCGATCTCGAGCAGTACGAGCCGTTCTTCGTCGGCATCACCACGAGTGGCGAGTGGAAGCTGTGCGAGGGCCCCGCCGCCGACTGGGAGAGCGGCGACTGCCGCACGGCGTCGTTGTCGCCCGACCGCGGCGTGCACGGACTCCTGGTGCAGCAGGACGACCGAATCACCACCATCCACCTCGATGCGGTGCTGCCATTGCTGCACGGCACGCTCGGCGAGGACGGCGCAATCCAAGGCCTGCTCGAACTCTCGGGCATCCCGTACGTGGGCTGCGACATCCCGAGCTCCGCGCTCTGCATGGACAAATCGCTCGCCTACCTCGTCGTACGCAGTGCCGGCATCGCGACGCCGGCCTTCCGAACGCTCACGGCCGACGGGCAGATCGACCTCGACGGCCTGAGCTACCCCGTGTTCGTGAAGCCGGCCCGATCGGGGTCGTCGTTCGGCGTCAGCCGGGTCGACGACGATGCTGCACTCGCCGCCGCAGTGCACGACGCCCGGCAGTACGACTCGAAAGTGCTGATCGAGCAGGCGGTCGCCGGCAGCGAGATCGGTTGCGCGGTGCTCGAGCACGACCTCGGCCTGATCGTCGGTGAGGTCGATCAGGTCCGCCTGTCGCACGGATTCTTCCGCATCCACCAGGAGCGCGCGCCCGAGGCGGGCTCCGAGAACTCGGCCGTCGTGGTTCCCGCCGACATTCCCGACGAGACGCGAGTGCTCATGCAGGAGACGGCGAAGGCCATCTACCGGGCACTGGGATGCCGCGGCCTCGCGCGGGTCGACATGTTCCTGACCGACGACGGCGAGGTCGTGCTCAACGAGGTCAACACCCTGCCCGGGCTCACCTCGTACAGCCGGTACCCGCGCATGATGGCGGCCGCCGGGCTCTCGCTCGGTGCGGTCATCGATCTGCTGGTGTCGTTCGCCGTGCGTCGGGCGGCAGCGGACCCCGGGGCACTGGAGGAAGCGGCAGGATGATCGACGACTTCGTCTTCGTGGACGAGTTCGTTCCCGGCATCCGCTGGGACGCGAAGTACGCCACCTGGGACAACTTCATCGGCAAGCCCGTCGACGGCTACTCCGCCAATCGCATCGTCGGCACGACGGCGCTGTGCACAGGCCTGGCGCTGGCTCGGGAAGCCGCAGCTGCCCGCGGCCTCGGCCTGCTGCTCTGGGACGGCTACCGGCCCCAGCGTGCCGTCGACGACTTTCTGCGCTGGGCGCAGCAACCCGAAGACGGCCGCACGAAACGCAGACACTACCCGAACATCGAGCGAGCCGAGATGTTCGAGCTCGGCTACGTGGCCACCCAGTCCGGCCACAGCCGGGGCAGCACGGTCGACCTGACGCTCTTCCACCTCTCGACCGGCGAACTCGTCGCCATGGGCGGCGACCACGACCTGATGGACTCGCTCTCTCACCATGACGCCGTCGGCATTCGCGCGACCGAGGCCGGAAACCGACGTCAGCTGCGCTCGATCATGGAGAGCAGCGGCTTCAGCTCCTACGCGACCGAGTGGTGGCACTACACGCTTCGAGACGAACCGTTTCCCGACACGTACTTCGACTTTCCGATCAGGCAGGGCGTGAACGATATCGTCTCCACGCTCTCGATCCGAGGCAAGAATCGCTGATCACGTTGCTTGACGGCAGGGGCGGGCGGGACGTGGACCCGCAACGAAGAGTCGGGCCGCGGTCCGTGCGTCCCGGTCGGAGAGCTCGGGGTGTCCGTGGAGCTGACGTCGCCACTGCATCAGGCCGGCAGTCGCCTCTTGGCCTGCATTGTCGATGCGGGCGTCGACCTGAGCAGCTCGACGAGAGCATCGCGGTGGGTCAGTTGCGGATGGTGCCCGGCGCCCGCTACCGAGATCAGCTCGACGTTCGTACGCGTTGCGAGCTGTTCGACCGCGGCGGGGGTGAGGGGGTCATCGCTTCCCGTGATGATGCGGACCGGGCCGCTGAACCGACCGAGCGCTTCCACGAGTTCGGCCCGCCACTGCGTCGATCCCGCACGACTGAGTTGCTCGGCTGCCCTTTTGGCGCTGCGTCGTCGGAGGTCGCTGACGCTGGATTCGAGCGCGACCGCGCTCGCGTCCGATCCGGTCAGCCGGTGCGACAGCCGTGCCGGGTCGGCGTGTCGCAAGTAGGTGCGCACGAGCGGGCGCAGTCTCGCCGACGCGCGCATCGGGGTTTGCAGGAAGAATGGTGCGATCAGCGTGAGGGACTCGACCTGCGCCGGGTACCGGTCGGCCGCGACCACTGCGGCAGCAGCGCCGATGGAATGGCCGACGACGTCAGCAGGCCTCCCACCCAGCACAGCGGGAAGCCACTGTTCCCAGTCTCGGATGCCTGTTCCACCGCTGAGGCCGAGTCCGGGAAGGTCAACGACCCGCGCGCCGACGCCCGACGCCACTTCGGCCCACGTGTCTGCGTTGACGGGCAAGCCGGGAAGGAGTACCCGGCTGGACCCGGGCACGCCCAGCTCGAATGTCCTCACGCCGCCGGCGTCGACGAATCGACGCCCGTCGGTCGTCACGGCGCCGAATCGATGCGCGGCCAGGTAGTCGGCCCACCGTTCGAGGGACACCCGCACATCGGGCATCGGGATCCCGTGTCGGTCGGCGAGCTCGATGGCGGGCTGTGTCGGATAGCGGTCGGCGGACATGAAGGTGAGTGTTTCGGGATCTGCCTTGGTGATCCGCTGCGGGAGCCGTCGGATGACACCGACCGGGATCCGCACCGGCGGGACTCTCGCACCGAGATGCCGGCCGACGTGCGTGAGCAGCTCCGCCAGCGGCGGGGTGTCGTCGTCGAGCACCCAGTAGGCCTTGCCCGCAGCGGACGGATCGATGGCTGCCGCCGCCATGAAGGCCGCCAGATAGTCGACCGTGACGACCGGGAGGAAGGTCGCTTCGCCGCCGGGCAGCGCTGCCGCGCTGCCGTCCCAGATCTGTTCGATCGTGCTGGCCAGTCCGATGTGCTGATCGGACTCTCCGGTCAGGCTGTCGCCGATCACGCTGGACGGATTGACGATGGTCCAGGGAAGTCCACGCTCCAGGGCTCGGGCCTGGAAGATCGCGTCCGATTCCACCTTCGACGCTTCGTAGGCGCCGAGTTCCTTGTAGGCCGCGGCGCGGTGGTCGTCCGACCAGGGGACGGTCGTGGGGTCCTGTCCGCCGACGCGGTAGCCCGAGATGTGGACGACGCGCTGCAGGTGAGGGAGGCCCTCTGCGAAGTCGAGCAACTTCTCGACGATGCCGACGTTCGCGCTGCGTGCTTCGTGGGCGGTCATCCCGAATCGGTAGGTCCCGGCGCAGTTGTGGATCTCGGTGACGAACGGGAGCGTCGATGGGCCTCCCGCGACGATCTCAGGAGCATCGAAGTCGACGATCGTCGTGCTGATGTTCCGTGTCACGCCGTGCTTCCTGAGCCATCGCTCGACACGCGCACCGGATTCTGCAGTCCGAACTGCCGCCGTGACGTTCGCACCCGCCTCGGCAAGGGTCAGGACGAGGTGCCGGCCGACCAGTCCCGAGGCTCCGAAGACCAAGGCGTGACGGGAGTTCTCATGCGGTGTCATCGCGCCCCGCCAACGGCCTGGCAGCGCTGGTCGATGAGCTCTGCCACGACGTCGGCGGCTGAGATCAGGGGCTGTGTGCTCTGCATGGCCCGAGAGACGATGACCGCCCCCTCGATCGTCGAGACGACGACCGTCGCCAGGGACCGGGCGTCCACGGCGTCGATGCCGTTGGCCTCGAGCAGCGCAGACGTCGGGGCGATCCACGATTCGAAGGCCGTGGCGCAGGCATGCCGCAGTCGCTCGCTCTCCGCGCCCATCTCCAGGGTGACGACGGAGACCGGGCATCCCAGTCGGAAGCCGCTGTCGCTGACGATGGTCGTCAGCGTCTCGATCGCGGCGCGAACGGCCTTGCCCGCACCGCCCTCGGACCCTGCCGCCTCCACGATCAGCGTCTCGAACTGCTTCTCGGCGAGTTCGACCGCTGCGACCCCCAAGCCCTCCTTCCCGTCGGGGAAGTGGAAGTAGATCGAGCCCTTGGGGGCTGCAGCATGTTCAGTCACCGCGTTCAGGCCGGTGCCGCTATAGCCGTTGGTCTGGATGAGCTCGAGCATGGATGCTGCGAGCCGTGCCTTCGTCAGGTCTCCTTTGGATGCCATGACGTAGATAATAGACCGGTCTACATATTTTCTGCAATCGCCGAGAGATCACTCAGGAGTGCCGGACAGGTCGAGAGTGCTGCCAGACCGGTCGAGTCCGGCCGACCACCGCACCAGACGCACCACCATGGCGCGCTCGACCGAACACTCGGCGGACAAGCGCGAATGCCAGTCCCTCCCCTCTGTTCGAGGCAAGAAACCCTGATCATGTCGATTAAGGTAGGGCGGACGGGACTTGAACCCGTGACCGATGGATTATGAGTCCACTGCTCTGACCAGCTGAGCTACCGCCCCGCGCGCCGGATCACTCCGAGGATGCGGCCGGCGCGATGTCGGTGACCGGATCGGTCACCGGCCTCCCACGATACAGACTCTCGAACGTCGAGATGGTGCGCTGGATGTCATGCGCGGCGATGAGCCGGATCGACCCCTCTTTCAGGGCGCGGAACTCGGCCTCGGGCGCCTCCAGCACTTTCCGCAGCTTCGCCGCGAGGTCTTCGGGGCTCGACGGCTCGAACAGGTAGCCGTTCTCGCCGTCGTGCACGAGGTGCGGCAGGGCCATGGCGTTCGCGGCGACGACGGGCAGCGCCGAAGCCATCGCCTCCATCGTCACGATCGACTGCAGCTCGGCGATCGAGGGCATCGCGAGCACCGTGGCGCGGTGATACGCGTCGCGCAGCTCCTCATCGGTGACCCGACCCGTGAACGTGACGCGGTCGGCGATGCCGAGTTCCACGGCGAGGTGCTGCAGGTTCTTCAGCTGGTCGCCGCCGCCGACGATCTCGACCTTCACGTCGAGCTCTGCAGGCAGCAGCTTGGCCGCGCGCAGCAGCACGTCGATCTGCTTCTCGCCCGTCACGCGGCCGACGAAGAGGATGCGGTTCTCGGTGCGCGGCTCCCAGTTCGGCGAGTACTTGTGCGCGTCGATGCCGCACGAGATCGCGTGCACGCCCTCGAGGCCGGTGTGCTCCTCGAGGAAGCGCGCGGCCTTGCGGGTCGGCGTCGTGACCGCCTCGGCCCGCCCGAACGAACGTCGTGCCGCCCGCCAGGCGAGGCCCGTCGCCCACTCCTGCCATGCCTTCGGCAGCATTGTGAACTCGAGCATGTTCTCGGGCATGAAGTGATTGGTGCCGATGATGCGGATGCCGCGCTTCTCGGCCTCGATCGAGAGCCCCCTGCCGACCACGATGTGCGACTGGAAGTGCACGACGTCGGGCTTCACCTCGTCGATGACCCGGGCGCTGTTCTGCTTGATGCGCCACGGCAGCGCGAACCGCAGCCAGTCATGCGGGTACCAGCGCCAGCTGAGCAGGCGGTGCGCCGTGAGCTCCTGCCCCTCGTGCACCTCCTTCCAGGTGCCGTGCTTGCGGCTCGCGGCCGGCGCCATGACGTGCACCTCGTGCCCGCGCTCGACGAGCCCCGCAGCCAGGCGCTCGGCGAATCGCGCCGCACCGTTGACGTCGGGAGCGAACGTGTCGGCGCCGATCAGGATCTTGAGGGGGCGGTCGGGCGTGGCGCCAGCGGGCGTACTCGCACCGGGGGTGTCAGACACGGGTCGTGGTTCCTCACAGTTCTTGGGCGGGACGGTCGGTCCCGTCGAGTACCGCGGCGCAGGCGATGAGCGCGGCGGACTGAATCCGACCATAGTCTACGCAGCGCACCCTGACGGATGCCCGGCGGCGGGTCGGAAGTTCGGGTTGCGCGCGCCTCAGAGACGCGTCTGGGGGTGGTTCTTCGCGAGGCGGAACACGCCCCACACGGCGATCGCACCGGCGAGGACGTATACGACCATCGCCCACGGCGGTGCCTGCGAGGCCTCGCCGAGCACCGCGATGCCGATGACGACCGCGACGAGCGGGTCGACGACGGTGAGACCGGCGATGACGAGGTCGGGCGGGCCCGACGCGTAGGCGTTCTGCACGAAGTACGCGCCGAGCGCCGTCGCCGACAGCAGTCCGATGATGCAGAGCACCGTCAGCCAGCCGAACCCGCCCTGCTCGATCGCGCCGAGCACGACCTTCGCGAGCGTGGCGACGAAGCCGTAGAGCACGCCGGCCATGATCACGTAGTAGATCGCCCGGATCCGCTTTCGGAACCAGATGAACGTGACGAGTGCGACCAGGAGCACCACGAGCAGGATCAGCAGGATGATGATCAGCTGCGCGTCGGTCACGGGCTTGTCGACCGCGGTGAACGCGGCGACGCCGACGAACAGGAACACGCCGCCGACGCACATGATGATGGCGATCACCGACTTGTGATTGAGCTTCACGTGATTCACACGCGAGTTCACGATCGACGTGATCACGAGCCCGATCGCGCCGAGCGGCTGCACGACGATGATGGGCGCGAACTTGAGGCTCGCGAGCTGGAAGACGATCGCGAGCCCGAGCATGAGCGTGCCGAGCACCCACGACGGACGGGCGAGCAGCAGGCCGAGCTGCCGCAGGTCGAGCCCCTTGCCGAGCGTGTCGCTCGTGTGCGACTCGACCTTCACGACGCCCCGGTGCTGGAACTGCGCACCCAGCGAGAGGAAGACGGCGCCGATCAGCGCGAGCGGGATGCCGATGAACGTCTGAGGGTCGAGCGGGATCTGCTCCGCGAGGTCGCTCAGGTCGGGGTTCACGCAACGACCCTACCTGCTCACCGCCCGATATCCTTGCCGAATGGCCGTGCTCCCCATTCGAATCTCCGGTGATCCGGTGCTGCACTCCCCCGCAAAACCTGTCGAGACGATCGACGACGAGGTACGCCGCCTGGTGGCCGACATGTTCGAGACGATGGACGCGGCGCCCGGCGTCGGCCTCGCCGCACCGCAGGTCGGCGTCGGCCTCCGCCTCTTCACGTACGGCTGGGTCGACGAGGAGGGCAACCGCTGGCGGGGCGTCGCCATCAATCCCGAACTGCTCATCTCGCCGCCCCCTCCCGGCGACTCCGACCTCGACGAGGAGTCGGAGGGGTGCCTCTCGTTCCCCGGCGAGCGGTTCGGGCTGCGACGTGCCGATCGCGCACTGCTGCGCGCCACCGATCTCGACGGCGACGAGTTCGAGATCGACGCGCACGGATGGCTCGCCCGCATCTTCCAGCACGAGTACGACCACCTCGACGGAACCCTCTACACCGACCGGCTGTCGTACCCCGACCGCAAGATCGTGGCGAAGATCACGAAGAAGCTCGGATGGGGCCGGCCGGGCGTGTCCTGGATGCCCGGGGTCGACGATCTCGAGGGCTGAACGACGCGAGGGATGCCTCGTGCGGCATGCTGGTCGCGCACGCGGGCGTCGCCCGAGGCATCCGGTCAGGTGAACGCGCGGATGCCCGCCGCGACGGCCGCTGCGACGAACACGACGATCACGAACGGCACCCTGAGCGCGTAGAGCGCGGCCGCGACGATGAGCGCGGGCACGCGCGCGTCGACGACGATCTGCTGGCCCGCGCCGAGCGTCTGCACCGCGATGAGCGCGGCGAGGAGCGCCACCGTGAGGAGGTCGGCGATGCGCGCCGGACGCTCGCGCTCGAGGAAGCCTGCGGGCACGAGGTGCCCCGACAGCTTCAGGGCCAGGGTCGCTGCCGAGGCGATGAGGATGATGTGCCACGTGGTCATGCCGCCCGCTTCCTCGAGAAGAGGTCGAACCAGCCGACGACGACGGCGACGAGGGCCGCGACGAGCACCGGGAGCCCCGGCATGAGCACGGGGGTCGCGATCGTCGCGACCACCGCGGCGCCGACGGCGACGGCGCCGGCCTGCACCCGCTTCAGGCGCGGCCAGAGCAGGCCGAGGAACGCGGCTGCGGCCGCCGCATCGAGGCCGTAGGCGCTCGTGTCGCCGAGCGCGTCGCCGATGAGCGCGCCGAGGAAGGTCGTCAGGTTCCATCCGATGAAGATGACGATCCCCGTGACCCAGAATCCGACGCGCGCGGCGCGATCGTCGGTCTGCGCCAGCGCGACCGCCGTCGACTCGTCGATCGTGATCCACACCGCGGCGATCGTGCGCCAGAGGCTCGAACGGTGCCCGTCGTGCGGTGCGTCGACGACCGGCTTCATGCGCATGCCGTAGACGACGTTGCGGATGCCGAGCATCGCCGCCGTCGCGATCGCCGACCCTCCGGCCGCGACGCCGCCGGAGGCGAGCACGCCCACGAGCGCGAACTGCGAGCCGCCCGTGAACATGACCAGGCTGAGGAAGCACGTCTGCCAGACGTCGAGCCCCGCGGCGACCGCGAGGGCTCCGAACGAGATGCCGTACGCCGCCGTCGCGATGCCGACGGCGAAGCCGTCTCGGATCGCCCCGCGTCGAGCGGCGTCGACGGCCGCGGCAGCCGAAGCCTCCGCCCGCTCGTCCACGCCGCCTCCCGAAGAGAAGAAAGGCCGCCCGGACACCGGGCGGCCTTTCGCTTGCTCCCCCACTTGGACTCGAACCAAGAACCTATCGGTTAACAGCCGATTGCTCTGCCAATTGAGCTATGGAGGATCGCTTGTTCAGCACCGTTACTCTAGCAAACGGTCGGCCAGTCTCCCAATTCGAGGATGCCTCGGACCGGATGAAAGGGACGGGCGGGTCAGTACCCGGCATCGAGGTCGATGACCCCGTCGAATTCGCCCTCCCCGAGGAACGCGCGCACGTTGTGCTCGACGCGCTCGGCGAGCAGGGCGGGGGTCGTCGCGAGCGCGTCGGCCACGTGCGGCGTGATGAGGCAGTCGGGCGCGGACCACAGCGGGTGCCCGACCGGCAACGGCTCGGGATCGGTCACGTCGAGGCCCGCCCCGCCGAGGTGGCCCGAGGCGAGCGCGGTCACGAGCGCGTCGGTGTCGATGATCGGCCCGCGGCCGACGTTGACGACGACCGCACCGGGCGCCAGCGCCGCGAGCACGTCGGCGTCGACCAGCCCGCGGGTCTCGTCGGTGAGGGCCGCCGCCACGATGAGGACACCGGCGCCGGCCGCGACCTCGACGAGCCGATCGGTCGTCACGGTTCGCGCCGCACCCTCGAGGTCGCCGGCACGACGGCGCACGACCGACACCCGTGCCCCGAAGGGCACGAGCAGCCGCAGCAGCGCCGCGGTGATGCCGCCGGCGCCGATGACGACGACGTCCGCGCCGAACAGGCTCCGGCTCGATTCGTCGCGACGCCACTCGACGGCCCTGGCTCGCCGAGGAAGGCGTCGAAGCGCCGCGAGCGTCAGGGTCAGCGCGTGTTCGGCGACCGGTCGCGAGTAGACGCCCTTGCCGCTCGTCCAGGTGCGGCCGTCGCCTCGGACGCCCGCGAGCACGTCGGCGAATCCGTCGACCCCGGCCCACGGCAGCTGCACCCACTCGACGCCCGGCGCACGGCGCAGCACCTCGGCCAGGTCGTCGCCGCCCGACGAGGCGCTCCACACGATGCCGCGGGTGCGCTCGTCGAGCGGCCCGACGACCCCGCCCGCGCGTTCGACGGCCGCGACGAGTTCGGGGGCCGCCTCGGGCACGACGGCGATCGACGTGCCCGAGCGGCGCGCGCCCGAGGCATCCGTCATGCCAGCGGCTCGGCCAGGTCGTCGGTGATCGCGTGACCGTCGTCGAGCGCGCCGGCCAGCGCCATCACGTACGGATGCCGCGGATCGTCGAACACCTCGTCGATCGTGCCGATCGCGACGAGCTCGCCACGATCGAGCACGGCGATGCGATCCGCGGTGCTGCGCAGCACCGGCAGGTCGTGGCTGATGATCACCGCCGAGAAGGTGTGGTGGTCGCTGAGATCGCCGATGAGCTGGGCCACGACGTCGCGCACGCTGAGGTCGATGCCCGCCGTCGGCTCGTCGGCGATGAGCAGCGACGGACCGAGCACGAGCGCGCGGGCGAGTGCCACCCGCTGGCGCTGTCCGCTCGACAGCTCGAACGGGTACTTCTCGAGCATGCCGAGCGGCAGGCGCACCCCGTCGAGCATCGTCGCGACGCGTGTCGCGAGGGCCCTCCGGTTGTACCGGTGATCTCGTTCGAGGATGGGGCCGCCGATGATCTCCGCGACGCTGCGATCCGAGGGCAGCGTCGAGGAGGCGTCCTGAGCGAGATAGCCGACGTGGAACCGGAACTCCGAGACCTTGCGCTTGGGCAGGCGGCGCAGGCCGTGCCCGAGCACGGTCGCCTCGCCGCCCGTGATCACCGGCCGCACCTCGGCCGAGCGCGGCTCGAGGGCGACGCCGGAGAGCACCTTCGCGAGGGTCGACTTGCCGCTGCCCGCGCTGCCGAGGAGGCCGAGCACCTCCCCCGGCGCGACCGTCAGCGAGACGCCGTGCAACGCGACGTGCGCGGGACTCGCGCCGTGCGCCGGGTACTCGATCGACAGATCGCTCAGCACGACCGGATAGCCGTGCGCGTTGCGGTGCATCAGTCTGCCTCCCGGAGCCGGCGCAGTTCCTCTCGACGTTCGGCCTGGGCACCCGGATCGGGCACGGGCAGGGAGGCGAGCAACCGCTGCGTGTAGGGATCGCTCGGAGCGCCGAGCACCTCGGCGCCCGTCCCCTCTTCGACGAGTTCCCCACGATAGAGCACCGCGATGCGATCGGCCAGCAGGTCGACGACCGCGAGGTCGTGGCTGATGAAGAGCGACGCGAAGCCGAACTCGCGCTGCAGCTCGTCGAAGAGCTCGAGCACGCGCGCCTGCACCGAGACGTCGAGCGCGCTCGTCGGCTCGTCGGCGATGAGCAGCTCGGGTTCGAGTGCGAGCGCGCGAGCGAGGCTCGCGCGCTGGCGTTGTCCGCCCGAGAGCTCGTGCGGGTAGCGGTCGCCGTAGGCGCGCGGCAGCTGCACCGCCTCGAGCAGTTCGTCGACCCGGTGACGCGCGTCGGCCGCGTTCTGCGCGCGACCGTGCACGACGAGCGGTTCGGCCACGCACTCCGCGATCGTGAGCAGCGGATTGAAGCTCGACGCCGGGTCCTGGAAGACGAAGCCGATGCGGCTGCGGACCTGCCGGAACTCGCGTTCGCGGATGCCGTTCATCTCGTGGCCGAGCACGCTGAGCGATCCGCCGGTGACCTTCGTCAGGCCGGCGATCGCGCGACCGATCGTCGTCTTGCCGGAGCCCGACTCGCCGACGAGGCCGAGCACCTCGCCCGGGCGGATCACGAAGTCGACGCCGTTGACCGCGCGGAACCCCTGGCGGCCGAATCGGCCCGGATACGCGATCTCGAGCCCCTTCGCCTCGACGACGGGCGTCCCCTCGGCCCAGCCCTCGGGGCGGGCCGCAGCGCGGGCCGCGGTCTTCGCGGTGCCGGTGCCGACGTACGGCACCGCCGCGAGCAGGGCCTTCGTGTAGTCGTCCTGCGGATCCGCGAACAGCTGCTCGGCGGTCGCCTGCTCGACGACCTTGCCCTGGTACATCACGGCGACGCGGTCGGCGAGGTCGGCCACGACGCCCATGTTGTGGGTGATCAGCACGATGCCCATGTCGAACTCGTCACGGCAGCGACGGAGCAGGTCGAGGATCTCGGCCTGCACGGTGACGTCGAGGGCCGTCGTCGGCTCGTCGGCCACGATGAGCCCGGGGTCGAGCACGAGCGCCATCGCGATGACGATGCGCTGCTTCTGACCGCCGGAGAACTGGTGCGGGTAGTGGTCGATGCGCGTCTCGGGGTCGGGGATGCCGACCCGGCGCAGCACGTCGATCGCCTTCGCACGCGCGTCCTTCTTCGAGATCTCGGAGTGGGCGCGCAGCCCCTCGATGATCTGCCAGCCGACCGTGTACACGGGGTTCAGCGCAGTCGACGGCTCCTGGAAGACCATGGCGACATCGGCGCCGCGGATGTCGCGGAGCTTGCGCTTCGACACCGACACGATGTCGTGCTTGCCCGTGCCGGCCTTGTTCGACAGGATCACCGCGCCGCTCGCGGTCGCCGTCTCGGGCAGCAGCCCGAGGATCGTCTTCGCGGTCACGGTCTTGCCGCTGCCGGACTCCCCGACGATTGCGAGCACCTCGCCGTGCTCGACGCTCAGCGTGACATCGTCGACCGCCTTCACGGCGCCCGCGTCGGTCGAGAACGAGACGCCGAGGCGCTCGATGCTGACGACCGTGTTCGTCGTGCTCATCGCTCGACCTCGATTCCGTGCTCGTCGAAGGTGGCTTCGTCTTCGAGTCCGCGCAGGCCGCCGGGGCCGGCGACGAGCGTGCCGCCCGGCACGACCGAGGTCTCGGCGACTTCGCCGGCGGACTGGGCGACTCGCCGACGGCCGCGCAGGCGCGGGTCGGCGAGATCGTTGAGGCTCTCGCCCACGAGCGTGATGCCGAGCACGGCGAGCACGATCGCGAGGCCGGGGAACAGGGCGGTCCACCAGATGCCGCTCGTCACGTCGGCCACGGCCTTGTTGAGGTCGTAGCCCCACTCGGCCGCTGCGGTCGGCTCGATGCCGAAGCCGAGGAATCCGAGGCCGGCGAGCGTCAGGATCGCCTCCGAGGCGTTCAGCGTGAAGATGAGCGGCAGCGTTCGGGTCGCGTTGCGCAGCACGTGCCGGAACATGATGCGCGCGTGCGGCGCACCGAGCACCTTCGCCGACTCGACGTACGACTCGGCCTTGATGCGGACCGTCTCGGCCCTGATCACCCGGAAGTACTGCGGGATGAAGACGACGGTGATCGAGAGCGCAGCGGCGAGGATGCCACCCCAGAGGCTCGACTGACCGCCCGAGATCACGATCGAGAGCGAGATCGCGAGCAGCAGCGACGGGAAGGCGTAGATCGCGTCGCACACGACGACGAGCACTCGGTCGAACCAGCCGCCGAAGTAGCCCGAGACGAGGCCGAGCAGCACGCCGATGAACAGCGAGCACACGACGGCGACGATGATGACGAACAACGCCGTCTGGGCGCCCCAGAGCACGCGCGACAGGACGTCGAAGCCGCCCGAGGTGGTGCCCAGCAGGTGCTCGGCGGATGGCGGCTGCTGCGCGCCGAACCGGCCGTCGGGCCCGCGCAGTTGCGCGAAGCCGTACGGCGAGATGACCGGTGCGAGCAGGGCCGTGAGCACGAACAGGGCCGTGATCACGAGGCCGGCGACGAGCATGCCGCGCTGCAGGCCGACGCTCTGCCGCAGCTGGTGGACGACCGGCAGGCGGTCGCGCAGGCGCCGCTTCGGCACCGCGGGAATGGAAGCCGTGGTCATCTCAGTACCTCACCCTCGGGTCGATGAAGGCTGCGATGATGTCGACGATGAAGTTCGTCAGCGCGACGATCACGGCGAGCAGCACGACGATGCCCTGCACCGCGACGAAGTCGCGCGCTTTCAGGAACTCGGCGAGCATGAAGCCCAGGCCCTTCCACTCGAAGGTCGTCTCGGTGAGCACCGCGCCGCCGAGGAGGAGCGCGATCTGCAGGCCGATGACCGTGATGATCGGGATGAGCGCCGGGCGGTACGCGTGCTTGCGCACGAGCCGGTACTCGCTCACACCGCGAGAACGCGCCGCGTCGACGTAATCGGTCGACAGGGTGCCGATGACGTTCGTGCGCACGAGCCGCAGGAAGATGCCGGCCGTCAGGAGTCCGAGCGCGATCGAGGGCAGGACGGCGTGCGCGAGCACGTCGCCGAGCACGGCCGGGTCGCCGGTCATGAGGGCGTCGATCGTGTAGAACCCGGTCGGATTCGGCAGCGTCTCGATCGCGATCGTCGCACCCGTCGAGGCGCGCCCGTTCACCGGGAGCACGCCGAGCCACACCGAGAACACGAGCTTCAGCAGGAGGCCCGAGAAGAACACGGGCGTCGCATAGCAGAGGATCGCGAAGACGCGGAGCGAGGCATCCTGCCCCTTGTCGCGGAAGTAGGCGGCGATGAGGCCGCCGGGGATGCCGATCAGGAAGGCGACGATGAGCGAGTAGAACGCGAGTTCCATCGTGGCGGCGCCGTAGGTGAAGAGCACCTCGGTGACGGGGCGGTTGTTCGTGAGCGTGGTGCCGAAGTCGCCCGTGAGCAACTGGCCGAGGTACTCGAAGTACTGCACGAAGAGCGGCCGGTCGAAGCCCGCGGCGTGGATGCGCTCGGCGAGCTGGTCGGGTGGCAGCTGCCCGCCGAACTTCGCGGTGATGGGGTCGCCGGTCGTGCGCATCAGCAGGAAGACCAGCGTCACGAGGATGAACACCGTCGGAATGATGAGCAGTGCCCGGATGATGATGTAGCGGCCGAGGCTGGGACCGCCCGAGGATCTCTTGGATCGCTTCGGTGCGGACTCGGCGCCGGTGGCGGGGGCCGTCGTCGTTGAGGTCAATGTTCGCCTATCGGGGGTGGGTCTCGAAGTCGGGTGGCCCGCTCACGCATGAGCGGGCCACCCGTTTCATCGCTGAAGCGACTCTATCCGGCGGTTCAGCCCTTGGTGAGGGGCGCGAACCGGAACTTGAACGAGCCGTCGAGGATGGCCCCGTCGATGTCGGTGCCCGTCACGACGACCTGCGCACCCTGGAGGAACGGCACGGTCGACAGGTCGGCCGCGACCTTGTTCTGGATCTCCTCGATGAGCGCGGTGCGTGCTGCCGGGTCGGGCGTCACGGCCTGCTCGAGGATGAGGTCGTTGACCTCCTGGTTGGCGTAGTGGTTGCTCAGGAAGTTCTCGATGAGGAAGAACGGCGTGAGGTAGTTGTCGGCGTCCGAGTAGTCGGGGAACCAGCCGAGCTGGTAGGCCGGGTACACATCGGCGACGCGGTCCTTCGAGTACTGCACGTACTCGGTGGACTGGAGGTCGACCTTGAACAGGCCGTCCGCCTCGAGCTGGTCCTTGATGAGCGCGTACTCGTCGCCGGAGCCGGGACCGTAGTGGTCGGTGTTGTACTGCAGGTGCAGCTCGACCGGGGTCTCGACTCCCGCCGCCTCGAGCGTCGCCTTCGCCTTCTCGGCGTCGGGGCCGCCCTGGCCGTCTCCGTAGAGGTCCTTCAGCGGCTCGATCGCGCCGGCCAGGCCCTCGGGGACGTACGAGTACAGCGGGGTGTAGGTGCCCTTGTAGACCTGCTCGCTCAGCGCGTCGCGGTCGATGAGGTCGGCGAGCGCCTGACGCACCGCGAGCGCCTTGGCCGGGTCGGCCTCGGCGGTCTTCGCACCATACGGCTGGGTGTCGAAGTTGAAGACGATGTAGCGGATCTCACCGCCGGGGCCGTCGACGACCTTGACCTTGTCGTTGCCCTTGAGGTCGTCGATGTCGGTCGCCGAGAGGCTGCGGTAGGCGACGTCGATGCCGCCCTCCTGCACGTCGAGCTTCATGTTCGACGAGTCGGCGTAGTACTTCAGGTTGATCGTGTCGGTCGCCGCCGGGTCGAGCAGGCCCTTGTAGTTCGGGTTCTTCTCGAACGAGATCAGGTTGTTGAAGTCGTAGCTCTTGATCGCGTACGGGCCGCCGAACGCGTTCGCCGCGACGATGTCGTCGTCGCTCGTCAGCGCGTCGGCCGAGAACGACTCCTCGTCGACGATGGCGCCGGGGAAGCTCGTCAGGATCTGCGGGAAGACCTGGTCGTTCTCCGCCTTGAGGTGGAACACGACGGTGGTGTCGTCGGGCGTCTCGACCGAGTCGAGGTTGTAGAGCAGGCTCGATGCGCCGTTGGGGTCGGCGATCTTGAGCTGGCGGTCGAACGAGAACTTCACGTCGGACGACGTGAGATCGTTGCCGTTGGCCCACTTGAGCCCCGCCGGAAGGGTGACCGTGTACTCCGTGGGCGCCGTGAACTCGGCGCTCTCGGCGAGGTCGGGCACGACGTCGGTGCTCTCGTAGTCGGTGTTCAGCAGGTACGGGAACACCTGCGTCTGCACCGCGAGCGAACCGTTGTCGTACGAGCCGGCCGGGTCGAGCGCGGTGACCTTGTCGGTGGTGCCGACGGTGATCGTGCTGCCCGAGGCGCCGTCGCCGTTGTCGCCGCCGCCGGCCGAGCAGCCGGCCAACGCGAGCGTGGCGACCGAGAGCCCGGCAGCCGCGATGAGCGCGCGGCGTCCGTTCTTGGATGCGGATGTCATATCCGTCTACCTCTTCCTGTCAGGACTGAAGCGCACCGCGGCGTCCACGGCGCGTTCTCGTATCCCAGAGTTAGCACACGGACCGGTCGCGGCGCATTGGCGGGCCTCCCTCGCCCGCAATGTTTATTGATCTGCAATCTTCCGCGCAACGGATCGGCGTGATGCCACTCAGGACGCCGGATTCCGCTGTTCCACGCGCATCGGCCGATGCATCCGCGGCACTCGGCACGACTGCACTGTTCGGGAATACCGATGCATAACCATCGGAATCTCCCATGCGTTGAAACGGTCGAATCCCTGTCGCGCGGGATCTCGTCGGTGAAAGGATCCGGGGAATCACCTAGCCGGCGGCTATGTGCCGCCTCCACACGTGATGCATGCGGGCTGCATCGTCCCGCGAGAGACACGATCTGGGAGGTTCACGTGTCACGACACCAACACCGACGCAGAATTGGGATCCGACGGGGCGGACTCGCCGTGGCCGCGGCCTTGGGCGTCATCACGCTCGCAACCGTCTCGAGCGGGGCCGCGATGGCGGCGCCGCCCGACTCGTTCGACCCAGCGGTGCTCGACCCCGTCGACCCGCAGCACTGGGAGAACATGGACGACATGACCTGGGACGACTACGTCGGCGTCCCCGGCACCGACTGGGCGAGCGACACCGAGGGGTCGGAGCGGCAGTTCAACGGCGCGATCGTGCTGCTCGACTTCGAGAACCAGCCGTTCCTCGTCACCCAGCCCGAGGGTTCGCACCCCTTCGGCGACCCGTCGGGGCTCGCGAACGGTCTCGACCGCGAGGACGTGCCGCAGTTCTACCTCGACCTGTTGAACACGCCCAATGAGCTCAACCACGGCCGCACCATCAACGACTACTGGATGGAGCAGTCGGGTGGTCGGCTCAGCGTGCAGATGGAGGCGTTCGGTCCGTACCAGCTCCCCGGCAACATCGAGGAGTACGGCCTGAACGACTCGTTCAACAAGCCGAATGCGGCGTACTGCCCGCAGGGCGAGTCGTGCGACAAGGTGCTGCGCACCGACGCGCTCGCGCTCTGGGGTGCCGACCTCGGCGTGCCGGACCCGCTCAAGGAGTTCGACCAGGTGTTCTACATCACGGCCGGGCACGACGAGTCGTCGACGTGGGAGGAGTTCGGGCAGATGCTGTTCGAGTCGCCCGAGGACGTCACCGACGACTTCGGCCCGCCGCGCGACGAGAACGGCCAGGCGCTCGACCAGAACGGGCAGCCGATGGCCAACTGGGCGAAGACCCGCTACATCCCGTGGACGTCGTGGCAGGCCGCGATCAACCACTGGCCGAACGCGAACTTCCCGTCCAACGGCCGCGCCGGCAACTCGACGCAGGCCGAGTCCTCGGGCATGGGCACCTTCGCGCACGAGTTCTCGCACATCCTCGGGATCTCCGACAACTACGGCAACCCGTACGGCACCGAGGCCGACGACGGCGGTCCGCTCCGTGACACGAGCGGCCCGTTCGACGTGCTCGCGCGCGGCTCGTTCAACGGTCCCGGCGGCACGCACGAGCGCTGGAGCGTTCCGTCGGTCGCCGGCGGCTCGCAGCCCGCGGGCGTCGCGCTGCGCAACCGCATCAAGCTCGGGATCATCGACCCGTCGAACTACCTGAACCTGCAGGAGTCCGAGCTCGACGCGCTCGGTTCGGTGGTCACCGAGGTCACCTCGCGCGCGGTCATGCGGCCGGGCGAGCTCACCGGCATCAACCTCGTGTTCGACAAGCCCGACGCTGCGGCGGCCGACAACTCGACCGGCACGTGCACCCGACGGGCGCAGTTCGACTGCGACGGCGGCTCGTTCGACAACTACACCGTCGAGGTCATCGACCGGATGGGCACGGACTCGTTCCAGCCCGACCACGGCGTGATGATCGCGAAGACGAAGAACCAGGACCGCAACCCGTTCATCTGGACGGTCGACGCGAACCCGCAGAACATCGACACGGTCGACTACGTCCGCCCGGACGGCACGCCGATCATGATCACGCGTGGCGACCAGCGTCAGCTGAACGATGCGCTGTTCCATGCCGGCAACGACTCGGGCTCGGAGTACGAGTACGTCGACGAGGCCAACGGGCTGCACTTCTACATCCTGAACATGGAGCGCGACGACGACGGCATCCTGTCGTACGACGTGGCGGTGCGCTCGACGGTGAGCGCGGGCCCCCAGGCCCGCGGCGTCGATCTCGGAAAGGCGATCGTGAAGGGCGACCTCGCGTCCATGCACGGTCAGGCGCAGGCCAAGGGCGTCTCGATCGCGCAGTGCCAGGTGCCGCTGACCAACACGGGTGACGCCGTCGCCGACGCGAAGGCGAACAGCGACATCTACCGTCTCACGACGTCGATCGACGGCCGCGGCTGGTCGGTGAACACTCCGAGCAGCATCGTCTCCGCCGCCGCCGGCGAGACGATCACCGTTCCGGTCTACGCCTCCCGGGGTGCGGACGCCGCCCGTGACGCCACCGTCACGGTCACCGCGACGTCCGAGAACGACCCCTCGGCGACCGAGACGATCACCTGCGAACTCGACGCACCGGGCAACGCCCGCTGAGTCGGGCGCATCGATCGGCGACCCGCGGAACCGGAACCCCTCGGTTCCGGTTCCGCGGGCGCACCGTCGGCGATCGTCCTCGACCGACCACGACCACGCCCGCCCGACCGCGGGCCGCAGGAGGCGACATGGCATTCCGACCGATCCCCCGCGCGACGCTGTGCGCCGCGCTCGCCCTGTCCGCCGCCGCGCTCGCCGGGTGCGCCTCCCCCGGTCACGCGGCCGGAGGCGAGGTCCAGCTCGTCGTTCGCGACGGCAGCCTTCGGGAACTCGGCGCCGTCTGCTCGGGCGCGAGGCCCTACCTCGGGTTCCACAAGGGCGCCGAGCTCGCACTCATCGACGTCGACGGCCGGGAGTCCTACCACGCGGTGCTCGGCGACGGCGAGGCGGTGAAGGTCGACGACATCGACTACGGCACCGCCCCGCGAATCCCCACCTTCTGCCGCTTCGTGCTCGATGCCGCGACCCTCGAGAGCGGCACGTACAGCGTGAGCATCGACGGCGACGTCGTCGCCGAGCACGTCGTGGACGGACCTGCGACCATGATCTTCGTGCCGGCCCTCGCGTCGGTCGACCCGTCCTCCGAAGGAGCAGAATGACGCCGCCCCGATCAGCCGCAGTGTTCACCGTCGTCGCCGCGCTCGTGCTCATGATGACCGCCTGCGCGTCAGGGCCAAGGGGCGGCGCCGACCGGCTCCCCGGGCAGCTCCCCGCCGACGCGTCGTTCGCTGCGGTCGACGGCGCCCCCGACGCGCCCGCGCTCGACGGCCGACTCGTCGACGACACCCGCGTCGACCTCGAGGCGCTCGCGGCCGGTCGACCGCTCATCGTGCAGTTCATGGCGAGTTGGTGCACGAGTTGCGCCGAGCAGCAGTCGGTGATCTCCACGATCGCCGACGAGTACGGCGACGCCATCGCGATCGTGCAGGTCTCGGGCGACCGCGACGTCGCGGAGCTCACGAGCTACCTCGATGAGCAGCAAGTCGACCAGCCCGTGATCGTCGACCCCGATCTCCAGATCTGGCGCTCCTTCGCCGTCACCGAACCGCCCATGACCGCGTTGATCGACGCGGAGGGCCACCTCGCCAAGCTCTGGCCCACGGGCGCCGACGCCGACACGATCCGCGAGCAGCTCGACGCGATCGTGCTCACCGCGGGCTGAGCGCTACTCGGCGCGAAGGGCCCGCCGCTCCTGCTCGAGCTCGACGAGCGCGCGCTGCAGTGCCGAGTACGTCGCCTGATCGGCCCGGTCGAGCCGCTGCAGGCGGCCGAGCAGCTCCGATTTCTGCCGCAGCAGCTCGCGGTCGACGAGCGCGCTGACGACGCCTTGCACATACGCCTCGAGCTCGGCGTCGCTGCGCTGCGGCACGGGCAGTACCGCGAGCTGCTGCACGACGCCGGCGAACGGCTGCGGCACCTCGGCGATGACCCGGTCGACGCGCACGACGGGGTCGGTGGAGCCGAGCACCGAGGCGATGCCGTCGCGCACGACGGCGAGCGTCGCGTCGCCGAAACGCGAGTCGACGGCATGGCGCAGCAGGTCGTCGCCCACGCGTTCGGGGAACTGCAGCATCACCTGCAGGGCGTCGCGCTCGAGCCTCGTCGACGGGTCGCGCGGCAGCGCGGTGATCGAGAACGGCCGGTCGTCGCCGTCGGTCGCGGCCACCCGGGGTGTGGATGCCTCGGCCCGCGCGGTCGCGCCGCGATCGCGGCCCGCAGCCGCGCGCACGGCGCGCGTCACCTCGCCGAGCTCCATGCCGAGCATGCGGGCGAGCTCTCGGGTGTAGCCGGGGCGGATCGACGCATCGCGGATGTCGGCGACGACCGGGGCCGCTGCGCGGAGCGCGCCGACCCGGCCCTCGACGGTCTCGAGATCGAAGCGGGCGAGCGTGTGCCGGATCACGAAGTCGAACATCGGGGTGCGCGACTCGACCAGGGCGCGCACGGCGGCGTCGCCGCGGGCGAGGCGCAGGTCGCACGGGTCGAGCCCGTCGGGGGCGACCGCGACGAAGGTCTGGGCGGCGAACCGCTGCTCTTCGGCGAACGCGCGCATGGCCGCCTTCTGCCCCGCCTCGTCGCCGTCGAACGTGAAGACGACCTCGCCGACGCCAGAGTCGTCGAGCACGCGCCGCAGCACCTTGATGTGATCGACGCCGAACGACGTGCCGCACGTCGCGATCGCGGTCGTCACCCCGGCCAGGTGGCAGGCCATCACGTCGGTGTACCCCTCGACGACGACCACCCGTTGCGACCGGGAGATCTCGCGCTTGGCGAGGTCGAGTCCGTACAGCACCTGCGCCTTGTGGTAGACCGCGGTCTCGGGGGTGTTGAGGTACTTGGGGCCCTTGTCGTCGTCGAGCAGGCGCCGCGCACCGAAGCCGACGGTCTGCCCGGTGACGTCGCGGATGGGCCAGACGAGCCGGCCGCGGAACCGGTCGTAGACGCCGCGGTCGCCCTGCGACACGAGTCCGGCCGCCGCGAGCTCCTCGGTCGAGTACCCGCGACCGCGCAGGTGGTTCGTGAGCGAGTCCCAGCTCTTCGGCGCGAATCCGACGCCGAACCGTCGGGCCGCCTCGGCGTCGAAGCCGCGCTCGCCGAGGAACCGCCGCCCGATGTCGGCCGCCGGCTGCACCAGCTGCTCGACGAAGAACTCGGCGGCCGCCTGGTTCGCGGCGAGCAGTCGCGCCCGGTTGCCGTGGTCGGCGGCGGGCCCGCCGTCTTCGTAGTGCAGTTCGAAGCCGATGCGACCGGCGAGGCGTTCGACCGCCTCGGTGAACGACACGTGATCGATCTTCTGGAGGAAGCTGTAGACGTCGCCCGACTCGCCGCAGCCGAAGCAGTGGTAGTAACCGACGCCGGGCCGCACGTTGAAGCTCGGGCTGCGCTCGTCGTGGAACGGGCAGAGGCCCTTCAGCGAACCGACGCCGGCCGACTTGAGGCTCACGTGCTCGCCGATGATGTCGGCGATGTTCGTGCGGGCCTTCACCTCTTCGACATCGCTCTGTCGAATCCGGCCCGCCATGCTCACATCCTATTCGTCCTCGGTCGTCGTGGTTCCGTCGTCGTGCGCAATCAGTGCCGCACGAGCCGTTCGTGCCAGCTCAGCGCCGACTGGTCGGTCAGGCTCGCGACCTGGTCGACGACGACGCGCCTGCGCGCCTGGTCGTCGTCGGCGGCGGCCCAGTCTTCGGCGAAGCCGGCGTCGAGATGCCGGTCACCCGTCGCGTAGAGCACGTCGGCGAGCGACGCGAGCACCTCGCGCTGCTGCACGTAGATCGGCTGCCGGGTGTTGCGCGACATCACGAACGCCGCGACGATGCCCTTCAGCACGGCGATCTCGGCCTGGATCTCGCGCGGCACGACGACGTCGGCGTCGAAGCGGATGAGGCTCGCGAGCGGGAACGCGGAGCGCGTCGCCGCCGTCGCGGCGTGCGCGAAGCGGCCGATGAGCTGGCTCGTGAGGTTCTTGAGCCGTGACTGGTCGCGCCTGCTGCCCGACCACTCGTCGAGCCAGACGTCGAGCGAGTCGAGCCGGTCGAACGCGGCGATGAGCTCGTCGTGCGGGATCGCCCCGCCGATCCACTCGTACATCGACGAGACGAGCTCGTCGTGGTCGACCCGGGCGCCGAGCGCTTCGACGTCGATGTACCCGTTGACGATGGCGTCCTCGAAGTCGTGCACGGAGTAGGCGATGTCGTCGGAGAGGTCCATCACCTGCGCCTCGATGCAGAGGCGCCGCTCGGGCGCCCCGGCGCGCAGCCACTCGAACACGGCGACGTCGTCGTGGTAGAACCCGAACTTCTGCCGCCCCGACGGGTCGGCGACGCCCGACGCCTCCGGCCACGGGTACTTGCAGCTCGCGTCGAGACTCGCCCGGGTGAGGTTGAGGCCGTAGCTTCGGCCGTCGGCGCCGAACACCTTCGGCTCGAGCCGGGTGAGCAGCCGCAGCGTCTGCGCGTTGCCCTCGAACCCGCCGATGTCGGCGGCCCAGGTGTTGAGCGCCTTCTCGCCGTTGTGCCCGAACGGAGGGTGGCCGAGGTCGTGCGCGAGGCACGCCGTGTCGACGACGTCGGGGTCGAGGCCGAGGTTGTCGGCGAGTTCGCGGCCGATCTGGGCCACCTCGAGCGAGTGGGTCAGCCGGTTGCGTGCGAAGTCGATGCCGGCCGTCGGACTCAGCACCTGGGTCTTCGCGGCGAGGCGGCGCAGGGCGCTCGAATGCAGCAGGCGCGCCCGGTCGCGCGCGAAGTCGCTGCGCCGGGAGTAGTGCTCCTCGGGCAGCATCCGCTCGCTGTCGGCGGCCTCGTAGCCGCCGAAGAGTCGCGCCGCCATCTCAGCCGCCGCTCGTGTCGAGCTCGGCGTCGACTAGGGTCACCCGATCGTGGCCCTCGAGCTCCTGCGAGGCGAGCCAGCCGTCGGGCAGCGACGGGTTCTTCGGCGTGCCGGCCCGACCGCGCGGGCCCTCGGCGCCCTCGCCCGGGTACGGCATCGTCCAGTCGAGCGTGCCGAGCAGGTCGTCGAGCATCGCGAGCGACTCGACGGTCGCGAGGCGGGCGCGCAGGTCGCCGCCGACCGGGTACCCCTTGAAGTACCAGGCGACGTGCTTGCGGATGTCGCGGCAGCCGCGTTCTTCGCTGTCGAAGAAGTCGGTCAGCAGCTCGGCGTGCCGCCGGAACGTCTGCGCGACCTGCCCGAGCGACGGCCGGAAGAGCGCGTCGTCGCCGTCGGCGAGCTCGCCGCGGAAGCCCGCCGCGAGATCGCCGAAGAGCCACGGGCGACCGAGGCATCCGCGCCCCACCACGACGCCGTCGCACCCGGTCTCGTCGACCATGCGCAGGGCGTCGCCCGCCGACCAGATGTCGCCGTTGCCGAGCACGGGCACGCTCGTGACCGTCTCTTTGAGCTTCGTGATCGCCGACCAGTCGGCCTGGCCCGAGTAGAACTCGGCCGCGGTGCGCGCGTGCAGGGCGACGGCCGCGACGCCGGCGCCCTCGGCGATGCGGCCGGCCTCGAGGTAGGTCAGGTGGTCGGAGTCGATGCCCTTGCGCATCTTCACTGTGAGCGGGGTGTCGCCCGCCGCCTTCACCGCGCCTTCGACGATGTCGCGGAAGAGCCCGCTCTTCCACGGCAGGGCGGCACCGCCGCCCTTGCGGGTCACCTTCGGCACGGGGCACCCGAAGTTGAGGTCGATGTGGTCGGCCCGGTCTTCGGCGACGAGCATGGTGACCGCCTCGGCGACCGTCTTGGGATCGACGCCGTACAGCTGGATCGACCGCGGCGTCTCGGACTCGTGGTGCGTGATGAGCCGCATCGACTCGGGCGTGCGCTCGACGAGCGCGCGCGACGTGATCATCTCGGAGACGTAGAGGCCGGCGCCGAACTCGCGGCAGAGCCGCCGGAACGCGGTGTTCGTGATGCCGGCCATCGGCGCGAGCACGACGGGCACGTCGAGCTCGAGGTCGCCGATCGTGAGCGGACCGCGGGTGAGGGTGGTGGAAGACATCACCGACGATTCTCCCAGAGTTCTGCGCCGCCTCGCCCGCCGCGCCCGCGCGAGCCTAGGATTTCGAGCAGACGAGCCACTGGGGAGGACGAGATGGCGGAACTCACGGGCGCCGAACGGGTGCGTGCCGACGCCGAGGCGCGCGGCCTCGAGGTCGAGATCATCGAGCGGCCCGCCGCGCGCAGCCTCGAGGAGGCGGCGGAGCTCATGGGCATCTCCCCCGGCGACATCGTGAAGTCGCTCGTCGTCAAGCGCAGCGACGGCAGCTTTCTGTTCGCGCTCGTGCCCGGCGGCCGCAAGATCAGCTGGCCGAAGCTGCGCGCCCTCGTCGGCGTCAACAAGCTGCAGCTGCCCGACGCGTCGCTCGCGCTCGCCGCGACGGGCTACGAGCGCGGCACCATCACCCCCCTCGGCTCGACCACCCCGTGGCCCGTCTACGTCGACGAGTCGGTCGCGGGCCGCCGCGTGTCGATGGGCGCCGGCGAGCACGGGCGGAGCCTCTTCGTCGACGCCGACGCCCTCATCGCCGCGTTCGATGCGACGGTCGCCGACCTCAGCGACCCCGAGTAGCCGCCGTCGGCCCATCGGCGGTGGCCGAACGGCGCGCACCGCGGTGGTCGAGGGGCGACGTATGCCGAGCCCCGCCCGCGGGAATACCCCCTCCATCCGATGCGTTCGCATCCATCGTGAGTACTCCCATCAAGATCGACATCTGGTCCGACATCGCCTGCCCCTGGTGCTACATCGGCAAGCGCCACCTCGAAGCCGGCCTCGCCTCGCTCGGCGACGACGCTCCCGACGTCGAGATCGAGTACCACTCGTTCGAGCTCGCCCCCGACACGCCCGTCGACTTCGAAGGCAGCGAGGTCGACTTCCTCGCGAAGCACAAGGGCCTGCCGACCGAGCGCGTGCAGCAGATGCTGCAGCACGTCACCGGCGTCGCCGCGAACGCCGGCCTCGACTACGATTTCGACGCGCTCAAGCACACCAAGACGCTGAAGGCCCACGAGCTGTTGCACTTCGCGAAGTCGCAGGGTCGCCAGCTCGAGCTCTCCGAGATCCTCTTCAAGGCCTACTTCACCGACGGCCGCCACGTCGGCCGCGTCGACGAGCTCGTCGAGCTGGCCGCAGAAGCGGGTCTCGACGCCGACGCCGCGCGCGAGGCCCTCGAGTCGGGCCGCTACGCCGCCGACGTGCAGGCCGACATCGCCCAGGCGGGCGCCTACGGCATCAACGGCGTGCCGTTCTTCGTCTTCGAGGGCAAGTACGGCGTCTCGGGCGCACAGCCCGCCGAGGTCTTCGGCCAGGTGCTCACCCAGGTCGCGGGCGAGCGCGACGGCGCCGCCGCGTGAGCGTCGAGATCGAGGCGGATGCCGCGGGCGCGGCGCCGCTCGCAGCGCCGGCGCAGGTCTTCCCGTCGGAGTCGCCTTCGGCCGAGGCATCCTCGCCCTTCACCATGGTGACCGACGCCGCCGGGGCCATGGTCTGCGAGGGCGACGTCTGCTACGTTCCGGGGCTCTCCGCCGAGTAGTCCGAGTCGCTCGGCGCTCGTTACAGTGGTCGGATGCCGGACTCCCCCGCCGTACCGCGACGCATCCTCGTGGCCGGGGCGAGCGGCGCGGGCAAGTCGACGCTCGCGCGACGCATCGCCGAGGCATCCGGTCTGCCCTACCAGGAGATCGATGCGCTGTTCCACGGACCAGACTGGACCGCGCGGCCGAGCTTCGCCGATGACGTCGACAGGTTCACGGCTCAAGCAGCGTGGGTGACCGAGTGGCAGTACGAGCCCGTGCGCGAGCTGCTCGCCGACCGGGCGCAGGTGCTCGTCTTCCTCGACTATGCGCGTCCGCTCGTGATGCGACGGGTCATCGTGCGCACGGTGCGTCGCCGGCTGCGCCGCGAGGAGCTCTGGAACGGCAACACCGAGGGACCCTTGCGCACGTTCTTCACCGACCCCGAGCACATCGTGCGCTGGGCGTGGTCGACGCACGCCACTCGGGGCGCCCTCGTCGACGAGGCCGCAGCGCGGCGACCGCACCTCGAAGTAGTGCGCCTCCGGCGCCCGCGCGATGCCGAGGCATGGCTGGAGAAGACCTTCCGTTCCGCGCAGTAGCGATATATCGTTGAGTATCGTTCGCATGTCGCGGGAGGTCATCATGAATGGGAATCGTTCGACCGGCGGATTCGGCGGCCAGGGGTTCGGCGGAGCCGGAAACCCGGGCGCGGCGCTCTGGGAGGCGATGGAGCAGCTGCGCTCCTCGTTCGAACAGCGCCCCGGAATGAAGCGGATGTCGCGCGGCGACGTTCGCGCGGCCGTGCTGGCGCTCCTCTCCGAGCAGCCGATGCACGGCTACCAGATCATGCAGGAGATCGAGGAGCGCAGCGGCGGCTCGTGGAAGCCGAGCGCCGGATCCGTGTACCCGACGTTGCAGCTCCTCGCCGACGAGGGCCTGATCACCGCCTCCGAGCTGCAGGGGCGCAAGACCTACTCGCTCACGGAAGCCGGCCGTGCCGAGGCGGCGGCCGCCGCCGACCGCCCGGCACCGTGGGAGTCGCCCACCGCCCACGGGGGCGCCCACCGGGCCCTCTCGAAGGCGGGTGTCGAACTCGCCGCCGCCGCCGCGCAGGTCGGCCGGAGCGGGTCGCCCGAGCAGATCCAACAGGCGGTGACGGCGCTCGACGAGACGCGGCGCCGCCTCTACGCGATCCTGGCCGAGGGCTGAACGGGTGCCGGCCGGGATGCCGTGTCCTCCGCAACGCGAGAGGATGACGGCATGACCGACGGTGCCCACCGCGCCCGCTCCCGCCGCATCCTCGGGTTCGCCGCGCGCCGACTCGTGCAGCTCTGGTGGTACGAGCTCGTGCTGCCCAAGATCGGACTCTCGAGCGTCGCCGATCGCACGCGCGAGCGGCGGATGCGCCGGCTCGCCGAACGGTTCCGCACGCTCGCCGTCGAACTCGGCGGACTCATGATCAAGGTCGGGCAGTTCCTCTCCTCGCGGCTCGACGTGCTGCCGCCCGAGATCACCTCCGAGCTCGAGGGCCTGCAGGACGAGGTGCCGCCCGTGCCGTTCCCGGCGATCCGCGAGCTCGCCGAGGCCGAACTCGGGTCGCCGCTCGACCGCGTCTACGCATGGTTCGACGAGACGCCCGTCGCGGCGGCCTCCCTCGGACAGGCGCACCGGGCGCAGCTCTCCCCCGTCGACGCCGAAGAGACCGGGCTCGACGAGGTCGTCGTGAAGGTGCAGCGTCCCGGCATCGAGCAGATCGTCGGCGTCGACCTCGCCGCGCTGCGTCGCATCGCGGGCTGGCTCCGGCGCGTGCGCGTCGTCTCCGAGCACGTCGATGCGCCTGCGCTCGTCGAGGAGTTCGCGCAGACGAGCCTCGAGGAGATCGACTACCTGCACGAGGCGCAGAACGCCGAGCGCTTCGCCGAGTCGTTCGCGGGCGACCCGCGGGTCGACGCGCCCGCCGTGGTGTGGGAGCGAACCACCCGGCGCGTGCTGACCCTCGAAGATGTCACCGCGATCAAGATCAACGACGTCGAGGCGCTGCGCGCGGCCGGCATCCCGCCGACCGAGGTGGCCCGCGTGGTCGCGGAGGTGATGTTCGACCAGGTGTTCACCCACGCCTTCGTGCACGCCGACCCGCACCCCGGCAACATCTTCGTCACTCCGCTCGCCGACGGCGACGACGGCGCGCGCGAACCCGGGGAGCGAGGCATCCCGTGGCGTCTCACCTTCGTCGACTTCGGCATGATGGCCGAGGTGCCCGCCGAGCTGCGAGCCGGGCTGCGGATGCTCGTGATCGCGGTCGCCGGACGCGACGGTCGCGCGATGATCGAGGCCGCGCACGAGATCGGAGTGCTCATGCCCTCGGCCGACACGGCCGAGCTGGAGCGGGCGCTCACGCAGCTCTTCGAGCGCTTCGGCGGTATGGGCTTCGCACAGCTCAAGCAGGTCGATCCGCGCGAGTTCCGCGACTTCGGCGTCGAGTTCGGCGACGTCGTGCGCTCGCTCCCGCTGCAGTTGCCCGAGCACCTGCTGCTGCTGATCCGCGCGATGGCACTCACCTCGGGCATGTGCAGCGGGCTCGACCCCGAGTTCAACGTCTGGGACGCGGTCGAGCCGTACGCGTCGCAGTTGCTGCAGGAGGAGGGCGGCAACCTCGTCGAGGACCTCACCGGGCAGGCACTGTCGAGCGCCCGCCTGCTCTGGGGGATGCCGCAGCGCGTCGACGCCCTCATCACGAAGGCCGACCAGGGCCGCATGTCGTTCGACACCTCGCGCCTCGAGCGACGGCTCGACCGGGTCGAGGGCGTCGCCCGCCGAGTCGTGTCGGCCGTGCTGTTCGCCGCGCTGCTCATCGGCGGGGCGCTGCTCACGGCGTCGAACCCCGCCCTCGGCACGACGCTCGTCGCGCTGTCGGTGCTGCCGCTGCTGCACGCCCTGTTCGCGGGTGTCGCCGGGCGGATCCGGCGGCGATAGCGGTCAGCCGCTGACCGTCGGCGCGTCGACCGCCCCGCCGAACCGGCGGTTCCGCCGCGCGTAGATCTCGATCGCATCCCACAGCTGGGTGCGCGAGAAGTCGGGCCACAGCGTGTCGAGGAACACCATCTCGGCGTACGCCGACTGCCAGAGCAGGAAGTTCGAGGTGCGCTGCTCCCCCGACGATCGCACGAACAGGTCGACGTCGGGCATGTCGGGCTGGTAGAGCCGCTTCGCGATCTGCTTCTCGCTCACCGCCGACGGCCGCAGCCGACCGGCAGCGACGTCATCGGCGATCCGCCGCACCGCGTCGGTGATCTCGTTGCGACCGCCGTAGTTCACGCACATGGTCAGCGTCAGCACGTCGTTGCCGGCCGTGAGCCGCTCGGCGAACTGCAGCTCCTCGATGACCGACTTCCACAGCCGCGGCTTGCGCCCGGCCCAGCGGATGCGCACCCCCCACTCGTTGAGCTGGTCGCGACGGCGGTGCAGCACGTCTCGGTTGTAGCCCATGAGGAAGCGCACCTCGTCGGGCGACCGCTTCCAGTTCTCGGTCGAGAACGCGTACACCGACAGGTGCTTCACACCCGCCTGGATCGCCCCCGCAACGACGTCGAGGAGCGCGGCCTCGCCGGCCTTGTGACCCTCGATGCGGGTGAGGCCGCGCTGGTTCGCCCAGCGCCCGTTGCCGTCCATGACGATTGCGACGTGGCCGGGCACCGCCCCCTTCGGGAACGCCGGCGGGTGGATGCCCGTCCAGTCGATCGGCCGGTAGGGCACGGCGTCGCGGTGGGTGTACGGCTTGGGACTCACGTGGTGGCCATTCCTGGTTCGGCGGGTCGGGTGGGGCGGTCGTGCGGTTCGGTCGCGTCGTGCGGGGCGACGCGAGGTGCCGGCGCGGATGCCTCGCGGCTGACGTGCGGCAACGAGCGGAGACCCCGCTCGAGATGCCACTGCGTGTACGCGGCGACGATGCCCGACGCCTGGTTGCGGTCGCGCTCGGGTGCGGCCTCGGCCACCGTCCAGTCGCCCGACAGCAGCGCCCCGAGCAGTTCGACCGTCGAGCGCGCGATGCGCGGCGTGCCGGGCGGGGCGCACTCGTCGTCGCAGACGACGCCGCCGAGCTGCACCACGACGGCGGTGTGCTCGCCGGGCCGCCCGCAGCGCGAGCAGTCGCCGAAGCTCGGCGCCCAGCCGGCGAGGGCGAGCGCGCGCAGCAGGTACGAGTCGAGGGTGAGCGCGGGGCCGTGCTCGCGCCGCGCGAGCGAGCGGAGTGCGCCGACCAGCAGCAAGTACTGCTGCAGCGAGCCCTCGGCTTCGGTGAGCTTGTCGGCCGTTTCGACCATTGCGTTCGCCGCGGTGTACGCCGCATAGTCCTGCGAGATGTCGGCCCCGTACGAGCCGAGCGACTCGGCCTGCGTCACGACGTCGAGGCTGCGACCCTCGTAGAGCTGCAGGTCGGCCACCATGAACGGCTCGAGCCTCGCGCCGAACTTCGAGCCGGTGCGGCGCACCCCCTTCGCAACGGCGCGCACCTTGCCGTGCTGCCGGGTCAGCAGGGTGACGATGCGGTCGGCCTCGCCCAGCTTGTGGGTGCGCAGCACGACGGCTTCATCTCGGTACACGGGCACACGTCGATTCTCCCATCACTGCGGGGCGCGGCATCCGTGATTCACTGTGATCGTGGAAACCGCCCAGTTCACCATTCCCCTGTGGCTCGACCTCACCGCGGTCGGGCTCGGCGGCGTGCAGGGGGCCCTGTTCGCCTCCGGCTTCCGCGGCGAACGACGCCTCGACCTGCTCGGCGTCGCGATCGTCGGCATCGTCATGGGCTTCGGCGGCGGAGCCATCAGGGACCTGCTGCTGAACGTGCCGATCGGCGCCCTCCAGAACAACTGGTACCTGGTGACCGCGGTGGCGGCGTCCCTCGTCGGCATGCTGCTCGCGGCCCCGTTGCAACGACTCAACGGCGTCATCGTCGGGCTCGACGCGATCGTGATCGGCATGTTCGGCGCGTTCGGCACGTCGAAGGCGCTCGGGCTCGGCCTGCCGCTGCTTCCCGCCGTGTTCGTGGGCGTCGCCGCCGCGGTCGGCGGCGGCATCCTGCGCGACATGCTCATGAGCCTGCCGGTGGCGATCATGCACGTCGGCTCGCTGTACGCGGTCGCCGCGGCTGCGGGATGCCTCGTGCTCGCGGTGCTCGACGTGTTCGGAGTACCGCTCTTCATCGGCGGCATCGTCTGCGTGGTCGTCACGAGCGTGATCCGTTGGCTCGCAGTGGTCTTCGACCTCTCGCTGCCCGAGCAGCGGATGCTCTACCGCCGCAAGGTCGCGACCGAGACGGGCGTGATGCCCGTCATCCACCGCTGACCGCGAGCACCGCACCCGGGCACGCCCCGGGGGTCGTTCTCGGCCGGAACCGGATGCCTCGAGGCATCCGGGCGGCGGAGAACGACCCCCGGAACGACTGGCACGGACCTCAGACGGCGGCGAGCTCGGGCTCGGGCTCGGGCTCGACCACGGTCGTGCGCAGCGCGCGGTTCACGGCCGAGACGACCGCCTTGAGCGATGCGGTCGAGATGTCGGCGTCGATGCCGACGCCCCACAGCACGCGCCCGGCGACCTCGAGCTCGACGTAGGCGGCCGCCTGCGCGTCGCCGCCGGCCGAGAGCGTGTGCTCGACGTAGTCGCGCAGCTTCACATCGACGCCTTCGGCGCCCAGCACGTTGAGGAACGCCGAGATCGGGCCGTTGCCGCTCGCGTCGGCGTCGACTCGCTCGTCGCCGTCGCGAAGGCCGACCCGCACGTTCACGACGCCGTCGAGGGCGCTCTCGGTGCGGAGGCCCAGCAGCTCGAACCGGCCCCACTTCTCGTCGGGACGGTCGGCCGGCGCCGGCAGGTACTCGTCGTTGAAGATGCGCCAGATGTCGTCGCTCGACACCTCGCCGCCCTCGGCATCGGTCTTCGCCTGGACGACGCCCGAGAACTCGATCTGCAGTCGGCGCGGCAGGTCGAGCGCGTGGTCGGTCTTCAGCAGGTAGGCGACGCCGCCCTTGCCCGACTGCGAGTTGACCCGGATGACGGCCTCATAGCTGCGCCCCAGGTCTTTCGGGTCGACCGGCAGGTACGGCACGGCCCATTCGAGGTCGTCGACGGCGACGCCCGTCTCAGCCGCCTTCGCCTCCATCGACTCGAAGCCCTTCTTGATCGCGTCCTGGTGCGATCCCGAGAACGCGGTGTAGACGAGATCGCCCGCCCACGGGCTGCGCTCGTGCACGCGCAGCTGGTTGCAGTACTCGGCGGTGCGCTTGATGTGGTCGAGGTCGCTGAAGTCGATCTGCGGGTCGATGCCCTGCGTGAACAGGTTGATGCCGAGTGCGACGAGGTCGACGTTGCCGGTGCGCTCGCCGTTGCCGAACAGGCACCCCTCGATGCGGTCGGCGCCCGCCATGTAGCCGAGCTCGGCCGCGGCGATCGCGGTGCCGCGGTCGTTGTGCGGGTGCAGCGACAGGATCACGTTCTCGCGGTGGGCGAGGTGCCGGCTCATCCACTCGATCGAGTCGGCGTACACGTTCGGCGTGGCCATCTCGACCGTGGCGGGCAGGTTGATGATGACCTTGCGGTCGGGGGTGGGCTCGAAGACCTCGAGCACCTGGTTGCACACGTCGACCGCGAACTCCAGCTCGGTACCCGTGTAGCTCTCGGGCGAGTACTCGTAGTAGACGGTCGTGCCGGGAATCGTGCGCTCCATCTCACGGCACTTGCGCGCGCCGTGCAGGGCGATGTCGATGATGCCCTGCTGGTCGGTGCGGAAGACGACCTCGCGCTGCAGGATGCTCGTCGAGTTGTAGAGGTGCACGATCGCCTGCTTCGCACCCGCGATCGCCTCGTAGGTGCGCTCGATCAGGTGGTCGCGCGCCTGCGTCAGCACCTGGATGGTGACGTCGTCGGGGATCGCGCCGTCGTCGATGAGCTGGCGCACGAAGTCGAAGTCGGTCTGGCTCGCGCTCGGGAAGCCGACCTCGATCTCCTTGTAGCCCATGCTCACGAGCAGCTCGAACATGATGCGCTTGCGCTCGGGGCTCATCGGGTCGATGAGCGCCTGGTTGCCGTCGCGCAGGTCGACGGCGCACCAACGGGGTGCGACCTCGATGCGCTTCGACGGCCACGTGCGGTCGGGCAGCTCGACGGAGATCTGCTCGTGGAAGGGGCGGTACCGATGGACGGGCATCGCCGAGGGCTTCTGGTTGTTCTGCATGGGGTGCTCTTCTCGCTTTTCGGATCGAATCAGCCGACGACGAACTCCGCAGCGAGGGAGGCCTGGGAACTAGGACTCGCTGCGGCAGCTAAGGAGAAGCAGGCCGTGAAGCACGCGACAAGGCTAACACCCGCGCGCCGGGCGCGCACGCGTGTGACGTCGCGCGAGCCCCGGCGAGCGTCGCCGGGCGGCGCGGCGAAGCGGGCGGATGCCTCCCCCGAGGCATCCGCCCGCCCTTCCCACCTCCTCGCGACGCCCCTATTCGACCGCGAGGGCTGCGACCGGCGACACGCGCATCGCGCGACGCGCCGGAGCGATGGACGCGGCGAGCGTGAGCACGCCCGCTGCGACGATGAGCGCGCCGATCATGACCCACGGGATGCCGGGGAAGACGAACACCGGCTGACCCTGCGCGCCGCCGAGCAGCGCCTGGGCGCCCGCCCAGCCGTACCCGAAGCCGAGCACGAGGCCCGTGAGCGTCGCAGCGACGGTGAGGGCCGCACTCTCGACGACGATCATGCGTCGCAGCTGCCGCCGGTCGAAGCCGAGCGCGCGCAGCAGGCCGAGCTCCCTGGAGCGCTGCAGCACGCTGAGCGACAGGGTGTTGACCATGCCGATCGCCGCGATGAGCGCGCTGAAGCCGATGAGCACCGTGAAGACCGCGATCGTCGCGTTCAGCATCGGCTCGATGCCGGCGAACACCTCGGGCTGCGCCTTCTGGGCGGCGAGGATCATCGCGCGGTACGACTCCATCGTGACCGAGAACGTCGTGATGAGCGTGACGCCGATGACGAGGCCGATCGTCATGCGCGAGCTGCGCTCGGGGTTGCGCACCGCGTTCTCGGCGGCGAGGCGTGCGGCGGGCGAGCGACCGAACAGACGCCCGACGAGCCGCAGCACGGGCGGCATGACGACGTCGGCGCCGAGCACGACGCCCGTGAACGACACGATGCCGCCGACCATGCCGATGAGCACACCCTCCGGCCGGGTGAGCCCCACGACGACGCCCACCGCGAGCAGGGCCACCCCCACGACGACGAGCACCGCCGCCGTGATGTTGCGGCCGCGGCGACGGCCGACGGCCTCCTGGCTCTGCGGGTTCGCGTTGCCGATCGCCTCGGCCGGGCGCACCTTGAGCACCCGCCGCGACCCGACCCACGACGCCACCCAGGTCGTGAGGGCGACGGCGATCGCCGGCAGCACGACCGAGACGTTGAGGTAGTCGTACTCGGTCTGGGGCAGCATCCCGCTCGCGACCGCGGAACGGGCGAGGCCGTAGGCCGATGCCGTGCCGAGCAGGATGCCGATCGCCGCACCCGCGAAGCCGATGACGAGCCCTTCCTTCGCGATCTGGGCGCGCTGGGCGCGTGCGCTCGAGCCGATGAGACGAAGGAGCGCGATCACGCGAGTGCGTCCCGCGACGACCGTCGCGACCGTGTTCGTGGTGACGATCGCGCTCACGTACACGGCGATGACGATGAACACCGTCGCGAGCACGCTGAGCATGAGTGCGACGGTGTCGCTCTCGCCCGTGACGTCGTCCGCCCGGATCGCCGCGGCCAGGAGGCCGGTCACCTGCAGGAGCAGCACGCCGAACGTGCCGGCGATCGTCGCGACCACGAGCGTCGGCCACTGGTCCCGGAATCGCGTGCGCATCAGGAGGCCAGTTCCATCGAGAGCATGAATGCCGAGATCTCCTCGGGCGTCGACCGGCCGGAATCGCGTACGATACGGCCGTCGGCAAGGAAGAGGATGCGGTCGGCGTGGCTCGCGGCGACCGGGTCGTGCGTCACCATCGCGATGGACTGGCCGTAGGTCGCACTCGCCGCGGCGAGGAGCCCGAGCACCTCGCGGCCGGTGCGCGAGTCGAGGTTGCCCGTGGGTTCGTCGGCGAAGACGAGGTCGGGGCGCGTCGCGAGCGCCCTGGCGATCGCCACGCGCTGCTGCTGGCCGCCGGAGAGCTCGTGCGGGCGGTGCGTCAGCCGATCACCGAGGCCGAGGGTGGCGAAGAGCTCGTCGGTCCACTCCTGCTCGTCCTTCGTCGGGCGCCGGCCGTCGAGCTCGAACGGCAGCAGCACGTTGCCGCGGACGTCGAGCGTCGGCACGAGGTTGAACGACTGGAACACGAACCCGATGCGGCGACGGCGCAGCACCGTCAGGGCCGAGTCGCCGAGCTCGGTGATGTCGGTGTCGCCGAGCCAGACGCGCCCCGCGCTCGGCGAGTCGAGGCCGGCCATGATGTGCATGAGGGTCGACTTGCCGGAGCCGCTCGGCCCCATGATCGCGGTGAACTCGCCGCGACGGAGACCGAGCGAGACGTCGTCGAGGGCGGTGACGGTGCCGGCGCCCTGCCCGTAGCGCTTGACGAGGCCGGCGACGCGGGCGATGAGACCGAGGTCGGAGGGTTGGATCTGCATGTCTTCGACGCTACGGATGCCCGGGGGCTGTCTCGTCCGGCTGCAGTCGCGCCCGCGTCATCCTCGAGGATGACGTTGGCGTCAGCCCGCAGCGGGTTCGGTGAGGTCGTGCTCGTACGCGAACACCACGAGCTGCACCCGATCGCGCAGGCCGAGCTTCGCGAGGATGCGGCTGACGTGCGTCTTCACCGTCGCCTCCGACAGGAATTCGCCCGCCGCGATCTCGCTGTTCGAGAGTCCCCGCGCAGCGAGTGCGAAGATCTCGCGCTCGCGGGGCGTCAGGTCGCCCCACGCCGGCGGTGCGGGACGCAGCCCGGAGCCGGCCCCCACATGCGCGAACAGCGCCCGGGTCGCCGACGCGGCGATGACCTGGTTGCCCTGGTGCACGGTGCGGATCGCCGCCAGCAAGAACTCGGGGTCGGCGTCCTTCAGCACGAAGCCGCTCGCGCCGGCGCGGATCGCCCGTGCGGCGTTCTCGTCGAGGTCGAAGGTGGTGAGCACGAGGATGCGCGGGGCCGTGCGCCCCTCGCGATCCGCGTCGGCGAGGATGCGCTCGGTGGCGGCGATGCCGTCGGCGAGCGGCATCCGCACGTCCATGAGCACGACGTCGGGCCGTACCGATGCCGCGAGGGCGACCGCTGCGACACCGTCGCCCGCCTCGCCCGCGACCTCGAGGTCGGGCTGGGACTCGACGAGCATGCGCACGCCGGCACGGAAGAGGGCCTGGTCGTCGACGAGGGCGACGCGGATGCTCATGCGGTCCTTCCGGTTCGGGCGGGGATGCGGGCGGTGAGACGGAAGAGTCCGTCGTCGCCTGCCACCGCCTGCAGGGTACCGCCGGCGAGCTGCGCGCGTTCGCGCATCCCGGGGATGCCGTGGCGGAACGCGTGCGAGTCGGGCGGCGGCACGTCGGCCCGGCGGGCGTTCACGAGTTCGACGGTCACCCCCGCGTCGTCCCACCGGAGCGCGAGCTGCACCGGCTGTGCTGCGTCGCCGTGCCGGAGCGCGTTCGTGAGGCCCTCCTGCACGATGCGGTAGACGGCGATCTGCTGCCCCGTGCCGAGCTCGGGGCGGACCCCGTGCTCGTCGAGGCGGATGTCGAGCCCGGCCGCGCGGACCTGGTCGAGCAGGACGCCGAGATCGTCGAGCACGGGTTGCGGCGACTCGGTCTCGTGATGGCGGAGTTCGGCGAGCAGGAGGCGCACGTCGCCGAGCGCGCCCCGCGCCACCCCGGCGATCGTGCCGAGCGCATCGACCGCCGACTCGGGCTTCGCGCGGGCGGCGAACCGCGCACCGTCGGCCTGCGCGATCACGACCGCGAGCGAGTGGGCGACGACGTCGTGCATGTCGCGGGCGATGCGGTTGCGCTCCTGCTCGACCACCCAGCGGTACTCGGCGAGCTCGCGCTCGCGGTTCGCCACCTCTTCTCGACGCCGCACCTCGCGCGTGTCGCGGACGGCCCGCACGAGGAGGCCGGCGGTCCACGCGAGCACGAGGACCGCGATCGACGCGACGAAGAGCACGCCGGTCAGGATCACCGTGCCGATCGTGTCCTGCGGCGCCGCGAACGTCGCCCCGTCGATGAGCGGCTTCACCCACGCGAGATAGGCGGTCGCGAGCACCGCACCGACCCCGGCCGAGCCGAGCCCGAGCCACTTCACGACGCGCCCGCCGTGCGCCGCGGTCGAGTACAGCACGCCGAGGACCGCCGCGTCGTAGAGCTGCAGGTCGCGCAGCAGCAGCATCTGGGCGAGCGCCGCGACCCACGCGATCGCGAGCGACCAGCCCGGGTCGTAGCGGCGCACCGCGAGCGCCCCGGCGAACACCACGAGGATCAGGACGTCCGAGACGCCGCCGAGCAGCGCGAACGGCAGGCACACGAGCGCGAACACGCCGGCGAGCACGATGTCGGTCGTGAGCTTCGCACGGCTGATCCTGGTGGGCACCGATCCACCGTACGCGCTCGACTGCGCCGAGAGGGGCTCAGCGGCGCGGAATCATCCTCGAGTGGTACGAGAGACGGCGCCCCGATCGCACGCCCTCCGAGGCATCCCCGCCCCGTCGCATGCTCGACTCAGAAGCCGAGGCGGCCGAGCTGCTTCGGATCGCGCTGCCAGTCCTTCGCGACCTTCACGTGGAGGGCGAGGTAGACCTTGCGCCCGAGCAGCTGCTCGATCTGCCCGCGCGCGGCCGCACCGACCTCCTTGAGCCGGGCGCCGCCCTTGCCGATGATGATGCCCTTCTGGCTGTCGCGCTCGACGATGAGGTTCGCGTACACCTCGACGAGATCCTTGTCGTCCCGCTCGATCATGTCGTCGACCGTCACCGCGATCGAATGCGGCAGCTCGTCGGACACGCCCTCGAGCGCGGCCTCTCGCACGAACTCGGCGATGCGGTCGGTGATGTCCTCATCGGTGAGCGCCTCGGCCGGGTAGAGCGGCTGGTCGGACTCGGGCATGAGGGCGAGCAACTCGGCCACGAGCACGTCGAGCTGTTCTCCTCGCGGGGCAGAGACCGGGACGATCGCGGCCCAGTCGCGCAGCTCGGACACGGCGAGCAGCTGCTCGGCGACCTTGGCCTTCGACGTGGCGTCGGTCTTCGTCACGATTGCGACCTTCTTCGCGCGCGGGTACTGGTCGAGCTGTTCGTTGATGAATCGGTCGCCCGGGCCGATCGCCTCGTTCGCGGGAACGCAGAACGCGATCACGTCGACATCGCCGAGCGTCGACTGCACGAGGGTGTTGAGCCGCTCGCCGAGGAGGGTGCGCGGCCGGTGCAGACCCGGCGTGTCCACCAGGATGAGCTGGCCGTGCTCCCGATGCACGATGCCCCGGATCGCGCGTCGGGTCGTCTGCGGCTTGGAGCTCGTGATCGCGACCTTCTCGCCGACGAGCGCGTTCGTGAGCGTCGACTTGCCGACGTTCGGCCGGCCGACGAACGACACGAATCCGGCACGGTACTCAGTCACGATGGTTCCTCTCCACGGTCTCGCCCCCGTCGAATGCGGCGTGGGCGTCGATGAGGGCCTGGTCGGCCTCGACGAGGATCGTCGAGATGCGCTTGCGCCGCCCCTCGGTGCGCTCGGCCTCGAGGATGAGGCCCGAGACGCCGGCTCGTTCGCCGGGCTGCGGCAGCCGGCCGAGTTCTTTCGCGAGCAGCCCGCCCGCCGAGTCGACGTCCTCGTCCTCGAGGTCGAGGCCGAACAGCTCGCCGAGCTCGTCGATCGGGAGCCGGGCGTTCACCCGGTACCGGCCGTTCCCGAGGGGCTCGACCTGCGCCGCCTCACGGTCGTACTCGTCGGAGATGTCGCCCACGAGCTCCTCGATGAGGTCTTCGAGGGTCACGAGACCGGCGATGCCGCCGTACTCGTCGACGACCATCGCGAGGTGGGTCGACTCGAGCTGCATCTGCCTGAGCAGCGCGTCGGCCTTCATCGAGTCGGGCACGAAGGTCGCCGGCCGCCCGAGCTCGCCGACGGTGACCTCCTCGGCGTCGAGCGGACGCTCGAACCCGAGTCTCGCGAGATCGCGCAAATAGAGGATGCCCGTGACGTCGTCGGCGTCGCGCGCGATCACCGGGATGCGCGAGTACCCCGCCTTGAGGAAGAGCGCCATCGCGTGCGGCAGGTGCGCCGTCGCGTCGATCGTCACCATGTCGGTGCGGGGCACCATGACCTCGCGCACGACGGTGTCGTTGAACTCGAAGATCGAGTGGATGAGCTCGCGATCGCCCTCCTCGAGGACGTCGAGCTCGGCGGCCTCGTCGACCATGCTGAGCAGCTGCTCCTCGCTCGACACCCCCGCGAACCGCAGGCGCCCGGGCGTCACCCGGTTTCCGAGCGACACGAGCGCCCCCGCGAGCGGTCCGATGAGCACCCGCAGGAAGTGCACGAGCGGGGCCGTGAGCCGCAGCACCATGGGTGCGTGCGCGCGTCCGACGCTGCGCGGGCTCGCGCCGACGAGCACGAACGACGCGGCCGTCATGATGAAGGCGGCGCACAGCAGCACGAGCCAGATGTCCTCGATGAAGAAGGTGAACGCGAGCGTCACGAGCACCGCCGCAGTCGTCTCCGCGACGATGCGCACGAAGTTGACGGCGTTGACGTGCGCCCCCGTGTCGTCGGCGATCGCCAGCAGTGAGCGCCGGGCGCGCGACCCGATCGCGAGGTCGGTGAGGTCGGCCCGGCTCGAGACGCCGACGGCCGCGTCGACTGCGGCCATCAGCCCGCCGAAGGCGACGAGCACGAACGCCGCGGCGAGGAAGAGCCAGGGCAGCATGGTCAGCGGCGGCGCTCCTGCATCGAGAAGCCGACGAGGATGTCGCGCTGGATGCCGAACATCTCCTTCTCCTCGTCGGGCTCGGCGTGGTCGAAGCCGAGCAGATGCAGGATGCCGTGCGTCGTCAGCAGCAGGAGCTCGTCGAGCAGCGAGTGACCGGCGGTGCGAGCCTGCGACTCGGCCACCTGCGGGCACAGCACGACGTCGCCGAGGAGCCCGGGCGGAGTCGGCGCCTCCTCCGTGCCCGGGCGGAGCTCGTCCATCGGGAAGCTCAGCACGTCGGTCGGGCCGGGCTCGTCCATCCACTGGACGTGGAGCTGCTCCATCGCGCCCTCGTCGACGAGCACGATCGCGAGCTCGGCGTCCTGATGGACGTGCATGGCGTCGAGCGCGTAGACCGCGAGCCGCTGGATCGCGGCCTCATCGACCTCGATCGCGGATTCGTTGTTGATCTCGATGCTCAAGACGTGCCCTTTCTCGGCAGGTGGTCGCGGGGACCGGCGTGACCGCGCCGTTCGGCGCGATTCGCGAACTCGCGGGCCTCGGCGCGCTCGAAGCGCTGCGCCTGCTGCCGCTGGTCGAACTCGGTGTACGCGTCGACGATGCGTCCGACGAGGGTGTGGCGCACGACGTCGTCGCTCGTGAGGCGCGCGAAGTGGATGTCGTCGATGCGATCGAGGATGCGCGTGACGAGGCGCAGTCCGCTCGCGCCGCCGGGGAGGTCGATCTGCGTCACGTCGCCGGTGACGACCATCTTCGATCCGAACCCCAGTCGGGTGAGGAACATCTTCATCTGCTCGGGCGTCGTGTTCTGCGCCTCGTCGAGCACGACGAACGAGTCGTTCAGGGTGCGTCCGCGCATGTACGCCAGCGGGGCGACCTCGACCGTGCCCGAGGCGAGCAGCTTCGGCACGAGCTCGGGGTCCATCATCTCGTTGAGGGCGTCGTAGAGCGGCCGCAGGTAGGGGTCGATCTTGTCGGTGAGCGTTCCGGGCAGGAACCCGAGCCGCTCCCCCGCCTCGACCGCGGGGCGCGTGAGGATGATGCGATTGACCTCTTTGCGCTGCAGCGCCTGCACCGCCTTCGCCATGGCCAGGTACGTCTTGCCGGTGCCTGCGGGGCCGATGCCGAAGACGATCGTGTTCTCGTCGATCGCGTCGACGTAGGCGCGCTGGCCCTCGGTCTTCGGCCGGATGGTCTTGCCCCGGCTGGAGACGATCACCTGGCCGAGCAGGTCGGAGGGCTTCGCGTCGGGGTCGGCGTCGAGCATGCGGGCTGAGCTCCTCACTTCGGTCGGGGTCGGGTCCTGGTCGCGGCGCACCAGTTCGAGCAGCTCCTCGATCAGCCGGCGTACCCGGCGACGTTCATCGGCAGCGCCGCGGATCGCGATCTCGTTGCCGCGGACGTGCACCTCGACGCCCGGGTATTCGCGCTGGACGGAGGTCAGCAGTCGGTCCTGGGGCCCCAGCAGGCGCACCATCTGCACCCCGTCGATGCGCAGGCGCTCTTCGTCGACGCCGGTCGCCGCCCCCTCCGGCCCGGTCGGCACCGCGGACTCCGTCGACTCAGGCTCCGGCAAGCGTGCCCTCCTCGAGCCCGCCCGCGAGGACGTGCGCGTGCACGTGGAACACGGTCTGGCCGGCCGAGGCACCGGTGTTGAACACCAGGCGGAACTCGCCGTCGGCGAGGTCGCCCGCGACGTCGCGAGCCAGGCCGACGAGCTCGGCCAGCAGCTCGGGGTCGCCCGCGGCGAGTTCGACCACGTCGCGGTAGTCGCCCGCCTTCGTCGTGACGATCACGTGCACCGGCGCCTGCGGCGCGATGTCGTGGAACGCGATGACGCGCTCGGACTCGGCGACGATGCGCGCCGGGATCTCGCGCGCGACGATGCGTTCGAAGACGGTCGGTTCAGCGCGCGAGTCGGTCATTCCACCATCGTAGCGAGGGATCGCTCACCACCGCCCGAGCCGGACGCTCAGTACGGCGATCGCCGCGGGACCGGCGGTCGAGGTGCGGAGCACCGATGCGCCGAGGCGCACCGTCTCGGCGCCGGCGGCGACGAGGTGGTCGAGCTCGTCGGGCGCGATGCCGCCCTCGGGCCCGACCACGAGCGCGAGGTCGCGGCCGTCGGGCTCGAGCTCGGTGAGCGCCATACGTGCGGTCGGCTCGAGCACGAGCACCCGGGTTCCGGCCAGCCGCGCGGCCAGCCCGGCCGTCGTCGTGACCTCGGTG
Source organism: Agromyces chromiiresistens (assembly GCF_029167465.1). Taxonomy (NCBI): domain Bacteria; kingdom Bacillati; phylum Actinomycetota; class Actinomycetes; order Micrococcales; family Microbacteriaceae; genus Agromyces; species Agromyces chromiiresistens. The sequence continues at coordinate 223,278 of NZ_JARFNL010000003.1, forward strand.
ACCTCGGGCTGCCAGGCGCGGATCGACTGCTTGACGGCCTCGCGCACGATGGTGGCCCAGCGGCGCCTGCCCTTCTCGGCCTTCGGGCCCTCCCACCGCGACACCGAACGGGCGGCGGCCCACGGCACGACGGCGTCGACGCCGAGCTCGGTCGACGCCTGCACGGCCATCTCATCGCGGTCGCCCTTCGCGAGGGCCTGCACGAGCGTGATCGCCGGGGAGGGACGCTCCTCGACGGCGACCTCGTCGGCGACGAGCACGAGCTCGCGGGGCTCGGTCGCGACGACCGAGCCACGGACGATCACCCCGCGCCCGTCGCCGATCGCGATGCGCTCGCCCGTGCGGATGCGCGCGACGGTAACGGCGTGCCGCGCCTCGTCGCCCGTGAGCCGCACCTCCGCGCCCGGGGCGAGCGCGCCGAGGTCGAGGGACTCGTCGAGGTACAGGCTGCTCATCTGCGGACTCCGCTCAGCCGAGGAACCGGTCGCGGAGCCGGGCGAACAGCCCCTGCTGGAAGTGGCTGAGCTCGGGCTCGGGCGACCGCTTCGACGCCGCGAACTGCGAGATCAGATCGCGCTCCTTCGACGACAGCTTCGTCGGCGTGACGACCTGCACGCCGATCTTGAGGTCGCCGCGGCCGTTGCCGCGGAGCTTGGTGACCCCGCGGTCCTTCACGGTCAGGATCTCGCCGCTCTGCGTGCCGGCCTTCACCTCGAGCTCGACGTCGCCGTCGAGACCGGGGATCGTCGCGTCCGTTCCGAGGATGGCGTCGGTCATCGCGACCTCGAGGGTCGCGAGCAGGTCGTCGCCGTTGCGGCTGAACACCTCGTGGTTCTTGACCTTGATCTCGAGGTAGAGGTCGCCGTTCGGTCCACCGGCGGGGCCGGCCTCGCCGGAGCCCGGCATCTGCAGGCGAACACCCGTGTCGACGCCCGCAGGGATGTCGACCGGCACCGTACGACGTGCGCGCACGCGCCCCTGGCCCTGGCAGGTGATGCAGGGCGTGGCGATGATCGTGCCGTAGCCGCGGCAGGTGCCGCACGGGCTCGAGGTCATCACGTTGCCGAGGAGCGAGCGCACCTGGCGCTGGATCTGGCCGCTGCCGTGGCAGATGTCGCACGTGACGGGCGAGGTGCCCGGCTGGCAGCACGACCCCTGGCAGGTCTCGCAGCGCACGGCCGTGTCGACCTCGATGTCGCGATGGGTGCCGAAGATCACCTCGTCGAGGCCGACCTCGACGCGGATCAGGGCGTCCTGGCCGCGCTCACGACGCGACCGCGGGCCACGGCTCTGCTGGCCGGCACCGAAGAACGTCTCGAAGATGTCGCCGAAGCCGCCGAAGTTCTGGCCGCCGAAGCCGCCCTGGCCGCCGCCGAGGTCGTACTGCTGGCGCTGCTTGGGGTCGCTCAGCACGTCGTACGCGTGGGTCACCTCTTTGAAGCGCTCGGATGCCTCGGCGCCCGGGTTCACGTCGGGGTGGAGTTCTCGCGCGAGGCGGCGGTACGCCTTCTTGATCTCGTCGGGGGTGGCGTCGCGGGAGACGCCGAGGACCTCGTAGTGGTCGGCCACGGAGGGCTTGTCCTTTCGGTTGCGCCGGTCGGTTCGGACGGCGGCTGGTCAGTTCTCGCCGAGCGTGCGGGAGAGGTATCGGGCGACGGCGCGGACGGCCGCCATGCTGTTCGAATAGTCCATTCGGGTCGGCCCGACGACGCCGAGGCGCGAGATGTCGCGCCCGGGGATCTCGAACGCACTCGACACGATCGACGTCTCGCCGAGACCGAACGAGGCGTTCTCTCGGCCGATGCGAACGGCGACGGCGTGCTCGTCGGTCGCCATCTCGCCGAAGAGCCTGAGCAGCACGACCTGTTCCTCGATCGCCTCGATCACCCCGAGGATCGACCCGGCGAAGTCCTGTTCGGTGCGCACGAGGTTCGCGGCACCCGCGACGACCAGCCGGTCGCTGCGCTGCTGGCGTGCCTGGTCGGCGAGCGTCGCGGCGAGCGTGTGCAGCACCGCGGCGTGGCGCCGGTCGACGACGTCGAGCTCGCCCGACAGCAGCTCCGAGGCATCCGTCATCGTGGTGCCCGCGACGAGCTCGTTGAGGCGGTGCCGGAGCGACGCGAGCGTCTCGTCGTCGACCGGTTCGGCGAGTTCGGCGAGCCGCTGCTCGACCTGGCCGGAGTCGGCGATGAGGATGCAGAGCACGCGGGAGGGTGCGAGCGCGACGAGCTCGACGTGACGCACCCGTGCACTCGAGAAGCTCGGGTACTGCACGACCGCGAGCTGCTTCGTGAGCTGGGAGATGAGGCGAACGGTGCGGGCGAGCAGTTCGTCGAGGTCGCTCGACTCGCCGAGGAAGGTCTCGATCGCCTGTCGCTGCGCCGAGCTCAGCGGACGCACGTCGGTGAGCTGGTCGACGAAGACGCGATAGCCCTTGTCGGTCGGAATGCGGCCCGACGACGTGTGCGGCGCCGCGATCAGCTCCTCCTCTTCGAGGAGTGCCATGTCGTTGCGGATGGTCGCGGCCGAGACGCCGAAGGCGTGGCGTTCGACGATCGTCTTCGAGCCGACGGGTTCGCGCGAGGCGACATAGTCCTGCACGATCGCGCGGAGCACCGCGAGACTGCGTTCGGAGACCATGGCCCTCGCTTCCTCTGCACGGCTTGGCACTCGATCGATCGGAGTGCCAATCATATCGCGACATCCCGTGACCCGGCCGTTGCCGCGGTCCCACCGGGGCGCTACCGTATGGATGTTCCGCGCGCCGCCCCCGTTCCCGCGGCCCGCGCCTCCACCCGACCGTTCCCGCCCCCGAAAGGCATGCCCATGAGCGACTCCGCACCGCCGCCCCCCGCCCCCGAGCCGCAGCCGGCCGCCCCCCTCGCACACGACCAGGACGTGCTCTGGGGCTCGCTCGCCCAGCTCGGCGGCATCGTCGGCCCGCTGCCCTCGCTCATCATCTGGCTCGTGTTCAAGGACCGCGGCCCGTTCACGAACGTCGAGGCGAAGGAGGGCCTCAACTTCCAGATCACGGCGATCATCGCGTACGTCGCGATCGTGATCGTGAACATGGTGCTGGCCCTCGTGACCTTCGGGTTCTGGGGGTACGTCGGGTGGCTCCTGCCGACCGCGCTCTGGGTGACCGTCGTCGTGTTCTCGATCCTCGCGTACCTCAAGGCGAAGGACGGCGTGCACTACCGGTACCCCTTCGCCATCCGCCTCATCAAGTAGCCGGTTCGACGACGCATTGCCGAGCGCGCCGCGGGAACTCTTCCGCGGCGCGCTCGTCTGTGCCAGCATGACAGCGACCCGCCGCCGCCCGGCGGCCCGATCAAGGAGAGACCATGTCCGAGGGCACCCCGCCACCTCCCCCGCCCGTGAACCCCTACGAGCAGAACCAGCCGCTCAGCCCGTCCGACGAGAAGCTCTGGGCGACGCTGATCCAGATCGGCGGCATCATCTTCGGCGTCCTGCCGTCGCTGATCGGCTACCTCATCCTGAAGGACAAGGGCCCGTTCGTCCGCGGCCACGCGGCGACGGCGCTGAACTTCCAGATCACGCTGCTCATCGCCTATGTCGTCGGCTGGATCACCGCGTTCATCCTGATCGGATTCATCATCCTCGCCGCGGCGTGGATCTGCTCGATCGTCTTCGGCATCATCGCCGCGATCGCGGCGAACAAGGGCGAGCCGTACGTCTACCCGATCGCGATCAAGTTCGTCAACTGAGCTCGTCCGCACCGGTTCTCGATCCGCGCCCCGCGTCGTCGGGCGCTACTCGACCACCGGAGCGTCGAGCAGCCGCCGCACCACCGCGTCGGCGAGGAGCCGCCCCTTCCGCGTGAGCGTCAGCACGCCGGAGAGGGCGGCTCTCGCGTCGACGAGGCCGTCTGCGATGAGCCCGGCGACCGCATGACGGCCGCCGGTGTGCAGCGAGGCGAGCTCGAGCCCCTCCCGGATCCGCGTCGCGAGCAGCACGCGCTCGGTCTCGCGCGTCGGTCCGTCGAGCACTTCGCGGCCCACGGCGGGCGAGATGCCCTTCGCGAGGAGTTCGGCGTACGCCGAGGGATGCTTCGCGTTCCACCAGCGCACGCCGCCGACGTGGCTGTGCGCGCCCGGGCCGACGCCCCACCAGTCGTCGCCCCGCCAGTACCCGAGGTTGTGGCGGGACCGGTGCCGGGTGCCGCGCGCCCAGTTGCTGACCTCGTACCAGTCGTAGCCGGCCGCGGCGAGCGACTCGTCGGCGAGCTCGTACATGTCGGCCTCGAGGTCGTCCGACGGCGTCGCGAGCTCACCGCGGCGGATCTGCCGGGCGAGCTTCGTGCCGTCCTCCACGATGAGCGCGTACGCGCTCAGGTGGTCGGGGCGCTGCGCGATGGCGTGCTCCAGGCTGCGCCGCCAGTCGTCGAGCGACTCCCCCGGCGTGCCGTAGATGAGGTCGAGGCTGACGTCGAGCCCTGCGTCGCGGGCCCACTCGACGACCTGCGGCACCCGCTCGGGGTCGTGCGTGCGGTCGAGCGCCGCCAGCACGTGCGGAACCGCCGACTGCATGCCGAACGACACGCGCGTGAACCCGCCGGCCGCGAGCTCGTCGAGCTCTCGCCGTCCGACCGAGTCGGGATTCGCCTCGGTCGTGACCTCGGCGCCGGGCGCGAGGCCGAACTCGTCGCGCACGGCGCCGAGCATCTCGACGAGGTCGGCGGCGGGCAGGAGGGTGGGCGTGCCGCCGCCGAAGAACACGGTCTCGACCGGGCGGGAGGGGACTTCGGATGCCTCGAGCACGCGCCGCGACATCCTGATCTCGTCGATCGCCTGGCCCGCGTAGTCGACCTGCCGGGCGCCGCGCAGCTCGTCGGACGTGTACGTGTTGAAGTCGCAGTACCCGCACCGCACCCGGCAGAACGGCACGTGCACGTAGACGCCGAACGCGCGGTCCGCGGCGCCCGCGGCCGCCTGGGCCGGCAGCAGGCCGTCGGCCGGAGCCGGTTCGCCGAGCGGCAGCGCCGAGCCCACGCCTACACTCCGCCGGCGGGGTGGAGCGCCCGCAGCTCCCTGCGGGTGAGCTCGCGACGACGACGACGGGTGGACGGCGAGAGCACGGCGCGCACGCCGCCCGCGGTCGCGAGGATCGAGCGGATGGTGAGCCACACCGTGTCGTCGTCGCGGTGCTCGAGGATGAACGACTCCTCGCCGGTCTCGGCGCCGTGCGCCGTCGTTCCGTAGGCGAAGCCGATCCGGTTCGGTTCGTCGATCACGTAGACGACGAGCACGGGGGTCTTCGCCGTGCCGAACCGCCGCTTGTGCTCGAGCGTCGCGGTCATGCCCGCGGCGATGTACGGGGTGCCGTCGGCGCCGAACCGGTCCTCCGTGCGGGGCGCGGGCTGATCGGCGAGCGGGGCGCCGGTCGGGTCGAACACGATGCCGGGGTACTGGGCCCCGGTGCCGGCCGACACGTCGGCGATCGTGAACCCGGCTCCCCGTTGGATGCCCCACGTCATGAGCGCCTCGGCCGAGCGGTCGAACCGCTCCTGGCCCGAGCCGAGCCGTACCGCGTCCTCGGCGGGCCGGAGGCCCACCGGCGGGTAGCGGAGGAAATCGGGGTCGAGCGTGGCGCCGATCGCCCCGTAGGTGACCGACTGGTCGGTGAACGTGCTTCTGCGAGTCATCCGTGTTCCTTCGCGCGCGGCGGGCCGCGCGCTACTTCTTGGCGTCCTTCTTGGTCTCGGTGTCGCCCGACAGCGCCGCGATGAAGGCCTCCTGCGGGACCTCGACCCGGCCCACCATCTTCATGCGCTTCTTGCCCTCCTTCTGCTTCTCGAGGAGCTTGCGCTTGCGGGTGATGTCACCGCCGTAGCACTTGGCGAGCACGTCCTTGCGCATCGCACGGATCGACTCTCGCGCGATGATGCGCGCACCGATCGCGGCCTGGATCGGCACCTCGAACTGCTGGCGGGGAATGAGCTCGCGCAGCCGACCGGTCATGAGCACGCCGTAGGCGTAGGCCTTGTCGCGGTGCACGATCGCGCTGAAGGCGTCGACCTGCTCGCCCTGCAGCAGGATGTCGACCTTCACGAGGTCGGCCGCCTGGTCGCCGACCGGCTCGTAGTCGAGGCTCGCGTACCCGGCCGTCTTCGACTTCAGCTGGTCGAAGAAGTCGAAGACGATCTCGCCGAGCGGGATGTTGTACCGGATCTCGACGCGGTCCTCGCCGAGGTACTCCATGCCGAGCAGGCTGCCGCGGCGCGACTGGCAGAGCTCCATGATCGTGCCGACGTAGTCCTTCGGGGCGAGGATCGCGGCCTTCACCATGGGCTCGCGCACCTCGGCGATCTTCGCGCCCGTCGGGAACTCGCTCGGATTCGTGACGGTGACGGTCTTCTTGTCCTCGGTCGTGACCTCGTAGACCACGCTCGGCGCCGTCGCGATGATGTCGAGCCCGAACTCGCGGCGCAGCCGCTCGGTCACGATCTCGAGGTGGAGGAGGCCGAGGAAGCCGGCGCGGAACCCGAAGCCGAGCGCGACCGACGTCTCGGGCTCGTACACGAGCGCCGCATCGGAGAGCTTCAGCTTGTCGAGCGCCTCACGCAGCTCGGGATAGTCGCTGCCGTCGATCGGGTAGAGACCCGAGAACACCATCGGGAGCGGCTCGGTGTAGCCGGCGAGCGCCTCGGCGGCGGGCTTCACCGCCGTCGTGACCGTGTCGCCGACCTTCGACTGGCGTACGTCCTTCACGCCGGTGATGAGGTAGCCGACCTCGCCGACGCCGAGGCCCTTGGTGGGCGTGGGCTCGGGCGCGGAGACGCCGATCTCGAGGATCTCGTGCGTCGCGCGGGTCGACATCATCTGGATGCGCTCGCGCGGGTTCAGCTGGCCGTCGACCATCCGCACGTAGGTGACGACGCCGCGGTAGCTGTCGTAGACCGAGTCGAAGATCATCGCACGGGGCGCCGCGTCGGCGTTGCCGACCGGCGCGGGGATGCGCTCGACGACCCGGTCGAGCAGCTCCTCGACGCCGACGCCCGTCTTTCCGGAGACCTTCAACACGTCGTCGGGCGAGCCGCCGATGAGGTCGGCGAGCTCGCGCGCGTACTTCTCGGGCTCGGCCGCCGGAAGGTCGATCTTGTTGAGCACTGGGATGATCTCGAGGTCGTTCTCGAGCGCGAGGTAGAGATTCGCGAGGGTCTGCGCCTCGATGCCCTGGGCGGCGTCGACGAGCAGGATCGCCCCCTCGCACGCGGCGAGCGAGCGCGAGACCTCGTACGAGAAGTCGACGTGGCCGGGGGTGTCGATCATGTTGAGCGCGTACGCACGGCTCTCGCCCGAGGCATCCTCGACCTGCCACGGCATGCGCACCGCCTGGCTCTTGATCGTGATGCCCCGCTCGCGCTCGATGTCCATGCGATCGAGGTACTGCGCCCGCATGTCGCGATCGGACACGATGCCCGTGATCTGCAGCATGCGGTCGGCGAGCGTCGACTTGCCGTGGTCGATGTGCGCGATGATGCAGAAGTTTCGGATCAACGCGGGGTCGGTGGCGGCGGGCACCGGCGGGTTCACAGCTCTCGGAGACATCCTGTCGATTCTCCCATGATTCGGCTTCCGACTTTCGACGGATGCCTCGCGGCGGGCGCCGCGGCTACGCTCGCAGCATGAGCGCGACCCTGCCGAACCCGTCGCGCGGGGCCGAATCGGCGCTGCGCCCGGTGTTCATCGCGCTTCGGCTCGGGCTGCACCTGCTCGTCGTCGGGCTCACGCTCTTCGTCATCGTGCGGGCGCTCATCTCCGACGACACCGACGAGGTGCCGATCACGGTGCTCGCGATCGCGTTCCTCGCCTGCTACGGCGCGGGGGTCGCGACGGCGCACCGGCACCTGCCGACGTGGGCGCGCGTCGTCTGGCTCGTGATGCTCCTCGCGCTCTGGGTCGCGATGTCGGCGCTGACCCCCGACGCCGCCTTCCTCGCCTTCCCGCTGTTCTTCCTCGAGCTGCACGTGCTCGCCGCGCCGATCGCTGTGCCGCTCGTCGTCGTCACCTTCGGCCTCTCGGTCTGGGGCACGGCGAGCCACCTCGGCTACGAGGTCGGCTCGATCCTCGGACCGCTGATCAGCGCGGGCGTCGCGATCGTGATCGGCCTCGGCTACCGCGCGATGGCGCAGGAGACGAGGGAGCGCCAGGCGCTCATCCTCGACCTGATCGCGACGCGCGAGGAGCTCGCGGCCGCGAGCCACGAGGCCGGCACGCTCGCCGAGCGCGAGCGGCTCGCCCGCGAGATCCACGACACCCTCGCGCAGGGACTCTCGAGCATCCAGATGCTGCTGCATGCGGCCGAGCGGGACGTCTCGGACGAGAGCGTGCGTCAGAAGCTCGTGCTCGCCCGCGAGACCGCGGCCGAGAATCTCGGCGAGGCGCGCCGGTTCATCCGCGAGCTCACCCCGCCGTCGCTCGACGAGCAGACGCTGCCCGCCGCGCTCCGCCGGCTCGCCGAGGCCGTCGACGACCAGGCTCACCAGTCGGGCGCCGACACGCGCGTCGAGTTCGCGACGAGCGGCGACCCGGTCGTGCTGCCGATGGCGGTCGACGCGGCGCTGCTGCGGATCGCCCAGGGCTCGCTCGCGAACGTCGTGAAGCACGCCGACGCCCGCACGTGCTCGCTCACGCTGACCTACCTCGGCGACGAGGTCGCGCTCGACATCGTCGACGACGGCATCGGCTTCGACGTCGAGGCCGTCGCCCGACGCGCCGCGGCAGCCGCCGCGGACGGCACGACGGCCGCTGCCGGCGAGTACGGCCTCCGTTCGATCCGGCGGCGCGCCGAAGAGCTCGGCGGCCGATCCGACGTCGAATCCGCGCCCGGCGAGGGCACGGCGCTGTCGATCCGCATCCCGGTGGTGCCAGCATGATCCGGCTGCTGCTCGCCGACGACCACCCGGTGGTGCGGGCGGGCATCCGCGCGATGCTCGAACGCGAGGTCGATCTCGAGGTCGTCGGCGAGGCGTCCTCGGCCGAGGACGCGGTGCGTCTCGGCCGGAAGGGCGTCGACCTCGTCCTCATGGACCTCCAGTTCCCCGGCGCGATGCAGGGTGCGGAGGCGACCCGCCGGCTGCGCGCCGAGCCCGACGGACCGAGGGTGCTCGTGCTCACCAACTACGACACCGACGCCGACATCCTCGGGGCGATCGAAGCCGGCGCGAGCGGCTACCTCCTGAAGGACGCACCGCCCGAGACGCTCATCGCGGCCGTGCGCGCCGCCGCAGAGGGCGATCGGGCGCTCGCACCGGAGCTCGCCGCGAAGCTCGACGCCTCCCGCGCCACGGGCGAGCGCCTGACGGTGCGCGAGGCCGAGGTGCTCGCGCTCGTCGCCGAGGGGCGCACCAACCGCGAGATCGGCAAGTCGCTCTTCCTCAGCGAGGCGACCGTCAAGTCGCACCTCGTGCACATCTTCACGAAGCTCGGCGTCGGCTCGCGCACCGCGGCCGTCGCCCGGGCTCGTGAGATCGGGGCGATCAGGGCGGGGTGAGCATGGTCGGCGCCCGCATCGTGCTCGTGCACGGCATCCGAACCTCGGCCACGATGTGGCGGCGGCAGGTCGCCGCGCTCACGGCGCACGGCGTCGACGTCGTCGCGGTCGACCTGCCCGGGCACGGGTCGCGCATGGCCGAGGAGTTCTCGATCGACGCCGCGATGGCGGTGATCGAGGAGGCGCTGAACGCGCCGCAGACCGATGGGACGGCTCCGGATGCCGCGCCGCCGCGTCTGCTCGTCGGCCTCAGCCTCGGCGGCTACCTGTCGATCGAGTTCGCGGCGAGGCATCCGGATCGTCTCGACGGCCTCGTCGCGGCCGCGTGCGGGACCGTGCCTCGCGGGCCAGGTCTCGCCGCCTACCGGTCGATCGCCGCGGCCATCGCCCGTCTGCCCGATCGCGGACGATGGCTGAACGACGCGACCGCCGCCCTCTTCCTCGCGCCCGACGCGCTCGCCGATGTGGTCGCAGGCGGCGTCGCACTCGACGTGATGGCCCCCGCGCTCGCGGCCGTCGGGCACCTCGATCCGGTGGCGGCGCTCGACGCCGTCCGGGTGCCGATCTGGTTCGTGAACGGACGCTACGACCACTTCCGGCTGCAGGAACGGCGGCTGCTGCGCGCGGCGCACGACGCTCGGCTCGTCGTCGTGCCCGGGGCGACCCACCTCGTGAGCCTGACCGCGGCCGACGGCTTCACCGCGGTCGTGCTCGGCGCCGTCGCCGAGCTCGAACGGCGCGCCGCCGCCCGGCACCGCTGACCCGTTCGACCCGAAATGCTTGCCCTCCGCAGGCAACCGACGTAGCGTGTCGTCGGCGCATCGTTCGCATGGATAACCGATGCGCTGCAGATTCAGTGTCGAACCATGCATCGGTCAGGCAACGCCGGCCGGTGCGTCGATACGCATCAGCTGGCGGGGCCGAAAGGTGGTCCCAACGATGGTTCCCTCCCAGCTCTACCGTGCGACCGTCGTCGACACGCCCGTCAGCCCGTTCGAGGGCGGCGAGGCGCGCTACGACGCCGACAGTGCGATCGTCGTCGAAGGCGGCGTCATCCGCTTCCGCGGCGCATTCGACGAGGCATCCCGGCGGCACCCCGACGCGACGGTCGTCGACCTGCGCGACGGCGTGCTGCTTCCCGGGCTCGTCGACACGCACGTCCACTTCCCGCAGCTGCGTTCCATGGCGGGGCTCGGCCTGCCGTTGCTCGACTGGCTCGACCGGTACACCCTGCCCGAGGAGACGCGGTTCGTCGACGACGCGTACGCGCGCGAGGTCGCCCCGCAGTTCCTCAACGCGCTCGCGGCGGCCGGCACGACGAGTGCGCTCGTGTTCGGATCGCACTTCGCCGGCGCCATGCGCGAGTTCTTCGGCGCGTCGTCGTCGTCGGGCCTGCGCATCACGAGCGGGCTCGTCGTCGGCGACCGGATGCTGCTCGACGGGCTCTACACGACGCCCGAGCGAGCGCGTGAGGAAGCGGCCGCCCTCGTCGAGGCATGGCACGGCCGGGGCCGCCTGCGCTATGCGGTCACGCCGCGGTTCTCATTGTCGGCGTCCGACGACCTGCTCGCCGCGTGCAGCGACACGTTCGCCTCGCGCGACGACCTCTGGTTCACCTCGCACCTCAACGAGAACCCCGCCGAGGTCGACACGGTCGCAAGCCTCTTCCCCGACCGCCGCGACTACCTCGACACGTACGATCACCACGGGCTCGTGAACCGCCGTTCGGTCTTCGCGCACAGCGTGCACACGACGGTGCCCGAACTCGCCAGGATGGCGGAGGCGGGCGCCTCGGTCGCGCACTGCCCGACGTCGAACTCGGCGCTCGGCAGCGGGCTGTTCCCGTTGCGTCGCCATCTCGACGCCGGCGTGCGCGTCGCGCTCGGCACCGATGTCGGGGCCGGCAACGGGTTCAGCCTGTTCAAGGACGGCATCCAGGCGTACTTCATGCAGATGCTGCTCGGCCCCGACGGCGTGCAGCTCGAGCCCGCGCATCTCCTCTACCTCGCGACGCTCGCCGGAGCCGAGGCCCTCGGGCTCGAAGGTGTCGGCCATCTCGGCGTCGGCATGCAGTTCGACGCGATCCACGTGCGCCCGGCGCCGGGCTCGGCGTACGACATCGTGCTGTCGCGCTCGGAGTCGGCGGGCGACGTGCTCGCCCGCACGTTCGCACTGGCGACCACCCATGATGTCGCTGCGACATGGGTCGGCGGCGACCTCGTGCACGCGCGCTCGTCGGCCCTCGGCGACGAGGGCGCCTCGGCCCAGACCGACCCGGTTCCGCTGCACGGGTGATGCCGGCGGTCGGATCGTCCTGCGACCCGCCCGGCAGTCCCGCTTTGGTGGGCCGCCGGGCGAACTGGTAGTGTTGTGTGTTGGCTTCCGTGTGGGTCCCACCCCGCACGAGACGCCGTGGCGGCCCCTCTACCGTTCACGGCACCTCCCGTACCCGCACGAACGAAAGAATCACACGTGGCAAACATCAAGTCGCAGATCAAGCGCATCCGCACCAACCGCAAGGCCGAAGAGCGCAACAAGGCCGTCAAGAGCGAGCTCAAGACCGTCGTGCGCGCCGCCCGCGAGGCCATCGCCTCGGGCGACAAGGACAAGGCCACCGCCGCCGTGCGCGTCGCCTCGCGCAAGCTCGACAAGGCCGTGTCGAAGGGCGTCATCCACCAGAACCAGGCCGCGAACCGCAAGTCGGCGATCGCCAAGCAGGCCGCCGCGCTCTGATTCTCAGCAGTTTCGCATGAAGGCCCCGCTTCGGCGGGGCCTTCGTCGTCTCCGGGACGGCTCGTGGCCGGCCGTGCTCACCTCATCGCCGCACTCCTTCGAAGGCCAGCCATGCGGCCCGACACCTCGACGCCCGAAACTCGACACTCGACGCTCGAACTCGAGTGCACTTCACGCCTCGAATCGGGCGACGACGGCGCCCCCGATACGCGAGGCCTCACGCTTCGGTGCGGGCTCGGAGCGACTAGCGGCGACCGCGGGCGGCGATGACGCCGACGAGGCGCTCGAGTGCGAACACGGGGTCGCGTTCGGCGCCCTTGACCGCTGCGTCGGTCGCGGCGAGGGTCTCGATCGCGACACCGAGGCCCTCGTCGGTCCAGCCGACGAGGTCGCGACGCGCTCGGTCGACCTGCCACGGCGCCATGCCGAGGGATGACGCGAGCTGAGCGCCGCCGCCGCGCGAACCGGACACCTTCGCCATCGTGCGCAGCTTCATCGCGAACGCCGCGACCATCGGCACCGGGTCGGCGCCGCTGTCGAGCGCGTGCCGGAGCGCGATCAACGCCTCACCGTGGCGCCCGGCGATCGCGGCATCGGCGACGGCGAACGCGTTCGTCTCGACCCGACCGCCGTAGTAGCGGGCGACGACCGCCTCGGAGATGTCGCCGGGAGCGTCGGCGATGAGCTGCCGGCACGCGGCCGAGAGCTCGCGGAGGTCGTCGCTGAACGCCCCGACGAGAGCCCGAAGGGCGCCCGGCGCGATCTTGCGGCCGGCCGCTCGGAACTCCGCCGCCGCGAAGTCCTGCTTCTCGGAGTCCTTCTTCAGCTCGGCGCAGACGATCTCGATGCCGCCGCCGGTGCCCGCCCGGATCGCGTCGAGCAGCTTCTTGCCGCGCACCCCGCTTCGATGGCGCAGAACGAGCGTCGTCGAGTCGGCCGGCTGCTCGAGGTAGGCGAGCGCATCGAGCAGGAAGTCGTCGCTCGCCTTCTCGACCGCACTCACCCGGATCAGTCGAGGTTCGCCGAAGAGCGACGGGCTCGCGAGCGTGAGCAGCTCGCCCCGCCGATACCCGTCGGCCTCGAGGTCGCTGACCTCGAGCGCGGGGTCTTCGGCCCGCAGGAAGTCGCGGAGCAGGCCGATCGCGCGTTCGGCGAGCACGTCTTCGGCACCGGTCACGAGCACGATCGGCGCAGGTCGAACGGCGTGCCAGGCGAGTTGCGGGATCACGACCTTCGAACGCGCCGAAGCGCCACCGCGTGCTGCCACCCGTGCCTCCGTTCCGCGCTCCAGTCTACGGGCGGCCACCGACCCCACCCGCCCGTTCGCTCCAGACCGCGAAGCCGCCGGCGGTCGCGTCGACTGCGATCGATCCCATCTCGTCGGTGCGCAGCGCCGTCGTGCCGGCCAGCTCGAGCAGGTCGAGCGCCCGCTCGGTCGGGTGCCCGTAGCCGTTGTCGGCGCCGACCCCGACGAGCCCGATCGCCGCGTGCAGGCGTTCGTAGAGGCGGTCGCTCTGGTCGGACGACCCGTGGTGGGCGACCTTGACGAGGTCGACGTCGCCGATCGTGGCCGACCGCAGCATGCGATCCTGCGACTCCTCGCCGAGATCGCCGAGGAAGACGCCCCGATAGCCGGGCGAGACGAGGTCGAGCACGACGCTCGCGTCGTTGCCGGGTTGCGCCTCGGGCTGCGGCCACAGCACCCGCCAGCTCGACACGCCGAGCGTGCCGTGCACGCCGGCGGTGACCTCGACGGCCCGCGCTCCCGACACGACGAGCGGCTCGAGGACTCGTGACGAGCGATCGCCGTCGAGCGGGCCGTGCAGCACGGTGCCCGCGCGGCCGAGGATCGCCGGCGTTCCGCCCACGTGGTCGGCGTCCCAGTGGGTCAGTACGACGAGGTCGAGACGATCGACGCCGAACAGCTCGAGGCACCTGGTGAGCGCGGCCGCGTCGGGCCCGGTGTCGATGAGGGCGACGGACGTGCTCGAACGCACGAGCACGGCATCTCCCTGCCCGACGTCGCAGGCTGCGACATCCCATTGCGCGGGTCTCGTCGCGCGGGCGACGAACGGGGCACCGCCCGCCAGGCCGACCGTGACCGCGACGGTCACGACCAGCAGGCTCGCGATCGACACGCGACCGCGTCGCGACAACGGCGGCCCCATCACGAGCCGCAGCGCGAGTACCGTGCACACCGCGAGGAGCACGGCGCCCGCGGCATCGGGGAGCCAGGCCAGCCTCCCGCCGGGCAGGGACGCGCCCGTGTGGGCGACGACCGCGATCCATTGCGCCGGCCACCACGCGAGCTGCATCGCCGCGAACCCCACCGAGGGCAGCACCGGCAGCAGCAGGCAGCCGATCAGTCCTGCGATGGTGCCGACGGGCGCCGCCGGTGCCGCCAGCAGGTTCGCGGGAACGCCGTAGACCGCGATCGCCGGGTCGAGCAGCACGAGCACGGGCTGGCAGGCGAGCTGCGCGGCGAGCGGCACGCCCAGCACGAATGCGAGCGGCGTCGGCATCACCCGAGCGAGCGCCGTCGAGAGCGGCGCCGCGAGCAACAGCAGGCCGGCCGTCGCGCAGACCGACAGCGCGAATCCGTAGTCGCGCGCGTACCACGGATCGACGACCAGCAGCACGACGACGGCCAGCGCGAGGGCCGCCACTCCCCCGCCGGGACGGCCGACGGCCAGCGCCGCCAGCACGACGACGGCCATGACCGCGGCACGCACGACGCTCGACTCGGGGGTCACGAGCACGACGAACGCCGCGAGGGCGACGAGCGCAACGAGCACCCGGATGCCACGGCGCAGGCCCGCCGCGGCGGCCACCGCGAACGCTGCCGCGGTGATGATGGCGCAGTTCGCGCCCGAGACGGCGGTCAGGTGACTGAGCGAACTCGCCTTCATGTCGTCGTCGAGTTCGGCGCCGACCGCGCTCGTGTCGCCGATCGCAAGTCCGGGCACGAGCGAACCGCCGTCGCCGTCGAGACGGGACGCGGCATCGGCGAACCGGGTGCGCAGCTCGCCGCTCCACGCGAGCCACGGCGGCGGCGGCTCGACGACGACGTCGCCGTCGGCATGCAGGTCGAACGCCGCGCGCTCCGCGCCGGGTGATGCGGTCGCCCGACCGGTGAAGGCGAGCCGTGCACCGAGCTGGAGCTCGGCGGGCACGGCTTCGACGACACCGCTCACCGGGATCGCTCGGGTCGCCCGGCCGTCGACCGCGACCAGCCGGCCCTCGAAACGCAGTGAGGCCGTCGCCCGCGGACGGGGCGCGTCCCCGGTCGCGGTCGGCCCGGCGATGCCGGCCGCTGCGCCGCCACGCCCATCGACCGCCGAAGGGGACGCCGCGGCCGGAGTCGCGGCACCCCCGTCGGTGGCAGGGCCCCACATCGTCATGAGCCGACGCGGCGCCGCGGTCAATTCGACGACCACCGCGATGCCCTCGCGCTCCGCCGCCGCCGTCGCGAGCGGCGACGAACTCCGCGCTCCGAGGGCGCCCGACGCGCTCGTCGCCACGAGCGCGGCGACCGCCGCGCAGACGAGCGCGGTCGCGGCGATCGGCCGCCGCGTGCGGAGCGCGACGACGAGCGCGAGGACCGCCGCCCTCCAGGTCGCACCAGCCACGACCCCCGCATCGAGCCCGATGTCCGGGGAGAGCACCGCCAGCCAGGCGCCGGCCCACGCCGTGCAGGCCGGGGCCGCGAGCCGCAGACCGGGCATGGTCAGAGCGCCACGAGGTCGACGAGCCCCGAGTACACCGCATCGCCGATGCCCGCGACGTCGAGCAGCTGGTCGGTGCTCGTGAACGGTCCGTTCGCCTCGCGCCAGTCGATGATGCGCTGCGCCAGTGCCGGACCGATGCGCGGCAGCGTGTCGAGCTCGGCGACGTCGGCGGTGTTGAGGTGCACCTTGCCGTCGCCCGCGCCGCCCGACCCCGTGCCCCCGGCGGCAGCACCGTCGCCGGCGGCACCGGCGGCCGGGACCTCGCCGACCTTCGGCACGATCAGCTGCTCGCCGTCGGCGACCGCCCGAGCCAGGTTCACCCCGGCCGGGTCGGCCTCGGCCGTGAGGCCGCCGGCGGCGGCGATCGCGTCGACGACGCGCGCGCCCTCGTCGACCTGCACGATCCCAGGACTCGCGACCGCGCCGAGCACGTGCACGAGCACGACGGGCGGTGCAGCGGTCGCGACCGTCGCGGCCGCATCACCGAAGGCACCAGCACCCGACGCACCGTTGCCCGCGAACCCGACCTCGCCCTGTTCGCCGCCGCCCGATGCCGCGAACGACATCACCGCGGCGACGACGACCGCCGCGATGAACAGCGCGACAGCGGCGCCCACGCCGAGGCGCACGCGCGGCGACGCCCGCCGCGCGGACGGGTCGAGCACGGCCGACGGGTCCGGCGAGGAGTTGGGCGGCATGCCCGCACGCTATGCGCCGAGGACCGAGGACGAGCGACGATCGGCCGCCGACGTGCGAATTCGGCCGACGATCGCGCCTGTCGAGGACGAGTCGACGGCGAGCTGCGGACGAACCCGGCGAGACGGCGTCGAACGGACGGGTCGAGCGACGCCGATCCGGGCGAGATCCCTACGCCGCGACGGCCTCGCGAGGCCACTCGCGGCCGAACCGCGCGAGGTGGTGCCACACGTACTTCACGAGCTGCGGGTCGAATCCGCCCGCGACGCGCGCACGACCGACGACCGCCGGCGTGAGCATGCCGTCGACCGCGATGCGCCGGGCGACGTCGACGGCCTCCTCGCCGCGATACTCCGGGTTGGCTTCGACGGTCTCGAGTCCGAGTCGGTAGCCGGGGTGGCGTTCGATGACGAGGCCGGCGTCCTCGGCGAGGCGAAGGGTCGCCTCGTCATCGAAGCTCGGGTCGAGCACGATCGCCTCGACGTCGTCGGGCACCGAGACGCCCCCGTGCACCTGCGCCTCGATGTAGCGGTTGAGCAGTTCATCGACGACGTCGGCGTGGTATTCGTCGAGCAGCCCCATCCGGTCGGCGACCCCGAACAGCGCGGGCTCGAACGCGCTGTCGGGATACGTGAACGTCGCACGCCGCAGGGCCTCCGGCCGGAGGCGCAGGTAGGCCGAGCCGAATCGCGGCGCCGCGCCGTACGCGTCGCCGTCGAGGTTCAGCGCGCCGTAGGCCGGGCGGAGTGCCCCGTCGTGCGCGTCGTACGCGCCGGAGAACAGGCGGCTCTCCCAGTTCCAGCGGTCGCCGCCCGGAACGGCCGTCAGCCCGCCGTTGCTCGTGCCGGTGACGAACTGCGAGGCGTAGCGTCCCTCCTCCAGGATGCGCCGCAGCACGGGCTTGCCGTGAAGGTCGGAATCGGGGTGGAAGTGCAGGACGAGCCGGGCGTCGGTCGGCACCGCGCGGCCGGGCTTCGAGCGAGCGGCGACGGCGGTGAGGGCGGCGTGCCAGGGTTCGGGTCGATGGTCCATCCGTCGATTCTGGCAGGCGGTCCCGCCGCCGGGCGTCGTATGACGCCGATGCCGACAGCCCGCCCGAACGTGGCACGGCCACCGCCCGGACGGGCTGTCGAACGGTGCGATCGACGCGGTCGGCGCTACCCCCGCGTCGCGATGTTGACGAGCTTCGGCGCGCGCACGATGACGTTCACGATCTCGCGCTCCCCGATCGTGCGCACCACGGCCGCGGAGCCGCGTGCGAGCTGTTCGAGCTCCTCCGCCGAGATCTTCGGCGACACCTCGAGCCGGTCGCGCACCTTGCCGTCGACCTGCACGATCGCGGTCACCTGGTCTTCGACCAGCAGCGCCGGGTCGGCCTTGCGCCACGGCACGAGGGCGACCGTCGGCTCGTAGCCGAGTCGCTGCCACATGTCCTCCGCCGTGTAGGGCGCGAACAGGTCGAGCACGATCGCCGTCACCTCGGCCGCCTCGCGCACGGCCGCGTCGCCAGCGCCGGGACCGGAGTCGATCGCCTTCCGCGTCGCGTTCACGAGCTCCATGAGCCTCGCCACGATGACGTTGAACTTGTACGACTCGGCCAGCCCCGCAGCATCCGCGAGCAGTCGGTGCGTGACCCGGCGCAGCGCCCGGTCGCCGGTCGACCAATCGACGCCGGGCGCCGAGGTCACCTCGCCGGCGATGCGCCACGCGCGCGCCAGGAACTTCGCGGAACCCACCGGCGAGACGTCCGCCCAGTCGATGTCGTCCTCCGGCGGACCGGCGAACGCGAGCGTGACCCGAAGCGCGTCGGTGCCGTGCGCCGAGAGCTCGGAGGCGAACTCGACGAGGTTGCCCTTCGACTTCGACATCTTCGAGCCGTCCATGAGCACCATGCCCTGGTTCAGGAGCGAGGTGAACGGCTCGGTGAAGCTCAGGTAGCCGAGGTCGAACAGCACCTTCGTGATGAAGCGCGAGTACAGCAGGTGCAGGATCGCGTGCTCGACCCCGCCGACGTACTGGTCGACCGGCGCCCACTTCTCGGCCTGCGCCGGGTCGAACGCCTGCGTGTCGTCGTTCGCGTTCAGGTACCGCAGGTAGTACCAGGAGCTGTCGACGAAGGTGTCCATGGTGTCGGAGTCGCGCTTGGCCGGGCCGCCGCAGTTCGGGCACGCCACGTTCACCCAGTCCTCGGCTGCGCCGAGCGGGCTCGAGCCCTTCGGCTTCAGGTCGAGGCCGGCGGCCTCGGGCAGCCGCACGGGCAGCTCCGACTCGGGTACCGGCACCTCGCCGCACTCGGCGCAGTGGATGATCGGGATCGGGGTGCCCCAGAAGCGCTGGCGCGAGATCAGCCAGTCGCGCAACCGGAAGTTCTTGGCCGCGCGACCGGTGCCGCGTTCGTCGAGGATCTCGATCGCGCGACGGATCGCGTTCGACTTCGAGAGGCCGTCGAGCGGGCCCGAGTTGATGAGGCGGCCCTCGCCGGTGAGCGCGGTGCCGGTACCCGCGGGATCGAGCGGCGGCAGGTCGTCGGGCAGGTACGGGTCGCCGTGCTCGTCGAGCGGGATGACCGGGATGACGCCCGTCACCGGCGCATTGGTGTCGACCACGACGCGCACCGGCAGCCCGAAGGTGCGTGCGAAGTCGAGGTCGCGCTGGTCATGCGCGGGCACGGCCATGATCGCGCCGTGGCCGTAGTCGGCCAGCACGTAGTCGCTCGCCCAGATCGGCAGGCGCTCGCCGTTCAGCGGGTTGACCGCGTAGCGCTCGAGGAAGACGCCCGTCTTCGGACGGTCGGTCGCGAGGCGCTCGATGTCGCTCTCGGCGCGCACCGAGTCGAGGTAGTCGTCGAAGCGCTGCTTCACCTCGGCCGACGCGCCCTCGGCGAGCTCGGCCGCGAGCGGCGAGTCGACGGCGACGACCATGAACGTGGCGCCGTACAGGGTGTCTGGACGGGTCGTGAACACGGGCACGCGCTCGGCGCGCCCTTCGATCTCGAACTCGACGTCGGCGCCGGCCGAGCGCCCGATCCAGTTCCGCTGCATCGAGACGACCTTCGACGGCCAGGTGCCCTCGAGCTGGTTGAGGTCGTCGAGCAGGCGGTCGGCGTAGTCGGTGACGCGGAAGTACCACTGGGTCAGGGCCTTCTTCGTGACGACCGCACCGCAGCGCTCGCAGTGGCCGTCGACGACCTGCTCGTTCGCGAGCACCGTCTGGTCGTTCGGGCACCAGTTGACCTGGCCCGCCTTGCGATAGGCGATGCCCTTCTCGTAGAGCTTCAGGAACAGCCACTGGTTCCACTTGTAGTACTCGGGGTCGCTCGTGTGCAGCTCTCGCGACCAGTCGAAGCTCGGCGCGTACTGGCGGAACGAGGCCTTCTGCTGGGCGATGTTCGCGTAGGTCCACTCGCGAGGGTCGGCTCCGCGCTTGATGGCCGCGTTCTCGGCCGGCAGGCCGAACGAGTCCCAGCCGATCGGGTGCAGCACATCGAAACCCTGGTGGCGCCAGTAGCGCGCGGCGATGTCACCGAACCCGAACGCCTCGGCGTGGCCCATGTGCAGGTCGCCCGACGGGTACGGGAACATGTCGAGCACGTACTTGCGCGGCCGCGTGTCGCCTGCCGCCCCGGCGCGGAAGGGCTCGAGCTCGTCCCACACGGGAAGCCACTTCGCCTGGATCGCGGCGAAGTCGTACGCGCCGGGCTCGGCGTTCGCGGGGTCGTGATCGTGTGCCACGTGACTCTCAATCGTGTGTCGCTCGGCGGGCGCGGCCCGCAGGTCTCGGGCGCGCCGGATCGCGGCGCACTCGGGTATCAAGACTAGTCAATCCAGGCGGGTGGATGCCTCGCCGAGGGCTGCGAGCAGGGCCCGAGCCTTGATGCGCGTCTCCTCGATCTCCTCCTCGGCGACCGACAGCGCGGTGATGCCGCCGCCCGTGCCGATCGACGCCCCGCTCGGGGCGATGACGATCGACCGGATGACCATCGCGAGGTCGGCGCCGCCGTCGACGCCGAGGTAGCCGAAGGCGCCCGAGTAGACGCCGCGCGGCCCCTGCTCGAGCTCGTGCAGGATCGTCATGGCGCTGCGCTTGGGCGCGCCGGTCATCGACCCTGCGGGGAACGCGGCGCGCACGACGTCGAGCGCGTCCACTGGCGGCACGATTCGCGCACGCACGGTCGAGACGAGCTGGTGCACGTGCCGGTACTCCTCGACCTCGAGCAGCCCCTCGACGCTCACGCTGCCGAGCTCGGCGATGCGGCCGAGGTCGTTGCGCATGAGGTCGACGATCATGAGGTTCTCGGCGCGCTCCTTGTCGCTCGCGAGGAGCTCGTCGCGGAGCGCGGCATCCCGCACCGGATCGGCGTCGCGCGGCCGGGTGCCCTTCATCGGCTTCGTCGACACGAGCCCGGACGGCTCGATGTGCAGGAACTGCTCGGGCGACGCGCTGAGCAGGGCGAACTCGCCGAACCGGAGGTAGCCGCCGTGATGGCTCGGGCTCGTCGCGCGCAGTGCGAGGTAGGTCTCGGCCGGATAGGGGTGCACGTCGAGGTCGACCCGGTTCGTGAGGCACAGCTGATAGGCGTCGCCGCGCACGATCGCCGCCTGGCACTCGTCGATGAGCCGACCGTAGGCCGCCGCGTCGTGCCGCCAGCGGGCGATGGGCGCAGCGGCAGGATGGCTCGCGCCGCCGCCCGCCACTGGGCCGGCACCGCTGGCGGGCCCGGCCGCCGGCTCCGCCGGCATCCGTTCGAGCGCCGACGCCCACTCGTCGGCCCACGCGTCGGCGTCGGGTGATTCGATCCAGAGCAGGCGCACCTCGCGCAGGGCGTGGTCGAACAGGGTCACCCGGTCGAGGAAGAGGAACGCCGCGTCGGGGGTCTCGGCCGGCGCGGTCGGAACGCCCTCGAGGTCGGCTCCGAGCTCGTAGCCGAACCATCCGAACCAGCCGAGCGGACCGGGGGCCTGAGCCCCCGGTGCGAGCGCGACGGGCGGCTGGGCGAGCGCATCGGCGAGCAGCTCGAAGACGCGCCCGCGCCGCACGACGCCGGCATCACCGGGCGAGGCCGGGCGGGCGATCGTGACGGTGCCGGCCGAGAGGTCCGCGGTGACGACGTCGCTCCCGGCATGGGCGGCACCGAGCACGCTCACTCCGCTCGACCCCTCGTCGCCCCCGTCGAGCCAGACCACGTGGTCGAGCTGCGCGAAGCGGTCGGCGAAGACCGCGCGTGGCGTGCGCCACTCCGGCAATGCGCGCGAACGCAGGCGAGGAGGCATCCACACAGCCTACGGCGCGACGCGCGTCGCCGGCTCGCGGCCGGCCTCTCCGACGAGACGGCCGCCGTCGATCGTGACGATGCGGTCCACGAGCGACGGGTCGACCGGCGTATGCGAGATGAGGACGACGGTGCGGTCGGCACCGGCCGCCCCGAGGAGCTCGCGGAGCAGCGAGTCGGCGCGCTCGCGATCGACGTTCGCGGTCGGCTCGTCGAGCACGAGCACGGGGAACCCCGCGAGCATCGCTCGCGCGAGGGCGAGGCGCTGCGCCTGGCCGCCCGACACGAGCGCGCCGCGCTCGCCGACCTTCGCTCCGAGGCCGCCTCGTTCGGCGAGCCAGTCGCCGAGGCCGACCCGTGCGAGCACGTCGACGAGTTCGTCGTCGCTCGCGGTGTCGCGGGCGAAGAGCAGGTTCTGGCGAACGTCCTCGTCGAAGAGCCACGGCGACTGCTCGACGAGCCCGACGAGGCGGCGGACCTCGGACGGGTCGAGCCGCGCCGTGTCCACCCCGTCGATCAGGTACGAGCCGTCGGCGACGTCGAGGAACCGCACGAGCACGTGCGCGAGGGTCGTCTTGCCCGACCCGGAGGGTCCGCGCACGAGCACCCGCTCCCCCGGTGCGAGCTCGAGATCGATGCCCGACAGCGCGGCACCCCGCGAGCCGGGCCATGCGGCGCCCACGGCTCGGAGCGTCAGGCGGGGCGGCCCGTCGGTCGCCGGCACGACGTCGGGCTCGAGCGGCGCGGCCGGGAGCTCGGCGGGGACCTCGTCGGGGACGGCGCTCGCGACCCGCTCGGCGCTCACCCGGGCGAGGCGCCACGCGGTCACCGCCGGCGGCAGGGCCGCGGCGATCTCGGCGATCGCGAGCGGCACGAGGCACAGCACCGCGAAGGTCGGGCCGTCGATGCGCCCCTCGGCGAGCAGCGACTGACCCGCCGTGAGGCTCGCCGCCACCGCGAAGCCGCCGATCGCCGCCATGAGCGCCGCAGCGGCGCCGGCGGCCGAGGCGTTCGCGCGCGTGTGCCGTGCGAGGCGCTCGCCGAGTCGCTCGATGCGCCGACGGCTCGCGGCGGCCGCATCGAAGGCGACGAGCATGTCGAGCGACTGCACGTGTTCGACCACTGCGGCCTGCAGCTCGCCGCGAAGGGGCGCCAGTCGCCGCTCGGCCCGGGCTGCGACCGCGCGCTGGACGAGCACCGTCGCACCGAGGCCGGCCACGAGGCATCCGGCGATCGCGAGCGCCGAGCCCGGCGAGACCAACGAGACGCCGACGACCGCCGCGACGAGGACGACCGATGCGCTCGCGACGGGCTGCACCGCGCGAAGCGGCACGTTCTGCAGTTCGTCGACGTCGCCGGTGAATCGCGCGAGGAGCTCCCCGCGTCGAAGGTCCGCGATGCCGTCGGGCGCGACCGGCAGCATGCGCTCGAAGACGCCGGTCCGGATCTCGGCGAGCTGGCGGAACGCCGCATCGTGTCCGGTCAGCCGCTCGAGATAGCGGAACACCGCGCGGCCGAGCGCGAACGCGCGCACGCCCACGATCGCGAGCGACAGGTACAGCACCGGCGGCTGCTCGGCCGCGCGCGCGATGAGCCAGGCGGAACATGCGATGAGGGCCACGACCGATCCGCCGGACGCTGCGCCGAACAGCACCGACGGGAGCAGCCGGCGAAGCGGCGGGATGCTCGTGCGGAGCACGGATCGGGTGCGATCAGACATGGGCGGCCTCCGTGGAGACGACGACGTCGGCCACCGCCATGAGCTCGGGCCGATGCGTGGCGACGAGCACGATGCGCCCGGTCGCGGCGAGCCCCCGGAGCTCGGCGGCGAGCTCGGCCTCGCGGCTCGCATCCTGAGCGGACGTGGGCTCATCCAGGAGCAGCAACGGCAGGTCGCGGGCGAGCAGGCGGTGCACCGCCCGGGCGATGGCGACCCGCTGCGCCTGGCCGCCCGACAGTCCGCTGCCGCCCGGGCCGAGTCGGCGATCTGCGGGCACGTCGACGCCCGCGACCCGCAGCGCCGTGTCGAGGAACGCCGGATCGGCCGACTCGTCGCCGAGTCGCACGTTCATCTCGACGGTGCCGGCGACGAGTGTCGGCGTCTGGCCCGCCCAGGCGATGCGGTCGAACCCGTGCCCGTCGAGCTCGCGGCCCTCCAGCTCGATGACGCCCTCGTGCGGCACGAAGCCGAGCAGTGCCGCGAACAGGGTCGACTTGCCGCTGCCGCTCTCGCCGACGACGGCGGCGAGTCGTCCCGTCGGCACCGCGAACGAGCGGCCGTCGATCACGACGCGCTCGTCGCGCCGCACCGTGACCCCGGCGAGGGCCAGGCCCTCGCCGGCGGTGGAACGGCCGCGGGCTCCCGATCCGGGAGCGTGCTGGATCGGGGATGCCTCGTCGCCGGCGCCCTCGGCCGCCTCGAGGAGCTCGAACGCGTCGGCGGCCGCGGTGACCCCCGCCGCCGAGGCGTGGAACGCGGCGCCGACGTTGCGCAGCGGAAGGAAGACCTCGGGTGCGAGCACGAGCACGAAGATGCCGGCGGCGAGCGCCATGTCGCCCGAGACGAGCCGCAGCCCGATCGACACCGCGACGAGGGCGACCGAGAGGCTCGCGGCGAGCTCGAGCGTGAACCCCGAGAGGAAGGTCACGCGCAGGACCTTCATCGTGTGCTTCCGGTAGTCGTCGGTCACCGCGCGGATGCGCCCCACCTGCCGCTGTGCGCGCCCGTAGAGCAGCAGCGTCGAGAGGCCGCCGACGACTTCGAGGAAGCCCCGTGACAGCGTCGACAGGCTGTCCCACTGGCGTCGCTGCACACGCTCGGTCGCCATGCCGATGAGCGCCATGAACACGGGGGTGAGCGGCAGCACGATGACGAGCACGAGCCCCGACAGCGGGTCGGCGATCCACGCCGCGGCGATGCACGCCGGGGTCGCGACCACGGTGAGGACGAGTTGCGGGAGGTAGCGGCCGAAGTAGTCGTCGAGCGCGTCGACGCCAGGGCCCAGCAGCGTCGCGATCCGTGCCGTGGGGAATCCGGCGATGCCCGCGGGGCGCCGCTCGAGGGCGGCCAGCAGGTCGGACCGAAGTTCGCCCTTCACGCGCATCGCACCGCTCGAGCCGACCACCTCCCATCCCCACGCGCCCAGGGCGCGCACCGTCGCACCGCAGACGAGCAGTGCGAGGAGGAGGCGCACCTCGTCGATCGGCATTCCGTCGATGAGCCCGGAGACGAGCCCGGCGATCGCCCAGGCGATCGCGATGATCGCGGCGGCCTGCACGACGGCGAGCGCCCCGCCCGCGACGAGGAAGCCGCGGGCGGCGCGCGAGCGCCTGACGAGCCTGGGGTCGAGTGGTTTCACGCCTGCATCGTCCTCGTCAGTGGGCGGCCGCCTCGACGTGCGCGCGGCTCACCCGCTTGCGGAAGATCCAGTACGTCCACGCCTGGTAGGCGAGCACGAGCGGCAGGAAGATCAGCGCCACCCAGCTCATGACCGTGAGCGTGTACGGCGTCGACGAGGCGTTCTCGATCGTCAGGCTGTTCGCCGGATCGTTCGACGCGGGCATCACGTCGGGGAAGAGCGACGCGAACAGCGCGAGCACTGCGGCGGCGACGGTGATCGCGAGCAGCGCGAACGCGACTCCTTCGGCACCTCGCAGGTTCGCGATCCAGCCGCCGACGAGCGCGACGGCCGCGATCCCCGCCAGGATCCAGAACCAGGGAGTGCCGAACGCGAGCCCGGTCCACAGCAGGAAGGCGGCCGCGACGACGATCGTGACGACGCCCGCGCGCGTGGCGAGCCTGCGCGCACGCGCGCGCAGGTCGCCCTCGGTCTTGAGCGAGGCGAACACCACCCCGTGCGTGAAGAACAGGAGGAGCGTCGTGAGCCCGCCGAGCAGGGCGTACGGGTTCAGCAGGTCGAACAGCGTGCCCGTGTAGTTGTGGTCGGCATCGAGCGGCACGCCCTGCACGATGTTCGCGAAGGCCACACCCCAGAGCAGCGCCGGCACCGCGGAGCCGACGATGATCATGCCGTCGAACCAGGCCTTCCACTTCGACTCGGGGCGCTGGTGGCGGTACTCGAACGAGACGCCGCGGGCGATGAGCGCGAGCAGGATGAGCAGGAGCGCCAGGTAGAACCCCGAGAACAGGGTCGCGTACCACTCGGGGAAGGCGGCGAACAGGGATGCCCCGGCGACGATGACCCACGTCTCGTTGAGGTCCCAGACCGGGCCGATGGTGTTGATGAGCACTCGTCGGTCGGTGTCGTCCCTGCCGAGGAACGGCAGCGACATGCCGATGCCGAAGTCGAAGCCGTCGAGCACGAAGTAGCCGACGAAGAGGAAGGCCACGATCCAGAACCAGAGCGTTGAGAGATCCATGTCCGTCTCCTCAGTAGACCGTTGCGGCGGGCTCGACGCGGCCCGATTCGGGGTCGGGCTCGCCGATCTCGGGCGGCCCCTGCTTGATGGCGCGGATCACGAGCCGCACCTCGACGACCGCGAGCGCGCCGTAGATGAGCGTGAACGCGACGAGCGAGATGAGGACGTCGAGCCCGGTGACGTTCGGCGAGACCGCCGACTCGGTCGGCAGCAGGCTGAACACGATCCAGGGTTGGCGACCCATCTCGGTGAAGATCCAGCCGACGATCATCGCGGCGAGCGAGAGCGGGAAGCTCCAGATCGCGATCTTCCAGACCCACTTCTGCCGAGGCATCCGGCCCTTGCGGGTGAGCCACAGGCCGACGACCGCGACGAGCACGTGCAGCATGCCGAGGCCGATCATCCAGCGGAACGCCCAGTACGTGACCCAGATGATCGGCGCGTAGTCGCCGGGGCCGTAGAGGGCTTGGTAGTCGGCCTGCAGATCGTTGATGCCTTCGACGCAGCCGTCGAAGGTGTGCGTCGACAGCAGAGAGAGCAGGTAGGGCACCCGGATCGAGAAGAGCTCGGTCGTGCCGTCGGGGGTGCCGAGCGTGAACAGCGAGAACGACGCGTCGGCCCCGCAGACCGTGTCGTAGGTGGCTTCTGCGGCCGCCATCTTCATCGGCTGGGTCGCGACCATCGCGAGGCTCAGCTGGTCGCCGAAGAGGGTCGTCAGGATCCCCGAGCCGACCATGAGCCACAGGCCGAACTTCAGGGCCGGGCGCATCGAGTCGAGGTGCTGGTTGCGCGCGAGGTGCCACGCGCTCGCGCTGATGATGAGGCCGGCCGCGACCATGAAGCTCGCGGCGATCGTGTGCGGGAACGCGGCGAGGGCGACGGGGTTCGTCAGGAGCGTCCAGATGTCGACGAGTTCCGCGCGACCCTTCTCGGCGTTCATCTCGTACCCGACCGGGTTCTGCATGAAGGCGTTCGCGGCGATGATGAAGTAGGCCGAGACGATCGTGCCGACCGCGGTGCACCAGATGGTGGCGAGGTGGATGCCGCGGGGCAGTTTGTCCCAGCCGAAGATCCAGAGGCCGATGAACGTCGCCTCGAAGAAGAACGCGAGCAGGCCCTCGAGGGCGAGCGGTGCGCCGAAGACGTCGCCGACGAACCGCGAGTACTCCGACCAGTTCATGCCGAACTGGAACTCCTGCACGATGCCCGTCACGACGCCCATGGCGAAGTTGATGAGGAAGATCGACCCGAAGAACCGGGTCACCTGCAGGTACTGGGTCTTGCCCGTGCGGTACCACGCGGTCTGGAAGATCGCGACCGTCGTCGCGAGACCGATCGTGATCGGTACGAACAGGAAGTGATAGACGGTGGTCAACCCGAACTGCCATCGGGCGAGCAGCAACGGATCGAGCAGCTCGTTCACGGATACCCCTTTCGCGGAGTCCGAACATCTCGGTGAGATTCTTCTACAAAGCGTAAAACTTTGCTTCTACACAGCGTAGAACAATCCCGCCGACGGCGGTACTCTGGATGCATGGCGAGTCTCGGAGATCTCGAGCGCTCCGTGATGGAGGTGCTCTGGTCGAGCGACGTCGCGCTCACGGCGAATGAGCTGCGCGACGCGTTGGCCGTGCGCGGCGGCGATTCCGGCCGCACGGTGGCGACCACGACCGTGCTGACGGTGCTCTCGCGGCTCGAGCGCAAGGGCTTCGTGAGCCGCACGCGCGAGCGCCGTCCGCACCACTACCAGGCGCTGCTCTCCCGAGAAGAGCACACGGCGGAGCTCATGCACGAGGTGCTCGACCGCGCGAGCGACCGTGACGCCGCCCTCGCCCGCTTCGTCGGCACGGTGAGCGACGGCGAGGCCGCGACGCTCCGCCGGCTCCTCGACGAGCTCGCGCACCACTGACGATGCTCGCCGTCGCCGCGGTGCTCGGCGTGCTCGCCTTCGCGCTGGCCTGGCCGATCCCGGTCGCGCTCTCGCGCGCCGCCTGGCCGTCGCGATCGCCGGCTGCCGCCCTCGTGCTCTGGCAGTCGATCGCGATCGCCGGCGGACTCTCGATGATCGGCTGCCTCCTCGTCTACGGCGCGGCGCCCGCCGGCTCGCTCGTCGGCGCCTGGAACGCCCTCGTACCCGTGCTCCTCACCGGCCCGATCCCGCCGGAGTTCGACGTGCTCGAGCTCGCCGCCATCACGCTCGCCGCCGGTCTCGCCCTGCACCTCGCGCTGAACCTCGCCCTCACCGCTGTTCGCGCCGAACGCGAGCGACGGCGCCAGCACCAGCTCATCGCCCTGCTCGGCGACCCGATGCCGGGCCAACCCAGCACCCGCGTGCTCGCGCACCCGACCCCGCTCGCCTACTGCGTGCCCGGCATCCGCACGGCGACCGTGCTGACCGACGGTCTCGTCGACGCGCTGAGCCCGGCCGAGCTCGCCGCGGTGATCGCTCACGAGCGCGCCCACCTCGACCAGCTCCATCACCTCGTGCTGCTCGCCTTCCGCGCCTGGCACAGCGCACTGCCGTGGTTCCCGATCGCGAACCGCTCGGAGCGCGCCGTGATCCTCCTCGCGGAGATGCTCGCCGATGACCGGGCACGCCGCGTCGCCGGCGACGACGCGCTGCGCGGCGCCATGCTCGTCGTCGGCGCCGATGCGGGCCCGGCCGGGCTCGGCGACGACGGCGTCATCGCCGACGCCGACATGCTCGAGGCGCGTCTCGCGAGGCTCGACGGCACGACCCCGGCCCGCGACGGTCGCGGCGGCCCCGCACCCCGTCGTGCAGTGCCCGCACCCTCACGGCCGCTCGTGGTCGCGGCCTCGATCGCGCTCGTCGCGATCCCCCTACTGGCGTACGCCCTCGTCCTGACGAATACGACGCCGGTCTGACGCGCGCGCACGCCGCGATCGATACGCTCGAACGATGAACGAGATCCTCGACTGGATCCTGAACACCGTGCAATCGGTCGACCCCGTCGTCAGGACGCTCCTCGCGGGAGTCGGGATCATGCTCGAGACGAGCGTGCTGATCGGCCTGGTGGTGCCCGGCGACACCATCGTGCTCGTCGCCGCGACGGGGGTCGAGGACCTCGCGCAGTACTTCGCGCTCGCGTTCGCCGTGATCATCGGCGCACTCATCGGCGAGAGCATCGGCTTCGGCATCGGCCACTGGTTCGGCCCGCACCTGCTGCACTCGCGCCTCGGCCGGCGCATCGGCGAGGACCACTGGCATCGCGCACAGCGCTACCTCGACCGTCGAGGCGGGCCGGCGATCTTCATCTCGCGGTTCCTGCCGATCCTGCACTCGCTCATCCCGCTGACCGTGGGCATGAGCACGATGCGCTACCGCCGCTTCATCGCATGGACGCTTCCGGCGTGCGTCCTGTGGGCGTTCGCCTATGTCACCGTCGGATGGCTCGCCGCCGGCAGCTACCGGGAGCTGAGCCGCCAGCTGCACTGGGCGGGCTACCTCTTCGTCGGCGTCATCGTCGTCTTCCTGGCGCTCGTGTGGCTCGCGAAGAAGCTCATCGTCCGCTCGGAGGCGAAGCACATGGAGGCGGCGGAGGCGTCCGACGACTCCGGGGCACTCGACACCGCGCCGGTGGCTCCGACCGCGTTCGCCCCTGACCGCCGGACGCACGACGACCGTGCCGACGGCGAGGGGCCGGATGCCTCGACACCCGGCCCCTCGCGTCTCGGCTCCGACCGCTGACCGCGGTCGCAGCCGCCGGTACTCAGAAGAGCGACTGCTCGGCGAGCCAGTCGCTCGCGATCTGCTCGGCCGACTCCTGGTCGTCGACGCTCTTCGCGTTGAGGGCGACGAGCTCGTCGGCGGTCAGTGCCGCGCTCACCGTGTTGATGACCTCGGCGGCCTTGTCGTCGACCTTCTCGCTGACGACGGGCACGACGTTCGACGCGAGGAACAGGCCCTCGGGGTCTTCGAGGGTCACGAGGTCGCTCGTCGCGATCGCGGGGTTCGCACTGAAGATGTTGACGAGCTGCACGTCGCCGTCCTGCAGGGCCTTCAGCGTCAGCGGCCCGCCCGAGTCCTCGATCGGCGTGAACGCGACGTCGACGCCGTAGACCGACTTCAGCCCCTCCGGCCCGTACGGCCGGGTCGCGAGCTCCGAGTTGCCGCCGAGCGTCAGCGGCGTGGTCACCTTCGCGAGGTCGGCGAGGCTCGTGACGTCGTTCTGCTCGGAGAACTCCTTGGTCACGTTGTACGAGTCCTGGTCGGTCGCGGGCGACTGGTCGAGGACGCGCAGCCCCTCGGGCAGCGAGGTCTCGAGCTCGGCGTACACGTCGTCGGCCGTCGTCGCCGTGGTGTCGGGGACGTAGTACTGGAGCAGGTTGCCCGTGTACTCGGGGAAGACGTCGATGCTCCCGCTCTCGATCTCGGGCATGTAGACCTCGCGCTGGCCGATGCGCGGCTGCAGCTCGACGGTGATCCCGTTGGCTTCGAGCGCCTGCGCGTAGAGCTCGGCGATGATCTCGTTCGAGTAGTAGTCCTGCGACCCGACGACGAGCGTCTCGCCGCCGCCGTCGGTCTCGCCCGATCCGCTGTCGAGCGGATCGCTCGATGCACACCCTGCCAGGGCCACTGTCGCCCCGACCGCGACCGCCGCGAGTGCGACGAGCCGGCCTTTTCCTGCTGTGATCATGACTGGTTCCCTTCCTGGATGGGTTGCCCCACGGTCGCTCGCGACCGGGTCGGTCGTGAGCGAGGTTCGCGCGTGCGGGCGGCTCGCACGCCGGCGGGTACGACGACCCGCTGGATGATGGCGAAGCACCCGTCGACGACGAGTGCGAGGAGGATGACGAGGATCGAGCCGCCGAGCATCTCGGCGTAGTCGCGCGTCTTGAGACCCTCGAAGATGAAGCGGCCGAGCCCGAAGTTCGCGATGTATGCGGCGAGCGTCGCCGTCGCGACGATCTGCAGCGTGGCCGATCGGACGCCGCCGACGATGATCGGCATGCCGAGCGGCACCTCGACCTTGCTCACGACCTGGCGCTCGCGCATGCCCATCGCGCGTGCGGCATCGACGGTTCGGCGATCGACGCTCTCGAAACCCGAGTAGGCCCCGGCGAGCAATGGCGGCAGCGCCAGCACGACGAGCGCGATGATCGGAGCGGAGAGCCCGATGCCGAGCCACAGCCCGACGAGCGTCAGCAGACCGAGCGTCGGCAACGCGCGCAGGCCGCCGGAGACCATCACGGCGAGTTCGCGGCCGCGACCGGTGTGCCCCACGAGCCCGCCGAGCGGAAGCGCGATGAGTGCCGCGATGACGAGCACGATCGCCGAGATCACGAGGTGCTGCGCGATCCGCTCGGGAATGCTCCCGGGGCCCGTCCAGTGGGCGGGGTCGAGGATCCAGGCAACCGCTTCGAGCAGGAGGTTCACGAGGCGTCCACCTGCTCGACCCGCTCGAGGCTGCGGCGTCGTTGCGCCCGGCTCGGCCGCCACCAGGGCATGACCAGGCGCCCGATGGCCACACTCGCCCAGTCGAGCCCGATGGCGAGAGCCATCGTGACGACGATGCCGGTGATGATCTCGGCCTGGATCCCGCGTTGCAGACCGTCGGTGAACAGACTGCCGAGGCTCTGCACGCCGGTGACGGCGCCGATCGTCGCGAGGCTCACCGTGCTCACGATGACGACCCGGATGCCGGAGAGCAGCACGGGACCCGCGAGCGGGAGTTCGACGCCCCAGAACCGGCTGAACGACGCGTACCCGATCGCGGTGGCGGACTGGCGGACGTCTGGCTCGACGGCATCGAAGGCGTCGGCCGCGGTGCGAACGATCACGGCGATGCCGTAGAGGGTCAGCGCGACGACGAGGTTGATCGGCGAGGTCGTGCGCTGCCCGGTGAAGATCGGCAGCGCGATGAGCAGCGCGAGCGACGGGATCGCGTACAGCAGGCCGCACAGCGACAGCAGCACGCCGCGCGACCACCGGTACCGGTGCGCGACCCAGCCGATCGGAACGGAGATCACGAAGCTCAGTATGATCGCGGGCACCGACAATGCCAGGTGCACGAGGGTGAGCTCGCCGACCAGGTCGAGGTTCGACCAGAGCCACTTCACGAGGCGAGCACTCCCGCCGCACGCCCGTCGTCGTCGACGACCACGCGCCGACCGTCGACCTCGGTCACGTGCAGCACGCGCTTGCCCCGGTTCGCCCCGACGAAGTCGGCGACGAAGTCGTCGGCCGGGTTCGCGAGGATCTCCGCGGGTGACGCGGCCTGCGAGATGTGTCCGCCCTGCTGCATGATCACGACCTGGTCGCCGAGGAGGAAGGCCTCGTCGATGTCGTGGGTGACGAACACGACCGTCTTGCCCAGTTCGCCCTGCAGGCGGAGCAGTTCCTGCTGCAGCTCCGAACGGACGATCGGGTCGACCGCTCCGAACGGTTCGTCCATGAGGAGGATGTTCGGGTCGACCGCGAGCCCGCGGGCGACGCCGACGCGCTGCTGCTGACCGCCCGAGAGCTGGCTCGGGTACTTGTCGGCGAGCGAACGGTCGAGGCCGACGGTGTCGAGCAGTTCGAGCGCCCGCGCGTGCGCCTCGCGCTTGCGGACGCCGCGGAGGAGCGGCACGGTCGCCACGTTGTCGATCACCTTGCGATGCGGCAGCAGCCCGGAGTTCTGCATCACGTAGCCGATGCCGCGTCGCAGCACGACCGGATCGACGGTCGCGACATCCGTGCCGTCGATGAGCACCTGGCCGCCGGTCGGGTCGACCATGCGGTTGATCATGCGCAGGAGCGTGGTCTTGCCCGACCCCGACGAGCCGACCAGCACCGTCGTCTTGCGCGGCGGAATGACGATGTCGACGTCCGAGACGGCGAGCGTGCCGTCGGGGAAGCGCTTGGACACGCCGCGGAACTCGATCATGCTGGCTCAATCCCGTCGTCGGCGTTCGCTGCCATGTGCAGCTTCAAGCCAAACACCGATCGCGCCCGGAGCGCAACGGGGCGCCCCGCGAGTCGTCAGGCGGCTGAGGACGCGGAGAGGGCCCGTCCGAGGTGCTCGGCGAGGTAGTCGTGCACGAGACGCTTCGCCTCGGCGAGGTACCGCTCGTCGCCGTCGACCGATCGCTCGTACGCACGGCTGATGAGGGCGTCGCCGATCTCCATCGCCACCCCGAGGCGGAACCGCAGCTCCGCCTGGTCGCCCTCGCCGCCGAACTCGGCCTCGATGAGCCGGGCCATGCGGTGCGCGAACTCGGGCTCGACATCGCCTTCGGCGAGCTCGCGCTGCGCGGCGTGCACGACGCTGAACCCGGGCTCGCCGGCGTACATCTTGGCGCTGACGTCGAGCGCGACGTCGACGACCGTCCACCACGACTCGAGCGTCGTGCGCGCCATCTCGTCGGCGACCCGCTCGCGGAACCGGTGCACCGAGCGCTCGCGCAGCGCGTAGAGCACGGCGACGCGGTCGGGGAAGTAGCGGTACACCGTGCCGATCGAGGCGCCTGCGCGCTCGGCGACCATCTGGGTCGTCAGGCGCTCGAACCCCGATTCGTCGACGATCTCGGCGGCAGCATCGAGCAGCGCGTCGAGGCGCTGGCTGGACCGACGCTGCGTCGGCTCGGTGCGGACCGAGCGCCTCCGGCTCGGATCGGCCCCGAGGATCAGGTCGATGTTCGGCACGGAACCTCCTCAGTTGCTCGCACCACTCTACCGGGCGTCGAACGCCCGGGCGTGCACCCGCCGTTTCGCGACGTGTCCCCCGTGCATGACAGACTGAGTGGATGCCGGCGAGCTCCCCCACCCCGCACGGTTCTCGAGAGCGCCAGGTCCGGCATCGCGCCGCGCGCATCGAGGACTGGTTCCACGACGTGCGCTCCCGCGGCGCCCGTCGTCGCGGGCATGTGCCGACCGTCGTGCCGTACACGGGATACGGCTCGACCGAATGGGTGCGCGTGTTCTGCCGCGTGCTGCTGTCGAAGCCGGTGGCCGCCGACGAACGCTCGAAGCGCCGCCGCAAGCGCGGCGAACAGGGCATCCGGGGCTGGCGCAGCTTCACGAGCGTGCCGGTCGGCGACGTTCCGGTCGTCATCGACGTCGGCGGCCAGCGCATCGAGGTGCTCGCCGACCGCGGCGGCGTCGTCGACACGACCGTGCCGGCGTCGCTCGCGCCCGGCTGGCACCGCGCCACCCTCAGCACCGAGGGCGCCGAGCCCGTCGAGGCGCCGATCCGCATCGTCGGTCCCGACGTCGACTTCGGCATCATCTCCGATGTCGACGACACCGTCATGGTGACGGCGCTCCCCCGCCCGCTCGTCGCCGCTTGGAACACGTTCGTGCTCGACGAGCACGCACGCATCCCCACGCCCGGCATGGCCGTCCTGTTCGAGCGGCTCGCCCGCTCGCACCCCGGCTCCCCCGTCATCTACCTGTCGACGGGCGCGTGGAACGTCGCACCCACCCTCACGCGCTTCCTCTCGCGCAACCTGTTCCCCGCCGGCCCACTGCTCCTGACCGACTGGGGCCCGACTCACGATCGCTGGTTCCGCAGCGGCCGCGAGCACAAGGCCGAGAATCTCCGTCGCCTCGCCGAGGAGTTCCCGAACGTGCGCTGGCTGCTCATCGGCGACGACGGCCAGCATGACGAGGAGCTCTACGCCCGCTTCGCCGCCGAGCATCCCGATCGCGTCGCCGCGATCGCGATCCGCCGGCTCTCGACCGGTGAGGCCGTGCTCGCCGGCGGACGCACCAAGGCCGAGGAGCACGGCACCGACGTGCCCTGGGTCTCGGCGAGCGACGGCTCGACGATCGCCGATCGGCTCGCCGAGGTCGGCGTCGTCTGAGCGCTCCGCTCGTCGCGCACACCTGGTCGGAGCGCTAGCGGGCGACCGCCCGGTCGCGAGACCGCCGGAACGACGCGAGTCCGCGGTTGACCTGCCGCGCCCACAAGGGCCCGCGGTAGATGAAGGCCGAGTACCCCTGCACGAGCGTCGCACCTGCGTCGAGCCGGTCCTGCACATCGGCGGCCGTCTCGACGCCGCCGACCGAGATCACGCACAGGTCGTCGGGCACGCTGCGGCGCACGACGCGCAGCACCTCGAGCGAGCGGGCGGCGAGCGGGGCACCCGACAGGCCGCCGGCACCGATGGCTTCGATCGCGGATGCCTCGGTCGTGAGCCCCTCGCGGGAGATCGTCGTATTCGTGGCGATGATGCCGTCGAGGCCGAGCCGCACGACGAGCTCGCAGATGCGCTCCACCTCCGAGTCGGCGAGGTCGGGCGCGATCTTCACGAGGAGCGGGGTGGTTCCCGCGGCCTCGCGCACGGTCTCGAGGAGCGGTGCGAGGGCGTCGAGCTCCTGCAGCCCACGGAGGCCGGGTGTGTTCGGAGAGCTCACGTTGACCACGAGGTAGTCGGCGTACGGGGCGAGCAGCTTCGCGCTGCGCACGTAGTCGCCCACGGCGTCCTCGACGGCGGTCACCCTGCTCTTGCCGATGTTGACACCGAGCACGGGCCGGTGCGAGCGGCGCGACAGCCGCGAGAGGCGACCGGCCGCAGCATCCGCCCCGCCGTTGTTGAACCCCATGCGGTTGATGAGCGCCCGGTCCTTCACCAGCCGGAAGAGGCGCGGCCGCTCGTTGCCCGGTTGCGCGATCGCCGTGATCGTGCCGACCTCGACATGCCCGAAGCCGAGCTGGCCGAGACCGATGACCGCGCGAGCGTCCTTGTCGAAACCCGCGGCCACGCCGAACGGCGACGGGAATCGGAGCCCGAGCGTCTCGACCGCGAGTGACGGGTCGGGGGCGGTGAACCGCTCGACGAGGCGTCCGAGGCCGAGCGTCGGCAGGCCCCGGATCACGCTGAACGCGAGGTGGTGCGCGTCTTCGGGGTCGAGCTTCGTGAGGAAGAGGGAGAAGAGGAGTCGATACATGCCGGATTCAGGGTACCCGTCGCGAGGCACGGCGACGTCACTCGACCGGCCGGGCGGGCAACCGGCCGTGCTCCTCGCGCAACTGCTCGATCGCCGCCTCGAAGTCGTCGAGCGACTCGAACGCCTGGTAGACGCTCGCGAAGCGCAGGTACGCCACCTCGTCGAGCTCGCGGAGCGGCGGAAGGATGGCGAGGCCGATGTCGTTCGCCTCGATCTGCGACGCACCGGTCGAACGGATCGTCTCCTCGACCTTCTGCGCGAGCACCGCGAGGTCGGAATCGGTCACCGGGCGACCCTGGCACGCCTTCTTGACGCCGAGCACGACCTTCTCGCGGCTGAACGGCTCGACGACACCCGAGCGCTTCATGACGACGAGGCTCGCCGTCTCGGTCGTCGAGAACCGACGCCCGCACTCGGGGCACTGCCTGCGGCGGCGGATCGACAGTCCGTCGTCGCTCGTGCGGGAGTCGATGACGCGCGAATCGGGGTGGCGGCAGAAGGGACAGTACATGGTGACCCCAGCCTAGCGGCGCGCGGGCGCCTCACTCCGCGTCGAAGCGCGCCGCCACGGCCTCGCCGTGAGCAGGCAGGTCCTCCTCGGTCGAGAGGGCGGCGATCACCGGGGCGACCTCGCGCAGCGCGGCCTCGTCGTAGCGCACGACCTGCTGCGGACGCAGGAAGGTCGCGGCCGACAATCCCGCCGCGAAACGGGCCTGACCGCCGGTCGGCAGCACGTGGTTGGATCCGGCTGCGTAGTCGCCGAGGCTCACCGGCGAGTAGGGGCCGATGAAGATCGCACCCGCGTTCTCGATGCGGGCGAGCACGGCGTCGGCGTCGCGGACCTGGATCTCGAGGTGCTCGGGCCCGAAGGCGTTCGCGAACGCCGCCGCCTGCTCGAGGTCGTCGACGAGGACGAGCGCCGACTGCGCGCCGGTGAGCGACTGGTGCACACGGTCGCCGTGCTTCGTCGCGGCCGATCGCGCCGCGAGCCGGTCGAGCACCCGCTCGGCGAACGCGGGCGAATCGGTCACGAGCACCGCAGCGGCGAGCTCGTCGTGTTCCGCCTGGCTGATGAGGTCGGCGGCCACGAAATCGGCGTCAGCCGCATCATCGGCGATGACGAGGATGTCGGTCGGTCCCGCTTCCGCGTCGATGCCGGTGACCCCGTGGACGACCCGTTTGGCCGCCGCGACGTAGACGTTGCCGGGCCCGGTGACGAGCTGCACCGGCTCGAGCCCGAGGGCGGGCACGCCGTACGCGAAGGCACCGATCGCGCCGGCGCCGCCCATCGCGTAGACCTCGGTGATGCCGAGCAGGGCGGCGACGCCCGCGATCGTCGGATGCACGCGCCCGCCGAACTCCGCCTGCGGCGGCGAGGCGAGCGCGATCGATGCGACGCCGGCCGCCTGTGCGGGCACGACGTTCATGACGACGCTCGAAGGGTAGACGGCCTTGCCGCCCGGCACGTACAGGCCGACCCTGCCGACCGGTTGCCAGCGCTGCTCGATGACGGCGCCCGCACCGAGCTCGGTGCGCCGGGCGCCGGGCACCTGGGCGGAGCTCGCGGCGCGCACCCGCTCGATCGTGCGTTCGGCCGCGGCCCGGATCTCGGGCGCGAGGCCGTCGCGCGCAGCTGCGAGCTCGTCGGCGGGCACTCGCACGTACGGCGGAGTCACCCGGTCGAAGCGCTCGGCCTGCTCCAGGAGCGCCGACTCGCCATGCGCTCGGACGGCCTCGATGAGGGCGCGCGCGGGCTCGAGCGCGGCCGACACGTCGGTCGCCGCCCGGGGCACGAGCGCGAGCAGTTCGCTCGTCGATGGGCGGGTCGCGCGGAGGTCGATCGTTCGCAGCATGGTGGCTCAAGCCTACCGAGCGGCGCCCGCCGCCCGGCGGGCCGGCGTCACACGAGGCAGTTCGGGCCGAGCAGGCTCTTGAGCTCGCCGTAGAAGTCGGCGCTCACGTTCACCGGGTACGGCAGCTCGAAGACGCGTGCGGACCGCCCGCGCACGAGCTTCAGCCGCACCTCGGTATCGCCTCGATGCCGGCTCAGCACCTCGCCGAGGGCGGTGATCGTCTCGGTCGTCGCCCGCTGGTCGGGCAGCGAGATCATGACCGGGCCGCTCTCTTCGCCCTGGCCGAGGTCGGGCGTGAAGACGCTGAAGGCGTGCAGGTTCATGCCGTCGTCGCGCATGCTGACCCGGCCCCGCACCACGGCGATCGTGTCGGCCTGCAGGCCCGGTGCGAACTCCTGGTAGGCCTTGCCCATGAACATGACGGTGATCTCGCCCGAGAAGTCCTCGACCTGGATCATGCCGTACTGGTTGCCCGAGGCCTTGGCGATACGGTGCTGCACGCTCGTGACGAGGCCCGCGACGGTGACCGTGTCGCCGTCCTGCGTGGAGTCGGATCCCATGAGGTCGGTGATCG
This sequence comes from Agromyces chromiiresistens, assembly GCF_029167465.1. NCBI lineage: Bacteria > Bacillati > Actinomycetota > Actinomycetes > Micrococcales > Microbacteriaceae > Agromyces > Agromyces chromiiresistens. The sequence continues at coordinate 261,922 of NZ_JARFNL010000003.1, forward strand.
TCGTCGAGGCGTGCTTGGCGAGCGGCACCTCGAGGCCGGCCAGCGGATGGTCGGACACGTAGAGCCCGAGCATCTCGCGCTCGAAGGCGAGCTTGTCCTTCTTCGTCCATTCGGGCCGGTCGGGGACCAGCGAGGGCGCGGCCTCCTTCTCGTGCTCGTCGAAGAGGCTGTCGAAGTCGAACCCGACGTCGCCGTTCTCCTCGGCGCGCTTCTCCTTCACGGCCGACTCGACGGCGCCCTCGTGGATCTCGACGAGCGAGCGACGCGTGTGGCCGAGCGAATCGAAGGCCCCCGCCTTCACGAGCGACTCGACCGTGCGCTTGTTCGCGACGGGGATCGGCACCTTCTTCAGGAAGTCGTGGAACGACTCGAACCGCCCCTCCTTCTCACGGGCGCCGCGGATCGCGTCGACGACGTTGAAGCCGACGTTGCGTACCGCACCGAGGCCGAAGCGGATGTCGTCGCCGACGGCGGCGAAGAATCCGATCGATTCGTTCACGTCGGGCGGGAGCACCTTGATGCCCATGCGGCGGCACTCGTTGAGGTAGAGGGCGAGCTTGTCGCGGGCGTCGCCGACGCTCGTGAGGAGGGCCGCCATGTACTCGGCCGGGAAGTGGGCCTTGAGGTACGCCGTCCAGTAGCTGAGCACGCCGTACGCCGCCGAGTGGGCCTTGTTGAACGCGTAGTCGGAGAACGGCAGCAGGATCTCCCACAGCTTGCCGATCGCCTCATCGGAGTACCCGTTCGACTTCATGCCCGCCGAGAAGCCCTCGTACTGCTTGTCGAGCTCGGACTTCTTCTTCTTGCCCATCGCGCGCCGAAGGATGTCGGCCTGGCCGAGCGAGAACCCGGCGACCCGCTGGGCGATCGCCATCACCTGCTCCTGGTAGATGATGAGGCCGTAGCTCGTGTCGAGGATGTCCTTCAGCGACTCGGCGAACTCGGGGTGGATCGGCGTGATCTCCTGCAGGCCGTTCTTGCGCAGCGCGTAGTTCGTGTGCGAGTTCGCTCCCATGGGGCCCGGGCGGTAGAGCGCGATGACGGCGGAGATGTCCTCGAAGTTGTCGGGCTTCATGAGGCGCAGGAGCGAACGCATCGGCCCGCCGTCGAGCTGGAACACCCCGAGCGTGTCGCCCCGCGAGAGGAGGGCGTAGGCCTCGGGGTCGTCGAGGGCGAGGTCTTCGAGCACCGGCCGGAAGCCGCGGTTCGCCTCGATGTTGTCGAGCGCGTCGTCGATGATCGTGAGGTTGCGCAGCCCCAGGAAGTCCATCTTGATGAGGCCGAGCGACTCGCACGCCGGGTAGTCGAACTGCGTGACGATCTGCCCGTCCTGCTCGCGCTTCATGATCGGGATGATGTCGATGAGCGGGTCGCTCGACATGATCACGCCGGCCGCGTGCACGCCCCACTGGCGCTTCAGGTTCTCGATGCCGAGCGCCGTCTCGAAGACGGTCTTGGCCTCGGGGTCGGTCTCGACGATCGCGCGGATGTCGCCCGCCTCTTTGTAGCGCGGGTGGTTCTTGTCGAAGATGCCGGTGAGCGGAATGTCCTTGCCCATGACCGCGGGCGGCATCGCCTTCGTGAGCTTCTCGCCCATCGAGAACGGGAAGCCGAGCACGCGCCCCGAGTCCTTCAGCGCCTGCTTCGCCTTGATCGTGCCGTACGTGACGATCTGCGCGACCCGCTCTTCGCCGTACTTCTCGGTCACGTACTTGATGACCTCGCCGCGACGACGCTCGTCGAAGTCGACGTCGAAGTCGGGCATCGAGACGCGGTCGGGGTTCAGGAAGCGCTCGAAGATGAGACCGTGCTGCAGCGGGTCGAGGTCGGTGATCTTCATCGCGTAGGCCGCCATCGAACCTGCGCCCGATCCTCGGCCCGGTCCGACCCGGATGCCGTGCTCCTTCGACCAGTTGATGAAGTCGGCGACGACGAGGAAGTAGCCCGGGAAACCCATCTGGCTGATCACGCCGACCTCGTAGTCGGCCTGCTTGCGCACGTCGGCCGGGATGCCGTTCGGGTACCGGAGGTGGAGGCCCTTCTCGACCTCCTTCACGAACCAGCTCTCTTCGTTCTCGCCCTCGGGCACCGGGAATCGCGGCATGTAGTTCGCGCTCGTGTTGAACTGCACGTTGCAGCGCTCGGCGATCGCGAGCGTGTTGTCGCACGCCTCGGGGTGGTCGCGGAAGATCTGTCGCATCTCGGCCGCGGTCTTCAGGTAGAAGTCGTCGGCGTCGAACTTGAACCGGTTGGGGTCGTCGAGCGTCGAGCCCGACTGCACGCACAGCAGCGCTGCGTGGCTCTTGGCGTCGTGCGCATGCGTGTAATGGAGGTCGTTCGTCGCGACGAGCGGCAGGCCCAGGTCTTTCGCGAGGCGCAGCAGGTCGGTCATGATGCGCTTCTCGATGCCGAGGCCGTGGTCCATGATCTCGCAGAAGAAGTTGTCGGCCCCGAAGATGTCGCGGAACTCGGCCGCCGCCTTGACCGCCTCGTCGTACTGTCCGAGCCTGAGGCGCGTCTGCACCTCGCCGGAGGGGCAGCCGGTCGTCGCGATGAGCCCCTTCGAGTAGGTCTGCAGGAGCTCGCGGTCCATGCGCGGCTTGAAGTAGTACCCCTCGATCGACGCGCGGCTCGAGAGGCGGAAGAGGTTGTGCATGCCCTCGGTCGTCTCCGACAGGAGGGTCATGTGCGTGTAGGCGCCCGAGCCGGAGACGTCGTCGCCGCCGCCGTTGCCCCAACGGATGCGGGTCTTGTCGCTGCGATGGGTGCCGGGCGTCAGGTACGCCTCGGTGCCGATGATCGGCTTGATGCCGGCGTCGGTCGCCTGCTTCCAGAAGTCGTAGGCGCCGAACACGTTGCCGTGGTCGGTGACCGCCACCGCCGGCATCTCGTACCCCTGGGCCGCCTTGATCAGCTCACCCACTCGAGCTGCGCCGTCGAGCATCGAGTACTCGGAATGCACGTGCAGATGGACGAATGAATCGGCGGCCACGGGGCTCCTCATCGGGGTGGATCTGGGTCGGTGCTTCGAGTGTACGGCGACCCGGTGACGCTCGTCGGCGTGTCGTTCGCGGGTCGGAGGTCAGTCGCCGCGGAGCACGTCGAGCGCGTGAGCGAGGTCGGCCGGGTAGGCAGAGGAAAACGTCGTCCACTCCCCCGTGCCCGGGTGCGTGAGCGAGAGCTCGTGCGCGTGCAGCCACTGCCGCGTGAGTCCGAGACGTGCCGAGAGCGTCGGGTCGGCACCGTACATCGAGTCGCCCGCGCAGGGGTGGCGCTGCGCCGCCATGTGCACGCGGATCTGGTGCGTTCGGCCGGTCTCGAGGTGCACCTCGAGGAGCGACGCGTACGGGAACGCCTCGATCGTCTCGTAGTGCGTGACGGCGTGCTTGCCGTCGGCGGTCACGGCGAACTTCCACTCCGACCGCGGGTGACGCCCGACCGGCGCGTCGATCGTGCCGGCGAGCGGGTCGGGGTGCCCCTGCACGACCGTGTGGTAGATCTTCTCGACCTCGCGGTCGTGGAACTGCCGCTTGAGCTCCGTGTAGGCGCGCTCGGACTTCGCCACGACCATGAGGCCGCTCGTCCCGGCATCGAGCCGGTGCACCACACCCTGTCGTTCGGGCGCGCCCGACGTCGAGATGCGGAACCCGGCCGCGGCCAGCGCGCCGACGACCGTCGGGCCGTTCCAGCCGAGCGAGGGGTGCGCGGCGACGCCCGCCGGCTTGTCGACGACGACGAGATCGTCGTCGTCGTGCACGATGCCGAGCTCGGGAACCGCGATCGGTTCGACGGCGAGGGTGCGCGGCGGCTCCCAGCTCACCTCGAGCCAGCTGCCGGCGCGCAGGCGATCGGACTTGCCGACGACGGCGCCGTCGAGGAGCACGCCGCCGGACTCCGCGATCTCCGCCGCCAGCGTGCGGGAGAAGCCGAGCAGCTTCGCGAGGCCGGCGTCGACCCTCGTGGCGTCGAGCCCGTCGGGCACGGGCAGCGAGCGATGTTCCATCAGGCCTCGGCGACGGCGGCCGCACGCGGCCCGTCGGCGTCGCCCGCGGCCGTGGTCTCGCCCGACGGAGCGTCGCCGTCGAGCGCGGTCGTTCCGGAGGCATCCGCCCGGTCGGTCTTCGGCGCGCGCGTCTCGCGCGTGCCGTCGAGCCCGACACCGCGGATGGTGAGGATCATGAACAGCACCATGCTCGACACGATCGCCATGTCGGCGACGTTGTAGATCGCCGGCAGCAGCCATGGCGTCGAGATGAAGTCGATCACGTGCCCGAGCCCGAAGCTCGGCTCTCGGAAGAGCCGGTCGGTCAGGTTGCCGAGCACCCCGCCGAGCAGGAGCCCGAACACGAGCGCCCACGCGACGGAGCGGATACGGCGGGAGAACCAGATGATGAACGTGATGACGGTCGCGGCGAGGATCGTGAAGATCCAGGTCATGCCGCTCGCGAGCGAGAACGCCGCGCCGGGGTTCCGCACGAACTGCCACTGGAGCACGGAACCCAGCACCGGCACGACCTCGCCTTCGGTGAGGTTCGAGACGACGAGGAACTTGCTCAGCTGGTCGAGGCCGTACGCCGCGAGTGCGGCGCCGGCCAGGACCAGCAGGGCGGTGGTGGTGCCGACCTTCGCGGCCCGCTCAGCCGCCAAAGCCCTGGAAGGTCGGAGCAGGCTGCTCGGCGGGGGCCGAGAAGCCCTGGTTGCCCGACACCTGCACCGGGGCGGCGGTGTCGAGCTCGCGCAGCTGACCCTCGATGTAGCTCTTCAGCTTGGCGCGGTAGTCGCGTTCGAACGTGCGCAGCTCGTCGACGCGCTTCTCGAGCGCCACGCGCTCCTGGTCGAGGATGCCCATCTGCTGACGCTGCTTGGCTTCGGCCTCGGCGACGACGCGCGCCGCGGTCGCGTGACCCTCGGCGATGAGCGCATCGCGCTTCTCGATGCCCTCGCGCACGTGCTCCTCGTGGAGGCGGCGGGCGAGCTGGAGCAGGTTCGTCGTCGACGTCTGCTCGTCGAGCTCGGACTGCGGCGCTGCCGGCTGCGTCGGCACGGCGACCGTGGGCGGCGGTGCGGCGGGCTCCGTGTAGACGGCGGCGGGCGCGGGAGCGGCCGGGGCCGGGGCACTCGCGGCCTCGGCGGCGCGAGCCTCGGCGGCGGCGACGCGCTGGCGAAGCTCGTCGTTCTCCTGGTTCAGCCGGCGCAGCTCGACGACCACCTCATCGAGGAAGTCGTCGACCTCGTCCTGGTCGTAGCCCTCCCGGAACTTCGTCGCCTGGAAGCGCTTGTTGACCACATCTTCCGGAGTTAGCGCCATGGCTTCCCACCCTCAAATCTGTCGAACGGTTCGATCACGTTCTGCTAACGGTAGCAAACACCGACTGCGAGTCGTGAGCCGCGTTCGACTTCACCGGTCACGCTCGCAGGAGATGCTCAGCCGACGGCGGACGCCGCGGCCAGCCACGACACGACGGTCATGGCGACGATGACGACCAGCATGGCCAGGCTCCACCCGAGATCGAGTGCGACCTGGCCGATGCGGATCGGCGGGATGACCCGGCGGAAGAACCTGACCGGCGGATCGGTGACGGAATACACGGCCTCGACCACCACGAGCCAGAACCCGCGTGGCCGCCAGGAGCGGTTGAACGTCCGCACGAGATCGAGCACGAACCGCCCCCACATCACGAAGAAGTAGATGAGCAGCAGTGCGTAGAGGACGTTCCAGACGATCGAGAGCGCGCCCACCGACGGCTACGCGTGCGTGAAGAACGACGCGTCGACGTCGCCCTCGGCGTCGCCGCTCTCGCCCGAGACGACGACGTGCGACGGCGACAGCAGGAACACCTTGCTCGTGACGCGCTCGATCTTGCCGTAGAGACCCTGCGAGAGGCCGCTGGCGAAGTCGATGAGCCGACGGGCGTCGCCGTCGGACATCTGCGAGAGGTTGATGATCACGGGGACTCCCTCGCGGAAGGACTCGGCGATCACCTGCGCGTCACGGTACTGGCGCGGGTGCACGGTCAGGATCTCGTTCATCTCCACCTGCGGGGTGCTCGGCTGTACGTGGTGCTTACGGAGCGGCGTGACTGCAGCCCCGATCTTCGGCGCCGGTGCGGGCGCCGCGTGGACGACCGGGGCGGGAGCCGCAGCTGCGGGGCCCGGCGAGGCGGCGGCGTGCGGCGCCTCCTGCTCGAGCTCCTCATCGGCGAGTCCGAGGTAGACCATGGTCTTCTTGAGCGGGTTCGACATCGATGCCTCCGTCTGTGTTCCGTCTCTTCGAGGCTAACCGGCGGCCGGCCGGTTCCCGGTGATTGCCGTTCCGATCCGGAGGTGTGTCGCACCCTCCAAGATCGCGTCGCGGAAATCGTGGCTCATCCCCATGGACAAGTCGGTCGCGTCGGGCGCGAGGCGCACGACGCGCTCGGAGAGCTCGCGGACGCGGGCGAAGGCGGGCCGTGCCGGCTCGTCGAGCGGCGCCACCGCCATCAACCCGCGCAGCACGAGGCCGGGGGTCTCGAGCACGTGCTCGACGAGCGCCTCGAGCTCCGCCGGGGCGACGCCGCCGCGGCCCGGATCATCCGTGAGGTTCACCTGCACGAAGCAGTCGACGGAGGTCTCGTCGGAGCGCAGCACGTCGACGAGCGCACGCCGGTCGATCGAGTGTATGGCCGACGCGTAGGTGCGGACCTGCCGTGCCTTCTTGCTCTGCAGCTGGCCGATGAAGTGCCAGTGCAGGCCGAGCTCCGCGAGCTCGGCGGCCTTCGCCTGAGCCTCCTGGTGGCGGTTCTCCCCCACGTCGCGCACGCCGAGGGTCGCGAGATCGCGCACGAGCGAGGCGGGCTGGAACTTCGTGACCACGATGGTCGTGATCTCGGATGCCTCGCGGCCGGCGTCGGCCGCGGCGTCCGAGATCGCCGCCTGCACGGCGGCGAGCCGGAAACCGAGCCCGCTCACAAGGCTCGCCCCCGGCCCGTCCGTGCCGCGCGCACTCGAGAAGCTCCGCTCACTTCAGGAAGTCGGGGATGTCGAGGTCGTCGTCTCCGGCGTCGAATGCCGGGTCGGTCACGATCTGGTCGGCGGTCGACGTCGACGCCTCGCCCCAATTGGCGGTCTCCACGAGTTCGTCGATGTCGATCTCCGCGATGACGTCGGCCGCTTCATCGCTCAGCGACTCGCCGAGGGCCGCCCCGCCGGCCGCGACCGGCACGCCGACCGCCGCGGCCGCCGCCGGCACGAAGTTCGAGCGGCGCGCCTCGACGGGCTTGGCATTGGGCTCACCGCCGTCGAAGCCGGCGGCGATGACGGTCACGCGCACCTCGTCGCCGAGGGTGTCGTCGATGACGGCGCCGAAGATGATGTTCGCCTCCGGGTGCACGGCCTCCTGCACGAGGCGGGCGGCGTCGTTGATCTCGAAGATGCCGAGGTTCGAGCCGCCCTGGATCGAGAGCAGCACACCGTGCGCCCCGTCGATCGACGCCTCGAGCAGCGGACTCGCGACCGCGAGTTCGGCGGCCTTGATCGCACGGTCGGCGCCTCTCGACGAGCCGATGCCCATGAGGGCCGAGCCGGCCCCCTGCATGACCGACTTGACGTCGGCGAAGTCGAGGTTGATGAGGCCGGGCGTCGTGATCAGGTCGGTGATGCCCTGCACACCGGCGAGGAGCACCTGGTCGGCGGTCGAGAACGCCTCGAGCATCGAGATGCCCCGGTCGCTGATCTCGAGCAGACGGTCGTTCGGCACCACGATGAGGGTGTCGACCTCTTCCTTCAGGCGCGCGACGCCCTGCTCGGCCTGCGTCTGGCGCCGCTTGCCTTCGAAGCCGAAGGGCTTCGTGACGACACCGATGGTGAGCGCGCCGATCGACTTGGCGATGCGCGCGACGACCGGGGCACCCCCCGTGCCGGTGCCGCCGCCCTCGCCCGCGGTGACGAAGACCATGTCGGCGCCCGCGAGCGCCTCCTCGATCTCCTCCGCGTGGTCCTCGGCGGCGCGACGGCCGACCTCGGGGTCGGCGCCGGCGCCGAGACCCCGCGTCAGGTCGCGGCCGACGTCGAGCTTGACGTCGGCGTCGCTCATGAGCAGCGCCTGTGCGTCGGTGTTGATCGCGATGAATTCGACTCCGCGCAGGCCGAGTTCGATCATGCGGTTGACGGCGTTGACGCCGCCGCCGCCGATACCGACCACCTTGATAACGGCGAGGTAGTTCTGGTTTGTCGACATGTCCGGCCTTCCGTGCGAACTCTGAACCCTGAACCTCTAGTCGAAGGTTAAAGTTTTGCTGAGTATGCAATTCCTGAGACGACGGTAGGTCGCCGCGCGGGCGCGTCGAGCAAGGCGAGCCCGGCGTGTCGCGATCCGACCGTCGAGATGGTCGCCCGGGCCCCTCGCGAACCCTCCGGCGCCCCGCGTCAGCCCGTGATCGGAGCCTCCGGCGACGAGACGTCGTAGCCGGGCACCGTGTCGGGCGGCGCCGCCTTCATGAGCGTCGCGAGCACGTCGGCCTTGAGACCGGAGTCGTTCGCGCCGCCCCAGACGACCGGCACCCCGCCCGCGAGCTCGAGCCGCACGTCGTCGGGAGTTTCCGCCGAGGCGCCGACGAGCTGGCTGCGCACCTCGGCGGGGAGGCTCCGCACGACCGCGGCGACGGCTTTGAAGCCCTCGGAGCCGACGCCCCCGTCGACCTCGATGAGCGGCTGCCCGTCGGGACGCTCGGCCGGCCGGTCGATGACGACCCCGGCCGCGTCCACGAGCTCGAGACCGCCGCCCTTCGCCTCGATGACGCCGACCGGCGTGCGCTCGACGATCCGCACCACGAGCGTGCCGGGCGGGATCGTCTCGACCGAGTACGTCTCGATGAGCCGGAAGTCCGCGAGTGCCGCATGCACCTGTTCGCCCGTGATGAGGGTCAGCGGGGTGCCGAGCTGGCCGTCGAACGCGGCCGCGATCGAGTCGGCGGGGATGCGCGAGGCTCCTTCGACGCGCACCTCGCGCAACGCCATGAGCGGCGAGTACGCGCCCGCGACGATGCCGACGGTCACGGCCGCGACCGCTCCGCCCGCGATCCACCAGGTGAGCCGACGACGGCGCGACCGCTTCGTGAACCGGCGCACCTCCTGCTTCTCGTAACGCCGGCGTTCGCGCTCGGCGGCCGCGAGTGCGCGCCTGGCCGACTTCGCATCGGCCGGCCGATCGCCGGTATGGTCCGCCGTCGCGGCAGCCGGCCCGGGTTCGACCTCGGGCGCCGCGGCGCCCGGTGCTCGGACGGCACCGCCCACGGGAATCGTCACGGAAGGTTCGACCACGACGATCGGCTCGGTCGTGACGCGGTCGGCTGCGTCCCTCCCGCCGTAGCGGAGCGACGGACCGGCCGCGCCGGATCCGCCCGCCCCGGCGGGCGCGGGCGCTCGTACGGCGCCGAGCGGATCGGCTCCCGCCGCGGGGGCGTCCGCACCGCCCCGCGGCTCGGGCGCCGGCGTTCGCCTCGGGCGCCGCGGCGTGCGTCCGTCGAAGCCCTGCGGCCGCTTCACGCGCGGCCCGCCGTCACCCGCGCTCCCGCTCGAGCGATCCGAGCAGCTGCGGCACGATGCGGTAGACGTCACCGCAGCCGAGGGTGATGACGAAGTCGCCGTCGCGGGCGATCTTCGCCGTGTGGTCGGCGGCCGCCTGCCAGTCGGCGATGAACGCGACCTTCTCGGGATCGGCGAACCGCTCGCTCACGAGTGCGCCAGTCACCCCGGGCACCGGATCCTCGCGGGCACCGTACACGTCGAGCACGACGGTCTCGTCGGCGAACTCCTCGAGCACCTCGGCGAACTCCTTCGCGAAGGCCTGGGTGCGGCTGTAGGTGTGCGGCTGGTGCACGGCGATGATGCGTCCGTCGCCGACGACGGTGCGCGCCGCGGCCAGTGCCGCCGCGACCTCCGTCGGGTGGTGCGCGTAGTCGTCGTAGACGCTCACGCCGCCCACGGTGCCGTGGAGTTCGAAGCGGCGACCGGTGCCGGTGAAGCGGGAGATGCCCTCGAGCGCGGCGGCCGGCTCGTAGCCCAGCCCGACGAGCACGGCGAACGCGCCTGCGGCGTTGATCGCGTTGTGCTTGCCCGGGATGCGCAGCCTCGCCGCGTAGTCGACACCGTCATAGGCGATGACGAAGGCCACCGGGCCGTCGGTCTCGATCGAGTGCACCCGCACCGAGGCATCCGCCGCCTCGCCGAACGTGACGACGTTCGCGTGGCCGAGCCGCTCGTGCACGCGCTGCGCACCGGCATCGTCGGAGGAGATCACGACGAACTCCGAGGCGCGGTCGGCGAAGTCGACGAACGCCTGCTCGAACGCCTCGCGCGAGCCGTAGTGGTCGAGGTGGTCGGGATCGACGTTCGTGATGAGCGCGACGGCGGTGTCGTAGAGGAGGAACGAGCCGTCGGACTCGTCGGCCTCGACGACGAAGAGCTCGCCCTCGCCTGCGGACGACGAGACGCCCAGCCCGTCGATGACGCCGCCGTTCACGAAGCTCGGATCGGCCCCGAGCGCGAGGAGGCCGGTGACGATCATGCCGGTCGACGTGGTCTTGCCGTGGGCGCCGGCGACCGACACGAGGCGCTGGCCCGAGATCAGCCAGGCGAGCGCCTGCGAGCGGTGCAGCACGGGCAGCCCGCGCTCGAGGGCCAGCTGGTACTCGGGGTTGTCCTGCCAGAGCGCGCCGGTCACGACGACCGCATCGGCGTCGCCGAGGTTCGCGGCGTCGTGCCCGATCGCGATCTCGGCACCGAGCTCGCGGAGCGCGGCGATGTTCGCCGAGTCGCGCACGTCGGAGCCGGTCACCCGATGGCCGGCACCGATGAACAGGCGCGCGATGCCGCTCATGCCGGACCCCCCGATGCCGACGAAGTGCACGGCGCCGAGCTCGGCGGGGATCTGGATCGAGAGATCGGGCTTGATGGTCACGTTCGGGCGCTCTTCCTCGGTGCGGTCGGGGTCGTCGGTGCGCCGGCGGGCGCGTTCGGGGCGGGTGGTTCCGCTGCTTCCACGTTACGCGTCTCAGGCGCGGCCCGCGGCTCCCCCGCCGAGCGCGCGGTCGACGAGGGCGACCATGCGGTCGGTGCCGTCGGCGACGCCCGCCGTCGCCGCGGCCGATGCCATCGCGGCGACGCGTTCGCGGTCGGCGAGCAGCGGCACGAGCTCGGCGGCCACCCACTCGGGAAGGAACCGGGCGTCGTCGACGAGGATTCCGCCACCGGCCGCGACGACGCCCGCGGCGTTGAACCGCTGCTCGCCGTTGCCGACGGGGTACGGCACGTACACGGCGGGGATGCCGAGGGCCGAGAGCTCGCTCACGGTCGCCGCGCCCGCTCGGGATACCGCGAGGTCGGCGAGGGCGAGGGCGAGGTCCATGCGGTCGGCGTACTCGACCATCCGGTAGCCGGCGACACCGGGATCGTCGACCTCGGAAGTCGCGCCCGTGATGTGCAGCACCTGCCAGCCGGCACCGGTGATCGCCTCGGCACTGTCGACCATCGTGCGATTGATGCGACGTGCGCCGAGCGAACCACCGGTCGCGAGGAGCACGGGCTTCGACGCGTCGAGTCCGAAGAACCCCGCGGCCTCGCCTCGGAGCGCAGCGCGATCGAGCGTCTCGATCTCGCGGCGGAGCGGCATGCCGACGACCTCGGCGCCGGGCAGCGGCGTGCCCTCGAACGCGACGCCGACGGCATCCGCGCGACGGGCGCCGAGCCGGTTCGCGAGGCCCGGCTTCGCGTTCGCCTCGTGCACCGCGACCGGGACGCCGGCACGTCGCGCAGCGATGTAGGCGGGAGTCGAGACGTACCCGCCGAAGCCGACGACGACGTCGACACCACGACCGGCGATGATGCCCGAGACATCCGAGATCGAACGACGGAACCGCGCCGGGAACGCGGCGGCGGCACGGTTCGGCCGCCGCGGGAAGGGGACCTTCGCGATCGTGAGCAACTCGTAGCCGCGAGCCGGCACGAGCCTCGCCTCGAGCCCCTCGGCCGTGCCGAGCACGAGCACCTCGGCGTCGGGATCGCGCTCGCGCAGGCGATCGGCGACGGCGAGCAGGGGGTTCACGTGGCCGGCGGTTCCGCCGCCGGCGAGCAGGTAGACGGTCATCGCGCGGCTCGCTCCGCCGCACGGGCCCTTCGCGCCGCCGAACGGGCGGCGAGGCGGGCGGATGCCTCGGGCGTCCGCGCGACCGACAGGACGACGCCGATCGCGACGAGGGTCGTGAGCAGGGCGGTGCCTCCCGCGGAGACGAGCGGCAGCGGGACACCGAGGACGGGGAAGACTCCGAGCACGACACCGATATTGACACAGGCCTGGCCGATCACCCACACCATGACCGCCGCCGTGGCCGCCCGGCCGAACGGCGTGCCCGCGCCGCGGAACACCCGCGCGAAGGCGATCGCGAGCAGTACGAACAGGCCGATCACGACGATCGCGCCGATGAGGCCGAGCTCCTCGCCGATGATCGCGAAGATGAAGTCGTTGTCGGCTGCCGGCAGCCACGACCACTTCGCCGCAGAGTTCCCGAGGCCGACGCCGAAGATGCCGCCGTTCGCGAGGGCGAAGGTACCGTGCTGGATCTGCCAGCAGTCGTTGACCGCGTCGCCCGTGCCGCCTGCCTCGCAGTTCGCGTCGAGGAACGAGGTGATGCGGCGCATGCGGCTCTCGCTCGAGAACGCGACGATCACGAACCCGACGACGGCGATGATGATCGGCGGCAGGAGCAACCGGAGCCGCACCCCGATGAGGAAGAGCGCGCCGAGCAGCATCGCGCCCATGATCATGACGGTGCCGAGGTCGCCGCCGAGGAGCACGAGCCCGATCGCACCGCCGCCGACGAGCAGGATCGGCAGGATGCCGTGCGTGAAGTCGTCGAGCCGGTCCTGCTTCTTCGTGACCATGAGCCCGAGCCAGATGACCAGGGCGACCTTGATGAACTCCGACGGCTGGAACTGCACGGGGCCGATCGCGAGCCAGTTCGTGTTGCCGCCGACCTCGATGCCCATCGGGGTCGCCACGACGAGCAGCTGCGGGATGCAGGTGACGATGAGCGCCGGCCAGGCGACGCGCATCCAGAATCGCTCTGGCAGCCGGCTCGCGATGAGCATGGCTGGGATGCCGATGACGGCGAACACGCCCTGTCGCACCGCCTGGTCGAGGAGGCCGCCGTCTTCGAGGTACGACTCGACGAGCGAGGAGGAGAGCACCATGACGAGGCCGAGCACGACCAGGAAGAGGGTCGTGCCGAGCAGCAGGAAGTAGTCGGCCGACTCGGCGCGGAACAACCGCCCCAGGCGGATCCGCGCCGCCGAGACGCCCTGCTGGGCGGGCTCAGCCTTCTGCGGGCGGCTCGTGCGGGGCGGAGTCGCCATCCGCCTCACCTCCCAGCATCGCTCTGACCGCTTCGTGGAACCGCCGGCCGCGATCGCCGTAGTCGGCGAACTGGTCCATGGACGCCGCCGCGGGCGCGAGGAGCACAGTGTCCCCGTCCTCGGCGACCGCCGCAGCCAGTGCGACCGCATCGGGCATCACCTGCTCAGTGTCGTCGGCGACGACCTCGAAGAGCGGCAGTTGCGGCGCGTGTCGCCGGAACGCATCGACGAGCTCGGCGCGATCGCGACCGATGACGACCGCGGCGCGCAGCCGGCCGACGTGCGCTGCGACGAGCGAGTCGGCGTCGACGCCCTTGAGCAGGCCGCCCACGATCCAGACGACCCGGCCGAAGGCCTTCAGGGATGCCTCGGCGGCATGCGGATTCGTCGCCTTCGAGTCGTCGATCCAGCGGATGCCACCGGCGACGGCGACGGTCTCGATGCGGTGGGCGTCGAGCCGGAACTCGGCGAGTGCGTCGTGGATCACACCGACCGGGACCCCGTGGGAACGCGCGAGCGCGGAGGCGGCGAGGATGTTGGCGACGACGTGCGGCGCGGCCAGCCCGCGCGGCTCGAGCTCGTCGAGGGTCGTGATCTCGAGGGCGGCCGTACGCCGGTCGTCGAGGAACGCCCGATCGCACAGGATCCCGTCGACGACGCCGAAGTCGCTCGGTCCGGGCACGTCGAGCCCGAAGCCGATGGCGCGGGCGCCCTCCTCGACCTCGGCGTCCTCGACCATGCGCAGGGTCGCCTCGTCGGCGCGGTTGTAGACGCACGCGACCTTCGTGTTCTCGTAGACCTTCGCCTTCGCAGCGCGGTAGGCCTCGAACGAGCCGTGCCAGTCGAGGTGGTCGTCGGCGAGGTTGAGCACGACGCTCGCCCACGGGTGCACGGCGCCGGGACCCGTGGTCGGCAACGTGTGCAGCTGGTAGCTCGACAGCTCGACGACGAGCACGTCGAAGCCCGCCGGGTCGCGCACGGCGTCGAGCACGGGCACGCCGATGTTGCCGCACGGCGCCGCGCGCAGGCCGTTCGCCGCGAGGAACGTCGCAGTCATCTGGACGGTCGTGGTCTTGCCGTTGGTGCCGGTCACGAGGATCCACTCGGCCGCGTTCACCTTGTCGCGCACCCGCCAGGCCAGCTCGATGTCGCCCCATACCGCCACGCCCTCGCTCCCCGCCCATCCGAGGACGGCATGGTCGGGATGGAATCCCGGTGAGGCGACCACGACGTCGGGGGCGAACGCGACGAGCTCGTCGGGCACCGCGTCGAGCGGGTGCCGCACGAGCCGCGCGCCGATGACGTCGAGGATCCGCGCGCGGTCGTCGTCGACGTCGGGGGCGAGGACGAGCACCTCGGCGCCGAGCTCCGTCAGTGTGTCGGCGACGGCGAAACCCGTCACGCCGACGCCGAGCACGGCGACACGGAGACCACGCCAGTCGGCGTTCCAGCTCGTCAGCGTGTCGAGGCGGTTCGCGGCGCGGCCCGGGTCATCCGCCGTCAACGCTGCAGCCACTCGAAGTAGAACGCGCCCACGCCGGCGGCCACGAAGAGTCCGGCGATGATCCAGAAGCGCACGACGATCGTGACCTCGGCCCAGCCCTTGAGCTCGAAGTGGTGATGGATCGGACTCATCAGGAAGATGCGCTTGCCGTGGGTGAGCTTGAAGTACGCCCGCTGCACGATCACCGAGCCCGTCTCGATGACGAAGAGGCCGCCGATGATGACGACGAGGAGCTCGGTGTGGCTGACGATCGCGAGCGCGGCGAGGGCACCGCCCAAGGCCAGCGAGCCGGTGTCGCCCATGTAGATCTTGGCGGGGTTCGTGTTCCACCAGAGGAAGCCGATGAGGCCGCCGACGATCGCGGTGGCGACGATGGCGATGTCGAGCGGATCGCGCACGTCGTAGCAGCGGTACCGGTCGTCTTCGTTCAGTCCGACGGCCGCGCACGACTGGTTGAACTGCCAGAAGCCGATGATGACGAACGAGCCGATCGCGAGGATCGAGGCGCCGCCTGCGAGGCCGTCGAGACCGTCGGTCACATTGACGCCGTTCGAGGCGCCGACGGTGATGAGGCAGCTCCAGATGACGTAGAGGAGGATGCCGATCACCGTGGGGAACACCATGAAGTCGAGCGGCAGATCGCGGATGAACGAGATCTTCGTGCTCGCGGGCGTCACGCCCATGTGGTTCGGGAACTGCAGGGCGAGCAGCGCCACGACCGTCGCGACGACCACCTGGCCGCCGACCTTCGCCCAGCCGCCGAGGCCGAGCGACTGCTTCTTGCGCGTCTTCAGGAAGTCGTCGACGAATCCGACGACGCCGAGGCCCACCATCATGAGCAGCACGAGCAGGCCCGATGCGGTCGCGCCCTCACCCGTGAGCAGCGTCGCCGAAAAATAGCCGAACAGCGTGCCGAGAATGAAGATGATGCCGCCCATCGTGGGCGTGCCGCGCTTGACGTGGTGGCTCTGCGGCCCGTCGTCGCGGATGAACTGCCCCCAGCCGAGGCGGGTGAACAGCCGGATGAACAGCGGCGTCAGGAACAGCGTGAAGGCGAGCGACAACGCCCCGGCGGTCAGTAGTGCTCTCACGCGCCCCGACCTCCCCGTCGGTCGCCGAGCAGGCCGTCGGGCCGGCCAGTCCCGCTGCGGTAGTGAACTGCGCTCACGCGAACCATTCTCCCAGTCGGTCGCCGAGCAGGCAGTTCGCCTGCCCAGCCTCGCCGTGATGATGAACTGCGCTCACGCGAACCATTCTCCCAGTCGGTCGCCGAGCAGGCGGAGACCCGCCGAGTTCGACGATTTCACCAATATCGTGTCACCGGGCTGCGTGCTCGCGGTGACGAGCTCGAACGCCTCGTCGGCGGTCTCGACGAACGCCGACTCACCGTCCCACGAGCCCTCGTTGATCGCCGAGATGTGCAGGCGACGCGCGCCTTGCCCGACGACGACGAGCTGCGAGATGCCGAGCCTCACGGCGAGCAGGCCGATGCGGTCGTGCTCCTCGCCCGAGAACTCGCCGAGTTCGCTCATCTCGCCGAGCACCGCGATCGTGCGGGTACCGGGCGTCTTCACCTGGGCGAGTGTCTTGAGCGCGGCCGACATCGAGTCGGGGCTCGCGTTGTAGGCGTCGTTGATGACGGTGATGTCATCGCGGCCGCCCATGAGCTGCATGCGCCAGCGCTCGGCGAGGGTGACCTGCTCGAGGGCGGTCACGATGTCGGCGAGGCCGACGCCGAGCTGCAGGGATGCCGCAACCGCCGCCAGGGCGTTCATGACGTGGTGCTCGCCGAGCACGCCGAAGTGGACGCGGGCCTCGTCGCCACCCGGTACCGTCACCGTGAAGTCGGTGCCGCGCGCGTGCACGCGCAGGTCGGTGGCGCGCACGTCGGCGGCGTCGCCGAGTCCGAACCAGACGACGCGTGCAGCGGTCAGGCCGGCCATCGGGACGACGCGGGGGTCGTCGGCGTTGAGCACGGCCACGTCGGTTTCGAGGAGGTCGGTGACCATCTCGGACTTCGCCCGCACCGTCTGCTCGATTCCGCCGAACTCGCCGGCGTGGGCGAGCCCGACCTTGAGCACGATGCCGACGTCGGGCCGCGCCATCTTCACGAGGCGCGCGATCTCGCCGACGCCGGAGGCCCCCATCTCGGCGACGAGGAACTCGGTCTCGTCGGTGAGCTCGAGCATCGTGACGGGTGCGCCGACCTCGTTGTTGTAGGACGCCCGGGCCGCGACGGTCGGTCCGATGCGCTCGAGCACCGCCCGGAGCAGGTTCTTCGTCGTCGTCTTGCCGTTCGACCCGGTGACCCCGACGATGCGGAGCCGTCCGAGCGCACGGACGCGGCGCACGACCTCGGTCGCGAGTGCGCCGAGCGCGTCGACCGAGTCGGCGACGATGACCTGCGGCACGGCGAGGTCGAGCGCGTGTTCGACGATCAGGAGCGCCGCGCCCTGTTCGGCGGCAGCGGGTGCGAAGCGGTGCCCGTCGTCGAACTCGCCTCGCTTGGCGACGAAGAGGTCGCCCGCTCCGATCTCGCGCGAGTCGGTGGTGACCGCGCCTGCGACCACCGTCAGCGGGGTCGCCTCAGTGCCGTCGAGCCGGAGTACACCGCCGGTCGCCTCGGCGACCTCGGCCAGCGTCAGGGCGATCACGACAGCCACCCCGCGTCGCGCAGGGCCTGCTTCGAGTCTTCACGTGCGGAGTACGGGATCTTGACGCCTTTCACCTCGTGGTAGTCCTCGTGTCCGGGACCCGCGTACAGGATGGCGTCGCCATCCTGCGCGAGCGCGAGCGCAGCGCGGAATGCCGCGCGGGGGTCGGGGATCTCGTGGATCTCGCGATCGGGCACCGCCTCGCGCGCACCGGCGATGAGCGCGGCCCTGATGGCCGCCGGATCCTCGTTGCGCGGGTGGAAGTCGGTGATCACGACGACGTCGGAGCCGCGGGCGGCGATCGCGCCCATCTCGGCGCGCTTCGTCGTGTCTCGGTCGCCGTCGGCGCCGAACAGCATGATGACCCGGCCCTCGGTGATGCGACGGATCGCGCCGAGCGTCTGCAGGAACGCATCGGGGCTGTGGCCGTAGTCGATGTAGACGACGGGGCCGCGGTCGCCCGAGATGCGCTCAGCGCGGCCGGGGATGTAGGCGTCGATGCCGCCGTCCCGCTCGAGCACCGCGGCGATGCGGTCGAGGTCGTATCCGGCCTCGGTGAGCATGACGATCGCAAGTGCCGCGTTGGCCGCCATGTACCAGCCGAGCAGGGGCACCTTCGTCTCGATGCGGCGACCGTCGGGCCCTTCGAGGGCGAACACGGTGAACGCGGCCTGCTCGTCGAGCACGGTGACGCGCCAGTCGGCCGCGCGATCGGAGGTGGTCGTGAGCGTCGTGACGGGGATGCGCGACTCGGCCACGAGCCGGTCGCCCCACGCCGAGTCGACGGTGACGACGCCGCGGCGGGCGCGTTCGGGCTGGAACAGCTCGCGCTTCGCCTCGAAGTACTGGTCGAGGTCGGCGTAGTCGTCGAGGTGGTCGTGGCTGAGGTTGGTGAACCCCGCCACGTCGAAGACCAGCCCGTCGACGCGATGGCGGCTGAGCGCCTGCGCCGACACCTCGATCGCGACCGCTCGTACGTCGACCTCGCGCATGCGGGCGAGGAGTGCGTGCAGTTCGCTCGCCTCGGGCGTCGTCAGGGAGCTCGTGACGGCCTCGTCGCCGATGCGGCGCTCGGCCGTCGAGGTCAGGCCGGCCGTGACACCGAGCTGTCGGAGGATGCCGTAGAGCAGGTAGACGACGCTCGTCTTGCCGTTGGTGCCGGTCACGGCGAACGTCGAGGCGGGGTTCTCCTCGGTGCGGTGGATCCAGGCGGCGACCGAGCCGAGCGCCGAGCGCGCGTCGGCCGTCACGAGCACCGGCAGGCCGGCGCCCTCGGCGATGGACGCGCCGGTCTCGTCGGTGAGCAGCGCGACGGCTCCGGACTCACGCGCGGCGCCGGCGAACTGGGCGCCATGCGCGTTGCGCCCGGGCACGCCGACGTAGAGGTCGCCGGCGCGCACCGAGCCCGACGCGAGGCCGACGCCGGAGACCTCGAGGTCGCCGAGCTCGCCGCGCACCTCGAACCCGAACTCCTCGGCGAGGCCGCGGAGCGATCGAGGGCTCGGGTGCTGCGGCCGGAGGGCCGTTGGAGGCGATCCGGTCACGAACCCAACTTTCTCACCAGGTGGCTGGCAGATCGGGCGCCGGAGCGCCGGATGGAACGGTCCGATACTTCTTCAGCACCTGGCTCATCACCTTCTGGAAGACGGGCGCGGATGCGGCGGACGAGTTCATCTTAACGGGATTGTTGATGCTGACCGAAACCACGAACTCGGGATCGTCGGCCGGGGCGAAGCCCGAGACCGAGACCAGGTAGCCCGACCGGTAGCCGCCGTTGCCGTCGGCGAACTGGGCCGTACCGGTCTTCGCCGCCACCCGGTAGCCGGGAATGTTCCAGGTGTCGGCGAGCCATCCCTCGGCGTAGACCCGCTCGAGCATCTGCGAGGTCTCGTCGGCCGCCTTCTCCGAGATGACCCGCTCGCCCTTCGAGGGCGGCGCCGTCGTCTCGCCGTCGGGCGTCGTGCAGCCGTCGACGAGCTGCACGGGCATGCGCACCCCGCCGTTCGCGATCGTCTGGTAGGCGCTCGCGATCTGCACGGCCGTCGTCGTGAGGCCCTGGCCGAACATGGTCGCGTACTTCGTCTGGTTGTCCCACTCGTCGGGGTCGCCGTGCAGGTCGCCCGTCTCCTCGTTCGGGAAGCCGACCTCGGTCTGCTCGCCCAGGTGGAACTTCTTCATGTCGTCGTAGCGCTGACGGTCGGTGAGGCGCTCTCCGAACTTCGACATGCCCGTGTTCGACGACTCGATGAGCACACCGGTGAGGGTCAGCCGTTCGTCCTCGTGGAACGCACTGTCGTTGATGTCGGCGCCGTTCGACGGGTAGTACTTGTAGGGCGCGACGATCTGGTCGAGCGGCGTGGCCTTGCCCGCGTCGAGCACCGAGGCGGCGGTGATCGCCTTGAAGGTCGAACCCGGCTCGAACGGCGCCGTGAAGGTGCGCGAGCCCCGGTCGTCGGCGTCGGTCGCGGACGGGTCGTTCGGGTCGACCGTCGGCACGTCGGCGACCGCGAGCAGTCGCCCGGTCTTCACCTCCATGACCGTGGCCGTCGCCCAGTCGGCACCCGTCGCGCGTCGCTGCTCCTCGAGCACGCGCTGGACGAAGAACTGGAGGTCTGCGTCGATCGTGAGCTTCAGGGTGCCGCCGTCCTTCGCCTGCTTCTGCACGATCTCGGTGCCCGGGATGGGAACCCAGTCGGATGCGCTGTGCAGGTAGCTCACCTCGCCGTCGGTGCCCGCGAGGCACTGGTCCTGCGCGAGCTCGAGCCCGGCGAGCGGCGTGCCGTCGTCGGCCTGCACGAAGCCGAGCAGGTTGCCGCCGACCGCGCCGTTCGGGTACGTGCGGCTCGGGTGCTCCTTCGGATAGACCCAGGCGATCTCGAGCGCCTTCACCGCGTCGTATGTCGCCGTGTCGACCTGCTTCGCGATGAAGGCGAAATCCGAGTCGGGGTTCTCCGCGAGCTTGGAGGTGATGATCCCGACGACCTGGTCCGTCGTCAGGCCGACCACGGGCGCGAGTTCGGCCGCAGCCGGCGTGAGACCGGCGACCAGTTCCTCCGTCGTGAGGTCGACCTCCTTCGTCGTGTCGCCCGACTCCGACGCCACGCGCTCGACGACGGCCAGCTTCGCCTGCTTCGGGGAGACCACGATGTCGTAGCGCATGACACTGTCCGCCAGGACCGTTCCGTTCGCGTCGACGATGTCGCCGCGCGCACCCCAGACCTTCACGGGCGTGGAACGGGCGTCCTGCGACTGCGCGTTGAGTGCGGACGCCCGCACGACCTGGATGTCGACGAGCTTCACGACGAAGACGCCGACGAGGACGACCAGCAGTACGGCCGAGACGATGATCCTCCGCATCGGGTGCCGGGTCGTTCGCTTCATCCGGTGGTTCCTCGGCCCTTCTGGTGGTGCGCGGTCGTACGGCTTGCGGCTAGTGGGTCGCCGGCGTCGGCAGCCCGTCGCTCACGGGCGGTGCTGCGGGATCCTCGGGCGTCTGCGCCCCTCCAGAGCCCGCGGCCCCCGCCGCGCCCGCGGCGGCCCGCTCGCCGCCCCCCTTCGCCTGCTTCTTCGGAGTCTCCCCCGCAGGCTCCTCGGTGACGAGCGGCACGCCGTCGATGAGCGCATTCGGGACGAGCGGCCCGGATGCCTCGGCGCCGGCGCGCGCCGGCGTCGGATCGCCGCTCACCGAACCGTCGGAGAGCTTCAGGAGCACCGGGCTCGCGTTCGGCACCATGCCGAGCGCTTCGGCGTTCGCGGCGAGATACTGCGGCGACTCCACTCGGTCGAGGTCCTCGCGGAGCTGCTGCTCCTGTCGATCGAGCTTCGTCTGCTGCATCTGGGCGTGGTCGATGTCGTAGGCGCCCTGGGTGATCGCGATCGACAGCAGCAGCTGGGCGACGACGATCGCCGCGACACCCGCGACCGCGATGATCGCGTAGGCGAGCGTCGGCTTCGCACGGCGGCCCGGCTCGGGTGCGGGGCGAAGCCACCGCCCTCGCTCGGGCGCACGCCGGGGCGCCGGCTTGGATTCGGCGGGCAGGACGTTGGCCGGCAGCGCACTCATGACGGCCTCCTCACTCGTTCTGCGGCACGCAAGCGCACCGGCTTGGCACGCGGGTTCTCCGCCTGCTCGGCTTCGGAGGCGAGCTCTGCGCCACGGACGAGGAGCTTGAACTGCGGCCGGTGCTCAGGCAGCTCCATCGGGAGACCGGCAGGGGCGGTCGAGCTCGACGCCGCCTGCAGCACGCGCTTCACGATGCGGTCCTCGAGCGACTGGTACGCGAGCACGACGATGCGACCGCCGACCGCGACGGTGTCGAGCGCAGCGGGCATCGCCCGCTCGAGGACCGAGAGCTCTTCGTTCACCTCGATGCGCAGCGCCTGGAACACCCGTTTCGCCGGGTGCCCCTGCCGTTGGACGGCGACGGGTGTCGCCGCCTGGAGCACGGCGACGAGTTCGGCCGATCGCGTGATCGGCGCCTCGGCACGCGCCCGCACGATCGCGCGGGCGTAGCGGGCGGCGAGCTTCTCCTCGCCGTAGTCGAGGAAGATGCGTCGCAGCTCCTCCTCACTCGACTCGGCGATGACATCGGCTGCCGTACGACCCTTCGTCGAGTCCATACGCATGTCGAGCGGGGCGTCCTTCGAGTAGGCGAACCCGCGCTCGGCACGATCGAGCTGGAGCGAGGAGACACCCAGGTCGAAGAGCACGCCGTGCACCTCGTTGAAGCCCTCCGAACGCACCGCGCGTGCTATGCCGTCGTACACGGTGTGCACGAACCGCGCCCGGTCGCCGTACTTCGCAAGCCGCTCGCGGGCGATGCCGAGTGCGTCGGTGTCGCGGTCGAGCCCGATCACCGTGAGCTTCGGGAAGCGCTCGAGGTACGCGGCGGTGTGCCCGCCCATGCCGAGCGTGGCGTCGACCATGACCGCGCCGTCGGCCTCGAGGGCCGGCGCGAGCAGCTCGAGCGTGCGCTCGAGCATGACCGGGGTGTGGATTCGTTCGATGTCCATGATTCCGCCTCTGCTTCCGGGCCTCGCGCCCTGATCCCCATCCGTTCGTCCTGATGCGGGGAAGTGCACCAGGCCCGGCCGGCTGGGAGTCGGGACCCGAGGATTCAGAAGAGTCCGGGGATCACCTCCTCCGCCGTCTCTGCGAAGGCCGCCTCCTGCTCGGCGAGGTAGCTCTGCCACGCCGCCTGGTCCCAGATCTCCACCCGACTGCCGGCGCCGATGACCGTGAGGTCTCGGTCGAGCCCCGCGTAGCCGCGGAGGTTGGCGGGGATGGTGACCCGGTTCTGCTTGTCGGGGGTCTCCGCGGAGGCACCCGAGAGGAAGACGCGCATGTAGTCGCGTGCCTGCTTGCTCGTCACGGGGGCTTGGCGGATCTTGTCGCTCATGCTCTCGAACTCGCGGGCGCTGAACACGTAGATGCAGCGCTCCTGCCCGCGCGTGAGCACGAGCCCGTTCGACAGCTCCTCCCGGAACTTGGCCGGAAGAATGACGCGCCCCTTCTCATCGAGCTTCGGCTCGTAGGTCCCGAGGAACATGCGCCACCCCCTTTCCTCCGGCCAGGATCCAGGTGACCCCACTTTACTCCACCTTCATCCACTGATCAACGACAAACGCTCGAATTTCGCGCGCGTCGCACAGAAGTCCCGCGGAAACACGGGGATACAGCCGGGTGGAGCGGAGTGGAGGAAATCGCACTGAAATGGCGCGAACGGGCGCGTCGCGGGCCGTGGGCGTCGTCGGCGGGCCCGCTCCCGGGGCGCGAACCGGTCCGGAGACACGAAAAACGGGCCGATCAGGAGATCGGCCCGTTCAGGTGGTCGGAAGTGGAGGGACTAGTCGCGGCCCTCCTGGCGGCGGTCCCAGCGATCGTTCATGCGATCCATGAAGCCCGCCCCGGAGCGCGGCTTCGCACTGCTCGACGGAGACTCGGTCGGAGCTGCAGTCGCCGCACCGCGCTTGCCTGGCGTGATCGCGACGAGGACGCCCGCGAACATCAGTGCGAATCCGACGATGCCGATGATCAGGATCTGCGACGCGACGCCGCCGATCAGTGCACCGACGCCGGCGACCGCGAGGAGGACGCCCAGCACGATCGCACGGTAATTCGGGCGCCGACCGCGCACACCGCCGACGGCATGCACGAAGTCGGCATCGTTGCGGTAGAGGTTCCGCTCCATCTCCTCGAGAAGACGTTGCTCCTGCTCTGAAAGCGGCATCTCATTCCCCTCAGGCTCGGGATCGACGCATCCGAGTCCATTCTAGCCCCGCGTCGCCTCGGTAGGCTAGGCGGGTGGCTCACAGTTCCCGGCTGGTCGATCTGGTTCACGAACGCATCGAGGACTTCCTCGCCGAACGTACCTCAATTCTCCGTTCGATCAGTCCCGACCTCGACCCGCTCGACCTCTTCTCACGGCGATTTCTCAGCGGTGGCAAGCGCTTCCGCGCCCTGTTCTGCTACTGGGGGTGGGAGGCCGTGCACGGGCGCGGATTCGATCCGTTCGACGCCGACGACGAGGTCGATCTCGCACCGGTGGTCTCCGCGGCCGCCGCCCTCGAGCTGTTCCACGCTGCGGCGCTCGTGCACGACGACATCATCGACAAGTCCGACACCCGTCGCGGCGCCCCCTCGGCGCATCGCCTCTTCGAGACGCTGCACGCCGAGTCGGGCTGGGCGGGCGAGGCCGACGCGTTCGGCATCGACGCCGCGATCCTGCTCGGCGACCTGCTGCTCGGCTGGAGCGACGAACTCCTCGACGCGGGGCTCGACGCCCTGCCCGATCGTGCGGCCGCCCGAGCAGCGCGCACCGAGTTCATGCGGATGCGCACGGAGGTGACGGCCGGCCAGTACCTCGACATCCTCGAGGAGCGCGCCTGGGTGGCGCAGCCCGACGACGAGCAGCGGCTGCGTGCCGAGCGCATCATCGTGTACAAGTCGGCGAAGTACAGCATCGAGGCCCCGCTCGTCATCGGCGGGGCGATCGCCGGGGCCGATGGCGCCCAGTCGGCCGCGCTCCGCGAGTTCGGCCTGCCGCTCGGCATCGCCTACCAGTTGCGCGACGACCTGCTCGGCGTCTACGGCGACCCCGAGGTCACCGGCAAGCCGAGTGGCGACGACCTGCGCGAGGGCAAGCGGACCATGCTCGTCGCGATCGCGCGGGAGCGACTCTCGGCCGGACAGCGCCGGCTGCTCGACGAACTCCTCGGCGACCCCGATCTCGACGCCGACCAGATCCGCATGCTCCAGCGGACGATCGCGGAATGCGGGGCCGTCGACGAGCTCGAGTCGATGATCTCGGATCACGCCGCGCGAGCGGTCGCCGTGCTCGAACGGGCCCCGCTCAGCCAGGCTGCGCGTTCGGAGCTCGGCGCACTCGTGCGGACGGTGACCCGGCGATCGAGCTGACGCGCCTCAGAGGAGCGCCTGGGCGATCCGACGCACCTCCGCCTTCCGGCCGGCGCGCAGCGCGTCGATCGGGGTCGTTCCCAGGCTGTCCTCCTCCGCGAGCAACCACTCGAGCGCCTCGGCGTCACTGAACCCGACGTCGGAGAGCAGCACGGCCGTGCCGTGGATCTCGGGCAGGGGTGCATCGTCGCGCAGGAAGACCGACGGCACCTTGAGCACGCCGTCGCGACGGGCGGCCAAGAGGTGCCGGTCATCGATGAGGCGCCGGATGCGCGACGGGCTCTGCCCGAGGAGTTCGACGAGTTCGGGAACGGTCAGCCAGGTGGTCTCGGCGGCATCGGTCACGAAGCAAGACTGCCATGACGGGGGGCGAACGCGGAAGCCGGAACCGCGCACCGAGTCCGGGAACGCAGGCGGCAGCCGCGAGTCGGCGGACGCGCGGCGAGCTTCCGCACCACCGGAAACGCAGCACGAGCCCCGGCCCTCGAGCCGAGTTCTCGGACGCGCGGCGAGGTGTTTGACTCGCCTCTGCCCCTGTGCGACCGTGACGGGAGTCGGGTGCACCAGGCCGGCGAAGGGGGAACCATGGCGTACGACGTCGACGACGCCGCCGGACGCGACGACCGGCCGTCCGGTCGCGGGCGATCACGAGGCATCCGGGGGCTGCTCACCGTTCCGCTCGCCGTCGCGAGCGCCGTCGCGGTCACCCTCGGCATCGCCCAGCCCGCCGACGCGGCGCCGCAGCCCGTCAAGCGGTCGCCCAAGGCGAAGGCGCCTGCTGCGGGCGCGACACGAGCGCCCGTCGTCGCGACGGCGGAGGTGCCGCGAGAGATCGTGGTCGCCGCCGGCGACACCGTCAGCGGCATCGCGGAGCGCTACGGACTCTCGACCGCGGAGGTACTCGCGCACAACGGGCTCGGCTGGTCGAGCCTCATCTTCCCCGGACAACGACTGGCGCTGCCCGGCGGCCGGGCCTCCACGACTCCGAGCAGCCGCGAGGGGATCGCCAAGCACACGGTGGCGGCGGGCGACACCATGAGCGGCATCGCCTCGCGATACGGCGTCGGCCTCGAAGAGCTGCTCCGCGTGAACGGACTCGGCCGCCAGTCGCTCATCTTCCCCGGTGAGCAGGTCGTGCTGCCGCCGGGAGCGGCGCCGTCGCCCGGGCCGGATCCGGACGCGGCGGCGGGGACCGAGCCCGTGCCACCCGAGGAGGGCGAGGCGACGCCGTCCGCCGACGTGCACGTCGTCGTCGCCGGCGACACCGTGTGGGACATCGCCGCCCGCGAGCACGTCGGCGTCGACGCGCTCGTCGAGGCGAACGGCCTCGACGAGCGGGCGACCATCCGCCTCGGCCAGCGCCTGGTGATCCCCCGCCCCGTCCCGGTGACGACGGTCGCGTCGGTCAGCGTCGTACTCACCGACGAGATGCGCGCGAACGCCCAGCTCATCGTCGACGTCGGCCGCGAGCTCGGCGTGCCGGACCGCGCCATCGTCATCGCCCTCGCGGCGGCGGCGCAGGAGTCCGGCCTGAAGAACGTCCGCCACGGCGACCGCGACTCCCAAGGGCTCTTCCAACAGCGGCCGAGCCAGGGTTGGGGCACCTCCGAGCAGGTGCTCGACGCCCATCGTGCGGCCGCCGCCTTCTACGGCGGACCGACCGGGCCCAACGTGGGGCGCGCGCCCGGTCTCCTCGACATTCCCGGATGGGAATCGATGCCGCTCGCCGAGGCCGCACAGGCGGTGCAGCACAGTGCGCATCCCGATCACTATGCGAAGTGGGAGGCGCAGGCTCGCGCCTGGGTGGACGAACTCGGCTGAGCCGGCCGTCACCTGCGCAGGGCGCCTGAGGATCACGATGGGATTGCGATCGGCGCGTCGGCGGCGTTTGTTCGGCCTGCGGCATATGCCCTTTCGTAGACTCGAACGGTGAGCACAGCGCCCGCGGACCCGATGATCGACCGTCTGATCGACGGCCGCTATCAGGTGCGCTCGCGCATCGCCCGCGGAGGCATGGCGACCGTCTACCTCGCGACCGATCTCCGACTCGAGCGACGCGTCGCGATCAAGATCATGCACGGGCACCTGGCCGACGACAACACGTTCAAAACGCGTTTCGTGCAGGAGGCGCGTTCGGCGGCCCGACTCGCCCACCCCAACGTCGTGAACGTCTTCGACCAGGGCCAGGACGCCGACATGGCGTACCTCGTCATGGAGTACCTGCCCGGCATCACGCTGCGCGACCTGCTCAAGGACTACAAGAAGCTCACCCCCGAGCAGACCGTCGACATCATGGACGCGGTGCTGTCGGGTCTCGCCGCCGCGCACAAGGCGGGCATCGTGCACCGCGACCTCAAGCCCGAGAACGTGCTGCTCGCCGACGACGGCCGCATCAAGCTCGGCGACTTCGGCCTCGCGCGCGCCGCGAGCGCGAACACGGCGACCGGTCAGGCCCTGCTCGGCACCATCGCCTACCTCTCCCCCGAACTCGTCACCCGCGGCGTCGCCGACGCCCGCAGCGACATCTACGCGGTCGGCATCATGATGTACGAGATGCTCACCGGCGAGCAGCCGTACGTCGGCGAGGCGCCGATGCAGATCGCCTACCAGCACGCGAATGACGAGGTGCCCGCGCCGAGCTCGCGCAACCCCGCCGTTCCGGCATCGCTCGACGAGCTCGTGCTCTGGGCGACCCGTCGCGACCCCGAGGAGCGCCCACGCGACGCACGCGAGCTGCTCGACCGGCTGCGCGAGGCCGAACCCGAGCTGCGCGCATCGCACCTGCCGATCACGACGCAGGCGACGATGGTGCTGCCGTCGGCCATGGCCGCTGCCGCGGTACCGACCGCGGAGACCAGCGTGCTCGGCGCGGCACCGGTCGTCACGGCGGTGCCCCCGTCCGACGACGAGCCCGACGACGACGCCTCGGTGCTCGCCGCGAGCGCCGCCCGCCGCAAGCGCCGCGGGTACTGGATCCTCGCCCTCGTGCTGCTGCTCGCCGGACTCGCGGGCGGCACCGGCTGGTATTTCGGCGCGGGCCCCGGCGCGTACGCGAGCGTGCCGACGGTGAGCGCGAAGATGTCGCCCGAGGAGGCCACGGCAGCCCTCGAGGATGCCGGCTTCATCGTCGATCCGGCGACGCGCACCGACCCCGAGATCCCGAAGGGGCAGGTCGCCGGCACCGACCCCGCTGGCGGCGAGAGCGCCCGCCGAGGTTCGACGGTCACGCTCTACGTGTCCGAGGGGCCGCAGATGCTCGACGTGCCCGATGTGGTGGGTGTCCCCCTCGATGAGGCGCGGTCCCAGCTCGCCGCGTTCACGCTGCTCGACCCGGTGAAGCAGTTCTCCGCCGAGATCGAGAACGGCTCCGTCATCGCCGCGCTGGATGCCGAAGGGGCACCGCTTCCGTCGCCGTACCCCGAGCGCGGCGACGTCACCCTCGTCGTGTCGGTCGGCGCCGTGCCGCCCGTCGAGGGCACCCCCGCCGCGGAGGCGGAGGCGAAGCTCAAGGACGCCGGGCTCGTGGTGAAGTACAAGGAGCCGGTCTTCTCCGACACGGTCGCGAAGGACAGCGTCGTCACCGCCGACTGGCTCGACGACCCCATGCGCCCCGGTTCGACCGTCGAGCTCACCGTCTCGAAGGGCCAGGACCTCGTCGCTGTGCCGAGTGTCGTTGGGAAGAACCTTCAGGACGCTATCGACGAACTCGAGGCCGCCGGGTTCAAGGTAAGTTACAACTTTCCAATTCCTGGGCTCGGAACGGTTACTGAGCAAGATCCGGCGGGTACTGCACAAGCAGTCCGCGGGAGCACTATTGCCCTCGTTGCAACTCTTACTATCTGAACGACCCGCTCGTGCAAATCTGTGCGACTGCTGAGGTTTCACCGTTGACGCGAGAACGGCGCACGCCCCGTGGGGCGTGCGCCGTTCTGCTGCGACCGCTCAGCGCGACGCGAGCTCCTCGGCCACGAGGAACGCGAGCTCGAGCGACTGCATGTGGTTGAGCCGCGGGTCGCAGAGCGACTCGTAGCGGGTCGCGAGGGTCGCCTCGTCGATGTGCTCCGAACCGCCGAGGCACTCGGTGACATCGTCGCCGGTGAGCTCGACGTGGATGCCGCCGGGGTGCGTGCCAGCGGCACGGTGCGCCTCGAAGAAGCCCTTCACCTCGTCGACCACGTCGTCGAAACGGCGGGTCTTGTAACCGGTGGGCGTCGTGATGCCGTTGCCGTGCATCGGGTCGGTGACCCACAGCGGGTTCGCGTCGCTCGCCTTGATCGCCTCGAGCAGTGGCGGCAGTGCCTCGCGGATCTTGCCGGCGCCCATGCGCGTGATGAAGGTGAGCCGGCCCGGCTCGCGGTTCGGGTCGAGCTTCTCGACGAGCTCGAGCATCGTCTCGGGCGTCGTCGTCGGACCGAGCTTCACGCCGATCGGGTTGCGCACGCGCGAGAGGAAGTCGACGTGGGCGCCGTCGAGCTCACGGGTGCGCTCGCCGATCCAGATGAAGTGCCCGCTCGTGACGTACGGGGTGCCCGTGCGCGAGTCGATGCGGGTCATCGGGCGCTCGTAGTCCATGAGCAGGCCCTCGTGGCCCGTGTAGAACTCGGTGTGCTTGAGCGCCTCGAAGTCGGCGCCGCAGGCGTCCATGAACTTCACGGCGCGATCGATCTCGCGGGCCATCGATTCGTACCGCGAGTTCGCCGGGTTCTGCGCGAAGCCCTGGTTCCACGAGTGCACCTGGCGCAGGTCGGCGAAACCGCCCTGCGTGAACGCGCGGATGAGGTTCAGCGTCGACGCCGCCGTGTGGTAGCCGCGGATGAGTCGGTTCGGATCGGCCGTGCGCGACTCTGGCGTGAAGTCGTAGCCGTTGACGACGTCACCCCGGTAGGCGGGCAGCGTGACGTCGCCGCGGGTCTCGGTGTCGCTCGAGCGGGGCTTCGCGAACTGGCCCGCCATGCGACCCATCTTGACGACGGGCATCGAGGCGCCGTAGGTGAGCACCACGGCCATCTGCAGCACGGTCTTCACCCGGTTGCGGATCTGGTCGGCGGTCGCGCCCGCGAAGGTCTCGGCGCAGTCGCCGCCCTGCAGCAGGAACGCCTCGCCGCGCGACGCGGCCGCGAGCCGTTCGCGCATCGTGTCGACCTCGCCCGCGAAGACCAGCGGCGGCAGCGTGGCGAGCTCGGCCGAGGCGGCGCGGGCGGCCTCCGCGTCGGGCCAGGTGGGCTGCTGCTTGATCGGCAGGTCGCGCCAATAGTCGAGCCCCGCGATCACGGAGGGATCTGCGTTGACGATGGGCTCGACGAGCTGTACCACTGGGCTGTCCTGGAGGGTGCGGGCGCCACGGCGCCGGAAAGCGGAACGGCGACGCACGTCGCGCCGCCGCCCTCCGAGCCTACCGCGATTGCGAGGCCCGCTGCTCCTTCACGCTGGAGGCGTACACGTCGACGTACTCCTGCCCGCTCAGGCCGCGCAGGGCGTACACGAGCTCGTCCGTCACGGAACGCAACACGAAGCGATCGCCCTCCAGACCCTCGAACCGGGAGAAGTCGATCGGCTCGCCGACGATGATGCCGATCCGGCGCACGCGCGGCAGTCGCGTGCCGATCGGCATGACGTGCTCGGTGCCGATCATCGCGACCGGGACGACCGGTGCGCCCGACTCGAGGACCATGCGGGCGACGCCCGTGCGCCCCCGGTAGAGCTTGCCGTCGGGGCTGCGAGTGCCCTCGGGGTAGATGCCGAGGATGCTGCCCTCTGCCAGCACCCGGAGGCCGGTGTTCAGGGATGCCTCGGACGCCTTGCCGCCCGAACGGTCGATCGGCAGCTGCCCCGCGGCCTGGAAGAACATGCGCGTCGCCCAGCCCTTGAGCCCCTTGCCGGTGAAGTACTCGCTCTTCGCGAGGAACACGACGGGGCGGTCGACGACGAGCGGCAGGAAGATCGAGTCGATGAACGAGAGGTGGTTCGAGGCGAGCACCACGGCACCCTCCTTCGGCACGTTCTCGAGCCCGACGACCCACGGCCGGAAGATCGAGAGCAGGATCGGCCCGACCACGAGGTGCTTCATGATCCAGTAGAACACCGCGCGGCTCCCTTCCCGTGAGACATCGACTCAGCTTAACGCCGGGTGGCTCAGGAGTGTTCGGCGACCCACACGCGGGCGAGGTCGGCAGCGCCGACGACGCCGGCGTCGTTCACGAGCTCGGCGATGACGAAGTCGGGCTCGGGGTGGTAGCCGCGAGCGGGCAGGTGCTCGAGATACGCCTCGCGGATGGGCTCGAGCAGCAGCTCGCCGGCGACCGCGACGCCTCCGCCGAACACGAATCGCTGCGGATCGAGCACCGCGGAGAGACTCGCGGACGCCGCTCCGAGCCAGTGGCCGAGCTGGCGGAGGGCGGCGATGGCGCCCGGGTCGCCCGCTTCGATGAGCCCGCCGACGATCGTGCCGTCGAGTGCGCCGTGCTCGGCGCGCGCCCGTGCCAGCGACTGGCCGATACCGCCCGCGTCGGCGATCTCGCCCGCCATGCGCAGGAGGGCCCGCCCCGAACCGTACTGCTCGATGCAGCCGCGCTGGCCGCACCCGCACGCGAGGCCGTCGGGCACGACCCGGAGGTGACCGAGCTCGGCGCCCGCGCCGAACCCGCCTCGGAAGAGGCGGTCGTTCGCGACGATCGCGCCGCCGACGCCGGTACCGATCGTGAGCATCACCATGTCGCTCACGAGCCGGCCGGCGCCGAAGCGGAACTCTGCCCACCCGGCGGCGTTCGCGTCGTTGTCGACGACGACGGTGCCGCCGACCTGCGCCTCGAGCTTCTCGCGCAACGGCTCGTTGCGCCAGTCGATGTTCGGGGCGTAGTAGAGGGTCGACTGCGCCGCGTCGACGAAGCCCGCCGCGGCGACGCCGACGGCCTCGATGTCGTCGGAGCCGCGGAGGCCGGCGATCATCTCGACGACGGCACGTTCGAGCGCCGGCGCGTCACCGGCGGGGGTCGGCACCCGATCGCTGCGCACGATCGCGCCGAGCTCGTCGACGACTGCGCCGGCGATCTTCGTTCCACCGATGTCGATACCGATCGCGTGCACGCTGACGCCGCCTTTCAGAGGGGGACGGGGCTGGGGTCGCGCCGGAACGGGGCCGCGCGCGCAACGACTAGAGTGTAGTAGACCCCAAAGCCGAGGTCGCGCAGGTACCCGAGCCGGGCGCGATCCACTCGGTACCGAAGGAGCTACCGTGATCGAATTCTCCACGCCCGCCGTGGTCGCGCCCGACCCTACGGCGAACACCACCGACCTGCTCGTCGACCGCCTCGCGGCGACGCCCGATTCGGTGCTGTTCTCCCGGCCCACCGCCGACGGCGGCTGGAGCCCGGTGACGACGCGCGAGTTCTACGACCAGGTCATCGCACTCGCCAAGGGCTTCGTCGCCGCCGGCATCGAGCCCGGCGACAAGATCGGCCTCATGTGCAAGACGCGCTACGAGTGGACGCTCATCGACTTCGCCGTCTGGTTCGCCGGCGCGGTGCTGGTTCCCGTCTACGAGACGAGCTCTCCCGCGCAGGTCCGCTGGAACCTGAGCGACTCGGGCGCGATCGCCGTCATCCTCGAGACGCCCGACCACTTCGCCCGCTTCGACGAGGTGCATCCCGACCTGCCGCTCATCCGCAAGAGCTGGCAGATCGACCTCGGCGACCTCGACAAGATCGCCGCGGGCGGAACCGAGGTTCCCGACGATGAGATCGAGCGCCGCCGCAAGCTCGCGAACGGCGACGACATCGCGACCCTCATCTACACGTCGGGCTCGACCGGCAAGCCCAAGGGCTGCGTGCTCACCCACTCGAACTTCGTCGAACTCTCGCGCAACTCGGCCGTCGCACTCGATGAGGTCGTGCTCGACCCGAACGGCGCGTCGACGCTGCTGTTCATCACGCTCGCGCACGTGTTCGCGCGCTTCATCGCGGTGCTGTGCGTGCACGCGGGCGTGCGCGTCGGCCACCAGCCCGACACGCGACAGCTCCTCCCCTCGCTCGGCAGCTTCAAGCCGACCTTCCTCCTCGCAGTGCCACGCGTGTTCGAGAAGGTCTACAACGTCTCCGAGCAGAAGGCCGAGGCCGGCGGCAAGGGCAAGATCTTCCGCACGGCCGCCGACGTCGCGGTCGCCTACTCGACGGCGAAGGAACAGGGCTCGGTGCCGCTCGGCCTGAAGCTCAAGTTCAAGCTGTTCGACGCGCTCGTGTTCTCCAAGCTGCGCGCGGCGATGGGCGGCAACGTCAAGTACGCCGTGTCGGGCTCCGCGCCGCTCGGCCCCCGACTCGGCCACTTCTACCACGCGCTCGGCATCACGATCCTCGAGGGCTACGGCCTCACCGAGACCACGGCGCCCGCGACCGTCAACCTCCCCACGAAGTCGAAGATCGGCACCGTCGGGCCGGCGCTGCCCGGCATCTCGGTGCGCCTCGCCGACGACGGCGAGATCCAGGTCAAGGGCGTGGACGTCTTCAAGGAGTACTGGAAGAACCCCGAGGCGACCGCGGAGGCGTTCGAGGACGGCTGGTTCAAGACGGGTGACATCGGCGCGTTCGACACCGAGGGATTCCTCACCATCACGGGCCGCAAGAAGGAGATCATCGTCACCGCAGGCGGCAAGAACGTGGCCCCGGCCGGCCTCGAGGATCCGATCCGTGCGAACCCGCTCGTGGGCCAGGTCGTCGTCGTCGGCGACAAGAAGCCGTTCATCGCCGCCCTCGTCACGCTCGACCCCGAGATGCTGCCCGTCTGGCTCAACAACAACGGCGAGGACGCCGGCATGTCGCTCGAGGAGGCCTCGACGAACCCGGCCGTGCTCGCCGAGGTGCAGCGCGCGATCGACGCCGCGAACGAGAACGTCTCGCGCGCCGAGTCGATCCGCAAGTTCACGATCCTCACCACCGAGCTGACCGAGGAGAGCGGGCACCTGACGCCGAAGCTCAGCATCAAGCGCAACATCATCCTCGAGGACTTCGCCCCGCACATCGAGGCGATGTACTCGGGCGCACCCGCGACCGAGGGCCACTCGATCGTCAGCTGACGCGACCTACGACGAAGCGCCCCGCGGAACCTCCGCGGGGCGCTTCGTCGTGTTCGGGCCGACCGGCACGAGGCCCCACGACGGATGCCTCGGCGCGACGTCGATCGTCAGAACCAGTCGGACTCGCGGATCTCCTTCATCGCCGCGCGACGCTCGTCGTTCTCGAGCCGGTCGAGGTAGAGCAGTCCGTCGAGGTGATCGGTCTCGTGCTGCAGCGCCTGCGCCATGAGACCGGTGCCCTCGAGCACGAGCTCGTTGCCGTCGAGGT
Organism: Agromyces chromiiresistens; assembly: GCF_029167465.1. Taxonomy (NCBI): domain Bacteria; kingdom Bacillati; phylum Actinomycetota; class Actinomycetes; order Micrococcales; family Microbacteriaceae; genus Agromyces; species Agromyces chromiiresistens. The sequence goes on from NZ_JARFNL010000003.1 coordinate 296,215, forward strand.
CGATGCCGCGCACCTTCGCGTAGGGGTGGCGAGGCGTCTTGTGCCAGAGTCCGGGCACCGAGAGGCATCCCTCGTCGATGAGCTCCTTCTCACCCGACACCTCGACGATCTCGGGATTCAGGATGTACCCGACCTCGCCGTCGACGTTGTAGCTGAAGGCGCGCAGGTTCACGCCGATCTGGGATGCCGCGACGCCGGCCCGCCCGGGCAGCTTCACGCTGTCGACGAGGTCGGCGACGAGCGCGCGCACGCGATCGTCGACCTGTTCGACGGGGGCTGAGACGGTCTTGAGGACGGGGTCGCCGAACAGGCGGATGGGACGCTCTGGCAATGTTCTCCGATCAGTGCCCGCGGTCGGCGGGCAGGCCTTCCACCACGAGGGCGGCGAGTTCGCGCGCCGCATCGCGGGTGACGGGGCGCAACTGGTGCCAGTTCACGACCGAGCCGGCCGCGAGCTGGGGGTCGTACGGAATGCGCACGATCTCGCGCACACGCGACTGGAAATGAGCCTCGATCTCGTCGACCTTGACGAGGTGGGTGCCCTGCGTGGCGAGGTTGATCGCGACGACCGCGTTGCGGACGAGTTCGCCGTAGCCGTTCGCCTCGAGCCAGGTGAGCGTCTCGGAGGCGAGCCGCGCCTCGTCGACGCTGCCGCCGGAGACGATGACGATCGAGTCGGCGCGCTGCAGCGTCGCCCGCATCACCGAGTGCACGATGCCCGTGCCGCAGTCGGTCAGGACGATCGAGTAGTACCGGGCTGCGAGCCCGGCGACCACGTTGTAGTCGTTGTCGTCGAACGCCTCGGAGAGGGTCGGATCGGTGTCCGATGCGAGGATGTCGAGACGGGTCTCGTCGCGCGAGACGAATCTCGAGAAGTCGGTGTACCCACCGATCGACGAGGCCTTCGCGACCACGTCGCGCACCGTCTCGCGGGTCTGGCGGTCGACCCGCTCGGCGAGCGTGCCGCGGTCGGGGTTCGCGTCGATCGCGATGACGCGGTCGTCACGGGCGTCGGCGAGGGCCATGCCGAGGAGCGCGGTGATGGTCGTCTTGCCGACACCGCCCTTGCGGGTGAGCACGGGCACGAACCGCGCGCCGCCCTCGAAGCGCTTCTGGATGCGCTGGTTCATCGCCTTGTGCGCGCGGACCTTGGCGGAGTCGCCGAGATTCACGAGGTGCAGGGATGCCTCGTACAGGAACCGATTGAGTCCGCCTTCGGGCGCGGGCCGGGTGGTGCGGTTCACGTCGATCAGGCGATCGGGTGTCAGCGAGTCGGGCGTCTCGGGAACCTCGGTCGGCGCGCCCGGCTCGGGACTCTCGGCCATCGCGACGTCGCCGCTCGCGGGCGCGATGTGGTCGAGCTCGGTGTCTCGCGCGCGCTTCGTCGCATCGGCGGCGAGCAGCGCGCTGTACGGCGACGCCTCGCGGTGCACGGCGCCTCGCCCGGCCGGGAGGCCGGTCGCGAGGATCGGGACGGACCGGGTGCCGGTGTCGGCCGACGCGATGGCGCCCGGATTCACCGACACGTCGTCGATCGCCACCGCGACCTCGTCTTCGGGCACCTCGTGCACCGGCGCCGGCGGCAGGTCGACCCTCAGGTCGAGATCGGGGCGCGCGGCGTGCGCACCGGTCGACCCCGACACCGGGATGCGGTCGACGGGGCCGGTGCGTACACCGACGCCACGTCGGCCAACCGGACCCGGATCATGCGTCTCGTCAGCCACCGATACCCCTCCTCATCAGTGCCAATCCACGCCAAGCCTAGCGTGCGCGCACGACGACGAGCAGATCACCCGCCTCCACCTGCTGGGTCTTGGGCACGGCGACGCGCTCCACGACGCCCGCGATCGGCGAGGTGATGGCCGCCTCCATCTTCATGGCCTCGATCGACGCGACGCTCTGACCCGCGGCGATCTCGGCGCCCGGCTCCACCTGAAGCGTCACCACGCCGGAGAACGGCGCGGCGATCTGGCCCGGCTGCGAGGCATCCGCCTTCTCGGCCGTTCGCGTCTCGACGGTGATGCTGCGGTCGCGGACGAACACGGGGCGGAGCTGGCCGTTGAGGATCGTCATGACGGTGCGCATGCCCTTGTCGTCGGCCTCGCCGATCGCTTCGAGCCCCGCGTAGAGCCGGACGCCCTTCGCGATCTCGACCACGTGCTCGGAGCCGGCACGCAGGCCGTACAGGTAGTCGGCGGTGTCGACGACCGAGAGGTCGCCGAAGAGCTCGCGGATCTGCTCGAACTGGCGGGTCGGCGCCGGGAAGAGCAGGGCGTTCAGGGTCGCGCGACGCGTGGTGCTGTCGGCTTCGAGCGCGGCGCGCTGGTCGGCCGTGAGCTCGGTCACGCCGATGCGGATGTCGCGCCCGGCGAGCACCTTCGTGCGGAACGGCTCGGGCCAGCCGCCGGGCAGGTCGCCGAGTTCGCCCGCCATGAAGCCGATGACCGAGTCGGGCACGTCGTACTTGTCGGGATTCACGGCGAAGTCGGCGGGGTCGGCCTTGACCGCGGCGAGGTGCAGCGCGAGATCGCCGACCACCTTCGACGAGGGAGTGACCTTCGGCACCCGGCCGAGGATCTTGTCGGCGGCCGCGTACATGTCCTCGATGAGCTCGAAGTCATCGGCGAGGCCGAGGGCGATCGCCTGCTGGCGGAGGTTCGACAGCTGGCCGCCCGGGATCTCGTGGTGGTAGACGCGGCCGGTGGGGCCGGGCAGGCCCGACTCGAACGGCTTGTACAGGCGGCGGACCGCCTCCCAGTACGGCTCGAGGTCGCTCACGGCGTCGAGCGAGATGCCCGTGTCGCGCTCGGTGTGCGCGAGTGCCGCGACGAGCGACGAGGCGGAGGGCTGGCTCGTGGTGCCCGCCATCGGCGCGCTGGCCACGTCGACCGCGTCGACGCCGGCAGCGCTTGCGGCGAGGAGCGTCGCGAGCTGGCCGCCGGCGGTGTCGTGCGTGTGCAGGTGCACGGGGACGTCGAAGCGCTCGCGCAGGGCGCTGACGAGCTTCGCCGCGGCCGACGGACGGAGCAGTCCCGCCATGTCCTTGATCGCGAGCACGTGCGCACCCGCGCCGACGATGTCGTCGGCGAGCCGGAGGTAGTAGTCGAGCGTGTAGAGGTCTTCGCTCGGGTCGAGCAGGTCACCCGTGTAGCAGAGCGCGACCTCGGCGAGGCTGTGACCCGTCTCGAGGACGGCGTCGATCGCCGGCCGCATCTGCGAGACGTCGTTCAGCGCATCGAAGATGCGGAAGATGTCGACACCGGTCGCGGCGGCCTCGCGCACGAACGCGTCGGTGACCTCGGTCGGGTACGGGGTGTAGCCGACCGTGTTGCGACCGCGGAGCAGCATCTGGATGTTGATGTTCGGCAGCGCCTCCCGCAGGGCGGCGAGGCGCTCCCACGGGTCCTCGCCGAGGAAGCGGAGGGCGACGTCGTAGGTCGCGCCGCCCCAGGCCTCGACCGACAGCAGCTCGGGGGTGAGCCGGGCGACGTACGGCGCGACCGCGACGAGGTCCTTTGTGCGAACCCGCGTCGCGAGCAGCGACTGGTGGGCGTCGCGGAAGGTGGTCTCGGTGACCGCGAGCGGCGTCTGCGCGCGGAGCGCGGCCGCGAAGCCCGCCGGCCCCAGCTCGAGCAGCCGCTGGCGCGAGCCGTCGGGTGCGGGCTGCGAGAGGTCGATCTCGGGGAGCTTCTCGACCGGGCTCACGCTGATCGGCGCGGGGCCGTTCGGCTGGTTGACCGTGACGTCGGCGAGCCAGTTGAGGATCTTCGTGCCGCGGTCCTTCGAGACGCGCCCGCGCAGCAGCTGGGGGCGCTCGTCGATGAACGACGTGCTGAGGTCGCCGGCCACGAACGCCGGGTCTTCGAGCACCGCCTGGAGGAACGGGATGTTCGTGGAGACGCCGCGGATGCGGAACTCGGCCAGTGCACGCTTCGCACGCGCGACGGCGGCGGTGTAGTCGCGGCCTCGGCAGGTGAGCTTGGCGAGCATCGAGTCGAAGTGCGGGCTGATCTGTGCGCCCGGGTTGATGGTGCCGCCGTCGAGGCGGATGCCGGCGCCGCCGGGCGAGCGGTAGGTGGTGATCTTCCCCGTGTCGGGGCGGAAGCCGGCCGTCGGGTCTTCCGTGGTGATGCGGCACTGGAGCGCGGCGCCGCGGAGCCTGATCGCTCCCTGCTCGAGGCCCAGCTCGGCGAGGGTCTCCCCCGCCGCGATGCGCATCTGCGAGACGACGAGGTCGACATCGGTGACCTCCTCGGTCACGGTGTGCTCGACCTGGATGCGCGGGTTCATCTCGATGAAGACGTGCTGCCCGGCCCGCTCGCCCGCGGTGTCGAGCAGGAACTCGACGGTGCCGGCGTTGACATAGCCGATCGACCTCGCGAACGCGATCGCGTCGCGGTAGAGCGACTGGCGGACGTCGTCGGAGAGATTCGGCGCGGGGGCGATCTCGATGACCTTCTGGTGGCGGCGCTGCACCGAGCAGTCGCGCTCGAAGAGGTGCACCGTCTCGCCCGTCGAGTCTGCGAGCACCTGCACCTCGATGTGACGGGGACGAAGCACGGCCTGCTCGAGGAACATGGTGGGGTCGCCGAAGGCGCTGTCGGCCTCGCGCATCGCCTCTTCGAGCGCGGCGCGCAGGTCGTCTTTCGAGTCGACCCGGCGCATACCGCGACCGCCACCGCCCGCGACGGCCTTCGCGAAGATGGGGAAGCCGATCTCGTCGGCCTGGCCGACGAGCGTCTCGATGTCGCGCGAGGGCGGCGTCGACTTCAACACCGGGACGCCGGCGGCGATCGCGTGCTCCTTCGCCGTGACCTTGTTGCCGGCCATCTCGAGCACGTGCTTCGGCGGGCCGATGAAGGCGATGCCGGCCTCGGCCGCGGCCTGGGCGAGCTCGGGGTTCTCGGACAGGAAGCCGTAGCCCGGGTAGATCGCGTCGGCGCCCGACTCCCTCGCGACGCGGATGATCTCCGACACGTCGAGGTAGGCGCGAACCGGGTGCCCGGGTTCGCCGATCTGGTACGCCTCGTCGGCCTTCAGCCGGTGCAGCGAGTTGCGGTCTTCGAACGGATACACCGCGACCGTCTTCGCACCGAGTTCGACGGCGGCGCGGAACGCACGGATGGCGATCTCACCGCGATTGGCAACCAGGATCTTCGTGAACATGCAAGCCTTTCCGAACGGAATCCGCACAGCGAACGTTTAGGTATCGCCCGAGCACTAAAGGTAACGTATCTGTTCGTGCACGTTCTCTCCGTCAGCTCCCTGAAAGGCGGCGTCGGCAAGACCACTGTCACGCTCGGACTGGCGTCGGCGGCCTTCGCTCGCGGCGTCCGTACCCTCGTCGTCGACCTCGATCCCCAGTCCGATGTTTCGACCGGCATGGACATCCAAGTCGCCGGTCACCTGAACGTCGCCGACGTGCTCGCGTCTCCGAAGGAGAAGATCGTCCGCTCGGCGATCGCGCCGAGCGGCTGGGCGCGTCAGAACCCCCAATCGACCATCGACGTCATGATCGGCAGCCCGTCTGCGATCAACTTCGACGGGCCGCACCCGTCGATCCGCGACATCTGGAAGCTCGAGGAGGCGCTCGCCAACGTCGAGGCCGACTACGAGCTCGTGCTCATCGACTGCGCCCCCTCGCTCAACGCCCTCACCCGCACCGCCTGGGCCGCGAGCGACCGCGTCGCCGTCGTCACCGAGCCCGGCCTCTTCTCGGTCGCGGCCGCCGACCGTGCGCTGCGCGCCATCGAGGAGATCCGCCGCGGTCTCTCCCCCCGGCTGCAGCCGCTCGGCATCATCGTCAACCGCGCTCGCGTGCAGTCGCTCGAGCACCAGTTCCGCATCAAGGAGCTGCGGGACATGTTCGGCCCGCTCGTGCTGAGCCCGCAGCTGCCCGAGCGCACCTCGCTGCAGCAGGCGCAGGGCGCCGCGAAGCCGCTGCACATGTGGCCGGGCGAAAGCGCGGAGGAGATGTCGGCGAACTTCGACCAGCTGCTCGACCGAGTGCTGCGCACGGCCCGGATCGCCGACGACGCCGACGATCAGCTCGCCGTCGAGTCGCACGCGATCTGACCGCTCGACGACTTGCCGCGGCACCCGCCGAGCGGGCCCCGAGTATGACGCCGTGTGACATCGCCCGGCCGGGCGATGGCCTCAGGAGATCTTGCGCGACTTCGCGCCGCGAGCTCGTCCATCGGATCGGACGGCTGCGTGTCGAGCTCGACGAGCGTCGACTCGACCTCGCGGAGCACCTTGCCGACGGCGATGCCGAAGACGCCCTGTCCGCGGTTCACGAGATCGATGACCTCGTCGTCGGAGGTGCAGAGGTAGACGCTCGCGCCGTCGCTCATGAGCGTCGTCTGCGCGAGGTCTTCGACGCCGGCCTCGCGCAACTGCGTGACCGCGGTTCGGATCTGCTGCAGCGAGATGCCCGTGTCGAGCAGGCGCTTCACGAGCTTCAGGACGAGGATGTCGCGGAAGCCGTAGAGCCGCTGCGAGCCGGAACCCGCCGCCCCTCGCACGGTCGGCTCGACGAGCTGCGTGCGCGCCCAGTAGTCGAGCTGGCGGTAGCTGATTCCGGCGGCCCGGGCGGCGATCGCACCGCGATAACCGGTGCCGTCCTCGTACTCGGGCATCCCGTCGGTGAACAGCAGGCCGAGGTCGTAACGCGAGCGCACGGTCTCACTCATCGATTCGCCCCTCACTTCTGCTCCGCCACCTCGGCGACGCGAGTTCCACGCTACCGAGGCGAGGGGTCCGCGCCAAACATATCGGGCCGATCGTCACGGCGTGTCGCGCGATCATCTGGACAGGCGTTCGAGCGACGCCCGCAGGATGCTCGAATGAACCGTCTCGAGCGCGGTCGCGAGTTCGCGCCCCCGCTCGCCGGCGCGGGCCTTGCCCGCGGCGTCGGCCCGGCGGGACGGCGCGATCGCACGCTCGATGAGCGCCGCCTCGCGCTCGGCCGCGGCACGCACGCCGCGCAGGTGACGGGGCTCGATTCCGACCTCGCGCAGCGCGACGAGGGCGCGCAGCACACCGAGCGAATCCTCGGCATAGTGCTCTGCCGCCGGAAGCACCGACGCCGAGACCGCGTCGTCGAGGAGCGCCGCACTCGCACCGGCCGCGGTGATCAGCTCGGCCCGGTTCATGCGCTTCGCGGCGAGGAATCCGGAAGCGCTCGCGGCACCGGGGAGTGCCGGCGTCTCACCGGCGTCGATCGCCTCGAGGTGCGCGCGGATGACCTTGAGCGGGAGATAGTGGTCGCGCTGCATGGACAGCACGACGGTGATGCGCTCGACGTCGGCGGACGAGAACTTGCGGTACCCGGCCGCCGTTCGCGCCGGTGACACGAGGCGCTGCTCTTCGAGGAACCGCAGCTTCGACGGCGTCAGCTCGGGGAACTCGGGCTGGAGACGCGCGAGCACCTGGCCGATGCCGAGCAGTGGCGCCTGGTCGCTCGCGTGCCTCGACGCCGCGGTGCCGGCCACTACTCGCTCGCGACCGGAGCCAGGTCGCGCCGGGAGGCGTAGAAGGTGAGGCGGAACTTGCCGATCTGCACCTCGGCGCCGTCGGACAGCAGCGCCGTCTCGATGCGCACGCCGTCGAAGTAGGTGCCGTTCAGCGAACTCAGGTCCTTGACTTCGAACGCGGTGCGATGCCGCACGAACTCGGCGTGCTTGCGCGACACCGTGACGTCGTCGAGGAAGATGTCGGCGTCGGGATGACGCCCCACGACCGTGACATCGGTGTCGAGCAGGAACCTCGCACCCGTGTTCGGGCCGCGCCGCACGACGAGCAGCGCCGAGCCCGACGGCAGCGCCGCAATGGCCTCGTGCTCCTCAGCCGAGATGTCGGCGTCGACCGCGCCGAGCTGGGCCGCCGCTTCACGGCTGAACCCCATCGTCGAGTCGACGGCGTTGTCGGCCACCGGCTGCGACGAGGTGTGCGCATGCTCGAACTCGGCCTCGCCCGCCCCGTCGGCCTGTGTGTTGTCGGTATCCGCCACGGCTAACCTCCCTCTTCCAGCGTATCGGATCGCGAGTCGCCTGCCACCCGTGGAATACGGATGACCCGTGCGGTCTCGATCGCGTAGATGACACCCGCCCACCAGTAGAGGAACGCGCCCCACAGGGTGATCGCCCAGCCGACGGGTTCGCTGACCGGGGCGACGGCGGGGAATGCCGCCCCGAGCATGATCACCGGCAGGCCGAAGAACAGGGCGAACGTCGCGACCTTGCCGAGCTGGTGCACCGGCAGCGGTCCGAAGCCGTGGTTCGCGAGCACCACCCCGAGCACCAGCAGGAAGACGTCACGGGCCACGATCACCACGACGATCCACCAGGGCACGAGCTGCTGGGCTGCGAGCCCGATGAGCGCGGCGAAGATGTAGAGGCGGTCGGCGGCCGGATCGAGCAGCTGTCCGAGCCGGGTCACCTGGTCGAGGCGCCGGGCGAGATACCCGTCGGCCAGATCGGTGAGGCTCGCGACGACGAGCACCACGAGCGCGAGGACGTTGTCGCCGATGACCAGGCACACCAGGAAGACGGGCACGAGGGCCAGCCTGAGCATGCTCAGGATGTTCGGGATCGTCCAGATCTCCGAACCGACGGCTCCCCCGCGCTCCCCAGCCACGCACCGATCCTATCGGGCGCCGGATGTCCCGCTTCAGAGCCGCGCGGCGAGGTCGGGCCACGCTTCGGCGAATCGAGGGTGGAGCGGCCGGCTCGCGACCGCGTCGATGGGCACCCACCGGAGCTCGATGCTCTCGGGGTCGCTCACGACCGGTTCGAAGCGCACGAGCGCGTCGGCGACGACGGTCGTGTACGACCAGAATCCGAGGTCGAGGATGCTCGTGAAGCGCACCGAGAGCGCCTCGGGCGGTACGCCGGCCTCCTCGCCGGCCTCGCGGATCGCGGCGTCGACGGCCGCCTCGTCGGCGTGCAGCGCGCCGCCGGGGATGCCCCAGGTTCCGCCGAAGTGGCTCCACTCCGCCCGGTGCTGGAGCAGCACCTCGCCCGCGGGACTCACGGCGAGCAGTCCGGCCGCGCCGTATCGCCCCCAGTAGCGGACGCCACCCGGCCCCTCGACCCACGCGTCTCCGCTCGAACCCGTCACCCCTCCAGCATGACGCATGCCGGCGGGTCTGCGAGGCGCGGCGGCCGTAGGCTGGAGCGATGGACGACCAGCGACCGGTGCGCATCGACGCATGGTTGTGGGCGGTGCGCCAGTACAAGACCCGCTCGGCGGCGACGGCCGCATGCCGTGCCGGGCATGTGCGCGTCAACGGCGAGCGGGTGAAGGCCGCCCAGGCCGTACGCCCCGGCGACGAGGTGCGGGTGCGCATCGCGGGATTCGACCGGCAGCTGATCGTGCGCCGCACGATCGCGAAGCGCGTCTCCGCACCGCTCGCCGCCGAGGCGGCCGAGGACCGCACCCCGCCGCCTCCCCCGCGGGCGGAGCTCCCGGCGACGATCGTGCGCGACCGCGGCGCGGGCCGACCGACCAAACGCGAGCGGCGCGACCTCGATCGACTGCGCGGGCGATGACCGGCCGCCGACGCCGCGGAGCGCGAACGGCCGGTGCCGCTGCCGCACGAGCGCGGGTCCGGGCGTAGCCTGTCGCTCGTGCACAAGGAACTCACCCACGAACCCGACGCGCGTCGCTATGTCCTGCGGGTCGACGGCACGATCGCGAGCGTGCTCGACTACCGGGTGCTCGGCGACGCCGTGGCCTTCACGCGGACGTTCACGAATCCGGCGTACCGCGGCTCGGGCCTGGCCTCCGAGGTCGTCGCGTTCGCGGTCGACGACGTCGAGGCGGGCTCGAACCGGCACATCGTGCCCAGCTGCTGGTACGTCTCGGAGTGGTTCGACCGGCATCCCGACCGGCGCGGCCTGCTCGATCCGCGGCTCGGCTGATGGTCGCGGGCTACAGCGCCGCACAGGTCCGCGCCGCAGAGGCGCCGCACCTCGCACGAGGCGAGCCGCTCATGCTCCGCGCGGCCGCGGCGCTCGCCGGGGTCCTGCGCGCTCGACTCGCCGGCCGGGCCGAGCGCTCGCCGCTCGTGCTCGTGCTCGCGGGATCGGGCGACAACGGCGGCGATGCCGTCTACGCGGCCGCCGAGCTCGCCGCAGAGGGAGTCGCGGTCGAGATCGTCCCCACCGGGTCGCGCATGCACGACGCGGCACGATCCGCAGCCGTCACGGCGGGCGCCCGGGTGCTCGACGGCGCCGACGCGTCGATCGTCGCCGCACGTGCCGGCGAGGCATCCCTGATCGTCGACGGGGTACTGGGGACCGGGACGAGCGCCGACCCCGCGCTGCGCGGGCGGGCCCGCGAGCTCGTCGCCGCCATCCTGCCCGTGCTCGCCCGGGTGCCCGGCCCCGAGGTCGTCGCCGTCGACCTGCCGAGCGGCATCGACCCCGACGACGGCAGCGTGCCCGACCCGACCGTGCTGCCGGCGACCGTCACGGTCACGTTCGGCGCGGCGAAGGCGGGGCTGCTCATCGAGCCCGGCGCCGACCTCGCCGGCGAGCTGCACGTCGTCGACCTCGGGCTCGGTCCCGAACTCGCGGCCTTCACCCCGCTCGTCGAGCGCGGCTGAGCCGGGTCACGGCACGCGCGACTGCGGACTCAGTACCAGTTGACGGCCTGCGAGTGCGACCAGGCGCTGCACGGCGAGCCGTACGACCGCGAGATGTAGTCGAGGCCCCAGGCGATCTGCGTCGCCGCGTTCGTCTGCCAGTCGGCGCCCATCGTGGCCATCTTGCTGCCCGGCAGCGCCTGCGGGATGCCGGTGGCACCGCTCGAGCCGTTCATGGCCGTGTACGACCAGCCCGACTCCTTCTGCCACAACTGGTCGAGGCACTGGAACTCGCCGTCGCCCCAGCCATACGTGCTCGACGCCATCGAGCGGGCCGTCGCGCGGGCGCCGTCCGGCGTGTTTGCACGGGCGAGCGCCTCGGCGGCGGCCTTCGCCTTCTCGGCCTGCACGCGGTCGTACTCGGCTGCGGCCGCGGTCGCCTTCGCGACCTCGTCACGCGTTTCGGCGGTGAGGTCGGCGAGCTCGTCCACCGGCAGCAGTTCGTAGTCGCCGAGCGAGGCGACCGAGGCGGCGAGCTCCGACGTGTCGGTCTTGCCGTCGACGGCGGCGAGCGTCGCGCTCGCCGTCGAGAGGGTGTCCTCGGCGGTCGCGCGGGTGCGGGCGGCGGCGATGGCGCTGTAGGCGCCGAGCTGGTCGCGGTGCACGCCGGTCGCCTCGGTCAGGGCGGTCGTCGCATCGATCCGCTCCTGGGCGCTCACGGCGGCCTGCACGGTGAAGCCGGTGCCGACGACGAGCGCGACGCCGAACACCGCGCCGACGGCCATGAGGCGACGGCGGGAGCCGCGGTGACGACGGGCGGCACGGCGCGGGCGGTCGAGGGTGGGGTCTGCGGATTCGGTTTCGGGGCTGGGGGAAGTCTGGTTGCGCATAAGTATCTGAGCTGCTCGGATTCGGCTTTCGTTCGTGGGGGCGGCCCCGAGCACGGGCACAAGTCAGACACCCTGCCTGCCGATTCTGGACGGATCCTCAGTTCTCCCTGTGCGCTTCATGGGTGCACCCGCGAAACGCGCGATACTCGGAGGATGCTCCCAGCCGACGACGCCGAATTCCCCACCCCCGCCGCGGAGGATCGCTGCCCCTGCCTCAGCGGACTCCCGTTCGGCGAGTGCTGCGGACGTCTCATCGACGGCGAGGCTCATGCGCCGACCGCCGAACAGCTCATGCGCTCGCGCTACACGGCCTTCGTGATCGGCGCCGCGGCCTACCTGCTCGAGACCTGGCATCCCACGACTCGACCGGCCGCGCTCGAGCTCGACCCGTCGATCCGGTGGCTCCGACTCGAGATCGAGCGCGCCGAGCACGGCGGCCCGTTCGACCGGGAAGGACTCGTCGAGTTCACCGCCCACTACCGCCACCACGGTGAGCGCGGCAGCCAGCACGAGACGAGCCGTTTCGCCCGCCTCGACGGCCGCTGGACCTACCTCGACTCGGTCGTCTGAGCGTCGGCCGCAGCCGGGTGGCAGCCGACGGCGCGGCGGCGGGCGGCGCTCCGCTGCGGGCGAACGCGGCCGGGAATCAAAGCGAATCCAGAGCTTCGCCACCTAGCGTGGTGCTCGTGACTCCGCTCGACGGCACTCGTCCCACGAGGCATCCAGACGCCCCCGCCATGCTCACGCCCCGTGCCCAGCGCACGCTCGAGACCATCGACGGCCAGACCCTCGACGAGATGCGGGCGCTCCGCGACGAGACCGAGCGGTTCATGCTGCGCTACAAGTTCGGCATGGACGAGGTCATCACGAAGCTCTCGATCCTGCGCGAGGAGTTCAACCAGACGCACGACTACAACCCCATCGAGCACATCTCGAGCCGGTTGAAGAGCCTCGACAGCGTCATCGAGAAGATGGCGCGCAAGGGCATCGAGCCGAACTTCGACACGATCCGCGAGACGATCACCGACATCGCGGGCGTCCGCGTCACCTGCAGCTTCGTGTCCGACGCGTACCGCATCTTCGAGCTGCTCACCGCGCAGCGCGACATCCGGGTGATCAAGGTGAAGGACTACATCAAGGAGCCGAAGCCGAACGGCTATCAGAGCCTGCACGTCATCGTCGAGGTGCCCGTGTTCCTCTCGACGGGACCGCACCCCGTCGCGGTCGAGGTGCAGATCCGCACGATCGCGATGGACTTCTGGGCGAGCCTCGAGCACAAGATCTACTACAAGTACGACCGCCAGGTCCCGCAGGAGCTGCTCGACGGGCTGACCGACGCGGCCCACACCGCTTCCGAGCTCGACGCTCGCATGGAGCGCCTGCACCGCGAGGTGCACGGGGTGCCGCGGTTGCCGCACGTGCCCCGCGACATCGCGGTCTGATCCGCGGAGCCGCGCCGCTCAGGACTCGAACGCCACCCGGAGCTCGTCGCTCACGCGCAACGAGCGGTCGCCCGGCACCCGCGCGACCCAGCCCGCCGAGAGCAGGACCTCGAGCACGTGCGCCCCGAGCGCGCCGGCGAGGTGCGGTCGTCGCTCGGTCCAGTCGAGGCAGCCCCGCACCGGCGGCCGACGGCCGGGGGCGGGCGCCGCCTCGAGCCGCAGCCGGCGCGCGACGGGGCCGTCGGTCGCGAGGACCATGCCCGATCCCCCGGCCTCGAGCGGCGTGATCGCCTCCTCGGCGACGAGCGCGTCCGCGATGCCGAGGGCGATCCGGCCGGCCAGGTGGTCGTAGCACGTCCGGGCCTCGGCGAGCCGTCGTGCGGTCGCGGACTGGCCGTACGAGGTGACCGGTCGCCGCGGCGCCAGCCGCTGCAACGACTCGATGGCGTCGGCGACATCGGCCCCAGCGAGCTCGAAGTAGCGATGCCGACCGAGCGCGCGCGCCCGCACGAGGCCGCCCTCGACGAGCCGGGCGAGATGCGCGCTCGCCGTGGGCGCCGACACGCGTGCGATCGCCGCGAGCTCGCCTGCGGGCAGCGCGCGCCCGTCGAGCAGGGCGACGAGCATGGCGGCCCGGGCCGGTTCGCCCATCAACCGGGCCGGGCTCGCGAGGTCGGCGTCGCCATCCATGTCCCCACGATACGACGAGGATGCTTCGCCCGACGACGAACGATCGCCGTCGTAGCGTCGGAGCATGCCAGTCATCCATGACCGATCCGACGTCGCCCGCATCCTCGACGACCCCGCCTGGCTCGTGCCGGAGCCGGGGCCGGGCGACTCCGCCTTCGCCCGGCTGCGCGTCGAGGCGTCCCGTTTCGCGAACGGCCGCACGCACGACGAACGACGCGCCCTGATCGACGCCCGCCTGGCGGCGATCGATCCCGAGCGACTCGCCCGAGCCGCCGCGGCGTCCGCCCGTGCCGCGCGCGCGGCCGGCGTCGACCGCGCCGAGGTCGCCCGTCGCGCCCCGGTCGAGACGCTCGCCGCCGCGCTCGGGCACACCGACCCAGCTTCGCTGCCCGACGCGGCGGCGATCGTCGCGGCGCCCTACGCGACCGGGGTCGTCGACGATGCGGCCGCCGTGGACGCCGCGGCCGAGCGACTGCTCGGCGCAGCAGCGCCGGGACGACATCGGGTGCTCGACGCGCAGTTGCTCGTGCAGGCGCACGCGGCGACCGGCGGGCTCATCGCCGCGGCACTGCGCCGCGCCGATGCGGTGCCGGCCGTTCCGACCGAGCACGTCGTCGCAGCGGTGCTCCGCGACGAGCCGCCCGTCCCCGCCACCCGCCGCCTCGCGCCGCCGGGCCATGGCTCGGCCGAGCATCTCGTCGAGCTCCGGCTCGGCGGCCCCGATCGCGAGGCCACCGCGGGTGCACCGCCGCGAACGCTGGCCTTCGGCGCCGGTCCGCGGCGCTGCCCCGCGCGGGATCACGCCGTGGCCGTGGCCGCGGCGGTCGTCGACGTTCTCCGGGAGCAGGAGTGCTGAGCCCCGCACGATTCCGCGAGCTGCACCGCCCGGGTGATCCGTTGCTGCTGCCGAACGCGTGGGACCTCGCGTCGGCCCTCACGCTCGCCGCGCACGGCGCCGAGGTGGTCGGGACGACGAGCCTCGGCGTGGCGGTCGCCGCCGGCGAGCCCGATGGCGCGGGGGCGACCCTTGCACCCACGATCGAACTCGCGCACCGCATCACGGCCGCCGGCATCGCCGTCACCGTCGACCTCGAAGCGGGGTTCTCCGACGATCCCGTCGCCGTCGGCGACGTCGTCGCGGAACTCGCCCGGGCGGGCGTCGTGGGCGTCAACCTCGAGGACTCGACGGCCCAGGGACTGACCGAGCCCGTGGCGTTCGCACGCAAACTGGCCGCCGTCGCCGCTGCGGCGCCCGAGCTGTACTTGAACGCGCGGACCGACGCGTTCTGGGTCGGCGCGCTCGACGGCATCGGAGCGCGGACGTCGGCATCGCTCGAACGGGCCCGTCGCTACCTCGACGCGGGAGCGACCGGCGTCTTCGTGCCGGGAACCCTCGACGACGGCACGATCGCGACGCTCGCATCCGGGATCACCGCGCCCCTCAACGTGCTCGCACAACCCGGGCGCGCGATCGGCGACCTCGCCGCCCTCGGGGTCGCCCGCATCAGCACCGGATCACTGCTGTTCCGAGCATCGCTCGCCGCGATCACGGCAGTGCTCGACGACGTCCGCCTCGGCGCTCCACCCGGAACGACCGCGCGGTCGATCCCCGACTACTCGGCCGCGGTCGCGCTCGGCGTACGCCGGCCGTCACCCGGATGACTCGTCGTCGACCTTCTTCGCCCGGCTCGGCTGCACGCGAGTCGGCTCGCCCGGCATCTTGGGGAAGTCGGGCGGGAAGGGCAGCTCGCCGAGCCCGTCGTCGAGGTCGCGCCGCCACCATTCGAGCAGCGTGTCGATGCGACCCGGCCCATCGTGCATGCCCGCCCAGGGATCGCCCCGCTCCGCGAGACGCCGCGGCACCGTGCGGATCGTGTGCTCGGCGGGGTCCGTGCGCTCGAGCTCGGTCCACTCGAGGGGGCACGACACCGGGGCATGCGGCAGCGGGCGCGGGCTGTACGCGCCCGCCATCGTGCGGTCGCGGTTGGCCTGGTTGTAGTCGATGAAGATGCGGTCGCCGCGCTCCTCCTTCCACCAGTTCGTCGTGACCCGTTCGGGCAGGCGCCGTTCGAGCTCTCGGCCGAGTGCGATCACCGCGTGCCGCACGTCGAGGAACTCGTGCTCGGGTTCGATGGGTGCGAAGACGTGGATGCCTCGGCTGCCCGAGCTCTTCACGAACGCCGTCAGTCCGACCTCGCCGAGCAGGTCTCGGAGCGCCACGGCGACCGGCACCGCTTCGGCGAAGCCGGTGCCGGGTTGCGGATCGAGATCGATGCGCAACTGGTCGGGGAAGTCGCTGCGCTCAGCGCGAGACGCCCACGGGTGGAAGACGACGGTGTTCATCTGTGCCGCCCAGACGGCGGCGGCGGGCTCGTCGAGCACGAGCTGCGGGTGCTTGCGGCCGCTCGGGTAGGTGACCGTCACGGCGCGCACCCAGTCGGGGGCGCCCTTCGGCGGGTTCTTCGAGAAGAACTGCTCGCCGTCGACACCGCCCGGGAACCGCTGGAGCGAGACCGGACGGTCGCCGTTCGCCGCGATGAACGCGTCGCCGACCGCCACAAGGTATTCGGCGAGCTCGCGTTTCGTGATGCCGGCCTCGGGCCAGATCAGCCGCGTGGGACTGGAGACCCGCACGGAGCGTTCGCCGTGGGGCCCGGGAACAGTGAGCTCGATCGCATCGCCGGCCATGGCTGCGACGCTACCGGTTCGCACCGACGGAGCGCAGCCCCGGTGCGGGCATCAGGCGGGAATCGACTCGTACCTGCGTGCAGCGCGCGCCCTCGCCTTCGCCGCCTCGACGTCGCGATTCTTCGGCGGGGCGTTGGTGACGAGCTCGTCGAGCAGGTGCCTCGTGATGTGCGCGATCTCGGCCACGGCGCGGTCGAACGCCTCGGCATTCGCCTTCGACGGCTTCGTCGACCCGCTGACCTTCCGCACGAATTGCAGCGCGGCGGCATGCACCTCGTCGTCGGTGGCGACCGGCTCGAAGTTGTGGAGGGGATGGATGTTCCTGCACATGCGGTGCAGCCTACGCCTCAACGCCGAGGAACGCTCGGGTTCACCTCGTACGCGACCGGCTGCAGCAGAAAGAGACGTACGACTCGGCCCGATTCGCGCTCGTACGCCCGGTAGCCCGGCCACTGCGCCTCGATGCGCGCCCATGCCGCGTCGCGCCCCTCGTCGTCGATGCGGCTCGCGCGCACCGGCATCCGTCGCCCCCGCACGGTGATCGACGCCTCCGGGTGCGCGACGAGGTTGTAGGTCCACGCCGGGTGGCGATCGCGCGCGAAGCTCGTGCCCGCCACGATCGCCCGGCCATGGCCGTCGGGCGTGTACATGAGCGCCGTGTCGCGCGGTTCGCCCGATCGGGCGCCCGTGGTGTGCAGGACGAGCGACGGCACGAGGAGTGCGCTCAACTGCACTCGCCCGCCGCTCACCCAGCCGATCAGGCGCTCGATCGGCGGGAGGACCCGCGGGGCCGCCCAGCGGAACAACCGGGTGCGCGTGAGCGGAGAGACGACGGAGCGGACGAGGTGGACGACGGTGGGCATGCGCCCCATTCTGCATGGCCCGCGATCGGCTCGTCGAGGACGGGGTACGGCTCCTGCGGCGTCGAGACGGTCCGGATGGCAGAGCCCGCTGGGCGGCAGAGGTCAACCCCCTTGCTGCGGGCAGCTCACGACCTAGCGTGGAAGAGACGAGAGATCGGAGCAGTCATGACCGACCCGATGCGCCCCCGCGAACCCGCCGAGGGCGAGTACACCGACTCCGAACTGCCGGAGGACGCCACACGCGCGGCTCCGCTGCGGGACCACGACGCGGAGGCCGTGAGCGCCGAGCACGACACCGAGGCGATCGAGATCGACGCCGATGAGCACGAGGGCGATGTCGAGATCGACGAGGAGAGCGACGACGTCGAGATCGTCGCACCCGACGCCATCGTCCCGCCCGGGCGCGAGTTCCCGATCTGAGCCGCGACCGAGCCGGCTCGCCCGCCCGAAGCAGCTTCAGCTCCGCGGGCGGGACTCGACGACCTTGTGGTCGGCGACGATGTAGGCGCCCGCGATCAGGATGACCTGGCTCGAGAGATTCAGCCAGATCAGCAGGGCGATGAGGGCGGTGAACGACGCGAGCAGGGGGTTCACCATCGCTCCCCCCACGAAGAGCCCAGAGAGCACTTGGAGCCCGGTCAGGCCCAGTCCGCCCAGGAGCGCACCACGCCAGAGCGAGCCGGCTCGGACCCGGATGCCGGAGAGCAATCGGAAGAGGGCGGCGATCGCCGCGGTGTCGATCGCGAAGGCCAGCAGCACCGAGACGGTGCGCGTGAGTCCGTCGAACCATCCCGACCGCGTCGAGACCCCCAGCCAGTCGAACACCGTGCCCAGGGCTGCGGTGCTGGCCACCATGATGACCGCCGCGACGACGAACGCGGCACCGAATCCGATCGCGAACACGAAGTCGCGGAACATCAGCCAGCCGAAGAACCGCGGATCGTCGGGCTGCTCGGCGAGATCACGGAAGGCGACGCGCAGCGAGCCGATCGCCCCGATCGCCGCGCCGACGAGTCCGACGAGCGCCAGCACTCCCGCGACGCTCAGCGTCACGGGCTGGACGAGCTGCTCGGGCGTGATCACGCCGTCCTCGCCGACGAGCCCGGGGATCACGGCGTCGATCGCCCTCATCAAGGCGTCGATCGCCTCGGGCCTTCCGGCCAGCCACACCCCGGCGACGGCGAAGCCGAGGAAGGCGCCCGCGAACACGGAGAACAGCGCACGATACGTCACGCTGTCGGCGAGCATCGGGCCGTGGCGGGAGAAGTAGTGGACGATCGCCTGCACGAGTGTGAACCGGAGCGCCCACTCCCACACGCGTTGACCCCGGCGGACCAGCGCCTGCCAGAACGAATCCCCCTGCCGTGCCTCCACCGTGTCAGGCTATCGAGTGCGGCGGAACACGAACCACCCCCTTGTTGTTGAGGCATTCGGGCGGGTATGACGCCTCGCCCATCGAGAGACCAGGAGAGACACACCATGAGCACACGAACCGAGACCGCGATCCTCGCCGGCGGCTGCTTCTGGGGCGTGCAGGATCTCATCCGCAAGCGTCCCGGGGTGCTCGCGACCCGGGTCGGCTACACGGGCGGCGACGTGCCGAACGCGACGTATCGCAATCACGGCAGCCACGCCGAGGCGATCGAGATCGTCTTCGATCCCGAGCAGCTGGCTTACCGCGACCTGCTCGAGTTCTTCTTCCAGATCCACGATCCGTCGACGAAGAACCGCCAGGGCAATGACATCGGTACGAGCTACCGCTCGGCGATCTTCCCGACGACGCCCGAGCAGGAGCGCGTCGCTCGCGACACGATCGCCGACGTGGACGCCTCGGGGCTGTGGCCTGGACCCGCGACCACCGAGGTCTCCCCCGCCGGGCCGTTCTGGGAGGCTGAGCCCGAGCACCAGGACTACCTCGAGCGCTACCCGAACGGCTACACGTGCCACTTCGTGCGCCCGGGCTGGAAGCTGCCGAAGCGCGACGCCGAGGCACCCCGCGCCGGATCGATCGCGTAGCAGCGGGTCGCGCGCGGCCGAATGACGGAAGGACCGTGGCGGACGAACGTCCGCCACGGTCCTTCCGCGTTCGAGTGGGGGTCGGCTCAGTACCAGCCGGCCGACTCCGACTGATCCCAGGCGCCGCACGGGGTGCCGTACCGGTCGGCGATGTAGCCGAGGCCCCAGGCGATCTGGGTCGCGGGGTTCGTCTCCCAGTCGGCACCGGCCGAGCCCATCTTCGAGCCGGGCAGCGCCTGCGGGATGCCGTAGGCCCCCGAGGGGTTCGAGGCGTAGACGTTCCAGCCCGACTCGCGGTCCCAGAGGGCCACGAGGCATCCGAACTGGTCGTCGCCCCAGCCGCGGGCCGCGAGCATGTCGCGCGCGATCGCCTGGGCGCCGCTCGGGTTCGCCGGGCCGGAGGGCCGCGAACCGCCCGACGACTCCGCCTCGGCCGCGGCGGCCTCTTCCGCGGCGGCCTTCTCGGCAGCGGCACGGGCAGCGGCCTCGGCTGCGGCCTTCTTCTCGGCCGCGATCTTGTCGGCTTTCGCGATGGCCTGCTTGACCTCGGCCGCGTGGGCCGCGGTCGCGTCGGCGAGTTCGAACACGCGCTCGGGCGCGAGCAGGCGGTAGTCGTCGAGTGCCGCGACCGACGAGGCGAGCTCGGCGGCGTCGGCCTTGCCCTTCGCGGCGGAGATGGTGTCCTTCGCCCCGCTCAGGGTGTCCGTCGCCGTCTTGACGGCGCGCGCCTCGAGGATGTTCGAGTGCGAGCCGAGCTGCTCGACCTTGAGGTCGGTGGCCGCGCTGAGCTCGGCCGTCGCGGCGACGCGCTCGTTCTGGGCGGCGACGGCCGACTGCAGCATGAATCCCGAACCGACGAGGGCGCCGACGGCGACGACGGCGCCGGCGGCGATGACCGGACCACGGCGCCAGCCGGGGCGGGCACGCCGCGCTCGGCGGCTCAGACCGGGTTCGTTCTCGGGGGAATTGTCAGGGGTGTTCAGGGAGGAAGGCTGGTTCTGCATGACTTTCACGTGGGCGGCCTGCTCGCGCGAGAGCGCGGGCCCGGCCTTCGATCGACGTTCCTCGGACGCGGGGGCGCCCGGGCGAAGTGGCCAGTCTGCCGAGGGGTTCTGGACGGAACCTCATTTCTTCCTGTGAAAGTCATCCGAAACCGAGACGAACTCAGTATTTATGGGATGCCTCATCACCGTGCCGATTCGATCCCCGACGGAGATCACGCTCGCGCCGGACCGTCGGCGCCTGAAGCGCTCAGTCGACTCCGTCGAGCTCCTCCTCGCCCGATTCGGGGCCGAGTCGGCGCGGGCCCGCACCGTCGTCACCGAGCGCATCGTCGGGATTGAGCAGGCCGCACGCCTTCATCGAGAGGCACCCGCAGCCGATGCATCCGGTGAGCTCGCGCTCGAGCCGTTCGATGCCGAGTCGACGCACCTCGAGCTGCCGCTTCCAGCGGCGCGAGGCACGCTGCCAGTCGTCGTGACTCGGCGTGGTGTCGAGCGGCACGTGCTCGAAGGCCGTCTGCACGTCGCCGAGCGGGATCCCGAGGCGCTTGGCGACGACGATGAGCGAGACTCGGCGCAGCATGTGCCGGGCATACCTGCGCTGGTTGCCGCCGGTACGGTGCGATGCGATGAGGCCGAGCTCCTCGTAGAACCGCAGCGCCGACGGGGCGACGCCCGTTCGGCGGCTCATCTCCCCGACGGTGAGCAGCTCATCGGGCGCGTGCTTCGCCATGGGATTCTCCTCCGATTGGACTTCAAGGGTACTTGAAGTTTTAGGCTTGACCCATGCGTTCCATCTGCGGGGTGATCGCGTGACCTACGTGATCGCCCTTCCCTGCGTCGACGTCAAGGACAAGGCGTGCATCGACGAGTGCCCCGTCGACTGCATCTACGAGGGCGAACGATCCCTCTACATCCACCCCGACGAGTGCGTCGACTGCGGCGCCTGCGAGCCCGTCTGCCCGGTCGAGGCGATCTACTACGAAGACGACCTGCCCGACGAGTGGTCCGACTACTACAAGGCCAACGTCGAGTTCTTCGAGATCGCCCCCGACGGCGCCTCCGCGCTCGGATCGCCGGGCGGCGCCGCCAAGACCGGCGTCCTGCCGTACGACCACCCGGTCGTCGCCGCGCTGGCGCCGCAGGGCGGCCACGAGTGAACGCGGCGCGCCACACCGCCCTCACCGACGAACCGACGCCCTCCGAGGTCACTGCCGAGGCCTTCAAGGCGGCGTTCCGCGTGCACCCCGCCGGCGTCGCGCTCGTCTCGGCGGCGACCGCGACCGGCCCGGTCGGACTCACCGCGTCGAGCGTCGCCTCCGTGGCCGCCGATCCGCCCGTGCTGTCGTTCTCGGTGACCCGGGCGACCGGTTCGGCGGGAGCACTGCTCGGCGCCGACTCCTTCGTCGTGCACCTGCTCGCCGACCACCAGGTCGACCTCGCGCGGGCCTTCGCCAGATCGGGGGCGCCCCGATTCACGCCGGAGCAGGGTTGGAGCCGGCTCCCGACCGGCGAGCCCGTCCTGCCCGAGGCGCGAGCGGCGCTGCGCTGCCGAGCGCTGCAGCTCGTGCCCGTGGGAAGCTCGACCCTGGTGCTCGCCGAGGTGCTCGAGGTGCACGGGGGCTCCGACGCTCCCCCGCTCGTGTACCACGATCGACGGTTCCACCGCCTCGACCACGAGGCATCCGAACTCTGAACCAGGCCGCCGGCGACCGCAGGCGGCGACACCGAAGAAGGAGACACGCAATGTCGACGTACACCCTGCCCGACCTGCCGTACGACTACGCGGCCCTCGCGCCCCACATCTCGGCGACGATCATGGAGCTGCACCACTCGAAGCACCACCAGGCCTACGTGACGGGCGCCAACACCGCCCTCGAGCAGCTCGCGGAGGCGCGCGCGAAGGGGGAGCTCGCGAACGTCAACAAGCTCGAGAAGGACCTCGCGTTCAACCTCGGCGGCCACATCAACCACAGCGTGTTCTGGCAGAACATGTCGCCCGACGGCGGCGGCTCCCCCGAGGGCGAACTGTCGGCGGCGATCGACGACGCGTTCGGCTCGTTCGACGCGTTCCGCGCGCACTTCACGGCGACGGCGCTCGGCGTGCAGGGCTCGGGCTGGTCGGTGCTCGCCTGGGACTCGGTCGGCGCGCGCCCCGTCGTGTTCCAGCTCTTCGACCAGCAGGGCAACGCCCCGCTCGGCGTCACCCCGCTGCTGCAGCTCGACGTGTGGGAGCACGCCTATTACCTCGACTACAAGAACGTCCGCGCCGACTACGTGAAGGCCTTCTGGGAGATCGTGAACTGGGCCGACGTCGCGGCCCGCTTCGACCGCGCCCGCTCGGCGACGAGCGGCCTGATCGTGCCGGGTGCCGCCTGAGCACGCCCGCACCGCGTCCGCCGAGGCGCCGGCGACGCCGGCGCCTCTCGGCGGCGCTGCTCGCCGTGCAGCTGCGCCGGTGGGGGCTCGTCGGCATCATCGTGCTCGTCGCGATCGGCACCCTGATCGCCGCACTGCAGGGCCGCTGACGCCCGACCTCGGTGACCGTCGCGGCCGACCGCGGCTCAGGCCGGCCGTGGCGGCCCGAGCCGCGGCGCGCGGTCGCGGGTGTCGCCGCCGCCGACCCGGTTGCTGCGCTCGGTGAGCGAGACGAGCGCGAGGTGGCGGTCTGCCGTCCAGCAGATGAGGCGGCCCTTCTGGTCCTTGTTGCGTCCGAGCACCCCGGCATCGGCGAGTTCCGCCAGGGCGCGCTGGGCGGCGGCCTTCGAGACGCCGTGACGGGTCGCGACGTGGTCGATCGTCTGCACCGGCTCGGCGGCGAGATCGCCGAGCACCTTCAGCACGACCGCGTCGCTGCGCGGGACGGCCGGCGAGGCGCCGCGCGCTCGGCGGCTCTCGACGAGCTGCCGGGTCAGTTCCTCGTCGAGGCGGTCGAGCTCGTCGGCGAGGCGGACGGCGTTTCCGGCGGCGAGCTCGGCCGCGTGTGCGAAGCCGATGATCCAGTCGTCGAGCGCGGGCGGGTCGGCGCGGAAGGCGGTGAGCCCCGCGAGATAGGCGTTCGTGTCGCCGGCGAACACGGTGCTGATCGGCACGAGCACGTTGCGCACCGCGTCGGCCCGCCGCAGCACCGTGTGGATGATGGCGCGACCGGTGCGGCCGTTGCCGTCGATGAACGGGTGGATCGTCTCGAACTGCGCGTGGGCGATCGCCGCACGCACGACCGGGTTCCCGTCGGTCGCCGTGACGAACCGGGCGAGATCGTCGACGAGGCGGGGCACCTCGGACTCGGGCGGCGGCACGAAGTCGGCGCGGAGCGGGCTCCACCCTGTGCCGCCCACCCAGTTCTGCTCGGTGCGAAGGCCGGGCGCGAGCGTCGGCTCGATCAGGTGCTGCAGCCGTTCGAGGTCGGCGGCGGTGACGGCCCGCTCGCGATCGGCGAGCTCGTCGATCGCGCGCTCGGTCGCGCGCACGTTCGCCACGACGTCGAGCGCGACCTTCGGCCCTGCCTCGAGCAGCTCGGCGATCGCGAGCCGCTTCGGCGTGATGCGGTTGCCCTCGATCCACGACGACGAGATGCTCTCGGAACGGATGAGCAGGTGGTTGAGGTACCTGCCCCGCGCGCCGATCCGTTCGTCGGCGCGCGCGAGCACGGCGAGCGCGTCTTCGGCGGCCCGGCGGGCGGCGCCGCCCGGCTCGGGCAGGCCCTCACCGAGCTCGTCGGGCACGTAGGCGAGGAATCGGCCCGGCTCGCGGTCCCGCCGGCTGAGGTGCCCGGCGTCGCTCGGGTGCCAGGTGCGTTCGACGAATCGGCTCATGGCGCCCTCCATCCGTCGACGATCGATCAGTATTTCAACTTTAGGTCATCTAAAGTTGAAATACTACGTCGGATGCCTCGGCTGTCCGCCGACCCAGCCGGATCGTCCGCGGCATCCGCACCGCCGGAACCACGCCGCCTAGGCGTCGGCCGCCGCGAGCTGCCCGCAGGCGCCGTCGATCTCCTTGCCGCGGGTGTCGCGGATGGTCGTCGGGATGCCGGCCGCCTCGAGCCGGCGCACGAACTCCTGCTGCACGTCCGTGTCGGAGGCCGTCCAGATGGAGCCCGGCGTCGGGTTCAGCGGAATCGGGTTGACGTGCACCCAGCCGCGACCGCGCTCGTTGAGCTTCTCCGCGAGCAGATCGGCGCGCCAGCCGTGGTCGTTCATGTCCTTGATGAGGGCGTACTCGATCGAGACGCGACGACCGGTCTTGTCGAAGTAGGCACGGGCGGCGTCGAGCGCCTCGTCGACCTTCCAGCGCGAGTTCACGGGGATGAGCTCGTCGCGCAACTGGTCGTCGGGGGCGTGCAGGCTGAGCGCGAACGTCACGGGGAGGTCTTCGTCGGCGAGCTTCCTGATGGCCGGCACGAGACCGACGGTCGAGACCGTCACGCCTCGTGCCGACATGCCGAGCCCCTCGGGCGCGGGCGCGAGCATCGTGCGCACCGCCGACATGAGCCGGGCGTAGTTCGCGAGCGGCTCCCCCATGCCCATGAACACGATGTTCGAGACGCGATCGGGCGTGTGGTCGCCCTTCTTGCGACCGCCGAGCTCTCCGCGTGCGAGGGCGGCGTTCGCCAGCACGACCTGCTCGACGATCTCGGCCGCCGACATGTTGCGCGTCAGGCCGGCCTGCCCGGTCGCGCAGAACGGGCAGTTCATGCCGCAACCGGCCTGGCTCGAGACGCACAGCGTGATTCGGCCCGGGTAGCGCATGAGCACGGACTCCACGAGGGCGCCGTCGTGCAGCTTCCACAGGAACTTGATCGTGTCGCCGTTGTCGGTCGTGAACCGGCGGACCTCGGTGAGGAGCTTCGGCAGCACCGTCGTGACGAGCTCGTCGCGCGAGGCCGCGGGCAGGTCGCTCATCTCGGCCGGGTCGTTCGTGTGGTGCACGAAGTAGTGCGTGGCGAGCTGCGCGGCGCGATAGCCCGGGAAGCCGAGCTCGGCGACGTGCGCCTTGCGGTCGGCCGGCGCGATGTCGGCGAGGTGCACGGGCGGCTTGCCGCGCTTGGGCGAGGCGAACTGCAGCATCGGCCGCCCGTCGGGGCCCTTCTTCTGCTCCCAGCCTTCGGTGGCCGGGCGCACCTGGCGAGGTTTCGTGGGGCGCACCGCAGCGGCGGCGGTCTGGTCGGTCGAGTTCGTCACCTCTCAAGGGTACGCGGCCCGGTCGGGCGAACGCTGGATGCCTCGTGGGATGCGCCGTCGGTATCGCCTCCCGATCATCGTCCCGCGCGTCAGGCGAGGTGCCCCGTGTCGTTGAAGGAGAGCACGCGAGGCTCGCGGTCGGACTGCCACTGCAGCACGGTCAGCGAGGCGTTCGAGACGGGGAGGCTGATCCATCGCCAGGCCGGGGCATCGAGCACGGACCGCACGAACCAGCCCACGACGAAGGCGTGGGTGATCGCGACCACGGTGCGATCCTGGTCGCCGATCGCGCTCAATGACCGGACGGCGGCGTCGAGACGACGCCCGTCGGGGTCGTGCTCGTCGGCGGGCACGTCGCGCAGGAGACGGTGGTGCCGCTCGGGCACCGCCGAGAGGTCCTCGGGAACGGCGGTGCGATCCTCGACGTCGTCGCTCGCTCGGCTCGCCCAGCCGGCGTGCGCCGTCGCGACGATCGCGGCCGTGGCGGCGGCACGACGGCGCGAGCTGTGGAGCAGGACGTCGTCGTGGACATCGACTCGCATCCCCGAGAGCCGACGGGCGAGTGCGGCGGCCTGAAGCTCGCCGCGGGGCGACAGGCCCGGATCCGCACGCTCGTCATCGGCGGCGGCCTCGGCGTGGCGGATCAGGTACAGGGTCGTCGTCGGCATGCCCCCACGATTCCACACCGCCGCGGTGGGGACTCCGGCCGCTCCGGTCTCGACACGACGAGGACTCGCGCAGGGTCGGCGGTGTCAGTCCGCCTCGCGGCGCGCGAGCGCGACCTTGCAGCGATGATCGGTGACGAACGGCTGGAGACCCTTGAGGGCGAGCGGACCACCGGTCTGGCGGAGCACGTCGCCGACGAGGCGAGCGTGCACCGAGCAGACGAGCGCCATGTCGTCGTCGATGAGATCGTGGTAGCGGCACGGCGCGAGTTCGAAGGAGAGCTCGGCCTCGTCGACCGCGGGCTCGAGCCCCGCGTCGTCGAGGTGCTCGTAGAGCACGTCGAGTTGCATGCGGGCGTCCTCGTCGAGGTCGCCGTCGATCACGCCCGTCGTGGCGCGCAGGAGGGCACCTCGCCGCCGCGCCCCCGCGATGCGCTCCCCCGCGACCGCGCTCGTCGCGGCATCCTGCACCGGATGGAAGCCGATCGGCGGTCGCCCGCGCGACTGCGTCGGCACGGCCACGCCGCGGATGAGGCCCTCGCGCTCGAGGACCTGCAGGTGATCGCGCACCGTGTTCGTCGCGATCCCGCTCTCCTCGGCGAGTTCGCTCGCACGGCGGCCGGGTTCGCGCTGGATGGCTCGGAGCAGGCGGATGCGGCTCGGCTGCGTGAGACCGCGGAAGTCTCCGACTCGACGTGGCACCCAGCAATTCTACGTCCTGTCGAATTAAACCGGTGGAACGGCGAGCGCACGCCGCGGCACGGTTCGAGACTCGGAGGGACGCGTTCTGTCGAATCTGGAAGGTACGTCATGCAGCTCTCTGCCGAGTCCGAAGCCATCGTCCGCGCGACCGCCGGCGTGGTCGCCGAGCACGCCGAGGAGATCACCAGGGTGTTCTACCCGGCCATGTTCGCCGCGCACCCCGAACTCCTGCGCGTCTTCAATCGCGCGAACCAGGCGATCGGCGAGCAGCCCAAGGCGCTCGCCGCCTCGGTCGTCGCGTTCGCCGTTCAGCTCATCGATCCCGACGCTCCCGATTTCACCCCGGTGATGCGGCGCATCGCGCACAAGCACGTCTCGCTGGGCATCACGGCCCGTCAGTACACGATCGTGGGCAAGCACCTGCTCGATGCGGTCGGTGCCGTGCTCGGCGACGCGGTCACCCCCGATGTGCGCGCGGCATGGGACGAGGTGTACTGGCTGTTCGGCTGCTCACTGATCGCGGAGGAGGCGAAGCTGTACGCGCTCGGGGGAACCGACCCCGAACACCCGTGGCGGAGCTACCGAGTGGTCGAGCGCTTCGAGGAGTCCGACGGGGTCTTCTCGCTCGTACTGGCACCCGTCGAGGGCGTCGTGCCCGGTCATCGCACCGGGCAGTACGTCGCGATCGCCGTCGACCTGCCCGACGGCTCGCGACAGCCGCGGCAGTACACGATCTCGTCCGGCCCTCGCGGGGACTCGCTGCGGGTCACCATCAAGCGCGTGCTCGGGGTCGACGGCGCGCCCGACGGACAGGTCTCGGGCTGGCTGCACGAGCACGCACGACCCGGCACGATCCTCGATGTCTCGCAGCCGGCGGGCGACGTGGTGCTCGACGACTCGGACGCCCCGCTCGTGCTCGTCTCGGCGGGCATCGGCATCACGCCGATCGCGGCGATCCTCGAGGACCTGTCGCGCACGCAGCCGCACCGCACGGTGCGCCTGTTCCACGCCGATCGCGCGCACGACACGCATGCGCTGTATCCGTCCCTCCGCCGACAGGTGCTCGCCATGGACGACGCCCGCGCTCAGAACTGGTACGAGCGCGACGCCGCCGACGCCCCGACGCTGCACCCGGCCCTGCCGGGCCTGATGGACCTCGGCGACGTCGAGCTGCCCGACGGGTCGACCGTGTTCATGTGCGGGCCGCTTCCGTTCATGCGCGCGATGCGCGAGACGCTCATGGCCCGCGGCATCCCGAGCGAGCAGATCCAGTACGAGGTGTTCGGCCCCGACCTGTGGGCGCAGAACCCGGCCGCCGTCCCGGCCTGATCCCGCACCGGGCGGCCTCGCACGAACGGGCCGCCCGGTGCAGACTGGGTGCATGGCCGTCGTCATCGCCGTACTCGGCGACATCACGGAACAGCACGTCGACGCGATCGTCAACGCGGCGAACAACGCGATGCGCGGTGGCGGCGGCGTCGACGGCGCGATCCACCGCGCCGGCGGCCCGGCGATCCTCGACGACTGCATCGCACGTTTCCCGTACGGCCTTGCGACCGGCGACGCGGGGTGGACGACCGCCGGGGTGCTCCCGGCGACCTGGGTCGTGCACACCGTCGGCCCCGACCACCGCTCCGGCGAGCGCGATCGTTCGCTCCTCGAGTCGTGCTACCGGCGCTCGCTCTCCGTCGCCGACGAGCTCGGCGTCCGCTCGATCGCGTTCCCGCTGGTCAGCGCCGGCGTCTACGGCTGGCCGCTCGACGATGCGATCGCGGTCGCGGTCGAGACGATCGAGGCGGCGGAGACCCGCGTCGACGAGGCGCGGCTCGTCACCCGCGATCCCGGGACGTTCGAACGGATCCGTGCGGCCCTCGCCGAACGCGGTTGACGGTCAGCCGCTCGTGAGGACGACGAGCTGCCTGGTCGTCCTCGTCATCGCGACGTAGCGGTCGACCGCGCCCTCGACGCCGTCACCGTCGCCGAAGCGATCGGGGTCGACGAGGACGACGAGGTCGAACTCGAGTCCCTTCGAAAGCTCGGGCGTGAGTGAGCGCACACGCGAAGTTCCGACGAAATCGGGCGCCCCGATCACGCACGCCGTGCCCTCGGGCTGCCCGGCGAGCCCGCGTTCGAGCACCGCGCCGAGTTCGCCGATCGAGCCGTACGCGACCGGCACGCCGCTGCGCCGGATCGACGTCGGCACGTTCGCATCCGGCAATGCGGCTCGGATGACCGGCTCCGCGACCGCCATCACCTCCTCCGGCGTGCGGTAGTTGATGCCGAGCGAGGCGAGCCGCGTGTTCGTGAGACCGAGGCGGGCGAGCCGATCGCTCCAGGTCTCGGTGAACCCGTGCCGGGCCTGCGCCCTGTCACCCACGATCGTGAGGCTGCGCGACGGACAACGGGCGAGCACCATCTGCCATTCGGCGTCGGTGAGCTCCTGCGCCTCGTCGACGACGATGTGCGCGAACGGCCCCGCGAGCAGTTCGGGATCGGTGCGCGGCCGGCTGTCGACATCGTCGGCGAGCGTGTTCGCGACGTCCTGGCCGCGCAGCATCGACATGATCAGCATCTCGGAGTCGTCGGCCGCGATGAGCTCGTCGCGCACCCGTTCGCGCTGCTCGAGCTCGGCGGCCGCCGCGAGCCGCTGCCTTCTCCGGCGACGGGTCGCCTCGGGATCGCCGATGCGACGGCGGGCAGCATCGAGCAGCGGCAGGTCGGCCGTGGTCCATGCCCGAGGCTCGTCACGCTGCAGGCGCGCCACCTGCGTCGGCGTGAGCCACGGTGCGCAGCGCTCGAGATAGGCGGGCACCGCCCAGAGGTCGGCGACGACGCCGGCCGGGTCGAGCAGCGGCCAGGCGCGGTTGAACACGCGCACGAGCTCCTCGTCCTGCTCGACCGCCCGCCGGACGAGGGCCGCCGGCACCTCGTCGTCGCCGACCTGGTCGACGAGGATCTCGACGAGCGCCTCCCACACCTCGGCCCGGCCGTCGTTGTGCGGCGTGCCGGCCTCGGGAGCGTGGAACGCCTCCGACCAGTCGGCGGCGGTCAGGATCGGTTCCGCCCACGGGGTCTCGACGACGAGCTCGTCGGCGGGCGGTCGCTCGTAGGCCCTGACGGCCGACTCGATCGCACCGACGAGTTCAGCCGTCGCCTTCAGGCGCGCCGTCTCGGGGTCGCGCTCGGGTACCGCGCCCGCGCCCTCGTCGACGAGGTCCCGCAGCGTCGCCATCTGCACGCCCTCCTCGCCGAGGCTCGGCAGCACATCGTCGACGTACGACATGTATGCGTGACTCGGGCCGACGAACAGCACCCCGCCGCGCCGGGCGTCGAGCCGCGGGTCGGAGTAGAGCAGGTAGGCGGCACGGTGCAGCGCGACGACGGTCTTGCCGGTCCCGGGCCCCCCGTCGACGACGAGCGCACCGCGCGACCCCGCGCGGATGATCGCGTCCTGGTCGGCCTGGATGGTGCCGAGGACGTCGCGCATGCGGGGCGAACGGCTCGCTCCGAGGCTCGCGATGAACGCGGACTGGTCGTCGGGCGCGAGCCCGCCCGCGTGCTCGCCGGGCGTGAACACCTCGTCCCAGTAGTCGGTGATGCGGCCTCGGGTCCAGCGGTATCGCCGTCGGCTCGAGAGCCCCATCGGGTCGCCGTGCGTCGCCCCGAAGAACGGTTCGGCGGCGGGGGCCCGCCAGTCGATGAGCAGCGGTTCGCCGTCGTCGGCGCTCAGCCCCGCTCGTCCGACGTAGACGGGCTCGCGGCCGTCTGTTCCGACCATTCGGCCGAGGCACAGGTCGAGACCGAAGCGCCGCAGCAGTCGCAGCCGGCCGCTCAGGCGATGGATCTCGAGGTCCCGATCGAGTCCGGCCTGCCCGCCCCGGGCGGGTGCGGCGCGCAGTTCGGCGAGCCGGGACTCGGCCTCTGCGACCTGCGCGTCGAGGCGCTCGGCGATGCGCGCGAAGTGCCGCACGTCGACGGCGATCGATTCGGGCGCCGCCTTGGCGGCGAGGCGGTCGGGCAGGGCGAAGACGTCGGTGGACGAGAGGGTCAAATGCGCGCTCCAGATCGGCGGAAAGCGTCCATCATGACCCCGACGGGGGCCCTTGCCGCAAGCCCCCCTCCCCCGGATAGACTGGACGTGGCGGGACGGGGTCCCGCCATTCGCATGCCGGCGAGGCCCGGGCCTGCGGCCCTCGGCGAGTATCGCACCGACGCCACCCGCTCCCGATGCATCCGCCGCGCACCCATGCCGACATCGGCGCACATCGCCGAGGCCGCCGAGACCTGCGCCCGCGATTCACGCAGTTCACGTGATGCCGCACGGCGAGCGCGCGCCCTTTGATGGACTCGCACCCCTCGACGAGGCGGTGCGACCGACGAAGGGAGCCGGCACGTGTCGGAACAGACCACTGAGGACCTCGACCTCACCGAGGAAGAACTGGGGCCGATCGACTACATCGTCGTCGAGTTCCCGGCGGGGGCGACCCGATTGACGGGCGAGGCCGCCGCCGAGCTCGCAGCGCTCGTCGCGTCCGAGACGATCCGGGTGCTCGACCTCGTCGTCGTGCACAAGCGCGAGGACGGATCGATCGACGTCGACGAATTCGAGGACTTCGAGGACCTCGGCCCGCTCGGCGTCATCGAGGCGTCGCTCGCCGACGTGCTCGCCGAGGCCGACCTCATCGACATCTCGGCGGCGATGGAGCCCGGCAGCGCCGCGGCCGTGCTCGTCTGGGAGAACACGTGGGCCGCCCCGTTCGCGGTGGCCCTGCGCAAGACTGGCGGCCAGCTCATCGCGTCGGGCCGCATCCCCACGCAGGCGCTGATCGCCTCGATGGCGAAAGAAGGAGAGTAGAAGATGCCCATCGGAATCGGACGCGTCGGACGCGTCGGCATGATCGGTCGCCCCGTCGCGCGCACCGCGGCGGTGGTCGGCACGGCGAAGGTCGTCTCGAACGGCATCGACCGGCGACAGGACCGACGACAGGACCGCCGCGAAGATCGGCGCGACCGCCGCTTCTGAGCGGCGCGAGACGAGCGGATGCCTCGGTGGGATGTCGATCCCGCCGAGGCATCCTCATGTCAGCGGTCGACCAGCCCTCGTCACGCGGATCTCGAGGCAGCGCCGTGCAGGTCGACGCCTCACAGCGGTCGCCGGAGACGACGAAGCCCCGGTGAGAATTCATTCTCACCGGGGCATTTGCGTCGGGCTGACAGGATTTGAACCTGCGACCCCTTGGAGGATCAGGGCGCCTGCCGATCACCTCCGGAAATCTCCGGAAACCCACGGGTTCCCTTGTGTTTACAGGGAACCGGGCGGTTCACTGGCTCCGAGTTTACCCGGTCGTTTGCGGTCCCTCACGGGTCAATTAGATGGGTAAGAGATGGGCATAATGGTAACCCGGTTCAAATCCTCTGGCCGCCGCGACCGGACCCGTGCCCACCTGACGCGTCGCCGGATCGCATCCGCGCGCGCTACGAGTTCACGCGCCAGACACCGTCTCGAATGTCCCATCCACTCCTTCTCACTTCTCGAGGCGGTTGAAAGGACGCCAGCTTCGCGAACCTTGCGGGCGCCCGCAGTGCGTTATCGTGCCGACCAGTAGAGGGCACAGCGGGGGCGTTAGGCGCGAGGTGCATGTCTGCCGCCACAGCTAGAGTGACGACGAGTAATCGTGAGGGAGATCGATGACGCAATTCGGTGACGCGTTCGACGACAAGATGAACGAGATTCTCGCCACGTCCTGGAACTCGGAGAAGGCACGAGTCGTACCGAAGACGGAAAACGTCTCACAGCGCGACGGGGCAAAGCTGATCGAGGCGACCTTCCTCTACGCGGACATGGCGGATTCGACTCTGCTCGTCAAGAGGTACAAGAAAGAGTTCGCTGCCCGCGTCGTCCGTATGTACATGCGAGCGGCCGTTGACTGTGTCCGCAACAAAGGTGGCCACATTCGCAGCTTCGACGGTGACAGGGTGATGGGTGTGTTCATCGGCGGACAACGCCGAAACGAAGCGGTCGAAGCAGCACTCAACCTTTCCTGGGTCGTCGAACGAGTCATCAACCCGAAGCTGAAGGCACATCTCGAGAGGAGTAACTCCACCCTCTGGTCAGTTGCACACCGGTCGGGTATCGATGACGGCGAGACTCTCATCGTCCGTGGAGGCGCCCGCGATAACAGCGACCTCGTGTCCATCGGCAACGCGCCGAACATCGCAGCGAAGCTCAGCGGGATCCGGGGCGAGACCGGAAGCATCACGATCACCAGCCGTGTCTATGGCGTGCTTAACGAGAAAAACAGGATGACCGACGACAAGCCCATGTGGAAAAAGAGGGACGCGACTACTGTCGGACCCCACGTCGTCACGACGTACAGCTGCGGCTGGATGCGCAAGCCGTGAGGCCCCGCCGGCCCAGCGAGGCGCCATCACAAAATCCGAATCCCATCGACACCGCGTGGCGTATCCACGCTGCCCAAACCGAATGGACCGGCAAGGTCGATGCCAAGGCGTCCTTCGCGTTCGCGCTCGAATCAGCAGCGATCGCCACCGTTGTGGCGCTGTCCGCGAAACACCGACTGTTCTCTGCCCTGCCGGGACACACGCCCTGGCTGTACTGGTCCGGGCTAATGTTACTCGTCGTCGGCGCCGGGCTCGCCGTGATGGTCGTCGCCCCTCGCCTTCGAGGTCGCAAGACTAAGTCCGAGTCCGCGACGAACTTCATCTACTTCGGCCACGCCCGCAATTGGAAGGCCATCGATCTTGAAGCGTCTCTCCGGACAACAGACATGCTGCCTCAGCTGTCACGACAGATCACTGCGATGGCCAAGATCTCCTGGAAGAAGCACGTCCGAGTGCAATGGTCGCTGTGGTCGGCGACCCTCGGTGGCCTTCTCCTCGTGGCTTGTGGGTTGATCGCATCGTTCTGGCCCACGAACTGAATCTCGCAGACGGCCACCTCGGCTGGTCCAGACCCCAGTCCCAAACCACATAACCGTCGTACCGAAGGGATTTGAAGACAGTGACTAGCTTCGAGAGCGAGCTCACCGACTTCGCGGACAAGACATACCGCACAGGCTGGACGGTCCGGCAAGGCCGCAAGGTCCCCGACGTTGACGACCTCACCGCCGGAAACGATGCCGTCACCTTCGAGGGAGTTGTGCTGTATGCCGACCTGACGGAATCGACGGCGCTGGTGCGGGGCTACAACAACTGGTTCGCCGCCGACGTGTACAAGACATACCTCTATTGCGCGGGAAGAATCATCACGAACTGCGGCGGTTCGATTACGGCCTACGACGGCGACAGGGTGATGGGGGTATTCATCGGCGAAACCAAGGCCGATGACGCAGCATTCGCCGGGCTGAAGATCAACTATGCCGTCCACCGCATCCTCAACCCCGCCCTTGTGCGCCAATTTGGAGACAGCCTCAACGGTTTCGTGCTCAAGCAAAAGGTCGGGATCGACATCTCCGAGCTGTTCGTCGCGAAAACAGGCGTACGAGCATCCAACGACCTGGTCTGGGTAGGAAACGCCGCGAACAACGCGGCCAAGATGGCTGCACTCAATCTCGGCTATTCGACCTACATCAGCCAGGCCGTCTATGACGCACTTTCGGAACCAGTTCGGTACAACGGGGAACCGCGACAGCACATGTGGTCGAGGGCGATGACCGGTGCAGTGCCCGGGACGATGTACGGGTCGAACTGGTGGTGGGGCGTTTAAGCTGCCCTCGCATCGTCTTATCCCAATAGCCGGTCCCCCACCAGCTTCTCGCGTTCGAGATAAGTTTCAAGGGACAAACGGCCACCCGAGATTTTCGTATGACGCGCCAGCGAGGATGTCTGGGTGACGGTGCCCCAAACGCTTCAGCCTTGAGCGAGCTTTGTGAAAATCGCATAGCAGCGCGCCGCGCGGCGGGAGTGACACGCGCGCGCGGTAGCTCTCCTCATCGCGGGCCCTTGCGCTTGGCGCCTCGAGAGATCAGCTGGATGCGATCGTCCTCAACGCCCTCGGCGCCGCGGTTCGCGCGCAGAAATCAGGATGGCGTGATTCAACTCGTTGATCGCGCGCACGGCGGGCGTCCACCTGCCGTCCAACTGTAGGGTGCCCGATCGAACCAAGCCACGCAGAGCGGAGAGGACATTCGTCACCGCCCGAGGCGATCCGTAAACCCGCCGGACGCACTCGATGATGTCGTGGCCCTCGTCGATGGTCCGGACGGTCTCCACCGTCTCCACGACAGTGCTCTCGACAATGCGGACCTGAAAGGCCTCCGGGTTCCGAGCCCGCCTGTCGTCATACGCTGCCTTGCGGCAGCGGGGCCCGCAATAGACACGCGGTCGCCCGGTGGTCGCGGCTGGCGGCAGTGCCCCGCCGCATCGGATGCACCGGGTTCGAGGGATATGCCGGGACGTGGTTTTTTGCCGGATGCTCATGCTCCGAAGGTGCGCCGAGCCACCCCGTTTCGTCACCGACGAAACACCGGAGTCCTCGATCTGCAAGAGGCGTGGGATTGCTGGGGGCTAGGACAAAGGGAGGGCGCTCGACGCCGTCAGGTCGGAGGACGACCCGCTTGGACGCGATCTTGGTCGTTCATTGATACCCCGGGGCGGCAAACTACTTGGTGTCGGCTGTTGCGTTCGAGGCACCTTGACCGGGCATTATCGCGGGCGGGTCATCCGGGAATCTGCGGTCGACGGACGCCGCGCCCTTTACGGCTCGGTTGAGGACAACCGAGCGTTTCGGTCGGCGACCGGCTTTCGGGAAGGGGAAGGGGAAGGGCGATTGCAGCGTTCGCAAACGGGTGACGCTACTTCTGCTGGGAAAGCGTGTCACCCGATTCCTCAATACCGGGAGCTACTGCACGTCGGCGAAATCAATGCTGAGCCGGGAGTGATCTGGCAGGCCCCGCCGCCGCGCGCGCAGGGCCGAAAGCAGCGTACTGTTTCGGCTCGTATCCCCAGCCCGCGAAGCCCGACGAAGCGGCCGCGGCCGAGTTACATGCGCTACTCTCGCGGCACACGCTCAACTCAGAGGAACCTCAGCACATGACCGACTCGAACCCGTTGCCCGTCGATCACCCCATCACATCATCGGATCAAGATGTGCTTGGCCGTGCCGTTGTCGCACGGGATTTCGCGCACTCGGTACGAGAACTGGACGCGTCGCAAGGAGTCGTCGTCGGCGTATTGGGAGCGTGGGGTCACGGCAAGAGTTCCTTCGTCAATCTGATGCGAGAAGAATTCGCTGAGGCGCCGGAGCTTCCGGTCATCGAATTCAACCCGTGGGTCTTCTCGGGCAACCAGCAGCTGACTGATGTCTTCTTTCGCGAGGTCGCCGCGGAGCTACGCCTGAAGGATCAGTCGAAGTTCGGCGCCATTGCCGAGGGGCTCGACAAGTACGGGGACGTGCTCAGCCCGCTCGCAGTCATCCCGTGGTTCGGCAGTTGGTTCGACCGCGCGTTCAAGGCGACGAAGGCTGCGGCGACCTGGTGGAACGACCGGAAGAAGGGCAGCCGGACTTTCAGAGAGACAATTTCCGACGCGCTGAAGCAACTGGACCAGCCCGTCGTTGTAGTCATCGACGACATCGACCGGCTCACCACCAACGAGATCCGTGACATCTTCAAACTGGTTCGTCTGACAGCGAGCTTCCCGAATGTCATCTACGTGCTGGCGTTCGATCGACGCAGGGTCGAACATGCGCTCAACGAAGACGGGGTGCCCGGTAGGGCTTACCTTGAAAAGATTCTGCAGCTCAGCTTCGACTTGCCGATGATCCCCACCGAGGTCTTGCGCATGCAGGTGTTCGAGCGGCTGGACGTGATCCTGCAGCAGGTCGAGGGTTTGCGATTCAACGAAGCCATCTGGTCGGACGTCTACCTCGAGATCATTGATCCTCTGATCGGAAGCCTCCGCGACGTCACGAGGCTCGGGCTCTCGGCGCGACCGACACTTCGCGCGCTCGGTCAGCAGATCGAGGCGGTCGATCTGTTGGCGCTTGAAGCGATACGCGTGTTCCGACCCGAGATCTTCCAGGCACTGCACTCCGCTCGTCTCGCGTTGACCGAGACGCACAATTTGTGGGGTCGCACTCAGGACCGGGATCGAAAGGCGGAGATCGAGGCGCTGCTGAAGGTGGCAGGTGATGATGAGGGCATCGTGCGTGCGCTCATCCAGCAGCTTTTCCCAGCTGGGCGCACCTACATCGAGAACAATAACTACGGTCCTGACTGGCTCAACACATGGAAGCGTGAGCACCGGGTCGCATATATCGGCTATCTGGAGCTGTACTTTGGCCGCACGCTTCCGTCGGATCTCGCGTCCTTTCAGCAAGCCGAACTCGCCTATGCCCGGATCCGGGACGGAGACGCACTCGGTGAGTATCTGGACTCTTTGCCCAGAGAGGATCTGGAGTCAGTCATTGCCGGACTGGAGGCATACCAGCAGGAGTACCCCGAAGAGTCGGTGGTGCCAACCTCCGTAACCTTGCTCAACCGGATCGCGGACATTCCAGAGCGCCGGAACCGAGGCATGTTCGACCTCATGCGACCAGACGTGGTCGTCACCCGCGTCGTTATCCGTCTTCTGCGTCGACTCGAAGAAGAGGCCGCCAGAGAACGTGCAGTGCGCGACATTCTGGTCGGTGTGGAGTCCTACTCGTCGCAGGAACTGTTAATTCGAAGCGTTGGGCGCGTCGAAGACCCAAGCAACGCGTTGATCTCCGCGGAGTGCACCGCAAAGCTGGACGAGGACCTCATTCAGCAGGTGAAAACGACAGCGTCGCCAGTACTAGAAAAAGAGTGGGGTCTGTTTCGAGTCCTTTGGTTCGTCGCCGAGCGCGAAGGGGACGCGTACGTCCCTCCGCCACTGACCGACGCCACGGAAATTCGAGCTCTGTTTCAGTCAGCTTGGTCTGTAGCCCGCGCGCAGTCCATGGGTTCTCGGCATGTCAGAGAGGAAGATCGGCTCGCGTGGGACGGCCTAGTCAGGGTGGCCGGCGGCGAGGACAAGCTTGCGGAGGCAGTTCGTCGGCTCCGCGAATCGGATGGTGCGTCGCCCCTCGTGCTGCTCGCGGAGAAGTACGAGGCCGGTTGGCGGCCCGACGAATTCTAGGGAACGGTGCGCCACTAGGGCGTGTCTCCTAATGGGTGGGTGGCGCGCGGGATGATACTCGGGTGCCTCGCGCTGCTGAATTGACGGATGCCCAATGGGACCGAATCCGTCCGCTGTTGCCATCGCCGATTGGCAAGCGTGGTCGCCCGTTCCGGCAAGACCGCAGGGTGATCGAGGGCATCATCTGGCGGTACCGGGTCGGTTCGCCCTGGCGTGACGTTCCCGAGTCGTTCGGGCCTTGGCAAACGCTCTGGAAGCGGCACCGCCGTTATTCGGGCGACGGGACCTGGGATCACATCCTCGCTGAGCTCCACGCGGATGCCGACGCTGCCGGAGAGATCAATTGGGCAGTCAGCGTGGACTCCACGATCAACGGCGCGCACCAGCACGCGACGACTCTTCCGCGGGTCACAGGGGGACTTGTCGAATTACAAGA
>NZ_JARFNL010000004.1:0-1744357 GCF_029167465.1 Agromyces chromiiresistens
GGTCTACGAGGCGCTCCACATCCACATCATGCCGCAGGCGCATTAGGAGACACGCCCTAGGGGCGGGGCGCAGCATTCGCTGCGCCCCGCGCAATCATCCGGTGACGTCCCGACGGCTCAGGGCGAACGTCGCGCCGGCGACGAACAGGATGCTGATTCCCCAGAGCAAGCCGAGCCCACCCCAGTCGGCGCCCTCGGTGAGCGGGGACTCGTGATACGCCCAGGAGTACGGGGACACCGCTCGCACCCAGTCCGCGTCGGCGACTTGATTCGCGATCGCGTTCGCGACGTACCCGAGAACGGCGATGCCGGCACCGGCCGCGGTCGCGAGGATCTTCCTCCCGGTCGACGCGCCGACGAGGAGCGCCACCGCGGCGGACAGGAACGCCAGCCCGACCAGCGACGCCGTGACGGCCGCGACGTGCCCGGACTCGATGCCGAGCTCCGACGGTTCGTTCAACATCACGACGATCGCCGCGCCGAACAGGCCGAGCCACGCTAGCCGCACCAGCACGGCGAGTGCTGACTCGAAGGCGTACTGCGCTCGGCCGACCCCGTGTGCGAGGGTGAGTTCGAGTCGCCCGGCTTCCTCAGCGCCGGCGATCGCCGAGGATCCCCAGGACGTTGCGGCGATCACGAGCAGCAGGAACCCGATCAGTCCGTAGAACGTGCCCTGCGCATAGCCGGGACCGGAGGAGATCTGTTCGTACCCGAGCGTCTTCACGAGCTCGGGTGGCATGCTGTCGATGATCTGCTGCATCTCACCGTCGCCGCCGATGCTGGGAAACAACGGCAGGTACATGAACAGGGCCGCGGCGACCCCGAGACTCCAGGCGAGCAAGCTCCGCCAGGAGTCGGCCAGAGAGCGACGGAACACCGGCAGGATGCTACGCACCGTGCACCTCCTCCATCGGCCCGTTGGCTTCAGCGCCGTACAGTCGCAGCACCGATTCCTCGAGGTCCGGTTCCTCGACAGCGAGGTCGAGCACGTGGTGGGAGGCCAGCAGCTTCACGACGGGATCGATGTCACCATCGACGGTCGCACCGATCCGCACGATACCGTCACCGTTCACGATCAGGTCGCGGACCTGACCGAGCACGCGGAGCTCGGCTTCGAGGA
Source organism: Agromyces chromiiresistens (assembly GCF_029167465.1). Taxonomy (NCBI): domain Bacteria; kingdom Bacillati; phylum Actinomycetota; class Actinomycetes; order Micrococcales; family Microbacteriaceae; genus Agromyces; species Agromyces chromiiresistens. The sequence goes on from NZ_JARFNL010000004.1 coordinate 1,121, forward strand.
CCGCTGCGGGCACCCCGTCGACACTGGCGCGGATCCGCCGGATGCGGCCGAGCCGCAGGGAGGCGACATCACCCTCTGCGACGATACGTCCCTCGGCGAGCACCGCGACATGATCAGCGGTCTGCTGGATCTCGCTCAGCACGTGCGAGCTGAGCAAGACGGTCTGCCCGTTGGCTCGAGCCTCACGCACCATGCTCAAGAACTCGCGTTGCACGAGCGGGTCGAGCCCGCTCGTCGGCTCGTCGAGGACGAGCAGCTCGGGGCGGTGCATGAACGCTTGGATGAGGCCGAGCTTCTGCTTGTTTCCCTTCGAGAGCGTGCGGACCTGACGGTTCAGGTCAACGCCGAGCCGGTCGGCGAACCCATCGATGACGCCGGGTGCGACCGGGCCGCTGATCTCGGCGAAGTGACGAAGGAGCGCACGACCACGGACTCGTCCTTCGAGACGGAGTTCGCCCGGCACGAACCCGATCCGCCGACGGAGTGATGGCCCACCGGTTCGCGGAGGCTGGCCGAGCACCGTCGCGGTGCCGGAGGTGGGACGGATGATGTCGAGCAGCATGCGGAGCGTCGTGGTCTTCCCGGCGCCGTTCGGCCCGATCAACCCGAACACCGTGCCCGGCTCGACGGTCAGGGTGAGGTCGTGCACGGCGGTCTTGTTGCCGTATCGCTTGTGTAGATCAACTGTTTGGATAGCAGGGGTCATCGCCCGTGCTCCTTTCAAGGGGAATGAAGAATCGAACGAAGAATCGAACCTCGGGACGCCTACCCGCGCGGCGGGTCCGGGTCCTGGTTCGGGTCGTTCTCCCCCTTGTCCGAGCGTGGTCCCGCGCTCCGCCCGAGTGCATCACGCGCCGCGACGAGAAATCGGTCGTCCGCGTAGAGACCGTTCGTGTAGAGCTCGAGAATCGGGATCGTCGATCGGCGAAGAGCTGCAGCATCCACGACGTCGGTGCCGAGGGAGCGAGCGAGCTGGCGTTGCATGACCAGAGGCACCACCCCGTACATGGTCAGGTACAGCGCGGTCACCTCGCGGTCGGCCGGGACCCGCATGATGCCGGCCGCGACCTGCTCATCCACGAGCGAGGTCGTGCCCGCCAGCAACGCGTCGAACAGTTCGTCGGCGGCCGATGTGGGCTCGGTCAGCATTCGCGACACGTAGTCGATCAGCGGTCGATGCTTCTCCGTATCGTCAAGCCACCGCTGCATCGCCGCTGACGGGTCGCCGGTGCGGAGCTCATCCTTCCGGCCGATGAATTCACTGACCACGAACTCGTCGCAGGCAGTGCGAAGCGCGTCCTTCGAGCCGAAATGGTGGATTACGAGACCGGGGCTCACCCCCGCTGCCTTGGCGATCGCGCGCAGACTGGTGCGCTCGAACCCGTCGCGGCCGAACAGGAGCACCGCGGCATCACGAATCCGCGCCCGCGTCGTGAGATCCTGCTGCATTGAACGCACATTCAATATACTAAACGTTTGTTCAATGCGCGCGCAAGGGCTCGCTCCTGCCCGGCGAGAGGTATCGGCACACGCTCGGATCGGTGCCGACTGCGCTTGCGGAGAAAGAGTTTTGTTGCAAAACTATCTGCACGCTCCCGACGAGACCGCACCCCTGCGACCGAGGCGCGCCCATGACAAGGAGGCCATGTTGAAGATCGTCATCGCCGGGGCCGGCATCGGCGGGCTCGCCGCTGCCCTGAGCCTGCACCGCGCGGGCTTCCGCGACATCACCGTCTACGAGCGCGTGCGCGAGCTCAAGCCGCTCGGCGTCGGCATCAACCTGCTGCCGCACGCGGTGCGCGAGCTCACCGAGCTCGGCCTCGCCGATGAGGTCGCCTCGATCGGCGTGCCGCCGAGCCGCCTCTCGTACTACAACCGCTTCGGGCAGCCCATCTGGTCGGAGCCCCGCGGCCTCGGCGCCGGCTACCGCTGGCCGCAGCTCTCGGTGCACCGCGGCGAGTTCCAGCTGCTGCTCGCCCGCGAGGTGGAGCGCCGCCTCGGGCCCGACACGATCCGCCTCGGCTGCCGGCTCGTCGGCGTCGAGCACCTCGAGACCGACTCGCCCGTCGCCCGGGTGGCCGGCCACGCCGAGTTCGCCAAGTTCGTGCGCGAGGGCGGCGACGGCCGGCCCGAGGAGTTCGAGGTCGCCGCCGACGTCGTCATCGGCGCCGACGGCATCCACTCGGCGATGCGCGCCCAGGCCTACCCCGACGAGGGCGGCCCCGTGTGGAACGGCCTCATCCTCTGGCGGGGCACCGCGACCGTGCCGACCTACCTCGACGGCCGCACCATGATCATGGCGGGCGACGGCGAGCAGAAGTTCGTCTCGTACCCCCTCGTCGCCCCCGGCGCCGACGCGGGCGCCACCCGCCTCAACTTCATCGCCGAGCGCCGAGCGCCCGAGGGCGTCGACGAGACCGCCGACTGGAACCACGCCGTCGACGCGGGCCCCATCGAACGGCTCTTCGCCGACTGGAGCTTCGACTGGCTCGACGTGCCCGCGGTCATCGCTGCCGCCGACGAGATCCTCGAGTACCCGATGGTCGACCGGAACGCGCTGCCGCAGTGGACCTTCGGCGGATCGACGCTCATCGGCGACGCCGCGCATGCGATGTACCCGAACGGGTCGAACGGCGCTTCGCAGGCGATCATCGACGGGCGCACGCTCGCCTTCCACCTCGCGAACGAGGCATCCGGTCCGGAGGTCTCGACCGACGCCGAGGCGCGTGCCGGTGCCGTGCGCCGCGCCCTCGCGGCCTACGAGGCCGACCGCCGTCCCACGACCGCGCGGCTGCTCGAGATGACCCGGCAGCTCGGGCCCGAGAAGGTCATGCAGCTCGCCTACGACCGCGCGCCCGAGGGGTTCGCCGACATCCACGACGTCATCCCCGCCGAGGAGCTGCAGGAGATCGCCGACGGCTACAAGCGCACCGCCGGCTTCCACCCCGCCGCGCTCAACGAGCGAGCGTCGCTCACGCCCGAGTCGGCGCCGCCGATGGCAGACTGAACGGATGACCGAGGGACAGCCGGCACAGGAGCTCGCGCGGCTGGGCTCGATCGTGTCGCCGCTGCGGCGCGGCCTGCTCAAGGCCGCCCGCACGGCCGCGCACCTGCCCGACCTGCCCGACGCGCACATCGAGGTGCTGCGCGCGCTGCCGCGCGGCGTCATGCGATCGCCGGGGGAGCTCGCCACCGAGCTCGGCCTCAGCCGGCCGACCGTGAGCAACCTGCTGAAGGCGATGGAGTCGGCGGGGCTCGTGACCCGCGAAGTGCCCGAGACCGACCGGCGCCGCGTCGAGGTGCGGGCCTCGACGCGGGCGCTCTCGCTCTTCGACCGGTTCGACCGGGCGAGCGAGGCGATCCTCGTCGCATCGCTCGCCCGGCTCGACGACGCCGACCGTGCGGCGCTCGCCGTCGCACTGCCCGCGCTCGAGCGCCTGCGCGACGTCGTGCAGGAGGCGGCGCGAGGCTGAGCGCCTCGCGCGGAAGTGGCCCCGCCGACGACGCTCGGCGGACGCGCTCGGTCGGCGACAGGTTCAGACGGTGCCGAACGGGTTGTCGATCACGTACCGCCAGCCGTGCTGCTCGTCGTACCGGGCGACGTCGGCCGTGATGCCCCAGAGCGACACCTCCGAGCCGTCGGGACCGGCACCCGCGATCGCCCACTCGGCCATCACGAGGCCGGTCCCGCCCGTGACGAACGCGTGCTTGGTGCGCATCGAGATCGGCAGCCGCAACGCGAGGAACTGCTCGAGTGCCGGGCGCACGGCATCGCCCTCGACCGGCTGGCCCGGGGCCGGCACGAACACCGCGCCGGGCTCGTTGAGGTCGAGCAGGCCTTCGAGGTCCTGGGCGTTGAAGCGCTCGGCGAAGGCGAGGGGCAGGGCGCCGAGGTCGGTGACGGGAATAGACATGGAGGCTCCGATCTTCGAGTAGGTGACCCGGAGGACGGGTCATCGAGAAAGACGTCGACGAGCGAGAGATGTGACAGATGCCCTCATCCGCCCCTCAGGAGAGCACGCTGCTCGAACTCATCGCCGATGAGCCCCAGCGGCTCCGTCGTCGCGCGCTCAGTCTCGGAATCCATCCCGACGACGCCGACGACCTCGCGCAGACCGTGCTGCTGCGCGCCTGGAAGGCGATCGACGGCGTGCGCGACCCCGGCGCGGGCACGGTGTGCGCGTGGGTCGACGCGATCGCGCGCAACACCGCCGTCGACCACCTCCGCGGGCGGCGCTTCGACGACCGGCTCGACGCCGAGTCGCACGTCGACGCACCGTCGGTCGACGAGCGCATCGAAGCACGCGTCGACCTTCGCGCGACCCTCAGCGCGATCGGCGACCTGCCCGAGCCGCTACGGACCCCACTCGTGCTCTCGGCGCTCGAGGATCGATCGGGCAACGAGATCGCCGAGTTGCTCGGCATCAGCCCGGCGCTCGTGCGCCAGCGGATCAGACGGGCGCGCCAGCGCTTGGCCGCCGCGCTCTCGTCGCGCGCGGTCGAGCCAGACCCGGGCTGAGCGGGGGGGGTGCGGGGACGCTCGCCGCGCTCGCTCCTCAACCCGCGAGCGGGAGCGCGATCGGCAGCACCTCGGCGCCGGGCAGGCCGGCGAGGTACGCGCCCGACACGAGCAGCTTCGCGTCGCGGTTGCCGCCGCCGACGATGAGGCGTTCGTGCGCGGCGACCGACTCGTCGACGAGGATCGGCCAGCCCTCGGGCAGGCCGAGGGGTGTGATGCCGCCGACCTGCATGCCGGTGAGCTCGACCGCGAGGTCCATGGGCGCGAACGACAGCTTGCGGGCGTCGAGGCGCCGTCGGACCGCGCCGTTCACATCGAGCCGGTCGGCGCCGCGCACGAGGCACGCGGCGTACCAGGTGCGGTCGCCGCGGCGGGCCTGCACGACGACGCAGTTCGCGCCGTCGCCGGGCGAGACCTCGTAGTGCTCGCAGAACGCGGCGGTGTCGGCGAGCGACGGGTCGATCGACGCGACGAGCACGTCGCGATCGGGCGCGGCGGCCAGTGCGGCGGCGGTCGGCGGGGCGAGCAGCTCGGGCGAATCGACGGCGGGTGAGAAGTCGAGGGTTCCGAAGCGCATGGTCGCAGCGTAGCGGCGACCGGTGGAGCGGGACTCGAACTTCCCATCGATGCCGGGCCCCGAGGCATCCGCGTACCCTCGGAGGGGAGGGAACACCATGGATCTCGAGCCGATGCTCTTGAAGCTCGACCGCATCGCCGGCGGCCGCGCCGCGGGCGTGAAGGTCGCGGACGAACTCGTCGGCCACCCGCGCACCCGCCGCGCGTTCACGTGGATCACCTGGCTGCTCGCGCTCGAGGTGCTCATCGGGCTCGCGGCGTTCGTCGTCGCGGCCGTGCTGTTCTTCAACGGCACGGTGCTCGCGTTCCCGGTGCGGATGCGCATCCTCGTCGTGCTCGGCATGACCGTCACGCTCTTCTACTTCGCCTGGCGGGCGCAGAAGGGCTACCGCTGGGCGTACTCGCGGCTGCGGCTGTTCAGCAAGATCTTCCCGGTCGTGACGCTCGTGATGGCCGCGATCCCGGGGCTCTTCCCGTTCTGGATGGTGACCGAGCAGATCGTGTTCAGCCTCATCCTGATCGGCATCGCCGACTTCCTCGACAGCGACCACATGCGGCAGGTGTTCCGGACGCCGGACGAGCAGACCGGGCACGCGGTCTCGTAACGGCGCTCAGAACCGGCGGGCGAGCAACCGGGATGCCTCGTGCGTGAGCCCCGCGATCACGTCGGCGACCGGGCGTGACGTGCGCAGCAGCCCGACCCCCTGACCGGCGTCGAAGGGCACGAGGTCGTGCTCGCCGGCGGAGTTGGCGCGTGCGAACTCGGCCTTGAACGCGTCGAGACCGTCGCCGTGGCTCTCGCCGCGCAGCTCGGGCAAGCGGTGCTCCCATTCGTCGACGAAGTCGTTGCGGATGACCCGCTCGGGGAAGCGGTCGGGCCACGGCAGCCCGAGTGCGGCATCGGCCGCGCTCGTGTTGACCGTGTCGTCGCCCGTCGCGGCGAAGATCACCGGCTTCGCCGACTCGGGCGTGAGCGCCTCGGGGCTCGCGATGAACGCGGTGCCGATCCAAGCGGCGTCGGCACCGGCCGCGAGCACCGCCGCGAGGCTGCGACCCGAGCCGATCCCGCCGGCGGCGAGCACCGCGGGTGACCCCGAGCGACCGGTCGACTCGTGCGCGCCGGTCGCCCCGGCGGCGGCCCGGCGGTCGTCGAGCGCGTCGAGCACCGCGTCGAGCAGGGCGAGCGTTCCCATGCGCGGGTCGCCGTGCCCGCCGCCCTCCGCGCCGCGGGCCACGATAACGTCGACCCCGGCATCGGCCGCGACGACCGCCTCGGCCGCGGTGTAGACCTGCGTCGCCGCGAGGCATCCGGCCCCGTGCACGCGGTCGACCCAGTCGAAGCGGGTTGCGAAGCCGACCGAGACGAGCGCCGGGCGGGCCTCGAGCGCGACGTCGAACATCGCCGGGTCGCGTTCGAGCCCCCAGTGCACCATGCCGATGCCGAACGGGCGCCGGCCTCCTGCCGCCTCGAACTCGGCGCGCTGCGCCGTGAGCTTCGCCGCCGAGCCCGCGCTGCCCATGCCGATCATGCCGAGCGCGCCCGCACGGGACACCGCGTCGGCGAAGCGTCCACCGGCGACGCCGCCCATCGGCGCGCTGACGATCGGCGTGGCGAGGCCGAGCGAACGCGACCACGCCGTCGAGAGCACCGGGGTGGCGTCGCTCACGACTGCACCTCCTGTTCGGCCGCCCAGCTCACGAACGCCGGATCGGCCGAGACGATCCGCGACACCTCCTCGCCGCCGTCGCACCGGCACAGGCTCACGATCGCGCCGTCGTCGGTCAGCTCGCGCAGGGCCCACGTTCCGCCGAAGCTCTCCCAGCGCTCGAGCTCCTCGAGCGGGGTACGGGCGACGCGGGATGCCTCGGGCTGCGCCCGCCCCGAGACATCCGGAAGCGAAGCGGCAGTGGGCGACTTGCGCGTCCATCCGACCTGCTCGCCGCGGTCGAAGAAGTGGCGGAAGCTGTAGATGAGCGGGTGCCACGCGTGCGGGTCGACGTGCTGGGTGCCGGGCACGTTGAGCTCGGGCAGGGCGTGCACGCGCACCACCTCGACCTCGACCATGAAGTACCCGGCGTCGACGCCGGGGGTCATGCAGCGCACTCGGCCCTCGAACTGCAGCGGCGCCTCGCGCACGCGCGGTGGTGAGACCAGGTCGGACGGCTGCGCGCTGAACCCCGCGAGCTCGAACTTGCGCGGCTCGAACCGGTACTGGTCGGCCTTCGCGTCGGGCACCGGGTCGCGACCGGTGACGGCCGAGAGCCGCTCGACCTCGCGCCACTGCTTCGCCGCGGGGAAGTTGACCGTCAGCTGCGGACGTTCGAGCAGGTTCTGCGCCGACTGGCCGTCGGCCTCGAGTCCGAGCACGAGCATGCGCCCGAGCGCCCAATGGCTCGACGCGGGCGCGAGGTTCGCCGTGCCGTCGGCGTTCTCGGTGACGACGAGGTAGACGGGCGTGCCCACGTAGAGCACGGTCGGCTCGATGACGAGGTGCTCGTCGTTCACGGCGGGGTCGGGCGCATCGGCTCGCGGCATTGTTCGCCTCCCGGCGGTCGGTTCGCGGATGCCTCAACGCTACGCCCGCACGCTGCCCGCGCCGCCGTATGTGACGACGCGGGCACCGCGGATCGGGGGTCAGGCAGCGCCGGACTCCGCCCCGAGATGGCCCCGGCGTTCGGGCCCGAACCCGCCTGGGTGCGGATGAGCCGGAGCACCTCGAGCACCCGCAGCGAGAGGGCCCGTGGCATCCGCCATGAATCAGGTACGACGCGCTGAGGTGGGTTCGAACCGACCTCAGCGCGCCGAACCCACCTCAGCGCGGAACGGCCCCGCGTCGAGCAGCTCGCGCGCGCTCAGCGCATCGAGTCGAGGATCGCGACCAGCTGCTCGAACGTCGTCATCGGGTTGATGATCGCGAACCGGGTGTTCGGCCGCCCGGCGTGCGAGCTCGGCGTGACGAACGCGCGCTGCTCGTCGAGCAGCTTCGCCGACCAGCGCTCGTAGTCGTCCATCGTCCAGCCCTCGCGCTCGAAGACCACGATCGACAGCTGGGGGTCGCGCACGAGCCGCAGCTCGGGTCGGGTGCGGATCTCGTCGGCGATGCGCTGGGCGAGCTCGAGCGAGTTCGTGATCGCGGCGCGGTAAGCGGCGGCGCCGTAGGTCGCGAGCGAGAACCAGAACGGCAGGCCGCGCGGGCGGCGGGTCAGCTGCACCGCGAAGTCCGACGGGCTCCACTCGGGCTTGCCCGTGAGGGTGTCGAGGTACTCGGCGTGCTGCGTGTGGGCGCGGCGGCCGATCTCGGGGTCGCGGTAGATGAGCGCGCACGCGTCGAAGGGGGCGAACAGCCACTTGTGCGGGTCGACGATCACCGAGTCGGCCCGCTCGACGCCGGCGTAACGGGCACGGGCGACCGGCGAGAGCATGCCGGTGAGGCCGTAGGCGCCGTCGATGTGCAGCCAGAAGTCGTACTCGTCCTTGAGCGCGGCGATCGAGGCGACGTCGTCGACGATGCCGAAGTTCGTCGAGCCGGTCGTCGCGATCACCGCGAACACGTCGTCGCCGTGCTCTTCGAGCGCCGCGCGCACGGCGTCGCCGCGAAGCATGCCGTCGTCGCCGGCCGGAACGAGCACGACGTCGACGTCCATGACCTTCGCGGCCGACTTGTTCGACGAGTGCGCCTCGGTCGAGCAGACGAGCTTCCAGCGGGCGGGCATCGGCGCGCCGGTGGCGGCGCGCTTCTCGCGGGCGAGTTCGCGCGCGGCGACGAGCGCCGAGAGGTTGCCGATCGTGCCGCCCTGCACGAACACGCCGCCGGCACCCGTCGGCAGGCCGAACTCGTTCGCGAGCCAGGCGAGCACCTCGTTCTCGGCGTGCACGGCGCCGGAACCCTCCATCCAGCTGCCGCCGTAGAGGCTCGACGCCGAGACGACGAGGTCGAACGCCATCGCGGCCTTCGTCGGTGCCGCGGGGATGAACGAGAGGTACTGCGGGTGGTCGATCGTGATGCACGCGGGCGCGAGCACGTGCTCGAAGATCGAGAGCGCACGGCTCGCGCCGATGCCGCGCTCGTCGATGGTGCGGCCGGCCAGGCGCTGCAGCTCGGCCTCGGTCTCGGGCTTGTCGAGCGGAGTGTCGGTCGAGAGCAGGCGCCGACGCGAGTAGTCGAGCACCAGGTCGACGATCGATTCGGTCTCTCCGGTGACGGCGTGCATGCGGGTCGCGTCGATCGACGAGGACGCCGCGGCGGCGCCCCGCTCGGAAGCGGCGGTGGTCGCGCGGGCGGGGGATTCTGGTGCGGTGCCCATGTCTGTCCTCTCGAATGGCAGAGCAAGTCTCACCCCTGATGGGGTTTCACGCAACTTCCTCGCACAGATCGCGATCGAAGCGCAACGATCCATTGTCCGATGCGATTCTGTGCAAGCTCCGTGCGTCGGCCTGCACACGGTGCTCCGGCCTCGCGGCGGGCGCGTCGGCGGGATGGCGCACACTGGAGAGGTGACCGCAGACGCCGAGCTCGACTGGCGCGCGCCGCACCCGACCGACCTGCACCAGACCGTCGGCGCGCTGCGCCGCGGCCCCCGCGACCCGAGCTTCGCCACCGCGCCCGACCGCTCGGTCTGGCGCACGACGCGGATGCCCTCGGGCATCGCGACGATGCGGCTCTCGCAGCGCGGCACCGACGAGTTCCGCTGCGAGGCCTGGGGGCCGGGCGCGGCGGAGGCCGCGGCATCCGCCCCCGAGCTGGTGGGGGCGCGCGACGCGACCGATGCGTTCGAGCCGTTGCTGCCGCGGCTCGCCGACGCGCATCGGCGCAATCCGGGCATGCGGGTCGCGCGCAGCGGTCGCGTCTTCGAGACGCTCGTGCCCGCCGTGCTCGAGCAGAAGGTGATCACGCTGCAGGCCCACGACTCCTGGCGCGCGCTGCTGCAGCGGTTCGGCGAACCGGCGCCGGGGCCCGTGCCGCGCACGATGCGGGTGGCGCCGTCGGCCGACGGCTGGCGACGCATCCCGAGCTGGGAGTGGCACCGGGCCGGCGTCGACCCGAAGCGCTCGCGCACGATCGTCGCGCTCGCCCCGTACGCCGCGCGCATCGACGAGGCCGCGTCGATGACACCCGCCGACGCGTTCGCCCGGCTCACCCACTTCACGGGCGTCGGGGCGTGGACGGCCGCCGAGGTCGCCCAGCGCGCGCTCGGCGACGCCGACGCCGTCTCGGTCGGCGACTACCACCTCGCGAACTTCGTCGGGCACGCGCTCGAGGGCCGTGACATGACCGACGACGAGATGCTCGCCGCGCTCGAGCCGTGGGCGGGCCAGCGCTACCGGGTCATCCGGCTGCTCGGGTACTCGGGTGCTCGCGGCAAGCCGCGCCGCGGCCCGCGCATGGAGTTCGTCGACCATCGCGGCCGCTAGTTCGTCGACGCGGGTCGATCGATAGGCGCGCAGCGCCGGATCGAGACCACTGCCAGTGGTCTCGACACGCTCCTTCGTCGCTCCTCGACGGCCTACCCGCCCAGCACGGCGTCGAGCGCAGGGTGCAGGTGGCGGGTCGTCAGCACGGATGCCGCGTGCCGGGCGCCCGCCGCGAGTGCCTCGGGCAGCTCGGCTCCGTCGAGGGTGGCGTCGAGCACTCCCGACATGAATGCGTCGCCTGCGCCGTTCGTGTCGAGCACGTCGACGGGCGCCGCGTCGACCCGGTGTTCGCGACCGGCGGCGTCGAGCGCGACCGCGCCCTCGGCGCCGAGCGTGCACACCGCGATCGAGGCGCCGCCGTCGATGAGGGTGCGCAGGAACGGCACCGGATCGCCGATGCCGTCGGCGTTCATGAACACGGCGTCGGCGGCCTCGATGAACGGGCGGTGGAACGCCGCCCGTCCGTCGTAGTCGTGGATGTCGGTCCAGATCGGACGGCCGGTCGCGCGAGCGGCGGGAATGAGCCGGCCGGCCTCGGGCGCGAGGTCGAGCACGATGGCCGCGGCATCCGCCATCGCCTGGCTCACGGATGCCTCAGTCGCCTGCCGCGACTCGGCCGACGCCTCGCCCGGGGAGGAGAGGTAGAGCGACACGCGCTCACCGGCGGGGGTCATGAGGTTGAGGTGCCGCTCGGTCGCGCCGGTCGGCCCGACGATGAGTTCGACCCCGGCCGCCTGCAACGCCGCCGATACGCGAGCGCCGTCGGCGTCGGCCCCGATGAGCGTGTAGAACGCGGGGCGGCGGCCGAGGCCGGCGAGGCCGAGCGCCTTGCCCGCCGAGGTGCCGCCGACGGTCTCGTGTTCGGAGAGTGCGAACTGCATGTGCGGCACCGGCTCGGGCAGCCGGTCGAGCAGGACGATGCGGTTCCAGGACGCCGGGCCGGCGATGAAAACGTTTGCAGTCACGAGCTCCATCCTGTCGGACGCGGTCGCCTCGCGCGATGTCGGTCTCGGCGGGCTCGCATTCGTCGAACGGATGGCTCAGAGGGATTCTGCGCCCGTGACTCGCGTGGCCCGGTCGTCGGCGCGCTGCCATTCGACGAGGGGCTGCAGCAGTTCCATGAGTTGGAGTGCGCGGGTGCTCGGCGTGTAGTGGATCGTGACGGGGGTCGTCGGGCGCACGTGCCGCTCGATCAGCCCGTCGGCCTCGAGCTCTCGCAGTCGTGCGGTGAGCACCCGGTCGGAGATGCCGTGCACGGTGTCGCGGTACTCGCTGAAGCGCCGCGCGCCGCGCACTCCCGCGAGCAGGATCGCGGCGTTCCACTTGCGGCCCGCGAACTCGATCGCGCCGGTGAACCGGCGGCACGCCTCGTCGTCGATGTGCCCGAGCTCGCGCAGGCGCGCCGAGCGGCGCGCGCCGAGCTCGTCGGCCGAACGCCCGGCCGAGCCGCCCTCGGCCTCGCGGGAATACTCCATGTGCGCCGCTCCTTCACTTACTTCGAGTAAGCAGCTTACCTGCTGTGTGCGCGGGTCGCGGCATCCCGGAATGATGGAAACCCGACCCCCGCTGGAACGGAGCACCATGCACTACGGACGCGAACTGCAGTTCGGCACCTTCGTCACGCCCGTCAACGACCCGCCGCAGCAGGCGGTGCGGCTCGCCGAGCTCAGCGAGACGCTCGGCTACGACCTCGTGACCTTCCAGGACCACCCGTACCAGCCGGCGTTCCACGACACGTGGACGCTCATGAGCTGGGTCGCCGCGCGCACGAGCCGCATCCACGTCGCCGGCAACGTGCTCAACGTGCCGCTCCAGCGCGAGCCCGCCGTGCTCGCCCGCGCCTCGGCCAGCCTCGACCTGCTGAGCGGCGGCCGCTTCGAGCTCGCCCTCGGCGCGGGCGGCTTCTGGGACGCGATCGCCGCGATCGGCGGTCGCCGACTCACGCCCGGCCAGGCGGTCGAGGCACTCGACGAGGCGATCCGCATCATCCGCGGCACCTGGGACGCCGGCAACCGCGACCGCTTCACCGTGCCGGGCGAGTACTACCACGTCGACGGCGCGAAGCGCGGGCCGGCGCCGGCGCACGACATCCCCATCTGGATCGGCGCGCTCAAGCCCCGCATGCTGCGCCTCATCGGCCGCGCGGGCGACGGCTGGCTGCCCTCGCTCGCGTACCTGCAGCCCGGTGACTACGCCGACGGCGCCGCACGCATCGACGAGGCCGCACTGAAGGCCGGGCGCAACCCGGCCGAGATCCGCCGGCTCATCAACGTCGCCGGGCGGTTCACGAACGGCGCGGGAGGCGGGGTCGACGTACGGCGCCGCGGCGGCGCGATCGAGGGCGCGCCCGCCGACTGGGTCGAGCAGCTGCTGCCTTTCGTCGTCGACGACGGGGCCGACACGTTCATCCTCGCGGGCGACGACCCGACGAGCATGCAGCGCTTCATCGAGGAGGTCGCGCCCGCCCTGCGCGAGGCGGTCGAGCGGGAGCTCGGGCCGGATGCCTCGGCCGCCGTGATCCGCTCGACCGCGTCGCTCGCGAAGCGCCGCGACGGAATCGACTACGACGCCGTGCCCGCCTCGCTCGCGGCATCCGCGATCGAACCGGGCGACGCGAGGTTCGCGCGCGTGCGCTCGACCTACCTGCGCGGCGGCGACCCCGGACTCGTGCTGCAGCCGACCACGACCGCCGAGGTCGTCGACGCGGTCGCGTTCGCACGCGCGAACCCCGACGTGCCGCTCGGCATCCGCAGTGCCGGGCACGGCATCAGCGGCCGCTCGACGAACGACGGCGGCATCGTCATCGACCTCTCGCGCATGCGCGCGATCGACGTGCTCGACGAGGCATCCCGGCTGGTGCGCATCGAACCGGGCGCCCGCTGGAAGGACGTCGCCGCCGCCCTCGAACCGCACGGCTGGGCGCTGAGCTCGGGCGACTACGGCGGGGTCGGCGTCGGCGGACTCGCGACGGCCGGCGGCATCGGCTGGCTCGTACGCGAGCACGGCCTCACGATCGACCACCTGCGCGCGGTCGAACTCGTGCTCGCCGACGGCAGCGTCGTGCGCGCGAGCGCCGACGAACGGCCCGACCTGTTCTGGGCCGTGCGCGGCGCGGGTGCGAACATCGGCATCGCGACGGCCTTCGAGTTCGAGGTCGACGAGGTCGGCACGGTCGCGTTCGCGCAGCTCACCTTCGACGCGAGCGACACGGAGGCATTCCTCCTCGCGTGGAGCGACTGGGTCGTCGACGCGCCGCGCGACCTGACGAGCTTCCTGCTCGTGCAGCCCGCGGGCGGCGGCAGGCCGCCGATCGCGCACGTGATGACGGTCGTCGACTCCGACGACGCCGACAGCGTGCTCGCCCGGCTGCAGCCGATCGCCGACGCCGCCCCGCTCATCGGTCAGGACGTGCGGCTCACGAGCTACCGCGCGATCATCTCGAACGCGGGCGACGGCAGCCACAGCGCCGAGGGCGAGCCGCTCTCGCGTACGGGGCTCATCGGGCGCTTCACGCCCGAGTTCGCCCGCGACGTCGCGCGGTTCCTCGAGACGGGGGCGAGCTACTTCTTCCAGGTGCGGGCCGCCGGCGGTGCGGTGCACGACGTGCCGGCGGATGTCACGGCCTACGCCCACCGCGACGCCGAGTTCTCGGTCGTCGCGATGGGGACCCGCGCTCGCCGGACTTCGGAGACCTGGGACGAGTTGCTCGCCCCGCACATGTCGGGCGCCTACCTGAGCTTCGAGACCGAGGTCGGGCCGGCGCAGCTCGCCGCCGCCTTCCCGCCCGCGACGCTCGAGCGGCTGCGCCGCATCAAGGCCGAGGTCGACCCGGGCAACCTGTTCAGGGACAACGCGAGCGTCGCGACCGAGGTCGGGGTGTAGGCCTACTCGTCCTTGCTGCCGAACCTCGGCGGGTTGTCGACGGCCGGCCGCTCGGCGACGACCGGGAACGCCCCCGTGTGCCCCTCGCGCTCGAGCGCCGCCTCGGCGATGCGCTTTCGGAAGGCGAACCAGCCGATGACCAGCAGCGGGATGAGCGCGAGGCTGCAGATCAGCACCCATCGCCCGGTCGGCGAGAACGCCATCGTGACGAGCACGAACGCGAGGAACGCGAGCGTGAGGTACCCGGTCCAGGGGGCGCCCCACAGCCGGAACGACGGCCGCTCGAGACGCCCCTCCTTCGCCCACTTCGCGAGCTTCATCTGGCAGAGGATGATCGTCGCCCAACCTCCGATGATGCCGACCGCCGCGACCTCGAGCACGATCTCGAACGCCTCCGACGGCACGAGCGCGTTGAGCCCGACGCCGAACAGCGTGATGACCGCGGTGAGCAGGATGCCGCCGTAGGGCACGCCGCTCTTGCTCATGCGCTCCGTGAAACGGGGCGCCGAGCCGTTGACCGCCATCGACCGCAGGATGCGCCCGGTCGAGTACAGGCCGGCGTTGAGCGACGACAGCGCCGCGGTGAGCACGACGAAGTTCATCACCGACGCAGAGACCGCGCCCGCCTCCGGCGATCCGATGTGCGAGAAGAACGTCACGAACGGCGACTCGTCGGCCTGGTACACGGTGTACGGCAGCAGCAGCGAGAGCAGCAGGATCGAGCCGAGGTAGAACACCGCGATGCGGAGCACGACCGTGTTGACCGCCTTCGGCATGATCTTGCGCGGCTCGGCGGTCTCACCGGCGGCGGTGCCGACGAGCTCGATCGCCGCGTAGGCGAACACGACGCCCGAGATCGCGAGGATCGGCGGGATGATGCCCGTCGGGAACCACCCGCCGTTGTCGGCGATCACGCTGAACCCGGTCGGGCCGACGTCGGTCTGCCCGATGAAGACGATGAAGATGACGCCGATGACGAGGAACGCGATGAGCGCGGCGACCTTGATGAGCGCGAACCAGAACTCCATCTCGCCGAACATCTTCACCGAGACGAGGTTGAGCGAGAGCACCACGATGAGCGCGACGAGGGCGATCACCCACTGCGGGATCGCCTCGAGCGCCGGGAAGTACTGGCCCCAGAACTTCACGTAGAGGGCTGCGGCCGTGACATCCACGATCGAGGTGAACGCCCAGTTCAGGAAGTAGAGCCAGCCCGCGGTGTACGCCATCTTCTCGCCGTAGAACTCGCGCGCGTACGAGACGAACGAGCCCGACGAGGGTCGGTGCAGCACGAGCTCGCCGAGCGCGCGCAGGATCAGGAAGGCGAAGAACCCGCAGATCGCATAGACGATCAGGAGCGACGGGCCCGAGCTGTTGAGCCGCCCGCCGGCGCCCATGAAGAGGCCCGTGCCGATCGCGCCGCCGATCGCGATCATCTGGATCTGCCGGGGTTTGAGGCTCTTGTGGTAGCCGTGCTCCTCGTTCGAGAAGTCCTGCACGGCGAGCATCTCGTCGCCGATGCGCTCCCGCGTGTTCTCGAGGTCGTCGACCGGATCGTGATCCGGGATGTGATCGTGCTGGGTCGTCATCGCGGTTCCCCCTCCGCCGAGACGGTCGCGATCGATGCCGGGACGGCATCGTCACGGTCGGCTGGGTCACACGATACGCGCGGCCCGGGCGGGTGCGCGAGCGTTTCGGGGGTGCGGCAGGCGCACGAGGGCGGATGCCTCGCCGCCGCGGTCGGGCGTCAGGCGGCGTGTCGCGCGCGCGGGGCGGACGCTGCGGCGAAGGTGAAGCGCGACCGGTGCTGCCCGTGCCGACGCGCCCGCACGCGCTGGGCGCGCGGCGGTACGGTGGCGGCGGCCGCCGCAGCCACCAGTCGGCCGTCGAACTCGTCGGCGATGCGCGACTCGGAGTTCGGGCGCAGGTGGTTGGCGCCCCGCGGGCAGGAGCAGGCCAGGCGGGTCTCCTCGCCGAGCGGTCCGAACACGAACTCGAGGTGGTGGGCCATGGCGCTTCCCCTTCCTGACGGCAGAACTGATGGCTCTACCCGAAGAGATGCACCGCGACGCCGATCATGACGCGGGTTCGCGCCAACGTTCCCGCAGCCATGCCGGTCACGGCGCTGCGTGTTGACGGCGGTCGCACGCAGCGGTAGACAGGCCGCAGGCTCTGCCGGGCGTCCGCTTCGGCGGGGAGGGAGGGACGGAGATGACCGACGACGACGAGCGCCCGCCGATGCGGGAGATGCGGTCGGCCGAGTGCTGGGAGCGGATCGAGCAGGCGCCGTACGGCCGGGTCGGCACGTACGCCGGCGGCGAGATGGACCTGTTCCCCGTGAACCACGGCGTGGATCGGCACAGCATCGTGTTCCGCACCGCACCCGGCACGAAGCTGCTCGCGATGACCGTGGAGCGGGACGTCCTGTTCGAGGTGGACGGCGTCGACGGCGGCGAGGCGTTCAGCGTGGTCGTGAAGGGGCGCGCTGCACGACTCGAACAGGAACGTGAGATCGACGCCGCCGAGCGCCTCGGCATCACGACGTGGGCGCCAGGCCGGAAGGATCGCTGGGTGCGGATCAGCCCCCGCGACATCCAGGGCCGGGCGTTCGAACTGCCGCCCGGGGCGGCCGCCGATCGCTGAACCGCGCAGGCGGTCGGGGCGAGGGTCAGCCTTCGACGCCCCGGATCTCGAGGCTGATCTGCTCGGCGTCGAGTCCTTCGAGCGCGGCGTTGAGCGCGGCGGCGCTGAAGCGACCCTCGTCGCGCGCGTCGAGCAGGGCGTCGCGCTCGGCCTCGATCATGCGCACGCGCAGGCGGCGCACCTGCTCGGGGTCGACCCTGGGGGCCGTCCGGCCGGGCTCGGCGCCGCTCGCGGCCGCGGTCGCGATCATGGCCGTGTCGAGTTCACGCCGGTCGCCGCTCGAGGGCGCGCGAGCCTCGACGGCGTCCGTCGCGTCCGCGCCGTCGGGCTCGTCGGTGCCCGCGTCCATCGACAGCTGCCAGGCCGCGCGCATCTTCTCGGCGACCGCGCGCAGTTCGGGGTCGTCGGAGTCCGCGAGTTCGCTCATCGCCGCTCGGCGCAGCACCCCGCGCAGTTCGCGCCGCTCGGCCGCGTCGGCACTCGTGTCGCGTGGGGGCACGAGCCAGCGCACGAGCCACGGCAGCGTGCCGCCCTGCACGAGCAGCGAACCGACCGCGACGAGGAAGGCGATGAACACGAGCAGCGACCGACTCGGGGTGTCGGACGGCAGCGTCTGCGCGGCGGCCAGCGTGACGACGCCGCGCATGCCCGCCCACACGACGATGGTGCCCTCGCGCCATCCGAGCCGCTCGTCGAGGTAGTAGTCGATGTCGGCGACCCGGCGGCGGAAGATCGCACGGAACCGTTCGGCCTGCGCGGGCGTCGGCTCGGGGTCGCCGCGGCGTGGGCGCTTCGCGCGCCGCGCCTCGTATTCGGCTCGCCGCCGCTCGAGCTCGGGCGTCGTCGACGGGATGCCCCTGGCCCGGTCGTCGAGCACCGACTTGATGGTCGCCGCACGCTTCGCGCGCCTCGCGAGCCCGCCGAACAGCGAGGCGACGTAGGCCGCCCTGATCAGCACCGTCGCCACGAGCGCGATGGCCGCGAGCCCCGCCGCGTGCCAGGCACCGGCATGGGATGCCTCGACGTCGTCGACGATCGCGGTCAGCTCGAGTCCCATGACGAGGAACACCGCTCCCTCGAGCACGAGCTCGACCGTTCGCCAGTTCTGCACGTCGGAGAGGCGGTGCTGCGGGCTCAGGAACTTCGCGGCCCCGCGTCCCGTCACGATGCCGGCGACCACGGCGGCCACGAGTCCCGAGGCACCCAGGCGCTCGGCCGGCAGCGACGCGATGAACGGCATCGTGAAGGAGATCACCGTGTTCACCGTCGGGTTCGAGACGCGGGCGCGGACGCGCAGGTTGAGCCAGCCGACCGCCCCGCCGATGATGACGGCCACGACGACGGCGTAGACGAACGAGCCGGCGACCGACCACAGCGACACCGAGGCGGCGATGCCCGCGATCGACGCGCGCAGCAGCACGAGCGCCGAGGCGTCGTTGAGCAGGCTCTCGCCCTCGAGCAGGGCGACGACGCGCGGCGAGACGCCGAGGCGTTTCACGATCGAGGTCGCGACCGCGTCGGTCGGGCTCACGATCGCGCCGAGCGCGATGCCGCCGGCGATGCCGAGGTCGGGGATGAGCCACGCGAACAGCAGGCCGAGCAGCACCGAGGTGACGACGACGAGCACGACCGACAGCCCGCCGATCGTCGAGAAGTCGCGGCGGAACTCCATCGTCGGCATCGACACGGCGGCCGAGTAGAGCAGCGGCGGCAGCACGCCTGCGAGGATCCACTCGGGGTCGATCTCGAAGGCGGGCACGACCGGCAGCAGGCCGATGCCGAGGCCGAGGAGCGTGAGCAGCAGCGGGGCCGCCACCCCGAGCTTCGGCCCGAACGCGGTGGCGGCGGCGATGGCGAGCAGGGCGAGCACTCCGGCCAGCAGCAGGTCCATCCGCCCATTCTGGCCCCGCAGAGGGTCGAGGGGCAGCGAACCGGCGTCCGGTCCTCGTCGGCGGCGATATCCGTCGCGCGGGGGATCCGTCGGCGCCGAGGCATCCGGCAGCCTTGAGCCGATGGACCTCGATCTCCTGAGCGCCGCCGCCCTCACCGGCCCCGCGCTGCTCGGCGCACTCGCGCTGCTCGCGCTCGTCGACTCGACGAGCTTCGGCACCCTCCTCATCCCGACCTGGCTGCTCCTCGCCCCCGGCCGGCTCCGACCCGGCCGCATCCTCGCGTACCTCGCGACCGTCGCCGGCTTCTACCTGCTGGTCGGGGTCGTGCTGCTCACGGTCGCCGCGGCCGCGCTGCCGCAGCTCGCGGCGATCACGACGACGCCCGTGTTCCTCTGGGGGCAGCTCGTCGTCGGTGCCGGCCTGCTCGTCGGCTCGTTCTTCATCGGCGGCAAGCGCAAGCGCAGCGGCCCCGGCAGGTTCTCGCGCTGGCGCGAGCGGGCCGTGACGGACGTGTCGGGCGACGAGGGCGGCCTGCTGCCGCTCATGGGGCTCGCGATCGCGGCCGCGGCGGTCGAGGTCGCCTCGATGCTGCCCTACCTGATCGGCATCGGCCTGCTCTCGACCTCCGACTTCGACGCGGGCGCGCGCCTGCTCGTGCTCGCCGGGTACTGCCTCGTCATGGTGCTGCCTGCGCTCGTGCTGCTCGTGCTGCGCATCGTGGCGGCGCGAGCGATCGAGCGTCCGCTCGAACGCTTCGGCGCCTGGATGGAACGCAGTGCCGCCGACCTGACCGGGTGGATCGTCGGCATCATCGGCTTCCTGCTCGCCCGCGAGTCCGTCGTGGCGCTCGGCCTGTTCGGCGGCACGGTCGGGTACTGAGCCCCATCGCGCGCCGGCCGCGCGTCGCCGGCACGCTGTCGGACGGTCGTGGTCGACTCGTGGCATGGGTTTCGACGCGACGTTCCTGGGGGTGGCGGCGCCGATGCCGCGGGTGGCCGGGCCGGGCGCCCCCGAGTGCGTCGAACTCGACTACGTGCACTTCGCGGTCGTGCTCGACCCGGCGCGGCGGCTCGCACGGGTCACGGGCGTCAACGTCGACGGTGCGGCGCTCGTCGACCTCGACCGAGGCGGTGACGAGTGGCGACTCGACGACCGGGTGCCCGCCGACTGGCAGGCGGGCCCCGTGGTCTACGCCGACAACGACTTCGATCGCGGTCATCTCGTGCGGCGTCGCGACCCGGTGTGGGGCGAGCGCGCCGTCGCCGCGAGGGCGAACGCCGACACCTTCCACTACACGAACGCGGCGCCGCAGGCGTCGGGCTTCAACCAGTCGAAGGAGCTCTGGCTCGGCCTCGAAGACCACGTGCTCGCCTACGCAGAGGCGACCGCGCAGCGGCTGAGCGTGTTCACGGCGCCCGTGCTCGCCGCCGGCGACCCCGAGTACCGAGGCATCCGGGTGCCGCTCCGGTTCTGGAAGGTCGTCGCCTGGAACGCCCGTGGCGCGCTCGCCGCGACCGCGTTCATCGTCGACCAGGCGCCGCTCGTCGACACGAGCGAGGCCCGGCCGGTCGTCGGCGGGGCGCCGCCGCTCGGCCCGTTCCGCACATTCCAGGTTCCCGTGGCGGATGTCGCGGAGCTGACCGGCCTCGAGATGCCCGAGCTCATTGCCGCCGACGTGCTTCCGCCGACCGCGATCGCCGCCGGCTGGCGGCGCATCGAGTCGTTCGACGAGGTGCTGCTGCACGCATCGTCGGTCGAGTAGGCGCGAAGCGCCGAACCGAGGCCACGGGCGGGGTCTCGATACGCGTGCTCCTTCGTCGTGTGCTACTCGGCCGGCGGGGGGTGGTGCCACGATGGAGGCATGGAAGCGGCGAGCGGCTCCATCACGACCGACGTGCTCATCGTGGGCGCGGGCCCGAGCGGCCTCATGCTCGCGGTCAGCCTCGCGAAGCTCGGCGTGGACGCGCTCATCGTCGATGGCAAGAGCGGCCCCACCCGCGAGTCGCGTGCGCTCGGCGTGCAGGCCCGTTCGATGGAGCTCTACGACCAGCTCGGCCTCGTCGACCGCGTGCTCGCCGAGCGCGCGCCCGCCGCCGCGATCGCGCCGGGGGCGGGCCGTCGGGCGTTCGGCACGGTCGCGTTCCGCGGACTCGGCGACGGCATCACGCCCTACCCCGACATCACCGTCTTCGAGCAGAGCCGCAACGAGCGGCTGCTCGTCGACGCGCTCGCCGAGGCCGGCCGCGAGGTGCTCTGGGGGCATCGCCTCGAGCGCCTCGAGGTCGAGCAGGGCGCGGGCGCCGAGGCATCCACCGTCGTCGCCGAGCTCACCGCGCCGGGCGGTGACCGCCGCACGGTTCGCGCGCGGTACTGCGTGGGTGCCGACGGCGCGCACTCGAGGGTGCGTGAGTCGCTCGGCATCGCGTTCGAGGGCGTCACGAACGAGTACACGTACTACATCGCCGACGCGCTCGGCGTGTCCGGCCTCGTCGGCGACGCGATCAACCTGCGCTTCACGACCGAGCACTTCATTCTGGCGTTCCCGATGGGCGGCACGCGCATGCGGCTGCTCGGCATCGTGCGCGACGCCGACCTCGACGCCGACGGGAACCTGCACGAGGAGCGCGTGCGCGAGCTCGTCGGCCGCGAGTTCGGCGTGGAGTACTCCGAGAGCGCCTGGTTCACGACCTACCGGGTGCACCACCGGCTCGCCGCACGGTTCCGCGAGGGGCCGTGCTTCGTCGTCGGCGACGCGGCGCACATCCACTCGCCGGTCGGCGCTCAGGGCATGAACACGGGCCTGCAGGAGGCGCACAACCTCGCGTGCGCGCTGGCCGACGTCATCGTCGGCGGCATGCCCGACGCCCGGCTCGACCGGTACGAGGCCGAGCGCCGCCCGGTCGGCGAGACCCTCGTCGCGACGACGGACCGGCTCTTCGGCGAGGTCACGTCCGAGTCGCGGTTCGCGCGCTTCGTGCGCGGGCGCGCGCTGCCCGCGCTCGGTCCGATCGGGGTCCGGTTGCTGCCGTTCGTGGCGGGTCGCCGCGTGTTCGGCTATCTCTCGCAGACGCGCATCAGGTACGAGGTGCCGGATGCCTCGGCCGCGGGCCGATCGCGGCGGGAACGTCGTCGCGGGGCGGTGGTCGGAGTGCGGCTGCCGTGGACGGGCGGCAACTACGAGGTGCTGCGATCGATGCAGTGGCAGCTGCACGGCTACGGCGTGCCCGAGCGGGTGGTGCTGCGCATCGCGCGCGAGCTCGGCGTCGAGCCCCACGTGTTCCCGAGCGACCGCGGGGTGCGGGGGCGTCCACGGCTGCGCCACGACCGGGTGTACCTCGTGCGTCGCGACGGGTTCGTCATGGCCGAGGTGCGTGCACCGGGGCTCGGCACCGACCTCGATGCGGCGCGCGCCGCGATGTTCGCCGACGCCCGCTGAGCGCGCCGAGTGTGCGCAAACGCACACCGCGTGTGCGGGATCGGGGCTTGCCGCTCGCATCGATGCACGGTGAGAATCGCCTGCATCGCGACCCCCGATCGCGGGCCACACTACAAGGAGGTAGTCCCTATGGCTGTCGACGCTTCGACGCCCCGCACGTCCCCGAATCCCCCCGGCTCGTCCGTCCCCACCGGACTGCGAAAGGTCGTCGCCGCTTCGATGGCCGGCACCATCGTCGAGTGGTACGAGTTCTTCCTCTACGCCACCGCCGCGACCCTCGTCTTCAACGTCATCTTCTTCCCGCCGAGTGACAACCCGCTCGACAACATCATCAAGGCGTTCCTCACCTACGCCGTCGGCTTCGTCGCCCGCCCGCTCGGCGGCATCGTGTTCGGCCACTTCGGCGACAAGTACGGGCGCAAGAAGCTGCTGCAGCTCGCGATCATCCTGGTCGGCGTCACGACGTTCCTCATGGGCTGCCTGCCGACGTTCGACCAGGTCGGCTATGCGGCGCCCATCATGCTCATCATCCTGCGCTTCTTCCAGGGCTTCGCGGTCGGCGGCGAGTGGGGCGGCGCCGTGCTGCTCGTCGCAGAGCACTCGCCCGACAAGCAGCGCGGCTTCTGGGCGAGCTGGCCGCAGGCCGCGGTGCCCGCGGGCAACCTGCTCGCCACCGTGGTGCTGCTGATCCTCTCGCGCACGCTCACCGAGGCGCAGTTCCTCAGCTGGGGCTGGCGCGTCGGCTTCTGGCTGTCGGTCGTCATCGTCGCCGTCGGCTACTACATCCGCACGAAGGTCACCGATGCGCCGATCTTCATCGAGGCGCAGAAGGAGGTCGAAGCCGCGAAGAAGACGAACTACGGCGTCATCGAGGTGCTCAAGCGCTACCCGCGCGGCGTCTTCACCGCGATGGGCCTGCGCTTCGGCGAGAACATCATGTACTACCTCGTGGTGACCTTCTCGATCACGTACATGTCGGCGCACCTGCAGATGGACACGTCGACGATCCTCACGCTCATCCTGTTCGCGCACGTCGTGCACTTCTGCATCATCCCGGTGGTCGGCCGCTTCAGCGACAAGCTGGGCCGCAAGCCGGTGTACGCGGCCGGCGCGATCCTCGGTGCGGTGTGGGGCTTCGTCGCTTTCCCGCTCTTCGACACGAAGAACGACTGGCTGATCGTCGGCATCCTGATCGTCGGCCTCATCATCCACGCCCTCATGTACGCGAGCCAGCCGGCGATCATGGCGGAGATGTTCCCGACC
The DNA here is from genome assembly GCF_029167465.1 of Agromyces chromiiresistens. NCBI lineage: Bacteria > Bacillati > Actinomycetota > Actinomycetes > Micrococcales > Microbacteriaceae > Agromyces > Agromyces chromiiresistens. The sequence goes on from NZ_JARFNL010000004.1 coordinate 24,745, forward strand.
CGCATGCGCTACTCGGGCGTCTCGCTCGGCTACCAGGTCACGTCGATCATCGCCGGATCGGTCGCCCCGATCATCGCGACGATGCTGCTGTCGAGCTTCGGCTCGTGGGTGCCGGTCGCGATCTACCTCGCGCTCGCCGCCGGTGTCACGCTCATCGCGGTCGTCGCGATGCGCGAGACGAACGGCATCTCGCTGCGATCGATCGACGACGCCGACCGCGCACGGGTCGCGGAGGAGGCAGCGGTGAGGACCACCGCGTAGGACGGCCGGGCCCCGCCCGACGCAGTCGGCGAGTCCTTGGTGCACGACCGCTGTTCCGATCCGAGCTCTGCCGGTTCCACCTCATCGATGAGGCGGAACCGGCAGAGCCGTCGTTCGCGGGCTGCCGCGCGGGGCACGAATGGAGTCGCCCCCGATGAAGTCCGCCCCGGCTGCGCCGGGTGCGCGCGATCTGCGCCGTGGAGCGGCGGAGCGAGAGCCGCGGCGGGCGCCGCCGCCGGGTCGTGGCCGCTCAGCTCGCGGCGACGGCCCGCCAATCCGGCCGGTGCTCGACGAGCGCGCGGAAGGCCGCTGCCACCGCCGGGTTGCGCAGGCTCTCCTCGCGGGTGACCGCCCAGTACGCGATCGGGTGGTCGTACTCGTCGGCGAGCACCCGCACGAGGCTCGGCTCGCGCGCCGCGAGGAAGTCGGGCATGAGCCCGACGCCCGCACCGGCGACGGTCGCCGCGAGGTGCGCGAACACCCCGGTCGAGCGCATGCTCGGCAGCGTCGGCGGCAGTTCGTCGACGGCCAGGTCGAGTTCGTCGATCTGCAGCGCCGACTCGATGTAGTAGTTGAGGCGGTGCCCCGACATCTCGGCGATCGTGCGCGGCTCACCGTGCTCCGCGAGGTACGCCTCGCTCGCGAAGAGCGCGAGCGAGTACTCGAGCACGGGTGTCGCGAGCGCCTTGCGGACGTCGGGCCGGCCCACGGCGACCTCGATGTCGACGCCCGAGCGGTTCTGCCGCACGCGCTGCGTCGCGCTCAGCAGCTCGAACGACAGCCCGGGGTTCGCGGCCTGCAGCGGCGCGAGCGCGGGCACGGCGTAGAGCGCGGTGAAGGCGTCGGGCGCCGCGATGCGCACGAGCCCCGCGAGCCCCGGCTGGTCGACCTCGACGAGCGAGCGCATCTCGAGCTCGATGCGCTCGGCGACCGCCATCGCGCGCTGGCCCAGCGGCGTCGTCGCCCACCCGCCCGCGGCCCGGATGAGCACGTGCCCGCCCATCGCCGACTCGAGCGCGGCGATGCGCCGCGACACCGTCGAGTGGTTGACCCCCAGCACTTGGGCGGCCGCGGTGTACCGGCCGAGCCGGGCGACGGCCAGAAAGGTCATGAGCCATTCGGGGTTGGGGTCGTGCGTCGTCATCGTCACCCACACATCGTGCATGAATGCACAGCGCGAGTGCAATATTCGCGGTTCTCGCCCGTTGAATGTGCATTCATCGCGACCATATGGTGATTCAGCGCGGCGCCTTGGGGGAGGCGCCGCCGCACACGCCGAAGTCGAGGAGGACACGATGGCGACGATCGCATGGATCGGACTGGGCAACATGGGCGGTCCGATGACCGGCCGGCTCATCGAAGCGGGGCACGAGGTCGTCGGCTTCGACCTCGACGAGCGGGCGAGCCGGGCGGCCGCCGGGCGCGGCGCGCGCGTCGCGAGCTCCGTCGCCGAAGCGGTGGCGGACGCCGACGCCGTCTTCACGATGCTGCCGAAGGGCGACCACGTGCGCGCCGTGTACGAGGGCGACGGCGGGGTCTGGGCCAACGCGCCGCGGACCGCCCTGCTGCTCGACAGCTCGACCGTCGACATCGAGACCTCGCGCTGGTGCCACGACGGCTCCGCCGAGCGCGGGTTCCGATTCGTCGACGCACCGGTCTCGGGCGGCATCTCGGGTGCCGCGGCCGGCACCCTCACGTTCATGCTGGGCGGCGGCGAGGCGGATGTCGCGGACGCCGCCGACTTCGTCCGGCCCATGGCCGCCAACGTCTTCGCCGTCGGCGGCCCGACCCAGGGCATCGCCGCGAAGCTCGCGAACAACATGATGCTCTTCATCTCGCTCGTCGCCGCGGCCGAGGGCTCGCAGCTCGCGTCGAGCCTCGGCATCGACCCCCGTACGTTCTGGGACATCGCCCGGGTCTCGTCGGCCGACTCGTGGGCGCTGCGCACCTGGTACCCGGTGCCGGGGATCGTCGACTCGGCCGCCGCGAACCGCAACTTCGACGCGACCTTCGCGACGACCCTCGCCCTCAAGGACGTCTCGCTCGCGCTCGGCGCCGGGGAGGCCGCAGGCCTGAACCTTCCCGCCGCGCGGCTCGCGCGCGAGCAGTTCGAGGAGCTCATCGCCGACGGCCTCGGCGGCAAGGACTGCAGCCTCATCGCCAAGCTCGTGCGCGCCGACGGCGCCGTCGCGGGCTACACCGCCTGAAAGGAACGCCCATGACCGACACCCTCACCGCCGTGCGGACCATCCCGCACGTCATCGCGGGCGGCCGCATCGACGACGACGCCCGTCGCAGCCCCGTCTTCAACCCGGCGACCGGCGAGCAGACCGCCGAGGTCGTGCTCGCCGACGACGCCCGCGTCGCCGAGGCGGTGGCCGCGGCATCCCTCGCCCAGAAGACGTGGCGCGCGACCGGACTCGCCAAGCGCTCGCACGTCATGTTCAAGCTGCGCGAGGTCATCGAGGCGCGCAGCGGCGAGCTCGCGCGCATCATCACCGCCGAGCACGGCAAGACCGTCGACGACGCCCTCGGCGAGGTCGCGCGCGGGCTCGAGAACGTCGAGTTCTGCGCCGGCCTCATGCACCACCTCAAGGGCGACTACGCCGAGCAGGTCGCGCGCGGCGTCGACGTGCACCAGGTGCGCCAGCCGCTCGGCGTCGTGGCCTGCATCACGCCGTTCAACTTCCCGGCGATGGTGCCGCTGTGGATGGTCACCACCGCGATCGCGGCGGGCAACGCCGTCATCCTGAAGCCGAGCGAGCGCGACCCCTCGGCGGCGGTCTGGCTCGCCGAGGCGTTCCGCGAGGCGGGGCTGCCCGACGGCGTGCTCAACGTCGTGCACGGCGACAAGGTCGCGGTCGACGCGCTGCTCGACCACCCCGACGTGAAGGCGATCTCGTTCGTCGGCTCGACCCCGATCGCCAAGTACATCTACACGCGCGCCGCCGAGCAGGGCAAGCGGGTGCAGGCCCTCGGCGGAGCGAAGAACCACATGGTCGTCATGCCCGACGCCGACCTCGACGCGGCCGCCGACGCGGCGATCTCGGCCGCGTACGGCTCGGCGGGCGAGCGGTGCATGGCCGTCTCGGTGCTCGTCGTGGTCGGGCAGGTCGCCGACCCGCTGATCGAGAAGATCACCCAGCGGATGTCCCGGCTCGTCGTCGGCGACGGCACCGATCCCGCCTCGGAGATGGGTCCCCTGATCACGCGCGAGGCGCGCGACCGCGTCGCCGGCTTCGTCGAGGGCGCCGCGGCCGAGGGCGCGAACGTCGTGGTCGACGGCCGCGACCACCGCTTCGAGGGCGACGGCTTCTTCATCGGCGCCTCGCTCGTCGACCGGGTCGAGCCCGGCATGCGCGTCTACGACGAGGAGATCTTCGGGCCGGTGCTCTCGGTCGTGCGGGTCGACGACTACGACGCGGCGGTCGCGCTCATCAACGCGAGCCGCTTCGCCAACGGCGTCGCCGTGTTCACCCGCGACGGCAAGACCGCGCGCAGCTTCGAATTCGACATCGAGGTCGGGATGGTGGGCGTCAACGTGCCCATTCCGGTGCCCGTCGGCGCGTTCTCGTTCGGCGGCTGGAAGGACTCGCTCTTCGGCGACACCCACATGTACGGCCCGGAGAGCTTCAACTTCTACACGCGACGCAAGGTCGTGACGACGCGCTGGCCCGAGCCGAGCGAGTCGCAGATCGACCTCGGCTTCCCGACGCACTGACGGGGCCGCGGCGATGTCGATCCGCATCCGCGGGGCCGTGCTCGAGGAGCTCGGGCGTTCCCGGCCCTTCGCCGAGTCGCGGCCGATCACGATCGGCGAGCTCGAGCTCGAACGCCCCGGTCCCGACGAGCTGCTCGTGCGCATCGAGGCGGCGGGCATCTGCCACTCGGATCTCTCGGTCGTCGACGGCAATCGCCCGCGCCCGGTGCCGATGCTGCTCGGCCACGAGGCCGCCGGCATCGTCGAGGAGCTCGGCGCCGAGGCATCCGCGGCCGGCTTCTCGGTGGGTGACCGGGTGGTGATGGCCTTCCTGCCTCGCTGCGGTGAGTGCGAGGGATGCCTCGCCGGCGGCGCCCTGCCGTGCACTCCGGGCACCGCCGCGAACACGGCGGGCACGCTCTTCGACGGCGACGTGCGCCTCCACCGCGACGGCGAGCCCGTGCGCCACCATCTCGGGGTCTCGGGGTTCGCGACGCACGCGGTCGTCGACCGGCGCTCGGCGGTGGTCGTCGGGCACGATGTGCCGCCCGAGGTCGCGGCCGTGCTCGGGTGCGCCGTGCTCACCGGGGGCGGAGCCGTGCTCAACGCGGGTGCCGCGCGCGAGGGCGACGACATCGTCGTGGTCGGGCTCGGCGGCGTCGGCATGGCCGCGCTCATCACGGCGGCGTCGCTCGGCTACGGCCGGGTCATCGGCGTCGACGGCGTCGACGACAAGCTCGAGCGGGCGCTCGAGCTCGGCGCCGACGCGGCGTACACGCCCGACGAGGCGGTGGCCGCAGGGCTGCGGGCTCCGCTCGTCGTGGAGGCGGCGGGCCATCCGCGCGCATTCGAGACGGCGTTCGCGCTGACCGCACCCGGCGGACGAACGGTCACCGTGGGGCTGCCGCCCGCATCGGCCGTCTCGCAGATCGCGCCGCTGACCGTGACGGCCGAGGCGCGCACGATCATCGGGTCGTACCTGGGGTCGGCGATCCCGTCGCGGGACATCCCGCGCTATGCCGAACTCTGGCGGCAGGGCCGGCTGCCCGTCGAGGCGCTCATCTCGTCGACCGTCGAGCTCGACGACGTGAACGCGGCGATGGACACCCTCGCGGAGGGGCGGGCGATCCGGCAGGTCATCCGGTTCTGAGCGTCTCCCCGGTCGCGGGGGCGCGCGGCGGCGTCTCGAGACCGGCGCGATCGACCGACTCGCGACGCTCCTCCGTCGCTCCGCAACGCGCGCGGCCTCGGCGTATCGTGGGGACGGAGAGCGCTTCACGTCGACGAGGTCGGGAGGGCAGGCCCATGGCGAACATCGCCTGGATCGGACTGGGACACATGGGTGGACCCATGTCGGCGAATCTCGTCGCGGCGGGTCACGCCGTGCGCGGCGTCGACCCGATGTCGGAGGCGCGGGAGGCCGCGGCGTCGCGGGGGGTCGCAGTGGTCGACTCGGTCGCCGAGGCGGTCGCGGGCGCCGACGCGGTCTTCACGAGCCTGCCGCGCAGTGAACACGTGCGCGAGGTCTACGCGGGCGACGGCGGGGTGTGGGCGACGGCACCCGCCGGGGTGCTGCTGCTCGACACGTCGACGGTCGACGTCGAGACGTCGCGCTGGTGCCACGAGGAGTCGGCACGGCGCGGGTTCCGTTTCGTCGATTCGCCGGTCTCGGGCGGAATCGCGGGGGCCGCCGCGGGCAGCCTCACGTTCATGCTCGGCGGTGACGCGGATGCCACCGCCGACGCCCGCGAGCTCGTCGAGCCGATGGCGGGCCATGTCTTCGAACTCGGCGGGCCGACGCTCGGCATCGCTGCGAAGCTCGCCAACAACCTGATGCTGTTCGTGTCGTTGCTCGGCGTCGCCGAGGGGGCGGCGCTCGCCGACTCGCTCGGGCTCGACCCGAAGAGGTTCTTCGAGGTCGCGTCGGTCTCGTCGGGGGAGTCGTGGCCGCTACGGCTCTGGTACCCGGCACCCGGCGTGGTCGAGACGAGTCCGGCGAATCGCAACTACGACGCGACGTTCACGACCGCGCTCGCCGAGAAGGACCTGTCGTTCGCGGTCGACGCCGGCACGACGGCCGGCCTGCCGATGCCTGCCTCGCGGGTTGCGCTCGAGCAGTTCGAGCGCCTCATCGACGAGGGCTTCGGCGGCAAGGACTGCAGCCTCATCGCGAAGTTCGCGACCGCCGACGGCGGCGTGCCGGGGTTCACCCCGCCGGCTGCCTGACGCCTGCGCCGCGTCAGCCTCGCTGCACCGCCGCGATCACCTCGGTGAGCCGGTCGCGCAGCGCGCCGAGCTCGTCGAGGCTCATGCCGAGCCGGTCGACGACCTGGGGCGGGATCGACAGCGCCCGCTCGCGCAGTGCGCGCCCGCTCTCGGTGAGGGCGACGTCGAGGGCGCGCTCGTCGTGCGGGTTGCGTGCTCGGGTGAGGTAGCCCTGCGCCTCGAGGCGCTTCAGCAGGGGCGACAGCGTCGCCGGCTCGAGCTGGAGCGCCTCGCCGAGGTCGCGCACCGTGCGCGGATTGCGCTGCCAGAGCGCGAGCATCACGAGGTACTGCGGGTGGGTGAGCCCGAGCGGCTCGAGGATCGGCCGGTACACGCCGATCACACCGCGCGCGGCGACCGCGAGGGCGAAGCACACCTGGTTCTCGAGGGCGAGCAGGTCGACTGCGCCGTCGCCGTCTTCGGGGGCGGATGTCTCGGCGATCGCCGTTCGTGCGGCTGCGGTCTGCTCGGTCATCAGGCTTCCAGTATGACGTGGGGACAAATAGTTAGTACACTAATGATTGTGACACGAAGGAAGCGACCGGTCGAGCCAGGAGTGCAGCGCGGCTACGCCGGATTCATCGACCGCCTCAACGCGAAGCTGCTGCCGTACATCGGCCCGCCGCCGCTCGGTCCGTACGACGAGGAACCGAAGCCGGCGACTCCGCCGGCCTGCCCGCTCTGCGGTGCCGCGATGTCGGCGCACGAGATCGACCGCTCGGGCGAGCGCACGCAGCTGCACTGCCCGGTGCCTGCGGCATAGCCGCGCACCCGCCTCAACCTCGAAGGCCGCGGTCCTCGCGGGAGAGGTTGAGCCAGCGATCCGCGAGGAGGAGCTTCGAGCCTGCGCGATCGGGGTTCAACCACCTGAGATCGTCGACCGTGACGCCGAACCTGGCGGTCACTCCGATCGACGTGTCGCCGGCCGCGATGCGGTAGCGGAGCGGCGTGCCGCCGTCGTCGAGGACCGCCTCTCCGGTCGCGCCCTCTGCAGCCCCGTGGTCGACCACCCGCAGGCCGGGGTTCAAGTCGGGAAGGTTCCAGGTGAGCGGGGCGGTCGCGACGACCTCGTCGAATCCCCGCTCCGCTCCGGCCGCCGGTGCCCAGAGCACCGCCGTGCGCAGGTAGCTCGGGTCGTTCGTCACGAACCCGCCCGTGCCCGGGGTCGGTACGCGGAAGGCCTGGTCGGCCGTCGTCGCGAGCGGGTCGTAGCGGTAGTAGCTGAAGCCCTCCTTCAGCACCTCCCTGGTGGCGGTCGACGGCTCGGAGTTCAGCTCCAGCGTCATGCCGGCGGTCGGCGCCGGCGAGATGCCGGTGAGCACGACCTCGAACCCGCTGGGTGTGCCGTTCGCCCGGAGCTCGATCGCGCCGCTCGTACCGCGGTCGTGGAACTCTCCGGTCGCGAGGACGGTGCCCGGCGCCAGGCCGGCGATGCTCTGCGGCGCGGCTTCGGCGTCGGGTTCATGCTCGGCGTCGCCGAACGCCGCGGCCGCATCGGTCGGTGGAGCCGAGGTGACGGGTCGTGTGTCTCCGGCGGCGGGGATGCAGCCGGTCAGCACGAACGCGAGCGCCGCAGCCGTCGCCGCCGAACGCAGCGCTCGGCGCACCGTCACTCGATCCATCGTCGAAGACTAGCGACGTGAGCCCGCCCGTCGGGCCGAATGCGCGGGTTGTGGAGAAGTCGCCGCCGGTCTGCTCAGTCGAGCCGCGGCCGGGCGAGATGCCGACTCACCCAGCGGTCGTACTGCGCCCAGGGGTCGTCGACACCGACGGCGAGCCCGGCGATGTGCTCGAGCAGCGCGTCGTGCACGTCGAACCACTCGGTGCCGGCACCGCGGTACCGCGCGAACTGCTCGTGCCGACGCCGTTCGAGTCGCCGGCCGCCGCGTTCGAACGCGACCACCTCGTCGTGCGGCAGGCTCGCGACGCGCTGCCGCGGGTTCGCCGAGGTGCCGATCTTCACCCGGTCGCGATAGCGCAGGTAGTAGACGACCTCGACGGGGTCGTCGCCGAGCGCTCGATCGGGCAGCTCGCCGTAGCGCCATTCGCAGTCGGCGCAGATCCAGCCGGAGGGGTAGTGCACTCCGACCCGGGCCCCGCACGCCGGGCACGGCCCCGGCAGCAGGTCGAGCTCGCCGACCTCACGCGCGACCCAGTCGTAGGCGACGAGCAGGTGCCCCGCGCAGAGCGCGATCGGCGTGCCGGCAGCGACGGGCCGCGAGCAGTGCACGCCGTCGGCCTCGACGATCGAGCAGCGCGCGGCCGAGGCATCCCTCTCAACCATGCGGCAACGGTACGACCGGCCGCCGACACGACCGCCCGTCACCCGCCCGCGATAGGCTCGTTCTCCGACGTCGAGTGGCGTCGGACATCGGTGTTCGAGGGGCGTGAAGCATGGCGTTCTGGCGCAGGAGGCGAGCGAAGCGGTTCAAGCCGTTCGACCGCAGCGCCCTGCCCGAGGTGGTTCCTCCCACGTTCGACGAGATGCTCGCCGAGGGCCTGCTCGTCGCCGAGGCCGCAGGTCGGATGGCCCTGCGCAACCGCTTCGTGATGCACGCCCTGCGCGGCGACGAGCCCTTCGACAACGACCGCGCCGCGGCCGCCGCCCGCGAGGTGCTCTACGAGCTCGTGCAGGAGGCCGACGAGGTCGCCGAGCGCACCGCCGACGACCGCAGCGTCGCCGCCAAGCGCGAGGGTCGCGCGTCGAACGAGCACGATTACCGCCGCGCCGACGCCGCGAACCTCCGACGCCGCGAACAGGTCTACGCGGCGATCGCGAAAGAGCTGTGGACGCGACGGGGTGATCCCGAGTACCTCGCGTCCTTCGCCGAACGCGCTCGCAACGAGGCCTGGGACGACGTCGCCGGGGCGATCGACGCGCGGCTCGCCCGGGAGTGGGGCAGCGGCTGGCCCGAGATCGAGGTCGACGAGACCTACGAGGCCGAGCGCGACGACCGCCTTCGCGACCTGCTGGGCGATCTCGAGCGCGACCTGCGCGAGGCCGAGTCCGAGCGCGAGCGCCGCGGCGAGGAGGCCGATCCCTTCCGGGGGTACGTCGGCTGATGGGCGAGGCATCCGCATGAGCGCGACACTGAGCGACGATCGCCGGGCGGTGCTCCATCGGCGCATCCGCTGGATCGTCGCGATCACCATCGGGTACAACCTCGTCGAGGCGGCGGTCTCGATCGCGGCCGGTGCCGCGTCATCCTCGGTGGCCCTGCTCGGATTCGGGCTCGACTCGCTCGTCGAGGTGCTCTCGGCGGCGGCGGTCGCCTGGCAGTTCACGCGCCGCGAACCCGAGAAGTACGAGCAGCCCACCCTGCGGGTGATCGCGTTCGCCTTCTTCGCGCTCGCCGCCTACGTCGGGGTGAACGCGGTGCTCAGCCTCGTCGGGGTGCTGCCCGAGGCCGAGCATTCGGCGCTCGGCATCGCGATCACCGCGCTGAGCGTGGTCGTCATGCCGTTCCTGTCGCTCGCCGAGCGCCGCACCGGGCGCGAACTCGGCTCGGCGACCGCCGTCGCCGACAGCAAGCAGACGCTCATCTGCACCTATCTCTCGGCCGCCACGCTGCTCGGCCTGCTGCTCAACTCGCTGTTCGGCTGGGCGTGGGCCGACTCGGTGGCGGCGCTCGTGATCGTCGTCTTCGCGGTGCGCGAGGGCCTCGAGGCATGGCGTGGCGACACGTGCGCGACGCCGGTCGGCATGCTGCTCGAGGGGGCCGACGAACACGACGCGTGAGGCATAGACTCTTGTCTATGAGTCCAGCCCACCAGCTCTCGGCCACGGTCTCCGACCCGACCCGTGCTGGGATGCTGCAGCTCATCCTCGATCAGCCCGATGGGCGCGAGACCGTGACGCGGATGGCCGAACGGCTCGGCCTGAGACAGCCCACGATCACCCATCACGCGAAGGTGCTGACGGAGGCGGGCGTGCTCGAGCGCCGTCCCGAGGGCCGCCGGGTCTGGTACTCGATCGCGCCGGAGCACCTCGATCGCGTGCTCGAGCTGCTCGGGTCGGAATCCGGCGCCGAGCCCGATGATCCCGTCTTCGCGCGGATCGTCGACGACCTGTCCGTCCGGTTCGCCGGAACGTTCAACCGGGAGACCGTCGAACGCTTCGTCGACGAGAGCCGCCTGCTGCTCGCCCGGGTGGGTGGCGGTGCGCGGTTGGCATCGCGCACGGCCGAGTTCTCGGAGCAGCGGCTGGCCGCGGTCGCGGCGCGAGACCGGGACCCCGGCGGAGCGCCGGCCGTGCTGTTCGTGTGCGTGCAGAACGCGGGGCGTTCGCAGATGGCGGCGGCACTGCTTCGCCGGCTCGCCGGCGACCGCGTGCAGGTGCGAACGGCAGGTTCCGAGCCTGCGGCGACCGTGGCGCCGACGATCGCCGCAGCGTTGGAGGAGATCGGGGTGCCGCTCGGCGGCGAGTTCCCGAAGCCGCTGACCGACGAGGTGGTGCGTGCGGCCGACGTGGTGATCACCATGGGCTGCGGCGACGCCTGCCCCGTCTACCCCGGCACCCGGTATCTCGACTGGGAGCTCGACGATCCGGTTGGGCGACCACTCGCCGAGGTGCGCGCGATTCGCGACGACATCGATCGGCGCGTGCGCGAGCTCATCGCGTCCCTGGGGCGGTCTGCCGCGTGAACAACGGCTGAATTGGCGGGCACGGCGTCCCCTCATCCATAGATGATGGTCTATGGTTGAAGTGCTCGAGCCCGAGGAGAGGATCTGCGATGTCCGAGAAGCCCACCGTCCTGTTCGTCTGCGTGCACAACGCGGGCCGGTCGCAGATGGCCGCCGGGTATCTGCGCGAACTGGGCGGCGACCGCGTCGAGGTGCTTTCCGCGGGATCGGAGCCGAAGGACCGGATCAATCCGGTCGCGGTCGAGGCGATGGCCGAACAGGGCATCGACATCGCGAGCAACGTGCCGAAGGTGCTGACCACCGAGGCGGTCCGCGACTCGGACGTGGTGATCACGATGGGGTGCGGCGACGCCTGCCCGATCTTCCCGGGCAAGCGCTATGAGGACTGGAAGCTCGACGACCCGGCCGGCCAGGGCATCGACGCGGTCCGCCCGATCCGCGACGAGATCCGCGGCCGCGTCGAGGCGCTGCTCGCCGAGCTGCTGCCGCAGCGTGCCGACGCGCGACCGGCGAACTCGGACTGAACCACCCGCACGACGTGCTGCGCGCATCGAAGCGTCAGCCGACGCCGTTCCGGGTCGAGCGGCGCTCGATGAGGACGGTGTCGCGCCAGTGCCCGGCGTGCGGGCCGAGCGTCGAGCGAGCGATGCGCTCACGTCGACCGACGACGCGGAATCCCGCCTGCTCATGTAGCCGGAGGCTCGCGATGTTCTCAGGGAAGATGCTCGACTGAATCGTCCAGAACCCGGACTCGTCGGCCGCGGAGACGAACGCGGCGAGGAGTGCGCGGCCCATGCCTCTGCCGCGCGCATCCTCGTGCACGTAGACCGAGTGCTCGATGACGCCGCGGTAGACCGGGCGGCCCGACACCGGCGACGCGGCCGCCCACCCGAGCACGAGGCCGTCGACTTCGGCGACCAGGCGCGGCGAGGCGATCTTGCCGGCGTCGAACGCCTCCCAGCTCGGCGCCGTCGTTTCGAACGTGGCCTCACCGCCGCGGATGCCCTGGTCGAAGATCTCCCCGACCATGGGCCAGTCCGCGGCGCGCATCGGGCGGATCAGCACGTCGGGCCCGAGCAGCAGCTCGACGAGCCGCCGAGGTCGGTCGAGCACACGCCCGTCGCCGGCAGCACGAGTTCGACGTTGGACGCCGAGGCGAGGTCGCCCGCGAGCCACGCCGTGACCGACCGCACCTGCTCGTAGCCGGTGGCCAGCAGGAAGGTGGGGGCGCGGCCGTACGACTTCATGCCGACGATGAAGAACCCGTGCTCGGGGTGGGTGAGCTCGGCGAAGCCGTGCGGCTCGACCGTGCCGCACGAGTGGACGTTCGGGTCGATGAGCGGCGCGAGGCGCTTGGGGGCCTCGACGATCTCGTCGAGCTCGAGGCGGATCTCGCGCAGCAGGTCGAGGTTCGGCCGGAAGCCGGTCGCGTTCACCACCACGTCGGTCGCGTGCACGGCGAGCTCGCCGCCGTGCTGTCCGACGAGCTCGGCGCCGTCGCCGGCGCGACGGGCGCGGAGGATCTCGAATCCGTCGACGAGCCGGATGTCTCCGCGGCGGACCGCGGCATCGACGCGGCCGCCGAGCTTGGCGCGGTCGGCGAGCTCGTCATCGGCCGACGACGAGACGCGCACGGCCTTGGCGTTGCGGATCAGCCAGCTCACCTCGGTGCCCGGCACCTCGCGTGCGAGCTGGACGAGCGCGAGGAGCGTGTTGGCCGCCGAGTGCCCGGCGCCGACGACGGTGGTGTGCCGCCCCGCGAACGCGTCGCGGTCGCGGCCGAGCACGTCGGGCAGGGCCGGCTGCACGCGATCGGCGATCTCGTCGAAGCCGAGCAGGTCGAGCCCGCTCGAGTTCAACGAGTTCGGCGAACGATACGTGCCCGAGGCGTCGATGACCGCGCGGGCGGTCAGTTCCTCCACCCCGGTGACCGTGCGGAGTCGGACGAGGAACGGCGTGGCCGACCGGTTCGCGGTGCGCGTGCGGTCCATTCCCTCGCGGCTGACCGCGAGCACCTCGGCACCGGTGCGGATGCGCGACGCGATCGGTTCGAGGCGGCTCAGCGGCAGGAGGTACGCGTCGACGAGCTCTCTGCCCGCAGGCGCGCGCTCGAGGGCCGGCAGCGCCCAGCCCTCGGCCTCGAGGAGGCGGCGCGACGCCGGGTCGACCAGGTGCTTCCACGGCGAGAACAGCCGCGTGTGACCCCAGGCGCGCACGCTGTCGGCGATGTCGTCACCCGCCTCGAGCACGACGAAGTCGATACCGCGCTCCACCAGGTTCGCCGCAGCGGCGAGGCCGATCGGGCCGGCACCGATGATCACGACGGGCAGTGTGGACAGCCGGTCGTTCGTCACGGGTCGGGTGGTCAAGTCGAGCAGCGTCACTGCATCCTCCTGATATCGATGAACTTCGATATCAGGATGCCGCGATATATCGATGGTTGTCAATATCGAGTAGTATCGATGCATGGTCACGATGCTCGAGGTCCGCGATGTCAGTACCGAGGCATGCTGCGCGCCGCTCGTGCGCGAGACGATCACCGCCGACGAGGCCGAGCGGTTCGCACGCCGGCTGAAGGCGCTCGCTGACCCGGTGCGGCTGCGGCTCGTCTCGATCGTCGCCGCCTCGGCGGGGCAGGAGGCGTGCGTCTGCGACCTCATCGAACCCGTCGGACTGAGCCAGCCGACGGTCTCGCACCACCTCAAGATCCTCACCGAGGCCGGGTTCCTCTCCCGCTCGAAGCGCGGCACGTGGGCGTACTACCGGCTCGTGCCGGGAGCGCTCGAGGCCGCCGCTGCGCCACTGCTCGACGCCTGATCGCTCGGCCGGGGCGGCCGGGCCCCGGCCGCACGTCGCCCGGGACACGGGGCACGGGTAGCGTGGGCGCATGATCGGGCGAACGGTGACGTGGAGCGAGGGGCACTGGACGAGGGAGCCGGCGTCGACTCGCGTCGAAGACGGCGCGCTCGTCGCGCAGGCGCTCGAAGGCAGCGACTACTGGCGGACGACCCACTACGGGTTCGTGCACGACGACGGTCACGGACTGCTCGCCGAGTGGCCCGCCGACACCGCCGTGGAGGTCGACTTCGACACGTCGTCGCTCACGGGGCTCTACGACCAGGCCGGGCTGCTGCTCTTCGCCAACGAGGCCCAGTGGGTGAAGGCGGGCATCGAAGTGAGCGACGGAGTGCTGCACCTCGGGGCGGTCGTCACGAACGGGGTGTCCGACTGGTCGCTCGCGCCCGTGCCCGAATGGGCGGGACGCCTCGTGACCATCCGCGCGAGCCTTGGCGGCGAAACCGGTGACGCCGTCACGCTTCGGGCGCGAGCCGACGGCGGGCCCTGGCGCACGTTGCGGGTCGCGCCGTTCACCGCCGGCGACGCGCAGGCTGGGCCGATGCTGTGCGCGCCGCTGCGGGCCGGTCTCGAAGTGCGCTTCCCGCGCTGGGCGTTGGCGCCGGCGGATGTCGAGTTGCACGCCGATCCGCCGGGGGAGTGATCGGAGTCGGGCTCGGATGCGGACGATCCACAGACTTTGTCTGTCATGTTGTGAATATGTCAGAACCTAGTACCCTTGACCGCGGAGACAGCGCAGGTGCGTCTCCGCGGTTGAGAGGAACCTCGGTTGATCCGAACAGCGAACGCCCCCGTCAGCTACGGCGTCTTCGAACTGTCCATTCCCGATCTCGTTCCGCTGCCCGACGGTGAGCAACTCGCCGGCTGGGTCGCCGAGGCGGGGTACGACGGCATCGATCTCGGCCCCGTCGGCCTCTTCGGCGACCGCGAGACGCTGCCCGCCCTGCTCGGCCGACACGGCCTGGCCCTCGCAGGCGGATGGGTCGACCTGCCCTTCGCCGCCGATGACGACGAGTTCGAGGCATCCTTCGCGGGGCTCGCGCACGTGCTCGACCTGTTCGCCGCCGCCGCTGCCGCAGCGCCCGCCGGCGCGCTCGCGCCGAAGCCCACGATCGCCGACTCCGGCTCCGCCGAGCGCAAGGCCCGCCCGGGCGGCGCCCCCGAGCTCGAGCTCGACGACGACCGGTGGGCCCGGTTCGCCGCCCGCGTGCAGCGCGCCGCCGATGCGACCCGCGCCGCCGGCCTCGAACCGACGTTCCACCACCACGCGTGCACGTACGTCGAGACTCCGCACGAGATCGAACGGTTGCTCGCCGACACCGACATCGACCTGACCTTCGACACCGGCCACCTGCTCATCGGCGGCGGCGACCCCGTCGCCGACTTCTCGCGCTGGGCGGACCGCATCAACCACGTGCACCTCAAGGACGCCGATCGCTCGGTGCTCGCCTCGGCCGCCGGCTCCGACGACCCGATGCGCGACGTCTGGCAGCGCCGTGTGTTCGTGGCCCTCGGCGACGGCGACCTCGAGGTCGACCGCATCGTCGACCAGATCGTCGACTCGGGCTACGCCGGCTGGCTCGTCGTCGAGCAGGACGTCATCCTGCAGAGCGCGGCCGACGTCGACCGCGCCCGAACGGATCAAGCGGCCAACCGCGAGCGCCTGCGGCGGTGGTTCGCATGACCGGCTTCGACGCCCCCGACCGCACGAGCGAGCAGGCGGATGCCGCGACCCACGAGCGCGTGAACCTCGCCGTCATCGGCCTCGGCGCCATCAGCCAGAGCGTGCACCTCCCGCTCATCCGGCGCAACGCCGACCGCATCGCCCTCACCGCCGTCGTCGATCTCTCACCGTCGCGCGCGCGGGGCATGGCCGAGGCATCCGGCACGGGCGTCGCCGCGTTCGACTCGATCGACGCGCTCATCGACGCCGTCGTCGCGGGCGAGGTCGCCGTCGACGGCGCCGTGCTCGCGACCTCCGGCTCGCACGCGCCCGACGTCGCGAAGCTCGTCGGCGCCGGCATCCGCGTGCTCGCGGAGAAGCCCCTCGCGTTCTCGCTCGCCGAGGTCGAGTCGCTCCGCGCCCTCGCCGCCGAGCGCGGCGTCGACCTCGCCGACTGGGTGCGGGTCGGCTACATGAAGGAGCACGACCCGGCCTCGGCCGAGGTGAAGGCCCTGCTGCAGAGCGTCGAGCTGCGCGCGGTCACGGTCGAGGTGCTGCATCCGGCCGACGGGGCCCAGCTCGCGTTCGCGAACCTGCAGGCTCCGCCCGCCGACGTGCCCGCCGACCTGCTCGCGGCCCTCACAGCCGCGACGGATGCCTCGGTCGGGACCGCGATCGGCGAGGTGGCGGGCGACCTGCCGAAGCTCTACACGAACGTCGTGCTCGGCTCGATCGTGCACGACATCGGCCTGCTGCGGTACCTCGTGGGCGGCATCGGGGCGGTCGACCGGGCCCGTCACACGGGCGGGTTCCCGGGATCGCTGAGCCTGGGCGGCACCCTCGCCGAGCACGCCGACGTGCCCTGGTCGGTCGACTGGCACTTCATCCCGCGCTACCCCGAGTACCGCGAGACGGTCACGTTCCACCACGAGGAGGGCAGCATCTCGCTCGTCTTCGCGGTGCCGTACGTGCTCAACGTGCCCACCGTGCTCACCGTCGTCGAGAACGCCGACCGCCTCGGCGCCCGGCGCTCCGAGACGCGGTGGATGCAGGAGGAGGCGTTCGAGCACGAGCTCCGCGCCTTCGCGGCGCTCGTCGCAGGTCGTCCGGCACCGGGCCCCTCGGTCGACGAGGGCGCCGCCGACATCGTCGTGGGCCAGCGGATGCTCCGCGCCCTCGCCGATTCCGCCGGCACGCCGATCGGCGCCGGCACCGAGGCATCCGCCTCGTAACCCCGAGCCTCGCGCTCGGGACATGCAAGACCCGAACCCGCAGCACCACCCGCGCGCCGGTCACCCTGCCGGCCGCGAACCAGAGAGAGGTCGAAGATGATCCACCACGCAAGGCGCAAGACCGTCGCGGCGATCGCACTCGCCGCAGCCGGCGCACTCGTGTTCACCGGATGCTCCGGTGACTCGAACGATGACGAGAACGGTCCCGTCACCCTCACGATCACGGCGAACGCCATCACCGGCGGCAAGAACGCTGCCGAGGCCGACTGGGTCACCGACTGGGTGATCCCCCAGTTCGAGGACGCCATGAAGGAGGAGGGCAAGGACGTCACCGTCGAGTTCGAGCCCCAGGGCGTCGACGACGAGAACTACAAGACCAAGATCGCGCTCGACCTGCAGTCGGGCGAGGGCGCCGACATCATCGGCATGGACGGCATCTGGGTCGGCGAGTTCGCCGAGGCCGGCTACATCAAGCCGCTCAGCGACGTCGGCGGCGACGCCGTCGACGGCTGGGAGGGCTGGGACCAGATCCCCGAGGCCGTGCAGAACGCCGTCTCGTTCGACGGCGACCGCTACGGCGTGCCGCAGGGCGCCGACGGCCGCGTGCTCTACTACAACAAGGACCTGTTCGAGCAGGCGGGCCTGCCGGCGGACTGGCAGCCCGAGAGCTGGGACGACGTGATCGAGGCCGGCAAGGCGCTCAAGAAGCTCGACGGCGTGACCCCGATCCAGCTCAACGCCGGCACGGCGATGGGCGAGGCGACGACCATGCAGGGCATGCTGCCGATGCTCGTCGGCACCGGCGAGCAGGTCTACGAGGACGACAAGTGGGTCGGCGACACCGACGGCATGCGCGACGTGCTCGACCTCTACAAGACGATCTACGTCGACGAGGGCCTCGGCGACGCCGTGCTGCAGCAGGAGGCGTCCGGCCGCGACACCTCGTTCCAGATGTTCGCCGCGAACCAGATCGGCATCCTGCTCGAGGGCGACTACTTCTGGCGCAGCGTCATCAATCCCGAAGAGGGCGTCGGCACCGCGCCGATGGCGAACCGCGACGACGTCGTCGGCTACACCAAGATCCCCGCGATGGAGCCCGGTTCGGGCATCGACGACCAGGACTTCGTGTCGATGTCGGGCGGCACGGGTCGTGTGCTCAACCCCAACAGCGACCACCCCGAGCTCGCGTGGGACCTGCTCGCCTTCATGAACTCGAAGGAGGCCTACGAGGCCCGCAACGAGGGCACGATCTCGATCACGCCGCGCACCGACGTCAATGACGAGATCCTCTCCGAAGACCCGATGCTGACCTACGTGAGCGAAGAGGTGCTGCCGATCACCGCGTACCGGCCGCCGCTCGCGGCGTACCCGCAGGTCTCGACCGCGATGCAGCAGGCAAGCCTCGACGTGGTGTCGGGCACGAGCGTCGACGACGCCCTGGCGACCTACGTCGACTCGCTCAAGGACATCGTCGGCGACGACGCGGTCTCGGGTGACTGATGACGGCGAGCACCACCACCCCGGCGGGGAGCCTCACGGCTCCCCGCCGTCGGCGGGCCGACGACGTCGCGGGCCTCGGCACGGCCCGCGCCGGCATCTTCGTCGCCCCCGCCCTCATCCTCATCGGGCTGTTCCTGCTGTTCCCGGCGGTCTGGACCATCTGGCTCGGCATGACCGACTACCGGCTGACCGGCCTGCAGGCCGCGTCGCCCGAGTTCGTCGGCCTCGACAACTACGTCGAGGCGCTCACCGACCCGTCGTTCTGGAACTCGCTGTGGCTGACCCTCGTCTTCGTGGTCGCCTCGGGCATCGTGGGCCAGACCCTCATCGGCTTCGCGCTCGCATGGTCGGTCCGCAACATCCACGGCTGGGTGAAGGCCCTCATCGAGGGCCTCGTGCTCGCCGCCTGGGTGATCCCGGCCTCCGTCGCCTCGTTCCTCTGGCTCGTGCTCATGGACCGGCGCTCGGGCACCCTCAACGGACTCCTCGGCACCGACGGCTACGCGTGGCTGATCGAGCATCCGATGGAGGCGATCATCCTCTTCAACATCTGGGTGGGCACCGCCTTCTCGATGCAGCTGTTCTCGTCGGCGCTGAGCGCCGTGCCACCGTCGCAGATCGAGAGCGCGAAGATGGTCGGCGCCTCGGGATGGCAGCAGCTGCGCGACGTGATCATCCCGAACATCAAGGGTCACATCCTCACGAACACGCTGCTCATCACGCTGTGGACGTTCAACACCTTCACGCCCTACCTCGTCACGGCCGGCGGCCCGAACGGCAAGACCGAGATCCTCTCGGTGTACATCTACGAGACGGCGATCCCCGGCGGCCAGCTCGGCCTCGGCGCCGCGATCTCGCTCATCATGCTGCTCATCAACCTCGTCATCGCGCTCGCCTACATCCGCGTGTCGAGAGGAAGGAAGAAGGGATGACCGGCAGCACCGAAACCGTGCGCAAGGTCGCGTCGAACACGACCGTGCGGCACTACCTCGCCCGCGTCGCCTTCGGCCTCGTGCTGACGATCGTCGGCCTGCTGTTCGCGCTGCCGCTCGTGTGGCTCGTGCTCGCGCCGTTCGACGCGACCCCGACGCTCTCGCTCGAGTGGCCCGACTGGACGCTCGACAACTTCGCGCGCCTCTTCCAGAACCCGTACGCCATGCGTTCGATCGGCAACTCGCTGCTGCTCGGCGTGGGCACGATGATCATCGTCGTCGTGCTCGGCGCGCTCGCCGCCTACGCGATGAGTCGCATCCGCATCCCGGGGCGCGACGGCATCCTCTACGGGCTGCTGCTGCTCTCGTCGATCGTGACCGGCACGGCCGCGATGGTGCCGACGTTCCAGATCATCACCTCGCTGGGGCTCATCAACACCTACACGGGCGTGCTGCTCGTGCTGGCCGGCGGCATCCTGCCCACCGTCATCTTCATCCTCAAGGACTTCATGGATTCGATCCCGAAGTCGTACGAGGAGTCGGCCCGGCTCTACGGCGCAGGTCCCTTCCGCATCCTCCGCGACGTCGTCGTGCCGATCGCGCGGCCGGGCCTCGCGTTCATCGCGATCTGGACGATCGTGCAGGTGTGGGGCAACTTCCTGGTGCCGTTCATCCTGCTGCGCAGCCCCGACCTGCAGCCGGCCGCCGTGCTCATGTACACCTTCTACACCGAGAGCGGACAGGCCGACCTCCGGCTCATCTCGGCCTTCGCCCTGCTGTTCTCCGCTCCCGTCCTCATCATCTACTTCGTCGTGAACCGTCGCTACGGTTTCCGCTTCCATGGAGGTATCAAGTCCTGATGGCCGGCATCAACGCCACCCGACTCGTCAAGGAGTACCCCGGCGGGGTGCGCGGCGTCGACGAGGTCGACGTCGAGATCAACGACGGCGAGTTCTTCGCCCTGCTCGGCCCCTCGGGCTGCGGCAAGACCACCCTGCTGCGCTCGATCGCGGGCCTCGAGGCGATCTCGTCGGGGCAGCTCGTGATCGGCGACCGCGACGTGACCGACGCCGAGCCCGGCGCCCGCGGCGTCGCGATGGTCTTCCAGGACTACGCCCTGTTCCCGCACATGGATGTCGCGGACAACATCGCCTACCCGCTGCGCATCAAGCGCGTGAAGCGCGACGACCGCCGTGCGACGGCGGAGAAGGTCGCCGACGGCCTGAGCCTGCAGGGCCTCATCGAGCGCCGGCCCGGACAGCTCTCTGGCGGCCAGCAGCAGCGCGTGGCCCTCGCCCGGGCGGTCGCCACCCGGCCCGACGTGCTGCTGCTCGACGAGCCGCTGTCGAACCTCGATGCGCGGCTGCGGCTCGAGGCGCGCACCTTCCTCAAGGAGCTGCAGCGCGACCTCGGCGTGACCACGGTGTTCGTGACCCACGACCAGGCCGAGGCGCTCGCGCTCGCCGACCGCATCGCGGTGATGAAGGCGGGCAAGCTGCAGCAGATCGGCTCGCCGCGCGAGGTCTTCCAGCGGCCGAACAACACGTTCGTGGCGGGCTTCATCGGATCGAACCCGATGAACCTCGTGCCGGCCACCGTCTCGGCCGGGGCGATCGCGATCGGCGACGCCGTGTCGACGACCCTGCCCCCGGGCACGGAGGACCATGTGCGCGAGGGCCAGTCGGTCGTGTGGGGCGTGCGACCCGAGTACCTGCGTTGGACCACGGCCGACGAGCCGGGCGCGATCGCGGCCGAGGTGAGCGTCGTCGAGAACCTCGGCGCGAGCGTGCTCATCGCGGTGCACGTCGACGGCCACAAGCTGCAGGTCGTCGTGCCCGAAGACCACGAGCCCGCCCCGGGCGACCGCGGCTACCTCGTGCCGACCGGTTCGAAGACCCTGCTCTTCGACGCCGAGTCGACCGAGCGCATCGGGTGACGCGGTGACGACGATCCGCCGCACCGTCCCCGTCACGGTCGACGTGCAGAACGCCGATCGGTACCTGAACGTGCCGTTCGAGGTGCCCGCGGGCACCGACTCGCTCGAGGTCGTCATCCGCTTCGACCCGAGCGAGTCCGGCATCGACCTCGGCTGCGCCGGTGCCGGCGGCTGGCGCGGCTGGTCGGGCGGCGCGCGCACCGAGTACGTCATCACGGCGACGGATGCCACGCCCGGGTACCTTCCGGGCGAACTCGAGCCGGGGGAGTGGAACGTCGTGCTCGGTCTCCACCGCGTGCCGCTCCAGGGCGTCGAGGTCGAAGTCGAGATCACGATGCCCTCGTCGCGACCGGTGCCACCGGTGCCCGAGGCCGCACCGGTCGCCCGCGAGGTGCGCGGCAGCGATCGCGGGCTCCCGGCCGAGGCGGGACTGACCTGGTTCGCCGGCGACTTCCACGGGCACACGATCCACTCCGACGGCCGACTCCCGATCGGCGGGCTCGCGGCACTCGGCGTGGCATCCGGCCTCGACTTCATGGCGGTGACCGACCACAACACCGTGAGCCACCACGCCCACCTGCCCGGCGAGGGTGCGAAGCACGGCATCACGCTGCTGCCGGGCCAGGAGGTCACGACCCATCGCGGCCACGCGAACGCGTTCGGCGAGATCGGCTGGATCGACTTCCGCGAACCCGCGCAGCATTGGGTCGACGAGGTCGACCGGCGCGGAGGCATCCTGAGCATCAACCACCCGATCTCGGGCGACTGCTCGTGGCTGCACCGTCTCGAACGCCGCCCCGCGGCGGTCGAGCTGTGGCACGCGACGTGGTTCCTCGAGCTCATCTCGACGGCGCCGTTCGCCTGGTTCCGCACCTGGCCCGCCGGCGCGACCCTGCTCGGCGGCAGCGACGTGCACATGCTCGAGGAGCCGCAACGACCCGGCACCCCCACCACGTGGGTCGCCGCCGAGGATGCCTCGGCCGAGGCCATCCTCGAGGGGGTGCGCGCCGGTCGCACCGCCATCACGGGCAGCGGTCGCTTCGACGGCACGGTGCTCATGCCCGAGCTCATGCGCGCACCCGCCCTCGTGCGTCTCGGCGACGAGGTCGTCGCGGTCGACGCCGAGGGGCTCGTGCTCGTCGACGGTTTCGGCCGACGGCGATCGGTGCGTGCCGCGCGGGAGTCGTTCGCGGCCGACCCGGCTGACGGGCCCCACTACCTGGTGCTCGCCGACCGCCGCATCATGGCGCTCTGCGCCTGAGCCCAACTCCTTCTCCTTCACCTCCGCCCCTTCCTTCTTCACCCGGAGCCGCCCATGGACACCCCCGACGAACTCGTGATCGTGCCGCACACCCACTGGGACCGCGAGTGGTACGAGCCGCACGACGTCTTCCGGCTGCGCCTCGTGCACATGGTCGACCGGCTGCTCGACACGCTCGAGCAGAACCCCGGCTACCGGTTCACGCTCGACGGGCAGGCCGCGGCCGTCGACGACTACCTCGAGATGCGGCCCGAGCAGCGCGAGCGCATCGCCGCTGCGGTCGAGCGGGGGCAGCTCGCGGTGGGGCCGTTCCTCATCCTGCTCGACGAGTTCCTGTGCGACGGCGAGACGATCGTGCGCAACCTCGAGCTCGGGCTGCGCTCGAGCCGCCGGCTCGGGACCGAGATGCGGCTCGGGTACCTGCCCGACATGTTCGGCCACTCGGCGCAGATGCCGCAGCTCCTGCGCGGTTTCGGCCTGCGCGACGCGATGCTGTGGCGCGGAGTGCCCGCCCGGGTCGACTCGCACGCCTTCGCGTGGACCGCGCCCGACGGCTCGACCGTGCGCACCGAGTACCTGATGGACGGCTACGGCAACGCGCTCGACCTGTTCGCCCTGCCGGGGCAGCTCGACCGACTCGTGCGCGAGTATCGCGACCAGGTCGCGGGCCGCTACGGCTCTGAGCCGATCCTCGGCATGCTCGGCACCGACCACAGCGCGCCGCCGGCCGATCTCATGCAGGTCGTCGAGGCGGCGAACGGCGAGGTCGAGCTCACCGTCGACACCGCCGAGGGCTACGTGCGCCGGGTCGCACCCGGGTGGGCGGCCGGCGACGACGGCGCGCTCGCGGGCCTGCCCGTCGTCGCGGGCGAGCTGCGCTCGCACGCGCGGGGCAACCTGCTGCCCGGCGTCTTCTCGATCCGCACGAACCTCAAGCAGGCGATGGCCGACGCCGAGCGTCGCCTGGGCGTCGCCGAGCGGCTCGACGCCGCGTTCGGCTCCGACGACCACCGCGCGTTCTTCGACACCGCCTGGTACCGGCTCGTCGAGTCGACCGCGCACGACTCGGTGACCGGTTGCGGCGTCGACGCCACCGCGAGCGAGGTCGAGGGCCGGCTCGCCACCGCCGCGCACGTCGCCCGCGGCGTCGTGCTGCGCACGATGGAGCGCATCGCCGCCTCGGTGACGCCCGACCGGCACGTCGTCGCGAACCCGACCGGCTTCGCGCGGCGGGCGCACGTCGAGATCCGACTGCACGACCCCGAGCGGCTCGAGCTCGGAAGCGGCGTGCAGCTGCTCGACGCGCTGCCCGAAGTGCTCGGCGACGAGACCATGGCGACCCGCGAACTGCGCAAGCTGCTCGCCCGTATCCACGGCCGCGAGCTGTTCGGCCAGCTCATCAACGACTGGACCTTCACCGACCACGGCGTCCGGTTCCAGGTGGCCGAGGCGCCCGTCGGCGACTTCGATCTCGCCGCGTTCACGGAGGAGCTCGAGCGGCGCATCGCCTCCGACCCGACCGGCGAGCGCACCTGGCGGGTCGAGATCATGGCCGACCCCCGCCGCGTCGCACTCGTCGGCGTCGACGTCGGCGGCATCGCGCTCGCCGAGCTCGACCCCGCCACCGCGACGGTGTCCGACGACCCGGTGACGGCCAGCGGCCGCACCCTTGCGAACCGGCGGCTCACCGCCACCGTCGACGAGCGCGGCAACGTCACGATCGAGGCCGCCGACGGCACCGTGCTCCGCGACGCGCTGCGGCTGGTCGACGAGGGCGACCGCGGCGACTCCTACAACTACGGCCCGGTGTCCGCGGCGACGGCCGTGACCGACCCCGACGAGGTCGAGGTCGCGGTGCTCGAAGCGGGCCCGCTGCGCGGGCGGCTGCGCGTGCGGCGCCGGTACGCCGTGCCCGCACGGCTCGACGCCCGCGACCACGACGCCCGCGCCGAGGCATCCGTGCCGCTCGTCGTCGACACCGTGCTCGAACTGCGCGAGGGCGAGCCGATGCTGCGGGTCGAGGTCGACTTCGTGAACCCCGCAGCCGACCACCGCCTGCGCGTGCTCGTACCCACGGCCGAGCGGGCGCTTGCCGGTTCGTCGGCCGCCGGGCAGTACGTCGTCACCGAGCGCGGCCGCGAGGGCGAGGGAGGTTGGGGCGAGTTCCCGCTGCCGACCTACCCGGCCGCCCGGTTCGTGCACGCGGGGCGGGCGAGCCTCATCGTGACGAAGCACTCGGAATACGAGGTCGTCGCCGACGAGCGCTCGGGCGACGATGCGATCGCGCTCACCCTCGTGCGCGCCGTCGGCATGATGAGCGTCAACGTGCACCCGCTGCGCGACGAGCCGGCCGGCGGCCAGTTCGAGGTTCCGGGTGCGCAGTACCTCGGCACCCGCGTGCGCACCTCGTTCGCCGTGCTGCCCTCGGCCGCGGGCTGGGCCGAGTCGGGCGCGGCCCGCTGGTCGGAGCTCGTGCGCACCGAACCCGAGGTCGTGCGCGGCACTCGCGGCGGCCCCGCGGTCGTGGGCGGCGTCGCGGGCGCGGGCGGAGCCGCCGGCGCGGCCGACGACCTGCCCGCCGGACCGGTGCTCGAGGTCGGCGGCGATGTCGTGCTCGAGTCGCTGCGTACGGTGACGGATGCCTCGGGCACGCCCGTGCTCGAGGCGCGATTCGTGAACTACCGGGGTGCGGCGCAGCCGCTCGCCGCCCGTGCCGACGGCGTCTGGGACCGCACCGACCTCACCGGCACCGCGCTCGAGACCGACGTCGACCTCGCGTCGTTCGAGATCGGGGCGGCGCGCATCGAGACGTTCCGGCGGCGATCCGCGTGACCCTCGGTCACGGGTGAACCGCGAGACCCGCCGACCGTCTACTGTCAGAACATCCGAACAACTGGAGAAACGATGGCCCAGCTCCCCGAGCAGCGACTTCCCGTCGAGCTGTTCCTCGACCTCGACCGCTCGGGGCCGGTGCCGCTGTACTACCAGATCTCCAGCCGGCTCGAGCAGGCGATCCGCGACGAGACGCTGCCCGCGGGGTCGCGTCTCGAGAACGAGGTGGCGCTCGCGGCCCGCCTCGGGCTGTCGCGACCGACGATCCGCCGTGCCATCCAGGAGCTCGTCGACCAGGGGCTGCTCGTGCGCCGGCGCGGCATCGGCACGCAGGTCGTGCACGGCAAGGTCACGCGCAACGTCGAGCTGACGAGCCTCTACGAAGACCTCGAGCGATCGGGCCAGAAGCCCGAGACCGCGGTGCTCGCGGTCGAGCAGGGCGCCGCCGACGAGCGGGTCGCCGAGGCGCTCGGCGTCGAGCTCGGAAGCCCCGTGCTGCACATCCGGCGCCTCCGCAGCGCCGACGGGGTGCCGCTCGCGATCCTCGACAACGTGCTGCCCGAGCCGTTCATCGACCTCGACCGAGAGGCGCTGGAGAAGCACGGGCTCTACCAGCTGCTGCGTGCCCGCGGCGTGACCATGCGCGTCGCCAAGCAGCGCATCGGCGCCCGGGCTGCGACCGCCGGCGAGGCCGAACTGCTCGACCTCTCGCGCGGCGCGCCCGTGCTCACGATGTCGCGCACGGCGTTCGACAACTCGGGTGTCGCGGTCGAGTTCGGCCAGCACTGCTACCGACCCGACCGGTACTCGTTCGAGGTGACGCTCGTCGATCGGTGAGCGGCGGGGTGCGGCGGCGCGCTCATCGGTGATCGTGAGGAAACTTTCGCTGGTCGATGCGGGGCGCGAGGGGTGATCGCGAACACGGGGGCCATCATCGCGGCGGAGTATCCGCCGGCGATTCCCGAACTGGAAGACCGCGTGCCGGCGCGGGGCACGACCGTGAAGGCGGGGGACCCGCTGTCGGTCGCTGTGATCGTCGAACGCGGAGAAGCACCGGGTCACGCCGAAGGGATTCGCGTCGTGTACGAGGTCGCGGGCGTCGAGTCCGTCGCGATCGGTGGCATGCAGTACGACCTCGTCGACCGCTGCTCCTGAACCGTCCTCCGAGCCGCGCCGATGCGCTCACTAGGCTGGCCCGCATGACCCCGCGCCGACGGCCGCCGAACGCTGCTCGCGCGATCGCCGGAGCGCGCATCGGTGCGGCGGCGGTGTGCATCGCGGTGCTCGGATACGCCTACGCACTCCGTGTCTCCGTCGGCGACGGCAGCGCCTTCGACTTCTTCGGCTACTTCACGAACCAGACGAGCCTGCTCACGAGCGTCGTGCTGATGGGCACCGGCGCGATCGCGCTCCGAGGTCGCCGCGTGCCCGACTGGCTCTCGACGGCGCGCGGCATCGCCGTCGCGTGCCTCGTCGTCGTCGCACTCGTCTACAACCTGCTCGTGCCGGGCACGGGGTCGGCGCCCCCCTGGGTGAGCGCCCTGCTCCACCTCGTCTTCCCGGTCGCGGTCGTGCTCGACTGGATGCTCGTCGCCGACCGACCGGCGCTGCCGTGGCGGCGACTCTGGCTCGTCCTGCCGTACCCGATCGCCTGGCTCGTCGTCGTGCTCGCACGCGGCGTCACCGACGGCTGGGTTCCCTACGGATTCCTCTTGCTCGAGCGGGGGCTGCCGTCGCTGGTCGCCCACGTCGTCGGCTTGCTCGCCGCGCTGCTCGCGGCGGGTGCACTCGTGTGGGCGGCCAGTCGACTGCGGGTGTTCACGATCGCCGATGCGGGCCCGCCCACGGCAGTGCCGTCTGCGCTCCCAGCACCATCGTCGGCGCGGATGCCTCGGGGTTGAACACCTCGTCGGAGGTGACGACCGCACCGACGATGTGAGCGGCCGTGCGGTGGCGGTGCCGCGCGCGCACGAGCCAGGGCAACGCGACGAGGCAGAGCACGAACGGCGTGACGAAGATGCTCGCGAGTGCGAGTGCCGGCCAGGTCTCGCCGGTGACGCCCATGGCCGTGCGGTACGCCCGCACGCCGTCGGCGTCGACAGCGCGGGCCGCCATGGGCGGTCGGCCTAATCGGTCGGTTCGTCGGCGGGGTCGGGGAGGTACGCCGTGAAGTCGATCGGCACAGTCGGCGGCTGGGTCGAGTCGGGCGGCCCGAGTGGGAGCATCGTCGGTTCCTTTCTCACGCCGGGCGCGAAGCTGGTGCGGCGGCCGGTGCAGACGGCCGCCGCACTATAGATATGTCCGGCACCGGCCGAAAGGTTCCACCATCTCCGAAATCAGTGACGTGCCACGGCCTCGACGAACCGTTCGACGGTCATGTCGTCGGGAAGCGCCACCACGAGATGATCGCCGGTCATCGGCTCGACCACCGCCACCTCGATGGCCCCGTGCGCCGTGGTCGCCGCACCCGCAACGCCGACCGAAGCGCATCCGGTCGGAAGCAGCACCGACAGGCCGACTCCGCAGACCGCACCGACCCCGCGGGCCCTACCGACCAAAGCACCCACTGACGGGCCTCCCCATCGAGTCCCACGGGTGCGTGGATGCGCACGGGGTCTCACGCCATCGGTGCCCGGGCGGCCCGTACAGGTGTCGGCGCCGGAGAACGCTCGACGGGCTCAGCCGACCAGGGGGCGCTGCGCCTTGCGTGCCTCGTCGTACCCGGCGCGAGCCTCCTGGATGCTCGGCGTCGACGAGACCTCCGACACGGGCACGTCCCACCAGCCGCCGCCGTCGGGTCCGCCGAGCAGCGGGTCGCTCTCGACGTGGATGAGCGTCGTGGTGTCCGAGGCCTTCGCAGTCGCCATCGCCCGGCCGAGCTCGGCGATCACGTCGGGACCGGGCGCGATCTCGATCACGTCGACTCCGTAGCTGCGCGCGTTCGCGGCGAGGTCGACGGGCAGCACCGCACCGGCCTGGAAGTTGCGCGCCACCTCGTCGTACTCCCGGTAGCGGGTGCCGAAGCGCTGCGAGCCGACCGACTCCGAGAGGTTGCCGATCGAGGCGAAGCCCTGGTTCTGCACGAGCACGACGATGAGCTTCTGCCCCTCGGCGACGGCGGTTACGAGCTCGGTGTGCAGCATCAGGTACGAGCCGTCGCCCACCATGACGATGACGTCGCGGTCGGGCGCCGCACGCCGCACGCCCAGGCCGCCCGCGATCTCGTAGCCCATGCACGAGAACGCGTACTCGACGTGGTAGCCGAGCGGGTCGCGCACCCGCCACATGCGGTGCAGGTCGCCCGGCAGCGAGCCCGCGGCCTGCACGACCACGTCGCGCGGGTCGCTCGCCGCCTGCACCGCGCCGATGATCTCGGCCTGACTCGGCCGATCGCGGCCCGCCGGCTCGAACGCGGCGTCGACCGAGGCATCCCACTCGGCCTTCTCGCGCGCCATGCGCTCACGCAGGTCGTCGCCCACGCGGTAGCCCTCGAGTGCTCGCGCGAGGGCCTCGAGGCCCTCACGCGCGTCGGCGATGAGCGGCAGCTGCGTGCCGTGCTTGTAGGCGTCGAAGCTCGCGACGTTGAGGTTCACGAACCGCACCTCGGGGTGCTGGAACGCGGTGCGGCTCGCGGTCGTGAAGTCGCTGTAGCGGGTGCCGACGCCGATCACGAGGTCGGCCTCGGCGGCGAGCCGGTTTGCGGCGGTCGTGCCCGTCGCACCGACGCCGCCGAGGTAGGCCGGGTGGTCCCACGGCAGCGAGCCGCCGCCCGCCTGGGTCGTGCCGACGGGGATGCCGGTCGCCTCGACGAGGCGACGGAGCGCCTCCTCGGCGCCCGAGTAGAGGACGCCGCCGCCCGCGACGATGAACGGGCGCTCCGCGGCGCGGATCGCGGCGACCGCCCGCTCGAGCGGCCCCGCTTCGGGCACCGGCCGGCGCACGTGCCACTCGCGGTCGGCGAGGAACGCGATCGGCACGTCGATCGCCTCGGCCTGCACGTCCTCGGGCAGCGCGATCGTCACGGCGCCCGTCTCGACGGGGTCGGTGAGCACGCGCATCGCGGCGAGGGCGATCGAGAAGAGCTGTTCGGGCCGCTCGACCCGGTCGAAGAACCGCGACAGCGGTCGGAACGCGTCGGTCACCTGCACGCTCGTGTCGTGCGGCAGCTCGAGCTGCTGCAGCACGGGGTCGGCAACCCGGGTCGCGAACGTGTCGCTCGGCAGCAGCAGCGCGGGCAGCCGGTTGCTCGTCGCGAGGGCCGCGCCCGTGAGCATGTTCGCAGCGCCCGGCCCGACCGACGCGGTGCTCGCGAACGTCGCCCGCCGGCGGCGCATGCGCGCGTAGCCGACCGACTGGTGCACCATCGCCTGCTCGTTGCGCGCCTGGTAGTACGGCATCTGCTCGGGGTCTGCGGCGTTCGACTCCATGAGCGCCTGGCCGAGCCCGGCGACGTTGCCGTGGCCGAAGATGCCGATCACGCCCGGGATCGTGCGCTCCCGCACGTCGCCGTCGACGGTCCACTGGTGGGCCAGGAACTCGACGAGTGCCTGGCCGACGGTCATGCGCTTGGTGGTCACTGCGGGGTTCCTTCGTTCGGCGCGGTCGCGGTGGCCGCGGTCGGGTGCGAGGCCGGAGCCGACGCCGGGTACGGCAGCCGCGGGTCGACGATCTCGTCGTCCCACGTGTCGCGCACCCAGGCGTGGGCGGGCTCGTCGGTGATGCGCCAGACGCGCTCGCCGGGGCCGGCCATCACGTTGAGGTAGTAGAGGTCGTAGCCCGGCGCCGCGGCGGCCGGCCCGTGGTAGCCGCCGGGCAGCAGCGCGACGTCGCCGGTCGTGACCCGCTCGTCGATCGCGATCTCGGTCGCCGACGAGGATGACGCGGAGAACAGCGCGAACGGCTCGGCGGTGCCGTGCGGCGCCGGCCGCGAGGCATCCCCGCGCGTGACGGCCGCCTCGAAGTAGTAGATCTCCTCGAGCTGCGACTCGACGCCGGGCACCTCCTCGTCGTGCTTGTGCGGCGGGTACGACGACCAGTTGCCGGCGGGCGTGATGACCTCGCACACGATGAGCCGATCGGCCGCCATGACGGCGGGCGTGCCGAGGTCGTGCACCTGCCGGCTCGCCTGCCCGCGGCCGCGCAGTTCGACGGGCGCCTCGTCGCGACCGATGAGCCGAAGCGGATGCCTCGTGGTCGCGGGCGCCTCGGCCACCGCGAGCCTGCCGGGGCCGGTGACGACGGCGCTCGCCCCGACGGGAAGGTAGAGCGTGTCGGTCGGCCCGTCGAACACGGAGCCGCGGCCGTCGAGGTCGAACGCGTGTGCGGTGCCGTCGGCGTCGACGACCTGGACGTGCACGCCGCCGCCCGCGAGCGGCACGAGCTGGCGCTCGATCTCACCCGCGGGCAGCTCGAGACCCGCATCGCCGCGGTCGCCGAGCTCGGCGACCCGCAGGCCCGTGTGCCGCCAGCCGGGCAGCGAATCGTCGACGACGATGCTCCAGCCGTCGCGGGCGAGCGAGCCGTGCGGGTGGAACCAGGCGGCGTCGGTGCTCATCTCTCGTCTCCCAGGTCTCGCGTCAGGCGTCGTGCACGAGCGCGGCGGCGGTGTCGACGGCGTGCTGCACGTCGTGATCGGGCGGATACAGGAGCGTACGTCCGACGACGAGGCCGCGCACGCCGGGCAGCGCGAGCGCGTCGCGCCAGTTCGCGTAGGCCGCATCGGGGTCGGCGGTGCGCTCGCCGCCGAGCAGCAGCGTCGGCATCGTGGTCGCAGCCATCACCCGCGCCATGTCGTCGACGACGGGCAGCTTCATCCACGTGCAGGCCGAGCTCGACCCGAGACCCGCCGCGATCGCCACCGATGTGATGACCGCCTCGGTGCTGAGCTCGTTCACGACGCGGCCGTCTCTCCGCGTGCTCATGAACGGCTCGAGCATGATGGGCAGGCTCGCCGCCGAGGCATCCGTCACGGCTCGGGCGGTCGCCTCGATCGTCGCGGCCGTGGCGGGATCGTCGAGGTCGATGCGCAGCAGCGTCTTCGCGAAGTCGAGCCGGTCGCGCACGATGCCGTCGATGTCGTAGGCCGTGAACCGGTCGTCGAGCTCGAAGCTCGCGCCGCGGAGGCCGCCGCGGTTCATCGAGCCGACGACGACCTTGTCGTCGAGGAGGCCGAGCAGCGCGAGGTCGTCGACGATGTCGGGGGTTCCCAGCACGCCGTCGACGCCCGGGCGCGAGAGCGCGAGCGCCAGCCGGTCGAGCAGCTCGTAGCGGTCGGCCATCGCCATCGGCTCGTCGCCGACTCCGAGCGCGCCGCGCGCGGGGTGATCGGCGGCGAGGATGAAGAGGCGCCCGTCTTCGCCCAGCAGCGGGCGGCGGGTGCGGCCGGCGTGGGCGTCGGCGATCGCACCGGGCCCGGCCGCGCGCAGTTCGCGCAGCCGGTCGAATCGGGCCTCTTCGAGGTATCGATCACCGTGCGACATCGGACGCTCCTTCCGGCAGACGGCTCACGGGGCCGGTTTCGCCCGCGGCGCGCCCGGGACCGGCACTGCGCCGGGCCTCGACCTCGGCGGTCGTCGGCATCGCCGTCGAGCACTCACGACGCGAGGCGACGATCGCTCCGGCGACGTTGGCGAAGGCGATCGTGCGATCGAGGGGCCAGCCCGAGAGCAGCCCGTGGCACAGCGCGCCGCCGAAGCCGTCGCCCGCACCGAGCCCGTTGACGACGTCGACCGGGAAGCTCGGGGCCTCGACCGTCTCGTCGCGAGTCTTCGCGAGCACGCCGTCGGGACCGCGCTTGACGACCGCGAGCTCGACGCCTCGGGCGAGCAGCGCGTCGGCGGCGCGGTGCGGGTCGCGCTCGCCGACGGCGATCTCGCACTCCTCCTGATTGCCGACGGCGACGGTGACGTGGTCGAGCGCGCGGCTCACCTCACGGCGGGCCTCGTCGGGCGACGACCAGAACATGGGTCGGTAGTCGAGGTCGAGGATCGTGAGCGGCCGCCGCTCGCGGGCGGCCCACGCGGCGTGGTGCGCGGCGCGGCTCGGCTCGGCGCTGAGGCCCGTGACCGTCGCCCAGAACACACCGGCGTCACGGATCGCGTCGAGCGGCAGGCTCTCGGCCGTGATCTCGAGGTCGGGCGCCTTCGGGCTGCGGTAGAACACCAGCGGGAACTGGTCGGGCGGGAAGATCTCGCAGAACGTGATGGGCGTCTGCAGTGCGTCGACGGTGCCGACGAACGCGGTGTCGACGCCGAAGCCGCCGAGCTCGCGGCGGATGTAGCGGCCGAAGGCGTCGTCGCCCGTGCGCGTGATGACGGCGCTCGACCGACCGTGCCGGGCCGCCGCGATGGCGACGTTCGTCGCACTGCCGCCGACGGACTTCGAGAACGTGTCGACGTCTTCGAGATGCACGCCGTCCTGCAGCGGATAGAGGTCGACGCCGACCCGCCCCATCGTGATGATCTCGAACCGGCTCGTTGCGGTGGTGCTGGTCATACTGCGCCGTACAACTTTCTCTCGGGGCCGCGAGCGCTTCCCCGGCGCTCGCGGTGCGATCAGTCTACACAGAATGTCCTAACAAAGTTTGGCAGATATATGACCGCCGAGGACGGTTCGGGCCGGGCACGACGAAACCCGGGCCGCGGCGGGTGCCGCGACCCGGGTGCGTCACGAGGTCGCTCAGCCCGCCGGTGCGATGTTGTGATTGCGCCGGAACGCGTTGCCCGGGTCGACCTCGGCCTTGATGCGGCGGAGTCGCTCGAGCGTCGCCGGCGGGTACATCGATGCCGTGATCTCGTCGCTGCGGTTCGCCTCGAAGCCGCCGTACGAACCCGTCGTGAACGCGATCGCCGCATCACTGCCCGCCTTCACCGCGGTGACGAGCTCGGGAGCGGCATCGGCCGGCAGCACGCCGTTGACGACGACGAGCGCCTCGGCGTCGCGATGGGCGATCGCCGTGTCATCGGCAGCGACCCTCGAGAACGCGCCGCCGAGCCAGCGCAGCAGCGCCATCGTCGGCACGTCGCGCGCGTACGCCGCGGCGACCGCCTCGAGCAGTTCGTCGGAGACCTCGGGCGCGAAGCCGTTGCCGCCCACGAACTGGAACGGCGGTCGCCCGGGCGGGGCGTCTTCGAGCAGGTCGCCGTACGCGAGCGGTGCGAGGTCGACCTTCGTGACCGACGGCAGCGCGAGCAGCGGTGCGGCGAGCTCGCGCAGTTCGGCCTCGGTTCCGCGGAGGGCGATGCCGACCTGCGGGCCGCCGGGCATCTCGGGACCCATCGGGGGCATGAGCATGATCGACGAGTTCAGGTCGTCGGAGCCTGCGCGCATGACCTCGCGCCAGGCCCGCAGCACGGTCGGCACGTCGGAGCGGTCGAAGTGGATCGAACCGCCGACGAGTCCGTCGACGGAGCTCGCCTGCACGGTGAAGCGCGTGACGACGCCGAAGTTGCCGCCGCCGCCGCGCAGCGCCCAGAACAGGTCGGGGTGCGACTCGGCGTTCACGATGAGCACCTCGCCCGCTGCGGTCACGAGTTCGACCTCGCGGAGCGCGTCGATCGTGAGGCCGTAGGTGCGCACGAGCCAGCCGATGCCGCCGCCGAGCAGAAGCCCGCCGACGCCCACCTGGCGGGTGTCGCCGGAGCTGATGCCGAGACCGCGGGGCGCGAGCGCCGCCGCGACGTCGCCCCAGTGGGCGGCCGGGCCGAGGGTGACGAGGCCGGCGTCGTCGACCTCGATCGTGTCGAACTCGCCCATGTCGACGACGAGCCCGTCGTCGACCGGGAGGAGGCCGTGCCCGCCGCTGCGGACGGCGATGGAACGGCCGGCCGACGATGCCGCGGCCACCGCGGTCGCGATCTCGTCGACCGTGTGCGGCCGCACGACGGCCTCGGGGTCGCCGGCGCCCGCGAAGACGGTGCGGCCGGTGTCGTATTCGGATGCGCCGGGACCGAAGGCCCGGCCTGGGAGTTGCTCGCTCAGATCGGTGAGAAGAGACATTTCGTCAGTCTGGCAGCGGCCGCCGACACGCGGAAGCGTGCTCGCTCACCGCTGAATGGATGCGCGCGCATGGGACCGCGTCGGGGTCGTAGCGGGTGTCGGCGCCACGGCGTATGGTGCTCGGCATGACGTTCGACGACGGCCTGGTCACGGCCAACATCACGGTTTCACTCGACGGCTTCGTCGCCGGCCCGAACCAGTCGCTCGAAGATCCGCTCGGCGAGGGCGGCGAGTCGCTGCACCGCTGGATGTTCGAGCAGCCCGACGAGGCGCAGCCCATCGTCGACCAGATCCTCGCGCCGCGCGCGTACATCATGGGCCGCAACATGTTCGGCCCCGTACGAGGCGAGTGGCCCGATGACTCGTGGAAGGGCTGGTGGGGCGACGACCCGCCGTACCACGGCCCCGTCTTCGTGCTCACCCATCACCCGCGCGAGCCCGTCGAGATGGAGGGCGGCACGACGTTCCACTTCGTGACGACCGGCATCCACGACGCGCTCGACCGGGCGAGGGCCTCCGTGGGCGGCGGCGGCCGCATCTCGATCGCCGGCGGCGCGAGCACCGTGCAGCAGTACCTGAGGGCCGGGCTCATCGACCGCATCATCGTGAGCGTCGCGCCGATCACGCTCGGCTCGGGCGCACGCCTGTTCGAGGGCCTCGACCTCGAGTTCACGCCCGTCGACGTGCTGCAGACCGACCTCGTGACGCACATCACCTACGACGTGCAGCGGTGAACGATCACGTCACTCGCCGCTCGGGTGCGCTCCCGCCGCGTCGATGACCCACGCGTACGCGAAGGCGCGCTCGCGCCAGGCCGCGTAACGGCCCGACACCCCGCCGTGCCCGGCGGCCATCTCGATCTTCAGCAGCGGGTCGGCGCCCGCGTCGCGCAGCTTCGCCACCCACTTCGCCGGCTCGACGTAGAGCACCCGCGTGTCGTTGAGCGAGGTCACCGCGAGGATCGGCGGGTAGTGGTTGACGTGCACGTTCTCGATGGGGGAGTACGACTTGATGTACGAGTAGACCTCCTCGTCGTCGAGGGGGTTGCCCCACTCGTCCCACTCGATGACGGTCAGCGGCAGCGACGGATCGAGGATCGACGTGAGCGGGTCGACGAACGGCACCTCGGCGAGGAATCCCGAGAAGTACTTCGGCGCGAGGTTCGCGACTGCGCCGATGAGGAGGCCGCCGGCGCTGCCGCCCTGGGCGACGAGCCGGTCGGGGGCGGTGATGTCGTTGTCGACGAGGTGCCTGGCGGCCGCGATGAAGTCGGTGAAGGTGTTGCGCTTCTCGAGCTTCTTGCCGTGCTCGTACCAGAGCCGCCCCATCTCGCCGCCGCCGCGCACGTGCGCGACCGCGAAGACCATGCCGCGGTCGAGCAGCGACAGCCGGGGGATGCCGAAGCCGGGGTCGATCGAGTGCTCGTACGACCCGTAACCGTACAAGAGGGTCGGCGCCGGCTCGCCGAGCGTGACGAGGTCGTGCCGGTACACGAGCGAGATCGGAATGCGCGTGCCGTCGGTCGCCGTCGCCCACTCGCGGCGCTGCGCGTAGCGGGTGGCGTCGTAGTCGCCGAGCACGGCCTGCCGCTTGCGCAGCCGACGCTCGCCAGTCGCGACGACGAGGTCGAGCACGGTCGACGGGGTCGTGAAGCTCGTGTAGCCGAGGCGCAGCGTCGGCTGGTCCCACGCGGGGTTGCCGGCGAGCCCGACTGAGAAGAGCTCCTCGTCGAAGGCGAGCTCGTGGAGGGTGTCGTCGGGCGTCGCATCGGTGGGGAGCCCGCCGGCCGGCACCTTCGCGACCGCGACCCGGGGCAGCCCCTCGCGCCGGTACTCGAGGGCGACGAAGTCGCGGAACGCGTCGACGCCCTCGATGCGCACGTCGGCGCTGTGCGGCAGCAGCATGCGGCGCGGACCCTGCGGGTCGTCGGCCGCGACCGAGACGAGCTCGAAGTTCACCGCGCCGTCGTTGTGGGTGATGAGCAGCCGGTCGCGTCCGCCCGCGACGACGTGCTCGACGTCGTACTCGACGCCCTCCTTGCGCGGCCACACGACCGAGAACTCACCCGTCGGATCCGAGGCATCCAGCAGCCGGGTCTCGCTCGTCACGTTCGACCCCGCCTCGATGACGAGGAAGCGGCGGCTGCGGGTCAGCCCGACGCCGAGCCAGAAGCGCTCGTCGGGTTCCGAGAACACGACCACGTCGCCGGATGCCTCGGCGCCGACCTCGTGGCGGTGGATCGTGTCGGGCCGCCAGGACTCGTCGACGGTCGCGTAGAACACGAAGCGTCCGCTCGGGTCGAACACCGCGCCGGCCGCGGTGCCCTCGATCTCGTCGGCGAACTCGCGCGCCGAGTCATCCAGCGCCCGGAGCCGGATCGTGTACCGCTCGTCGCCCTCGACGTCGACGCCGTAGAGCAGCAGGGCGCCGTCGGTGGACACGTCGAAGCTGCCGAGTGCGAAGAACTCGTGGCCCTCGGCCTCGACGTTCTCGTCGAGCAGCACCTGCTCGCCCGGAAGCGCCGCGCCCGAGCCGTCCATGACCGGCGGCTCCCAGTCGTCGGGGCCTGCCGCCGCGACGCGGCAGTGGATCGGGTACTCGAGCCCCTCCACGGTCCGGCTGTAGTACCACCAGTCGCCCTCGCGCACCGGGACCGAGAGGTCGGTCTCCTTCGTGCGGGTGCGGATCTCCTCGAAGATCTGCTCCTGCAGGATCGTGAGGTGCTCGGTCTTCGCGTTCGTGTACGCGTTCTCCTCGTGGAGGTGCGCGATGACCTCGGGGTCGTCCTTGTCGCGCAGCCACTCGTAGTCGTCGACGACGACGTCGCCGTGGTGCACGCGTTCGATCGGTCGCTTCGGAGTCTTGGGCGGAGTCAGCACGAGGTCCACGCTACTCCGGGGGTCGTTGGGGGGTCACGGCTCCCGGCCGCTCGAACTCCATGGGTAAGGAAACTGAAGTTTGCTCCGCTGTCGACTTAGGTTAGCCTTAGCTCAGCCCTTCAACGGCTCAGCCCCCACATCGTTCATCCCTGGAGACGCGCGTGCTCGCCAACTACCTGATCGGCCTTCGCGAAGGCCTCGAGGCCGGTCTCATCGTCGGCATCCTCCTGGCGTACCTCTCGAAGATCGGGCACCGCGAGCTGCGCGGCCGGCTCTGGATCGGCATCGGCATCGCCGTTGCGGTCTCGCTCGGGGTCGGCGCCCTGCTCACCTGGGGCCCGTACGCGATGACGTTCCAGGCGCAGGAGATCCTCGGCGGCGTGCTGTCGCTCGTCGCCGTCGCGATGGTCACCTGGATGATCTTCTGGATGGGCACCCACGGCCGCACGCTCTCGAGCGAACTGCGCGGGCGGGTGGATGCCGCGGTCGAGCGCTCGACGTGGGCGCTCGTGCTGCTCGGCGCCCTGTCGGTCGGGCGCGAGGGCATCGAGACCGCGCTCTTCGTGTGGGCGAACGTCTCCGGAGGCAGCGACCCGGTGCTCGGCACGCTCGGCGCCCTCGCGGGCATCGCCACGGCCGTCGTCATCTCGTGGGGCATCTCGAAGGGCCTCGTGCGATTCAACCTCGGCACGTTCTTCACGTGGACCGGGCTCTTCCTCATCCTCGTCGCCGCCGGCGTGCTCTCGTACGGCATCGGCGACCTGCAGGAGGCCTCGGTCATCCCCGGCTGGGGCACCGCGGCCTACGACCTCACCGCGGTCGTGCCCGCGGGCGGCTGGCTCGACTCGCTGCTCGGCGGCATCTTCAACTTCACCCCGCAGCCGACGTGGGCGCAGGTCATCGGCTGGGTCGTCTACGTCGCCGTGACGGTGACGCTCTATCTCGTGATGCTGGGGCGCCGCCATGCTCCCAAGCCCGCCCCGGCGGCGGCCTCGGCCGTCGTCGCGGCCCACTGATTCTTCCCTCATCACCCTCGAACCAGGAGCCACCTATGACCCGTCGTGCCCTCGCGGCCTCCGTCGCCGTGACCGCACTCACCGCGCTCACCCTCACCGGGTGCGTGGCGAAGGCCGATCTCGCACAGGCGATCGGCGTCGACATCACCGACGACGGCTGCGCCGTCGCCGTCGACACCGCCCCCGCCGGCGCGGTCACCTTCGCGCTCGAGAACAACGGCACCGAGGTCAACGAGTTCGAGATCCTCGCCGACGACAAGCTGCGCATCGTGGGCGAGAAGGAGAACGTCACCCCTGGCCAGCAGGTCGACTTCACGGCGCAGCTCGAACCGGGCACCTACTACACGGCGTGCAAGTTCCAGCAGGTCGGGGCGCCGGTCGGGCTCGCCGAGTTCACGGTCACCGGCGAGGCCTCCACCGTGTCCTCCGGAGAGCAGGAGCTCAGCGACCAGGCCGTCACCGAGTACCTCGCGTACGTTCGCTCGCAGACGAGCGAGCTGCTGCCGCTCGTGCAGGAGTTCGCCGACGCGTACAAGGCGGGCGACGACGAGACGGCGCGCTCGCTGTTCGCGGCGGCGCGCGTGCCCTACGAGCGCATCGAGCCGACCGCCGAGGCGTTCGGCGACCTCGACCCGAAGATCGACTTCCGCGAGGTCGACGCCGTCGCCGACGGCCTCGAGTGGACGGGGTTCCACCGCATCGAGAAGGACCTCTGGGCGCCGCAGCCCGGCGACCTCAACTCCGACGGCCAGGACGCCCTGAAGGGCTGGGCGCCGTCGACGCCCGAGGAGCGCACGGCGTACGCCGAGGGCCTCGTCGCCGACGTCACCGAGCTGCACGAGCTCGTCACCGACGAGTCGTTCTCGGTCGGCCTCGCCGACATCTCGAACGGCGCGATCGCGCTCCTCGACGAGGTGGCCTCGGGCAAGATCACCGGTGAGGAGG
This sequence comes from Agromyces chromiiresistens, assembly GCF_029167465.1. Lineage (NCBI taxonomy): Bacteria > Bacillati > Actinomycetota > Actinomycetes > Micrococcales > Microbacteriaceae > Agromyces > Agromyces chromiiresistens. Next base: position 63,664 of record NZ_JARFNL010000004.1, read on the forward strand.
ACTGGTGGAGCGGCACCGACCTCTCGGACTTCGCGGCGAACGTGCAGGGCGCCGGCGTGGCGTTCGGCGCGGTGCGCCCGCTCGCCGAGTCGAAGGGCGACGAGGGCACCGAGCTCGCGGCCGAGATCGACGAGCAGTTCGCCGCACTCGAGGCCGAGCTCGCGAAGTACGGCTCGCTCGAGGAGGGCTTCGTGAACTACAGCGAGCTCACCGACGCCGACAAGAAGGCGCTGAGCGACCAGGTCAACGCGCTCGCCGAGCCGCTCTCGCAGCTCACGGCCACGGTGCTCGGGGTCTGACATGTCTGACACGGAGCCCACGTCGGCACCCCAGGAGGAGACGCCGAGCGTCTCGCGCCGGGGCCTGCTCGGCCTCTTCGGTGCGGGCGCCGCGGGCGCAGCGGTCGGCTTCGCCGGCGGGGCCGCCGCGGTGGGCGCCGCGATGTCGTCGGCGTCGGCCTCCGTGAGCGGCGCCGGCTCTGCGGCATCCTCGTATGCCTTCTACGGAATGCACCAGGCGGGCATCACGACGCCCGCGCAGGATCGCCTGCACTTCGCCGCGTTCGACGTGGATGCGTCGCTCGATCGCGAGGGCCTCATCGAGCTGCTCACCGACTGGACGAACGCGGCCGCACGGCTGTCGCAGGGCCTCGACGTCGAGGAGGGCGGCGCCGTGGGCGGTTCCGACTACGCGCCGCCCGCCGACACCGGCGAGGCGCAGGGGCTCCCGGCCGCGGGCCTGACCCTCACCTTCGGCTTCGGGCCCGGCATCTTCGAGGACGCCTCGGGCGCCGACCGCTTCGGCCTCGCGAGCCGCCGACCGCCGGAGCTCGCGCCGCTGCCGCGCTTCCAGGGCGACGCCCTCGAACCGGCACGCACGGGTGGCGACCTCTGCATCCAGGCGTGCGCCGACGACCCGCAGGTCGCGGTGCACGCGATCCGCAACCTCAGCCGCATCGCGTTCGGGCGGGCGACGCTGCGCTGGTCGCAGCTCGGCTTCGGCCGCACCTCGTCGACCTCGACCGCACAGGCGACGCCTCGCAACCTGTTCGGCTTCAAGGACGGCACCGCGAACGTCAAGGCCGAGGAGACGGACGTCGTCGACGAGCAGGTCTGGGTCGCGGAGTCCGACGGGCCTGCGTGGATGGCGGGCGGCTCGTACCTCGTCGCGCGGCGGATCCGCATGATCATCGAGAACTGGGACCGCGTGCAGCTCGGCGAGCAGGAGATGCTCGTCGGCCGGTCGAAGGGCGAGGGCGCACCGCTCTCGGGCGGCACGGAGTTCACGGAGCCCGACTTCGAGGCCGAGGGAGCGACCGGGGCACCGCTCATCGACACCAACGCCCACGTTCGCCTCGCGCACTCGTCGAACAACAACGGCGCGCGCATGCTGCGTCGCGGTTACAACTTCGTCGACGGCAACGACGAGCTCGGCCGCCTCGACGCGGGCCTGTTCTTCCTGTCGTTCCAGCGGTCGCCGAAGCAGTTCATCGACATCCAGACGTCGCTCGCGACCGACGGGCTCAACGAGTACCTGAAGCACGTCGGCTCGGCGATCTTCGCCGTGCCCGGCGGCGTCTCCGAAGGCGAGTTCGTGGGGCAGAAGCTGTTCGCCTGAGCCGCTGACGGCCGAGGCGGTCAGAACTCGACGACCTCCCACCGGTCGCCCGAGACGTGGCGCAGCCGGCCCCGCTCGCCGTGCTGTCCGTCGAGCACGCCGACGAAGTCGAGCACGGGCTGCGATCCCGACCGCTCCTCACCGGCCGTGACCTCGGTGTCGGTGTAGCCGAGCTCCGCGAGTGCGACCCGCTGCGCCTCGGCATCCCAGGCCTGCGACATCCCCCAGGTCATGAGCCCCCCGGCGACGAGCCCGCCGATCGCCGCGAACACGCCGAGCTCGATCATCCGCGAGCCCCTGCGCCGGACGCCGATGGCGACCACGACGGTGCCGCCGAACACGATGAGCAGCGGGATCACGAGCGGCCACGGGTTCCATGCCGCGATGGTGACGACCTCGGTCATTCGGGCCTCCTCGCCTCACCTGATGACCCGACGATACCGGGCGCCTGCGCGGGCATTCATCCCTGCTGCCGGCGCCGGCGCCGAGGCATCCCGTTCAGTCGTCTTCTTCGACCTCGGTGACCTGCCACTGGTCGCCGCCCGTGCTCTTGAGGAACCCTCGCACCCGTTCGCCGTCGCGCTCGGCCTGGAACGCGATGACGGCCGGTTCGCCCGGGCCGGTGATCTGCTCGGCCGAGAACGTCGGCGACTCGTAGCCGAGCCCGATGAGCGCGTCGGCGCGCGCACCCTGGTCCCACGAGCCGGGCATGAAGCCGAACATCGCGAGCGCCCCGAGTGCGGCGAGGAAGAAGATCGCGCTGCCGAGCTCGCGCACCGGCTTCGAGTGCCGGCGCGTGCCGATGCTCGACACGACGATGCCGCCGATCGCGATCACGATGGGGATCGCGAGCGGCCAGGGATGCCACGGCGTGACGGTGACGATCTCGTTCACAGCTGGCCTCCGCTCTGTTCGTACTGCGTGGTCTCCTACTGCGTGCACGGGCGGTTCGCGGGCCGATCGCGGCGGTGCGGTCGAGCGTCGAGGCGACAGCGAGGTCGCGGCAGTCCGCGTCGTCGATCACGATACTCGCCGCCGACCTCAGGGCCCACCCCGGCGGGCAGGCCCCGGTCCGATTCGGTGCGCGCGCTGATGACGCGGCCCGGAGACTCCCGAATGCTCTCCTGACGGAATGGAGACCCACTCATGCTCATGCTCATGCTCACCCTCGGAATGCTCGCCGTCTCGGCGATCGTCGCCGCCGTCGTCGAGGTCCGCCTCGACGGGCTCGGCAGGCCTCGGCAGACCCTTCCGGCGCCGGGCTCGCGATCGTCTTAAGCCGGTCTCCGGCGGCTGCGGCGCCGAAATAGGGCGATCGTCCGATGGGCCCGAGGCGCCTTAGCGAGGAGTCTGAGGTCATCCGATCGCAACGGTCGGAGTCCGACACAGGAGGAAACCATGCAGTACTCGGCAGATCTCGTCGCGATCCGCACGCATGAGGCGAACGTGCTCCTGGCGGAGCGCCGGCTCGCGCAGCGGCTCGCCGTCGACGAGCAGGCGGTCGAGGCGGACGCCGCGGGCACGGCCTCGGCCGGTCACGTCCGGCGCCGGCGGCACGTCGGCCGCCGCGCTCCGCAGCTCGCCCTGCGGTGAGCGGTTCGGCCGCGGTCGTGAGCATCTTCCCGGTCGTGCGATCGATCGCGGATGCCTCGGCCGAACGCACCGCGCGTGTCACCGGCGCATGGGACGATGTGTTGGTGACCACCGCCGCGTCCAGCGCCACGATGATCGGGCGCGATGCCGAGCTCGCATGGCTCGGCGGCCTCCTCGACGAGGCTGCCGCCGGGGTGCCCCGCACGGTCGTGATCGGCGGCGAGGCCGGCATCGGCAAGAGTCGCCTCATCCGCGAGTTCCGGCAGCGCGCCGAGCGCACCGCGCGAGTCGTGTTCGGCCAGTGCGTCGACCTCGGCGCGGTCGCGGCGCCCTACGCGCCCGTCAAGGCGGCGCTCCGCGCCCTGGTCGCGGAGGTCGGCGGCGAGCGGGCGCTCGAGATCGTCGGCCCGGGCCGCGCCGCATTCGTCGCCCTCCTGCCCGAGCTGGGGGCGATCGGCGAGCCCGTCGACACCGTGGCGATCGCCGGTGGGTCGGGTGCGAGCGGGCAGCTGCACGAGGCGATCGCGGTGCTGCTCGAGACGCTCTCGCACGAGCGGCCCATCGTGCTCATCGTCGAAGACCTCCACTGGATCGACCCCGCGAGCCTCGCACTGCTGCGCTTCCTCACCCGCATGCTCGCGTCGAGCCGGGTGCTCATCGTGCTGAGCTACCGCAGCGAAGACGTCACCCGTGGCCATCTCCTGCGGCCCTTCCTCTCCGAGCTCGAGCGCGACCGCTGGGTCGAGCGGCGCGAGCTCGCGCGCCTCTCGCGCGACGAGGTGCGCGAGCTCGTGGCATCCATCGCCGACGAGTGGCCGACCGACGGTGTGCTCGACGTCCTCTTCCGCCGCAGCGACGGCGTGCCGTTCTTCGTCGAAGAGGTCGTGGGCCTCGACGGCTGCCGCGACGAGTCCGACCTTCCCGACACCCTGCGCGAGCTGCTGCTCGCACGCTACGAGCGCCTCTCCGACGAGGCGCAGCAACTGCTCCGGCTGATCGCGACCGGCGGCGTGCGCGTGAACCACTCGATGCTCACCGCGGTCTTCCGCGGCGGTGACGCCGATCCCTCGACCGGCGCGGGCCAGCGCCTAGATGAGGCAGCGCGCGAGGCGATCCTCGGCGGCGTTCTCGTCGTCGACGGCGACGAGTACGGCTTCCGCCACGCGCTCGTCCGCGAGGCGATCGCGGCCGACATCCTTCCCGGCGAACGGGCGCGGTACCACGCCCGGTACGCCGAGGCCTACGAGTCGCTGGCCGCCGCCGGCACGCGCCGTCTCGCGGCTGAGATCTCGTACCACTGGCTGGGTGCGAACAATGCGGCCAAGGCGTTCCCCGCCACCGTGCAGGCGATGCACGAGGCCCGCCGCTCGACGGCGTTCGCGTCGGCCGCGCAGCTCGGCGAGCGGGCGCTGGGCCTGTGGGACGTGGTCGACGATGCCGAGCAGATCGCCGGCATGAGCCGCATGGAGTTCATGGGCCGCACCGCTTCGCATCTGCGCAACGCGGGCGAGAACGAGCGCAGCCTCACCCTGCTGAAGTCCGCCCTCGCCGAGTGCCCGCCCGACGACCCCGACTTCCCCCGCCTCCTCCGCGACGAGGCGCTCACCCTCGCCGGGGCGGGGCGGCCGGGCTCGATCCCGCTGCTCGAGCAGGCGCTCGAGGTGCTCGGCGACCGGTCATCGCTCATGCGGGCGACGGTGCTCTCGGCGCTCGCCGGCCGGCAGATGATCGAGGGCCGACTGCGACAGGCGATCGAGACGGCCGAGAGCGCACTCGCACTCGCACTGCGCGAGGGCTCGGCGCGCACGGCCTCGGTGTCGCTCAACGTCGCTGCCGTGTGCCGGGTGAACCTGGGCGAGGTCGAACGCGGCCTCGCCGACCTCGAGCGCAGTCGGGAGCTCGCGGAGGGCGACGGGCCCGCACTGCTGCGGTACTGGGTCAACGCCTCCGACGTGCACTACCTGATCGGCGAGTACGCGCGGGCCGTCGAGCTCGCCGAGGCGGGCCTCGCCCGCGCGCGACAGCTCGGCCTCGAGCGCGGTTCGGGCGTGATCCTCGCCTCGAACGCCGTCGACCCGCACTACGCGCTCGGCCAGTGGGAGCAGGCGCTGCCGCTCATCGAGCGTGCGCTCGCGCTCGACCCGCCGATGCAGTTCAAGGTGTACCTGCTTCGGGCGAAGGTCTGGGCGAGGCTGTGGCAGGGCGACGCGGAGGGCGCCGATCGCGAGTTCCGCGCGATCCGCCCGATCACCGTCAATCCCGTCAACATCGAGATGCAGACCCGGCTCTCGGTGGGCCGGCTCGCGACCGAGCTCGCGCTCGCGCGCGGCGACGTCGCCAGGGCCTGGCGCGAGACGCAGGGGCTCTTCGATCCACGAGAGCGCCCGGCGGTGGCGCTCGGCTTCCCGTACGCCTGGGCGGCGGCCCGCGTCGTGGCCGCGGCGAAGGCCGGAGCGGGCGCCGCCGATGCCGAGGGGGCGGCGATCGTCGCCGAGGCCGCCGCAGCCGAGCCAGCACTGCGCGAGCTCATCGACGAATTCGACGAGTGGCCGCTGCAGCCGCTCTGGTCCGCCCTCATCGACGCGGAGCTCGCCGCGCCGACCGACGACCCTTCGGGCACCGGCGTCACCGGCGCCGCCGGAGCGTCCGCCGTGGGCGCAGACGCGGCCGCCTGGCGGGCCGCGGTCGCCGCGACCTCCGACCCGACGGCCGAGGCGTTCCTCCGGCCGTACGCGCTGCTCAGGCTCGGCCAGGCCGAGCTCGCGGCGGGTGATCGGGCCGCCGCACGCGCGACCCTGCAGGCCGCGCACGACGAGGCCGAGGCGGTCGGCGTGGGCGCGGTGCTCGCGTCGGTCATGCGAGTCGCCGGTGCGGCCGGGCTGGCGCTCGAGGCCGACCGGCGCGTCGGCGCCGAGGTGATCGGCATCACCGACGGCGTCGCCGCCTCGACCGGTGCCGCCGCCGAGCTGACCGCCCGCGAGCGACAGGTGCTCGAGCTCATCGCCGAAGGCCTCAGCAACAAGCAGATCGGGGAGCGCCTCTTCATCAGTGGGAAGACGGCGAGCGTGCACGTGTCGTCGATCCTTCGCAAGCTGGGTGCGGCGACCCGCACCGAGGCGGCGTACCGCGCCGGCGCGCTGCACTGAAGCGCTGCCCCGCGCTGGAGGGCAACGCAGGGGAGCACTCCCCATGCGCTCGGTGCGACCCGGTCCGATAGCGTCGAGCGCATGACGCGTCGAATGACCTGGGCCGGGCTGCCGAACACGTGGGACCTCGGCGGGCTCGACGGTGCACTCGGTACCACTCGGCACGGGCGGGTCTACCGGTCGGCGATGCTCGACGGCCTCGGCGAGGCCGGGCGTTCCGAGCTGTACGACAACGGCGTGCGCACGATCATCGACCTGCGCAACGACGACGAGGTCGGCAGGGCGATCGAGGAGCCGTTCACGCGTCACCACCGTCCGGTGGAGGACCAGTCGAACACCGAGTTCATGGCGAGATGGGAGACGCTCGACTCGCCCGGCTACTACGCCGAGGTGCTCGAGCGCTGGCCCGAGCTCATCGTCGCGGTGTTCGACGCGCTCGCCGGCTCAGGCGGTCCGCGCGACTCCCGGCCGGGCGCGCTGCTCCTCCACTGCGCCCACGGTCGCGACCGGACCGGCATGATCACGTCGATGCTGCTGCAGTTGTGCGAGGTCGACCGCACCGAGATCGTCGCCGACTACCTCGGCGCGGTGCACGCGATCGATGCGCACGAACGGCTCGCGGGCGACGCGAGCGCCGGCGGCCGCACGGTGTCGCCGGCCGAGTTCGAGGTGCTCAACGAGCGTCGGGTGCGCGAACTCGATGAGTTCCTCGACGGCCTCGACGTCGCCGGCTACCTCGTCGCGAACGGATTCGAGGCAGACGGCATCGACCGCGTGCGGGCGCGGCTCCTCGCCTGATCGGGCGGTGGCATCGCACGCCGTCGTGCAGCACCTCGTCGCGTCGCGCCGCGATCGATACGCTCGAGTGATGGCGAGCTCCGCGGCATCCCCGGTCATCAGAGACGCCCGGTCGGGCGATGCGCCGTTCATCGCGCGCATGCACTGGGAGAGCCACCAGTCGACCTACATCGCGTCGGGCGCCGTCGCACGGGAACGCATCGAGGCGTGGACGCTCGACCGGCGCAGCGAGGCGTGGGAGCGCATCGTCGACGAATCGGTGCGCGGCGAGCGCACCGTCGTCGTCGCCGTCGACGGCGAACGCATCGTCGGCTTCGCCGACGCGAGACCGGCCGATCGCACGGAGGAGCCCGACGCGCCGCGCGACCTCGAACTGAAGGGGCTGTACCTGCTCGATGCGTACCAGGGCTCGGGCCTCGGCCAGGCGCTGCTCGACGCCGCGATCGGTTCCCGGCCGGCGTTCCTCTGGGCGATGGCGGGTGAGACGAGGGCCCGCGCGTTCTACCGGCGCAACGGGTTCGAACCCGACGGGGTCGATCTGCCGTTCGAGCCCTGGGACATCTCCACGGTGCGACTGGTGCGCTGAAGGCTGCCGCGCGCCCGGTAGCGTTGAGGGTCGACCCCGAGGAGCACCACCGCACATGAGACCCGGCCCCAGGCGCAGCGTCAGCCAGTCCGACATCGTCGACGCCGCGTTCGAGATCCTCGAGGAGAAGGGCGTCGCCGCCGTCTCGGTGCGCGGCGTCGCCGCGGCGCTCGGCCTCACGCCGACCGCGATGTACACGTACTTCGCCTCGAAGAACGCGCTGCTGCAGGCGATGGTCGAACAGCTGCTCTCGGGCATCGCGAAGCATCCGCAGTCGATCGGAGATGCCTCGGCGCCGGCGTGGCGCGAGCGGGTCGTGGCGATCGCGCTCGCCCTCCGGGCGCGCCTCGCGGAGCATGCCGGCTCGATCGTGCTCGTGACGAGCGGGCCGCTCGACGGACCGAACGCCCTCGCCTTGGCCGAGACGCTCATCGAGGCGTTCGTCGAGTCGGGACTCGACGCCCCCGACGCCGCACGCGCGGGCCACGCCGTGCGCGCGTTCACGCTCGGGCAGGCGGCGCTCGAGGCGGCCCGTCGCGCGGCTCCGGGCGAGGCATCCGGATCTGAAACGCTGTGGTCGGACTCGCGCCACCCGCTCGTGGAACAGACGGCGCATCTCGACCTCGACGGCGAAGGCGACGCCGAGTTCTCCGCCGCGATCGAGCGGCTCATCGCCGGCGTCACCGCGTCGGTGGTCGAGTAGCGAGCAGCGTCGCGTCGCGCGCCACGTCCTGACTCGGCTCGGCCCGCCCGCACGATGGTCGGCTCGCTCCCGTCCGCCTGACGCATGCGGCGAGGCGCCGACCCCCGGAGGGGCCGACGCCTCGTCGGTGTTGCGAAGGTGCGGTGGTCAGTCGACCGTCGGGGGCACGACGCGGATGAGCGCCGCGGTGTTGCCCTTGAAGGCCTTCTTGACCTGGACGACGGTGCCGTAGCCCACGCCGTCGTCGGCCGGGTTGCCCGAGCCGAACGGGCCGAGGCCCACGTCGAGGCCGTCGTAATCGGGCAGGCGGTTGCCCTCGAGGTCGTACAGCGGGGTGCTGTACTGCGCGTTGCCCACCGACGGCACGACGGTCGACGCGTCGCGGTCGCGGTAGAACAGCGCGCCGTCCGACTCGCGGAGGGCGAAGCCCGGCACCCAGCCGTGGTCGTCGGTGAAGGTGCTCACCGGGTCGAGCGCGGGGATGTCGGTGCAGTACTCGTTGAAGTCGGCGTCGGCGATGCACTCGGTGAACGGGTGCGTCTTCTCGAGGCCGAAGGCCGCGTTGGACGACTGCGCACGCGAGGCCATCACGTTGAGCGTCGACGGGTCGACGTCGGCGGCCTCACCCGTGCGCTGCAGCGGGTTGAAGTGGCTGTCGACGATGAGCAGGCCGCCCTTGGCGCCGTAGCTCGGCAGGGCCGCTTCGTTCGCCGCCGGCATGTTCGAGTTGCCGTACGTCGTGTCGCGGTACCAAACGAGGGCACCCGGGGCGTTGTAGGCGAGCTTCGCGACCTTCCATGCGCCGTCCTGGTAGATGCTGTTGTAGCCGTACTTCAGGCCCTCGTCGAAGCCGTCGAAGTTGCGCCACTCGACCAGGTAGTACTGCGCCTTGACCGACGTGCCGGTGTCCTTGCGCCAGCCGGGGCCGGTGGTCGTCGTGAAGGAGGCGACCTCCTTCGTCCAGCCGTTGTCGTCGGCACCCTCGACGTCGTCGCTCCAGACGGCCGTGTCGCCGCTCGTGACCGAGAAGTCGTCGCTGAACCAGCCGCGGTCCTGGTAGGCCGCGTCGGTCGCGAGGCGCAGGCGAACCTGCACGGTCTGACCCGCGTAGGCGGTGAGGTCGACGTAGTCGTGACGCCAGCCGTCGCTCGAGCCGGTGAGGCCGTAGACCTTCGGTGCGCCCTCTGCCGCGCCGAAGTCCTTCATGCGCCCGTTGGGGTCGGAGTAGCCGTCGTCGGTCGAGACCAGGTTGCCGGCCGCGTCGTAGACCTTCTGCTCGGCCCACGTCGTGCCGCCGTCGGTCGAGACCTCGACGTAGCCGAAGTCCCAGTCCTCTTCGATGACGAAGTTGTTCCACATCCAGAACTTCGGAGCGGTGGCGGGAACCTCGACGGTGCGGCCCAGGCGCAGGTCGGCCCAGTCCTGGTCGGCGCCCGAGTACCACATGTTCTCACCGCTGTGCGGTTCGGCGAGCGTGATCACCTTGTCGGGAAGGTCGATCTTGATGCCGTCTTCGGTGCCCTTCGCGGGGCGCGAGGACTGGCCCACCTTGATGGTGGTCTCGTCGTCACCGGGCGACACGACCTCGGGGTCGGCCCAGCCGAGCACCCACTTGTCCCAGAGGCCCATGTGGGTGGGCATCGACTGGAAGATCGGGCCCGAGTGCGAACCCGAGCTCATGAGGTCCCAGAAGTCGACGTCGCTCGACGCGACGTTCGAGGTGTCGTAGAGGTCGGGCAGGCCGAGGTCGTGGCCGTACTCGTGCGCGAACACGCCGACGCCCGAGTCCTCGGGCTGCACGATGTAGTTCGACAGCTTGAGGTCGGTGCCGGGGATGTCGGCGCCGCCTGCGACGGCGGAGGAGTGGGCCCAGAGGGCGTAGGTGCCCTCGGCGCCGCCGCCGCCCGACTTGTCTTCACCGGCGTGCACGAGCACGACGTGGTCGATCACGCCGTCGGGCTCGAGCACGTTGCCGTCGCCGTCACGGTCGCCCTGGTCTTCGATGTCGTAGTCGGCCCACGGGAAGTCGGGCTGTGCCGCCGCGAGCGCTGCGACCGCGTCGATCGGCAGCTGGCCCGGGCCGAGCGGGTTGTCGGGGTGACCCTGCATGTCCTGCATGGGGCCGGCCTCGTAGACGCCCTCGTCGTTGAGGTGGCAGACCGTGGCGCCGTAGTACGCCTCGGAGTGCGGCACCTTGATCCACGGGGTCGCCTCGCCGTGCACCGTGTAGGCGCCGCGCGACATCTCCTCGTACATGTTCTTCATGGTGAAGCCCGAGATGTCGAAGCCGGGCTGGCCGTCGGGACCCGTCAGGTCGGTGCGGACGCGCTCGGTGATGCCTTCATCGGTGAAGAGCATCTTGTTGAAGTGCTCGCTCGAGAAGTCGGGCACCCACATCGAGTTGTTGTCCTCGAGCTCGTACGTGGCGGGGTCGGGGATGTTGTTGTGCAGCGGGCCGGACTGGACGGCACCGGGCTTGCAGTCGGTCGCTCCGAACGACGTCGGCACCTGCAGGTTGCTGAAGTCCTCGGTTCCGTCGAACTCGACGAGGATCGTGAGGAGCTTCGCCTCTTGCGTGCCCTTGGCCTTCTTGAGCGCCTTCGGGCTCTTGCCCGTCTTCTGCGCCTTGGCCTCGGTCTTCGCCAGCTGATGCGCGGCCTTGGGGTTGCCCTGCGCGTACTTCTGGTCGACGGACTTGGCGAGCTCGAGCGCCGTTTCGGCGCTCGGGGCGCCGGACTTCTTGCCGTTGACGTCGACGACCGCTTCATCGTCGCCCGTCAGTTCGGCTTCGGCGCGAGGCGCGACGTAGTTCATGTAGTACTCGTCGTCGCCGATCACCGGCGCGGAGATGTGCGATGGCGTCGCGTTCGCGGGCACTGCGCCGAAGGTCGCCAGACCGGCGGCCGCGAGCGCAAGCACGGAAGTCGTCGCCACCACGCGCCTGCGCGCGCGAGTGGAGTTTCCAGACATGCTTCTCCCTTCGAGTGCCGCGGCGGGGGTGACCGCCGGCAACACGCATGGCGCCCGTCGGTGGACGGACGTAATCGGAATCCTGCCCTTAACGGGCGGGCCTATGGAAGACCTGAGATTCAAACTGTGGAGAACTCGGCCCATCCGTCATGCAGACGGCGGCGATCGGGTCACGATGTCCGAGAACGCTTCCGCGAGGCGAGGGAGTCGAATAGACTCCGACCTTCCGGTCGGTCGGCGGCACGATCCCCGGTGGGAGTGCGAAGGGGCTCGAACGTCGCCTCGCTACCCGACGAGCAGGCCGCGCAGCTGGTCGGTCGAATGCACGATCGCCATGGCGTCGTCGGCCTCGGCGGGCGAGCCGTACCCCCACTCGACGAGGATGGTCGGAACGCCGTTCGCGAGCGCGCCGATCGTGTCGTGGCTGCGGTCGCCCACCATCACCGACTGCGACGTGTCGACGCCCTCCGCCTGCAGGCGGCGGAGCGCCTCGGCGACGACGGCCGTCTTCGTGGCGCGGGTGCCGTCGGTGGTGGCCCCGGTGACCACGGTGAAGTACTCGCTGAGCCCGGCGTTGTCGAGCACCGCGCGTGCGGTGTGCTCGGGCTTCGACGTGGCCAGCGCAACGGGCACGCCCGCGGCGTGCAGCCGCTCGAGGAGGCCCCGCACGCCGGGGAACACCGGCGACGACAGCACGTGGTCGGCGTAGTGCGCGCGATACGTCGCGACGGCCTCCTCGGCCAGCGCGTCCTCGAGGCCGTGGCCGGCGCCGAACACCTCCGTCAGCGGCGGGCCCACGTACGAGCGCAGCGTCGCGTCGTCGGGAACGGGCAGCCCGAGCGCGGAGAACGTGTGCGCGAGCGAGGCGGTGATGTCGGCGGCCGAGTCGATGATGGTGCCGTCGAGGTCGAAGAGCACCGCCGACCAGGTGCGGGTGAGCATGGGTGCGGGGGAGGTCACCGTGACATCCTAGGGTCATCGAATGCGAGCATTGCTCGCATCGCCGCGGGATCACAGAGAACCGGCAGCCCGCGCTCAGGAAACTGGGTCAAGCGTCCCAGTCCAGCCGGGGCCGGCGCAGTCCGTCGTCAGAACAGCCGAGCATGCCCGTCGTCGACGCCGCGCATGGCGTCGTAGTCGAGCACGAGGCAGCGGATGCCGCGGTCCTCGGCGAGCGTGCGCGCCTGCGGCTTGATCTCCTGCGCGGCGAACACGCCAGACACCGGCGCGAGCAGCGGGTCGCGGTTCATGAGCTCGAGATAGCGGGTGAGCTGCTCGACGCCGTCGATGTCGCCGCGTCGCTTCAGCTCGACCGCGACGCTCGCGCCCGAGGCATCCGTCGCCAGGATGTCGACCGGGCCGATCGCCGTCATGTACTCGCGGCGCACCAGCCGGTGTCCCTCGCCGAGCAGTTCGATCTGCTCGGCGAGCAGCTTCTGCAGGTGCGCCTCGACGCCGTCCTTCTGGAGGCCGGGGTCGATGCCGAGCTCGTGCGAGGTGTCGTGCAGCACCTCGTGGATCGAGACGATGAGGCGGTCGGCGGTCTTCTTGTGCGTGACCGTCCAGAGTTCGACGACGCCCGCCTCGCGCTGCTCGTCGTCGGGCTCGGCCGTCTCGAGCGTGCACGGCGGGCTCATCCAGTTGAGCGGCTTGTAGCTGCCGCCGTCGGAATGCACCAGCAGGCTGCCGTCGCCCTTCACCATCAGCAGCCGGGTGGCCAGCGGGAGGTGGGCTTGCAGCCGCCCCGCGTAATCGACGGAGCAGCGGGCGATGACGAGACGCACCCGACGAGTTTACCGGCGGGTGCGCGCGGGCGCGCAGGTCACGGTCAGGCCTGCGAGCCGGATGCCGCGGGCCGCGTCTGCTCGCGGGCGGCCGGCGCCGCCAGCGCCGAGAGCACGAGCAGCACGAGGATCACGAGGAGCGCGTTGAGGATGCCGAAGTGCTGCCCGATGAAGCCGAGCAGCGGTGGCCCGGCAAGGAAGGCGCAGTAGCCGATGATCGCGACGGCGCTCACGCGCGCCGCCGAGTCGGTCGGGTGGTCGGCCGCGGCCGACATGCCGACCGGGAACCCGAGCGACGAGCCGAGGCCCCACAGCACGGTGCCCACGACGAGCATCCACGTCTCGGTGCCGAAGATGAAGAGCGAGAGCCCGGCGATGCCGATGATCGCGAGCGTGCGCAGCACGGGCACGCGCCCGAACCGGTCGAGGATCGGACCGCCGACGACCCGGCCGGCCGTGATCGAGACCGTGAAGACGCCGAACATGAGCGCGCCGGTGGTGGCGTCGAAGCCGTGGCCGTCGACGACGGCGAGGGCGAGCCAGTCGTTGGCCGAGCCCTCGGCGAACGACATGCCGAGCATGATGACGCCGATGAGCAGCAGCCGCACGTCGCCCCACACGGCGAGGTTCGCCTTGAGCCGCTCGGTCCACGGCGGCCGGGGTGCGCCGGCGTGCGTGTCGTCGCCGACCTCGGCGCGCAGCGGCACGTAGCGCACGGCCACGAGGATGCTGGCGGCGATGAGCAGTGCCATCACGCCGAGGTGCATCGACACCGGCACGTCGATCGCCGACGCGGCGGCGGCGACCGCGGCACCCGCGACCGTGCCGAACGAGAAGAACGCGTGCATGAGCGGCATCACCGTGCGGCCGATCTCGCGCTCGGCCTCGGCGCCCTCGACGTTCATCATCACGTCGACCGCGCCGTTGCCGAGGCCGAAGAGCACGAGCCCGATGACGACGAGGGGCACGGCGGGCAGCAGGGAGCCGCCGACGCCGACGAACACGAGCCCGACCGAGACGGTCACGAGTGCGGCGATCATGCCGAGGCGGGCGCCCAGGCGCGCGAGCAGCCAGGGGGCCGCGACGAGACCGAGGATCGAGCCGATCGAGCCGCCGAGGATGACGAGCCCGACGCCCTGGGTGCTGAGCCCGGTGTCGTCGCGGATCGCGGGGATGCGCGCGACCCAGCTCGCCATGCTGAGCCCCGAGAGGAAGAAGATCGCGAAGATCGCGTTGCGCCAGGCGACGAGCTCGTGAGCGGGGCGCGTCGTCGGCGCGGCGTTGCCGGAGGTCTCGGTCATGGTCGGTGCTGCTTCTCAGGTCGGCGGTGGGGTTCCGGTGGGCGATCGGACGAGTCGAATCGATTCGACTCGTCGAGAACCCTAGCCGCCCGCGGGATCGCCCGCAAGCCGCGGCCGAGCCGATCGTCCGCAATCGGCGGCTCGCGCTTGCGTCGGCCTCCGGCCTCCCCTACAGTCACGTGTTAATCGTTTAGCTAAACGATTAACACTCGCGGGCTCCGCACCCGCACCCTTCACCAGAGAGACAGATCCAAAGGAGGATCGGATGCTTCGACGTGCAATCACCCGCCGCGGTGCCGCCGCGCTGGCCGTGGCCGCGACCGCGGCGCTCGCGATGAGCGCCTGCAGCGGCTCGGGTTCGAACGGAGGCGACGGCGAGGACGTCACCATCACGTACGGGATCTGGGACGAGAACCAGCAGCCCGCGATGGAGGAGATCGCCGCGGCGTTCACCGAGGAGCACCCGAACGTGACGGTCGACATCCAGCTCACGCCGTACAAGGAGTACTTCACGAAGCTCCAGACCTCGGTGTCGGGCGGATCGGCGCCCGACGTGTTCTGGATGAACGGTCCGAACTTCCAGCTCTACGCGTCGAACGGCGTGCTCGCGCCCCTCGACGACCAGGGGATCGACGCCGCCGACTACCCGCAGGGACTCATCGACCTGTACACCTACGACGGCGCGCTCTACGGTGCGCCCAAGGACTTCGACACCGTCGCGCTCTGGTACAACAAGGAGCTCTTCGACGCGGCGGGCGTCGCCTACCCCGAGGCCGGCTGGACCTGGGACGACCTGAAGGCCGCCGCCGCGAAGCTGACCGACCCGGCGAAGGGCCAGTACGGCATCGCCGCGAGCCAGTACGGCCAGGAGAACTTCTACAACTCGATCGCCCAGGCAGGCGGCGAGGTCATCGACGCCGACGGTACCGAGTCGGGCTACGGGTCGCCCGAGGCCCTCGCCGGCATCGAGCTCTGGACCGACCTCATCGAGGCCGGCTCCTCACCGACGGCCCAGCAGATGACCGACACGAACCCCGAGGACTTCTTCCTCTCGGGCAAGGTCGCCATGTTCCAGAACGGCTCATGGGCCGCGGTCGCGTACGCCGACAACGCCGACATCGCCGACAAGGTCGACGTCGCGCCGCTCGCCGAGGGCGCCACCGGCAACCAGAGCGTGATCCACGGCATCGGCAACGTCGCCAACGCCAAGAGCGAGCACGTCGACGTCGCGAAGCAGTTCGCCGCCTTCGCGAGCTCGGAGCAGGCCGCCGAGATCCAGGCGGAGACCGGCACGGTCATCCCGGCCTTCAACGGCACCCAGCAGGCGTGGGTCGACGCGCTCCCGCAGTACGACCTGCAGGTTTACATCGACGCGCTCGACACGGCCGTCGCCTACCCCGTCTCGAAGAACACCTCGGCGTGGACGTCGATCGAGAGCGAGGTCCTCGCGCAGGTCTGGGCCGGCACGGTCTCGCCGGAGGAGGGCCTCCAGCAGCTCGCCGAGCAGATGCAGGCCGCGCTGGACGCGGAGTCGGAGTAATCCCATGTCCGACCTGATCGCGCAGCGCACGAGCGCGCCGATCTCCGAACTCGACCGGGAGCGGCCCGAGGCCGCTCCCGGCCGGGGGCGGCGACGCGGCCGGGGTCCCGGGCAGTCGCCGTGGTGGGCGCTGCTCTTCATCGGTCCGACCGCCGCAGGCCTCCTCGCCTTCTACCTGTGGCCGACCGTGCGCACCTTCCTGATGTCGTTCACGGAGTCGGGCCCGTTCGGCGGCTCCCAGTTCGTCGGCCTCGACAACTACGTCCGCCTCTTCCAGGAGCCGGAGCTCATCGGGGCGCTCCGCAACACCGCGGTCTACACCGTGATCGCGCTCGTCGGCATCCCGATCGCCATCGCCATCGCCGCGCTGCTCAACACCACCGGGCTCCGCGGGCGCGGCGTGTACCGCACCCTCTACTTCATCCCCGTCGTGACGATGCCCGCGGCGATCGCGCTCGTCTGGCGCATGATCTACAACGGCGACTACGGCGTGCTCAACGCGGCGCTCGCGGTGTTCGGCATCGAGGGCAAGAGCTGGCTCACCGACCCGAACACCGCCCTCGTCGCCATCGCGGTCGTCGGCATCTGGGCCGGCCTCGGAACCAACATCGTCATCTTCCTCGCGGGCCTGCAGAGCATCCCCGACACGGTGATGGAGGCCGCAGACCTCGACGGCGCCGGTCCGATGCGCAAGTTCTTCTCGATCACGATCCCGCTGCTGAGCCCCAGCATCTTCTTCGTGAGCGTCATCAGCGTGATCGGCGCGCTGCAGGTCTTCGACCTCATCTACATGATGCTCGGCCGGTCGAACCCCGCGATGCCGAGCACCCGTACGATCGTCTACCTCTTCTACGAGGCGGGCTTCCTCGACAACCAGCAGGGGTACGCGGCCGCGATCGCGTTCCTGCTGCTCATCATCATCCTCATCCTGACGGTCGTGCAGTTCCGTCTGCAGAAGAAGTGGGTGCACTATGAGTGACCTCGCCGTCGACACCCGTGCCATGACGGGCGCCCCGCCCGAGGCATCCGCCCCTCGCCCCGCCCGCACCCGCGGCGGCCGCAACCGCGGCCACTGGGTCGTGCACCTGCTGCTCGCCGGCGGCGCGGTGCTCATGGTCTTCCCGTTCGTGTGGCAGACGCTGACCGCGTTCAAGACGTTCCAGGACTCGGTGCAGGTGCCGCCCGTCGTGTTCCCCGATCCGTGGGTGTGGACGAACTTCGCCGAGGTCTTCGAGTCGATGCCGTTCGGCCAGATGTTCCTCAACTCGGTGCTGCTCACCGTCGGCCGCACCGTCGGCCAGGTGGTGCTGTGCACGATGGCGGGCTACGCCTTCGCGCGCATCCCCTTCAGGGGCCGCAACGTCGTCTTCGTGCTGTTCCTCTCGGTGCTCATGGTGCCCTCGCAGCTCTACCTGCTGCCGCAGTACGAGATCATCCAGAACCTGGGCTGGCTCAACACCCTGCAGGCGCTCATCGTGCCCGGCATCTTCAGCGCCTTCGGCACCTTCCTCATGCGGCAGTTCTTCATGTCGATGCCGGCCGAGCTCGAGGAGGCGGCCCGCATCGACGGTGCGAACCCCTGGCAGACGTTCTGGCGCGTGATGGTGCCGCTCGCCAAGCCCGGCATCGTCGCCCTCACGGTGTTCACGGTGCTGTGGTCGTGGAACGACCTGCTGTGGCCCCTCGTGGTCACGACCGACCCCGAGAAGATGCCGCTCTCGGTGGGCCTGTCGCAGCTCGTTGGCCTGCACGGCACTGACTACCCTGTGCTGATGGCGGGCGCACTGCTGGCGACGCTGCCCATGCTGGTCACCTTCATGATCCTGCAGAAGCAGTTCATCCAGGGCATCGCGTTCTCGGGAACGAAGGGGTGACGTGATGGTGCGGGCGAATGCGGGAGGCTCGACGGCGCACGGAAGCTCCGGCCCGGCAGGGGGCACGAACGTGCGCCGCCGCCCCACGCTGCGGATGGTCGCCGAGCTCGCCGGCGTCTCGACGGCGACGGTGTCGTACGTGTTCTCGGGCCGCTCCGGCGGCGGCTCGGGCGTCGCCGAGGCGACGGCCAAGCGCGTGCTCGAGGCCGCCGAGCAGCTGAACTACCGGCCCAACCGCGCCGCCCGCACGATTCGCACCGGCCGCAGCGACACCGTGCAGCTCTCGCTGCACATGCTGAGCGACCCGTGGTCGCTCGCCGTCGCGGCCGCGGTCAACGACGAGGCGAACCGGCACGGCCTCACGACGCTGATCCTGGCCGACGGCGACTGGTACGCCGCGCTCGAACGGGTCGAGAGCGACGTCGCCTACCTCGACGCCGCGGTCGGCAGCGACGAGGTCAGGCGCCACCTGCAGGCGCTCGCCGAACGCGGCCAGCGGCTCGTCGTCTTCAGCGAGACGCTCGAGCCCGACGGCTACGACGTGATCCGCTCCGACGCGATCCCCGGCTGCTACCTCGCGATGGACCACCTGCTCGAACGGCACACCGCGATCGGATGCCTCGTGGCCGAGGACGCCGTGCGTGCACCCGAGCACTCGCGGTACACCCCGTACCTCGCTCGCATGCGCGAGCGCGGGCTGCCCGTGGTGCCCGAGCACACCGCGACCTACGCGAACACGCAGGCAAGCGCGTTCGCCGCGGCGGTCGCCCTGCTCTCGCGCGACGACCGCCCCACGGCGATCTACGCGACGACCGACTTCGCCGCGATCGCGGCGATCAACGCGGCGCACATGCTGGGCCTCAGGGTGCCGCACGACGTCGCCGTGATCGGCGTCGGCAACACCCCCGACGCGCAGTCGATCGCCCCGACCCTCACCACCGTCGGCCCGACGGACTTCTATCGCAGGCAGGCCGAGATCATCGTCGCGCGAGCCCTCGACTCGGGCGTGACCGAGCCCCGCCTGCACGAATTCCCCTGGTCGCTCGTCCCGGGCGGCTCGACCGATCTGGACGCACCGCCGCGCGCGGTGCGCACGCTGTGACCCCCTGCGACGCGAACTCGCGCAGGAAGACTCGAAGGAGCACCACCCCGTGGATCTGAACATCGGCATCGTCGGCTTCGGCGCGCGCGCGACCCTCGTGCACGAGGCGCACCGGCCCGGACGGGGCTCCCGCGTGACGGGCGTCTGCGACCTGTCCGAGCGCTCGCGCGCGGAGGCGCGTGCGGCGCTGCCCGAGGCGACCGTCACCGACTCGCTCGACGAGCTGCTCGCGAGCGGCGTCGACGCGGTGATGGTGCTGACCCCCGACCACCAGCACGCGTCGGTCGCGATCGCGGCGCTCGAGGCGGGGGTGCCCGTCTTCTGCGAGAAGCCGCTCGCCGTGACCGTCGAGGACGCCGACGCGATCCTCGAGACCGCCCGCCGCACCGGCACCCGTCTCTACGTCGGCCACAACATGCGCCACATGTCGGTCGTGCTCCTCATGCGCCGGCTGATCCTCGAGGGCCGCATCGGCGAGGTCAAGGCGATCTGGTGCCGCCACTTCGTCGGCAACGGCGGCGACTTCTACTTCAAGGACTGGCACGCCGAGCGCGAGAAGACCACGGGCCTGCTGCTGCAGAAGGGCGCGCACGACCTCGACGTCATCCACTGGCTCGCGGGCGCCTACACGACCGAGGTGCAGGCCATGGGCTCGCTCAGCGTCTACGGCGACATCGACGACCGGCGCGACCGCGCGGGCGAGCGGATGCGCGACTGGTTCAGCCTCGATAACTGGCCGCCGACCGCGCAGACCGGGCTGAACCCGGTGATCGACGTCGAGGACATCTCGATGGTCAACATGCGGCTCGGCAACGGCGTGCTCGCGAGCTACCAGCAGTGCCACTTCACGCCCGACTACTGGCGCAACTACACCGTCATCGGCACCGAGGGCCGCATCGAGAACTTCGGCGACGTCTCGGGCTCCGAGGTCGGCCTCTGGAACCGCCGCCACCAGGGCGCGGCGCCTGCCGACGAGACCTTCATCGTGCCCGAGTCGCCCGAGGACGTGGGGCACGACGGCGCCGACGCGCTGCTCGTCGCCGAGTTCCTCCGCTTCGTGCGCGACGGCGGCCTCACCGAGACCTCGCCGGTCGCAGCCCGCGAGGCGGTCGCCGTCGGCATCCGGGCGACGGAGTCGCTGCGCAGCGACGGCGGCACGCTCGAGGTGCCGCCGCTCGACCCCGCACTCGTCGCGTACTTCGAGGCCGGGCAGGTCGAGCCGGCCGCGACGCCGGCCTGAGGCGTCCCGCCGCCGACCCCGACCTCGCGCCGGTACGATGGCTGAGTCATCCGGCGCACCCACCGGACCACTCGCATGAGCCGCCGCACCCAGCGGTTCGTGCGCCGAACAACGGAGTTTTCGAAGCGATGAAGGCCCTCTACAAAGCCGCCCCGGGCGCCGGTTTCGAGTTCGTCGAACGGCCCGAGCCCGAGCCCGGTCCCGCCGACGTGAAGATCCGGGTGCTGCGCACCGGAATCTGCGGCACCGACCTGCACATCGAGAAGTGGGACGACTGGGCCGCGTCCGAGATCCGCACTCCGCTGATCCCCGGTCACGAGTTCTACGGCGAGGTCGTCGAGGTGGGCGAGCTCGTGCACGACGTCGCCGTCGGCGACCGCGTGTCGGGCGAGGGGCACGTCGTCTGCGGGATGTGCCGCAACTGCCGTGCCGGCCGCCGTCAGATGTGCATCCGCACGCAGGGCGTGGGCCTCCACCGCGACGGCGCGTTCGCCGAGTACGTGGTGATCCCGGGCGAGAACGTGTGGGTGCACCACTCGCCCGTCGACCCCGAGGTCGGCGCGATCTTCGACCCGTTCGGCAATGCCGTGCACACCGCCCTCGCCTTCTCGGTCGTCGGCGAAGACGTGCTCGTCACGGGTTGCGGCCCGATCGGCCTCATGTCGATCGCGGTCGCCCGCCACGTCGGCGCGCGGTTCATCGTCGCCTCGGATGTCTCGCCGTCGCGGCTCTCACTGGCGATGGAGATGGGCGCCGACGCGGTCGTGGACGTCTCGAAGGAGCGCGTGCGCGAGGTGCAGTCGCGGCTCGGCATGCGCGAGGGCTTCGACGTCGGCTTCGAGATGAGCGGGTCGCCGAAGGCGCTGCCCGAGATGATCGAGAACATGAACCACGGCGGCCGCATCGCGATGCTCGGCCTGCCCTCCGAGCCCTATGCGATCGACTGGGGCAAGGTCGTGACCCACATGCTGACCCTCAAGGGCATCTACGGCCGTGAGATGTTCGAGACCTGGAACTCGATGTCGGCGATGCTGCAGACCTCGAGCGAGCTGCGCTCGCGCGTGGCGTCGATCATCAGCGACCGCTTCGCCGCACGCGACTGGCGGCAGGCGTTCGACGTGGCCGCCTCTGGCGGCGTCGGCAAGGTCATCCTCGACTGGACGGAGGTCTGAGATGTACGGAGACGTGAAGGCGCAGCTGCGCGCGGAACTCGACGAGATCGAGGCCGCGGGCCTCACCAAGCGCGAACGCGGCATCCGGGGCCCGCAGTCCTCCGAGATCGAGGTCGCCGGCCGCGAGGTGCTCAACTTCTGCGCCAACAACTACCTCGGCCTCGCCGACGACCCCCGCATCGTCGCCGCCGCGCACCGCGGCCTCGACGAGTGGGGCTACGGCATGGCGAGCGTGCGGTTCATCTGCGGCACGCAGGAGCAGCACCTCGAGCTCGAGCGGCGGGTGTCCGAGTTCCTCGGCTACGACGACACGATCCTCTTCTCGTCGTGCTTCGACGCGAACGGCGGGGTCTTCGAGACCCTGTTCGGTCCCGACGACGCGATCATCTCCGACGAGCTCAACCACGCGTCGATCATCGACGGCATCCGGCTCTCGAAGGCGCAGCGGTTCCGGTACAAGAACCGCGACCTCGCCGACCTCGAGGCCCGCCTGGTCGAGGCATCCGGTGCCCGCCGCACGGTGATCGTGACCGACGGCGTCTTCTCGATGGACGGCTACATCGCACCGCTGCGGGAGATCTGCGACCTCGCCGACCGGTACGGCGCGCTCGTCTTCGTCGACGACTCGCACGCCGTCGGCTTCGTCGGCGCAGGCGGTCGCGGCACGCCCGAGTACTGCGGCGTCGAGGGCCGGGTCGACATCACGACCGGCACCTTCGGCAAGGCGCTCGGCGGCGCGTCGGGCGGCTACGTCGCGGCCCGCCAGGAGATCGTCGACCTGCTGCGCCAGCGCGCCCGCCCGTACCTGTTCTCGAACACGCTCGCGCCCGCGATCGTCGCCGGCACGCTCGAGGCGCTGTCGCTGCTCGCCTCCTCGGGCGAGCTGCGCACGCGGCTGAACGCGAACGCGGCCCTCTTCCGCGAGCTCATGGATGCCGCGGGGTTCGAGCTGCTGCCGGGCGAGCACCCGATCGTGCCCGTCATGTTCGGCGACGCCGCGCTCACCGCGCGCATCGCCGACGCGCTGCAGGAGCGCGGCGTGTTCGTCACGGCCTTCTCGTACCCGGTCGTGCCGAAGGGCGCGGCGCGCATCCGCGTGCAGCTCTCGGCGGCGCACTCCGACGACGAGATCCGCCGCTGCGTGGCCGCGTTCGCCGAGGCGCGCGACGCCGTCGCGGCGGGCTGAGGCCGGCGCCGCCGGTGTCGCGTATCTGCAAGACCGGCGCGATCGGCCCGGCGTAGCCTGAATCCCGAACCATGAGCGGAGATCGCCGTTCGGCGACGAAGCGAGGGGAGACGATGATGGCTGGGCACTTCGATGCGGTCTCGAGCATCACGATCGACGCGCCGCGCGAGCGCGTCTGGGCGGTGGTGACCGACCCGGCCGCGGCGCGTGAGTTCATGTTCGGCACCGAACTCGTGACCGATTGGTCGGTGGGCGGCCCGGTCCGCTGGCGCGGAGTCTGGGAGGGGAAGCCCTACGAGGACCACGGCGTCGTGCTCGAGTTCGCACCGCCCGAGCGCCTCGTGCACACCCACTTCAGCCCGCTGAGCGGCGAGGCCGATGCGCCCGAGCACCACCACACCCTGACCTGGGCCCTGCGAGATGCCGGCGGGGCGACCGAGCTGACGCTCACCCAGGACAACAATCCGACGGCCGAGGCCGCGCAGCACTCGAAGGCGATGTGGGACACGCTCGTCGCGAAGGTGAAGGAACTCTCGGAGCAGGCCTGACGCCGCCGTCGCGACGCGGTGCGGCGGCGGGCCCGGACGTCTTCGAATCGATTCGGCCTAGAATCGGGCGCATGCAGCCCGAACCCGCAGCCCCGGCCGCCTCCCGGCCGACGCTCGCCGACGTCGCCGCGAAGGCCGGCGTCTCCGCGTCGACGGCCTCGCTCGCATTCAGCGGGTCCGGCCCCGTCTCGGACGCGACGAAGCAGCGCGTGCTCGACGCGGCCGCCGCGCTCGGCTACGGCGGGCCCGACCCGCGCGCCCGCTCGCTGCGGCAGGGGCGGTCGGGCATCGTCGGCGTCGTGCTCGAGGAGCGGGTGCGAGCAGCGTTCCTCGACCCGGTGAAGATCCAGATGCTCGACGGCATCACCGAGGGCATCGCCCCGCTCGGCGCCGGCCTGCTGCTGCTCACCGACACCGGCGAACCCGGCGAGAACGCCGTCAACATCGAGAGCGCCCCCGTCGATGCGGTCGTGCTCATCGGGTGCAGCCCGCGACTCGCGGTGTCGATCGAGGCGCTCCGGCGCCGAGGCATCCCCGCCGTCGCCATCGAGGGCGACACCGGCGAGGGCCTGCCCGAGATCTCGATCGACAACCACCAGGCCACCCGGCGGGGCGCCGACTACCTGCGCAAGCTCGGGCACACGCGCGTCGCACTCGTGACGCTGCCCTTCGACGCGGCGCGAACGCGCGGGCCGCTCACCCCCGAGCTCGAGCAGTCGGGCACCGCGGCGACCGCACGCGACCGGCTCGCGGGGGCCCGCGAGATCTTCCCCGACATCACCGGCCAGGTCGCCGGGGCGAGCTCGATCGAAGAGGGCCTCGAGGCCGCCCGCGCGCTGCTCGCCGACCCCGCGACGCGTCCGACTGCGATCATCGCGCAGAGCGACCTGCTCGCGGCCGGCGTGATCCGCGCCGCCGAGGAGCTCGGCATCGCCGTGCCGGCCGAGCTCAGCGTCATCGGGTTCGACGGCATCCGCGTCGACGGGCTGCAGCACGACCTGACGACGCTCTCGCAGCCGTCGGTCGCGAAGGGGCGGGCCGCCGGCGAGGCGGTCGTGAGCCTGCTCGCGGGCGAGTCGCCCGAGTCGGTCTGCTTCACGAGCACCCTGCACGTCGGCGACACGACCGCCCCGCCGCCCGCCCGCTGAGGGCAGAGCGAGGGCCGGTCGTAGGCTGACCGCATGAGCCTCGACCTCGCAGCGATCTACCGCGACCTGCACGCCAACCCCGAACTCTCGTTCCAGGAGCACCGCACCGCCGCCATCGTCGCGGAGACCCTGACCGGGCTCGGCTTCGACGTCGTGACGGGGCTCGGCACCACCGGCGTCGCGGGCGTGCTCGCGAACGGCGCCGGCCCGACGGTGCTGCTGCGCGCCGACATGGACGCGCTGCCCGTGCTCGAGGACACCGGACTGCCATACGCCAGCACCGCACGCGGGACGGACGCCGACGGCAACGACGTGCCGGTGATGCACGCATGCGGCCACGACGTGCACGTGACGTGCCTGCTCGGTGCGGCCGAACGGATGGCCGCCGAGCGCTCCCGGTGGTCGGGCACGCTCGTCGTCGTCTTCCAGCCCGCCGAAGAGCTCGGCGGCGGCGCCGAGTCGATGGTCGCCGACGGCCTCTTCGACCGCGTGCCCCGGCCCGACATCGTGCTCGGCCAGCACGTCGCCCCGCTGCCCGCGGGATTCGCGGGCGTGCACGCCGGCGTCGCGATGGCGGCGGCCGACGAGCTGACGGTGCGCGTGCACGGCGTCGGCGGCCACGGCTCGCGCCCCGAGGCGACGATCGACCCGGTGCTGCTCGCCGCGGCGATCACCGTGCGGCTGCAGGGGGTCGTCGCCCGCGAGATCGCCGCGACCGATGCCGCCGTCGTCACCGTCGGGCAGTTGCACGCCGGCACGAAGCACAACATCATCCCGTCCGAGGCGATGCTCGGCATCAACGTGCGCAGCTTCGACGAGTCGGTGCGCACGAAGGTGCTCACCGCGATCGAGCGCATCGCGACGGGCGAAGCGGCCGCCTCGGGCGCCCCTCGTGACCCCGACTTCGACTACGGCGCGCGGTTCCCGGCCACCGTCAACGACGCGGATGCCTCGGAGCGCACCGCCGCGGCGCTGCGCCGTGCGCTCGGCGAGGGGCGGGTGTTCGACCCGGGCGTCGTTTCGGGCAGCGAGGACGTCGGCGTCTTCGCGACCGCCGCGGGCGTGCCGCTCGTCTACTGGTTCCTCGGCGGATTCGACCCGTCGCTGTTCGACCCCGCCGCGCTCGCCGCGGGGCGACTGCCCGAGAACCTGCCCTCGAACCACTCGCCGAAGTTCGCGCCGGTCATCGACCCGACCCTCGAGAGCGGCGTCGCGGCCCTCGTCGCCGCCGCGCGCGAGTGGCTCGGTGCGTCGGTCGGGTAGACCCGCGGTCGTCTCGATGCGCCTGAGGTGAGTCGTCGCGCCTGAAGCGAGTTGCAACCTCGTTCTCGCGCGCGAACCTCCTTCAGCGGGGCAGCGGGCGTGACCGGCCCGGTCGAGGTCAGGCGGGCGCGCCCGTGACCATCCACCGCTCGCCGCGCGCCCGGAGCCCGAGGGTCACCGCGCGCGCCGCCAGGTAGCCGATGGCGAACGCCGCCATGAGCCAGGCGGGCCCCGCGGCACCCGGCGGGGCCACCGACGCGACGCCGAGGGCGAGCGGCACGAACACGGCGAGGTTCACGAGGCCGGTCCAGGCGAGGTAGCGGGCGTCGCCGGCGCCGATGAGCACGCCGTCGAGCACGAAGACGAGGCCGCCGAGCGGTGCCGACAGGCCGAGCACGACGAGCGCCGGCGGCAGCAGGGCGGCCACCTCGGCCGAACTCGTGAACAGCCCGGGCAGCACCCAGGCGAGCGCGATGAGCAGCGCCCCGATGGCCGCACCCGACCCGATGCCCCACTCGATGCAGCGTTGCAGCACGCGCCGGACGGCCGTGACGTCGCCGGCGCCGAGCCCTCGCCCGACGAGGGCCTGTGCGGCGATCGCGAGCGCGTCGAGCGCGAAACCGAGCGTGAAGTAGATCGTCATCGCGACCTGGAACGCGGCGAGCTCGTTCGACCCGAGCGAGGTCGCCGCCCAGGTGGCGAGCAGCAGCGCGACGCGCAGGCTCGCGGTGCGCACGAACAGCCAGCCGCCCGACTTCGCCCCGCGCAGCACCCCGGCGTGGTGGGGCCACGGGCTCGCCCCCGCCCGGCGCGCGTGCGTCGCGACGACGACGAGGTAGACGACGACCATGCCCCACTGCGCGATCACCGTGCCGACGGCCGAGCCCGCGATGCCCCACCCCGCGACGTAGATGAACACGTAGTTGAGCGCGATGTTGACGGCGAAGCCGATGCCCGCGACCCAGAGCGGGGTCTTCGTGTCCTGCAGGCCGCGCAGGAGTCCGGTCGCCGCGAACACGATCAGCATCGCCGGCAGGCCGCCCATCGAGATCGACAGGTACGTGGATGCCTCGGCCGTGACTTCGCTCGTCGCCCCGAACAGCCCCACGAGCCACGGTGCCGCGAACCACCCGCCGACGGCGAGCACGACGCCGATGCCGAGGGCGAGCCAGAGCCCGTCGATGCCCGACGCGACCGCGCCGCGCAGGTCGCCGGCGCCGAGCCTGCGGGCGACCGCGGGCGTCGTGGCGTAGGCGAGGAACACCATCAGCCCGATGATCGTCTGCAGCACCGCGCTCGCGAGCCCGAGCCCGGCGAGGGGCTCCGCACCGAGGTGGCCGACCATCGCCGTGTCGGCCAGCAGGAACAGCGGTTCGGCGATGAGCGCGCCGAGCGCGGGAATCGCGAGGCGGAGGATGTCGCGGTCGACGGCGCGCCCCGCCGACCGTGCGGCCGCGGAGCTCGCGGCGGGGTCGGTCGGGTCGGTCGACGAGCCCGTGGTGCCGGCGGTGCCCGGTTCGGAGGCGTCGGAGCGATTCATGTGCCCTCGAGCCTACGTCGGGCCGGTGACACGACCGGATGCCGGCCGGGGCGCTCCGGCATCCGGTCGTCTTCGGGAACCGGCGCGGCGCTCGGGCTGCGCGCCGGCCCGGCTCACGCGGCGGTGCGCACGCTCCGCTCCTCGCCCCGCTCGATGCGGTCGACCGCGGCGACGCCGCCGCCGACGAAGGCCGTGACGGCGTCGAGCGTGCGGTCGGCCCCGAGCAGCCTGACGTGACCGGATCCGCTGGACAGCAGCATCCTCGACCGGTCGCCGTGCGCTGCGTGCAGCAGCTCGCTCTGCGCGGCGTCGATCTCGCGGTCTTCACGGTCGTGCAGCAGCAGCAGCTCGACCGACGCCGGCAGCGGTGCGGCGAGCGTGTCGAAACGACGCCACGGGTCGGACGCGTCGGGGAAGACCCGCCGGGTGTAGCGCTCGCGCTGGATCGCGGCGGCCTGCTCGCTGAGACCGACGCCGTGCGCGAAGGCGTCGAACAGGTAGCGGCCCGACGACATCGGCGCGAGCCCGACGACACCGCGCGTCGAGACGCCGTCGCGCACCGCGGTCATCGTCGTGAGCGCGCCGAGCGAGTGGCCGATGATCGCCTCGAAGCGGCCGTACTTGAGGTGCAGCCGGTTGATCGCCTCCACCCACGAACGGATGTCGGTGCGCCGGCCCGCCGCGTCGCCGTGCGCCGGTGCGTCGAATGCGACGAGGTGGAAGCCCGCGGCGCGCAGCTCGCGGATGATCGGCGCGAACTGCGAGGCGCGGCCGCGCCAGCCGTGCACCAGCAGAACGGTGCGGGGGCCCGTGCCCCATTCGTAGAGCACGCCGTCGCCGTGCGGCAGCGGCAGCGGGTGCCGCTCGGCGGCGAGGTGCACGGGCTGCTCGCTCGGATGCACGACGCGCGACGGGCGCGTGCGCTCGAACATGGGGCCGGCGATGCCCGCGGCGAGTGCGGGCGAGACGCGGTCGGCGGTGCGCACCGCGCTGAGCGCGGCGTTCGTCATCTGGACGGAGGTCGACAGAGCCATGGATGATCCTTCCGGGAGTGGCTCGCGTAGGGGCGCGCATCGCACACTCTCCTCGCGCGTCGCCGCCGCCGACATGGACCCATGTCGCCATTCGCCGCGGCGGCGGCACCCAGAACGGGGGTCGGGGCCTCGCGACGCCTCGCTCAGTCGGCCGCGCCGTCGAGGTACCGGATCACCGCGAGCACCCGGCGGTGATCGTCGGCCGTGACGGGCAGCCCGAGCGCGTCGTAGATGCCCGAGGTGTGCTGCACGATCGCCTTCTCGGTGAGCACGAGCCGTTGCCCGATCCAGGCGTTGCTCCGACCTTCCGCCATGTAGGCGAGCACCTCGCGCTGGCGGCGCGTGAGTCGCCGCACGTCGCCGCCGCCGCGCCCGGCGCGCGAGATGAGCACCGCGACCACCTCGGGGTCGAGCGCCGTGCCGCCCTCGGCGACGCGGCGGAGGTCGTCGCGGAACGCGCCGACATCGGCGATCCGCTGCTTCAGCAGGTACCCGATCCTGGATGCCTCGCCCCCGAGCAGCTCGAGCGCGTAGCGCCGCTGCACGTACTGCGAGAGCACGACGATCGCGATGTCGGGGCGCTCGTTCCGGATGCGGAGGGCCGCTCGCAGGCCCTCGTCGCTGTGCGACGGCGGCATCCGGATGTCGGTGATCACGAGATCGGGCCCGTGCGCGTCGACGGCGCCGAGCAGCTCGTCGGCATCGCCCGCCGCGGCGACGACCTCGAACCCGCCCTCCTCGAGCAGCAGTCGCAGCCCCTGCCGCAGCAGGGTCTCGTCTTCGGCGATCACGACCCGCACGGCAGCTCCGCCCTGAGGCTCGTGCCACCGCCGGGGACGTTCCGCAGCGACATCCTGCCCCCGACCGCATCGATGCGGTCGGCGAGCCCCGCGAGCCCGCGGCCGCGATGCACGCCCGTCCCGCCGACGCCGTCGTCGGCGATCTCGACGGCGAGCACGTCGCCCTCGCGGGTCAGGCTGACCGACGCGGATGCCGCGCGCGCATGCTTGACCGTGTTGGCGAGCCCCTCGGCGACGACGAAGTACGCGACGTTCAGGACGGTCGGCGACAGCGGCGCGTCGAGTCCCTCGGCGCGCAACGTCGTCGGAATCGGCATCCGGTCGACGAGGTCCTCCGCGGCGAGCACCAGTCCGCGCTCGACGAGCGCCGACGGCATCACCTCGTGCACGAGCCGGCGCAGCTCGTCGGCCGCCTCCTCGATGCCCTGACGCAGGTGCAGCGCACGATCGCGGACGGCCTCGACCTGCGCGTCGTCGTGGATGCGCCCCGCCTCGAGTGCGAGCAGCACGAGCTGCACCTGGAGCCCGTCGTGCAGGTCCTTCGCGATGCGGGCGCGCTCCCGGTCGGCCGCCTCGACGAGGCGCACGCGCGAGTGCCGCAGCGCCGTCTGGCTCGCTCGCAGCTCGGTCGTGAGCCGTTCGCGCGCGATCGCGATCGCAGCGACCCGGCCGACGGCCTGCACGCGCTGCTGGTCGCCCACGAGCCTGGCGTCGTACACGATCGCGCCGACCGGGGCGCCGTCGGACTCGATGACGGCGAAGCCGCGACCGGGATCGTCGGGCGGGTCGACGCCGATGCCCTGCTCGTCGACGAATCCCTCGCGCACCGGCAGCCAGTAGACGAGCTCGACGCTCGGATCGCCGAGCGCGCGCGCGATGGCGGAGCGCAACGGCTCGCGTCCGGACTCGGTGCCGAGCCACGCCGCGAGCTCCTCGAGCTCGGCCGTGCGCTCGAAGCCGCCGACGAGCACCCCGACCGTGAAGGCGACGGCGACGCCGGCGATGAGCGCGAGCTGGACGGCGACGACGGCGGGCACCGGCAGGGCGACGTCGAGGCTCGCGCTCGCCGGGATGAGCACGACCGACGCCATGCCGTAGCCGTAGAGCGGCACCAGCACGCGCCGGCGGCCGGGCGACGTCGCGCGCAGCCGCATGCCGAGCACGACCGCCGTCGCGACGACGACGACGAGCCCGGCCCACCGCTGCACCTCGCCGCCGATCGTCGCGAGCCCCGCGTTCGCCGGGATCGCGGGGGCGAACAGGCCCATGCCCCACACGTAGACCGGGGTCTGCAGCACGAGCGCGACGAAGTAGCCCGCGAGCGCGATCGCGCGGGAGGTCCGGTCGGGCAGCCGGCCGGACGGGAAGGCGAGCAGCAGGTGCACGATGACGGCGACGATGACGGTCGCGAAGACGCTGCCGACCACGATGCCGAACTGGATGCCGGTGTTGAGCAGGCCGCCGGCGAGCAGCGAGATGCCGCCGACCCAGATGAGCAGGCCGGTGCGACTGCTCGGCCGTCGGCGCCACGCGATCGTTCCCGCGACGAACCAGACGAGCGCGACGGCGGGGAACAGGGCGATCACCCAGAACTCGGGCGGGATGGGGAGGAGCAGCGCGAACTCGAGCGCGGCGAACAGCACGCCGAGCACCATCATGAGGGTGAGCGCGGCGCCCAGCGATCGTGCGAGCGGGGGCGCCGACCAGTCCGATGCCATGCCCCTCCGCCCCGCGCCGACCCGGCGCCCAGCCCCATCTTGGCCGAGGCCGTCGGCGAACGGAATGGACCTGGATCGCGTCATCCCCGTGAGGAGGGTCGGGCGAGCGGGGGCGAGCCGACGGCTCAGGCGTCGACGATCTCCTTGCCGAGGGGCGCGAGCGAGACGGGCACGAGCTTGAAGTTCGCGATGCCGAGCGGGATTCCGATGATCGTGATGCAGAGCAGCAGGCCCGTGACGATGTGCTCGAGCGCGAGCCACCAGCCGGCGAGGATGACCCAGATCACGTTGCCGATGAACGACCACGCGCCCGAGGTCGGCTTCTGCACGACCGTGCGGCCGAACGGCCACAGGGCGTACATCGCGATGCGGAACGACGCGATGCCCCACGGGATCGTCACGATCAGGATGCACATCACGACGCCCGCGAGCACGTACGACAGAAACAGCCAGATGCCCGAGAGCACGAGCCAGATGATGTTCAGCAGCGTCTTCATGTCGATCCTCAGCCTATGCGCCGGAAGCCGAGCATAGGCTGTTGCGCATGACCGACGTCGCGCTGCCCTCCGGAATCACGCTTGACGAGCTCGACCCGGGCGTGCGCCCGCAGGACGACCTGTTCCGGCACGTCAACGGCAGGTGGATCGAACGCACCGACATCCCCGCCGACAAGGCGCGCTACGGCTCCTTCTACGTGCTGCACGAGGAGGCCGAGGAGGCCGTGCGCGAGATCATCGAGGAGTCGCAGCAGGCCGAGCCCGGCACCGAGGCCCGCAAGGTGGGCGACCTCTACGCGAGCTTCATGAACGAGGACCGGGCCGAGCTGCTCGGGGTCACGCCGATCGCCGGCCAGTTGCTCGAGGTGTCGCTCGTGAACTCGATCGGCAGTTTCGTCGAGACCCTCGGCCGGCTCGAGCGGCAGGGCGTGTCGGGCTTCGCGCAGCTCTACGTCGACAACGATCCGGGCGACCCCGAGCGCTATCTCGTCTTCGTCGAGCAGGGCGGCATCGGCCTGCCCGACGAGAGCTACTTCCGCGAGGACCGCTTCGAGCCGATCCGCGCGGCCTACCGCGAGCACCTCGAGCGGATGCTGCGGCTCGCGCAGTTCGACGCGGCCGCCGAGCGGGCGGCCCGCGTGTTCGAGCTCGAGACCGAGATCGCGAGGGTGCACTGGAACAACGTCGACTCGCGCGACAGCGAGAAGACCTACAACCTGAAGAGCTGGGCGGATGCCTCGGCGCTGGCGTTCCCCGGCGCCGAGCCCGCGGGTTCGGGGCTGTCGGTCTGGCGCGACGCGATGGGCGTTCCGTCGGGCGCCTTCGACGAGCTCGTCGTGCGGCAGCCGTCGTTCGTGCAGGGCCTCGGCCGGCTGCTGACCGAGGACCGGCTGCCCGCCTGGCGCGACTGGCTGGCCTGGCAGGTCGTGCGCTCGAGCGCGGCCTACCTCTCGAGCGACCTCGTCGAGGCCAACTTCGACTTCTACGGCCGCACGCTCACCGGCACGCCGCAGATGCGCGAGCGGTGGAAGCGCGGGGTCTCGCTCGTCGAGGGCGCCATGGGCGAGGCGGTCGGCCGCATCTACGTCGAACGGCACTTCCCGCCCGCGGCGAAGGAGGCGATGGACGAGCTCGTCGCGAACCTCGTCGCGGCCTACCGCGAGTCGATCGAGGGCCTCGACTGGATGGGGAAGGCCACCAAGAAGAAGGCGCTCGACAAGCTCGCGAAGTTCACGCCGAAGATCGGCTACCCCGTGAAGTGGCGCGACTACTCGACCCTCGAGATCACCGACGACCTCGTCGGGAACGTGCGCGCGACGGCCGAGTTCGAGTTCAAGCGCGAGCTCGGCAAGGTCGGCGGGCCGATCGACCGCGACGAATGGTTCATGACCCCGCAGACGATCAACGCGTACTACAACCCCGGCTTCAACGAGATCGTGTTCCCTGCGGCGATCCTGCAGTTCCCGTTCTTCGACGCCGGCCGCGACGCCGCGGCGAACTACGGCGCGATCGGCGCGGTGATCGGACACGAGATCGGGCACGGCTTCGACGACCAGGGGTCGAAGTACGACGGCGACGGGCGCCTCACCGACTGGTGGACGGCCGACGACCGCGCCGCCTTCGAGGAGCGCACGAAGGCGCTCATCGAGCAGTACGACGCGCTCGTTCCCGCCCAGCTCGCCGACGGCGCGCCCGGGTCCGAGGGTGCCGCGGGCGAGGCATCCACCCAGGGCGGGGCCGAGGCGAACGGGGCGCCGCACGTGAACGGCGCGCTCACGATCGGCGAGAACATCGGCGACCTCGGCGGGCTCGCGATCGCGTGGAAGGCGTACGTGCTCTCGCAGGGCGGCGACGTCGACGGGGCTCCCGAGATCGACGGGTACTCGGCGGTGCAGCGGTTCTTCCTGTCGTGGGCGCAGGCCTGGCAGATGAAGGGCCGCGACGAGGAGGTGGTGCGCCTGCTCGCGATCGATCCCCACTCGCCGAACGAGTTCCGGTGCAACCAGATCGTCCGCAACATCGATGAGTTCTACACTGGCTTCGGAGTGACTGAAGAGGACGCCCTCTGGCTCGACCCTGCCGAGCGGGTGACCATCTGGTAGTCGCAGATCCGAAGTCCGAGTATCCGAACATCTCGAGCGCGCCGCGGCCTGCGGTGGGGGAGCGCCGACCGTCCGAGGAAGAGCGTGCAAGCACCGTGGTGACGTCGTCGCAGGGATCCGAGCGACGCGCACGTCATGCCGATCTGCGCAAGGGCAAGCACCGCACCGAGGAGCCGGGCGAGAACTTCGCCCGCGGGTTCGCCGCGCTCGGCGAGCTCGCGCTCGCCGGGGTGCAGGTCTCGGCCCGCGCGACCGACCTCGCGACCGGCAAGGTGCTGTTCTCGGTCGACGACCACGTCGTGATGCCGACCGCCTCGATCGGCAAGGTGCTGCTGCTCGTCGAGATCGCCTCGCGCCTCGTCGGGGCGAGCACCGAGACGTTCACCGTGCTCGACCGCGCTCCCCGCGATGCGGCCGGCGACTCGGGCATCTGGCAGCACCTGCAGTCGCCGTCGCTGCCGATCGCCGACCTCGCCGCACTCGTCGGCGCGACGAGCGACAACCTCGCGACGAACGTGCTCATCCGCCACATCGGCCTCGAGGCGGTGCGCGCGCGCACCGAGACGCTCGGCCTCACGCGAACCGCGCTGCTCGACCTCGTGCGCGACCACCGCGGGCCCGACGACGCCCCGCAGCTCTCGATCGGCTCGGCGAAGGAGCTCACCTGGCTCTTCGCCTCGCTCGCCCGCGGCGAGATCGTCTCGCCCGAGGTGTCGCAGCGCGTCGTCGGCTGGCTCTCGCTCAACGCCGATCTCTCGATGGTCGCCTCGGCGTTCGGGCTCGACCCGCTCTCGCATCGCACGCCCGACCACGGCGTGCTGCTCATGAACAAGACCGGCACCGACGGGGGAGTGCGCAGCGAGGTCGGTGTGCTGCGGGGGCCGCGCGCGAGCGTCGCCTACGCCGTCTCGATGTACTACGCCGACACGATGCTCTCGTCGCGCCTCGCGGTGCTCGACGGCATGCGCCAGGTCGGCATGGACCTGCTCGAGTTCGTGCACTGAGGTGCTCGCCCGAATGCTGATCCGCACGTACCGCGTGGACGACCGCGCGGCCGTCGACCGGCTTCTCGCCGAGGCGTTCTCGGGGCCGCAGCCCGACGGTTCGCCGGCGGCGTCGCCGCCGATCGAGGTCGTGCTCAACACGGCGCTCGTCACCTCGGTGGAGTTCCTGCCGCACCTCGCCCTCGTCGCCGAGATCGACGGGGCGGTCGCCGGCTACTGCATCACGACGAGGGGGTGGGTCGGCGACGGGCCCGCGCTCGGGCTCGGCCCCATCGGGGTCGATCCCTCAGCGCAGCGGCGCGGCATCGGCTCGGCGCTCGTGCGCGAGACGTTGCGGCTCGCCGCGGAGCACGGCGAACGAGTCGTGGCGCTGCTCGGCGACCCGGCGTACTACGGCCGGCTCGGCTTCGTGCCGAGCGTCGACCTCGGCATCACGCCGCCCGAGCCGGCCTGGGGCGCGTACTTCCAGGCGATCCGGCTCGGCGCGGCCGAGGCGGACGCCCCGGTCGGCGCGTTCCGCTACGCGGCCCCGTTCGACGAGCTCTGACCCGCTCCCGGCTGCTCCGCGGGTTGGTCGGCGGCGTCGGCCGTGGCGTCGGCGACGGCGAGCTGCCGGATGCCGGTGACCACCGCGTCGACCGTCTCGGTCGCGCCGAGCACCCGGAAGTGGCCGGCGACCGGCACCTGCACGTTGGTCGCCCCGTCGAGCGCGCTTCCCTTCGGCACGTGCGGGTCGAACGGCCCGAACACCGAGACGATCCGCGAGTTCACCGAGACGCCGTCGGCGAGCTCGACGATGATCGGCGCATCGGGATCGAACTCGCGCAGGGCCCGGTCGAACATGAATCGCGAGTAGATCGAACCGCCGAACGGCGTCGCGATCGCGACCATGCCGAGCAGGCCGAGCGACGGCGCGTCGTCGTCGAGCAGCATGCGCTTCGCGACGAGCCCGCCCTTCGAGTGGGCGACGAGCACCTGGCCGGCCGCCGGGATCGACACCCGGGCGAGCGCGCGCGAGACGCGGGCGGCGGTCTCGGGGATGTCGAGCAGGTTCGCCCCGAGGCCGTGCACGACGCGCACGCGGTGGCCGCGGGCGTTGAGCGCGTCGCCGAGGAGTCGCAGGAACGACCAGTGCTCGTACACGCCCGGCAGCAGCACGATCGTCGGGAGCGCGGTGTCGCCGCGCGACCATTTCGCGGGCGGCTTCCAGGCACCGAGCACGGCGAGCTGGCGCCATCCCGCGTAGAGGTAGTCGAGCGCCCACCAGCGGATGATCTTCGCCAGGGGCGGCCGCCGGCGGGCGGGCACGACGACGGCGCCGTCAGCAGGCCCGACGACCCGGCCGACCGCCTCGCCCCTCGCGTGGGCGGCGATCAGGTTCGCGACCCGCGCTCCCGCCGTGATCATCGTCTCGTGTCCACGGCCCGGCACCTCGGCGTACCGGCCGTCGCCGACGAGCGATGCGACCCGCTCGGCCCACTCGCGCGGCACGAGGCGATCGCGTTCGCCCCGGATCACGAGGGTGCGGGCCGCGACGTTCGGCAGCG
Organism: Agromyces chromiiresistens; assembly: GCF_029167465.1. Classification (NCBI taxonomy): domain Bacteria; kingdom Bacillati; phylum Actinomycetota; class Actinomycetes; order Micrococcales; family Microbacteriaceae; genus Agromyces; species Agromyces chromiiresistens. Next base: position 99,477 of record NZ_JARFNL010000004.1, read on the forward strand.
TGAGCTCCACGCGGTGCTCGATGACCGGCGGCAGGCTCTCGAGGTACCAGGAGACCCCCGCCTTCGCATACGAGACGACGCCGAGCCCGAGCACCTTCGGGTGGGTGAGCGAGAGGTCCTGCAGGAGCCGCAGGGCCTGCTTGCCGGCCGAGCGTTCGCGAGGGTTCACCGTCGGCGCGATGAGCACGATGCGCTCGAACAGCTCGGGATGCCACGCCGCCGCCTCGGCGACGGCCTGGGCCCCCGCGCTGTGGCCGACGAGCACCGGGTCGGCGATGCCCTCCGCCCGCACGAGATCGGCGAGGAGGTCGCCGGCCCCGCGCATCGTGAGCGGCTCGTCGGGCTGGGGCGCGTCGCCGAAGCCCGGGAGGTCGAGTGCGTAGACCGTGCCGCTGCGCCCGAGCTCCGCCGCGACATCCGACCAGTACTCGTGGGCCATGCCGATGCCGTGCACGAGCACGTAGCCCGGGCCGTCGTCGCGACCGCTGCGCGTGATGCGCGTGACGCGGCCTCCGGTGCGGAATACGCGAGTCGACGCCATGCCCCGCAGTCTATGGGGACGGGCGGGGTCCGGACACGGCGCCCCGGCGCTCACTCGGCGGCCGGGACCGTGCTCAGTCGATCAGGCCGGTCGCAGCGAGCCGGGCGAGCACCTCGCGCCCGGCGGGCGGGCAGCGGTCGGCGTCGGCCGTGGTCACCCAGTGCAGGCTGCCGACCTCGGCGGAGGGCGCCGGCGAGGCATCCGTGTCGGTCTGGAAGACCCGCATGCGCACGAGCCGGCCGTCGGGCTCGCCGTGCGCCTGGGTGACGACCTCGAACAGCTCGTCGAGGGAGGCAGGGTCGAGCTCGAGCGCGACCTCTTCGAACGCCTCGCGCGCGGCCGCTTCGGCGGCCGTCTCGCCCGCATCGATCTTGCCGCCGGGCATGTAGTAGACCTCGCGATCACGGGCGGTGACCATGAGCACCCGACGGTCGCGCACGAGCGCGATCGCGGAGACGAGGAGGTCGGGCAGCTGGGGCATCCGTTCAAGCCTAGAGTGCCGTCGCCCGTAGGATGGTGGCACCGCCGGGCTGTCCGCCCGAGATCTCCACCCCCGACCATTGGAGCCACCGTGGCCGCACCCAGCCGTCTCGAATCCGTCATCGCCCTCGCCCAGCACCGGGGGTTCGTCTTCCAGGCCGGCGAGATCTACGGCGGTTCGCGTTCGGCGTGGGACTACGGCCCCCTCGGCGTCGAGTTGAAGGAGAACATCAAGCGGCAGTGGTGGCGCTACATGGTCACCCGCCGTGACGACGTCGTCGGCCTCGACTCGAGCGTCATCCTGCCGAAGCAGGTCTGGGTGGCCTCGGGCCACGTGGGCGTCTTCACCGACCCGCTCGTCGAGTGCCTGCACTGCCACAAGCGCTTCCGCGAGGACCACCTGCTCGAGGCGTATGAGGAGAAGAAGGGCCGCACCCCCGAGAACGGCATGGGCGACATCGCCTGCCCGAACTGCGGCACCCGCGGCGAGTGGACCCCGCCCCGCGACTTCAACATGATGCTGCAGACCTACCTCGGCCCGGTGCAAGACGAGTCGGGCCTGCACTACCTGCGCCCCGAGACCGCGCAGGGCATCTTCACGAACTTCGCCAACGTGCTGCAGGCGGCGCGCATGAAGCCGCCGTTCGGCATCGGGCAGATCGGCAAGTCGTTCCGCAACGAGATCACGCCCGGCAACTTCATCTTCCGCACTCGCGAGTTCGAGCAGATGGAGCTCGAGTTCTTCGTCGAGCCCGGCACCGACGACGAGTGGTTCCAGTACTGGCTCGACTACCGCTGGAACTGGTACGTCGACCTCGGCGTCGACCCCGAGAACCTGCGCCTCTTCGAGCACCCGAAGGAGAAGCTCAGCCACTACTCGAAGCGCACCGTCGACATCGAGTACCGCTTCGGCTTCACCGGCGGCGAGTGGGGCGAGCTCGAGGGCGTCGCGAACCGCACCGACTTCGACCTCTCGACGCACTCCGAGCACTCGGGCAAGGAGCTCAGCTACTTCGACCAGTCGAAGAACGAGCGCTGGATCCCCTACGTGATCGAGCCCGCAGCGGGCCTCACCCGCTCGCTCATGGCGTTCCTCGTCGACGCGTACCACGTCGAGGAGGTGCCGAACGCGAAGGGCGGCACCGATACCCGCACCGTGCTGAAGCTCGACCCGCGCCTCTCGCCCGTCAAGGCCGCCGTGCTGCCGCTCAGCCGCAACGAGAAGCTCTCGCCGCTCGCGCGCGAGGTCGCCGCGTCGCTGCGCCAGTACTGGAACGTCGACTTCGACGATGCCGGCGCGATCGGCCGCCGCTACCGCCGCCAGGACGAGATCGGCACCCCGTTCTGCATCACGGTCGACTTTGACTCGCTCGACGACGACGCCGTGACGGTGCGAGACCGCGACACGATGGAGCAGCAGCGCGTGCCGCTCGCCGAGCTCGAGGGCTTCCTCGCGGCGCGGCTCATCGGGGCGTAGGGCGTCCGTGCCCGCCTCGGCCGAGCCCGTCGACGGCACGACCGCGACCGCGGCGACCGGCGCGGCCGCGGCGACCGGCGCAGCGTTCCCGTTCGACATCGCGTCGATCGAGGGTGCCCCGCTGCGGACCGACCGCATGACGCTGCGCCCGATCTCGCCCGATGACAGCGACGACGTCTGGGAGTACCAGCGCCTGCCCGAGGTGCTGCGCTACATCCCGTGGCCGCCGCGCAGCCGCGAGGACGCGCACGTGCACACGCTGAAGCGCGCCGGCATGCGGGTGCTCGCCGCCGACGGCGACGCGACCCACTTCGCGATGGTGCTGCACGGCGAGCCGTCCGTCGGCGTGCCGGTCGCGGGCGGCGCCGGCGCCGAGGCATCCGCCCCTCGCGACCGCGTGGTGGGCGACGTGATGCTGCGGGTCGGCAGCATCGAGAGCGCGCAGGTCGAGATCGGCTGGGTGCTGCATCCTGCGTTCCAGGGTCGCGGGCTCGCGCGCGAGGCCGCCGCCGAGGTGCTGCGCTTCACCTTCGAGGTCATCGGTGCGCACCGCGTGTTCGCCCACCTCGATGCGCGCAACACCGCCTCGGCCGCGCTGTGCCGCCGGCTCGGCATGCGCCTCGAGGGCACGATGCTCGAGGAGATCCTCGAGGACGACGGCTGGCAGGACAGCGAGCTCTACGCGATCCTGCGGCGTGAATGGATGCCTCGGGGCTGAACCCGCGCCGTCGCCCGGCGCAATGGAGGAACTTCTGCGCGACACGCCGGACCTGACGGCGTGCGATCGGCGTGTCGGGCGGATCCTCCTCCAGAGCGGACGATGCGGGACGGGACGATGCCCCTCAGCCCGCGTAGGGCGCGGTGCTCGACCGGATCACGAGCTGCGCCGCCACCTCGGTCGACGCCGGCGGCGCGGTCGGGTCGTCGATGCGTCGCAGCAGGTGCTCGACCGCGAGCGCGGCGATGTCGCCGAACGGCTGGGCGACGGTCGTGAGCGCGGGGCTGCAGTACGCGGCGAGGGCGATGTCGTCGACGCCGACGACCGAGAGGTCTTCGGGCACCCGGCGGCCGAGCTCGTGCAGGGCTCGGATCGCGCCGAACGCCATCTCGTCGCTCGCGACGAAGACGGCCGTCGCCTCGGGGATGCGGCCGAGCAGGAGCCCCGCCTGGTAGCCCGACTCGGGCGACCAGTCGCCGTGGAGGAGCGGCGGCACCTCGCGGCCCGCGGCCTCGAGCGCCGCACGCCAGCCGGCGGCCCGGCCGGTCGAGTCGAGCCACTCGTCGGGTCCGGCGACGTGCCAGACGGTGGGGTGCCCGAGCGACAGCAGGTGCTCGGTCGCGAGCCGGCCCACCTCGAACTGGTCGATCGCGACGACCTCGCTCGACATCGTGCGCGAGCCGTCGATCGTGACGGTCGGGATGCGGCGGGCGATCGTCTCGACCTCGTCGGTGCCGGTCGCCACCGGCACGACGAGCACGATGCCCTCGACCGACTGCCGGTCGAGGCGGGTCATCGCGGCGGCGATCGCCGCAGGGTCGGGCGAGCTCGCCGTCGAGATGTTGACCGCGTAGCCCGCGCGGCGGGCGGCGGACTCGACGCCATGGGTGACGGCGGCGCCAGAGTAGTCGACCGTCGGCAGCACGACGACGCCGATCGTGCGCGTGCGGCCCGACGAGAGCGAGCGCGCGGCGTTGTTCATGCGATAGCCGAGCTCGTCGACCGAGGCGAGCACGCGGTCGCGGGTTGCGGGCTGCACGTTGGGGTGGCCGCTCAGCACACGCGACACCGTCTGCGCCGAGACGCCGGCGTGGGCGGCGACGTCGGCCATGCTCGGCGTGCGCGCGCGTCCGTTCGCGTCGAGTCGCCGCGTCGTGCTCATCTGATGCCCCTTCGCCATGCCAGCCCCCATGCTAGCGAAAACATGCTATCTCGAAGACTGGGTCGATTGTCCCGTTCTTTCGTCAAGAATCCGTGCTTGTTATCGATAACAAGATGTGGCACCATCAGAGCACGCCCCGCGGAACCCGCACCCGAGACCGCGCGGGGCCCGGTTCGTTGCACGACGCATTCCGAGCTCATTCAAAGGAGAGGCAGCAGTGAAGAAGACAGTCATGCGCACGGTGGGCATCACCGGCGCGATCGGCATCGGCCTGGCGCTCGCCGGCTGTGCCGGGGCCGCGCAGCCCGAGCAGTCCGGTCCGGCCGAGGTCACGTTCTGGGGCTGGGCCCCGGGCTACGCCGACGCCGTCGAGGCGTTCAACGCCTCGCAGGACGACGTGGTCGTCACCTACGAGGAGGTCGCCCCCGGCGCCAAGGGCGGCTACGACAAGATGCTCAACGCCGTGACGGCCGGCAACGCGCCGTGCCTCGCGCAGGTCGGCTACGAGACGCTCACGAGCTTCGCCGCGCAGGGCGCGCTCGAAGACGTGTCCGAGTTCGCGAACGAGAGCGAGGGCGAGTTCTCGCCCGCGACGTGGTCGGCCGTCTCGATCGGCGACGCCGTGTACGGCGCGCCCGTCGACCAGGGCCCGATGGCGCTCTTCTACAACAAGGAGGTCTTCGACTCGCTCGGCATCGCCGTGCCGACCACGTGGGCCGAGTACCAGGCCGCCGGCGAGAAGCTCAAGGCCGCGGGCAAGTCGCTCTCGGCGAGCTACCTGAACTACGACTACGCCGGCTTCGACTGGCAGGCCGAGGCGCCGTGGTTCTCGGTCGACGGCGACAGCTGGAACGTCTCGATCGACTCGCCGGAGGGCCAGAAGGTCGCCGACTACTGGCAGGGCCTCACCGACGCCGGCCTCATCAGCCAGGCCCCCATGTGGGACCAGTCCTGGTACACGGGCCTCGGCGACGGTTCGATCGCGACGCACGTCGGCGCGGTCTGGATCGCCGGCATCCTGAAGGGCAGCGCCCCCGACGGCGCCGGCAAGTGGGCCGTCGCCCCGATGCCGCAGTGGGAGGCCGGCGACGACAAGGTCGGCAACGTCGGCGGCTCGGCCACGGCCGTGCTGAAGGGCTGCGACAACCCCGAGGCGGCGTGGACGTTCGCGCATGCCATGAGCACCGATCCCGACATCTACACGGGCCTCATCGAGGCCGCCGCGCTCTACCCGGCGGCGACCGAACTGCTCGACCTGCCGGTACTCACCGAGCCCGACCCGTACTTCGGCGACCAGGTCATCTTCGACGTCTTCGCCGAGGCTTCGCCGCTCGTCACGACCGGATGGACCTGGGGGCCGAACATGCCCGAGACCGTCGGCTTCCTCGACGACGGCCTGGGCAAGGCCTGGTCGAAGCAGGGCACCTTCGCCGACGCGCTGAAGGGCACCCAGCAGCAGACCGTCGACGCCCTCGAGGCGCAGGGCCTCTCCGTCTCGGAGTAGCCCGCGAGACCCGGGCCGGGGCGGCGAGGATCCGCCCCGGCCCGCACCACCACCGCGCATCACCACCGCGCGCCACCACGAGAACCACGCAGGACGACATGCTCACCTCATCGACCCGGGCGGTCACGACCGCCGGCACCGCGCGCCGCGGGCGCACGGGCGGCCCCGGGCTCTCCGGGCCCGATGCCCCCGCCCCCGGCGGTCGGGCCCCGCGCCGCGCCGCCGGCCGTTGGCGCATCCCGCTGCTCTTCCTGCTGCCCTTCGGCGTGCTGTTCGCCGCGATGTACCTCGTGCCGATCGCCTTCGCGTTCGTGCAGAGCCTGTTCACCCTGCAGCGCTCGGGCCTCGGGCTCGAGGCGCCCACGCTCGAGTTCACGCCGTTCGCGAACTACGCCCGCCTGCTCGGCGATGCCGACTTCATCGCGTCGCTCGGCAGGGTCGCCCTGTTCGGACTCGTGCAGGTGCCCGTCATGCTCGGCCTCGCGCTCGTGCTGGCCCTCCTGCTCGACTCGCGCTCGGCCCGCGGCAAGGGCTTCTTCCGGCTCGCGGCCTTCCTGCCCTATGCCGTGCCCGGCGTCATCGCCGCCGTCATGTGGTCGTTCCTCTACTCGCCCGTGACGAGCCCGATCAACACCCTGCTCGAGCGGGTCGTCGGTACCGGCATCCCCTTCTTCGCACCCGAGGTGGTGCTGTGGGCGGTCGCCAACATCGTCACCTGGGGCTGGACCGGCTACAACATGCTCATCATCTACTCGTCGCTGCAGACGATCCCCGCCGAGACGATCGAGGCGGCACGCCTCGACGGCGCCGGCGCCTTCCGCATCGCGTGGAGCATCAAGATCCCCATGGTGCGCCCGGCCCTCGTGCTGACCGCCGTCTTCTCGATCATCGGCTCCGCCCAGCTCTACAACGAGCCCAAGGTGCTGCAGACCATCTCGGGCGGAGCGATCAGCAACACGTTCACGCCCCTCATGGCGGCGCAGGCGCAGGTCACCGCCCAGAACTACCCCTACGCGGCCGCGCAGTCGGTCGTGCTCGCGCTCCTCGTCGGCGTGCTCTCGTTCACCTTCTTCAAGCTCATGAATCGAGGCGAGCGATGAGCGCCCCCGCCCTCGTGTCGGCCGAGCGACCGCCGCGTTCCGACCGACCGGATGCCGACCGCCCGGGCCGCTCGCGGCGAGAGGCGAACCTCGCGAGCCGCCTCGGCGTCTTCGCCCTGCTGGGGCTCTCGGCCCTCTACTTCATCGTTCCGATCTGGTGGCTCGTCGTCGCGTCGACGAAGCCCGTCGGCAAGCAGTTCTCCGAGCCGGGCCTGTGGTTCGACGGCTTCGGGCTGTTCGACAACATCGCGCTCGTCTTCGCCGAGAGCGACGGCATCTTCGGCAGGTGGATGCTCAACAGCGTCTTCTACGCGGGGACGTCGGCGCTCGTCGGAACGCTGCTCTCGGCGATGGCGGGATACGCGCTCGCGAAGTACGAGTTCCGCGGCCGCGGCGTCGTGTTCGGCGTCATCCTCGCCGCCGTGCTCATCCCCAAGGTCATGTTCACGCTGCCGCTCTTCCTGCTGTTCAACCAGGTGGGGCTGCTCAACAACCCGCTCGCCGTGCTGCTGCCGAGCGTCGTGAGCCCGTTCGGGGTCTACCTCGCCCGCGTGTTCGCGGCGCAGTCGGTGCCCGACGAGCTCATCGAGGCCGGCCGGATCGACGGGGCGGGCGAGTTCCGCATCTTCTTCTCGATCGGCATGCGCATCATGTCGCCGGCGCTCGTCACGATCTTCCTCTTCCAGTTCGTCGAGGTCTGGAACAACTTCCTGCTGCCGCTCATGGTGCTGAACGACAGCTCGCTGCAGCCCGTGACCGTCGGCCTCGTCGGCTGGGCGGGCAGCAACGGGCAGGTGCCGGCCGGCACGGTCGTGGTGGCCGCGCTGCTCTCGGTGGTGCCGCTCATCATCGCCTTCCTCAGCCTGCAGCGCTTCTGGCGCGCCGGGCTCACCGCGGGGGCCGTGAAGTGACCGACACGCAACAGCGCGCCGCGACCGCGCTGCTCACGTACGAGGCGGGCGCCTTCCTGCGCGGCGGCCGTCGGCACCGCGTCCTCTCGGGCTCGCTGCACTACTTCCGGGTGCACCCGGCGCAGTGGCGCGACCGCCTCGAGCGCATGGTCGCGCTCGGCCTCAACACCGTCGACACCTACGTCGCGTGGAACTTCCACGAGCGCCGCCGCGGCGAGGTCGACTTCTCGGGCTGGCGCGATCTCGAGCGCTTCCTCGAGCTGGCCGCCGAGGTCGGCCTCGACGCGATCGTGCGGCCCGGGCCGTACATCTGCGCCGAGTGGGACAACGGCGGGTTTCCCGCCTGGCTCTCGGGTACGCCGGGCCTGCGCCTGCGTTCGAGCGACCCCGCCTACCTCGACGCCGTCGACGCGTGGTTCGACGAGCTGCTGCCGCGGCTCGTGCCGCTGCAGGCGAGCCACGGCGGCCCGATCGTCGCCGTGCAGCTCGAGAACGAGTTCGGCAGCTACGGCGACGACGCCGACTACCTCGCGTGGCTGCACGAGCGTCTGGTCGCGGGCGGCGTCACCGAGCTCGTCTACACGGCCGACGGCCCGACCGAGCTCATGCAGGACGGCGGGAGCGTGCCGGGCGTGCTCGCGACCGCGACGTTCGGCTCGCGCGCCGCGCAGGCGGCGTCGATGCTGCGCGATCGCCGCGCCGACGAGCCGTTCATGTGCGCCGAGCTCTGGAACGGCTGGTTCGACCACTGGGGCGACCCCCACCACGTGCGGACGCCCGAGGGCGCGGCCGGTGTCGTCGCCGACATCATCGCCGAGGGTGGTTCGCTGAGCCTCTACATGGCGCACGGCGGCACGAACTTCGGCCTCTGGTCGGGCGCGAACCACGACGGCGTGCGCCTGCAGCCGACGCAGACGAGCTACGACTCGCACGCCCCGATCGCCGAGAACGGCGCGCTGACCGAGAAGTTCTGTCGCATCCGCGACGTGCTGCAGGATGCCTCGGGGCTGACGCCGCCCGAGGCATCCCCGACCCCGCCCGTGCTGCCGGCGGCGACGCTGCCCGTGCGGCCGGGTCGCGAGCTGCTCGACGTGCTGCGCGCGGCCGGCGAGCCGGTGCGCGCGGCGAACCCGCCCACGTTCGAGGAGCTCGGCCTCGACGCGGGCCTCGTGCTCTACGAGGCCCGTCCGGTCGTGCCGTCGGGCGGGGCACTGCTCACGATCCGGGGGCTGCGCGACCGCGCCCTCGTGTTCGTCGACGGCGTGCGGGTCGCGGTGCTCGACGCCGAGCAGGCCGCATCGGGCGTGCGGCTCGCGGGGGAGGGGCGGCCCGTCGTGCTCGAGCTCGTCGTCGAGAACCAGGGTCGCATCAACTACGGTCCGCTGCTCGGCGAGGGCAAGGGCATCCTCGGCGGCGTGCAGCTCGACCGACGGCTCGTGCAGCGCTGGGCGGCGCGACCGCTGCCGCTCGACGAGTGGGGCGCGCGCGAGCTGGCCGGGCTGACGACGGCGAACCTCGCCGTCGACGAGCCGGCCGATGCGTTCCTCGCGTTCCCCGGCTTCGGCAAGGGGTTCGTGTGGGTGAACGGATTCCTGCTGGGCCGCTACTGGGAGATCGGTCCCCAGCAGACCTACTACGTGCCCGCGCCGCTGCTGCGGGCGGGCGAGAACACGATCGCCGTGCTCGAGCTCGAGCGACTCGGCGACGCCGTCGAGCTGCGCGAGCGTGCCGAGCTCGGACCCGAGCAGGAGTACATCGAGACCTTCGACTGAACTGCGCCGTCGGCGCAGGTCGATGTGGACGCGTCGACACGACGCGGGAATGGAGACGAAGATGCCTTCATCACGACCCCCTGGCCGCCTCTGGCGACTCGGGCTGGGGTGCGCCATCGCGGGCGGCGTGATCGCCCCGCTCGGCGCGGTGCCGGCGCAGGCCGCCCCACTCGTGCCCGACGGGTTCGCCGTCGCCGTCGCGGGCGAGACGTTCGCCCTGCAGAGCCGCGATCTCGCGGTGACGGCGTCGGCCGGCTTCCCGCAGGTCGTCGCGTACACCGACCGCGAGTCGGGCGCGACGATGCACGGCAACGACGCGACGATCACGTCGATCACGATCAACGGCACGGCCGAGCCCGTCGAGGTCGCCTCGCGCGTCGACGACGGCGACGCGGTCGACTACGTGCTCACGCCGTCCGCCCTCGACGGCGTCTCGATCGAGGCGCGGCTCTCGGTGAAGCAGAACGTCGTCACCATCGACGTCACGAAGATCACCGACCCCGACGGCGTCGTGAAGACGCTGCAGATCCCGAACCACCGGCTCGTCACCGTCTCCTCCGACGAGGCCGGCGCCGCGGTCGCGGCGGCGAACCTGTCGGTCGACCGCAACGTCTCGGGCGACGTGTTCCTCCCCGTGACGGCCGGCACCCCCCTCGATGCCGCGCCCAAGGGCTCGAACGCGATCATCGCGAACACGGGCGAGCTCGCCGCGGCGTTCGCGACGAACGCGCTCTACGACACCTCGTCGGGGCCCTCGCAGAAGGACGCCGGCAACTTCTGGCGCCAGGCGGTCGCGGACGGCGACGGCGACGGCGTCGAGGTCGGCATCGCGAGCGGACCGTGGCTCTACCGCGCCCAGGGGTCGAGCGACACCGAGGAGCTGCCGTGGGTCGCGGTCGCGATCACCCCCGATGCCAACGGCGACGACGTCGTCGACTGGCAGGACGGCGCGATCGCGATGCGCGACATCCGCGTCGCCCCGAACAAGGGCGACCAGACCCCCGAGAACGTCATCACGCACATCCCGTTCAACTTCGCCTCGCAGGCGACCCACCCGTTCCTGCGCACCCTCGACGACGTGAAGCGCATCGCGCTCAACACCGACGGCCTCGGCCAGGTGGCCATGCTCAAGGGCTTCACGAGCGAGGGCCACGACTCGGCGAACACCGACTACGGCGACAACTTCAACGAGCGCGCCGGCGGGCTCGACGAGCTCAACGCGGCTGTGAAGGCCGGCAAGAAGTGGAACGCCTCCTTCGGCGTTCACCTCAACGCGACCGAGATCTACCCCGAGGCGAACTCGTTCAGCGACGAGATCGCGAACGAGAACTCGAAGGGCTGGAACTGGCTCGACCAGTCGTACTACATCGACCAGCGCTACGACCGCGTCTCGGGCGAGCTCGACAAGCGCATCGGCGAGCTCGCAGACGCGACCGACGACAACCTCGACTTCGCCTACATCGACGTCTACTACGAGCACGGCTGGCTCGCCCAGACGCTGCAGGACTCGCTCGTCGAGCACGGCTTCCGCGTCGGCTCCGAGTGGGCCGACAAGCTCGCCGAGAACAACACGTGGTCGCACTGGGCGAACGACGAGAACTACGGCGGCTCGTCGAACAAGGGCGTGAACTCGCAGATCCTGCGCTTCGTGAACAACACGCAGTCCGACGTGTGGAACCCGCATCCGTTGCTCGGCACGAGCCACATCGTCGAGTTCGAGGGCTGGACCGGGCAGAACGACTTCCCCGGTTTCCTCGAGAACGTGTGGACGGCGAACGTGCCCGCGAAATTCCTGCAGCACCACGAGATCAGGCGGTGGGCAGCCGACCGCATCGACTTCGAGGACGGCGTGAGCGTGACCGGCACCTCGGCCGCCGACCGCGTCATCACCGTCGACGGCACCGAGGTGCTGCGCGGTGACACGTACCTGCTGCCGTGGTCGTCGAAGGCGGGCAATGCCGCCGACAAGCTCTACCACTACAGCCCGGCGGGCGGTCAGACCACGTGGCAGCTCACCGACGGGTTCGCGGATGCCTCGTCCCTGCAGCTGTTCGCCCTGGGCGACGAGGGCCGCACGAAGGTCGCCGACCTGCCCGTCACGGGCGGCGCCGTCACGATCGACGCCGAAGCGGGCCGGGCCTACGTGCTCGTGCCCGGTGCGAAGGCGACGGGCGCATCGACGCTGCCGAAGAAGGCCTCGTTCGGCCAGGGCACCCCGGTGCAGGACCCCGGCTTCAACGAGACGGACCTCGACGGCTGGAACCCGCAGGGCGCAGCGACCGTCGAAATCGACGGCCGCGGCCGCCGTGCCGCCGTGCTCGGTGCCGGCGAGGCCTCGATCAGCCAGCGTCTCGGCGAGCTCGCGCCCGGCACCTACGCGGTCTCGGCCGACCTCGGCGTCGCGGCCGGGCGGACCAGGCCGACGACCCTGTCGGTCGACGTCGCAGGCGACGCCGGCAAGGGCGGTTCGACGAGCATCGACAGCTCTGGCGCCGTCAACCTCATGGCGGCCGATGAATGGCGCGACACCACGCTGCAGCGGCTGCGGACCTACATCACCGTGACCGCCGACACCCGGCCGACGCTCACGATCGCCGCGGGTGACGGTGAGGCGCCCGTGCGCATCGACAACGTGCGGGTGGTCTCGAGCGACGACCCGACGGGGCGCGAAGACGTGCTCGTCGACGAGGACTTCGAACAGGTCGACCAGGGCTGGGGCCCGTTCTTCAAGGGCGACGCGGGCGGCTCGACCGACCCGCGCACCCACATCGCGAAGCGCAACGAGCCCTTCACGCAGCAGGGCTGGAACGGCCGCTCGTTCGACATGGTGCTCGACGGCGACTTCTCGCTCATGGCGCACGAGGAGAACCGCGGACTCGTCTACCGCACCTCCGAGTACACCGCGCCGTTCGTGGCGGGGCATCGCTACCGGGTCTCGTTCGACTATCAGAGCGGGGTCGCGGGCGCCTACTCGTTCGTCACGGGCGTCGACCAGATCGCCGACGGTGCGTCCAAGACGGTCGACCTCACCTCGTCGGCGTTCGACGCCGTCCACGAGACGACCGAGTTCGTGCACGAGTTCGACGCACCCGCTTGCGGCGACCCGTACATCGGCCTCCGGCGCAACGCCGTCGGCGGCGCAGGGTCCGACCTCATCCTCGACAACCTCCGCATCGTCGACCTCGGTGAGAGCGAGACCTCGGGCGCCTGCGCCCGCCTCGCGCTCACCGCGCCCGTGAGCGGCCTCGTGCCGGGTGAGGCCAACGCCTTCACCACCGCCTTCACGAACCATGAGCCCGAGCCCGTGACGCAGGTCGCGACCGAGCTCGTCGCGCCCGAGGGCTGGAAGGTCGCCCCCGTCGGCGCCGCGGAGTTCGCCTCGGTCGCGCCGGGAGCCACGGTGAAGACGACCTGGCGCGTGTCGGCCCCGGCCGACATCGAGCAGGGGAGCTACGAGATCTCGGCCTCGACCGGGTACACCGTCACGGGCGGCACGCGAACCGTCGAGGCATCCGTCTCGGTGCCGACCCTGCCGCCGGGACTGATCCCGCAGTCGCGCCTCTCGATCGCCGGGGTCAGCGACGCCGAGCCGGGCACCGGCGACGGCAGCGCGAATGCCGCGATCGACGGCAACGCCGCGACCATGTGGCACTCCGCATGGTCGCAGGTGAACCCCGACACCCCGTACCCGCACTGGATCGCGCTCGACCTCGGCGACAGCTACGCGGTCGACGGGTTCGACTACCAGGTGCGTCGTGGCAACGGTTCGATCAAGCAGTACGAGCTGTATCTCAGCACCGACGGCAAGAACTGGGGCAGCCCCGTGAAGGCCGGCCAGTTCGCGAGCACCGCCGAGGTGCAGCACCTGTCGTTCGCGGCGACGGACGCGCGGTACGTGAAGCTCGTCGGGCTCAACGCGATCAACGGTGCGGCCTTCGCCGGCGCGAACGAGCTCAACGTCTGGGGCACCCGCGCGGCCGCGCCGACGCCGCTGCCGAAGGACGCGATGACGGTCGTCGACGCCGACTCGGAGGAGACGGAGGGTGAGGACGGCCACGCGACGAACGTGATCGACGGCGACCCGGCGAGCTGCTGGCACAGCGAGTGGCTCAACGCCTCGCCGGCCTACCCGCACCACGTCTCGATCGACCTCGGCGGTGCGCAGGAGCTGCGCGGGATCTCGATCCAGCAGCGTCCGGGCACCGAGCCGAACGGCCGCATCAAGGGCTACGAGGTGTACGTGAGCGCCGACGGCGAGGACTGGGGCGACCCCGTCGCGAGCGGTGAGCTCGCCACCGGCACTGCGCCGCAGCCCGTCATGTTCGACGAGCCGGTGACCGCCGGCTTCGTCAAGGTCGTCGCCATGAGCTCGCACAACGGGCAGCCATGGGCCTCGATCGCCGAACTGGAGTTCTTCGGCGCCGAGTGATCGACCGGCGCCGGGCCGCTTCGCCGCCCCGCCCGGCGCCCACCTGTGCGAACGCCCCCGCGATCCTCACCGCGGGGGCGTTCGTGCGTCTAGCCTGCGGATCATGCACTCCGAAGGCGGATTCTTCGACCGGTTGCCCGTGCCTCCCGAGCCGGGCGCCCAGCCGCCGATACCTCCGTGGTGGCAGCCGCCGCCCGGCGAGCTGCCCGGGCGGCTCGTACTCGATGAGGTGTTGTGTCACGACCGACGGCTCGTGATCGTGCTGCGCGAGCTGCGCCGATTCTCGAACGGGCTCGAGGTCGGACTTCGCGGTGCCCGAGCTCCGTCGAGTGCTCGGCGCGGACCTCTTCGACGTGCTTCCGGCGACGCGGCGCCTCTGGCCCGACGACGAGGCCTAGCCACCGGCTAGCGGCGGTGCCGCCTGCGGAACTCGGCCGGGCCGACTCCGATGCGCTGCGTGAACAGGCGCGAGAAGTAGGCTGCGTCGTCGTAGCCGACACTCGCCGCGACCGCCCGCACTGCGAGGCGGGTGGATGCGAGCAGCCCGCACGCGCGGTCGATCCGGGTGCCGATGACGAGCTCGTTGGGCGTCCCGCCGGTCACCTCCCTGACGTGCTCGCGGAGCGTGCCGACGCTCACGCCCGCGAGCGCGGCTCGGGCCGCGACATCCAGGTGCAGCGCAGCATCGGCCTGCACGGCGGCGACCGTCGCCTCGCTCGCCGTCGGCGAGGCGCGGCGGCCGGCGACCGAGTCGGCGAGGAGGTCCTGCGTGAGGGTCGATGCGTCGAACGCTCCCCGCCAGCCCGGTCGGCCGAGCGCGCCGCGCAGCGCGTCGAATCGGACGGCGAGGTCGGCCGGAAGCGTCACGCCGAGCTGCACGGGCCGGCGCCGGTCGAGCACGCCCAGCCCCTCGAAGGCGGCGACGGTCGCCCCCGTATAGAGCACCCAGTGCTCGGTCCAGCCTCGCGGCGAGGCGTAGTCGTGCGGACGCTGCGGGAGCACCTGGATCGTCGCCGGCGCCTCGATCTCGATCGTGCCGACGAGCGGGTCGCGGTAGACACCGGCGCCGCTCGTGACGAAGACGATCGCATAGTCGCCGAGCCGGCGCCGGCCGCCGAACCCGGGCGACGGGCCTTCGTGCCGACCGGCCCCGAGGCAGGCGAGGCCGTACTCGACGAGCAGCGGGTGCGATTGCGAGTAGAGCGCCCAAGCGGTCATGAAAGTCCAATTCCTTCGTCTCAGGAGACTATTCCGCGTGCGCTCGCCCGAGTTGATGATGGACGCATGCTGACGTCCAACGGATACGTGCTCGAAGAAACTCCATCACGTCTCGGCGAGCTCGAGCCGGTGCCGATGGCCGAGCGCCGCGATCGCGATGCGCTGTGGGCCCGGCTGCGCAGAGACGGGTACCTCTACCTCACTGGCCATCTCGTGCCGGAGGACGTCCTCGAGTTCCGCCGCTACTACTTCGAGGTGCTCGCCGAAGCGGGCCTCATCGCCGAAGGGTCCGACCCCGTCGACGGCATCGCCGCGCCGCACGACGTCGACCGGGCCTCGTACCGGCGCATCCTGTTCGACGAGATCGTGCCCGGCGCGCAGTACGAGGCGCTCTGCCGGTCGCCGCGGATCTCCGAGTGGTTCGCGTGGCTGCTCGGCGACGACGTGCACCTGCACCGGCGCAAGATCATCCGACACACGAAGCCGGGCGAGCGCGGCATCGGCACGGCCACGCAGGCGCACTACGACCTCGTGTACCTCCGCGAGGGCAGCGACCGCGTGCTGTCGATGTGGATCCCGCTCGGCGACATCCCGCTCGAGCGGGGCGGACTCGCCTACCTCGAGGGCAGCCATCGCCGGGTGATGGCGCAGGAGGCGGCCGGTGAACTCCGCCACCCCGCGGCGTCGATCACCGCCGATCTTCCCGGCCTCGCCGACGAGTACGACGCCCGCTGGCTCGTCGCCGACTACGCCGCGGGCGACGTCATGGTGCACTCCGCGCACCTCGTGCACGCCGGCCTCGACAACGTCGACGCCGAGGGGCGCATGCGCCTGTCGACCGACATCCGGTACCAGCGCCTGTCGGAGCCGATCGACTGGCGCTGGCAGAACCACTGGCACCTGGAGGACGGGCTGTGAGCGGCTCGGCGCCCGCGTGACCGCTCGTGCTCATGCCGGACCGGGGCAGCGGCCCCGTACCGTACGCCCCTGCGGGCGCCGACGGCCGAGCCGTCGTCGATCCTGCGCGGTCGAATCGCCGGAGCATGCACGAGATCCGGCGCCGGTTCCGAGGCACCGGCCTCCGGGCCCGCCCTGATCCGGACGGGCACTCCGCGCGGCATCCTGGGTGAGGATGTCTCAGATAAGGAGGCCCATCATGTCGGTGAGCATCGGCGGCATCGAGCTGCACCTCGGCCCGCGGTCGGTCGGGGGACCCGACGACCTCGACGGCGCGATCCGCGACTTCATCGACGAGGCCGACCACAGCCTCGCGATCGCGGTGCAGGAGATCGACTCGCGCGCGATCGCGGCATCGATCATCGCGGCTAGGGCCCGCGGCGTCCGGGTGCGCCTCATTCTCGAAGGCGACTACCTCACGGAGGAGACCGCACTCGCCGACCCCTGGCGAAGCGCCGGCGACCACGAGGAGAACCGGATCATCCTCGGGGCGCTCCTGAAGGCCAGGGTCGACGTCGTGAGTGACCTCAACCCGAAGATCTTCCACCAGAAGTTCATCGTGCGCGACACGCGCAAGCCGAAGGCCGCGGTGCTGACCGGCTCGACCAACTTCACGCTCACCGACACCGGGACGAACGCCACCTCGGGCCGCGGCGCCGGACAGAACCTCAACCACGTCGTGGTGCTGCACGGGCAGCGGGCCGCGACCGAGTACGTCCACGAGTTCGAGCGCATGCGCTCGGGCACGTTCGGCGACCTCCACGAGCGAGTCGAGCCGAAGCCGAAGGAGTTCGACCTGCCGCACGTGCGGGTCAAGCCGCTGTTCGCGCCGCGGCACGGCCCCGAGATGGAGATCATGAAGCAGATGCTGAAGGCGAGAGAGTCGGTCGACTTCGCGATGTTCACCTTCGCGCAGTCCTCGGGCATCGACGACACGATGATCCGGCTGCGTCCTCTCGTGCAGCGCATCCGCGGGGTGCTCGACCGCGAGCAGGGCGCCGCGAAGTGGGCCGCGACCGCCGGCCTCGCCGCCGGCGACGTCGACCTCTACGTCAACAAGCCGAAGACGGGCGTGCGCAAGCTTCACCACAAGCTCATGGTCATCGACGAGCGCCTGCTCGTCGTGGGCAGCTTCAACTACACCGCCCCCGCCAACACCCTCAACGACGAGAACATCATCGTGATCGGCGACCTCGAAGAGACGGATGCCGCGGCCGAGGCCGAGCAACGCGAACTCGCGGCCTATGCGGTCGGCGAGATCGAGCGCATCATCGCCGATCTGGGTGCCCCGATCCCCGGCTGAGCGCCGGGCGATGCGGCTGCGGGGTCAGCGCGACTCGTCGGCGCGCACGCCGAACACGGCCTCGAGGCCGTCGATCCACGCACGCTGCTCGCCGGCGCGAGCGTATTCGCGTGAGCGCACCATGGGCGTGTGCAGCAGCACGCCAGCCATGTGCCGCAGTGCGGCCTCGACGCGTTCGTCGGCTGCGGGGTCGCCGGTGCCGCGCGAGCGGGCGCGGGTGATCTCGGCCTCGAGCACGCCCTGCACGTGCGCGCGGAGCGCGACGACCGAGGGGGCGAGGTCGAGCTCTTCGCCGACGGCGCCGAAGTTGCGGGCCGCGCGCTCGATGAGCACGCGTGCGTCGTCGGAGGCGCCGAGCTCTTCGAGCGGTGCATGCCGGCGGATGGTCTCGAGATCGAGCAGCTCGACGCCCTCGACCTCGACGACGTCGGTCGCGACGTTGCGCGGCATGCCGAGGTCGATGACGAGCTGGCGCGCGCCCTGCGCGGCCTCGGGCACGGGGCACCACGCGCGGAACTCGGCGAGCACGACGTGGGCCGCGGCATCCGGGCCCGTCGCCTGCGACTCGGGCGCGCCGGAAGCGGCGAGCGCCGCGTGCGAACCCGCGAGCGTCGCCCGGCCGCCCTCGAGCAGCACCCGGTCGACGACGTGGTGGTCGGCGGTCGTGCAGGTGATGATGACGTCGGCGGCCGCCGCGGCGATGGCGTAGCCCGCGTGCGAGACGGCCGTGATGTCGTGGCCGCGTGCGAACTTCGCAGCCCGGCCCGAGGGCGAGTAGACGCGCACGTCGTTCGCGCCGCGGTCGCGGAGCGCCGCGAGCGTCGCCCCGGCGTACTGGCCGGTGCCGACGAGCAGCACGCGCGCGGCCGACCAGTCGGCGACGCGGCTCGACGCGAGCTCGAGCGCGAGGCGCACGAGCGAGCGCCCGGCGCCGCCGATGCCCGTCTCGTTCTTCACCCGGCGGGAGGTCTGCGAGGCGCGCTGGAAGAGCCGCTCGAGTTCGGGGGTCGTGGTGCCCTCGGCGCGGGCGCGCTCGAGCGAACGACGCACCTGGCCGGCGATCTCGCCCTCGCCGACGACGACCGACTCGAGGCCGGCGGCGACCGAGAAGAGGTGGCCGGCGACGGCGTTGCCGTGCACGAAGCCGAAGGTGGACCGCAGCTCGTCGGGCTCGACGCCGGCCGCGTCGCCGACCGCGCGGATCGCCTCGTGCACGGCGGGCACGGGGGAGTCGCCCTCGCGGGTGTCGAGGTCGAGGTAGGCCTCGAAGCGGTTGCAGGTCGCGACGACGACCGCACCCTGGAGCGAGTCATGACGGTCGAGGATGCGCGGCGCGGCGGATTCCGCGTGCGCCGAAAGCCGTTCGAGGGTGTCGAATGCGGCGTTCTTGTGGCTCGCGGTCAGGCAGATGAGCACTCGTAGATTCTACCCGGGGTCGAAAGCGAGGATGACTCGGGGCGCAACAGCCTCGCGTCGCGCCCTACCGGACCCCCGCGAACGCCGCGCCCGGCCGGATCACCGGGATCGCGCCGGTCACGGGCGGCGGCTCGATGCCCTCGGCCCTGAGCGCCTCGCGGTGCAGCGCCTTCCAGCTGCGCACGAGCGCGAAGAACGGGGCGTCGCCCAGGGCGTAGGCACCGGGGCGGGGTGCGCTGAAGACGATCGGCAACTCGACGCTCGTGCCGCCTCGGCGAACCCGCAGCACGAGCACGGAGACGAGCGTGCCGCCGATGACCATCGAGTCGGCGCGGATGTTGCGCACCTCGCGCCACGGGAAGAAGACCGCTCGGCGGGGGCGGCGGCCGCCGTTCCAGAACGCGACGCCGAGCTCGTCGACGACGATCGAGTAGCGGGCCGCGAGGCGGATCGGATGCGGCTCGTCGACGCGCAGCTCGTTGAGGTCGGCGACGAGCATGCGCGTGCGGATGCCGCAGCTGACCTGGCCGCGCACGCTCGCCTCGAGCGCACGACGCCGGGCACGGCAGCGTCCGGCACGACCGAGGCGGACGAGGAGCCAGATCGCGCAGACGACCGCGGCGGCCGCGATCACGGCGAGCGTGGCCCTGCCGCCCGACACCGACGGCAGCCCGAGCACGACCTCGTCGACGCCGCTGCCGCCGAGGGCGAGGGCCGCGATCACGAGGGCGGCGAAGAGCGCGATGAGGACGGTCAGCTTCGCCCGGTGCGGCGCCTCGGCGTTCACCGGACGCCTCGCAGGCGACCGGCGCCGCGAGCGGCACGCGCGATGGACAGGGTGGACGACATCGTTCGGGACATGCGTTTCTCCGTGGGGGCGGAGGCGCGCCGCCTGGCGGCGCGTCGTCATGCGTGGGTGGCGCACAACGCCTCCGACCATAGCGCGTGGCGCGCCGCGAGCGGAAGAGTCGGTGAGCTTTCCTTCCTATTCGCCTCGGACCCTCTTCTCGCGAGTGCGAGCGGCGATCGGCCGGTGCCCGGCGAGCGTGCTCGGGTAGATCGACGACGCGCTCCGCTTCCACCGCTCGCTGCAGCAGCCCGCTGCTCCCAGCCCGATGCGAGACAATGTCGGGCGTGATCCTCTCCCCGCAGCATCCCCTCTCCGCCGGCCTCACCAGCGACTCGCGACTCGTGCGCGCGTACCGCGGCGAGCGTGCCGACACCACGCCCGTCTGGTTCATGCGCCAGGCCGGTCGCTCGCTGCCCGAGTACCGCGACCTGCGCGTCGGCACGCGCATGCTCGACGCCTGCCTCGACCCGGCGATGGCGAGCGAGATCACCCTGCAGCCGGTGCGGCGCCACGGGGTCGACGCGGGCATCTTCTTCAGCGACATCGTGGTGCCGCTGAGGCTCGTCGGCGTCGACGTCGAGATCCAGCCGGGTCGCGGCCCGGTCTTCACGAAGGGCTACGCGGATGCCGCGGCCGTCGCCGAGCTCACCGCCATCGATCCCGCCCGACTCGACGAGGCATCCGCCCCCATCGCCGAGGCGGTCGCGCTGACGATCGCCGAGCTGAACCGCACGCCCGAGGCGGCGTCGACCGGCGGGAACGCGGCGACCCCGCTCATCGGCTTCGCGGGCGCGCCGTTCACCCTCGCCGCCTACCTCGCCGAGGGCGGCCCCTCGAAGGACCACCTCGCCGCCCGCACGCTCATGCACGCCGATCCCGGTGCCTGGCGGGCGCTCATGGAGTGGACGGCCGAGCTCACCGGCCGGTTCCTGCGCACCCAGATCGTCGCGGGCGCCTCGGCCGCGCAGCTCTTCGACTCGTGGGCCGGCGCGCTCTCGCTCGCCGACTACGAGGCCCACGTCGCCCCGGCCTCGGCACGCGCGCTGAGCTTCGTGCACGATCTCGAGTTCGAGACCGCGGACGCCTCGGGCGCGACCCGGCCGGTCCCCGTCGTGCACTTCGGCGTCGGCACGGGCGAGCTGCTCGGCGCCATGAAGGAGGTCGGGGTCGACGTCGTCGGCGTCGACTACCGCGTACCGCTCGACGTCGCCGCCGAGCGCGTCGGCGCGGGGGTGCCGCTGCAGGGCAACCTCGACCCGGCGCTGCTCGCCGCGCCGTGGCCGGTCCTCGAGGCCGCGGTGCGCGAGGTCCTCGCCAGGGGAACGGTCGCGCCCGCGCACGTCTTCAACCTCGGCCACGGCGTTCCGCCCGAGACCGACCCGACGGTGCTCACCCGCGTGGTCGAGCTCGTGCACGAGGCGGGCGCGTCATGAGCGACCTGGCGGCATCCGGAGACGCGGCGCGTCGCGACGACGAACCCGCTCGTCGGCGCGACGCACAGGCGGAGTCTCCGAGTCCGGTGACCGCGGCCGACGTCGTGGTGATCGGCGGCGGGGTCGCCGGCATGGTCGCCGCGCTCGAGTGCGCGAAGATCGGCCTGCGGGTCGCGCTGCTCGAGCGTCGCGACGCGCTCGGCGGATGCGTCGGACGCATCGAGCTCGACGGCCTCACGCTCGACTCGGGCGCCGAGTCGTTCGCGACGCGCGGCGGCACGGTCGCCGAACTGGTCGCCTCGCTCGGGCTCGACGACGAGGTGGTCGACCCGAACCCGGCGGGCGCGTGGCTCGTCTGGAGCGGTGCGGCGAACGATGCGCTCGACGCCGCGCCCCTCCCGAGGACCGGCGTGCTCGGCATTCCCGCGAATCCGCTCGGCGACGACGTGCGCCGCATCATCGGATGGAACGGCGCGGCCCGGGCGTATGGGGACCGGCTCATGCCGATCCTGCGGATCGGTCGCGCCCGCAGCCTCGGCGAACTCGTGCGCTCGCGCATGGGATCGGCCGTGCTCGACAAGCTCGTGACGCCGATCTCGGCCGGCGTCTACTCGGCCGACCCCGACCTGCTCGACCTCGACGTCGTCGCGCCCGGCCTCAACGAGGCGATGACCCGCATGGGGTCGCTGTCGGGCGGCGTCGGCCAGCTCGTCGAGCAGCGCAAGGCGGGCGGTGCGGTACGCGGCCTGCGCGGGGGCATGCACACCCTCGTCGATGCGCTCGTGCGCGAACTCGAGCGATTCGACGTGACGGTGATCACCGGTGCGGAGGCCACCTCGATCGAGCGCGTCGGCGACGCGGGGTGGCGGGTGCGCGCGACGGTGTCCGACGCCGATGCCGATGCCGATGCCGATGCCGATGCCGATGCCGCCGACGAGTTCGACCTCGTCGCACCCGACGTAGTGCTCGCGGCGCCGGCGCACACCTCGCTCCGCCTCCTCGACGAGGCCGTCGAGGGCTGGGAGTCGACGGGCGACTGGCCGCACGCGGCCTCGGTCGAGCTCGTCACGCTCGTGCTCGACGCGCCGGCGCTCGACGCGTCACCCCGTGGCACCGGCGTGCTCGTCGCCGCCGACACCTCCGGGGTCGCCGCAAAGGCGCTCACGCATTCGACCGCGAAGTGGAGCTGGCTCGCCGAGCGCGCCGGTGGGCGCCATGTGGTGCGGCTCTCGTACGGGCGGGCCGGTCAGCCGAACCCGCTCGACGGCCTCGCCGACGACGCGGTCGCGGCGCTCGCGCTCGCCGACGCGAGCCGGCTGCTCGGAGTGCCGCTCGACGCGGGGATGCTTCGCGCATCCGGCCGCACCGAGTGGCGCGACGCCGTCTCGCACGCCGCCATCGGGCAGCGCGATCGCGTGCGCGCCCTCGAGGACGCCGTCGCAGCCGAGCCCGGCGTCGAGGTCACCGGCTCGTGGGTCGCGGGAACCGGGCTCGCCTCGGTCGTTCCGCACGCGCGCGAGGCGGCGGCGCGCATCCGCCACCGGGCGGTCGGCCGGCGCGAGCAGGGCTGACGCGGCCGCTCAGGCGAGGGTCGCCGCGAGCTGCTCGGCCGTGAGCTCGCGGTCGGAGTAGACCAGCCGGATCGCCGACGCGTCGGGGTTGCCCGCGTCGGGCGCGCGGTGGCGGAGTGCGAGCCCGACCTTCTCGGCGACGCGCGCCGAGGCGAGGTTGTGCTCGAGCAGGTAGGCGACGACGGGCAGCTCGGGCCGATGCGCACGGGCGTCCTCGACGGCGGCGAGCGAGAGCTCGGTCGCATACCCCTGCCCGTGCGCCTCGGGCCGGAATCGGTAGCCGAGGTTCCAGAAGGCGCCGCCGGTCGTCGCCCCACCCCGAACCGCACAGCCGCCGTGCCCGATCACCGTCGACGGGTCGGCTGCGGTGCGCACCGTCCACGCGGCGAAGCCGACGGTGCGCCAATCGGTGAGCCAGCGGTCGAGCACCCGCCTCGTCTCGTCGAGGCCGGCGTGCCGGCCCGACGGCAGGTGCCGCCACGTGCGCTCGTCGCCGTAGATCTCGTGGAGCGGCCCGAGGTCGGCGGCGACCGTCTCGTCGAGGAGCAGGCGGGCGGTGCGTCGGGTCATGCGAGGGAGTCTAGAGGCGCGCGCCGACGAGCACCGCGGCCGGAACAACGACGAGGCTGCGCCCGCGACGTCGTGAACAGGTCGGGCCTCGCGCTACGGCGCGTCGTCCAGAGCGAGACGCAGCGTGGCGCGTGCGCGACTGTAGCGGCTGCGGATGGTGCCGGCGGGCCGGCCGAGGTGGCGAGCGATTTCTGCCAAGCTGAAACCGTCCCAGTGGTGGAGCCGGATGATCTCGGCATCCAGGGGCGCGAGGGCCCCGAGGGCTCGGTGGACATCGTCGTCGCGTGCTGGCACGTGGGTGCCGTCGGTGAGTGCCTGGTCCCGCAGGCGGTCCATGAGCGCTTGTCGCCGAACTCGACCTCGGCGGCTGGTGCCGAGCACCCGCCGGGCGATTCCGTACAGCCACATGCGCGCTTCCTGGTCATCGTCGGGGAGGACGTCTGCGCGTCGCCAAGCGACGAGCAGGGTCTCACCGAGGAGATCCGGCGCTTCCTCGTACGGACAGCGTCGCTCGAAGTACGCGAGCAGCGCCGGTGCTTCACGTCGCACCACGCACTCGACCCGGCCCTGCAGTCGCCGTATCACCGTGGAGTCCGCGGTCATCCGCGGTACCCCAGCGCATCGAGATCGTCCGTGCACACCCGGCTGATCGCGCCGAGGTGCGGCTCACCATGACTGAACGGCTGGTTCGGTGGCGCCATCCCCCAGACGATGCCGGGCACCACCTCGTCGAGGTCGTGAATGATCTGATCCTGGATCGCCTTCCATTCCTTGTCGTCCGTCGTCGGCACAACGCCGAGTCGGCTCTCGATGCTCGTCGCGAATGCCTCGGAGTCAGCTGTCGCCCAGTAGTCGCTCACCGCAGTGAACTCATCATCGGTGAGACCCTCGAGGTCGAGGTAGAGCGCGCATTGCTCGCCACGATCCGTTTCGCCGACAGAAACATACGGAAGTCCCGACATCGGGCGCATCGCTCCGTCAGTGAGGGTCGAGAACGGCGGTACCGAGAGCAGGTACGTGTCGAGATCGGTCGCGGCCGCGAGCCCGCCGGCGAGCGCGAGCCCTCCGCAGAGTGTGATGACGGGCAGCCACCAGCGGCGTCGTCGGGATACCGACTGAGCCGTGAGCTCGTCGATCACCGCGTCGAGCGCGACCGGAGTCGGTCGCGCAGGATCGGCGTACTTCAGTCGGCGATCCAGATCCTGATCCATGGGCTTCTCCCTGCTCTCATCATGAACATGGCCGGGAGTCGCCCAAGTGTTGCACGCATCGAACCGACCACCGAGACGCGTTCACGTGCACGGGCTCTGCGACGTCGCAAGGGCGGGCAGGCAGTTGACGTCCGAACGAGGCCCGATCGCATAGCCGGAACGGAATATTTCGACGCAACCCCCTTGCGCGCCTCGGTGCGGGGTCTACGCTGGAGGGGTCGCTGTGGGCGGATCAGCGGGGGAAGACGGGGTGCACATGAAGGGCAAGATCCTCTTCGTCGTAGGGCTGGGAGTCGGCTACGTGCTCGGCACGCGGGCCGGTCGAGAACGGTACGAGCAGATCAAGCGGGCCGCAGAGGGCGTGTGGAACACGCCGGCGGTGCAGCAGGGCGTCGACCAGGTGAAGGGCTTCGCGGCCTCGAAGGTGGGCGATCTCTCCGACTCGGTGCTCGACGGCGTGAAGTCGTTCATCGGCAATGCCACGCGCGGGTCCGGCGCCACCAAGACCGACGTCGGCGATGCCGCCGCGAAGGCCAAGCGCGGCGTGTCCGACGGTGCGAAGGCTGCGAAGTCGGCGGTCGACGGGGTCGCCGACACGCTGAGCGAGGCGATCGACTCGGCCGCCGAGGTCGCAGAGGGGGCGGCGAAGCCGTCGAAGCCCGCGCCGAAACGCACCACGTCGCGCGGCGGCAAGCCCGCGGCATCCGATTCCTAGACGGGAGGCGACCGCGCGATGGCCGCACCGACGAACGACGAACGCTCGCTCTTCACGCTGATCGGCGAACTGCCCGACACGATCTCGAACCTCGTGCGGGCCGAGATCGACCAGATCAAGGCCGAGGTGACCTACAAGGTCAAGCACTTCGGCATCGGCTCGGGCTTCTTCGTGGTGGCGCTCATCGTGCTGCCCTTCCTGATCTTCACCCTGCTCGCCGCGGCGATCTTCGCGCTCGCGCTCGTGATGCCGGCGTGGGCGGCCGCGCTCGTCGTGTCGGGCGTGCTCGTGCTCGTCATCGCCGTGCTCGTGTGGATCGGCATCGTGAACTTCCAGCGGGGCTCCGAGCCTCTCGAATCGGTCGAGAGCCTCAAGGCCGACCTCGACGCCCTGAAGGGAACGGGTGACTATGACCGCCGCTACTGACGCACCCCGCCCCTCGAAGCGCGAGTCCGCGCAGCGCGAGCGCAACCTCACCCGGGTGCAGGCGCGGGTCGCCTCCCGGCAGGCGCGCGACGAGTTCGCCCGCACCCTCGACGCCCTCGAAGACAAGCTCAACGTGCCGAAGCAGGTCGGCATCCGGGTCGACCGGGCGAAGCTGTCGCTCAAGGCGTTCTACGACGAGCAGCCCGGGGTCGCGATCGCGGCCGCCGTCGGCGTCGCCGCCGCCGTGGGCGGCCTCGTGTGGCTCGTCGTGCGATCGAAGCTCGGCGACTGAGCGGTGCGAGAAGCGGGCCGGCACCGGTGACGACGTCCTCAGCGGACACCGCCGTCGAGCGGGTCGCCGACGCGATCCGCTCGGAGATCCTGAGCGGGGCGATCGCGCTCGGCTCGCCGTTGCGCGAGGAGGCGCAGGCCGAGCGCCACGGGGTCTCGCGGCACACGGTGCGCTCGGCGTTCCAGCGGCTCGTGGCCGAGCGCCTCGCCGAGGCCCAGCCGTACCGCGGCGTGCGGGTCGTCAGCTTCGATCGCGATGAGATCCGGGCGCTGCAGCAGCTGCGCGCCGCCCTCGAGGGCGAGGCGGTGCGCATCATCGCCGAGCGGTACGGCGACACGTGGCCTGACGAGCTGCTGGCGCCGGCGGTCGACGTGCTCGAGCGGTTGAGCGGGTTGACGAGCGAGCGCGGCGAACGTCCTGAAGCCGAGTCGCATGCGGTCGCGGGCCTCGATGCACGTCCTCCGGCGTCGGGCGCCGCTCGACCGGTGGACGGGGACGTCGACTGGCTCGAGGTCGAACGGCTCCACGCCGACTTCCACCGCGCGATCGTCGCCGCGTCGGCGAGCCCGCGCATCATCGAGGCCCATGACGCGCTCGGCAGCGAGCTGCTGCTGTTCCTGCTGCACGTGCGCCCGCACTACACGCTCGAGGCCATCATCGACGAGCATCGCGAGCTCCTCGTCGAGATCCAGGCGCAGGGTCCCGAGGCGATGCGCGAGCATCTCGGTCACTCGACCGACCTGCTGCTCGGCCAGATCGACGGTTCCGACGTCACGGCGTGATCGCGGCGTACCAGATCAGCAGCAGCGTCACGACGAAGCCGACGGCGTAGTTGATGCCGAGGAACCGCTTCCACCCCGCGTTCGCACGGCCCGACGTCGCGTCGGTGACGTCGACGAAGGGAGCCGCCGCCACGATGTAGGGCACGACGAGCACCGCGGCGAGCGGGCCCGGCCACGACGTCGCGAGCATGAGCACCCCGGCGACCGCCCACAGCGCGATCGCGAGGCGAACGGTGCGGCGCGCCCCCATCGCCGTGGCGATCGAGGCGATTCCGCCCGCCCGGTCGGGCACGATGTCCTGCACGGCTCCGAAGGCGTGGCTCGCGACGCCCCACGCCAGGAACGCGAGGAGCAGGGCGACGAGCGGTGGCGTGAACGCGGCCCCTGCCAGGACGAGCCCGTAGACGGCGGGCCCGACGAAGTGCACGCTCGAGGTGAGCGAATCGAGCCCGGGCACCTCCTTGAAGCGGAGGCCCGGAACCGAATACGCCGCGACAGCGAACAGGCACACCGCGAGCACCGCCGACGCCGCGAGACCGCCGAGCAGCACGAGCACCACGACGAACGGCAGGCAGGCCGTGATCGCCGCGATGATCGTCAGCCGGTGGCGTCCGGGCACGAGCAGCGCGCCCTCAGCGCCCCCCTTGCGCGGGTTCGCGGCATCCGACGCGTAGTCGAAGACGTCGTTCACCCCGTACATCGCGAGGTTGTACGGCACGAGGAAGAAGAGCGTGCCGACGACGAATGCGGCATCGACCTCGCGAGTCGTGAGCAGGTACGCCGCGGCGAACGGGTACGCCGTGTTCACCCAGCTGAGCGGCCGCGACGCGGTGACGAGATCGGCGAAGGCGCCGCGCCGGCGGACGTCAGCGCGCATGGCGAGGCCCGTCGAGGAGGTTCCAGAGCCCGCTGAGCAGCAGCACGCCGGCGATCGGGTAGGCGAGGTCCTCGACCGGGGCGAGCCAGATGCGCACCCCCCAGATGTGCGCGTCGCCGTAGTCGAAGAGCCCGGCGGCGATCATGACGGAGTCGAAGAGGACGGTCAGCACGACGAGGATGCCGCCGCTCGCCAGGACCGCCTCCCAGTGCCGTCGGGGAGCGCGCGGTGCCCCGACGGCGGCGACGGCGATCGCTGCGGCCAGGAACGCCGCCGAGAGCACGAGATAGGTCATCGTCGGCGATCCTCCCGCGTCGAGGCGAAGCGCAGCGCCGCCGTGTACAGCACGAGCGTCAGGTACGCGAGGAACGCGAGGAACACGAGTTCCTCGATCGGCAGCTCGGGGGCGAGCAGCACGCCAGTGCTCACCGCGTTCTCAGCCCGATGGAAGATGCCGAGCGCGATGCCCGCGAGATCCCATGCGAGGAAGAACGCCACGCCCGCGGCGACCACCACGGCCGCGCGTCGCGACCGACCGGGGGCGGCGAAGACGAGGCGGAACCGCACGTCGACGAGCGCCAGGCACGCGATGCTCGCGGCGAGCGCACCGAGGTAGGCGAAGCTCATGCGGGCACCCGCCCGCCCTGCGGCTCCGGCAGGCGCGCGGCGCCGCGCTCGCCGCGCACGGCCTTGGCGACGAGCTCCGCGCTGATGAGGCACATCGGCAGGCCGATCCCGGGCACCGTCGTGGCCCCGGCGAAGTAGAGCCCGCGGACCTTCTTCGACGCCGTCCGACCGCGTAGGAACGCGCTCTGCCGCAGCACGTGCGCCGGCCCGAGCGCCGAGCCTCGCCACGAGTTGAGTTCGTCCGCGAAGTCGCCGGGTCCGACGGTCCTGCGGACCAGGATGCGGTCGGCGAGGTCCTCGATGCCCGTCCACGCCGCGATCTGCGCGATCGCGGCGTCGGCGACCCGTTCGATCGCGGGGTCCCCTCCGCCGTCGACGCCCCCGTGGCCGAGGCGCGGGTCGGCCGGCACCGGCACCAGCACGAACAGGTTCTCGTCGCCGGCCGGGGCGACCGAGGCGTCGGTGGCGCTCGGCCGGCACACGTACAACGACGCCGGGTCGGGTACCGACGGCGACGGGCCGAAGATGCGCGCGAAGTTGTCCTGCCAGTCGGCGGTGAAGAGCAGGTTGTGGTGCAGCAGCTGCGGCAGGCGCCCGCGGACGCCGAGCATCACGAGGACGGCTCCGGGACCGGGGTCGGCGCGCCGCCACGACGCGGCCGACCGGCTTCGGTGCTCGGGCGCGAGGAGGGCGGTCTCGGTGTGGTGCAGGTCGGCCGCCGAGACCACGAGGTCGGCCGTCTCCACGCGCGGCAGGCCGCGGGCGTCGAGCACGCGGATGCCTCGTGCCGTTCCGTCTTCCACGACGATGCCCGTCACCCGGGAACCGGTCACCACGCGGGCGCCGGCTTCCTGGGCGAGGGCCGCCACGCGATCGATGAGCTCGCCGAACCCGCCGCGCGGGTAGAGCACGCCGTCGTCGAGGTCGAAGTGGCTCATGAGGTGGTACATGCTCGGCGCAGCCGCCGGGGACGTGCCGAGGAAGACCGCCGGGTAGCCCAGGATCTGGCGGAGCCGCGGGTCGCGGAAGCGCCGGGCGATGAAGCGGTCGAGCGGTTGGAAGAGCAGACGCCCCAGGGGCCCGGCATGGCGGAGCACGGGGCGGGCCGCAAAGGACGCGGGTGAGGAGAAGTCGTTGTAGAGGAAGTGGTCGACGGCGAGGCGCGCGGTCGACCCGGCCGAGTCGAGGTACCGCTCGAGCTCGACGCCGGCACCCGGTTCGATCGACTCGAACACGGCGGTCGCCCGCCGTCGGTCGGCGTGCAGGTCGAGCGGCGCGGGATCGTGCTCGAAGAACACGCGGTACCCCGGCTCGAGGCGCACGAGGTCGAGCTGCGCCTCGGCGCTCGTGCCCATGAGCCGGAAGAAGTGCTCGAAGACCTCGGGCATCAGGTACCAGGACGGACCGGTGTCGAAGCGGAAGCCCCCTGCCTCCCACCGGCCGGCCCGCCCGCCGATCGCGTCGCGCGCCTCGTGCACCGTCACGTCGTGGCCGTCGCGCGCGAGGAGGGCGGCTGTGGCGAGCCCGGCGATGCCGGCGCCGATGATGACCACCCGGCTCACGGCCGTGCCCCGTGCGCGAACGCGCTGGCCTCGGCCGGGGCGCCCGGCCGAGGCATCCCGCGTCGTGGCCGGACGACCGAACGGAGCAGCAGCGCGAGCTTCCTCGGCGAGGGGACGCTGACCCGTTCGCGGACGAGCCGCGGCGCCGGCGTCCGCCGGAGCCGCGCCGAGAGCTCGGAGAAGAGCCCGTGCGCCGCGGCGACCGCCCGACGGCATCCGCCCGGCAGCTCCGCGATCACGCCGCCCGCGATCGCGAGGTCGCGGTCGATGTCGTCGAGGACCCGCGACTTCTGCGCCTCGGTGAGATGGGCCGGGTCGATGCCCGGAAGGTAGCGGCGTCCGCGCTCGCCGAAGTCGTCGGCGAGGTCGCGCAGGAAGTTCAGCTTCTGGAACGCGGCACCGAGGTGCCGCGCGCCGCGCTGCCACCGCAGGTCGCGCTCGGCGTCGGCCGGCAGGCCCTCGCTGAACGCACGCAGGCACATGAGCCCGATCACCTCGGCCGAACCGTACACGTACGCGTCGAGCTCGTCGGCGTCGAAGTCGACCGGGTCGAGGTCGCGGCGCATGGACGCGAAGAACGGCCGCGTCGACTCGACGCCGAAGCCCGTCGCGCGGGCCGTCTGCGCGAACGCGTCGACGACGAGGTTCGCGCTGTAGCCGCAGCGGATCGCCCGCTCGGTCTCGACCTCGAGGGCATCGAGCACGGCGCGGCGCTCGTCGCGGTCGAGCCCGGCCTCCTCGGCCGGACCGTCGACGATCTCGTCGGCGATCCGGACGAGCGCATAGATGGCGGCCACGTGCGTGCGCACGGCGCGCGAGCAGAGCCGGCTGGCGAGGCCGAACGAGGTCGAGTACTCGGTGATCACGCGCGCCGAGCCGAGCCGGGCCGTGCGGTGGTAGAGGTCGAGGCCCGTCGGGGTCATCGCTCTCGCCCCACGCATCCCGACGCCGTGGCGAGGAGGCCGGCACGGAGGGCGCTCGGGAAGTCGCCGAACTCGATCGCGGCGACCGCCTCGGCGTGGCGTTCGCGGATGACGGCCTCGACCCGCGCCCGGGCCCCGGTCGACTCGATCACCTCGCGCAGTCGGGCGGCGGCCGCGTCGTCGAGGTCGGGTCGTCCGAAGTCGTCGGCGACCGTGCGCCACGCCGGGTCGCTGCGAGCCCACGCGATCAGCAGCGTCTGCTTGCCCTCTCGGAGGTCGCCGACGACCGACTTGCCCGTCACCGCCGAGGTGCCGAACACGCCGAGCACGTCGTCGCGCAGCTGGAACGCCACACCCAGGTGCCGGCCGACTTCGCCGAGCCGGTCGACCGCGTCGCGGGGCGCGCCGCCGAGCAGGGCGCCCGCCTGCAGCGGCGCGCTGAACGAGTACCACGCCGTCTTGCGCTCGATCATCGCGATGATCTCGTGCCGCGTGGGCGAGGCCGTCGCCTGCCGCACGTCGGCGTGTTCACCCGCGGCGGTGAGGAAGACGCAGTCGTCGAGCACGTCGAGGAGCGCGGCACGGACACGGTCGGGCGCTTCGACCTCGGCGACGATGCGGTGCGCGGCGCTGATCAGCAGGTCGCCGGCGAGGATCGCCGCGGCCTCCCCATAGTCGCGAGCCCGGCCGACGGCGAGTCCGCGTGCGCGGGCCTCGAGCATGAATCGGCCGGTCACGTTGGGTGCGCCGCGGCGCACGAGGTCGTGGTCGATGACGTCGTCGTGCATGAGGAAGGCCGTGTGCAGGAGTTCGAACGCCAGCGCGAGCCGCACCGCCTCACCATGGCCCGCTCCCGCGTATGCGGCGTGCGCGGCGAGCACGAGTTCGGGGCGCAGCCGCTTGCCACCGGCCGCGCTGTCGCGTGCCGCCGTCCAGAGTTGCGCGTACTCCGCGTCGTGCGCGACCGCCCGGGCGATCCGCGTGGCGAAGAAGGCCTCGATCTCGTCGTCGATGTCGGTGATCGCGGCGCGCGGCGCCGCGTCGAGGGCCACGCCCGTCATGACGCGAGCACCCGCGGCTCGACGGCCGCCCCCGAGAGGAACGGCAGCAGCCGCGCCTGCAGCACGAGCCACGGACTGAATGCCCACGGGGCATCGTCGACGGCTGCGGCGAGGCGGGCGGGATCGACCCACGCGATGTCCATGACCTCGTTCGGGTGCGGATCGGGCGTCGAGCGGGTGCGGGCGGTGTAGACCGGGCAGAGCTCGTTCTCGACCACGCCCGACGCGTCGACGGCGCGGTAGTGGAAGGTGGGAAGCACGGGTTCGATGTCGTCGAGCTCGAGGCCGAGTTCGAACTCGCCGCGGCGGCGGATCGCATGGAGGAGGGTCTCCGAGGGGGCCGGGTGCCCGCAGAACGAATTCGTCCAAACGCCGGGCCAGGCCTGCTTCGAGAGCGCCCTGCGCGTGACCAGGAGTCTGCCCTGCCCGTCGAAGACGTGGCAGGAGAAGGCGAGATGTCGTGCGGTGTCGGCTCCATGGACGCTCGCCTTCGGAGCTCGACCGATGGGCCGGTCGTCGGCGTCGAGCAGGACGACCTCTTCGATCTGGGTCACTGTCACGGCGACTCCTCGTTCTATCTGCCTTGGCAAGAAGCTAGCTTAGCGAACTATATGCCGAGTTGGCTAGAATCACGACATGGCAGATGAGTCCGCCTCGTGGCGGGAGGTCGCGCGAGGCATGCACGACCCCCGCATCTCGGACCGCGACGGCGACCTCGTCGACCGCTCGGGCCTCGACGATGCCGAGGTCGACCAGGTCGTGCGCGTCATGCGGAGCTTGCGCGGCTGGCACGAGACGCAGCGCCGCATGAGCGAGGCCTCGCGGCGCTACATGAAGCTCAACGAGACCGACATGCGAGCGATCCGCTACCTCATCGCCGCCCGCAACCAGGGCGAGATCGCGACGCCGGGTGCGCTCAGCGCCTACCTCGGAATCTCGAGCGCCTCGACCACGAAGCTCCTCGACCGGCTCGAGCACGGCGGCCACATCGTGCGCGCACCGCACCCGACCGATCGTCGTGCGCTCGCGATCTCGGTGACGGACGCGACCCGCGTCGCGGCGCGCGAGTCGGTCGGGCGTCTCCACGCCAGGCGCTTCGCCGTCGCCGCCGCGCTCACCCCCGTCGAGCGGGAGACGGTGATCCGGTTCCTCGACGCGCTGAGCGCGACCGAGCCCGACGAGGTGACCGAGCCCGAGCCGGACCCCGATCAGGCCTGACCGGTGACCTCGGGCGTTGCACCTGCTCGCTCCCACGACGCGACCGGGCCGTCGACGACCGTGAACAGCGGATGCGGGTCGGGCGTCACGACCGCCGACCAGCGTTCGGCGACCTCGGGACTCCGCGCCGCGAGCTTCGCCCGCAGGTGCCGCCACTCCAGGTCGAGCTGACCGCTTGTCACCTCGATGGGTGCCGCCGCGCCGCGCCGGTGCACCTTGGTCGTGTCGAAACGGTAGCCCCGGGCGCTCGCCTCGTCGGCGACGGCGGCGAGGTAGTCGCCGATCGCCTCCAACGGCCGGCTCGCCTCCCGGAACCGTTCGAGCTGCGGGTGCCGCGTGTATCCGCGGGTGGCGCCCTCGAGCACCGCCTGCGCGAGCAGCGTCTCCCGCCAGCAGGCGGTGAGGCCTTGGCGGTCGAGGTACCGGGGGTGCAGCGACCAGATCCGCATGGCAGGCAGCCTATGCGCCGACCGGCGGACGGACCGCTTTTGGCCGTTCGCTCCGGAAGGGGGAGACTGGAGACATGTCTTCCCCCGCTGCCGAAGCGGCAGCCGACGCGTTCCACACCGATTCCGACGCAGCGCAGACGCTCGAGGGGTACACGGTCTTCGCCGTGCTCCGCCGCGATCCCGCTCGTCCCGACGACTTCGACGGCCACGACGTCCCCCGCGTCGTGTCCGAGCTCGACGGCGTGATCTCGCTGATCGAGAACGAGGGCGTGACCCTCCGCGGCATCTACGACGTCTCCGGCCTCCGTGCCGACGCCGACGTCATGCTGTGGCTGCACGGCCCGACCGCCGAGGGCCTGCAGTGGGCGCTCCGCGAGCTGCGCCGCGCCCGGCTGCTCAAGGCGCTCCTGCCGACGTGGAACGCCATGGGCGTGCACCGCGACGCCGAGTTCAACAAGGCGCACGTGCCCGGGTTCCTCCGCGGCCTCGAGCCCAAGGGCTGGCTCACGGTCTACCCGTTCGTGCGCAGCTACGACTGGTACCTGCTCGACCCCGCCGAGCGCAGCCGCATGCTCGCCGAGCACGGCCGCAAGGGCGCCTCGTTCCGCGGCGCCATCGCGAACACGGTCGCCGCGTTCGCCCTCGGCGACTACGAGTGGCTGCTGCCGATCGAGTCCGACGAGCTCACCGAGCTCGTCGACATGATGCGCGAGCTCCGCGCCACCGACGCGCGCATGCACGTGCGCGAAGAGGTGCCCTTCTACACCGGTCGACGCATCTCGACCGCCGAACTCGTGGAGGTCCTGCAGTAATGGCGCACTACGACGCGATCCTGCTGTCGTCGTTCGGCGGGCCCGAGGGGCAGGACGACGTGATCCCGTTCCTGCGCAACGTGACCGCCGGCCGAGGCATCCCCGACGAGCGCCTCGAAGAGGTCGCCCACCACTACCGCCATTTCGGCGGCGTGAGCCCGATCAACGAGCAGAACCGGCAGCTCAAGGCCGCACTCGAGGCGGAGCTCGCGAAGCGCGGCATCGACCTGCCGGTCTACTGGGGCAACCGCAACTGGGCGCCGTACTTCGGCGATGTCGTCGCCGAGGCCGAGCGCAACGGCCACACCGAGCTGCTCGGCCTCGTCACGAGCGCGTACACGAGCTACTCGGGCGTCGGCCAGTATCGCGAGGACTTCCAGAAGGCGACCGCGGGCACGGGCGTCGCGATCGACCGGGTGCGCGAGTACTTCGACCACCCCGGCTTCGTGCAGCCCTTCATCGAGGGCGTGCAGGATGCCGCGGCGGAGCTCGCCGCGGAGGGCGTCGCCGCCGACCGCACCCACATCATGTACGTGACCCACTCGATCCCGACGCGCGCGTCGCAGGAGTCGGGCGCCGGCTTCGAGGACCGCGTCGGCACGGGCGAGGGCGGGGCGTACGTCGCCCAGCACCTGGCCGTGGCGCAGGTCATCAACGAGGCGGCCGCGTCGTCGTCGCCGTGGTCGCTCGTGTACCAGTCGCGCTCGGGTGCCCCTTCGACGCCGTGGCTCGAGCCCGACATCAACGACGCCATCGAGGAGCTCGCCGTCGGCGGGCTCACCGACGCGATCGTCATCGTGCCGTTCGGCTTCGTCTCCGACCACATGGAGGTCATGTGGGACCTCGACAACGAAGCCGTCGAGACGGCGGGCGAGCACGGGCTGAAGGTCCGTCGCGTCCCCACCCCGGGCGTGCACCCCGCGTACGTCGCGGGCCTCGTCGACCTCGTGCTCGAGCGCGTGAACGACGTGCCCGAGGCCGAGCGCCCGCACCTCACCGCCCTCGGCCCCTGGCCCGACCACGCGCGCGTCGCCGGCGGAGCGGTGCTCGACCCCGCCCAGGAGGCGACGTCGCGATGACCGCCGTCATCCGGGTCGGCACCCGTGGCAGCGCGCTCGCCATGGCGCAGACGCGCCAGATCTCCGAGCGCATCGCGAAGGCCGCGAACGCCGAGATCGAGCTCGTGCCGATCACGACGCAGGGCGACACGTCGCGGGCCTCGCTCGCGTCGATCGGCGGCACGGGCGTGTTCGCCGCGGCCCTGCGCGAGGCCCTGCTCGCGGGGGAGTGCGACCTCGTCGTGCACTCGTTGAAGGACCTGCCGACCGCCGAGCACCCGGGCCTGCGGCTCGGTGCGGTGCCCAAGCGGGTCGACGCGCGCGACGTGCTCTGCGCACGCGACGGGCTCACGCTCGACGAGCTGCCCGAGGGCGCGCGGGTCGGCACGGGCTCGCCGCGCCGCATCGCGCAACTCCGCGGCGCCCGCCCCGACCTCGAGGCGGTCGACCTGCGGGGCAACGTCGACACCCGGCTGGGCCGGGTGCACGGCGACGACGCCGACCTCGACGCGGTCATCCTCGCCGCCGCCGGACTCGGGCGCCTCGGCCGATCGGACGTCGCGACCGAGCACTTCTCGCTGGGCGACTGGCCGACCGCACCGGGCCAGGGGGCCCTCGCGATCGAGGTGCGCCGCGAGCGCGGCGACCGCGACCTGGAACGCGCGCTCGAGACGATCGACCACCGTGCGTCACGGGCGACCGCGCTCGCCGAACGTCTCGTGCTCGCCGGGCTCGAGGCCGGATGCGCCGCACCCGTCGGGGCGACGGCCTTCGTCGAGGACGAACTTCTGTTCCTGACGGCGAGCGTGTACAGTGCCGACGGGACGCGACGACTCACGAGCTCGCACGCGACCACTCCTGACAGCCACTCGGCCGCCGATCTCGCGGTCGCAGCGCACGACGTCGCAGACCGCGTCGTCGCAGAACTCCTCGGCAACGGCGCCGCAACCCTCGTTCCCCCAGAGGAGCAGCCGTGAGCGAATTCGAACCGATGACGGGCGCGATCAACCTGCCCGCGTCGGCCGGCGGCGCCAAGCCGCTCGCCGGGTGGCGCGTGCTCGTGCCGCGCGGCGGTCCGTGGGGCGACGGCGTCGCCGCCGCGCTGCGCGCCCGCGGCGCCTCGCCGATGGTCGCCCCGCTCATCAACTTCGCACCGGCCGACGACCAGCCGGCCCTCGAGGCCGCACTCGCCAAGCTCGCCGCAGGCGGCTTCGACTGGCTGACGATCACGAGCGCGACGACCGTCGACGTGCTCTCGTCGTACGGCGCCGTGATTCCCGAGACGACGAAGGTCGCAGCAGTCGGCGAGACGACCGCTGCCGCGCTCGGCGCCGCGGGGTACCACGCCGACATCGTGCCGTCGGAGGAGAACTCGGCGCGCGGCATGCTCGAGGAATGGGAGGCCGCGACCGGCGGGGCGAAGGGGCTTCGCGTGCTCGCGCTCCGCTCGGCGATCGCCAAGCAGGTGCTCTCGGTCGGCCTCGAGCGAATGGGCCACCACGTCGAGGCGGTCGTCGCGTACCGCACCATCGGCGTGCCGGTCTCGGCCAAGGTCGCCGAGGACGTGCGGGCCGGCCGCGTGAACGCCGTGCTCGTCACGTCGGGCAGCGTCGCCGAGCAGGTGCAGGACCAGCTCGGGCCCCTGCCCGAGTCGACCCTCGTCGCCGCCATCGGCCCCCAGACGAAGAAGGACGCGGCGAAGGTCGGCCTGCGGGTCGACGTCGTCGCCCGCGAGCGCTCGGCCGAGTCGCTCATCGACGCCGTCGTCGACGCCGCCACCGCGCTCGCGTGAGGCGCCGAGCGCGGGCTCGCAGCACTGCGTCGCCGCGGGAGACGCGATGACGCGGACCGACTCGCCCGAGGCATCCACGTCGCTCGAGACGCGGCCGCGCCGCCGCTGGGTGCCCGTCGTCGGCACCCTCGGGGGCGTGCTGGCGGTCATCGGCGCCGCCGCGTTCGCGACCAAGGGCATCGTCGTCAAGCTCGCGCTCGCCGAGGGTGTCGACTCGCTCACCACGCTGACGTGGCGAATGATCGTCGCCGTGCCGGTGTTCGCGACGGTCGGCCTCGTCGGCGTGCTCCGCCACCGGGGCAACCGCACGCCGACGGGGGAGCGGGTGCTCGACGTCGCCTCGGCGCTGCAGGCCGCCGGCGTGGGGGCCATCGGCTACTACCTCGCGAGCCTCCTCGACTTCACCGCCCTCGAGTACATCTCGGCGCAGCTCGACCGGCTGATCCTGCTGCTCTATCCGTTCTTCGTCGTGCTGTTCGGCGTCGTGTTCTTCCGCCGCAAGGTCACCCGCGTGATGATCGTCGGGCAGGTGCTCAGCTACCTCGGCATCGCCGTCATCTTCTGGCGCGACCTGAGCCTCGCGGGCGACCACGTGCTGCTCGGCGCGACCCTCGTGCTCGGAGCGGCGATCGCGTACGCCGTGTACCAGATCCTCGCGAAGCCCCTCATCGACCGCATGGGGGCTGGGCTCTTCACCTCGATCGCGATGAGCGGGGCGGGCGTCGCGATCGTCGTGCACTTCGCGGTGACGCACCCGATCACCGACCTCGCGGTTCCCGGCGAGGCGTGGCCGCTCGTCATCGCGATCGGGCTCGTCTCGACCGTGCTGCCCGCGTACTGCATCTCGGCGGCGATCGGCATGATCGGCTCGGAGCGCACGGCTGTCATCGGCAACGTCTCGCCGGTCATCACGATCGTGTTCGCCGTGTGGCTCCTCGGCGAGCCCTTCACCGTCTGGCACGCCGTCGGCACTGCCCTCGTGCTCGTCGGCGCCTGGATCTTCGCGATGCCGCGTGCGGCGCGGAAGCCGCGCTCGAAATCGCTTGCGCACGACGGTCGCGACGCCCCTATCATGCAGGAGTGACCGCACCCGAACCCTCGCGGGGCCACGCGCACACCGTCGTGCGCGACCGCATCCTCGGAATCGACGACGCCCGATTCCTCGCCCTCGTCGGCATGATGGCGACCCACCTGTGGGCATCGAGCACGGACGACTTCTGGACGACGCCGCTCATCAGCGAGGTGATCGCCGGCAAAGCTGCGGCGCTCTTCGCCGTGCTCGCCGGCGTCGGCATCGCGTTCGTCACGGACGCGCCGATCGCGAACGGACGCCTGGCGGCGGCCAGGCTGACGGTGTTCGGCCGCGGGTTCGCGCTCGTCGTGATCGGCATGACACTCGGGCTCGTGCCCGGGTCGATCGCGGTCATCCTCGTCTTCTACGGCGTGGCGTTCTGGTTCGTCATCCCTTGGCTCCGCCGACCGGTGCGGAGCCTCTTCGCGCTCGCCGTCGTTTGGGCGATCACTTGGCCGATCATCTCGAGCTTCCTGCGGTTCGCCGTGCAGGACCCGACGGATCCGTTCGACTTCATCGAGGCGAACTGGCTCGAACTCGCCGACCCCGGCCGATTCGTCGCCGGCCTGCTCATCACGGGCGTCTACCCGGTGCTCACCTGGGTCGTCTACCCGATCGTCGGGCTCGCGGTCGGCAGGCTCGTCCTGCGTGCCCGAGAGCACGACGGGATGCGGCGGCTCGCGCTGCGCCTGCTGGTGGCCGGTGCCGCCGTCGCGTCTTCGGCCTTTGCCCTGAGTTGGCTCCTGACGGCGCCCCTCGGCGGGCTCGCCCGGCTCCAGGAGGACTACGCCGGGTACGGCTCGCCCGAGGAGATCGAGTTCACGTACTACCTCGAGATGCACTACGCGCCCCCGGGCGACCTGCGCTGGCTCGCTTCGCCCGCACCGCACACGGGCACCTTCTTCGACCTCGCGATCACCGGGGGCATCGCGGTCGCCGTGATCGGGGGCTGCCTGGCCCTGCGGACCGTGCTGCCCGAGCGTGCCGCGCGGCTGCTGCGCCCCGTCGCCGGTGCCGGCGCCGCCCCGCTGACGATCTACACGCTGCACGTGATCGCCGCGGGCCTCGTCGCCGAGTTCGTCGTCGCCGACTGGCTCGTCGAGGCGGCAGGCCCGGTGCCGTGGCTGCTGTCGAGCCCGTGGATCTGGGGCGTGCACGTCGCGGGCGCCCTCGTGATCGGAGCCGTCCTCTCCTGGCTGCATCGCCGGGGGCCGCTCGAGACGCTCGTCAACTGGACCGGTCGCGGCTTCGCGAGGATCGCCGGCCGGGCCCCGGTCGAGCCCGCGGCGCCCGCCGACCGCGCTGCGCCAGCCGAGCCCGCGGAACCCGCTCCGCGCGCCACCACTCCCGGAGTGCGCCCAGCCGGGCGCGCGTAGGCTGGTCCGGTGAGTTCCGCGCCCCTTCCCCGCGTCCGACCGCGCCGGCTCCGCGAGACCCCGGCCCTGCGCCGCCTCGTCTCCGAGACCCGCCTCGACCCCGCCGACCTCGTGCTGCCGATCTTCGTGCGCGAGGGCGCGGCGGCTCCCGTGCCGATCGGCTCGATGCCGGGGGTCGTGCAGCACTCGGTCGAGAGCCTGCCGCAGGCGGTCGACGAGGCCGCGGCCGCCGGGCTCGGCGGCGTGATGCTCTTCGGCGTGCCCGCGGTGCGCGACGCGCGCGGCTCGGGTGCGACCGACCCCGACGGCATCCTCAACGTCGCGACGCGCGTCGCCGCCGAGGCATCCGCCGGCCGCCTGGTCGTGCAGACCGACCTCTGCCTCGACGAGTTCACCGACCACGGGCACTGCGGCGTGCTCGACGAGCGCGGTCGTGTCGACAACGACGCGACCCTCGAGCGCTACACCGCCATGGCGCTCGCCCAGGCGCGTGCCGGCTCCGAGCTGCTGGGCCTCAGCGGCATGATGGACGGCCAGGTCGCCGCCGTGCGCGAGGCGCTCGACGACGCCGGCCGGCAGGACGTCGCGATCCTCGCCTACTCGGCGAAGTACGCGAGCGCGTTCTACGGTCCGTTCCGCGACGCGGTCGAGTCGACGCTCGAGGGCGACCGCCGCAGCTACCAGCTCGACCCCGGCAACCGCCGCGAGGGCCTGCGCGAGGCGATGATCGACATCGACGAGGGCGCCGACGTGGTGATGGTGAAGCCCGCGGGCGGCTACCTCGACGTGCTCGCCGACGTCGCCGCCGCGAGCGAGGTGCCCGTCTGGGCGTACCAGGTGTCGGGCGAGTACGCGATGATCGAGGCCGCCGCCGCGCACGGCTGGATCGACCGCAAGCGCGCCGTCGTCGAGTCGGTGCGCTCGATCAAGCGCGCCGGCGCCGACGCCGTGCTCACGTACTGGGCCGTCGAACTGGCCGAGTGGATCCGGAAGGGGGACGCCGCGTGACCGCGACCAACGCCGAACTGTTCGCCCGCGCGCAGGCCGCGATCCCGGGCGGGGTGAACTCGCCCGTGCGCGCGTTCCGCTCGGTCGGCGGCACCCCGCGCTTCTTCGTCTCGGCGAAGGGCGCCTACCTCACCGACGTCGAGGGCCGCGAGTATGTCGACCTGGTCGCCGGATGGGGGCCCGCGATCCTGGGCCACGCCGACCCGCGGGTGGTGCAGGCGGTGCAGGATGCCGCGGCGCGAGGCCTCTCGTTCGGCTCGTCGACCCCCGCCGAGACCGAGCTGGCCGAACTCGTCGAGGGCCGAGTCGCACCGGTCGAGCAGCTGCGGCTCGTGTCGACGGGCACCGAGGCGACGATGAGCGCCATCCGCCTCGCCCGGGGATTCACCGGCCGCGACCTGCTCGTGAAGTTCGCCGGGCACTACCACGGCCACTCCGACGGCCTCCTCGCCGAGGCGGGGTCGGGCCTCGCGACGTTCGCCCTGCCCGGCTCGGCCGGCGTTCCCGCCGAGATCGCCGCGCTCACCCTCGTCGTGCCCTACAACGACCTCGACGCGCTGCGCGCCGTGTTCGCCGAGCACGGCGACCGCATCGCCGCCGTCATCGTCGAGGCGGCGGCCGCCAACATGGGCGTCGTGCCGCCCGCGCCGGGCTTCAACCGCGCGCTCGTCGACCTCGCCCACGCCAACGGCGCGCTCGTCATCAGCGACGAGGTGCTCACCGGATTCCGCGTGTCGGAGGCCGGCTGGTGGGGCGTCGAGGCGCGGCACGAGGCATCCGCCTACACGCCCGACCTCATGACGTTCGGCAAGGTCATCGGCGGCGGCATGCCGGTCGCGGCCCTCGGCGGCCGCGCCGAGATCATGCAGCGACTCGCCCCGCTCGGCCCCGTCTACCAGGCCGGCACGCTCTCGGGGAACCCGGTCGCGGTCGCCGCGGGCATCGCGACGCTGCGCGCCGCCGACGCCGCGGTGTACGCGAGGCTGGATGCCGCGGCCGAGGCGATCAGCGAGGCCGTGACCGCCGCGCTCGCCGCGGAGGGTGTCGCCCACCGGGTGCAGCGCGCCGGCAACCTCTTCAGCTTCGTGTTCGGCGAGGACGTCGCGGGCGACGAGGTGCGCGACTACGCGACCGTGCAACGGCAGGAGTCGTGGCGCTACGCCCCGTTCTTCCACGCGATGCTCGACGCCGGCGTCTCGCTGCCGCCGAGCGTGTTCGAGGCCTGGTTCGTGACCGCGGCCCATGACGACGTCGCGATCGGGCGCATCGTCGAGGCGCTGCCGGCCGCGGCTCGGGCTGCGGCACGCGCCGTTCCGTCGGTCGGGTAGCGACGAAGGAGCGTCCCGAGGCCGCTGAGCGGCGGGTTGCGATGCACCTCTTCCGGCGTCGGGCGCGACTCGACCGGCGGTTGTCCCAGGTTTCGGGCAGGATGGGAGTATGGCGAAGCTCCGCGTGCATCACGACC
The DNA here is from genome assembly GCF_029167465.1 of Agromyces chromiiresistens. Lineage (NCBI taxonomy): Bacteria > Bacillati > Actinomycetota > Actinomycetes > Micrococcales > Microbacteriaceae > Agromyces > Agromyces chromiiresistens. Next base: position 141,615 of record NZ_JARFNL010000004.1, read on the forward strand.
GGGTCGAGGTCCACCTCACCGCGGCCGAGAAGTCGCTCGCGCTCCGTGCCGACGACCTCGTGGTGCAGCGCGACGACATCCGGTCGGCGACCATCACCGACGACCCGTGGATCTGGATCCGCGGCATCCGCCGACGCGGCACCGAGGTGCCCCTCGTCATCGCCGTCGGCGTGTGGAAGTACCACGGCGGCAGCGACTTCGTGATCGTCAAGGGCAAGCGCCAGGCCGTCGTGCTCGAGCTGGCCGACGGCGAGTTCGCCCGCATCATCCTGAGCACGAACCACGCGGCCGAGCTCATCGACCGCCTCCGGCTCACCCCCGTCGACGACCCCGCCGACGGCGCCGGCGAGTAGTCGCCGCGAGGCTCGGCGACCCGGTCGTGGCGCGCCCGCGTCATCTCGTCGCGCCCGGATTCGGCGGCACGACCGCCCTCGTTTAGGATGTCCCCCGGATGCCGCGGCCCTGCCGCGCCGCCGTCCGGGGGATGTTCGTCGCCGTCGGCGGTCTCGGCGAGGCGTCCGTCACCCGAACCCGACCGGCCCCGCCGGTGACCCGAACAGCTGGCAGGAGGGGCGCAGCTCGTGGCGAAACGCCTGCCCTCGGCACCACCCGTGCTCTCCGGGTACAGCTACGTGCGACCCCTCGGCACCGGGGGCTTCGCCGACGTGTTCCTCTACGAGCAGGACCTGCCCCGCCGCGTCACCGCCGTCAAGGTGCTGCTCGTCGACGTCGTCGACCCCGACGCCCGCCGCTCGTTCACGGTCGAGGCCGACGCGATGGCCCGGCTGAGCGCCCACCCCTCGATCGTCACGATCTACCAGGCCTCGATCTCGGCCGACGGCCGCCCGTACTTCGTCATGGAGTACTGCCCCGAATCGCTCGGCGCCCGCTCGAAGCGCGGCCCGATGCCCGTCGGCGAGGTGCTCGACATCGGCGTGCGCATGGCCGGCGCCCTCGAGACCGCGCACCGATCGGGCCTGCTGCACCGCGACATCAAGCCCTCGAACCTGCTCGTCAACTCGCTGGGCGCCCCGGTGCTCGCCGACTTCGGCATCGCGGGCGCGATCAGCGACGACGGCACGGGCGACACGTTCGCGATGTCGATCCCGTGGAGCGCCCCCGAGGTGCTCGGCGAACGCACCACCGGCACCGTCGCGACCGAGATCTGGAGCCTCGGTGCCACGCTCTACACGCTGCTCGCCGGCCACAGCCCGTTCGAGCTGCCCGATCGCAGCCGCAACACCGTCGATCAGCTCTCGCGCCGCGTGCTCGGCGCGAAGTTCACGCCGCTCGCCCCGCGCGGGGTGCCGGCCCGCATCGACACCGTGCTCTCGACGGCGATGCAGCGCGACCCGGCTCGTCGCTACGGCACGATGGCCGAGTTCGGCGAGGCGCTGCGCTGGGCCCAGTACGAGTTGGGCGTCGCGCCCACGAGCCTCGAGGTCGCGTCGCCCGAGTGGGCGGCTGCGGCGCCGCTCGATTTCGCGGATGCCTCGGAGCGCGGCCCCGTCGTCACCACCGTGAACCCCGACTCTCGTCGGGCGGGCCGGGCGGCCGCCGTCGCCGCGGCGCGCCCTTCAGGACCGCGCGTCGACGACGGCGGCCTCGCACCCGCCAGGGCGCGCGGCGGCGTGTGGAAGCCCCTGCTCATCGGCGTCGGTTCGGCCGTCGTCGTCATCGGGCTGGCCGCGGCCGGGCTCGTCCTGTCGGGAGCGATCTGATGGCGGGCCGCCGGGGCGCGATCATCGCCTCGATCGCGGGGATCGCCGCGGTCGCGACCGTCGTCACGCTCGCGGTCACGGCGAACGGCTACGAGGCGCAGGAGGTGCCCCAGCTCGAGACCTCGATCTGGGTGACGCGCGACGCCGGCCAGTACGCGCGCGTCAACACCGACCTCGCCGAGATCGACCTCGTACGCGACGTCGACGACCCGAGCACCGTCGTGCAGTCGGGCTCGACGGCCGCGATCTACAGCCAGGGCCTGCGGCAGCGCTGGGCGATCGACCCCGCCGAACCCGTCGACCTCGTCGCTGAGGACGGCGGCGGTTCGGTGCCCACGCCGACCGGAACGCGCGACGTCGTCACGGCGGGCGACTGGGTCGCCTACCGCACCGACACCGGTACCGTGCACGCGGGGCGCATCGACGGCGACGACGCCTTCCCGGTCGACCCCTACGCCGAGGCTCGCAGCGACGACGGAGGCGACGGCGAGGGCGACGAGACGTACGCCGCGACCGCCGTCGGCGTGTCGTCGGCGGGGCTGATCGCGATGTACTCGGCCCGCGAGGAGGCCGTGCGGCTCTACGACGCGTCGACGGGCGAGTTCACCGGCGGCGAGGTGGGGGTGCCCGAGCCGCCCGCGGCCGACGCGTCCCTCGAGCTGACCGTGCTCGGCGAACGCTGGGTCATGCTCGACCCCGCCGACGGACGCGTCTGGCTGTCGGGGCGCGACGCGCCGGTCGCCCTCGACGTGGCGCCCGACGCGCGCCTGCAGCAGGGCTCCGGCCCCGAGGCATCCGTGCACGTCGCCGACTCGGCCGGCCTCGTCGAGCTGCCGCTCGACGGCGGCGACGCCGATCGCGTGGTCGAGGCGAGCGGGGCGCCCGCCCAGCCGATCCTCGTGGGCGACGAGCTCGTGGCGGCCTGGCTCTCGACCGACGGCGGGGCCGTGTGGACGTCGAGCGGTGGCGAGACGGTGCCGCTCGAGGTGCCCGAGGGCGAGGCCGCCGGCGAGGGACCGCAGTCGCTCACCCCCGTGCTTCGCGGCAACGGCGACCGAGCCGTGCTCAACGAGACCTCGTCGGGCATCGTCTGGACGGTGCCCGACGGCCGCGTGGTGCCGCTCGAGCAATGGGAGCTCGACGACGAGATCGAGGACCGGGTCGGCACGGAGGAGGTCGAGGACCTCGCCCGCCAGGAGCCGCCGGTCGCCGTGGCCGACAGCTTCGGCGTGCGGTCGGGCCAGCAGGTCGAGCTCCCCGTGCTCTACAACGACCACGACCCCAACGCGAAGGACGTGCTCACGGTCGACCCCGCGTCGATCACGGGCGGCTTCGCCGACCCCGCCTTCGGCGAGCTCGCGCTCACCTCGAACGACCAGACGCCGACCGTGCGGGTGCGCGCCGAGTCGGGGTCGACGACGTTCACCTACGCGGTGACCGACGGGTCGGCGAGCTCGGCGCCCGTGACGGTCACGCTCACCGTGGTGCCCTCCGACGTGAACTCCGCACCGGTCTGGTGCGGCGTCGACGACTGCCTGCAGACCTGGCCCGAGCCGCAGCTCATGCCCGGCGGCACGGCGCTCGTGTCGGTGCTGCCCGGCTGGGTCGACCCAGAGGGCGACGCGTTCGTGCTCGCCGACGCCCAGCCCGTCGATGCGAGCGCACCGGTGACGGTCGTGCCGATGGCCGACGGTCGCGTCGCGATCCGCCACACCGACCCGAACGCCGCCGCCGAGAAGGTGCAGGTGCGACTCACCGTCGCCGACGTGAACGGCGCGGCGACCGAGGCCACGCTCGACGTGCGCGTCACCACGAGCGCCTCGCTCGAGGTCGCGCCGGTCGCGGTGACCGCGGGTGCCGGCGAGACGGCGATCGTCGACATCGCCGAGCACGTGAGCGGCGGCTCCGGCTCGTTGCGACTGCTCGACGCCGTTCCCACGGCCGCGGCCGCAGGCGCCGGGCTCGTCGTCGTGCCGAACGCCGCCGCCGGCGAGGTCGAGCTCTCGGCCGAGAAGCCGGGCGCCTACCTCGCGACGTTCACCGTGCAGGACCTGGTGACCCGCGCCGAGCAGACCGCGACGATCCGCGTCACGGTCGCTGCTCCCGGCGCGCCCGTCGCACTCGCCCCGATGACGGCGTTCGTGCGTGCGGGCGAGGACACGATGGTCGACGTGCTCGGCGCGGCGCAGAACACGAGCGGTCGCGTGCTCGTCGTCACCGGCGCGGTGTCGGGCAGCCCCGAGCTCGGCGTCGGCGTCGTCGCCCAGTCGCAGGTGCGGGTGACGGGCGTGACCCGCAACGGCGAGCCGGGCCTCGTCGGCCGGGCGAAGGTGACGGTCGCCGACGGTGCCGGTGCGACGGCGACCGGCGACCTCAGCGTGTTCCTCGTCGCGCCCTCGGCGGGCATCAGCCCCATCGCGATGCCCGACACGGTCACGATGCGCGTCGGCGAGCTCATCTCGATCCCCGTGACCGACAACGACGTGAGCCCGCGCGCCGAGGCGCTCGTCGTGCACCCCGAGGTGTCGAGTTCGGGCGCCGACGGCGAGCTCGCCTTCGCCTCGGGCGACGAGGTGCGCTACCTCGCGCCCAAGACGCCCGGCACCTACGAGCTCGGCTACGCGGTCGGGCTCGCGCAGGCGCCCGAGCGCCTCGACCACTCGACCGTCACGGTGACGGTGCTGCCCGACGGAGCCAACCGCGCGCCCGAGCCGCACCCGCTCGTCGCCCGCGTGCTGAGCGGCCAGAGCGTGCGCATCCCCGTGCCCTCGACCGGGATGGACCCCGACGGCGACCGCACCGTGCTCGTCGGCGTCGCCCAGCCCAAGGCGGGCCTCGGCATCGCGACCATCTCGGCGGAGGGCGACGCGATCGTCTACACCGCGCCCGAGAACGGCACCGGAGACGGCCAGCCGTCGTTCGAGTACACCGTGCGCGACGCCTCGGGCTCCGAGGGCGAGGGGCGCGTGCGAGTCGGCGTGCTCACTGCCGCCGTGACCGACGCCGCACCCGTGACGTTCAGCGACTACGTGCGCGTGCAGCAGTCTGCCGCGTCGCCCGTCACGGTCGAGCCCGCCGGCAACGACCTCGACCCCGCCCAGGGCGAGCTCGAGCTCGTCAAGGTGGTGCCGAACGCGCCCGAGGGCAGCCCCGAGCACGACCGGCTCGCCGCGCTCATCGACCCGTCGACCGATCCCGCCGCCGGTCGCGTCGTGCTGCACCCCGGCGACGTCGCCGGTTCCAACTCGTATCGCTACACCGTGCGATCGGAGCGCACCTCGAGCACGGCCGAGGGACTCATCGTGGTCAAGGTCACCGAGGGCGAGTCGCCCGACGCGCCCGTGGTCGCCGACACGGTCGTCACGGCGCGTTCGCGCGCCGACCTGCCCGAGAAGGGGCTCGACGTGATCGCCGGCCATGTCACCTGGGCCTCGGGCGACCTCGCCGCCCTCGAGCTCGAGCTGTGGGGCAAGGCGCCCTCCGGGTTCCGGGTCGAGGGGCACCGCATTATCGGGCCGCTGCCCGACGGGGGCGCGCTCGTGCCGTTCCGCGTGCACGGCGCCGACCGCGCCGGGCGCGACGCCGAGGCGTTCGGCTTCCTCGTCGTACCCGCGACCGACGACCTCCGCGTGCAACTGCGAGGGGACCTCGACGACCTCGAGGTGAAGGAGGACGCGAAGGTCTCGTTCGACGTGCGCGAACTGCTCGACCTCGCGCCCGGAGACTCGGCCGAGGTCGGCACCGACGGGTACACCGTCCAGCGCGCGAACGCGACCTGCCGCCCGGTCGCGGGCGGCGGTGCCGAGTACGCGGCCGGGCGCGACGCACCGTGGAGCGACCACTGCCTCGTGCCCGTGCGCCTCGACGGCCAGAAGAGCTGGTCGTGGGTGGGCGTCCCGATCGCGATCGTGCCGCGCGACCCGCAGGCCATCCTCTCGGCGGTGAGCCGCACGGTGGCGCCGGGTGCCTCCGAGAGCGTCGCCCTCTACGACGAGATGACGACGTGGGAGGGGGGCCGCGAGGGCGACCGCGCGAAGCTCGACTACTCGATCTCGTACTCGGGCAGCGCGTTCACCGTCGAGCAGAAGGGCGACGGCGTCACCTTCGAGGCGCACGCGGATGCCCGCCCGGGCACCCGCGAGACCGCGACCGTCAGCGTGAGCGCGTTCGGGGGGCTCACCTCGGCCATCACGCTCGTCGTCGGCCAGGCGCCGCCCGACACTCCGCGCGGCGCCGTCTTCACGCAGCAGTGCTCCGTCGGCGAGGGCGCCTCGTGCACGATCGCGGTCGTCGGCGTGCCGGGCGAGTACGACCCGTTCTCGGGCAAGACGGGCGCGGGCCTCAAGCTCGCCGGCCTCGGGTCGGGCGCGAACAGCTGCCAGGTCGCGAGCATCCGGGCCGTCGACGACCGCTCGGTCACCGTCACCTGGCCGACCGGCAAGAACGCGTTCGGCGGCGAGTGCGTCGTGCCGTTCTCGGTGACCGACGCGCAGGGCCGTTCGGGCGACGGCCGGCTGACGGTCGACCTGCTCGGTCTGCCGCAGGCGCCCGCGTCGGTGTCGACCGCCGACTACACGGCGAACTCGGTGACGCTCGAGGTCTCGCTCGGCGAGGCGCTGCGCGCCCACCCCGAGGTCACCGGCGTCGAGATCCTCGAGGGCGAGCGCGCCGTGCGCGCCGACTGCAAGCCGGGCGCCCCCGGGGTGTGGTGGTGCACGGTCGGCGGGCTGACACCCGGTGAACGGCACCGGTTCGCGGCGCGCGCGGTCAACAGCGTCGGGGTCTCGACCGCGACGAGCCCCGTCGAGACGTGGAGCTACAAGGCCCCCGTCATCTCCGCGGCCTCCGCGTCGCCGGTCTACCGAGAGGGCACGACCGGTCCGAACACGGGCGTCGTCGAGCTGCGCATCTCGGCGGAGCGCGATGCACGCTCGTTCCGGGTGCAGGAGACCGGCCAGGTCATCGACCGCCGTGGTGCGACCACGACGACCGAGCTCACGCTCGTGCCCGGCCCGCAGATGCTCACGCTCGTGCCGATCAGCATCTACGAGCCCCCGACGGGCCGCGGCGGCAACGAGGGCGGCAACGCCGTCGTGCCGATCACGGCGGCCGGGTCGCCCGTCCTGAACCCGAACGGCATCGCGGCGGCCGCGGCGTCGAACACCTCGATCCTCGTGACGGGCGTCGGCCTCGACGCCAACCACAGCGCTCGTGCGTCGGAGCTCGTGTACCTCGCATGGCAGCGGGGCGACGCGCGGTGCTGGGCCGACGGCGACGGGGGGCTCCAGACCTCGGGCGCAGAGGTCGTCTCGAGCTCGTCGACGATCGCCGGGCTGCAGGACAGCCAGCGCTACTACATCAAGGCCTGCGCCTCGAACGGGTACGGCGTCGTCGAGACCGAGACGGTGCGCGCCGACACGATCCACGACGTCGACCCGCCGAGCGGCACGCTGACCTACACGGTCGCGACGGCGCCCGCCGGCGGCGGCGATCACTTCGAGTACCGGCTCGAGCAGGCGCCCGTCGTCGAGGCCGACAACGGGTTCACCCCGTACTTCTACATGTACGGCGAGTGGCGCGAGGACTTCGTGCTCGAGACGTGGGGCACGCCCGGCGACGTCAAGGTGAGGACCTGCAAGCGGTCGTGGTTCGACACGAAGTGCTCCGGCGACGTCGCCATCGTCGCCAAGACCGCGCCGACCGAGGTCACGGTCGACTTCGCGACCGGTTGCATCCCCAGCCAGGACGAGATCGGCGTCACCGTCTCCGACGCGGCGCGCGGCTCGTACGAGATCCGCAACTGGCGCCAGACCGACCCGACGAACGCGCCGCTCGCGGTCGCGTACGACCTCGTGTTCACCGGCGCGTTCATCGCGCTCGATCCGATCCCGCGCACGGGCGAGCTGTGCCCGCCGCCCGAACCGACGCCGACGCCGACGCCGACCCCGACGCCCGAGGCGCCGGCGCCCTGACGTCGCAGCACCAGCCCCGAGACATCCCCGACCGCCCTTCGAGAGGAACACCACCGTGACGATCGCCCCGGAGCAATCCGCCTGGTTCGCCGAGACGTTCTCGCTCATCGCCGACAACGTCGAGCAGGCCGTGCTCGGCAAGCGCCACGTCGTCGAGCTCGTGCTCGCGACGGCGATCTCGGGCGGCCACGTGCTGCTCGAGGACGCCCCCGGCACCGGCAAGACCGCGCTCGCCCGCGCGATCGGCCAGACCATCCACGGCACCAGCTCGCGCATCCAGTTCACGCCCGACCTCCTGCCCGGCGACGTCACCGGCATCACGGTCTACGACCAGAAGGCCGGGCAGTTCGAGTTCCACGCCGGCCCGGTGTTCGCGAACATCGTCCTCGCCGACGAGATCAACCGCGCGAGCCCCAAGACGCAGTCGGCGCTGCTCGAGGTCATGGAGGAGGGCAACGTCACGATCGACGGCGTCACCCGCCCGGTCGGCAATCCGTTCATGGTGATCGCGACGCAGAACCCGATCGAGCAGGGCGGCACCTACCGCCTGCCCGAGGCGCAGCTCGACCGCTTCACCGTGAAGACCTCGATCGGCTACCCCGACGAGGCCTCGACCATGCGCATCCTGCAGGCGGTCGGCGCACCGAAGCCGCGCCTCGAGGGCATCGTCGGCACCGACACGGTCGTCGCGATGACCGAGCTGAGCCGCGGGGTCTACGTGAACCCGCTCGTCTCCGACTACATCATGCGCATCGTCGACGCGACCCGCCGCGCCAGCGAGGTGCGCCTCGGTGTGAGCGTGCGCGGTGCCATCGCGCTGTCGCGCCTCGCGATGACCTGGGCCGCGGCCGCGGGCCGTACGTATGCGACCCCCGACGACGTGCGCGAGCTCGCCGTCGCCGCGCTCGCGCACCGCCTCGTGCTCGAGCCCGAGGCCGAGTTCGACGGGGTGACCGCGATCGCCGTGGTCAACCAGATCCTGCTCGACGTGCCGGCGCCCCGGGAGAACGGCGTGGCGTGACCGAACCGACCGATCTCCTCCACAAGCCCGCGACCGCCGACACGCTCACCTCGACGCGTGGCGCGACGGTCACGAGGCTCTCGCGCACGCGCCGCGGCCCCGTGGCCGAGGGTGCGGCGCGACTGCGCCGCGGCGCGCGGTGGGCGGGCGGCGCGGTCCTGCGCGCCGTCGAGTGGGTGCGGGAGACGGTCTCACCGGCGGGGATGCTGCTCGCAGGGCTCGTCGTCGCCGGCATCGCCTGCGGTGCCGTGTTCGGGTGGTTCGAGGCCTGGGTGGTCGCGGTGATGGCGGCGACGCTCCTCGTCGTGTGCGTGCCGTTCCTGCTCGGGGCGCACGACTACCGGGTGAAGCTCGAGCTCGACCGCGACCGGGTGGTCGCCGGCTCCGAGATCCACGGCACCCTCGACCTCGTGAACAGCGGGTCGCGGCCGTCGCTGCCGGGCGTCGTCGACATCCCGGTCGGCAAGGGCCTCGTCGAGGCGCACATCCCGCTGCTGCGCGGCGGCGGGCATCACCGCGAAGAGCTCGTGATCGCGGCGCAGCGCCGGGGCATCATCGACGTCGGCCCGATGACGGTCTCGCGCGGCGACCCGTTGCGGGTGCTGCGACGCGAGATGAGCTGGCCCGAGGTGCAGCGCGTGCACGTGCACCCGGTCACGGTGGCGCTGCCGCCGTCGAGCGCGGGCCTCATCCGCGACCTCGAGGGCGCCCCGTCGAACCAGCTCGTCGACGCCGACCTGTCGTTCCATGCGGTGCGCGAGTACGTGGTCGGCGACTCGCAGCGGCACGTGCACTGGAAGTCCACGGCCCGCACCGGCAAGCTCATGGTGCGCCAGTACGAGGAGTCGCGCCACGCCCGCATCGCCGTGCTGCTCGACCTCGACCTCGACGGCTACTCGAGCGACGACGAGTTCGAGACCGCCGTCAGCGCCGCCGCCTCGCTCGGCGTGCAGGGCGTGCACGAGGGTCGCGACGTGCTCGTCGGCGTGAGCGCCTGGCTCGACACCGCCGACCGCGGCGCCGTGCAGTCGATGCGGTCACTGCCGACCGTCACGCCCCGCGTGCTGCTCGACGGCATGTCGGGCCTCGAGGGCGGCTCCGCCGCCGGAACGGGTGCACGCGTCATCCGCCTCGAATCGGTCGCGGCCCTCGTCGCCCAGTCGTTCGGCGACCTCTCGATCGCGTTCCTCGTGACCGGCTCGCAGGTGCCGCTGCAGCGGCTGCGTCGGGCCGCGATCACCCTGCCGCCGGGCATCACGGTCGTCGCGGTGCGCTGCGAGCCGGGCGCCGAGCCCGGTGCGCGCCGCTCGAGGGAGCTCACGGTGCTCACGCTCGGCGAGCTCGGCGACCTTCCGCAGCTGCTCGCGAGGGGAGCGGTGCGATGACCGACGCGAACGGCCCCCGCACTGCTGCCACCTCCGCGGTCTCCGCCGCGGCGCCGGCCGGCGCCCGGGCGGCGTCACGTGCACGCGACCGCGAGTCGACGCGAACCGCGCTCGGCATCGGCTATGTCGTCGTCGCCGGCCTGCTCGCGACCGTCGCCGCCTGGCCGGTCTACGCCTCGGTGCGCATGCTCGTCGTCGCCGTCGTCGCCATCCTCGCGGGACTCGGGCTCGCCGCCCTCGCCCGCGCCCTGCCGCTGCACGGCGTCGTCAAGGCGATCGTCGTCGTGCTCGCGACCGCCGCGGCGTACGCGATCGTCGTCGTGCCGGTCGCGATCCCGTCGGCGATGGCCGATGCGCCCAGCTGGCTGCGAGGCATCCGCGACGGCTTCGTCGGCGTCGTCGTCGGCTGGAAGCAGCTGCTCACCCTCTCGCTGCCCCTCGGCGAGTACCAGGCGGTGCTCGTGCCGTTCCTGGTCGTGATGCTCGTCGGCACGCTCGTCGCGACGCTCCTGGTCGTGCCCGACCGTCGCACCTCGCCGCTCGCCGTGATCGTCGGACTCGCGATGTCGGGCTTCGGCCTCGCCTTCGGGTCGTCGACGCTCAGCGACCCCCTCGTGATCGGGCCCGTGTCGGTGCCCGCCCCCCGTGAGCTGCTCGTCGGCATCGGGGGACTCGCCGCCGCGCTGGTCTGGCTGCTGCTGCGGTCGCGCTCGATCCGGGCGGTCGCACTGCGCCGGGCGACCGCGGGCACCGTGCAGCGCGCGGGCCTGTCGGGCTGGCCGGCCTGGCGCCGACGCGGACTCGCGGGCGTGCTCGTCGTGCTGGCGCTCGTCGCCGGTGCCGTCGCGACGCCCGCGGCCGCCTCGCTCGCCGACCGCACGGCGCTCCGCGACCGGGTCGAGCCCGAGGTCGTCGTGCGGCAGACCGCCACCCCGCTCGCGAGCTACCGCGCCGCGTTCGGCGCCGACCGCATCGACGAGACGTGGCTCGAACTCGACGGCAGCACCACGGGCGTGCAGCGCCTGCGGCTGGCGACCCTGGAGGACTACGACGGCGAGACCTTCCACGTCGCGACCGAGGGCGCGGCGTCGCGGTTCAGCCGGTTGCCGCGTGCTGCGGTGCGTGCGCCCGGCGACGTCGCGTTCGAGGTCGCCGTCGGCGACGGCTACGCGGGCATCTGGGTGCCCGCCCCGCTCGGGCTGCGTGCCGCGCCCGACTTCGGCGGGGCGCGGCAGTCGGCGCTCGACGACGGCTTCCACCGGTCGGCCGACGGATCGACCGCCATCAGCATCGCGAAGATCCCGGATGCCTCGGCCGCGCCTCCGAGCGTCACGCGAGGGCTCGCGCCGGGCGACGTGTACGACCTCGTCGCGGCGCCCGACACCGTCGCGGCGCAGCTCGGCGAGCCCGGTGCGAGCGCGCAGCTCGACCTCGAGGAGTACCCGGCGCTGTCGGCGTGGCTCGAGCTGCAGGCCCAGCCGAACTCCGCGTCGGGCTTCACCGAGCTCGTGCAGCGCCTCCGCGCCCGCGGCTACCTGAGCCACTCGGCGGTCGACGGTCCCGACGCGGCGGGCTGGATCGGGCAGCTCGGCGGCGGCTACTCCTTCCTGCCCAGCTACTCGGGTCACTCGAAGGCGCGCATCGAGGCGCTCTTCACCGAACTCGTCGACCAGCAGCGTCTGGCGGGTCCGAAGGCCTCCGACGCGGCCCTCGTCGCCGGGATCGGCGACGACGAGCAGTTCGCCGTCGCGACCGCGCTCATCGCCCGCGCCCTCGGCTACGACTCGCGGGTCGTGCTCGGGTTCCGGCTGCCCGGTGCCGATGAGGTGCCGGGGGTCGCGACCTGCACCGACGTCTGCAGGGGCGGTGCGCTCACGGTGTGGACCGAGGTGTCGAGCAGCGGCACCGACGGCTGGGTGCCCGTCGACGCGACGCCGCAGTTCGAGGTCGCGCCGAGCCTGATCCAGGAGGGCGAGCAGCTGCCGCAGCACCCGACGACACCCGATCGGCCGGACACCGCGACCGTCGATCCGCCGTCGGCGCAGAGCGAGTCGAGCGACGCCGCCGCGGCGCCGCCGAAGGACGACGCGGTGTTCGGCTCGTCGCTGTTCGCGACGCTGCGCTGGGTCGGCCTCGGCGTCGCCGCCGCACTGTTCCTCGTGCTCCCGCTGATCGTGCTGCTCGTCGTGAAGGGGGCGCGCACGCGACGGCGTCGCAACGACCCGGTACCCGAGGTGCGCATCGTCGGCGCGTGGGACGATCTCGTCGACCTCTACATCGACCACGGCGTGATCGACTCCGAGCGCGCCGTCCGCGCCGACACCGCCCGCGCAGCCGGTCGTCCTGCGGCCGTCTCGCTCGCCTCGCTGGTCGCCCGCGCGGTGTTCGCCGGCGACCCGCCGTCGGCCTCCGACGCCGATGCGGCGTGGGCGATCGTCGACACCGAACGGCGCGAGCTCCGCGCGGCTGCTCGCGCTCGACGCCGACTTTCCGCGAGGCTGTCCCTCGCCTCACTCTTCCACCCGTTCCGACCTGCTCGCGCATCACTCGAGGAGCCCGCACGATGACCAACGCCGACACGCAGCAACTCGCCGCGCTCTCGCTCATGATGCTCGGCATCTCCTTCCTCGTCGCCGTCGGCGTGTACGTCTGGTACGCGGTGATGTTCGCGAAGGTGCTGAAGCGCTTCGGCCAGCCCGCATGGTCGGCGTGGGTGCCGGTGTACAACGAGATGCAGCTCTTCAAGATCGGCGGCCAGCAGCCGTGGCTCGCACTGCTGCTCTACGTGCCGCTCGCGCAGATCGTGGGCATCGTGTTCAAGGTGTTCGCGCTCCACCGCATCAGCCAGCAGAGCTGGCGGGGCATCGGCACGACGGTGCTCGGCGTGCTGCTGCCGCCGGTGTGGGCGACCGTGCTCGCGTTCGGCCCGTCGCCCGACCCCGAGCAGGGTCGTATGCCGGTGCGGAGCACGCCGGCCGGTGAGATCCCGCCCGTCGCTCCGACCGGACCGCTCGCGGGCACGGCTCCGGGCGCGCCCGCGCCGGCCGCGGCAGCGCCGTCGACCCCGGTCGCTGCGCCGGCCGCTCCCGACGGATGGTTCCTGGCGCAGCAGCAGGCCGGACCGGCGCCGATCGTTCCGCCGGCGCCCACCGCGGCGCCCGTCCAGCCCGCGGCGCCCGTGCAGACCGCGCCGCCGGCCTCGTGGGCGGCACCCGCCAACGCCGCGCCGCCTGCAGCTGCCGCGCCCGGCTCCACGGCGGTCGCCGTGCCGGCCGTGCCGCCGCCGGCCTCCGCCGAGCCGGGCGGAACCGGCGCGACCGGAGGCGCCGCGGCGCTGTCGTCGCTCTTCGCCCCGCCGAGCGACGCGCCCCCCGCACCCGCCGCTGCGCCCGCCGAGCCGGCACGCATTCCCGGACGCATCGAGCCGCTGCCGCCGGCGCCGGTGATGCCGCCGCCCGCGGCGACGCCGGTTTCGCCCGCCGCGACGCCCCCGGCACCGCCTGCTGCGGCCCCGGCGCCGCCTGCGGCGGCCCAGCCCGTGCCGTCTCCTCTGCCGGGGCTGCCGGTCGCGCCGCCGCCCGGCCTCGCCGCAGCCGCCGCGACGCCCATCGCCGGTTACGACCCCGCCGACGCGGAGACGATCGTCACGGGCGACGGCGAGGACGACCCCTTCGACCGGACGGTCGTCGTCACCCGGCGGCCGACCGTGCCGTGGCGCCTCGTGCTCGACGACGGGACCCCGCTCTCGCTCGACGCCGTCGTGGTCGTGCTCGGCCGGAACCCGCGCGAAGCGCTCACGGGCGAGCAGCGCCTCGTCGTGCCCGACCCGAGCCGCACGCTGTCGAAGACCCACGCCGTGCTCCGCCTCGAGGGCGAGCAGTGGGCGATCACCGACCTCGATTCGACCAACGGCGTGATGGTGCCCGACGGCTCGGGCGTCGACCAGCTCATCGACGCGGGCGTGCCGACGCCCGTGGGCGACCGATTCGTGCTCGGCACGCTCGGCGTCCGGCTCGAGCGCGTCGACGAGACCGCGGGCGGCCGATGACCGACGCTCGTGCCGTGATCCTCTCCGCCGCCGCCGCGACCGACGTCGGGCTCGTCCGGCGCGCCAACGAGGACGCCGCCCTCGCCGAATGGCCCGTCTACGTCGTCGCCGACGGCATGGGCGGGTACGAGGCGGGCGACCGGGCGAGCGCCGCGGTGGTCGCGGCATTCCGCGAGCACGTCGTCGGACAGCAGCTCGCGACCGTCACCGACGTGCGCTCGGCCCTCGCGACGGCGAGCGACGCGGTCGCCGCCGTCGCCGCGACGACGGCCCGCGGCGCCGGGTCGACGGTCGCCGGCATCGCCCTCGTCGACGACGACGGCGAACCCGCATGGCTCGTGTTCAACGTCGGCGACTCGCGCGTGTACCGCCATCACGGCACCGTGCTCGAGCAGCTGACCGTCGACCACTCCCTCGGCCAGGAGCTCGTCGACAGCGGGGCAATGCAGCCCGAGGACCTCGCGACGTTCGAACGGCGCAACGTCATCACGCGCGCGATCGGCGCACCCGACTCGACCGCCGACAGCTGGCTGCTGCCCGTGGTGAACGGAGAACGGCTGCTCATCTGCAGCGACGGGCTGACCGGCGAGGTCAGCGACGAGGGCATCCGGGCGACGCTCACCATGAGCGGCCGCCCCGAGTCGGCCGCGGCCGCACTCGTGCAGCGCGCCCGGCAGGCCGGCGGTCGCGACAACATCACGGTCGTCGTGGTCGACGTCGTCTCGGGCGGCATCGACGAGCAGGGCGACGCCACGACCGGGCTGCCGCGACCGACACCGCCCGAGGGCCCCGAGGTCGACGACGAGACCACGATTCCGGTGCGGGGACGCTCATGAGCGACGACACCGACCTGAACGACACCGACCTGAACGTCGACGGCGTGATCGCCGACCGGCACGACGAGGACGCCACCGTCGTCATCAGGGCGGCCGGCGATCCCGACGCGACGATCGTGGTCGAGCGCGGCCATCCCGATGCCGCGGCTCCCGGGGCCGATGCGGCGGATGCCGCCGACGATGCGACGGTCGTCGTGCGCCCGGCCGACTCCGACGACGCCACCCGGGTGGTCGAGCGCGGCGACCAGGTGAAGCAGCGCCTCACCCACGGCGAGCCGGTCATGAACACGCCCCGCCGTCGCGATCGACGCCGCCCGGCCCCCGCCCCGGTCACCGAGGACGTGCTGCGCACCGCCGAACCCGGTGCCGGCCCCGGCCCGCTCGAACGCTACGAGGTGCGCGAGCTCGAGGCATCCGCCCCGCCCGCGCCGCCGCGGTTCGCCGACGGACCGCCGGCCACTCGCGCGACCGACCGCCCGCTGCCGTCGGTGCGCCGCCGGACGCGACGCAGCGCCGCGGCGGCGATCGCCGTCTTCGCGGGGGCGTGCCTCGTCGCCGTCGGCGGGCTCACGGCCGTCGCCCTCGTCGTGCTCGGCGAGCTGCTGGGCTGACCGGTCCCTCGCTCCGGCGGTGCGCTCCGCCTCAGGCGAAGGCGAACAGCACGAAGCCGATCAGCGGGAGCGTGCCCTGCATCAGCGCCGGCTTCAGATAGCCGCGACCCGTCGTCGTGAGCACGGCCGCCGCGAGGAACATGCACGCCGTGGTGAACAGCACGAGCGTCTTGCCGACGGGCATCGCGCCGGCCCAGTACAGCACGAGCCCGAGGGCTGCGCCGACGCCGAGGAACAAGTTGTAGAAGCCCTGGTTGTACGCCATCGGGCGCGTGGCGTCGGCCTGTGCCTGGTCGGCGACGCCGAACCGCTTCCAGGTGGACGGGCGCGTCCACAGCACGCTCTCCATCAGGAAGATGTAGCCGTGCAGGAGGGCGGCGAGGGCGACGAAGACGGTTCCGATGACGGCGGCCATGCCGCGATCGTACGCGCAGTGGATGCCTCGTGGCGGGCGCCGCGCGTGGAGCCGCACCGCGATGAACGGATCTGGGGCGGCACCGGCGCGCAGGCATGACGGTCGTACCGAGCGGGTGTCGACGTCAGGCGGCGTCTGTTGCGAGGTGGGTTGCGGGGTCGGGTGGCGGTGGTGATGGTGAGAGCAGAGCATGATCCCGTTGTCGAGATCGGTCGTGCCCTTGTGGCGCTTCCACCACCTGATGCGGTGCGCCTGGGTGTGCGACGGTGGCCCTGTGCACCCGGGCCACGCGCACCCGCCGCAACGGTGCCCGTCATTCGCGCCCAACGAGCGCCGGGCGATGTCGGCGAGGGCGTCGAGTTCATCTGCACGATCGTGCGCTCCTCGGCGAACACGTCATCGACCGAGTCGGGGCCCTGCCCGCGGGCCGCATGCCGTGCTCGTCTTCCCAGATGCGACCGTCTCGATACGCTCACTCCCCGTCCATCGGCTCGAAGGCGACGTCGGTCGACATTCCGAGGAACGCGCCGACCTCGGCCAGGCCCGCGTCGAGCGAGCGCCGCTCGCCGCGCGAGAACACCCGCCACGGCAGCACGCGCAGCGTCGCCCGCCCGCCCTGCACGACCGGCGCCCATCGGCCGACCATGACGCCGCCGGCGAGCATCGCGTGCAGCGGGAACTCGGGGATGATCGGCGCCTCGACGCCGGGCGGCTGCAGGTACGCGCGGGGCATCGCGTAGCCCATGATGTACTCGTCGTAGCCCTGGAGCAGGTCGACCCGCTCCCCGTCGTCGTCGTGCGCGGCCCGCGCCGCGGGCCGTGCCGACCAGGCGGCCGCGACCTCGGCGTCGTGCCAGAGCTCCTCCTCGTCGTCGTCGAGCCGCTCGATCCGGCCCGGGCTGCGTTCGGATGCCGCGGCGAGTGCCGTCCGCACGTCGCCGAGCGTCGAGCCCGACCAGGCGGCGAGGTCGCGCACCGTCGCGGGGCCCCGGGTCGAGAGCGCGCGGTCCACGAGTTCGGCGAGGGCCTCCTCCCGTGGGCGGGGCGCCGCGGCGGGCACCCGCTCGTCGAACGCCGCGTACGTGCGCTGCCGCCCGGCGCTCGCACCGGAGATCGCGACGAGCTCGAGCTCGGCGATGAGCAGCACGAAGAGCAGCCCCGCCGTCGGCAGGCCGGCCCGTTCGAGCTCCTGGGCGATCTCGCCGCGCGTGCGGTGGCCGCCCGCGACCGAGCGCGCCACCACGTCGACCGCCCGTGTGCCGGCCTCGCCGTCCCATCCGGCCTTGCGGATCGTGCCGGCCATCTGCCGGCGCACCCGGGGCGCCGACAGCTCGAGCAGCCATCGTGCATCGTCGGGCGCCACGAAGTGCCAGGTCGGGCGCAGCACGTGGGTACGCAGGATCTCGCCGCGATCGATCGCGGCGGCGACCGCGGCGGCGTCGGGTCGACCGTCGGGCGCGATGCGCTGCGCGAGACCCCATTGCGCGGGCAGGTACTCCTGCGCCTGCACCGCGAGCGCACGCCGCACGACCTCGGGGGCCGTCGTGGGCGCCGGCCTCGAGGCATCCGGCCCGCGCAGGCCCTGCGCGAACAGGCGCCGCGAGCGCAGCTCGGCGGCGAGCACCTACGTCACGTCCCTCCGCCAGGTCGTCGCGCCGCCGATCACGGTCGCGACGACGGCGATGCCGAGCAGCACGAGCCCGCCCTGCCACCACTCGAGCGACTGGGCGGTGCCGCCCGGCGTCGCCATCGTGTAGAACGACGCCCCGACGAGGGCGTCGCTCGCCGCGCCCGGCAGGAACTTGCCGATCGCGGCCGTGACCTCGCTCAGCGAGGCCACGATGCGCAGGATCGGCTCGATGAACTGCGCGAACACGATGACGATCACGATGGCCGCCACCTGGTTGACGACGAGCACGCCCAGGCCGACGCCGATGCCGCCCCAGAGTGCGAGGGCGAGCACGCCGCGGCCGATGAGGGCCCAGGTGTCCGACGAGTCGAGGCCGGTGTCGAGGCCGAAGCCCGCGAGCGCCGCGGCTCCGGCGCCGACCGAGGCGGCGAACGCGACCACGCCGAGGCCGGCGCCGATGACGATCTGCGTCGCGAACTTCGACCACAGCACGACCTGACGGTGCGGCGCTGCGAGGAACGTCGGCGTGAGCGTCTTGTGCCGGTACTCGCTCGTGACCGCGAGCGCGCCGAGGAGCACCGGGAACACGTACCCTATCGACGAGGCGAAGCTGTAGATGAGCGGTGCCAGTTCGGTGCCGGGCGGAACGACCGCGCCGCCGCCCGGTCCGCCGCTCGCCTCGGCGGCCGCCTCGGGGTTCGCGGTCGCCCAGCCGAGGAAGGCGCCGAGTCCGCCGGCCGTGACCCCGACGTAGGCGAAGAGGATGATCGCGAGCAGCCACCACATCCGCGTGGTGAACACCTTGCGGAACTCGGCGCCGATCGCGTTCCAGCCGTTCACGACTCGTCACCCCCGCCCACGAGCGACAGGAACGACTCCTCGAGCCCGGATTTCAGCCGGTGCAGCGCGCTGAGCTCGACGCCGCCGACGAAGGCCGCGTGCCCGACGCGCGCCGGATCGGGCTCGGCGACGATGAGCCCGCCGCGCCCTTCGGTGTACTCGAGCCCGGCCGCGTCGAGCGCCGCCACGAGCGCCGCCCGGTCGGGCGAGTCGACGATGGTGCGGGGCGCCGCGTCGAGCTCGAGGCTCGCGAGGGTGCCGCGCTTCACGAGCCGGCCCTTCGAGATGATCACGACGTCGTCGACCGACTGCTGCACCTCGCTCAGCAGGTGCGACGAGACGAGTACGGTGCGTCCCTCGCGGGCGAGCGCCTGCAGGAAGCCCCTGATCCACTTGATTCCCTCGGGGTCGAGCCCGTTGATCGGCTCGTCGAGCACGAAGACGCCGGGGTCGCCGAGCAGCGTGTACGCGAGCGCGAGGCGCTGCCGCATGCCGAGCGAGTACCCGCCGACGCGGCGGTCGGCGTACTCGGCGATGCCCACCTGGGCGAGCACCGCCGGCACGCGCGAGCGGTCGATGCCCGCCGCCGTCGCGTACACGAGGAGGTGGTTGCGGGCCGACCGGCCGGGGTGGAAGCTCGCGTCGAGCGATGCGCCGACGGTCTCGAGCGGGCGCGGCAGCGCCGCGTAGGGCGTGCCGCCGAACGTCGCGGTGCCGGCGTCGGGTCGCTCGAGCCCGAGCAGCACGCGCAGGGTCGTGGTCTTGCCCGCGCCGTTGGGCCCGAGGAAGCCGGTCACCTTGCCGGGCTGCACCGTGAACCCGAGGTCCTCGACCGCGGTGACCGCGCCGAAGCGCTTCGTCAGACCCGTGATCTCGATGGGGATGCCGTCGGCCATGCGCGCTCCTCACGTCAGGGGCGTCGCAGGTCGCCCCCTCGACGAGCTCGGGGACCGGGCCGCGCCCCCGCTCGACCCATGCTCGCGGCCGAGGCCGCGGACATGCTCACCCTAGCGAGCGTGCGGGCCCTCGGGCATCCGTCTCGCGGGGGATTCGCAGATCAGCGCGAGGATCGCTCGGTCTCAGTTCAGCGCCCGGATGCCGTCGGGCAGCACCCCGCCCGAATAGAGGTCGGTCGCGAGGTCCTGCAGGGCTCCGAGTGCGACCCGCTGGGTCGTCGGGCCGTAGGAGAGGCGGGCGACGCCGAGCGCCTCGAGGCGGGCGGGGGCCGGCACCCCTGGCAGCCCGATGAGGGCCAGCTTCTGCTCGCCGAGGGTAGCGACGATCTCTTCGATCTCGGCCTCGCCGAACACGCCGGGCACGAACACGCTCGTCGCACCGGCGTCGAGGTAGGCGCTGCCGCGCTCGACGACGTCGGCGATCCACACCTCGCGCGGGCGTTCGCGGCCGCGCAGCCACGCGTCGGTCCGGGCGTTGAGGGCGAACGGGACGCCCTCGGCCTCGGCCGCGGCGACGGCCGCCTGCACCGTGGCGACCGACTCGGTGAGCGGCTTCAGCCGGTCTTCGATGTTCGCGCCGACGATGCCCTCGCCGATCGCACGACGGACCGTCTCGCCGGGGGCGCCGTAGCCGTCGTCGAGGTCGGCGCTCACCGGGACCTCGACGGCGCGGGCGATGCGACCGGCCATGTCGAGCATGAGCTCGACCGGGATCTCGCCGTCGGCGTAGCCGAACGACGCGGCGATCGAGTGGCCGGCGGTGGCGAGGGCGCGGGTCTCGGGCAGGGCGGCGACGGCGCGGGCGCTCACGACGTCCCACACGTTCACCACCTGCAGGAGCTCGGGGGCGGCGTGCAGTCGGCGCAGTTCGGCGGCGGTCTCGGCGAGGGTCATGACCTCACCCTACGGGCCTCGTCCGACAGGGGCGCCATGCGTTCGCCGCGAGTAGCATTCGGACATGGGGGAGCGTCCGGCCGAGGCATCCGGGCCGCCGCGCGCCCGCAGGGTGTCGCTCAGTGCCGTGCTCGACGGCTTCTTCTTCGTCTACGCGGGGCTCGCCTCGATCTGGCTGGCCTGGCTCGTGCTCGAGCAGAGCTTCGACTGGGGCTGGTTCGGGCCGCTGTTCTTCGTCGTGTTCTGGCTCGTGCTCGCGTACCTCGTGCTGCCGCGCCTGCACCGCATCCTCACGACGATCTACGTGCCCGACTACTTCATCGGCCGGGCCCGCACGAGCGACGGGCTGCTGGGCGACCCCGTGAACCTCGCGCTCCGGGGCGACGAGCGATCGCTGCACGAGGCGATGGCCGCCGCCGGCTGGACCCGTGCCGACGACGTCGACGCCCGCTCGAGCTGGCGCATCATCGCCTCGACGCTCACGCGCAGGAGCTACGACGAGGCGCCCGTGAGCCCCCTCTTCCTCTTCGGCCGGATGCAGGACTTCGCCTACCAGCAGGAGGTCGCGGGCAACCCGGCGAAGCGCCACCACGTGCGGTTCTGGCGCACCCCCGACGGCTGGCTGCTGCCGGGCGGGCGCCGGGTCGACTGGCTCGCCGCCGGCACGTTCGACCGCTCGGTCGGGTTCTCGCTCTTCACCCTGCAGATCACGCACAAGATCGACGCCGACACCGACGTCGAGCGCGACCACATCGTGCGCACGCTCGTCGACTCGGGCGTGCCCGTCGAGGTCGGGGTGATCAGCGACTTCTCGACCGGCTACCACTCGCGCAACGGCGGCGGCGACACGATCCGCACCGACGGCGACCTGCCGGTCGTCGTGCTGGGCGATGCCATCGGCGTGGAACCCGCGGCCGCCGATGCGGCGGCGCGCGCACGACGCGACGAGCTCGAGGCCGCACTCGCCGCCGGCGGCGGGCCCGGCGAGGTCGGCAAGCGCACCGCCTTCGAGCCGTTCGCCCGTCTCGCCGAGCGCGACACCGGCCGGATGCCTCGGCCGGCGGCCGCTCGACGGCCGATCACGATCTCGCTCGGTGCCGCGCTCATCCTGGTGCGCGTGCTGCTCGGCGTCGTCTGGCTCATCTCGCTCGCGATGCAGTGGCCGACGATCGTGGGCGAGGCGGCCGACATCCACATCGACGACGTCTCCGACGCCGACGCGGCGCAGATCGTGCTGTGGTTCATCGTGGGCGCCGGGGCGATCGTGCTGCTCGCGCAGCTCGTCTTCGCCTGGCTCGTCTTCCGGGGCAGCAACTGGGCCCGCGTCACCGTCATGGTCGTCGCCGTGCTGTCGACGCTGCTGTCGGCGATCGACTACTGGGTCGGCAGCGCCGAGATCACGATCCGCACGACGCTGCTGACCCTCGCCGTCGACATCCTCGTGCTGCTCGCACTGTCGAGCCGGGCGGCCCGCACCTGGTCGCGCCGCCCGCGGTATCGCCCCGCCGGCTGAGCGCGACGACCGTCGACGGGCCGCGGGGGCGGGACGAACGTCCCGCCGCCTTCACCCGGCCGCGACCCGTTCGCCCGGCTCGATCGCGGGCAGTGCCAGGTCGGGCGTTCCGGCCGCGAACATGCGCCGCACGATCGGCAGGAACGGCTTCGACAGCATCACGCGCGTCATCAGCCTGGCCATCGCCGCGTCGAACCGGCTCGCCGGCACCATGCGCTTGATGCCGCCGCCCGGGATCCGCTTGCCCGCCTCGACGAACGGCGCGATGTCGCTCGCGTACCGGGCGAGCGCCGCCGGCAGCTCCCCGGGCGAGGCCACGACGTGCTCGGCGAGCAGGTAGGCGCCGATGAGCGCGGTCGCGGTGCCCATGCCCGTCATCGGCGAGCCGCACGACGCGGCATCGCCGAGGAGCGCGACCCGGCCGTTCACCGGCTCGTCGAGGTCGATGCGCACGAGCTCGTCGAAGTAGAAGTCGGATGCCTCGGCCATCGCCGCGACGATGGTGTCGGCGTGCCACCCGGCGCCGTCGAGCGCCCGGCGGACGAACGCCTCCTGCGCGGCGCGGTCGCCGCGCAGGGCGGGGTCGTGCGCGCCGCGCAGCGTCAGGATCGCCTTCGAGGTGGCCGGGTCGCGGTCGGGCCGGAGACCGAACGCGATGCCGGGCACGAAGCGCAACGCGAACCAGCCGGGCTCGAGGTCGGCCGGCGTCGGCAGGGTGAAGAACGCGGCGTATCCGCCGAGCGGGTGCGCGTAGCGCTCCTCGGGGCCGAAGGCGAGTCGCCGGGTCGCCGAGTGCACGCCGTCGGCACCGACGACGAGGTCGAACGAGGCGGGCGCGGCGTGCTCGAAGCCGACGTCGACGCGGTCGTCGTGCTGTTCGAGCGCAGTGATGCGGTCGCCGTAGCGCACCTCGACGAGCCCCGGAGCGGTGGCCGCCGCCTCGTCGAGCGCCTCGAGCAGTGCATCGGCGAGGTCGCCGCGGGCGATCTCGATCTCGGCGACGGCGCCCTCGCCGTCGAAGTCCTCCATCGACATGCGGCCGAAGACCCGGCCCTGTTCGTCGACGTAGGACATGCCGGTCTCGTGCACCCGGCGGGCGTCGATGCCCGGCATGAGCCCCATGCGCTCGGCGACCTCGCGGCTCGCGCCGCGCAGGTCGACGGCCTGGCCGCCGGGGCGCGGCGCGTCGGCGCGCTCGACGACGGTGGCGCGGATGCCGTGGCGCACGAGTTGCAGTGCGAGCGCGAGGCCGGCGATGCCGGCGCCGGAGATCAGGACGTGCGGTGCTGCGGTGCTGCTCATGTTCGTGCTCCTCCAGGATTGAGACGTTTGTCTGATACGTCTGTTCTACACCTGCGTTAGACAAATGTCTAATACAAACGTCTGAATCGTTCGGTACGATGGGGGCATGGGCAATCGTGAGGACCTGTTGGAGGGCGCGCGCCGGGTGATCCTCGAGCGCGGCGTGGCGAAGGCGACCGCGCGCGACATCGCGGCGGCGGCCGGCGTGAGCCTGGCGGCGATCGGCTACCACTTCGGGTCGAAGGAGCAGCTCATCACCGAGGCGCTCACGGAGTCGCTCGGATCGGGTATCGGCGATCGCATGGAGGCCGTCATCCAGGAGACGACCGCGCTCCCGGCCCTCGAGGGGTTCGCGGCGCTCTTCAACCGCATGCCCGAGGTGTTCGCCGACAACCGCGAGGCCCTGCTCGCCAGCCTCGAGAACACGGTGCGTGTGCTGCGCGGTCCCGAAGGCGCGCACGACCTCGCCGCGGCGACGAACGAGGCCTGCCGCGGGATCGCCGAGCATCTTCGCATCTCCCGGCCCGAGCTCGACGACGCCCGGGTCGACGCGATCGCGAAGCTCGACTTCGCGCTGACGCAGAGCCTCGGCATCCTGTGGCTCGTCGACCCCGACCTGGTGCCGACGGGCGACGAGCTCGCGCTCGCCGTCGCGGCGATCGCGGGGGAGCCGCAGACCGCGCCGCCGGCCGAGTAGCGCGCGACGAAGTCGCACCCGTATCGACGCCCTGGTGGCCCGGTCTCGCGACCGGTCACGTGGTTTCGAGGTGCGTCGCCGCTACTCCACGAGCGATCGGTGCGCCGCGCACGGCGCGGCGCCGCACGGCTCGCACAGCACGAACTCGGCGTCGCACGAGGCATCCGTGCAATTGGCGGTCCTGCTGGTCGCCGCACCGCAGCGGGCGCACTCGCCGATGACGGCCGCATGGTCGGAGAAGTCGATCGACCCGCGCCCGTCGAAGACGTACAGCGATCCCTCCCAGAGCCCGTCGTCGCCGTAGCGCTCGCCGTAGCGCACGATGCCGCCGTCGAGCTGGTAGACCTCGCCGAAGCCGCGGCTCGTCATGAGGCTCGAGAGCACCTCGCATCGGATCCCGCCCGTGCAGTACGTGACGACCGGGCGGTCCTTGAGGTGGTCGTACGCTCCCGAGTCGAGCAGGCCGACGAAGTCGCGCGTCGTCTCGGTCGGCGGCACGATCGCTCCGCGGAACCTCCCGATCTCGGCCTCGAGCGCGTTGCGGCCGTCGAAGAAGACGACGTCGTCGCCGCGCTCGCCGACGAGGTCGTGCAGCGCGTCGGGGTCGAGCTTCGTGCCGCCGCCCACGACGCCCGTCTCGTCGACGCGGAGCTCGCCGGGCGCGCCGAACGACACGATCTCGTCGCGCACCTTGACGCTGAGCTTCGGGAAGTCGAGGCTGCGGCCCTCGTCGTCGAGGCCCGTGCCCTCGCTCCACTTGAAGTCGACGTGCTTGAAGGGCGCGTATTCGCGGGTCTTGCGCACGTAGCGCTTGAGCGCCCGCAGCTCGCCGCCGAGGGTGCCGTTGAGCCCGTCGTGCGAGATGAGCAGGCGCCCGCGGAGTCCGAGCGATTCGGCGAGGTCGCGCTGCCACAGCCGGATCGCCTCGGGGTCGGCGAGCGGCGTGAAGGCGTAGTACAGCAGGATCTTGGCGACGGGCACCCGCAGATCTTACGGGCGTAGGCTGACGACGGGCTCGGATGCCGCGTCCGAGGCCGGAGAGGACGCCGATGTTCGACTACGATCCCTACGCGCAGTTGCAGGCCCTGAGGCCCCTCGACTCGTTCACGGTGACGAGCGCGGACCTCGAGCCGGGGCAGCCGCTCGCCGCGCCGCAGCGGAGTGCCGGTCGCGGCGGGTCCGACGTGTCGCCGCAGCTCGGCTGGACGGGATTCCCGGCGGAGACGAAGAGCTTCGCGGTGACGTGCTTCGACGCCGATGCGCCGAGCGGGGCGGGTTGGTGGCACTGGGCCGTGGCGAACATCCCGGTGACGACGACATCGCTCGAGGCCGGCGCCGGCGCGCCCGATGCGCTGTCGCGAGGCCTGCTGCCCGAGGGCGTGGTCGTGCTCGACAACGAGTACCGCGAGCCCCGGTACCGCGGCTCCGGGCCGCCCGCCGGTACCGGCGTGCACCGCTACTTCTTCGTCGTGCATGCGCTGGGGGTCGAGCGACTCGACGTCGACCCCGCGACGACGACGCCGACGGTGCTGAGTGCCCAGTGCTTCTTCAACGGCGTGGCCCGGGGCATCCTCGTCGGCACCGACGTGAACCCCGCCGACGCGTAGCCCGCGTCAGTGCTTCGAGCCGCTGAAGGCGAGCACGCCGCCGAGGCCGATCATCATCACGCCGCCGGTCGCCGCGAGGTGCTCGGCGCGCTTCGGCGACTTCGCGAACCAGTCGCGAGCCGACCCGGCCGCGAGCGCCCACACGGAGTCGCACGCGAGGGCGAGCACGACGAACACGAGGCCGAGCTCGGCGAGCTGCAGCGGGATCGAGCCGGCGTCGAAGTCGACGAACTGCGGCAGCACCGCGACGAAGAACGCGATGGTCTTCGGGTTCGAGACGCCGACGAAGAATCCCTCGGAGAGCAGCCGCACGGGTGAGCGGCGCACGACGGTTCCGGTCACCGCGGCCGACGCGTCGGCCCGGTGCCGGATCGCCTGGATGCCGAGATATGCGAGGTAGAGCGCGCCCGCGATCTTGATCGCCGTGAAGACGACGACCGACTGCGCGACGATCACCCCGACGCCGAGCGCGACGGCGGCGATGAGCGGGAGCATGCCGATCGCGTTGCCGACGACGCTGAGCAGCCCGCCCACGCGGCCGAGTGCGAGCGACCGCCCGATGACGAACAGCACGCTCGGCCCCGGGATGACGATGAGCACGACCGACGCGACGATGAACGCCCAGAGGTTCGATGCGGGGACCATTCCGGAATCGTACGCCTGATCGCTCCCTCAACCCGCCCTCGCACCTCTCCGGGCGGTCGCTCGCCATGCGGACGGATCCGCGGTGCCCCTTCCGCCCGGCCCGGTGCCGGTGCTCTGCATGCGGCGCGGGTGGGGCCGGGCGGGCACTCGAACCCGTGCAGGACGACTCGGAGCGATACGGTGGCACACGTGAGCGCCCACATCTCCGCGACGGTCGCCGACGGCGTCGGCCACGTCACGCTCGACCGACCGCAGGCCATCAACGCCCTCTCCTACGAGATGGTGCGTGAACTCACCGCCGTGTTCGACACCTGGCGCGACGACAGCGAGGTCGGCGTCGTCGTGCTCGACGGCGCGGGCGACCGCGGGTTCTGCGCGGGCGGCGACATCCGCGAGCTCTACGGCTACGCGACCAACGGCGGGCACGGCGAGGCGCGCGACTTCTTCCGCACCGAGTACCGGCTCGACGCCGCGATCGCGCGCTACCCGAAACCCGTCGTGTCGATCATGGACGGCATCACGATGGGCGGCGGCATCGGCCTCTCGGGCCACGCCTCGATCCGCGTCGTCACCGAGCGGTCGAAGCTCGCGATGCCCGAGACCCGCATCGGCTTCACTCCCGACGTGGGCGGCACCTGGTTGCTCGCGAAGGCGCCGGGCGAGCTCGGCGTGCACCTCGCCCTCAACTCGCGCACGATGACCGCGGCCGATGCCCTCTACGCCGGCTTCGCCGACGCCTACGTCCCTTCACGCGATCTGCCGCACCTGCTGCAGGCGCTCGCCGAGCGCGCCGACCCCGGCAGCCCCGCCGAGATCGTCATGCTCTTCGACGAGACGCCGGCCGAGGCATCCACGCTCGCCCTCGCCCGTGACTGGATCGACGACTGCTACGTCGCGCCCTCGGTGGGGGAGATCATCGCCCGACTGCGCGCGCACGGGCACCCCGATGCCGCGACCGCGGCCGACGAGCTCGAGACGCTCTCGCCGACGGCGATGGCCGTGACGCTCGAATCGGTGCGCCGGGCGCGCACCCTGCCGAACCTCGAGGCGGCGCTCGAGCAGGAGTTCCGCGCGGTCAACTGGTTCCTCGGCCAGCACGACCTGCACGAGGGCATCCGGGCGCAGGTGATCGACAAGGACCGCGACCCGAAGTGGAACCCGCCCGAGCTGCGCGACCTGCCGCGCGACCTCGGCGCGCGCGTGCTCGACGACCCGAGCGCCGGCCGCGTCTTCGACACTCCCGCCGGTTGAGGGGCACCGCTCCTCAGCGAGCGGGTCGGGTCGCCTGCGCGAGGCACGCCTCGAGCGCGACCCACGCGAGCATCGCGCACTTGACGCGCATCACGTACTTCGAGACGCCGTGGAACGCGATCGCGTCGCCGAGCACCTCTTCATCGGGTTCGCCCGCTCCCTGCGACCGCAGCATCGCGCGGAACGCCTCGATGAGCTCGCGCGCCTCGTCGACCGTGCGCCCGGCGACGAGTTCGGTGAGCGTCGACGCCGAGGCCATCGAGATCGAGCATCCGTCGCCCTGCCAGGCGAGCTCGGCGATGCGGGCGGTGCCGGGGCCGCCGCGGTCGTCGGTCGAGTCGGCGGCATCGGCGGACGAGAGCTTCACGCGCACGGTGATCTCGTCGCCGCAGGTCGGGTTGTACTCGTGGTGCTCGGCGTCGGGGTCCTCGAGCAGTCGGTCGCCGTTGCGCCGCTTCGACTGGTCGAGGATGATCTGCTGGTACAGCCCCTCGAGCCCGCTCACGCGATCACCGCCGCGGCCTGGTCGGCGACGCCGAAGAACCGTCGCACCTCACCGAGTGCGTCGACGAAGCGGTCCATCTCGTCGGCCGTCGTGTAGACGTGCGCGCTCGCACGCGTCGTGGCGGTGACGCCGAGCGCACGGTGCAGCGGCTGCGCGCAGTGGTGGCCGACCCGCACGACGACGCCGGCCTCGTCGAGGAACTGCCCCACGTCGTGCGCGTGCACCCCCTCGACGCCGACCGCGACGAGGCCCGCACGCGGGGCACCGGCCTGCGGGCCGACGACCCGCACGCCGGGCAGCGACGCGAGCCGGTCGACGACGCGCGCCGCGAGCGCCTGCTCGTGGGCGGCGACCGCCTCCATGCCGATCGCCTCGAGGTAGCGCACCGCCTCGGCGAGGGCGACGGCCTGCGACACGGGCTGGGTGCCCGCCTCGAAGCGGTGCGGTGCCGGCAGGAACTCGGCATGGTCGAGCGTCACCCGGGTGATCGTCGATCCGCCGGTGCGAGCGGGCGGCAGCGCGTCGAGCAGCTCGGCGCGTCCGTAGAGCACGCCGATGCCGTTCGGACCGAGCATCTTGTGTCCCGAGAACGCGGCGAAGTCGACGCCGAGCGCCGCGAAGTCGGTCGGGCGGTGCGGAACGGACTGGCACGCATCGAGCACGACGAGCGCCCGCGGCGCCCGCTCGCGCACGAGCGCGACGACGTCGGCGACGGGCGCGATGAAACCCGTGACGTTCGACACCTCGGCGAACGCCACGACCCGGGTGCGCTCCGAGAGCTCGGCCGCGAGCCCGTCGAGCGACCACAACCCGTGCTCGTCGACCCGCACGCCGCGCAGGCGCGCGCCCGTGCGGGCCGCGAGTCGTTGCCACGGGATGAGGTTCGCGTGGTGCTCGGCCTCGGTCACGACGATCTCGTCGCCGGCTTCGAGCACGAATCGGGATGCCTCGGGGCCGGCGAGTCCGGCCGAGGCGTCGGCCAGGCCGAGCGCGACGATGTTGAGCGCGTCGGTGGCGTTCTCGGTCCAGACGACCTCGCGGTCGCCGGCGCCGACGAAGCGCGCGACCGTCGCACGGGCGTCTTCGAAGAGCGTCGTCGAGCGGCCCACGGCCGCGCTCGCACCGCGGTGCACGGGCGCGAGGTGCCGTTCGAGGTAGTCGCGTTCGGCGTCGAGCACCTGCCGCGGGCGTTGTGCGGTCGCGGCGGAATCGAGGTACGCCGGGGCCGAGCGGTCGGCGAATGCGGGGAAGTCGCCGCGGAGGTCTGAGACCGCACGTGCGCCGATGCGGTCGAGGTCGGTGGTGCTCATCCCTTCAATCGTCCCACGCATGAGAGCCGTGTCGGCTGGGAACTCGATGTATACACAATTGCCAGATTTGCTCGGAATTTGCGCCGAAGCGGGCGTGAGCGTATACATGAATGGGGGAGGGTAACCATGCGAGCGAGTGAACGCGCCTACCGGGCGCTCCGCGAGGAGATCCTCGACGGCGTGCTCGCGCCCGGAACCGCGCTCGCCGAGGTCGAGCAGGCGAACCGGCTCGGCGTCTCCCGCACCCCGGTGCGCGAGGCGCTCGCGCGACTCGAGGCCGACGGGCTCGCGACGGCCGCCTCGGCGCGCGTGCTGCAGGTCTCTGCGCTCGACGCCGCGAGCATCGTCTCGCTCTACGAGGTGCGCGAGGCGCTCGAAGGCCAGGCCTCGCGCCTCGCCGCGCGCCGTCGCGACCCGGCTCGCTTCGCCGAGCTGCGGCGTCGGCTCGCCGAGGCGCCCGAGCTGCTCGACGAGGGCGACGACGGGCTTCGCGCCTACTACGACGTCGTCGACGCCCTCGACGACGAGATCGAGGCGGCCGTCGCCAACCCCATGCTCGCCGCCGCCCTGCAGAGCGCCCGCCTGCACTCGGCCCGCGTGCGCCGGCTCGCGCGCCAGCACCCCGAGCGACTCCGCGCCGCGGCATCGGAGCACCTGCTCATCGTCGACGCGATCATCGCCGGCGACACCGATCTCGCGGCGCACGCCACCCACGTGCACCTGCACCTCAGCCTCCGGCACGCGCTCGCGTCGATCGAGGAGAGATCCGCGCTCGTCAGCCCGACGGGCACCGCGTAGCCTGACCGATGGAACACTTCAGAAAGGTCCACCCCATGCACAACCACCACGTCCGCACGCACCGCAGCGATGAGAACCTGCAGCGCGAGGGCCAGCTCGCCTGGGCGCTCGCCGGTGTCGCGACCGACCCGGTCGAGCTCGACGACGACGTCGTCGACATGGTGGTGAACCGCGTCATCGACAACGCCGCGGTCGCGGCGGCCGCGATCGCACGCCGCCCCGTCGTCTCGGCCCGCAGCCAGGCACTCGCCCACCCCGTCTCGATCGGCGGCGACGGCGCGACCGTGTTCGGCGCCGACGCGGCACGCCGCACGAGCCCCGAGTGGGCGGCGTGGGCCAACGGCGTCGCCGTGCGCGAGCTCGACTACCACGACACCTTCCTCGCGGCCGAGTACTCGCACCCGGGCGACAACATCCCGCCGATCACTGCGGTCGCCCAGCACCTCGCGCAGGGCCGCGGCCTCAGCGGGCGCGACCTCGTGCGGGGCATCGCGACCGGCTACGAGATCCAGGTCGACCTCGCCAAGGCGATCTCGCTCCACCAGCACAAGATCGACCACGTCGCGCACCTCGGCCCGTCGGCCGCCGCCGGCATCGGCACCCTGCTGGGCCTCGACCGCGAGACGATCTTCCAGGCGATCGGGCAGGCCCTGCACACGACCACCGCGACGCGCCAGTCGCGCAAGGGCGAGATCTCGACGTGGAAGGCGCACGCGCCCGCTTTCGCCGGCAAGATGGCGATCGAGGCCGTCGACCGCGCGATGCGCGGCCAGACGAGCCCCGTGCCGATCTACGAGGGGGAGGACGGCGTGATCGCGTGGCTGCTCGACGGGCCCGACGGCTCGTACGAGGTGCCGCTGCCCGACGAGGGCGAGTCGAAGCGCGCCATCCTCGACTCGTACACGAAGGAGCACTCGGCCGAGTACCAGGCGCAGGCGTGGATCGACCTCGCCCGCAAGCTCCACGAGGAGTACCCGCTGATCCTCGACGCCGAGCACATCGAGTCGATCACGCTGCACACCTCGCACCACACGCACTACGTCATCGGCTCGGGCGCGAACGACCCGCAGAAATACGACCCGGATGCCTCGCGCGAGACGCTCGACCACTCGATCCCGTACATCTTCACGGTGGCGCTGCAAGACGGGGCCTGGGACCACGAGGTCTCGTACTCGCCCGAGCGTGCGCACCGCCCCGAGACGATCGCGCTCTGGAAGAAGGTGTCGACCGTCGAGGACCCCGAGTGGACCCGCCGCTACCACTCGCTCGACATCGCCGAGAAGGCGTTCGGCGGCCGCGTCGTCATCAAGCTCGCCGACGGCGGCGAGATCGTCGACGAGATCGCCGTGGCCGACGCGCACCCGCTCGGCGCCCGGCCGTTCGCCCGCGAGCAGTACGTGAACAAGTTCCGCACGCTCGCCGAGTGGGCGCTCACGCCCGACGAGATCGAGCGGTTCCTCGACGTCGCGCAGCGCCTGCCCGAGCTCGGCCCCGACGAGCTCGGCGGCCTCACCTTCACGGTCGCGCCGGGCGCCCTCACGGGCGTCGAGATCCCCGAGGGGCTGTTCTGATGCTGTACTCATCCATTCCGGCCCACGAGAAGCGGCGGCTCTTCCGCGAGCGGCTCGCGACCGGCGAGATCATGCGGTTCCCCGGCGCGTTCAACCCGCTGTCGGCGAAGCTCATCGGCGAACGCGGCTTCGAGGGCGTCTACATCTCGGGCGCTGTGCTGTCGGCCGACCTCGGCCTGCCCGACATCGGGCTGACGACGCTCACCGAGGTCGCCGGCCGGGGCAGGCAGATCGCCCGCATGACCGAGCTGCCGGCCATCATCGACGCCGACACCGGCTTCGGCGAGCCGATGAACGTCGCCCGCACCGTGCAGGAGATGGAGGACGCGGGTCTCGCCGGCCTCCACATCGAGGACCAGGTCAACCCGAAGCGCTGCGGCCACCTCGACGGCAAGCAGGTCGTCGACTACGAGACCGCGCTGCGCCGCATCCGTGCCGCGGTCGACGCGCGCCGCGACGAGAACTTCCTCATCATGGCGCGCACTGACATCGCCGCGGTCGACGGGCTGCAGGCCGCGATCGACCGGGCGAAGGCGCTCGTCGACGCCGGTGCCGACGCGATCTTCCCCGAGGCGATGCGCTCGCTCGAGGAGTTCGCTGCGATCCGCGCCGCGGTCGACGTGCCGCTGCTCGCGAACATGACCGAGTTCGGCAAGAGCGAGCTCTTCACGGTGCAGCAGCTGGCCGATGTCGGCATGAACATCGTCATCTGGCCGGTGTCGCTGCTGCGACTCGCGATGGGCAGTGCGATGCGCGGGCTCGACGAGCTCGAGGCATCCGGTTCGCTCACCGCCAAGCTCGGCGACATGCAGCACCGGGCCGAGCTCTACGAGCTCGTCGACTACGAGGCGTACAACCACTTCGACACCTCGATCTTCAACTTCACCGTCGCACGCTGACGACCGCAGAACGCCAACGCAAGGGAGCATCCATGGCCGAGCAGGAGATCTACAAGGGGCTGGCCGGGGTGCCGGTCGACTACACCGCCATCTCGAAGGTCAACCCCGAGACGAACTCGCTGCTCTACCGCGGGTACCCCGTGCAGGAGCTCGCCGCGTCGTGCACGTTCGAGGAGGTCGCGTACCTGCTCTGGTACGGCGAGCTGCCGAACGACGACGAGCTCGCCGCGTTCGAGGACCGCGAGCGGTCGCTGCGCGGCCTCGACCACGAGGTGAAGCGGATCATCGACGAGCTGCCGCTGTCGGCGCACCCGATGGACGTCGTGCGCACGGCGGTGAGCGTCATCGGCGCGAGCGACCCCGCGACGCCGGACGACTCGCCCGAGGCCAACCTCGACAAGGCGATCCGGCTCTTCGCGAAGCTGCCGTCGATCGTCGCCTACGACCAGCTGCGGCGGCGCGGGCTCGAGTTCGTCGAGCCGCGCGACGACCTCGGGTACTCGGCGAACTTCCTCTGGCAGACGTTCGGTGAGGTGCCCGAGCTGCCGGTCGCGAACGCCTTCGACGTGTCGATGATCCTGTACGCCGAGCACTCCTTCAACGCGTCGACGTTCACGGCGCGGGTCATCACCTCGACGCTGGCCGACCTGTACTCCGCCGTCACGGGTGCGATCGGTGCGCTCAAGGGGCCGTTGCACGGCGGCGCCAACGAAGCGGTCATGCACGCGTTCGATGAGATCGGCCCGGGCGAGGGCGGCGCGGAGCGCGCGGTGGCGTGGCTCGACGACGCGCTCGCCTCCAAGCGCAAGATCATGGGCTTCGGGCACCGCGTCTACAAGAACGGCGATTCGCGCGTGCCGACGATGCGCGACGCGATGGAGCGCATGGTCGAGTTCTACGACCGCCCCGACCTGCTCGAGCTCTACGTCGCCCTCGAGCAGGCGATGGGCGAGCGCAAGAACATCAAGCCGAACCTCGACTACCCGGCGGGCCCGACGTACCACATGATGGGCTTCGACACCCTGACCTTCACGCCGCTGTTCGTCGCCTCGCGGGTCACCGGGTGGACGGCGCACATCATGGAGCAGGCCGCGTCGAACGCGCTCATCCGCCCGCTCTCGGTGTACAACGGGGTCGACGAGCGGCACGTCCCGGCCAAGGGCTGACCATGTCGCACGTCTTCCTCGAGATGACGATGACGCTCGACGGCTTCACGGCCGCACACGGCGTGAGCCTCGAGCATCCGCTCGGCATCGACGGCGAACGCGTGCACGAGTGGATCCGCAACTCGGTGTTCGACGGGACGGTGCCGCGCGACAGCGACGCCGTCGTCGACACGGGGCCGCAGCGCATCGATCGCGAGGCGGCCGAGCGCATGTTCGAGTCGACGGGGGCGTTCGTCATCGGTCGGCGCACGTTCGACGTGGGCGAGGGCCCGTGGAGCGACGACCCGGTGTTCGAGGGCCGGCCGTGCTTCGTCGTCACGAGTCGCGATCGCGAGCCGATCGTGCGCGGCGGCTCGCGATTCGAGTTCGTCACGGGCGGGGTGGCCGAGGCGGTCGAGCGTGCGAGTGCCGCCGCGAGCGCCGCGTCGGTGTGCGTGATGGGCGGCGCAGAGGTGGCCCGCCAGGCGCTCGCCGCCGGCCTCGTCGACGAGGCGCGCCTGCACCTCGTGCCCGTGCTCCTCGGCGGCGGCTCGCGACTGTTCCCCGACTCGGCGGCGCACCGCGTCGAGCTCGAGACGCTCAGCGTCGCGCAGGGCGCGAAAGCGACGCATCTGCGCTACCGGGTGCTGCGTCCGGAGGCGGTCGAGTAGCGAGCGCCAGCGAGCGTATCGAGACCACTCGCCGGTGGTCTCGATACGGCGCTCCGCACCTACTCGACCGACGGCTGGACCGTGATGAGGTCGACGGCCGAGGTGTTCATGAGCACCGCGCCCTCGTCGCCGACCACGACGATGTCCTCGATGCGCACCCCGAACCGCCCGGGCAGGTAGACCCCGGGCTCGATCGAGAACGCCATGCCGGGCTCGAGCGGCCGCGTGTTGCCGGCGACGATGTAGGGGTGCTCGTGCACCTCGAGCCCGATGCCGTGGCCCGTGCGCGTGATGAAGAACTCGCCGTACCCGGCCTGCTCGATCACCTCGCGCGCGGCTCGGTCGATCGACTCGGCGGTCGCGCCCGGCCGCACGGCGGCGACGGCGGCGCGCTGCGCGGTGCGCACGAGTTCGTGGACCAGCGCGAACTCGGGGTCGGGCTCGCCGCCCGCCACGAGGTAGGTGCGCGTGCTGTCGGAGTTGTAGCCCGCCGGGTTCGGCCCGCCGATGTCGACGACCACCGGGTCGCCGGCCTCGATGACCCGGTCGGATGCCTCGTGGTGCGGCGATGCGCCGTTCGGGCCCGACGCGACGATCACGAAGTCGGCCGTGCGGTGTCCCTCTTCGACGAGCGCGGCGGCGATGTCGGCGGCGACCTCGTTCTCGGTGCGGCCGGCGCGGAGCCATTCGCCGATGCGCCGGTGCACACGGTCGATCGCCGCGCCGACCGAGGCCAGCTCCTCGATCTCGTGCGGCTCCTTGCGCATCCGCAGTTCGCCGATGAGCTCGCCGGCGGGCCGCAGGCGCAGCTCGGGTCGGGCCGACTGCAGCCGGAACGCATGCAGGAACGGGAGGTGATCGTCGACGGCCGCGGCGCCGAGATCGTCGCCGAGTTCGCCGAGCAGCGCGGCGTAGGGGTCCTCGCCGTCGAGCCACGTCACGAAACGGATTCCGGCCGCCTCGGCCGGGCTCCCGTCCCAGCCGCCGCGCTCGAGGGCGGGCAGGATCATGACCGCATCGTCGGGTGCGTCCGAGGGCACGGCCAGCAGCGTGAGCCGCTCGTGCGAGGCGACCGAGCGGCCGACGAGGTAGGCGAGGTCGGGCCCGGGCGCGACCAGCACGACATCGACGTCGGCGTCGCGTGCGGTGCCGGCGAGGCGGCGGAGGCGTTCGGTGGTCGTGGCGGCGGCGGTCGACATGCCATGGAGTCTACGGCGGGGCCCCGAGGCGCCGAATGGGGCGCCCGGTGGCGGCGCGCGGCGGCGGGCCACCGAGCATGTCGGATGCCTCGACCGCTCGCCGCACCCTATGCTGCTGACGTGGAACCGGAACCCGAGACGCGGGCGCAGCAGCCCGTGCCCAAGCGGCGGTTCCACTGGCTGCGCACCGCGAGCGACCGGGTGCCGACGAAGTGGTTCGCGACCGCGGGCACCGTGCTCTTCCTCGCGGCGACCGCCGCCTTCGGCGGCCTGGCCACCGCGGAGGAGCCCGGCCCCGCCGCCCTCGCCGTCGGCGAGGAGCATCGCAACGACCAGCTCGCCGTCGCGGTGCAGCGCGCGGTGCTCATCGACGAGCTGCCCGAGGCCGGCATCACGGTCGAGCCGGGACAGCGGGTGCTCGCGCTCGTCGTCGACGCCGAGAACCTGTGGACCGAGCCGCTCATGACTGCGCGGGGTTACAGCGTGCGAGACGCGGTCGTCCTCGAGCGGGGCTCCGACGTGGTCGAGGCCGACGAGGTCGCCCGGCTCGACGACGGCACCTTCGGACCGTGGCTGCAGCCCGGGGTGCCGGCGACCCTCGTGCTCGCGTGGGCGGTCGACGGGCGGTCGTACCGCGACGACCAGGAGCTGCGCTTCGTGGTGCGCGACGAGACCCTCTACACCGCGTCGTTCGTGGCGAGCGGGCGGAGCTGGGAGGACCCGGTTCCGGCGGCGTACGTCACCGTCGCGATCGAGGATGTCGGGGCGGGGAAGGATCCCGATGCGGATGCCGCGGACGACCCGCCCGTCGATCCCGCCGTCGGTCAGAGCGACGAAGGGGCCGCCGGATGACCCGCCGCTGGGTGCCCGCGGTCGCGGGCGCCGCCTTGGTCGCGGCGGCCTGGGGCGTCACGGCCGTGACCCCGGCCGAGGACTCCGCCGAGCAGCCGTTCGTCGTCGCCGCGCCGGTGGGGATGCGCGCCGAGGGCCGGAACCTCGCGCTCACCGTCACCGGCGTGCGCGCCGCCGACGCCGTGGTGAACGAGGGCTGGCGAGCCGAGGGGGAGTGGGTGGTCGTCGATGTCGAGTCCGAGGCGACCCGGATGGAGACGGGAACCCTGTTGCAGTTCGTGACCCTCCGCCTCGGCGGCCGCACCTACCGGGCGAGCGAGCGCCCGCCCGATTCGATGTTCGGCCATCCGCTCTCGGTCGGCCTGCCGTCGGCCGGCTCGGTCGCATTCGAGCTGCCCGAGGGCGCGCTCGACGCCGGCGCAGCGGGCGTACCGGACGAGCTCGTGCTGCGCTTCGGCCTGAACCTCGACGACCGACTCGACTCCGTGCTCGAGACCCGCGTGCCGCTCGACGATCTCGAGCACGTCGGGGAGGCCGAGATCGCGCCCGTCGACTGGGCGGGCTCATGAGCGAGGTGCGGCAGGAGGGGGCCGTGCGGCCAGGGCGACGCCGACGCCCGGGCGGCTGGTGGCGGCGCAACGCCGCAGCCCTCGTCGCGCTGGCGCTGCTCGTGCCCGCGACCTTCGGCATCATCAGCTCGAACGAGGCGAGCACGAACGCGACTCGCGCGCAGATCGTGCCGATCGAGGTCGAGTGGGGGCAGACGTACGACTACGCGGGCACGACATGGGGGCCCGCGACCGTCGAAGAGCTGCCCGTCACCGACGAGTACGACATCCCGCAGGACGCTCGCCTCATCGAGGTCACCATCCCGGTGGTGCCGGGCGATGAGGAACCGGGATGCTTCCCGCCGACGCTGCTCGAGACGGGCGGCGAGCAGCGGCAGTGGGATCAGTCGGGGATCCTCCTCGGCTGGAACACCACCTCATGCGCGCTCATGGGGACCGAGCCGTTCGACATCGTCGCTCCGTTCGTCCTCCCGCCCGATGCCGAGGGCCCGTTCGTCGTCGACCTCGAGCTCGTCGCCGACGCGCCGGCGATCCTCCGGCTGCCCGTCGGCGACTGAGGCCGCCGCGGCATCGGCGTCGGAACCGGGCGCCGTCGGGGTGCCGGGCGCCGAGGCATCCGTCGCGGCGAGCCGTCCGATGACCGCGTCGTACGCACTCGAGACGAGGGCGATGCGCACGGGCTCCGTCACGAGCGGCACGACGAGCAGGATGGCCGTGTCGGCCACGAACCAGAACGTCTTGAGGTCGTGCGGTCCGATCGCCCGGGTGATGCCGTAGCCCAGCAGCCGCTCGCCGGCGACGAGGAGGGTGGCGAGCAGGATGTAGCCGCCGATCAGCACCGGCCCCGCGCGCCACATGAGCACGAAGGCGCGGCCGATGGGTCGGAACCGCGAGACGAGCTCGCCTCCGATGTCGGCGAGCCGGCGGCGGACGCCCGACGGGAGTGCGCCCCAGCCGTGGCGCGCCCGATCGAGGATGCCGACGGACAGCTGCGGCGCCTCGGCGGCGACCGCCTGCCCGTAGATCACCCCTGCGATCGTGAGCCAGGCGACCGGCAGCAGGATGACGCCGCCGAGTTCGCCGAGGAGCCACTCGACGCCCTCCCAGACCCAGGCGATCGGCACCAGCTGCTCGGCGGTCCACGCGCGGAGGTCGGCGAGCCACACCATCCCCTGCCGCGAGGCGACCCACTCGCCGATCCAGCCGGTCGCCTGCGAGAGCAGCATCACGGTGAGGAACACCCAGATCGCCTCGAGGTAGACGGCGACGAGGCTGAGCAGGCGGGGGAGCCGGTCGCGGTAGCGATTCCAGGCCCAACGACCGGCGAAGGCGACGACGATGAGCAGGATCGTGACGGGTTCGAAGCCGAGCTGGTCGATGGTGCCCGCACCGCGAGCGACCGCCTCGCCGCCCAGCAGCTCGGACGCCCCGTTGACCTCCGTCTGCACCTCGAGTGCACGTGCCGAGTAGGCGGCCATGTCGTCGCGCAGGTAGCCCCAGGCGGCGTAGAACGCGAAGAACGGCAGCACGCCGGCGAGCAGTGCGTCGACGAATGCCCGGCGCCGCTCCGACGCCGACGGCGGCAGCGGGGCGATCGCACCGAGACGGGCCATGCCGTCTCGCACGGTGAGGAACATGGCCACGAAGCCCACGAGCCGCGCGAGGATCGCGAGCGGCATGAGCAGCAGGCCGCCGACCGCGCTGTACGCCCCGACGAACCCGGCGAGCTCGATGACGAGATAGCGGACGAGCACTCCGGCGAGGAACCACGCGAGCAGTGCCGGCCAGTGCGCGGCGAGCAGCCGTCCCGTCGTCTTCAGCATGGCGAGCACCACACCACGGTAGCGGCTCCGCCAGGCAGGGGCACGCGCATCGTGATCGGTCCCCACAACTTCGGCGCGAGGCATCCGCCCGTGATTGTCAGGATCGACGGATTATCCATATCCACTGCGATCTCGTCATACAGTCGTGGATCATGCACATGTTCTTCCGCACGATGCTGCATTTCGTCCTCGCGCGCTTCCGCTCACGGCTCGGCCACGGCGACGTCGCCCGCACGAACTTCGTCACGCTGCCGACCGACCTCGACATCCTCAACCACATGAACAACGGGGTCTACTTCTCGATCATGGATGTCGCGCGGTTCGAGATGCTCGTGCGCAACGGCGTCTGGCAGCTCATGCGTGATCGCGGCTGGTACCCGGTGGTCGCGAGCGAGACGATCACGTTCCGCAAGTCGCTCAATCCGTGGAAGCGGTTCACGGTCGAGTCGCGCATCATCGGCCACGACGACAAGGCCGTCTACATGGAGCAGCGATTCGTGCGCCCCGATGCATCGGGCAAGCCCGAGATCTATGCCACGGGCTACATCAGGGCCCGGTTCCTGCGGAAGGCGGGCGGCACGGTGCCGATGGGCGAGCTCGTCGAGGCGTTCGGCGTCGAGGGCTTCGAAGGCATCCCCGAGTGGATGGAGCGCTGGGGCAAGGACGTCGCGCTCCCCGTGACCCGCGCCGCGGCGCCGTCGATCTGGGAGTGACGCCCCCGGCGGTCGGGTCGGCGCGGAGCGCCGTGTCGAGACCCCCGTTCAGGCCTCCTTCGCGAGCCCCTCGAGCACGAGGCCGAGCTTGTCGCCGAACGTGCACGCGAACAGCTCGTCGACCGGGCCGTCGTCGATCTGCTCGGTCAGGTTCGAGGCGATGAGCGTGTTGATGAGCATGCCCTGGGCCATGAAGCGCATCGCCTCGTCGGCGTCCATCACGTCGCGCATGCGCGAGTAGATGCGCATGAACCCGGCGCGCGCGACCGGACCGATGCGGGGGTCGTGGCCGAGGAGGAACCCCTGCATCAGCGCGAGCAGGATGCCGCGGTCGGTCTCGACGAGCTCGACGTACGCCTCGCCGATGCGCGGGCCGACCGGCTTCTCCGAGGTCTCGTCGGCGACCGCCGCGTCGAAGGCCGCGAGGATGCGGGCGCAGGTGCGCTCGAGCACGTCGATGAACAGCTGCTCCTTCGTGCCGAAGAGGCGCACGACGTAGGGCTGGCTGATGCCGGCGGCCTTCGCGACGCGGTCGGTCGTGGCGCCGGCGTAGCCGAGCTCGCCGAACACGCCCGTGGCGGCTTCGAGGATCTGTTCGCGCCGCTCCGTCGCGGGGATGCGATCCGTGGTGGAACTCATGCTTGACATGTTATCAGTCGATTACTACAGTCGCTCCCATACTGGTTATCAGTCGATTACCACACCATCTCGAAGGAGCTTCCGATGTCCACCAGCGCACGCCGCATCCCCGTGTGGCTCGCGATCGTCGCGGCATCCCTGCCGATGTTCATGGCGACGCTCGACAACCTCGTCATCACCAATGCGCTCCCAGCGATGGCCGTCGACCTCGGTGCCTCGATCGAAGAGCTGCAGTGGTTCGTCAACGCCTTCACGCTCGCGTTCGCGACCTTCATCCTCGCCGCGGCCGCGCTCGGCGACCGCATCGGCCGCCGCACCGTCTTCGTCGTCGCGATCGCGATCTTCACCGGGGCGAGCGTGCTCGTCGCGCTCAGCACCGAGCCGTGGATGGTCATCGCGAGCCGCGCCGTGCAGGGCTTCGGCGCCGCGGGCATCATGCCGCTCTCGCTCACCCTGCTCGCCGGCAGCGTGCCGAAGCGACTGCGCCCGATGGCGATCGGCATCTGGGGCGGCGTCGCCGGCCTCGGCGTCGCGCTCGGCCCGCTCATCGGCGGCGCCGTCATCGAGGGCTGGAACTGGCAGGCCATCTTCTGGCTCAACGTGCCCGTCGGCCTCGTCGCGATCCCGCTCGCACTCGCCGTGCTGCCGAACACGCTCGGGGCGCGGGCCCGCATCGACCTCGTCGGGGTCGCGCTCGCCGGTCTCGGCGTGCTCGGGCTCGTCTTCGGGATCGTCCGCGGCAACGACGCGGGCTGGGAGAGCCCCGAGGTGATCGGCTCGCTCGTCGCCGGCGCGCTGCTGCTCGCCGGGTTCATCGCCTGGGAGGCGCGGGCGAAGGCGCCACTGCTGCCGCTGCGCCTCTTCCGCGACCGCAGCTTCACGGCGGCCAACCTCGTCGGCTTCTGGTTCAGCTTCGGCATGTTCGGCTCGGTCTTCGTGCTCATCCAGTTCCTGCAGGTCGTGCAGGGCGCGTCGCCCCTCGAAGCCGGCGTGCAGACGATGCCGTGGACGCTCGCGCCCATGTTCATCGCCCCGATCGCCGGCGCGATCGCCCCGCGCGTCGGCACGCGCACCCTCATCGTCACCGGTCTCGCCCTGCAGGCCGCGGCGCTCACCTGGATCGCGCTCGAGATGGACCCCGACGTCGCCTACGCGTCGCTCGTCGGGCCGTTCCTCATGGCCGGCATCGGCATGTCGCTCGTCTTCGCCCCGATGTCGACCGCCGTGCTCGCGCACATGCCCGAAGACGACCACGCCAAGGCATCGGGCACGAACTCGACGCTCCGCGAGGTCGGCGTCGCGCTCGGCGTCGCGGTGCTGACGGCCGTCTTCACGGGAGCGGGTGGTGAGCTCACGCCCACCGGCTTCACGGATGCCGCGGTGCCGGCCGTGCTCGTCGGCGCCGCCGGCCTCGTGGTCGCGCTCGTCGCGGCGCTCTTCCTGCCCGCGGGCCGCGGCACCGGCGAGCAGGGTCCGGCGGCCGAGGACGACGCGGCCGGGGCATCCGCGGTCGGAGCCGAGCCGGCCGGCCCGGCCGCGCGCGCCGAGCCTGCCGAGCCCGAGCCTGCTGCCGTGTAGCGCGGCCGCGACCGGGCGGCGAAGGCGCGGCGCAGAGGGTGGCGCGGCAGGCGGAGGGGCCGTGGGCGGCGAAACCGCTAGCTGCGCGCCTGCCTCGGGATCACGACCTCGCGGATGATGAGCAGGATGCCCGCCGAGATCGGGATCGCCACGAGGGCGCCGAGCAGGCCGAGCAGCGTGCCGCCCGCGAGGGCGGAGATGAGCACGATCGTGCCGGGCACCTGCACGGCCTTGCCCATCACCTTCGGCGTCAGGATGTACGCCTCGACCTGCATGTAGACGAGCATCGCGATGAGCACGATGATGCCGGCGAGCGGCGAGACGAAGAGCGCGACGATCGTCATGATCACGGTCGTGATGACGGTACCGATGAGCGGGATGAGCGTGATGAAGAACGCGAGCACACCGATGAAGAGGGCGTACTTCACGCCGACTGCCGCGAGCAGGATCGTCGAGAACACGGAGTTGCAGAACGCGAGCACGACCATGCCGCTCAGGTACTTGCCGACCGAGAGCATGATGCGCTCGGCGAGGCTCTCGACCCGGGCTCGGTGGCTCGCGGCCACCAGGGTGTAGCAGGCGCGCTTGGTCGTGTCGAGGGTCGCGATGAAGTAGATCGAGAGCACCACGACGAACACGCCCGTCGAGATGCCGTCGAGCAGCGCGGCGCCGAACTGCAGGGCGCCGCCGCCGATCGCCGCCCACGTGTCGGGGTCGGTGAGCACCCCGCCGACCCACTCGACGATCGACGAGAGCACGCCGTTCGTCGACTCGTCGTACCGCTCGAACCACCCGGAGTCGACCAGGTGGTGGATCTCGGCCGGCATCGTCTTGATGAAGACCGCCGCCTGGTTGACGACCGGCGGCACCACGAGCCACACGATGCCGACCACGACGGCGACGAACAACAGGATGACGGTCACGATCGCGGCGCCCCGAGGCATCCCCCTGCGCTGGAACCAGCGGATGAGCGGGTCGAGCCCGAGCGCGACGAACGCGGCGATGAACACCGAGAGCACGACGCCCTGCAGCGCGACGAGCGCCGACGCGAGCATGAGCGCGAGCAGCACGCCGAGCGTGACGATGAAGCCCCAGCGCAGCGGGTGGTTGACGAAGAGCCCGTCGCGCGGGCGATCGCGTCGCCGCCGGAGGCGTTCTGCCGTGTTCACGCGCGCCAGTCTAGGGTCGGGCCGGCCTCAGTTGGCGGTGTCGGGCACCTTCAGTTCGCGGTAATGGGGCGAGAACTGGGGGAAGTAGGTCTCCCACGCGGGCATCGCGGCGCCCGAGCGGGCGGCGATGAGCCGGTCGAGGTAGAAGTCCCAGCCCGGGCCGATGCTCGCCGCGTCCGCCCCGTCCTTCACGCGCTGGCCGAGCGTCAGGGTCGTCATGCCGCCGCCCTCGACGAGGTGGCAGAACACCCGGACCCCGCTCGGTCCCGACCCCGAATCGGCCGTGAACCGGTGGGGTGCCGCGCACTCGAGGATGGAGACGTTCATCCACTCGGCGCCCTCCTCGCTCATCTGGAAGCGCACGCCGCCCGTCGACGGGCTGCCCGTGTAGGTGCCGATCCACGCCTTCATGGCGTTCGGGTTCGTGAGGCTGTACCAGACGTCCTCGATGGGCGCATGGAACAGCCGATCGAACTGCAGGTAGAGCCCGTCGGCCTTCAGCACGTAGTGCCCGGTCGG
This sequence comes from Agromyces chromiiresistens, assembly GCF_029167465.1. Taxonomy (NCBI): domain Bacteria; kingdom Bacillati; phylum Actinomycetota; class Actinomycetes; order Micrococcales; family Microbacteriaceae; genus Agromyces; species Agromyces chromiiresistens. Next base: position 184,919 of record NZ_JARFNL010000004.1, read on the forward strand.
TTTCGCGGTCATCATCGCCCCCAGTCTTTCGTTCAATTCAGGCTAAGCCCGCGGATGCACGAACCACTAGAGTCGGTGGCATGAGTTCGAAGGGGCGCGTTGCGCACGAAGAGACGATGGACATCACCGAGGGCAAGTCGGGGCTGTGGGGCTGGCTCGCCGGCCTGATCGTGCTCGTCCTCGTCGCCCTGCCGCTGTCGGCCGCGTTCGCATTCGCGACGAACCCGCACACGCAGCAGCTGTTCTCGGGGCGGCTCGAAGAAGTGGGCACCGGCGCCTACCAGACCTTCTGGTGGATCGTGACGCTCTTCCTCGTGGCCGTGCCGATCCTCGTGGGCTACGTCGTCGCGAATCTCTCGGCGAAGTCGCTGGCGATCGCGGGCGCCATCATCGCGCTGTTCGTCATCGCGATCATCGTGCTCGGCCAGATGTTCATCTTCTGACCCCGGCACCGGGTCTCACCCCGTTCGGGTGGATGCCTCGTCGAAGGCGTCGCGGGCGTCGGTGATCTGCTCGTGGTGGGCGGCAGCCCACCCCACGAGTCCGAGCACGGGTTCGGCGAGCGAACGGCCGAGCTCGGTCGCGGCGTACTCGACGCGCGGCGGGATCTCGGCGTAGCTCGTCCGTGAGACGAGTCCGTCGCGCTGCAGGTTGCGCAGGGTCTGCGTGAGCATGCGGTGCGAGATGCCGTCGATGCGGCGCTGCAGTTCGGTGAAGCGCAGCGGTTCGTCGTGCAGCAGCCCGACGACGAGCAGGCTCCACTTGTCGCCGACGCGGGCGAGCACGTCGCGGATGACGTCGCTCGCCTCGTGCTCGACGCTGCACGGCGACGCCGCGGGCGGCAGGCGATCGACGACGGCGTCGGCGGTCAGCGGGGTCGCCATGGTGCTCCTCTCCGGTCGCACGCCGCCCCCGATACGCACCTCGGGGTGCGTGACGCACGGTGAAGTGCGTGGGGGTCGTCGGTTAGAGTCACCGATCGTGCGTTACGCACTGATGGTAACCGACTCGTCTGGAGAAACACCTTGATCATCGCGCTGTGGATCGTCACCGGCCTGCTCGCCCTCCTGTTCGTCATGGCCGGAAGCATGAAGGCGCTGAAGTCGCGCGAGGCCGTGCTCGCCAACATGCCCTGGGTCGAAGACGTCAGCGCCGGCCAGCTGAAGACCATCGGAATCCTCGAGCTGCTCGGCGGCATCGGGCTCGTGCTGCCCGCCGCGACCGGCATCCTCGCCTGGCTCACCCCGACCGCGGCGTTCGCGCTCGCCGTCACCATGGTGTTCGCCGTCGCGCTGCACGTGAAGCGCAAGGAGTCGTTCGTGCCGAGCCTCGTGCTGGGCGTCGTCTCGCTCGTCGTCGGCGTCGGTTGGATCGTGCTCGCCTGAACCGCGGCATCCTCGTGTCTGGTCGCAGGCCATACCATACGGTATGGTATGGCCCATGGATGCCGCCCTTCCCGACCCGGTCTGGCCCGTCGTGCTGCTCGCTGCCATCTGCTTCGGCGACGCCCTGCTCTGCCTGAAGCCCGTCGCATTCATCGCGAAGTGCTTCGAGGACGTGGGCTTCCCGAAGAAGTGGTGGTGGGTGATGCCGCCGATCAAGTTCGCCGCCGCCGCAGGGCTCATCGCGGGCATCTGGATTCCGTACCTCGGCGCGCTCACCTGCGCCGCGCTCATCGCCTACTTCCTCGTCGCGATCGGCATGCACGTGCGGGCGCGCGACCTCGGGCGCAACCTGTTCCTCAACGCGACGGGCATGCTCGTGATCTGCCTCGCGACCGGACTCTTCTGCTTCGTGCTCTGACCTGCGGGCCTCCGCCCCGGTGCGCCGGCCGGCCTCAGTCTCCGGCGCCGGCGCCGTCGCCGTCGCCGTCGGCCGTCGGTCCGCCCGCGACCGGGGCGATCTCGAGCAGGAGCTCGTAGACCGCCCGGAGCTCGTCGCTGCTGATCGGCGGCACCGTCGCGGCCGCGCCGACCGAGACGAGGTACGGCACGAGTGCCGCGGTCCGGGCGGCCGCGTCGGACGTCGTCGCCGGCCGCCACACCGCCTGCAGTGCATCGATGATGCGCGCGTCGATGCGCGCCTGCGTCGCCCGCGCATCGTCGTCGGAGTGCGCCCAGGCGCGCACGGCCGCGTCGAGCGCGGTCGGGCGGATCGATGGAGCGCCCGAGATCGCGAGCTCACTGAGCCACGAGAGGGTGGCGCGCGTGCCGCGGGCGCGCTGTGCCGCGATCCCCTCGTCGATCGCGGCGAGGGTGTGCTCCTCGTAGTACGCGAGCAGTGCGTCCTTGTAGGCGCCCGCCCCGGTGAAGTGGTGGTGGAACGACCCCTTCGTCACGCCGAGGCGTGCCGCGAGCCGGTCGATCCGCAGCCCCGGCGCGCCTTCGGTCGCGAGCACCTCGAGTCCCTCGTCGAGCCAGCGCTCGCGTGTCGTCGACATGGAGCCACCGTACCGGAGGGTATGGCGCGACGCCCCATCCTCAGCCGCCGCGCCCTCAGCCCGCCAGCTCCTCGAGCACGGCCATCGCGGCGTTGTGCCCGCCGATGCCGCTGACCGCGCCGCCGCGGACCGCGCCCGACCCGCACAGGAGCACGCGAGGGTGCCGCGTGGCGACGCCCCACCGCTCGGCCGACGTCGCGAGCGGCGCGCCGTCGTCGGCCCACGGCCACGACAGCGGGCCGTGGAAGATGTTGCCGCCCGGCATGCGCAGCGACTCCTCGAGGTCGAGGGTCGTCTTCGTCTCGATGCACGGCCGGCCCGAGGCATCCTTCGCGATGACGCCCTCGACGGGTTCGGCGAGCACGCTGTCGAGCGAGTCGAGCACCGCCTGCTGCAGCAGCTCGCGCAGTTCGGCGTTGCCGTGGCGTTCGAGCAGGCGGTGCGGCACGTGCAACCCGAAGACGGTGAGCGTGTGCATGCCCGCGGCGGCGAGTTCGGGCGCGAGGATCGACGGATCGCTCAGCGTGTGGCAGTAGATCTCGCACGGCAAGGGCGAGGGGATGCCGCCGCGCACGGCTGTCGAGAAGGCGGCGTCGAGCTGCGTCGCGAGCTCGTTGATGTGGAAGGTGCCCGCGAACGCCTGCTCGGCGGCGACGTCTGCGTCGCGCAGCCGGGGCAGCCGCTCGAGCAGCAGGTTGACCTTGACCTGTGCGCCCTCGGGCGCGTGCAGAGCGTGCAGGCGCGCACGCACGACGGGCGGCACCGCGGCGGCATCGGGGTCGCCCGCCTCGACGAGCCGCTCGAGCACGGCGGGCGCGACGTTCGCGAGCACCGTGCCCGCGGTCGCGACCCGTTCGCCGCCGTCGACCCGGTAGCGCACGCGACCGGTCGGGTCGACGGCCACGACCTCGGCGCCGGTCACGAGCCGCGCTCCTGCCGTGCGCGCCGCACGCTCCAGCTCGCCCGAGACCGCGCCCATGCCGCCGATCGGCACGTCCCAGTCGCCGGTGCCGCCGCCGATGACGTGGTAGAGGAAGCACCGGTTCGCGTCGAGCGACGGGTCGTCGAGCGCGGTGAACGTGCCGATGAGCCCGTCGGTCGCGACGACCCCGCGCACGAGGTCGCTCGCGAAGGTCGCGTCGATCGTCTCGCCGAGCGGGCGCTCGACGAACGCATTCCAGACGTCGTCGTCGCCGACGAGCGCGCGGGCCTCGGCGCGGGTCGGCAGCGGCTCGGTCAGGGTGGGGAAGAGGCGCTCGGCCAGCCGTGCGGTGCTTCGATAGAACGCGTCCCAGGCGGCGGCGTCGGCCTGCGCGTCGACGCGCTCGAAGGCGGCGCGGGATGCCTCGGGGCCGGCGTCGCCGTCGACGAGCAGGCCGCGCCCGGGGTCGGCGGGGTCGGGCGTGTACGACGAGAACCGGCGGCGGACGAGCCCGATCTCGAGGCCGAGGTCGTCGACGATCCGCTGCGGCAGCAGGCTCACGAGGTACGAGTAGCGGCTGAGCCGTGCGTCGACGCCCTCGAACGCCTCGGCCGAGACCGCCGCGCCGCCGAGGTGGTCGTCGCGCTCGAGCAGCAGCACGTCGAGGCCGGCGCGGGCGAGGTAGGCGGCGGCCGTGAGGCCGTTGTGGCCTCCGCCGACGATCACGACGTCGTGTGCGGTGAGGGCGGCGGCGGTGGGGGCGGCGGCGGCGGGCTCGGGCGCTGGTCGGGGGAGCGGCATCCTCCGAGCGTAAACGCCCCGGCTGGGGCGGGGGTTCCGCAAACGGCAATGCCGGTTCCGCCTCACATGGGGCGGAACCGGCATTGGCCGAATCGTTACTCCCGGCGGGGTGCCGACGACGGCTGCGGGCGTCACGATGGAGCGAGCATCAACTCGGGAGGCGTCATGATCGGCTCGACTGTGCTCACCTCGTGCGCGACGAACGTCGACTGTCACGACACGGCGGCGGTCACGTTCGATGCGTCCTGGCTGGTCGCGACCCTGCTCGTGCTCGGGGCGGTGATCGTCGTCGCTGCCGTCGTGCTGGCGCGTCGAGGTTCGAAGGGCTGAGCGCGCTCAGCGCGCCCGGCGCATCGCGCGCACGCCGACGACGACACCCACCGCGCACGTGACGATCGCGGCGATCGCGCCGCCGACGACGGCGGGGGCTCCGAAGTCGCCGGCGAGCAGCGCCCGCTCGGCGCCGACGAGGTAGCTCAGCGGGTTCACGGCAGCGGCGGCCTTCATCCAGCCGGGGCCGTCGTCGAGCGGCAGCAGCATGCCCGAGAGGATCATGAGCGGGAAGAGCAGCGTCTGGTGCACCATCCAGAACATCCAGTCGCGGTTCCGGCAGGCGAGCGCGAGCGTGTAGCTCAGTGCGCCGAAGCCGATGCCGAACACCGCGAGCACGAGCAGGCCGGCCACGAGCCCTGCCGCGTTCACGCTGAACCCGAACGGCACGGCGACGAGCACGACGATCGTGCCCTGGATGACGAGGGGCACGACCTCCTTCAGGGCGCGGCCGACGAGCAGGGCGCTCCGCGAGAGCGGGGCGACGAGGGTGCGCTCGTGCGAGCCGGTCTGCATCTCGAACAGCAGGTTCGCCCCGGTCGAGGCGGTGCCGAAGAGGGCGACCATGACGAGGATGCCGGGCACGAACCACTGCAGCGTGCCTGCGACGTCGCCGCCGGCGGCGCCGATGAGCAGCGGCCCGAAGAGCCCGAGGAAGACGAGCGGCTGCACGAGCGAGAACACGACGCTGAACGGGTCTCGGATGAGGGGCTTCGACTCGCGCACGAAGACGGCGGCGGTGTCGTGGACGAAGCCCGTGGGGCGGGCGGTGGGTGCGGTGGTGGTCATGAGAGCGGTCCCTTCAGGTGATCGTGCGGTCAGACGGTGGCGAGTTCGGCGGGCTCGGCGTGCGCCGCCTCCTCGCGGAGACTGCGGCCGGTGAGGGCGAGGAAGACGTCGTCGAGGGTCGGCTGCCGGTGCGTGGCGGCGACGACCTCGATCCCGGCGTCCGACAGGTCGCGGATGTAGCGGGGCAGCGCCCGGTCGCCGCCCGGTGCCGTGACGGCGACGACCCTCGGGTCGGCCGGGTCGGGCTCGGCGCCGATGCGGGCGGCTGCGGCCGCGGCATCCGCGGCGGTGTCGAACGCGAGCGTGACGCGGTCGCCCGCGAGCGACGACTTGAGCGCCCCTGCCGTGTCGTCGGCGATGACCGAGCCGTGGTCCATGACCATGACGCGCTCGGCGAGCTGGTCGGCCTCGTCGAGGTAGTGCGTCGTGAGGAAGATCGTGGTGCCGGTCTCGCGGCGGAGCTCGACGATGTGCTGCCAGAGGTTGGCCCGGCTGTGCGGGTCGAGGCCCGTCGACGGCTCGTCGAGGAACAGCAGCCCGGGCCGGTGGATGAGCCCGAGCGCGATGTCGAGCCGGCGCTTCTGCCCGCCCGAGAGCTGCTGCACGGTGCGGTTCGCGACCTGGCCGAGCTCGAGCGACTCGATGAGCTCGGCCGCGCGGGCGCGGGTCTCTCGGCGGCCGAGCCCGTAGAACGCGCCCTGCGCGTGCAGTTCGTCGCGCACGCGCTGGGTGTGCCCGCCGGAGCTGCCCTGGCCGACGTAGCCGATGCGGCGGCGAACCCCGGCCGCGTCGGTGCGGATGTCGCATCCGGCGACCGTGGCCCCACCGCTCGTCGCGGGCAGGAGGGTCGTGAGCATGCGGAGCGTCGTCGACTTTCCGGCGCCGTTCGGGCCGAGGAACGCGACGAGCTCGCCCTCGCCGACGGCGAGGTCGAGGGAACGGACGGCCTCGACGGTCTGCCCCTTGGAGCGGAACGTCTTCGTGAGGCCCTGTGCGGTGATCATCTGGTTCGTCATGCGGCCAGTCTCTCGAGGCATCCGGTCACTTTCTGTCCGCATTAGAGGGAGGATCGGAACATGGCCGCGACCACCTCGAGAACCCTCGAACTGCTCTCCCTCCTGCAGAGCCACCGGCACTGGTCGGCGCGCGAACTCACGGGCCGGCTCGGCGTCAGCGAGCGAACGCTCCGACGCGACGTCGAACGGCTGCGCGAGCTCGGCTACGGCATCGAATCGGTGCGCGGCAGCGCCGGAGGCTATCGGCTCGAAGCGGGTACGGGACTGCCGCCGCTGCTGCTCACCGACGACGAGGGCGTCGCGATCGCGCTCGGCCTGCGCTCGCAGGCGACGGCCGGGCTGCGCGGCGCCGAGCACACGACGCTCTCGGCGCTCGCGAAGATCGAGCAGGTGCTGCCGCCCGCGCTGCGCCGGCGCATCGAGGCGCTGCAGTCGCACACGGCGGTCGGCGTCGGCGCGGGCGGGTGGAACCGCTCGGGCCGTCCGGCACCCGAGGTCGACGCCGAACTGCTCGGACTGCTCGCCCTGTCGTGCCGCGACGGCGAGCGGCTGCGGTTCAAGTACACGGATGCCTCGGGGCAGGGGTCCGCCCGCAGCGTCGAACCGTACCGGCTCGTGCCCGTCGCCCGTCGTTGGTACCTGCTCGCGTGGGACCGCGATCGCGACGACTGGCGCACGTTCCGGCTCGACCGCATCAGCGACGTGTTCCCGACCAGGGTGCGCTTCGAGCCGCGTGCGCTGACCGAGGAGGATGCGCGCGAGCGCGTCGAACGCGCGGTGCGCTACCGGCGCCGCAGCATCGAGGCGCGCGTGATCGTCGAGCTTCCGCGCGCCGAGCTCGTCGAGCACCTCGGCTGGTACGGGCGCGAGGTCCAGGCCGTCGATGAGGCGCACTGCGCGTGGCCGCTCGAGGCCGAGTCGGTCGAGGCGCTCGCGATGGCCCTCATGTGGATTCCTCCGGGCGTGCGCTACCGCGTCGAAGGGCCGGAGCTGGCCGAGTTCCTCGGCCGGCAGGCCGAACGCTTCGCGCAGGCCACCGCCTGAGCGGGCGCGCTCAGTCGGAGCGTTCGAGGGTGCCGATCTCGTAGCCGTCCTGGCCGAGCACGGTCATCGTGTCGTCGGCGATCGTGGCCTCGTTCAGCCCCGCGAGCCAGGTGTCGACGCCTTCGCACGCCATCTGGGTGACGGCGACGTCTTCGAAGTGGACGTGGTCGGACTCGTCGACCGTCCAGGTGCCGCTCAGCCGGTTGCAGCCGTCGGTGCCGCTGAAGTCGCCGCCCTCGTCGAGGGTGAGCGAGGGTGAAGCCGTGTCGGTCGCATCGCCCCAGGTGCCGGTCGGGTCGATGGAGCCTCCCTGCACCGACCCCTCCTCCCCGAGGCATCCGGTCAACAGGAGCAGCATGACCGCTGCGCCTGCACCGAGCGCGACCCTCCGAGTGATGGTCATGCCGGTCAGGGTAGTGGCCCGGCGGGTCGGCCGCCATGCCCAGAAGCGGGCTCTGCCTATGCCGTGCGGGGGAGCGTCGCGACCACGGCGTCGTGATCGTCGTGGACGGTGAGGGTGTCGCCGTCGACCTTGGCCCAGTCGAGCTTCGCGAGCGACTGGTCGACGCCCTCGCAGGCCATCATCGTGGACGCCATCCGGTCGAACTCGATCGTGCCGTCGTCGTCGGGCTCCCACGAACCGGTGAGCGAGTTGCAGCCGTCGCTGCCCGTGACGGTGCCGTCGGCGGCGATCACGAGGAACGGCTGCTGCGGCGCATCGGTGCCCCAGGTGCCGACGAACGCGCTCGCCGCTCCCGACGCCGCCGGGTCGTCGCCCGCGACGGCCGGCTCGTCGGAGGTGCGTTCGAGCGTGCCGAGCTCGACGTCGTCGTCGCCGAGCACCGTCATCGTGTCGCCGTCGATCGTCGCCTCGTCGAGTGCCGAGAGCCAGGTGTCGACGCCCTCGCAGGCCATCCGTGTCGAGGCGACGTCGTCGAACTCGATGCGGCCGGCGCCCTGGTCCTCCCAGCGGCCGGTGAGCCGGTTGCAGCCGTCGGTGCCGGTGAGCGTGCCGTCGGCGGCGAGCGAGAGCGACGGCGCCGTGGTGTCGGTCGGGTCGCCCCACGTGCCGACGGCGCTCGCCGGGCTCGGGCTCGGCGACGAGTCATCCGACCCGCCCGGGCTCGCGCACGCGGACACCAGGGCGACGGTCATGACGGCGATGATCGCCGCGCCGGTTCGCATGAGCGGGCGGCGCGGGGCGCGGTTCCGGAGCGTCAGCGGTTCCATGCGCCGAGCGTAGCCCTCGGTGGGGCTCGCCGTGCCGCGCCGTGCCGCGTCAGTCGGCGGCGGGCGTCGCGGTCGCGCGGGCCGCGCGGGCGAGTGCGTCGCGGCACGCGACGACGGCCGGCCGGGCGGCGGCGGCGTGCCGCGTCGACGTGAAGACCTCGCGCTCGGGGTGCCCCGGCAGGTCGACGAGGCGCACGCTCGGCGCCTCGCCCGCCCACACGAGGTCGGGCAGGAGCCCGGCGGCGTTGCCCGACCGGATGAGCCGGATGTGCGCCATGAGGTCGGCGGTCTCGAACCGCACGTCGGGTTCGAAGCCCGCCTCGCGGCAGAGCTGCTCGGCCCACTCCCGAGACGCCGTGCCGGCAGGCTCGAGCACCCAGGGCATGCTCGCGGCGGTCTTGAGCCCGGCGGGGCGCGACGCGGGGTGCGGCGGCAGTGCGAGCCGGATGGCGTCGGCGGCGAGGTGCACCCGGTCGAGCTCTTCGCGGTGCGCGCGCGTGTGCCCCGGGTACTGCTCGGCGATGACGAGGTCGAAGTCGCGCGCGGCGACCTCGAAGAGCCCGACGTCGGGTTCGCGCTCGGTGATCTCGACCCGCAGCGCGGGGTGCTCGGCGCGCAGCAGGGTGAGCGCCTGCGGCACGACCGCGTGCGCCGCCGACTGGAACACCGCGATGCGCACGGTGCCGCCGACCGAGGTGAGCGAGCGGGCGACGTCGGCCTCGGCCTCCTCGAGCCGGTCGAGCACCGCGCGCGCGTGCTCGACGAGCACGAGCGCCTGCGGCGTGAGCTGCACGCGCCGGCCGACCTGCACGAGCAGCGGCACGCCGGCCTCGCGTTCGAGCTGGCTGAGCTGCTGCGACACGGAGGAGGGGCTGTACGAGAGGGCCTCGGCGACTGCGGCGAGCGTGCCGCGCTGGCTCAGTTCGACCAGCAGGCGCAGGCGGCGCACATCGAGCATGGGGGCCTCCGGGGGCATCCGAGCAATCGTTCGGTTTCCCTGAATAGTATGCATCGGAATCGTTCGCTGTACCTGACGGATGTCGCGGCGCACACTTATCTCGAGAGGCGCGCGACAACCCCCGGCGTGCCCGAAGCAAAGGACACTACCCTCGTGACCATGTCGAACGCCGCCACTGACGCACGGCCGGATACCGATCACGTCGTCGCCCTCGTGCGCCGCTGGCTCGAAGAGAGCGCGAATCACCCCGTCGACCCCGCCGCCGAGCGTCTCGCCGGCGTGCTGAAAGACCCGAACGGCCTCGCGTTCACCGTCGGCTTCGTCGACGGCGTCATGCGCCCCGAAGACCTCGGCGTCGCCGGCCGCAACCTCGCCCAGGTCGCGAAGCTCACCCCGAAGTTCCTGCCGTGGTACCTGAAGGCCGCGATCCGCCTCGGCGGGATCGTCGCGCCCGTGCTGCCGTGGGTCGTCATCCCGATCGCGCGCCGCGTGCTGCGCGCCATGGTCGGCCACCTCGTGCTCGACGCCACCCCGGCGAAGCTCGGGCCGGCGATCACGAAGCTGCGCGAGTCGGGCAACCGGCTCAACCTCAATCTCCTCGGCGAGGCCGTGCTGGGTGAGGACGAGGCCGACCGGCGCCTCACGGGCACCTACGAGTTCCTCGCGCGCGACGACGTCGACTACGTGTCGATCAAGGTGTCGTCGGTCGTCAGCCAGCTCTCGATGTGGTCGTTCGACGAGGCGGTCGCGAAGGTCGTCGCGAAGCTCACCCCGCTCTACGAACTCGCGGCCGCCGGCAGCGCGAAGGGCACGGCGAAGTTCATCAACCTCGACATGGAGGAGTACCGCGACCTCGACCTCACGATCGCGGTCTTCACGACCCTGCTCGACCAGCCGCAGCTGCGCGGTCTCGAGGCCGGCATCGTGCTGCAGACCTACCTGCCCGACGCGCTCGGCGCCATGCAGGAGCTCACCGCGTGGGCGCAGGCCCGGCGCGCCGCGGGCGGCGCGCCGATCAAGGTGCGCATCGTGAAGGGTGCGAACCTCGCCATGGAGCAGGTCGACGCGGCCGTGCACGACTGGCCGCTCGCGACCTACTCGTCGAAGCAGGACTCCGACACGAACTACAAGCGGGTGCTCGACTGGTCGATGACCCCCGAGCGCGCCGACGCGGTGAAGCTCGGCGTCGCCGGTCACAACCTCTTCGACGTGGCCCACGCCTGGCTCACCGCGCGCGAGCGCGGCGTCGAGAGCCGGGTCGAGTTCGAGATGCTGCTCGGCATGGCGACCGGCCAGGCCGAGGCGGTGCGCGGCGATGTCGGCAACCTGCTGCTCTACACGCCCGTCGTGAACCCCTCCGAGTTCGACGTCGCGATCGCGTACCTGATCCGCCGCCTCGAGGAGAACGCGAGCCAGGAGAACTTCATGTCGGCCGTGTTCGAGCTCGGCGCAGACCGGCGCCTGTTCGAGCGCGAGCGCGAACGGTACCAGCGCTCGCTCGACGCCCTCGAGGCCTCGAACGGGGATGCCGCGGTGCCGTCGCCGAACCGCACCCAGAACCGCCGCACCGAGTGGGAGGGCGACGCGCTCGCCACGGCGATGGCCGCCTCCGACGCACCCGCACCGGGCAGCGAGCACGAGGGATCGCTCACGAGCGTGGTGCTCGGCATCACGCGCGGTTCGGCGGGTGACGAGCTCGTCTCGCCCGAGGCATCCGCGTCGGCATCGGCCGATGCGCCCGGAGCGGTGGCCGGTCCGGGCGTGACCCCCGGGTTCCGCAACGAGCCCGACACCGACCCCGCCCTCGCGGCGAACCGCGAATGGGGCCGCAGGATCCTCGCCAAGGTGCCCGACACGAAGCTCGGCCTCGACGCCGTCGCGGCCGCTCGCGTCGACGACGAGGCGACGCTCGAGCGCATCATCGAGACCGTCGCGGCGAACGGCAAGGCCTGGGGCGAACTGCCCGGCGCCGAGCGCGCCGCCGTGCTGCACCGCGCGGGCCTCGCGCTCGCCGCGAACCGCGACCGGCTCATCGAGATCATGGCCGCCGAGACGGGCAAGACCATCGCCGAGGCCGACCCCGAGATCAGCGAGGCGATCGACTTCGCGCACTACTACGCCGAGCGCGCCCGCGAGCTCGACCACGTGCAGGGCGCGACCTTCGTGCCGTCTCGCCTGACGGTCGTCACGCCACCGTGGAACTTCCCGGTCGCGATCCCGGCCGGCGGCGTGCTCGCGGCGCTCGCCGCGGGCTCGGGTGTCATCATCAAGCCCGCGAAGCTCGCGCAGCGCTCGGGCGCCGTCATGGTCGAGGCGCTGTGGGAGGCCGGCATCCCCAAGGACCTGCTCGCCCTCGTCGACATCGGCGAACGCGAGCTCGGCAAGCAGCTCGTCTCGCACCCGACGGTCGACCGCGTCATCCTCACGGGTGCGTACGAGACGGCGCAACTGTTCCGCTCGTTCCGCGAGGACCTGCCCCTGCTCGCCGAGACGAGCGGGAAGAACGCGATCATCGTCACCCCGTCGGCCGACCTGGACCTCGCGGCCTCCGACGTCGTGAAGAGCGCCTTCGGCCACGCCGGCCAGAAGTGCTCGGCGGCCTCCCTCGTCATCCTCGTCGGGTCGGTCGCGAAGTCCGAGCGGTTCCGCCGCCAGCTCGTCGACGCGGCGACCTCGCTGCGGGTCGGCTACCCGGCCGATGCGCAGAGCCAGATGGGCCCGATCATCGAGCCCGCGAACGGCAAGCTGCTGAACGCGCTCACCGAGCTCGGCATCGGCGAGGAGTGGCTCGTCGAGCCCAAGCAGCTCGACGACACCGGCAAGCTGTGGTCGCCCGGCGTGAAGACGGGGGTCGCGCCCGGCTCGTACTTCCACCTCACCGAGTTCTTCGGCCCGGTGCTCGGCATCATGCACGCGAAGGACCTCGACGAGGCGATCCGCTTCCAGAACGCCGTCGACTACGGCCTCACGGCGGGCCTGCACTCGCTCGACTCGGAGGAGCTCGCGACCTGGCTCGACCGCGTCGAGGCGGGCAACCTCTACGTCAACCGCGGCATCACCGGGGCGATCGTGCAGCGCCAGCCCTTCGGCGGCTGGAAGAAGTCGGCCGTCGGCGCCGGTGCCAAGGCCGGCGGCCCGAACTACCTGTTCGGCCTCGGCGACTGGGTGCCCGAGCACGGCAGCGCCTCGAAGTCGCTGCACCTGCGCGGCCTCGAGCGCCGCGTGACCGAGCTCATCGAGGCGGCGCAGTCGGCCCTCGACTACGACTCGTTCGAGGTGCTGCGACGGTCGGCACTGTCGGACGAGGTCGCCTGGGCCGAGGAGTACGGCACGACGCGGGACGTCTCGGGCCTCGGCGTCGAGCGCAACGTGTTCCGCTACCGGACGCTGCCGGTCGCCGTGCGCATCGGTGAGCAGGCGACCCTGGCCGAGGGTCTGCGGGTCATCGCGGCGGGACTGCTCGCGAAGGCGCCGTTCACGGTCTCGAGCGGCGTCGAGCTGCCCAAGAACGTGCGCACGGTGCTCGCCGCCCGCGACGTGCGGGTCGTGCGCGAGAACGACCGCGACTGGCTCGAGCGGGTGCGCGCCAACCGCGCGAACGCGCTGGGCGGCGCCAGCCGCGTGCGGCTCGTCGGCGGGGATGCCTCGGCGCTGGCGTCGGCGCTCGGCGGTTCGCCCGACGTGGCCGTGTGGTCGCACCCCGTGACCCCGTCGGGCCGCGTGGAGCTGCTGCCGTTCCTCCACGAGCAGGCGATCTCGATCACCAATCACCGCTTCGGCAACCCGACGACCCTCTCCGACGGGGTCATCTGAGCCGAGTTCGGTCAGTTGCAGGATGGGCCGGTCGGCACCTTCGTATGAGACGGTGCTCGCCGGCTCATCCTGCAACTTTCGACCACCGCGGCCTCGAAAGCACTCAGTCACCGCGGCGATCGCCGCGGTGCGGGAGTCGAGCCGTCCTCGACCTCCCATTCCGCTCGCGACCAGTGCGTCGGGAGCTCGCCGGTGGTTCGGCGGTGTAGCGCGCCCTGTTCATCGATCTCGATGTGCAGCGTCCGCGTATGCAGCCGGTACGTCGGCACTCCGGACAGCCAGTAGAGCGGATTGATCAGCTCGATGAGCATCCGCCAGCCGGGCGGGGTGGCGACATGGGTCATCGTCAGCTCGAACGCCGATTGCCGGGCCACATCCCAGCCCTGATTCATCCTGAGCAGCATCTCGCGGCGCAGTGCGGCGGTTCGCGCCCCCTCGTTCACGGCGAGTCAGCGCCCGCGGTTGCGGCGGCGGATGCCTCGGGGCGCGCGCCCGCCGACGAACGACTGCGCCGAGTCGACGACGAAGCCCTGTCGCAGCGCCTCGCGGCCGATGAGCATGCGGAAGCCCATCTCGTCGCGATTCGTGAGCGTGACCTCGGCCGTCACGGTGCGGCCCTGCAGCACGACGTCCATGAGCACGACGATGCGCTCCTCCGAGTGGCCCGACGAGCTCCGCACCTGGCGGCGATCGTGCACCGGCAGTTCGACGACGACCGCGTCGTCCTCGCTCTCCTGCCACGGGTGCACGCCGAAGCGCACGCGTCCGAGCGGGGCGTCGGCCGAGGCATCCGACCCTTCGGCGGGCTCGGCCGACGGCGACGGCAGCTCCTCGACGTCGAACGCGTGCAGCGACGAACTCCGCGCGCCCGTGTCGAGCTTCGCCTTGATCCATGGCACCCCGAGTGCGGGCAGCGAAACCCATTCGCGCCATCCTGCGATGGTGCTTGAATGGGAGGTCTCAGTCACATCGTCCATCTTGGCAGGGCACCACGCATGAAACTCGCGATCCTCTCGCGCGCGCCGCAGGCGTACTCGACCCAGCGGCTGCGCGCGGCCGCGCAGCAGCGCGGGCACCAGGTGAAGGTGCTCAACACGCTGCGGTTCGCGATCGACCTCGCCGGGCCCGAGCCCGACCTGCAGTTCCGCGGGCGCCAGCTGAGCGACTACGACGCGATCCTGCCGCGCATCGGCAACTCGATCACGTACTTCGGCACGGCCGTCGTGCGCCAGTTCGAGCAGATGGACGTGTACACGCCGAACACGGCGAACGGCATCTCGAACGCCCGCGACAAGCTGCGCGCGAACCAGATCCTCTCGCGGCACAACATCGCCCTGCCGCCGACCGCGTTCGTGCGCAACCGGGCCGACGTGCGGCCCGCGATCGAGCGCGTCGGCGGTGCGCCGGTCGTCATCAAGCTGCTCGAGGGCACGCAGGGCATCGGCGTCATCCTCGCCCCGCAGGTCAAGGTCGCCGAGGCGATCATCGAGACGCTGCACTCGACCAAGCAGAACGTGCTGATCCAGAAGTTCATCGCCGAGAGCCGCGGCCGCGACATCCGCGCCCTCGTCGTCGGCGACCGCGTGGTCGCCGCGATGCGACGCGTGGCGGCGGGCGACGAGTTCCGTTCGAACGTGCACCGCGGCGGCACCGTCGAACCCGTCGAGCTCGCGCCCGAGTACGAGCTCGCGGCCGTGCGCTCCGCGCAGATCATGGGGCTCAAGGTCGCCGGCGTCGACATGCTCGAGGGCGACGAGGGCCCCCTCGTGATGGAGGTCAACTCCTCGCCGGGCCTGCAGGGCATCGAGACGGCGACGAACCTCGACGTCGCGGGCGCGATCATCGACTACATCGCCAACCAGGTCGCGTTCCCCGAGATCGACGTACGCCAGCGACTCACCGTCTCGACCGGTTACGGGGTCGCCGAGCTGCTCGTGCACGGCAACGCCGACCTCGTCGGCAAGACGCTCGGCGAATCGGGCCTGTGGGAACGCGACATCACCGTGCTGACGCTGCACCGCGGCACGACCGTCATCCCGAACCCGCGCAAGGGCGTCGTGCTCGAGGCCGACGACCGGCTGCTCTGCTTCGGCAAGCTCGAGGAGATGCGGTCGATGATCCCCGAGCGCCGGCGCCGCCGGGCGAAGGTGCGCAAGCTCCCGAAGCAGCCGCTGCAGCAGAGCGAGTAGCGCGCGCCGCGCAGGGCACGCCTTCGCTCGTCGCGCCAGCCTCCGCCCGGCGCTGTCCACGGGTCTTCCCGCATCGTGAAGTCGCGCATGCTGCGCCGCGGGCCGGAGTGTTGGGCGTGGGCGGTCAGCCCGCGTCGAGTGCGGCGGCGACGATCGAGCGGGCGGCGGATGCCTCGACGCCGAGCCGCTTCGCGAGCGCGGCGTAGTCGGCGGCGGCGGCCTGCAGGGCTCGTTCGGCCGGGTCGCCGTGCTCGGCGACGAAGGTGCCGTTGCGGCCCCGGCCCTCGACGACGCCGTCGGCCTCGAGCGCCTTGTACGCCTTCGCGACGGTGTTCACCGCGAGGCCGAGCTGCTCGGCGAGGGCGCGCACGGTCGGCAGCTTCGTGCCGGGGGCCGCGCGGCCGGTGCGCACCGCCTCGACGACGGCCGCGTGCAGCTGCTCGTACGGCGGCAGGGACGAGGGCTGATCGATCGAGATGCTCAGGCTCGAGGCATCCATGTCGTGGCCGAGGTCGCCCGCGGGTCAGTCGCGGTTGCGGTTGACGAGGCGCGAGAGCACGATCGCGCTGCGGGTGTGGTCGACGTTGGGGGCGATGCGCACGCGCTCGAGCGCGTCTTCGAGCGAGGCGATGTCGCGCGCGCGGATCTGCACGATCGCGTCGGCCGAACCCGTGACGGTGCCGGCGTAGACGACCTCGGGCACCTCCTGCAGGATGCGCTTGAGCTCGTCGGGCGCCACGGTGCCGCGGCAGAACAGCTCGACGTAGGCCTCGGTCGACATGCCGTCGACGGTGGGATCGACCTGGATCGTGAACGACCGGATCACGCCGTCGGCGACGAGTCGGTCGACGCGCCGCTTCACCGCGGAGGCGCTGAGCCCGACCGACGAGCCGATGTCGCCGTAGCCCGCCCGGGAGTTCTGCCGCAGCAGATCGAGGATCGCGCGATCGAGGTTGTCCATGGTGGGAGTGTACGCGGATTCTTTGCGCGACGACACCGGATTGCGGCGGAATCGTGCTTGCGCTAGTCGACCGGGGTGAGCGCGGCCGCGCGCCGCGCGCGAAGCCCGTCGAGCAGTGCGGCCATGCCGATCTCGAACGCGGCGATCGCGCTCGTCGACTCCTGGTACTCGGGCGCGAGGGCGGCGTGCACCATCTCGAGCTCGGCGGGCACGGAAGCCTGGTCGAGCATGTCGCTCGGAGCGACGATGTCGAGCGCCGAGCCGAGCACGTGCGCCTCGACCGTGCGCATCACGGCGACCGCGTGGTGCATCGGCCACCCGGCGTCGATGAGCGCGCCGATGACGACGTCGTAGATCTCGAACGTCGACACGTCGCGGATGGGCGTCGTCGCGAGCACGCGGATGAGGTTCGGGTGCGCGGCGAACGCGGTCAGGTACGAGCGGGCCCAGGCCTCGAGGGCGACGTCCCACGGGTGCTCGCCGAACGCCGAGGTGTCGATGTCGCGCACGATGTGGGCGCGCACCAGTTCGATGAGCTCGTCGCGGCTGCCGACGTGGTTGTAGAGCGACGAGACCTGGCGGTGCACGCGGCCCGCGAGGGTGCGCATCGTGAGCGCGTCGCTGCCCTGCTCGTCGACGATCTCGAGCGCGACGCGCACGAGCTGTTCGCGATTCACCGTCGACATGTTGCGCCCCGCATCTTCCGTTCGCCCTGCGGAGAGTGTAACCTCTCAGCACTCGGTACGAACAGTGTTCGTATGAACGATGTTCGTACGGCCCGCACACGCGGGCGGACGCGGCTCACGGAAAGCAACGGTGCATTGACCACGACCCATTTCTTCGGCGGAACCATCTGGCGCGGGGCCGGTGAGGCCACGTCGCGCTCGCTCCTCGCGCGCGACGGCGTCGTCGTCGCGCTCGACGACGAGGCGGATGCCGCGGCCGCGGCCGTCGTCGCCGCTTCGCCCGCCGATCTCGAGCGGGTCGACCTGGACGGCGGGTTCCTCATGCCCTCGTTCGGCGACGGCCACGCCCATCCGCTCTTCGGCGGCCTCGAGGCCGAGGGTCCGGCGGTACGCGACTGCCGCTCGGTCGAAGCGATCGTGGCCGCCGTCGGCGAGTACGCCGCCGCGCACCCCGACGTGCCCTGGATCTTCGGCGCCTCGTACGACCCGGCCCTCGTCGAGGCGGGGCTCTTCGACGCCCGCTGGCTCGACGAGGCGGTCGCCGATCGCCCCGTCGTGCTGCGGGCCTACGACTACCACACCATCTGGGTCAACTCGAAGGCGCTCGAGCTCGCCGGCATCGACGCCGCGACCCCCGAACCCGTGCTCGGCGAGATCACCCGCCGCGCCGACGGCAGCCCGCTCGGCACGCTGCGCGAGTGGGGCGCCGTCGACCTCGTGCTCGACGTCGCGCCGACCCGGCCCGCCGACGAGCGACGTCGCGCCCTGCAGCGCGCGGGGGAGTACTACCTCTCGCACGGGGTCACCTGGGTGCAGGACGCCTGGGTCGAGCCCGGCGACGTCGACAGCTACCTCGACGCCGCCCGGCACGAGTTGCTGCCCGTGCGGTTCAACCTCGCGCTCTACGCCGACCCGCGCCGCTTCGCCGTGCAGTTGCCGCGCATGCTCGACTCGCGTCGCCGCGTCGAGGCGCTCGGGTCGCCGCTGCTCACCGCGAACACGGTCAAGTTCTTCGCCGACGGCGTCATCGAGTCGGAGACGGGCGCGCTGCTCGAGCCGTACTGCTCGGCACTGCACAAGCACGGCATGTCGGTCTGGCAGGGTCGTGATCTCGACGACGCCGTCCGCGCGGTCGACGCGGCGGGGTTCCAGGTGCACATCCACGCCATCGGCGACGCCGCCGTGCGCCAGGCGCTCGACGCCATCGAACGGGCGCTCGACGCCAACGGTCCGCGCGACCGACGCCCCGTCATCGCCCACGCCCAGCTCGTCGACGACGCCGACCTCGCCCGCTTCGCGGAGCTCGGCGTCATCGCCTGCATGCAACCGCTCTGGGCCCAGCTCGACCCGCTCATGACCGTGCTCACGGTGCCCCGCCTCGGTCGGGAGCGCGCCGACCGCCAGTACCGGATGCACTCGATCGACGAGTCGGGCGCGGTGCTCTCGTTCGGCTCCGACTGGCCGGTGAGCTCGGGCGCCCCGCTCGACGGGCTCGCGATCGCGGCCTCCCGGCGGACGGCCGACGGCGTTCCCGCCGGCGGCTGGACCCCCGACGAGATCCTCCCCGTCGACCGCGCGCTCGACGCGTACTCGGCCTCGGTCGCCTACCAGGCGTTCGGGGATGCCTCGGCCGTCGACGCCCGCGACGCGGCATCCGCCCCGTGGGGCCGCATCGAACCCGGTGCGAGCGCCGACCTCGTCCTGCTCGCGCGCGACCCGCGCGAGCTCGAACCGGGCGAACTGCCCGTCCTCCCCATCCGCGCCACCTATCTCGCAGGAAGCCCCCGATACCGCGCCGCAATGTAGCGGCGCCCACGAAAGGATCCCCCACCATGTCCCAGTCGACCGGCCCCGAGCCGTTGATCTCACCCACGTCGGCCACCGCCCAGGTCACCGAGGGCCGCTTCAAGCGGGTGCTCGGAGTGCCCTCCCTCACGCTGTTCGGCCTGGCCTACATGGTGCCGCTCACGGTGTTCACCACGTACGGCATCGTGACGCAGATCACGGGCGGCCGGGTGGCGGCGGCGTACATCATCACCCTCGTCGTCATGGTGTTCACCGCTCGCTCGTACGCGCGGATGGCGGTCGCGTACCCGTACGCCGGCTCCGCGTACGTGTACGCGCAGCGCAGCTTCGGCGGCGCCGTCGGGTTCATGGCCGGGTGGGCGCTGCTGCTCGACTACCTCTTCCTGCCGATGATCAACTACCTGGTGCTCGGGTTGTACCTGAACACCGCCTTCCCCGTCGTTCCGCCCTGGGTCTGGATCGTGCTGTCGATCGCGATCGTCACCGTGCTGAACCTCATCGGCATCGTCTCGGTCGCCCGCGCGAACTTCGTCATCATCGCCGTGCAGGTGATCTTCATCGCCGTGTTCGTCGCGCTGGTCTTCGCCTCGGTGGGCGGCAGCGACGTCGACCTGCTGGCTCCGTTCACCGGTGACGGCACGGTCGAGGGCTTCGCACCGCTCTTCGCGGGCGCGGCGATCCTCTGCCTGTCGTTCCTCGGCTTCGACGCGGTGTCGACCCTCTCGGAGGAGGCGAAGGACTCGACCCGCACGGTGCCCCGGGCCATCATGATCACGACCATCGGTGCCGGCCTGCTCTTCATCGTGCTCGCGTACTGCGCCCAGATCGGGTTCCCGTCGAACGAGTTCGGCTCGGCCGACACCGCGGCGTTCGACGTCGTGCAGGCGGTCGGCGGCCAGTGGCTGACGCCGCTCTTCATCGCCGGTTTCGTCGCGGGCGCCTTCGGCTCCGCCCTGACCTCGCAGGCGTCGGTCGCGCGCATCCTCTTCGCGATGGGCCGCGACGGCGTGCTGCCGCGGTCGGTCTTCGGGCACCTGAACAAGCGCTTCGGCACCCCGCACGTGGCGATCCTCATCGTCTCGGCGGTGTCGCTGCTCGCGATCGTGTTCGACCTGACGCTGCTCAGCGAGATGATCAGCTTCGGCGCGCTCATCGCGTTCTCGGTGGTGAACCTGGCGGTCATCAAGCACTATTACGTCGACCGCAAGGAGCGGTCGGGCATCGCCGTGCTGCGAAACCTGATCCTGCCCCTCGTCGGCTTCGGCCTCACGGTCTGGCTGTGGACGAACCTGTCGCCGCGCACGTTCATCATCGGCCTCTCGTGGCTCGCCATCGGCGTCGTCATCCTCGCGATCGCCACGAAGGGCTTCCGCCGGCCGACCCCGATGCTCGACCTGAAGGAGTAGCCGTGCCGGGCGGGGTCGTGCGATCTGTGTGAAATCCGGCCCCGCCCGTG
Source organism: Agromyces chromiiresistens (assembly GCF_029167465.1). NCBI lineage: Bacteria > Bacillati > Actinomycetota > Actinomycetes > Micrococcales > Microbacteriaceae > Agromyces > Agromyces chromiiresistens. The sequence continues at coordinate 205,360 of NZ_JARFNL010000004.1, forward strand.
CGCCGCGCTTGAGGCCGTCCCCCGGCCATCGCCACGATGGGGGACATGGTGCCGAAAGTCTGGTGGGGAATTCTGGCGGCGATCTTCGCGGTGTTCGTCATGTTCGTGGGGGTGCTCTACAACTCGTCGTCCTCGACGCCGGTCGCGACCGGGCCGGGCGTCGAGGGCGAAGGCGAGCACAAGAGCTGGACGTTCATGGTCTACATGATCGGTGACACCAACCTCGAGCCGTACGCGCTCGACGACCTCGCCGAGATGGCGTCGGTCGGCTCCACCGACGAGGTGAACATCGTCGCGCTCGTCGACCGCAGCGCCGACTACACGACCGATCCGGCCGTCGACCTCGCCGACTGGGAGGACACGGTATCCTTCCAGGTGCAGCAGGATCACCTCGCGATCATCGACGAGCCCGGCGAGCTCAACATGGGCGCCCCCGAGACCCTCGCGGACTTCATCGCCGACACGACGACGCGGTTCCCGGCCGACCAGTACGGCCTCGTGCTGTGGGACCACGGCGCCGGCTGGCCGGGCATCGGGCCCGACGAGACCGACGGCTACGACGTGCTCGACCTCGACGAGATGAACGCGGCCCTCACCGACGGACTGGGCCGCGCAGGAATCGACGCGCTCGACTTCATCGGGTTCGATGCGTGCCTGATGTCGACGTACGAGGTCGCGAGCGTCATGTCGGAGCACGCCGGCGTGATGGTCGCATCGCAGGAGCTCGAGCCCGGCCACGGCTGGAACTACACGGAACTCGCGACGCTCGCCGACGACCCCGGCACGACCCCGACCGACCTCGGCTCGGCGTTCATCGAGGGCTACGCCGAACAGGCGGAGGAATGGGGCACGGGCGCCGACATCACGCTCGCGATGCTCGACCTCGCCCAGGTCGCCGGGGTGCAGGAGGCCGTCACGGGACTGGCCGACGTCTACGAGGCCGATCCCGACGGCCTCGGCCCGGAGATGGCGACCGCGCAGACCGACGTGCTCGAGTTCGGCCGCAACCCCGACCCAGAGCTCGCCACGAACCAGATCGACCTCGGCGGATACGTGCAGAGCCTCGCCGAGACCGGCGGGCCCGAGGTGGCCGCCGCGGCCGAGGCGGTCGCGCAGTCGCTCGACGCGCTCGTGCTCGACGAGACGACCGGGCCGGCGACCGACTCGGCATCGGGCCTCTCCATCTACTTCCCCGAGGTCGAGGCGTACTTCTCGGACGACTACTACTCCCTGCGGGACGTGCCCGCGTGGCCCGACGCCCTGTCGGCGTTCTTCGACAGCGGAAGCCGGCTCGCCGACGACGTACGCGCGCGGTTCGAGACGGGCGACGATGCGACCGAGGTGGCGTTCGACGACGACGGCGTCGCCTTCACGGCCTACCTGCCGCCGGCATCGGCCGCGGCGGTGATCAGCTCGACCGTCTCGGTCGGCTACCGCGACGGGGACGACCTCGTCTACCTCGCCGAGATGCCGGCCGCGCTCACGGCGGGCGACGACGAGGCGTCGGTGTCGGCCCGGTACGACCTGACCTACCTCACGCTCAGCGACGGCGACGGCGAGATCGCCGTCTACCAGGACATCACGACCGACGACGAGACCGGCTACCGCACGATCGACGTGCCGCTCGAATACGTCGCGCCCGACGACGACGAGTACCAGGACGCCCTGCTCTCGATCGTCGTCGACGCCGACGGCTCGGTCCTCGAAGAGGACTTCTACGTGGTCGACGAGTCGGGCACCTACGGTGCGATGACGCCCGACCCGGAGGCGACGATCTACCCCGTCGCCCTCGTGCTCACGGGCGACGAGGAGTGGGAGTACCAGCGCACCGACGACGACGGCATCGCCGCCGACCTGCCGTCCATCGAGTACGCGCTCGAGTACCTCGAGTCGGGCACGACCCTCGTGCTCGACGCCGACGTGCAGGACTACGGGCAGGAGGCCGACACGGTGAGCGTCGAGGTGGTCATCCCCTGACCGGCTGAACCGCAACCCGAGTCGTAGGCTGGGCGCATGCCCTACGACGATCGTGCGCGCCTCGGCGTGCAGCTGCAGCCCCAGCACGCCCGCTACCCGGCGATCCGCGATGCCGTGCTGCGCCTCGAAGAGCTCGGTGCCGACCTCGTGTTCAACTGGGACCACTTCTTCCCGTTGCACGGCGATCGCGACGGGCTGCACTTCGAGGCGTGGACGATGCTCGGCGCCTGGGCCGAGCAGACCGAGCGCATCGAGTTCGGCACGCTCGTCAACTGCAACTCGTACCGCAACGCCGACCTGCAGGCCGACATGGCCCGCACCCTCGACCACATCTCGGCCAAGGGCACGGGCGTCGGCCGCTTCGTGTTCGGCACCGGCGCCGGCTGGTTCGAGCGCGACTACGTCGAGTACGGCTACGAGTTCGGCACCCGCGGGTCACGGCTGAACGACCTCGCGCGGGCGCTGCCGCGCATCGAGGCGCGCTGGGCGAAGCTCAACCCGGCGCCGACCCGGCGCATCCCCGTGATGATCGGCGGCAAGGGCGAGCAGAAGACGCTGCGGCTCGTCGCGAAGCACGCCGACATCTGGCACTCGTTCGTCGCGCCCGACGAGCTCGCCCACAAGCTCGACGTGCTGCGTCGGTGGGGCGACGAGGTCGGCCGGGATGTCTCGGAGATCACCGTCTCGAACGAGCTCGACCGTCACGGGGTCGATGTCGAGCACGCCGACGCGCTCTACGCGCAGGGCGTGCGACTGTTCACGATCGGGGTCGACGGCCCCGACTACGACCTCGGGCCGGTGAAGCGCTGGCTCGCCTGGCGAGACGCCCGCAACGGCTGAAACGCATGGCGTCGAGCCGGGCCTACTCGGCTTCCGGTCGCACGACCGCTCCGAAACCGGCCGTGCCGTCGGGATTGAGGAAAGCGGTGATCGGCGGGTAGTCCTCGTAGCCGACGGTGACCTGCAGGCCGGTCGCCGGAAGCATGCCGTCGGAGGTGCAGGTGGTTCCGGCGCCGCCGTTCGGCATGACCATCACGAGGCAGAGATCGGCGCCCTTCGTCACCGCATACGCCGCGGCGCCGTCCGAGCGGGTGACCAGCAGCCGGCTGCTCATGGCATCGAGTTCGGACCCCGAGACGATATCGGCGGGCAGTTCGTCGGACGGCTGCGGGTCGCGCCGGATGATGCTGTAGGCCTCCGTGGCAGTGGCGGCTTCGGCTGCTCCGATCATCATGGGTCTCTCGGCGTCGGGTGCGCTGCCGGAGCGCGGATCGCCCGCGTCGATGATGCCCGGCGAGACAGGCTCTTCCGGGATCATCGCCGAGGTCAGCGGGCCGAGGCTCGCACCGCCGACAAGGCCGGCGACGAGGGCGGCGGCCCCGGCGACGACGGCCCAGCGCGCGGTCGACCGCGTCGAGCGTGGTGACGGGGCGGCGTCGATCGCGTCGGACGGCGCGTCGGGATCGACGCCGCCCGGCGAGACGTCGGCATCGGCGCCGGCGGCAGCGGCAACGGCCTCGCCCGCCTGCGCCGCGACGTCCGCGAGCTCGAGCAGCTCCGCCTCGGCGGCCGCCCGCTCTTCGGGCGAGGCATCCGCACCGTAGGCGATCCGCTGCAGGCGTCGCCGCCGTTCGTCGTGCTCGGAACCGTCCACGCGACCTCCGGGTTCGGCCGGCAGGCCGCCGGGTCTGCTCAGGATGCCGCAGGCTGCACGCCGTGGCAAGCGGCAGCCGCTGCGGGCCGCGTCACCGGCCGACGACGCGGATGGCCCCGTTCGACGTCGAGAGGTCGAGCAGGAACTCGCCGTCGGCGAGGTCGTCGATGTCGACGTCGACCGAACCGTTCGAGGTGTCGGTCTCGACCCGGTAGGTCGCCCCGTCGGTCGGCACGGCGAGGTCGATCGCCCCGTTCGACGTGCGCGCCTCGACCTCCTGCCCGGTCTCGAGCTGCAGGTCGATCGCCCCGTTCGAGGTCACGGCGCGGATTCCGGCGCCGGCGAGGCCGCGACCCTCGATGCGCCCGTTGCTCGTGCGCGCAGCGACGGTGCCCGACACCTCGTCGAGCTCGATGCGTCCGTTGTTCGTCTCGACGTCGACGTCGGACACGTCCGTGAGCTCGATGGACCCGTTCGACGTCGAGCCGCGCACCTCGACGCCTGCCGGCAGCGACACCGTGTAGTCGACCGAGCAGTTGCGCCCGCAGCCGCCGAGCACGAGCACGCCGTCGCGCACCTCGGCGGTCTCGCGGGTCGGGCGCTCGCCGCGGTACGACACCGTGCGCTCGACCGTGACGGGTCCGGAACCGGACCCGCCCTCGACGCTCACCGCACCGTCGGGATCGTCGATCTCGATCGCGCGCACCGGTTCGTCGAACGATGCGTCGTCGCTGAACCGCTCGACCGGCGCCAGCCAGGCGCACCCGGCGACGAGTGCGGTCGCCGCGACCGCGACGGCGGATGCGATGGTCCGGGTGGTGCGCGTCATCATGCCTTCTCCTCGGGGCACGGTGTCTCCCAGCCCCCATTCGATGGTGGCACGTGGAAGGCGACGTCGCACGGGGGAGGACCCCCGGGGGTCTCGTGACGCTCGCTGCGCTCGCTCCTCAACCCGCTCGACGGGTGGGGAGTAGGGTGACCCGCATGGGCAGTGTCACCGAACCTGCCCCGGGGGAGTACGGACCGCCTGAGCCGGGTGTGACCGACGGCGGCGAACGCGATACCCGGGGCGACCACGGATTCTTCGGGCAGCCGCGACCGCTGATCCACATCTTCGGCGTGGAGATGTGGGAGCGGTTCAGCTTCTACGGCATGCAGGGCATCCTGCTGCTCTACCTCTACTACTCGGTCGCCGACGGCGGGCTCGGCATGGACCAGACCGCTGCGGCGGGCATCGTCGGCGCCTACGGCGGCACGGTCTACCTCTCGACGATCCTCGGCGCGTGGATCGCCGACCGGCTGCTCGGCAGCGAACGGGTGCTGTTCTACAGCGCGAGCGTCATCATGGCCGGCCACCTCGCCCTCGCGTTCCTGCCGGGCTTCTGGGGGGTCGGCGTCGGGCTCGTGCTCGTGGCGTTCGGCTCGGGCGGCCTGAAGGCGAACGCCACGAGCGTCGTCGGCACGCTGTACTCGGAGCACGACCCGCGTCGCGACGCGGGCTTCTCGATCTTCTACCTCGGCATCAACCTCGGCGCGTTCCTCGGGCCGATCCTCACGGGGCTCGCGCAGACCACGCTCGGCTTCCACTGGGGCTTCGGGCTCGCCGCGGCCGGCATGGCGTTCGGCCTCATCCAGTACTCGTTCGGCCGCAAGAAGCTGCCGGCCGAGGCATCCGTGGTGCCGAACCCGCTGCCGCGCGACCGCATCGGGCTCGTGATCGGCATCGCCGTGGCGGCCGTCATCCTCGTCGCCGTGCTCGTGCTCACCGGTCTCGTGACCGCGACGAACCTCGTGAACTGGGTGATCGGCGGCACGATCGCCGCGGCCGTCGCGTACTTCATCGTGATCCTCGCGAGCAAGCACCTCTCGTCGACCGAGCGCAGCCGGGTGTTCGCGTTCATCCCGCTGTTCATCGCGAGCGTGGCGTTCTGGTCGCTCTACCAGCAGCAGTTCACGGTGCTCACGATCTACTCCGACGAGCAGCTGAACCGCGACCTGTTCGGCTGGGAGATGCCGGTGTCGTGGGTGCAGTCGATCAACCCGATCTTCATCATCGTGCTGTCGGGCGTGTTCGCCGCGATCTGGACGAAGCTCGGCGACCGGCAGCCGTCGACGCCCGTCAAGTTCGCGCTCGGCACGATGATCATGGGCGTCGCATTCCTGCTGTTCCTGCCGTTCGCGGGCGGTGGCGAGGGCTCGACCCCGCTGCTCTGGATGGTGCTCATCCTCTTCGTGTTCACGGTCGCCGAGCTGCTGCTCTCGCCCGTGGGGCTGTCGGTCACGACGAAGCTCGCACCGCGGCGGTTCCACACGCAGATGGTGGCGCTGTTCTTCCTGTCGATCGCGCTCGGCACGTCGATCGCGGGCCTGCTCGCCGAGTTCTACACGGTCGTCGACCAGGTGACGTACTTCGGTGTCCTGGGTGCCATCGCGATCGTGCTCGGCGCCGCGCTCGCGCTCGGCAGCCGCGGGGTGCTGAAGCTCATGGCCGGAGTGCGGTGAGGGGTCGCCCGCACCGGTTACGATTCTCTGGATGTCCCGACCGCTCGTGGTGATTCCCACGTACAACGAACGTGAGAACCTCGCCTCGATCGTGGCGAGGGTGCGCACGGCGGTTCCCGATGCCTCGGTGCTGGTGGTCGACGACGCATCGCCCGACGGCACCGGGGTGCTCGCCGACGAGCTCGCGGCCGCCGACCCCGCGGTGCAGGTGCTGCACCGCGGCGGCAAGGAGGGGCTCGGCGCCGCCTACCTCGAGGCCTTCGACTGGGCGCTCGGGCACGGGTTCGACCCCGTCGTGCAACTCGATGCCGACGGGTCGCACCAGCCCGAGCAGCTGCCGTCGCTGCTCGCCGCGCTCGCGGGCACCGACCCGGCCGGCGAACCCGTCGACCTCGTGATCGGTTCCCGCTGGATCCCGGGCGGGGCGATCGAGAACTGGCCCCGGCGCCGTCAGCTGCTCTCGCGCGGCGGCAGCGCGTACGCGCGCTGGGTGCTGCGGCTGCCGACCCGCGACGCGACCGCCGGGTATCGCGCGTTCCGCGCCGACGCGCTGCGGCGCATCAGGCTCGAAGACGTGCACACGCGCGGCTACGGCTTCCAGGTCGACATGCTGTGGCACGCCCGCGAGGCCGGACTCACCGTGGTCGAGGTGCCCGTGACCTTCGTCGAGCGCGAGCGCGGTCGCTCGAAGATGAGCGCCGGCATCGTCGTCGAGGCGATGCTGCGCGTGACCGGCTGGGGCATCTCGAGCCGGTTCCGCCGACCCCCGCGCTGAGCGCGCCGAGCCCTCAGCCGGCGAGCAGCAGCGGCTCGGCGAGCAGCCGTTCGCGGGCCTGCAGGCGGGCCCCCACGAGTGCGGCCTCGCCGCCGACACGGCTCGGCGAGAGGGTCGGGATCGCCTCGAGCGCACCGCCGCCGAGCGTCGGCCGGTTCGCCCGGAAGGCGGCGTCGATGTCGCCGATCAGCTGCCCCCAGTAGCCGCCGACGACGACGACGGTCGGGTCGAGGGTCGGCACCATGAGCTGCAGCGCCCGACCGACCCAGTGGGCGGCGTCGAGCCACGACCAACGGGCGCGGTCGTCGGCGGACCGCACCCCGGCGACGAGCTCCGCGAGCGCGGCGAGCTGCCCCTGCTCGGCAGCCAGGTCGGCGAGGCCGGCACGTTCGACGATGCGCTCGGGAGCGGCGACGGTGACGAGGCATCCCTGCTGGCCGCATTCGCAGCGCACCCCGCCGGGAACGACGGGCAGGTGGGCGAAGCCCGTGGCGAGCCCGTGCGCGCCGGGCATGGGGCGTCCGCCCGAGATCGTCGCTGCGGCGAGGGCGTCGTCGCCGACGATGTAGAGCACGTCGTCGATGCCGGGCAGTTCGGAGTGCTCGGCCGCGACGGCCGCGGCCGCAGCCGGGCGCAGCGAGACCGGCAGCGCGAGCGACGACTCGACGTCGGCGAACGCGGGGGCGTACCCGCGCAGCACCCCGAGCAGGTCGAGCGGTTCGGCGCCGAGGCGGGGGTCGGCGACGACGATCGCGGGCCGGCCGACGACGGCGCCGCCGGCGAGCACCGTGACCTCGGCGATGGGATGCTTCCCGCGCTGCGCGCGGCCGATCGACCTCGAGAGCACGGTCGAGAGCAGCTCGAGGGGGTCGGCTTCGATCGTGAGCGGCTCGGTGAATCGGGCGAGCTCGGTGCCGTCGAGCGCGGCGACCGTCGCGATCGCCTCATCGGTGCCGAGCATCGCCGTGATGAGCGCGTGGTCGGCGGCCGCGAGGGTGAGCGGGGCGGCGCGACCGTCGCCCGCCGTGCCCGACGCTCCGGGACGCAGCACGCCCGAGTCGAGGAGTCGCGAGGTGAGCCCGGCGATCGTGCCGCGGCCGAGGCCGGTCGCGGACGCGAGCTCCGAGCGAGTCGCGGGCCCGTGCACGACGAGGTGATCGAGCAGCCGGGCCGACTGCGCGCGGTGCACCTCGTCGAGCGGGCCGGTGGTGGTGGGTACGGGATGTTCGCCGGCCGCGGTCATGTTCGCAAGCATGCTCGGCTCGGGTCACGCGGTCACGTACCCCGTTCGGGGGGCATTTCGTACCGTGCGGTGCGCGCCGCCGGGGGCACCGGCGGGTGCTCGCCCTGGTGCCGGGGCTCGGTCTTCGGAACGGATACGCCGGTTCCCCCTCATCGCTGAGGGGGAACCGGCGTCGCGTGAACGGATGTCCGGCCGATCGATCCGGCCCGCTCGGCGTCAGAGCAGGGGGCGCACGCTCGCGTAGCCGTCGTCCGCCACGATCGACGGGGTGTCGTAGACGCGCGTCGGGTACGCGTGCGGGTCGGCGCCCACGGGCGCCCACGGCACCGAGCCGCCGACGACGAACGCGACCGCGCCCGCGTGCAGCTCGTCGGCCAGCGCCTGCGGCGGGTTCGGGCCGGCGAGCGGCACCATCGCGGGGCCGTCGAGGCAGTCGAAGAAGAACGGCACGTCGAGGCAGTGCTCGGCGAAGCCGAACGTGCCGCTGGGCCAGGCGAAGCGGTAGAGCCACGTGCCGCCCGTGGGCCCTTCCGCCGCGCCGGTCGCCGCCGCGCGGGCGGCGACGGCGCGCAGCATCGGCACCTTGAACATGCGGTCGGTGATGAGCCGGCCGAGCAGCCTGGCGTTGCCGTGCTTCGCGACCTCGCGGTTGGCGTCGAGGTACGGGCGCACCTGGGACTTCGACAGGCCCGACCTCTTCAGCAGCATCGACTTCGGCACGAACCGCAGCGCCTTCGGCGCATCGAGCAGGGCCATCGCGAACTCGTCGTCGGTCGCGCCGAGCACGAGCGGCTTGTCGGCGCCCACGCCCGCGGCGAACGAGTCGATCGTCGAACGGCGCAGCAATTCGCCGTCGATCGCGGGCCCGAGCTGCAGGCCGACCTCGAGCAGGTCGTTCATGGCGTCGGGGCCCTCGAGCGCGGTGGCCGACTTCTGCACCTCGATCAGGCGCTCCTCGCTCACCGATCGGAACCCGGCGAGGGTCGGCTCGACGCCGAGCTCGGCGGCGACCCTGCGACCGAGCGCCTCGGCCCGCGAGGGCGTCACGTCGGCCGTCGCGCCCGAGATCGCGTACACCCCGTGGAAGAGGTGCTGCGCCGCCTCCATGCCGAGCAGCGTGAGCACCGCGCCGCCGCCGGCGGACTGGCCGGCGATCGTCACGCGCGCCGGGTCGCCGCCGAACGCGGCGATGTTCTGCTGCACCCACTCGAGTGCGAGCAGCCAGTCGCGGACGCCGCGGTTCGATGGGGCGTCGGCGATCCAGCCGAAGCCGTCGAAACCGAGACGGTACGAGATCGTCACGGTGACGACGCCGTCGCGGTTGAAGTTGCGGCCGTCGTACCAGGGGCTCGCGGGGGAGCCCGCGAAGTAGCCGCCGCCGTGGATCCAGACGAGCACGGGCAGGCCGGCGTCGCCCTCGGCGGGGCGCTCGGGCGAGGGGGTGAAGACGTTCACGTTCAGCGTCGAGTCGCCCTCGATGCTCGGCTCGGGGATGAGCGTCACGCCGGGATCGCCGCGCTGCGCGGTCGGCGCGAACTCGAGGGCGTCGCGCACCCCCGCCCACGGCGCCTTCGGCACGGGCGCCGCGAACCGCAGTTCGCCGACCGGCGCCTCGGCGAACGGGATGCCGAGGAACGCCGCCGACCGCGCGGCACCGCGACCTCCGCTCGCGTCGGCTGCGTGGCGAACGGTCGGGCGCCACCGGCCGCGCACGCGGCCGCCGAGGGTGTCGACCTCGACGAACGGGGATGCCGCGGAGGCATCCTGCTCGGTGCTCGTGCCCGGCCGGGCAGGGGTGTGCGACATGTGGATCTCCTAACGCACGCTCTTGATCGGGGCCGTCGCGATCGCCGCGACGACCGTGAGCACGATGCCGAAGACGAACAGCATCGCATAGCCGCCGAGCGAGGTGATGATGATGCCGGCGATCGCGGCGCTCATCGCCTGCGGCACGTTGGTGGCGATGTTGAGGATGCCGAGGTCCTTCGCGGCGGCCGTTCCGCCGCCGGGCAGCACCTCGGTCATGAGGGCGGCATCGACCGACATGTACAGCCCGAAGCCGATGCCGTTGACCACGTTCAGGATGATCATGCCGGTCATGTCGGGCATGAGGATCGGGGCGACGAAGCCGGCGGCCATGATCGCCGACGACACGTAGATGAAGACCTTGCGCTTGCCGATCCTGTCGCTCCACCAGCCCGAGAGGGCGATCGCCGCGAGCGTGGGCACGAGCGAGACGAGGGTCAGCATGACGGTGGCCTGGCCGGCCTCGACGAGCGACATGCCGACGTAGTCGGTCAGCATGTAGAACGACATCGCGACGACGACGAAGTAGCCGAGCATGAGCGCGAAACGGGCGGTGAAGGCCCAGGCGAAGTCGGGGTACTGCCTGGGGCTGACCCAGAAGCCCGCGAGGAACTTCTTCCAGCTCCAGGCCTCGACCGCGGCCTCCTTCGACGACCAGTCGCGGTCGACGACGACGAAGACGACCGTCACCACGATGATGGCGATGCCGTACGAGGCGTAGCCGAGGCCGAGGTCGAGGGTCTCCGCGAAGACGCCGGCCGCCATGATGCCGAGCGTCATGCCGACCTGGGTGCCGATGCCGAACATGGCGCTCGCGCCACCGCGCCTGTCGCGCGGGAAGCGGTCGGGCGTGATCGCCGAGAGCGGGCCCTGCACGGCGTTCAGCGCCACCTGGATGAGGACCCAGAAGACGCCGACCCAGAACACCGAGTCGAGGAAGCCCATGCCGAGCAGCAGCACGCCGCCGATGAGCGCGCCGCCCACCATCCACGGGGCGCGCCGTCCGAGGCGGGAGCGGGTGCGGTCGCTGATCGCGCCGACGATGGGCTGGGCGAACAGCGTGAACACGAACGACACGGTCGAGACGATGGCGAGGTTCTGCACCTTGTTCGCGTCGTCGATGATCGCGACCTGCATCGGCAGCAGGATGGCCCCGATGCCGCCGTAGATGCCGAACAGCACGAGGCCGACGGTGAGCAGGCCCGGCAGCGTGCGCCACGTGGGCGGCGGGCTCGCGGGCGGGTCGCCGTGCAACGGCTCGGTCGCGGTGATCACCCCGGTGGGGGCGAGCTCGGTGGCGGGGTCGCTGGGGGGCAGAGCGGACAACGGTGGCTCCTCTTCGTCGAGACGGCCGAGCGGGGGGCTGGGCGGGTCGGTGCGAGCGCGTGCGGTGAAAGCCGAATGGCACTCGGCAATGAGTATGCACCTCGCAGGGTATAAATTCAACCGTTGAACTAATCTCGCGAACGGGCGGCCCTGTTCGCATGGGCGCTGCCCGATCGGCGCGGCGGCCGCGGTTCGCGTGGGCCCCGGGCGAGTCGGCCGGGTTCAGCGCGCGAGCAGCAGCTGCGGGTCGGCGAGCAGGCGGTCGCGGGCCTCGTGCACCGCCCCGAGGAGCGCCGCGTCCGAGCCCAACCGGCCCGCCTCGATCGCCGGCACGGCCGGCCACGAGCCGTCCCCCCGCGTGATGGTCGGCCGATTCTCCCGGAAGGCCGCCTCGATCGACGCGGTGAGCCTCGACCAGTAGCCCCCGATGACGATCAGCTCGGGGTCGACGGCGAGCGAGAGGATCTGCAGCGTGCGCGCGATCCAGGGGAGGGCCCCCCGCCAGGCCGCGGCGGCGAGCGGCTCGCCCGCGAGGATGCGCGCCGCCAGCTCGTCGAGGGTCGCGCCGAGGCCGCGCTCGCCGACGAGGTTCGTGAGACCCGCACGCTCGAGCAGCACGTCGGGGCCGGCGACGGTCACGAGGCAGCCCCGCTGGCCGCACTCGCAGTGCCGTCCGTCGGGCACCACGGGGAGGTGGCCGAGCGCGCCGCCCGCCCCGTGCGCGCCCTCGAGGATGAGGCCGCTCGACACGATCGCGCCGCCGATGCCCGAGTTGCTCTTGAGGTAGAGCAACGCATCGACTCCGGGCAGCAGTGCGCGCTCGGCGAGCGCCGCGAGCCAGCCGTCTGAGGCGAGCGTGACGTTCGCGCCGGGGTCGAGCTCGGGGAGGCGCTCCCGCAGGCCGGCGGCGACGTCGACCGCATCCCAGCCGAGATCGGTGTCGGCGAGCACGACCGCCGGCTCCCCGCCGACGGGTGCGAACACGACGACCGGCAGCTCGGCGATGCGGCGGCCCAGCGCGGCCGTGGCGTCGAGCGCCTCGCCGACGACGGTCGCGAGCAGGTCGAGCACGCGGCCGGGGTCGCCCATCGGGCGGCCGTGCTGGCGCGAGGTGCGGTGCAGCTCGGTTCCGGCGAGGTCGGTCACGAGCGCGGTCGCGGTGTCGGCGTCGACCTGCGCGACGACGATCGCCACCTCGGGCGCATCGAGTTCGAGGCGCGTCACCGGACGGCCGGCCCCGCCCGGCTGGGGTGGCTGCTCGCGCAACACGCGGGCATCCGTGAGCGACGCGACGAGGGCGGTGACGGCGCCCCGCGTCAGCCCCGTGGCGGTCGCGATCTCGCTGCGCGCGCTCGGGCCGGCCGCCGCGACGTACCCGAGCACGAGCGACAGGTTGTGGCGACGGACGTCGCCCGAGACGAGCGAGCGGGCGGAGCGGGGCACGCGTCAGCTCCGGCGGACGACGAGCTGCCAGAGGTAGGCGATGCTCTCGGCCATGTCGATCGACGGGTCGAGCATCCACTGGGTCTGCAGGCCGTCGGCTGCGGCGAGGAAGAGGTTCGCGGTCTGCTCGGGGTCGATGTCGGCGGGGACGTTGCCGGCCGCCTGCTCGTCGCGGATGAGGTCGGAGAAGCGCAGCCGGAACTGCCGGTACCGCTCGATGAAGAACTCGCGCGCCGGGTGGTCGGGGTCGCCCGCCTCGGTCGAGAGCTGGGCGTAGAGGCGCACGAGCCCCGGGACCTCGGCGTTGTGGCGGATGACGGCGAAGAACCCGTCGATCGGGCGCTCGCGCTCGCCCTCGAGCGCCTGGCTGTCGACCTCGTCGCGCTTGCGCAGGATCTCCTGGAAGAGCTCCTCCTTCGAGGAGAAGTAGTGCAGGAGGCCGGCCTGGCTGAGCCCCACCGCGTCGGCGAGCTCGCGCACGCTCGCACCGCGGTAGCCGTTGCGGGCGATGACCTCGAGCGCGGTGGTGAGGATCTCCTCGCGCTTCGCGACGCCCTTCGCGTACGAACCCCTGCTTGCCATATCTGCATGCTAGTCGCTTGCGCGTCAAAACCGAGTGACGTATGGTTTTCGCATTCGGTCTCATCGGCGAGGCCGCCTCGAGAAGCGATCCCCCGGATGGCGATGGCGTCACCGTGTCGTACGAGCAGATCGGGCGGCTCATCGCCGCGGCGAACGCGGGTGGCGACGGGGCCCGGTAGGACGCGTACGGGTCCTATCGGAGCCGACTCCGGCACCGCCGCCGGACGGGCGTCGGTGGCGGCGTCGCACCGGGGCGCCGCCCGAGGCGAGCAACCCTGAGACGGCCGGCTCCGATCGGCGCATCATTCGGCGGGACGGCCCGGGTACGAGGCATCCGGCCGCCCCGTAGCTTTCGGAGCATGGACCTCGCCGTCGTCGCCGGCGCGATCTCGACCGGCCTCTTCGCCATGAGCTACCTGCCCATGCTGGTGAAAGCGGCGCGCACGAAGGACCTGTCGTCGTACAGCGTCGGCAACCTCGTCATCACGAACGTCGGCAACGCGCTCTACACGGTCTACGTGGTGAGCATGCCGTTCGGGCCGATCTGGTTCCTGCACGGCTTCTACCTCGCGAGCTCCGCGCTCATGCTCGCCTGGTTCCTGCGCTACCGGTCGCGGTCGGATGCCTCGGGCTCGCCCGGCCCCGACGAGGCGGAGGGCGCGGCGAACGCGCGCGCCGCGGCGAGCCCGGCGTCGAGCGAGTCGCCGATCCGCGGTGTCGCGGCGAAGACCCGGTCGCGGCCGATCACGACGGTCGCCCGGGTCGCATCGAGCTGGGTCATGACCCGGTCGCCGAGCCCCACGAGGATGAGCGCGCCGCCGGCTCGCCGCAGGCGCTCGGCGTAGTCGGTGACGACCCGGAGGAACGTCGAGCCGAGCTCGTCGGTGCCGCGCATGCGCAGCACCACGACGGCGCGCTCGCAGCGGTCGGGGATCTCGGGCAGCTGGCCGGCGAAGATCGGTGCGGCCGCGAAGAACAGGCTGCCGTAGGGCACGAGCACGACGACCTCGCCGGGCGCGAGCACCGCGGGCGGCTCGGTCTCGACGGGGTGCGGGCTCGAGTCGGCGTAGACCCAGCGACGGATCACGACCCGGTTCGACTGCCGGGCCACGTGCAGCACCACGGCGAGGCCGACACCGACGAGCACGGCGTACTGCAGCGGCACGATGAGCGTGAGCACGAAGGTGACCGCGAGCACGCTCGCCTGGATCGGGCCGGTTCGCCACACCATCACGAGGTCGCGCGGCTTGAACGTGCGCACGCCGACGAGGATCAGCAGGCCTGCCAGGGCGGGCATCGCGACCTGCGTGATGACGCCGCCGAGCAGCAGCACGCCGACGATCATGACGACGGCGGCGAGGAGGTTCGCGAGCGCGCTGCGGGCACCCGCGGCCCGCACGATGGCGGTCGCCGACATCGAACCGCCGACCGGCATGCCCTGGAAGAGCCCGCTCGTGAGGTTCGCGATGCCCTGTCCGCGGAAGTCGGCGGACGCGTCGGGGTAATCGCCGTCGGGGTTCGCGATGGACCCGGAGATCGCGGCGCCCTGCACGAGCCCGACCAGGGCGAGCGAGAGCGCGGGCACCAGCAGGTCGAGCGTGAGGGACGGGTCGGGCAGCGCGGGCAGTGGGATCGCGTTCGGCACGTCGGTGAGGTCGCCCACGATGGCGGCGTCGCCGAACCACGGCACGAGCGGCAGCAGCGAGGCGAGCACGACGGCCACCACGAGCGAGAGCGGGCCGAGGAAGGTGCGCTCGAGCAGCAGGATGAGCCCGATCGTCACCGCCCCGATGACGAGGCTCGGCCAGTGGATCGACGTGAGGTGGGCGAACGTGTCGATGGTCCGGATGATGCGGTTCGCGCCCTCGCCCGCGTAGCCGGTGAGGTTGGCGAGCTGGCCGAGCACGATGTTCACCGCGACGGCGTTGATGAAGCCGACGAGCACGGCGGTCGGGATGAACCGCACGAGCGAGCCGAGCCGGGCGAGACCGAGGCCGAGCATGACGAGGCCGGTGAGGATCGACAGCGTCGCGATGACGACGCCCTGCCGGTCGGAGCCGACCACCAGGGGCACGTCGGCGATCATGACCGACATCGCCCCGGTCGCCTGCACCGACATGTAGACCGAGCCCGTCGCGAGCGCGCCGCCCAGCGTGCCGAACAGGTAGCCGTAGAGGCCGTAGACGGGGTTCACCCCGGCGAGCACGCCCGAGGCGAGGCCGTCGGGGATGCTCTCGATGCCGAGCACGAGCCCGGCGCGGGCGTCGGAGAGCATCGTGCGCCGGGTGCCGAACCGGGCGAGGTAGCGGCGCACCGGCCCGCGCTTCGGAGGGTGCGGGCCGCCGGCCGGCGGCTCGGCGGGCGGCTCGGCCGAGTCGCTCTGGCCCGTCTCGCCCGCGGCATCCGACATGCTCGACCTCCCCACCGCTCATCGTAGGGGGCCGCGTCAGGTGCGGGGCAGCAACCCCGCCACGAGCGCGTCGACGATCTCATCGGTCGAGGTGCCGGGATCGATCGGCGTCGTGAGGCGATCGAGCACGAGCCCGTCGAGGGCGTAGTGGAAGAGCGCGATCTCGCGGCGCCCGCCGGGCAGTCCCGCTGCCTCGTTGAAGGCGACGTCGGCGGCGAACGCGGTGCGCTGCCATTCGTGGAGCACGGCGGCGATCTCGGGCCGGCGCGTGCTCTCGAGCCGGAGCTCGAAGAGGGCGAGGGTGACGTCGCGCTCGGTGCTCAGCCGTCGCACGATGTCGCGCACGTAGTCGGCGAACAGCGCGGGACCCGCGGGCTGGCCGGCGCGGATCTCGAGGTCGTCGTCGGTCGGTCCGAGTCGCTCGCCGATGCGCGCCACGAGCCCGGCGATGAGGGCGTCGCGGCTCGCGAAGTAGTTCGATGCCGTGCCGAGCGGCACCCCGGCCGCGCGGTCGACCGCACGGTGCGTGAGCCCGCGCGCTCCTTCGGCGGCGAGCACGCCGATCGCGGCATCGGCGAGCAGTCGGCGGCGTTCGTCGTTCCGGGCCATGCGGTCGAGTCTAGACAAGATCACGACAGGTGTAGTAGTTTCGCAACCACAACATCAGTAGTGGATAAGGAAACGATGCGAGAACTCGTGTACTACGTGGCCGTCAGCCTCGACGGCTTCATCGCCGGGCCGAACGGCGAATTCGACGCGCTCGACGCCGAGGGCGACCACATGGCGACGATCTACGAGCGCTACCCCGACGCGATGCCGACGGCGGGTGCCGCAGCGCTCGGGGTCGAGCAGTCCGGCGCCGTCTTCGACACCGTGCTCATGGGCTGGAACACCTACGCGATCGGGCTGCCCTTCGGCATGACGAGTCCGTACTCCCACCTCCGGCAGATCGTGTTCTCACGGTCGCACCGGGCCGAGGGGGCGAACCTCGTCGTCGTCGACGACGATCCCGTCGACGTCGTGCGGGCGCTCAAGGCTGAGGCCGGCGGCACCGACATCTGGCTGTGCGGCGGCGGGGCGCTCGCCGGGCAGCTGGTCGACGAGATCGACCGCCTGGTGCTCAAGGTGAACCCGAAGCTGTTCGGTACCGGCATCCCGCTCTTCGCCGGGCTCGACTACCGGTCGCGCGCCTTCGAACCGGTCGAGAGCACGAGCCACGGGTCGGGCGTCACGATCGCCGAGTTCGCACGGCGGCGCTGAGCCGGCCGCTCCCGGGGTGTTCGGGGCCGTTCGCTCTGCGGCGCGCCCGCAACCCCCTTGTCGACCCGGCGGTCGCAACGTAGACCGGGAGGGTATGGAAGGGAGCACGACATGGCGATCAGGCTGAACGAGACGGCGCTCCGCCACGCGAGGTCGCTCGTGCGCGACGACAGGGTCGAGCGCGACGAGCGCGACGACTGGAGCGAGCACGCGCCGAGCGCCGACGAGGAGAACGCATTCATCGACGACGAGGGCTGGACCGAGTACCGGCACTGGCACCTCGGCATCGACGACGACGCCGACAATGAGACGAAGGAGGCGTACTCGTTCCCCTACGGCGACTTCCGCAGGGTGCACCGATGCGCCGTGATCTCGCTCGAGAGCCGGGCCGGGCAACACGACCACGACGAGATCCGCGACGCGGCGAAGCGCCTGCTCGAGCTGATCGACGAGGGGTGAGCATGCGGGATTCGAAGAGGGCCGACCGCCGCCGCGCGAAGGAGGCGATCGCCGCGGTGCGCGAGCTGGAGGACGAGGTGCGCGGCATAGCGAAGCGGCTGCCGGGCGACGCGCGGGCCAGGCGTCGCCTCGAGTCGGCCGTGGAGTTCGCGGAGGCCGCGGCCCTCGCCGCCGACGCCGAGCGCCGCAGGTCGCCGCGTTTCGCCGCAGAACGAGCGGCGCTTGCTGCCGCCCGACTGGATCGGGCCTCGATCCGGTACGGAGCGGCCCCCGCGTCGACCGGACGCGCGGGTGACGTGCCGCCGGTCGGCGCCGATGCCGCCCTGCGAGCCCGACGGCGTGCGAAGCTCGTGAAACGCCGGCGCACGCAGGCCGAGCAGGCGCGCAAGATGGCGGCCCGTGCGGCCGCGCTCACGATCGCCCAGTCGATCGTGGTGCCGAAGGGGCGCACCGGGCGGGCGCGCTGAGCTCGCCGGTCTACTGAGGGCGCCGATCCGGCGCGTCCGGCTCACCGGGCCACGGGCCGCGCCGGTCGCCTCACTCGGCGGCGGCCGTCTTCGGCTTCGTCCCTCGGGCAGTGCGGGGCTTCGCGGCGGTCTTCGCCGTGGTTGCCTTCGCGGTGGTGGTCGCCTGCTTCGCAGCGGCGGTCGCCCTCGCTGCCGGGGCGGCCTTCGCCGCCGCAGTCGTCTTCGCGGAGGCGGCGGCCGCGGCCCGCGTCGCCGGCTTCGCCGCGCGCGGGCTCCGGACGGTCGTGGGCCTCGCCGTCGAAGCCTCGGCCGCGGCATCCTGCACCGGCCGTGCGATGGGCTGCAGTCTGGCCAGCTGCGTCACGTGCTGCGGGCCGAGCTCGTCGAGCGTCTCGACCTCGAGCAGCTTCATGGTGCGTTCGATCTCGGTGCGCAGGATCGAGATCGTCTTGTCGACACCGGCCCGGCCGCCGGCCATCAGGCCGTAGAGGTACGCGCGGCCGATGAGGGTGAAGCGCGCGCCGAGCGCGATCGACGCCACGATGTCGGCGCCGTTCATGATGCCGGTGTCGAGGTGCACCTCGAGGTCGTCGCCGACCTCGCGCACGACGTGCGGCAGCAGGTGGAAGGGGATCGGCGCGCGGTCGAGCTGCCGCCCGCCGTGGTTCGACAGCACGATCGCGTCGACGCCGCGGTCGGCGAGCAGCTTCGCGTCGCCGACGGTCTGCACCCCCTTGACCGCGATCTTGCCGGGCCAGATGTCGCGGATGATGTCGAGGTCGTCGAACGAGATCGTCGGGTCCATCGCCGAGTCGAGCAGCTCGCCGACCGTGCCGCCCGTCGAGCTGAGCGACGCGAACTCGAGCTTCGGGGTCGTCAGGAAGTTGATCCACCACGCCGGTCGCGGGATGGCGTTGACGATCGTGCCCGGCGTGAGCTGCGGCGGGATCGAGAAGCCGTTGCGCTTGTCGCGCAGGCGTGCGCCGGCGACCGGCGTGTCGACCGTGAAGAACAGGGTGTCGAAGCCGGCGGCCGCGGCGCGCTTCGCGAGGTCGTACGAGATCTCGCGACGGCGCATGACGTAGAGCTGGAACCAGTTGCGCCCGTTCGGGTTCGCCGCCTTCACGCCCTCGATCGAGGTCGTGCCGAGCGTCGAGAGCGTGAACGGGATGCCCGCCGCGCCCGCCGCACCGGCGCCGGCGATCTCGCCCTCGGTCTGCATGAGGCGGGTGAACCCGGTCGGCGCGATGCCGAACGGCAGGGCGCTCGGGCCGCCGAGCACGTCGCGGCTCGTGTCGACCTCGGGCACGCTGCGCAGGATGCCGGGGTGGAACTCGATGTCCTCGAACGCCTGGCGGGCGCGGGCCAGCGAGAGTTCGCCCTCGGCGGCGCCCTCGGTGTAGTCGAACGGCGCCTTCGGCGTGCGGCGCTTCGCGATCGCACGCAGGTCGGCGATCGTCAGCGCCTTGTCGAGGCGGCGCTTCGTCGCGTTGAGCTCGGGCGCCTTGAAGCGCATGAGCTCGGCGAGCTCCTTGGGGTTCGGGAACTGGCGCTGGACCATCGTGGTGCGTGCCTCTCTCAGTGGTGGTCGATGAACGTCTCGGCGTAGTACCCCGAGATGTGGTCGTGGATGCGGGTACGGGCGGCCGCGGCATCGCCCGCGCGGATGGCGTCGACGACCCCGCGGTGCTCGCCGCGCAGGCGAGCGGAGGTGGTCGGCCAGTCGTCGATGCGGGCGAGCCCCTCGAGCGCGTAGCCCTCGATGCCGCTGCGCAGGCCCGCCATGGTCGCGGTGATGACCTGGTTGCCGGATGCCTCGGCGAGCGCCAGGTGGAACTCGGCGTCGAGTGCGAGGAACTCGGCGGGCTCGAGCGCGGGGGAGTCCATCGCGTCGAGCAGGCGGTCGGCGGCGGCGAGCTCGGGGGAGTGGGCGCCGCCGTCGAGGCTGCCGCGCTCGGCGAGCTCGCCCGCGACGGCGCTTTCGAGCAGCAGCCGGGTGCGCACGATGTCGGCGACCGGGAACCCGCTCGCCGCCACCTGCAGCCGCATGAGCGCGCTCATGCCGCCCGACGGTGTCGCGATGATGATCGCGCCGGCGTTCGGGCCCGAGCCCGCCTGGGTGCGGATGAGCCCGAGCACCTCGAGCACCCGCAGCGCCTCGCGCACGCTCGAGCGGCCGACGCCGAGATCGGCCGAGAGGGCCCGCTCGCCGGGCAGCCGGTCGCCGGGGCGCAGGCGGCCCTCGATGAGCTGCGACTCGATGTGCTCGAGCACGGTGCGCCACGCGCGCGTCTCGCTCATGCTCCGTCGCCTCCGTGCCTGCAGCCACTGTGGTCAGACCACAGCGTACCAGATGTGGTCAGACCACAGAGCGTCCGCCATGAATCAGGTACGACGCGCTGAGGTGGGTTCGAACCGACCTCAGCGCGCCGAAACCGATTCAGCGCGGAACGGCCCCGTCAGGGAACGACGACCGCGCGCCCGCGCAGGGTGCCGTCGTGCAGGCGCCGGTACGCTTCGGGGGCGTCGTCGAGCGAGAAGCGCTCGGTCTCGATCTTGACGAGACCCGCGCGGGCGAGATCGAACACCTCGAAGAGCTCGGCGCGCGAACCCCAGTACGGCGAACGCACGGTCGCGTCGTACGGCGTCATGAGCATGCCGGCGGGCAGCATGCCGGCCCCGACGCCCACGAGGACCTGGTCGCCCTCGACCGCGAGCATCGCGTGGCCCGCGTCGAGCGTCGGCTGGATCGCGACGAAGTCGAACACGGCGGCGGCGCCCTTGCCTCCCGTGAGCTCCTTGACCCTCTCGGGCGCCTCTGCGTCGGACGGGAACACGTGATGCGCGCCCACCTCGGTCGCGAGGCGCAGCTTGTCCTGGCTCACGTCGAAGGCGATGACCGTCGCCGGCGTGAGCGCGCGCAGGATCTGGATCGCGACGTGGCCGAGCCCGCCCGCGCCGATGACGACGGCGGTCGAGCCGGGCACGAGCTTCGGCAGCGACATCTTGATCGCGTGGTACGGCGTGAGCCCCGCGTCGGTGAGGGCCACGTGTTCGACCGGGTCGAGGTCGCCGAGCGGCAGCAGGAACCGGGCGTCGGGCACGACGAGGTACTCGGCCATCGCGCCCGGGGAGCCGAGCCCGGGCGGGCGGATGCCGAGCTCGGCGGCGCGCTCGCAGTAGTTCTCCTTGCCCTGCGCGCACTGCACGCAGCGGCCGCAGCCCCACGGACCGTAGACGGCGACCGCTTCGCCGACCTCGAGTCCGGTGACGCCCTCGCCGAGCTTGTCGACGACACCGGCGCCTTCGTGCCCGAGCGTGAGCGGCAGGCCGTAGACGTACTGCTCCTCATTCAGCCCCATGATGAAGCTGTCGGAGTGGCAGGCCCCGGCCGCGGTCACCCTGATGCGCACCTCGCCCGGTCCGGGCTCGGGCGTCGCGATCTCGACCACCTCGGGCGGCTGCCCGATCGTGCGGTACTGCAGTGCCTTCATCTTGCTTCCCCCTTCGTATGACCTCGTCCGCCGGTTGAGGAGCCGACGACGGAGGCGTCTCGGAACCCCGCCCTCAGTCCTTGTTCGTGCGGATGCGCACGCGCCCCCGGCCCGTCTCGTCGAGCTCGACGACGCCGCCGCGCGACTTCAGGAACTCGCTGAACGAGGCGAATCCCAGACGCCGCTCCTGGAACGACGGGTCCATGCGCAGCATCTGGTTCTTCACGGCGCTCGAGGACTGCCACTCCTCGTCGTTCTTCGACCGCAGCAGCTCGATCGCCTTGAGCAGCAGTCGACCGGGGTTGCGCGGGCTGCCGGTCGCCTCGTCGGGAACGTGGTCGGTCGGGGCCACGAACTGGATGACGCGCGCCGACGGCCGCTCGGCGGGCTCCGCCGGCGTCTCGTCCGCCTCGGCCGCGCTCTTCGCGTCCTCCTTCGGCTGGCTCCTCGCCCTCCGGCTGCTGCGGGGGGATGCCTCGGGCGCGGCGTCGGCCGCGGCATCCGGCTGCTTCGTGCTCGCCCTGCGGCGCCGCGGCGCCGCCTCGGGTGCGCGCTCGACGACGTCGGCCTCGTCGTCGACCGCGGCGTCGGTCGAGAGCAGCGCGTCGTAGTCGGCGAACTCGTCGACCGCGGCGGTGAGGGCGCGGCTCGTGCCGCCGGCGACGCCGATGCCGACGACGTATCGGCCGAGCCGCTTCGCCTTCTGCGCGAGCGCGACGTAGTCGGAGTCGCCCGCGACGATCACGATGTGCGTGAGGTCGTCGATGCGGAACATGTCCTCCACCGCGTCGACCGCGAGGCGGATGTCGGCGCCGTTCTTCGTCGCCGAGAGCGGGAAGAGCTGCACGAGGTCGACGGCGCGGTCGATGAGCTGGCCGCGGTAGCTCGCGTTCACGGGGGTTGACCAGTCGGCGTAGGCGCGGGCGATCGCGATCGTGCCGAACGTCGCGGCGAAGTCGAGCACCGCGTCGATGTCGACCGTCGCCTCGCGGAGCTTCTCGGCCGTCTTGGTGCCGGCGGTGGGCGCCTTCGAGCGCGAGGTGTCCTTGCGGTAGGCGAAGTCGCCGTGGAGCTGGTCGTACCGCGAGATGACGATGTTGTCGAAGTCGAAGTAGAGGGCCACGCGGGGTTCTGCCGAAGCGGGCATGTCGACCTTCCGTCGGTTGCGTCACCTTCGAGCCTATGCCCGCCCGCGCCGATCGCACACGCGTCATCGTGCGCAACACGGGGAATACCCGGCCGACGCCGTCGTTGTCCTCCGGTGCCGACGACCGTTCCGACCACGAGGAGCCCCATGACCGACGCCACCGCCACCGCCTTCCGCCGCCCCATCGGCGCGTCCGATCTCGAGGTCGCCCCGCTCGCGCTCGGCACGAACGTCTTCGGCTGGACCGCAGACCGCGACGCCACCTTCGCGGTGCTCGACGCCTTCACCGCCGGCGGCGGGAACTTCCTCGACACCGCCGACGGGTACTCCCACTGGGTGCCCGGCAACACCGGCGGCGACAGCGAGCGGCTCATCGGCGAGTGGCTCGCGTCGCGCGGAGCGCGCGACGACGTCGTCATCGCGACCAAGGTGAGCACGCACCCCGAGTTCACGGGCCTCGCGGCGGCGAACATCCGGGCGGCCGCGGATGCCTCGCTGCAGCGTCTCGGCACCGACGTCATCGACCTCTACTACGCCCACTTCGACGACGCCGCGGTGCCGCTCGAGGAGACGGTCGGCGCGCTCTCCGAGCTCGTCGACGCGGGCAAGGTGCGCGCGATCGGCATCTCGAACTACACGCCCGAGCGCATCGACGAGTGGTTCCGGGTGACCGAGGCGAACGACTTCCATCGCGCCGTCGCCCTGCAGCCGCACTACAACCTCGTCGAGCGCGACTTCGAGGCCAACGGGCTGCGCGAGCGCGCGGAGCGCGAGGGGCTCGCGGTCTTCCCGTACTTCTCGCTCGCGAAGGGCTTCCTCGCCGGCAAGTACCGCACCGAGGCCGATGTCACCGCCGAAGGGGCGAGCGTGCGCGCGGGCGGTGCCGCGCCGTACCTCGGCGAGCGGGGGAGCCGTGTGCTCGCGGTGCTCGACGAGGTCGCGGCCGCGCACGGGGCATCCGTCGCCTCGGTGTCGCTCGCGTGGCTCCGGCAGCAGCCGACCGTCGTCGCGCCCATCGCGAGCGCCCGCAGCGTCGAACAGCTCCGCGAGCTGCTCGACTCGATCCCGCTCGAGCTGACCGCGGCGGAGCTCGCGGGGCTCGCCGACGCGTCGGCCTGATCCGTGCGGCGGCACCGGATCGACCGCTAGGCTGCGCTCGTCGGTCCATGGGGGTCCGGGGCTCGGGGGAGCCCGGTGCGATGGGGGAGGAACGCCATGCGCGTCGTCCGAGGTGCCGCTGTTCCGGCGGTCGTGATCATCGCCGCGGCGCTCGTCGGGTGCACGGCGGCCGAACCGTACGCGCCGAGGATCGAGCTCGGCGACGCGCCGCCGGCCGACGCGGTCGAGCTCGCCGAGGGAGCCCTCGACCCCGCGCTCGAGTCGCTGCCGGGCCTCGTCGAACGCGTGCTCGACGAGACCGGCGTGCCCGGCGCCGCCGTCGCGGTCGTGCACGGTGGCGAGACGGTCTTCGCCGACGGGTTCGGGGTTCGGAAGGTCGGCGAGGACGACCCCGTCGACGCCGAGACGGTCTTCCAGGTGGCGTCGATGTCGAAGCCGATCGGGGCGACCGTCGTCGCGACGCAGGTCACCGACGGCGTCGTCGGCTGGGACACCCCCGTCGCGCCGCTGCTGCCCGGGTTCGCGCTCGCCGACCCGTGGGTGACGGAGCACCTCACCGTCGGCGACCTCTACGCCCACCGCTCGGGTCTGCCGCTCGCCGCGGGCGACGACCTCGAAGACCTCGGATACGACCGCGAATACGTCATCGACCACCTCCGGTACCAGGCGCTGAACCCGTTCCGCATCAGCTACGGCTACGCGAACTTCGGCATGACGGCGGGTGCCGAGGCGGTCGCGAACGCGGCCGGCGTCGACTGGGAGACGCTCTCCGAACGCGAGCTCTACGAGCCGCTCGGCATGACCTCGACGAGCTCCCGGCACGACGACTTCGTCGCCCGCGAAGACCGCGCCGCGCTGCACGCCCTCGTCGACGGCGAGTTCCAGCCCCTGTACGAGCGCGACCCCGACGCGCAGTCGCCCGCGGGCGGCGTGAGCTCGAACGTCGTCGACGTGGCGAAGTGGATGAGCTTCGTGCTCGCCGACGGCGAGACGCTCGTCGACACCGCCGACCTGGCTGCGGCGATGCGCCCGCAGGTCACCTCTGCCCCGTCCGACGTGCCCGGCATGCGGTCGGGCTCGTACGGCTTCGGGTTCAACGTCGGCACCCAGACGAGCGGCCGCGCCACCGCCTCGCACTCCGGCGCATTCGTGCTCGGGGCGGGCACGAACTTCCAACTGGTGCCGTCGCTCGGGCTCGGCGTCGTCGCCCTCACGAACGGGGCGCCGGTCGGTGCCGCCGAGGCGATCGTGAGCGAGTTCCTCGACCTCGTGCAGTACGGCGCGTCGACGCGCGACTGGGTCGGGGCGTACGGGGCGGCCCTCGCGCACTACCGCGAGCCGGCCGGGGACCTCGTCGACCAGTCGCCCCCGGCGTCGCCCGCCGCGCCGTCGGAACCGCTCGAGTCGTACGCGGGCACCTGGTCGAACGAGTACTTCGGCCCGGCCGAGGTCGTGGTCGAGGACGGGTCGCTCGTCGTGCACCTCGGGCCCGACGGCGGCTACGAGGTGCCGCTCGAGCCGTGGGACGGCGACGTCCTCGCCTTCACCCCTGACGGTGAGAACGCGCCCGAGGGCTCGCGCTCCTCGGCGACGTTCGTGCTCGGCGGCGCCGGGTCGTCGACGATGACGCTGCAGTTCTTCGACGGCAACCACCTCGGCACGTGGTCGCGCTGACCGATCGTGCCGCTCGATGCGACGTCAGCTGCGCAGCACCACGTTCTCGGGCGCCTCGCCCCGCAGCATCCGCTCGATCTGGCGGCGCAGGAGCCGCGCCATGCGCGGCATCATCGCGGTCGACGCACCGCCCACGTGCGGCGTGACGAGCACGTTCGGCAGGGCGAAGAGCGGGTGGCCGTGGGGGAGCGGCTCGGGGTCGGTGACGTCGAGCGCGAACCGCAGCCGGCCGGTGCGGGCCTCGGCGAGGATCGCCTCGGTGTCGGCCACGCGGCCGCGGGCGACGTTCACGACGAGCGCGCCGTCGGGCAGCGCGGCGAGGAAGCCGGCGTCGACGAGCCCGGTCGTCGCGTCGCTGAGCGGCACGCCCACGACGACGACCTCGGCCTCGGGCAGCAGCGCCGGCAGCTCGTCGACCCCGTGGATGCGGCCGCGCTCGTCGTCGCGCGCGTGCCCGGCCACCCGGGTGATCTCGACCTCGAAGGGCTCGAGGCGGGCCTCGATCGCGCGGCCGACGCCGCCGTAGCCGACGATGAGCACGCGCCGGTCGGCGAGGCTCTCGTGCCGGGCGGGCGCCCAACGGCCGTCGGCCGCGGCACGCACGAAATCGGGGATGCCGCGCTGGCACGCCAGCACCATGCCGACCGCGAGCTCGGCGGTCGAGGGCTCGTGCACGCTCGCCGCGTTCGCGAACACGTGCCCGGGCGGCAGGGCGTCGGCGATGTCGTCGTAGCCGATCGACTGCGACTGCACGAGGCGCGTCGTCACCCCGGCGAGGGCTCCGAGCCGGTCGGAGGTGCCCATGTACGGCGGCACCACGATGTCGAGGTGCGCCGCGGGCGGCGGCGATTCGAGGTCCCACACGACGACCTCGACGCCGTCGGGCGGGGCGCCGAGCGCGTCGCGCAGGGTGGTGCCGGGCACTGAGACGGTGAGCGTGGCAGCCATGCTCCGATCCTCGCAGACCGCGCCGGGGCCGGGTGCTACCGTTCTGCGCATGGAGCAGGGTCACGGTGAGGACCGTCCAGAGGACGAGCGGGGCGAGGCGCTGAAGGAGCGCGTCTACGCGACGTTCACGGGGCTCGCGATCGTGCTCGTGCAGCTCGGCAACGTCGAGCACGTCGACGCGACGCGTGCGGTCGTGACCCTCTTCGTCGGCATCGTCGCGATCACCGCCGCGGGCTTCGTCGCCGGGGTGATCGCGCACCTCGCCGTGCACAGCGCGTTCCCCGGCCGCGCCGAGGTCGGCGGCATGCTCCGCGTCGCCGGGTCGGCCATCGCGTCGGCGGGCGTGCCGCTGGTGCTGCTCGCCCTCGCGGCGCTCGGGCTGCTCGACCTCGAGTTCGCGCTGCGCGCCGCGTCGATCGTGTACGTCGCGACGCTCGGCCTGATCGGGTACATCGCGGTGCGCCGCACCCGCGTCGCGTGGTGGAAGCAGCTCGTCGCACTCGGTGCGCTCATCGCCCTCGGCCTCGCCGTGGTCGGCCTGCAGCAGCTCGCGCACGGCCACTGACCCGCGGCCGCGTCACACTCGGCCGGGGCATCCGCGCCCGTGGGTATGGTGGAGAGCGCCGCGCGCGAGAGCACCACGTGGCCATCCGTTCGAACCTGAAGGAGCGCGCGTGACCGAGCCTCGCACCGCCATCGACGACGTCTACAGCCAGATCCTCGCCCGCAACCCGGGCGAGTTCGAGTTCCACCAGGCCGTGCGCGAGGTGTTCGGCTCGCTCGACCGCGTGCTCGAGCGCAACCCGCACTACGTGCAGGCGTCGATCCTCGAGCGCATCTGCGAGCCGGAGCGGCAGATCATCTTCCGGGTGCCGTGGGTCGACGACGCCGGGCGCGTGCAGATCAACCGCGGCTTCCGCGTGCAGTTCAACTCGGCGCTCGGGCCGTACAAGGGCGGCCTGCGGTTCCACCCGACCGTCGGCCTGGGCACGGTGAAGTTCCTCGGCTTCGAGCAGATCTTCAAGAACTCGCTCACCGGCATGCCGATCGGCGGCGGCAAGGGCGGCAGCGACTTCGACCCCAAGGGTCGCAGCGACGCCGAGATCATGCGGTTCTGCCAGTCGTTCATGACCGAGCTCTCGCGGCACGTCGGCGAGTACCGCGACGTGCCCGCCGGCGACATCGGCGTCGGCGGTCGCGAGATCGGCTACCTCTTCGGCCAGTACAAGCGCATGACGAACCAGTACGAGTCGGGCGTGCTGACCGGCAAGGGGCTCACCTGGGGCGGCTCGCTCGTGCGCACCGAGGCGACCGGCTACGGCGCCGTCTTCTTCACCCAGCACATGCTCGAGACCCGCGGCCGTTCGTTCGACGGCGCCCGCGTGCTGGTCTCGGGCTCGGGCAACGTGGCCGTCCACGCGATCGAGAAGGTGCACGAGCTCGGCGGGCTCGTCGTCGGCGCCTCCGACTCGTCGGGCGCCGTGCACGACCCCGACGGCATCGACGTCGCCGTCCTCCGCGAGGTGAAGGAGGTGCGCCGCGAGCGCATCGAACGGTACGTCGCCGAGCGCGGCGGGCGCGCCGAGTTCGTCGCGGGCGCCACCGTGTGGGACCTCGCCGATCGCGGCCCGGTCCACGTCGCGCTGCCGTGCGCGACGCAGAACGAACTCGGCGAGGCGCACGCACGGGCGCTCGTCGCCGCGGGCGTCGTCGCCGTCGCCGAGGGCGCGAACATGCCGACGACGCCCGAGGCGATCGCGGTGCTGCGCGAGGCGGGCGTGCTGTTCGGGCCGGGCAAGGCGGCGAACGCGGGCGGCGTCGCGACGAGCGCGCTCGAGATGCAGCAGAACGCGTCGCGCGACTCGTGGAGCTTCGAGCACACCGAGGAGCGCCTCGCCGCGATCATGGCCGCGATCCACGAGCGCTGCGCGACGACCGCCGACGAGTACGGCGCGCCCGGCGACTACGTCGTCGGCGCGAACATCGCCGGCTTCATCCGCGTCGCCGACGCGATGCTCGCGCTCGGCGTGATCTGACGGTCCGGGACGGGGCGCCTCGCGGCGCCGCCCCTCCGGATCACAACGTTGTACAGTGACTCCATCCGGTTCGGCGAGGGAGGGCGCAATGGCGGTCACGCTGCACGACGTGGCCCGGCTCGCCGGGGTGTCGATCAAGACGGTCTCGAACGTCATCAACGACTACCCGCACATCCGCCCGGCGACGCGCGAGAAGGTCGAGCAGGCGATCGCCGAGCTCGGCTACACCCCGAACCTGACGGCGCGCAGCCTGCGGTCGGGTCGCACGGGCGCGATCGCCCTCGCCGTGCCCGATCTCGCGCTCGCCTACTTCGCCGAGCTCGCCGCGTCGGTGATCGCGGCGGCCGAGGCATCCGGCCTCGTCGTGCTCGTGGAGCAGACCGGCGGCGACCGCGACCGCGAGCTCGAGCTGCTGCGGAGCCCCCGGTTCAAGATGACCGACGGGCTGCTCTTCAGCGCGCTCGGCCTCGGACAGGACGATGCGGAGGTGCTCGACGTGCCGTACCCGCTCGTGCTGCTCGGCGAGCGGATCTTCGACGGCCCGACCGACCACGTGACGATGCAGAACGTCGCGGCGGCGCGCGCGGCCACCGAGCACCTCATCGCCGCCGGTCGCCGGCGCATCGCGGTGGTCGGCGTGCACGAGGGCGAGGTGATCGGCTCGGCCGGGCTGCGCCTGCGGGGCTATCGCGAGGCGCTCGAGGCGCACGGCATCGCGTTCGACGAGGCGCTCGTGGGGCCGTCGATGGCCTGGCATCGGGAGAGCGGTGCGCGGGCGATGCGCGAGATCCTCGCGCGCGGGGTGCCGTTCGACGCGGTCTTCGCGATGAACGACACGCTCGCGCTCGGCGCGATGCGTGCGCTGCTCGAGGCCGGAAGGCGGGTGCCCGACGACGTGGCGGTGATCGGGTTCGACAACATCGACGAGGCCCAGTACACGGTGCCGTCGCTGTCGACGATCGACCCGGGGCGCGAGTGGATCGCCAACACCGCGGTGGGCACGCTGCTCGAACGCATCGAGCGCGGCGACGCGGCCGGCGGGCCGCGCACCCTGCTCGCCGACTTCGCCGTCGTCGCGCGCGAGTCGGCGCCCGCGGTCGACCCTGTGCCGGCGGCGATCGCCGCAGTCGTCGGCTGAACACCGCACGCCGTACGTCCGTGCGAGGTTGACACGTCGCGACGGGCGCGGCATCATGTCCGTTACAACGTTTACGTACAACGTTGTAAAACAAGCGGATCCCCCCGACCGCGCCGACGTGGGCGCGGCGGCACCCAGAGACACCGGTGTCCCCACCGCGAGAGGAAGCACAGCACAATGAAGTCGAAGTTCCTGGCAGCGGGCGGCGTCGTCGCCGTCGCCGCAGCCGCGCTCACCGGCTGCTCGGCCGGCGGCGCCGAAGAGGCCTCCTGCACCAACAAGATCGTCAACGCCGACGCCACGCAGGTCAGCGTCTGGGCCTGGTACCCCGCGTTCGAAGACGTCGTCGACCTC
The DNA here is from genome assembly GCF_029167465.1 of Agromyces chromiiresistens. Taxonomy (NCBI): domain Bacteria; kingdom Bacillati; phylum Actinomycetota; class Actinomycetes; order Micrococcales; family Microbacteriaceae; genus Agromyces; species Agromyces chromiiresistens. The sequence continues at coordinate 235,174 of NZ_JARFNL010000004.1, forward strand.
TTCAACGAGAGCCACGACGACGTCCAGATCTGCTGGACGAACGCCGGGCAGGGCAACGACGAGTACACGAAGTTCTCGACCGCCATCGAGGCCGGCTCGGGCGCCCCCGACGTCATCATGCTCGAGAGCGAGGTGCTCTCGAGCTTCTCGATCCGCGACGCGCTCGTCGACCTCACCGAGTACGGCGCAGGCGACGTGCAGGCGGACTACACCGACGGCGCCTGGAAGGACGTCTCGAGCGGCGACGCGGTGTACGCCATCCCCGTCGACGGCGGCCCCATGGGCATGCTCTACCGCAAGGACATCCTCGACCAGTACGGCATCGCCGCCCCCACCACGTGGGACGAGTTCAAGGCCGCCGCGCAGGCCCTGAAGGATGCGGGCGCCCCCGGCGTGCTCGCCGACTTCCCGACCAACGGCCGCGCCTACAACCAGGCGCTCTTCGCCCAGGCCGGCTCGGTGCCGTTCGCCTACGACAACGCGAACCCGACCGAGATCGGCATCGACGTGAACGACGACGGCTCGAAGCAGGTGCTCGCCTACTGGGACGGGCTCGTGAAGGACGGCCTCGTCGCCACCGACGACGCGTTCACCGCCGACTACAACACCAAGCTCGTCGACGGCTCGTACGCGATCTACGTCGCCGCCGCATGGGGCCCCGGCTACCTGCAGGGCCTGTCCGACGCCGACAGCGACGCCGAGTGGCGCGCCGCACCGGTTCCGCAGTGGGACCCGGCGAACCCCGTGCAGATCAACTGGGGCGGCTCGACCTTCGCCGTGACGAGCCAGGCGAAGGACAAGGAGGCCGCAGCGACGGTCGCCAAGGAGATCTTCGGCACCGAGGAGGCGTGGAAGATCGGCATCGAGCAGGCCGCCCTCTTCCCGCTGTGGAAGCCGATCCTCGAGTCCGACTACTTCCGCGACCTCGAGTACCCGTTCTTCGGTGGGCAGCAGATCAACAAGGACGTCTTCCTCGAGGCCGCCGCCGGCTACCAGGGCTTCACGTTCAGCCCCTTCCAGAACTACGCCTACGACCAGCTGACCGAGGAGCAGTTCGCGATGGTGCAGGGCGAGAAGACCTCCGACCAGGCGCTCGACGACCTGCAGGCCTCGCTCGAGCAGTACGCGACCGAGCAGGGCTTCACGCTCGAGTGATCGGCGGGCGGATGCCTCGCGCCCATGCCGAGGCATCCGCCCGTGCCCCACGCACCGACCACGGACCCCGGCTTCCGACCGTCTCGACGAGGAGAACGAGCCATGACCACCCAGACCAGCGTCGCCGCCCCCGCGGTGCCGCGACGCCGCGCCCTGCGCGCCGGCGGATCCACCCTCCTGCGCCGACGGCAGCGCTGGGGCTGGCTCTTCGTCTCGCCGTTCCTCGCCGTCTTCGCGCTGCTGCTCGTGTTCCCCCTCGCCTACGCGTTCGGCATGAGCCTGTTCACGTCGACGCTCGCGACCGGCACCGAGTTCACCGGGCTCGGCAACTACGCGAAGGCGTTCACCGACCCGCTCTTCCTCGAGGGCATGCTGCGGGTGCTCGCGTTCGCCGTCGTGATGATCCCCGCGCAGCTCATCGTCGCGATCGCCGCGGCGCTCGTGCTCGACACCCTCGCGACGAAGCTCTCGAAGCTCTCGCGGCTGCTGATCTTCGCGCCGTACGCCATCCCCGGCGTCATCGGCGCACTCATGTGGAGCTTCCTGTACAGCCCCCGGTTCGGCCCGGGCGGCACGCTCTTCAACCTCGTCGGCATGCCGACCCCCGACTTCCTCGCCCCGGGCACGATCTTCGGCAGCCTCGTGAACATCGTCACGTGGCAGTGGGCGGGCTACTACATGGTCGTGATCTACGCGGCCCTGCGCGCGATCGACCCGTCGATCTACGAGGCGGCCCGCATCGACGGCGCGAACGGCTGGCAGACGGCGCTGCGCATCAAGGTGCCGATGATCGGTTCGTCGATGGTCATGATCGTCATGTTCGCCCTCATCGGCACGCTGCAGTTCTTCACCGAGCCGGTCGTGCTGCGCAACGTCGCCCAGGGCGCGATCGACGCGGCGTACACGCCCAACATGTACGCGTACTCGCTCGCCTTCTCGTACAGCCAGTTCAACTACGCGTCGGCGATCGCGTTCTCGCTCGGTGCCCTCGTCTTCGCCGGCTCGTTCGTCTTCCTGTTCCTCACCCGCAAGCAGAGCGGACTGAAGTGATGTCGATCTTCACCCAGCGCCCGACCGAGGCGGCCGAGCCGCTCACCACCGCGACCGGGGTGCCCTCGCACGTCGACCGAAGCGCCAAGGGCCGCCGCCGCGCCGGCGGGCGGCGCATCGGCTCGCACGTCTTCCTCGTGATCCTCGCGATCTACTTCGTCGTGCCGATCTGGTGGCTCGTCGTCGCCTCGACGAAGGACACGGCAGGGCTGTTCTCGAGCCCGGCGTTCTGGTTCTCCGGCGACTTCTCGCTGTTCTCGAACATCGCCGAGCTGTTCACCCACCAGGGCGGCATCTACTGGCGCTGGCTCGGCAACTCGTTCCTGTACGCCTTCGCGGGCGGCATCGGCGCGACGATCCTCGCGATCCTCGCGGGGTACGGCTTCGCGAAGTACGACTTCCGGGGTCGCGGGGCGGTGTTCACGGTCGTGCTCGGCTCGGTCATGGTGCCGCTCACGGCCCTCGTCATCCCGACGTTCATGCTGCTCAGCCAGTACGGCATCATCAACACCCCGTGGGCCGTCATCCTGCCGAGCCTGCTCAGCCCGTTCGGCGTCTACCTGATGCGGGTCTACACGCAGGACGCGGTGCCCGACGAGATGCTCGAGGCGGCCCGCATCGACGGCGCCGGCGAGCTGCGCACCTTCTTCCAGGTCGCGCTGCCGCTGCTGCGCCCCGCGATCGTGACGGTGCTGCTGCTCTCGATCGTCGGCACGTGGAACAACTTCTTCCTGCCGCTCGCCGTGCTGACCGACCCGCAGCTGCTGCCCGTCACCGTCGGGCTCAACCGGTGGACGGCGCTCTCGAACGCGGGCGCCGGCGGCGAGCAGGTGTGGAACCTCATCACCTCGGGCGCCTTCATCTCGGTGCTGCCGCTCATCCTCTCCTTCCTCTTCCTGCAGCGCTACTGGCAGGGCGGCCTCTCGGTCGGCTCGATCAAGTAGCACTCGACGAACGGGCGGTGCCGAGGCGACCGCCCCCTTGAACCGAACACGAAACAGAAAGCACCCGCATGCCCAGCGCACACCTCACCATCGACCCGCACTTCGAGGTCGGCCGCATCGACCGCCGCGTCTTCGGCGGCTTCGTGGAGCACCTCGGCCGCCACGTGTACGACGGCATCTACGAGCCCGGTCACCCCGCAGCCGACGCGGAGGGCTTCCGCACCGACGTCGTCGAACTCGTCAGGGAGCTCGGCGTCTCGACCATCCGGTACCCCGGCGGCAACTTCGTGTCGGGCTTCCGCTGGGAGGACTCGGTCGGACCGCGCGAGGAGCGTCCGCGCCGGCTCGACCTCGCGTGGCACTCGACCGAGACCAACGAGGTCGGGCTGCACGAGTTCTCGTCGTGGCTCGACAAGGTCGGCTCGGAGCTCATGCTCGCCGTCAACCTCGGCACCCGCGGCACCCTCGAGGCGCTCGACCTGCTCGAGTACGCGAACCTCGCGGGCGGTACCGCCCTGTCGCAGCGCCGCATCGACAACGGCCGTACCGACGCGTTCGGCGTGAGGATGTGGTGCCTCGGCAACGAGATGGACGGCCCGTGGCAGCTCGGCCACCGCAGCGCCGACGACTACGGCAAGATCGCGTCGCGGACCGCGAAGGCGATGCGCCAGCTCGACCCGTCGATCGAGCTCGTCGTCTGCGGGTCGTCGAGTGCGCACATGCCGACCTTCGGCGAGTGGGAGCGGGTCGTGCTGACGCACGCCTACGACGACGTCGACTACATCTCGTGCCACGCCTACTACGAGGAGAAGGACGGCGACCTCGGCTCCTTCCTCGCGTCGGCCGTCGACATGGACGGCTTCATCGAGACCGTCGTCGCGACCGCCGACCACGTGAAGGCCGTGCGCGGCAGCGACAAGACCGTGAACATCTCGTTCGACGAGTGGAACGTCTGGTACCTCTCGCGGTTCCAGAACGTCGACAAGATCGAGGGCCTCGACAACTGGCCGGTCGCGCCGCGCCTGCTCGAGGACGTGTACTCGGTCGCCGACGCGGTCGTGTTCGGAAACCTCATGATCTCGCTGCTGAAGCACGCCGACCGGGTCACCTCGGCGAGTCTCGCCCAGCTCGTCAACGTCATCGCGCCGATCATGACCGAGCCCGGCGGACCTGCCTGGCGCCAGACGACGTTCTTCCCCTTCTCGATCACCTCGCGCCTCGCGCAGGGCGCGGCGCTCGAGCTGAAGCTCGACGCGCCGACGTACGAGACGAAGGAGTACGGCGTCGTGCCGCTCGTCGACGCGGTCGCGACGCACGACGCGTCGACGGGGCGTTCGGCGGTCTTCCTCGTGAACCGCTCGACGACCGAGGCGCTCGACGTGACCGTCGACGTCGCCTCGCTCGGCGACGTCTCGGTCCTCGAGTCGCACACGCTCGCCGACGAGGACGCGTACGCGAAGAACACCCTCGCCGAGCCCGAGCGGGTCGCGCCGGACGAGAACGACTCGGTGCGCATCGAGGGCGGCGCCCTCACCGTGACGCTGCCGCCGGTGTCGTGGACGGCGCTGTCGCTCGGGTGAACCGTGCGCAGCGGCGGGCGCGCCGACCCGTACGGTGGTGACCATGCGCACCAGTGAGGGCCGGCGGAACTGGGCCGGCAACCTCGGATATCGAGCGAGCCGGGTCGTGCGACCCCGCTCGGTCGCCGAGCTCCAGAATCTCCTCGCCGACCCGGGCTGGGTGGGCGGCGACCGGTTCCGCGCGCTCGGCTCGCGGCACAGCTTCAACGACCTCGCCGACACGGCCGGCACCCACATCGAGACCGACGGGCTGCCGGTCGAGGTCGATGCCGGCAGCGCGCCCGGGGCGGTTCGCATCTCGGGCGGACTGCGCTACGGTGCACTCGCCGAGGCGCTGCACGCGCGCGGGCTCGCCCTCGCGAACCTCGCCTCGCTGCCGCACATCTCGGTCGCGGGTGCGATCGCGACCGGCACCCACGGCTCGGGCGACCGGCTCGGTTCCCTCGCGAGCGCCGTGCGCGCGATCGCGATCGTCGGCGGCGACGGCGAGGTCCGGAGCCTTCGGCGCGGCGACGCCGACTTCGAGGGCGTGGTCGTGAACCTCGGCGCCCTCGGCGTGGTCGTCGCCCTCGAACTCGACGTCGAGCCGGCGTACGCGGTCGCGCAGCACGTCTTCGACGGGCCGCGGTGGGACGCCGTGCTCGACGGGTTCGACCGGGTCACCTCGCTCGCGACGAGCGTCAGCGTCTTCACGACATGGCAGCGCACCGACCGGGCCGACCTGCTCTGGCTCAAGCAGCGAGCGGATGCCTCGGGGCCGGGTGCCGACGGCGAGGCATCCGCGTTCATCGCCGGCACGCTCGGGGCGACGGCCGCCGCATCGCCACGCCATCCCGTGCCGGGCGGTGACGCGCGAGCGACGACCGAGCAGCTCGGGGCGCCCGGCCCGTGGCACGAGCGGCTGCCGCACTTCCGGCTCGCATTCACGCCCTCCGCGGGAGAGGAGCTGCAGTCGGAGTACCTCGTGCCGCGCCGTGACGCGGTCGCCGCGATCGCGGCCGTGCGCTCGCTCGCCGACCGCGTCGCGCCGCTCCTCCACGTGTGCGAGATCCGCACCGTCGCGGCCGACCGCCTGTGGCTGAGCTCGTCGTACGGGGTCGACGCCGTCGGCATCCACTTCACGTGGCGGCGCGAGCAGGCGGCCGTCGAGGCGCTGCTGCCGCGGATCGAGGCGGCCCTGCCGGCGACCGCGCGTCCCCACTGGGGCAAGCTCTTCGCGCTGCCCGGCGAGGAGGTGGCCAGCCGGTACCCGCGCTGGCGCGACTTCGCGGTACTGCGGGAGCGCTTCGATCCCGAGCGCCGCTTCGTGAACTCCTACCTGGAGCGGCTCGGGCTCTGAACCGCCCTGCCGAGTCCTGCGACACCTCCGGCAACCGTCCATCCCGCACGGTGTGCGGGATGGACGGAGCGAATAGTCTGGTCCCGTCGGCTCGCGGATGCGCGGCCGAGGTCCGGCGCATCTGCGCTCCCGAGGCAGGAGATCGGTGGTGAGCGGCATCGAGGTAGGTGAGCGCCCCGAGAAGCTCGGCATCCGCGAGGTCGCCGCGCTCGCCGGGGTATCGCACATGACGGTCTCGCGAGTGCTCAACGGGCATCCCGGGATTCGGCCGTCGACCCGCCAGCGCGTGCTCGATGTCGTGCGCGAGCTCGATTTCAAGCCGAACAGCGCAGCCCGGGCCCTCGCGACCCAGCGCACCCAGCGCATCGGCGTCATCGTCGACAGCGCGGTCGAGTTCGGGCCGACGAGCACGTTGCGCGGACTCGAGCTCGCGGCCCGGTCGAGCGGCTACTCCGTGACCTCCGTCGCGATGCAGGACGATGCGAACCTCACCCCCGAGGCGGCCGTCGGCCACCTCATCGCGGAGGGCGTCGACGCGCTGTGCGTCGTGGCCCCGCGCTCCTCGTCGGTGACGGCGCTGCGCAGCATCTCGATCGACGTGCCGGTGCTCGTCGTCAAGGCCGCGAAGGATCCGACCTTCCTCACGGTCAGCGTCGACCAGCAGCTTGGAACGATGCTCGCCGTCGATCACCTCGTGTCGCTCGGCCACCGCGACATCCTGCATCTCGCCGGCCCGCTCGACTGGCTCGACGCCCGTGGCCGCGAGCGTGCGTTCCACACCCGCATCGAGGAATGGGGACTCAAGGCGCGCCCGATCGTCGTCGGCGACTGGACGGCCGACTTCGGCTACGAGTACGCGGCCGGGCTGAAGGGGGTGCCCGACTACACCGCGATGTTCGTCGCGAACGACGAGATGGCGCTCGGGGTCGTGCACGGCTTCCACGACCGCGGCATCCGCGTGCCCGACGACGTCAGCGTCGTCGGCTTCGACGACCTGCCGTTCTCCCGCCACTTCATCCCACCGCTGACGACCGTCAGGCAGGACTTCCACGCACTCGGCACCAAGGCGATGGAGGTGCTCCGGGCTGCGCTCGAGGGGCGAGAGATACCGCAGCGCTCGAAGATCGCGAGCGAACTGGTCGTTCGGTCGTCGACCGCGCCGCCGAGGTCGACATGACCGCGACGGATGCCTCGCCGTCGCGGGTCGCCGACGAGCGGCCCGTCGTCGAGATGATCGGCGTCACGGTAGAGATCGAGGGGATGCCGGTGCTGCATGAGGTCGATCTGCGGCTCTACCCGGGCGAGGTGCATGCGCTCATGGGCGGCAACGGCGCCGGTAAGTCGTCGCTCGTCAAGGCGCTGACCGGCGCGTACCGCATCGGCGCCGGTGAAGTGAGGATCGCGGGGGAGAGCGTTTCGCTCGCCGGACCCGGTGCGGCGGAATCCGCCGGGATCGCCGCGGCGTTCCAGGACGTCGACCTCTGCGTCAACCTCTCCGTCGCCGAGAACGTCATGATCGGGCACGAGGAGCGCCGCTGGTACGGCATCGCCTGGGGCGCGACCCGGCGGCGTGCCGTGTCGGTGCTCGAAGAACTCGGCTTGGGGGGCCTCGACCCGCGCAGCGCCGTCGCGACGCTCGCGCCGGCGATGCAGCAGCTCGTCGCCATCGCGCGAGCGATGGTGACCCACCCCAAGGTGCTCGTGCTCGACGAACCCACGTCGAGCCTCGACGCCGACGAGGTCGCGACGCTCTTCCGCGCGCTGCGCAGGCTGCGCGACCAGGGCGTGGCCATCCTGTTCGTCTCGCACTTCCTCGAACAGGTCTATGCGATCAGCGATCGCATCACCGTGCTGCGCGACGGGCGCGGTCAGGGCGAGTACCCGACACGCGAGCTCGATCGCGCCGTGCTGATCTCGAAGATGATCGGCAAGGACCTCACGGAGTTGCGGCGCATCGGATCGGAGCGGCGCGCGCACCGCGCCGACCCGACCGGGGAGCCCCTCTACCAGGCAGCCGGCGTCGGGCGGCGCGGCGAGTTCGCGCCGACCGACCTCGAGCTGCACCGGGGTGAGATCGTCGGACTGGGCGGCCTGCGCGGCTCCGGTCGCAGCGAGCTCGGGCAGCTGCTCGCGGGGGTCGTCCGGCGGGACTCGGGCACGATCCGCGTGGACGGGCGGGAGGCCGCCCTGCCGAACCCGGCAGCGGCCCTTCGCCGCCGTGTCGCGTTCGCGAGCGAGGACCGCCGGGACGGCGGCATCATCGAAGAGCTCAGCGTGCGCGAGAACATCATCCTCGCGCTGCAGGGCATCCGCGGCTGGGCGAGGCCGATCTCGCGCGCGGAGCGGGATGCGCTCGTCGATCGGTTCATGGAGTCGCTCGCCATCGTCGCCCCGGGGCCGGATGCGCCCGCGCGGCAGCTCTCGGGCGGCAACCAGCAGAAGGTGCTGCTCGCGAGATGGCTCGCCACGCGGCCGCACGTGCTCGTGCTCGACGAACCGACCCGCGGTGTCGACATCGCGGCCAAGGTCGAGCTCCAGGCCGTCGTCGCCGAGCTGGCGCGCGAGGGGGTCGCCGTCGTCTTCATCTCGTCCGAGCTCGACGAGGTGGTGCGGTTGAGCGATCGCATCGTGATCCTCAAGGACCGCCGCAAGATCGGCGAGGTGAGCAACGGCCCGGGGCTCAGCGTCGACACGATCATCGAGATGATCGCGGCCGACACCGACGACGACGCGTAACCCCAGCCTGCCGCTCGATTTCCGACGTGTGTCCAGAACGTTATGTTCCCGGGAACATTTTGTATTGCGCGGACGTTTCTGTTCCCGGTAACATCGCCGCGTGGCCACGCATCGAGCGTCGCTGCAATCACTCGAAATCCCGCGCGAGCGGGGAGCTAGCCGGCGCATCGGTGCCGGGTCTCAAGGAGGAGATCTCATGTCAGTTCAGAGGCGATTCACGAAGTTCCTCGGCCTGGCGGCCGTCGGCGCGATCAGCATCGGCCTCGCGGCCTGCTCGAGCGGCGGCGGCAGCGCGGAGGCCGGCGACGACGACCTCACCACCGTCGGCTTCGTCGCCGTCGGCCCCGAAGGGGCGTGGCGCGAAGCCAACGAGAAGAACATCCAGGAGACGTTCACGAAGGACGCCGGCTTCGACCTGAAGTACGCTCCGGCCACCAACCTCGACCAGAAGTCGCAGATCGACGCGTTCACGTCGTTCGTCGACGAGGGCGTCGACGTCATCCTGCTCTCGGCCACCGAGGCGTCCGGCTGGGAGGACTCGCTCTCCCGCGCACAGGAAGCCGAGATCCCCGTGATCCTGCTCGACCGCGGCATCGAGCCCGACGACACGAGCCTGTACGTGACCCGCATCGCACCGGACAACGTCGAGGTCGCGAAGGAGGTCGGCGCCTGGGCGGTCGAGACGTTCCCGGACGGCGGCAACTACATCACGCTCGAGGGCCCGGCCGGCGTCGGCGTCGTGAACGAGCGCAACGAGGGCTGGGACGCCTCGGTCGACGGCTCGAAGCTCGTCGAGGTCGCCGCGCAGACCGCCAACTGGTCGGCCGAGGAGGGCAAGAGCGTCACCGAGACGCTGCTCAAGGCGAACGGCAACGACATCCAGCTGATCTTCGCGCAGAACGACGAGATGGGCCTCGGCGCTGCGCAGGCCGTCGAAGAGGCCGGCCTGAAGCCCGGCGTCGACGTCAAGATCGCCACGATCGACGGCACCGCCGCGGCCATGGAAGCGCTCGCGAACGGCCAGCTGAGCTACGTGCACGAGTACAACCCGCTGTTCGGCGAGACCGCGCTCGACGTCGTGGAGAAGACCCTCGCGGGCGACTCGGTCGAGTCGTACATCATCGTGCCGAGCGAGGCGTTCGACTCGCCCGAGGCGGCCCAGGCCGTGCTCGCCGACCGCAAGTACTGACCAGCCGACGGCGCCGTCTCCCTCGGCGCGCTGCACATGCGGTGCGGGGTCAGCCCGATGGCGGCCCCGCACCGCTGCCCACCGAGACGTCGGCCGCTGCGGCCGGGTACAGGATGCGAACGTAATGACTGAAGCACTGCCCATCGTCGAGATGCGCGACATCTCGATCGAGTTCCCGGGCGTCAAAGCGCTGGACGGGGTCGACTTCCGCCTCTTCCAGGGCGAAGTCCATGCGCTGATGGGCGAGAACGGCGCCGGCAAGTCGACGCTCATCAAGGCGCTCACGGGCGTCTACCGGATCGACGGCGGTTCGATCGTCGTCGCCGGCCAGGAACGCCAGTTCAACGGAACGGCGGATGCGCAGCATGCGGGCATCTCGACCGTGTACCAGGAGGTGAACCTGGTCACCAACCTCACGATCGGCGAGAACGTCATGCTCGGGCACGAGGTGCGCGGCACGTTCGGCGTCAACTGGAAGGCCACCCACGCGGCCGCGACCGAGGCGCTCGCCCGGCTCGGACTCGGGCACCTCGACACCCACAAGCCCCTCTCCACGCTGTCCATCGCCATGCAGCAGCTCGTCGCGATCAGCCGCGCGATGGCGATCAAGGCGAAGGTCCTCATCCTCGACGAGCCGACCTCGAGCCTCGATGCGGCAGAGGTCGAGGGCCTGTTCCGCGTCATGCGGACCCTGCGCGACGAGGGCGTCGCCATCCTCTTCGTCTCGCACTTCCTCGATCAGGTCTACGCGATCAGCGATCGCATCACGATCCTGCGCAACGGCCGCTACGAGGGCGAGTACCTCGCGCGAGAGCTCGACCGGCACGCACTCATCTCGACGATGATCGGCAAGGACCTGAACGTGCTCTCCTCTCTCGGCGGCAACCGCCGCGTCGAGGAGCGCGACTACGCGGCGGAGGAGCCGCTGCTCGCAGCGAAGGGGATCGGCCGTCGCGGTTCGATCGAACCGACCGACCTCGACATCCACCCCGGCGAGGTCGTCGGGTTCGCAGGCCTCCTCGGGTCGGGCCGCACCGAGCTCGCCCGACTGCTCTACGGCGCGGACCGCCTCGACGAGGGCTCCATCACGCTGCGGGGCGAGCACGTCGACATCAAGAATCCCGGCGACGGCCTCGGCAGGCGCATCGCCTTCTCGACCGAGAACCGGCGCGATGAGGGCATCATCGGCGATCTCACGATCCGCGAGAACATGATCCTCGCGGTGCAGGCCGAGCGCGGCTGGGCGCGCCCGATGTCGCGCAAGGAGCAGGACGAGATCGTCGACCGATACGTCAGCGCGCTCAACGTGCGGCCCGCCGACCCGAACCGCCTCATCAAGAACCTCTCGGGCGGCAACCAGCAGAAGGTGCTGCTCGGCCGGTGGCTCGCCACGAAGCCCGACCTGCTCATCCTCGACGAGCCCACGCGGGGCATCGACGTCGGCGCGAAGGCCGAGATCCAGGAGGCCGTCGCCCGGCTCGCCGAAGACGGCGTCTCGGTCGTGTTCATCTCCTCGGAGCTCGAAGAGGTCGTGCGACTCAGCGAACGCATCGTGGTCCTGAAGGATCACCAGAAGATCGGCGAGATCGTGAACGGCCCCGACGTGACGGCGCAACAGGTCGTCGACGTCATCGCCGCGCACGGGGTCGACGCCGCCGCTCGCAGTGGCATCATCGATGCCGAGGACGACGCGCACCCGACCGCCTCGACCGACGACGGGCAACTGCCCGAGCTGACGGAGGAACACTCATGAGCACCGCCGCTCGATCCACCTGGCTGCACGACCTCGTGCGCAAGCCGTTCTTCTGGGGCGTGGTGGCGATCATCGCCCTCCTGCTGCTCAACGTCATGAAGGACCCGACGTACCTGGCGATCTCGGTCAACCCCGACAACGGCAACCTGGTCGGCAACCTCGTCGACATCCTCCGCGCCTCGGCGCCGATCCTCATGATCGCGGTGGGCATGTCGCTCGTGATCGCCACCGGTGGCATCGACCTCTCGGTCGGATCGGTGATGGCGGTCTCCGGCGCGGTCGCGATGGTGTTCATGAAGGACGCCGGACAGTCGGGTTCCCTCGGCGTCGCCCTCGGCGCCATCGGGCTCGCGCTCGCCGTGAGCGCCGTGCTCGGCGTCGTGAACGGCGTGCTCGTCGCCTACATCGGCCTGCAGCCGTTCATCTCGACCCTCATCATGATGCTCGCAGGGCGGGGCATCGCGAAGGTGATCACGGAGGGGCAGAACACGTCGGCGACGAACGATCCGTTCCGCTGGCTCGCGAACGGCTTCGTCGTCGGCCTCCCCGTGGTGTTCCTCCTCGCACTCGCGATCGTCGGGCTCGTCGGGCTCGTGGTCCGCCGCAGCGCCCTCGGCCTCATGATCGAGGCGATCGGCATCAACCCCAAGGCGAGCCGCATGGCCGGCATCCGACCGAGCGGACTGCTGCTGACCGTCTACGTGCTGAGCGCCGTGCTCGCCGGTATCGCCGGCATCATGTCGGTCGGCACCGTGATGACGGTGGACGTCTCGCGAACCGGCTACCAGATGGAGCTCGACGCGATCCTCGCGGTCGTCATCGGCGGCACGTCCCTGTCGGGCGGCAAGTTCTCGATCGGCGGCGCAGTGGTCGGCGCGCTGCTCATCGCGACGCTCGACAAGACCGTCGTCTTCCTCGGCGTCTCGTCGTCGGCGACGCCGGCGTTCAAGGCGATCGTCATCGTCGTGCTCTGCCTGCTGCAGTCCGACCGGGTGCGCGGCTGGTTCGTACAGCGTCGGAAGCCTCCGAAGGAGCGACCCGTTCCGAACGCCGTCGCCGCGAGAGAAGAGGTGTCGGCATGACCGCACTGCAGTCCCCCCGCCTCGAGCCCCAGGTCGAGGCATCCCCGCACTCGCGACTGTGGGAACGCGTGAAGCGCGTCGTCGCGTCGAACCCGTCGGTGCTGCCGACGGCCGCGGCCATCGTGATCTTCATCGGCATGGTGATCTACGGCGAGGTGGCCTACGGGCGCATCGTGCAGTACAACACCCTGTCGAACCTGCTCATCAACAACGCGCACCTCATCATCCTCGCGGTGGCGATGACGTTCGTGATCCTCACCGGCGGCATCGACCTGTCGGTCGGCTCGGTGATCGCGCTGTCGAGCGTCGCAGGCGTCATGCTCTCGAACGCGGGATGGAACCCGTGGGTCGTGATCGTGCTGATGATCCTCATCGGCACCGCGTTCGGCCTCGCGAGCGGCATCCTCATCCAGTACTTCAACGTGCAGCCGTTCATCGCGACGCTCGCCATGATGTTCCTGGGGCGCGGCCTCGCATCGCTGCTCAGCACGAGGCCCGAGCGGCTCGCCGACGACTCGCCGATCCTCTGGCTCGGCGAGCAGTTCAAGGTCATCGACGGCGAGAAGGTGAACGACGTCGTCATCACGCCGGGCGTCATCATCGCCGTGCTGGTCGTCATCGTCGCGTTCTTCGTGCTCCACCGCACCCGCACGGGCCGCACCGTCTACGCGATCGGCGGCTCGGAGAGCTCGTCGTCGCTCATGGGCCTCGCGGTGCCGCGCACGAAGGTGCTCGTGTACGTCATCAGCGGGACGCTCGCGGGCGTCTCGGCGGTCGTGTACACCTCGCGCCTCGGCATCGCGCAGAACATCACCGGCATCGGGTGGGAGCTCGACGCGATCGCCGCGACCGTCATCGGCGGCACACTGCTCACGGGCGGCTACGGCTACGTGCTGGGCTCGGTCGTCGGAGCCCTCGTGCTCGGGCTGATGAACGTGCTCATCACCCGCGACGGCGGCATCCCGCCCGAGATGACGACGATCATCACCGGCGGCATCCTGCTCGTGTTCGTGCTCCTGCAGCGCCTCGTGCTCATGCGCCGGCGGACGTAGCCGACACGCTCGGTTCCCGGCGATCTCGTCGACGGCACCTCCCCGCACACCCACAAGCCCGATTGGGGCCGGCCGCAGTCGGTTCACGTGAACCGACTGCCGCCGGCAGCTCCATCGAGCTCTGCCATCGTGTCCAGACGTTGCGTCGCGCCGGTGTTCCGGCGTCCGCAGCGCGAGGCGGGCGGAGCTCATCGCGATCGAATCAAAGGAGACAAGACGTGAAACGACATGAACGACTCGCGGGCCGCGGACGCGGCCGCCCTGCCCGGGCGTTCGCCGCGACGCTCGGCATCGGCGCCCTGGTCGCCTCCGTGCTCAGCGTGGGAGGCGGCGCATACGGCGCAACGACGGACATCATCGAGAACGGTACGTTCGAGACCGGCATCGTCGGATGGTCGGCCCCGCTCGGCGGGACGCTCTCGGAGAGCGACGACGCCAAGTCGGGTGCGAAGGCGCTCGCCATCAGCGGACGGACGAGCTTCCAGTCCGGCCCTGCGGCGACGGTCACCGGCCTGCTCGAGACCGACAGGTCCTACGATCTGAGCCTCGCCGTCAAGTTCGACGCCGGGCGGGCATCCCAGAACTTCAACGTCGTGCTCTGCACGGCATCGCGGAGCCGCTGCGACGTCGTGGCCTCCGCGGCGGTGACGGCGGGCCAGTGGACCACCATCGAGAAGGCGTTCACGCCCCTCTCGGCCGACTACGACATCCTCTTCGTCGAGACCCCGTGGAACACCGACATCCAGACGTTCGTCATCGACGACGTGTCGCTCACGACCGAGGGCGGGTCAGGACCGGCGATCGAAGAGCCGCCCGCCGTCGCGGGCAATCTTCTTCCCGACGGTCGCTTCGTCGACGGCTTCACGGGGTGGAGCAGCGTGCGCGGCGGCACGCTCGCGCTCAGCACGGATGCCTCGAGCGGTGCCAACTCCCTGCAGGTCACCGGCCGCGCCAACACGCAGTCGGGTCCGTTCGCCGACGTCACGGGCAAGCTCGAGGTCGGGGCGACCTACCGCATGAGCGGCAAGCTGAAGTACGAGCAGGGCAACGACACCCAGCAGTTCAACTTCACCTTCTGCCCCTCGAACTTCAACGGCTGCGCCGACTACGGCCAGAGCTTCACCCGCGGCGAGTGGGGCACCTTCTCGCGCGAGTTCACGGCGGAGGCGAAGCATGCCGCGGCGAACTGGCTCTTCGTCGAGACGCCGTGGGGAGCGAACGCGCTGCAGGACTTCAAGGTCGACGACGTCTCGCTGATCAAGATCGCCGATGCCCCGCCGGCTCCGGAGTACACGAGCCTCGAGAAGGTGCAGACGAAGCCGGTCGGCGACCACAACCCGCTGGTCGGCCACAAGTTCGGCGCAGACCCGCACCACCTCGTGTACAACGGGCGGCTCTACATCTACTCGACCGACGACACCCAGCAGTACGAGCTCAACAGCAAGGACGCGAACGGCCTGCCGACGCAGTCGAACGGCTACGGCGGCATCACCCGGCTGAACGTCATGTCGACGAGCGACATGGTCAACTGGGTCGACCACGGCGCCGTCCCGGTCGCCCGTGAGGGCGGCGCCGCCCCGTGGGCCCGCAACTCCTGGGCTCCGGCGGCCATCGAGAAGGACGGCAAGGTCTATCTCTACTTCTGCGACAGCGGAACCGGCACCGCGGTGGTCGTCGGCGGCTCGCCGCTCGGGCCGTGGACCGACCCGCTCGGCAAGAAGATCATCCCCGACACCGTCTCGCAGGACTACATCGCGAGCGGCGGGTTCCCGGCCGGCATGTGGCTCTTCGACCCCGAGGTCTTCATCGACGACGACGGGCAGGGCTACCTGTACTTCGGCGGGAACTCGCAGATCGGCACCGCGCCGAACATCCAGGGGCCGCAGAACCCGAAGTCGACCCGCGTGGCGAAGCTGAAGGACGACATGGTCACCCTCGACGGCGACCCGGTCGAGATCGACGGACCCGGCATGTTCGAGGCCTCGAGCATGTTCAAGCACGGCGACAAGTACTACTACTCGTACTCGTCGAACTTCCAGGTGAACGAGGTGCCGGGGAAGTACCCCTCTCGGGGCGCCATCGCCTACATGATGACGGACGACCCGATGGACCTGCCCGCCGCGAAGTACGCCGGCGTCGCGTTCCAGAACCAGGGCACGTTCTTCGGGGCGGGCAACGGCGGCAACAACCACTCGGACATGTTCACCTACAAGGGCGAGACGTACTTCACCTACCACGCGCAGACGCGCGGGGCGGCGTGGGCCGCTGCGCTCGGCACCCCGGGTGCGACCCAGGGCTACCGCTCGGTGCACATCGACAAGCTCGAGTTCAACGCCGACGGCACGATCAAGCCGATCACGGGCACCCGCGCAGGGGTGGAGCAGGTCGAGGCCTTCGACCCGTACCGCACGTTCGAGGCCGAGACCCTCGCCTGGCAGCTCGGCATCGGCACGGCCAAGACCGACGTCCCCTCGGCCGAGTTCCCGGAGCACAACGGCAACGGCAACATGGTGCTGTCGCGGATCGACGACGGCGACTTCGCCGGCCTCTCGGGCGTCGACTTCGGCTCAGGAGCCACCTCGGTGTCGGCCGAGGTCAAGCCGCTGGTCGAGGGCGGGAGCATCCAGGTGCGCCTCGACGACGCCGACGGCCAGGTCGTCGCCGAGATCCCCGTCGAGGGCGAGGTCGGCGAGTGGACCACGGTGACGGCCGACGTCGACGGCGCGAGCGGCACCCACGACGTGTTCTTCGTGTTCGCCGCTCCCGACGGCCTCGACGCCGACACCGACCTCGTCGAGGTCGACAACTGGGCGTTCGCGGCCCTGCAGCCGACGGCGCCCACCGCGCCGCAGGCCGTCGCCGTCGTCTCCGGCGATGCCAGTGCGAAGGTGACCTGGCAGGCGCCCGCGAGCGACGGCCACTCGGAGATCACCTCGTACCGCGTGACGGCGACACCCGTGGTCACCGGTGGCAAGTCGAAGCAGGCGGTGCCCGTCGTCGTCGAGACCACGGAGCCGGCCGCGACCCTCAGCGGCCTGCGCAACGGCGTCGACTACACCGTCGTGGTGACGGCGACCAATGAGCACGGCACCTCCGAGGCATCCGAGCCGGTCGTGGCGAGCCCGCGCGTCGCGCGGGCGACTCCGGCCACGCCGCCCTCGAAACCTCGCGGCTGATCGCACGCGAACGGGCCGGGCCCCGGCGGTCCGGCCCGTTCGCGCGTGCCCGTCGCCGACGCGACCGTCGCCGAGGCGGACCTTCGGCCGCCCAAGGCGGTGGCGGGCGCCGCTCCGGGAGTCGGCTACCCTCTCCTCGTGCGGATTGCAGTCGTGGGGGTCGTTCTCGTCGTCCTCGGAATCGCGGCGATGGTCGGCGGTGTCCTCCCACTCGACGCAGTCGGCGCACTCGCCGTTCGATCGGCGCCCATCCTGGGTTTCGTCGTCGCGATGACGATCGTCGCGGAGCTCGCGGCCGAGGCCGGGGTCTTCCGTGCGATGGCGCAGCGGCTCGCCCGATTCGCCCGCGGCCGGGCGATCGTGCTGTGGCTGCTCGTGGTCGCGGCCGCCACCGCGTCGACGATCTTCCTCTCGCTCGACACGACGGCCGTCCTGCTGACGCCCGTCGTCGTCGCGGTCGCGGCGCACGCCCGCATCTCGCCCATCCCGTTCGCGCTGACGACCGTCTGGCTCGCGAACACGACCTCGCTCCTGCTCCCGGTGTCGAACCTCACCAACCTGCTCGCCGCCCAGCGCCTCGAACTGCACCCGATCGGATTCGCGGCGCTCATGTTGGCCCCGACCCTCGTCGGGATCCTCGTGCCCGCCGGGTTCCTCCTCGCCACGCGTCGGAGGCAGCTCAACACGCGGTTCGTGC
Source organism: Agromyces chromiiresistens (assembly GCF_029167465.1). NCBI lineage: Bacteria > Bacillati > Actinomycetota > Actinomycetes > Micrococcales > Microbacteriaceae > Agromyces > Agromyces chromiiresistens. The sequence continues at coordinate 252,927 of NZ_JARFNL010000004.1, forward strand.
CCGACGAGCCCGCACCGCCCCGAGACCGCGTGCTCCTGACGATCGCGTCGATCGTGCTCGTCCTGCTCGTCCCCTTGCTCGTGTCGGGCGTCGAGGTGTGGATTCCGGCGACCGCCGCCGCAGCGGTCCTGGTGGTCGTCTTCCTCGTGCGCCGACCGGCCGTGGTCCGCCCCGCGCTGGTGCCCTGGCGGCTCGTGGTGTTCGTCGCCGGGCTCTTCCTCGCCATGGAGGCCGCCCATGAGCTCCGTCTCACCGAGGTCCTCGCCTCGCTCGCCGGCGGCGGGGAAGGCCCGATCGAGCTCCTGCGCCTCGCCGGGGTCGCAGGATTGAGCGCGAATGCGTTCGACAACCTTCCGGCCTACCTCGCGCTCGAGCCGTTCGCCGACAGCCCGTTGCGCACCGCGGCCCTCCTCATCGGAGTGAACGCCGGCGCACTGATCACGCCATGGGCATCGCTGGCGACGCTCCTGTGGCACCACCGGCTGGTCGCGATGGGCGTCCAGATCTCGTGGCTGAGATTCGCTGCGCTCGGACTCGTCGTGGCGCCCCTCACCGTCACCGGCGCCGTCCTCGCCCTCGCCGCATTCGCGTGAGCGGCCGGTCGCCCGTGTGCGCGGCTGCCTCCGCGGCGGCACGCGCGGTCTCGCCGCCGCGCACTCGGGTCTGCCCGCCGCATGCCCGGCCCCGCCCGCCGTACACTCGGGCGGTGGAGGTGTGATGCGGTGAGCGAGGCGAGCCCCGAGGTATCCGGCGCCGACCGCGCGCGTGCCCGCCCGGTCGGCGTACGCGAGGTGGCCTCCCGCGCCGGTGTGTCGCGGCAGACCGTGTCGCGTGTGCTGAACGATCATCCCGATGTCGCCGACGAGACGAAGCAGCGGGTGCTCGACGCCATGCGCGAGCTCGGGTACCGCATGAACAACGCCGCCCGCGCGCTCGGCACGAACCGGTCGCGTACCATCGGCGTACTCGCCTCGGACGCACTGCAGTACGGCCCATCGCGCAGCATCGCGGCGGTCGAGCAGGCGGCTCGGGCCGCGGGCTACTGGGTCAGCGCCGTCTTCGCCGAATCGGACGACCCCGGCCAGGTCGCCGCCGCGGTGCAGCACCTGCAGGCGCAGTCGGTCGAAGGGCTCGTCGTGGTCGCGCCGACGAGGGGCGCGCTCGAGATGATCGAATCGCTCGACGCGGGCATCCCGATCGTCACCCTGCACTCGGCCGGGCACGAGCCGAACAGCTTCTCGGTCGACCAGGTGGCCGGTGCTCGACTCGCGGTCGCATGCCTCGCCGATGCCGGGCACCGCCGCATCGCGCACCTCGCGGGCCCATCGAACTGGCTCGAGGCCGAGTCCCGTGCCGCGGGCTTCGTGGCGGAGCTCGCCGCACGCGGGCTCGAGACCGGACCCCGGTTCGCCGGAGACTGGACCGCGCGCTCGGGGGCGGATGCCGCTGGCGCGGTGCTCGCCTCCGGAGTCACCGCGGTCTTCGTCGCGAACGACCAGATGGCGCTCGGGCTCCTCAGCGGGCTGCGTGAGGCCGGCATCGACGTGCCCGCCGCGATGAGCGTGGTCGGCTTCGACGACGTGCCCGACGCCGCATACTACTCGCCTCCCCTCACGACCGTGCGGCAGGACTTCGAGGAGCTCGCCCGCCGGGCCGTGCACGCCCTCATCGGTGCGGCCGAGGGGGCGGATGAGGTGCCCCGCGAGCCGCTCGTTCCCGAGCTCATGGTTCGCCGCTCGGTCGCAGCACCGCCCCGCTGAGCGACGAACCGGAGCGGGTTGACGCGCTCACCGGTTCATGGTTCACTGTTCCGTGACCGGTCACAGTGACCGGTCACGGCCGCTGGCTCGGTGCGGTGGTCTCGAAACATGGCCGCTCGTTGAGACCGGCCGGGACCCCGGTGGTCCGGCCAGAACAGAGGAGTCGACCCGCATGAGTGCATCGAGGCACTACGAACCAGCGGTCGAGACCGCGATCAGTCGTGTCCGCGACGAGGTCGCGCGCCTGCACGGCGAACTCGTGCGCTACGGCCTCGTCGTCTGGACGGGCGGCAACGTGTCCGGCCGGGTGCCGGGAGCCGACCTCTTCGTCATCAAGCCCTCGGGGGTCTCGTACGAAGAGCTCTCGCCCGAGAACATGATCCTGTGCAACCTCGACGGCGAGGTCGTGCCCGGCACGCCGGGCAGCGACCGCAGCCCCTCGAGCGACACGGCCGCGCACGCCTACGTCTACCGCAACATGCCCGAGGTCGGGGGAGTGGTGCACACCCACTCGACCTTCGCCGTCGCCTGGGCGGCACGCGGCGAGGAGATCCCGTGCGTGATCACCGCGATGGCCGACGAGTTCGGCGGCCCGGTGCCGGTCGGTCCGTTCGCGATCATCGGTGACGACTCGATCGGCCGCGGCATCGTCGAAACCCTCACCGGCCACCGCTCGCGTGCGGTGCTCATGCAGAACCACGGGCCGTTCACGATCGGCTCCGACGCGAAGGACGCGGTCAAGGCCGCCGTCATGCTCGAGGACGTCGCGCGCACGGTGCACCACGCCCGGGAGGCGGGGCCGCTCGTCCCGCTCCCGCAGGAGTCGATCGACCGCCTCTTCGCGCGCTACCAGCACGTCTACGGTCAGCCCGGCGAGGCGCGCCGATGAGCACGGATGCCTCGCCGTCGACCATCCTCGAGGCGCGCACCGCGCTCGGCATCGAACTCGGCTCGACCCGCATCAAGGCCTGCCTCGTCGACGCCGACGACCCCACCACGGTGCTCGCGACGGGCTCGCACGAGTGGGAGAACGAGTTCACCGAGGATCGTCGCTGGAGCTACTCGCTCGAGTCGGTCTGGTCGGGTCTCGCCGCCGCCTACGCGGAACTCGTCGCCGACGCCGAGCGACGTCACGGCGTGCGGCCGACGACCTTCGGCGCGATCGGCGTCTCGGCGATGATGCACGGCTACCTCGCGTTCGACGAGCAGGGCGGGCTGCTCGTGCCGTTCCGTACCTGGCGCAACACCTCGACCGGTCCGGCCGCCGCCGAGCTGAGCACGGCGTTCGGCCTCAACATCCCGCTGCGCTGGTCGATCGCGCACCTGCACCAGGCGATCATCGACGCCGAGCCGCACGTCGAGCGGCTCGACTTCCTGACCACCCTCGCCGGTTACGTGCACTGGCGGCTCACCGGCCGGAAGGTGCTGGGAATCGGCGACGCCTCGGGGATGTTCCCGATCGATTCCGCCACAGGCGGTTACGACCCCGACCTCCTCGTGCGCTACGACGCACTCGCCGAGGGCCGTCGGCCGGGTACGCGGGTCGCCGAGCTGCTGCCCGAGGTGCTCGGCGCGGGCGAGCACGCCGGCGAGCTCACCGCCGAGGGGGCGATGCTGCTCGACCCGACGGGCGAGCTGCGACCGGGCGCGCCGCTCTGCCCGCCCGAGGGCGACGCGGGCACGGGCATGGTCGCGACGAACTCGGTCGCACCGCGCACGGGCAACGTGAGCGCCGGCACGAGCATCTTCGCGATGGTCGTGCTCGAGCGGCCGCTCGCGAGCGCGCACCACGAGATCGACCTGGTGACGACCCCCGCGGGCGATCCCGTCGCGATGGTGCACTGCAACAACGGCGCCTCCGAGCTGGCGGCGTGGGCGGGCGTCTTCGAGCGCTTCGCCGAAGCGGCCGGCGCGACCCGCGACGGCGCGCCGCTCGCGCGCGACGCGGTCTTCGAGGTGCTCTTCGGCGAGGCGCTCGCGGGCGAGCCCGACGCCGGCGGACTGCTCGCCTACAACACGCTCGCGGGCGAGCCGATCGCGGGGCTCGACGAGGGCCGGCCGATGGTCGTGCGCACGCCCGACAGCCGGCTCACGCTCGCGAACCTCATGCGCGCGCAGCTCTACGGCGTGTACGGCACGCTCGCGCTCGGCATGCGCGTGCTCTCCGCCGAGGGCGTCGAGCTCGACCGCATGTTCGGCCACGGCGGCATCTTCCGCACGGCCGGGGTGGCGCAGCGCTTGCTCGCCGGGGCGCTCGATGCCCCGGTCGCGGTCGGCGAGACGGCCGCCGAGGGCGGTGCGTGGGGCATCGCGGTGCTCGCCGCGTACCTGCGCGAGCGCGGCCACGGCACTGACGACGAGCGGGATGCCTCGCTCGGCGCGTACCTCGACCACCGGGTGTTCGCGGGGTCGGCCGTCGAGGTCGTCGAGCCGGAGGCATCCGACGTCGCGGGCTTCGCCGCCTACCTCGAGCGGTACCGTGCGGGCCTCGTCGCGGAAGCCGCGGCCGTCGCGGCGCTCGCCCCCACGACCACCCCGACCCCCGAGGACGAGTCGACGAAACAGAAGTAGTCGGCTTGGTGGCCGCGGCGCGCCACCTCTTCCGCGGCGGGGCCGTCACGGCCCCGCCGCGGACCAGACCCCGGCCGACCAGGCCAGAAGGAACGACATGACCCGCACCAAGCTCTCCACCTCGCTCGACGGCTACGAGGTGTGGTTCCTCACCGGCAGCCAGCACCTCTACGGGCCCGAGACGCTCGCGCAGGTCGCCGAGCAGTCCCGCGCGATCGCCGCGCAGCTCGACGAGGCGTCCGACGTGCCGGTGCGGGTCGTCTGGAAGCCCGTGCTCACCGACTCGGCCGCGATCAAGCGCACCGCGCTCGAGGCGAACGCCGACGACCGCGTGATCGGGCTCGTGGCCTGGATGCACACGTTCAGCCCCGCCAAGATGTGGATCGCCGGTCTCGACGCCCTGCGCAAGCCGCTCGCCCACCTGCACACGCAGGCGAACGTCGAACTGCCGTGGGCCGACATCGACTTCGACTTCATGAACCTCAACCAGGCGGCGCACGGCGACCGCGAGTTCGGGTACATCCAGACGAGGCTCGGCGTGCCGCGCAAGACGATCGTCGGGCACGCCTCCGACCCGGCCGTGCAGCGCGAGCTCGGCACGTGGCAGCGCGCCGCCGCCGGCCTCGCGGCGAGCCGCGACCTGAAGCTCGCCCGGTTCGGCGACAACATGCGCTACGTCGCCGTCACCGAGGGCGACAAGACCGAGGCCGAGCTGCGGCTCGGCGTGCAGGTCAACACGTGGGGCGTCAACGAGCTCGCCGCGGCGGTCGCCGCGGCGACCGAGGCCGACGTCGACGCGCTCGTCGCCGAGTACGAGGAGCTCTACGACGTCGCGCCCGAACTGCGCCGCGGCGGTGACCGCCACGCGTCGCTGCGCGACGGAGCGGCCATCGAGCTGGGCCTGCGCTCGTTCCTCGAGGAGGGCGGCTTCGGCGCCTTCACGACGAGCTTCGAGGACCTCGGCGAGCTGAAGCAGCTTCCCGGCCTCGCGGTGCAGCGCCTCATGGCCGAGGGCTACGGCTTCGGCGCCGAGGGCGACTGGAAGACCGCAGTGCTCGTGCGCATCGCGAACGTCATGGGCGCAGGTCTCCCGGGCGGTGCGAGCCTCATGGAGGACTACACCTACGACCTCACGCCGGGTGATGAACTCATCCTCGGCGCGCACATGCTCGAGGTCTCGCCGTCGCTCACGACCGCGCGGCCCACGCTCGAGGTGCACCCGCTCGGCATCGGCGGCAAGGACGACCCCGTGCGACTCGTCTTCACCGCCGACCCCGGTCCCGCCGTCGTCGTCGCCCTCACCGACCTGCGCGACCGCTTCCGGCTCACGGCCAACGTCGTCGAGAACGTCGCGCCGCGCGAGGCACTGCCGAAGCTGCCGGTCGGCCGTGCCGTGTGGAAGCCCGCGCCCGACTTCGCGACGAGCGCCGGCGCCTGGCTCGTCGCGGGCGCCGCGCACCATACCGTCATGTCGAACGCGGTCGGCATCGAGGCCTTCCGCGACTTCGCCGAGATGGCCGAGCTCGAGCTGCTCGTGATCGACGAGCAGACCACGCGGGAGGGGTTCGCCCACCAGGTGCGCTGGAACCAGGCGTACTACCGCCTGGCGCAGGGGCTCTGAGATGACGGATGCCTCGCGGCCGGCGCTCGCGGCCACGACGGTGCCCCGATCGGGGCGGCAGTTCGGGATCGCCGCGCACGGGTACGCCGCAGAGATCGCGAGCGTCGGCGCGAGCCTGCGCACGCTGCGCTTCGACGGCCGCGACCTCGTCGTGCCGTTCGACGCCGACGAGGTGCGCCCCGGCTACCGGGGAGCGACGCTCGCACCCTGGCCGAACCGCATCGTCGACGGGCGGTACGCGTTCGCCGGCGACGAGCTCCAGCTGCCGCTGACCGAGCCCGCCCGCGGGCAGGCCCTGCACGGACTCGCCGCCTGGCTCGACTTCGCGCCGCGCGTCGTCGAGCACGATCGGGTCGTGCTCGCCGCGGTCATCGAGCCGCAGGCGGGATACCCGTTCCGCGTCGAGGTGGAGGTCGAGTACCGGGTCGATGCGGCGGGCCTCGGCCAGACCGTCACCGGCCGCAACCTCGGGCCCGACGCGGCGCCGTGGGGCACCGGCCCGCACCCGTACCTCATCGCGGGACCGGGACGGGTCGACGACTGGACGCTCGAGCTGCCCGCCGCCGAGGTGCTGACGGTGACGCCCGACCGCCTCAGCCCGCTCGCGGTCGAGCCCGCCGAGGTGCAGGGCTTCGACTTCCGTGCTCCGCGGGCCATCGGGCCGACGTTCATCGACCACGCATTCACGGGGCTCGCGGCATCGCCGGGTGGCGCGATCGACGCGGCGATCGGCGCCGGCGCCGAGGCATCCCCGTACCGGGTCGTGCTCATGGCACCGGGCGGCACCGGCGTCGAGATGGCGTGGGGCGCCGACTGCCCGTGGGTGCAGGTGCACACCGCCGACACGCCCGGTGCCGACGCGACGCACCGCATCGGCCTCGCGGTCGAGCCGATGACCTGCCCGCCCGACGCCTTCAACTCGGGCGTCGACCTCGTCGTGCTCGAGCCCGGCGCCGCCCACGTCGCCGGGTGGCGCATCGCCGCGCTCGGCTGACGGAACGTGACGGCCGGCATCGTCGCCGGCTCCGAGAGGTGCGAGGATGAGCGCCGTGACCAGTGCAGCGCCCCGTGACCACGGCCGTCTCGAGTTCCCGCGCGGGTTCGTGATCGGTTCTGCGACCGCGTCGTACCAGATCGAGGGCGCCGCCGACGAGGACGGCCGCACGCCGTCGATCTGGGACACGTTCAGCCGCACCCCCGGCCGCACCTGGAACGGCGACACCGGCGACGTCGCATGCGACCACTACCACCGGCTCGACGCCGACCTCGACCTCATGGCATCGCTCGGGCTCGAGGCGTACCGGTTCTCGATCTCGTGGTCGCGCCTGCTGCCCGGCGCCGGCGACCGGCCGAACCCGGCCGGCGTCGACTTCTACTCGCGCCTCGTCGACGGGCTGCTCGCCCGGGGCATCCGACCCATCGCGACGCTCTACCACTGGGACCTGCCGCAGGAGCTCGAAGACGCCGGAGGCTGGGTGAACCGCGACACCGCGCTGCGCTTCGCCGACTACGCGGGGCACGCCGTCGAGGCGCTCGGCGACCGGGTGCACACGTGGACCACCCTCAACGAGCCATGGTGCTCGGCCTACCTCGGCTACGGGTCGGGCGCCCACGCGCCGGGTCGCACCGACGGGGCCGCCGCGCTCGCCGCGGTGCACCACCTGAACCTCGCGCACGGGCTCGCCGTGCCCGAGATCCGGCGTCGCGCCTCGAACGACCCCGACGTGTCGGTGACCCTGAACTTCCACGTGATCCGGGGCGGCGACGCCGAGGCGACCCGTCGCATCGACGCCCTCGCCAACCGCGCCTTCACGAGCCCGATGCTGCTCGGCCGGTACGACGACGACCTCGTCGCCGACACCGCCGGGGTCACCGACTGGTCGTTCGTGCACGACGGCGACCTCGCGCTCGTGCACCAGCCGCTCGACGTGCTCGGCGTCAACTACTACTCGACCGTCACCGTCGCGATGTGGGACGGCGAGGGTGAGCGCAGCCGCAACGACGGGCACAAGGACGTCGGCGGCACGCCGTGGCCCGGCAGCGAGCACGTCGCGTTCCTGCCCCAGGCCGGCCCGTACACCGACATGGGGTGGAACATCGCGCCCGACGGTCTCGAAGACCTGCTGGTGTCGCTCGGCGAGCGGTTCCCGGGGCTGCCGCTCATGATCACCGAGAACGGGGCGGCGTTCGCCGACGTCGTGTCCGACGGGCCAGACGGGCCGCGCGTGCACGACGCCGAGCGCGTCGACTACCTGCAACGGCACTTCGCGGCGGCACGGCGCGCCATGGATCGCGGGGTCGACCTGCGCGGGTACCTCGTCTGGTCGCTGCTCGACAACTTCGAATGGGGCTACGGATACTCGAAGCGGTTCGGCATCGTGCGCGTCGACTACGACACGCAGCAGCGCATCGTGAAGGACAGCGGTCGCTGGCTGGCGGGGCTGCTCGCGTCGCGCTGACGTCGGGGGAGTGCCACTACGCGACGGCCGCAGCCTCGAGCGCGAGCACGGCTTGGCGCGCGGCACCGAGGGCGACGTACTCGCCGGGAGCGGGCACCTCGACCGGAAGGCCGAGGACGGCCGGAGCGATCCGCCGCACGGCCTCCGACTGCGCGCCGCCGCCGATGAGCAGGGCCCGTTCGAGCGGGATGCCGAGGGCGCGCAGGGCATCGAGGCCGGCGCCGAGCCCGCCCAGCATGCCCTCGACGGCGGCCCTCGCGAGGTTCGGACGAGTCGTCGAGGCGAGGGTCATGCCGGTGAGCGACGCGGTCGCGTCGGGCAGGTTCGGAGTGCGCTCGCCCTCGAAGTACGGCAGCATGGTGAGACCGCCCGAGCCGGGCGTCGCTTCGAGGGCGAGCACCCCGAACTCCTCGTGCGAGACGCCGAGCAGCGACGCGGTCACGTCGAGCACGCGCGCCGCATTCAGGGTCGCGACGAGGGGCAGGAAGTTGCCGGTCGCGTCGGCGAAGCCCGCCACCGTGCCCGAGGCATCGAAGATCGGCTCGCGGCTGATCGCGGACACCGTGCCCGACGTGCCGATGGAGACGATCGCATCACCGGGCTCAGCGCCGAGGCCGAGGGCTGCGCCGGCGTTGTCACCGGCACCGGCACCGACCCGGCGGCCCGACGCATCGGTCGTCGACCCGAACGGCCCGAGCACCCGTGGGAGCACCACGTCGTGGCCGAGCGCCGCGATGAGCAGCTCGCGGTCGTACGCGCCGGTCGCGGGGTTCCAGTAGCCGGTGCCCGAGGCATCCGAACGGTCGGTGACGAGCTCGTCGAGCACCGGGCCGCGTGGCGAGGTCCGAGCCGGACCGAAGCCGCGCAGCCGCCACGTCAGCCAGTCGTGCGGCAGCGCGACCGCGGCGACCCGAGACGCGTTCGCCGGCTCGTGATCGCGCAGCCAGCGCAGCTTCGTGATCGTGAACGAGGCGACCGGCACGAGGCCGGACCGCGTCGCGAGGCGGGCGGCGCCGAACTCGGCGATCAGGTCCTCGGCGGCCCCGGCCGAGCGCACGTCGTTCCAGAGCAGGGCGTCGCGCACGACCTCGCCGGACGCATCGAGGGCGACGAGGCCGTGCTGCTGCCCGCCGATCGACCAGGCCGCGACATCGTCGAGGCCGCCGGCCTCGACGATCGCGGCCTGCATCGCGAGCCACCAGGCCTCGGGGTCGACGGAGGTGCCGTCGGGGTGGGCGGCACGACCCGAGCGCACGACGCTGCCCGTGTCGGCGTCGACGACGACGACCTTGCACGACTGGGTCGACGAGTCGACCCCGAGGACGAGTGGCATGACCGTTCGCCTCGCGAGCTCTAGCGCGCGCCGAGCAGGTGCTCGGTGGCGAGTTGCTGCAGACGCACGAAACCGCCGCCCTTGCCGCCCAGGTAGGCGTTCGCGTCGAAGTCCTCGTACGCCGACCGGTCGGCGAGGAAGTCGGCGTAGCTCTCGCCCGGGTTCAGGGTCGGCACCGACAGCTCGTCGACCCGCGCGGCCGCGAGCGCCTCCTGCACCTCGGGGTCGGCGCGGAATGCCGCGGCGCGCTCCTTCAGCAGGAGATACGTGCGCATGTTCGCCGCGGCCGACTCCCACACGCCCTTCTCGTCTTCGGTGCGGCTCGGCTTGTAGTCGAAGTGGCGCGGACCCTCGTAGGCGGGGACGCCGCCGGGGCCGCCGTTCTCGAGCAGGTCGACGAGCGCGAACGCGTTGTGCAGGTCGCCGTGGCCGAACACGAGGTCCTGGTCGTACTTGATGCCGCGCTGGCCGTTGAGGTCGATGTGGAAGAGCTTGCCGTGGTACAGGGCCTGGGCGATGCCGGCGGCGAAGTTGAGGCCGGCCATCTGCTCGTGGCCCACCTCGGGGTTGAGGCCCACGAGCTCGGGACGCGCGAGTGAATCGATGAAGGCGATCGCGTGGCCGAGTGTCGGCAGCAGGATGTCGCCGCGGGGTTCGTTCGGCTTGGGTTCGATCGCGAAGCGGATGTCGTAGCCCTGGTCGACGACGTAGTCGCCGAGCAGGTCGACGGCCTCGCGGTAGCGCTCGAGCGCCTGGCGGATGTCCTTCGCCGAATCGTACTCGGCGCCCTCGCGGCCGCCCCACATGACGAACGTCCTGGCGCCGAGCTCGGCGCCGAGGTCGAGCTGGCGGAACACCTTGCGGAGCGCGTAGCGACGCACGTCGCGGTCGTTGGCGGTGAAGCCGCCGTCCTTGAAGACGGGGGCCGAGAAGAGGTTGGTCGTCACCATCGGAACGATGAGACCGGTGTCGGCGAGTGCGCCCTTGAGCCGGTCGATCTGCGTCTGGCGCTCGGCGTCGCTCGACCCGAACGCGAAGAGGTCGTCGTCGTGGAACGTGAGTCCGTAGGCGCCCAGCTCGGCGAGCTTCTCGACGGCGTGCACGACATCGAGGGGCTCGCGGGTGGGGCCCCCGAACGGGTCGGTGCCGTTGTACCCGACCGTCCAGAGACCGAATGAGAACTTGTCGTCGCGGGTGGGCGCGCTGGCCATGGAGGGTCCGCCTTTCAGCGTCATCGATGATTTGTTGGCAGATACAACATAAACCGCAGGAACAGCGCGCGCAAGACTTTCGCGCCGCAACTTTCGTGATTAGGCTTCGAAAGATGAAGACGGATGCCGCAAGCGAGCGCGTCACCCTCGCCGAGATCGCCGACGAGACCGGCACGAGCCTCTCGACGATCTCGAAGGTGCTGAACGGTCGCACCGATGTCTCGGACGCGACGCGAGAACGCGTCGAGCAGGTGCTGCGCGAACGCGGGTACGTGCGCCGCGGCCCAGCACGCTCCGAATCCCGCCCCGAACTGCTCGAGCTCGTCTTCCACGGCCTCGACCCGATCTGGTCGATGGAACTCATCGGCGGCGTGGAGGCTGTCGCGAAGGAGCACGGCCTGAGTGTCGTGCTGACCGTGAGCGGTGATCGCCATGCACCGGCTCCCGACTGGATCGAGGGCGTCATCCGGCGACGCCCGGTCGGCGTCGTGCTCGTCTTCTCCGAGCTCTCGCCCGAATACCGCGAACGGCTGCGGGCACGGGCCATCTCCTACGTCATCGTCGACCCCGCCGGCGATCCGTCGCCCGACGTGCCGAGCGTCGGCTCGGCGAACTGGTCGGGCGGCCTCGCCGCGACGCGTCACCTGATCGAGCTCGGGCACCGGCGCATCGCCGCCGTCACCGGGCCGGAGGACATGATGTGCTCGCTCGCCAGGCTCGACGGCTACCGCAGCGCGATGAACTCCGCCGGCCTCGCGATCGACCCCGCCTGGGTCGGCTACGGCAACTTCGAGGTGGGCGGGGGCCGAGATCGTGCGCGGGAGTTGCTCGCCCTGCCCGCCGACCGCCGGCCGACCGCGATCTTCGCCGGCAGCGACCTGCAGGCCCTCGGCGCCATCGATGCGGCCCGCGACGCCGGCTTGTCGGTGCCCCGCGACCTCTCGATCGTCGGCTACGACGACATCACCCTCGCGCCGTGGGTGAGCCCACCGCTCACGACCGTGCACCAGCCGCTCCGACGCATGGGCGAGGAGGCCGCGCGGCTCGCGATCCGCCTGAGCGGCGATCAGCCCACGACGACCCCTCGCATGGACCTCGCGACGAACCTCGTCGTGCGCGAGAGCACGGCGCCGCCGGCGGGCTGACGTCGGCCGCCTGTTGCTCGGCGGCACCGGGGCGGGCTCAGCCGCCGTCGCCGGATGCGAAGGGCGCGCCGACGGCCGGCGTGCCCTTCGGGAGGACGAAGGTCCAGCCGGCGGCGAGGCGTTCGGCCACGACGGTCTTCACGGCTGCGAGGGTGCCTGCCCGGTCGCCACGGTCGCCGGTGCCGCCGTCGTGCCCGAGCACGATCTCCCCGGGCTTCATCGCCGCACGCAGGTTCGACGTGAGCGTCGCGACATCCTGCGTCTCCCAGTCGCCGATCGTGTTGACGACGGCGAGCGGCTGCATGCCGAGCTCGACGGCGACCTGTCGCGTGATGCCCCAGCTGCCGTTCGGTGCCCGCCAGTACGGCACCGGCGCGATCGGGTCGCCGAGTGCGTCGCGGATGATCGCGAGGTTCTCCACCAGGTCGGCCCGCACCCGGCCCGCCGGCCACGAGCCCATGTCGGCGTAGCTCGTGGCGTGGTTGCAGAGCACGTGCCCCTCCGCGACGATCCGTCGCAGGATCGCCGCGCCCCCCGGGGCGGTGATCATCTCGCCGATGACGCAGAACACGGCCTGCAGGTCGTGCTCGGCGAGGAAGTCCAGCAGGGCAGGGGTGGTCCGGGGGTCCGGGCCGTCGTCGAACGTGAGTGCGGCGACGTCGCCCGTGCCGTCCGCGAGGTGCACGGGTGCGACGACCGGGTCGATCGCGCCCCCGGGAACGGCATCCGCTTCAGACATCGGCTCGTTCCCCCCGCTCCGCCGCATGGTCCAGCCGGAGCCGGCCGAAGTCGGCCCAGGGCGAGGACCCGGGGATCGGGCCGTCGGCCGAGCCGGAGCCGGCGGGCCCCGCCGGGACGGGCTCGCGGACGACGAAGACGCCGCCGACGACCCCGACGAAGCCACCGCCCTCGCTCGGGCTCAGCGGCGAGAGGTCGACGACGCCGACCGGGGCGGAGGCCGCGTCGTCGTCGGCGCGGTCGCCGCGCTCGAGGCGGGCGACCGCCCCGAACCCGTCGAGGTCGAACACGAGCCCGAGCCGTCCGGGCGGCGCCTCGACGCTCGCGAGCAGCCGGTCGTCGCCGTCGACGTGGAGCACGAGCTCGAGCACCCGGGCCGATCCCGAGCCGGGCACCTCGGTACGCGGACCCGGGTTCATGACACGGACCGCGAAGCGCACGTGACGGCGGTCGGTGAGCCGGAGCGCGAGCCCGGCGACCAGGCCGGCCGACGCGGTATCCGGGATCTCGAGCTCGGTCGAGAGGCGCGCGACCGGCTGCTCGAGCCTGAAGCCGACGAAGGCGTGGGGGACCGGTTCGGCGAGACCGCCGGAGACGGCCTCGAGCCGCAGGTGGCCCGGGCGCTCGCCGAGCCGTGCCCGGCGCATGCCGGGTGCCGTGCGGATCGTGAGCAGCTCGCGATGCAGCGCGGGCCCGTCGAACTCGTCGACGAGCTTCGACGGGCCGGGAGCGGTCGCGTCGGCCCAGGGCACCTCCACCTCGTGGCGGAGGCGGCCCTCGCCCGGTGCGAACACGGGCCAGCCGTCCTCGAAGGCGACGGGCACGAGCCACGTCTCACGACCCTGCAGGGCGTCGGCGCGCGTCATCCCGGTCCCGGCGAGCCGCCGGGTCGCGAGCACCGTGGCCCACCATCCGCCGCGGCCGTCGTCGACGAGGTCGGCGTGCCCGACGTTCGCCACGTCGACGTCACCGCCGAGGTGGCGGTGGGTGAGCAGCGGGTTCGCCTTCGACCCCGTGAACGGGCCGGTCGGTGCGGTGCCGCGGGCCGCGCTGACGGCGTGGTGGTGTTCGGTGCCGCCCTCGCTCGCGAGGAGCAGCACCCCGTCGTCGAGCCGGTGCAGATGCGGGCCCTCCGCCCAGACGGCGCCCTCGACGGCGCCGTGCCAGACGACGTGCTCCTCGCCCACGAGCCTCATCGCGGCGACATCCAGCTCGCGCACCCAGACCTCGGTCTGCTCGGGCCAGTCGCCGGGATCGGCGAGCCGGGTGCCGCACCACCACGCTCGGCCGTCGTCGTCGAAGAGGAGCGACGGGTCGATGCCGTGGGCATCCTCGATCCATGCCGGGTCCGACCACGGGCCCGCCGGGTCCGTCGCGGTCACCACGAAGCTGTCCTGTGCTCCCTCGTCGCCGATGAGCGTGCAGGCCACGAAGAAGCGGCCGTCGTGGTGGCGGATCGTCGGGGCGAACAGGCCGCCCGACGCCGCCACCCTCGACAGGTCGAGCTGCTCCTCGCGGTGCACCGCGTGACCCACGAGCTCCCATTCCACGAGGTCGCGAGAGCGGTGCACCGGCAGCCCGGGGAAGTACTCGAACGTCGAGGTCACCACGTAGAACTCGTCGCCCACGCGGCAGATGCTCGGATCGGGATGGAACCCCGGCAGCACGGGGTTGCGTGCTGCGGTCACGGTGCCTCGGTGCCGATCCGCTCGGCGTTCCAGACGGGGTGCAGCTCGCGGGTGTGGTCGACCACGCGCACCGGGCCGGTGAGCTCGACGGCCGCCGTGAGCGACAGGTCGGCGCTCGAACGGCCGAACCCGAGCACGAGCGCTCCGGGCTCGACGATGCGGAGACCGTCGCGTCCGGTGAACGACGCGAGATCGGCCGGCACCTCGACCCCCAACCGCACGGATGCCCCGGGCTCGAGCTCGATCCGCTCGAAACCGATGAGCCGTTGCAGCGGTCGCACGACGGAGGCCACCGGGTCGTGCAGGTACAGCTGCACGATCTCGGCCCCAGCCCGGTGCCCCGTGTTCTCGACCGTGAGCGACAGCCGGAATCTGCCGTCGGTCGTCGCCTCGGCCGCCTCGACCACGAGGTCGCTCCAGGCGAACGAGGTGTAGCCGAGACCGTGGCCGAAGGGGTATCTGGCTGTCGGGTCGATGTTCGAGACCTCGCTGCGACGCGCGAGCGTCGAAGCCAGGTACGTCGACGGCTGGGCGCCGGGGCTGGCCGGCACGCTGACCGGGAGTCGCCCGCTCGGGTTCACCCGCCCCGAGAGGATCGCGGCGAGGGCGCGCGTGCCCTCCTCTCCCGGGAAGAACGCCTGCAGGATCCCCCCTGCGCGCTCGGGGGCGGAACCGAGCACGTAGGGACGGCCGGCGAGGAGCGTGAGCACGGTCGGCGTGCCGGTGTCGAGCACCGCCTCGAGCAGGGCGCCCTGCGCGCCCGGCAGGTCGAGGGTCTCCGCATCGCAGCCCTCGCCGCTGGTGCCCCGGCCGAAGAGACCCGCTCGGTCGCCCAGCGCGAGCACGACGACGTCGGCGGATGCCGCGAGGTCGACGGCCGCCGCGATGCCGTCGGTCTCGCCGCCGTCGATCGAGGTTCCCGACGCCAGGGCGATCTCGGCCCCGGGGAACTCCTCGCGCAGCGCCTCGACGAGGGTCGGAAGCTCGATGCCCATCCCGCTCTCGGGGTGGTGCACGCCGACATGGGTCGGGAATCCGTAGCACCCCAGCACCGCGAGCGGGTCGTCGGCGGTCGGCCCGATGACGGCGATCCTGGCCGGGGCGGCGAGCGGCAGCGTGCCGTCGTTGCGGAGCAGCACGATCGCCTGCTCCGCGATGCGGCGCGCGAGTTCGCGGTTCTCGGGGGAATCGAGGTCGACGGAGCCCTTCGCCGCAGCGGCGGCCGGGGGCGCGGCCGGGTCGTCGAGCAGCCCGAGCCCGACCTTCTGCTCGAGCACGCGGAGGAGGGCCCGGTCGATGACCGCCTCGTCGATGCGGCCGTCGGCGACGGCGGCCCTGAGGGGATCGCCGAAGGCTTGGACCGTCGGCAGCTCGACGTCGATGCCCGCCTCGAGCGCGGCCACGGCCGCATCGCCCAGGTCGCCGGATGTGCCGTGCAGTGTCTGGAGGAAGGCCACCGAGAAGTAGTCGGCGACGACGGTCCCCTCGAAGCCCCAGGTGTCGCGCAGCAACCCCGTGAGCAGCTCGTGGTCGGCGGCGGTGGGCACGCCGTCGAGATCGGTGTACGCGTTCATCACCGAGCGCGGCCGGGCCTCGCGCACGACCATCTCGAAGGGCGGCAGCAGGACGTCGGCGAGTTCTCGGCGACCGACCGAGACGGGCGCGAGGTTGCGGCCGGCGCGCGACGCCGAGTACCCGACGAAGTGCTTGAGCGTCGCGACGATCCCGGAGGCTTCGAGCCCGACCACGTACGCGGTGGCGACCCGGCCCACCAGGTACGGATCCTCGCCGATGGTCTCCTCGACCCGGCCCCAGCGGGCGTCGCGGACGACGTCGAGCACGGGCGCCAGTCCCTGATGCACGCCCACCGATCGCATGTCCTCGCCGATTCGACGCGACATCCGCTCGATGAGGCCGGGGTCGAACGTCGCGCCCCACGAGAGGGGCACCGGATACGCGGTCGCGCCGTAGGCGGCGAAGCCGGCCAGGCATTCCTCGTGCACGAGGGCCGGGATGCCGAACCGGCTCGAGTCGACGATTCGCTCCTGCAGTCGTGCGAGCGACTGCGCGCCGACGGCCGCGTCGATCGGCGCGGTGCCGAAGGCGCGGGTGATCTGGCCGAGCCCCTTGGGCAGCAGGACGTCGAGGTCGACGACGCCGCTCATCTCGTGCTGGTGCGGGGCGACGTCGGCGCCGTCTTCGGCCGCGCCGATCCAGATGCCGTAGAGCTGGGCGATCTTCTCCTCGAGGGTGAGTTCGGCGATGAGGGCACCGGCTCGCGCGGCGGCCGGAAGCGACCGATCGCGCCACGGCGGGTCGGTCGTCGCGGCGGGTTGGGTCGTGGCTTCCGTCATCGTGGCTTCCGTCATCGTGGGGTCCGTGGTGGTCATGGCGGTCGTGCTGCGAGTGGTTCCGTCGGTCGCGGTATCCGTGATCGTCGGCTCGGTCATCCCTTCACCGCTCCCGTGAGGCCGCCGACGATGCGGCGCTCGAACACGCTGAAGAAGACGAGGGCGGGGATCATCGACAGCGAGGTGAAGGCGAGCACCTTCGCCGTGTCGACCGAGTACTGCGACGCGTAGGCCTGCACCCCGAGCGGGAGGGTGAACGCGGCCTCGTTGTTCAGGATGAAGAGCGGGAGGATGTAGCCGTTCCAGCTCGCGATGAATGCGAGGATGCCCACCGTGATGACGCCGGGCAGCGCGAGCGGCACGACCATCCGCCAGAAGAAGCCGAGCCGCGAACAGCCGTCGATCGCGGCGGCCTCCTCGATCTCGTCGGGGATGGCCCTGAGGAACGGCACGAGGATGATGATCGTCGTCGGCAGGGCGAAGGCGATCTGCGGCAGGATGATGCCGCCGAGCGAGTTCATGAGGCCGAGGTTGCGCACCATGATGTAGAGCGGCGTGATGGCGACCGTCATCGGGAACATGAGTCCCGCCGCGAACAGCGCGTAGAGCACGCCGCGCGCCCTGAACCGGTAGCGGGCGAGCACGTAGCTCGCCATGAGCCCGAGCGCGACGACGCCGACCGTGGTCACCACGGCCGCGACGGCCGAATTGAGCACCTGGCCCCAGAAGGTGGTGCTGGCCAGCACGTCGGCGTAGTTCGTGAACACCCAGGGCGCAGGCAGCGCCGACGGATCGGCCGTGATCTGCGAGTTCGTGCGGAAGCCGCCGATGATGATGTACGCGAGCGGCGCGAGCATGAGGGCGATCACGACGACGGCGACGACGTAGATGGTGGGGCTCCCCCACGGAAGCCTGCTGGTCTGCCGCGCCTTCGGCGGTCGGGGCAGGGCGATTGACGACGCGGTCATCGTTCCGTCCGTTCGGTGAGGGCTCCGGCCGTGTCGCGGCGGAGCACGAATCGCTGGTAGACGAGGGCGACGACGAGCGAGATGAGGAAGAGCACGACTGCGACGGCGTTGCCGTAGCCGTAGTTGCCGGCGTTGCGGCCGTTCGCGACCATGTAGGTCGCCATCGTCGAGGTGCCCGCGGTCGACGCGACGTACTGGCCCCAGATGATGTACACGAGGTCGAAGAGCTGCAGGGCGCCGATGATCGAGAGGAACGCCCAGATGCGCAGGGTCGGGCCGAGCAGCGGCAGCGTGATGCGGCGCTGGATCTGCCAGTAGGAGGCGCCGTCGATCTGCGCGGCCTCCGTGAGCTCCTGCGGGATGCCCTGCAGGCCGGCGAGGAAGAGGATGACGGCGAAGCCGATGTACTTCCACGTGAGGATGACGAGCAGGGTCCCCATGGCGATCGCGGGGTCGGCGAGCCAGTCCTGGGTGAACGCCCCCAGCCCGACCTTCTCGAGGAGCCCGTTCAGCGCGCCCTGGCTCTGGAGCATGAGGCTCCATCCGGTGCCGACGACCACTTCGGCGATGACGTACGGCGCGAAGATCAGCACGCGGATCGCGGACTGGCCGCGCATCGGGCGGTTCAGGAGCAGCGCGAGCAGGAGGGCGGCGGGGCCCTGGAGCACGAGCGACATCACGACGATGATCGCGTTGTGCGACAGGGCCTCGTGGAACGTGGGGTCCTGGAAGATCGTGACGTAGTTCTGGAGGCCGACGAAGTCGGTGGGCGGGCCGAAGCCCTTCCAGCGGAAGAAGCCGTAGTAGCCGGCCATGACCACGGGGAAGATGACGAACGCGAGGAAGACGAGCAGTGCTGGGCCGACGAGGACGGCGATCTCGATGGCCTTGCGCGGGTCGCGGCGGGGACGACGCCGGTCGCGGGGCGACGTTGCAGCGACCCGGCCGGCGGCCGGAGACGGCGAACCGCCTCCGGCCGTGACGTCGTCCGCCTCGACTCGTCCCGCAACGGGGGAGTTGGTGCGAACGTTCATGATGCGTTCGGCCTCAGCCCTTCTTGATGGCGTCGTCGACCGCATCGACGATGCCCTGGGGCGAGCCCTTGCCGGCGAGCAGGTCGACCACGCCGACGTTCAGCGCGTTGCCGACGTTCTGGCCGAGGAGCGTGTCGAGCCAGACCGAGACGTACGGGGCCTCGTTGACGGCGGCGAGCACCTCCTGCAGGGCGGGGTCGGTCACGACCCCTTGGGCGTCCTTGTTGGCCGGCAGCGTGACGAACGCGTTCGCATAGCCCTCCTGGTACTCCTTCTGCGAAGCGAACTCGAGGAATTCGCCGCATTCCTTCGGTGCGTCGACGTAGCACGAGAAGCCGTCGACGCCGCCCATGAGCGCGCCGGCCTCGCCGTCGCCGCCCTCGACCTCGGGGAACGGGAACCAGCCGAGGTCGGCCAAGGGCTTCTCGTCGGGCGTGAGCGAGGCGATCACGCCAGGATCCCAGGCGCCCATGAGCTCCATCGCGGCCTTGTGGTTGGCGACGAGCCCTGCGGAGGAGCCGGCGCCCTGCTGGGCGGTCGTCGTCAGGAAGCCCGGGTTGAACGGCTCGATGCCGGCGAACTCCTCGAGGTCCTCACCGGCGCGCAGCCAGCACTCGTCGGAGAAGCTGGGGTCGTCGGTGAGGCCGGTGATGACGTCCTGGCCGCACTCGCGGAGTGCGAAGAAGTAGTACCAGTGGGCGGCGGGCCAGGCGTCCTTCGCGCCGAGCGCGATCGGGTCGATGCCGGCGGCCTTCAGCTTGTCGACGGCTTCGCCGAGCTCGTCGAACGTGGTCGGCGTCTCGGTGATGCCGGCCTGGGCGAAGAGGTCCTTGCTGTAGTAGATGCCGCCCGGCAGCACCGACGACGGCACCCCGTAGAGCTTGTCGTCGACCGAGAACGCCGAGAGGGCGCCTTCGCCGAGGGCGGCCTTCGTCTCGTCGGAGAGCGCGGAGCTGAGGTCCTGCGCCTGGCCGGCCTCGACCACGGCGGCGAGCTTGCCGCCGCCGCGCGCCATGAAGATGTCGGGCGCGTCGCCTGAGTTGAGGGCGGTCTGGAGCTTGCCGTCCATGTCCTCGTTCTGGATCGCCTGGATCTCGATCGTCACGCCCGGGTGCTCCTCCTCGAAGGCGGCTGCGGTCGCCTCCCAGTACGCCTTGCCGTCACCGGTGGTGGAGTTGTGCCAGAAGGTCATCGCGGTCTCGCCGCTCTCCTCCCCGCCGCCCGCCGAACAGCCGCTGAGTGCGGCCATCGCGATGCCGCTCGCCGCCGCCAGGGCGATGAGACGAGCCGTGCTGCGTCTGTTCATCCTTGAACAACCTCTCGAAAGTTTCGACACCAATGTCGAAAGTGATCTGGACGCCTTGAATATACGGCTCGGACAATTTCGAGTCAAGGGCAACATATTCGGTGCGTTGCGAGCGGGCGTGTCGACGGCCCCGCCTAGAGTTGTCGCGTGGCAGAGCGCATCGGCACCTTCGACGGCGTGCATCGTCGAAACCTCGCGAAAGTCCTCGGGCTCGTGCACCTCGAGGGACCTCGATCGCGCGCCGCGCTGACCGCCGCGACCGGCCTCAACCGCTCGACGATCGCGGCCCTCGCCGCCGAACTCGCCGAGGCCGGGCTCGTCGAGGAGCGGGCGCCCGACCCGACGAATCGCGTCGGCCGTCCCTCGCCCGTCGTCGCCGCCCACCCCGGCGTCACCGCGATCGCGGTGAACCCCGAGGTCGATGCCGTCACGATCTCGGCCGTCGGACTCGACGGGCGGATCCCCGTACGAGAGCGCAACGAGGTCGATCACCTCGTCTCGCCCGAGGAGGTCGCAGCGATCGTCGCATCGACCGTCGCGCGCTGGCGCGACGGGCCGCTGCGCTCGGCACGCATCGTGGGCGTCGGCCTCGCGGTGCCGGGCCTGGTGCGCGCTGCCGACGGGCTCGTCCGCATGGCACCGCACCTCGAGTGGAACGACGCTCCGCTGCGCGAACTCGTCGAGGCCGCGACCGGGCTGCCCACGGCCGTCGGCAACGACGCGAGCCTCGGCGCCCGCGCCGAGCACCTGTTCGGCGCGGGCCGGGGCATCGATGACCTCGTCTACCTCAACGGCGGCGCGAGCGGCATCGGCGGCGGGCTCGTCGTCGGCGGTGTCGCCGTCGTCGGCGCCGGCGGATACGCGGGCGAGTTCGGGCAGAATCGCCCGGGCATCGCCGCGGACGAGGACCGCCGGGCCGAGGGCGGCGTGCTCGAAGACGAGGTCGCGCGATCGCGACTGCTCGCGGTCGTCGGGCTCGCCGCTGCCGACGAGCCGACGTTGCGGGCCGCGCTCGAGGCAAGCGACTCGCCAGAGGTCGCGGCCGAGCTCGTGAGGCAGCGGCGTATCCTCGCGACGGCCCTGGCGAACGCGGTGAACGTGCTGAACCCCTCACGGGTGATCCTCGGTGGGTTCCTCGCGACCATCGCCGAGAGCGACGCCGATGCGCTCACTGCCGCGGTGCTGGCCCAGGCGATGCCCGCCGCTGCCGAGGGTGTCGAGCTGCGGGTCGCCGCGCTCGGCGAGGATCGGCTCGCGATCGGGGCGGCCGAGCTGGCGTTCGGGCCGCTGCTCGCGGACCCCGAGTCGGCGCTCGACGCCTGAGCCGCGCGGCGCCGGCGCCGTTCGCGTTCGCGCAATTCGTGCGACTCCGCATCGCGAAGTCGCGCGAACGGCCGCTGAACGGCGACGGCCCGGACTCTTCGCGCGACCTCGTCGCAGACGCGCGGTGTGGGTGCGAGGCGTGCGCGCGCGTCAGCCGCGGGTGACGGGTCAGCCCTGGAGCGAGGCCCGCAGCGAGGCGTCCCGGACACTCGTCGCCGCGGTCGGTGCCTGCAGCGCCTCGGTCGGCACGGCGATGGCCGCCGTCGGCACTTGCAGCGCCTCGGTCGGCACTTGCAGCGCCGCGGTCGGCACCTGCAGCGCCTCGGTCGGCACGGCGATGGCCGCCGTCGGCACGACCGCGATCGCGGCGGTGGGCGGAGCGTCGAAGCGCACGGCCGGGGCCCAGCGGCGTTCGGGATGCCTCGTGAGCCGCATGCCGCGCGAGACGACGAGCCAGATCGCGCCGATGAGGGCGGCGACGCCCGCGGCGATCGCGGCGACGCCGAGGCCCCAGCGCGGGCCCCAGCTGTTCGCGACCGCGCCGACGATCGGGGCCCCGATCGGCGTGCCGCCCGAGAGGATCGCGAAGTACAGTGCGAGCACGCGCCCGCGCAGCGCGGGGTCGGTCGTCGTCTGCACGTAGCCGTTGGCGGTCGTCAGCATCGTGACCGCGGCGAAGCCGATGAGCACCGTCGAGGCGGCGAACAGGGCGAAGGTCGGCATCACCGCCGAGATCGCCGCCGCCACGCCGAAGCCGGCGGCCGCGAGGATCACGACGCGCATGCGCGCTCGTTCGCGCCGGGCGGCCAGCAGCGCCCCGGCGAGCGAGCCGATCGCGAGGATCGAGTTGAGTAGGCCGTACTCGCCGGCGCCGCGCCCGAACTCGACGGCCATCGTCGAGGAGAAGATCGGGAAGTTCATGCCGAACGCGCCCACGAGGAACACGATCACGAAGACGACGACGAGGTCGGGTCGGCTCCACACGTAGCGGAAGCCCGCGACGAAGGCGCCGCGCTCGCGGCTGGCCCGCGGCATCCGCTTCAGCTTCTTGCCCTTGAGCATGGCGAGGGCCGCGAGCACCGCGACGAACGTGAGCGCGTTGATGATGAAGACCCAGCCCGAGCCGACGAGCACGATGAGCACGCCCGCGACGGCCGGGCCGATCAGGCGGGCCGTGTTGAACGAGGCCGAGTTGAGGGCCACCGCGTTCGACATGTCGGTGCTCGACACGAGGTCGGTCACGAAGGTCTGGCGGGCGGGGTTGTCGATCGCGTTCACGATGCCGAGCAGGCCCGCGAAGACGTAGAGCTGCCACAGCTGGGCGTGGCCGAAGATGAGCAGGGCGCCGAGTCCGAGGGCGAGCAGCATGAGCGCCGTCTGCGTGCACATGAGGATCTTGCGCCGGTCGAAGCGGTCGGCGATGAGGCCCGTGACCGGCACGAGCAGCAGTTGCGGGGCGAACTGCAGGGCCATGGTGATGCCCACCGCGAACGCGTCGTTGTCGCTGAGTTCGGTGAGCACGACCCAGTTCTGGGCGGTGGCCTGCATCCAGGCGCCGACGTTCGAGACGAGGGCGCCGATGAACCAGATGCGGTAGTTGACGTGGCTGAGGGAGCGGAACATGGCACTCACTGGTCGAGGAGCCTCCCGAGGATCGTGGTGGCGCGGGCGAGGACCTCGCGGTCGTCGGGGCTGAGGGCGGCGTACCGCTTCGCGAGCCACGCATCGCGCCGCTTGCGGGTCTCGCGGACGACCGTGTCGCCGGCGTCGGTCACCTCGACGAGCACCTTGCGGCGGTCGTCGTCGTCGGTGCGGCGGGTGACGTAGCCCGCGTCGACGAGGCAGTTGACGGTGCGGTTCATGCTCGGTGCGGTCACCCGCTCGAGCTCTGCGAGACGGCCGATCGTGAGCGGCCCCTCGCTGTGGATCCACCCGAGCGTCGAGAACTGCGATGCGCTGATCTCGGTGTCGCTGCGCTGCTGTCGCAGGCGCCGCGAGAGGCGCATCACGGCGATGCGGAGTTCGGTCGACTGCTCGGCGAGCGTACGGCGGTCCCGGGTCAGCCGAGAGGATGCCGAGGGGGCGGGCCGCTCGGGCGCGGTCGTCTGCAGGGCATCGGTCATGATGCTTAGTCTAACAAATTAGTGTGGCTAAGCATTTCGCCGCCCGCTGCGGACGCGGGTGCCCGCGGATCACGGGAGCGGCCGGATCGGTGCGAAAAGTACTGAAATCGATTTCGAAAATCGCGCGTCGCGCGTAGGGTGTCGGGGAGATCGAGGAGGATCATGCGCCGTGCCCGAACCCGTCGTCCCGTCCGCGTCGCCGCCGTCGCGGCATCCATCGCCGTCGCGCTCTGCGCGTGCAGCGCGACGGGTGGCGGAGGCGACCCCATGAGCCCCGTCGCGGTCGATCCCGACCCCGACAAGCCCGCCGTGCTGACCGGTGTCACCGGGCTCACCGAGATCGCGAAGCTCACCGGCCCCGATGCGATGAACGACACCGAGTCGGTCGGGGTCGCCGGCACCGACCTCGGCTCGATGGTCAACCTCGGCGACACGACGTACTTCCTCTTCGGCGACACGTTCGGCGAGCGCGATCCGGACGCCTACGGCGGGCAGGGCGGCCTGTGGCGCTCGAACGTGTCGGCGTGGACGACCGACGACGACCCGTCCGACGGCATCGAGTTCGACGCGTGGGCGCCGGTCGACGGGCTCGGCCTCGCGACGGCGATGGTCGAGGGCGAGCACGACGCGAACGACGGCACCGGAGAGGTGACGAAGATCCCGACGTACGGCTTCGCGATCGGCGAAACGCTCTACCTCTCGTACATGTCGGTGAAGTTCTGGGGCGAACCGGGCGCGTGGGACGCGAACTTCGCGGGGCTCGCCACGTCGACCGACGGCGGCGAGACCTGGACCGCGCTCGAGTCGCCGACCTGGCCCGGCGACTCGAACTTCGTGCAGGTGGCCGCGGCGCACGTCGTCGACGACGGCGCCGAGTACGTCTACCTCTGGGGCATCCCCGCCGGACGTTTCGGCGACGTGCAACTGATGCGGGTGCCCGCCACGGTCGAGGCCGTCGAGGATGCCTCGGCGTACGAGTACTTCGCCGGCACCGGCGACGCTCCGGCCTGGAGCGCGGATCCGGCCGAGGCATCCACGGTCGTCGAGGGCACGATCGGCGAGCTCTCGGTGATGTGGTCGGACTACCTCGACCGCTGGCTCATGGGC
The DNA here is from genome assembly GCF_029167465.1 of Agromyces chromiiresistens. Classification (NCBI taxonomy): domain Bacteria; kingdom Bacillati; phylum Actinomycetota; class Actinomycetes; order Micrococcales; family Microbacteriaceae; genus Agromyces; species Agromyces chromiiresistens. The sequence goes on from NZ_JARFNL010000004.1 coordinate 277,665, forward strand.
TACTCGGATGCGGGCAACGCGTACCTGCGCGAGGGCGCGACGCCGTGGGGGCCGTGGGGAGACCCGGTCGAGCTCGTGCCGGGCGACGAGTATCCGGGGTTGTATGCGCCCTACCTGAACCCGCGCTACGTCGGCGACGGCGGGCGCACGGTCTACTTCGCGCTCTCGCTCTGGGGGCCGTACAACGTGTACTGGTTCTCGGCCGAGCTCGAGAAGGCGGAGTGATCGAGACCCGGACGGGCGTCGTCATCGCCCACCGCATCGGCTCGAAACATCCGATCGTTGCGCTTGAAATCGATTTCGCATACTCTGGCCGCAGGTGAGGTCAACGGCGAACCGAGAACCTGCCGGCGCCCACGGCCGAAGCCCGACCGAACCGGGGTTCCTGACCCGGCCACAGCATCGACTCATCGACGAGTCGAGTTCCTGAGGAGGGACGAATGCACAAGAGAATGAAGGGTCTCGCCAAGGCCGCCGCGGTCATCGCGGCCGCGGCACTGCTCATGACGGGCTGCACCGCCGGAGGCGGCGGAGGCGGCGGCGGCGCGGAGGGCAGCCCCGACAGCGGCGACCTGAGCTTCGTCTACATGGGCGACGCCGACCAGCAGAAGGCCTTCAACGCCCTGTTCGCCGAGTTCAACAAGGAGTACCCCGACATCAAGCTCAAGGCCGTCGGCATTCCGAGCGGCAACTGGGCGACGTTCTCCACGACGGTCGCGACGCGGCTCGCCGGCGGGCAGAAGATCGACATCATCCAGGTGGCGACCGAGGGGCAGCGGCTGTTCGCCTCGAAGGGCATCCTCACCGACCTCGCGCCGTACATCGAGCAGGACCAGGAGGTCGTCGACGACTACTGGGCCGACCTCAGCCCGAACCTCGTCAAGTTCAACGAGGAGTACGCCTCCGGACCCGACGGCGAGACCGTCTTCATCCCCGGCGGCTTCAACACCATGGCGATGTACCTCAACAAGTCGGTGTTCGAGAAGGCCGGGGTGCCGATCCCCGAAGACGGCAACTGGACCTGGGACGAGTTCGTCGCGGCCGGCAAGCAGATCAAGGAGAAGACGGGCGCGTACCTCACCGGTGCCGGCTCGGGCTACTTCGTCGACGTCATGCCGTGGCTCACGACCAACAGCGCGAGCACCTTCAACCAGGACTGGAGCGAGCCGACCTACAACACCCCTGAGGCCGTCGAATCGGCCGAGTTCGCCCGCAGCCTCGTCGAGATGGGCCTCGCGCCCAAGCCCGGGGGGCAGTTCGACGGCAACACGGCGTTCAAGCAGGGCAAGCTCGCCACCCTCAACGGCGGGCGGTGGCCGGTGCTCGGCGTCCGCGACATGGACATGGTCGACCAGACGGTCGTCGTGAACTGGCCCACCAACACCCAGAACGGCTCGCCGGTCGGCTGGGATGCCTGGAACATCACGAAGAACAGCGAGAACAAGCAGGCCGCCTGGACCTTCATCAAGTTCCTCATGTCGAAGGAGGCCGGCGAGTACTTCGCGACGATCGGCGGCACGATCGTGCCGGCGCGCGAGTCGGTCGCGAACTCCGAGGCGTTCACCGGCAACGCCCCCGAGGGCACCGTGCGGCTGAGCGAGGCGATGGGCTGGGCGACGCCCATCCCGTCGATCGACCAGGGCGCCGAGGCGCAGAAGGTCATCGAGGAGGCCTGGGGCACGATCGTCGCGGGCCAGGGCGAGGCGCAGCCGACGCTCGACGCCGCGCAGGACAAGCTGGAGTCGCTGGTCAGTGAGTAGCGACACGATCACGGCGCGGCGCCCCGGAGCACTGCTCCAGCGGCGCCGCGCCGAGGCGGCGGGCTGGCTGTTCGTCAGCCCCGCCGTCCTCCTCTTCCTCGTCTTCGTCGCGGGGCCGTTCGTCTTCGCGATCGCGCTCGCGTTCCTCAAGTGGGACCTGCTGACGCCGCCCGAGTTCGTGGGCCTCGCGAACTTCGAGCAGCTGTTCACCGACCCCGAGCTTCCGCAGGTGCTGTGGAACACCTTCGTCTTCGCGTTCGCGTCGATCGTGACGCACCTCGTGCTGGGCCTACTGCTGGCGCTCGCCGTGAACAACCTCATCAGCAGGTCCATCGGCTACTTCGCCCGCGTCGCGATCTTCTTCCCGTTCCTGATCTCGTGGGCGGCGGTCTCGCTGCTGTGGAAGTACGTGCTCGACCCGACGTTCGGATACGTCGGACAGTACGCCGCGATGCTCGGCATCGAGCTGCCGAACTTCCTCGCCGACCCCGCGTGGGCCCTGCCGTCGATCATCGTCATCGACCTCTGGCACACGGTCGGGTTCACCTTCATCATCATGCTGGCCGGCCTGCAGACGGTGCCGTCCGAACTCGTCGAGGCGGCGCGCACCGACGGTGCGACGGGCCGGCAGATCTTCTGGAACGTCACGCTTCCGCTCATGTCGCCGACCCTGTTCTTCGCGACGATCATCACGTTCATCGGGGCGTTCCAGATCTTCGACCCGATCCAGATCATCACCAAGGGCGGGCCGCAGGGGTCGACCACGACGATCATCATGTACCTGTACGAGAAGGGCTTCCAGGCGTTCGACATGGGCTACGCGGCCGCCGTCGCGCTCCTCGTCTTCGTGATCATCATGGGTGTGACGCTCCTGCAGTTCATCGGCCGGAGAAGGTGGGTGCACGAATCATGACGACCATTCCGCAGGCCCGGCCGATGCCGAGCGACGACCTGCTCGCCACCCTCGAGAAGGCCGGCCGCCGCAAGTCGCGGCGACGCACCCCGGGCGGCGTCGCCGTCGACATCGTGCTCGTCGTGTTCGGCATCGTCATGATCGCCCCGCTCGTGTGGCTGATCGTGCAGAGCCTCACGGTGCCCGAGTTCGCCTTCGCGAGCCCGCCGAGCTGGCTGCCGATCCCGTTCACGTTCGAGAACTTCGCCGACGTGCTCGACTACATGCCGTTCTTCCAGCAGTTCGGCAACTCGCTGCTGCTCGCGGCCGTCTCGACGGCGGGAGCGCTGATCTTCTCGATCCTCGCCGCCTACGCGTTCGCCCGCATCGACTTCCGGGGCAGCCGCCTGCTGCTCGTCGTCATGCTGTCGGCGCTCATGGTGCCGGCGCAGCTCGTGATCATCCCGATCTTCATCATGATGCGGCAGGTCGGGCTGGTCGACACGCTGGCCTCGCTGTGGCTACCCGCCCTCATCAACGTGTTCCAGATCTTCTTCCTCTCGCAGTACTTCAAGACGATCCCGCGCGAGCTCGACGAGGCCGCCCGCATCGACGGGGCCGGGCACCTGTGGATCCTCTTCCGCATGCTCGTGCCGCTGTCGGCGCCGGCGATCGCCGCGCTCGCCATCCTCGGGTTCGAGGCGTCGTGGAACGGGTACTTCGGACCGCTCATCTTCCTCTCGAGCCCCGAGAACATGACCCTGCCGCTCGGGCTCGTCACGCTGCAGAACGGCTTCGGGGCGGCACCGGCCGTCGTCGTCTTCGCGGCGATCACGATGGTCGTGCTGCCGCTGCTCATCGTGTTCCTCGCGTTCCAGCGGCAGATCGTCGAGTCCGTCGCGTCGACCGGGTTGAAGGGATGACCGCCGTGGAGCCGGGCGCGGCCGTCGACCCCGTGCTGCGCCGGCTGCCGGCTGCGGCGTGGCGATCGCTGCCCGCGCTCGCCGTGCTCGGCGTCGCCGTCGTCGCCGTCTACGCCGCAGCGGGTCGGGTGCTCGGCCCCGCGTCGCCGATCACCTGGATCGTCGTCGCCGCACTCGCGGCGCCCGGGCTGCTCTGGGCGGTCGACCGGCTCGGCGCCGAGCTCTTCGAACTCGGCGGCGAGCGGCCCGGCTTCGGGCGGCGCCTGCTCGTGGTCGCGGTCTTCGCGGTCGCCCCCTGCATGCTGGCGGCGTGGAGCGCGCTCGTCGCCGTCGTCGCCGAGGCCTCCGGATCCGTGGCCTTCCAGGTGCTCGCCGTCGCCGGCACCGCGCTGGCCGTCGTCGCCGCGCTCGTCGCGGCGGTCGCGATCCCGGTCGGCGTCGTGCGGGCCGACGTCCGCCTGCGCAGCATCGTCGCGATGGCGTTCATCGCCGTCGTGCGCCGGCCGCTCGGCCCCGTGTCCGCGGTCGTCGCCGCCGCCGCCGTCGTCTGGCTCGGACTCACCTGGCTGACCGTCCTGCTCGCGATCGCCGCGCCGGTGTTCGTCGTGCTCGCCGTCGGTTGCGCCTGGCCGACGGCGGCCGCGGTCGGCGTCGCGCTGCCGCCGCTCGTACCGCTGCGCCGCAGCCCCATCACCGTCACGCAAGGAGAGGCATGACCGACATCCTCCGGCAGGAGCTCCCGCACTCCGCAGTCCCCGCCCTCGCGATGCCGATCGGCGGCATCGGCACGGGCGGATTCGCCGTGGGCGCCGACGGCTCGCTCCGCCAATGGCAGCTGCACGGCATGCCGAACCACGTGGGCGCCCTGCCCGGCACCGGGTTCTGGCTGCGCGTCACGCAGATCGAGCCGCCGCTCGACGTCGTCTCGATGGTGCAGGGGCACCCCGTCGACGACCCGGGGGCGTCGCTGACGACGGACGCGGTCGTGCCCGAGTGGATGTCGGCGGCGGCCGACCGGTTCGGCACCTTCGCGTCGGCCCGGTTCAGCGGCACCTATCCGATCGCCGAGGTCGGGCTCTCCGATCCGAGGCATCCCGTCGCCGTCACCATGCGGGCGCTGAACCCCATGGTGCCGGGCGACGTCGAGACGAGCGGCATGCCGAGCGGGCTGTTCTCGTTCACCCTCACGAACACGGGCGAGTTCCCGGTGCACGGCACGCTCGCGGGCTCGCTGCTGAACGCCGCCGGGTGGGACGGCATCACCCCGATCGGCGAGCACACCCCGGGGCTCGGCGGCAACGTCAACCGACTGCTCCGCGGGCGGGGCTGGTCGCGGGTGGTGATGGACAACCCGTCGATCGACGAGTCCGACCAGCTCGCCGGGCAGCTGGTGCTCGCCGCCGACGACCCGTCCGCGGCCGTGCTCGCGCGGTGCACCGGCGTCGAGCACCTGCGCGCCTTCCTCGACTCGCGCGCGCTCAACGACGGGCGCTCGCGTCTCGAGGTCGCGCCGACCGTCGGCGACCCGCAGTTGAACGCGCCGCGCGGCGGCTCGGGTGCGAGTGCGCCGGGGCGCTCGTGGCTCGGCGTCGTCGGGGTGCCGTACTGGCTCGAGCCCGGGCAGTCGCGCACGATCCGGTTCTCGATGTCCTGGCATTTCCCGAACCGCTTCGTCGACATCGAGCAGTTCGGCCGGCCGCACCCCGAGGCGGGCGCGTCGCGGTTCTACCTCGGCAACGGCTACGGGCAGCGATACCGCGATGCGCTCGACGTGCAGGCCGAGGTCGAGGAGCGGTGGGACGACCTCGTCGCCCGCACCTCGCGCTGGACCGAGACCCTCACGACCTCGAGCCTCGCGCCGCGCGAGGCCGACTACCTCGCCGCCCAGGCCGCCTACGTGCGGAGCCCGACCTGCTTCATCGGCGCCGACGGCCGCTTCTACGGATACGAGGGTTCGCTCGGCGCCTCGACCTGGATGTGGTCGGGGGTGTTCGGCGGGTCGTGCCCGCTCAACTGCACGCACGTCTGGCAGTACGAGGCGGCGCTCGCCGGGCTCTGGCCCGAGCTCGAGCGCGACATGCGCGACACCGAGTTCGACGTCATGCAGGCGCCGAACGGCGCGATCCCGCACCGCCTTCGGGTACCGACGTACCTGCCGCAGATGACCCACGAGATGATCGGCGGGCCCGAGGAGCCGGCGCTCGACGGCATGCTCGCGACGATCCTCAAGTCGCTCCGCGACGTGCAGCGGGGCGCGGGAGCCGAGTGGCTCGAGCGGCGCTGGCCGTCGCTCCAGCGGCTCTATCGCCACATCGCCGAGAAGTGGGACGCCGACGGCGACGGCGTGCTGCACGGCATCCAGCCGTCGACGCACGACATCGACCTGGCTGGGGTCAATCCCTTCATGGGCACGCTGTGGCTCGCGGCGCTGCGCGCGTACGAGGAGCTCGCGCTGCTCGCCGGCGACGACGATGCGGCGGCCGAGGCGCGAGCGCGCTTCGAGTCGGGCTCGCGCGGCTACGACGAGGCGATCTTCGACGGCACGCACTACATCCAGCGCCTCGACGAGGGCGACCCGACCGACTTCCAATGGCTGACCGGCATCCTGAGCGACCAGGTCATCGGGCAGTGGTGGGCGCACCAGCTCGGCCTCGGGCACATCCTGCCCGCCGAGCACGTGCGCAGCGCGCTGCGACACGTCGTCGGCTCGAACCTGCGGCACGGCTTCGCCGACTTCACCCACCCCTACCGGGTCTACGCCGACACGGCCGACGATGTCGGGCTGCTCATGTGCTCGTGGCCCGACGGCGGCCGACCCGAGGTCCCGACGCGGTACGCCGACGAGGTCTGGACGGGCATCGAGGCGCAGGTCGCCGCGCACTGCCTCTTCGAGGGCCTGGACGACGCGGGCCAGGCCGTGCTCGACGGACTGTGGAACCGGCACGACGGCTCGCGACGCAACCCGTACAACGAGATCGAGTGCGGCGACCACTACGCGAGGGCGATGGCCGGCTGGACGCTGCTTCAGGCCCGATCGGGCGTGCGCGTCGACGAGGCGACGGGATCGCTGCACGTCGGGGCGAACGGTCGTTGGCCGTGGGTCGCCTCGACGGGGTACGGCACGGTCGTCGTGACCGATGACGACGTGGCCGTCGAGATCGCCGAGGGCGCGTTCGGTCTCGAGGTGGTGCGGGCCTAGCCTGCGGCACCGCTCGCCGGCCGCAGTGCGGCGCGCTGGGCCTGCGAGAGCCGATCCGGCCGCGCGGTGACGGCGTACCGCTCGCCCTGGACGCCGACGAGGAGCGGATCGGCGAGGTTGGGACGTCGCTCGAGCTCCGTCAGCGCCGAGGCCGCACGTGTCGGCGTCCAGCCGAGCGCGCCCGAGAGCTCGTCGACCGTGAGCGCCCGATCGGCGTGGACCAGCGCCGCGAGCACGGTCATCGCGTCGCCCGCCTCCGGATCGTCCAGGTCGATTCCGTCGATCTGCTCCGTGAGCTCGCCGAAGAACCGCCCCATGAGGCCGAGTCGCACGCCGGCGGGGCTCTCCGCCCCGAAGATGGCGGCGCCGCGCGCCGCACCGGTCGCCACGTCGGCGTGCGCCGACGAGTCGGTGCGCAGCGCCCGCAACCACACGTCGTCGTCGATGACGTACCGCTCCCGACGGCTGCGGCGATCGGCCTCGCGCCGGAGCAGGCCGAGTCCCTCGAGGTAGCCGACGGCCTTCGACACCGCCGCCGGGCTGACCTGCAGTCCATGCACGAGCTCGGCGGCGGTGAGGCTTCCGGCCTCGGAGAGCAGGAGGGCGGTGAACACGCGCGAGGCCATCCGCGGCATCCCGGTGGCCGACAGCAGGCCCGCGAACTCCTCGACGAACGCGCGGGTCTCGGTCGGCGGCTCCGGTGCAGCGGCGGGGCGGCGCACACGATGCCCTGCCGCCTCGTGCGCCGCGCCGGCCGAGTACCGGCCGTTGCCGTTGCGAGCCACCTCGCGGCTGATCGTCGACGTCGGGCGGCCGAGGCGCCGGCCGATCTCGGCGTAGCCGAGACCGTCGGCCATTCCTTCGGCGATCGATCGTCGCTCGTGCAGGGTGAGCCTGCCACCGGTCATGCCGCGTCCCCATCGTCGTTCACGGAGTGCAACGCAACGCACGTTGCGTTCGACGACAGTACCACGCAACGATTGGCGTGTTTTCGGGGATCTGGCGTTGACGCAGATGGAAAGGCTACGTAGCGTTCTGGCATTCGGAAACGAAAGGCGCGACATGCACATCATGGCCATCTCGACCGTCGACGACGGCGACCTGTTCTGGGGCGCACTGAAGAAGGCCCACGGGCGGCTGCCCAAGGGGGCGAAGTGGGTGCTCGCGATCGCGAGCACCGACGGAACCAGGGCGGTGAACGTCATCGCGCACGACTCGGCCGACGCGGTGCGCGAGTTCTTCGAGGCGTATGCGGGACGGGCCGCGACGACGGAGTACTTCGAAGCCGACGCCGCGAATGCCGTCGGTCTCGCCCGGTGAGCACGGGGCTGTGATGGAGTTCGGACGTGCGGCGGAGCGGATCGCGGAGGTCCTCACCGAGCACCGGGTTCCCGGCGCCGCCGTCGGCCTGCTCCACGGTGGCGTGGTCACCGGACTCGTGCACGGGGTCCAGGACATCGACTCCGGCGTCGCGGTGACGGCGGACACCGTCTTCCAGTGCGGCTCGCTGACCAAGACGTGGACCGCCCTGGCATTCATGCAACTCGTCGACGAGGGCGCGGTGCACCTCGACGAACCCGTGCGCAGTCTCATCCCGGGGTTCAGGGTCGCCGACCCTGAGGCGACGGAACGAGTCACTCCGCGCCAGCTGCTCGATCACACGAACGGCATCGAAGAGGCCTTCGGCGATCCCGGCGAGGAGGAGGACGTCTACGAGCGGATGGTCGAGCAGGTCGCCGACGCCCCGCAGGTCAGTCCGGTGGGAACCGTCCACGGGTACAGCGCGGCGCTCGGCTACGCGATCCTCGCCCGGATCATGGAGGTCGCCGACGGCAAGCGCTGGGACGCGATCATGCGCGACCGCCTCTTCGACCCGATGGGACTGGCCGCCACCACGAGTCGGCCGGCCGAGGTCGATCCGGCGCACGCGGCAGCCGGTCACCTGATCCGGTCGATGGAGGAGGGGCCGATCCCGACGCCGATCGATCGGCTGCCGCGCGCGTACGGCCCCGGCGGCAACGTGAGCTCGACGGCCGGCGAGGTGCTCGCGCTCGCCCACGTGATCCTGCACGGCGGCATCGCTCCGAACGGCGCTCGCGTCGTCTCGGAGGCGGCGATCCGCGAGATGACGACCTCGCGCGTTCCGGTCCCCGACCCGTACATGTTCGGCCCGGAGTGGGGGCTCGGCCTCGTGGTGTGCGACTGGGGCGGCCGCACCGTGTACGCGCACGACGGCAGCACGATCGGGCAGAACGCCCGCTTGCGCATGCTGCCCGCCGAGGACCTCGCACTCGTCCTGCTGACGAACGGCGGCCAGCGCGACTCGCTCTACCGGGACGTGTTCGACGCGATCCTCGACGAACTCGGACTCGGTCGGATCCCGCCGCTGCCCGCGCCGGCCCCCGGGCTCGTCCTCGACACGTCGAGGTACGTCGGCGTCTACGAGCGCCCGGGCACGGCGTTCGAAGTGACCGCCGAGGCCGGCAGGCTGTTCGCCACCGTCGACCTGAACCCGATGCAGGCGGCGTTCACGGGCCTGCCCGATCGCATCACCTACGAGCTCCTGCCGATCAGCGAGACGCACTTCGTGATGCCGCCGGTCGGCCCGCTGGAGGACTCGCAGACCGTGGCGATCTTCGACGTCGAGCGCGGCGCGGCGCGCTACCTGCACACGAACTGCCGGCTCCACCCGCGGACCGCCTAGCGCGAGTCGAGGTCGCCCAGGCCGGCGATCACGCGGGTCAGCCCGAACTGCCACGCGCGCTCGGCGTCGTGCGGGCCGCCCATCGCCTCACCGGCCGCGCGACCGACCCGCTGCGCGAGTGCGAAGTCGTCGCCCAGGTAGCCGGCCAGGCGATCGACCGACTGCTCCCAGAGCTCGCCGAAGTCTCCGGTCGCAGGTGTCATCACCGTCCTGGCGGCCGTGGACCGCACGAAGTCGAGCACGAACGTCAGCGCCGCATCACGTCGGATGTCGCTGATCGACGTGCCGTCGAAGGCGTGCAGCTCGTGGTCGTACTTCGCGATGGTGCCGGGGCCGAGGGCGGTCCGCGGATCGTCGATGCCGAGCAGCCAGGGGTGGTCGCGCAGCAGCGCGAGGTTGTCCTCGGCGAGGCGGCGCACCCGGGTGCGCCACGTCGATCGACCGAACGGTGTCGTCGTCATCTGCCCGTGCGCGTGGTCGGCCATCAGCACGAGCAGGTCGTCGCGGCTGTTGACGTGGGTGTACACCGACATCGCCGTCAGCTCGAGCGACTGGGCGAGAGCCCGTACGGTGACCGCGGCGAGGCCGCCTTCGTCGGCGAGGGCGATCGCGCGGGACACGACGTCGCCCGTGGAGTAGCGGGCCCTGGGGCCGCGGCTGCCGCCGGCGGTCGCGCCGGGGCGGTCGCGCCAGAGCAGGTCGATCAGGGGCCTGGGCATCGCGGGACCTCCCTCGGAATACCGTCGCAACATTGTACGTTGTAGACGGTACTGTACGTTGTACAGGGTTTACGGAACGGGAGAACCGATGAACATCACCCAGACCGCCGTCTCGCTGAACGTCGCCGACGTCGACGCCTCGGCGAACTTCGCCAAGACCTGCTTCGGCTACGAGGAGGCCATGGCGGCCGACGGGTTCGTGTCGCTCCGCCACGCCGACTCGAACACGAACCTGATCTTCCTCGCCACGGGCCTCGCCACCTTCAAGCCGAGCGAGATCGCCGGCTCGGCGGGGCAGGGGCTGCTGCTCGTCTTCGTGGTCGACGACCTCGACGCCGAGTTCGAGCGCATCGCGGGGGCCGGCGCCCGCGTCGTGACGGCACCCGAGACGGAGCCATGGGGCGAGCGCTACTGCCAGTTCGCCGACCCGAACGGCCTCGTCTGGCAGCTCGTGCAGTGGGTCGAGCTGCCCGCCTGAACACGGGGGCGACGCGCCGAGCGCGTCGCCCCTCATGCCGGCGGTCAGGTGCGCGGCGGCGTCGCGCCGAGGTCGGGCACAGGGGCCGAGCCCAAGTGCACCTCCAGGTCGTCGGCCGTCGGCGTCTTCGGTCGGCGGGCGGTGGGCCGGTCGAGGTAGAACATCGCGGTCGAGGCGATGTCGTCGCGCAGGGGAAGGTAGCGCCATCCGCTGCGCCAGCCGAGGGCCTGGATGTCGACCTTCGGCAGGCCGGTCGTGAAGTGGATCGGGTCGAGCAGATGCCACCGGTACATGCCGAAGCGCTGCTGCGAGACGTAGAGCCCGTCGGGCCGGATCACCTGGGGCATGCCGAGGTACGGGGTCGAGTAGGCCGTGTAGCCCCGCCCCGGGATGTCGAAGTTCCACGCACCGCCGAAGTAGTCCTCGGTGCCGGTGCCGCAGATCGTCGGGTGGTCGGTGTCGTCGTCGAGGTAGAACTTGATCTCGCCCTCGCCCCACCAGCCGTTCGAGTTCACGCCCCAGGCGAGGTAGGTGCCGACGTACTGGCCCTGCCCCTCGATGCCCTCGAGGATGGTGTGCGGCACGAGCTCCTCGAGCGGGTTCGAGCGGCGCCACTGGGCGTGGAAGTAGCCGTCGCTCGCGTAGTCGCCGCCGATCTCGTAGGTGACCTGGTAGTAGACGCGCACGTCGACGACCGAGGTGTTCTCGATCGTGAGCCGGGCGCCCCGCTTGAACGGCATCGGCCAGTACGAGTTGAAGCCGCCGTGCGGGTTCGCCGCGATGACCTGCGAGTTCACCTGCGCGAACACGCCCCAGCCGTTGCAGAAGAAGTCGCCGTAGGGCACCTCGACGGCGGGCTCGTCGGCGCCGTCCCAGTAGGCGCGCAGGATCAGCGTGCGCCAGTTGTCGGTATGCGTCGTGATCCAGACGTGGGTGATGCGGCCGGGTCCGTCGATCGCGGCGAGGTCGAAGGTCTCGCCGGCCGTGATGTCGACGCTCGGCGAGATCTTCCACCCCGGCCCGAGGTCGCGTGCGCACGAGGCCCCGGTGCCCTCGGTCGCGCGGGCGCCGCCGCCCTTCGACCCGTCGAAGTTCTCGGGCGAGATCGACCGCGTCTGCAGCGGCCGGATCGCGGCGATCGACGAGAGGTCCGGACTCGGCGGGTGCGGGGCGTTCACGTTGCGACCACTTCCTCGTGTGTCGGCGCGGCGCTGCGGCGCTCGCGTTTGGAATCGATTTCAACACTGTAAAGTGGCCTCACCGGCATGTCAACGCGGGCCGGCGCAGGGCAGGGCGCATGGCGACGATCTACGAAGTGGCGAAGCTCGCGGGGGTGTCACCCGCGACGGTCTCACGCGTGTTCAACGGCGTGGCCGTCTCCGACGAGAAGGTCGCCGCCGTCCGCGACGCCGCCAGGCAGCTGAAGTTCACGCCCAATCGCACGGCGCGCACCCTGCGCAAGCAGGAGTCCGAGGTGATCGCGCTCGTGATCCCCGACATCGAGAACCCGTACTTCACCGAGCTCGCCCGCGGCGTCGAGGACGTCGCCCAGAAGGCGGGCTACTCGGTCGTGCTCTGCAACACCGACTCGCAGCTCGAGAAGGAGGCGACCTACCTCCAGATCGCGATCTCCGAGCACATGGCCGGGGTCATCCTCGCCGCCGCCTCCGACACGACGAACCTCGACGACATCCAGGCGGCGGGCCGCCCCGTCGTCGCGGTCGACCGGGGCACCGGGTACGACATCGACGGCGTGGTGATGGCGAACCGCACGGCCGGCCAGGCGGCGACCGAGCACCTCGTGCGAGCCGGCTACCGGCGAATCGCCTGCATCACGGGCCCGCAGCTCATCGAGACGGCCTATGAACGAGCACAGGGATGGCGCGCGGTGGTCGCCCGCCAGTTCCCCGACGTCGATCCCGACGAACTGCTGCGCTACTCGACCTTCCGCGTCGACGGCGGGCGCGAGGTGATGGAGGAGCTGCTGGCCCTGCCCGAGCCGCCCGACGCCGTCGTCGCGGGCAACAACCTGCTCGGCGTCGGCGCGATCCAGGTGCTCACCGAGCACGGGCTCACGCCGCCGAAGCTCGGGGTCGCGGTCGTCGGCTCGCTGCCGTTCACGACGCTGTCGCCGAGCGCGGTCACCCTCGTGCGGCTGCCGGCCCGCCACATGGGCGTGACGGCGGCCAAGATGCTGCTCGAGCGCATCGCCGGCGACGACCAGCCGGCCCGCACCGTCGTGCTGCGCGGCGAGCTGCAGCCGGCGCGCGCAGCCGGCTGAGCGCGGCCCGCACACGGGCATCGGCGCCGGGTCGAGGCATCCCGTGCGGTTGATCATGAAATCGATTTCGCATAGAGTGACCGCAGAGTGCCGGAGCGCGGACGCAGCGTCCGCGACGACGCGAACGACGGTGATCGAGGAGGAGCGCCATGTCGGTGCGATGCACCCTGGGGGTCGACATCGGCACGTCCAGCAGCAAGGGCGTGCTGGTCGCGGGCGACGGCACCCTGCTCGCCACGGCGACCCGGCAGCACGAGGTCGACCGCCCGCGCACCGGGTGGGTCGAGATGGACGGACGCATCTGGTGGCGCGAGTTCGTCGAGCTCGCCCGCGAACTCCGGGGCGGTGCGCCCGGGGCCGAGATCGTCGGGGTCGGCGTGAGCGGCATGGGCCCGTGCGTGCTGCTCTGCGACGACGACGACGAGCCCGTGCGGCCCGCGATCCTCTACGGCGTCGACACGAGGGCCGGCGCGCAGATCGACCGGATGAACCGTGAGCTCGGCACCGACGAGATCGCGCGCGTGGGCGGCTCGCAGCTCACCTCCCAGGCCGCCGGCGCGAAGATCGCCTGGGTCGCCGACGAGGAGCCCCGAGCATGGGCGCGCGCCCGCCGCCTCTACATGCCGGCCTCGTGGCTCGCCCGGCGGCTGACCGGCGCCTACGTGCTCGACCACCAGTCGGCGAGCCAGACCTCGCCCCTCTACGACGTCGAGGCGGAGGCATGGCACGAGCCGTGGTGGCACCGCTACGCGGCGACCGTCGAGGCGCCCCCGCTCGCGTGGGCCGGCGACCTCGCGGGCCTCGTGACCGCGTCGGCCGCCGCCGAGACCGGGATCGCCGAGGGCACGCCCGTCATCGTCGGCACGATCGACGCCTGGACCGAGGCGGTGAGCGTCGGCGCCCATGGGGTCGGCGACCTGATGCTCATGTACGGCACGACGATGTTCCTCATCGCCACCGGCGACGAGACCCTGCGCACCCCCTCGATGTGGACCACGGCCGGCGCCTTCCCCGGAACGCGCAACCTCGCCGGCGGCCTCTCGACCTCGGGCGCCCTGACCGCGTGGCTCGCGAAGCTCACCGGCTCCGACTACCCCGAGCTGCTCGCCGAGGCGGCAGCGTCGGGGCCCGGCGCACGCGGCCTCGTCACCCTGCCCTACTTCGCGGGGGAGCGCACGCCCATCCAGGACCCCGACGCCCGCGGCGTCATCGCCGGACTCACCCTCGAGCACGGTCGCGGCGACCTCTACCGCTCGGCACTCGAGGCGACCGCCCTCGGCGTGCGGCACAACGTCGAGACGATGCGCGCCGCGGGCGCCGACCTGCGCCGCATCGTCGCAGTCGGCGGCGGCACGCAGGGCGAGCTCTGGCTGCAGATCGTGTCGGATGCCACGGGGCTCGTGCAGGAGGTGCCCGAGATCACGATCGGGGCGAGCTTCGGGGCGGCCTTCCTCGCCGCGGGTGCGGTCGCCTCGCGCGACGGCGCGACGCCCCCGGTCATCGCCGACTGGAACCCGACGACCCGCACGATCCGCCCCGACCCCGCCGCGCGGGCCGCCTACGACGCGCTCTTCGACCGCTACCTGCGGCTCTATGCGGCGAGCGCAGAGGTCGTGCACGAGCTCGCCGCCGAGCAGCGCGGCCGCGCATGACCACGAACCACCACCAGCACCGACGTGCAGCACCCACCAGGAGGCATCCATGACCGACACCGCTCAGACCCGGTACGCGCTCCCGCGGCCGGCGGCCCGCCCCGCGGCCGAGCCGAACACCGCCTACCTGATCGCATCGGGCGACCTGCGCGAGTCGGCCAACACGGCGGGCTGGGCGACGCAGGCCGCCATGGAGGCCGATGTCACGGCGGCCCTCGGCGAGCTCGGTTGGCGAGTGGTGCGCGCGAACGAGGTCGATCCCGCGACCGGGCACGGGTTCATCTCGAGCCAGCGCATGGGGCTCGAGGTGTTCAAGTCCATTCCGGTCGACGCGCCGCTGATCGTCGCCGAGGCGGTGTGGCAGTACTCGCACCATGTGCTCGCGGGCCTTCGCACGCACCGGGGGCCGATTCTCACGGTCGCGAACTTCGCGGGCGACTGGCCCGGCCTGGTGGGCCTGCTCGGCCTGAACGCCGGTCTGACCAAGATGGGCAGGGAGTACTCGACGATCTGGTCGGTCGACTTCACCGACGACTGGTTCCGGCAGGGGCTGCGCGAGTGGGTCGAGACCGGCTCGATCACGCACGACGCGTCGCACGTGCGGCCCCTGCCAGAGCTGCCCGACACCGCCGAGGTCGAGCTCGGGCGTGCGCTCGCCGACGAGCTGCTCGCCGACAAGGCGATCATCGGCGTCTTCGACGAGGGCTGCATGGGCATGTACAACGCGATCTTCGACGACGAGCTGCTGAACCGGCTCGGCATCTACAAGGAGCGGCTCTCGCAGTCCGCGCTCTACGCCGAGATGCTGACGGTCGGCGACGACGAGGCCGACGCGGTCGGGGCCTGGCTCGTCGAGCGGGGCATGACGTTCAAGCTCGGCAGCGACGAGGCGACCGAGCTCACCGAGGCGCAGCTGCGCTGGCAGTACAAGATGTACATCGCCGCGCTGCGGATCGCCGACGACTTCGGGCTCGACGCCGTCGGCATCCAGTACCAGCAGGGCCTGAAGGACCTCGTGCCGGCGTCGGACCTCGCCGAGGGCCTGCTCAACTCGACCGAGCGCCCGCCCGTCACGTCGCGCGACGGCGAGCGCGTGCTGCACGAGGGGCGCGCGTTCCCGCACTTCAACGAGGCCGACGAGGGCGTCGCGGTCGACGCGCTCATCACCGACCGCATCTGGCGGGCGATGGGCATGGTCCCCGACAACACGCTGCACGACGTGCGCTGGGGCGAGGAGTTCGCGGGCGAGTTCGTGTGGGTGTACGAGATCTCGGGCTCCGTGCCCGGCTCGCACCTCGGCGGCTGGCAGAACGCCGAGGGGTGGCGGCAGGACCCGGTGTTCTTCCCGGCGGGCGGATCGACGGTCAACGGCGTCTCGAAGCCCGGCGAGGTGGTCCTCTCGCGCGTGTTCATCGCCGACGGCCGGCTGCAGGCCGACCTCCTGCGTGCCACCGTCGTCGTGCTGCCCGAGGAGGAGACGATCCGTCGCAAGAACGCCACGAACCCCGAGTGGCCGATCGCGCACGTCGTGCTGCACGAGGTGAGCCGCGACCAGTTCATGGCCAGGCACAAGGCCAACCACGCCCAGCTCGTCTACGCGCCCGACGCCGACACCGCCGACAAGGCCCTCGTCGCGAAGGCCGCGATGCTCGACCGGCTCGGCGTGAAGGTCAACCTCGTGGGGCGCGTCGAACTCTGAGCCCGAACGAACGGATGCCTCGGCGAGCAGCGCTCGCCGAGGCATCCGTTCAGTGTTGGGCGGGCCGTGGGGAAGCGGCCCGCACCGGCCTCACTCGCAGGTGAACTTCGCGTCGCCCCACACGCCGTGGGCGCCGTTGATGCTGCCGGGCGCCTCGACGATCAGGTCGACGTACTGCACGCCGCTGAGGTCGACGTCGACCGACTCGGGCGCGAACCCGGGCGTGAACGTCCGCGACTGGTAGCGGTTCTCACCGTCGGCGTCGACCTTGAAGATCACGTTGCCGGCGAACCGCGCCTCGAGGCCCACCTCGGCCGTGAAGGCCGAGCACGCCCCGCCGACGTAGTACGTGATCTTCGAGAGCGCGTGCACCCCGAGGCCCTTCTCGTACGTCGGGTTCGCGCCCGTCGCCGGGTCGGTGTAGTTGATCGCCAGCGGAACGTCGGGCGAGCTCGCCGCGTCCTTGTTCGCGACGTCCTTGCCGATCACGCCCCAGCCGTTCGTGGCGCTCAGCCACGGCAGGTCGGAGGCGTAGACCGTGCCCGACGGGGGCGTCGGCAGCGGCTGGTCGACGACCTTCCAGTCGAAGATCTTCAGTCGCGACTCGGTCGGCAGCACGACGTAGGCGAGCTCCTTCGCGGGGTTGAGCCGCAGCACGTTCGAGTACACCTGGTACTTGTACGTCGGATACTCGTAGACGGCCGGGTTCGTCGCGCTGTTGCGCCCGAGCGAGGTGATCGCCACGCTCGCACCGCCGAGGCCCGAGGCCTGCGGCAGCCAGTTCGGGAAGAACACGCTCTGCTTCGACACGCTGCCGTCGGCGTAGTGCAGCTCGAGCTCGGGGTTCACCCCGCCGCCCGACGCAGCTGAGGCGAGGAGCGCGAGGTGCGTGCCCCGGCCCGAGAGCGCGATCGTCTGGCCGGCCGGCGAGACCGAGTCGGCCGCACCCGAGGGCGCCGGCCACGTGTACCCGATCGCCGCGTCGCCCGTGCCGACGGTGACCGTCGAGCCCGGCGTGACGCCCGCGCGGGCGAGCGCCTCGGCCGAGAAGCTCGCGCCGCCGCCGTCGAAGTTCGCGGCCTTCGCCGTCGCGATCTCGCTGATCGCGTCGGCGTTGTAGGCGCCCGCGAGCGAGCCGTAGGCGACGTAGATCTGGTTCGCTCCCGACACCGTCTGCGGCGAACGCTGCGACGTGTACGCCGCCTCGACGCCGACGGTCTGGCGGTCGGCCGCCGCGGCATCCGTCACCTCGAACACGAACTCGGCGCTCGCCGAGCCGCCCGCCTGCACGGTGCCGGCGCGGTCGCCCGTCGCGGAGACGAGCTCCCAGCCCTCGGGCGCGGCCGGCGTCAGCACGACGTCGTCCTTCGCCTTGGTTCCGGTGTTGCGGAACGTCGCCGTCACCGTGGTCTCGTCGCCCTGGAACACGCGATCGGCCAGGTCGACCGAGACCGATGCCGCCGAGGCATCCGCGTCGCGCCCGCCGACCGCGCTCGTCGCGGCCAGCACGACCTCGGCGCGCTCGCCGGAGGCGATCGGCGCGAGCTTCACGGTCACGACCCCGCCGGCGTCGGCGGCGTCGTAGAACCAGCCGGATGCCGCGGCCTCGAGCGCCTCGAGCGACGCGGCCTTCTTCAGGCCGGTGCCGTCGACCGCGACGTTCTGGGGCGCGGAGCCCGTGTGCGCCTCGATCACGTAGGGGCGGGCGCCGGCCTTGCCGTCGTAGTCGCCCTCGCGCTCGCCGATGCCGATCGTGACGGTGCCCTTCTTGCCGGGCTCCGGCGCGTCGACCGTGAACTCCTGGGTGCTCGACTCGCCGTCGGCGTAGCCGCGGGTCACCTTGTCGTCCTCGTAGAGCGCGAACTCGCTCTCGTCCTGCGGGTACACCGACAGGGTGATCGGCGAGTCCTCGGGCACGAACGAGGCGTTGCGGGCGACGACGCCCTGCGGCACGAGCGCGCCGGCGCGCACGAAGATCGGCAGCTTGTCGAGGGGTGCCGGGTGGCCGTTGATCACCTGGCCGCCCTCGTAGAGCTTGCCCGTCCAGTAGTCGACCCACTGCTCGCCCTCGGGCAGGTAGATGCCGTTGCGCACGGTCGTCTTCGTGAAGACGGGTGCGACGAGGTAGTCGCTGCCGAGCAGGAACTCGTTGTTGGCCTCGACGCTGTAGGCGCCCGGGTCCTTCGGGTACTCGAGCGCGAGCGACCGCATCATCGGCAGGCCGCTCCGGTGCGACTCGGCCGCGAGCGTGTAGATGTACGGCATGAGCTGCTGGCGAAGCTGCAGGTACGAGCGGTTGATCGCCGTCGCCTGCTCGCCGTAGAGCCACGGCCGCTTGTCGACCGAGGCCCAGCCGCTCATCGAGTAGAGCGCGGGCGCGAACGCCTTCCACTGCAGGTCGCGCACGTAGCTCTCGGCGGAGCCGCCGAAGATGCCGTCGACGTCGCCGGTCGTGAAGGGCAGGCCCGAGTTGCCGGCGCCCGTGAGCGCCGAGACCTGCCAGCGAACGGCGTCGAGGTTGCCCGAGTGGTCGCCCGTCCACTGCATGCCGCAGCGCTGCGCGCCCGCCCAGCCCTCGACCATGAGCGAGGTGCCGCGGGCGTCGGAGTACTGCTCGATGCCGTCGTGCGCGGCCTCGCAGCCGGTGAGCGCGAGCCGGTAGCCCGACCCGACCCAGGCGACGTCGAGCTTGCGCAGGCGGATGCCGGCCTCGCCGACCTCGTACTCCTGCTGCGTGAGCGAGCGCTGGGTCCAGAGGCCGGTCTTGAGGCCGGTCTCGGCCTCGATGGCGTCGACCGTCTCGGGCAGCTCCTGGTACTCGCAGCCGTAGCCGTCGTTGACGAGCATCCAGCCGCCGGGCATGTCGTGCTCGACGAAGTCCTTCGCGATCTCGAGCGCCTGCGGGGTCTTCAGCTTCGCCGGGTCCTTCGAACCCGAGTAGGTCGGGCTCGAGCGGTTGTAGCAGTCGGCGTCGCCGTACTCGAGGGCGTACACCGGGGGCATGATCGGCCGGCCGGTGAGCTTCGTGTAGCCGTCGAGCGCGTCCTCGTAGTCGCCCACGAAGTAGAACGCGTCGAACCGCTGCTCGGCGTGCGTCGTCGTGCCCGCCGCGAAGTCGTAGCTGCCGGCGGCGAACGTGTCGCGCAGCACGCCGTAGCCGTTCGACGACATGTAGTACGGCACCGCGTTCGGGTAGCCCTCGTCGTCCCAGTCGAAGTTCTTGGCGACGTTGATGGTCGCACCCGTGTGGATCGACCGGCCGTTCTGCATGCCGCCGCCGAGGAACTGCTCGCCCTCGACCGCCTCGAGGTGCTGGGTCGTCGAGCTGCGCCCGAAGGTGAGGGGCTCGGACTCGGACCAGACGGTCGAGCCGTCGGCGCGCTCGAGCGCGGTGCGCCCGGTGGCGCGGTCGATCTCGAGGGTCGCCTTCGCGGTCGCGATGGTGATCGTGTCGCCCTCGGTGACGGTCACGGATGCCTCGTCGAAGTCGTCCTCGCCGACGACGATGTTCGCCGTGCGGGCGGGGTCGCCCTGCGGGGTGTTCGCGGGGTCGGTGAACTCGCCGGTCGGGGTGGCCTCGAGGCGCAGGGTGCGCTCGTCGAGGAAGGTCGCCCTGAGCGCGCCGTGCTCGGCCTCGAGGGTGACGGTCGCGCCGTCCTGCTCGACGCCGGTGATCGCACCGAGCGTGGTGCCCGTGTCGTCGACGGGCACCTCGGGGTTCACCTTCTTCGGCGTGATCGGCGTCGGCTCGCTCGAGGCGGCCTCGGCAACGCTCGGTGTCGAGCCGGCCGCGAGCGCGAACGAGCCGAGGCCCGTCATCGCGACGAGGGCGGCGAGGCCGAGTGCGGTGAAGCGACGCGGCGGCCCGACGGGCCGGGTACACGGTTGCTGCATCATTGCTCGCAATCTCAAAGTGATGGATTGTGACGTTTACCGCCACCAAACGTTCATATAAGAGCACTTTGGAATCACCCCCGTCAAGGGGTCGCGCTCGTTCGGGACGATCGGCCGCCCGGCGGTCGGCGCGCCGCCTGCGATGATGTTCGGCATGCCGAGCTTCATCGATGCGCACGGGGTCGCCATCCACTACGAATCGTGGCGGGTGCCCGATGCGACCGCCGTCGTCCAGCTCGCGCACGGCGTGGGCGAGCACATCGGCAGGTACGGCGAGCTCGTCGGGGTGCTGAACGCGGCGGGCTACTCGGTCTGGGCCGACGACCACCGCGGGCACGGGCAGACCGGCTACGTGCAGCACGGCGGCGACCTCACCCGCATGGGGCGGCTCGGCCCGGGCGGCCTGCGTGCGGCGATCGATGCGGTCGAGCAGTTCACCGGCGTGATCCGCGAGCACGAGACATCCGACCTGCCGCTCGTCTACCTCGGGCAGTCCTGGGGGTCGTTCCTCGGGCAGATCATCATGAACCGGCACCCCGAGCGGTACGACGGCTTCGTGCTCACCGGTACCGCCTACCGCACGCTGTTCGACCTCCACTCGCCGAGCAACAGGCGCTTCGGGCACACCGGGCCGACACCGATGGAGTGGCTCAGCCGCGACCCCGAGGTGGCCCGGGCGTTCATGGCCGACCCGTACGCGACCGAGGTGCCGTTGCCGAAGCTGTTCGGACTGCCCGACACGCTCAGGCTGCTCGGCCGGCCCGCGCGCGGCCTCCCGCCCGAGCTGCCGCTGCTCATCATGAGCGGCACCGAGTGCGCCGTCGGCGGCGAGCGCAGCGTGCGTCGCCTCGCCGAGGCGTACGTCGAGCGGTCGGGCCTGCGCGACGTCGAGCTCATCGTGTACGAGGGTGCGCGGCACGAGCCCTTCAACGAGACCAACCGGGCCGAGGTCTTCGGCGACCTCGTGCGTTGGCTCGACGAGCGGTACGCGGTCGACTGATCGCAAAAATGAGCGAATGATCACCCCTGGTGATTGTTTCTGACCGAAAACATCGGACTATTGACAGACTCGATCAGCGCTGGCTAGCTTTCGGAGAGAACCCGAGACGCCCTACCACCGAGCTCGAGGAGGACACCGATGTCCAGATCGCCCCGCGCCGCACTCGCCGCCACTGTCGCGGTGGGTGCGCTCGCCTTCGTCGCCGCGCCCCTGCCGGCGAATGCCGCCGACTCCGCTGCCGGCGCCGACCCGCTCGCCGACCTCGCCCTCGTTCCACAACCGTCGCACGTCGCCGCGACGGGCGCGGATCCCGTCGAACTCGGCGCCGGCACCGTCATCAAGGTGCACCCGCTCGACGACGGCGCGGCGTCGGTCGGTGAGGGCTTCGCGGAACTGCTGAGGGATGCCACGGGCTACGCGGTCCCCGTCGGCCAGCGAGCCGCGGGCGCATCCCGGGGCGCGACGATCGAGCTCTCGACTCGCGGCGACGCCGCCCTCGGCGACGAGGGCTACACGATCCAGGCCGAGGGAACGCACGTGTCGCTCGAGGCGCACACCGCCGAGGGGCTGTTCCGCGGCGCGACCACGCTCCGGCAGTTGCTGCCGCCCGAGGTCGAATCGGCCGAGGCATCCGATGTCGCCTGGGCGATCCCGTCGGTCGACATCAGCGATGCGCCCCGCTACGACTACCGCGGCGCCATGCTCGACGTCGGTCGGCGGTTCTACCCCGTCGACGACGTGAAGCGCTTCATCGACCACATGGCGCTCTACAAGTACAACGCGCTCCACCTGCACCTCACCGACGACCAGGGCTGGCGCCTCACCGTCGATGCGCGCCCCGAGCTCACGCAGGTCGGCGCATCGACGCAGAGCGGATGGAAGCCCGGCACCGGCGGGCCCTGGTTCTACACCAAGGCCGACTACCAGGAGATCGTGAAGTACGCCGCCGACCACTTCATCGAGGTCGTGCCCGAGATCGACGGGCCGAGCCACGCGATGGCGGCCAAGGCGTCGATCCCCGAGATCAACTGCGACGGCAAGGCGGTCGCGCCGTACTCCGGCTTCGACGTCGGCCTGCCCACGATCTGCCTGACGCCCGAACGCCGCGAAGAGGTGCGCGCCTACCTGCAGGACGTGTTCACCGAGGCCGCGCAGCAGAGCTCCTCCGACATCGTGCACATCGGCGGCGACGAGGTGCCGTCGACCACGCAGGAGCAGATGGACTGGTACGTCGAGACCTCCGCCGAGGTGCTCGCCGAGCAGGGCAAGCGGGTCATGGGCTGGCACCAGATCGGCGCCTCGCCGCTGCCCGAGGGCTCCATCATGCAGTGGTGGGCCGACGCCGGCGACCAGGCCTCGATCGGCACGCCGAACGAGCGCCCCGACGTGCGGGAGCTCCGCAACGCGCTCGCGCAGGGCGCGACGGTCGTCGCCTCGCCCGCCGACCGCTCGTACCTCGACATGAAGTACGACGCGAGCGTGCCCTACGGGCTCAGCTGGGCCGGCCTCGTCGACCTCGAGCGCTCGTACGACTGGGACCCGATCTCGGTGACCTCGAGCACCGACGGCAGCGTCTCGCTCGCGACCGAGGAGCAGATCGAGGGCGTCGAGGCGGCGCTCTGGGCCGACCGCGCCTACTACGGCTCGACGAAGCTGCCGACGTCGCTCGACCAGTTCATCCCCGTGTCGCAGTACGCCGACTTCGTGAGCTTCCCGCGCATGCCGGCGATCGCCGAGGTCGGCTGGTCGGCGCCCGAGGTGCGCTCGTTCGACGACTTCGAACGCCGCATCGGGCAGCAGGCCCACCGCTGGGACGAGATGGGCATCGGCTACTACAAGGCGCCCGACGTGCCCTGGGAGGAGTAGGGGTCGTCGCCCCGCACGAGGCGCCGCCGGGACTCACCCGGTGGCGCCTCGTTCGAGTTCCGGCCCGTCGCGAGCGCCTCGAAGCGCCGCCGACCGCCGCGGCTACATGCCCGCGTGCCAGGGCGGCACGTCGTAGCCCAGTAGTCGGATGCGGGGATGGTGCGCCGCGCGCGACTCCGTCGCCCAGGGGTAGACGATCGTCGTCACGTTGCAGTTGCCGAGCACGGGCAGCAGGTCGCGGTAGCCGTCGGGGTCCATGCCGGCGAGCTCGCAGAACAGCAGCCGGATGAGGGTGGCGTGCGCGACGACGAGCACGCGCCCGTCGGGGAACTCCTCGACCAGCTCGTCGAACACCGGCAGCGCGCGAGCGATGCCGGCGCGGCCGGTCTCGCCGCCCGGGAACGGGTTCGACGCGGGCGCCTCGCAGAACGCCGCCCACTCGGCCGGGTACCGCTCGGTGAGCTCGTCGGGCGTGAGTCCCTCGGCGGCGCCGAAGTCGATCTCGACGAGCCGGGCGTCGGTGCGCACCGGCAGGCCGGTCGTCTCGCCGGCGGGTGCGGCCGAGCGCTGCGCGCGGCTGAGCGGCGAGGCGATGATCGCATCGAGCCGGGCGTCGACCGCCCACGCGCCGAGCGCCGCGGCCTGGCCGAGGCCGTGGCGCGTGAGCGCGACATCCGAGTTGCCCGCGTAGCGGTGTTCGGCGTGCCAGACGGTCTCGCCGTGCCGCGCCAGGAAGAACGTCGTCATGTCGCCAGCGTACGCAGGGTCCCGTCGGTCGAGTAGGCGCGCAGCGCCGTATCGAGACCACGTGACTTCTTCGGCCATCTGCGCTATCTTTTGAACATGTTCGAAAATGGCGAGCGGATGCCTCGCACCAAGGCCGAACGCACGCGGGCACTCATCCGCGACACCGCGGTGGCCTCGTTCCGCGCGCGGGGATTCGACGACACGACGTTGCGGCTGATCGCGCAGGAGGCCGGGGTCTCGCTCGGCAACGCGTACTACTACTTCCCGACCAAGAACCACCTCGTGCAGGAGCTCTACGTCGAGGTGCAGCGCGAGCACCGCGCGGTGGCCGAGCCGCTGTTGGCAGAGCACACCGATCTCGTCGAGCGGCTGGGTGTCGTCTACCGCACGGGGCTCGCGACGCTCGAGCCGTTCCACGCCTTCGCGCCCGGCTTCCTCAGCGCGGCGGTCTCGCCGAAGTCGCCGATCAACCCGCTCGCCGAGGACTCGACCGAGGCGCGCCAGCTCGCGGTCGGCCTCTTCACCGAGGCGGTCGCCGGCGCCAAGCACTCGTTGCCCGACGACCTCGCCCGTTCGCTGCCCGAGGTGTTCTGGCTCGGCTACCTGCTGCTCGCGATGTTCTGGGTCTACGACACGTCGCCCGGCCGGGAGCGCACGCTGCGCCTGCTCGAGCGCGGACTCAAGCTGCTCGCCCTCGCCCTCGCCCTGCCGCTTGCGAAGGTGCCACTGCTGCGCAAGCCGCTCCGCGAACTCGTCGAGCTCATCGCCGAGGTGCGGGCATGACCGTGCCGGCGCCCGGTGTGGCGGGTCGCTACGGCGCTCGGGTGCGCACGCCTGAGGCGCCGATGGCGTTCACGTGGGGCGAGTTCGTGCGCGGGGCCGGGTGGGGGTGGTGGACCTTCCAGTGGATGTTCCCGCTGAGCTATCCGGTCATGCTCATCGTCATGGCGCTGTGGTCGCCGAACCCGTTCGAGTCGATGGCGAACGCGGTGAGCTGGGCGTTCCTCGGCATCCTGATGAGCGCCTTCTACGCACTTCCGTGGTCGATCGGCACCCTGGTTCTGATCGGCGGTCCGTCGGCATGGGTGCTCGGTCTCGCGTTCCGGCGCGTCGAGTCGTTCCGCGTGCATCTCGTCGCGTTCGCACTGCTCGGCGCATTGGTCGGTGCCGTCGTCGGGTGGATCGCGGGAACGAGCATGACCATCGCCGCGTCGGCAGCGGCGTTCGCCATCGACGGCGCAATCGTGACCGGGGCGAGCGTCGCCTACGGCTGGCGGCGCACGGCAACGCGGGCACTCGCCGATGATGCCCTCTTCCTCGAGCAAGCGTCGGCCGAGGCGACTCGGGGATGACGGCGCCGAGCGTGGCAGCCCGCTCAGGCCGGCGACGCCGGGGCGGCACCGGCGGGCCATGCGGTCCGTACCGGGTGTGCACTTGTGGATTTGTGGACACCGATCGAGTGGATTTGTGGATTTGTGGCCGCCTTCCCGCGAGTGCACCCGGCGGTCGGCCTGACGCGGCGCGTCCGAGCCCGTGACGCTCCCGCGCTACTCGACCGACGGAACCCATCCGTAGGCTGTACCGCATGCACGGTGAATACAAGGTGCCCGGCGGCAAGCTCGTGATCGTCGACTTCGACGTGGTGAGCGGCGCGATCCGCAACCCGCGGGTCGCCGGCGACTTCTTCCTCGAACCCGACGAAGCGCTCGACGACATCAACGCCGCGCTCGAGGGCCTGCCCGCGGCGTCCGACGCGAAGCAGATCTCGGCCGCGATCGGCGCGCGCCTCCGCAAGGACGCCGTCATGCTGGGCTTCTCGGCCGACGCCGTCGCGGTCGCCGTGCGCCGCGCGCTCACCGAGGCGACGAGCTGGGCCGACTACGACTGGGAGGTCGTGCACGACCCCGCCGTGCCGCCGCGCCTGCACCTCGCGCTCGACGAGGTGCTCGCCACCCGCGTCGGCGAGGGCCGCCGCAAGCCGACCCTGCGCATCTGGGAGTGGGACGAATCGGCCGTCGTCATCGGCTCGTTCCAGTCGGTGAGGAACGAGGTCGACCCCGAGGGCGCCGAGCGCTACGGCTTCGACGTCGTGCGCCGCATCTCGGGCGGCGGCGCGATGATGATGGAGCAGGGCAACGTCGTCACCTACTCGCTCTACGTGCCTGCAGAGCTCGTGCAGGGCATGAGCTTCGCCGAGTCGTACGCCTACCTCGACGACTGGGTGCTGCAGGGCCTGCGCGCCCTCGGGATCGAGGCGACGTACCAGCCGCTCAACGACATCACGAGCCCGCTCGGCAAGATCGGCGGCGCCGCGCAGAAGCGCCTCGGCAACGGGGGAGTGCTGCACCACGTCACGATGGCGTACGACCTCGACAACGAGAAGATGCTCGAGGTCCTCCGCATCGGCCGCGAGAAGATCAGCGACAAGGGCATCGCCTCGGCGGCGAAGCGCGTCGACCCGCTGCGCTCGCAGACGGGGCTCAGCCGCGGCGCCATCATCGAGAGCCTCAAGCAGACGTTCGTCGCGCTCAACGGGGCGACGCCGGGCAGCGTGACCGCCGACGAGCTGGCCGAGGCCGAGGAGCTCGTCGAGACGAAGTTCGCGACGCGCGAGTGGCTCTACCGGGTGCCGTGACGGTCGCGCGTCGCGGCTGAGCGACGGCTCGCGAGGAAGGCTCAGGGTCACCCCGCTAGAATCGCCGGGTGGATTGGTGGATCTGGCTCGCGATCGCGCTCGGCGCGCTCGCCGTCATCGTCGTCGCCGTGCGGCTCGGCTGGATCGACCTCTCCGACAAGACCAAGAAGGGCAAGCCCTCGGGCAGCGCCGTCATGATGATCGGCGACGAGGTGTTCGCGCCGCGCAAGTACGAGGCGCAGGTCGAGATGGACCGGCAGAACCGCCTGCCCACGCCGGCGCCGACTCCCGACGGTGACAAGGGCATCGCCTTCGCCGACGACGAGGGGGATGCCGCGGGCGCGCCTCCGGCGCGGTCCGATCGCTTCAAGGGCTCGATCCGCCTCGACGTCTGAGGACGGTCGGTCGGTCGAGCGGCGAAGCGGATCGAGGCCACCGGGTCGAGCGGCCCGGCCTCGATACGGTGCTGCGCGCCTACTCGGCCGACGGGGTGGTCGGGCAGCCGAGTTCCGCCGCGACCGCCCGCATCGCCGCGGCCGCGGTCTCGACCGTCATGAGCGCGTTGCCGCCGACGATGTGCAGGCCGTACGCGTCTTCGAGGGCGACGAACGTCATCGCGAGCCGGTCGTCGTCGAGGTTCGGCGTGAAGACGCCGGCAGTGCGCCCCGCGGCCAGGATGCGACGGTACGTCTCGAGCTGGCGCAGGTAGAGCTTCTGCACGAGCTCGTCGTGCAGCGGCGAGTTGCCGGCGAGCACGTCGAACTCGTAGAGCAGGCTCATGAGCGCGTCATCGGGCCCGCTCGGCAGACCGCCGTCGATGGCGGCGGCGAGCTGCGCACGGGGGTCGTCGAGGCGATCGACGACGGCATCGCGATCGTCGCAGAACCGCTCCACACCGGCAGCATGGGCCTCGACGAGCAGTGCGTCGAGGTCTTCGTAGTAGTAGAGGATCGCGCCCCGCGTGAGGCCGGCCTGGGCCGCGACATCCGTCAGCGACAGCGACCGCAGCCCGTGCATGCGCCCCGCGGCATACGTCGCCTCGATGAGGGCCGCGCGCCGGGCGTGCTGGTTGCGGGGTCGGGCCATGTTCTTGACACTAACCGATCGGCCTGTCATGCTCGGTGCATTCTTTGACACTTGAGTCAAATAATGCCTTGGTTCCCCCGACGAAGCGAGACCACCCATGTCATCACCCACTCCAGCGCCCGCCCTCGACACGGCCGCGACGACGACGCACGGCGCGCAGCTGTCGCGTTCGCTCGGCGTCGGCGGCAACGTGCTCATCACCCTCTCGGGCATCTCGCCCGCCTCGAGCGTGTTCATCCTCGGCGGCGCCGCGCTCGCCACCTACGGCACCGGCGTCTTCTGGGGCTTCGCCCTCGCCGGCGTCATCAGCCTGCTCGTCGCGCTGTGCTACGCCGAGCTCGGGTCGCGGCATCCCATCGCCGGCGGCGACTACTCGCTCGTGAACCGCGTGCTCGGGCCGGCCGCGGGCGCGGCCGTGTTCTTCATCAACCTCATCACGCTGCCGCTCATCGTGGCGATCTTCGCGCTCGGCGTCGCCGACTACCTCGGCGTCGCGATCGCGGGGCTCGACCCGTTGTGGACGGCGCTCATCGTGATCGTGCTCGCGACCGTGACGGCGTGCTTCAACATCCGCACGAACGCGTGGGTGACGGGTGCCTTCCTCTTCGTCGAGATGGCCGCGCTCGTGCTGCTCGCGGTGCTGGGGCTCATCAACGTCGAGCGCCCGATCACCGCGCTCTTCGACCCGCAGGTGCTCGACCCCGCGACGGGCGGACTCGCTCCGCTCGGCATCGCCGGGCTCGTGCTGGCGATCACGCAGGGCATCTTCTCGTACAACGGCTACGGCGGCGCGATCTACTTCGCCGAGGAGACCCGCAACGCCCGCCGCACCATCGCCCGCGCCGTGCTCTGGAGCGCGCTCATCACCGTGCTCGCCGAGCTCATCCCGCTGACCGCGATCCTGCTCGGTGCCGACTCGCTCGAGGACCTCTTCGGCGCGGCGCTGCCGGTCGAGACGTTCCTCGCCGAGAGCGCCGGCGATGCCGTCACGATCGTCGTGCTCGTGGCGATCGCACTCGCGATCGTGAACGCGATCATCGCGATCGCCCTGCAGTCGGGCCGCCTGCTCTTCGCCGCTGCCCGCGACCAGGCGATGCCGGCCGGGCTCGCCCGCCCGCTCGCGAAGGTGTCGCCGACGACGAAGATGCCGGTCGTCGCCACGATCGTCATGGGCGTGCTCGCCCTCGCGGCATGCTTCGTGCCCTTCGACGTGCTGCTCAACGCCACCGGATCGACGCTCGCGTTCAGCTACGGCTTCATCGCCCTCGCCGCGCTCGTCGTGCGCCGGCAGACGAACCG
The DNA here is from genome assembly GCF_029167465.1 of Agromyces chromiiresistens. Lineage (NCBI taxonomy): Bacteria > Bacillati > Actinomycetota > Actinomycetes > Micrococcales > Microbacteriaceae > Agromyces > Agromyces chromiiresistens. Next base: position 306,499 of record NZ_JARFNL010000004.1, read on the forward strand.
CGAGGCCGCCGCCGGGGCGTCGATGTCGGCGTACTTCCGCATGCCGCTCTGGCCGATCGCGCCGATCGTCGCCCTCGCCGCGATCGCGACGATCTTCGTGATCGGGATCCTCGACCCCGCGCAGTGGCTGAGCCTCGGCATCGCGGCGGGGATCATCGTCGCCGGGTTCCTCTACTACGCGCTGTACCTGCGCACGAACCCCGGCGCGGCGCACCTGCTCGACGCCGACGAGGACGACGACCTCGCCTGAGGATCCCCACGGTCCGACGGGATCACGGCGGCCGGCCGCGTCGGCTCCGCGATCCCGTCGCCCGGGTCGGGGATGTCTCGGCCGGGAGCGCGACCACATGACCGCATGACCACACGGGACGAGTCCACGTGCCCACACGACCACACCGTCCGAGGAGCGAACGCACCGGCCGGGGACGCTTCTCGCAAGGGCGTCCACACGTCCACATGTCCACAGCGTGCGCGTCGACAATTCCACACATCCACACGATCGATGCGCACATGTCCACAAATCCACAGCTCCGGCGGACCGAACGCCCCCGGAGTCCGGCGAATCGTGGCTGGTGACTGCCCCATGTCATCGGCCACCGCATCACCGCATCACCGCATCACCGCACCACCGCTCCACCGCACACCGCGCTCCACCGCACACCGCAGAAAGCCCAGCACCATGACCCTCGACCTCCTCATCACCGGCGCACGCGTGCGCACCTTCGACCCCGCGCGGCCCTGGGCCGAGGCGATCGGCGTCACGGGCGACCGCATCGCCTACGTCGGCCCCGCGGCCGAGGCGCCCGCCGCGCGGCGCACGGTCGAGGCCGACGGCCGGCTCGTCACGCCCGGCGTGATCGACAGCCACAACCACCTGCTGCTCGGCTTCGACGACGATGCGGTCTCGCTCGAAGGGGCGCACACCCTCGACGAGGTGCGCCGGCGCATCGCCGGCTTCGCGGCCGCCCGCCCCGAGCTGCCGTGGATCTGCGCCGAGAACGCCGTGTACGCCGTCGTCGAGAACCGCCGGCCGAACGCGCGCGACCTGGCCGGCCTCGACCCGCACGGCCGGCCGATCTTCGTGACGACCTACGACCAGCACTCGGTGTGGCTCGACCGCCGCGCGCTCGAGGTGCTCGGCCTCGCCGACGGCGGCGAGATCGCCTGGGGCCGCGCCGAGCGCGACGCCGACGGCACGGCGACCGGATGGGTCACCGACTTCTACACGAGCGCGATGACCGTCGCGGGACTCGCGGCACTGCAGTGCGACATCCCGATGTACTCGCCCGAACGCCGGTACCGCAAGCTGCGGTCGAGCATGCGCATGGCGACCGTGCTCGGCATCACGACCGTCGTCGAGCCGCAGGTGCCGCTCGCCGAGCTTCCGCTCTTCGAGCGTGCGCTCGCCGAGGGCGTGCTGAGCTCCCGAGTGATCGCCGCGCTCTTCCACCCCGTCGGGGCCGACGGCGAGTTCCGGCGCACGCTCCGCGACACGATCGCGAACGCGGCCGAGAACCCGGATGACGCGGGCCTGCTGCGCCTCGGGCCCATCAAGCTCTACTCCGACGACGTGATCGAGCCGCACACCGCGCTCATGCTCGACGACTACGCGAACCGGCCCGGCCGGCGCGGACGCCCGAGCTACGCCGGCAACGGCGGGCGCGAGCTCGTCGACGTCGTCACCGAACTCGACCGGCTGGGCCTGCAGACCCACACGCACGCGACGGGCGACGCGGGCATCCGGCTGGCGCTCGACGCGATCGAGCACGCGCAACGGGTGAACGGCACGGTCGACCGGCGCCACGGCGTCGTGCACGTCGAGTGCCTGCACCCCGACGACCTGCCGCGCTTCGCGGAGCTGGGCGTCACCGCGGCGATGCAGCCGCGGCACTGCTCGCCCGACCTCGTCGCCGGCACGTGGATGGAGAACGTCGGCGAAGAGCGCTGGAGCCGTGCCTGGCGCTTCAGGAGCCTCCTCGACTCGGGCGCGACCGTCGCCTTCTCGAGCGACTGGCAGGTCGGCGAGATGGACCCGCTCGTCGGCGTCTTCTCGGCCGCGACCCGAGCGGCGCTCGACGGCACCGACGCCTGGACCGCGGGGGAGCGGGTCGGCGTCGACCGCTCGCTCGAGGCCTACACGGTGCACGGTGCGCGGGCCTGGCATCTCGAGGGGTCGCGCGGGCGACTCGCGGTGGGCATGGACGCCGACCTCGTCGTGTGGTCGGGCGACCTCTACGCGCACGAGCACGACCCGGCGGGCCTCCTCGCCGAGCACGCCGAGGTGACGCTGGTGGGCGGGCAGGTCGTGCACTCGCGCGGCGCCGTCGCCGACGTCGTCGGTTCGGCCGCGGCATCCGACCCCGCCGCGGGCCGCGAGATCGCCGACGCGCACGCGCACGAGCACGCCGGCTGACTTCGGCGGGCGCTACCGCAACCGGCGGAGCGGTCGACTGGCAGACTGGAGCCCGTGGCCTCCGACGAACCCGACCGCATCATCCATGCGGACAACCTCGCGGTGCTGCCCACCCTGCCCGACGGCCGGTTCACGCTCATCTACCTCGACCCGCCGTTCAACACCGGCCGGGTGCAGGCGCGCCAGTCGCTGCGTCACGTGCGGCAGGTCGAGGCGGATGACTCGGAGCCCGAGCCGGGCGCGGCGAACACCGTCAACACGATCACCGGGTTCGCGGGCAAGCGCTACGAGCGCATCCGCGGAGACCTGCTGCGCTACGACGACCGCTTCGACGACTACTGGGCGTTCCTCGAACCGCGACTCGTCGAGGCGTGGCGCCTGCTCGCCGACGACGGCACGCTCTACCTGCACCTCGACTACCGCGAGGCGCACTACGCGAAGGTGCTGCTCGACGCGTTGTTCGGGCGCGAGTGCTTCCTCAACGAGTTGATCTGGGCGTACGACTACGGCGCGAAGTCCAAGCGGCGCTGGCCGACGAAGCACGACACGATCCTCGTGTACGTGAAGAACCCCGAGCGCTACTGGTTCGACTCGACCGCGGTCGACCGCGAACCGTACATGGCGCCGGGCCTCGTGACCCCCGAGAAGGCCGAGCTCGGCAAGCTGCCGACCGACGTCTGGTGGCACACGATCGTCTCGCCGACCGGGCGAGAGAAGACCGGGTACCCGACGCAGAAGCCCGAGGGCATCCTGCGGCGCATCGTGCAGGCCTCGACCCGCGAGGGCGACTGGGTGCTCGACTTCTTCGCGGGGTCCGGCACGACCGGCGCCGTCGCCGCGACCCTCGGCCGCCGGTTCGTGCTCGTCGACGAACACCCCGATGCGATCGCCGTCATGCGCGGACGGTTCGCCGAGGTGGCGGGGGTCGTCTTCGAGTGACCGGGTCGGTCGACCTCATCGGCGACCTGCGTCGCCGGATCGTGTCGGGCGAGCTGCCGGCAGGCACCCGGCTGCCGAGCGAGCTCGAGCTCGCCGCGGCGCAGGGTTCCTCGCGCAGCGTCGTGCGAAGCGCGCTCGCCGCGCTCGCGCGCCAGGGCCTCGTCGAGTCGCGCCGCGGCGCGGGCTGGTTCGTGCAGGCGGCGAAGACCCAGGGATTCGACCGCATGCGCTCGTTCACCCAGTGGGCCGAGGCCCAGGGCCGCGCGTCGGGCGGTCGGGTCGTCGCGAGGGAGGTCCGACGCGCGACTCCGCGCGAGGCGCGGCTGCTCGGCATCGGCACGGGCGACGAGGTGCTGCACATGATCCGCGTGCGCACGCTCGAGGGGCGCGACGTCATGGTCGAGCGCTCGACCTGGGCGCCGTGGGTGATGCCGCACGTCGCACGCATGCCCGACGATGCGCACTCGACCACGCGACGGCTCGCCGACGCCGGCATCGTCATCACGCACGGCAACCACCGCATCGAGGCCGTCGCCGCATCGAGCGAGGACGCACGGCTGCTCGGGGTCCGACGCTCGAGCCCGATGCTGCAGGTGCGGCGCGAGACGTACGCCGCGAACGGGCGCCCCGTCGAGTGCGGCGAAGACCGGTACCTGCCGCACACCATCTCGTTCGAGGCGCAGGCCGCAGGCACGGCCGAGTTGCCCGACGCCGGCTGAGACCCGGGCACGACCGGGCCGCGCACCCACTGTGCGCAGCGGGCCGACGAATCCGGCCCCGCTCGCGAATCCGCCGCCGCGCGGTCCCCTCACGTTCACCCGGCGGCCACCTCGGCTCGGTTTCGTGGCACCGTTCCGGCCCAGGTCACTCGAAGGACATATCGTGTCGCAGCCCGCCGTCCCCCCGTCCGATTCCGCCGTTCCCCGCCGATCCCGGCGTCGGTCGGCCCTCGTGGTCACCTCCGTCGCCGCCGCGACGCTGCTCCTCACCGGCATCGCCGCCGCGCCTGCCCAGGCGCAGGCCGCGCCCGCCACCACCGCATCGGCCGTCGCGCCGTCGAACGGCGACGCCGAGTCGGCCGCCACCGCAGCGGGCGCGGCCGACGCGCCCGTCGCCATCGCCGGCCCGACCGACGCCGTCGTCGGCGACACCGTCGTCTTCACCGGCGGGGCCGGTGCGGCCGGCGACCTCGTCGTCTCGGTCACGAGCCCCGACGGCGTCGTGGCCGCTGTGAGCCCGGGCGACGACGGCGCCTACCGCTTCGTGCCCGCCGTCGCGGGCGAGTACACGGTCGCCTTCACCGTCACCGATGCCGAGGGCGGCATCACCGAGGAGACGCGCACCGTCACGGTCGGCGGAGATGCGACCCGGGCCCCGGCCGGTGCGCCGGCGTCCGAGGAGCCCGCCGCCGAGGCGTCCGGGCCGTCGTCGACCGAGTCGGTCGTCGAAGCCCCTGCGACCGCCGACGGCGAGCCCGACATCCGCTTCGCGGCGATCGGCGACATCCACAACAACTGGAGCGAGCTCGCCGAGGCGTACGACTTCTGGGCCGCCGAGAACGTCGGCACCGCCCTCTTCGTGGGCGACCTGACGAATACCGCGACCGCGAGCGAGTACGCCGGGCTGAAGTCGACGATCGACTCGAAGGCCGGCCTCGGCATCGACCTCGTCGCCTCGCTCGGCAACCACGACGTCAGCGCGATCTCGTCGTACGACCTGTTCACCCAGGCCACCGGCGGCCAGAAGCCGAACGCCGACTACACGATCGACGGCTACCACTTCATCACCGTCTCGCCGGGTGCCGGCACGCTCGACCCCGTCACGGGCAAGCCGTCGTCGGCGAGCTCGGGCAACTACGCCTACGCCGCCTCGTGGCTGCAGCAGCGACTCGCGGCCGCCACGGCCGAGGACCCGACGAAGCCCGTCATGGTGCTCGTGCACCACCCGCTGCAGTGCACGCACTACGTCTCGAACGAGTGGTACGGCACGGGCCTCTCGAGCGGTTGCGGCAACACCCTGCAGTCGGTCTTCGACGACTTCCCGCAGGCGGTCGTCTGGGGCGGGCACATCCACACGCCGCAGAACATCCCGACGTCGGTCTGGCAGGGCCAGGAGAACCGTGCCGGCGACAAGGCCGACAAGGGCTTCACGACCGTCAATGCACCGCCGCTCGCGTACTACGAGTTCGAGTCGGGCGTCGTGGGCACGAGCCCGACGAGCCGATCGAACGACACGACGCCCGACGACGCGGGCAACAACCGCCAGACGGCGGTCGTCGAGATCACCGGCTCGAAGGTCACGATCAGGAACTACGACCTGCTCGCCGATCAGTGGATCGACCAGACGTGGACGTGGGACGTCGCCGACTCGGTCGACACGACGAAGACGTACGACGAGCGCTTCCCGCTCAACAACACCCACCGCGCGAGCCTCTCGAAGGCGCCCGAGTGGAAGGCGGGCTCCGCGGTGACGGTCGACGGCATCGGCGAGGACAAGGCGATGGTCGCGTTCCCGCAGGCCGTGCCCGCTCCGAACACCGTGCAGGACATCGTGCACAAGTACCGCTACACGACGGTCGACGTCGCGACCGGGCAGACCGTGAACACCTTCCTGCAGTGGTCGGGGTTCTACAACCTGCCGATGCCGACGAGCCGCAACCACGAGGTGTGGAACCTGCGCCCGTCGCGACAGTACGAGGTGCGGGTCACCCCGATCAACGCGTGGGGCAAGGAGGGTACGGCGCTCACGGCGCGGTTCACGACGACCGGCTCGACCGGCCCGGTCGAGCCGCCGTTCGACCCCGAGAAGCTCACCTTCGACGACCTGCGCGAGCAGGTGCCGACCGCCGATCTCCTCGATGTCGGCTTCGCCGACGGCAAGGCCGCGGATGCCTCGCCGAAGGCGTGGACCCTCACCGCAGGCGGCGCTGCCCGAGTCGCGGACGACGCCGACCTCGGCGCACAGGTCGCGGTCGGTGAGCAGGACGCGGCCACCGCGTTCAAGACCGCGCCCTGGAGCGACGCCGACTACGCGAAGCTGCAGGACGGCTTCACGATCGACGCGACGTTCAAGCTCGACGCGATCGACAAGCCCGTCGGCGGATACGTCGACGTGTTCGGCGGCATGCAGGGCGGCGGCGTCGGCCTCGAGGCGGTGCGAACGGCGTCGGCCACGACGTACGAGCTCGGATTCTGGTATTCGAGCCCTCGTCCGTCGGTCGAGCTGGAGTACGGCACCTGGTACCACGTGACCGGCTGGTACGACGGCACCGACGCCCGCCTCTACGTGAACGGTATCAGGGCGGTGACCACGGAGGACGTCTCGTTCCCGGTCAAGCCGAGCAACACCGCGGCGCGCTACATGGCGATCGGCGGCGACGCGAACGCGAGCGGCACCCTCGACGACGCGACGCTCGACGGCCGCATCGCCGGCGTCGAGATCTACAGCACGCCGCTGAGCGACAAGAACGTCTACCGCGTCGCGAACCGCGAGCTCAAGCTCATCGACGCCACGCCGCCGCAGGTCGAGGCCGAGCGCCCGGCGCCCGGTGCCTCCGCGGTCGTCGGTCGGCCCTACATCGCCCCGGCGCCGCAGGCGGTCGACAACTCGGGCCGGGTGAAGGTCGCCGTCGAGGTGACCGACCCGACGGGTGGTGTCGTCGAGGTGGCGCGCACCGACGACGGCCGGTACACGTTCACGCCGAGCGTGGCGGGCGCGCACACGCTCGCCTACGTCGTCACCGACGCGGCCGCCCGCCAGTCGCAGGCTTCGTTCACCGTGACCGCGGCGAACGGATCGGCCGAGCTGGCCCGACTCCTCGAGCCGCTCCCCGCGGCCGACCTGCTCGATCTCGACTACGTCGGCGGCAGGCCCGTCGACCGGTCGCCGCGGGCGCACGCCATCACCGCCGGCAACGCGCCGATCGCGGTCGACGCCGCACTCGGCACCGAGGTCGCGACGTTCACCGGCAGCTCCGCCCAGGGCTCGCGCATCGCATGGTCCGACGGCGACTACGCCGAGACCGAGGACGGCTTCACGATCGAGTCGGTCGTCAAGGTGCCCGCGATCACGACCGAGCGCGACATGATCTCGAACACGCAGAGTGCGGGGCAGGGCCTCGAGATGCTGCCCGGCACGCAGCCGGGCAAGGTCTCGCCCGAGCTGTGGGTGCGCGTCGGCGGCAAGTACGTCGTCGCCCGTGCCGAGAACGCCGTCACCGCCGGGCAGTGGTCGCACATCGCGGCGACGTACGACGCCGCGTCGGGAGCACTGCGCGTGTTCGTCGACGGCCGCGAGGCCGGCACGGCCACCGCGACGGGCGGCGGCAAGGTGCAGAACCCGACGGGCGCAGCACGGTCGTTCGTCGTCGGCGGAGACATCTCGTCGTCGGGCACGGTCGAGTACCCCTTCGAGGGCACCATCTCGACGGCGAAGATCTTCGGCGAGCCGCTCGCGGCCGCATCGGTCGAGCGCCTCGCCGCGCACGCCCTGACGAGCAACGACACGACGCCGCCGCTCGTCGAGGTCGACCCCGCGCCCGCCGCGACCGCGACGGTCGGCACCGAGTACACGGTGCCCGCCGGCCTCGCGGGCGACGACTCGGGCTCGGTCGAGCTCACGATCACGGCGTCGGGGCCCATCGGCGAGGACGTGCCGCTCGAGCCGGGCACGATCGTGCCCCCGGCCGCCGGTGCGTACACGTTGCGGTACCTCGCGGTCGACGCCGCCGGCAACGACACCGCGGCCGAGTTCGACGTCACCGTCGAGGAGCCCGCGCCGGTCGCCACCGTGCAGCCGAGCGTCTCGGGAACCGCCGAGGTCGGCGGCATCCTCTTCGCGAAGCCGGGCGAGTGGGACGCCGAGGGCCTCGCCTTCGCCTACCGCTGGACGGCGGACGGTGAGGAGCTCGCGGGAGAGACCGGCGCGCAGCTGCAGGTCGACGGATCGCTCAACGGCGCCGAGATCGCGGTGACCGTGACGGCGAGCCGCCCGAACAGCGCCGACGGCACGGCGACCTCGAAGGATGTCGCGATCGCAGAGCTGCCGACCTGGCGCGCCGACCGCGCGTACGTCGCCGGCGACCGGGTGCTCCATGACGGCCGCGTGTTCGTCGCGCAGTGGTGGACCAAGGGGGCGACGCCCGGGGCGACCGCGAAGAACGGCAAGGTGAACGGCGCCTGGGCCGAGCAGGGGGTCGAGGTGAGCACCGCGAAGGGCATCGTGCGGGCCTGGACCGCGTCGTGGGTCTACACCGGCGGCGAGACCGTCGAGCACGAGGGGCGCCTCTATCGCGCCAAGTGGTGGACCCGCGGCGAGGTGCCCGGCACCGCGAAGCACCCGGCCTGGGCGGACCTCGGTGCGGCCTGAACCACGCCGCAGGGGGAGCGCGCGCCTCGTGCGTGCGCTCCTCTGCGCGGTCGCCGCGGTCGGGTCACTCGCGTCGGCCGTGCTCGCCCCGGCCGACCCGGCGGCCGCGCACAGCTACGCCGCGACCGTCTTCGCCGACGTCACCGAGCCCGAGCCCGGCCTCGTGCGGACCGTGCTCGAGATCGAGTACGTGCTGCTCGCGACCGACGGCGCGCGGGCGATGGACGACGCCGGGTTCGAGGCCGACGCGTACGCCGACGTGCAGGCGTCGGGCCGCGATCCCCGGAAGCTCACGACCGAGGTGCTCGAGCGCCACTCCGACACGGTGCTCGGGTACGTCCTGCCGCGGTACTCGGTCGCGGTCGAGGGGGATGACTCGGCTGGGGCGGCCTGCCCGAACACCCTCGTCGAACCGTTCGCGATCACGATCCGCGACGGCGTGCCGCACGCCCGGCTCGTGATCGACGCCGACTGCCGGTCTGAGGTCGGCGCGGCCGCCGCCGTCTACCGGATCGGCACCGAGCTGTTCCCGGGAACGGCACCGGGCGGCAGGACGACCACGATCGTCAGCTACGACCTCGGCTCGGGAGCCGGTGTCGCGAACCTCGACACCGACACGAGCCCGACGATGACGACGACGCAGGACTGGGGCTCGCGGATGGGCGAGTTCCTGATCCTCGGCGCCGAGCACCTGCTCTTCGGACCCGACCACCTGCTGTTCCTGCTCGCCCTCATCGTCGGTGCGAGGCGCCTGCGCGACATCGTCGTGGTCGCGACGGCATTCACGGTGGCGCACTCGATGACGTTCATCGCCGCCGCGCTCGGGCTCGTGAGCGTGCCGCCCGCGTTCGTCGAGCCGGTCATCGCGTTCTCGATCGCCGCCGTCGCGCTCTGGAGCGTCTGGGCGTCGCGACGCGGCCGGGGAGGTCTGGACGGCCTGCTGAGACGGCGCGGGAACGCGGCGAGCACCGGGGAGGTCGCTGCGGCCGCAGGAGCCCGGCCGGGCGCCACCCCGAACCCGGGCGGCGCCTCGGGCTCCGGCCCGCGCGGGGGCCTCGCCCTCCGCGAGCGCACGGCCGTGACGGTGCTGCCGACGGTGCTCGCGCCGCCCCGCGGGTTCTCGCGCGAGGACTGGGTGCGGGTCGCGGTGGTCTTCGTCTTCGGGCTCGTGCACGGCGTCGGCTTCGCGGGTGCGCTCGGCATCGACGAGCCGTTCTCGTGGGGCCTGCTCGGCGCTCTGCTCGTGTTCAACGTGGGCATCGAGCTGACCCAGCTCGTGCTCATCGCCGTGACGTTCCCGCTCATCGTGCTGCTGCGTCGCCGGCTGCCGGGCTCGCCGCTCTGGATCGAGCTCGGGGTCGCCGCGGTCGGGCTCTTCTGGTTCGTCGAGCGGCTGCTCGCCGGGGCCTGACCGGTGCCGAGGGCGCCGGGGCCTACGCCGACTCGCGCACCACGAGGCGCGTCGGCAGGATCGTCTGCTTCGGCACGTCGTCGTCGCCCGAGATGAGGCGGATGAGCAGCTCCGCCATCGTGCGGCCCTGCTCCTCCGACGGCTGGGCGACGGTCGTCAGCGGCACGGCGGTGCGGGTCGCGACGGGACTGTCGTCGAAGCCGACCACGGCCACGTCGTCGGGCACGCGCAGGCCGCGCTCGGCGAGCACGGCGAGGGCGCCGCTCGCCATCAGGTCGCTCGCGACGAACAACGCGTCGATGCCGGGGCCGTCGCTCCCGCGTGCGGAAGCGCCGACCCGGTCGAGCAGCCGACGGGTCGCGGCCGCGGCGCCCTCGGCGGTGAAGTCGCCCGACTCGACGAGGTCGTCGGGCAGCCCGGCCGCGCTGACCGCCGCACGGAACCCGTCGAGCCGGTCGACGCCCGCGCGCATGTCGAGTGGACCGGTGATCGACCCGATGCGACGCCGGCCGAGATCGATGAGGTGGCGCGTGCCGACCTCGGCCGCCGCCTCGTTGTCGACGTCGACGTAGGTCGCGCCCTCGACGAGCCCGTCGACCGGGCGGCCGCCGAAGACGAGCGGCACCGTCGAATCGGCGAGCACGATCTCGTCGCCCGTGTGGTGCGAGATCACGAGGGCGCCGTCGACGACGCCCGACTCGAGGTAGGCACGCGTCTTGTGCCGCGGATCGCTCGAGGCGACGAGCAGGTTGAGCACGTAGTCGCTGTCGTCGATGCGGCTCATGATGCCCTTGACGATCTCGGCGAAGTACGGGTCGCCGAAGAACGTCGTGACGTCTTCGGGCACGACGAGCGCGATCGCGTTCGACGAGCGGCTGGCGAGCGAGCGGGCCGCCCGGTTCGGCACGTAGCGCAGGCGCTTGACCGCGTCGTTGACCGCTGCGGCGACCTCGGGGCTCACCTTCGGCGAGCCGTTGACGACGCGGCTCACCGTCGCCCGCGACACTCCCGCGACGCGTGCGACCATCTCGAGCGTGGGGGCACCCCCCGAGGCATCCTTCGCCATGTCGTCAGTCTAGGTCGCGTGGCGCCGCGGCCCGCGGTCTCGATACGCGCTGCGCGCTCCTCGACCGGCGGGTGCGTGGTCTCGATGCGGCGCCGCGCGCCCGCTCGGCCGGCCGGCCATCACAGCGCCCGGTCGCGGATGACGCGGGCGTACGCGTGCCCGCTGCGCTTGACCGTGCGTTCCTGGGTGTCGTAGTCGACCCGCACGATGCCGAACCGCTTCGCATACCCCCACGCCCACTCGAAGTTGTCGAGCAGCGACCAGTAGAAGTACCCGTTGACCGGCACCCCCTGCTCGATCGCGTCGAGGATCGCCGCGAGGTGCGCGCGCACGAACGACTCGCGGTCGGCGTCGTCGACGACGGCGGCGCCGCCGGAGGTCGACACGACATCGTCGTACGCCGCGCCGTTCTCGGTGACGTAGAGCTCGACCCCGGCCGCGGCCGCGTATTCCTCCCAGATGCGGCGCAGCAGTCGGGTGAGCCCCTCGGGCTGCACCTCCCAGTTCTGCGCCGTGCGCGGCAGGCCGCGCTCGACGTTGTAGAGGTCGCGAGCGACCGGGTACGGGCTGCGGGTCGGGCGCGGGTTGCCGGGGGCGCTCGGCACCGGGGTGTCGGCCGGAGCCGGCGGCGTCGCCGAGACGAGGTCTCCGTGGTAGTAGTTGACGCCGAGCGCGTCGATCGGCGTCGAGATCAGCTCGAGGTCGCCGTCGCGCACGGCCGCCTCGAACCGGTCGACGGCCGCGGCATCCGACTCGCGGATGTCGGCGACGATGTCGGCCGGGTAGCTCGCCCGGAACAGCGGGTCGAGGAACCATCGGTTGAACTGCCCGTCGAGCCGGCGCACCGCGTCGAGGTCGCGGGGATCGCTCGGGTCGGCGGGGTCGGCGACCGTGTGGTTGAGCGTGATGCCGAGGTCGAGCCCGGCGTCGCGACTCCGCAGCTCGCGCACCACCTGACCGTGGCCGAGCAGCAGGTGATGCGCGGCGAGCAGGCCCTCGGCGATGCTCTGATGCCCCGGCGCGTGCTCGCCGCCGGTGTACGAGAGGAACGAGGCGCACCACGGCTCGTTGAGCGTGGTCCACGCGGTCACCCGGTCGCCGAGCACGTCGTGCAGCGAGAGCGCGTACTCGGTGAACCGGTCGCTCGTCTCGCGCACCGTCCAGCCGCCGCGCTCCTGGAGCGCCTGCGGCAGGTCCCAGTGGTAGAGCGTGAGCCACGGCTTGATGCCGGCGCCGAGCAGCTCGTCGACCAGCCTCGAGTAGAAGTCGACGCCCGCGGGGTTCACGGGGCCGCCGTCGGGGCGCACCCGCGACCACGACGCCGAGAAGCGGTACGTCTGCAGTCCGAGCTCGCGCATGAGCGCGACATCCTGCGGCATGCGGTGGTAGTGGTCGCACGCGACGTCGCCGTGGTCGCCGCCGATCACCGCGCCGGGCACCCGGCAGAACGCGTCCCAGATCGAGGCGGTGCGGCCGTCTTCGAACGCGGCGCCCTCGATCTGGTAGGCGGCGGTCGCCGCACCGAACAGGAAGGTCTCGGGGAACGCGCGCGCCGGGGCCGTCGACGTGTCGGTCATGGACAGGTCCTCTCGAAGTCCGATGGTCATCCCTTGACTGCTCCTGCCATGATCCCTGAAATGAGTTGCTTGCCGGCGATGATGAAGAGAATCAGCAGCGGCAGCGTCGCGAGCACCGCGCCCGCGAGCACCACCGAGTAGTCGACGTAGCGGGCCGACTGCAGCTGGCTCAGCGCCACCTGCAGGGTCGGGTTCTGCGGCACGACGAGCAGCGGCCAGAGGTAGTCGGTCCACGCCGTCATGAAGGTGAAGAGCCCGAGGATCGCCATCGCCGGGCGGGCGGCCGGCACGCCGACGTGCCAGAACGTGCTGATCATCGACGCCCCGTCGACGCGCGCCGCCTCGATGAGCTCGTCGGGGATGACGTCGACCAGGTACTGCCGCATGAAGAACACGCCGAACGCGGTCACGAGCGTCGGCACGATCACGGCGCCGAGCGTGCCCGTCCAGCCGAACTGCTTCATGAGCATGAACAGCGGGATGATGCCGAGCTGGGTCGGCACCGCGAGCGTCGCGATCACGAACACCATGAGCCCCTCGCGGCCGCGGAACCGCAGCTTCGCGAACGCGTAGCCGGCGAGCGTCGAGAAGCTCACGACCGAGAGCGTGATGACGCTCGCGACGATGATCGAGTTGCCGAGCGCGAGCCAGAACGGCACGGTGTCGAGCACCTCGCCGACGTTGGTCCAGAACTGGCCGCCCGGCAGGAGCGGCGGCCAGGTGTCGGTGAGCGCCGACTTGTCGCTCGAGCCGATGACGAACGACCAGTACAGCGGGTACGCCCCGGCGACGAAGAAGACGCCGAGCAGCGTGTAGGTGAGCCAGCCCGGGCGGCGCTCGATGCCGAGCGAGCGCCTGCGGGGTGCGTCGTACCGCGCGGGCTTGATCGCGTCGCGGGTGACGACGGCCTTCGTGGCGGTCATGCGCGTTCCTCCGGACGTGGTTCGTCGAGATCTGGGTCGTCGAGCATCGGCTCGGCCACCATGGCCCCGGTCACGCCTCCGGCGCCGACCCGGGCGGTGAGGGCGGATGCCTCGGCGCGCGCCGCGGCGTGGGCGTCGAGCCTGCGTCGGGTGCTGCGCTTCGTGCGCTTCGCCTCGGCTCCCGCGATGCGCCGCGAGAGCCAGAAGTTCACGAGCCCGATCGCGACGATGATGAGGAAGAGCAGCCATGCGACGGCCGAGGCCTTGCCGAAGTCCTGCCGGTTGAAGGCGAGGTCCCAGAGGTAGAGCACGGTCGTCTGGTACTGCCGTTGCGGCCCGCCGGGCACGGAGCTCGTCGCGTTGAAGAGCTTCGGCTCCGTGAAGATCTGCAGGCCGCCGATCGTCGCCGTGATGATGACGAAGACGATCGTGGGCTTGATGCTCGGGATCGTGACCGAGAAGAAGCGGCGCACGGCGCCGGCGCCGTCGATGGCGGCGGCCTCGTGGATGTCCTTCGGCACGGCCTGCATCGCCGCGAGCAGGATGAGCGCGTTGTAGCCCGTCCAGCGCCAGTTGACCATGGTCGCGATCGCGATGTGGCTCGGGAGGGTCTCGGTCTTCCACATCACGGGATCGGCGCCGATCGTCGTGAGGAGGTTGTTGATGAGGCCGTACTTCTCGCCGAAGACGTTGCTGAAGATGAGGGTGACGGCGACGGGCGTCACGACGTAGGGGAGGATGACCGACAGGCGCCAGAAGGTCTTGGCGCGGATGTTCTGGTCGAGCACGGCGGCGATGACGATCGCCGCGATGAGCTGCGGCACCGCCGAGAGCAGGAAGATGCTGAACGTGTTGAACAGCGAGTTCCAGAACAGCGGGTCCTGGAGCTCCGCGGCGAAGTTCTCGAGGCCGACCCACTCGCCCGGGCCGGTGAGCAGGTTCCAGTCGTTCAGCGACACCACGAAGGTGTAGCCGAGGGGGAACAGCCCGACGAGTCCGAACAGCACGAAGAACGGCGCGATGTAGAGGTAGGGGGAGTACCTCACGTCCCAGCGGCTGAGGCGCTGCCGGGTGGTGAGTGCGGTGCGGTGCGCGGTGCGGTCGTGCTTCGCGCCGCCCGAGGGCGTGGGGGATGCCGCCTCCGCCGGCGGCGTGATGGTCGAAGTCATTCGGGGTTCCTCTCGTGAGGCGGGCCCTTCGGAGCGTTCCGAAGGGCCCGCGTTCACTTCGCCGGTCGGACTACTGCTGGACCAGCTGGTCGAGGAGGTCGAGCGCGTGCTGCCACGCGGTCGGGCCGTCGGCCTTGCCCGAGTCGAGCTCCTGGATCGAGGGGCCGAAGACCTGCTCCTGGATCACCGAGTCGTCCGGTCCCTTGTACTGGGCCACGACACCTTCGGCACGCGAGCCGAGGATCTCGCCGACCGGTGCGTCGTTGAAGAACGCGGTCAGTTCGCTCTCGCCGGTCACTCCGGCGTCGGCCTGCGCCTCGACGTTCGAGGGGAACGTTCCGGCGGCCTGGAAGGCCGCGACCTGCGACTGCGCGTTCGTCAGGTACTCGGCGAGCTCGGCCGCCTCCTTCGGGTGCTTCGAGGTGGTCGGCACCGTCAGGAACGCGCCGCCCCAGTTGGCCGCGCCGCCGGGGAAGACGTCGGCGAAGTCCCAGCCGGTCGTGGCGTCGCCGCCGCCGGCCTCGACCTGGCCCTTGACCACGCCGAGCATCCAGCCCGGGCAGACGAAGGTCGCGAACGAGCCGTCGGTGAACGCCTTGCCCCCGCCCCAGTCCCACTGGGTCTGGTTCGACGAGAGGCCGTCGGCCGCGCCCTGCGCGAGCAGGGCCCATCGGGCCTCGAGCTCGGCGTTGCCCTCGACGTTCAGTTCGCCGTCGGCGGTGTAGTAGCCCTCGGGCAGCTGGTTGACCATCGAGTTCCAGACGAAGCCCGACTGGTCGTAGAACGCCTTGCCGGTCTTGTCGTGATAGGCCTTGCCGACCTCGAAGAACTTCTCCCACGAGGCATCCTCGCCGCCGAAGAGGGCGGCCACGCCTTCGCGGTCGCTCGGCAGGCCGGCCTCCTCGAAGAGCTTGCCGTTGTAGCAGAGGCCCTCGGGGCCGATGTCGGTGCCGTAGCCGATGATGCGCCCGTCGGCGTCGGTGGCCTGCTTCACCTTCCAGTCGACCCACTGGTCGCTGAGGTCGTCGGCGCCGTAGTCGCGCAGGTCGGTGAACGAGTCGCTCACCTGCATGACCTTCGACAGCCAGCCCTCTTCGACGGCCTGCACGTCGGGAAGGCCCGCGCCGGCAGCCTGCTTCGTCTGCCAGTCGGTGAGGGCGTTGCCGCCGGTGTCGATGTTGGTGGCCTTGATGGTGATGCCGGGGTGGTCGGCCTCGTACTGCTCGTACAGGCCCTCGAGGCCCTGGGTGCCGAACGTGGTGACGGTGAGGGTGATGTCCTCGCCCTCGGCGCTCGCGCCACCGCCGGTCGAACAGGCGGTGGCCAGCAGTGCGATGGATGCCGCGCCGGCGATGGCGACGGCGCCCCGGGTGCGTCGTGAAAGCTTCACGGTCACTCCTTTGTGTGCGTGGTCGAATGGGGGATGATGCAGGAACAAGAGAGCGCTCTCTCGCTATTGTGAGAGCGCTCTCACACTTTCGGAAGGTGACTCTACGACGCGATCTCTGCTGCTGTCAAGAGAGCGCTCTCACAGCGCCGCGGCCGCGGTGGGTGTTCGCCGCCCGGGGCGGCGGCGATGCCCGCCGCGCGTAGAATCGGCAGCGTGTCCGAACCCGCAGATCCTCCCGCCGTCGACGAGGCGGTGCAGCGACGGCGCATGACCGTGGCACTCGTGCTCATCGCGATCCTCGCGGCGATCAGCGTCGTCGTGGTCGGCGCGGTCGCCGGAGCCGGTTCGGGCTCGGCCGGCGCCACCGGCGGCGGCCCCGAGGCATCCGGCTCCGCGAGTGCGACGCCGCGGCCGGCGCCGGCGACCGTGCCGCCGCCCGCGAGCGTCGACACCTTCGATCGCACGGCGCACTCGCTCGACGACCCCGCCAGCATCTGGGTCGTCGTCAACCAGGTGCGCCCGCTGAACCCGCAGGACTACGTTCCCGACGACCTCGTCGAGGTGCCCGTCGCGCACAGCTGGGTGCCCGAGATGCGCCAGGAGGCGTCCGACGCGGTCGTCGCGATGTTCGCCGCCGCGGCCGACGAGGCCGACTTCTACCTGGCCTCGAACAGCGCCTACCGCAGCTACGACACGCAGGTCGAGCTCTACGGCGACGGCAGCGACCCGACGACCGCCCCGCCGGGGCACTCCGAGCACCAGACCGGCCTCGCGATGGACATCGGCACCGAGGGCGGCTGCACGTTCGAGTGCATGGACGACTCCGCCGAGGGCGAATGGGTGCGTGCGAACGCCTGGCGATTCGGGTTCATCCTGCGCTACCCCGCCGACAAGGTCGACATCACGGGCTACCCGCACGAGTCGTGGCACTTCCGCTACGTCGGGGTGCCGCTCGCGACCGAGATGCACGAGAAGGGCATCACGACGCTCGAGGAGTTCTTCGGCGTACCGGGCGGCGGCGCCTGATGAGCGATGCGCCGAGCGCACCCGAGCCGACGACGGCGCGGGTGACGCCGGTGCCGCACCGCGGGATCTCGCTGACCGTCCTCATCGTCAACCAGCTGCTCGCGGGCGTCGGCGTCGCCTCGGGCATCGCCGTCGCGGCCCTCCTCGTCGACGAACTCACCGGCGTCGTCGCCCTCGCGGGCTTCGCCCAGTCGTCGAGCGTGCTCGGCGCGGCCATCGCGGCGATCCCGCTCGCGAAGCTCGCCGTCGGGCGTGGGCGGCACGTCGCGCTCGCCACGGGCTACGCGCTCGGATGCCTCGGCGCAGTGCTCGTCATCGGCGCCGCCGTGAGCGGGTTCGTGCCGCTCGTGTTCCTCGGGCTCATGGCGTTCGGGGCCGGCACCGCGGCGGGCCTGCAAGCGCGCTTCGCCGCCACAGAGGTCGCTGCGCCCGGCTTCGAGGCGCGCTCGATGTCGCTCGTGCTGTGGGCGACGACGCTCGGTTCGGTCGCCGGGCCGCTGCTCTCCGACCTCGGCGACACCGTCGGCCAGGCCATCGGGCTGCCGGCGCTCGTCGGCCCCTTCCTGTTCTCGGGTGCCGCGTTCGCGTTCTCCGCGCTGCTCGTCGCGGCGCTCCTGCGCCTGCCGCAGGCCGGGCGGCTCGCGAGCGACGCCGGGGCGGACGAGGCATCCCCGACGCCGACCGGAGCGGCCGGTGCGGGCGGCGCCTCGAAGCCCATCGGATCGTGGCAGGCGATGCGCATCGCCGCGCGCAACCCCCGTGCGCTCTTCGCCATCCTCGCGATCGTCTGCTCGCAGACGGTCATGGTCGGCGTCATGGTGATGACGCCCGTGCACATGATGGCGCATGGGCTCTCGCTGACGGCGGTCGGCGTCGTGCTCAGCATCCACATCGTCGGGATGTACGGCGCCAGCCCCATCGTCGGGTGGCTCGCCGACCGCATCGGGTCGGAGCGGGTGATCTTCATCGGCATCGGGGTGCTCGCCGCTGCGACGCTCATCGGCATCCTCGCGCCGGCCGACGACATGCTGCTCGTGCCGCTCGCGCTCGGCCTGCTCGGACTCGGCTGGTCGTGCGGACTCATCGGCGGCTCGACCCTCGTGACCGACTCCGTCTCGCAGGAGATCCGGGTGCCGTTGCAGGGCGCGACCGATGCGGCGATGAACCTCTCGGCGGCGGTCGCGGCGGCCCTCAGCGGCTTCGTGCTCGGCCTCGGCGGGTTCGCCGGCGTGTGCCTCGTGGGCGCGCTCGTGCTGCTGCCGCTCGTCGTGGCCGGCCTGCGCGCACGGGCTCGCGCCCGCGTCAGTTCCGAGCCCCGCGAACCCGCGAGCTGAGGGCCTCGAGCAGCGCCGCCGCCGTCGCGGCGTCGTCGACGGTCACGGTGAAGCGACGTCCGTCGCGGCGAGTGACCTGCAACGCCTCGCCGGCGCGGAGCACGATGCCGAACGACCCGTTCGGCACGAGCCGCACCCCCCATCCGCCGAAGTCCGCGGTCGGGTTGACCGTCGTGACCGCCGCCGACGCCACATCGTCGAGCGCAACGCCGAACCGCGGCACCCCCGCCGCCGAGGCGACGGTGAGCCCTCGATCGTCGACGCGCACCCGGAAGACGAACGTCGTCGCGGCGAGCAGCACGAGCAGCACGGTGACGCCGAGCATCACCCACCAGGCCGGGGAGCCCGTGGCCGCGACGACGACGGTGCCGAGCGCGAGCGCGACGATGCTCGCGACGATGGCGACCATCGCCGCGCGCGACATCGTGGTCGTGCTCACCCAGACGGCACGCTCGCCCGGGGCGAGTCGGAGCGGTTCGATCGTCCGGGTCGCCCGGGCGCCGGTCGTGACGTTCGGCTGCGCGTACCACCCGGCCGCGCCCGCGACGACGCCGAGGAGGAGCGCGACGAGCATCGGGAGGCCGATGCCCGGGGCGTCGTGCGGATCGGCGAGGCCGCGCTGCAGGCCGAACGACCAGGTCATGCCGACCGTGACGAGCACGGTGGTGGCCAGCGAGGCGGCACCGAGCAGTCGCATCATCGGGCCCCAGTGCCCGTCGCGCGTGCCCGTGAGCATGATCGTCGCGAACAACGCGGTGAGCCCCAGGCCGAGCACGGCGGTGCCGACCGGAACGGTCCACGCCGGGGCGAAGGCGTCGGGCTCGCCGGTGCTGCTCCAGTGCGTCGCGACGGTGGCGGGCATCTCGGGCAGCCAGGCGAGCATGAGCGCGACGGCGACGAGCGTCAGCGCGACCGGGACGGCGCAGCCGACCACGAGGTAGCGGCGGCGGGCGGTGCGGACATCGTCGGATGCGGTCATCGGTACGTCTCCTTCACGAGGGCGGCGAGGGTGTCGGGGGAGAGCCCGAGCTCTTTGGCACGCGCGACGAGCGTCGCGACGTCGTGGTGCAGCTGCGCGAGCGGTTCGACGGCCTCGGTGACCACCGCGCCGCGACCGCGGCGCATGTCGACGAGGCCCTCCTCGCGCAGCGACTGGTAGGCCCGCAGCACCGTGTGGAGGTTCACGCCGAGCGAGGCGGCGACCTCGCGTGCCGAGGGCAGCTTGTCGCCGGCTCGCAGGCGCCCGGCCGCGGCATCCGCCCGCACCGATGCGGCCACCTGGGCGAAGATCGGTGTCTCGCTCGCGGGGTCGACGCGTATCAGCACGGCGGCACTCCTTTCACAACTGTTCTATGACTATTAGAACAGTTGACGACGGGTTCCGCAACGTCGCGTGCAGGGTGTTGGGAGATCGCTCTCATCGTCCTCCCAGAGTTCGAGAGGGTTCCTCACAAACTCGCGTGGTGAGGTTTCGTGTCCCCCGAAACGCCGACCGGAACCCATCCCGTGTTCAAACGAATCTCCAAGACTCCGCCTGCCCCCATGCCGCAGCGCCGGCGCGCGACGTTCCGCGCGCCGGGCGCGATCGACCCCGCACTCCTCGCCGAAGGCGCGGAGGCGACGGTCGACGGCGACGGCGAGGGGGACTCGTTCGAGCACGCGGTGGAACCGGTCGGCATCCGGGAGGACTCGGCCGCGCCCGATACGGCCGAGCCCTCCCGCCCCGCGAAGGCTCGTCGCGGATTCGTGGCCGCGATGCGCGGTCGCGACGCATCGGCCGGTGCCGCAGCGTCCCCCGACGCGGCGCCGGCCGATCCGGAGGCTCCCGACGCCGGGACGCCGCAGGGTCCGGGTTCCGTTCCCCGTAACCCGGGCCCGCCGACGTCCCGTCGCCACGGCGACGGTGCAGTCGGGCCGGCCCACGGGCCCACCCGGCCGACCACGGCCGGCACGGCCGCCACGCCCGACCCGCCCGGTACCGACCCGGGCGACCGCCACCCGCGGCACCGCGCCGACCACGCGCGCAACCGACGCCCGTCGAGCGGTGCGCGCCGGCTCGTCGCGCTCGGCGCGACGACCGCGCTGTTCGGCGTGACCGCCTTCGGCGCCGTCGCCTCGGCGATCGCTCCCGACGGGTCGGCGATCGCCGTGACCGCGGGCGGCGTGCCGGGCTCGACGAGCACCGTCCGCGCGGCATCGCCGGAGGCGGCGGCGGCCCGCGACGAGATCGTCTCGACGGCGGCGCTGGCCGACGAGCGGCCGACCATCACGAGCGGGCTCTCGACCGCGTCGGTGCCCTTCACGGGCGGCACGAAGGTGACCGTGACCGGTGAGGGACTCGACCAGGTCGGCGGGGTGACGGTCGCGGGAACCGCTGCGACGATCGTCGCGGCCGACGAGAGCACCGTGACGTTCGCGGTGCCGGCGACGTCGGCCGACTCGCTCGGCGGCGTCGAGGTGAGCTTCTCGGACGCCGCGGGCAACCCGGTCCCCGTCGAGGCGTCCGCCGCGTCGGTCGCGGCCGGCGTCGACGTGCCGTCGGCGTCGACGAGCGACCTCTCGGGCATCGTCGAGGCGTCGACGAACGAGGCGCCGACCGCGCTCACGCTGAACTACACGACCGACCCCCGCATCGACGCGCAGGTCGGCTACGTGCTCGCCCACTGGAGCGACTACAACTCCGACGCGTACACCGTCCTGAGCGGTGTCGACTGCGCCAACTTCACGAGCCAGTCGCTCATCGCCCGCGGCTGGAAGATGAACGACGGCTGGTACTACGACCACGCGACCGGCGCCATGTCGCCGAGCTGGGCCAGTTCGACCGCGCTCCGGGACTACCTGCTCGGCCGCACCGACCTCGCCACCGCGCTCGACGACTCGCAGCGCGGCCTCGTCAAGGTCGGTGACATCGCCCAGTTCGACTGGGATGACTCGGGCGATCGCGACCACACGGCCGTCGTGACCCGGGTCGTGCACTCGGGCGGCACGACCCGCATCTGGGTCGGCGGCCACACGAAGGACGCCGACTACTGGGACGTCGACGAGGCGCTCGCGTCGGGCGGCTCGGTCACCTACTTCTCGCTGAAGTAGGCGTCAGACGTCGAGCGCGCCGTCGACGATGCGCTTCGCCTCGGCCTGCACGAGCTTCAGGTGCTCGGGCCCCTTGAACGACTCGGCGTAGATCTTGTACACGTCCTCCGTGCCGCTCGGCCGCGCGGCGAACCACGCCTCGGCCGTCTCGACCTTCACCCCGCCGATCGCGGCGTCGTTGCCCGGCGCCTTCGACAGCTTCGCGCTGATCGGGTCTCCCGCGAGCTCAGTCGCGGCGATCGCGTCGCCGTCGAGTCGGCCGAGGGCGGTCTTCTGCGCGGCGTTCGCCGCGGCATCCACCCGCTCGTAGGCGGGCTCGCCGAAGCGCTCGACGAGGTCGGCGTACAGCTCCGACGGCGACCTGCCGGTGACCGCGCGGATCTCGGCCGCGAGCAGGCACAGCAGGATGCCGTCCTTGTCGGTCGTCCAGACGGTGCCGTCGAAGCGCAGGAACGATGCGCCCGCGCTCTCCTCTCCGCCGAAGCCGACCGAGCCGTCGACGAGCCCGGGCACGAACCACTTGAAGCCGACCGGCACCTCCCAGAGGCGGCGGCCGAGCGACGCGGCGACCCGGTCGATCATCGAGCTCGACACGAGCGTCTTGCCGATCGCGGCGTCGTCGCGCCAGCCCGGTCGGTGCGCGAACAGGTACTCGATCGCGACCGCGAGGTAGTGGTTCGGGTTCATGAGCCCGCCGTCGGGGGTGACGATGCCGTGCCGGTCGGCGTCGGCGTCGTTGCCGGTGAGCAGGTCGTACGCGCCCGCCTTCGCGACGACCGAGGCCATCGCGTTGCGGCTCGACGGGTCCATCCGGATCTTGCCGTCCCAGTCGAGGGTCATGAACGACCACGTCGGGTCGACGCGCTCGTTCACGACGGTGAGGTCGAGCCCGTATCGGTCGCGGATCGCCGCCCAGTAGTGCACGGAGGCTCCGCCCAGCGGGTCGGCGCCGATGCGGATGCCGCTGCGCGCGATCGCCTCCATGTCGATCACGCTCGCCAGATCGGCCACGTACGCGCCGCGGAAGTCGTAGGTCTCGACGCCGCTCGGCTCGGCCTGGTTCACGCCGCGCAGCCCGCCCTCGATGAGCTCGTTCGCGCGCGCCGCGATCCACGCGGTCGCGTCGCTGTCGGCCGGTCCGCCGTGCGGCGGGTTGTACTTGAAGCCGCCGTCCTGCGGCGGGTTGTGCGACGGCGTGATGACGATGCCGTCGGCCTCGCCCTCCGCGCGCTTCGCGGGGTCGTTGTTCCAGGTCAGGATCGCGTGCGAGAGCGCCGGCGTCGGCACGTAGTCGTCGAACTCGTCGACGAGCACCCGCACCTGGTTGCCGACGAGCACGTCGAGCGCGGTCGTCTGGGCGGGGGCGCTGAGCGCGTGGGTGTCGGCGCCGATGAAGAGCGGGCCCGTGATGCCCTGCGCCGCGCGGTACTCGACGATCGCCTGCGTGGTCGCGAGGATGTGGTGCTCGTTGAAGCTCGTCGTGAGCGACGAGCCGCGGTGGCCCGAGGTGCCGAACGCGACGCGCTGCCCGGGCACCGACGCATCGGGTTTCAGCTCGTAGTACGCCCTGACGAGCGCCTCCACGTCGATGAGGTCGGACTCGATGGCCGGGGTTCCCGCTCGCTCGTGCATGCCCCCCAGTCTGGCACCGCGCCCCGCGATGCGGGAGGGACCGGGCGTCCCGCAGACGGGCCGCGATCGTTCGACGCGTCCGCCCCCATGGGGCGGGACTCACCTGAGGAATGGGACTGCGCCCGCCACCGGCCGGGACATCACATCGAGATGGCGAGCGCGTGCACGCCCGTCGCGACCGCGTAGATGGCGACGCCCGCGAGCGCGCCGACCACCGTGCCGTTGATGCGGATGAACTGCAGGTCGCGCCCGACCTGCAGCTCGAGCTTCTCGGTCGTCTCGCGCGGGTCCCAGCGCTCGACGGTCTCGGTGATGACGCCGGCGATCTCGTGCCGGTAGTTGCGCACGACGTAGGCCGCGGCATCCGTCACCCAGTCGTCGACCTTCGCCGCGAGGGCGTCGTCGGTCGCGAGGCGGGTGCCGACCTCGACGATCGCCGCGCGCAGTCCGGTGCGCAGCTCGCTCGAGGGGTCGGCGAGCCCGTCGACGAGGGTCGCCTTCACGGCGGCCCACGCCTCGCCCGCGAACTCGCGCACGCGCGGGCTCGCGAGCAGCTCGGCCTTGAGCCGCTCGACCCGGGCGATCATGGCCGGGTCGTGCTGCAGGTCGTCGGCGAGCTCCGCGAGGTAGCGGTCGATCGCGAGGCGCAGCGGGTGCGCGTCGTCGGCGCGCACCGCGCGCACGAAGGCGAGCACCTCGCGATGCGCGCGGTCGTCGACGAGGCGGTCGACGAAGCCCGGCACCCACCGCGGCAGCCGCTCGGAGACCATGCGCCCGAACGCCTCCGGGTGCCCGGCGAGCCACGACTCGGCCTTCTCGAGCACGGCGTCGACGGCGGCGCGCTGCTGGTCGGCCGCGACGAGCTGCGCCCCGATGCGGCCGATCGCCGGCCCCCACTCGGGCTCGAACAGGTGGCGGCGGGCGAGGCGTTCGATCACGTCCTCGACGTCGTCGTCGCCGAGCATCGTGAGCACGCCGCGTGCGGCGACGGAGGCCTCGGCGGTCACCCGTTCGGCGTTCTCGGGCGCCGCGAGCCAACCGCCGACCCGCCGCGAGATGCCGATCGAGCGCAGCTTGCCGAGCACGACCTCGTCGGAGAGGAACTCGTGCTCGACGAAGGCCCCGAGGCTCGCCCCGATCTCGTCCTTGCGCCGCGGGATGATCGCCGTGTGCGGGATCGGCAGTCCGAGCGGATGACGGAACAGCGCCGTGACCGCGAACCAGTCGGCGATCGCGCCGACCATCGCGCCCTCGGCGGCGGCGCGCACGTAGCCCATCCAGGCGATCTCGTCCTGCAGGGCGAACGACACTGCGAACACGACGGCGGCCACCGCGAGCAGGCTCGTCGCGACGCGCTTCATACGGCGCAGCGCGATGCGCCGCTCCGCATCGCCCGGCACGGCCCTCGTGATCGCCGCGGTCTCCACGTGGGCAGTATCGCAGTCGGCTCCCGCCCCGCTCGTTAGGCTTGGCGCATGACGACGGATGCCTCGGCGACGCCCCCTCACGAGACGTACTCGTATCTCGGGCCGGCGGGCACCTTCACCGAGGCGGCGCTGAAGCAGGTGCCCGAGGCGGCGGGCAAGCACTGGCGCCCGGTGAACAACGTCGGCGAGGCGCTCGCCGACGTCGTCGAGGGCCGTTCGACGGCCGCGATGATCGCGATCGAGAACTCGATCGACGGGGGAGTGAGCGCCACGCAGGACGCACTGGCGACCGTGCCCGGCCTGCGCATCGTCGGCGAGTACCTCGTGCCGGTCAACTTCGTGCTCGTCGCCCGCCCGGGCACGACGCTCGCCGAGGTCCGGGTCGTCAACGCCCACCCCGTCGCGTACGCGCAGTCGCGCGGCTGGCTCGAGCGCGAGCTGCCGAACCACGGGCACATTCCCGCGACGAGCAACGTGCAGGCCGCGGCATCCCTGTTCGAATCGGCGCAGGCCGACGCGGCCGTCGCCCCGCCCGGCATCACCGAGCACCTCGACGTCGACGTGCTCGCCCGCGACATCGGCGACAACCCCAACGCGGTGACCCGCTTCGTGCTCGTGAGCCGGTCGCGCGTCGTCCCGGCGCCGACGGGCGCCGACAAGACGAGCCTCATCGTCGAACTGCCCGACGACGAGCCGGGCGCGCTGCTCGACATGCTCGAGCAGTTCTCGACGCGGGGCGTGAACCTCTCGCTCATCCAGTCGCGGCCGATCGGCGACGCGCTCGGCCGGTACCGCTTCGTGATCGATCTCGAGGGGCACGTCGAAGACGAGCGGGTCGCCGACGCGCTGCTCGGCCTCCGCCGCTACTCGCCGAAGGTGATCTTCCTCGGCTCCTATCCGCGCGCCGACCGGCGCGAGATCGAGTACCACTCGAAGTACGATGACGAGATCTTCATCGAGGCCCGCGACTGGTTGCGCGGGCTCTTGAGCGGCGAACCCGACGGCGCCTGACGGCGGCGCGGGCTCACGGAGGGGGTCGACGATGACCGGGGCACGTGAGGGCATCGACCCTCGCTACGACGCGCGGTTCCAGCGCGGGTATGACGGGCACGGGGCGGATGCCTCGGCCGCGGGCCGTGCGCAGGGCGTCGAGCCGACCGTCGCGGCGACGGCGTCGGGCACTGGGGCGTCCGGCACCGCGGCACCGATCGTCTCGGAGGCGAGCACGGCATCGGTCGCATCCCCGGCCGAGAACGTGCCGGTCGAACGCGACACCGACGAGGAACTCGACCTGTTCGCGGTGCTCGAACCGGATCGCGACGGCGAGGCGGACCTCGAGCGCGACGACGACTCCGGCCGCTCGGATCCAGTGCGGCGCGACCCGCTCGATTCCGCACCTGTCCACACGGGGATGCCCGACGAGGACGATGGGTTCGGTCCAGCGCCGGAGCCCGCGGCAGAGCCGCTCGGACGCCGTACCTGGGTGTGGCTCGCTGCGGGGTGGGCCGTCACCGGGGCGGTCACCGTGATCGGTGCCTGGCTGAGCTGGCTCACCAACGCGGACACGAGCTGGTACGCGAGCCCGTCACCGGCCGAAGATCCCACTGCGCAGTTGCTGCGCACCCTCGGCTGGGCGATGTCGCCGTCGTTGCTCATGGCGGGTGGGGTCGGACTCGTCGTCGTGACCGCGATGGCGGCCCGGCTCTGCGAGGCGGACTCCCCGCGAAACGGGTTCGCGCGCTCGGCCGCGTGGTGGGCGCTCGTCGCGATCGCCGCGGCGGGCCTCATCGCGATGCCGGGACTGATCGGCGCGATCCAGGAGACCATCGTGCTGAACTCGGGCATCGTGGTCGACGGCAACGGCATGGTCGTCGACGACACGCAGCAGGCGCAGCTCGACGCGATGGCCCGCGGCCAGTTCGCCCAGGCGGTCATCGGCACCATCGCGCTCACGGTCGTCGCGGCGGTCGTCGCGGTCGTCGTGCACGAGGCGCACCGCGCGCTGCGCCGTCCTGCGGCGAGATCGACGCAGTCGAGCTGAGCCCGCGCTCAGCGGGCGGAACTCCGCGCCCTCGTGCGCGCGTCGGAGCCGAGGCCGCCGTCGAGCGCCGACTCCCAGGCCGACCGCACGGCGGCGGTGACGGCGCCGCGCACCACCGTGTTCTCGGCGAACGGCGACAACCGCACCTCGATCGGTGCGGCGCCGATCGCGGTGAGCCGTCGTTCGAGGGCGGCGGTGAGCACATCGCCGCCGCGCGCGATGCCGCCCGTCACGTAGACCCGGTGCAGGTCGAGCGCGAGCAGGATCGGCGCGAGCGCCCGCGCGGCGACGTCGGCGAGCTGGTCGACGATCTCGGTGGCCGCGCGCTCGCCGTCGTTGGCCCGCTCGAACACGTGGGCGGCGGCGGCCTCAGCGCCGAGCTCGGAGGCGAGTCGGGTGAACGGGTCCCTCGCCGCGACGAGCCGGGCGATCTCGTCGATGTGCTCGGCGCCGACCACGGCCTCGAGCGTCGCGCGCTCGCCGCTCCACGGGTCGGTCACCATGAGCGCGCCGATCTCGCCGGCGGCTCCGAGCGGGCCGCGGTAGAGCCGACCGTCGAGCACGAGGCCGGCGCCGAGCCGCTCGCCCCACTGCACCGTCAGGAACGACGGCGGGCAGTCGTCGAGCTCCGACATGGCGAGGGCGGCGAGATTCGCGTCGTTGTCGAGGTCGACGTCGACGCCGAACCCGCGGCCGAGCTCGCGGGTCAGGTCGAGGTCGGTCCACGCGTCGATGCCCCGGATGACGCGCACGCGCCCCTCGGCGCGGTCGATCATGCCGACGCTCGCGACCGAGACCGCCGCGATGCCGTCGCGTTCGAGGGCCGCCGCGGCGAGGGCGCGGTCGACGGTCGCGTTGACGAGGCGCAGCAGCTCGCGGCCGTCGTGCACCTCGTGGAGGGCGTTCGCCTCGGCGATCACGGCGCCCGCGGCGTCGGCGACCTCGGCGACGACGCGGTGCAGTCCGATGTCGACGCCGAGCACGTGGAAGCGCTCGGGCGTCACCGAGAACCGCGCTGCCGGCCGCCCGAGGGCGCCGAGCGGGTCGTGCCGGCGCAGCCAGCCGTCGGCGTCGAGCTCCTCGATGATCGTGGCGACGGTCGAGCGGGTGAGGCCGGTGCGCTCCGCGATCTCGACGATGCGCACCGGCTCACCGCCGGAGCGCAGCTCGTCGAGCACCCTCGCGGTGTTGTAGCGCTTGAGTCGTGCGGTGCCGACGATCGGGTCGTTCATGCGGCCTCCGTTCCGGCGGTTAGTTTAGCCGAGACTTTACGTTAAGACCTTGCGTAAAGGTCGGAGGTCTGATTGGGTCGGGATGGCGGCGCGATCCGCGCCGCATCCGAACGACCGGCGAAAGGCCCGATGATGCACCCAACGCCCAGACGACGTCGACGAGCGGCCCTCGCTCCGCTCGCCACGATCGCGACCGCACTCCTGCTGACGACCGGCACCGCCGGCGCGGCGAACGCCGAGCCTCCTGCCCGCGACGCGAAGCTCGACGTGCCGCCCAAGACGGCGCCGGGCCTCGAGCCCGCGCGCGACGCCGTCGAGCGGCTGCTCGGCGAGGCATCCGACGGGTTCGATCTCGCGATGCTCGAGTCCGCCGACGGCGCCGACGCCTACGAGATCACCTCGAAGCGCAACCACGTGCGCGTTGCGGCGACCGACTCGGCGACGGCGATCGCCGGGGTCAACGCCTACCTCGCCACGATCGGCCAGTCGGTCTCGTGGAACGTGCGCAACCTCGACCCCGAGGCGGCGCTGCCCCTGCCCGCCGAGCCGATCACGGCGACGTCGAACGTCAGCCACCGGTTCTACGGCAACGACACCGAGGACGGCTACACCGGCGCCTACCGCACCTGGGACGAGTGGGAGCGCGAGATCGACGAACTCGCCGCGCTCGGCTTCAACGAGGTGTTCATGCCGGTCGGCTCCGAAGCGGTCTACGCCGAGGTGCTCGAGCAGTTCGGCTACTCGGCCGAGGAGGCCCGCGCGTGGATCCCGCTGCCGGGTCACCAACCCTGGTGGCTGCTGCAGAACATGTCGGGCTATCCGGCCGGCACGAGCGAGGCGCTGCTCGAGGAGCGCACCGAACTCGGTCGCAAGATCGCCGACCGGCTGCGCGAGCTCGACATGACCCCCGTGCTGCCCGGGTACTTCGGCACCGTGCCGACCGACTTCGCCGACCGCAACGCCGACGCGCGCGTCGAGCCGCAGGGCGGCTGGGTCGGGTTCCAGCGCCCCGGCTGGCTCGACCCGAACTCGGCCGTGTTCCCGGCGGTCGCCGAGGCCTTCTACGAGGCATCCGAGGAGAAGCTGGGCGCCTCGAACGCGTACAAGATGGACGTGCTGCACGAGGGCGGCCGCCGCGGCAGCGTCGACGTGCCCGGCGCGACGCGCGCGATCGAGACGGCCCTGCAGACGGCGCAGCCCGGGGCGACCTGGGTGCTGCTCGGCTGGCAGAACAACCCGCCCGAGGATGTCGCCGCTGCGGTGGATCCCGAGACGACCTTCATCGTGGACGGCCTGTCGGACCGCTGGGCGCGCGGCGACCTCGAGGCCAAGTGGAGCGGGGTGCCGTACGCGTTCGGCACGATCTGGAACTTCGGCGGGCACACGACGATGGGTGCCGAGCTCGCGAAGTGGAACGAGCTGTTCGACGAGTGGCTGAACCGTGACGGCAGCCGCGTCGACGGCATCGCGGCCCTGCCGGAGGGCGGACTCAACAACCCTGCCGCGATCGACTTCTTCGCCGGTCTCGCGTGGCGCGACGGCCCCATCGACGTGAACGCGTGGTTCGACGCCTGGACCGAGCGCCGGTACGGCGTCGACGACCCGGAGCTGAAGGCGGCCTGGCGCATTCTCGCAGAGACGGCCTACACCCTGCCCGACAACGAGGGCTACAGCGAGGCGCACGACGGGCTCTACGGCGCCCGCCCGTCGCTGTCGGCGAGCGCCGCGGCGACCTGGTCGCCGGGCAGCCTCTCGTACGACCCCGACCGGTTCGCCGAGGCGCTCGACCACCTGCTCGCCGCCGCTCCCGCCGCGGGCGGGAACGCGAGCTACCGGTACGACCTCATGGATGTCGCGCGCCAGGTGACCTCGAACACCTCGCGGGTGCTGCTGCCGCAGCTGCAGCAGGCCTACGGCATGCGCGACCGGGCGGCCTTCACCGGGCTCAGCGAGGAGTGGCTCGGCAACATGGACCTGCTCGACGCGATCGTCGCGACGCAGCCGCAGACGCTCTTCGGCCGCTGGATCGCCGACGCACGCGCCGCGGGCGCCGATGCGGCCGAGGCCGACCGGCTCGAGTTCGACGCGCGGTCGATCGTCACGACGTGGGGCGACCGCAGCGCCGTCGACGCCGGCCTCAACGACTACGCGAACCGCGAGTGGCAGGGTCTCGTCAGCACCTACTACAAGGACCGGTGGGAGCGGTTCTTCGCGAGCATCCAGACGGCCTTCGACATCGGCAGGGCCCCGGCGTCGATCGACTGGTACGCCGTCGGCGCCGAGTTCACGGCGTCGACCGCCACCTCGGCGTTCCTCACCGAGCCCGAGGGCGACATCGTCGAGCTCGCCGGACGCGCGGTCGAGGCCCACGACGCGACCGTGCCCGACGTGCCCGAGCCGCCGACGGCGGGCGAGCACTTCCTCTCCGACCTGCCGTTCGCCTCGGTGTCGCTCAACGCGGCCTACGGGCCGATCGAGCGCGACACCGAGATCGGCGAGGCCGCGTACGGCGACGGCAAGCCGATCCGGCTCGCCGGCGTCGAGTACGGCAAGGGGCTCGGGGTCAACTCGCCGACCACGATCGGATTCAACCTCGGCGGGCAGTGCTCGGCGTTCGCGGCGGTCGTGGGCATCGACGACATCATGAACAAGGCGGGGGCATCGCCCAACGTCATCTTCCGGGTCGTCGCCGACGGCGAGGTGCGTTACGACAGCGGCGCGATGACGAAGGGGCTGGCCGCAGAGGTCGACGTCGACGTCACCGGTGTCGAGCGGCTCGAGCTCGTGGTCGACCCGAACGCGGCGGGCTCGCCCGCCGGCCAGGCCGAATGGTGGGACCGCGCGGACTGGGCCGACGCGATCGTGACCTGCGGCTGACGCAGGCGCGAACCGGGGGGGCGGGACCGGCCGGCCGGCCGGCCCCGCCCCCGTCTGCGCGCCGTTTCGGACCGCTTCGAACCGGAGCGGGCCCTTCCGGCCCGGCCGCGGGTGTGCTTGAGTGAGCCATGGACTCTCGCGGCACCGCCGAAGGGCGGTTCAACGGCAAGCTCGCGCTCCTGCTCGCGATGGCCATGTTCGTGCTCGTGGTCGACACCTCGCTCATGAACGTGTCGATCTCCGCGGTCGTGCGCGATCTCGACACCACGGTGAGCGGCGTGCAGGGCGCGATCGCGCTCGAGGCCCTCGTCTCGGCGGCGTTCATCCTCATCGGCGGCAAGACGGGCGACCTCATCGGCCGGAAGCTCGCGTACGTCCTGGGCCTTCTCGGCTACGCGATCGGTGCGATCGCCATGGTGTTCGCGCAGGACCTCACCGCGATCATCATCTTCTGGGCGGTGATCGGCGGCATCGGCGCGTCGCTGCTGCTGCCTGCGATGCAGTCGCTCATCCACGGCAACTTCGAGGGCGACCACCAGAAGCGGGTGTACGCGCTCGTCGGCGCCTCGGCGGCGATCGCCGCCGCCGTCGGGCCCCTGCTCGGCGGGTTCATCACGACCTTCCTCTCGTGGCGGGTCGGTTTCGCGCTCGAGGCGCTCATCATCGCCGTGGTGCTCGCGGGCATCGGGCTCGTGAAGGATGTGCCGTATCACGGCGATCGGTCGGTCGACATCGTCGGCGCGCTGCTCTCGATCATCGGAATGGGGGGCGTGGTCACCGGCATCCTCGTCTGGCAGGAGGGCGGCGGCTACGTCGGCCTCATCATCGGCATCGGCGTGCTGGGCCTCGGCCTCCTCGTCTTCTGGCTGCGCAACCGCAAGCGCGCCGGCAAGCCCGTGCTGCTCGACCCGGCCCTCTTCGAGTCGAAGATGTTCCGCACCGGGGCGAGCGGGCAGCTGCTGCAGCAGATCGCCCTCGGCGGCACCATGATCGTGCTGCCGATCTACCTGCAGATGGTCTTCGAGTACAACGCGCTGCAGGCCGGGCTCTCGATCGCGCCGCTCTCGCTCAGCATGTTCGTCGTCGCCCTGCTGGCCGGCCGCGGGCTGAGACGCA
The DNA here is from genome assembly GCF_029167465.1 of Agromyces chromiiresistens. Taxonomy (NCBI): domain Bacteria; kingdom Bacillati; phylum Actinomycetota; class Actinomycetes; order Micrococcales; family Microbacteriaceae; genus Agromyces; species Agromyces chromiiresistens. The sequence continues at coordinate 338,529 of NZ_JARFNL010000004.1, forward strand.
GGCCGGCGAGCATCATCCTGTGGGGCTTCGCCCTCGTCGTCGTGGGCGTCGGGGTGCTCGTGCCGATCGTGCCGATCGCCGACTCGGGCTGGTACCTCACGCTGCCGCTCATCGTCGCCGGATGCGGCCTCGGCCTGCTCGTCTCGCAGCTCAACAACTACACGCTGTCGCCGATCTCCGACGAGCGGGTCAGCGAGGCGGCGGGTGTCAACTCGGCGGCCGGCTCGTTCGGTCTCTCGTTCGGACTCGCCTTCGCGGGGGCGATCATGCTCGCGACGCTCGCGTTCACGTTCACGGCGAGCGCCGAGTCGAGCACGGTGCTGAGCGCCGAGGAGGCGCAGCAGGTCTCGACCGTCCTCGAGGAGGACGCCGAGATCATGACCGACACCGGGCTCGCCGAGCTCCTCGTCGACCAGCCGCCAGCCGTGCAGGAGGAGATCCTGCGCATCAACACCGACTCGCGGTTCATCGCCCTGCAGGTCGCGCTCGTCGTGCCCATCCTCGCGGGGCTGCTCGGCGTGCTGAACGCGCTGCGCATGCGTCGGCTCCCCGACCCGAAGGCCTCCTCGTCGGCGGAGGGATCGATGCTCGGCTGAGGGTCTCGACTCGCTTCGCTACTCGACCACCGGAGCGGTCAGCGCGGCACCCGCACGACGAGCGACGCCGGGTCGACCTCGAACCGCGCCGCGACGACGGTGCCGAACTCGTCGCCGTCGATCTCGAACTCCTGCGGCCCGCCCTCGATCGCGAGGTCGACGTTGCGACCACGCGAGTACGCGACGACCTGCCGGCGGTTGCCACCCGTGAGGTCGAGCACCTGCCGGCCGATCGCGGTCTTGCGCATGACCCGGTTCTCCCACGCGATGACACGCCACACGAACAGCCAGCCGAACAGGTTGCGCGGCTGCAGCCGCACGACGTCGAGGCGGCCGTCGTCGATCTCGGCGTCGGGGATGAGCTCGAGGTTGCCCGGCAGGTAGCCGAGGTTGGCCACGAGGATGCTCGACACCCTCGACCGGTGGTGCCGGCCGCCGTCGAGGCGGTGCACGATGCGGAACGGCTCCGAGTTCGGCAGCGCACGCAGGCCCGCGTCGACGTAGGCGAGCCAGCCCACCTTCTTCTTGAGGTCTGGATTCGTGTTCGCGATCATCGTCGCATCGATGCCGATGCCCGCCATCACGAGCGACGCGTGCGCCTCCGTGCTGCCGTCGGGCCGACGCACGCGGGCGATGAGCACGTCGACCGCCCGGTCGAGCCCGGCGAACGCGAGCACCACGGCGTCGTCGACGTCGTTCACCGGGATGTCGAGGTTGCGCGCGAACAGGTTGCCCGTGCCGAGCGGCACGATGCCCATCGGGACCCCGGTGCCCCGCAGCCCGGCCGCGACCGAGCGCACGGTGCCGTCGCCGCCGGCCGCGATCACGAGGTCGGCGCCGGCCTCGACCGCTTCGCGGGCCATGCCCTTGCCCGGGTCGTCCTCGGTGGTGTCGATCCACAGCGACGGGGCGAACCCCTGCCGCTCCTCGGCGCGCTCGACGGCGGCGCGGAGCGCATCGACCCCCGACTTCGTGGGGTTGCTGATGACCGCCGCGCGCGGGCGCGGCTCCGAGCCATCCGCGCTGGTCTGGTGCTGGGCCGTCACACTGCCAACGGTACGGCACCCGCGCGCGGGAGTTCGCTGAAGACCCGTGGATGCCGCGGGCTAGACTTGCTCGGGTGATCGACCCCGTGCTGCTCCGCGAGAACCCCGACCTCATCAAGCGTTCGCAGGAGCTCCGTGGCGAGTCCTCGGCGCTCGTCGACGAGGCCGTCGCCGCCGATTCGGCGCGCCGCACCGCGATCACCGTCTTCGAGACGCTCCGCGCCGAGCAGAACGCGTTCGGCAAGCAGGTCGCCCAGGCCCCGAAAGACGCGAAGGCCGCGCTCGTCGCCCAGGCGCAAGAGCTCGCGGCGCGGGTCAAGGCCGCGAACCAGGCGGTGAGCGACGCCGAGGCCGAGTTCACGCTCGCCGTGCAGAAGCTCGGCAACATCGTCATCGACGGCGTGCCCGCCGGCGGCGAGGACGACTACATCGTGCTGCGCGAGGTCGGCGAGATCCCCGCGTTCGACTTCGAGCCGCGCGACCACCTCGAGATCGGCGAGCTGCTCGACGCGATCGACATGCCGCGCGGCGCGAAGGTGTCGGGCGCGCGCTTCCACTACCTCAAGGGCGTCGGCGCCCGCCTCGAGCTCGCCCTCATGAACATGGGCCTCGACCGCGCGATCGCCGCAGGGTTCACCCCGCTCATCACGCCGACGCTCGTGCGTCCCGAGATCATGAACGGCACCGGGTTCCTCGGCGCCCACGCCGACGAGGTGTACTACCTGCCAGAGCAGGAGCTGTACCTCACGGGCACGAGCGAGGTCGCGCTCGCCGGCTACCACGCCGACGAGATCATCGACGTGTCGAACGGCCCGATCCGGTACGCCGGCTGGTCGACCTGCTACCGCAGCGAGGCCGGCTCGCACGGAAAGGACACGCGCGGCATCATCCGCGTGCACCAGTTCAACAAGCTCGAGATGTTCACCTACATCGACCCGGCCGAGGCCGAGGCCGAGCACGAGCGCCTGCTCGCGTGGCAGGAGGAGATGCTGCAGAGCCTCGGGCTCGCGTACCGCGTCATCGACACCGCGGCGGGCGACCTCGGCTCGAGCGCCGCACGCAAGTACGACATCGAGGCGTGGGTGCCGACGCAGAACGCGTACCGCGAGCTCACCTCGACCTCGAACTGCACGACGTTCCAGGCCCGCCGCCTCGACATCCGCCACCGCACCGAGAGCGGCAAGACCGCGCCGGTCGCGACCCTCAACGGCACGCTCGCGACGACCCGCTGGATCGTCGCGATCCTCGAGACGCACCAGCAGTCCGACGGCTCGGTGATCGTGCCCGAGGCGCTGCGGGGCTATCTCGGCGGCCTCGAGCGATTCGAGCCCGTCGCGCGATGAGCGAGCAGGCGACGGCGAGCGAGATCGCGGCTGACCAGTGGTTCGTCGCGCTCGACGTCGACGGCACGATCATGCACGAAGACGGCACGATCGACGATCTCGTCGCCGACGCCGTGGCCGCTGCGGCCGACCGGGGCCACCTCGTCACGCTCGCGACCGGTCGCTCGTGGGCGACGACGCGGCCGGTGCTCGAACAGCTCGGGCTCACGCCCGAGTACGTGGTGTGCGCCAACGGCGCCATCACGATGCGCCGCGACGACACCGCCGAGGGCGGGTACTCGCGCGAGCACGTCGAGACGTTCGACCCGACCGCGGTGCTGGAGCGCATCCGGGCGTTCCTGCCGTCGGGCAAGTTCATGGTCGAACTCCCCGACGGATACCGGCTCTACACCGCGGGCATGACCGAGTGGAACCTCGAGAACGCCCGCGAGGTCGTCTTCGACGAGCTGCTCGACCAGCGCGCCACCCGCGTCGTCGTGACGAGCCTCGAGCACGGGCTCGACGAGTTCTTCGAGATCGTCGACCAGATGGGCCTGCACCACGTCAGCTACGCGATCGGGTGGACGGCGTGGCTCGACATCGCGCCCGACGGGGTCAACAAGGCGACCGCACTCGAACGGGTGCGCGGATGGCTCGGGGCCCGGGCCGACCGGGTGCTCGCCGTCGGCGACGGCCGCAACGACCTCGAGATGTTCGCCTGGGCGGGGGCCGCCGGTCGCGCGGTCGCGATGGGCCAGGCGCCCGATGAGGTGCGGGCGGCGGCCGGCGAGGTGACCGGCGCCGTCGAGGAGGCCGGACTCGCGTCGATCCTCGACACGCTGCCCTGACCGGGGAAGACGCACAGGCCGCGTGGGGGCGCGGCAAATAGACTCGTGTGGTCGGGAGGGGACGACGTGGAGCACCAGACCGAGGAGCCGGGCGACGCCGCGGCGCCGGTCGGCGCGCCCGAGCCGACGCGTCACGGGCGCCTGCCGCGGCACACCGGGCCGCGCGCGACCCTGAAGCTCGTGGCATCCGTCGTCGCCGTGGTGGCGGTGAGCGCGACCGCGGTGGCCGCCTACGCGGCCGTCGACCTCGTCGGTTCGGTCAAGCAGGGTGCCTCGCTCGCGAGCGAGGACATGCTCGCGGGGGTGCCCGACATCGGTGCGATGGACGGCGGCCTCAACTTCCTGCTCGTCGGCAGCGACAAGCGCCCTGCCGACGGCTCCTTCGGCGACCCCGAAGAGGATTCGGGCATTCTCAACGACGTGAACATGCTGCTGCATGTCTCGCAGGACCACTCGCACGTCGAGGTCGTGAGCTTCCCGCGCGACATGATCGTGCCGGTGCCCGAGTGCCCAGACCCGGTCGATCCGGCTTCGGGCCCGCTGTCGGCGATGTCCGGCGTGCCGCTCAACAGCGTGCTGGAGCATGGGGGCCTCACGTGCATCGCGATGACGATCGAGCAGCTCACGGGCACGAAGATCCCGGTCGCCGGCGTCGTCGAGTTCAAGGGCGTTGCCGCCCTGTCTGAGGCCGTCGGCGGCGTCGAGGTCTGCCTCGCCGACCCGATCGACGACCGCGACTCGGGGCTCAAGCTCTCGGCAGGCACGCACAGCATCAAGGGTTTCGAGGCGCTCGCGTTCCTGCGCACGCGAAAGGCCGCCAACGACGGCAGCGACCTCGGGCGCATCGCGAGCCAGCAGGCCTTCCTCGCGTCGCTCGCGCGCACGCTGCAGTCGAGCGGCACCCTGAGCGACCCCGTCAAGCTCTACTCGATCGCGAAGGCCGTGCTCTCGAACATGGAGCTCTCGAAGGAGTTGCAGAACCCGGCCCGACTCATGTCGATCGCCCGCGCGCTGCAGGACACCGACCTGTCGAAGATCGCGTTCGTGCAGTACCCGACGGCCGACTACGGCGACGGCGTGCACGTGCAGCCCGCCGAGTCGGCCGAGGTCGTGAACCTCGCCCTGCAGGAGGACCGCCCGGTCGTCATCGACCCCAGCGCGAACGACAACGCGGGCTACGGCACCGCCGACCCCTCGGCGCCCGCGGTCGAGCAGGCGACGACCGACGCGGACGCGGAGACCGTGACCGCCGATGAGGCGCAGTCCGCCGACGACGAGCAGGCCGCCGAGGAGGCGCCCGCGTCCGATGCGCCGGCGACGACGCCGGCCGAGGAACAGTTGCCTCCCGACGTCACAGGGCTCACTGGCAACGAAGTACGCTGCGTCACTGGAAACAGCGACTGACCGGGGCATCCGACTCGCCTCAGGGCTCTTTCAGGCGCGACTGACAGGCTGTCGAGAGCGCAATTCGGCTAGAATCGGGGCCTGCCTGCACGATCTCCTCCGCCCCGGAGGGGGTCGCACGGGCATGGAGGGCTGTCCGAGCGGCCGATGGAGCTGGTCTTGAAAACCAGTGGGCAGCAATGCCTCGTGGGTTCGAATCCCACGCCCTCCGCGCGACCCGACAGGAGAGGACCACGGTGAACGAAGCGTTGCGACCCAGCTCGCGTCGCGCCGCGAAGAACCCTGCGGTGGCGCGCCACGGACGGCTCGGCCGTCACTCGATCTGGCGCACGCTCGCGAAGGTGACGGCGTCGTTCGTCGCCGTCGCACTCGTCTCGGGCGGCGCGGTCGCCGCCTACGCCGCGTGGGACCTCGCGAACACGCTCAAGCCCACGGTGTCGCTCGGCAACGCCGACGTGCTCGAGGGCGTGCCCGACGTCGGCGCGATGGAAGGCGGCGTGAACGTGCTGCTCATCGGCAGCGACAGCCGTGAGGGCCAGGGCGACGCCTTCGGCGACCCCGACGAAGAGACCGCGGTGCTCAACGACGTCACGATGCTCCTGCACATCTCGCAGGACCACTCGCACGTCGAGGTCATCAGCTTCCCCCGTGACATGTTCGTCGATGTGCCGCAGTGCGTCGACCCGGCCGACCCGGCCGGCGAGCCGCTCTACGAGCAGTACGGCGTCAAGATGAACTCGGTGCTGTCGTACGGCGGCATGCCGTGCGTCGTGAAGACGGTCGAGCAGCTCACCGGTGTCACCATCCCGTTCGCGGGCACCGTGCAGTTCATGGGCGTCGCCGCGATGAGCGAGGCCGTCGGCGGCGTCTCGGTCTGCGTCGCCGAGCCCATCGAAGACGAGCACACCAACCTCTACCTCACCGCCGGCGAGCACGACCTCAAGGGCCTCGAGGCGCTCCAGTTCCTGCGCACCCGGCACGGCGTCGGCGACGGCTCCGACCTCGGGCGCATCTCGAACCAGCAGGTCTTCATGTCGGCGCTCGCGCGCAAGCTGCAAGACGGCGGCACGCTCGGCGACCCCGTCGCGCTCTACTCGATCGCCAAGGCGGCGCTCGCGAACATGGAGCTCTCCGACACGATGGCCGACCCGACGACGATGGTCTCGATCGCGAAGGCGATGAAAGACGTCGACCTCTCGAAGATCGCCTTCATCCAGTACCCGACCGGCTACAGCGACGGTGGCGTCGTGCCGAGCGACTCGGCCGAGATCGTGAACCTCGCCCTCCAGCAGGACACCCCGGTCACCTTCGACCCGACGGCCGACGACGCGACGTTCGCGTCGTCCGGCGACCCCAGTGCGCCGCCGGCCGAAGAGACCGCGACCGACGGCGAGGCCGGAACGGCCGCGCTCGCGACCGAGGAGAGCGGCGAAAAGGCACCTGCTGAAGACACCGCCGAGGTGCCGACGCCGACCCCGTCGACCGAGCCGCTGCCGAGCGACGTCACGGGTCAGACCGCCGCCGAGACCCGGTGCTCCGCGGGCCGTACGCTCGAAGACCAGTAGACCGCCGCTCGCCGAAGCTCGTCGAGGGTGCTCGAATCGTCTTTCGGAGGATCGTCGGGTTATGATGGCTGTCGCGTGTGCGCTTGCGTACCCGCGAGGAGACGTCGCATAGTCCGGTCGAGTGCACCACCCTGCTAAGGTGGAGTCCCCGTAAGGGGACCGCGGGTTCAAATCCCGCCGTCTCCGCTCGAATGGCTGTTTGAAGAACTGAATTCGCGAAGGCTCCTGATCGGTTGTCGGGGGCCTTCTTGTATTGTTCGGGTGCTTCGTGTTTCGTCCGGGTGAGTCCCATGTCGGCCGGGTGCGGATCGGCGTATCGTCTCGAACATGTGGACAGTACTCGTGATCTTGCTCGTGGCATGGGTGGTGCTGTCGATCGTCGGCTTCGCCTTCGACGGTCTGCTGTGGCTCGCCATCATCGGAATCGTGTTGTTCGTCGGCACCCTGATCTTCGGGATCATCCGACAGCGCGCCCGTCGAACGAAGGCCTGACCCCGGATCCCGACCCGAATCTCCTGGACGAGGTCAGGCCGCGGTCGCGCGGCGAACCGCGATGATCGAATCGAACCCGAACGATCGGGTGCCGGGCGGGCGCGACGCGCAGGCTGGAGCGTGAAGGGAGAACCGTGATCGCTCTGCTCAACCGGCTCGTCGACACCGTCGAGGCGCACCTGTCCGACGAGCTCGACATCGCGGCGCTGGCCCGGAGTCTCGGCACGACCGAGTTCCACCTGCGCCGGATGTTCTCGTCGCTGGCGGGACTGCCGTTGTCGGACTACGTCCGGCGCCGGCGCATGACGGTCGCCGCGACCGACGTCCTCCACGGCGACCGGCTGCTCGACATCGCGGTCCGCTACGGGTACGGCTCGACCGAGGCCTTCGGCCGGGCGTTCCGCGCCGTGCACGGCGCCTCGCCCGCAGAGGTCCGGCGTCACGGCGGCCCCCTTCGCGCACAACCGAAACTCAGGTTCCGCCTGACCATCGAAGGGAACGACACCATGGACACCCGCATCGCCGATCGCCCCGGCTTCCGCCTCGTCGGCCACGCCGCTCGCGTGCCGCTCATCCACGAGGGGGTGAATCCGCACATCCAGGCGCACATCGCCTCGTTGCCCATGGCCGAGCACGCCCGGCTCAAGGCGATCGGCGAGACCGAGCCGTCGGGCCTCCTCCAGGTGAGTGCCGAGGTCGACGCCGACTATCGCGAGGGCAGCGAACTGACCTACCTGCACGGCGTGGCCGTCGAGGCGGCGACGCCGGTGCCCGAGGGGCTCGACGTGATCGACGTCGCACCGGGCGCCTGGGCGGTGTTCCGCACGTCGGGCCCGTACCCGGCGGCACTCCAGAAGACCTGGGCGGCGACGGCATCGGAGTGGTTCCCCTCGAACCCGTGGCGACTGCGACCCGGCCCGTCGATCGTCGCCGTCGTCGACCGCGCCGAAGACTTCAGCACGGCGACCACCGAGCTCTGGATGCCGATCGAGCGGGAGTAGCCCGGACCGACGGATTCCCGCGCGGCATCAGCGGCAGCGCCGCGCTCGCGGTCGAGAATCGAAGCGTCACCGCCCGAGCACCGTTCGCGAAGGAGGCGCCGTGATCCCGCACTCGCATCCGGCGCGTCGCGACGCGATCGCGGGCAGTCCGGCGGCGCGGGTCGAGGCCCGGGCAGAACGCTGGGGCCTCGCCGCCCTCGTCGGCGGCCTGCTCATCACCGTCGTCGTCATGGCGGGCTCGCGGTGGTCGCTCGCGGGCGGCGGTCCGTCGCTCGGCAACCTCGCCGGGTGGATCGCATCGGCGTGCGCCGGGCTCGCCTTCGCGGCATCCTTCATCATCGAGTCGTGGCGCGGACACGCGCTGTGGCGACGCAGGCTGCCGATGGTGAAGCGCTTGATCGACCTCCTCGCGATGTCGCTCGCGATGGCGATGCTCGCCTATCTCGTGGTGCTCGCGGTCGCGAACCTGTTCCAGCTCGGGTTCCGAGGCCTCACGGTCGACGCGCTCGGCGGGGGAGCGCTCGCGGGCGCCGCGGCGGCGGCCGCGACGTATGCGGCGGCCCTGTCGGGCGCGCGCGTCACGACCGACGGCCTCGCGACGCTCGCGACGCTCGTGCTGTTCATCGGCACGATGGCGAGCATGCTCAGCTCGCCCGACGAGTCGTGGTGGCAGCTGCACTTCTCGCAGCTCGGCAACGTCGACGACAGCTCGGCGTATCGGTTCAACCTCGCGCTCATCCTGACCGGGCTCGTGATGACCGTGCTCGCGAACTACGTCGGGCACGACCTCGAGCTCGGGCTCGTCGCACGCGGCGTCGCGCCGGCCGGGCGCGTGCGCACGCTCGCCTGGTTGTTCGCCGGCATCGGCATCTGCCTGATCGTCGCCGGCGTCGTGCCCGATGCCGTGAGCGTGCCCCTGCACGTCGGCGCCGCGTCGGGCATGGTCGTCATCTTCGTGGTGTTCGTGCTGTGCGCGGTGCGGCTGCTGCCGGGGCTGCCCGCCGAGGTCGCCGGGTTCTCGCTGTTCGTCGTGATCGGCATTCTCGTGGCGGTCGTCCTGTGGGTGCCGATCGGCTACTTCAATCTGACGGGCACCGAGTTCATCGTCGCCGGCCTGCTCTTCGCGTGGCTCCTCGTCTTCGTGCGCGCCATCGGCGCGTATTCGCACGGCGAGCCGCCCGCCGAACCCGGAAGCTCGGCGGCGGCAGCGGTCCCCCGCTGAGCCGTTCGTCGTGCAGGGGGTTGACAGATGATCTGACGCGGCGTTCAATGTCTTCACTCAGTGGAAAACGACTTCCGTATTGTGGAAACACGGCGGAGGCCACGGACGAAGGACAAGCAGTGAGGCTTGAAGCATTCTCCTTGGGCTCGGGGGCGCGGTGCGTCGCATGAGCATGAAGATCACGAAGCGGGCGGCCCGGTTGCCGGGTGCCGGCACCGCGGACGCACCACGCCCCGAGGACGAGCGGCTGCCGCTCGCCACCTCATTCGCCTTCGGGCTCCAGCACGTGCTGACGATGTACGGCGGCATCATCGCCCCGCCGCTCATCGTGGGCTCGGCGGCCGGACTCTCGGCGAGCGACATCGGGCTCCTCGTGGCCGCCTGCCTCTTCGTGGGCGGCGTCGCGACCCTGCTCCAGACCATCGGCATCCCGTTCTTCGGGGCTCAGCTGCCGCTCGTGCAGGGCGTCTCGTTCGCGAGCGTCGCCACCATGGTCGCGATCGTCAACGGCAGCGGCATCCAGGCGGTCTTCGGCGCGGTGCTCGTCGCCGCGGCCATCGGTTTCCTGATCACGCCGATCTTCTCGAAGATCATCCGGTTCTTCCCGCCCGTCGTGACGGGCACCGTGATCACGATGATCGGCCTCTCGCTGCTGCCCGTCGCCGCCAACTGGGCGATGGGCGGCAACCGCGAAGCCGAGGACTACGGCAGCATGGCGAACGTCGGGCTCGCCGCGCTGACCCTCCTCGTCGTGCTGCTGCTCTCGAAGCTCGGCAACGCCGCGGTCTCGCGCCTCTCGGTGCTGCTCGCGATCGTCGTCGGCACCCTCGCCGCGATCCCGCTCGGCATGGCCGACTTCTCGAACGTCGGCACCGGCCCGGTCTTCGCGTTCCCGACGGTGTTCGCCTTCGGGCCGCCCGTCTTCGACCTCGCCGCGATCGTGTCGATGCTCATCGTCGTGCTCGTGATCCTCACCGAGACCACCGCCGACATCCTCGCGGTGGGCGAGATCGTGGGCACCAAGGTCGATGCGAAGCGCATCGGCAACGGACTGCGCGCCGACATGCTCTCGAGCATGATCTCGCCGCTGTTCAACTCGTTCCCGCAGAGCGCGTTCGCGCAGAACGTCGGCCTCGTCGCGATCACCGGCATCAAGAGCCGCTTCGTGGTGAGCGCGGGCGGCGCGATCCTGATCGTGCTGGGCCTGCTGCCGATCCTCGGGCGCGTCGTGGCCGCAGTCCCGCCCGCGGTGCTCGGCGGCGCCGGCATCGTGCTCTTCGGCACCGTCGCGGCGAGCGGCATCCGCACGCTGTCGAAGGTCGACTACCGCGGCAACATGAACCTCATCATCGTGGCGACGTCGATCGGCATCGGCATGCTGCCCATCGCGGCGCCGGCGTTCTACGACGCCTTCCCGAGCTGGTTCTCGACGATCTTCCACTCGGGCATCTCGTCGGCCGCGGTCTCGGCCATCCTCCTGAACATCCTCTTCAACCACATCAAGGCGGGCAACTCGAAGGACTCCTCGGTATTCGTCGCATCGCCGCCGCGCATGGTGCGCGAGGAGGAGCTCACCGCCTTCGAAGACGGCGACTACTACATGGGAGGCAAGCTCATCGCGGCCGACGGCCGCGAGGTGAAGATCATTCCGACGGGTAGCATCCCGGCGATCCTCGACGACGACGATCCGCCGGGGCGCGCCTGACGGGGGTGCAAGACCGCGCCGTCGCCCGGTGCCGGCGGGGTGGCGCCGGGCGATGGCGCTGCCATGTCGGTGGCACCTCACTAGACTTCTGACGTCACATTCGATTTGGGGGACATGCCACCATGCAGAAAATCATGAAGACCACCGCGATCCTGTTCGCCGGTGCACTCCTGTTCACCGGTTGCGCCTCGAACGGCGGCAACGACGGCGGCAGCACCGCTGCCGCCGACGAGTGCGAGACCGTTCGCGTCGCCGTGCGCGACATCTCGAACGGCGCGCAGAACGCCGTCATCACGGGCACCGAGCAGGCGGCCGTGCTCGAGAAGCTCGACGGCTACGAACAGCGTCTCGACGACCTCGCCACCGAGTACGCCGACGACGAAGACATCTCCGCAGCGATCGCAACCCTCCAGGAGAAGGTCACCGCGGCAGAGGACTACGCGAAGACGCTCCCGACGGCGCCCGACGAGAACTTCGAGGCCGACGCCGACGCGCAGGCCGCCGTCACCGGCGACATCCAGGCTGCGTCCATCACGGTCACCCAGGCGTGCGAGGGCGAGTAACGCCTCCGCTGCACTCCTGCGAACGCGCGGCACCCGTCCATCGGGTGCCGCGCGCTTTCGTCTGCCGACATGGTGCCGATGCCGCGTGCGGGGCGGTGCCGTGCCGTGCCGTGCCGTGCGGTGCGTCCGGTGATCAGGCCGACTTCGTCTTCTTGGGCTTGTCGGCCGCCGACTTCGCCTTCGAGGACGATTTCGGCTTCGCCGAGGCATCCGCCTTCGACGTGCTCTTGCCGCCCGACTTCGCGCCGCCCTTGCCGCTCGCGCCGCCCCGCTTGTCGGCGATCGACCGACGCAGTGCCTCCATCAGGTCGATGACCTCGCCGCCTTCGCCCTCCTCGGGCTCCTCGCCGAAGGTCGCGGCGGTGTCGAGCGCCTCGCCCTGCTCGAGCTTCGCCTCGATGAGGGTGCGCAGCTCCTTCTGGTACTCGTCGACGTACTGCTCGGGCTCGAAGTCGGAGACGAGGCTCTCGACGAGCTGCTTCGAGAGGTCGAGCTCCTTGGTCGAGATCTTCACGGGCTCGTCGAGGGAGGCGAACTCGGCCGCGCGCACCTCGTCGCTCCAGAGCAGGGTCTGCACGACGAGCACGTCGCCCCGAACTCGCAGGGCGGCGAGGCGCGTCTTCTGGCGCAGCGCCATCTGCACGATCGCGGTGCGGTCGGTCGACTCGAGCGTCTCGCGCAGCAGCACGTAGGCCTTGTTCGACGCCGAGTCGGGCTCGAGGTAGTAGCTCTTGTCGAGCATGAGCGGGTCGATCTGCTCGCTCGGCACGAACTCGACGACCTCGATCTCGCGGCTGCGCTCGGCGGGCAGCGACTTCAGGTCGTCGTCGGTGATGACGACGGTGCGCTCGCCGTCGTCGTAAGCCTTGTCGATGTTCTGGTAGGCGACGACCTTGCCGCACACCTCGCACTTGCGCTGGTACCTGATGCGCCCGCCGTCCTCATCGTGCACCTGGTGCAGGGACACGTCGTGGTCTTCGGTCGCGCTGTACAACTTGACGGGCACATTGACGAGGCCGAATGTGACCGCCCCCTTCCAGACGGCTCGCATACCCACCAGTACACACCCGAGGGATGCCTGGGCGATACCCCCGCGCTCGGCCCGCCCGCCCGCCGCTGACGTCGTGCCGTGTCGCGCGGCCGGGGGAGATGACGCTCGCGCCACGACCCGGCAGGATGGGGGCATGGCCGAAGGGGAGCGGCAACTCGTCGAGGTCGACGGCCGGAGGCTCAGGCTGACGAACCTTGACAAGGTCATGTATCCCGAGACGGGCATGACCAAGGGCGAGGTGATCTCGTACTACGCCGAGATCGCCCCGTTCATGCTGCCCCACGTCGCGGGTCGTCCGGTCACCCGCAAGCGCTGGGTGCACGGCGTCGGCACCGAGGACGACCCCGAGACGCCCTTCTTCGAGAAGAACCTCGCCGGGCACGCCCCCGAGTGGATCAGGCGGGGGGTCATCCAGCACTCCGACGGGCCGAAGACGTACCCGATCGCGGGCGACCGCGCCACGCTCGTGTGGCTCGCCCAGCAGGCCGCCCTCGAGCTGCACGTGCCGCAGTGGCGCTTCGCGGCGGACGGTTCGGCGGCCGACCCCGACCGCATGGTGTTCGACCTCGACCCGGGCCCCGGCACGGGGCTCGCCGAGTGCGCCGAGGTCGCCCGCCACGTGCGCGAGCTCATCGGCGGCATGGGGCTCGACGCGATGCCGGTGACGAGCGGCAGCAAGGGCATCCACCTCTACGCGGCCCTCGACGGCGGGCAGACCTCCGAGCAGGTGTCGGCCGTCGCGCACGAGCTCGCCCGCGCGCTCGAGGCCGACCACCCCGAGCTCGTGGTCTCGAGCATGCGCAAGTCGCTGCGCACGGGGCGCGTGCTCATCGACTGGAGCCAGAACAACGGCAAGAAGACGACGATCGCACCGTATTCGCTGCGCGGTCGGCATCGGCCGACCGTCGCGGTGCCGCGCACGTGGGAGGAGCTCGACGACCCGGGACTGCGGCACCTCGAGGCCCACGAGGTGCTCGAGCGGGTCGCCGAGCAGGGCGACCCCATGTCGCACCTGGGGGATGACTCGGGGCCCGACCCGCTCGCGACGTACCGTTCGATGCGCCGGGCGGGGCGAACGCCCGAGCCCATGCCCGCGTCCGGTGCTCGGCCACGGGGCGAGGGTGCGCGGTTCGTCATCCAGGAGCATCACGCGAGGCGGCTGCACTTCGACCTCCGACTCGAACGCGACGGCGTGCTGAAGAGCTGGGCCGTGCCGAAGGGGGTGCCCGAGAGCTCGGGCACGAACCACCTCGCCGTGCAGACCGAGGACCACCCGATCGAGTACCTGACGTTCCAGGGCTCGATCCCGAAGGGGGAGTACGGCGCAGGCTCGATGACGGTCTGGGACACAGGGGTCTACGACGTCGAGAAATGGCGCGACGACGAGGTGATCTTCACCCTCGAGGGGACCACAGGAGGCCCGCTCGGGCGGGTGCGGCTGGCGCTCATCCGCACCGACGGCCGCGGCGAGAAGAGCTCGTGGCTGCTGCACCGCATGAAGGAGCAGGGCGGCCCGGTCGGTCGAGCAGCGACGGAGGGGCGTATCGAGGCCACCGGTTCCGAGGTCGGATCACCTGGCTTCGATACGCGCCCTCCTTCGTCGGGCGCTGCGCAACCGGCGGGTCGTGCTCCTTCGTCGCTCGCCGCTCGACCACCGGCGGGCCGGGTCGCGGAGAAGCCCATGCTCGCGACCGCGGGCACGCTCGGCATGCTGCGCGGCGGCGATTGGGTGCTCGAGTGGAAATGGGACGGCATCCGAGCCCTTGCCCGGGTCGAACACGGTGAAGTGCGCCTGCACAGCCGCAACGGCGTCGACGTGACCGCCCGATATCCCGAACTGCACCGACTGCCCGAGATCGTCGACGGCGACGCCCTGCTCGACGGCGAGATCGTCGCGCTCGACGAGGCCGGTCGTCCGTCGTTCGGCGTGCTCCAGCAGCGGATGGGACTCACCAAGGCTCGCGAGATCGCCGCCGCCGCGGCATCCGTGCCGGTGCGACTGCTGGTGTTCGACGTGCTCGAAGCGGGAGGCGAGGCGCTCGTCGACGAACCGTACCTCGAGCGCCGGGCGCGGCTCGAGGCGCTCGTGCACCCGCGCCGCGGAATCCCCATCGAGGTGCCGGCTCCCGCCGAGGGTTCGCCCGAGGAGGCGCTCGAGGAGAGCCGGCTGCTCGGGCTCGAGGGGATCATGGCGAAGCGGGCCGACTCGCCTTATCGCCCGGGCGTGCGCACCGACGACTGGCTGAAGCTCAAGCTCACCCGCACGCAGGAGGTCGTGATCGGCGGGTATCGGCGCGGCGTGGGCACGCGTCAGGGGCGCATCCGGTCGTTGCTCGTCGGAATCCCGGGCGACGACGGCCTCGAGTACGCGGGGCGCGTGGGCTCGGGGTTCCGCGAGCGCGAGCTCGACCGGCTGCTCGAGCGGCTCGACGGGCTGGCGCAGCCGCGCTCGCCGTTCATCGAGGTGCCCGCCGCCGACGTCGGCGACGCGGTGTGGGTGCGCCCCGAGCTCGTGGGCGAGATCGAGTTCGGCGAGTGGACGGGCACGGGCGTCGCCCGCCACCCGCGCTGGCGGGGCCTGCGCCCCGACAAGTCGCCCGCCGACGTGCGCCGCGAGGCCTGAGCCCGCGCCCACTCGTCACACACGGGATCGAGTCGCCGAAAACTGCGCTTCCGCGGCCGGTGAAGGACACCTTCTGGCGACTCGCGCCGGTCGCGGGCGGCGACCTCGCGGCGCGCGCCGAGCTCACCCGGCGAACGCGGAGCCGTCGAGCAGGTCGAGCAGGCGGCGCTCGCGATCACGACCGGATGCCACGACGGCGCCCCGTTCGTACGCCTCGACGATGCGCGGGTCGACGTAGCTCGCACGCGCGATGGCCGGCGTGTTGCCGAGCGCCCGCGAGGCCTCCTCGATCGCGTCGCGCACCGAGGCGGCCCGTGCCCGTGCGCTCGTCGCGGGCCCGAGCGCGGCGAGGTGCTCGGCGGCGACGAGCGTGCCGCGCAGCGTGCGGAAGTCCTTCGCCGTGAACTCGCCGCCGGTGCGAGCGCGGATGTCGTCGTTCACGTCGGAGGGTGAGGCGGCGCGCATCGTGCGGCCGTCCGCCCACGCGTACAGCCGCGCCGCCGCCGAGCGCTCTCCGGCCTCGCCGACGAACCGGGCCAGCCCGGCGTCGGCGACCCGGAGCTCCTGTGCGATGCCGCCCTTCGCGCGGAACCGGAAGCGCACGGTCTCGGCCGTCTCGAGGGCGGCGTTGCGCACGAGGAGCGTCGTGAGGCCGCGATTGCGGAAGCCCGCGAGCGACTCCTCGGAGCCGATCCGGATCCCGCCCAGGTCGAGCGTCGTGAACGCGGCCGCGAGCACGCGGGCACGAGGCATCCCCTCGGTCGCGAGGTCGCCGCGCGCACTGCGGCGTGCCGTCGGCAGCACGCGCGCGAGCTCGGCCATGCGCTGGAACTTCTCGGCGTCCTGCCGCTCGCGCCACGCCGGGTGGTAGAGGTACTGGCGGCGGCCCGCGGCGTCGACGCCGACGGCGAGGATGTGCGCGTTCGCGGCGTCGGCGATCCACACCTCGTTCCATGCCGGCGGAACGGCGAGGTCGGCGATCCGCGCACGCTCCGCGCGTCCGGCGGCACCGCCGTCGGTGTGGACGTAGCTGAAGCCGCGCCCCCGTCTCACCCTGGTGTACCCGGGTGAGACGTAGGGCTCGACCCGCTTGAGGCGCGGCATCCCCGGCGCACCAGGCCGGCGCGCTCAGTGGTTGCGCAGGGCCGAGATGAGCTCGGACTTGCGCTTGTCGCTGTAGCCGTGCAGGCCGAGTTCCTTCGCGCGGCGCTTCAGCTCGTCGACCGTCCACTCCTCGTAGTCGCCGTGCTGGCCGCCCTTGCGGCCGACCGCGCTGCGCCCCTGCTTGGCCGCCGCGTTCGAGATGCGCGCGGCCTTCTCCTTCGAGGCGCCGTCCTCGCGGAGTTCCTCGTAGAGCTCGGGATCCTTGAGCGATGAGTTCCTGCGTCCGGGCATCGTCCTCTCCTTCCTCCCCGCCTGCTCAGAGCGGGCGTCCGCCGGTGACCGGCACGATCGCGCCCGAGGTGTACGACGCCTCGTCGGAGGCGAGGTACACGTAGGCGCCGGCGAGCTCGGCCGGCTGGCCGGCCCGGCCGATGGGCGTGTTCTTGCCGAAGCCGGGAAGCTTGTCGGGCCATCCCGTCGCGGGGATGAGCGGGGTCCAGACCGGTCCCGGCGCCACGGCGTTGACCCGGATGCCTCGTGGACCGAGTTCTTCCGCGAGGGCGTAGGTGAACGCCACGAGCGCCGCCTTCGTCATCGCGTAGTCGACGATCGCGGGCGACGGGTCGGAGGCCTGGATCGAGGCGGTCGTGATGATGCTCGAGCCCGGATCCATCCGCGGCACCGCGGCGCGCGCGAGGTAGACGGGGGCGAACAGGTTCACGCGCATCACGTCTTCGAAGTCGTCGCTCGGCACCCCCTCGATGCCGCCGCGATCGCGCTGGTGCGCGGCGTTGAGCACGAGCAGGTCGATCCCTCCGAACGCCTGCTCGACCTGTTCGATGAGCTTCACGCAGTACGCCTCGTCGCGGAGATCGCCGGGCAGCAGCAGTGGGTCGCTGCCGGCGTCCGAGATCCAGACGCCCGTCTCGTCGGCGTCGGCCTGCTCCTCGGGCAGGTAGGCGATCGCGACCCTCGCACCCTCGCGGGCGAAGGCGATGGCGACGGCGCGCCCGATGCCCGAGTCGCCGCCCGTGATGAGGGCGCGGCGGCCCTCGAGCCGGCCGCTCCCGCGGTAGCTCTGCTCGCCGTGGTCGGGCAGCGGGGCCATCGCCCCGGTGAGGCCGGGCGGTTCCTGCTCCTGCCGCGGGAACCGGTCGGTCGTGTGCTTCGTCGTCGGGTCGATGAGCTGGTCAGACATCTCGCCTCCTTCGATCCACGCAACCGTAGGCAGAGCGACGGGTGCGACGGCAGGGGATTGACATGCGGGGCTTCGCACGTGTGGGATGTGCGCAGGCCGCTCGTCCCGACTCCGGGCCCCCAGTGCGGCGGAGAGGAATACGGTGATCCTGTGGGCACTCTCTACTACGGCGACTCGGGTACCCCGATCGGCATCGAAGACCGCGCGCTCGCGCATCTGAAGGTCGCGATCATCACGAAGCTGCGCCGCGGTGAGAGCTTCACGCTCTCATGGCGGCATGCCGACGAGCAGCCGCGGGGTCGCAGCACGCTGTGGCTGCACGCGTCGATCCCGCTGCGATTCGTGTTCGACGAGCCCGAGCCGCCTGAACTGAGTCGCAAGTGGATCGAGGACCTCATGCGATCGGCGAACACCACGGGTGGCATCCTGCTGATTCCCGAGCATCTCGACACCGACCCGATCGAGACCATCGCGGAGCAACCGGTGCAGGTCGGCGTCGACGTGCAGGAGATCGCGGGCGGCGACGGCGGCGACGAGGCGGGTTCCGCGCGCAAGGACGCACCCGTCGCTCCGGTTCCGGGGTCGTGACCGGCCGCCGGTCGGAGCAACGCGCGCCGTCGCCCGGCTGACGCGCTCAGGTGACGATGTCGGGATCGGCGCCGCTGACGCCGTCGTCACCGGTTCGCCGGGGCGACCGGCCGGGTACGTATCCGCCGTCGCTCGTCGCCTCGCCCCCGTGGACCTCGCCGCGCCACGCGCCGGTCTCGCTTCCGCGTCGCTCGACGAACTCCTTGAAGCGGCGGAGGTCGTTCTTGACCTGCAGGTCGTCGATCTGCAGCACGGCGCCGGCATGCTCGACGAAGCCCTCCGGCTCCCACTCGAGCTCGAGGTCGACGCGCGTGCGATCCGCCCCCTCGGGCGTGAACTCGACGCGCCCGCGGTGCACCACCTCGCCTGAGCTCCGCCACGCGACGTGGTCGTCGGGCACCTGGTCGCCGATCTCGGCGTCGAACTCGCGGCGCACCCCGCCGATCGAGACCACCCAGTGGGTGAGCTCGTCGTCGAGCTGGGTGATCGACTCGACGCCGGTCATGAACTCGGGAAAGGACTCGAACTGCGTCCACTGGTCGTAGGCGACCCGGATGGGAACCTCCACCTCGGTCGTCGCCGTCACGGTCGTCGTCATGGTCGTTCCTCCGTTCCACTGCGTTCGCCGGGCGCCGATGGGAGCCCGGCAGGCATCGCGTGCCTCGTCGAGCACGTTAGGCGGGGCCCCGCCGAGCGGCGAGGGGCTTGCCGCTCGGCGTCGGTGCTGGTAGACGGGAACCAGGGCACGCATCCGGTGCGGGTCCGCGGAGGTGATGGCGTATGGAAGGCCATGACGAGGGCCTGCCGGCGATCGAACGCTGGTGGCCGCATCTCTCCATCAGGGCGCGGCATCGCGTGCTCGACGACCTCACCGGCCCGCTCGACGAACTGGTCGTCGCGGAGATCGTGGCCATCACCGGGGCGTCCGCGCCCGACCGCCTCACCGAGGCGGAGCAGCGGTTCGTGCTGACGCAGATCGAGGCGGTCGACTGAGCCTCGGCCGGCCGCTCACTCGCCGTCGAACTCTTCGTTCTCCTCGGGCTCGGGAACGTTCTGGAGACCCGCGGTGCTGTTCGCCGAGAGGAGCATCTGCTCGACCCAGAGCCGGTTGAGCTTCGGGGGCCGGTTGCCGCTGAACACGAACTGCAGCGGGATCGACTCGTTCAGCCAGAGCGTCGTGCGCCCGCTGCCGTTGGCGATGCCGTGCTCCCAGGTCATCGCGAAGCTCTCGGAGCGGCGCAGCTTGTTGATGATCGCGATGCGCAGGTGGGCGAGGGTGCGGTCGTCGATGTCGAGCTCGCGGTTCGACGAGTTGTAGATGAGCTTGCCCATGCTCGAACTCTAGTCCCGCGGCAGGGTGCGAGGGGAGGGGCTCAGGCGCCGGTCTCGTGGTGCGGAGTCGCGACCGGCTTCGACTCGGGCGAGCCGCGCTGACGCAGCAGCACCGACGCCCCGACGATCGCGGCGACGGCGAGGAACTCGCTCTGCCAGTTCTGCATCGACTCGAACCAGAACTGGGCGGTGCCGAGGTACTCCCAGGCCGTCACGCCGGGCAGGCCGTGCAGCGCCTGCTCCTCGGAGTACGCCTCGGCACCGCCGACGGCGTGCAGCACGAACGACAGCCCGAAGAGCACGAAGAAGAAGATCGCCAACGAGTTCTCGTACAGCACGAGCACGAACCCGCCACGGCGCACGGGCCACGGGGTGTCCGGCCCGACGGTCGCGTCGCGGGGGTCCTCGTCCTGCGGGGTCTTCTTGCCGAGCGGCTTCGACTCGCTCGACCCCTTCTGGAACAGGAAGACCGTGAGCACGACGTAGGCGCCCATCTGCAGGAACTCCGACTCCCAGTTCTCGAAGGTCGCCTCGACGAACTGCCCGGAGCCCAGGTACTCGAAGAGGCCGACCGCGCTCGCGCCGTGATCGAGCCGCTCCTCGTTGGCGACCTGGAACCCGCTGGCGGCCATGCCCGCCATGCAGAGGACGAAGACGGCGAGGCACACGATGATCAGGGCGTGCTCGTGCAGCCAGCGCACCGCTCGCCGCTCGCCGGGTTTCGCGGCGGGCGCCTCGGTCGCGTCCTTCGTCATGCCGACCCCCTCGGCTCGATGCTGCCGTCGTGCCGGGCGCGCGGGCAAGGGGTTGACGAGGCATCCCCTCGCGCCTCGAGATCTTGTCGAGTTCTTGCAAGCGTTCGCGTAGCATTGCCGCCATGTCGAGAAGGCTCGCGGACGTCGCACGCAAGGTCGGAGTCAGCGAGGCGACCGTGAGCCGCGTGCTCAACGGCAAGCCGGGTGTCTCGCCGTCGACGCGCGACGCGGTGCTCACGGCGCTCGACGTGCTCGGCTACGAACGCCCGACGAAGCTGCGCGGCGAGCGGGCCCGCCTCGTCGGGCTCGTCATGCCCGAACTGCAGAACCCGATCTTCCCCGCGCTCGCCGAGGTGATCGGCGGCGGGCTCGCGCAGAACGGCTTCACCCCGGTGCTCTGCATCCAGACGGCGGGCGGCATCTCCGAGTCCGACTACGTCGAGCTGCTGCTGCACCAGCAGGTGTCGGGCGTCATCTTCGCGGGCGGCGCGTACGCCCAGGCCGACGTGAACCACGACCACTACGAGCGGTTGCGCGAGCTCAAGCTGCCGACGGTGCTCGTGAACGCGCCGATCGACGGCATCGGCTTCGCGACCGTGTCGTGCGACGACGCCGTCTCGACCGAGCAGGCGCTCGGCCACCTCGCACAGCTCGGCCACGAGCGGATCGGGCTGCTGCTCGGGCCGAGCGACCATGTGCCGTCGCGGCGCAAGCTCGCGGCCGCGCTCGCGACGGCCGAGCGGCTCGGCGTCGACCTGCCCGATGATCGCATCGTGCACTCGTTCTACTCGCTCGAGTCGGGGCAGACCGCGGCCGCGAAGCTGCTCGCGGCAGGGGTCACCGGCATCGTCTGCGCGAGCGACCCGATGGCGCTCGGTGCGGTGCGGGCCGCCCGGCGGGCCGGGCTGCGCGTGCCCGAGGACGTGTCGGTGATCGGCTTCGACGACTCGGCGCTCATGAACTGCACCGAGCCGCCGCTCACGACGGTGCGCCAGCCGATCGAGTCGATGGGCAAGATGATCATCGAGCTGCTCATGCGGCAGATGTCGAGCGAGCGCACGATCGGCGACGAGGTCTTCTTCGCGCCCGAGCTCGTGGTGCGCGGGTCGACGGCGCCGGCGCCGGCGCGGTCGGTCGGGTAGCGCGAACCGCGTATCGAGACCACCGCTCCGCGCGCCGCTGGTCTCGATACGGCGCCGCGCGCCCACTCGACCGACCTGTTCGTGCAAACGACTGCCGCAAGTCGACGCAAGCTGTCGCAAATCTGTGCTCGATTGTTGAATAGTTGCATCATTCTGTTGCTCTCATTACGTTGAGGCGCATCGACGCCGGCGTCTCCCACGGTCCGGCGCGAAGCCCGCCCGACTCGAGGAGAACGACCGCGTGACCATGCCACTCACCGCCGCCGGAACCGTGCCGCCCGCCCTCGCGCACGATCCGCTCTGGTGGCGCAGTGCCGTCATCTACCAGGTGTACGTGCGCAGCTTCGCCGACTCCGACGGCGACGGCACGGGCGACCTGCGCGGCGTGCTGAGCCGGCTCGACTACCTCGCCGACCTCGGCGTCGACGCCCTGTGGTTCAACCCCTGGTACCCGTCGCCCCTCGCCGACGGCGGCTACGACGTGGCCGACTACCGCGACATCCACCCCGCCTTCGGCACGCTCGCCGACGCCGAGCGCCTCATCACCGCGGCCGCCGAGCGCGGCATCCGCACGATCATCGACATCGTCCCGAACCACGTGAGCTCGAGGCATCCCTGGTTCGAAGCCGCCCTCGCGGCCGGTCCCGGCAGCCCCGAGCGCGAGCGCTTCTGGTTCCACCCGGGCAAGGGCCCGAACGGCGACGAGATGCCGACCCGCTGGGTCTCGAACTTCCAGGGCGACACATGGACCCGCACGGTGAACCCCGACGGCACGCCGGGGGAGTGGTACCTGCACCTCTTCACCCCCGAGCAGCCCGACCTCAACTGGAACCACCCCGACGTGCGCGCCGAGCACGAGGAGATCCTGCGGTTCTGGTTCGACCGCGGCGTCGCCGGCGTGCGCATCGACTCGGCCGGCCTGCTCATCAAGGACCCGGAGCTCCGCGAGGTCCCCGAGACGGTCGCGCCGGGGCAGCACCCAACCGAGGATCGCGACGAGGTGCACGAGGTCTACCGCTCGTGGCGGCGCATCGCCGACTCGTACGACGGCACGCGCGTGCTGGTCGGCGAGGTCTGGGTGCCGGACGCCGCCCGCTTCGCGGCCTACCTGCGTCCCGACGAGATGCACACGGCGTTCAACTTCGACTTCATGTCGCGGCCGTGGGCGGCGGGTGAGCTCCGCGCCTCGATCGACCTCATGCTCGCCGCGCACGCGCCCGTCGGCGCCCCGAGCACCTGGGTGCTGTCGAACCACGACGTGACCCGGCCGGTCACCCGGTACGGCCGCGACGACTCGTCGTTCGCCTTCGCGAAGAAGCGCTTCGGCACCCCCACCGACGTCGAGCTCGGCACGCGCCGGGCCCGGGCCGCGGCCCTGCTCACGGCGGCGCTGCCCGGCTCGCTCTACCTCTACCAGGGCGACGAGCTCGGACTGCCCGAGGTCGAGCTGCCGCGCGACGTGCTCGAAGACCCGATGCACTACCGCTCGGGCGGCGTCGACCCCGGACGCGACGGATGCCGCGTGCCGCTGCCCTGGCGGGGCACGACGGCGCCGTTCGGGTTCGGCCCCGACGGGGCCGCACCGTGGCTGCCGCAGCCCGACGAGTGGGCGTCGCTCACCGTGCAGGCCCAGCAGGCCGACCCGTCGTCGATGCTCTGGCTCTACCGCCAGGCGCTGGCGCTCCGCAAGCGGGAGGCCGCCCTCGGCGACGGGCCCATGACGTGGATCGACGCGGGCGCCGACGTGCTCTGCTTCCGCCGAGGCGACGACCTCGTCTCGATCACGAACCTCGGGCGGGCGGCCGTCGCGCTGCCCGACCACGAGAGCATCCTGCTCGCGAGCTCGCCGCTCGAGGCGGGCCTGCTCCCCGCCGATGCGACGGCCTGGCTGCGCGTCGCGCCGGCGCCGAGGCATCCCTGAACCGCACCATCGCACCACCCCGGAACCGCACCATCCGCACCACCCAGCACAGCACCGAAAGGAACAGGACAATGAAGTCATCACGCAGCATCGCGATCGCGGGGCTCACCGCCCTCGTGGTCGCCGGCTCGCTCGCCGCCTGCAGCGCCGATGCGGGCGGCGACGACGGCAAGCTCGAACTGCGCGTCGCCACCTTCCCGCCCGGCGCCGACCAGGCCGCCTACGACGCCTTCGCCGAGCAGGAGAAGCAGTTCGAGAAGGCGAACCCCGACATCGACGTCGTCGGCCTCGAGTACGAATGGACGGCGCCGACCTTCGCCGCCCAGCTGGCGGGCGGCAGCCTGCCCGATGTGTTCACCGTGCCCTTCACCGACACGAAGACGCTGCTCGAGAACGGCCAGTTGATGGACGTGACCGACGAGCTGCAGGAGCTCGGGTACTCCGACAAGTTCAACCCGATCATCCTCGACGAGGTCACCGGCGGCGACGACCGGATCTACGGCTTCCCGCGGCAGGCGTACGCCAACGGCCTGCACTACAACCGCGACCTGTTCGAGCAGGCCGGGCTCGACCCCGACAACCCGCCGACCACGTGGGACGAGGTGCGCGCAGCCGCGAAGACCATCGCCGAGAAGACCGGCAAGGCCGGGTACGCGACGATGGCGGCCGGCAACACCGGCGGCTGGCAGCTCTCGGTGCAGGCCGACTCGCGCGGCGCGTCGCTGCAGCAGGCCAACGACGACGGCAGCTACACGTCGACCATCGACAACGACGCGACGAAGGCGACGCTCGAGTACCTGCACGACCTCCGCTGGGAGGATGACTCGATGGGGTCGACCTTCGACCTCGACTGGGGCAGCATCAACCAGGAGTTCGCCGCCGGCAACCTCGGCATGTACACCTCGGGCTCCGACGTCTACACGGCGCTCGTGCGCGACTTCGGCATGAGCCCCGACATCTACGGCCTCACCGTGATCCCGACGGAGAACGGCGGCGGCGTGCTCGGCGGCGGCGACATCGCGGTCATGCCGCCGACGCTCGACGACGACACGAAGGCCGCGGCGGTCAAGTGGATCGACTGGTACTACATGCAGAAGCTCCTGAACGAGGACGCGGCCGTCGCCGACGCGAAGGCGCTGTCGGAGTCGGACCAGGCGGTCGGCACCCCGGTGCTGCCCGTGCTCGACAAGGAGACCTACCTCGAGTCGCAGGAGTGGATCGCCCCCTACGTCAACGTTCCGCTCGACCAGATGACGGGCTTCACCGAGGGCATCTTCGAGCAGACGCCGGTGGGTGAGTTCAAGGGGCAGACGCAGCCGATCTACGCCCTCATGGACAACCTCGTGCAGGCCGTGCTGACCGATGAGAACGCCGACATCGACGCGCTGCTGAAGCAGGTCGACGTCGACGCGCAGGCCCTGCTCGACCAGTGACCACGATGATCGAACGGGATGCCGCGGCGGAGGCCCTGCCGCGGCATCCCGGGCCCTCGAAGCCGAGTGCGGCGGCGCGCCGCCGTCGCCGCACTCCGGTCACCTGGGTGCGCGGCGGCGGGCTGTGGAACCTCGCGTTCCTCGCGCCCATGCTCGTCGTGTTCGGGGTCTTCAGCTGGGGCCCGATCGCGCAGGCGGTCGTCATGAGCTTCCAGAAGACGAACCTGATCACGCCGCCCGTGTGGGTCGGGCTCGACAACTTCGCACGTGTGCTGAGCGACCCGAACCTCGGCACCGCGGTGCTCAACACGCTGTACTTCGCCGGTCTCGCGCTCGTGTTCGGGTTCCCGCTGCCGATCCTCATGGCGGTGCTGATGAGCGAGGTCCGCCGCGGCAAGGGCCTGTACAGCGCACTGGCCTACCTGCCCGTCGTCGTGCCGCCCGTCGTCGCGGTGCTGCTCTGGAAGGTGTTCTACAACGCGAGCCCCGACGGGGTCTTCAACACCGTGCTCGGCTGGGTCGGGATCCCGCCTCAGCCGTGGCTGCAGTCGTCGGTGACGGCGATGCCGTCGCTCGTCATCGAGGCGACGTGGGCCGCCGCCGGCGGGTCGATCATCATCTACCTCGCGGCGCTCATCGCGGTGCCGCCCGAGCTCTACGACGCCGCCGAGGTCGACGGCGCCGGCATCTGGCGCAAGATCTGGCACGTCACGCTGCCGCAGCTGCGCGGCATCCTCTTCATCATGCTGATCCTGCAGGTCATCGGCACCGCGCAGGTCTTCCTCGAGCCGTACCTGTTCACGGGCGGCGGACCGAACAACTCGACCCTCACCGTGCTGCTGCTGATCTACCGCTACGCCTTCCAGAACAGCCTCGGCGGCGACTACGGGGAGGCGACCGCGCTGAGCCTCATGCTCGCGGTCTTCCTGGGCCTGCTGAGCTGGCTCTACTTCAAGCTGACCGACCGTTGGAGCACGAATTGACCACCGCGCAGGGCACGGCCCCCGCCACGACGGCGGATTCCATCACGCTGCGCGCACGCCTGTCGCGGATGACGCGGCGCGGCCGGGGCGCCAAGGAGGACGGGGGCGACCGGGGCATCGTCTCCGAGCACGAACGGGGGCGCGGCGGCGTCCGCGCGTCGATGGGCGCGATCCACGTGTTCCTCTTCGCCGGGCTCGTCGTCGCCGGGCTCGGCCCGCTCCTGTGGCTCGCCAAGGCGGCCGTCACGCCCACGCAGGACACGCTCACCCAGCCGTTCGCCCTCTGGCCGAACGGCATCGACTGGGCGAACCTCGAGCAGGCGTGGATCGACATCCACATCGATCAGTACTTCCTCAACACGATCTGGGTGGCGGCCGGATCGTGGTTCTTCCAGCTGCTGATCGCGACGACGGCCGGCTACGCGCTGTCGATCCTGCGGCCGAAGTACGCGCCGGTGCTGAACGCGCTCGTGCTCGCGACGCTGTTCATCCCCGCGGTCGTGCTGCTCGTGCCGCTGTACCTGACGATCCTGCACCCGCCGCTCATCGACACGTCGCTGCTCAACACGTACTGGGCGGTGTGGCTGCCGGCCGCGGCGAACGCGTTCAACATCCTGCTCGTGAAGCGGTTCTTCGACGGGCTGCCGCGCGAGGTGTTCGAGGCGGCCCGCACCGACGGCGCGGGGCCCTTCCGGGTGTTCTGGTCGATCGTGCTGCCGATGTCGAAGCCCATCCTCGGCGTCGTCTCGGTGTTCGCGGTGATCGCCGCCTGGAAGGACTTCCTCTGGCCGCTGCTCGTGCTGCCCGATCCCGCGGTGCAGCCCCTGTCGGTGCGCCTGCCGGCGGTGCAGTCGCAGACCGAGCTCGACGTGTTCCTCGCGGCGCTCGCGATCTCGACGCTCATCCCCGTCGCGCTGTTCCTCGTGTTCCAGCGGCTGTTCCTCCGCGGCGCCGGTCTCGGCGGCGCCGTCAAGGGCTAGGGGGATGGCCGTGCCCGTGCTCGTGCTCGTGCCCGTGGCCGTGCCCGTGCCCGTGGCCGTGCCCGTGCCCGTGCCGGCTCGGACGCCGGGCGATTCGGGTGCCTCGGTGCCCTCGCCGCGGCATCCGAATCGTCTCGAGGCCCGAATGTAGGAACTTCTGCCGAAGCGGCGGCGTGTCGCCGCCTCGGCGCGGGGTGTCGCACGATTCTTCCTACCGTCGCGACCGTCGCGACCGTCGCGACCGTCGCGACCGTCGCGACCGTCGCGCGCGAATCGGTCGAGGCGGCGGTGGGATGCCTCGGGGCCCGCGCGACCCTCGATTGGCGAACCGACGCGGCTTGGGTTAGAGTTACGTGGTTGCCTGATCGCGAAGCCTGCGGCAGGCGGCATCTGATGCGCCCGTAGCTCAATGGATAGAGCATCTGACTACGGATCAGAAGGTTGGGGGTTCGAGTCCCTCCGGGCGCACGGAAGAAGGCGGTTCGCAGCTTGCGAGCCGCCTTCACTGTTTTCCGGGAGTGCCCGTGACGTGCTCCGCTGAGAACGCTCACCCGTGGGGGTGATGGACACAGTGGAGGGTTCGTCGCGCTTCGCTGGACACAATGTCGGGGCTCGGCGGTTCGCGATCGGGTAGCGTCACCCTGCTCGACAACGAAGACCCGAGAGGATCGATGATGACCCGAACCGCCACGATGGCGAACCCGACGCTGAAGCGCTCGCTCGGCCTATGGGCGATCGTCGGCCTCGGCCTGGGCTACATGACGCCGATGACCGTCTTCGACACGTTCGGCTACGTCTCGGAGGCGAGCGGTGGTGTCGTGCCGCTCGCGTACCTCGTCGCGCTCGTCGTGATGATCTTCACCGCGATCAGCTACGGGCGAATGACCCGGGTCTATCCGTCGGCCGGGTCGGCGTACACGTACGCCTCGGAGACGATCCACCCCAACGTCGGCTGGATCGTCGGCTGGACGGCCCTGCTCGACTATCTCCTGCTGCCGCTCGTCAACGCGCTGCTCGTGCGCCAGTACCTCGAGTCGTTCTTCCCCGAGGTGCCGGGCTGGATCTGGGTCGTCGGCTACGTCGCGGTGATCACCCTGCTGAACCTCTGGAGCATCAGCTCGACGTCGCGGGTCAACGCGACGCTGCTCATCTTCCAGATCGTGCTCATCGGCGTGTTCATCGTGCTCGCCTGGAACGCCCTGAACCAGGGCGCGGGCAACGGCACGCCGTTCAGCCTCGAGCCGTTCTGGCACGCGAACGTGCAGATCATGGCGGTCGTGAGCGCGGCGACGATCGTGTGCTTCTCATTCATCGGCTTCGACGCGATCACGATGTACACGGAGGAGGCGAAGGACGCGCACACCGTGCCGAAGGCGATCGTGCTCGCCCTCGTGCTCGGCGGGCTCATCTTCTTCACCGCCGCCTGGTTCACCCAGTCGCTCTTCCCGACCGACGCGGGCTTCGAGGGCACGGCCCTGCCCGAGATCGCGAACTCGGTCGGCGGCATCATCTTCCAGATCTTCTTCGTGTCGGCCGCGGTGGCCGCAGCGGTCGCGTCGAGCCTCGCCTCGCACGCGAGCGTCTCGCGCATGATCTACGTCATGGGTCGCAACGGCACCGGGCCGATCTCGCACTTCTTCTCGTTCGTGCACCCGAAGTTCCGCACGCCGGCCGTCGCCGTGATCTTCGTCGGCATCGTCTCGCTCGGCGCCGCCGTCGCCGACCTCGACTTCATCTTCACGCTCATCAACTTCGGCGCGCTCATCGCGTTCACGATCGTGAACCTCACGGTGATCCTGCACTTCGCCGTGCGCAACAAGCAGGTCAAGGGGTTCGCGCAGGTCTTCCGCAACATCGTGCTGCCGCTCATCGGCATCGCCCTCACCGTGCTGCTCTGGCTCAACCTCAGCGGCGACGCGATGCTCTACGGGATGCTCTGGCTGGCGGTCGGCTTCATCGTGCTGGCCTCGATCACCCGCTTCTTCAGCCGCAACCTGCGCATGTCGTTCGAGGAGGACGCGGTCATCGCCGAGGGCGACGAGGGCGAGGCGGCGCTCAACGAGGCCGACCGCGAGGTGCTCCACGAGCACGAGCAGGGCGGCGAACCGCGCCCCTGACGCGGCACGCCGCCGGGGTGTCCGCCCCCCAGAACGGAAGCGGCCCCGCTCTGTGAGGCGGGGCCGCTTCGACGTTCGAGCGATGGGCGAACGCCGGGGCTCGCGCGCGGGTC
Organism: Agromyces chromiiresistens; assembly: GCF_029167465.1. Taxonomy (NCBI): domain Bacteria; kingdom Bacillati; phylum Actinomycetota; class Actinomycetes; order Micrococcales; family Microbacteriaceae; genus Agromyces; species Agromyces chromiiresistens. The sequence continues at coordinate 367,633 of NZ_JARFNL010000004.1, forward strand.
AGCCCTCGCCGAGCAGCTCCTGCATCGTCGCGATCTCGTCGGCCTGGGTGTCGGCGATCGCCTGCGCCATCTCGAGGGCGCCGGGGTGCGCCCCGTCGGCGAGCTCGGCCTCGGCCATCTCGATCGCGCCCTCGTGGTGCACGATCATCTGCTCGAGGAACAGGCGGGATGCCTCGTCGCCGGTGGCCTCGGCGAGGGCCGCCATGTCGTCGTCCGACATCATGCCGTCGCCTGACGATCCGTGATCCATGCCGCCGCCGTCGCCGTGGTCCATGCCCGGCATCGCGTCGTCGACGGCGCCCCACTCCTCGAGCCAGGTGTTCAGCTGGTCGATCTCGGGTTGCTGGGCGTCCTTGATCTGCGTCGCGAGGTCGCGCACGGCCGGGTCGATGCCGTCCTTCGCGAGCAGGTCGTCGCTCATCTCGACCGCCTGTTCGTGGTGCGGGATCATCATCCGGGCGAACATCACGTCGGCGTCGTTCGCGGAGCCGGGGTCGGTGCCGGCGCTCGTGCCGGTGCCGCCGCCTGCGGCGGAGCAGGCCGCGAAGGCGAGCGCTGCGGTCGCGGCGATGGCGGCCGCGGCGGCGGCGCGCAGGGTCTGGGTCGTGTTCATGGGTTGCTTCTTCCGTCGGAGTCGTGAGTCGTGGATTCGATGCGATGCGGCTCCCGAGGGGGCGCCGCAGCGGCAGGCGGTGCGGTCGCTCGGCATGCACGGGGTGCACGGGAGGCCGCTTCCGCGGTCGCGGGTCGAGGTCGACTCAGGTCCGACTGATGGAGAGTGCGATGAGGCTCGGTGGTCGCGGCGGTGCGCTGCTCCGCAGCAGCGCACGCGTGTCGTCGACGGCGCGCGCGACGGCCCGGGCCGCTCCGGGGGCGGCGACGATGAGCACGGCGACCGCGGCGACGAGCATGACGCACCCGAGCATCATGAGCGCGCAGTCGCCCAGGTCGGCCGGTGCGTGACCGGCACCCGCGATGGATGCCTCGGGCTCGGCGCGGGCCGCGTGGCGGGCGTCCGTCGCCGGGTTCGCATGGTGTGCGGCGGAGGTCGGCGCGACGTGCGTCGAGTGCTCCGGGCTCGATCCCGTCGCATGCATCGCGAGCAGGCCGACGATGAGGGCCGCCATCGCGACCACGCTCAGGAGCGTCGCCCGCGCGGTGCGCGAGGCCGGCAGTGCCGCACCACGGATCCGGTCGAGCATCGGGCGGTCACCTCCGGAAAGATGGGATACCCCCGTAGTGTATCGAACACGGGATGAGACCGGCTCGACGCGGCCGTCGAGGCCCTCGTCGGCGCCTCGGTCGGCCGATTCCATTCGATCCGTACGATGGCAGCGCCGGAATCTCGCGGTTAGGCTCGTGTGACGTCTGATTCCGGTGAAGGACATCGACCGATGTGGGGTGAACGCGCGGGGACGATCTCCGCCTCATACGGCCGGGCGCTCGCGACTTCTCTCGGAGCGAGCGACCCGGGCGATGCCGACCGTGATCAGCACGGCCGGCCGGTCGCGCTGCCCGCCGCCGGCGACACCGCCGCGGCCTTCGCGGTGCCCCAGGCCCGCTTCGCGTCGATCGTGCGACGCGTCTACGCACTGCTCATCGCGGCTGCCGTCTCGATCGTGCTGTATCGCGCATTCGTGCACGACGCGACGTTCGACGGCGGGGTCCTCGGCCATCGATCGCTCGACCCGGCGGGTCTCGTGCCCGCGATCGCGGGCGGCGCCGCCGTGTGCGCTGCGCTGCTCGTCGCCTCGGCGTCGCGCACGAGCCTGGCGGCGATCGCACACCTGCGGCTGCCGGGCCTCGGCGCGCGTCCGCGGGCGATCGCGAACGGACTCGCCTGGGCGTCGCTCGCCCTGCTCGCCGTGCACTTCACGGCGGCCGCGTTCGACCCCCTGCCGGGCGGGCACGGACTGTACGGGCTGCTGCTCGGTGGCGTCTTCGGCATCGGCACCTACCGACTGCACCGGCACGCGCTCGACCACGAGGCATATCGCACCTTCAACCTCGTCGCCATGCTGCTCGCCGCGGGCAGCCTCGCGAGCATGAGCATCACGCCCACGGGCGACTGGTGGACCCGCAACTTCTCGACCCTGGGCACGTCGAACGACCTCGCCGCACTGTGCTTCAACGTCGCGGTCGTCGTGTCGGGCGCCGGAATGGCGGGCCTCTCCGGAGCGCTGACCCGCGCACTCGCGGTCGGACGGTTCGGCATCCGTCGTGGCGCCCGCACCACGATGCGGGTGCACATCGGCCTCGTCGGCTTCGGGCTCATGGGCGTCGGCGCCGTGCCGATCGACCGGGTGCCCGTGCTGCACAACGCGTTCGCCCTCCTCGCCGCGGCGGCGTTCGCGTCGCTCTGCCTCGGCACCCGCTGGTACGCGGAGCGCATGCCGCGCGGGTTCGTCTGCTTCTCGTACGTCGCGCTCGCCGTCGAGGTTGCGGCGATGGCGGGCTACGACCTGCTGGGGTGGTTCAACCTGACGGTGTTCGAGATCGTCGCGTTCACGCTCGTCTTCGCATGGTTGATCGCCCTCGTCGCGACCACCTCCGGTCACCGTCACCACGAGCAGCAGGCGGATGCCGCGGGCTCGAGCCGAGGCATCCACCATGTCGCCCGTGGCCGTTCGCTGTCGGCGCACGCCGACCCGGAATCCTCCGCGCGGGCCGGCGTTATGTTCGATAGAGAGTTGAGTCAGATCGACTCAACATCATCGACCAGGAGGAATCATGGCCACCGCCTACGACCCGTTCCGCGACCTCGACCGGGTCGCGTCCGCCCTCTTCGACACCCGGCGCGGCCCGCGCCGCATGCCGATGGATCTCTACCGCGACGGCGACCACTACGTGCTGACCGCCGACCTGCCGGGGATCGACCCCGGCTCGGTCGACATCGACGTCGACGGCCAGCTGCTCACCATCCGAGCCGAGCGCACCCTGACGACCGGCGACGGCGTGAAGTGGATCACGCGCGAGCGCGAGGCCGCCTCGTTCCTGCGGCAGCTCAACCTCGGCCAGGGCGTCGACACCGACCGCATCTCCGCGAGCTACACGAACGGCGTGCTGAGCGTCACGATCCCCGTCAGTGAGAAGGCGAAGCCGCGCAAGATCGCGGTCGAGCAGGGGGATGCCTCGACCACGGCCGTCGACCAGGCGGCCGGCGACGACCGCGTCGAGCCGGTCGAGCAGTGAGCGACGCCCGCGCGGCCGAGCCCGCCGCCCTCGTGGAGATCACTCGCCTCGACGACCGGCAGCGGTACCAGCTGGTCGTCGACGGCGAGCGGGCCGGGTTCGCGCAGTTCCGGCTCGAGCCGCGGGCGATCGTGTTCACCCACACCGTGATCAAGCCCGAGTTCGGGGGCCGCGGCCTCGGCAGTCGCCTCGCGAAGTACGTGCTCGACGACGCGGTCTCCCGTGGCGACCGCATCGTGCCCGAGTGCCCGTTCATCGCGGCGTACCTGCGCGAGCACCCCGGTTACGAGGCATCCGTCGACTGGCCCTGAGCCCGCGAACCGGCCGTCGCCCGCCTGACCGTCGGAATCCCCCCGTTCGGGGCGATGCGGCGTACTCGGGCTGGCGGTTACGATTCGAGCACAACCCGAGTCCGTACCCGACCGGACCGGCCCGTTGCACCTCGACGTGCCGAGCGATCGGAATGTCCCTCTCGACCGCTCGGGTCAAGCTCGCCGAGCTCAGTTCGGGTCGCTCGGCGGGACGGTCTCCATGCGAGACCGCGATGGGGTGGGAGGTAGGGTTCCCACCCCATCGTCGTGCGCGGTCGCGACTCAGCGCGCGGCGGTCGTGCGCCGTTCCGCCGCGGCCTTCCAGGCGAAGTCCACGACCGTGGCGAGCACGATGATCGCGACCAGGGCGATCGCGGTCGCCGGCTCGTTCACGAGCGTCGTCGTGCAGAAGACGACGAATGTGCCGAGCGTCGCGACGAGCGCGATGACGAGCACCACGATGTTCGCACCCGTCTCGCGGTAGATGCGGAAGTGCGCGACCGTCACCGCCGAGAAGACGAGCAGCGCGACCGCGCTGCCGATCGAAGCGATCTTGTTCAGGTCGAACCCGACGACGAGCACGATGGCGAGCACCGCCATCACGATGAGGCCGAACGGGAACCGGGCGAACGACCGGCCGAACACCGGCGGGAACTGCCCGACCGAGGCGAGGTGCTGGGTCATGCCGATCGAGGGGTACAGGCCGGCGTTCACCGCGCCCGTCGTCGAGAACAGCGCCGTGACGACCATCAGCACGTAGCCCGCCTGCCCGAGCGTGGGTTTCGCCGCCTCCGCGAGCGCCGTCGTGCCGTATTCGACGACCTGCTCGGCCGTCAGCGTGCCGAAGACGCCGAGCGAGACGGCGACGTAGATCGTCGTCGCGATCGCGAGTGCGAAGTAGATCGCCTTCGGCAACTGGCGCGACGGGTTCGGCAGGTCCTTCGCGGTGAAGGTGATGACACCGAAGCCGAGGAATGCGAAGAAGGTGAGCGCGACGCTCGCGATGATCTGCTGCAGGCCCGGGTAGCCGGCCGGGTCGAGCAGCGCCGGATCCCAGTTCGCGATCGTCACGGCGGCGAAGACGACGAGGATGGCGAGCACGACGACGACGATGACCGACTGCACCCGCGCGACGACCTGTGAGCCGACCGCGTTCAGGCACGACATGACCACGATGAGCAGTACCCCGAGCGCCTTCGCCCACCCCGGGTCGCCGCCCGCGACCACCGAGCTCGCGTAGCCGCCGAACGACGAGGCGATCATCGCGACGACGATCGACCCGGCCGTGAAGAAGAGCCACGAGCCGATGCCCGTGAGATGGCCCTCGCCGAGCCCCTTCGACAGGTAGGTGAGGATGCCGCCGCCCGACGGGTACTTCGCACCGAGCTTCGCGAACGAGTAGCCCTGCAGGGCGGCGATGATGCCGGCGACGAGGAACGACACCCACACGGCCGAGCCCGCGACGGCGCCGGCGGCGCCGAGCAGCGCGAAGATGCCCGCGCCGACCATCGAGCCGACGCCGATGAAGGTCGCCTGCAGCACCGTCATGCGCTTCTCCGGCACGTTCGCCGGCGGCTGGTCCGGCGTCGGCTCGTCCGCGGTCATGAGAACCCCACCCCTTCTCGGACCCGCCGGTGCTCAGGACCGCGCCGACGCCGCGACACCCCGGATGAAGAGCGTCTGCGCCGCGATCATGCGCTCGATCTCTCCGGGGTCGACCGACTCGTCGGACGCGTGGATGCGGGACTGCGCGGTGTCCTCAGCGCCCCAGAGGATGATCGCCGATCCGGGCGAGACCTTCTGCAGGGAGGCGACGAGCGGGATCGACGCCCCGCTGCCGATGTTCTCGACGGGCGCGCCGTAGGCGTCGGCGAGGGCGCTCTCGGCGGCGACGATCGCCGGATGCGAGGCATCCACCGCGAACGCGTGACCCACCTTCACCTTCTCGACCTCGACCTCGCAGTTCCACGGCCGCTGCGATCGCAGGTGCGACATGAGCGCCTCGAGCTGCGCGTCGCCGTCGGAGCCCGGCACGATGCGCATCGAGAGCTTCGCGGTGACCGAGGGCAGCAGCACGTTCGACGCCTCCGCCGTGTTCGGCAGGTCCATGCCGAGCACCGTCACCGACGGCTTCGCCCAGACGCGGTCGGAGAGTGAACCCGTGCCGAGGAAGTCGACGCCGGGCAGGATCGCCGAGCCCTCGCGGTAGACGTCCTCGTCCATGTCGGCGCCGCTCCACGCCGAGCTGTCGACGCCAGGGATGACCGTGTCGCCGTGCTCGTCGTGCAGGGTGTCGAGGATGCGGATCATCGCCGTCATCGCGTCGGGCGCCGCACCGCCGAACATGCCGGAGTGCACGGGGTTCGCGAGCGTGCGCACCGTCACGGTGCACGCGACATCGCCGCGGAGCGCGGTCGTGAGCCCGGGGCGGCCCACCTTCTGCGGGCCGATGTCGCCGATGACGTAGGCGTCGGCCGCGAACAGCTCGGGGTTCGCCTCGACGAAGCCCTCGAGATGCGAGATGGTCTCCTCCTCGCCCTCGACGAGGATCTTGATGCGGCACGGCCGGTCGGGCCCGATGAGCTTCAGCGTGCCGTAGTGGATGACGAGGCCCGACTTGTCGTCGGCCGCGCCGCGACCGTAGATGCGGCCGTCGGCCTTCGTCACGGGCTCGAACGGCGTGCTCGACCAGCCCTGGCTCTCGGGCGCCGGCTGCACGTCGTAGTGCGCGTAGAGCAGCACGGTCGGCGAGCCCTCCGGCCCGGGCAGGTCGGCGTAGACGCACGGGTAGCCGCCGGGCACGTCGAGGAGGCGCACGCCCTCGGCGCCGACCGCCTCGAACAGCTCGACCACGGCCTCGCCCATGCGGTGCACGGGTTCGGGGTCGAATCCCGGGAAGGCCACGGACGGGATGCGCACGAGGGCCTCGAGCCGTTCGATCACCTCGGGCATGAGGTCGGCGGCGGCACGCTTCAGGTCGTCGGTGTCTGGCATGGTCTCTCCTTCGATGGACGCTTCTGACGGAAGTCCGAGGTGTGCCGAACGGAGCGGGGCAGCCCGCGGTGCGCGACGTCGGGTCAGGCCGGGACGACGAGCTGGATCAGCAGGCCGGCGAGCACGACGGCGACCCACGACACCAGCATCGGGATCGTGAACGAGTGCCAGACCGGCACCTGGGTGAGCTTCGTCGACCCGGTGAGGTCGGTCTCGACCGCGGCGATCTGCGAGCCGTTGGCCGGGAAGAGCCAGACGCCGATGAGCGACGGCCACATCGCCGTGATGATGCCCGGGGCCAGCCCGGCGGCCAGCGCGATCGGGATCATCGTGTTCGTCGTCGCCGACTGGCTCGTCGTCAGGCCGCAGACGATGAAGAGGGCGACCGCGAGCAGCAGCGGGTTGGCCTCGATCATCGCGCCGAGCGGCTCGATGATCGTCTCCTCGTTCGCCGAGATGAACGTGTCGGCCATCCACGCGATACCGAAGAGCGCGACGGCCGCGACGAAGCCGGCCTTGAGCAGCGGCTGTTCGACGACCGCCGACGGCTTGACCTTGCGCACGAGGATGATGACCAGGGCGACCGTGAACATGATCATCTCGATGACGGTCGACATGCCGATGGGCTCGAGGTTCCCCTCCTCGTCGGGGAACGCGGGGCGGAGCCCCGGGAACAGCCCGAGCAGCACGATGAGCATCGTGCCGGCGACGAAGATCCACGCCGAGATCGCGCCGCCCGGGGGCACGGGGTGCTCGATGCGCACGGGCTTCGCGTCACCGGGTGCCGCGGCCGAGGCATCCGACCCGCCGGTCTTCACGGCCGTGGCCGTCGTGCCGGAGCCGGCCTTCGCCGCGTAGCGGGCCTTCAGCGCCTCGGGGACCTCGACGGTGCCCGCCTCGACGCGCTTGAGGAACACCGGGTCGTCGAGCAGGTCCTTGCCGACCCGCTGCTGCACGATCGACGTCACGATGCACGCGACGATCGCGGCCGGGACCGTGATGAGCAGGATCTGCGGCAGGCCGTAGCCCGTGCCGTCCATGAGCACGAGGTAGGCGGCCATGGCCGCCGACACCGGGCTCGCGGTGATGCCGAGTCCCGAGGTGACCGTCGACGACGCGAGCGCCCGCTCGGGTCGCTGCCCGTTGCGGTACGCCGTCTCGTAGATCACCGGGATCAGGGCGAAGAAGATGTTCGACGTGCCCGAGAGCACCGTGAACACGAACGCGACGAGCGGCGCGACGTAGGTGAGCCGCTTCGGGTTCGCCTGGATGATCTTCGACGCGATCGCGACGAGGTAGTCGATGCCGCCCGCCGCCTGCATCGCCGACGACGCAGTGATCACCGCGATGATGATGAAGAAGGCGTCGACCGGGATCGAGCCCGGCGGCAGTTGGAAGACGAACACCAGGATGACCGTGCCGACGACGCCCCAGAGCCCGAGGCCGAGGCCCCCGGTCCGGACGCCGAGCACGATGGCCCCGATGACGACGCAGGCTTGCAGAACGACGAGCGCGATCTCCATGGCGACCTCCCCAAGCCCCGACCCCTGGACCTCTTCTTGAGGCTGAGAGTATTGCTCGAAGGCGCCCTGCGTCTAGTCCCGTTCGGGGGGCGCTACTGCGGGTCGGCCCGCAGCCGGTTGCAGAGCTCGGTGAGGGTGTGCAGCTCGTCGTCGGAGAGCGCGTCGCCGAACTGCCGGTTGATGGCGTCCATGTGCGAGATCGCGACGCGGCGGAACAGGGCGAACCCCTCTTCGGTGATGCCGACGATCGTGCCGCGCCCGTCGGCGGGGTCGGGTGCCTTCGTGACGCAGCCGCGCGCGGCCAGACGGTCGACGAGTCGGCTCACGCTCGGCTGCGTGATGAGGACGCTGCGGTTGAGGTCTTTCAGGCGCAGTCGCCGACCGGGTGCGCGCGAGATGTTGAACAGCACGTCGTACTCGTTGAGCGAGATCACGTCGCTCGGGAACTCGGCCGCGAGCGCTCGCATGATGGTCACCTGTGCACGGAAGAGCGACTCCCACGCCGCGACGGTGGTCGCGCGATCGGCCATGCCGGCCCCCTTCGTCGATCGGACGCATCCAACAATAGGGAACCGCGAGAGGCGGCGCAGGAGGGAACGGTTGAGGGCCGGTCGTAGAGGCTGACGACCGGCCCTCGCCCTTGCACCAAGAGTGTCCTGCAATCACATTCCGCGCCGTCCGCCACAGCAAACAGCCGGCGCACTTCCGAATATATAACGGATCGGTAACAGGCGCTAGTTATCGTTCTGTGATTCTTCCGAGAGCCGATTCCAGCGGATGATGGATTCATCAATCCATCAAACGAAGGATGTCTCGTGCCGCACCCCGACGCCCACCGGCCGCTCTACGAGGTGAAGGCGAACCTCTTCAAGGGGCTCGCGCATCCCCTGCGGGTGCGAGTGCTCGAGGTGCTCTCGGCCAGCCCCGAGGCATCCGTCTCGGAGCTGCTCGACGCCACCGGCCTCGAGGCCTCGCACCTCTCGCAGCACCTCGCCGTGCTCAAGCGCAACCTGCTCGTGGTCGCCGAGCGCCGCGGCAACCAGGTGTTCTACCGGCTCGCCTACCCGCAGGTCGCCGACCTGCTGCGCGTCGCCCGGGCGCTGCTCGGCGAGATCCTGCAGACGACCGAGCGGCAGCTCATCGAGCGCACCGGGCTGCCCGAGATCCCGCCCGCCGCGGTCGTGGGCTCGTGACCGGGCCGACGCCGGCGGCCGCCGAGCGCACGGCACGCACCGGCGCCCTCGCCCGCCTCGGGCGTGCGGCGCTCGCGCTGCTGCCGAGCCCGGCCGACTACCGCGACCTCCGCCGCACCTGGCGGGGCGACGTGATCGCGGGCATCACGGTCGGGATCGTCGCGCTGCCGCTCGCGCTCGCGTTCGGCGTCAGCTCGGGCGCCGGGGCCGAGGCGGGCCTCGTCACCGCGATCGTCGCGGGCATCGTGGCGGCGGTGTTCGGCGGCTCGAACGTGCAGGTGTCGGGGCCGACCGGTGCGATGGTCGTCGTGCTCGCCCCCATCGTCGCGTCGCACGGCGCCGGCGTGCTCGCGCTCGTGGGCGTGCTCGCCGGAGTGATCGTCGTCGTGGCCGGCGTGCTGCGGCTCGGCCGTGCGGTGAGCTACATCCCGTGGCCGGTCATCGAGGGGTTCACGCTCGGGATCGCGATCATCATCTTCCTGCAGCAGGTGCCGGCCGCGGTCGGCTCGGCGCCCGGCGAGAGCACGAACGCCGCGGTCGCGGCCGTGCAGTCGCTCGCGGCGGTCGAATGGCCGGATGCCGCGTGGTCGATCGGCATCGTCGCGGTCGTCGCCGCGATCATGCTCGTCGCACCGCGGCTGCATCCGAAGCTGCCCGGCTCGATCATCGCGATCATCGTCGTGAGCGCCGTCGCCGTGCTCGTGCAGGCCCCCGTCGCCACGATCGGCGAACTGCCCGCAGGGCTGCCGGCGCCGGCGCTGCCGACGGCCGACTGGGCGGCCATGAGCGGGCTCGCAGGTGCGGCGCTCACGGTGGCCGCCCTCGCGGCCATCGAGTCGCTGCTCTCGGCGCGCGTCGCGGCGTCGATCTCCGACACCGGCCCGTACGACGCCGACCGCGAGCTCGTCGGGCAGGGGCTCGCCTCGGTCGCGGCCGGGCTCTTCGGCGGCATGCCGGCCACCGGGGCGATCGCACGCACGGCCGTCAACGTGCGCTCGGGCGGACGCACACGGCTCGCCGCCGTGGTGCACGCGCTGCTGCTGCTCGCGATCGTGCTCGTCGGGGGCGCGGTCGTCGCCGTCATCCCGCTCGCGGCGCTCGCCGGGGTGCTGATGGTCACGGCGACCCGCATGATCTCGTTCGCGACGGTGCGCACCGTGCTCGGCTCGACCCGGTCGGATGCGGTCGTGTTCGTCGTCACGGCCGTCATCACGGTGAGCTTCGACCTCATCTACGCCGTGCTCATCGGCATCGCCGTCGCGGCGTTCTTCGCGCTGCGCGCACTGTCGCGCTCGAGCGGCGTGCACCGCGAGGAGCTGCCGCCGCCGGCCGAGCCCGGCGACGAGCGCATCGCCCTGTTCCGGCTCGAGGGCGCCCTCTTCTTCGGCGCGGCCGAGCGCATGCTCGAACGCGTCGGCGACATCCGCGGCATCGAGGTCGTGATCATCCGCATGTCGCAGCTGCAGCTGCTCGACGCCACGGGCGCCCAGGTCATCACCGAGCTCATCACGGCGCTCGAGCGCCGTGGGGTCACGGTGCTCGTGAAGGGCATCCGCGCCGATCACCTCGGCGTCGCGACGCGGGTCGGCGTCGTGTCGTCGCTGCGTCACCAGAACCACCTGTTCGACGACCTCGGCCTCGCGGTCGCGCACGCCCGCAGCCACGTCGCGCGGGCGCACCCGGTGGCCGAGTAGCGCGCGACGAAGGATCATGCGTCTCGAGACGGGTGATCGGCCACCGGAGGGGCACTCGCGCGCAACTTGCAGGATGAGCCGGCCGGCGCCGCCCTATCCGGGCTTGCCGGATGGAATGTCCTGCAATCGCGTGCGAGACACGGCTGGCGGAGTGCCTGCCGTGCGGCATCCGGCTGCGACTTGCAGGATGAGCCGGCCGGTACCGCCGTATTCGAGCCCGCTCGACGCCTGATCCTGCACATGCGGTGCGCGAGCTCGCCTCGGCACCGCAGGGCGCTCAGTAGAGGTCGGGCGACGGCGTCGAAGCCTGGCGGATGGACACGTCCGCGTGACGGTCGAAGCGGTAGCCGACGCCGCGCACGGTGCGCACGATGTCCTGGTAGTGGGCGAGCTTCGAGCGCAGGCGCCGCACGTGCACGTCGATCGTGCGCTCGCTCGGCGCCTCGTCGTCGGCGTCCCACAGGTTCTCGATGAGCTCGTGGCGGTCGATCGTGCGGCCCTCGCGCAGCACGAGGTACTGCAGCAGCTCGAACTCCTTGTAGGTGAGGCCGGCGGCCTCGCCGTCGAGCAGCACGCGCTTGCGCGAGATGTCGATGATGACGCCGTTCGGGTGACGGTCGGCGTCGTTGCGGGTGCCCTTGCCCTCGCGCTGCTTCGCGAGGGCGGCCGGGTCCTGCAGGGCGAGGCGCACGACGTCGACGTCGCGGCCGCCGGCGCCCTCGGGAGCGAGGGCCACGGCGGCGTAGGTCTCCGACGACGGGGCGACCTCGGCGGTCAGGGCGCGGAGCGCCTCGACGATGCGGTGGAGCGTGGTGCCGTCTTCGGCGGCCTTGGCCTCGTCGATGCCGACGTAGAGCACGAAGCCGCGGGCCTCGGTGCCTTCGGGCACGGCGCGGACCCGGGGTGCGGCGGGCGTCGCGGCGGCGGGCCGGGCGACGGCGGCGGCCTCGGCGGCGACGGCCGAGGAGAGCGAGCGGAGCGGCGCCGCCGACGGGGCTGCGGAGAGCGACGGGGCCGTGCGGGCCTGCACCGGGCGGACGGCCGGGGCGACGGGAGCGGCGGGAGCGGTGGCGAGTGCGAGAGACATGACGGGAATCCTTGTGAGTCGAAGGGTGCTGCAGACGACCCCGATCTGCGGGGTCGGAAACGAGAGGCCGATACGGCCGGCGAACCCCCGAGAGCCGGTGGGTTCAGTGGAGTCCGTGCCGACCTGGATGCGGGTCGGCTGCGGAACTCGGCGGTCGAGTCGCGGTCAGCGGCACATTCGACAACACATGGGCGCACGCGCCGACATCATGATGCCGGTCGTCCTGTTCACCTCGCGGGTGGTCAGGGTGCGTGCGTTGTCAGTCATGGGTGCGAGTAAATCCGAGAGTCGAGCGTGTGTCAATTCGTGACCCCCGGATGACGGGGTGTGACGTCGCAGCGGGTGCGCGTCAGCGCGAGGCATCCGGAGGATTCAGACGGCCGGATGCCTCGCATGAAAGAATCTGCGACGAATAGTGAATCTGTAAAATCTTCGTCAAGGGAGCTGCGCCACGGCGCGGCGGACCTCGCAGATCCTTCGAACCGGTGGAATCGGCGGTGGGCTTATACCGTGCCGTAGAGGCGGTCGCCCGCGTCGCCGAGGCCGGGCACGATGAAGCCGTGCTCGTTGAGGCGCTCGTCGATCGCGCCGAGCACGAGCGAGACCTCGCGCCCGTGCAGCGCCTTCTCGACCGCAGCGAGCCCCTCGGGCGTCGCGAGGATGCAGATCGCGGTCACGTCGGTCGCGCCGCGCGCGAGCAGGAACTCGATCGCGGCGCTGAGCGAGCCGCCCGTCGCGAGCATCGGGTCGAGCACGAAGCACTGGCGGTCGGAGAGGTCGTCGGGCAGCCGCTCGGCGTACGTCGTCGGCTGCAGGGTCTCTTCGTCGCGGGCCATGCCGAGGAAGCCGACCTCGGCGCTCGGCAGGAGCTTCACCATGCCCTCGAGCATGCCGAGACCCGCGCGCAGGATCGGCACGATGAGCGGCTTCGGGTCGGCGATGCGCACGCCCGTGGTCGGGGCGACCGGGGTCACGATGTCGACCGGCTCGACCCGGACGCCGCGGGTGCCCTCGTACGCGAGCAGGGTCATGAGCTCTTCGACGAGCGAGCGGAACACCGGCGACGGCGTGTTCTCGTCGCGGAGCACCGTCAGTTTGTGGGTGATGAGCGGGTGGTCGGCAACGTGGACTCGCATAGGCTCGATTCTAGGTTGCGGGGGTCTTCTTCCGTCAGGGGAGTTCGGCGAAGGGGTGAACGGCATGGATGCTTCGGGGCCGGCGATCCACCGCGAGTGGATGCGCCTCGCGCTCGCCGAGGCCGCCCGGGCGCCCGCGACCCGCGACGTGCCGGTCGGCGCCGTCGTGATCGACCGCGAGGGCCGCGTCGTCGCCTCGAGCCGCAACGAGCGCGAGCTGCACGGCGACCCCACGGCGCACGCCGAGGTGATCGCGCTGCGCCGCGCCGCCGAGGCGACCGGCGACTGGCGGCTCGAGGGCTGCACGCTCGTCGTCACGCTCGAGCCGTGCGTGATGTGCGCGGGCGCGATCCTCGCCGCGCGGGTGCCGACCGTGGTGTTCGGCGCATGGGACGAGAAGGCCGGCGCCGCCGGGTCGCTCTACGACGTGCTGCGCGACCGCCGGCTCAACCATCGGGTCGAGGTCTATGCGGGCGTCGAGGCCGAGGCATCCGCGGCGCTGCTGCTCGAGTTCTTCGAGGACCCGCTGCGCCGCCCCTCGTCGTAGTCCTCGAGGTTGCGGAGCCTGCGCACCGGGCTGAACCACACGATGAACGGGCCGAGCAGCAGGATGAACGCGGACCCGAGCAGCACCGACCGGCTGCCCACCTGCGCGGCGAGCAGGCCCGCGACGACGGCGCCGACCGGAATCATGCTCCACGAGACGAAGCGCACCGTCGCCATGACGCGCGAGAGCAGCTCGGGCGGGCTGGCCACCTGCCGGTACGTGCGCGTCACGACGCTGCCGGGCACGACCGCGGCGCCGAACACGAGGGTGCCGATCGCGAAGCACAGCCAGCCGGCCGCCCCGGCGCCGAGGGGAATGAGCGCGGCCCCGGCGAACCCGACCAGCCCGTCGACGAGCAGTACCCGTGCCGACCCGAAGCGGCGGACGAGCCGGGGTGTGGCCGCCGCGGCGAGCAGTGAACCGACGCCGTCGGCGGCGAGCAGCACTCCCACCATGGCGGGCGGCGCCTCGAGGTCGCGCACCAGGTACACCGCGAACAGTCCGGCCTGCACGCCGCAGACGAGGTTGACGACGCACGCCCACCAGGTGGCGGGCGCCATCACCGGGTGCCGCACCACAAACCGCCACCCCTCGGCGATCATCGCCCCCATCCCGGCGCGGGCGGCGCCGTCGGCCGGGGCGGGTTCGCGCCGCTCGGGCAGCCGGCGCAGGAGCAGCGCCGACGTGACGTAGGAGGCGACGTCGACGAGCAGCGCGGGCACCGCGCCGACCGCCTGCACGAGCAGGCCGGCGAGCGAGGGCCCGCCGAGCTGGGTCGCGGCCTGGGTGCCGGAGACGAGGCTGTTCCGGCTCGTCAGCTCGTGCTTCGGTACGACGGACGGCAGGAACGTCGTGTTGGCCGTGAAGTAGAACACCTCGGCCACGTTCACCGCGAGCGCCGTGAGGACGAGGTGCACGAGCGAGAGCTCGCCCAGCCACCAGACGAGCGGCACCATGACGATCGCCGCGGCGCGCACCAGGTCGGCGACGACCTGCGTCGCGCGCAGCGGCAGCCGATGCACGATCGCTCCCGCCGGCAGGCCGAGCACCACCCAGGCGAGGTACGACGACGCGGCGAGCAGGCCCGTCTCGACCGGACCGGCATGGAGCACGGTGACGGCCGTCAGCGGCAGCGCGACGGCGGTGACCGCGGTGCCGACGCCGCTCGTCGTGCTCGCGGTCCAGTAGATCCAGAACGGCCGTGCACTCGTGGCCACCGGCGACCTCCTCGATCGGGACGGGATCAGGTAAGTTCCATATTGGAACTTACAGCATGGACGAACCCCGGCGCATCAGCGGCGGGCAGGAGAGAATGGACGGCATGCGCCGCGAGGACCTCACCGACAGCTCGTGCGGCATCGCGCAGTCGCTTGCGATCGTCGGCGACTGGCAGAGCCTGCTGATCGTGCGCGAGGCCGCCGCGGGGGTCACCCGGTTCGACGGGTTCGCCCGCGAGCTCGGCCTCTCGCGTCGCGCGCTCGCCGAGCGACTCGGCGCGCTCGTCGAGCACGGGGTGCTCGAGAAGGTGCCGTACTCGGAACGGCCGCCGCGGCACGACTACCGCCTGACGGCGAGCGGCGAGGGGTTGCTGCCGGTGCTGCTCGCGCTGCAGGAGTGGGGCTCGCGGTTCGTCATGGGCGACGGCACGCTGAGCGGCGCGCTCGGCGACGGCGACCTCGCGCGGGTCCGCGCCCTCGAGGGAGCGCACGTACCCGACGTCGAGCTCGCGGCGCACGACGGGTCCGCCGCCCGTCTCGTCGACCCCGACCGGTGGACGGCGCTGTTCTTCTTCCCCGGCGCCTACGCGCCCGGCACGCACGGCTACCCGCCGCACTGGGGCGAGGTGCCCGGCACGACCGGCTGCACGCTCGAGTGCGTCACGTACGGCCGGCGCCACGCGGCGCTCGCCGAGGCCGGCGCACGGGTGCTCGGCGTGAGCACGCAGCATCCCGAGCAGCTCGCAGCCTTCGCGGCGAACGCCGACCTGCCCTACCTGCTCGCCTCCGACCAGGACGGCCTCGCAGCGTCAGCGCTGCGGCTCCCCGTGTTCCGCGCCGGCGGTGCCGATCGGCTGAAGCGCGTCACCCTGCTCGTCGACCCCGAGGGCGTCGTGCGGCACATCCAGGCACCCGTGACCGACCCGGCCCAGTCGGTCGACGACGTGCTCGCGCTCGTGCGCGATCTCGCCGGTCCTCCCACTCCTCGGGAGGCGTCGCGCATCGACGGCGGCGCGCACTCCTGACCCGGCGCGGTGGCCGGGCGGGCGGTCGCGCCTACTCGGCCGCCGCTGTCGTGGCGCGGGCGTCGAGCCCCGCGAGATACTCGCCGAACAGCAGCGCGGATGCCTCCTGCGCGCGCCGGCCGTGCTCGGCGTGCCCGGCGCGCAGTTCGTCGCGACTCGTGCCGTGCTCGGGCAGCTCGTCGCCCCACGCGTCGAGCCACTCGTCGTGGATGACGTCGTCGACCTCGGGGTGGAACTGCACGGCGAGCAGCCAGTGGCCCTTCGCGAACGCCTGGTTCTCGTACTGCGGCGACGAGGCGAGTCGCACGACCCCGGAATCGGCCGGCAGCTCGAAGGTGTCGCCGTGCCACTGCACCGTCGGCACCCCGGCGAAGTGACGCAGCGGCGACGCCGCGCCCGCCTCGGTCGGCTCGACCTCGAGCCAGCCGACCTCCTTGCGCTCGCCCCGGTACGCCCGCCCGCCGAGCGATGCGGCGAGCAGCTGCGCACCGAGGCACACCCCGAAGACGGGGGCCTCGGCCGCGATGCGTTCGCGCAGCAGCTCGACCTCGTCGGCGAGGTACGGGTAGCGGTCGGTCTCGTAGACCGCCTCGTCACCGCCGAGCACGACGACGAGGTCGGCGCCGAGCGGGTCGAGCCCCGAGACGTCCGCGGTCGGGGTGTCGACCGTCACGATCTCGTAGCCGTTCGCCTCGAGCACCGGGCCGAGGTTGCCGAGGCCGATCGCCGAGTCGTGCCGCAGCACGAGCGCGGTGCGCGCGATCGCCGGCGCCGCGGAACCGGCCCGCGGACCAGCCGTCACTCGAGGCCCTTGATGACGATCGCGTCGGTCGGCGGCGCCGTCTGGTTCGGGTCGACGTAGACGTCGGGCTCGATGTAGATGACCCGGGCCGCGGGCACCGCATGCCGGATGCGCTGCTCGATGACGTTCGTCGCGGCGGCCACCTCGAGCAGGCGCTGGTCGGAGGCGAAGCCGAGCTTCGCGGCCACGAGCAGCTCGTCGGGCCCGAGGTAGAGGGTCTTCATGTGGATGATGCGCTCGGCCTCGGGACCGGCGAGGATCGCCTGCTCGATCTTCTGCACGTCGTCCTCGCCGGCGCCCTCGCCGACGAGCAGCGACTTCGTCTCGATGCCGAGCACGATCGCGACGACGACGAGCAGCGTGCCGATCATGAGCGTGCCGACCGCGTCGAACACGGGGTTGTGCGTGATCGCGGTGAGGCCGACGCCGAGGAGGGCGAAGACCAGACCGATGAGCGCCGCGACGTCCTCGAGCAGCACCACGGGCAGCTCGGGCGCCTTCGCGCGTCGCACGAACTGCACCCAGCTCTGCCGGCCGCGCACCTGGTTCGACTCCTTCACCGCGGTGCGCAGCGAGAACGACTCGAGCACGATCGCGATCACGAGCACGGCGATCGGCACCCAGATGTTCGTCAGCTCGTGCGGGTGCTGCAGCTTGTCGACGCCCTCGTAGATCGAGAACACGCCGCCGACCGAGAACAGGATGATCGACACGATGAACGCGTAGACGTAGCGCTCGCGGCCGTAGCCGAACGGGTGCTCCTTGTCGGCGACCTTGCGCGCCTTGCGGCCGCCGAAGATGAGCAGCACCTGGTTGCCCGAGTCGGCGAGCGAGTGCACCGCCTCGGCGAGCATCGAGGCCGAACCCGAGACCGCCCATGCGATGAGCTTCGTGATCGCGATGCCGAGGTTCGCGAGGAACGCCGCGATGATGGCTTTGGTACCGCCCGATGCACTCATGGCGTCAATCCTACGGAGGCCCGCGATCGCCCGCGTTCACGAAACCTAGGATGGTCGCATGAGTGCCGACGCCGTCGTGAAGCTGCCCGTCATCGCCTTCCTCGGGGCCGGTTCGATGTCGGGGGCGATCCTCTCGGGGCTCCTCCGGCCGGGTGTGGAGGCCGAGGGCATCCGCGCGACGAACCGGTCGGCGGCGAAGGCCGCCGCGCTCGCCGCGCTGCCCGGCGTCACGAGCGCTTCCACCGACGAGGATGCCTCGGCGAACCGCCGCGCGGTCGCCGGCGCGAAGGTCGTGGTCGTCGGGGTGAAGCCGGCGATGGTACCCGGCCTGCTCCGCGAGATCGCCGACGCGCTCGAGCCCGGGACGGTCGTCGTGTCGGTCGCCGCGGGCGTCACGGTCGCGACGTACGAGTCGCTGCTGCCCGACACGGTCAGCGTCATCCGCACGATGCCGAACACCCCGGCCGTCGTCGGGCGCGCCGTGACCGGCGTCTCGCCCGGCACCCGCTCGAGCGACGACGACCTCGCCCTCGCGGTCGCGCTCTTCGAGACCGTCGGCGACGTGCTCCTCGTGCCCGAGTCGCAGCTCGACGCGCTGTCGACGATCTCGGGCTCGGGGCCGGCGTACGTCTTCTACCTCATCGAGCAGCTCACGGCGACGGCGATCGACAAGGGCTTCACGCCCGAGCAGGCCGCGACCATGGTGCAGGGCACGTTCCGCGGTGCGAGCGAGCTGCTCGCCGACGCGGGCGAGGAGCCGGCCGAGCTGCGTCGCCGGGTGACCAGCCCGAAGGGCACCACCGAGCGCGCGGTCGCCGTGCTCGAGGAGGCGTCGCTCAAGCAGACGTTCGACCGCGCGACCGACGCCGCGCTCGCACGTGCCCGCGAGCTGGCGGCCGGCGCGTGACCGTGGGGCGTCGGTCGAGGAGCGACGGAGGAGCGTTTCGAGACCACGTCGGGGAGGGTCTCGAGACGGCGCTGCGCGCCGACTCGACCGCCGCCGGCCTCCGCCTCGAGGGTGAGCCGCGCTTCGCGTGGCGCGGCGTCATGCTCGACGTCGCCCGGCGCTTCCGGCCGGTGGCCGATCTCGAGCGGTTCATCGACCTGCTCGCCGCGCACCGCATCAACGTGCTCCAGCTGCACCTCACCGACGACCAGGGCTGGCGGTTCGAGGTCCGCGCCTACCCGCGCCTCACCGAGGTCGGCGGACGGCGTTCGCAGACCCAGCTCGGCCACGGGCCGCACTCGACGCTCGACGGGGTTCCGCACGAGGGCTGGTACACCCATGGCGAACTGCGCGGGCTCGTGCGATTCGCGGCGGCGCGAGGCATCCGCATCGTGCCCGAGATCGACGTGCCGGGGCACGCGCAGGCGATCCTCGCCGCGTATCCCGAGTTCGGGGTCGGCGGCGCCGAGGCCGTGAGCGAGCGCGTCGCCGAGCCGTGGCCGCGGTTCGGCATCAGCGACGAGGTGCTGAACGTCGACGACGCGACGCTCGAGTTCGTCGGCACCGTGTTCGACGAGCTGTGCGAGGTGTTCGACTCCGAGTTCATCGGCATCGGCGGCGACGAGGTGCGCAAGGATCGCTGGCGGGCCGACCCGCGCACGCAGGAGCTCATGGCCGAGCGCGGGCTCACGACCGAGGAGGAGCTGCAGTCGTGGTTCCTCGCGCGCATCGCCGACCGCGTACGCGGCCGCGGCCGCCGGGTCGTCGGCTGGGACGAGATGCTCGAGGGCCGCGACCCCGCACCCGACGCGATCGTGGCGTCGTGGCGCGGGCCGGTCGGCGCCGAGCTGGGCGCGCGGCTCGGGCACGACGTCGTGCTGTGCCCCGACCTGTGGACCTACCTCGACTACCGGCAGTCCGACCTGCCCGAGGAGCCGATCCCGGTCGGCACCGTGCTGTCGGTCGAGGACGTCGGCACCTTCGACCCCGTGCCCGCCGAGTCGCCGGCCTGGTTCGCCGACCGCGTGGCGGGCGTGCAGGCGAACGTCTGGTGCGAGCATCTCGACGGTCGCGATCGGCTCGACTACGCGGTGTTCCCGCGGCTCGGGGCGTTCGCCGAGGTCGCCTGGAACGGCGGGCCCGTCGACCCCGACGACTTCGCCGCGCGGCTGCCCGGGTATCTCGCCTGGCTCGATGCGCGGGGTGTCGCCTACCGGCCGCCCTCGGGGCCGCGGCCCGACCAGCAGCGGCCGGGTGTGCCGGGTGCGCCGCGCGACCGGGCCGACCGGCTCGCCGAGCTCGCGCGCCTCACGGCGAACCTCTGAGTTTCACGGCCGGGTGTCGATTTCGAGCGGCCGAGTTCGTCACCATGGTGTGACGAACGTCGTCACGTGCCCGAAAGGGCCGACGAAGGAGACGCCATGACCGACACGTACATGTACCTCATCCACGAGCCCGACTGGGACTCGGACGCGTTCCTGAACGGGGGCGGCGGCGTGCCCGGCGGCGACCCCGAGAACAACTTCCCCGCGCACAAGGCCTTCCAGGAGGCCGTCGTGAAGCTCGGCGCCCGCCTCGTCGGCGGTGCCGCCCTGCAGAACGCGCGGCACGGCGGGCGGGTCACCCCCGGCGACGGCGACCGGGTGCTCGACGACGCGGTCTACTCCGACGGGCCCTACCCCGACACGACCGAGGTGGTCTCGGGCTACTACCTCGTCGAGACCGACGACGAGCAGCTCGCCCGGCAGATCGCCGCCCTCGTGCCCACCGGCGGGCACATCGAGTGGCGCAAGGTGTTCCCCGTCTCGTGAGCGAGTCGGTCGCCGGCCTCGGCGAGGACTTCGTCGACGCCTGGCCGCGGATCGTGCGCGCCCTCGCCGCCTACACGGGCAGCGTGGACGACGCGCAGGAGTACGCCGCCGAGGCCGTCGCGAGGGCCGTCGCCCGGGCCGGCGACGGTCCGCCGCTCGGCTCGCTCGCCGCGTGGTGCATCGCGGTCGGCAAGCGCGCCTTCATCGACGATCGCCGTCGCGCCGCGACCGAGCAGCGCCACGCCGAGCGGGTCGCCGCCGAACAGGCGACGGCCACCGACGAGGATGCCTCGGCCGAGGCATCCTCGATCGACGGGCCGCTCTCGAGCGGCGCGCTCGACGACCGCCTCGCCCTCCTGTTCGTGGCGTGCGATCCCGCACTCACCGAGCAGGCGCGGCTCGTGCTCGCGCTGCGGCTGGTCTGCGGGCTCGACGTGCCGCGCATCGCCGCCCACCTCGGTGTGCAGCCCTCCGCCGCGGCCGCCCGGCTGACGCGCGCGAAGCACGCGCTCGCCGAGGCGCGCGGGCGGTTCCACGTTCCCGAGGCGCCCGAGCGGCGGGTGCGGCTGCCCGTCGTGCTCGCGAGCGTCGCGGGCATGTTCACGGTCGCGCACCGCGACGTGCTCGACCCGCAGACGCCATTCGACGACCTCGGCCGGCAGGCGCTGTCGATCGCCGACGCGCTCGTCGCCGAGTATCCCGACGACGCCGAGGTGCGGGGGCTGCGAGCGGTGATCCGGCTGGGCCTCGCCCGCCGGCCGGGGCGACTCGACGAGGCGGGCGCGGCCCTGCCGCTCGACGAGGTCGACCGCCGGCTGTGGGACCGCCGGCTCATCGAGGCCGGCCTCGACGACGCGGCGGCCGCGGCCGATCGCGGCGACGGGAGGTTCGTGCTCGAGGCCGCCATCGCGGGCCTGCACAGCACTGCGCCGAGCTTCGCCGCCACCGACTGGGACCGGGTCGTCGGCTTCTACCGCGCGCTGGAACGGGTGTGGGGTGCGCCGTCGGTGACGGTCGCGCGGCTGTCGGCCGAACTGCACCGGGCGCTGCTCGCCTCGCCGTCGGGGGAGCGCACGGCCGTGCTGCGGAGGGTGTCGAGCGAGTTGCGCGCGCTCGCCGAGGGCTCGGCACCGTATGCGGCGGTCGACGCGAGGCTCGCGCTCGCCGACCTCGACTGGCGCACCGGGCGTCGCGCCGAGGCGTCGGCGCAGTACGCCGAGCTCGCCGGGCTCGTGCCGACCGAGCCGGTGCGGCGGTTCTGCCTGGCGCGGGCGGGCGCGACCCGCTGAGCACCCCGAGACGCAGATCGGCCGGGAAGCGACCATCGCTCCCCGGCCGATGAGGCGCGGTCGGGCGCTCAGCGCCGTCGACCGCCCGGGCCTCAGCCCGCGTGCTTCGCGTCGTGCCCGCGGCGTGCGTGGGTCACGGCGCGCACGAGCTTGACCACGAGGTACGTGGCGGCACCGAGCGCGAGGGCGGCAGCTCCGGAGAGCAGCCCGGCGTTCGTCGCCGTCGTCGTGCCGGCCTCGAGCTCGTTCAGGTAGCCGAACGTGAAGCCGATGAAGAACACCCATACCGCGACGATGACGGTCGTGGGGATGATTCCGATCCTTCGCATGTCACCTCCTTTCGCGTGACCTTCCAGTATAGCCGATTCGGAATGAAACACCTGAACAGGGGTGAATTCGCCGGAATGGATTGCGGGGCCGACGCCGCCGGGGCGCGCGCCGGGTGCACGTCGCTTCGCCATCCTTCCGCAGACGCCGAGCTCGGTTGGCTGCGCCCGGATGAAGGTGGATGATGGGCATCGAGCGGGCAGGACGCGGAGTCCGCCGGGTGTCGACGGCTTCGCGAGACGCTGAGAGCCGTGCTCCGGGAGGTGTTGGGGAATGAGCGTTGACGCCCTGACGGCACCGACGGGGCGCGAACCCGCACTGCGGTCACGCCTGCGCGGCGACGGCACCGCCGAGCGGGTGCTGGTCCTGGGCTCGACGGGGTACATCGGCGGGAGGCTCGTGCCGCGACTTCTCGCGGCCGGTTACGGCGTGCGGGTCCTCGTGCGCAGCCCCGAGCGGTTGGCGGCTTTCGCGTGGGGCTCCGACGTGGACGTGGTCGTCGGTGACGCCCGCGACGCCGACGTCGTCGGTCGTGCGATGCAGGACGTCGACGTCGTGTGGTACCTCATCCACTCGATGACGAGCGGCCGGCGATTCGCGGACCTCGATCGCAGGGTGGCGCTGGTCGCCTCACGGGCGGCACGTCAGGCGAACGTCCGCCGCATCGTGTACCTGGGTGGTCTGCACCCGCCGGGCGCGGAGCTCTCCGACCACCTGCGTTCCCGAGTGGAGGTCGGAGAGATCCTGCTCGGTTCCGGAGTGCCGACCGTGGCCCTGCAAGCGGGGGTCGTGATCGGGTCGGGGTCGGCATCCTTCGAGATGATCCGCCATCTCACCGAGGTGCTTCCGTACATGCCCGCCCCCCGATGGGTCAGGAACTTCATCCAGCCCATCGCGGTACGCGACGTGCTCTACTACCTCCTCGCCGCTGCGCACCTCCCGGCCGTGGTGAACCGGACGCTCGACATCGGCGGCCCGGACGTGTGGCGGTACGGCCAGATGATGAACGGCTATGCGATCGAAGCGGGCCTGCCGCAGCGAGGGATCGCCGCACTCCCGGTCCTCACGCCGAGCCTCGCATCGCACTGGGTCGACCTCGTGACCCCGATACCTCGTGCGCTGGCACGACCGCTGGTCGAGTCGCTGCAGAACGACTGCGTCATGCAGAACCACGACATCGATGCGCTCATCCCGCCGCCGCCGGGCGGGCTCACGCCGTATCGCGAGGCGGTGTCGTTGGCGCTCGGCCGCGTCGAGAACGACGAGGTCGAGACGAGTTGGCTCGATGCCAAGGTGCCCGAGGCGCCGAGCGACCCGTTGACCAGCGACCCCGACTGGGCGGGTCGCACCGTGTACACCGACGATCGATCGCGAGAGACCTCCGCGAGCGTCGCGGCGCTGTGGTCGGTGATCGCCGGCATCGGCGGCGAGAACGGGTGGTACTCGACGCCGCTGCTCTGGTCGCTCAGAGGCTGGGCCGACCGGCTCGTCGGCGGTGTCGGCCTCGCGCGCGGGCGTCGCAGCCGAACGCGTGTCGCCGTCGGCGACGCGATCGACTTCTGGCGGGTCGAGGCCTGCGAGGAAGAACGCCTGCTCAGGCTCCGCGCCGAGATGAAGCTGCCGGGCCGCGCGTGGCTGGAATTGCGTTGCGAACCCAACGGCGGCGGTTCCCGGTACACCCAGCGGGCCGTGTACTTCCCCAAGGGCCTGACCGGACGCCTCTACTGGTGGGCGATCCTCCCGTTCCACGGCATCATCTTCGCCGGCATGCAGAACCTGATCGTCGCGATCGCGGAGGCCAGGGATCGGGCCTCGATGCCGAGTCCGCCCGGCGGCCACTCGACCTCGAAGTGACGCGGTCGCGGCGCGAGACCGGCGGCATCCGGTCAGCGCCGCCCGAGCAGCACCATCACCTCGAAGTGCGTCGTCTGCGGGAACATGTCGAACACGCGCGCCCGCACCGGCCGCAGCGACGGCATCGCCGCGAGGTCCTTCGCGAGCGAGGCGGCGTTGCAGCTCGAGTACAGCACGTGCGACACGTCGGATGCCTCGAGCCAGTGCGCGAGCTCGGGGCCGATGCCGCGCCGGGGCGGATTGACGATGACGAGGTCGGGGGCGTCAGCGGGCTGCGCGCGAAGCGCGAAGTCGGTCGCGTCGCCCGCGGCGAACCGGAGGCGTGAGAGCGCGGCATCCGTTCTGCTCAACTCGGCGCTCGCGACCGCCTCGACGCTCGTCTCGATGCCCGTGACCGCAGGGCCCGCGCCGTCGGCCGAGCCCGCGGTGCTCGCCGAGCCGGCTGCGCCGGCGATGTGCAGGGCGAACCCGCCGACGCCCGAGTAGAGGTCCCACGCCGAGTCGGGGGCGAGGTCGCGGATCCAGGTGCGGGCCTCGGCGTAGAGCGCGGCCGCGATCGCGGTGTTGGTCTGGAAGAAGCTCTGCGGGCGCAGGTGCATCGTCACGTCGTTGAGCCGCATCGGCAGTGTCTCGGCCTCGGTGAGCACGATCTCGTGCTCGCCCTCGAGCACCGCCTTGTGCTCGGGCAGCACGTTCGCGGTCACGACGCGCGCGTTCGGCAGCTCGGCGAGGAGCGTCGGCAGGTGCTTGCGGATGCGGGCGACCGGCTCGGTCGAGCGCAGCACGAAGCGCACCATGAGCTCGCCGTCGGGCGACTCGGTGACGATGAGGTGCTTGAGTTCGCCCGAGCGACGGCGTACGTCGTACGGAGTGATACGGGCGAGGGTGATGAAGCGGGCGAGCACGGGGAACGCCGCCCGGTGGCCGTCGGAGCAGATGCCGCACGCCTGCAGGTCGATGCC
The DNA here is from genome assembly GCF_029167465.1 of Agromyces chromiiresistens. Taxonomy (NCBI): domain Bacteria; kingdom Bacillati; phylum Actinomycetota; class Actinomycetes; order Micrococcales; family Microbacteriaceae; genus Agromyces; species Agromyces chromiiresistens. The sequence goes on from NZ_JARFNL010000004.1 coordinate 392,502, forward strand.
GTAGCCGTCGGCGTCGAGGATGCCGATCGTGGGAGCGTCGACCGTGCCGCCGACGACCATCTTCGCCTTGTTGCGGTAGGCGTCCTCGCGACTGGCGACCGGCGGCTCCCAGTGGCCGACGCCGAACGGCGCGAGCAGCGCTTCGGCGTGCGCCTGCTTGTCGGCGAGTTGGAGGTCGTACCGTCGGCCCATGAGCGCGCACGAGATACAGCGCCCGGCGTCGAAGTACGAACAGTCCACGGGTTCAATCCTCGCATCCGGCCCGCCCGCGCCGGGATGTCGAGCGAACGGACGGGACATGCGGGCGACGACGATCCGCGCGGCATCGCGGCTGCGTCGCCGCTGCGGATTCCGTCGGATCGCCGGTCGGCGACAGACGAGTTCGACCGATTTCGCAGATTGTTCAACGAAATCCTTGACCCTCGTCGAACCCGCTCGTTAGCCTGCGGACACGCGGGGCCACGGGCTCGCGGACATCGGACGACGCAGACGAAGTGGACGACGAAGGGGTCTGACATGGCGAAGCACGGAGATGAAGAACTCGGGATGTCGGCGGGCATCAGCCGGCGCGACCTGCTCAACGGCATGGCCGTCGCGGCCGGCGCGGCGGCGCTGACCGCGGTGCCCGGCGGGGCGGCGCACGCCCAGGCGGGAGGCGGGCATGCGGCGGCGAGCCGGCCGCGGCAGACGGGGCTCGTGGGGCAGACCGACTCGGCTCGACAGGCCGGGCACGGCGCGACGTTCGGCGGCGCCGACTTCGGCACGCCCAAGCGCACGGGGGAGGCGTACGACCTCGTCGTCGTGGGCGGCGGGGTGAGCGGGCTCGCGGCCACCCACTTCTACCGCAAGCGGTTCGGTGCCGAGGCGCGCATCCTCGTGGTCGAGGCGCTCGCCGACTTCGGCGGCCACCAGCACCGCAACGAGTTCTCGGTGCGCGGGCGCACCCTGCTCAGCAACGGCGGAATGGTGAACCTCGACAGCCCCGACACCTGGAACGCGCCGTCGCTCGAGCTCATGGACGACCTCGGCATCGACTTCGCGGAGCTCGCGGAGGGCGTCGACACCGGCCTCTACGGATCGATGGGGCTCACGAACGGCTACTTCTTCCCCGAGGAGTCGTTCGGCGCCGACACCTTCCTGCGGCGGGCGCCGGGAGAGTCCACCGCGTCGCTCGTGTCACGCCTGCCGCTCTCGCAGCAGGCCCGCGACGACATCATGCGCATCGAGACGTTCGACGACGACGTGCTGCCCGGGCTCAGCGATGCCGAGAAGAAGCAGGCGCTCGCCCGCATGACCTACCGCGAGTACCTGCAGAACCTCGTCGGCGTCGGCGACGAGGCCCTCGTCTACTACCAGAAGCGCCCGCACGGCCTGTGGGGCGCCGGTATCGAGGCCGTGCCCGCCGGCGACTGCTGGGGCGTCGGCTATCCGGGCTTCGGCGGCCTCGGGCTGAGCCCCGAACCGTATCCCGGCATCGGCCGGACGCCGGCGATGTCGCTCACGACGACCGACGAGGAGCTGTACTACTTCCCCGACGGCGGCGCGACCGTGTCGCGACTGCTCGTCTCTCGGCTCGTCCCGCAGGCGTTCGGCGGCGTGCAGACGCAGGAGAGCATCATCGGCGCCTCGGCCAACTACGCGCTGCTCGACCACCCGAAGTCGCCGGTCCGCATCCGCCTCAACAGCATGGCGACCGCCGTGCGCCACCGCGCCGGGACGAGCGGGCCGATCGACGTCGACTACGTCAACGGCGGCACGGCGTACCGGGTCGAGGCGAAGCACGTCGTCATGGCGTGCTGGAACGCGGTCTCGTCGTACATCGTCGACGGGTTGCCCGCCGAGCAGGTCGAGGCGATGCGCTACGGCGTGAAGGTGCCGCTCGTCTACGCCCGCGTCGCGGTGAAGAACTGGACCGCGTTCGCCGACGCCGGCGTCTCGCGGGTCACGCCGTACAACCACTTCTGGGACAGCCTCGGCCTCGCCACCCCGACCGACCAGGGCGGCTACCGGTCGGCGCGCGACCCCGAGGAGCCGATCGTCGTCACGCTGTCGAAGACGCCGAACCTGCCGGGCGAGCGCATCACCCGCGACCAGCACAAGGCCGGTCGCCGCGAGCTGCTGCAGGTGACGTTCGCGGACTTCGAACGAGACATCCGCGATCTCATGCAGCGCTCGCTCGGCGGCTTCGGGTTCGAGGCGAAGCGCGACATCGCTGCGATCACCGTGAACCGCTGGTCGCACGGCTACGCCTACGAGTACAACTCGATCGCCGACCCCGCGATCTTCGGCCCGCTCGAGCAGCAGCCGTTCCAGGCCGCGCGTCGTCGGCACGGCAACATCACGATCGCGAACTCCGACGCCCAGGCGTTCGGCTACACGCACGCCGCCGTCGACGAGGCGAGCCGCGCGGTCGCCGAGCTGAGCTGACGGGATGCCTCGCGGCTGAGCCCGCCGGTGCGCGCCCGCGGGCTCAGCCGCGGTACCACTCCTCGTCGATGCTCGCGAGGCGCGACGGCATCGTCTCGTCGCCGAGTCCGAAGAACCGCTGGAAGTTCATCATGAGGGGCCGCCAGCGCCCGGGGTCGATGCGGTTGGCGTGGCCGGGCATCCGCAGCGACTCGACCACGTGCACACGGGTGATGCCGAGTTCGACCGCCAGCAGGCTCGCCTCCGCCGGGGTCGCCGTGCCGCCCATCGGGTGGATCGTGACGACCCGCCCCTCCAGGTGCACGGGGAACTCGGCCACGCGCGGGGGCGCGACCGTCTCGGCCGCGATCGGCCGCACACCCGCTTCGGCGAACTTGTCGCGCACGTGCCGGTAGCCCGCCGCAGCCTTTCGGTCGGGGACCGGACTGCGGCCGGTCGTGAGGGCGAGCCGGTCGACCGCGTCGACGCCGGCGATCGAGGGCAGGTTGATCACCGCCTCGCCGTTCGCCAGGAGATTGCGGCCCGTCTGGCTGCGCGCCGCGACGCCGAGCATCGCGGTCTGGCCGAGCCACCACACCGACGAGTTCGGCGCGAGATTCGGATGCCCCTCCTCGTCGACGGTCGAGAGCAGCGACACCTGGCTGCCGAAGTAGAGGATCGCGGGCGAGATCGGCGCATGCCGGGTGCCATGCGCGTGGGCGTCGAGCGAGGTCACGGTTCCCATGGGCGGCCTTCCTGGTCTGGGACTCCAGCCTCGCGGGCCGCGCACCGGGTGTCCGGCGAGTTCCGGACATGGCGTCGGCGGCGCCCGCGCCCGGGTTCTCCCCGGCGCTACGGTGGTCGGATGGACGTCCCATCGATGACCGGGCGCCGGTCGGGCGACACCGTGCGCGTGCGTGCAACGAAGTGGGACGGCTCGCCGCACTGGGCGTTCGACGGCGTCTGGCTCGGCGCCGACCAGCACGGCGAATGGATCGGCTTCCCGCCGGGCACGCGATTCGCGCGGCCGGGCGCGGAGTTCACGGCCGACTGGCCGTCGCTCACGCTCGTCACGCCGGCGGGATGGGTGCCGGCCTTCAACCTCGGGCATCCGCGCGGACTCGGCACCTACGTCGACCTCGCCACGGTGCCCGAATGGCGCGCGGATGCCTCGGGCTTCACGGTCGCGTACGTCGACCTCGACCTCGACGTGGTCGAACGCGACGGCGAGGCTGCGTTCATCGACGACGAGGAGGAGTTCGCCGAGCATTCGGTGCGCTTCGGCTACCCCTCCGAGCTCGTGGCGCGGGTGCGTGCCGACGCCGACGGGGTGCTCGGGGCGGTGCGGCGCCGCGAACCGCCGTTCGACGGCGCGACCGCGGCGGCGTGGTTCGCCGCGCTCGCCGCACTGCCCGCGTTCGGATAGCGCCGCGGCGGACGTCGGCAGCCGTCAGCGGCCGGCGAGCCTCGCGACGAGCGGGCCGAGCACGGCGGCGTGCTCGTGCGACATCGTGACGTACGAGACGCCGGCGACCTCCCGCAGCCGCTCGAGGTGGGCGGCGTCGCGGTCGACGTCGCCCGAGAGGAGGGCCGCCGCGTCGGCCTCGCGCAGCCCTTCGGGCGTCAGCCCGAGCCGCGTCGACAGCCACTCGGGCAGGGACTCGCCCACGCCGGCGACCTGCAGCGCGATCTCGAGGTCGGCGCCCGCCCGATCCCGGGCGCGGGTCGCGAGCGCGGCCACCTCGTCGACCGTCGCGGTCGGCGGCACGGCGAGGGCGAGCGTGCGCGCATGGGCGCCGGCGAGGCGCAGCATCCGGTCGCCGTTGCCCGCGATCACGACCGGCAGGTCCGGCAGCTCGGCGTGCACGGCGATCAGCACCCGCTCGACCGCGTCGACGCGCCGGCCGGGCGCACCCCAGTCGACGCCGAGCCGGAGGGCGTCGTGCTCGCCGCCGGTGCGCCCCGCGCCGAGGCCGAGCTCGAATCGCCCGCCCGCGAGCTCGTGCAGGGTCGACGCCCCGCGTGCGACGGCAGCCGCCGACCGCAGGGGCGCGGCGAGCACCCACGTGCCGAGGTGCAGCCGCTCGGTCGTCGTCGCGGCGGCCGCGAGTGCGAGGAACGGGGAGGCGGTACCGAGCGTGTCGGGCACGAGCAGCGACGAGAAGCCCGCCTGCTCGAGCTCGCGCGCAGTGGCGCCCCAGACGGCTGCCGTGCCGCGTCGCCCGACGACGGCGCCGAATCGGAAGGAGTGGTCGGTCATGCCTCGATCCTGCGCGAGCCGCGCCGGCCGCACATCCGCCCGGCGGCGACACTGCGCGTACTCCGTCGGAGGTAGGGCGCGGGTGACGAGCGGCGGCGGGTTCGCATCACTGGTCGTGTGGTCGTGTGGCCGTGTGGCCGTGTGGCCGTGTGGCCGTGTGGCCGTGTGGTCGGGTTCACCGGAGGGACGATCCCAGCTGGTCGGGCGGGGATCAACGCGCGATCCGGCGGGTGCGCTGCCGACGACCCGACGTCGCCTACGGCTCGAAGCGGTACCCGAGGCCCGGTTCGTTGAGGAAGTGGCGGGGCTCCGACGGCACCGGCTCGAGCTTGCGCCGCAGCTGCGCGACGTAGAGCCGCAGGTATCCGGCGTCGTTCGCGTGATACGGGCCCCACACCTCGCTCAGCAGCATCTCGCGCGTGAGCAGCCGCCCGGGGTGCTTGAGGAACAGCTCGAGGAGCCGCCACTCGGTCGGCGTCAGGCGAACGGATGCCTCGCGGCCGCCGCCCTCGGATGCGACGGGCCGCACGACCCGGGCGGCGAGGTCGACCTCCAGCTCGCCGACCCGATGCACGGCCGCCCCGTCGCCGTCGTCGGCCGGCCGGCGCGAGCGCGCACGGATGCGGGCGAGGAGCTCGTCCATCGCGAACGGCTTCGTGACGTAGTCGTCGGCACCGGCGTCGAGCGCCTCGACCTTCTCGCCCGAGTCGGTGCGCCCTGACAGCACGAGGATCGGCACGCTCGACCACGCCCGAACGGCCCGGATCACGTCGATGCCGTCGACCTTCGGCATGCCCAGGTCGAGCAGGATGAGATCGGGGTGCCCGTTGGCCGCCTGGTCGATGGCCTCGGCGCCGTCGCGCGCGTGCAGCACGTCGTACCCCCTCGCGGCGAGCGTGATGCGCAGGGCGCGCTGCAGCTGCTCGTCGTCGTCGGCGAGGAGGATCCTCATCGCGCCTCCTCGGGTGTCGCGGGTGGGCGGGCGTCGCGGTCGGCGGTCACGGCCGGCAGGGTGACCACCATCGTGAGTCCACCGCCCGGTGTGTCCTCGACCTCCAGTGTGCCGTCCATGCCCTCGACGAACCCCTTCGACAGGGCGAGTCCGAGTCCCAGCCCGGTCTCGTTGTCGGTGTCGCCGAGCCGCTGGAACGGGGTGAACACCTCGTCGCGGCGCTCGGGCGGGATGCCCGGACCCCGGTCGACGATGCGCAACTGCACGTGACCGCGGAATCCGGACGCCGCGAGCCGCACCCGCTCGCCCACGGGGGAGTGCCGCACCGCGTTCGCGAGCAGGTTCACGACGACGCGCTGCAGCAGGCCCGCGTCGGCGAGCAGTTGCGGCGCATCGTCGGCGAGATCGAGTTCGACCTCGCCCGGCCCGAGCCCGAGCTCGTCGAGTGCGGGGAACACGACGTCGGCCGCCTCCACCGGTGCGAGCCGCACCGCGAGCGCCCCGGCCTGCACGCGGCTCACGTCGAGCAGGTTCGTGACGAGCTCGGCGAGCGAGTCGAGGCTCTCGGCGGCCGTGTCGAGCAGCTCCTGCCGCTCGTCGTCGGGCAGCCGTACCTCGGCCGACCTCAGCGCGCTGATGGCGGCCGAGGCAGAGGTGAGCGGTCGTCGCAGGTCGTGCCCGACCGCGGCGAGCAGCGCCGAGCGCACCCGGTCGGTCTCGGCGAGCGCGTCGGCGGTCTCGGCGGCACGGGCGAGCGCGCCGTGCTCGAGGGCCGCATCCATCTGGGTGGCGATGACCTGCAGCAGGCGCCGCTCCGAGGTATCGGGGTCGTGTCCGTGCAGCTCGAGCACGGCGCGGTCGGCGATGGGCAGCAGCGTGACGCGGTCGTCGTTCGAGGGCTCGCCGTCGGCGACGACCGGCTCGCCGTCGACCAGGAGCCGCACGCCCGTCAGACCGAACGCCTCGCGCGTGCGGGTGACCATCGCCTGCAGGGCGTCCTCGCCGCGCAGCACGCTGCCGGCCATGGTCGCGAGCATCTGCGACTCGGCGGCCGCTCGCCGCGCCTCTCGGGTGCGGCGGGCGGCCTGGTCGACGACGTAGCTCACGAGCAGCGCGTTGGCGACGTAGAAGACGAGGGCCAGCAGTTGGCGCGGCTCGGCGATCGTGAGCGTGTAGAGCGGTTCGATGAAGAGGAAGTTCAGCGTGAGGCCCGAGAGCACGGCCGCGAACAGGGCCGGCCAGATGCCGCCGATGAGTGCGACGACGATGACGAGCAGCTGGTACGCGAGCACGTCGCTCGTGATCGACGACTCGGTGTGGAAGCGCGTCAGCACCCAGCTGAGCAGCGGCCCCGCGACGAGCGCCACGACGAATCCCATCACGAGCCGCGTGCGGCCGAGCGCGCCGCGCGCGAGCCGGGGCAGCGAGACCGCAGCACCGGCTGCGGCGTGGGTCACGATGTGCACGTCGATGTCGCCGGACTCGCGGATCACCGTCGCGCCGATGCCCGGCGGTGAGAACGCGGCCGCGAGGCGCGACCGGCGGCTGACGCCGATGACGAGCTGCGTCGCGTCCATCGACCGCGCGAACTCGACGAGCGCACGCGGCACGTCCTCGCCGACCACCTGGTGGAACGTGCCGCCCAGCTGCTCGACGAGCGTGCGCTGGGCGTCGAGCGCGCCGGGATGCCTCGCCCGCATGCCGTCGGGGTTCGTCACGTGCACGGCGATGAGCTCGCCGCCCGACGCGCGGGCGGCGATGCGGGCGCCGCGGCGCAGCAGGGTCTCGCCCTCGGGTCCGCCCGTGAGCGCGACGACGACGCGCTCGCGCGCCTCCCACTTGCGGTCGATGCCGTGCTCGGCCCGGTACTTCTTGAGCGCCTGGTCGACCTCGTCGGCGAGCCACAGCAGCGCGATCTCGCGGAGCGCGGTGAGGTTGCCGAGCCGGAAGTAGTTCGACAGCGCGGCGTCGATGCGCTCGGCGGGGTAGACGAGGCCGCCCGAGAGCCGGTCGCGCAGGGCCTGCGGCGACAGGTCGACGACCTCGACCTGGTCGGCGGCGCGCAGCACCCGGTCGGGGATGGTCTCGCGCTGCGGCACTCCCGTGATCTGCAGCACGACGTCGCCGAGCGACTCGATGTGCTGCGTGTTCACGGTCGAGACGACGTCGATGCCGGCGTCGAGCAGCTCCTCGACGTCCTGCCAGCGCTTCGCGTGGCGCGAGCCGGGGGCGTTCGTGTGGGCGAGCTCGTCGACGAGGGCGACCTCGGGCCGGCGCGCGAGCACCGCGTCGAGGTCCATCTCGTCGAGGGTCACGCCCCGGTGCTCGATCGCGCGTCGGGGCACGATCTCGAGCCCCTCGGCCATGTCGGCGGTCGCGCGCCGCCCGTGCGTCTCGACGAAGCCGACGACGACGTCGTGCCCCTCGCCGACGAGTCGCCTGCCCTCCTCGAGCATGGTGTAGGTCTTGCCGACGCCGGGAGCGGCACCCAGCAGCACCCGCAATCGCCCCCGCTTCATGTGGTCAGTCTCCCACCAGCGCTGCGAGCGCGAGGTTGAGCTCGAGCACGTTCACGGTCTCGTCGCCGAGGTAGCCGAGGTCGCGCCCCTGCACGTGGGCGTCGACGAGCTTCGCGACCTCGGCCTCGGGCAGACCGCGCACCTCGGCCACGCGGGCGACCTGCCGGCGCGCGTACTCGGGACTGATGTGCGGGTCGAGGCCCGAGCCCGAGGCCGTGAGGGCGTCGGCGGGCACCGCGTCGGGCGAGACGCCGTCGGCCGCGGCGACCCGCGAACGGCGCTCGCCGATCGCCGAGACGAGGTCGGGGTTCTCGGGGCCGAGGTTGCTGCCGCTCGACGCGCCGCCGTCGTAGCCGTCTCCGGCCGCCGACGGTCGGGGCTGGAACCACCCGGGCAGGGGCGCGCCCGAGGCATCCGCGAACGATTGCCCGATGAGCGACGAGCCGACGACCTCGCCGGCGGCGTCGTGCACGAGCGAGCCGTTCGCCCGGGCGGGCAGGGCGAGCTGGCCGATCGCGGTGACGAGTGCGGTGTACGCGACGCCGAGCACGAGGGTGAAGACGAGCATCGCGCGGAGCGCGACCCAGTGGGTGCGGAGGGTGGTGCGGGTGGAGGCCATGCGAATGTTCCTTTCGGCCTAGAAGCCCGGGATGAGGCTGATGACGAGGTCGATGAGCTTGATGCCGATGAACGGGGCGATGATGCCGCCGAGTCCGTAGACGAGCAGGTTGCGGCTGAGGATCGAGCTCGCGTCGCCGGGCCGGTACTTCACGCCGCGCAGTGCGAGCGGGATGAGGAAGACGATCACGATCGCGTTGAACACGATCGCCGACAGCACCGCCGACGCGGGGGAGTGCAGTTGCATGAGGTTGAGCGCCTCGAGTCCCGGGAACACGCCCGCGAACATCGCCGGGATGATCGCGAAGTACTTCGCGACGTCGTTCGCGATCGAGAACGTCGTGAGCGCACCGCGCGTGATGAGCAGCTGCTTGCCGATGCGCACGATGTCGATGAGCTTCGTCGGGTCGCTGTCGAGGTCGACCATGTTGCCGGCCTCCTTCGCGGCCGACGTGCCGGTGTTCATCGCGACGCCGACGTCGGCCTGCGCGAGCGCGGGAGCGTCGTTCGTGCCGTCGCCGGTCATCGCGACGAGGTTGCCGCCCTCCTGTTCGCGGCGGATCAGCGCGAGCTTGTCCTCGGGGGTGGCCTCTGCGAGGTAGTCGTCGACGCCCGCCTCGGCGGCGATGGCCTTCGCGGTCAGCGGGTTGTCGCCCGTGATCATGACGGTGCGGATGCCCATCGCGCGCAGCTCGGCGAACCGCTCGACGAGGCCGTCCTTCACGATGTCCTTGAGGTGCACGACGCCGAGCAGACGCGGTGCCGACCCCGGCTCGTGCACCGCGACGACGAGCGGGGTGCCGCCGCCGGCCGAGATCGCGTCGACGCGCCGGGCGAGTTCGCCGGCCGTCGCACGGTCGATCGGGGCGGATGCCTCGACCCAGGCCGTCACGGCCGAGCCCGCGCCCTTGCGCAGGATCGTGCCGTCGGCCAGGTCGAGCCCCGACATGCGGGTCTGCGCGGTGAACGGCACGACCTCGCCCTCGGGCGCCGCTTCGAACCGGTCCCCACGCCCACTCCACGCATCGCTGGCGCGCTGCGCGGAGCCTCGGGGCGCGGGGGCCCAGCCGCGGCTTGCGGCGAGCTCGACGATCGACGACCCCTCGGGGGTGGGGTCGGCGAGCGAGGCGAGCGCCGCCGCCCGCACGAGCTCGGCCTCGTCGATGCCGGGCATCGGCACGAACTCGCTCGCCCGGCGGTTGCCGTAGGTGATCGTGCCGGTCTTGTCGAGCAGCAGCGTGGTGACGTCGCCCGCGGCCTCGACCGCGCGGCCAGACATCGCGAGCACGTTGCGCTGCACGAGGCGGTCCATGCCGGCGATGCCGATCGCCGAGAGCAGGGCGCCGATCGTCGTCGGGATGAGGCACACGAGCAGGGCGACCAGCACGGTGATGCTGACCGGCGACGCCGCGTACGAGGCGATCGGGTTGAGCGTGAGCACGACCACGACGAACACGATCGACAGGCTCGCGAGCAGGATGTTCAGCGCGATCTCGTTCGGCGTCTTCTGCCGGGCGGCGCCCTCGACGAGGGCGATCATGCGGTCGACGAAGGTCTCGCCGGGCTTCGAGGTGATGCGCACGACGATGCGGTCGCTCAGCACCCGGGTGCCGCCCGTCACGGCAGAGCGGTCGCCGCCCGACTCGCGCACGACCGGTGCCGACTCGCCCGTGATGGCCGACTCGTCGACCGAGGCGATGCCCTGCACGATGTCGCCGTCGCCCGGGATGAGCTCGCCGGCCGAGACGACGACGAGGTCGCCGAGCCGCAGGTCCGCCGACGAGACGTCGGTCGGGGCGCTGCGTTCGGCCAGGGCGTCGGACACCTCGTCGGACGCGTCGACGCGGTGTGCGATCGTCGACATGCGGGTCTTGCGCAGGGTGTCGGCCTGCGCCTTGCCCCGGCCCTCGGCGACCGCCTCGGCGACGTTCGCGAAGATCACGGTCAGCCACAGCCAGGCGGCGATCGCCCAGGTGAAGCTCGGCGGCACGGCGCTGCCGCCAGAGGTGCCCGGCCCCCCGAGGAAGGGCTCGGCGATCGCGAGCGCCGTCGTCAGCACGGCGCCGGCCTCGACGAGGAACATGACGGGGTTGCGCCACATCTGCCGCGGGTCGAGCTTGCGCAGCGCGCCCGGCAGGGCGGTGACGAGCTGGCGCAGACCGAACGGGGCCTTCGGCCTCGGGTGCGGGTGCGGGTGGTGCTCTTCGGTCGCGCCGGCGGAGGCCGAGGCATCCGAACCGTGCGAGGCGGTGGTGAGCGACATGACTAGCTGAGTCCTTCTGCGAGGGGTCCGAGCGTGAGCACGGGGAAGTAGGTGAGGGCCGTGATGAGCACGGTGACGCCGACCAGCAGACCGACGAACTGCGGCTTGTAGGTCGGCAGGGTGCCGGCGGTCTCGGGCACCTTCCGCTGCGCGGCGAGCGAGCCGGCGAGCGCGAGCACGAACACGATCGGCACGAACCGGCCGAGCAGCATCGCGACGCCGAGCGCGGTGTTCAGCCACGGCGTGTTCGCGGTGAGTCCCGCGAAGGCCGAACCGTTGTTGTTCGACGCGCTCGTGAAGGCGTAGAGCACCTCGCTCATGCCGTGCACGCCGGGGTTCCAGATCGAGACGTGTTCGACGTCCTCCCGCACGCCGGGGATCGCGAAGCTCAGCGCGGTGCCCGCGAGCACGAGCGTCGGCGTCACGAGGATGTAGAGGCTCGCGAGCTTGATCTCGCGCGGGCCGATCTTCTTGCCGAGGTACTCGGGGGTGCGGCCGACGAGCAGGCCGGCGATGAACACCGCGATGACCGCGAGCACGAGCATGCCGTAGAGGCCCGAGCCGACGCCGCCGGGGGCGACCTCGCCGAGCATCATGTTGAGCATCGGCATCATGCCGCCGAGGGCGGTGAACGAGTCGTGCATCGAGTTGACGGCGCCGGTCGAGGTGAGCGTCGAGGTCGTGCCGAACAGGGTCGATCCGAAGATGCCGAAGCGCGCCTCCTTGCCCTCCATCGCGGCGCCGGCGAGCTGCGGCGCCGTGCCGTTGCCGGCCGCCTCGAGCGCGCTGAGGGTCACGAGCGAGACCACGTAGAGCGTCGCCATGACCGCGAGGATCGCATAGCCCTGCCGGTTCGAGCCGACCATGCGGCCGAATGTGCGGGGGAGTGCGAACGGGATCGCGAGCATGAGCACGACCTCGAAGAGGTTGGTCCACGCGGTCGGGTTCTCGAACGGGTGCGCCGAGTTCGCGTTGAAGAAGCCGCCGCCGTTCGTGCCGAGGAGCTTGATGACCTCCTGGCTCGCGACGGGGCCGCCGGGCAGCTGCTGGGTGCCGCCGGCGAGGGTCGAGACCTCGGTGAACCCGTTGAAGTTCTGCACGACGCCACCGACGACGAGCACGATCGCGCCCACGATCGAGAGGGGCAGCAGCAGCCGGAACGCGCCGCGCACGAGGTCGACCCAGAAGTTGCCGATCGTCGCCGAGCCGCGTCGCGCGAAGCCGCGCACGAGGGCGACGGCGACTGCGATGCCGACGGCGGCCGAGACGAAGTTCTGCACCGCGAGGCCCGCGAGCTGCACGGTGTAGCCCATCGTCAGCTCGGGCGAGTACGACTGCCAGTTCGTGTTCGCGACGAACGACGCGGCGGTGTTGAAGGCGAGCCCCTCGGGCACGGCCGGCAGGCCGAGCGAGTACGGCAGCACGGCCTGCATGCGCTGCAGCGCGTAGACGAGCAGCAGCCCGACGAGCGAGAACGCGAGCACCCCGCGCAGGTACGCGGGCCACGACTGCTCGCCGCGGGGGTCGACCCCGATCAGGCGGTACAGGCCGCGCTCGACCTTCAGGTCGCGGTCGCTCGTGTAGATGCGGGCCATGTAGTCGCCGAGCGGGCGGTACAGCAGGCCGAGGACGAGTGCGAGGGTCGCCGCCTGCGCGACGGCGAGGAGGGCCGCCATCAGAAGCGCTCGGGTTTCACGAGTGCGACCACGAGGTAGACGACGGCGGCGACGCCCAGCGCGGCGGCGAGGAGCTCGAACACGATCACAGCTTCTCGACCCCCTTGGCGATGAGGCCGACGACCACGAACACGGCCAGGATGCCGAGGAGGTAGACGATGTCGAGCACGGAGACTCCAGGGTTCGGGATCCGCCCCGCTCACGCGGCGGCGGGCAGCGCCCCTGCGCTGCACCCCCGATGCAACACCGCCCGGGATGCCTCGCGGCCGATCCTCACGGACCCCTAACGCCCGCCCTGCGCGGTGCCTACGCCCTGCTTACTCGACCGGGGCCGAAGCGGAGGCGGCGCGCAGCGCCTCCCATTCGGTGAGGAGCTCGGGCATCTTGCCCTCGATGAAGCGGAAGAACGCGACCATCTCGCCCGTGCGCCGGGCACCGGCGGATTCGGGGTCGCCGATCGCGTCGATCGCCTGCGCGGCGGTCTCGGCGAAGGTGCCGTAGACCGAGTTCTTGCCGGCGAGCGCCGTGTACCACGCGTCGTCGAAGATCTCCCAGCGCTCGCGCCGGCTGCCCGGATGCGGCATCCGGTGGATGATGCCGAGGGAGCGCAGGTACCTGACCGCGCCGGAGATCGCGGCGGCGCTCACGCCGAGCGACTCGCCGAGTTCGGCGGCGGTGAGCCCGCCCTCGTCGGCGACGAGGAGCGCCATCAGCACGCGCGCCGGCATCTTCGGGAAGCCGGCGGCCGTGAGCACGGCGGCCGATTGCTCGACCGCCGTGCTCAGTGCCTGCTCGTCGCGTGCCATCCTTCGATTCTTCCAGTCCAAGGTCGGGTCAGGCGCCCGAGGCGAGCTCGCGTCGCCGCATCGACACGACCGCGAGCGCCGCGGCGACGAGTCCGATCGCGATCATCCAGAACCCGCCCGACCAGTCGATGTCGTCGCCGGTCGGCACCGGCGAGTGGGTGAACGGCGAGAGGTCGACCATCCAGTCGGGTGCACCGAGCAGCGGACCGAAGACGCCGACGATCGCGGCGACGCCGACGATGGACCAGCCGAGGCCGATCGTCCACCGCGGCAGCAGCGCGAACACGAGCAGGGTCAGGCCGAGGAAGACGAGCGAGACCGGCAGCTGCGCGAGGGCGGCCTGCGAGATGAGCGGCACCAGGTCCGACGGGGTGTTCGACGCACCGGAACCGGCGAGCCCGCCGAGCCAGGCCGCGGCGAGCACGACCACGATCACGAGCACGCCGACGAGCCAGTACTCGAGCAGCCATCGCATGCGCGGCACGGGCGTCGCGAGCACCTGTTCGGCGGTGCCGTGCGCCTCCTCCTGGCGGGCGCGGATCGCGACCTGCACGGCGCAGCACGCGGCGAGGATGCCGATGATGCTGAAGAACATCGCGATGAACGCCTGCTCGAGCGTCGCCCCGCCGCCGAGGGCGGCCTGCAGGGTGTCGACGACCTGCGGGACGTCGCCGCTGACTTCGTCGATGAGCCCCGACAGCGAGCTCGCGGTGAGCCCGGCGACGGCCGCGCCGACGGCCCACGCGATGAGCGTCGAGACGTTGAGCCGCCAGGCGAGCCCGAACGAGCTCGACAGGGCCCAGCTCGCCGACGCGCGCCCCTTGCGGCCGGGCAGCAGGCTCGCGCCCTGGTCGCGCACCGACTGCAGCGCGAACACGATCGCGACGAGCACCACCGAGACGCCGAGCGCGAGCAGGAGCGGCCACAGCTCGTTCTCGACGAACGCGCCCGTCGCCTGCCCCCAGCCGATGGGCGAGAGCCAGCTCGGCCAGGCCGGGGTGACGTGCAGCAGGTCGTCGGACGGCGTGCCCGCGGCATCCCCGATGCCGCGCAGCAGGTACGCCCCCACGACGACCGCGACGCCCGCGCCGTTCGCCCCGCGCGACGTGCGGAACAGCTGGGCGGCGAACAGCCCGATCGCGACGAACGCGATGCCCGTCGCTGCCATCGCCGCGCCCGTCACCCACGAGCCCTCGGCTTCGAGCCCCGCGCCGATCAACGCGAGTGCGACGACGACGCCGAGCACGAGATTGGCGACCACGCCGTGGATGAGCGTCGCGACGGTCGGCTTCACCCGGCCGGCAGGGGTCGCGGCGATGAGCTCGGCTCGACCCTGCTCCTCTTCCGCGCGGGTGTGCCGGGTGACGAGGAAGGTGCTCATGAGCCCGCCCATGAGGGCGAGCCAGGCGAACAGCTCGAAGAAGCTGAAGGCGCCGAGATCGGTACCGTTCGGCGTGCCGCGGAACACGAGGATCGTGCGGCTCGCGGTCGCGAGCTGCAGGATCTGGGTGCGCTCCGCCTCGTCGCCGTAGGTGTCGAGCACGGCGGCGATCGAGCCGTAGGCGAGCACGCCGATGCCGATGATCCAGAGGGCGAGCTGCAGGCGGTCGCGGCGCAGTCGCTGCCTGAGCAGCGTGCCGAGGGTGCTCATGCCAGCGCCTCCTCCGAGACATCCGTGCGCTCGCGGAGTTCGTCGCCGTAGTGGCGCAGGAAGAGCTCTTCGAGCGACGGCGGCGAGACGGTCAGGCCGTGCACGTCGAGGCGGGCGAGCTCGGGCAGCACCGAGGTCACCCGGTCGCTGTCGACCGTGAAGCTCACCCGCCCGTGATCGATGAGGAGGTCGTGCGCGTCGGGGATGCGGTCGACCTCGGCGGCGAGGGTCGTGGGGTCGACGCCGTCGGCCGCGAACGCGATCTCGGTGCGGGTGAGGTGGCGCAGCTCTGCGAGCGTGCCCGACTCGACGGTCTTGCCCGCACGGATGATGCTCACCCGGTCGCAGAGCTCCTCGACCTCGGAGAGGATGTGGCTCGAGAGCAGCACGGTCGCGCCCTCGGCGGAGACGCGCGCGATCTCGCGGTTGAACACCTGCTCCATGAGCGGGTCGAGGCCGCTCGTCGGCTCGTCGAGGATGTACAGCTCGGCCGATGTCGCGAACGCGGCGATGAGGGCGACCTTCTGCCGGTTGCCCTTCGAGTAGGCGCGGCCCTTCTTGCGCGGGTCGAAGTCGAACACCTCGAGCAGGCGCTGCTTGCGCGCGGCGTAGCCGGCCTTGTCGTGCGTGCCGCCGCGGAGGCGGGCGAGCAGGTCGATCGCCTCGCCGCCCGTGAGGTTCGGCCAGAGGCTGACGTCGCCCGGCACGTACGCGACGCGCCGGTGCAGCTCGCCGGCGTGCTTCCACGGGTCCTGCCCGAAGAGCGCGGCCGAGCCGCCCGACGCCCGGGCGAGGCCGAGGATGATGCGGATGGTGGTGGACTTGCCTGCGCCGTTCGGGCCGAGGAATCCGTGCACTTCGCCGGCATCGACCTGGAGGTCGAGACCGTCGAGCGCGACGGTGCGGCCGAATCGCTTCTCGAGGCCGCTGGCGCTGATCACTGTCGTCATGAGCGCGATGCTACGCCTGATTCACAAATTTGTGAATCTCCCTAACGGAACACTAACGGGAGGGTTCCCGGTCGGCGAGGAGGCGCGAAGCGCCGTATCGAGACCACCGCCGTGTCGCCGCGCGGTCCCACTCCGAGGCATCCGACCCCCGCCTACTCGAGCGCCGCGAACTTCTCGATGTCGCCCTCGGTGCCCGACACGATGATCAGGTCGTGGTTCGACACGACCGTGTTCTCGGTCGCGTACGTGAACGGCTTGCCCGGGCTCTTCACGCCGACCACCGTCACGCGGTACTTCGAGCGCACGCCCGACTCGGTGAGGTTCTTGCCGCGGATCGGCTTCGGCGGGTACATCTTCACGAGCGCGAAGTCGTCGTCGAACTCGATGAAGTCGAGCATGCGGCCCGACACGAGGTGGGCGGTGCGCTCGCCGGCCTCGCGCTCGGGGTAGATGACGTGGTTCGCGCCGATGCGCTGCAGGATCTTGCCGTGCGACGCCGAGATCGCCTTCGCCCAGATCTGGGGGATCTTGAGGTCGACGAGGTTCGCGGTGATGAGCACGGACGCCTCGATCGACGACCCGACCGCGCAGACGGCGATCGAGAAGTCCTGCGCGCCGATCTGCTTGAGGGCGTCGATCGACTTCGCGTCGGCGACCACGGCGTGGGTGACCCGCTCCGACCACTTCTGCACGAGGTTCTCGTCGGTGTCGACGGCGAGCACCTCGCGGCCGAGCCGGTCGAGCTGGCCGGCGGTGGCGGCGCCGAACCGGCCGAGGCCGATCACGAGCACCGGGGCGTCGTGCCTGATCTTGTCAACCAACGATGGGCCTCTCTTCCGGTCGTTTGAACAGTTGGCGGCGCTGGCTCGCGGCGAGTGCCGCGGCGAGGGTCACGGTGCCGACACGGCCCATGAACATCGTCGCGGCCATGACGTAGACGCCTTCGGGCGGCAGGTCGGCGGTGAGCCCCGTCGACAGGCCGCACGTCGCGAACGCGGAGATGACGTCGAAGAGCACGTTCTCGAACGGCGCCTTCGTGATCTGCAGGATCGCGATCGACGCGACCGCCACGATCGTGGCGCCCCACAGCACGACGCTCACCGACAGGCGCAGCATGTCGCGGGGGATGCGCCGGCCGAACGCCTCCATCGAGGGGGCGCCGCGCGCCTCGGCGAAGGCGGCGAGGAACAGCACGGCGAGCGTCGTCACCTTGATGCCGCCCGCGGTCGACGCCGAGCCGCCGCCGATGAACATGAGCATGCTGCTGACGAGCTGGCTCGACCCGTACAGGTCGTGCATGTCGATCGTCGCGAAGCCGCCCGACCTCGTCATCATCGACATGAAGAGGGACTGGAAGATCGTCGGCCCCGCGTCGAGGTGACCGTACGTCTTCGGGTTGGCGTGCTCGAGCAGCAGGAACATCGCCGCGCCGGCGACGAGGAGGATCGTCGTCGTGGTGAGGGTGAGCTTGACGTGCACGCTCCACTTGCGCGGGGTGCGCCAGGCGCGGGCGAGCGCGAAGATCACCGGGAAGCCGAGCGCGCCGAGGAACACCCCGAGCATGAGCATCGTCTGCATCCAGTAGTCGTCGACGAAGGGCTCGAGCCCGCCGGGGTTCGGCGAGAAGCCCGTGTTCGTGAACGCCATCGCCGAGTAGTAGAGGCTGTACCAGATCGAATGCCAGCCGTCGTAGCCCGCCGCGAGCATGCTCGGCAGCAGCGCGACGGCGATGACGCCCTCGATGACCAACGCGCTGACCGCGACGGTGAAGAGCAGTCCGCCGACCTCGCCGAGTCGCACCGCCTGCCGCTCGGCGACCGGGCCGACGTGGATGCGCGACGGGTTGGTGTCGCTCGCGGCCATCAGCTTCGCCCGCAGCCCGAGCCGGCGCGAGATCACGAAGCCGAGCGTCGTCGCGAGCGTCAGCACGCCGACACCGCCGATGTTGACGCCGATGTAGACGAGCGCGTGGCCGAACGGCGACCAGTAGGTCGCCATGTCGACCGTCGCGAGGCCGGTCACGCAGATGACCGAGACGGCCGTGAAGAGCGCGTCGTAGAGCGGCGCCGAGGATGCCTCGCCGGCACGCGCGATCGGCAGTGAGAAGAGCACCGTGAACAGCAGGATGAGCGCCGCGAACACGACGATCGCGAAGCGCGACGGCGAGCTCTTCATGAACGCGTCGACGCCGTCGCGAAGACGCCCGAGCCACGAACGCCGGTCGACTCGACCGAGGCGGCTCACCCGCTGTGCGCGCATCGACCCCCCTCGTCAGCCCTACCCGGCGCGAGTGTCATGGTACTCCCCGCCCCGAATGACTACCCTTGGGGCATGGCTGACATCTTCGACGTCGTGGCGGACGCGACCAGGCGAGACATCCTCGCCGTGCTGCTCGAGCGCGAGACGACGGTGCCGCAGTCCGGCGGGGAGATCAGCGTCTCCGAGATCGTCGCCGCGCTCGGCACGAGCCAGCCCACGGTCTCGAAGCACCTCAAGGTGCTGCGCGAGTCGGGCCTCGTCGCGGTGCGCGAAGAGGGCCAGCACCGGTACTACCGTCTCGACCGCGCGCCGCTCGAGACGATCGAAGACTGGCTCATTCCGTTCACGGCATCCGATGCCGCGGCCGATGCCGCGACCCTGGCCGGCGCCGACTCGCACGAGGTGGCACTGAACGACGATCAGCTCGCCTTCGCCTCGAAGATCGGCAAGGCGTTCGCCGAGACCGCGCACCAGGTCACCGCCGTCGTCAAGCGCAAGTAGCCGTAGCCTCCCGACCCCGGCGGTCGTGCAACGTGCGCCGGCGCGCGTCGCAAGGCTCGGGATTCGGGCAACTTCCGCCAGACTGTCCCGATGAGCATCGTCGCCACCGTCCTCATCGTCGTCGGCATCGTCGGCACCGGAACCGTCTCGGGCGTCTTCTTCGCATTCTCGGGATTCGTCGTGCAGGGGCTCGATCGACTGCCGCCCGCCGACGCCGCCCGGGCGATGCGCGAGATCAACGTGACGGCGCCGCGCCCGCCGCTCATGCTCGCGCTCTTCGGCACGGGGCTCGTGCTCGTGGTGCTCGTCGTGCTCGGGTTCGTCGGCCAGCTCGCCGACGCGACGTGGTGGGTGACCGCGGCTGCAGTCGTCTATGTCGTCGGTGCGGTCGGCGTCACCGCGGGCGCGAACGTTCCGCGAAACAACCGCCTGGCCGCCGTTCCCGAGGCGGATGCCGCAGCTCTCGCCGCGGCCTGGCACGAGTTTCGCGCGGCGTGGCTCGCCTGGAACCACGTGCGCTGGCTCGCCTCCGCCGCCGCGTGCGCGGGCCTCGTCGTTCCCCTCGTCGTTCCCCTCGTCGCCCCCTAGGTCCGTCCCGGCCCCGCCCACGCCCCCCCCACACGATCGAGTCGCCAAAAGACGCTCTTCGGCGAGCGCTGAGGAGCACTTTTCGGCGACTCGCCGGCTGAGGACGGGCGCGCTCGGCGTCAGCGGAGCGGCTTGATCATCTCGAGCTCGAGGCCGCCGGGGGCGAGCTCGTACGGGCGGTCGCGGCCGGTGAACGTGAAGCCGAGCTTCTCGTAGAAGCGGATGGCCCGCGCGTTCGTCTCGTGCACCTCGAGCCGCAGGGTGTCGGCGAAGCCGAGCGCCCACCGCTCGACCGATTCGAGCAGCGCCCGCGAGACGCCCGCGGCGTCGCCGCGGTACCCGGGAGCGACGTAGACGCCGACGAGCATGGGCCCGGTCGCGGCATCCGGAATGTAGCCGGCCATCGTGCCCACCCACCTGGCTCCGTCGATCGCGACCCGCACCGCCTGGTCGGTGTGCTCGCCGCGTGCCGCGCGCAGCCGCCACCCCGCCTCGTCGACGTCGAGCGCGTGCTCGAGCGTCTCGCCGTACGCGATCGGGAAGTCGCGCAGCATCTCGAGGCGCAGTGCGCGCACCGCCTGCCAGTCGTCGGCGGTCGTCGAACGGATCACGAAGTCGGGGCTGTGCATCACTCGACGGTAGCGCGTGAACGAGAACGCTTCGGGAATCGGCTAGACTACTCCGAGGCTTTCTGCCTTCGGCTGCGGCACGCGCGGCCGGCACGATCTTTCTCTGTGAGGTTCTGATGGGTTCCGTCATCAAGAAGCGTCGCAAGCGCATGGCGAAGAAGAAGCACCGCAAGCTTCTTCGCAAGACGCGCCACCAGCGTCGCAACAAGAAGTAGTCGCTCGCGACTGCAGCTGAGCGTCGAGCCCTTCGGGGTTCGGCGCTTTTCGCTGTCTTCGGCGACGTACGATCGAGCCATGGCCCGAGACATCCAGCTCACCCTCATCGGCAAGCCCGGCTGCCACCTCTGCGACGACGCGCGCGAGGTCGTGCAGGCGGTCATGGCCGAGTTCGAGAAGGATGCCTCGCGCAACGTGGCCCTCGACGAGCAGTCGATCCTCGACGACGAGGCGCTGCGCAACCGGTACGCGGAGGAGATCCCGGTGCTGCTCATCGACGGCGAGGTGCACGACTACTGGCGCGTCGACCCCGTGCGGTTGAAGACGGCGATCTGCGCGAAGGCCTGAGCGCACCCAGATCGCGGGGCGCCGTGTTGAGCGTGCCTCATCACTCCGAGTCCGCCGCGATTCTGTGGCGCACCGTGGTGCCCGTGGCTAGGGTGACGAGCGGGGGGCACGGGTCTGCTCCCCACCGTTCGGAGGGGAGCACGTCGTGGCACGAGAATTCAGGGGCAGGATCGAACTCGACATCCGGGACTCGACACCCGACTGGGAGGCGTACGAGGAGCAGAAGGCGCCAGACGGTGCCCCGAACGTCCTCGTCATCCTGTTCGACGACACCGGCCTCGCGGCGTGGTCGCCGTACGGCGGTCGCATCGAGATGCCGACGCTCGACCGGCTGGCGGCGAACGGGCTGACCTACTCGCAGTGGCACACGACCGCACTGTGCTCGCCCACGAGGTCGAGCTTCCTCACCGGGCGGACCCATCACCAGAATGCCTTCGCGACCATCTCCGAATCAGCGGTCGGGTTCCCCGGCTACAACGGCCACATCCCGAAGTCGAACGCGTCGATCGCGCGCATCCTCCGCGACGCCGGATGGTCGACGTTCTGGGTCGGCAAGAACCACAACGTGCCGGTCAACGCGATCTCGAGCGGCTCGAACCGCAGCGAGTGGCCGCTCGGCCATGGCTTCGACCGGTTCTACGGCTTCATCGGTGGCGAGACGAACCAGTGGTACCCCGACCTCGCGGTCGACAACCACTACATCGACCAGCCCTATCCGCCCGAAGAGGGCTACCACCTCTCGAGGGACCTCGCCGACCAGGCGATCCGGATGCTCCGCGACACGAAGCAGTCCGACCCCGACAAGCCGTGGTACCTGTGGTTCTGCCCCGGCGCGAACCACGCGCCGCACCACGCGCCCCAGGAGTACATCGACAAGTACAAGGGCAAGTTCGACGACGGGTACGAGGCGTACCGCGAGTGGGTGCTGCCGCGCATGGTCGAGCGCGGCATCCTGCCCGAGGGCACCGAGCTCACCGAGCTCAACCCGATGACCGAGGGCACCTTCTCGCCCGGTGATTCCGTGCGTCCGTGGAGCGAGCTCAGCGACGCCGAGAAGGCGCTCTTCTCGCGCACTGCCGAGGTGTACGCCGGGTTCTCCGAGTACACCGACGCCCAGATCGGCCGGGTCATCGACCACCTCGAGCAGTCGGGCCAGCTCGAGAACACGCTCATCATCTACGCCGCCGACAACGGCGCCTCCGGTGAGGGAAGCCCGAACGGATCGATCAACGAGAACCTGTTCTTCAACGGCTACCCCGAGGACATCGAGCAGAACCTCTCCATGATCGACAAGCTCGGCGGACCCGAGGCCTACAACCACTATCCGACCGGTTGGGCGGCCGCGTTCTCCACCCCGTTCCGCATGTTCAAGCGCTACTCGTACGCGGGCGGATCCGCCGACCCCCTGGTCATCAGCTGGCCCGCACGCATCGCCGCCAAAGGCGAGGTGCGCAGCCAGTACCACCACTGCATCGACATCGTTCCGACGATCCTCGAGGCATGCGGCGTCGAGGCCCCCGCGGTCGTCGACGGGGTCGAGCAGACGCCGATGCCCGGCGTCGCGATGAACTACTCCTTCGATGCCCCCGACACGCCGACCGCGAAGGAGACGCAGTACTACGAGATGCTCGGCACCCGCGGGATCTGGCACAAGGGGTGGAAGGCGGTCGCCGAGCACGGTCCCATCCCGATCGGCCTCGGGCACTTCGACGAGGACCGCTGGCAGCTGTTCCACGTCGACGAGGATCGTGCCGAGGCGCACGACCTCGCCGAGCAGTACCCCGAGAAGCTCGAGGAGCTGAAGGCGCTCTGGCTGTCGGAGGCGAAGAAGTACGACGTGCTGCCGCTGAACGACCTCGGTGTCGCCGACTTGATCGAGCACGAGTACCACCGCCCGGTGCCGGTCGACGGCCGGTACACCTACTACCCGGGCACCACCGAGGTGCAGGAGCAGCTCGCCGCCCGCACCCAGCAGGTGTCGTTCAAGATCATCGCCGACGTCGATCTCACCGGCGAGACCGAAGGCGTGATCGTCGCGCAGGGGTCGCGGTTCGGCGGGTACAGCCTCTACGCGCAGGACGGCAAGCTGTCGTTCGTGTACAACTTCCTCGGGATTCCGCCCGAGCAGCGCCTCTCGACCGATCTGCCCGCGGCAGGCCGGCACCTCGTCGGCGTCGGGTTCGAGAAGCAGGGCAACGGCGAGCACGGCGAGGCGCTCGGGGAGCTGACGCTCTACGTCGACGACCGGGCCGTCGGCTCACGACAGATCCGCACCCAGCTCGGTCGGTACGCACTGACCGGCGAGGGCCTGAGCGTCGGCTACGACTCGGGCGACACCGTCACCGCGTCGTACCCGAACCGGTTCGAATTCACGGGCGGCACGATCCACGAGGTCGTGTACGACGTGGCCGACGATCACTACATCGATGTCGAGAAGGAATTCGCGGCGAAGCTCGCGAGCGACTGAGCGGCCCGCTGCCAGAATGGCGGAACGGGGGTGCGGATGCCTCGCGCCCCCGTTCCGCGTTTCGAGAGGATTCCCATGCCGAACGAACTGCCCTCGTGGGCCGACACTCCGACCCGTGCGGCGATCGTGGACTTCGTCGAACGCGTCACCACCGGCCCCGACGCGGTGCCCGAGTCGGAGCGCGTCGCCGTCTTCGACAACGACGGCACGCTGTGGAGCGAGAAGCCCATGCCGACGCAGCTGCACTACATCGTCGAGCAGTGGCGCACCCAGGCCGCGGCCGACCCGTCGCTCGCCGACGAGCAGCCGTACAAGGCGGCGGTGACCGGTGACTTCGCGTGGCTCGGCGGCGCGATCGACAAGCACTACGCGGGCGACGACCGCGACCTGAAGGTCCTCATCGGCGCGCTCGTCGGCGTGACCGCCGGCATGAGCGTCGACGACTACGCGACCTCGGTCACCGAGTTCTACGCGACGGCGAAGCACCTCACCCTCGGCACCCCGTACGCCGACGCCGTCTATGCGCCGATGGTCGAGCTGCTGCGCTACCTCGAGGCGCACGGGTTCTCGGTGTACATCGTCTCGGGCGGCGAGCGCGACTTCATGCGCCCGATGACGCAGCAGAACTACGGCATCCCGCCCGAGCGGGTCGTCGGCTCGGCGTTCGGGCTCTCGTACGACCCCGAGACGCACGAGGTCCGCTACGCCGCCGGTCTCGACGTCTTCGACGACGGCCCCGAGAAGCCGGTGCGCATCTGGAGCCGCATCGGCCGCCGCCCGCTCTTCGCCGGCGGCAACTCGAACGGCGACCAGGCGATGCTCGACTTCACCCGCAAGGGCGGCGGGTTCGCCCTCGTCGTGCACCACGACGACGACACCGATCGCGGCGACATCCCCTACGACAAGGGCGCCGAGAAGGTGCTCGCCGAGGCATCCGCCAACGGGTACGCGGTCGTCAGCGTGAAGCGCGACTGGACCCGCATCTTCCCCCAGGGCTGAACACGTGAGCACGACCGCCCACGCGACCCGACGGTTCCGGCTCTTCCCGACGCTCGCCGGGTATCAGCGCCGCTGGCTCGGCGCCGACCTCATCGCCGGGCTCTCGGCGGGCGCCGTCGTCGTGCCGCAGGCGATGGCCTACGCCACGATCGCGAACCTGCCGGTGCAGCTCGGCCTCTACACCTGCATGGTGCCGATGTTCGTGTACGCGATGCTCGGCGGATCGCGGGCGATGAGCGTGTCGACGACGTCGACGATCGCGACGCTCACGGCGACGACGCTCGTGTCGGCGGGGGTCGCAGCCGGCTCGGACGACCCGGTGCCCGACCTCATCGCGCTGACGCTGATGGTCGGGCTGATCCTGCTGATCGCCCGTGCGGCGAAGCTCGGCTCGCTCGTCGAGAACATCTCGCAGGCGACGATCGTCGGCATCCAGATCGGCGTCGGGGCGACGGTCGCGGTCGGGCAGCTGCCGAAGCTGCTCGGCGAGACCTCCGACGTGTCGGGCGAGGGATTCTTCAGTTCGTTCCTCGCCGCCCTCGAGGCGCTGCCTTCGGCGCACGTGACGACCGTGCTGCTCTCGGTCGCCTCGATCACGGCGATGTTCCTCATGAAGGCGTTCCTGCCGAGGGTGCCGGCGCCGCTCATCGTGGTGGCCGCCGGCATCCTGCTCGTCGCGTTCACCGGCATCGAACAGCAGGGCGTGGAGCTCATCGCCCCCGTGCCGCAGGGCTTCCCGCCCTTCGAGCTGCCGACGTTCGCGAACGTGCTGCCGATGCTGCCGGGCGCCTGCGCGATCGCGATCATGGCGTTCCTCGAGTCGGCGGCGGTGGCGCGCGGCATCCGCCGACAGGGCGAGCCGCAGATCGACAGCAACCAAGAGCTGTTCGCGACGGCGGCGGCGAACACCGTGGGATCGTTCTTCCAGGTGCTGCCGTCCGCCGGCGGGTTCTCGCAGAGCGCCGTGAACCAGGGGGCGGGCGCGCGAACCCAGCTGTCGACGCTCGTGACGGTCGTGCTCGCGGTGCTCGTCGCGCTCTTCCTCGGCCCGGTGCTGAGCCTGCTGCCGCAGGCGACGCTCGCCTCGCTCGTGTTCGTCGCGGTGGTCGGCCTGATCGATTTCGGCTCGCTGGCCAGGTTCTGGCGGATCAGCCACAACGACTTCTGGATCGCGGTGTCGACGGCCGTCGTCGGCCTCACCGCGGGCCTGCTGCTCGCGGTCGCCGTCGGCATCATCGCGACGATGGTCGTCATCCTGCGCGAGCTCAACCGGGTGCGGGTGCGCGTGGGGGAGGCGCGCGACGGCGTGCTGCCGGTGCGCCTGCTCGGGCCGATGTACACCGCGAACGTGCTCGCCTACGAGAACGCCGTGCTCGACGCGGTGCGGGCGCGCGCCGGCGTCACCGCGGTCGCCCTCGAGCTCACCCGGCTCGACGTGGTGTCGGTGACCGTGCTCGACGGGCTCGCCGAGCTCGACCGCGAACTCGCCGGCGACGGCGTCGAGCTGCGCGTCGCGGACGTGCCCGAGGACGGCGCCGCCGCGGCACGCCGCGGGCGCTGGTTCGCCGGGCTCGAGGCGGCGGGCCGCGTCTACCCGACGCTCGACGAAGCGGTCTCGGCGAGGTCGTCGGAGGGTTCGGGCAACTGACGACGCCCGCCGGGCGCGGTCGATCGAATCAGCCGGCGGTGCGGGCGCAGCGGAAGCCGATGTGCGTCGTGGCCGTGTCGTCGGCCTGCGGCGAGCGGGCGGCGGGGCGGTAGCGCAGGCAGTACTCGGGCGAGCAGAGGTGCGAGCCGCCCTTCAGCACGCGCCGCGGGATGCGCGAACCGGGCTCGGCCGACGCCGCGGCGAGCAGGTTCGGCCGGGCCCCAGCGTCCACCGCTTCGGCCTCGGTGCCCGGCACGATGTGGCGGGGGGTGTAGTAGTCGGTCGTCCACTCCCACACGTTGCCGGCCACGTCGAAGAGGCCGTAGCCGTTCGGCGCGAACGTCTTCACGGGCGAGGTGCCGGCCCAGCCCACGCTCGTCTCGTAGGGGAAGTGCCCCTGCCAGCGGTTCACCATGACCTCGCCGTCGGGAGTCTCGTCGTCGCCCCATGCGAAGCGCGCGCCGTCGAGGCCACCCCGGTGGGCGTACTCGAGCTCGGCCTCGGTGGGCAGGCGTCGGCCGGCCCACTCAGCGTAGGCCGAGGCATCCTCGAAGCTGACCTGCACGACGGGGTGCGTCGGATGTTCGGCGAGCGCGTCGGGGCCGTCGGCGCCGAAGGGATGCCGCCAGCTCGCGCCCGCGCCCCACCGCCACCACTGGCGCCAGTCGCGCAGGTCGACCCGGCCCGAGGTGGGCGTGAACACGAGGCCGCCCGGCACGAGGTCGGCGGGGTCGGCACCCGGGAAGTCGGCGGGGTCGAGCGGTCGCTCGGCGACGGTCACGTAGCCGGTCGCCTCGACGAAGGCCGCGAACTGCTCGGTCGTCACGGGGTGCTGCTCGAGCTCGAACGCGTCGACCTCCCGTTCGTGCACGGGCGTCTCGTCGGCGTAGAACTCGTTCGAGCCCATGCGGAACGTGCCGCCCTCGATGCGGATGAGCGGGGTGAGGTCGACCATGACTCGAGCCTACGGGCTCGCGGGGATGCGCGACCTCGGCGCCGGCCGGCCGATGGCCCGCCGCGGGACTACGGCAGCAGGCGCGTCGGACCGCGGAACAGGTACGTCGTCTCGCGGATCGAGTGCTCGTCGAGCATGAGCATCAGCACGCGGGCGAGGCCCATGCCGAAGCCGCCGTGCGGCGGCACGCCGTAGCGGAAGAAGTCGAGGTAGAACTCGAGCTCCTCCGGGTCCATGCCCTTGTCGCGTGCCTGGTCGACGAGCACGTCGATGCGGTGCTCGCGCTGCGCGCCCGTCGAGATCTCGACGCCGTTGTAGATGAGGTCGTACGAGTTCGTCAGCTCCGAGTCATCCGCGTGCCGCATGTGGTAGAACGGCCGGATGCTCGCCGCGTAGTCGGTCAGGAAGACGAAGTCGTGGCCGTACGTCTCCTTGACGTACGCCGAGATCTGGCGCTCGCCCTCGGGGTCCATGTCGGCGTCGGCGCGGGGGATGACGTAGCCGCGGTCGGCGACGATCTGCTTCGCCTCGGCGAGGGGGATGCGCGGGAACGGCCGCGACGGCACCTGGACCTCGAGGTCGAAGAGCTCCTTGATCTCGGCGCCGTGCTTGTCGACGACGGCCTGGAAGCCCGCGACCATGAGCTCCTCATGGAGGTTCATGACGTCTTCGTGCGAATCGATCCAGCTGATCTCGGTGTCGATCGAGGTGAACTCGGTCGCGTGGCGGCTCGTGAACGAGGGGTCGGCGCGGAACGCGGGGCCGACCTCGAACACGCCGCCGAAGCCGGCGGCCTGCGCCATCTGCTTGAAGAACTGCGGGCTCTGCGCGAGGTACGCCTTGCCCTCGAAGTACTCGACCTCGAACAGCTCGGCGCGCGACTCGGAGGCCGATGCCATGAGCTTCGGGGTCTGGATCTCGATGAGGCCCTTCTCGACCCAGACGCCGCGCAGCGCGTGCAGGAACGTCGTCTGGATGCGGAAGATGAGGTTCTGCTTCGGGTGGCGCAGGTCGAGGAAGCGCCAGTCCATGCGCTTGTCGAGGCTCGAGTCGGCTGCGATGGGCGTCTCGGGGTTCGCGGCCGCGACGACGTCGAGCGTGGCGAGCTTCACCTCGATGCCGCCGAGCTTGACGCGCTCGTCGTGCTTGAGCTCGCCGGTCACGGTGATGAACGAGCCGTGCGCGAGGGCCGAGATCGCCTCGGTCGTCGCCAGGCGGGCGGATGCCTCGGCGTCGCCCTGCTGGCTCTCGTCGAGCTCGCGCGTGGCCGGGTTGACCAGCTGCACGGCCCCGGTCTCATCGCGCAGGATGACGAACTGCACCTTCTTCTGATCGCGAACCGTCTCGACCCATCCGGACACGGTGACGGGGCCGTCGGGCAGCGCGGCGAGGTTCTTGACGAGGGTGCGGTTGTTCACAGCGGGAAAGTCTACTTGAGCAGGGCGATCGCCCGATTCGGCCGGTTTCCCGTCGGTTGAGCAGCGCCGACGACGTCGACGCCTATCGAAGCCCTCCTGCCGCACGACTTACAGGATGAGCGGACCACCACCCCCGCATGCGAGAGTGGTGGTCCGCTCATCCTGGAACTGCGATCGGGCGTCGGAGAGGACGGGATGAGATGGGTTCAAGCGGGCAGCGTCGCCGCAAGAAGCGGGCGAGAGACATCGAGGTGGATGAGTACGCTCCGGTGCGGGCTCGCCGCGCACGCCTCTTCCTCATTGTGGCCGGCGTCGTGGCGACCGTGATGTACGTGCCGATCATCGTGTGGCTCATCTCGGAAGGCATCGCGGGCACGCTCACGCTCGGGTCGTTCTGGGTGCTCACAGTTCCAGCGCCGGTCCTGCTCGGAACCATCGGCTTCATCGGCCTCGCCCAGCGCAACTCGACGCTTCGCGACAACCCCATGACGTGGACGCAGAATCTGTGATCGTGCAGTCCAGCCGCTATGTTCCACCGAAACCCGGCTGGGCCGCTGAGCTGCTTCTGCTCGGTGCTGTAGGCGGGCTTCTGCTCGGCGCTGTGTTCGGTCTGCTCCATGCGCTCGTTCTCACCGATGCGGCTCTGCGACAAGGCGCGGGCATCGCGGCCTTCTTCGCTGTCGGCGGAGCCTGCGCCGGAGTCTTCATCGGCGCCGCTGTGGCGGGCTTGGGCGCGCTGGTTCGCCTTGTTGTTGGGCTGTTCGTGCGAGCAGAGTGGATCGAGGCAGCCAGTGTCGGCCTTGGAACTGCGATGGGTGCGCTTTCCGTCTACTACCTGATCCCATGGGGGTATCCGATGAGCTTGGGTCTTTACGTACCGCTCTTCGTCATTGCTCCAGCCGCCCTCTGCAGCATGAACACACTCTGGGCGCGGCGCATACCCGCGCTCCGGGGCTGAGACGAGCTACGAGTCGCACGCTGCGCCAAGCGCGCTTCCGATGAGCGGGGCGCGTTCAGCGGGTTGCCGATGGACTTCGGGCGTGCAACCAGAACACGTGACATGTCGGCCCGGCCGGCCGTAGGGTGACCGCAGGAACCGTCGCCGACGAGGGAGCACACGATGGACACGACCGGCCGCCGAGTCCCGTTCGACGCGCAGCAGGTCGACGCGCCGCTGTCGCGTTCGGCCGTCTTCCTCACCGTGACGATCGGCCCGACACCGGAGCAGCTGAAGACCGCACTCGAGGTCGTGGCCGGCATCGACGACCTCGTCAAGTCGGTCGGCTTCCGCGACCTCGGGGCGAACCTCTCGTGCATCGTCGGCATCGGATCCGGCGCCTGGGATCGGCTCGGCCGCAGTGACCGACCCGCGGAGCTGCATCCCTTCGCCGCGATCGCAGGCCCGAAGCACACGGCGCCGTCGACGCCGGGCGATCTGCTGTTCCACATCCGCGCCGAACGCCCCGACTTCTGCTTCGAGTTCGAGCGGCTGCTGTTCGAGCAGCTCGGCGACTCGGTCGAGGTCGTCGACGAGGTCAACGGATTCCGCTACTTCGACGCCCGCGACCTGCTCGGCTTCGTCGACGGCACCGCGAACCCGACGGGGCGCGGCATGGCCGACGCGACCCTCATCGGCGACGAGGACGAGGCGTTCGCCGGCGGCAGCTACGTCGTCGTGCAGAAGTACCTGCACGACCTCGGCACGTGGAACGCGATGACGACCGAACAGCAGGAGGCGGTGATCGGCCGCCGCAAGGCCGACGACCTCGAACTCGACGACACCGAGCCGCAGCGCGCGCACAAGACGCTCGCGACGGTCACCGACGACGACGGCAACGAGTTCGACATCCTGCGCGACAACATGCCCTTCGGGAGTCCCGCGGCCGGCGAGTACGGCACCTACTTCATCGGGTACACCCGCCGCCTGTGGGTGATCGAACGGATGCTGCAGCGCATGTTCCTCGGAGACCCGCCGGGGTTCCACGACCGGATCCTCGATGTCTCGACCGCCGTGACCGGCGCGACGTTCTTCGTGCCTTCGCTGCAGTTGCTGGAAGGGATTGCGGATGGGAGTGGTGATACCAAGTGACCGACGGCAGGTCGAGACTGTTTA
Organism: Agromyces chromiiresistens; assembly: GCF_029167465.1. Classification (NCBI taxonomy): domain Bacteria; kingdom Bacillati; phylum Actinomycetota; class Actinomycetes; order Micrococcales; family Microbacteriaceae; genus Agromyces; species Agromyces chromiiresistens. Next base: position 422,744 of record NZ_JARFNL010000004.1, read on the forward strand.
CGCGGATTGGTGGCGGGGAGATTCGCCAATGAGGATGGCCCGCCGCCCGAAGCTCGGCTCGGTTGTCCAGTTCGCGCTTCCGAACGGTCGGTACGCCTACGGGCGAGTGCTCCATGACGCTGCTGTCGGGTTCTACAGCGCGACGACCGACGGCCCCGGTGAACCGCCGATCGGAAGTCGCGACTTTCAGTTCGTCGTCGGGGTGGATGATCGGACGCTGCGTGGCGACGCGGTCAGCGTCGTCGGGTACGACCCGGGTATCGATGAGGCTGATGACTGGCCGCCTACGCAGGCGATATGGGATCCACTCACGGGTCGACCCAAGGTCTATATTCGCGGAGAGATCCATCCGGCGACGGTCGATGAGGCCACAGGGCTGGAACCGGTCGCGAGCTGGGCGCTTGAACATCTCATCCCGCGACTCATGTCGAACGAGGCTTGATCATGGGATGGGGCGAGGCTGGTCCTGCGATGCGCCCGCGCCGACGATTGCCGACATTCTTCTGGGGGTCTCAATGATCGTCGTGGCGGTTCCGATCGCCGTCACAGCGATCCACAGCTCGAGCTACCCTGCGGACGTCAGTGAGGACGACCTCGTCGGTGTCTGGAGCGCCGCAGTGTCCGACCGCCGGATGGTGCTCGCCGCGGACGGGACAGCAGAGATGAGCGGGTCCGGCGGTGCCGAATGGTCTTGGCGCCTGGACAGGCACTCGGTGCACCTCCGGTGGCAGGATGCCGTCGAACCGGCGGCGGAGATCGAGCTCGATGCAGTGACGTGCGGTTTCGACATCTGTCTGAGGTACTACGGGGCTGATGAAGCGTTGACCATGTTCCGTCGACGATGAGCACTCCGTGTGGCCGACATCGTCGGGGCGGTGGTCTCGATACGCGCCCTCCTTCGTCGGGCGCTACTCGACCGACGGGGTCTCGGCGGATTCAAAGGATGCGGCTCTCTAGACTGGAACCCGTGCCGGCCGAGCAGATACATCTCGTGCGCCATGGCGAGGTGTTCAACCCGCAGGGCGTGCTCTACGGCCGTCTTCCCGGCTACGGGCTCAGCGATCTCGGCCGCGAGATGGCGAAGACCGCCGCCGACGACCTCGTCGCGCGCGGACGCCCCGTCACCTCGCTCATCACGTCGCCGCTGCAGCGCACCCAGCAGTCGGGCGAGCCCATCGCGGCGGCATTCGGCCTCACCCCGACGCTCGACGAACGCGTGATCGAACCCGAGAACCGCTTCGAGGGCAAGCGCATGCGCGGCCCGGGCGGCGCGCTCCGCGACATCCGCAATTGGGGTCTGCTCGTGAACCCCTGGGAGCCGAGCTGGGGCGAGCCGTTCGGCTCGATCGCGGCGCGCATGATGGCCGCCATCGAGGACGCGTGGAACGCAGCCGACGGCGGCGACGTCGTGATCGTGAGCCACCAGCTTCCGATCTGGATGGTGCACCGCCACCTCGCCGGCGCCCGACTCTCGCACGACCCGCGGCGACGACGCTGCGCGCTGTCGAGCATCACGACCCTCGAGATGCAGGGCGCCGCAGGCAGTGCCGCCGGACGCCGCTTCGTCGAGGTCGGGTACACGGATCCCGCGGCGGGACTCGCCGCGCAGGCGACGGATGTGGGTGCGGTGTGATGCGTGTTCGTGCACGTGGTCTCGATACGCGTCGCGCTGCGCGCGGCGCTATTCGACCGACGGTCGGGATCGTCGCGATCGCCGCGGCGACCGCGCTGCTGTTGACGGGCTGCACGAGCGACCCGCTCGCCGACCAGTTCCGCGAGGGCAGCGGCAAGAACTACATCGCCGGTGACGGCAGCATCTCGGAGTTCGACGAGGGCTCGCGCGGCAAGCCCGTCGCGTTCTCGGGCGAGACGGCCGACGGCGACGAGTTCGACTCGGCCGACACCGAGGGCCAGGTCACGGTCGTGAACTTCTGGTACGCGGGCTGCGCGCCGTGCCGGGTCGAGGCGCCCATCCTCGAAGAGGTCTACGATCACTACGGCTCGGGCGAAGAGGATGTCGCATTCGTCGGCGTGAACGTGCGCGACCAGGCCGGCAACGCCAATGCCTTCGAGAAGACCTACGGCGTCGAGTACCCCTCGATCCTCGACGTCGACGACGGCGACGTGCAGCTCGCGTTCGCGGGCGACGTTCCGCCCGCCGCAGTGCCGACGACGCTGGTGCTCGACAAGCAGGGCCGCGTCGCGGCCCGGGTGCTCGGCCAGCTCGAGGACGCGTCGATCCTCCGCGGGCTCGTCGACAGCCTGCTCGAGGAGAACTGACGTGTCGCCCGGCGAGATCGTCTTCAGCGGCCAACTCCTCATCGCGGTGCCGATCGCCCTCGCGGCCGGCGTCATCTCGTTCCTCTCGCCGTGCGTGCTCCCGCTGGTTCCGGGCTACCTCGGCTACATCGGCGGGTTCACGGATGCCTCGGCCGATGCCGCGATCGAACGACGCAACCGCCGTCGCCTGTTGCTCGGCGTGCTGCTCTTCATCGCCGGATTCACGGCGATCTTCCTCATCTACTCCGCGCTCGCGGGCGCGGCGGGCGCGTGGCTGCGCGCCTGGCAGGACCCGATCACGCGCGTGCTCGGCGTCGTGCTCATCGGCATGGGCCTCGTGTTCATCGGCCAGTTCACCTTCATGCAGCGCCAGTTCAAGCCGAGCTGGCGCCCCGCGACGGGGCTCGCGGGTGCGCCGCTGCTCGGCGTCGTGTTCGGCCTCGGCTGGACCCCGTGCATGGGCCCGGCCCTCGTCGCCGTGTCCGCGCTGAGCCTCAACAGCGAGTCGGTCTGGCGCGGCGTGCTGCTCGGCCTCGCGTACTGCATCGGCCTCGGCATCCCCTTCCTCCTCGTCGCCCTCGGGTTCGGCTGGGTGACGGGGTCGATGGCGTTCCTGCGCCGACATGTCCGCACCATCAACCTCATCGGCGGCGGCCTGCTCATCGTGATCGGACTGATCATGGTGTCGGGCCTCTGGACCGCGTGGATGAGCGACCTGCAGGGAGTGATGAGTGGCATCGACCTCGTCCTCTGATCGGAAGGGCCCTCGACCGGCTCACGACACGCACGGCGTCGATCCGCTGCGCCCCGCCGATCACTTCGACTCGCCCGAGCCCAAGGCGCCCGCCCCGGGCGACCGCGGCGACGGCATCGCCCAGCCGAAGCTGGGCTTCGTCGGCTGGCTGCGGTTCGGCTGGCGACAGCTCACGAGCATGCGCACGGCGATCCTGCTGCTGCTGCTCCTCGCGATCGCCGCGGTGCCGGGCTCGCTCGTGCCGCAGCGATCGAGCGACCCGAACGGCGTCACCCAGTACTTCACCGACAACCCCGACCTCGCGCCGGTGCTCGACCGCTTCCAGATGTTCGACGTCTACACGTCGGCCTGGTTCTCGGCGGTGTACCTGCTGCTGTTCGTGTCGCTCATCGGCTGCATCATCCCGCGCACGAAGCACCACTTCGAGGCGCTGCGCGCCCGGCCGCCGCGCACGCCGGCCCGGCTGAACCGCCTTGCGGGCTACACCGAGCGCGCCCTGCCCGACGGCGTCGACGCCGAGACGGCGGTGGCCGAGGCATCCAAGCTGCTGAAGCAGCAGGGGTACCGCGTCGAACCGTACGAACTGCGGGGCGACCCGAGCGTGTCGGCCGAACGCGGGTACCTGCGCGAGACCGGCAACCTCGTGTTCCACACGGCGATGCTCGGCGTGCTCGTCGCCGTCGGCGTCGGCGGCGGGTTCGGCTTCGCCGGCCAGCGCGTCGTCGTCGAGGGGCAGTCGTTCGTCAACACGCTCGCCGCGTTCGACTCGTTCAACCCCGGCCGGTTCTTCAGCGACGCCGAGCTCGACCCGTACAAGCTCTCGCTGGGCGAGCTCGACGCGGTGTACGAGACCGAGAACCAGGACGCGCTCGGCCAGCCCGTCGACTTCACCGCGCACGTCACCGTGACCGACCGCGACGGCACCGTCGAAGAGGGCGCGGTCAAGGTCAACGACCCGCTGCGCACCCACGGCACCGACGTCTACCTGCTCGGCAATGGCTACGCACCGCACGTCGTCGTCCGCGACCCGTCGGGCGAGGTCGTGTTCGACGACGCGGTGCCGTTCCTGCCGCAGGACGCGAACCTGTTCTCGATCGGCGTCATCAAGGTCACCGACGGGCTCGACGAACAGCTCGGCATGATCGGCCTGTTCTACCCGACGCAGGAGACGATGGACAACGGCGCGTCGGCCTCGACGTATCCCGACCTCGTCTACCCGGTGCTGTCGCTCACGGTCTACGAGGGCGACCTCGGCATCGACGCGGGCAAGCCCACGTCGGTCTACACGCTCGACCCGTCGGACATGACGCAGCTGAACGGTCGCAACACCGACGTCGCCTCGATCGAGCTCATGCCCGGGCAGGTGACCGAACTGCCCGGCGGACGCGGCACGGTCGAGTTCGTCGACGACAGCACCGATGCGGCTCCCGCGGTCGAGGTCGCGGCCGACCGGGCCGACGCCGTGCCGACCGACGACCGCTCGTTCGACCAGTCGGTCAAGCGGTTCGCGTCGTTCGACATCCACCACGACCCGACGCAGGGCTGGGTGCTGGTGTTCGCGATCCTCATCCTCGGCGGACTGCTGCTCTCGCTCTTCGTGCCGCGCCGCCGCATGTGGGTGAAGGTCGCCACGCGCCGCGACGGCACCCGCGTGCTCGAGTTCGCCGGCCTCGCGCGCGGCGAGGACCCGAACCTCGAACAGGCCGTCGGCGCGTTCGCCGACCGGCTCGCCGGGCCGGTTCCCGAAGCGGCCGACGACGCCGCGCCCGTGCCGGCGGCCGCCGCCGAATCCCCAGACGACACCGCGAAACCCACGACGTAAGGTAGTCACGTGCCCTCCCTCGACGAAATCTCGGTCCTCTGCGTCTACTCGGCGATGGCCGTGTACGCGATCGCGTTCATCGCGTACGCGATCGACCTCGCGAAGCGCGGTGCTGCGGCCGCGGCGGCGGCAGACGCGGCGGTGGATGCCTCGGCAGAGAGCACGGGCGAACGTGTCGGCGTGCTGCAGGCGGCCGCCGCGGCGAAGGCGTCGACGGCCGGTGCGGCCCCGGTCGCGGCATCCGGTTCGACCGAGTCGCCCGCCGCAGGCCGTCGCTCGCGCTGGAAGAGCGCCGTCGACGACGGTGCGACCGTCGACTACGGGCGTTCGCCGGCGCTGCGCGTCGCGGTCGCGATGACGGTCGTCGCCTGGCTGCTGCACCTCACCGCCGACGTGCTGCGCGGCATCGCCGCCGAGCGCGTGCCGTGGGCCAACATGTACGAGTTCGCGCTCACCGGCACGCTCGTGATCACGACGGTCTATCTCGTCGTGCTGCTGGTCGCGAAGCACGACCTGCGGTTCCTCGGCACGTTCGTCACGGGGCTCGTGCTCATCCTGCTCGGTGTCGCGACGGTGAACTTCTACGTCTCGGTCGTGCCGCTGCCGCCGGCACTGCAGTCGGCGTGGCTCGTGATCCACGTGTTCGTGGCGACGACGTCGGTCGGCTTCTTCGCGCTGAGCTTCGCGCTCTCGGTCGTGCAGCTCATGCAGGCGCGACGCGAGTCGCTCGTGGCGAGCGCGCAGGCCGTGAAGAAGAGCTTCCTCGCGACGCTGCCCGACTCGGTCACGCTCGAGACCCTCGCCTACCGGGTCACGATCATCGGCTTCATCCTCTGGACGTTCACCCTCATGGCCGGCGCGATCTGGGCCGAGCGCGCCTGGGGCCGCTACTGGGGCTGGGACACCAAGGAGGTGTGGACCTTCATCATCTGGGTGGTCTACGCCGGCTACATCCACGCGCGCGCGACGCGCGGCTGGCGCGGTTCGCGCTCGGCCTGGCTCGCGATCATCGGCTTCTCGACGGTGCTGTTCAACTTCACCGTGGTCAACCTGTTCTTCAAGGGGCTGCACGCGTACTCGGGTCTCTGATCCCGCCCCCCGCCCTCAACGCCTCCGCCCTCCGGCCCTCAACGCCTCCCGCCCTCCGCCCCTCCCCGCCTCTCCCTCTCAGCGGCGAGTTGCCGAAAAACGCTGCTCATCGCGCCACGAGCAGCGCTTTTCGGCAACTCGGCGCAGGAAGAGGGGCGACAGGCGGCGGGCGACTGTGGCGCGGACCCGCGCGAGCGGGCTCGGGCTCGAGGGGCGGGCAGGGGTGAGTCAGGGCCGCCCCTGTTGCGGAGTCGGCCGCCTGCGGGCACGATCACCCCATGGGCAGGGAGCTGCTCGAGCGGGATCGAGAACTCGACGAACTGCGCGGCGCCGCGAGCGACGCGTCGATGGGGCACGGCCGGGTGGTGCTGCTGCACGGCGAGGCCGGCATCGGCAAGTCGACTCTCGTGAACGCGCTCCGGGCTGATCCGCCCGGAGGCGTGCGGGTGCTGCTCGGCGCGTGCGACGCGATGTCGACACCCCGGCCGCTCGGGCCGCTGCGCGACCTCGAGCACGCGGTCGGGCCGCGCCTCGGCGAGGCGCTCCGCACCGGTGAGCGCGAAGAGGTGTTCGCCGCCCTCCGCGACGAGCTCTCGGATGCCTCGGGCACGGTGCTCGTCGTCGAGGACGTGCACTGGGCCGACGAGGCGACCCTCGATGCGCTGCGCTACCTCGCGCGACGCATCGACGAGCTGCCCGCGGCGCTCGTCATCACCTATCGCGACGAGATCGAACGCGACCACCCGCTGGGCCGGTTGCTCGGCGACCTCGGCCACGGCGACCGGGTCGGGAGGCTCGCGCCCCGCCGGCTCAGCTCGGGCGCCGTGGGCGAGCTCATCGCCGGCAGCGGACTCGACGCCGACCGCGTGTTCGAGACGACGGCCGGCAACCCCTACTTCGTGCGCGAGGTGGTCGCGTCGGCCGACGAATCGGGCGTGCCGCGGACGGTCGTCGACGCCGTCACCGGTCGCCTGCGGCGGCTCGACGCGCTGACGCAGGAGCATGTCGAGCAGCTGGCCGTGGTGCCGTCCTCCGTCGATCCCGTGCTGCTCGCCCGCCTCGTGCCCGGCGCGGCAGGTGCGTTGCGCACGGCGGAGGAGGGCGGCCTGCTCGACGTCCGCCCCGACGGCGTGCGCTTCCGCCACGAACTGACCCGGCGGGCGGTCGTCGACGGACTGCCGGCGTCGCGTCGCATCGAGGTCGAGCACGCGGCGCTCGTCGCGCTGCTCGACGTGGGGATCGCCGATCCCGCGCGCCTCGTGCACCACGCGGCTGCGGCGGGCGATGTCGATGCGCTCGTCGAGTGGGCGCCGCGCGCGGCCCGCGATGCCGCGGCCTCGGGCGCGCATCGGCAGTCGGCCGCGCACTTCCGTGCGGCGCTCGCCCACTCCGATCGGTACCGCCCGGCCGACCTCGTCGAGCTCTACGAGGAGCTCGCGATCGAGTCGTACACGATCGGGGCGGCGAGTGCGGCGGTGACCGCGCAGAAGCGGGCGGTCGCGCTCCGTCGTGAGCTCGGCGATGCCCGCAGGCTCGGGGCGAGCCTGCGGTGGCTCTCCCGGTTCGACTGGTTCGACGGTCACCGATCCGACGCCGAGGCCGCCGCCCGCGAGGCCTCCGCGGTGCTCGCCGAGGCGGGCGACCCGAGCCTTCACGCGATGGCACTCAGCAACGAGGCGCAGCTCGCGCTGCTCGCCCACGACACGCACCGGGCCCTCGACCTCGCCGCGCGTGCGATCGCGATCTCGCGCGAGACGGGCGACCGGCGGGTGCTGTCGCATGCCCTCAACAACCACGGCACCGGGTTGCTCTTCATCGGCCTCGAGGAGGGCGTCGGCGAACTGCTCGAGGCCGCCGATGCGGCGCTGTCGATCGACGACATCGAAGACGCGGCGCGCGCGTTCGTGAACCTGGTCTGGGCGCTGCTCGACCAGTACCGGCTCGACGAGGCCGAGCAGCACCTCGCCCGGGCGCTCGACCTGACCGAGCGATCGGAGTTCATCGGCTTCGCGACCTACCAGCGCATGGAACAGGCGAGACTCGACCTCGCCCGGGCTCGCTGGGACGACGCCCTGGCGCTCGTCGAGCCGCCACCCGACATGCCGCACGCCCGCTGCGTCGCCCTCACGGTGGCCGGCACCGTGCGCCTCCGACGCGGTGACGACGGCGCCGGCGAGCTGCTCGACGAGGCGCACCACCTCGCCGTGGAGCTCGGCGAGCTGCAGCGGCGCGGCCCGGTGGCCGCCGCCAGGGCCGAAGCCGCGCTGCTGCGCGGCGACGCCGACGCGGCGCGCACGATCGCCCGCCCCGAGTTCGGCGAGGCCGAGCGCCGTGAGGCCCGCGCACTGCACGCCGAACTGGCGTACCTGCTGCGGCGGGCGGGCGACGAGGTCGAGGTGGGCGACGACGATCCGCATCCCTTCGCCGTGCAGGCGCGCGGCGAGTGGCGTCGCGCCGCCGAGTCCTGGCGAGCGGCGGGTGCGCCGTACCACGAGGCGGCCGCACTCGCCGAGAGCCCCGACGAGGCGGATCTCATCGAGGCGATCGCCATCCTCGATCGCATCGGCGCCGTGCCGCTCGCCCGGCGGGTCAGGGCGGAGCTCCGGGACCGGGGCGCCCGGAGCATCCCGCGAGGGCCGTCGAGCCTCACCCGCGCCAACCCGGAGGGACTCACCGAGCGGCAGCTCGGGGTGCTCCGGCTTCTCGCGGAGGGACTCACGAACGCCGAGATCGCCGACCGCCTCGTGGTGTCGGTGCGCACGGTCGACAGCCACGTCGCCGCCGTGCTCGCGAAGCTCGGCGTCGCGTCCCGGCAGGACGCCGTGCGCATCGCGGAGGAGCGGAATCTGCTGTCGGAATGATCTCGGTAGCGCCTACCGGTGATCTCGGTAGTGCTTGCCGATTCCCCGACGATCGCATCGCGGTGGGATGGTCTCACGGCCCGCGAAGGCGGGAACCGGCAACGACAGGGGATCACCATGAACACGGCACTCGCCGCATCAGCATCCACGGCACTCCGCCCGCGCCGCTCGGGCTTGTCCGGATGGATGACGCGCGCACTCGCTGCAATCCGCATCGGAGACCGGCGCCCCGCCGCGCAACCGCTCGACCGCGAGGAGCTCGCGCGCCGGCACCAGCTGCGGCAGGACGCGCGGCGGCTGCGTGAGGAGCAGTTCCGCGCGGGCGCGTACGCGCGCCTGCTCTGACGGCCTTCGCCAACGCCACCCGCCGGTCGAGCATACCGACGCGGAGCGGCCCCCGCTGGTCGAGTCGCGTCGACGCGGAGCGCCGACGCGACTCGAAACCGACCGATCTTGGCAGCGCTTGCACGACTGAGAGCAGCATGAATCCAACGATCGCGTCACGCTGAGGCATCCATGTTGTAAACGCTTGCATTAACGTGCGCGGCGCTGCTACCTTCGCGAGCAGTGTCGGTGGCACGGCCGTGCCGGGAATCGGGAGTCAAGGATGACGCAACGCGCGCTCGCTCGCAGGTGGTTCGCCTCAGCGCTGGTGGGAGGGCTCGCCGTCACGGCGCTGAGCTTCGCCCCCGGGCTCGGCCTGAGCGCGGCGGCGGCCGACGACCGCAGCTTCGCCCTCGTCGGCAGCCTGCAGTCCGAACTCGGCTGCGCCGGCGACTGGGCGCCCGACTGCGCCGAGACCGAGCTCGTGCCGACCGCGACCGCAGGCGTCTACGCCGCCGAGTTCACCGTGCCGGCAGGCGCGTGGGAGTACAAGGTCGCCGTGAACGACTCGTGGGACGAGGCGTACGGACTGAACGGCGGGGGCGACAACATCCCGCTGACGGTCGCGGGCGACACGACCGTGCGGGTCGTGTTCGACGACAACCTCAAGAAGGTCGGTCTCGAGCTGACGCAGGCGGCGATGGCCGGCGCGTACGACGAGGCATCCGATGCGGCCCTCGTCGCCGCGCCGGTGCGCCAGCCCGGCAGTGACGAGACGTTCTACTTCGTGATGACCGACCGCTTCGCGAACGGCGACCCCGCCAACGACGAGGGCGGGCTGACCGGCGACCGGCTCACGACGGGCTTCGACCCGACCGACAAGGGCTTCTACGAGGGCGGCGACCTCGCGGGCCTCCGCTCGAAGCTCGACTACGTCGAGGGCCTCGGCACGACCGCGATCTGGCTGACCCCGAGCTTCAAGAACCGCCCGGTGCAGGGCGAGGGTGCGAACGCGAGCGCCGGCTACCACGGCTACTGGGTCACCGACTTCACCCAGATCGACCCGCACCTCGGCACGAACGCCGAGCTCGAGGCGCTCATCGCCGACGCGCACGAGCGCGGCATCAAGGTGTACTTCGACATCATCACGAACCACACGGCCGACGTCATCGACTACGAGGAGGGGCAGTACTCGTACATCGACCAGGCGACGAGCCCGTACCTCGACGCCGACGGCACCGCGTTCAAGCCCTCCGACTTCGCCGGCGCCGACACGGGCGCGGACTTCCCCGAGCTCGACGCGGCGACGAGCTTCCCGTACACCCCGAAGCTCTCCGAGGCCGACGCGAACCTCAAGGTGCCGGCCTGGCTCAACGACCCCACGCTGTACCACAACCGCGGCGACTCGACCTGGGAGGGCGAGTCGGTCACCTACGGCGACTTCTCGGGCCTGGACGACCTCATGACCGAGCACCCGACCGTCGTGAACGGCTTCGTCGACGTGTACGACACGTGGATCGACCTCGGCATCGACGGCTTCCGCATCGACACCGCGAAGCACGTGAACTTCGAGTTCTGGCAGCAGTGGGCGACCGAGGTGCAGGACTACGCGCACGCCGCCGGCAAGGACGACTTCTTCATGTTCGGCGAGGTCTACGACGCCGACCCGAAGAAGCTGAGCCCCTACGTGCGCAAGACCGACATGAGCTCGGTGCTCGACTTCACGTTCCAGTCGCAGGCGGTGAGCTTCGCGGCGGGCAACTCGGCGAAGAACCTGCAGTCGCTGTTCGCGGGCGACGACTACTACACGACGCCCGACTCGTCGGCGACGGCGCTGCCGACGTTCCTCGGCAACCACGACATGGGTCGTGTCGGCCACTTCCTGCAGTCGACCGACGCTCCGCTCGAGCGCGACGAGCTCGCGCACGACCTGATGTTCCTCACCCGCGGCCAGCCCGTCGTCTACTACGGCGACGAGCAGGGCTTCGCCGGCACCGGCGGCGACAAGGACGCCCGCCAGTCGCTCTTCGCGAGCCAGGTCGCCGAGTACCAGAACCAGCAGCTCGTGACGGGCGAGCAGGCCGGCAGCGTCGACCGCTACGGCACGGATGCCCCGCTCTACGAGCACATCGCCGCGCTCGCGGAGCTGCGCGAGGCGCACCCCGCCCTCTCGAGCGGTGCGCAGATCGAGCGCCACGTCGACGACGGCGCGGGCGTCTACGCCTTCAGCCGGGTCGACCGCACGGAGAAGGTCGAGTACCTCGTCGCCGCGAACAACGCGAACGAGGCCCGCACGGTGAACGTGCCGACGCTCACGAAGGGCGGCGAGTTCGCGCCCCTCTACGGCACCGACGGCCCGGCGGTCACCGCCGACGCCGACGGCGTGGCCTCGGTCGCCGTGCCGGCGCGCGGCACCGTCGTGCTCCGCGCCGACCGCGAGGTGAGCGCCCCCGACGCGGCGCCCGCGATCACCGTCGCGACGCCCGCCGCGGGCGCCGGCGTGACCGGCGTGAGCGCCGTCGCCGCCGACGTCGACGACGCGACGTGGCAGGAGACGAGCTTCGCGTGGCGCGTCGCCGGCGCGACCGGCGACGACGCATGGCATGCGCTCGGCACCGCTGAGGACACGAGCCCCCGTGTGTTCCACGACACCGCGGGGCTCGCGAAGGGCACGCTCATCGAGTACCGCGCGATCTCGACCGACGCGGCGGGAAACCGCTCGGCGGCCTCGACCTACGCGTCGGTCGGCAACGCCGTGAACCTCGCCGACGGCGGCGAGGAGCCCGAGCAGCCGATCGACCTCGTCACGGTGCCCGGTTCGCACAACAGCGAGATGGGCTGCGCGGGCGACTGGGCGCCGGGCTGCGAGGCGGCGAAGCTGACGCTGCGCGCCGACGGCATCTACGCCGGCACCTTCGACGTGCCGGCCGGCGACTACGAGTACAAGGTCGCCCTCAACGGCAACTGGGACGTCAACTACGGCGCCGACGGCGAGCAGAACGGCGGCAACATCGCCTACTCGACCGACGGATCGAAGCCCGTCACCTTCTATTGGAACCCCGCCACGAAGGTCGTCTCCTCGACGGCCGAGGGCCCGGTCGTGACGCTGCCCGGCAGCTTCCAGCAGGAGATCGGCTGCGCGGGCGACTGGGCGCCCGACTGCCTCGCCTCGCTCATGCAGGACGGCGACAAGGACGGCGTCTACACGTTCGCGACCACCGCGATCCCCGACGGCTCGTACGAGGTGAAGGTCGCGCACGGCCTCAGCTGGGACGAGAACTACGGTGCCGGCGGAGCCCCGGGCGGCGCGAACTACACGTTCACCGCCACGGGCGGCAAGCTCGTCGAGTTCCGCTACACGCTCGCCACGCACGCGCTCGAGATCGTCGTGACCGACCCGCCGCTCGCCGGCACCGGCCAGTCGCGTGCGCACTGGGTCGACGAGGACACGCTCGCCTGGCCGGCCGACCTGCTCGGCGGCACGGCGGCCGGGGATGCCTCGTGGTCGATCGAGCACGCGGCCGACGCCGGCCTCGCGGTCGACGACGGCGCGGTGACGGGCGGCGGCGACGCCGTCGAGCTCGGGCTCGACCCCGCCGGGCTCAGCGACGGCCAGCTCGAGCGCTTCCCGGCGCTCGAGGGCTACCTCGCACTGCACCCGGTCGGGCTCGACCGCGCCGAGGTCGCCGGGCTGCTCACCGAGCAGCTCGCGGTCGCGCAGCGGGTCGGCGACGAGCTCACCGCCTTCACGGGCGTGCAGGTGCCGGGCGTGCTCGACGACCTCTACGCCGACGCGCTCGCGTCGACACCGCTCGGCACGAGCTGGTCGGGCAGCGGCGACGCCGCCACGGCGACGGCGGCCGTCTGGGCGCCGACGGCGCAGTCGGTGAAGCTCGAGCGGTGGGCCGCCGGCGCGGCCGGTGACCCCGAGCTCGTCGATGCGGCCTTCGACGCCGAGACCGGAACGTGGGCGGTGCCCGAGGCATCCCTCTCGAAGGACGACGAGTACCGCTGGCGCGTCGAGGTGTACGCGCCGACGACCGGGAAGATCGAGACCAACTCGGTGACCGACCCGTACTCCGTGGCCCTCACGACGAATTCGGCGCGCTCGGTCGTCGTCGACCTCGACGACCCGGCCCTCGCCCCCGAGCAGTGGGCCGAGACGCCGGCGCCGGTGGTCGAGCGCCCGGTCGACCGTGCGATCTACGAGCTGCACGTGCGCGACTTCTCGATCACCGACGAGACCGTGCCCGAGGCCGAGCGCGGCACCTACCGCGCGTTCACGCGCGACTCCGCCGGCACGAAGCAGCTGCGCGAGCTCGCCGACGCGGGCATCAACACCGTGCACCTGCTGCCGACGTTCGACATCGCCACGATCGACGAGCGACGCGACGCGCAGGCCGTGCCCGACTGCGACCTCGCGTCGTACGGGCCCGCGTCGGCCGAGCAGCAGGCATGCATCGAGCAGGTGCGCGCCGCCGACGGCTTCAACTGGGGCTACGACCCGTACCACTACCAGGCGCCCGAGGGCTCGTACGCCGTCGACGCCGAGGGCGGCGCGCGCGTCGAGGAGTTCCGCGAGATGGTCGGCGCGCTGCACGCCGACGGCCTGCAGGTCGTGCTCGACGAGGTCTACAACCACACGGCCGAGGCGGGACAGGGCGGCAAGAGCGTGCTCGACCGCATCGTGCCCGGCTACTACCAGCGGCTCAACGCGTTCGGCGCCGTCGAGACCTCGACGTGCTGCCAGAACGTCGCGACCGAGCACGAGGCGGCGCAGAAGCTCATGGTCGACTCCGTCGTGCTGTGGGCGAAGCAGTACAAGGTCGACGGGTTCCGGTTCGACCTCATGGGGCACCACTCGAAGGAGAACATGCTCGCGATCCGCGCCGCGCTCGACGAGCTGACGCTCGAGGCCGACGGGGTCGACGGTGCGGCCATCTACCTCTACGGCGAGGGCTGGAACTTCGGCGAGGTCGCGAACAACGCGCTGTTCGAGCAGGCGACGCAGGGCCAGCTCGGCGGCACCGGCATCGGCACCTTCAACGACCGGCTGCGCGACGCCGTGCACGGCGGCAGCCCGGTCGACGGCACGTCGACCTTCCAGCAGGGCTTCGGCACCGGCCTCGGCACCGACCCGAACGGACGACCCGGCACGCCGTCGCAGGCCGACCAGCTCGCCGACCTCGGCCACCAGACCGACCTCGTGAAGCTCGGCCTCGCGGGCAACCTGCGCGACTACGAGCTCGAGGATGCCTCGGGCGAGACCGTGCGCGGCGACCAGCTCGACTACCGCGGTGCGCCCGCCGGCTACGCCGACGAGCCCGACGAGGCGATCAACTACGTCGACGCCCACGACAACGAGACGCTCTTCGACCTCTCGGTGTTCAAGCTGCCGCAGTCGACGTCGATGGCCGACCGCGTGCGCATGAACACGCTGTCGCTCGCGACCGTGACGCTCTCGCAGTCGCCCTCGTTCTGGCATGCGGGCACTGAACTGCTGCGATCGAAGTCGCTCGACCGCAACAGCTACGACTCGGGCGACTGGTTCAACCGTGTCGACTGGACCGGGCAGGAGTCGACCTTCGGCTCGGGCCTGCCGGGCGAGGCCGACAACGGCGACAAGTGGCCGATCATGCAGCCGCTCCTCGCCGACCCCGCGCTGAAGCCGACCGCGGCCGACATGGCGGCGGCCGAGGCATCCGCCCTCGACCTGCTGCGCGTGCGCTCGTCGGTCGACCTGCTGCAGCTGGGCTCCGCCGAGCTGATCGACCAGAAGGTGTCGTTCCCGAACTCGGGGCCCGACGCGACGCCCGGCGTGATCGTGATGCAGGTCGACGACCTCGTCGGCGACGACGTCGACCCCGAGCTCGAGGGCGCGCTCGTCGTCTTCAACGCCTCGCCGACGGCTATCGCGCAGACGGTCGGCGGGCTCGCCGGGCGCGACTTCGCGCTCGCCGAGGCGCAGGCGTCGGGTTCCGACCAGGTCGTCAAGCAGACGACGTGGGATGCCTCGACCGGCACGGTCACGGTGCCCGCTCGCAGCGTCGCCGTGCTCGTCGACGAGCAGCCGCCGCCGGCGGTCGCGACGATCGCCGTCGGCGCTCCGAGCAAGGCGCTCGCGAAGGCCGGTTCGACCGTGAAGTACCTCGGCAAGGTCGTCGCGCTCGACGGCTCGGCGCCGGTCGGCAGCTTCGCGATCTACGAGGGCGACACGAAGCTCGCCGAGGTCGAGCTCGCGGCGGGCGACGACGGACGCGTGAACGTCAAGCTTCCGAAGCTGCCCGCCGGCCTGCACCTCGTGCGCGGCGTGTTCACCGGCGGAGACGGTTACGCCGACGCGCAGACCATGCCGGTGCCGCTCGTGCTCTGGTGATCGCTCCGCCGATCGCGTAGCTCGAACGGCTACGCCTCCGGTGCGCCACACGCACCGGAGGCGTAGCCGCCTGGATGAGGCACGCGCGTCAGAACGGCATCGGGACGCCGCACTCCTCGAAGCTGCCGACGATGTCGGCGCCGTGCGCGGCGAAGATCTCGTCGATGCCCGACCCGTCGCCAGCCTTCTCGGGGTGCGGGTTGTTCGAGGCGATCGTGCCGTCCTGGCCGACCGCGCCCTTCACCATGATCGTGAACGACGTCGGCGCGCCGGTGGCGGCGTATGCGTCGAGCACGCACTCGGCATCGGCCTCGGACAGTCCGGCGGTGAGTTCGTCGATGTGCACGGTCAGCCAGGCCTGCGAGTGCGAGGCGCCCGCGTTGCCCTGCTCCGAGCGGTTCGGGTTGAAGCACTCGTGCGCGAAGGCGGCGGTGCCGCTCGCGAGCACGCCCGCCGCGGCGAGCGCGACGCCCGCCCCGATCGTGGTCATGGTCTTCTTGAACATCTGGTCTCCTTCGGGTGGAAATCGGGTCGTGCGACGCGCAGTGCGCACGCACGGTCTCCACCGTCGCCGGTGGGGCCGTCGGTGGCATCGGTGCCCGCACTGAGACGAAGCGTTCTCGGCCCGGAGGCTGCACCCCAATCCGGGGGGACTCGACCGGTGCCGATGATGACTCGAGCGCGCGCCGAGCCCGTCGGTCGAGGAGGCGCGAGGCAACGTGTCGAGGCCGATCCTGTTGCGTTCGCGCTCCTCCGACACTGAGTCGCAGCGCGACTCAGTGTCGGAGCGGGGCGAAGGCGGCACGCGAGGTCGACGCGATGAGCGCCGCGACGGCGACGAGCACGAGGGCGACCCAGGGCAGGGCGGCGACCCCGGCGGCCTCGAGCACGATCCCGCCGATGAAGGCGCCGGCGGCGATCGAGCCGTTCCAGGTCGCGACGACCATCGACTGGGCGACATCGGCGGCGCTGCCGGCGATGCGCGCGGGCGCGGACTGCAGCAGGGTCGGTGCTCCGCCGTAGGCGATGCCCCAGAGCGCGACCGCGGCGTACACGGCGATCGGCTGCGCCGCGAGGCATCCGATCGCGATCATCGCCGCGCCGAGTGCGACCGCGGCGATCAGCACCATCGCGCGCAGGTGCCGGTCGACCAGCGCGCCCGAGACGAGGACGCCCGCGACGGCGAAGACGCCGAACACGAGCAGCACGATGTCGAGGTGTCCGTCGAGGCCCGACGGCACCGTGAGCGGCGCGATGTAGGTGTACGCGACGTTGTGCGCGAGCACGAATGCGGCGGTCGTCGCCAGCACGGCGACAAGGCCCGGCAGACGCAGCACGGTGCCGAGCCGCGGACGCGAGCCCGCCTTCTCGCCGGGGAACCCGGGCAGCGCGAGCGCGGCCCATGCGGCGAGCACGAGCGCGAGGCCCGCGAGCACGGCGAACGCCGAGCGCCAGCCGAGCGCCGCGCCGAGGGTCGTGGCGATCGGGAGGCCGAAGGCGAAGGCGAGCGGCGTGCCGACCATGGCGATCGAGAGTGCTCGGCCCGAGTGCTCGGGCTCGACCATGCGCATCGCGTAGCCGGCCGCGATCGCCCAGAGGAGTCCGGCGAGCATTCCGCCGATCGTGCGCGCCACGAGGATGGTCGTGTAGTCGCCGGCGATCGCGGTCACGCCGCTGACGAGCGCGAAGCCGACCACCAGGGCGAGCAGCAGTCGCTTTCGCGGCACGGCTCGGGTCAGCGCGGTGAGCGGGATGGCCGTCACGGCCGTCGTCACGGCGTACGCGGCGACGAGCCATCCGATCTGCGCCTCGGTGACGCCGAGGTCGGCGCTCATCTGCGGCAGGAGGCCGGCCGGCATGATCTCGGTGACGACGCCGACGAACACGATCGCGGCCAGGGCGAGCAGGCCGTTGTAGGGGAGTCGCGTGCGCGACGGCGCGTCGACGACGGGTGCGGGAGCGGTGATCGGAGAAGCCATGCCGCAAGTGTCGAACCTTGACACTAGTGTTAAGGTCAAGTCGACTTCTTGGAGGCGTCATGCGCATCGGTGAACTCGCCTCGCAGACCGGGGTGTCGACCCGGCTGCTGCGCTACTACGAGGCCCAGGGACTCATCTCGTCGACGCGTGAGAGCAACGGGTACCGCGACTACCCCGACGGCGCCGTCGAGCGGGTCGGGCAGGTGCGCGACCTCATCGACGCCGGCATCCCGACCGCGGTGATCCTCGACATGATCCCGTGCCTCGCGAGCGTGGCCGATCCCGAGACGCCGGTCATCCAGCGCGCGCTCGCCGAGTCGCTCGCCGAACGCCGTGCACAGCTCGAACAGCGCATCGGCTGCCTCACGAAGAACCGCGACGCGATCACCGCGTACCTCGACCGCGCGACGATCGCGGGCTGACCGCGCGCCCCGGCCTCACGCTCCGGCGGCGTGGGCGCGCGAGAGCACCTCGTGGCATCGGCCGACGCGCTCCATCCACCAGTCGGCCCGTTCTTCGGAGGCCGCGTAGCGGTCGAGCAGCCCGGGGTCGGGCACGACCCGCCGGACCGCGATCGACCCGCCCTCGGCGAGGAGCGGCGACGCCGAGACATCCGCCGCCAGCAACGACGCCGTGCCGAGCCCGCAGTCGAACTCGAGCGACGGCACCGACGCGGCCAGCTGCGCGCCCATCGCGAGGCCGACGCTCGTGTCGAGCGCGCTCGACACGACGACCGGCAGGCCGGCCTCGGCCACGATGGCGAGCGCGCGGCGGATGCCGCCGAGCGGCTGCGCCTTGATCACGAGCAGGTCGGCGGCGCCCGCCTGGGCGACCGCGAGCGGGTCGTCGGCGCGCCGCACGCTCTCATCGGCCGCGATCGGAATGCCCATGTACTTCGTGCGCCGACGGATCTCGGCGAGCTCCTCGACCGTCGCGCACGGCTGCTCGACGTACTCGAGGTCGAACGGCGCGAGCGCATGGATGGCGTGCTCGGCCTCGTCGACGTTCCAGCCGCCGTTCGCGTCGACGCGCACCCGGCCCTCGGGGCCGAGCGCCTCGCGCACGGCGCGCACCCGCGCCACGTCCTGCGCGAGCGTCTGGTCGGAGCCCGCGACCTTCACCTTCGCCGTGCGGCACCCGGCGAAGCGGGCGAGCACGGCGGGCACGCTGTCGGGATCGACGGCGGGCACCGTCGCGTTCACGGGGATGCGGTCGCGCAGGGCGGGCGGCGGAGCGTTCCAGCCGTAGTCGATCGCGGCGGCCAGCCAGGCGGATGCCTCGTCGTCGTCGTACTCGGCGAACGGGCTGAACTCGGTCCAGCCCTCGGGCCCCTCGACGAGCATCGCCTCGCGCACGTCGATGCCGCGGAAGCGCGTCACGAGCGGCAGTGCGACGACGCGCGCGGTGGCGAGCAGCTCGTCGAGCGAGGGGAGCGCCGGGAGCGCCGGGAGTGCTGCGGGGGCGGCGGGACGTTCGGCGGACGGCATGAGCCAAGTCTCGCATCCGGTGGACTGACGCGAACAGGGGAATAGGGTGGGACGCATGGGCGCTGACGGAATCGACGAGTTCGGACTCGAGGCGACCGAGGTGCGCGCCGAGTCGACCGGGCGCGACATCGCGATCGGCGTCGGCGGCATCCTCGTCGTCATCGCGGCGGCGATCCCGCTGACGTGGGGTGTCCTCACCGTGGGCACGGCGGCGTATGCGCTCGTGAGCGGCATGCTCGCCGGGGCGACGGGCACCGGCGTCTGAGACCGCGCGACTGCGGCGGCCCGCTGCGGCGGGCAGCCCTCGCGCGGCAGCGCCTCGCGGGCCGGCCCGCCCGCCGGCGGGCGCCGCAATAGGCTTGGGTGCATGAGCGCCGAGGTCTCCGAACTGTTCGATCCGGGCGAGTGGGCCGAGGCTCCGGTCGGGGCGTCGTTCACCGACATCACCTACCACCACTCGCTCGACGGCCGCATCGCGCGCATCGCGTTCGACCGGCCCGAGGTGCGCAACGCGTTCCGGCCGCACACGGTCGACGAGCTGTACCGCGCCCTCGAGGACGCCCGCACGAACCCGCGCATCGGCGTCGTGCTGCTCACGGGCAACGGCCCGAGCCCGAAAGACGGCGGCTGGGCGTTCTGCTCGGGCGGCGACCAGCGCATCCGCGGACGCGACGGCTACAAGTACTCCGACGCCGAGACCGCGATCGTCGACGGGTCGGGCGGCACCGCCGACCCGCACGGGCACGCGGCGGTCGGCCGCCTGCACATCCTCGAGGTGCAGCGGCTCATCCGCTTCATGCCGAAGGTCGTCGTCGCGGTCGTGCCCGGCTGGGCGGCCGGTGGCGGGCACTCGCTCCACGTGGTCTGCGACCTCACGATCGCGTCGCGCGAGCACGGGCGCTTCAAGCAGACCGATGCCGACGTGGGTTCCTTCGATGCCGGTTACGGCTCGGCGTACTTCGCCCGCCAGATCGGTCAGAAGTTCGCGCGCGAGGTCTTCTTCCTCGCCGAGGAGTACTCGGCCGACCGCGCCTACGAGATGGGCGCCGTGAACCGGGTCGTGCCGCACGCCGAGCTCGAGCGCGAGGCGATCGCGATGGCGCGCACGATCCTCACGAAGTCGCCGACGGCGATCCGCATGCTGAAGTTCGCGTTCAACGCGGTCGACGACGGCATGGTCGGCCAGCAGGTCTTCGCCGGTGAGGCGACCCGGCTCGCCTACGGAACGGATGAAGCGGTCGAGGGCCGCGACGCGTTCCTCGAGAAGCGCGACCCCGACTGGGGGCCGTACCCGTGGCACTTCTAGCTCGGGCGGTGACATGAAACCGCTCGTGCAGGTTGCGGCCGAGGATGCCTCGGCGCTGACCGCCGCGCTCGCCGCCGCGCTCGACGGCGGCCCCGCCGTCTGGCCGGTGCCCGGCCCGGCGGCTTCCGGGGGAGCAGTCCCGCAGGCGGCGGATGAGATGGCCCACGATTTCCGCCAAGGTGCACCCCAGGATCGTGCGGCGGCGCGCGTCGCGGGCCGCGAGGTCGACGACGCCGTCGCGCTCGTGGTCGAGACGAGCGGGTCGACCGACCGCCCGAAGCGCGTGTTGCTGTCGGCCGGCGCGCTCGAGGCGAGCGCGCACGCGACCCACGATGCGCTCGGCGGGCCCGGGCAGTGGCTGCTCGCCCTGCCGGGTCACTACATCGCGGGGGCGCAGGTGCTCGTTCGCGGCATCGTCGCCGGTACCGAGGTCGTCGTGGTCGGCGACGGGGGAGGGGGCGGCTTCAGGCCCGCGGCGTTCGCCGAGGCATCCGCCCGCATGCTGCCCGACGTGCCGCACTACACGTCGCTCGTGCCGGTGCAGCTCGGCCGGGTCGTCGAGGCGGCCGAGCGCGACGCGTTCATCGCGGCGGCGCTGCGGTCGTTCGACGCGATCCTCGTCGGCGGGCAGGCGCTCGGCGCCGAGGTCGCGGCCCGGGCCGACGCGCTCGGTGCGCGCATCGTGCGCACCTACGGTTCGAGCGAGACCGCGGGCGGGTGCGTGTACGACGGGCTGCCGATCGGTGACACGCGCATCCGCTTCGACGACGGCTCGATCGAGCTCGGCGGCTCGAGCCTCGCCGACGGCTACCTCGACGACCCCGAGCGCACCGCGTCGGCGTTCGTCGTCGATCGCGGCGTGCGCTGGTACCGCACGGGCGACCTCGGCGACTTCGATACCGACACCGGCCGGCTGCGCGTGCGCGGACGCGCCGACGACGTCATGATCTCGGGCGGCGTGAAGGTCGTGCTCGGCGAGGTCGAGCGCGCGGTGCGCCGGCTGCCCGGATGCGGCGACGCGGTCGTCGTCGCGGTGCCCGACCCCGAGTGGGGCGAGCGGGCGGCGGTCGTCGTGGGCGCCGGCACGGAGGGCGTCGAGGTCGACGACGAGGAGTTCGAGCTCGGCCGGCTCCGCGAGGCGACGGATGCCTCGGGCCTCGGCCCCGCCGCCCGGCCCGTGCGGCTCGTGGTCGCCGACCCCTGGCCCCTGCTCGCCTCGGGCAAGCCCGACCGCCGGGCCCTCGCGGCCCTCGCCGCCGCGCCGCGCTGACTCGCCGCCGCAACCCGTCCCCCCGCGCACGACTCGCCGAAACGTGCGCTTCCCGGGTCGGCGAAGCGCACGTTCCGGCGACTCGCCGCGCGGTGCTGACGTGCCACCCGCCTCGTGTCGCACGACTCGCCGGAAAATGCGATTCCCGGGTCGGCGAAGCGCAACTTTCGGCGACTCGCCGCGCGGTGCTGACGTGCCACCCGCCTCGTGTCGCACGACTCGCCGGAAAATGCGCTTCCCGGGTCGGCGAAGCGCACGTTCCGGCGACTCGCGCACCGGTGGAGTGCGGGCCGCGCGCGGGGATCCGCGCGTGGGGATCAGCCCGCCGAGGCGGGGCCCGTCGCGACGACGATCGGCGTCGCGGACGCGGCGCCCGCCTCGACCGCGGCATCCGCCTCGACCGCAGCATCCGCCTCGACCGCAGCATCCGCCTCGACCGCGGCGCCCGCCTCGACCGCGGCATCCGCCTCGACCGCGGCATCCGCCTCGATCGCGGCGTCGCCCTCGGCGAGCCGGCGCTCCTCGTCGAGGTGGGCCTGCACGGCCGCCCGCCCGGGCAGCAGCAGGCTCGCGACGGCGGCGATCGCGAAACCGGCGACCGCGACCCAGACCGAGGCCTGCAGGGCGGTGAGCACGTGCTCGCGGCTCCAGTCGTCGCCGACGATCGAGAAGAACACGGTCGTCGAGATCGCCACGCCCGCCGCCGCGCCGAGCTGCTGGAACGTGCTGTACGCCCCGGAGGCGGCCCCGGCGTCGGTGACCGGCACGGTCGCGAGCGCGACATCGACGAGCGGGATCACGAGCAGCGCGAGCCCGATGCCGGCGATGAGCATCGGCCAGACCGCCGCCCAGCCCGTGAACGCGGCGCCGGTGTCGGCGACGATCGCGAACGTCCACAGCACGCCGGCGGCGAGCGTCACGGCGCCGAGCGTCACGAGGTACTTGCCGACCCGCGCGACGAGCGGGATGACGACGCCCGTGCCGACCATCGCGCCGAGGCTGAAGGCGAGCAGGTTGAGCCCTGCGGTGAGCGCGTCGAAGCCGAGGGCGATCTGCAGGTAGACGATGAACGGCAGCGTGAAGGCGTTGAGCGCGCCCTGGAACGCGGCCTGCGTGACGATGCCGGCCGAGAAGCCGCGATCGGCGAAGAGCGGCATCGGCAGCAGGGCCGATCCGTCACGGCGCATGCGCCGGCGCTCGACGACGACGAACACGCCGAGCAGCGCCACGCCGGCGGCGACCGGCCACCACAGCCACGCCGGCCAGCCGAGCGACTGCCCCTCGACGAGCGGCACCATGAACGCGAGCACGACGGCGCTGAGCAGCACCACGCCCGTGAGGTCGAGGCGCATCGGCCGCGACGAGCGGGTCTCGGGCACGAAGATCGCGGCGAGCACGAAGATGACGATGCCGACCGGGATGTTGATGAGGAACACCGTGCGCCAGCCGAGCCCCCACAGGTCGGCGTCGATGAGCCACCCGCCGAGCACGGGGCCGGCGACCGCGGCGAGTCCGCTGACGCCGCCGATGAGGCCGTACATGGGCGCGCGCTCGCGCGGCGAGAACAGCGCCTGCACCGAGGCGAGCAACTGCGGCACCATGAGCGCGGCGAACAGCCCCTGCAGGATGCGGGTGACGACGAGCACGTCGCCCGACCAGGCGAGCGACGCGGCGGCAGAGGCGAGGGTGAACCCACCGATGCCGATGAGGAAGATGCGCCGCCGCCCGAACAGGTCGCCGAGCCGGCCGCCCGTGATGAGGGCGACCGCGAAGGCGAGCATGTAGCCGCTCACGATCCATTCGAGTTGCGATTCGGATGCCTCGAGGTCGGCGCCGATCGTCGGCAGGGCGACCTGCACGATGGTGACGTCGAGCAGGTCCATGAACGAGGCGAAGAGCAGGATGCCGATGGCGAGTCCTCGGCGAGGTGCGGTGGCCATGGCGGCCGTCCTTTCGTATGCTGGGTTTGGTTCCGGAACGGAATAGTTCCGATATGGGATAATCCCACATTGGAGAGAATAGAAGGGTGCCGTCGGGATGTCAAGCAAGGCCGAGATCTCCGCGCGCATCTCCGAGCTCATGCAGCTCGTCATCGCGTCGTCGGTCATGAGCAACGAGCGCATCGCGCGGTCGATGGGCATCAACGTCGTCGACCTGCAGGCGCTCGGGTTCATCGCCCGCAGCGGCGCACCCATGACGGCCGGTGAGGTCAGCCAGGCGACCGAGCTGCCGACGAGCACGACGACGCGCGTGCTCGACCGCCTCGAGAAGCAGGGCTACATCGAGCGATCGCACGACCCGGCCGACCGCCGCCGCGTGGTCGTGCAGCTCGCGCCCGGCGCGCTCGCCGGTGCAGGTGCGGGCGGCGACGACGACCCGTACCGCGACATCCTCGAGGGCATGCGGCGGGCGCACGAGGGGTTCACCGTCGCCGAGCTCGAGGTGGTCGCGCGATACCTCGACGTCGTGAAGGACGTGCGGTGAGGCGGTCGGTCGAGTAGCGACGGAGGAGCGTATCGAGGCCACCTGGCCGGCGCGGTCTCGATCCGGCGCTGCGCGCCTCCTCGACCGACCTGCGCTGAGCGACCCCATAGCCGCGCGAACTAGCATGGCCGTGTGGCACGCCCGAAACCCCAACGGATGACCCCAGCCGACCAGCCTGCGAAGCGCCCGCGCACGCACAGCCGATCGGGAAACCCCGCGAAGGCCTCCGGCCGCGTCGAGGCGGCGAAGCCGGTCGGCCCCGCGACCGCCGCCGACTGGATCTCAGGCGCGCGCCTGCGCACCCTTCCGCTCGCGATCGCCCCGGTGGCGCTCGGCACGGGCGCCGGCGTGCTCGCGATCGCCGAAGGCCCGTGGCATCCCGCCCGCGCCCTGCTCGCCCTCGTCGTCGCGCTCGCGCTGCAGATCGGCGTCAACTACGCGAACGACTACTCCGACGGGGTGCGCGGCACCGACGACCACCGGGTCGGCCCAGCACGACTCACCGGGTCGGGTGCGGCGAAGCCGAAGCACGTGCTCGCCGTCGCCCTCGCGTTCTTCGCGATCGCGGCCCTCGCGGGCCTCGCGCTCGTCGTCGTGACCCAGCAGTGGTGGCTGCTCGCGATCGGAGCGGTCGCGATCGTCGCAGCCTGGTTCTACACCGGCGGCAAGCACCCGTACGGCTACTACGGGCTCGGCGAGCTGTTCGTGTTCGTGTTCTTCGGCCTCGTCGCGACCGCCGGTTCGGCGTACGTGCAGGCGCTCACCGTCAACCTCGAGGCGTGGCTCGGCGGCGTCGGCACCGGGCTGCTCGCGTGCGCCGTGCTCATGGCCAACAACCTGCGCGACGTCGCACAGGACAAGCTCGCCGGCAAGCGCACCCTCGCCGTGCTCGTGGGCGAGCGCGCGGGCAGGGTGCTCTTCGTCGTGTTCGCGCTCGTGCCGTTCGCGATCGCCGGCTTCCTCGCGATCTTCTACCCGACGGCGTGGCTCGTGCAGTTCGCGCTGCTCGCCCTGCTGCCGGCGTGCCTCATCGTGCTCACCGCGAAGACGCCGCGCGAACTCATCACGGCGCTGCAGCTCACGAGCCTGACGGCGCTCGTCTACGGCGTCGGACTGGGGCTCGTGCTCGCGTTCTGACGCCGGCGGGCCGGGCTACTCGGGCTTGCGTGCGGCGTCGGCCGAGGCATCCGCGTCGCGCGAAGCGGCGTCGAGCGCCGCGTCCTCTTCGGCGTCGTCCTCGCGCACGAGCGGCTTCTCGCGGTGGCGCGCCTCGTAGAGGTCGCTCGACATCGCGTTGCGCGGCTTGCGCAGGAAGATGAGCGATGCGCTCAGCCCGAACAGGGCGGCGACGATCGCCGACACCCACACGTTCACCCCCGCGATCAGCAGCACGGCGAGCGGCGCGGCGAACAGCACGACGCGAATGGCCGTGTACCAGATCCAGACGGGTACGGATTTCACCCTGACAGTGTAGGCGCGGAGACTGCACGCGACTCCCAGCCTGCCGTGACCCGGCGAGCATAGACTTGGGGCATGGCACGGCTGCTCTTCGGACTCGTCGTCGCCGTGGCGATCTTCATGATCTACGCGGTCGTCGACTGCGCCCTGATCGATCGCTCCCGCATCCGGGGCATCGCCCGTGGATGGTGGATCGTCGTGATCCTCGTCATTCCCGTGATCGGCGGGCTGCTCTGGTTCTTCGTCGGCCGCGCCCGCGCCGAACGCATGCCCAGCGGCCGACTCCGCACGGTCGCCCCCGACGACGACGCCGACTTCCTGCGTCGCCTCGGCGTCGACGCGGCACAGGAAGAGCGGATCCGTCGCCTCGAAGCGGAACTCGCCGACCTCGACGGCGAGCCCGATGCCTCGGCCGACGGCCGCAACGCCGGCCACCAGGCCGAACCCGGCACGCACCCCGAGAACCCCGACAAGCCGGGGGAGCCCGGATCCACGGGCCGCCCGAATGCCTGAGCCCGCCCCGGTGGTCGAGCGGTGAGCGCCGGCGAGCGTTTCGAGACCGCCCCCGCCACCGCCTACTCGGTCGCGCTCTTCGACGCCCTGACCGCGGCAGGGGTCACCGATGTCGTCGTCGCACCCGGGTCGCGGTCGCAGGCACTCGCCCTCGCCGCCGCCGAGTTCGAGCGGCTCGGCCGGCTGCGCCTGCATGTGCGCATCGACGAACGCGGCGCCGGATTCCTCGCGCTCGGCCTCGCCGTCGAGACCGGCCGACCCGCCGTCGTCGTGACGACCTCGGGCACGGCGGTCGCGAACCTGCATCCCGCGGTGCTCGAGGCGCATCACTCGGGGGTTCCGCTGGTGCTGCTGACGAGCGACCGGCCGGCCGAGATGCGCGGCATCCGCTCGAACCAGACCACCATGCAGCCCGGCATGTTCGCCGGTGCGGTGCGGCTCGAACGGGACGCGACCGCGCCCGAGGGGGCGCCCGGCGAACCGGATGCCGCGGCTCGACTCGCTCGCGAGGCCGTCGCCGCGGCGCTCGGTCTCGACCTCGAGGGCGGGCGCATCGCGCACCCCGGTCCTGGACCGGTGCACCTGAACCTGCAGCTGCGCGAGCCGCTGTCGTCCGCCTGGAGCGTTGTTGCCGGATTCGGAGATTCTTCGCGACACGCCGATAACGCGGTCCGCGCCCCCGGCGTGTCGCCAGAATCTCCGAATCCGGCAGCACCCGCCGGCGCCCTCATCGCCCGGGGTCCTCGCACCGTCGTCGTGGCGGGCGCCGGGGCCGGCCCCGAGGCCGAGGCGTTCGCCCGCGCGGGCGACTGGCCGCTCATCGCCGAGGTCACGAGCGGCGCGCACTTCGGGCCGAACCTCGTCGTCGCCTACCGCGAACTGCTGCGCGAGGCGGGCTTCGGCGACCAGGTGCAGCGGGTCGTGGTGTTCGGGCACCCGACGCTGTCGCGCGAGGTGCCGGCGCTCGTGCAGCGCGACGACGTCGAGTCGATCGTCGTGGCGCCGTCGGGCGTCGAGTGGTTCAACCCCGGACGACGGGTGCGCCGATTCGAACGCGCGGTGCACGCCGACTCGGCCGCGCCGTCTCCTGAGGAGCGGGCGTGGGTGCGCCGCTGGGTGCACGCGAGCCGCATCCTCGTCGACGCGGGCCTGCCGACCGCTCCGCCGCCGGTCTCGCCCGGCATCGACGAGACCGGGCACGTGCACGACTTCGAGGCGCACCGCGAGTTCATGCGCGCCCAACTCGACGGCGTGCGCGCGCCGATCACGCGCCGCATGCTGGTCGACGCGATCTGGGCGGCGACGTGGCCGCACGACCGGCTCGTGTTCGGGGCGTCCCGGCTGATCCGCGACGCCGACCGAGCCGTGCCCGGCCGCCGCATCGCGGCTCACGCGAACCGCGGTCTCGCCGGCATCGACGGCACGGTCGCCACCGCGCTCGGCATCGCGATCGCGAGCCAGGCGGATGCCTCGGCGCAGGCGCGCTCGCAGGAGGATGCGTCGGCTCGGCTGGTCGAGGGGCGCCCGACGCAGGAGGACGCGTCTGCTCCGCGGGTCGAGGGGCGCGCGACGCAGGAGGACGCGTCTCGAAACCCGACCTCCGACTCCGAGCCGCTCGCCGCTCCGCCGCTCCTTGCCGAACGCGATCTCTCCGCGGTGCTCGCCGCCGCCGAGCAGGTCGAGCGGTCGATCGCGGCCGCCGCCGAGGCATCCCGTGGCGGTGCCGCCGACTCGAGCACGACGCGAGCGCTCATCGGTGACCTGACCTTGCTGCACGATGTCGGCTCGATGCTGATCGGCGCCGGCGAGGCGAGGCCGCGACTGCTCGTGATCGTCGGAAACGACGGCGGCGGCACGATCTTCGACTCGCTCGAGGTCGCGGGAACAGCGCCCGCCGACGCGTTCGACCGGGTGCAGTACACGCCGCAGAACGTCGATCTCGCGGCGCTCGCGACGGCCTACGGGTGGGACTACGTGCGCGCGACGACGCGCGGCGAGCTCGACGAGGCGCTCGCGAAGCGCGTCGAGGGGCCGACGATCCTCGAGGTGCCGCTGCCGCGATGACGCGGAGCGGCGACGCCCCTCCCGCTGGTTGAGTAGTGCCGACGCGAAGCGGCGTCCCCTCTCGCTGGTTGAGGAGCGCCGACGCGCAGCGGCGACCCCCCTCTCGCTGGTTGAGTAGCGCCGACGCGCAGCGGCGACGCGTATCGAAACCGGGTGAGCCGTTCTCGACACCCGGGCACGAGGTTTCGATACGCGTCCGACTTCGTCGGGCGCTACTCAACCAGCGGGGTGGGGGTTTCGATACGCGTCCGACTTCGTCGGGCGCTACTCAACCCGCGGGTGGTTCGGGCAGGATGGCGGCATGAGCCGCGAATCGTTCTGGACCGCCGATCCTTCCGAACTGCTGCGCGTGGGGGAGGGCTTCCGTCTGGCCGACGCCGAGACCGACACTCATCCGGGTTTCGACGGCGGCAAGTCCGAGGGCAAGAAGGCGCTCGCCGAAGGCGCAGACATCCTCGCCGAACTGCAGGAGAAGCTGTTCGCCGGCAGCCGCATGGGCGGACACCGCCGGCGGATCCTGCTCGTGCTGCAGGCGCTCGACACCGCCGGCAAGGGCGGCATCGTGAAGCACGTCATGGGCGCGGTCGACCCGCAGGGCGTGCACCTCGCGTCGTTCAAGAAGCCCACCGAGGAGGAGCTCGAGCACGACTTCCTCTGGCGCATCAGCAAGGAGACGCCGGGGCCGGGCATGATCGGCGTCTTCGACCGCTCGCACTACGAGGACGTGCTCATCGCGCGCGTGCGCGAGCTCGCGCCGCCCGAGGAGATCGAGCGGCGCTACGACGCGATCAACGAGTTCGAGCGCGGACAGGTGGCGAACGGCGCGACCGTCATCAAGGTCATGCTGCACATCTCGGGCGACGAGCAGAAGGCGCGGCTGCAGGACCGGCTCGACCGGCCCGACAAGTACTGGAAGTTCAACCCCGGCGACATCGACGAACGGCTGCTGGCCCCCGCCTACCAGGAGGCGTTCCAGCTCGTCTTCGACCGCACTTCGACGCCGGATGCCCCGTGGTACGTGATTCCGGCGGATCACAAGTGGTATGCGCGGCTGGCGGTGCAGCACCTGCTCATCGACGCCCTCGAGGCGATGGAGCTCGACTGGCCCGCCGCCGACTTCGACCTCGCCACCGAGCGGGCGCGCCTCGCGGCCAGCTGACGCGCAGCGGGTGGGCCGCTCCGCGACCGGCGGGAAGTAGGCTGGAGCGGTGAGTCAGACGCACGCCCAGGCGCGCCTCGTGGTCCGGACCGTGGCCGTCGACGAGACCGAACCGCTGATTCCGCGCACCGACCCGCGTCACCCGCTCGTCTGGCTGCGCCGCGGCGAGGGCATCGTCGGTCTCGGCGAAGTGCTCCGCATCGAGTCGTCGGGCGCCACCCGCATCGAAGACGCCGCGTCGGCGTGGACCTCGCTCGCCGAGGCCGCCGACATCGAGGACCGGGTCGGCCTGCCCGGCACCGGACTCGTCGCGTTCGGTGCGTTCGCGTTCGCCGACGAGTCGGCCGCGACGAGCGTGCTCATCGTGCCCGAGCTCGTGATCGGCCGCCGCGACGGACGGGCGTGGGTCACCCGCATCGGCTTCGAGACCCCCGCCGAGGTGACCATTCCCGAGCCGTCGCCGAAGCGCCAGGTCCCCCGGGTCGCCTTCGAGGCAGGCGCCATGCCGCCCGAGGCATACGAGACGGCTGTCGCCGAGGCGGTGCGTCGCATCGACGCCGGCGAGCTCGAGAAGGCGGTGCTCGCGCGCCAGCTCGTCGGCACGCTGAGCGACGACGCCGGCCTCCGGGCGACGATCAACCGGCTCGCCGAAGACTACCCCGACACGTGGACCTTCGCCGTCGACGGACTCATCGGCGCGAGCCCCGAGACGCTCGTGCGCGTCGACCACGGCACGGTCTCGGCGCGGGTGCTCGCGGGCACCGCGCCGCGGGGTGCCGGCGAGGCATCCGACCGCGATCACGCCGCCGCCCTCGCGGCCAGCGAGAAGAACCTGGCCGAGCACGCGCTCGCGGTCGCGAGCGCGGTGCAGCGGCTCGAGCCGCACACCACGCGGCTCGACACGAGCCCCGAGCCGTTCACACTGCAGCTGCCGAACCTGTGGCACCTCGCGACCGACCTCAAGGGCACGCTCGGCGACGGGTCGAACTCGCTCGATCTCGTCAAGGCGGTGCATCCGACGGCGGCGGTCGCGGGCACTCCGCGCAAGGTCGCGCTCCGCGCGATCGCCGAGCTCGAGGGTTTCGACCGTCGGCGCTACGCCGGGCCGGTCGGCTGGGTCGACGGCGACGGCGACGGCGAGTGGGCGATCGCGCTGCGCTGTGCGCAGGTCGACCCCGACGGCACCGTCACCGCGTATGCCGGTTGCGGCATCGTGCACGACTCGGTGCCGGCCGAGGAGCTCGCCGAGACCGACATGAAGTTCCGCCCGATCGTCGAGGCGTTCGGCGGCTGACGCCGCCGGTCGACGAGTCGTCCCCCGTTCAGCGTGGCCGCCCGCGCGTGACCGCCGCCGACGCACATCATGCGATCTGTGTGATGCGGTACCCGGAGTGGGTTCGGAACGGTAGGGCCGGGGATCCTCCACGATGGTGACCGGCACCGCCTGCGGGGGACAGGGGGAACGATGTCTGTTCGAACTGTTGACGGGGGCGGCACGACGGAGCGGGCGCGGGGGCGCCTGGTACTCGTGTTCGTCGCGGTACTGGCGATGGTCGCGGGGCTCGTGCTGCCTGGGGTGACGCAGTCGGCCTGGGCCGGCCCGGGGAGCCTGGTCTCGGGTGTCGCGTGGGCGGACACGAACCGCAACGGCGTCCGCGATCCGGGTGAACCGGTGAGGGCGGGCGTGCCGGTTCAGCTGCTGTCGTCGCCGGGCGGCGCCGTCGTCATGTCGGCCACGACGAGCGCGACCGGTGCCTACAGCTTCGCGAATGCGGGGGACGGCGACTACGTCGTGCGGGCCGACGCGCCCGGCGCCTTCATCTTCCCCGCGGTGGCGAGCGGGCAGAACGACTTCGCGAGGACCGGTACCCCGAACACGGGTGAGCCCGAGCGGGGGGCGACAGCGCCGTTCACCATCGCAGGCGCGACCCAGGTGACCGCACTCGATGCCGGCCTGCAGCCGATCGCGAACCTGGTGGCGGCGAAGCTGCCCGAGGCGAACGCCTGCGACGGCTTTGCGATCACGGGCACGCCGCCGTTCGACGCGGACGACGCGCCGGGCAACGACTCGGGGCCGGGCAACTGCATCGTCCGCACGGGTGACACCGTCATGCAGGCGTACTCCGTCTCCCTGACCGGCCTGCCGACGGGCGCCTCGGTTCCCAACGTCGTCGCCGAGTTCACCGTCTCGTCGCCCGACGGCGCGCAGCTCGACCTCGCGGGCCCGGGAACGAACGGGATTCCCGCGGGATGCCTCGCCGCCGTCAACGGCGCGAACCCGCCGTCGTCGCGCACGATCAACCCCGACGGCTCGATCACGGTGATCTGCAACCTCGGCACCATGTCGTCGAACGTCGCGGCGGTGCAGCTCGCGTACAAGTTCACGACCGACACGCCGATCCCCTCGCACGCGAGCATCGCGATGCGCGCCCTCGCCGGCGGCGGAGACGCCGGAACCTCGAACACCGTCTCGGGGCCCGAGGTCGAGGTCACCGGAACCGCGCAGTGGGACCTGCAGAAGGTCATCTACCCCACCAACGGGAACGTCGCGGCCGGCCCCGACTTCACCGAGCTGACCATCGACGGCGTCCTCACGCCGGGGTACTACGTGCGCTACCAGTTCAACATCACCGACATGCTCGGCGGCACCGGCGGCTCCGAGCTGGACTGGCCGGTCACGTTCACCGACGTGATGCCCGAATTCCCCGGCGCCCGCATCACGGAGTGCCGGCCGACGAACCTCGCCGACAACGCCGGCCGATCGCCGTGGACGCTGACGTGCCCGGCGATGAGCGAGGTGCAGGGCGCGGACGGCTGGGAGCTCGCCATCAGCCCGAACAGCGGCGTCGGCGGCGACACCGGCGTCGGCCACATGGTCATGACGGTGTTCGTGCCGCTCGACGAGATGAACCGCGCGATCGACCCGACCTGGCAGCCGGGCGACGAGTCGCCGACCGGCACGTTCGACTTCGACAACCGCGCGCAGGGCACCGACCACTGGTCGATCAACGGCGGCGAGCTGAACTACGGCGACGGCCACGAGCCCGGCTGGGACGGCACCGGCAACAACCTCGCCGTCCTGGCGGGCGAGGCCGAGCCCCCGCAGTGGGATCTGAGCAAGTCCTTCCGCGACGGCCCGACCTACAGCACCGAGACGGTCGGCGGGGAGGAGGTCGACGGGTACATCGTCCGCTACAACATCCAGGTCCGCGACCTCGCCGGACCAGACAACATCGGCCCATGGCTGGATCGCCCCGTCACCTTCAAGGACCAGCTCGTCAGCCATCCGAACGCCGTCCTCCTGGTGTGCAGCCCCCTCGCCACCGGCTCTCCGTTGCGCGAGACCGGAACGCCGACCTGCGAGACCGGCACGCAGCCCGCCGACGGATGGGACATGAGCTTCGTGCCGAACCAGTCGGGCTTCGAGCGTCGTTACGGATTCTTCGTCGCGGCGTTCTTCATCCCCATGGACGAGATCGAAGGCGACATCTGCCAGTCCAACGTGACCCTCGACCTGCGCAACGAGGTGATCGACTCCGAGCACTGGACGGTGCTGGGCGACCCGAACAATCCCGACGGCCTGAACGGCGCCGCACCCGGCTTCGAGCCCGGCTGGGACGGCACGACGGCGACCGGCAACAACCTCGATGTCCGCAGCATCCGGCCCTCGGCCAGCCAGTGCGGCACGCTGACGGGTGACAAGCAGTACATCGCCACCGAGACGGGCGGCGCCTACGGCAGCAACCCGAACGAGTTCCGCCCGTCGTACGCGGGGCACACGCTCAACACGCTCGTCTACCTCGACGGCAGCAGCAACCGCGTCTCGGTCACCGACCTCGAGCTGTGCGACGTCTTCGACGTCTCGACCCAGTACATCCGCGAGGGCGGCGAGGCGTGGATCACCGGCAGCGGATCGGTCGACCTGGCCGACTACGTGATCGAGTACGCCGTCGGCCCGAACGAGGTCGACACGCAGGCGGGGCCGTTCGACACGACGGTCAACCTGTTCCCGAGCGACACGACCTCGCTCCAGGATGCCGCGACCGACTGTCGCGACTTCGCCGGGCCGTGGTCGACCGATCCCACGACGTTCGGGGCGGACTGGCGCGACCACGTGAACATGATGCGCGTGCGTCCGATCGAGGCCGGCCTCACCGAGGTCGGGCCGTTCCGGCTCAACCTGTGGTCCGGGCTCAAGGTGCGCGGCGTGTACAACGGCGGACCGGATGCCGGCGAGCCCATCCCGCACCGGATCCGACTCGCGAACACGGGCGGCTGGCCCGCCGGCGACGCCGACGGCTGGGCGACGACGCTGCGCGAACGGCGCTACGAGGGCCCCGAGCTGCTCGTCGACAAGCTGGTCTCGCCCACGCAGTACCTCCCGGGCGACACCGCGGTGTGGGACCTCAACGTGCTGGCCAACCGAACGTTCGCCGGCATGACCATGCTCAACGTGCGCGTCGTCGACACGATCCCCGCCGACCTGCACTTCAACCCCACCTGCACGCAGGAGCTGCTGCCCGACGGCGTGACGATGAGCTACGACCAGGCGACCCGGCAGGTCACCTTCGTCGGCGGCGATGTCGACATCGTCACCACGGGCACGAACCAGTGGCTCTTCCACCCGACCGCTGCGGGGGCTCGGCACCTGCAGATCTGCACCGATGTCGACACCCTCGCCCAGCCCGGCGACACCTACGTGAACACGATGCAGGCGAGCGCCGACAACTCGGTCACCGCACCGACCGACACCGCCACCATCCAGGTCGTCGGGTCGGGCCAGATGGGCATCTCCAAGAGCGTCGACAAGCCGTTCGTCGCGAGCGGCGAGGAGTACTCGTGGACGCTCGACTGGGGCAACACCTCGACCGTGCTGTCGTTCCAGGCGCCCGACGTGATCGACGTGCTGCCGTGGAACGGCGACGGTGCCGACGACGCGCTCTCGCGTCGCGACCAGTTCTCGACGGACTACACGGGTCTGGCGCAGCTGACCGGTGAGCTCGACCCGCCGACGTACATCCGCGGCGGCGTCGGCGGACCGGTGCCGGGCACCTGGTACTACACGACCGCGAACCCGTCGACCGTGAACCACGATGCGCGTCACGCGTCGAACGCGGATCCCGCCGCCGACGGCGGGCTGTGGCTCACCGCGGACGAGGTGACCGACTTCGGCGACGTGACGGCCGTGCGTTTCGTCTCGAGCGATCCGCTGCCGGTGCAGTCGCGGGTGCGCGCCGTCATCCCTGCGGTGTCGACGAGCAACGGCCTCGACAACGTCTACGTGAACCGGGCGATGATCTTCTCGGCGACCTTCGAGGAGCAGCCGCTGCTGTCGAACGAGCCGTACGTGCTGATGCCCGGGTTCACGCTCGGCGACCTGGTGTGGGTCGACGGCAACGGCAACGGCCGGTTCGACGACGGCGAGCAGGGTGTGCCCGGCGTGACCGTGCAGGTGCGCGACGCCGACGGCGACCTCGTCGCGACCGAGGTCACCGACGCCGACGGCCGCTGGTCGGTGGCCGGCATTCCGGCGGGCGAGTACACCGTGCACGTCCCGGCGGCCATGTTCGCGCCGGGCGGACCCCTGGCGGGCAACGTGGTGCGCACGGTCGGGTCGAGCGGGGCCGACGCGCCGAACGAGAACGCCGACAACAACAACACCGCCGCCCCCGACCCCGCCGCGACGGGTCTGACGAGCACCCCGGTGACGCTGTCGTACGAGTACAACGCCGACGACGAGCTGGTCGGCGGCAACGGGCCCACCGGCGACAACGTCGCGGGCCTCGGCAGCGACCTGATCCCCGACGACTTCACGACCTTCACGGTCGACCTGGCCGTCATGCCGGCGCCCGCGGTCGACATCGAGAAGTCGACCAACGGGCAGGATGCCGACACCCCCACCGGCCCGTACGTCACCGTCGGCGGCGGCGTCCGCTGGACCTACGTCGTCACCAATACCGGTGGCGTCGACCTGACGAACATCACCGTCACCGACGACCTCGTCGACGCGGCCGACATCGACTGCGACGCGACCGGTTCGAACGTGATCGCGGGGCCGCTGGAGCCCGAGGCATCCTTCACCTGCGTCGCCACCGGTACCGCGACGGCCGGCCAGTGCGAGAACACGGGCACGGTGGTCGGCACCGACCCGACCTCGGTCGAGGTCACCGATGACGACCCGTCGCACTACTTCGGCGCGACGCCCGCGGTCGACATCGAGAAGGCGACGAACGGTGAGGACGCCGACGAGCCGACCGGCCCGCTGGTCGCCGTCGGCGGCACCGTCGCGTGGACCTACGTGGTGACGAACACCGGCGACGTCCCGTTGACGAACATCACGGTGACCGATGACCTGGTGGATGCCTCGGCCATCGACTGCGCCGGCACCGGCAGCAACGTCGTGGCCGGCCCCCTCGAACCCGACGACACCGTGACGTGCATCGCGGCCGGCGTCGCCGTCGAGGGGCAGTACGCCAACCTCGGCAGCGTGGTCGCGACCGGTCCGGAAACGACCGATGTCGATGGCAACTCGGTGCCGGGCGTCGAGGTCGACGACGACGATCCGTCGCACTACTTCGGGGTCGACTCGGCGATCGACATCGAGAAGGCGACGAACGGTCAGGACGCCGACGAGGCGCCGGGCCCGCTCGTGCCGGTCGGCGGCGATGTCGAGTGGACCTACGTGGTGACGAACACCGGCAACGTGCCGCTCACCGACGTGACCGTGACCGACGACCTCGTCGACGCGGCCGACATCGACTGCGATGACACCGGCGGCAACGTGATCGCGGGTCCGCTCGAGCCCGAGGCATCCTTCACCTGCGTGGCGACCGGCACGGCCACGGCCGGCCAGTACGAGAACACCGGCACCGTGACGGGTACCGACACCATGGACACGGAGGTGACCGACGACGATCCGTCGCACTACTTCGGTGCCGAGCCGGCTGTCGACATCGAGAAGGCCACCAACGGTGAGGATGCCGATGCGCCGACCGGCCCATACGTGCCGACCGGTGGTGATGTCGAGTGGACGTACGTGGTGACGAACACGGGCAACGTGCCGTTGACGAACGTGACGGTGACCGACGACCAGGTCGACGCCGGCTCGATCGACTGCGATGCCACGGGCTCGAACGTGATCGCGGGGCCGCTGGAGCCCGAGGCATCCTTCACCTGTATCGCGACGGGTACGGCCACGGTGGGGCAGTACGCGAACCTCGGCACCGTGACCGGTGTCGACCCGCTGCAGGCCGAGGTGACCGACGAGGACGCGTCGCACTACTTCGGCGCTGAGCCCGCGATCGACATCGAGAAGGCCACCAACGGTGAGGACGCCGACGAAGCGCCCGGCGTTCCGCTCACAGCGGGCGACGGCGTCGAATGGACGTACGTCGTCACCAACACGGGTAACACGCCGCTGATCGACATCGCGGTGACCGACGACCTCGTCGACGCGTCGGAGATCTCGTGCGACGGCACCGGCTCGAACGTGTTCGCCGGGCCGCTCCAACCGGGGGAGTCGTTCACCTGCGCGGCCACGGGCATCGCCATCGAGGGCCCGTACGTCAACATCGGCGCGGTCATGGGCCAGGTGCCGGGCACCGACCTCGTCGTCACCGACGACGACCCGGCGAACTACACCGGCACGGCGGTGCCGGTCACGCCGTCGCCGTCGCCCTCGCCTTCGCCGTCGTCGCCGCCGTCGTCGCCCTCGGACGACATCGCGGCCACTGGTGTCGCCCCGATGGCGGGCGCCGTCGGGGGAGCGCTCGCGATCATCGCGGGCCTGATCGTGATCGCCGTCGTCCGACGCCGCAGGGCGTAGGCGAACACGAGACCGAGCCGCGCCCAGTGCCCCGGGCGCGGCTCGGTCGTGTTCGGCAGGGGGGGCTCGTGCCTCGGTCGTGCCTCGGCCGTGCCTCGGTGTCGAGGAGCCTCTGCTCGCACCGGCCCCCTCCACGCCCCGCCGGTAGACTCGAGGGATGACGCGCGCAGACCTCGGCAAGGACCCTCGCGAGGTGTCGGCGATGTTCGATCGCGTCGCCGCCGCGTACGACCGCACCAACAACGTGCTCTCGGTCGGCAACGCCCCGCTCTGGCGGGTCGCCACGACACGCGCGGTCGACCCGAGGCCCGGCGAGCGCATCCTCGACGTCGCCGCCGGCACGGGCACCTCGAGCGCGAGTCTCGCGAAGTCGGGCGCCTCGGTCGTCGCCGCCGACTTCTCGCCCGGCATGATCGAGGTCGGCCGCAGCCGTCAGGCGCACGTGCCGAACCTGGTGTTCGTCGAGGCCGACGCGACGAAGCTGCCGTTCGACGACGCCTCGTTCGACGCCGTCACGATCTCGTTCGGCCTGCGCAACGTCAACGAGCCCAAGCGCGCGCTCGACGAGTTCTTCCGCGTGACGAAGCCCGGCGGCCGCCTCGTGATCTGCGAGTTCTCGCACCCGCCGGTCGCGTTCGTGCGACTCGGCTACGACGTCTACCAGCGCTACGTGATGCCCCCGCTCGTGAAGCTCTCGAGCTCGAACGACACCGCCTACGAGTACCTCAACGAGTCGATCAGGGCGTGGCCCGACCAGCCTGCCCTCGCGAGCTGGATCCGCGAGGCCGGCTACACCAAGGTCGCGTGGCGCAACCTCACGATGGGGGTCGTCGCACTGCACCGGGCGACGAAGCCGCTCGCCTGAGCGGCGAAGCCCGAGGCATCCGTTCGCCGTCGGTGACACGGGCCCGCATATCGGCACCGGTAGGCTGGTAGGCGTGAATCCGAGCCACCCGGTCGCACGTCGCGGCTCAGCGCTCGCCGCCAATCTCGGGCTGAGCGAGCGGGTCTTCGCGTCCGCCGCAGACAAGGCCATGGCGCGAGCGATCGACGAGGGCATCGAACGCGTCGAGGCGGGTCTCGTGCGCGAGGTCCTGTTCGCCGACTCCATCGCCGACGTCTCGACGCGGTACCTGCTCGAGGCGGGCGGCAAGCGGGTCCGCCCCATGCTGACCCTGCTGACCGCGCAGCTCGGCGCCGGCGTGACCGACGACGTCGTGACCGCCGCCGAGGCGATCGAGATCACGCACCTCGGCTCGCTGTACCACGACGACGTCATGGACGACTCCGACCGGCGTCGCGGCGTACCCAGTGCCCACTCGGTGTGGGGCAACTCGGTTGCGATCCTCACGGGCGACCTGCTCTTCGCACGTGCCAGCCAGCTCATGGCGAGCCTCGGCGAGCGGGCGATCAAGATGCAGGCCGACACGTTCGAACGGCTCGTGCTGGGCCAGCTGCACGAGACCGTCGGCCCGACGCCCGCCGATGACCCGATCGAGCACTACATCCGGGTGCTCGCCGACAAGACGGGCTCGCTCATCGCGGCGGCCGCGCAGTCGGGCATCGTCTTCTCGGGCGCCGACCCGGCATTCGAAGCGCCCATCATCGAGTTCGGCGAGAAGGTCGGCGTCGCCTTCCAGCTCATCGACGACGTCATCGACCTGTCGCCCCAGCCCGAAGAGACGGGCAAGGTGCCCGGCACCGACCTGCGCGCCGGGGTCGTCACCCTGCCGCTGCTGCGGCTGGCGGAGATGGCGAAGACGGATGCCTCGGCCGCCGAACTCCACGCCCGCATCGAGCGCGACGTGCTGCCGGCGAAGCCCGCCGAACTCGGCGACGCGCTCGACACGAACACCATGGCCTCGCGCATCGTGCCGTCGCGCGCGACGGTCGACGCGATCGTCGCCGAGCTGCGCGAGCACGAGGCGACGAAGGCGACGCTCGCCGAGGCGCACCGCTGGGCGCACGAGGCGGTCGCGGCGCTGGCCCCGCTGCCCGACGGCAGCGTGAAGAAGGCACTGACGAGGTTCGCCGAGACGGTCGTCGACCGGCAGAGTTAGACCGATGCCGTCGCGGCCGATCGGCTGGAGCGGCATCGACAGACCTACGAGGAGAGACGTGACGAGGAACAAGCTGCGACTGGCGATCGTCGGTGCCGGCCCCGCCGGCATCTACGCCGCCGACATCCTGCTGAAGGCCGAGCGCAACTTCGACGTCTCGATCGACCTGTTCGACCACCTGCCGGCCCCGTACGGTCTCGTGCGCTATGGCGTCGCGCCCGACCACCCGCGCATCAAGGGCATCATCACGGCGCTTCGCGAGGTGCTCGACCGTGGCGACATCCGCATCTTCGGCAACGTGCGCTTCGGCGAGGACATCACCCTCGACGACCTCAAGCACCACTACAACGCGGTCATCTTCGCGACCGGTGCGGTGCGCGACGCGTCCCTGAACCTTCCGGGCATCGACCTCGAGGGCTCGTACGGTGCGGCCGACTTCGTGAGCTGGTTCGACGGGCACCCCGACGTGCCGCGCACGTGGCCGCTCGAGGCGCGCGAGGTGGCCGTGATCGGCAACGGCAACGTGGCGCTCGACGTGTCGCGCATGCTGGCGAAGCACGTCGAAGACCTCATGGTGACCGAGATCCCCGCGAACGTCGCCGCTGGCCTCGCCGCCTCGCCCCTGACCGACGTGCACGTGTTCGGCCGTCGCGGCCCGACGTCGGTGAAGTTCACGCCGCTCGAGCTGCGCGAGCTCGGCGAGCTGCGCGACGTCGACATGATCGTCTACGACGAGGACTTCGACTACGACGACGCCGCGCGTGCCGCCGTGTCGGGCAACAAGCAGGTCTTCGTCATCGACAAGGTGCTGAACCAGTGGCGTCAGCGAGAGGTCGGCCAGGCGTCGCGCCGGCTGCACCTGCACTTCTTCGCGAAGCCGCTCGAGATCGTCGACGACGGCACGGGCAAGGTCGGCGCGATCCGTTGGGAGCGCACGAAGTCGGATGGCGCGGGCGGGGTCGTCGGCACGGGCGAGATCCGCGAGCTGCCGATCCAGGCGGTGTACCGCGCCGTCGGCTACTTCGGGTCGCCGCTGCCGGGGGTGCCGTTCGACAAGAAGTTCGGCGTCATCCCGAACCACGAGGGCCAGGTGCTCATTCGCGACAAGGAGACGGGCGAGGCGCGCCAGATGTACGGCGTGTACGCGACCGGCTGGATCAAGCGCGGCCCCGTCGGCCTCATCGGCCACACCAAGTCGGACGCGATGGAGACCATCAAGCACGTCATCAACGACCTCGGAAATTGGTGGCACCCCGAGTCGCCGTCGGAGGAGTCGGTGATCGAGATGCTCGACTCGCGCGGCATCCGCTGGACCGATCTCGACGGCTGGCACCGCCTCGACGAGCACGAGCTGGCGCTCGGCGCGGCCGAGGAGCGCGTGCGGGTCAAGGTCGTGCCCCGTGACGAGATGGTCGACGTGTCGCGCGACGAGGTGGCGTAGCCGCACCGTCGGTCGAGGAGCGGCGCGCGCACGTTATCGTCGGTCGGGCAACGCCGGCGCGCGTCGATGGGTCAGAAGCTGCGTCGACCCTGATCGATCTGCCGCTGGACCTCGGCGAGCTCCTGCTGCAGTCGGGGGTCGCGTGCCGGGGCGGCGAGTCGTCGACGGTGGCCCATCACGGCGGTGA
Source organism: Agromyces chromiiresistens (assembly GCF_029167465.1). Lineage (NCBI taxonomy): Bacteria > Bacillati > Actinomycetota > Actinomycetes > Micrococcales > Microbacteriaceae > Agromyces > Agromyces chromiiresistens. Next base: position 463,483 of record NZ_JARFNL010000004.1, read on the forward strand.
GGGCGACCAGGGCGCCCGCAGCGGTGATCGCGCTGGTCGAAACAAGGGCGATGACGTATGCGCTCATGGCTCCTCCATCGGTGACGGGTCTGCTCAGACTATGCGAGTCAAGCACCGAGATCACCACCTGGCACCTGAGTATCGCCCCTGAGATGCGGGCGGCGTCGTTCGCTGCGCGAGGTTCCCGAGGCGCCGCAGGCGAACGTACGTCTTGGCGTGTCGCAGACATCTCGCTTACAGTTTCGAATATCTGTTCGAACTCGTGAGGAGGTCATGATGCTCACGCTCAGTGAGGCGGAACCGGTGGCCGTCTGGCTCGACGGCTCCGATCGGCCGGCGCGGCTCGTCTATCACGGCACGAGGTATCGGGTCATCGACACCCCGACGCCGCTCACGCGCCAGCCCGAGTGGCCCTCGGGCATCAGCCATCCGCCGGCCGAGGTGCTGCTCGCTCCAGGCTGGCGGGTCACCGGCCGTTCCGACGGCGACGATGTGCTCGTGTTCGACCTGCGCCTCGCGCCCTCCGGCTGGGTCGTCGAAGCGACCTACACGTGAACGGCCACGTGCAGGCGACCGGCGACGTTCACGTGGTGCCCGCGACGAGTCGATCGGGTGCGGCGTAGATGGGCACCAATCGGCGCTACCCCGAGCGCGCCGACGAGCGGTCCGACGACCTCCTGCTCGCGCAGGCGAAGCGTGGCGCACCGGTGTCGCTCACGACCTCAGAGGTGCGTCGCACGGGTCGCCGCAACGACGCACGCGAGGCGGTGCCGGTCACGGCGACGATCCGGTATCGCGTCGCGTACGAGGAGCCCCGCGAGGTCGAGGGTACGGCGATCGCGTGGACGCGCGGCGCCGTGCTCGTGCAGTACCCCGACCCCGCGACCCGCCACGACAACTACGTGTGGGTCTACGCGAATGCGGTGCGCCGGCGCGGGTGAGGTGCCGACGCCTCACTCCACGGTGAGGTTCGTGACGTCGACGCCCCACGTGGTGAGCAGCGGGCCGTCGTCACCGGCGGTCTTGCGGAGCTCGAGGTGCAGGGTGGCGTTCGTCGCGATCCTGACGTTCGCCGGGATGGCGGCCTCGACCTTGTGGGTCTTCGAACCGTCGACGGTGAACTTGTAGCCCGGCGAGCTGCCGCCCTCGGTGAACTCGAGCAGCAGCGTGCCCTCGACCTGGGCGTCGGCGGGGAAGTCGTCGAAGTAGAGGTTGACGACCATGCTGTAGAGCCCGAGACCGCCGGTGCCGGCGGCCAGGTTGTCCCGGCGCGGGTTGGCGCTGTACGTGCAGCGGTGCCAATCCTCGTCGAGACGGATCGGGGTGTCGTCCTGGAATCGTGTGAACTTGGCCACGTCGGCCTCCTCGGTCTGGCCGCCGAAGAGCGTTTCGACGGTGGTGGGTGAGCTGTTGCCGTCGATCTCGAGGCCCGCGACCCGCGACTTGCTCGAGAACTGGTGCACGTCCCAGCGATCGACCGAACCGTCGAGGGCTGGCACGTGATCGGGTGAATGACCCGTCGGGAACCCGCCGTACGCCGACCACCAGATGCGGATTCCCTTGTCGGTGATGCGGTGCCACGGTCGGCGGTCTCGAGTGAGCGACGCCGGGCAGTACAGCCAGAGCCGCGACCACGGGATCCCCGTGCGGGCCTGCACGCGCGCGAGGAACGCGAAGGCCTGGTCCTGCGACCAGAACACCGGGTTCGAGTCGAGGGGTTCGTTGTCGAGCGCGAGCACGTCGTGGTGGGGGTCGTAGTCGTGCAGGTGGTCGACGAAGTGGTCGGCCTGCCTGACCGGGTCGCCTGCGCCGACGAGGTAGTAGTGGCCGACGGCGAGGCCCGCGGCGCGAGCGCCGTCGACGTGCTGGTGGTAGCAGTCGGCGACGTACAGCTCGCCGGTGTTGAAGCCCGAGGCCTTCACGATGATGAACTCGACGCCCTCGTCGCGCGCCCCCTCGTAGTCGAACGGGTTCTGGCTGCCCGAGATGTCGATGCCGAAGGTCATGAGTGTCCTCCCCGTGCAGTGATTTCACTCGACGGGCAGGTTCGCCACGTCGGCGCCCCAGAAGGTCAGCAGCGGGTTGCGTTGGCCGGCGGACTGCCGCAGCTCGAGGTAGAGCGAGGCGTTCGACTCGACCAGCACGTTCGCGCGGATCGCGGCCTCGACGCTGCCCGTCGGTGACCCGTCGACGGTGAATCGATAGCCGGTCGACGTGTCGCCCGCCGTGGGCTCGAGCACCAGCATCCCCTCGATCTGGGCGTCAGCGGGGAAGTCGTCGAGCGAGAGGTTCAGCGTGAGGCTGTAGAGACCGAGGCCGCCGGTGCCGGCCGCGAGGTTCTCCTGGCGCGGATTCGTCACGTAGGGGAAGCGCTGGAACGCCGTGCGAACCGCGAACTGGCCGTCGGACTGGAAGCGCCGGAACTTCGTCACGTCGGCCACAGGGGTGCTCTCATCGCGGAACGGGCACGTGTTGCCGCCGTTCCGCCACGACCAGCCGAGATACGTCGCCTCCGTGTTCTGGTCGTTGTAGTCGTCGAGCGTGATCCAGCCGGCGTGGTGGTCGACCCACTGCTCGGTGAGGAAGTGCGACGCCATGAGCACGCGGCCGTCGTTCATCATGAACCCGACATGGCCGTCTTCGCGCCAGTCCCAGTAGAGGAACGCACCGGGCGGCGGCGTGCCGTCGTGCACGCGCTCGGCGCTGCGTTCGGTTCGGAAGGCGCCGATCGCCTGCGTCGGCGTGTCGACGATCGTGCCGAACCGGTTCGCGAGCTGCCACATGAGGGCCTGGCACAACCCGCCCCAGTCGCGCTCGTAGTCGGCGAGCCAGCTGTGGATCTCTGCTTCGGTGGCCATGGGAACACCCCTGCGCCGATCGTCCGATCGCACGCTCGCCGCCGCATCCGTGGCAGCACCGGTTCGGGGTGCTCCGAACGGAGCGCCGCTGTGCACAGGCCGCCGTTCACCGCCCCGGCGGGCGCTACGCTGCCTGCATGCCCCTGCTCGAGACATCCCTCTCGGTCGTTCTGGCGGTCGTCGGTTTCGTGCTGGGCTGGTGGCCGCTGGCCGCGTGGGCCGAGCACTCGATGAAACACGGGCGGATGCCTCGGCGCACGATCCGCGTCGCCTCGGCCGTGACCGCCGCCGTCACGTTCGGGTTGCTCGCCCTGCGGGTGGGCCTCGAGTGGCTGCTGCCGGCGCTCGTCGCGTTCGCCGCGTTCGCGACGGTGCTCGCGATCGTCGACCTCGCCGAGAAGCGGCTGCCGAACGCGGTCGTGTTCCCCGCGCTCGCCGTGGTGGGCGTGCTGCTCGTGCCTGCGACGTGGGCGACGGGGGAGTGGATGCGGCTCGTCTGGGCGCTCGCCGGCGCCGCCGCGATGTTCGCCGCCTACTTCGTGCTCGCCCTGATCTCGCCGTCGGCGATGGGCATGGGCGACGTGAAGCTCGCCCTCGTGATCGGCCTCGTCGCCGGGTGGTTCGGCCTGTCGGCCTGGCTCGTCGCCCTGCTCGCCGCATTCGTGATCGGCGGGGTGATCTCGCTCATCGCGCTCGCGCTCAAGCGGGTGACGCTGCGGGGTTCGATCCCGTTCGGGCCGTCGATGCTCGCGGGCGCGCTCGTCGCGGTGTGGCTGGCGGCGGGCTGAGGGGCTGAGTGATCGAGGCTGGAACCGCGCTAAGAAGGTCGATATGGAACTCACTCAGATACGCCTGTTGGTGTCCGACTTCCCCGCCGCCTACCGCTTCTATCGCGACGTGCTCGGGCTCGAGCCGCAGTTCGAGGCCGAGAGCGGTCCGTACGCGAAGCTCAGCTTCGACTCCGGTCACGCTGCGATCGCGTTGCAGGACCGGGCGCAGGTGGCCGGCGTGCTCGGGCGGTTGGGGTCGGCGCCGGAGGGGTATCGCGCGCTGGTCGTGCTGCGGGTGGAGGACCTCGACGCCGCGCACGCCGAACTGAGCTCGCGAGGTGCGGTGTTCACCCGGGATCCGGGGCCGATGGGCGATCGGTTGCGGGTCGCGTATCTCGAGGACCCGGAAGGGAATCTGATCGAGCTTCAGGAGTGGCTGGCGCTGCGCGACCAGACCGGTGGCTCGACGGCGTAGGCGCCGAGGCGCCGACGGCGAGGTGGGCTCCTTCACCGAGAAGGCCCTCCGGCTCGCGCAGAGCTGAAGCCTCGCGCCGGTCGCCGTACCTGAAGAACGGAAGTTGAACCCGAGGGGATCGCGTTGTCGGGCATCGACCCACGAGAGCAACTCCGAGGTGGCGCCGCCCTGCCAAGGAACCACACGCACCCTGGCATCGAGTGTCCCCCATTTGCATCGACCGGGGTACTCCCCGTTCGAGGGGTGGGGGCGGTCAGCTGCCGTTCTTGCCCTTGGCGCGAAGCCGCATAACACCGCTTGGCGCTGTCTCGATGACGAAGAGCTCTGTCGCTTGCACGAGGTCGGAGAGCTTCGCGTAGCCCCAGTTCCGCGGGTCGAAATCGGGCTGCTGGTTGCGCATCAGATTGCCCACGGCGGAGAGGTTCGCCCATCCGTCCTCCCCAGAGGCGGAGGCGACGCTGGACCGCAGCCCGGAGACGAGCTTCGTGTCGCTGCGCAGCTTCGTCGTCGGAACGCGTGCGAGCGTCGCAGACGCCTTCTCCGCCGCCGGTTCCTCGAGCACGTCGAGGTAGGTGAACCGATCGCATGCGTTGCGGAGCGACTCGGGCGTCTTCCGCTCCCCGAACCCGTAGACGGCAACTCCGTCTTCGCGAATCCGGGACGCGAGCCGGGTGAAGTCGCTGTCGGACGACACGATGCAGAAGGCGTGGAATCGTCGCGTGTAGAGCAGGTCCATCGCGTCGATGATCAGCGCGCTGTCGGTCGCGTTCTTCCCGGACGTATTGGCGAACTGCTGCATCGGCTGGATGACGTGCTCGCTCGCGACCGGCTTCCAACTGCTCAAGTTGGGCTTGGTCCAGTCGCCGTAGACCCGCTTCACCGAGGCGGTGCCGAGGCGTGCGACCTCGGCGAGGACGGCACCGATCTTCGACGGGGGTACGTTGTCGGCGTCGATGAGGACGGCGAGCAGGTCGGTTCCGTTTGCCATCGGACAAGCATGGCAGTGAGCGCACGGGATACGCGTGGCCGACTCGATGCAGTGTGTGATCGTGCGTGTGTTCATCGCCCGCGCGCTGTGGCGGTCGACGCGCCACCCGAAATGGGACTGGCTGGTCCGCCATCGACGGGGTTACCTGAATTGACCGTCCGACTGCGCGTCGGTCGCTGACCGGATCGTTGTGGACGACGATCGATGAAGGAACGCCCTACCGATGCCCGACCGCTCCGAGGCCCCCACGCGTGCCGCTCGTCTTCGATCGATCATCGCCACGGAGCGGTTCCGCTGGTGGATGGTCTACGTCGTCCTTGCGATGGTCGCCGCCGTTCGAGCCGCGTCGCCGCAGGAGCGCGATCAGTATTGGTCGGCTCGGGCCGGCATCGAGAGTCTCGAGGGATCGCCGTTCATCCGACCCGACACCTGGAGCTGGGCGACCGACGGTGAGTGGGTGCCGAACTCTCCGGTCTGGAACATCGTGCTCGGCCTCGGATGGCAGGTCGGCGGATTCTGGGGATTGTTCTGGGTCGCGTTCGTGTCGATCTCCGTGTTCTTCGCCCTGGCCCTGCTGCTGGCACGACTCGCAGGAGCGCGAGCATTCCCGACGTTGATCGGGTTCACGCCGGTGCTCGTTTTCGCATTCTCCGCGTTCACGCCACGCGCAACGGTCGTGGTCCAGTCGCTGACGTTCGTCGCGGTCCTGTTCGCCTGGTGGTGGAGCCGGCAGCTCGAGCGGCGAAGCAGCCTGGTCGCGGTCGGGGTCGTCGCGGGGTTCGGATTCGTGCTCTCGCTCGTCGGCAACTGGCTGCACCTGTCGTTCATGCTCATGGCCGCCGTGATCGCCGTGATGTGGGCGGTCGCCTGGTGGGCGACTCCCGGCATGACGACGGTGCGTCGCGTGTTCCTCGCCGCCGCCGGTGCCGCCGGGCTGTTCCTCGGGTGCGTTGGGTCGCCCTACGGCATCGGCCTCACGCTCGAGCGCTCGCGCGTGGTCGCGGAGGTGTGCCGCGGACTGGTCAGCGAGTGGTTCTCGATCATCGACCTCTTCCGGCTGCAGGGATTCCGGTTCATTCCGTTCGCCATCGTCGCCATCCTCGTCGCAGCTGGCGCGCTGATCTGGACGGTGCGGCTCGTCCGCCGCGACGGACGATTCGACCCGAGAACGCGAATCGCCGCGCCCTTGGTCGCATTCGGCGTCCCCGCCGTCGTGCTCGGCCTCGACTCGCTGCGCTTCACGCTCTCGGGCCTCCTCGTGCTCCTTCCGGTCGCCGGGTGCGTTGCCACCGGTTTGATCGATCGACTGCATCGCCTCCAAGGAGATCCAGGCCACCGGTTCCTCTCGCGTCCGAAGGTCGTCGAGTACACGTCAGGCCGCTTCTGGACGGTGATCATCGCCGGCCTGATGGTCATGGCGACTCCCGTCGTCGTCCTGAACACCGCACCGGGAGCGACCCCGCCCGAGGTCGACGTCATCCGACAGCTCCCCAAGGGGTGCAAGGTCTGGTCCGCCGATCCGATCGCCGGGCCCGTCATCCTCCTGCGACCTGATGCGGAGGTGTGGATCGATGGCCGCGCCGACTTCTACGGGAGAGAGCACCTCCTCGAGTACCTCCGGATCCTCTGGACGGAGGATCCGCTCCCCGACGCGACGGGGTGCGTCATCCTGCCGTCCAACGAGATGAGTGAACGGCTCGCCGCAGCACTCGACGCAGACATGGGATGGCATCGGGTCGCCTCTGAACGCGGATTCACGCTCTGGGTGCGGGGTTGAGCCCCCGGGCTGCGTCATCGTTTCGGGGGACGAACGTACCCCGATTGCAGGGTACGTCTGTACCCCAATTCCTGTGGGGGGTGTACCCCCAGACCGGGGGACGCGTGGGCGCATGTTGCGCGTCGACAGGCGTATTTGCGGCATCCGTTGCGCCATAGGCGTGGGGCTACCCCCAAAGTGGGGCATAGGTCACCTGTGAGGCGATGGATACCTTCGATCCACTGCATGAACCCACATGCGGGACAGCCATCCTTCGGGGTGGTGACGTACTCCCTCCTACCCGAAGGAATCCTCATGCTCAAGGCATACGCCGCGCTGCAGGCGCGGATCAACTCGCTCCGTTCCGAAGAAGAGGGCGCCACCGCGACCGAGTACGCGCTCGTGCTCGGTCTCGTCGCCATCGCACTCGTCATCGCGGCCGTCGCGCTCACGCCGATCCTCAACAGCTACGTCTCCCAGATCGGCAGCTGGATGAACTCCCAGGGCGTCGGCTAAGTCGTCGCAGAGGCAACGTGGGGTTCGGGTGCATGCAGTGTTCCCGAACCCCCACTGGCGGTTGAGGGTGGAGATGCGTAGGCGCAACGGAGAACGGGGAGCCGCGGCGGTCGAGTTCGCGCTCGTGTTCCCGCTTGTCATCATGCTGCTCCTCACCGTGATCGAGTTCTCGCGACTCTGGAACATCCAGGCGACGATTTCCGACGGTGCCCGTGTTGCCGCCAGGTATGCGGCGATTCACGCTCGCGACGACGATTTCTCGGTCGACGATGCCAAGGATCAGGCGACGGCGATCCCGGGCTTGTTCCAGTGGTCGTCTGCCACGGTCGATGTGGTGGTCGATTGCGAGGATGGGGGGTCCGCGACAGCGACAGTGTCGGTGTCGCCTGGCTCCATTTCAGAATGGTTCAGTTCGGCTCTCGGTTCGCCGATAGAGCTTACGGCGGTTGGTGAGATGCCATGCGGCGGGTGAAACGGCAGAGCGGCCGGCTTGTTGGCGATGAGCGAGGCGCAAACGCGGTGTTGATTGCGTTCCTTGCGGTACCGATGCTCGCGTTCGGGGCGATCGCCCTCGACGTGGGGGCACAGCACGCAGAACACGCTCAACTTCAACATGGCGCAGACGCCGCGGCACTCGGCGTCGCTTCGGCATGCGCTCACGATTCTGTCGTCTGCACCGGGTCCGCCAGCGCCGACGCGCAAAGGTTCATCGATGGAAACGCCGGCATCGCTGTAGACGGTGCGCCAAACGTCGGCCTCGACGTGGGGAACCGGACGGTTACGATCGGCGCGCAAGCAGATTTCCCGCATTTCCTCGCGTCTCTTATCACCGGCACCGACACCACGAAGGTAAGTGCGGCGGCAACGGCTGAATGGGGGTCGCCCGAAGCGGGGGCAACCATCCCTCTCGCCATCGCCCAGTGCGAGCTCACGAAGCACTTCGACCCAGAGGCCGAGGAACAGGGCGACCCCTTCATCCTGCTACTTATCGGGCCTGGCAAGGGCGGAAAGAAGCCGGAGGATTGCGGGCCCGGGTATCCTGGCGGATTTGGGTGGCTCGAAGGCGAGGACATCGACGGCGATGGAGACGCAGACTGCAAGGTCAACGTCGAGATCGGCGTGCCCGAGCCGGGCGTGCCAGGGAAATCCGATACCAAGGCTGGCGGATGTCCGGACGACTACCTCGCGGACGTGATCGGCACGACTGTGCTCATCCCGATCTATGACTCGTGGGTTCCCGATGGGACCGGAAGCAGTGGGGCGTATAACATCAGCCGCTTCGCGGCCTTCTATGTCACCGGTTACCACATCGCCAGTGGAAAGTGTCTTGCACCGGGTGTGAAGACAGGGTCGGATTGCTACCTTCCGGGCGAGTCAAATTCACCGGGATTCAAGGGTGGCGAATTCGGGGTTCAAGGCTACTTCGAGCGTTTTGTCGCAATCGGAGAGGACTTCGAACTCGGAGAAGGTGGTCCGAACGGCGGCCTCAAAGTGGCTCGGCTTATCAACTAACCGAACGGCAAGGACCCGAACCCTATGAAGACCCGAATCATCGGCGCGATCGTCGCCCTCCTCCTCGCCGCGATCGGCGCAGTGCTGCTCGTCGGTTACGTGCGCGGTGCCGACGCTCGCGCGGCTGAAGGTGCTGAGCTCACCGACGTGTACATCGTGCAGGAGACGATCGCCAAGGGGACTCCTGGTGAGTCGGTCGCCGACCACGTCAAGCTCGACACCATGCCGAAGCGCAACGTGCCCGAGGACAGCGTGACGGACCTCGAGGAGATCGCCGGCCTGGTCGCCGACGCCGAGATCCTGCCCGGCGAGCAGTTGCTGCTCGGTCGGTTCATCGATCCGGCCGACCTCGCCGCGCGGGGTGACGTCAGCATTCCAGAAGGCATGCAGCTGGTGTCGTTCACCTTGCCGGCCGATCGCGTCGTCGGCGGGCAGGTGCGCGCCGGTGACAAGATCGGTCTCGTCGGAACGGTCGATCCCGACGAGGTCGGCGATGAAGACGATGTCATCAACCCGGTGACGAGTTTCGCCTTCCACGATGTGCTCGTCACGAACGTGCAAGGAGCGGTGCTCGCTGACAGCAACACCGACACCGAACAGCAGACCGAGCAGGGCGCCGGTGATGCGATCATGGTCACGATCGCCCTGTCTGCCCACGACATCGAACGATGGGTCTGGTTCACGGAGGGCGAGGCCGGCGGCTACGCCAACATGTGGCTCACCCTCCAGAATGCCGAGACTGACAACAGCGGCACCGCGCCCGTGACTGGAAGTAACGCGTTCTAGTGACCGCCTACGTCTTGGTCAGCCGCTCCGCCGAGTACGAGACCCGTCTTCGGACTCTTCTCGGCGAGCGGCTCGCCGTCATCCCGGGCGAGTTCCTGACGTTCGGACCCGACGCGGTCGTCAGCCGGGTGCCCGAGCAGCCTCGCATCGCCCTGCTCGGGCCTGTGCTCAACTACGAGGAGACGAAGGGACTCGTCGAAGCGCTCACCGCGAAGCACCGCGACCTCGGCCTCATCGTCGTGCGCGAGCAGCGCTCCGACCTCGAAGACTGGGTCGACGAGCTCGAACTGCATGCGGTGCTGAGCCCCGACGCGAGCGACGACACGACCGTGGGGCTTCTTGAGCGACTGGCCGGATGGCTCATCGCCAACGGGCGGGCGGGGGAGCACGATTTCGATGCGCCGTTGGCACTCGAACTCGACGAGGAGATCCTCGGCGGGATCGACGCAGGTTTCGAGACGGACGCTGCAACAGACGCTCTCTCGTCGACGAGCGAACCCGAGCCCGAACCCGAGCCCGAGGTGCCCGAATGGGAGTTTCCGCCGATCGAGGCGGGCGTTCCGACTGAGGCCATCGCCGTCGTCGCGCCGAAGGGCGGACAGGGCAAGACGACGATCGCGATCAATCTGGCGACCGGGCTCGCCGAGGTCGCTCCGAACTCGGTCGTGCTCGTCGACGCCGACCTGCAGTTCGGCGATATCACCGCCGCCCTCGCACTCTCGCCCGACCGGACCATCGTCGATGCGGTCGCCGACGCCGCGGCCGACGAGTTGGTGCTGAAGACGACGCTCACCCACCACGACGACGGGTTCTTCGTGGTGGCGAGCGCGACGTCGCCCGAACTCGGTGACCAGGTTCCGCCGGCCGCCCTCGCACAACTCATCGATCGGCTCCGCTCGACGTTCCGCTACGTGATCATCGACACCACGCCGGGTCTCGGCGAGCACACGCTCGTCACGCTCGAGCACGTCACCGATGCGGTGTTCGTCACGAACATGGGAGTGCCGAGCCTGCGGGCCATGCGCACCGAGTTCGAGCTTCTGTCGAAGCTGGGCCTCATGCCGGGCAATCGGCACGTGGTCGTCAACCAGACCGACAAGAACAGCGGCCTCACGATCAAGGACGTCGAGAACATCATCGGCGCGCCCATCGACATCGAGGTTCCGAAGTCGTCGGCGGTGCTGCTCGCCTCGAACCGCGGAGTTCCCCTCATCCACGACGACGTGCGCGACCCTGCAGCGAAGGCGATCCGATCGATCGTGCTTCGCATTGCGCCCGACGCGTTCCCGAAGCGCAGCAAGATCCAGAGAAGGCGGCGATCGAATGAACCTGAATGATCGGCTGAACGCGCTTCGCGCTCAGCAGGGCGAGGCGCCCTTCGTCCCGGCAGCCCAGGCTGTGCCCCGCGAACCGACGGTGCCGGATGACGCGAACACGTCACCCACGGCGCTCGACCCGGTGGCACCCGCCGAACCGCTCGACTCGGCGCCGACCGTCGCACCGTCCCTCTTCCAGCCGCCGGCCGCGCCGAGACCGCCGCAGCCGCGATCGCCGCAGCCGAGACCCGCCGCTTCGGCCGACCCGCTCGCCGCGGTGAAGGAGAAGGCGGCTGAAGAGCTCTTCGGCCGCATCGGCTCGCGAATGAACGACGCCTCGCTGACCGAGGAGCAGCTGCACCTGCTCGCGCGGGCCGAGCTCGCCGACATCGTCGCAGGCGAACAGCTCGCGTTGTCGACCGCCGAGCGCAACCGGCTCATCGACGACATCGGCGCGGACGTGCTCGGCTACGGGCCGCTCGAACCGCTGCTTGCCGACCCGAGTGTCAGCGAGATCATGGTCAACCGCTTCGACCGGCTCTACGTCGAGCGCAACGGCCGACTGCAGGAGACCCCGCACCGCTTCACCGGCGAACCGCAGCTGCGTCGCGTCATCGAGCGGATCGTCGCGAAGGTCGGTCGCCGCATCGACGAGTCGTCGCCGCTCGTCGATGCGCGACTCGAAGACGGGTCGCGCGTGAACGCGATCATCCCGCCGCTCGCCGTCGACGGTGCCTCGCTCACGATCCGAAAGTTCGCAGGTACGCCGTACACCGTCAACGACCTCATCGGCTTCGGAAGCATGACTCGCGAGGTCGCGACCGTGCTCGATGCGGCCGTGCGCGCGAAGATGAACATCCTCGTCTCGGGCGGTACGGGCACCGGTAAGACGACCCTTCTGAATGTGCTCTCCGCGTTCATCCCGGGTGACGAGCGCATCATCACCATCGAAGACGCCGTCGAACTCCAACTGCAGCAGGAGCACGTCGTTCGTCTCGAGTCGCGGCCGGCGAACATCGAAGGGCGCGGCGAGATCACGATCCGCGACCTCGTGCGCAACTCCCTGCGCATGCGACCCGACCGCATCGTCGTCGGCGAGGTGCGCGGCGCCGAATCGCTCGACATGCTGCAGGCCATGAACACCGGCCACGAGGGATCGATCTCCACCCTGCACGCGAACTCTCCGCGCGACGCGGTCTCTCGCATGGAGACGCTCGTGCTCATGGCGGGCATGGACCTGCCCCTGCGTGCCATTCGCGAGCAGATCGCCTCGGCCATCGACATCATCGTGCAGATCGGCCGCCACAAGGACGGCGTGCGTCGCATCACCCACATCACCGAGGTGCACGGCATGGAGGGCGACATCATCACCCTGCAGGACGCGTTCACGTTCGACTACTCGGCGGGATTCGACGAGAACGGGCGCCTGCTCGGCAGAATCGAGCCGACCGGGGTTCGCCCGCGGTTCGCCGAACGTATCGCGGACTACGGGATCGCGCTGCCGATCTCGCTGTTCCAGCCCGACCTCAGCGAGATGCTCGGAGAGCTGCGATGAACCCGCTCGTGCTCGGACTCGGCATCGGCATCGGGCTCCTCGCGCTGCTCGTGCTCATCCTCTTCGTCATCGCACCGCCGGCGCCACGCGTCGCACGTGACCGGCGACTCGCACCGGGCGTCGAACATGTGTCGGGCATCACCAAACTCACCCAGCGGACGACGGCCGCCATCGAGGCGGCCGGTTCGAAGCGCAAGACCCGCATGTTCGGCCAAGAGGAGCTCGAACTCGCCGGGATCAAGTCCGATCCGTCGAGCTTCGTCGTACTCGTCGCCTCCGGCGCCAGCGTCGCGGCGCTCATCGGCGTGCTGCTCGGCTTCGCCAACGGCACGTGGTTTCTGTGGGCGATCCTGTTCGCAATGCTGACGCCGTTCGTGGCGAAGTTGATCATCTCGAGCCGGACGTCCAAGCGGAGAGGGCGATTCGCCGACCAGGTCGACGACACCGTGCAGCTGATCGCCGGAAGCCTCCGTGCCGGTCACGGACTCAACCGCAGCATCGGCGCGGTCGCGAGTGAAGCAGACGCACCGACGAGCGAAGAGCTCGCGCGGGTCGTCAATGAGGTGCGTCTCGGTCGCAACCTCGCCGACTCCTTGCACACCACGGCGGACCGCATGAAGAGCGACGACTTCGAGTGGGTGGCGCAGGCCATCGCGATCAACCAGGAGACCGGTGGAAACCTCGCCGAAGTGCTCGACCAGGTCGGTAAGACCATCCGAGACCGCAACGAGATCCGCCGTCAGGTGCGCGCACTGAGTGCTGAGGGGCGGCTCTCCGCAATCGTCCTCGTGGCGCTGCCGATCGTCGTCTTCCTCTTCCTCCTGATCGTGCAGCCGACCTACTTCAGCACCTTCTTCACGCACCCGCTCGGCATCATCGGACTCGTCGTCGCCGTGATCCTGCTCATCGTCGGTTCGATCTGGACGGCGTTCACGGTAAGGGTGAAGTTCTGATGGAGATCTCGACCGTACTCGTCTACGTGCTCATCGGCGTCACCGCGATCGCGTTCGGCGTCTTCGTGTTCCTGCTCTTTCCGGAACGACGCCCAGCAACCGATCCCGCGGTGGAGGAGCACCCCACGCTCGGCCCGGTGCAGCAGGGCTCGATCAGCGCTTCGCTCATCTCGGCCGCGCCCAGCGGGTACATCGCATGGCTCGAGCGGCAGCTCGTCTTCGCCGGACGCCCGAGCGGGTGGTCGCTCAACGGCATCGTCGTGTGGAAGATCGTGCTCGGCGTCCTCGGAATCGTCTTCGGCTCGATGTTCGCCCTCAACGGCGGGATGCAGCCGTGGAAGGTGCTCCTCGGCATCGCCGCAGCCATCCTGCTCTTCTTCCTGCCCGATGTGATGATCAACAGCCGCGCCCATGATCGGCAGAAGGCGATGCAACTGGCTCTGCCCGACGTCCTCGACCAGATGACGATCGCCGTCGAGGCCGGTCTCGGCTTCGACGCCGCGATGGCGAAGGCCGCCCGCAACGGCAAGGGCCCGCTCGCGGAAGAACTCATCCGCGTGCTGCAGGACATGTCGATCGGCCGCACCCGCCGCGACTCGTTCATGGAGCTCGAGCGCCGCACGAACGTCGAGGACCTCCGCCGATTCATCCGCGCCGTCATCCAGGCCGACCAGTACGGGGTCTCGATCGGCGACGTGCTGCGCGTGCAGTCGAGCGAGATGCGACTCAAGCGCAAGCAGCGCGCCGAGGAGCAGGCCATGAAGGTCAGCGTGAAGATCCTCTTCCCGCTCGTGTTCTGCCTGCTGCCCGTGCTCTTCATCGTGCTGCTCACCCCGGCGGCGATCAACATGATGAGTTCGTTCGGCAGCGGCATCGGCGGCGTCGCCAACTGAGGCCACCTCGATAGGCTGACCCCGACACCGCCCAGGGGAGGGGGAGCCGTGGCCGAGCCGACATCCGCCGACACGACGCTCGCCGCGACGCCGGCCACCGAGCCCGCCTGGCGCCCCGACATCCTCGGCCCCGGCTTCGAACAATTGACCCTCCCGCTCGGCGACGACGCCGAAGGCGAGGTGGTCGCGACCCTGGTCAGGCACCGGCCGGCATGGCGGTGGCGGTGGCGCCGGGCCGCGGCATCCGGTATCGACGTGCTCTACGTGCACGGCTGGAGCGACTACTTCTTCAACCCCGAGCTCGCCGCGTACTGGGCCGGGCTCGGCGCGCGCTTCTTCGCGCTCGACCTGCGCAAGTACGGGCGCAGCCTGCGCCCCGGCCAGACGCCCGGACTCATCACGAGCCTCTCCGACTACGACGCCGACATCGCGGCCGCGCTCGCGGCCATGGGGCACGGCGGGGATGCCTCCGGCCGGCGCCTGCTCGTCATGGGGCACTCGACCGGGGGATTGACGCTGTCGCTGTGGGCCGCGCGGCACCCGGGCGTCGCGTCGGCGATCGTGCTCAACAGCCCGTGGCTCGAGTTCCAGCTGTCGCGCATCGGGCGCGAGGCGATCGCACCCATGATGCAGTTCGGTGCCCGGGTGCATCCGCTCGCGCCGCTGCCGAACGTCGACCTCGGGTTCTACACGCGCGCCGTCGCCCGCGAGCAGGGCGGCGAGTGGGAGTACGACCACGACTGGCGCCCCGACCGCGGGTTCGCGACGAACTCGGTGTGGCTCTCGGCCGTGCTCACCGGGCACGCGACCGTCGCCGCCGGCATCGACGTCGGCGCGCCCGTGCTCACCTTGCTGTCGGCACGATCGACCATCCTCACCCGGTGGGACGAGGCGATGCGGTCGACCGACAGCGTGCTCGTCGTCGACGAGATCGCCGAGCGGGCGACGAAGCTCGGGCCCACCGTCGCGATCGAGCGCATCGACGGCGCGCTGCACGACGTCATGCTCTCGGCCGAGCCCGCCCGGGCGGCCGCGTACGCCGCGATCACCCGGTGGCTCGGCGGCTACGCGCGGGCGTGAAGCGGGTTCGGCGCGCTGAGCGGTGCTCGAAACATGCTCAGCGGGGCGAACCCGACTCAGGTGAGCGGCGACTCGTCCTGCACAGGGGGAGCGCGGCGGCTGGTGTCCACATGGCGGAGGGATGCGGCATCCGTGGGCCACGGGTCGGCGGAAGCTGGGGCGATGGATCTTCCCCGACTGCCCTCCGGGCTCATCAGGTTCGCCGACGTGCGCGATGCCGGGCTGCAACGGCGCCTCGCGGCCGAGGTGTCGGCCGGCCGCCTCGAACGGGTGCGACGCGGGTTCTACGCCGAAGCGCCCGCCGCGACGACGCCCGCCTGGCGGCGCGACGAACTGCGCCACCTGCACCTCGTGCACGGCGCCGCCGAGGCGATGCATGCTCCGGTGTTCACCGGGCTCTCGGCGCTCGCGCTGTTCGGGCTCCCGACCTACGGTCGCTGGCCGCACGAGGTCTCGGTGCTCTCGCCGGGTCCGACCGGATTCCGCCGTGGCGGGGTCGTCGGCGTGGGGGTGAGCCGGGCGCCGTCACTCGTTCGGGTCGGCGACCGGGTCGTCACCTCGGTCGAGTACACGCTGATCCAGGTGTGCCGCGTCGCGACGGTCGCGGCTGCGCTCGCCGCGGTGGATGCCGCGCTGTGGGTGCCGCGTCGGTCGTCGGGCGGTCCGCGAACGACCCTCGAGCGACTGCGGGCCGAGCATGAGCGCCTGCTGCCGTATCCGGGCAGCCGTCGCACCGAGGCCGTGCTCGAACGCGCGACCGCACGGGCCGAGACGGTCTTCGAGACGGCCAGCCGTCTCGTCATCGAGGAGTTCGGCTTCGAACCGCCCGTGCTGCAGCAGCGGTTCTGGCTCGGCGAACTCGGCACGACGGCCGACGTCGACTTCTGGTGGCCGTCGGTGCGCGCGATCGGCGAGGCCGACGGACGCGGCAAGTACCTGACCGTCGACGATCGGCGGGAGTCGGTCGGCCCCGGCGCCGCTGCCCAGCGCGTCATCCGGGAGAAGGACCGCGAGAACGCCCTGCGCCGACGGGCCGACGCCTTCGACCGGTGGGACTGGGGCGAGATGGTGCGCAAGCGCCCGCTCGAACAACGGCTGGCGGCGATGGGCGTGCCGCGGACGCGGCGCCGTCGTGCGCTGATCGGTCGCCCCGACGAGCCGGCCCTGCGCTCCACGCGCAGCCGCGCCCGCTGAGTCGGGTTCGGCACGCGGAACGAGGTTCGAACCCGACTCAGCGCGCCGAACCCGACTCAGCGCCGCGCGGGCACCCGACTCAGCGGAAGTTGGTGAACTGCAGCGCGACGTCGAGGTCCTTGCCCTTGAGCAGCGCCATCGTCGCCTGCAGGTCGTCGCGGCTCTTCGACGAGACGCGCAGCTCGTCGCCCTGGATCTGGCTCTTCACGCTCTTCGGCGCCTCGTCGCGGATGATCTTCGAGATCTTCTTCGCGTTCTCGCTGTCGATGCCGTTCTTGAGCGCGATCTCGATGCGGAACTCCTTGCCCGACGGGTAGGGCTCGCCCGTGTCGAGCGCACGCAGGGTGATGCCGCGCTTGATGAACTTCGACTCGACGACCTCGAGCACGGCCTTGACGCGCTCTTCGGTCTGGGCCTTCAGCAGCACCTTCTCGCCGCTCCACTCGACCGAGGCGCCGACGTTCTTGAAGTCGTAGCGCTGCTCGACCTCTTTTCGCGCCTGGTTGACGGCGTTCTCGGCCTCCATCTTGTCGACCTTGCTCACGATGTCGAACGTTGCATCTGCCATGCGCGCCAGTTTACCGAGGGGGCGGGCGGATGCCACGGGGTCGCCGCCGACGCTGACCCCCGAAAGCGGGGCCCGCCGACGGCTGTGGAAGCTGAGGAACTCCCATATTCTGGCGCTACCGATGTGGACCGGCGACGCCGCCTCCTCCGACCCGAACGAATGACCGACGCACAGGTTGCCACGACGGCGAAGGCCGGGGTGCGCCGACGTGCCCCGAGCGGTGGACGGCTTCGGGGGGAGCGTCGTGGCATCGAGGGCGTGCGCCGATGGATCGCGCGGCGGATGACGACGCGGTCTTCGCCAGATCGCTCCTCGATCTGTACGCCGACGCGCTGATCGAAGCCGGCGGCGGCGCCGATCCGCGCCCGCGACTGGCGGCGCGCATCGGCGTCGCGTTCGACGCCCGCGCGGTCGGGCACGTCCGCGTGCGCTACGCCCGCGACGGCGGCCGGGCGGTCGAGCCCGACCGCTCGGAGCTCTGCCTCTGGCGGCGCGAGACGTCGAAGCTCGCGTCGACGATCGAGATCGCCTTCCCCGAGCGGTTCCGCGGCGCCCGCATCGACGACGCCTGGTACGCCTCGACCGCGCGCCGCTTCATGCTCGACTGGCTCGCCACCCCGCACCTCGCCGAGCTGCCCGTGCTCGCCGATGCCGAGGGATTCGTCGTGGTGGTCGTCGCGACCGCGGGGCGACCCGACGAGCGCGAGGCGACCCGGCTCGGCGAACTGCGCCGCCACCTCGAGGTGTTCGAACGCACGTCGGCCGCGCTCGCCGTGGCGTCCGGCCACGGGCTCGGCGCCGCCGGGTCGTCGCCGGGGCCGCAGCCGCCGCGGCCCGCCGTCGACCCCGTCGACCCCGTCGACCCTGTCGAAACGGGCGCCCGCCGGCTGACCGCCCGCGAGCTCGAGGTGCTGCAGATGCTCGGCGACGGGCTGCTCGCCCGCACGATCGCGGCGCGCATGGGCGTCTCCGAGCGCACCGTGCACAAGCACCTCGGCAACGTCTACGAGAAGCTCGGCGTGCACGACCGGCTGCTGGCCGTGCGGCGAGCCGAGTCGCTCGGACTGCTCGGAGCGGGCGCCGTCGGGCGCGCGCCCATCGCGGGGGCGGAAGGGCGACGGCCCGCGCTACCACCGCCGGCCGCATCGGCATAGTGTCACAACTGCGTATTGTCGGGCGGTCGGCGCCGTCGTTCAATCGTGAACGTGAGGCATCACCTGATCCTGAAGATGCGCGAGCGGCTGCCCGAGCCGCCCGTCATTCCCGACTGGATCACGTTCATCGGCGACAAGACGCACGTCGTCACCTCGGTCGTCGCCGAGGTCGACGCCGTCCTCCACGAGGTGCGCCGCGAGTACTGGGTGACGCACGAGTACGTGCCCGCGATGGATGTCTGGACTCCCGCCGAGACGAAGCACGGGCTCGATCGCACGTACCGGATCATCTTCGACGACCTCGCCCCGCTGTCGGCCGACGTGCTCGCGCGCCTCTCCGCGCTGCGCTCGGTCGAACGCTGCAGCCAGCTCGTCGTCGCCGGCACCGACCTTCCGGTGCCCCAGCCCGCGACCGCGCTCGGCACGACCTCGTCGGCGGGCGATCAGATCGGCGTGCCGTTCGCCAACGCGATCACCCGCGGGCGACCCGACGTGCTCGTCGCGGTGCTCGACACCGGCGTCGACCTCGACCACCCCGAACTGCGCGGCACGATCGTCGCCGCAGCCGACTTCGTGAACCTCGAGGGGCTCGACACGAGCGGATTCGTCGGCGACGTGCTCGACGCCGACGCCGACCCCGAAGACGAGGTGGGCCACGGCACCCACGTCGCGGGCATCATCGCCGGGGCCGGTCGGGCGATGGAGCCCGGCGTCGCCCCCGACTGCCGGCTCATGGCCGTGCGAGTGCTCGCGACCATGCGCACCGCGACGGGGTTCCAGGGCGCCGGGATCGTCGACAACATCAACCCGGCGCTCAAGTGGTGCGTCGACCGGGGCGCCGACGTCGTCAACATGAGCGTCGGCATCCGGCACACCGGTGGCGGCCTCCCGCACGCCGACGTCGTGCGCTACGCGCAGAGCCGCGGGGTGACCGTCGTCGCAGCGAGCGGCAACGACGGGGCTCCGACCAAGTACTACCCGGGAGCGCTGCCGGGCGTGATCGCCGTCGCCGCGTGCGACGACGCGGGGGCGGTCGCCGGCTTCAGCTCCTACGGCGCCGACATCACCGTCACGGCCCCGGGCGTGCGGATCCTCAGCTCGTTCGCGAGCGGCCGCTACGCCGTCGCCTCCGGCACCTCGCAGGCCGCACCTCACGTGGCCGGCGCCGTCGCGCTCATGAAGTCGTACGCGCGCGACCACGGGTTCGACCTCGACGCCGACACCGTGCTGCGCGTGCTCCGCGAGACATCCGACCGCATCGACGCCCGCCCGCGCAACCCGCACGCGGGCTACGGGCGCATCAACCTGACCGACGCATTCAAGTGGCTGGGGCGCGCCCGGCGGTGAACGCCGCCCGCGCCAGGTCGCACGCACCGAGGAGACCGCAATGCCGTACACGCTCAGCTCCCTGAACGCCGACGGGAAGTCCGCGCCGAGCGGGTTCCGCATCAAGCGCACGCTCGCGACCGTGCAGGGGTACCAGGCCGCAGTCGACCAGAAGGTCGCCGCGCAGCTCGCCGAACTCGACGGGTTCCTCCAGAAGGCGATCGTCGAACCCGGCGACGAGGCGCTCGACACGGTGCGCGAGTGGGTCGAGCGCCCGCTCACCCCGCGCCGGTCGGCGGCGATCGGCGTCGGCCGGTGGGCCGAGGACAGCCTCGTCAGCGCACTGCGGGCGAACAAGCCGGGCGCGGGCGAACGCACGATCGGCGAGGTGCTCGACGGCGAGACCGACCTCACCGACCTGCGCTACGAGCTCGACGACGAGCTCGACGCCCGGTGGTCGACGCTCGACTTCGACGTGCGCACCGTGCTCGCGTACGAGGGGATCCGCGACCTGGTCTTCGCCCGCGCCTACCTCGTCTACGGCATCCGGCAGCGCACGAGCCTCATCAACTTCGTCGTCTCGCACCGCGACGGCGCGCGCGACGTCGTCGCGTACGCCACCGTCGGAGCCGCGCGCGACCTCGTGCAGGAAGCTCAGCTTCGCGTGCCGAAGCTCGACGACGACGACAGCACGGTCGTCACCGCCATCCTGGCGCGGGCGCCGAAGCTCTCGGTCGACTCGTTCAAGGCCATCGTGCTCGACGTGGTCGGCGACCGCCTCGAGCACGACAAGTACGCGGGGCTCATCGCCGCCTCGGGCGTGAAGGACGTGCCGCCCGAGCTCGTGCCGACGCTCGTCGAGTACCTCAAGACCTCGCACATCGCGGTGACGAAGGAGAACGCGCCGTACATGGTGCCCATGTACCTCGCGAAGGCGGCGACGAGCGGCGCGATGCCGAGCGCCGGCCCCGACGACCCGTTCGCCGTGACGTTCTACGGCGACGACGCCGCAGCCCGGTCGGTGAACTCGGCGGCCGTGCGCTGCGCGGCGCAGCTCTTCTACGTCATGACGCTCGGTGACGAGCTCGGCGTGTTCGACGCGGTGCGGTACTTCACCTCGACGTACCTCTTCCACGACGGGTTCGCCGTCGAGGACCCGGTGCTCCGCAAGGACCTCGAGGACTACGTCTTCTCGAACCGGTTCCCGGTGCTCGACCCGCGCAGCGGCACGACCGACAAGGTCGACGCGACCCGCGAGCCGATGCGGCGGGCGTACTACCGCCAGGTCTTCGACCTCGGCAAGGCGCCGACGCCGGCCGACGCCCCCGCGAACGAGGAGTTCGGCCGGCTCTGGAAGATCCTCATCCTCGAGTCGGCCCGCTACCTCGAGCGCGCCCAGGTGAGCCCGCACCCCGACAACTTCGTGTCGAGGCAGAACGTCATGCAGGCCGTCGAGGACCTGCAGTACAACCTCTCGACGAGCTGCGTCGGCCTCGCGACGGTGATGACCCCGATGATGAACGCCGAGCTCGACTTCGTCATCACCCGCATCCTGGGCCACGAGGAGATCCGCTCGCACCTCGTGCCGGCCGGAGGCTCCTGGCTCAAGGTCATCGAGAAGCTCGCGGCGACCCGCGGCCAGCGGGCGCGGGCCAGCGTGCTCAACAACAAGGCGCGGCTGGGGCACGCACTGCTCACCTCGATCGCCGAGTACACGCCGTCGGCCTTCGAGCAGGACGAGGCGTTCTCGCGATTCATCTCGAACGTCGACGCGTTCATCACGACGCAGAGCATCCTGCAAGAGGATGCCTCGGAGCACGGCGACGACGAGGCCGAGGCCGGCGGCGGGTCGGGCCCGCTGCCCGGGATGCCGTCGATTCCCGACCTTCCCGGCATGCCGGACCTCGGCGGAATGCCCGGCATGCCGTCGTTCGGTTCGCCGCCGACCGGCGCACCGGGCACCGGGGCGGGCGCACCGGCCTCCGGCGACGACTGGGACTTCTGAGCTCCGGGTGAGCCGGCACGGAAACGGAGCAGAGCATGAACGAGAGCACGCGGCCCTCCGATGCGGAGATCCTGCAGCTGGCCCGAGCCACCGCCGTCGAGGTGCTCGCGCCGAGCGGGCCCTTCCAGGCGATGTCGCTGGCCGACCAGCAGAGCGTCTACCTCTCCCTCGTCGAGGAGGAGATCGATCGCGAACGCGCCCGCCGGGGTCTCGCCCCGCGCGACGTCGCCAAGGCGATGGCGACCGACTCGGGCGAGGAGATGGGCTTCGAGGGGTACCGCCCGGGATTCGAGGGCTCGACCGAGGCGTTCAACGAACTCGTCGACAGCGTCGACTTCCCGCAGTTCGTCGCCGACCTGATGAAGGCGGTGTTCAACGCGAACCTGAAGGTCATGAAGGAGCAGACCGACTCGTACATCAAGCTCATGAAGGAGGCGACGAAGTCGACCGCCGACTTCATCACCAAGATCAAGGACGACGAGTCGTTCCTGAAACTCGCCGAGACGCGGGGGGCGCAGTACGGCGTCACGACCGAGCGCGCCGCCGACGGCTCGCAGAAGATGGCGCTCACCACGCCCGAGGGCGACAAGGTCGACCCCGAGGACTCCGAGGTGAAGCGGCACATCCTCGAGGCGAAGATCAACATGGCCAAGGAGCACCGCGCCGCACTGCGCGAGGTGCTGCTCATGGGCGTCACCCGGCTCGTGGTCGAGAAGGGCGTCATCGAGGCGGGCGTGGAGTTCATGATCACCGCGAACCGCAAGTCGCAGGCGTCGCACCAGGACCAGAACGTCAACGTCGTCAACGTCGAGGCGTCGTACGACCCGCCCCTCGGCGGCCTCTTCGGCGGCCCGAGCGGCAGCATGAGCATGACGAACACGAACATCCAGGTGAACACCTCGCAGAAAGAGGCGACCGACACGCTGTCGGCCAAGCTCACCGGCAAGGTGAACATCCAGTTCAAGACCGACTACTTCAAGCTCGACAACTTCGCGACCATGTACGCCGACGGCGGCGTCGCGGCGCTGCCGCCCGGGCAGGGCGCCGCCCCCGGCGCCGCACCGGGAGGGGCGGCCCCCGCCCGCCGATAGGGGCGACCGCTCATGGCGCTGGCACTGCTTCGGGAGGAGGACGGTGATGGGCAGGCACGGGTCTTCGAGATCGACACGGGCACGAGCCCGTACTTCCGGGTGCTGCTCGGCACCCAGGTGCGCACCGTCGACGGGGTCGTCGTGCTCGACGGCCCGTACTGGCGCAGCGAATGGCGTCGCAATCCCCGCGCCGGGCGTCATCTCGACACCCGCACCCGGTACCTTCTCGAGGAGTCGGCGGTCACCGAGCCGCGCAGCCTCGTGCAGGTGCAGAGCGCCGCGGCGCCCGACGGTCGCGCACCCGCATTCTCGCGGCCGGTGCGGCTGGGCGCTTTCGTCGACGCGCCGGGCGACGACGACCGCGTCGACGCTTGGGGCAGCGCTCCCGAATCGGGGTTCGCGATGAGCGCGTCGTCGAGCGAGCCGGCGCCGGTCGGCGCACCGGGCGCGGCGCCGATGCCGCGCAGCGCCCGCACCGCGGTCGCGACCTGCAGCGCACGCGAGACGTACAGCCGGCCCGCGTCGATGGACGACCTGCTCGGCACGCTCGTGCGCGTCGCGGGGCCCGTGCTGCAGCAGCTGCTCGGCCCGGGCGGCGCCGGCGGTGCGTCGGGCACCGGCGGCGACGCATCCGCCCTCTCGCCCGACACGCTCGCGCAACTGCTGCGCAGCGTGCTCGGGGCCGTCGCGTCGCCCGCGACAGGGGCGGCGGCTGCGGCGCCGGTCTCGCCGGTGCCGGCTCCGTCGGCGACGGCACCGGCGACGGCGGATGCCTCGGCGGCCCACGCCGCGCCCGCGCCCGCGGCGCCGGGCGCCGACCTCTTCGCGACGCCGCACGACCCGGTTCCGGCCGGCGGCGACCTGTTCGCCACGCCCGAGTCGATGCGCATCGACTGGGGCGTCGCACCGGCGCGCGCCATGATCGCCGGCATCGACGACGCGATCCTCGCGGGGCTCGCGGGCTCGGTGCTCAGCGCACTCCCGCAGCTCGTGAACGCGGCTGCGGCGCAACGCGCCCAACGTCGTACCGACCACCTGCGGCTCGTGACCGAGGTGCTCGGCTCGGCCGATCGCATGCGGCTGCTGCAGTTGCTCGCAGCGGCGGCGCCGGGCGGTGGAGGAGCGACCGGCGCCGCGTCGGGCGGCGACGGCGCCGCGACCGGCGCCGCGGGGAGCCCGGGCGGCGAGTCGGTCGACGCGATCGAAGAGCTCCGCCGCCTGCTCGGTGCCGCCCCGGCGGTCGCCGCGCCGAGCGGCACCCCGGCGGCCGCGGCCGCACCCGCCGCAAGCGCCGCCGCGCCCCCCGCGGCTTCAACGGGTCCCGCGCCGGGCGCGGTGAGCGGCACCTCGAGCCTCGACGGCACGCGCACGACCACGGCGGCGACCACCGCCACCGCGAGCCGGGCCGTGCTCGCGCCGGTGCTCGCCCCGCCGCTGCCGCGGCTCGGCGGCCCGCGCCCCGTGTTCGCCGCCGGGCAGGCGGTCACGCTGCGGTTCCGGCTCGACGTCGGCACCGACGGCCCGACGACGCCGCTGCCGCGAGCCGTGCTCGACGTCGCGATCGGCGAGCCGGGCGGGAGCACGAGGCTCGTCGAGCGGACGCAGCGGCTCACCGGCCTCGCGCCGGGCACGCCGATCAGCGTGGCCCTGACCCCTGCCGAGCTCGCCGCGTTGCCGCACGAGGTCGACCTCGAGGTCACCGCGTCGCTCCGCTGGCCGGGCCGGAGCAGCGTCTACCAGGCGTCGAGCGCGACGCGCATCGTGCTCGGGGCCGTGCGCAGCGTGCGGGCGCGCGGCGGCGTCGCGGGTGAGCCGAGGGAGCTCACCGACATGGCCAGGTTCCGGTCGTTCTGGAACCGCGTATGGGCGAGCACCGACGCCGACGACGGCGAGCTGCCCCTGTGGGGGTTCGACGCCGCGACCCGGTACTCCGTCGTCCTCACCGCCGCCGACCGGGGCAACGGGCTCATGCAGACCCGCTCCGAGCTGAGGCCGCAGGGCGAGGGGGTTCGCCGGCTCACCGCCGGGCGGTTCAAGGCCGGCCTCGAGGTCAGCGTGCACGAGCTCAACGCGCTGCTCCCGCTCTGGGACGGCGGGCAACCGCTCGCCCCGGAGGTCGTGGCGGCGTTCGCCGCGCCGGCCTGGCTCGCGGCGCAGGGCGGCGACGCGGTCGCGAACGTGCGGTTCGAGGGCCGCCGCAACACCCGCGGCGTGCTGTGGGCCGTGCCGGTGCTCGGGCTGCGGAGCTTCACCCTCGCTTCGGCGACCGAGGTCGACCCCTACGGGCAGGTGCTCGCGACCGCCGACGAGGAGGTGCGGTTCCCGGTGATCGAGGCCGTCCGGCTGCTCGGCCTCGCCGCGTCGGTCGACGAGGAATCGGCCGAGCCCACCGCGTCGGGCTACGCCTTCGACGGGTACGAGGTCGTGTTCGAGACGAAGGCCGGGCTCGAGCCCGCGTCGGCCGTGATCGACGGGAGCGCATGATGGACGAGGCGTTCGTGCCGCTGCACGAGATGCTGCCCGGGCTGCTGCCGCTCGCGCCGCCGATCGACGACCGCGAGGCGGGAGTGCGCACGACCATCGTCGGCTGCGAGGTCGAGACGCCGATCGAGCTCGACCTCACGGTGCGCGGCTCCTCGATCGAGATCGGCATGGTGCCCCCGCTTTACCACGTCGCGACCGCCGACCTCCCGGTGTTCCACGCCATCCGCATCGTCGTCGAGCAGGAGCCGGACGATGGCTGAGAACTCGCCGTGGCGCCTCGAGGACTTCGTGGACTCGCTCGTCGTCGAGCTCGACAAGACCCGCGAGACGCTCGCCGTGAAGGCGATCAACAAGCCCCTGAGCTACTCGGTGAAGGAGGTTGCGCTCGACGTGAACGCCTTCCCGAGCTACGCCGACGGCTCCGTACGGTTCGTCACCGCGCAGCCCGGCGAGGAGGGCGCGTCGAAGCTCACGATCCAGCTGAACTCGATCACCGACCAGCAGGTGCGGGCCAGCACGAAGGCGCGCGGCACCGCGCCGGTCGACGCGATCGACCCGCTCGAGGTCGACGAGCAGACGCGCACCAAGCTGCGCCGCATCGGCGTCAACTCGCTCGACGACCTCAAGGAGCTCGAGGCGCGCAAGGTCGACCTGGGCGCGGTCACCGACTCCGAGATCGACTACAGCCAGATCGCGCGCAAGATCCAGCAGTCTCGGCGCAGCAAGTCGGCGCCGTCGATCGACGGGGTCAGCCTGTCGCAGTCCGAGGGCGGAACGGTGCTCCTGCTCGAGGGGCGCAACTTGGCCGTCGACGCCTCGTTCGAGCCGGTCGCCGTGCTGAACGGCGAGCTCGTCGAGGTGCTGTCGCGGGGGCCGGCGCACCTGAGCCTGCTCCTCGACGAGGAGCATCCGCTCACCGCCGACAACGAGGTGGTCGTGACGTTCGACCAGTTCGCCGTCGTCCGAGTCAACGTGAGGGCGTGAGGGTCATGTATTCGAGACCGCAGAGCAGGGACGCCGACTTCGCGCGGCTGTTGCGTTCGAGCTACGCGAGCGGGCGACCGCCGGCACCGGCGCGGCGGAGCCGGGCCGTGACGCTCTCCGTCGACCCCGGCACCGAGGTGATGGAACAGGGCGGGCAGCCCTTCGAGGAGTACGTCGTCGAGCGCGGAGAGCCCGTGCCGGCACCGCTCGCCACGCCACCCGCGGCGCCGGGCGCCCCGGCTGCGGCACCAGCGACCCCGGATGCCTCGGCGTCGACGCCGCCCGCACCCGCCGACACCGTCCGCACCCCCGAGGCGCCGGTCGCACCCGACCCGTACGCCGCGGCGACCGTGCCGACTCCGTCTTCGGCGACGCCGACGTCGCCCTCTGCGCCCGCCGCTCCGCCGTCGGTGGAGACGCCGGCGCCGGGCGGGGCGTCGCCGTCGGTCGCGCCGTCGCCCGCCGCCGCCCCGTCGGCGTCCGCTCCCGCGCCGACGGCCGCCGAGCCGCTCCCGGCACCGCCGGCGCTGCCGGAGACATCCTCACCCGAACCCGCGTTCGCGCCCTCGAAGCCGAGCGTCGCCGAAGACGACCTCGCGGCCGACATGCAGGCCATCCTCACCGGCCGCAAGGTGTTCGACCCGTCGATGGGCGGCATGCGCGACCGCGACGGCTCGCCGCCCCCGCCCCCGCCACCCGTCGACCCGGCCAAGAACGAGCAGGCGATCTTCGACCGCATCGCCGAGAGCATGGCCTACGCGAACAGCTTCGACCTCGGCAGCGTCGAGCTGCAGCGCCGGTTCGACCGCTTCGACGAGGAGGCGTCGCGACGTGGTGCGCCCGCGCCCGGCACCGCCGCCGCACGACGCGCGCAGGCCGCGGCCGGGCCCGTGCATGCCGGACAGCGCGAGTTCATCGAGGACCTCTCCGCGATCGACGACACGCGCGCGGCCGCTCCCGCAGCGCCGGCGCAGGCGACCCCGGTGTGGGGCGCGCTCGGCGCGGCCACCGATCGCGGCGCGTCGGTGCGGCTCGGCGACGTCGGCCGCCTCGCCGGCCCCGACCTCAGCCGGCCGTTCTTCGACACGGGGGAGCACGTGCGCTCCGGCGACGACGTCGGCACGGTGCCGCTGCGCATCGCGAACGTCGACTTCACGTACGGCGACCTCGTCGCGATGCCCGACTTCTTCGAGAACCCCGCCGACCTGCTCGGCGCCTCCGAGCGCGAGCTCACCGCGCTGCGCGGCCACATCCGACGCAGCGCGGCGCACTACCGCACGAGCACCGGGAACGACCCAGTGACCGAGACCGACTGGTCGACGGCGACGGGCGGGCGCTACCTGCGCCTCGCGGCGACGAACTACACGCACTTCGCGCCGCCCTCGGTCATCGAGGTGAGCTTCCCGCAGGCGCACGGCGACAACCGGGCGCGCTACGCCGAACTGCACCAGCAGGCCCTGCGTGAGTCGCAGCGGCTGCATCTCGCGAACCCGAGCGGTACGCCGACCCTCGAGAGCGCCCTCATCGTCAATGCGTTCGCCGACCACTTCCTGACCGACGCGTTCGCATCGGGTCACCTCGTCAACAAGGAGGTCGTGATCGACGCGTTCCGGCGCGAGTTCTACCACGGCAGCAGCCTCAACGCCGCCGGGCAGGCGTTCTTCACCCGCGTCGCGAACCGCGCATTCACCGGCGAGGTCGCCCGCCGGTTCAGCGAGCTCGAGCAGGCCGACCCGACCATCGGCATCGGCGGTGTCGGCTGGCACGCCAACATCAACAGCGCGTCGCGGTTCGCGACGCTGCTGCAGCGCGCCGCCGAGCAGGAACCGGAGAAGATCGCCAACGTCGCGGTCAAGGCACTGCACGACCATCTCAACAGCACCGGTGTGATGGTCGGCAACAACGCCGGGGCGGTCCCGTGGCGCCTGCACGGCGACGAGGCGCTCGAGTCGTCGACGCTCGCGGTGATGAAGCAGGCCGTCGCGCAGTCGGTCGCCGACCTGCGCGATCCCGCGATCCTCGCCTCCGGAGCCGACCTCGGCGCGCTCGTCGACCGGGTCTGGCGCTTCACGCCCGAACCGACCTCGGCCGGGCTCACCGTCCTGCGCACGGCGTTGCAGACGTACACGACGCCGGGCTCGACCGTGCTCAGCAACGCGGCCGCCGACCTCATCACCGCGCAACTCGACCAGCTCATCGCCGAACTCGTCGGCGGCGGCCACCTGCGCCGAGCCTGACGCAGCCGGAAGGAACGATCATGCCAACCGCATTCGCCGCCGCACCGGGACGGCGTCCCGGTGTCGGCTGGGCGCGCGCCCAGAGCGCCGCCGACCGCCAGCTCGTCGTGCTCATCGAGAACGGCGGCATCGACCTCGGCATCCCCGACCTGGTCGACCGCGTGATCCGCGCCGTGCCCGGCGCCGACACCGTGCTCTCCGATGCGATGCGGGCCCGGCTCGTCGCCGCCGTCGAAGACGGCCTGCGCCGCGCCACCGACACCCTGATCGAGTCGGCCGAACTCGCCGTGCAGCAGTTCGGCGCGGCCAAGCCCGACGTCTACGGCGAGGTCACGGTGCTGCGCGACTCCACGGCGACGTTCGCCGAGCTCCGATCGACGCTCTTCGACGCCACGCGAGCGGGCCGCGTCGTCGACCTGCTGATCCTGACGCACGGCAACGAGGGCCGCTACATCGATGCGGAGGGCCGCGTCGACGCCGATCGGGTCCGCTCGTTGCGCACCGAGTTCGGCGGACCGCTCAACCTGCGCAGCGTCTACATGATGAACTGCGTCGGCTCGAGCCTCAACGGCGCCTGGCTGCACGTCGGCGCCCGCACGAGCGTCGGCACGCACGCGAACAACTACCTGCCCGAGCCGACGACGCACTTCTTCTGGACGGCGTGGAAGGGCGGCGCCACCTTCGAGGCCGCCGCGACCGGCGCCTATCGCAGCGCGATCGCCAGCATGAACGGCATCGTGCGCGGCCTGATCGCCGCCCTGCCGTTCCCGGCGTCGCTGCTGGCCGGCCAGGTCGACTTCGCCGAGTGGGACTTCGTTCGCGACAGCCGACCCGAGGTCGTCGGCGCCGGCGCGCTGACCGTCTCGACCGACACGCTTCCCGCGCCGACGGCTTCGGCTCAGTCGATGCTCATGACCACGGTGCTGTCGGCGCCGACCGGCGACCGCCGCCGGCCCGCCGCCCGAGCCGGGAGCCGATGGTCGGGGTCGCTGTCGGTCGCCCGCGCGGTGTCGCCGGCCGGCCGGGCGTTCGTCACCCGCTGGGAGCGCCCGTTGCTGCCGCCCGGCGACGCAGGCGATGCGGAACTGGCCCGGCGGATCGCCTCGGCCGAGGACTTCATCTCGCTGAAGATCGCGCACCCTCTCGCACAGCACCAGGTCGACGCCATCGTGAGCTTCGCGTGCGGCATCGGCTCGCACGCCTTCAGCCGTTCGGCGGTGCTGCGCCTGCTGGAGGACGGGCGTCTCGACGAGGTGCCCGTCGAGATCGCCAAGTGGGTGCGGGTGCGCAGCCCCCAGGGCGTCGTCGACAGCGCGGCGCTCGCCGAGCGCCGGCGCGCCGAGTCCGAGCTGTTCACGGGGGCGGTCGCCCTCGCGGTGCCGGCCTCGCGCGAGGTGCGCGAGTACGCCTACCAGCAGAACCCGGCCGCGCTGCTGACCGCCGCCGAGGCGATCCAGGTGGGCCTCGCCGCGGCGTCGATCGTGCAGACCCAGGTCAACGCGTTCCCCGGCGGCACGCTCTCGGTGAGCTACGACAAGCAGCAGCGGCTGCTGACCCCCGAGGCGCGGCTGCAGATGCCGGGCGCGATGCGACCGAAGCACGCGTTCACGCGCGAGCTGTTCCGGTTCCCGCAGATCAGGGTCGGCACCGCCCACGCCACGCTCACCGTCTCGTGGGAGGGCAACGACTACGGCGAGATGTCGACGCCGATCGTCTCGCGCGACCTGTCGGAGACGAGCGACTGGTCGCACTCCTCGGCGAGCATGGTCATCACGGCCGTGAACCGGATCCCGACCGGCACCGACCCTCGATCGTGGCCGCTGAGCTACCACTACGAGGGGGCGTTCGACCCGGTCGGCAACGGCGACTGGGAGTTCGTCGGCGACTTCGAGCTCAACGCATTCGGCGGTATCCGCTTCACGCGCCACGAGGTCGTCTCGCGCTCGCTCATCGACTCGGCGCTCAGCGTCAACCCGTCGGCGTGGCGCGGCTCCGACGTGACGGTCCCGGTTCCCACGATCCCCGACGACCAGGCCGCCTACCTCCGTGCGCACGTGCCGTCATGAGCGGGGGCGACGCGGTCGAGTGACCGAGGCCCGGCGGAACGCTACTCGGGCGGCCGCGCCGTCGACGAGCGCACGCGCAGCTCGTACGGCAGCGGCGTCGCCGCCGGTGCGGGGGCGTCGCCGGTCGCGGGCTCGAGCTCGTCCATGAGGATCTCGGCGGCGTGCTCGCCCTGCAGCCGGGGGAACTGCGCGACCGTCGTCAGCCCGAAGAAGTCGGCGAGGTCGTGGTCGTCGATGCCGACGACCGACACGTCGCGCGGCACGACGAGGCCGAGGTCGCGCGCGGCGAGAATCGAGCCGATCGCCATCTCGTCGGAGGCCGCGAAGATCGCGGTCGGCCGGTCGTGCGGGGCGCCGAGCAACTGCTTCGTCGCGTGGTACCCGCCGCGAATGGTGAAGTCGGCCGGCGCGAACAGGCGCCCGTCGGGCTCGACGCCCGCGTCGCGCAGCGCCCCCTCGTAGCCGAGGCGCCGGTTCGTCGGCAGGTGGAAGTCGACGTCGAACTCGAGGTCGCCGCCGATGTGCGCGATGCGCCGGTGGCCGAGGCCGATGAGGTGCTCGGTCGCGAGGCGGGCGACCGCGACGTCGTCGATCGTGAGCGTGCGCACGCCGGGGATCGGCCCGCCGACGCCGACGAGCGGCTTGCCGAGCTCGTGCAGCCGGGCCACTTCGGGCTCGGTGAGCTCGAGCGACACCGCGATGACCGCGTCGACCCGCTGTCGCAGCAGGAAGTGCTCGAACACGCTCGCGCGCTCCTGCCCGTCGCCCGAGAGGTTGTAGAGCGTGAGGTCGTAGCCGTGCCGCAGCAGCGCCTGCTGCGCGCCCTCGAGCACCGACGAGAAGAACCAGCGGTTCAAGAACGGGATGACGACGCCGATGTTGCGCGTCCGGCCCGACGCGAGCGACGAGGCGTTCGACGACACGACGTAGCCGAGCCGCGCGGCGGCGTCGAGCACCTTCGCCTTCGACGCGGCCGACACGTGGCCGCGGCCGCTGAGCGCGCGCGACACGGTCGCGGTCGACACTCCCGCGAGCTTCGCGACCTCTTCGATGCCGGCCATGGCCCCTCATTCTCCGGCCCCGCCGAGCCCGTCGTCATGAGAAATCCTATCGGGCGAGGGAGGTCGGCGACCGGCCCCGACCCGGGCGCCGTGCGGCGCGCCGCCCCCGGCCCGAGGCATCCATGCGGTAAGAATGCCGGGTCAGGGCTGGCTCGTGGGGTGGCGGCATGCCATCGCACGAACATGAAGGGAAACGCAGAAACCATGAAGTTGGTCAAGCGCATACTCCTCGGCCTCGTCGTGGTCTTCGCCGCGTTCTACCTGATCACGCGCCCCGAGGACGCGGCCACCGCGGTGCAGGGCGCCGTCGACGCCGTGTTCAACGCCGTCGGCTCGATCGGCACGTTCTTCATGTCGCTCGTCTCCTAGCACGGAGCGCGCATGGGCTTCTTCGATCCGCACGTCGAGCGGCACCTCATCGCCGATGAGGGCGAGGTGATCGTCGACGAGGTCACCAAGCACTGGGCGGCGAACGTCGCGGCCGCGCTCGAGGTGGCGGCGGCGATCCCCGTGCTGCTGCTGCTCACGGTGCTGCCCTCGCCGGCGTACTTCATCCCGATCTTCGGAGCGCTCTTCCTCGTGCTCGACGGCGGCCGGCGCATCCTCGGCCGCCGCATGGACCGCTTCGTGGTGACGAACATGCGCGTGTTCCGGGTGCACGGCATCCTCTCGCAGCGCATCGCGACGATGCCGCTCACCCGAATCCTCGACATCTCGGTGCACAAGCCGATCATCGGTCGCGTGCTCAACTACGGCCACTTCATCTTCGAGTCGGCCGCGCAGGACCAGGGGCTGCGCGAGATCCGCTTCGTCGGATCGCCGGACCAGCGCGGGCTCACGATCCAGCGCGTCATCCAGCGGGCCGGCCTCCGGGGCGGCGGGCGCGGCGGCGCGGCGTCGGCGCTCATGACCGGGATGCCGCAGCAGGGCGATTCCGGCGAGCAGGGCCGCGTCGACGAACGCGAACCGCGCCCGTTCGACGACGGCGAGGCGCGCACACAGCCCGTGCCCGTCGTGAACGGCGAGCACCGGGGCTGGTTGTCGACCGCGCCGAGCGGTGGCGGCGACGCGAGCGGCACGGCGCCCATCCGCGCCGACGGCACCCGCCGCGACCAGGGCGACACGGCAGAGGCGCCGTGGTGGCGGCCCTCGAACTGAGCGGCATCGGCGCGCGGCGGGGCGTCGGCCACGAGGCATCCACCGTCTGAACGATGCCGGCGCAGGCCGCGATGCGCTGGCGTCGCCCGCGCGCGTGTGCGAGCATGGCGGGCATGGCGAATCGGGGGACATCGCTCGCAGGGGCGGTCGGGGTCATCGCACTGACATTGGCAGGCGTTGCGGCGAGCGCGACTGCGCCGGCTGCGGCGGTCGACCCGGCGACCGAGATCGGTGCCTACGCCGACTGGACCGTCGGCGGCTCGGCCAACGCCTTCACGGCGACGAGCACGCTGCCCGCATCGACGGGGTTCGGCGGGCCGATCACGCTCACGAGCGACAGCATCTCGCTGGCCGAGGCGTCGGGGGCGAGCGCGTTCCTCAACGCGTCGACCGACTTCGGCACCGAGTACGGGTCGAGCCGGCTGCAGCCCTACCTCACGATCCGTCCGAAGTCGGGGGCGCTCGCGCCCACCCCGCCGTCGGTCGGCAACCCGCCGCCGTCGCGCACCGTCGTCGACCTCGGCGCCGAGCGCGGCGACGACTGGGGCTTCGTGCTCGGCGACGTCGACGCCGACTGGGTGTTCGTGACCGCGTTCGACGACACCGGAGCGCCGCTGCCGGTCTCGGCGCTCGGCGCGATGACGCCCGGCAACTACTGCGCCGCCGGGTCGCCGAAGCCGAGCACCTGCGCCGGGCCCGGCCCGTTCACCGACATTCCCCGTTGGGACGAGTCGGCGAACATCGACGACTACGGCATCGCCTTCGTGCCCGGGACGGTCGTCGGCAACTTCGACGACACGTCGGGCGCGTACCTCGGCTTCCGTCCAGACTCGTCGGTGCGTCGCGTCGAGCTGCTCTACGGCGCGGTCAACGGCTCGCCCTTGTACCAGCTCTGGATCGCCGCCGCCGCGGCGAAGACGACCATCACCGGCACCGTCGAGCTCGAGGACGGCGCACCGCCGCCCGCCGGCACCGTCGTCGAGATCGAGGATGCCTCCGGCGAACCCGTGCTCGACGTCACCGGTGAAGAGCTGCAGGTGCCCGTCGAGGACGACGGCACGTACACGGTCGACCTGCCGCAGGACGACAGCTACACCATCATCGTCGTGCCGCCGGCGGGGTTCACCCCGCCCGCGCCGGTGACCGTCGACGGCACCGAGGCCGAGGTGGTCGCGCCGCCGATCGTCGTCGAGCCGGTCGTCGTCACCCCGCCGTCGACCCCGCCGGCCTCGCCGCCCGCCTCGCCGCCGGCGTCGCCGCCCGCCTCGCCCGCCGCGGTCGCGGGCGAGCTCGCCGAGTCGGGGGCGAACGTCGCACCGTTCATCGCGATCGCCGCGGCCGTGATCGCCGCGGGCGCCATCGCGCTGCTCATCTCCCGCCGTCGCCGCACGGCGCCGGCGAAGCCCTCCGGCGACGCCCCGGCGAACGGTGAGGCCGACACGAAGTAGGCCCAGCCGAGCCGTGCTGCACGGTCGTGCGCCGGCCGGCTTCCGCCGCTCTTCGGGCCGGTCGGGCTTCGATTTCCGCGAGCGGGCCCTGACGGGTATCCTTGTCAGGCCCCCGGTTGTGTGCAGAACGTGGTCGGGTGCGATGGCGAGTTACCCAAGCGGCCAAAGGGATCTGACTGTAAATCAGACTGCATTGCATTCGGGGGTTCGAATCCCTCACTCGCCACCAGCAAGAACCCCGGTTTCCACCGGGGTTTTCGCGTATCCGGGCACGCGAAGGGGGCGGGCCGGGGCCGCGTCAGCCGAGCGATTCGGCGAGCGCGACGATGACGCCTGCCGGGCCGCGCAGGTAGCAGAGGCGGTAGTACCGCTCGTACTCGGCGATCTCGCCGACGAGCTCGCCGCCGTGCGCGCGCAGGCGCTCGACGGTGTCATCGATGTCGTCGACCTCGAACATGACGCTGCGCAGTCCGAGCAGGTTCGGCGTCGCGTTCGACGGCTCGGGCGTGAGCACCTCGGGGGAGCGGAACCGGGTGAGTTCGAGCCGGCCGCCGTCGGGCGCGACCATCATCACGATGTCGACGCGCACGTCGTCGATGCCGTTGACCCGGTCGACCCAGTCGCCCTCGACGGCTGCGCCGCCCTCGCGTTCGAGGCCGAGCTCGCCGAAGAACGCCGTCGCGGCCTCGAGGTCGTCGACGATGACACTGACGTGGTCCATTCGCTGCACCGCCATGACCCGAGCCTACGCGCGGCAATAGGATCGCGAACGTGCGCACGCTGGATCCCGTCGAACCGCATCCCCTCACCGAAGCCCATGCCGGTGAGCTCCTCACGCTGCAGCGCGCAGCCTACGTGTCGGAGGCGCAGCTGTACCTCGACGCGTTCCTGCCCGCGCTGACGCAGACGCTCGACGAGGTGCGGCGCGAGCTGCGGCATCCCGCGCTGGGGGTCACCCTCGACCGACGGCTCGTCGCGGCCGTGCGCTGGACGGTCGAGGGGCCGACCGCCCACATCGGGCGGCTGGTGGTCGCGCCAGACCAGCAGGGGCGCGGTCTCGGCACGACGCTGCTGCGCGCGGCCGAGGCGGCGAGCGGCGCCGAGTCGTTCGAACTGTTCACGGGGCACCTGAGCGCGGCGAACATCCGGCTGTACGAGCGCGAGGGGTACCGCGAGTTCCGGCGCGAAGCACTGCGTCCCGGGGTGGAGCTCGTCCACCTGCGGAAGCCGGGGGCGGCGGGCTGAACTCGGTCGCACCCACCCGGCTGCTCCGTCGGCCGCCGCGCGGCCGCGGCCGCTGTGCTCGGTGGCGGGCGGGGCTAGCGTGGGAGGCATGACCGAGCGCGAGGCATCCGTCGACCCGACCGAACTGCCGGCGCTGCTCGCGCTCGTGCGCGAAATCGCCGTACAGGCCGCGGAGTTCGCGGCCGCCGCCCGGCGCACCGGCGTCGAGGTCGCCGCGACGAAGTCGACGCCGACCGACGTGGTGACGGCGACCGACCGCGAGACCGAGGCGCTCATCCGGTCTCGTATCGCGGCGGCGCGGCCCGACGACGGCGTCCTCGGCGAAGAAGACAGCATGCTCATCGGCACGAGCGGGCTCACCTGGGTCGTCGACCCGATCGACGGCACCGTCAATTTCCTCTACGGCCTGCCCGGGTGGGCGGTGAGCGTCGCCGTCGTGGCCGGCCCGCCCGAGCCGTCGAGCTGGCGCGCGCTCGCCGGCGTCGTCGTCAACCCGTCGACCGGCGAGGTGTTCGAGGCGTTCGCCGGCGGGGGAGCGCGGCTCGGCGACCGCGCGCTGCACGTCAACGAAGGGGTACCGCTCGGGCGGGCCCTCGTGGGCACCGGGTTCGGGTACTCGGCCGAGCGGCGTCGCGAGCAGGCCGAGGTGCTGCTCGGCGTGCTGCCGCAGGTGCGCGACATCCGGCGGGCGGGGTCGGCCGCGGTCGACCTCTGCGCACTCGCCGCGGGCCGCCTCGACGCGTTCTACGAGCGCGGGCTCAACCCCTGGGACCATGCGGCCGGCGCCCTCATCGCGCGCGAGGCGGGGGCGCTCGTCGGAGGTCCGCGGGGCGGAAGCGAGAGCGACGAACTCGTCGTCGCCGCCGCGCCCGGGCTGTTCGAGGAGCTGTCGGCCGCGATCGCGGCAGCGGGCGAGCGCGGGTGAGGGTGCGCCCGGCCTTGCGGGCTCCCGGTTTCGTCGCCGGCGCCGGTCGGCTGAAACGACCGTTCAGCGGAGGCGCCTACAACGAATACCGAACGTTCGCATGGTGTTCACGATCGATAACGGGTACCCTTTATCGAGTTGTTATCTCGGCGCTCGCGTCGCGATGAGTACCTCCCCTGCAAACCGCTCGTCCCCGACGCCGAAAGCCCCCACAACGTGCTCGAGTCCCCCCTCGTGCCCGACGGATCTTCGCCAGGCACCCAGGCTGCTGTGCGGCCCGAGCGACCCCTGACCCGTCGTGAGCTGCGCGAGCGCGAGGCGGCTGCGGCGCATCGGTACGAGGCCCCGGCCGGCGAGTCGGTTTCGCAGCACGGTGCCGGGGCTCCCGCCGGCCGGGCTTCGATGGCGCCGCAGGGCGGGGCGTATGCGGCTCCTGCTCCGGCCGCGTTCCCCGCGGCTGCTGCTGCGCCTGCGTTCCCGCCTGCGCCTGCGCCTGCGTTCCCGGCTGCGCCTGTTGCGACGGCCGCCTCGGCCGCTGTTGCACCGGCCCCTGTTGCGCCGGCGTCGGCCCCGGTCGTGCCGAAGGCGGATGCCTCGCTGTCCGTTCCCGCCGCGGCACCGCGTCGTCCGGCCTTCGACGACCTCTTCGCCGATTTGTCGAGCCCCGAGCCCCAAGCCCCCTCGCGTTCGGCCGGGAGCGCCGCTCCGGCTGTCGCTCCGGCACCAGCCGCGCCCGCAGCGCAGCCGACTCGAGTCATCCCCGCTCGCCCCGTCGTCTCCGCCGAAGCCCCGATGCGACCAGCGGCGCCTGCGGCGACTTCCGTGGCAGTGTCTGCCACGTCCGCTCCCGTAGCAGCGCCCGCCGCGCCGACTCCCGCGGCAGCGCCTGCCGCGTCGACGCCCGCCGCCGTGCCGGCCGTGTCGACCCCGGTCGCCGCACCCATCCCGGCCACCGCGGTGCCCGCTCCGGCTTCCGCTCGCGGCGACTCGGCCGTCGACGACCTCGCCGCGCTCATCGCCGGGGCAGACCTTCTGCCCGCCGACTCGCACGCCGCGACCGAGCTCGCGGCGTCGACGTCGGGCGCCACGGCCTCCCGTCGCCGGGATCGCTCGGGCGCGGTTCCCGAGGGCGTCCACCCCGCGGCATCCGCCCGTCGTTCGAAGCGTGCGCCGCAGCGCGGTGCCGCGAGCGGCGCCGGCCCCGCGGCATCCACGCCCGGTGAACGCACCGCGCCGACGCGACCCGCCGCGACGCGCGCACCGCGCCGTGTCGGCCGTCGTCTCGCACCGGTCGTCGCGATGGGCTTCGCGGCGGCGCTCGCGGTGACCACCTCGGTTCCGGCGATGTCGCTCATGACGCCCGCCGAGGTGCAGGCGATGGCGCTCGAGAGCACCAACTCGACGACGATCGACGGGCAGCGCGTCGAGATAGCCGACGGCGTGGTCGCCGAGGGCGTCGACAGCGAGGGCTACAAGACGCAGACGATCGAGGAGTACGCCGAGGCCGCGGGCATCCGCCCCGAGGCGACCTTCACGAACAACCCGGCGGGCACGATCCAGTGGCCCTTCGCGATCGGCGTGCACATCGGCGACCGCTTCGGCTACCGCGACTGCGCCGGCTGCTCGAGCGACCACCACGGGCAGGACTTCAACCCCGGCTACGGCGCCGAGATCCAGTCGATCGCCGACGGCGTCGTCGTCAACTCGACCGACGAGGGCGGATCGCTCGGCACGGTCGTCATGATCGACCACCAGATCGACGGGCAGACCGTCACGAGCGTCTACGCGCACATGATCTCGGGCTCGCGCCTCGTCGAAGAGGGTGACACCGTCGAGGTCGGCCAGGTCATCGGGCAGACCGGCAACACCGGCATGTCGACCGGTCCGCACCTGCACTTCGAGATCCGCATCGGCGGCATGGACGGCGAGTGGGTCGACCCGCTCGAGTGGCTGTACGCGAACACGAACTGAGTCGCGGCGAGGCTCGGCCGGCTTGGGGCCGGCTGCGTGAGCGCAGTTGCAGGACGAGCCGGTCGGTTGAGGCTGTGCACGCGGTGCCGGCCGCGATGTCCTGCAACCTGGTGGACAGGGCTCTGCCAGCCGGTAGCCGTTGCAGGATGAGCCGGTCGGCAGCGACTCTGCAGGCGAGGTCGGCCGCATCGTCCTGCAACGTGGACCGGCCCGGGTTGTCCACAGTCTCGGATGCACCCGCTCGAGCCCGTCATCGTGCCCGCAGACTCGACGGATGCGGAACGATTCTCGAACGGTGGCCGGCTGGATACGGCGGAGCGGTGGCGCAGTCCCGGTGCGAGAGCTCGATGCAGCCGGCATCCGGCGTGACCAGCTGAGCGACGCGGTCGCCGACGGGGCAGTGTTCCGCGTCAGGCAGCGATGGTATGCAGTGCCGGATGCCCCGACCGATGTCGTCCGGGCGGTTCGCGTCGGCGGCGCGGCGACCGCCGCGTCCGTCGCGAAGATCCATGGGCTCTGGGAGGTCGGCACCGACGAGGTGCTGCACGTGCGCGTGCATCGTTCGGCCTCACGGCTGAAGTCGCCGACGTCGGCCACCGGCGCGTCGCACGACCCTGCGGCGAACGCCACGGCACGAGCGAATCCTCCCGCTCCGCTCGACGCGGCTCGTGACGACGTCTGTGTGCACTACCGCTCCGATCCACCCATCCGAAGCGGGCGTGATCCGCTGGCAGTGGCGCTGGCCGAGATGCTGCATTGCACACCGACGGCATCGGTGATCGCCACGGTCGACTCGGCGCTCGCGCGAGGCGAGGTGGCGCTCGCAGAGATCCGTGCGGTGGCGGGCCCGTCTCGTCGTCGCATCCTCGATCGCTGTTCCGACGGGTCGGAGTCGGGCACCGAGACGAAGGTGCGACTGTTGCTGCGGGCGCGCAACATCGCGCATCGCACGCAGGTGTCGATTGCGCGCGTCGGGCGAGTCGACCTCCTCGTCGGCGATCGGCTCGTCATCGAGGTCGACGGGTCGCGGCATCACTCCGGCCGCGAGGAGTTCGAGAACGATCGGCGACGTGACTTCGAGCTGGCGATGCGCGGGTACGTCGTGCTTCGGTTGAGCTACAGCATGGTCGTCGACGAATGGGAGGTCACGAGCCGCGGCATCCTCGCCCTCATCGCACGCGGCGAGCACCGCTGGGGCGTGCGGAGCGCGCCGTCCGTCGGTCTCGACGTTGCGCTGCGCCGGCTGGACCGGTGCGACGACGCCCCGCCCGCCGCGCAGTTCGCAGGTCGCTGAAGTTCGAAGTTGCAGGACTCTCCCGTCGGCAGCCCGGCATGCGGGTGTGCCGGTCGGCTGATCCTGCAACTCGGCCAGGATGCCTCGCCCAGTGCCCTCACTCGAAGGCGAGTCTTGGGCCGGTTACCGGTTACAGGATGAGCCGGCCAGGAGGCCCGTATTCGGGTGTGCCGGTCGGCTGATCCTGCAACTGTGCCGCGAACGCCCGCCCGGCGCGGCCCGCTACGCGCGCAGCCAGACCGTCGTGTCGGGCGGCAACAGGCGGGATGCCTCGTCGACGGGTCCGCTCGCGACGAGCACGTCGCCCGCGGGCAGCGTCACGGGCGACGTGCCCGTGTTCGCGACCACGACGACGTCGCCGTTGCGGAACGAGAGCACACCGGCACCGGCACCGGCACCGGCACCAGCACCAGCGCCGCCCTCGGCCGAGACCCACTCGAGCGACCCGGCCGCGAGCCCGTGCTCCCGACGCAGCGCGAGCAGCGAACGGTAGAGCGAGAGCGTCGAGTCGGGGTCGCCCTGCTGCACGTCGCGCGCGAGCGCGGCCCATTGGGCGGGCTGCGGCAGCCACGAGGCATCCGTCGGCCCGAAGCCGTACGACGGTGCCGAGGACGACCACGGCAGGGGAACGCGGCATCCGTCGCGGCCGTACCGCTCGTGGTCGGTGCGGAACCA
Source organism: Agromyces chromiiresistens (assembly GCF_029167465.1). NCBI lineage: Bacteria > Bacillati > Actinomycetota > Actinomycetes > Micrococcales > Microbacteriaceae > Agromyces > Agromyces chromiiresistens. Next base: position 503,827 of record NZ_JARFNL010000004.1, read on the forward strand.
CGTCGGGTCCTGCCGGGCGTCGTCGGGCAGGTCGATGACCTCGGGCAGGCCGAGCTCCTCGCCCTGGTAGAGGTAGGCCGAGCCGGGCAGCGCGAGCATGAGCGCGGTCGCGGCGCGGGCGCGGCGCAGGCCGTCGGCGTAGGCGGGGATGCCGCGCGAGCGCGGCCCGAGGCCGTGGCCCTGCGGGTTCGGCTCGGTGACCGAGAGGCGCGTCGCGTGGCGCACGACGTCGTGGTTCGAGAGCACCCACGTCGAGGGGGCGCCGACGCTGCCGAACGCGGCGAGCGAGTCGTCGATCACGCGGCGCAGCGCATCGGCCTGCCACGGCGTCTCGAGGTAGGCGAAGTTGAACGACTGGTGCATCTCGTCGGGCCGCACCCAGTTCGCGAGCTTCGCGAGCGGGTCGACCCACGCCTCGGCCGCGAGGATGCGCTCGCCCGGGTACTCGTCGAGCAGCGTGCGCCAGTCGCGGAAGATCTCGTGCACGCCCTCCTGCGCCCAGTACGGGGCGAGGTCGTCGGCTTCGGTCGAGATCTCGGGCTCGAGGGGCACGCCGACGGATGCCTCGGCGCCGGCGCCGTGCGCCGTGCCGACGTCGTGCAGCCCCGCCGCGCCCGCACCGGCCGCCGCCATGGCGACCGCGCCCGCAGGCGCGTCGGCCGCGACGCCACCCGCGCCGCCCATGCTGCCGCCGTCGGCGGGCGGGGTGTAGTCGGGCAGGCCGTCGGCCTTGACCATGCCGTGGGCGACGTCGACCCGGAAGCCGTCGACGCCCCGGTCGAGCCAGAACCGCAGGATGCGCCGGAACTCCTCGCGCACCTCTTCGTTGGTCCAGTCGAAGTCGGGCTGCGACGAGTCGAAGATGTGCAGGTACCACTGGCCGGGGGTGCCGTCGGCCTCGCTGACGCGGGTCCACGCGGGGCCGCCGAAGACCGACTCCCAGTTGTTCGGCGGCTCGTCGCCACCGGGGCCGCGGCCGTCGCGGAACAGGTAGCGCGCACGCTCGGCGCTGCCGGCCGGTGCGGCGAGGGCGGCCTGGAACCACTCGTGGCGGTCGCTCGAGTGGTTCGGCACGAGGTCGACGATGACGCGGATGCCTCGCGCGTGCGCCGCTTCGACCATGGCGTCGAAGTCGGCGAGGGTGCCGAAGCGCGGGTCGACGTCGCAGTAGTCGGCGACGTCGTAGCCGGCGTCCTTCTGGGGCGAGGTGTAGAAGGGCGAGAGCCAGATGGCGTCGATGCCGAGCTCTTCGAGCGCGCCCAGGCGCGAGGTGATGCCGGCCAGGTCGCCCATGCCGTCGCCGTTCGCGTCGGCGAAGGAGCGGGGGTAGATCTGGTAGATCGCGGCAGTGCGCCACCATTCGGAAGTCATGTCCGAAACTGTACGACATCTCCATACCGGATGGAAACGCTTGCAGTTCACACGAGTCGCACAACCATCACGAACTGGTATCGATCGCGGCATCCCGGTTTTGTAATGCGCGCAACGCAAGGTATATCTGTAATCGCTTGCAATCGCGAGCGTCAATTGCAGAACGGCCTTTCGGGCGCGGTCGGCATCAGAGCCACCGGCGAAGGCGCCGATCTCACGCACACTGAGAAGGACACACCAATGAGGGTGAACAGGAAGAGCCTGCTTGCGGCCGGTGCGATCGCAGCCGTCGCCGCTCTCGGACTCGCCGGTTGCGCGGGCAGCGGCAGCGGTTCGGACGACAAGTCGAGCGCGAGCGGTTCGCTGACGGTCTGGGTCGACGCCGAGCGCGTGGACGCGCTGAAGGGCGCGGCCGAGGCGTACCAGGACAAGACCGGCATCGAGGTCAAGCTCGTCGGCAAGGACAACGCCGACATCAAGAGCGACTTCATCCAGCAGGTTCCGACCGGCAAGGGCCCCGACGTCGTCATGGGCGCACACGACTGGCTCGGCGAGCTCTCGACGAACGGCGTCGTGGCGCCGCTCGAGCTCGGCGACTCGGCAGCCGACTACCTCCAGGTGGCGATCGACGCCTCGACCTACGAGGGCACCGTCTACATGCTGCCCTACGCCGTCGAGAACCTCGCGATGCTGCGCAACGCCGACCTCGTGCCCGAGCCCGCCTCGAGCTTCGACGACATGCTCGCGAAGGGCAAGGCCGCCGGCCTCACCCAGCCGTTCGTCGTCGAGCAGGGCGCCGAGGGCAACCCGTACCACCTCTACCCCTTCCAGACCGCGTTCGGCGCCCCCGTGTTCGGCAGCGACGCCGAGGGCTACAACCCCGACGACCTGCAGCTCGGCAACTCGGGCGGCGAGCAGTTCGCCACCTGGCTCGGCTCGCAGGGCAAGAACGGCACCGGCGCGTTCAACACCGACATCGACGGTGACATCGCGAAGGACGCGTTCACGACCGGCAAGGCCGCCTTCTGGCTGACCGGCCCGTGGAACGTCGGGGCGGCCGTCGACGCCGGCATCAACGTCGCGATCGACCCGATCCCCAGCCCGACCAGCGAGGTCGCCCAGCCGTTCGCCGGCGTCAAGGGCTTCTTCGTCTCGGCCGAGTCGAAGAACAAGGTCGCCGCGAACGACTTCCTCGTGAACTACATCGGCACCGAGGACGTGCAGCTCGAGCTGTTCAAGGCCGGCAACGTCCTGCCCGCGCTCACCGCCGCCGCCGAGACCGCCTCGAGCGACCCGATCGTCGCGGGCTTCGCGACCGTCGGCGCCGACGCCGTGCCGATGCCGGCCATCCCGGCCATGGGCCAGGTGTGGCAGTACTGGGGCATCGCCGAGGCCGCCATCATCAACGGGGCCGACCCGGTCGCGACGTGGCAGAAGCTCGCCTCCGACGTGCAGGCGGCGATCGACGCCGGCTGATCGGTGACTCCGTCGGTCGAGTAGCGACGAAGGAGCGCATCGAGACCACCTCACGTGGTCTCGATGCGCGTCCTCCTTCGTCGGGTGCTACTCGACCGGCGGTTCCGTTCATCCCAGACGCGACACGAAAGACCAGGCAATCATGAGCACCGCGACCGACGACGTCCGCGAAGACGCCCCACCGAAGCCAACGAAGCAGCAGCGTCGTGCGGCGAACATCGCCGACGAGGCATCCGGCGGCATCAAGGTGCTGCTCGTGAAGCTCGTCGGGCTCGGCATCGTCGACGCGCTCGCGCTCTACGCCGTGTTCGTGCTCGCCATGCACGAGCAGTGGCTCGTGCTCGGCCTCGTCGCCGCGGTCACCGTGATCGTCAACTGGATCTACTTCTCGCGCAAGAAGCTGCCGGCGAAGTACCTGACGCCCGGGGTCATCTTCCTCGTCGTGTTCCAGGTCTTCGTGCTCGGCTACACGGCGTACATCGCCTTCACCAACTACGGCACCGGCCACAACGGCTCGAAGGAGCAGGCGGTCTCGTCGCTCATGGCCTCGTCGCTCGAGCGGGTGCCCGACTCGCCCACGTACGGCGTCACGGTCGTCGAACGGGCCGGCGAGCTCGGCCTGCTCGTCACCGACCCCGAGGGCGAAGCCCTGGTGGGCACCAACGAGGAGCCGCTGCACGAGGCATCCGGCGCCGAATTCGACGGCGACCTCGCCGTCTCGGCCGAGGGCTGGACCTCGTTGAAGTTCGCCGACGTGCTGGCCCGCACCGACGAGGTGACGGCCCTCGCGGTGCCGTACTCGGATGACCCGAACAACGGGGCGATCCGCACGCCCGACGGCTCGAAGGGATACCTCTACACGTCGACCCTCGAGTACGACGCCGAGGCCGGCACCATGACCGACCTCGAGACCGGCACCGTCTACAGCGACACCGGGGTCGGCGCGTTCACCGCCGAGAACGGCGACGAGCTGCTGCCCGGCTGGCAGATCACGATCGGCTTCGACAACTTCGTGCGAGCCGTCACCGACACCCGCCTCGCGGGTCCGCTCGTCTACGTCACCCTGTGGACCTTCGCGTTCGCGCTCATCTCGGTCGCGTCGACGTTCTTCCTCGGGCTGTTCCTCGCGATCACGTTCAACGACATGCGCATGCGGGGGCGCAAGGGCTACCGCGTGCTCATGATCCTGCCGTACGCGATCCCGTCGTTCCTCTCGGCGCTCGTCTGGGCGGGCATGATGAACAAGAGCTTCGGCTTCATCAACCAGGTGCTGCTCGGCGGCGCAGAGGTGCCGTGGCTGACCGACCCGACGCTCGCGAAGGTGTCGATCATCATCGTGAACCTGTGGCTCGGGTTCCCGTACATGTTCCTCGTCTGCACGGGCGCGCTGCAGTCGATCCCCGAGGAGCTGCAGGAGGCCGCGACGGTCGACGGTGCGAAGCCGTGGGCGATCTTCCGGCTCATCAAGCTGCCGCTGCTGCTCGTGTCGGTCGCGCCGCTGCTGATCGCGTCGTTCGCGTTCAACTTCAACAACTTCAACACCATCTACATGTTGACCGACGGCGGGCCGCGCGACGCGAACGCGCCGATACCCGTCGGCTTCACCGACATCCTGATCACGATGGTCTACAAGGTCGCGTTCACGGGCGAGAACCGCGACTACGGTCTCGCGAGCGCCTACTCGATCATCATCTTCATCGTCGTCGCGGTGATCTCGATCATCGCCTTCCGCCGCACCAAGAGCCTCGAGGAGCTGAACTGATGGCCGCTCGCAAGGTCAAGCCCGGGTCGGTTCCCGGCCCCGGCGTCGTCGCACCCACCGGCGTCGGGCTCGCCGTCGCCGAGATGGAGGAGATGGATGCCTCGACCCGCGCCCACGCGTCGGTCGGCGGCCCCGGCGGCGGTTCGCCCGTCGAGCTGCCCAAGCGGCCGTTCAACTTCAGCCGCTGGTTCTGGGCGACCGGCTGGCGGCACGTCGTCGGCGTCATCATGGTCGTGTTCGCGCTGTTCCCGATCATGTTCGTGGTGTCGTCGTCGCTCAACCCGCACGGCACGCTGACCGGCTCGAACGCGCTGTTCTCGCAGATCGGGCTCGACAGCTACGTGCGGATCCTCACCGACCCGCAGGTGCCGTTCACGACCTGGTTCGGCAACACGCTCATCATCGCGGGCATCACGGCCGTGTGCACCGTGTTCCTCGGGGCGCTCGCCGCGTACTCGTTCTCGCGCATGCGATTCACCGGACGCCGGTTCGGGCTCATCTCGATCGTCGTGGTGCAGATGTTCCCGCAGCTGCTCGCGGTCGTCGCGATCTTCCTGCTGATGTCGTCGATCGGCGACCTGTTCCCGGCGATCGGCCTGAACACGCACGTGGGCCTCATCATGGTCTACCTCGGCGGCGCGCTCGGCGTGAACACCTACCTCATGTACGGCTTCTTCAACACGGTGCCGGCGTCGATCGACGAGGCCGCGAAGCTCGACGGCGCGGGCCATGCGCGCATCTTCTTCACGATCATCCTGCGGCTCGTCGCGCCCATCCTCGCGGTCGTCGCGCTGCTGTCGTTCATCGCCTCGGTGAACGAGTTCGTCGTGGCATCCGTGCTGCTCGTCGACACCGAGAAGCAGACGCTCGCCGTGGGCCTCACGAAGCTCGTGTCGAACCCGCGCTACGCCGACTGGAGCGCGTTCTCGGCCGGCGCCGTGATGGCGGCGCTGCCGGTCGTGGCACTCTTCCTCTTCCTGCAGAAGTACATCGTCGGCGGGCTGACCGCGGGCGCGGTGAAGTAGGGAGTGAGGACGACGTACAGGATGAGCCGGTCGGTACCCGCGCATACGGCGGTGTCGGCCGGCTCATCCTGTCGAATCATCGTGGATGCCTCGGCGCCGGCCGACCCCCGCCGGGGTCGCGCTCCGCGGCTCTGACAGTGGCCTACGAGAGGATGCCTCCATGCTGACGCCCCACCACGACGGATCGCCGCTGCACGTCTCGACGCAGAACCCCGCGCTCGGCGAGACCGTGCGCGTCAGGCTGCGCGTGCCCGAGGGCGCGGTCGCCGCCGACGGCACGCCGATCGGCGGGCTCGCGTGGGTCGGCACGCGCTCCAACCCGAACCGCGAGCCGCGGTTCGACGAGGCGCGGCTCGTGTCCGAGGCATCCGCCGTCGACGGCTGGTCGTGGTGGGAGGCCGAGGTCGAGGTCGAGAACCCGGTGCACGGCTACCGGTGGCTCCTCGTCGGCGACGACGGGCGGCAGCACTGGCTGAACCAGGTCGGGCTGTCGGGCGTCGAGACGCGCGACCGCGACGACTTCAAGCTCGTCGCGCATGCCGCCGCGCCCGACTGGGTCGCCGAGAGCGTGCTGTACCAGGTGTTCCCCGACCGGTTCGCGAAGTCGCAGCGGGCGCCCTTCGACGAGCTCAGCGAGCGGGGCGAGCTGCCCGAGTGGGCGATCGCCGCCGAATGGGGCGACGCGCTCGACCCGGTTCCGCCGGGGCGGTCGAAGCAGGTGTTCGGCGGCGACCTCGACGGGGTGCGAGAGAAGCTCGACCACCTCGCCGGGCTCGGCGTGAACCTCCTGTACCTGACGCCGGTCTTCCCGGCTCGGTCGAACCACCGCTACGACGCGTCGACGTTCGACCGCGTCGACGACCTGCTCGGCGGCGACGACGCGCTCGTGCGGCTCGTCGAGGCGGCGCATGCCCGAGGCATCCGCGTCATCGGCGACCTCACGTCGAACCACTCCGGCGATGCGCACGAGTGGTTCCGCGAGGCGCAGGCCGACCACGGGTCGGCCGAGCGCGAGTTCTACTACTTCCGCGACGACCGGGCCAAGGGCGGTCACGGCTACGAATCGTGGCTCGGGGTGCCGAGCCTGCCGAAGTTCGACTGGTCGTCGGGCGAGCTGCGTCGCCGCTTCGTCGAGGGCCCCGACTCCGTCGTCGCGAAGTACCTGAAGGCGCCGTACTCGCTCGACGGCTGGCGCATCGACGTCGCGAACATGACCGGGCGCCTCGGCGACGTCGACCTCAATGCCGAGGTGCGCGCGGCGATCCGGCGCACGATGCTCGAGGTCGATCCCGACACGATGCTCATCGGCGAGTCGACGAACGACGGCGCCGACGACTTCCAGGGCGACGCATGGCACGGGGCGATGACGTACGCGCCGTTCACCCGCCCCCTCTGGAGCTGGCTGCAGGAGCCGGGCAGCCCGGCCGGCGGCGGCATCGGCTTCGCGCTCGGTCGAGTGCCGACGTTCACCGGGGGCCAATTCGTCGAGGCGCACCTGCGCTTCGCCGCCGGCTATCCGTGGCGCACCCGCCTCGGCACCATGAACGCCCTCGACACGCACGACACCCCGCGCTTCGCGACGCACGCGCGGCCCGCCACCGCGCCGGTGGCGTTCGGGCTCGCGGTGACGATGCCGGGCGTGCCCGTGGTCTGGGCGGGCGACGAGTTCGGCCTCACCGGCGTCGACGGCGAGGCCTCGCGCACGCCGATGCCGTGGGGGAGCGAAGGCGACCCCGAGGTCGCGCCGGTGCTCGCGGCCTATCGCGAGCTCATCGCACTGCGCCGCGAGCATCCGGTGCTCGCGACGGGCGGCATCCGCTGGCTCGCGGTCGGCGACGACGCGGTGGCGTTCGTGCGCGAATCGGCCGAGGCATCCGTGCTCGTCTTCGCCTCGCGCGCGGCGGCGACGCTGTCGTTCGCGGCCGGCGCGGTGCCCGGTGCGGATGCCGCGGCTCGCCTGTACGGAATGGCGGGGCTCGAGGCATCCGAGGGCGGGGTCGTGCTCTCGGCCGACGGTCCGTCGTTCGCCGTGTGGGCGCTGCCGGGAGTGGTGGCGCCGGGCTCGTGAGCCGCGGCGCGACGGCGGTCGGGCACCGCGCCCGAGCCTCGGCGACGATGCCCGGCGTCATGTCGCCAGGTGGTACGAAGCACCCCTCGAGAGGTGATATCCTCGTCTGGTTGCCGATTCTCGGCACACGCCCCGATAGCTCAGTGGTAGAGCACTTCCATGGTAAGGAAGGGGTCGTCAGTTCAATCCTGACTCGGGGCTCTGGTTCTCGGTTCGAGCGTTCGCGTTTCGGCCGGAAGCCTCGCGGCGGGGTAGCTCAGGTGGTTAGAGCACACGGCTCATAATCGTGGTGTCGCGGGTTCGAGTCCCGCCCTCGCTACCAGAAATCTGGGGTTGATCTGGGGTTTCTTGTCCCATCGAGGGGCAAGGACTCGATGAGTTCAACGTGTATTCAACGCTTTTCCGTCGGCGACCGCGTTCAGCGGGTCTCAATGGGGAAGGTGTTCGAGCGTCCCGGGTCGCTTGGGACGACTTGGTGCACTTACGGGTATGGACACCGAACGACTCTCCAGACTCGGCCTCGAGCCGGTCCTCACGTCGAGCGAGCTCGCCGAGTATCTCGGCGTGCACGTGCAGGCGATCTACGACCTGCGCGCCGCCGGCAGAGGCGCTCAGCTGGATGGACGCGTTGCACGACCCCGTGCCATCCGATCGCGGGAGGTGAGCGCTGATGGCCGGCCGGCCAGGCTGCCGATCGGAACCTTCGGCGACGTCAAGACGAACCAGGTCGGGCCTGGACGGTTCCGCGCGTACGCCCGCTTCCGCGACTGGGACGGAGAGACCCGGTAGGTCTCGGCGACGGCGGCGAGTCGGGGAGCTGCGAAGTCCGCGCTCAAGGAGCGACTCGCGTCGCGGATGCGGCTCGGCGACGGTGACACGCTGACCGCCGATTCGCCGTTCACAAAGCTCGCCGACGCGTGGATCGAAGACGTCCGCCGCGACGTCGATCGTTCCGACGGCACGAAGGAGACTGACGCTCGCGAACTCCGAACGCTCATCGTTCCGTACTTCGAGCAAGTCGTTCGCACGAGCGAAGCACTCCCGCACTCTGGCGTTCGCCGTGCGCCAGGAGATCATCCAGCGGAACCCGGTCAAGGACTTCACCGTGCGAGAGGTCACGGTCGGCCGGGTCGATCGATTTCTCAAGGAGGCTTCGCGGATGAAGGCGCCGAAGCACGTGCCGAAGGCCCTCGCGCCCGAGCAGATCGCGGCGATCCGCATCGCCGCACGTGACTGGCGCACGGGTGACGACGTCAAGGGGCCCAAGCCCGACGGCCAGGTGCGTGACCTGATCGAGGTCATGCTCGGCACGGCCACACGAATCGGTGAGACGCTGGCGTTGCGTATGTGCGACGTCGACATGACCGCTGATCCGCCGCGGGTGAGCATCACCGGCACCATCGTCGTCCGAACAGGCGTCGGCGCGTTCCGGCAGGAGCACCCCAAGACGCACTAATCAGTGCGCACGGTTGCTGTGCCCGCGTTCGCCGCCGAGGTGATCAGGCGGAGGCTCGCGCTCATCGCAGGTGAGGGCGCCGAGAACCCGCTCTTCTTCACGAAACACGGAAATCCGCTCGCGCCGCACAACGTCCGGCGCACCTTCCGCGAAATCCTCAAGGATGCCGGCCTTGAAGGCATGAATATCTCGCCGCACGCCTTCCGGCGCACCGGAGCGACCCTGCTGGCCAACGAGCTCGACCTGCAGGCAGCAGCCGACATGCTCGGGCATGCCTCGAGGTCGACGACGAAGAAGCACTATGCGGAGCCCGACAGCTCAGTGAAGCCGCAGGCGGCCGAGGTGTTGCAACGACTCGCGCCCGAGCGTGAGCACCGATGATGGCTGGCTGGGGCGTGCTGGGCTGCATGGGGACTCACGGTGCCGCGTCGGACGCGGCACCATGTGGATGAACGGTGCCGCACCCGGGTGCGGCACCGGCGACATCGAGTGATTTGTACATCGTGAACCACTGCCACGCCGCGCGTTGTCGTCCCATTCTTCAAGCATGACGACTGGAAGTCTGCAAGCATGACGACTGGAAGCGCTTCATAAGCACCAGGTGTGCAGGTGCTCCCATGAACACGAATATGTACATCTGTTGTTCGGCCTCGCTGGCGAGCGACGCTGCATGCGCTCGTGCACGACTGCTACAAGGTCCTCCGTCTCTCGACGGTCGCTTGATCCGCCCGTCGGTTCTTGAGATTGAGCACCCAGATACGGTCGGGGCGACCAACGCTCTAAGGCCGCCACGCCTCTTGCAGTTCGAGGGCGCGCATCTTCTCGTCGTGACGGTGTCGGTGCGGGTGATGAGCGCCGGCTTGGATCGAAGGCGCCCGGCGCCCGGGCCGTTCCGGAGAGTCTTATCTCATTTCCATCTCGGTATCGATGTTTTGGTCAGGCGAGTGTTGAAGGGATGCTTACGATAGCGCTCGCGCTCGTGCTCGAACAACGGGGTCTCTGAGTTGCATGCCCGGCCGGCGTCCCTACATGCGGCCGTCGTTGATGTTTCTCGGAAGGTCTCCTCGTGGGTGTATTGCGTCGTCTTTCTGCTGGTCGTAGCAAGGTGCTGATCGCAGGGGTGGCTGCGGTCGGTGTACTTGCGGCCGGGACGGTCGCGGTGGTGCTCGGGGTGCGTGGCGGCGAGCCTGAGGCGTCGGGTTTTGATTGTTCGAAGCCGGTTACTGAGACGCCTGAGGTCGCTAGCGCAGCGGCGGTCGAGTGTGACGTTGAGGTTGAGGTGCTTTCGGCGCGGTCGCCGTGGGAGTCGACCTTTGCACTGCCGAATGGGCATTTGCGGTCGGTGATTTCGGCGGTGCCGTCGCGGGTGCTCGTCGATGGTGAGTGGACGGGGCTGGACACGACGATCGTGTCCGGAGGCGTTGCAGCTGAGCAGGATGCTGAGCTCGGTACAGATGTGGCGGGCTTGGCGCCGTTGGTGGCTCCGGTGTCGGCGATGTCCGGCTCGACGAATGGTGCTGATTCGCCGGCGGCAAGTCCGTCGGATGAGCCGAGCGGCGACCGGTTGCTTGAGGTTGCGGCACCGGTGTTCCCGATTGAGTTAAATGCGGGCGGCGCGGCGGGCGCGGGGGAGCCGTTGGGGTCGATCACCCGTGAGGGCAACCGGTTGGAGGTGTGGTTCCCGACGGAGCTGCCGGAAGCGACGGTTGACGGTTCCCAGGCGGTGTATGAGTTGGCTGACGGGGTCCGTCTGGTCGTGTCGGTCGCCCCGGACGGGACGGGGTTCGCACCGGTGGTTGAGCTTGCGGATCCGGCGGCCGCGGCCCGGTTCCGTAACCTGGTCGACGCGCAGCGTGGCGTGGATGCACCGGGTGCGGCTGGTGATCTGGTGTTCCGGACCGGTCTGTCAGAGGGGCTCGAGTTGACGGCGGGCGACGTCGAGGGTGCGGTGTCGGTGGTGGATGCGGCGGGGGATCCGCAGTTCGTGTCGGCGCCGCCGATCATGTGGGATTCCGCGGGTGGTGACCTCGACCTTCCGGACACGGTGACGGAGGTCAGTGCGGGGGACCGTTCGGTGTCGCCGCAGATGGGTGACGTGATCGCGGCGATGCCGACCCGGGTTGACGGGTCGAATCTGGTGGTGTCGCCGGATGCGGGCATGTTGTCGAGCCCGGACACGGTGTGGCCGGTGTACGTGGACCCGGCGTTCAGCGGGCATGGGCCGGCGGAGTGGGTCGCTGTCCGCACGGGAGGGTACACGGGCACGTTGTACAAGTGGAACACGTCTGGTGGCGAAGGTACCGGGTACTGCACGGATGTGGACACGTGCAACACGGTGTTCCGGCAGCGGTTGTCCTGGGAATTCACCGGGTGGGACACGATCCGGAACCTTGATCGGGACAACGTCGTGCAGGCGGGTTTCACGGTCAACGGCATCCATTCGGCGAGTTGCACAGCGACGACAACAGATCTGGTGATGACGAACTCGCTGACGACCGCGACCACCTGGTCCACGATCGGTGACTGGTCTGCGTATATCTCGTCCCGCACTGAGGCGCACAATGCGACGTGTTTGAACCGTGGGTATCGGACGTGGGATGCGACGGAGGCGCTGCGTCGGTATGCGGAGCGGGACTCGCCGAACGTGACGATGGGGTTGAAACCGAGGGATGACTCGACGATGACGTCGTGGAAGCGGTTCGGGTTCGATGCGGAGATCTCGGTGGAGTACAACCGGCCGCCGGACAAGCCGACGGGGATGAAGGTCGATTCACCGGCTGCGGTGTGTGCGACGGGGGCAGCGGACCGTCCGTTCATCAATGACAACACGCCGACGTTGTCGGCCGTGATGAGCGACCCGGACCCGGGCGACACGATTCAGCCGGTGTTCGCGGTTGTCGAGACGGGCACTTCGAACGTGCCTTGGCAGAGCGCGACGTTGACCGGGGTGACGGACAATCAGCGCAAGGCGGTCACGGTGGGCACCGCGCTGGCTGATGACACGTATTCGTGGCACGTGACCGCGACCGACGGGAAGCTGTGGTCCGGGTGGGGTGCTTGGTGCGAGTTCACCCTCGACACCGTCCGCCCCGGGAAGCCGAAGATCACCGCGGAGGACGACCCGAGCACCGGGATCAAGGCCGTGTACACGTCCGGGGCCGAGCGAGGCGGCATCGGGATGCTGGGCAAGTTCAATTTCGGCCCGAACACCATCACGGACGTCGTGAAGTTCGAGTGGACGATCACGGGCCCACCGGCATCGGGCGGATCGGATGCCGGCACGGTGACCGTCGGGATGGGTACGTCCGGCACGATCAGCTTCACGCCGGTGGCTGCGGGGGCGGCGACGTTGACGGTGAAGTCCGTCGATCGTGCGGGGAATAAGTCTGACCCGGTCTCGCACACGATCGACGTCGCGGCACCACAGGAGGACGCCGTGTGGATGTTGGACGGGTCGACGGCCAACACCGGCCCCGTCGACGCCGGTTCGCTCACCGTAACCGGTATGACTGCGCCGACCTGGGTACCTGGTCCGCATCAGTTGTTCGGATCGCGCGACGGGGACAAGGCGCTGAAGTTCGACGGCGTCGACGACGCGGCGGTCAGTGGGGGGCCGGTCGTGGACATGAAGAACTCGTTCGTGGTGTCCGCGTTCGTGCAACTGGACCCGGCGATGGTCACAAACAACAAGTACGGTGCGGTCCTCGGCCAGGACGGGGTGAATATGTCTGGATTCCGGTTGCGGTACAACCCGACGAATAGCGTGTGTCTGGATGCCGCAGGTGCGGAGATGTCCGGCTGTTGGGAGTTCCTCGTTACGGGGTCCTCGAGTTCGTACGCGAGGTCGAAGGTGCCGGTGAAGCCGGGAGAGTGGGTGCACCTGGTAGGCGAGTATGACGCGGGCACGAGCCCCGCGGTGCGGTTGCGGGTGTGCGGTATCGGCACGCCGGACGCGCCGGGTGATGGTGAACCGGTGACGGTCGAGGGGCCCCGGGTGGTGTTGCCGGCTGACGCGGGCGGGGCGTTCACCCTGGGTCGGGCGCTGCACAGCCGGGTCGCGGGCGACTGGTTCCAGGGCGTGATCGACAACGTCCGCGTGTTCTCGGGCGAGGTCGTGGATGACGCGAAGGTGCGCCGGCTGTGCCAGGGCGCTGAAGCCAGCGACTTCGGTACCGGCGAGGCCGGGTTGAACGCGCTCGACCCGACGGTGAAGGACCAGTGAGACAGCTCATGCGAAACGGATCGAACATGCACAGCACCCGAACTGGCGTGTTGCGCGGTCTGCTGCGCCGCTCCAGGACGACGTTGGCCGTCGCCGCTGGGCTGGCGGTGGTCCTTGCTGGCGAGACGGTGGTGTTGAACTTCGCACCGACGGTCGCGGCGTTCGCGGCGACCGGGATCAACAACGAGTCCCGCTCGGGGAATCTGGCCGACGTGGACGGGATCGCGCCTCCTGCTGCAGATGCCGCCGGCACGGTGACGCCGACTGCGGAGGAGCTGGCGAAGCCGTTGGATCCGCTGGTGATGCCGGATGATCTCCCGGTCGCCGTGTCGAAGCCGGTCGACCTCGGCGCTGCTGGTGGCGACCCGGTCAAGGTTGACCTGGACGGCATGTCGATCGAGGTCGCCCCGACGAGCGGAACCGAGGCGCCGGACCTTGTTGAGGTCGGAGTTGCTGACCCGGCTGCCGCGGAGGATGCGGGCGTTGCGGCCGGTGTCGTGCTGACCGTGACGGATGCATCAGCGGTGCCGGCGCCGGGCCAATCGGTCAAGCTGACGGTGTCCTACAAGGACTTCGCGGGCGTCGCGGGCGGTGACTGGGAGTCCCGGCTGCAGGCCGTGTGGATTCCGGATTGCGCCGACCAGACCGGCCCGGAGTGTACGCCGGTCCCGGTCGAGAGCGTGATCAACGCGAAAGACGGAACGATCACCGCAGAGGTCCCCGTCACCGTGGGCGAAGGCCCGACCACCGAACCGGCACCGACCGAGCCGCCGGCCGTCGAGTCCGGACCGACGGAGTCGCCGACCGCGTCCGAGCCTCCTGCGGCGTCGGAACCGCCAGCCACCGAGCCGCCCGCCACGGACGCCCCGGTCACCGAAACGCCCACGCCTGACGCACCTGAGGCGGGTGACACGGTCTCCGCGCCGTTCGGCGCGTCGGAGCCCGGCGGGCGTTTGGGTGCAAGCAGAGCGTCTGCCGTCGCCGCGGATGGGGACGGCGGTTCGGCGGGCGGGTCGATGTCGTTCAGCGCCGGATACGCGGGAGCGTTGGGCGACTGGTCCGCGACCGGGCTGACCCAGTCCTCGACCTGGGGAGTCGCAGGATCGACGGGGGCGTTCACCTGGTCGTACCCGATGCGGGTGCCGAAGGTCGCCGCGGGCCCTGCGCCGGAACTGGCGCTGTCGTACTCGTCCGCAACTGTCGACGGGAGAGTGCCGTCGACGAACAACCAGGCCGGCCCGGTCGGTGAAGGATTCGACCTCGGGGCGAGCTTCATCGAACGTGCCTACACCCCGTGCTCCGAGGATGAGACCGCCGGTGCGAACAATATCGGCAAGTCGGCCCCCGACTTGTGCTGGGGCAAGGACAACGCGACCCTGTCGCTGAGCGGGTCCGGGTCCGAGCTCGTGAAGGGTGCCGACGGGGCGTGGCATCCTCGCCGGGATGACGGAACCCGTGTCCGACACCTCGGAACCGTCGGTGAGGCGGGCGAGTCGTGGGAAGTCACCACGGTCGACGGCACCCGATACCTGTTCGGCTCGAGCTCGGCGTCGAAGTCGGCATGGGAGGTGCCGGTGTTCGGCAACCACGCCAACGAGGCGGGGCACAAGACTGAGTTCGCGGACTCGCATTCGCAGCAGGTATGGCGGTGGAACCTGGACAAGGTGGTCGACCCGCAGGGCAACACGATGTCCTACTTCTACGAGACGGAGACGAACTACTACCGCCCCTTCTACGGCGACGCGAACCTGTCCTACACGGCCGGCGGCCAGCTCGAACGCATCGTATACGGCACCCGCGACGGCGACCCGGTGAAGCCGGCAAAGGTCGAGTTCGATCAGCGGCCACGATGCATCACGGACCTCGCGAAGCCGGACTCGTGGTGCCTGACGACGCAGACTTCGACGAGCGCGAACTACTGGCCCGACACTCCGAAAGACCTGATCTGCGCCGCGACCGCAGCCTGCACCACGTATGCGCCGACATTCTTCAACCGCACCCGGCTGGCCGGGATTACGACATTCGCAGATGCGGGTCAGGGCTACGAACCGGTGGACTCCTGGACGCTTGGTCAGCGGTTCGTCCCGCAGGGCACCGGGATCGGGCTGAACAACGCCAAGGGCATCATGCTCCAGCTCGGGTCGATCAAGCACGACGCGCTGGCCGGTGCAAAGGCCGACATCACCACGATTCCCGCGGTCGAGTTCAGCTACACCGACACCGCGAACCGGGTCGAGAAGACCGGCGAAGCGTACGACCCCTTCATCCGCCCCCGCGTCTACTCGGTCCGCACCGAGGCGGGCGGCCGCGTCACGGTCGCGTACGAGACCGGTTGTGAGGACGGGGTACTCCCTGCCGACCCGGCGAAGAACAACCAGCTGTGTTTCCCGGTGAACTGGCGGCAAGGCCCGGAGCAGACGGCCCGGTCTGGGTACTTCCATAAGTGGGTCGTGAAAACGCTCACCGAGGGGCACACCCAGATCACGCCCGGCACCCCCGAGCTTGCGACCGACTCGTTCGCGAAGATCACGAACTACACCTACGGGCCCGCGGTATGGGCCGAGCCCGACAGCCCGATGATCCCCGCCGCACAGAAGACGTACTCCGAATTCCGCGGCGCCCGGACCGTGACGACCACCCTCGGCGAACCGAAGAACGAGGACGGCGTGGTGAGCGTGGACTCGAAGACGACGACCACGTACTACACGGGCGTTATCGAGAAGCTCGACGAGGATGGGAAGCCGGTTCCGCTCAAGGGTGGTCCCGGCGGGGCGGTGACGGTCGTCGATGACGACACCCGGTTCATCGGGCAACCGTTCAAGACCGTCACGTACAACGGCGACGTGCCGGTGACCGAGACCGTCACGAAACTCACCTCCGCCACCGTCGCCACGAGCTCTGCCGGCATCGAGGCCACACGGGTGGCCAGCGAGGAGACCCGCGACTACACGTACAGCAAGGGCGGCACGGTCGCGCTCGAGGCTGCGTCGGTGACCCGCTTCAACGAGTACAGCCAACCCTTCGAGGTCGATGACTTCGGCACCGTCGGCGCCGACGACGGTGTCAAAGACAGCGACGGCGACGACAACGTCTGTACCCGCACCAAGTACGCGCACGAGAGCAGCTCCGCGCTGGAGAACGCACACCTGGTCGCACTTTCCAGCGAAGTGAAGACGTTTGCGCACCGCTGCAGCGATATCCCGGCCACCCCGGCTTCCGCCGACGTCGTCACCGGGTCCAAGACCACGTACGGGGCGACCGGGCTGCCGGAGGCGACGCAGCAGATCGACCCTGTCGACGGGCTCAACTGGGTGGAAGAACTCACCAGGTACGAGTACGACACGCTGGGGCGCGTCACCAAGGTCACCGATCCGACCGGTCAGGCCACCACCACCGAGTACACCCCGACCGGGGCAGGGCTGCTGACTGAGATGAAGGTGACGAACCCGCTCGGGCATTCCACGACCACCGTGTTCGACCCGCTCCTCGCGGTGCCGACCACCACGACCGACGCGAACGGGCGCGCCACGACCGCAACCTACGACGCGCTGGGCCGGCTCCTCACTGTCCGGTACCCACAACACCCGGAATCGGTCGCTTCCTTCGCCTCGGTGGAGTACATCTACACGGTGAAATCCAACGGGTTGAACGCGGTCGTCACGAAGACGCTGTCTGCTGACGGGAGGAAGCAGCACAGCTCCTCCGTCCTGTATGACGCGTTGCTGCGGCCGTTCCAGACCCAGCAAGACGCACGCGGCGGCAGCGGCGGTCGCGCTGTGACGCACACGACCTATGACGCGACCGGTCGGGTCGTCGAGCAGACCGAACCCTGGCAGGTCGAAGGCGGCGCGTCCGCGACCCCGGTCGCGAAAGACCCCGACACCTCCGGCACGACCACGTTCACCTACGACCAGGCCGGCCGTGAGACCGCGAAAACCTTCTGGATCGGGACGACCTCGAACGACGGCAACAAGAAATGGAGCACCCAAACTGCCTACGACGGGGCGACGACCCTGGTCGTGCCCCCGATCGGTGGTGTGCCGACCGCGACCACGGTCGACGGGCGGGGCCGCACGACAGCGCTGACCCAGTACCAGCGCGACCCCGATACCCAATCCGACAAAGACACCGTCGGTGAGGTCCCCGGGCTCACGGGCACGACAACGACATACAACTACAACCAAGCGGGCCTGCTGGCCGGCATGACCGACGCCGGCGCCGCGGTCGGAGCCGCAAAGAACTCGTGGTCGTACACGTACGACAAGCAGGGCCGGCAGACCAAGGCGGTCGACCCCGACGCGGGCACCACGAACACGACGTACGACGTCCTCGGCCGCGTCACGACCCGCCAGAACGGCAACAAACAGTACGTCGGATACACATACGACGCGCTCGGCCGAACCACCAGCATCCGCGATCTGCCCAACGCGGGCACCGATGTCACGGCCGGCGAGGTGCGGGCGTCGTGGACGTACGACACAACGTTGAAGGGCGTCCTTGCGTCCTCGACTCGGGTAATCGACCAGAAGCCGTACACGACGCGGGTTGATAGTTGGGATGCCGCATACCGGCCCACCCGGACCAGCGTCGTGCTGCCCGACAGCCCCCAGTTCGCGAACCTCGGCTCGAAGACGTTCTCGACGACGTACACCTACACGGTCGACGGACAGACCGCGAAGATCACCTACCCCGCCGTCACGAAAACGGGCGTCACCACCGCGGTCCTGCCCGCGGAGACCGTGACGACGGTCTACGCCAAGAACACGTCACAGCCATCCTGGATGGGTGGCGGATTCGGGTGGGGTGTCTACGTCGCCTCCTCCGGTTACAGCTACGACGGGCGCCCCGTGTTCACCGACCTCGGGAACACGTACGGCGGCGTCGTCTCGTACCTGTACGAGAACGGCACGAAACGGTTGCAGAACGTCCGGCTCGACCGGGAACGCATCGACGGCACCGAACTCGATGTCACCTACGGGTATGACAAGGCCGGCAACGTCACCAGCATCAAGGACGCCCCCACCAACGCGGGCTTGGCGACCGATGCGTTCCGGGATAACCAGTGCTTCAGCTACGACGAGCTCGCACGCCTCCAGACCGCGTGGACTGCGAGGGACGCGAACTGCGGCCAAGCGCCGTCGACCGGGGCGATGGGTGGTGCAGCACCCTACTGGAACGACTACGACTACGACCTCCTGGGTAACCGCACGAGCTTGACCACGCACACCACGGCTGGCTCGACCACGGTCACGACGAATGCATACGGCACCGGCGAGGCGGGCCCCCATCAGCTCGTTACCTCGACGACCGGGGCCACGACGAACACTTACACCTACGACGACGCTGGCAACCGTGTCACGAAGGCCCCGACCGGTGGCACCGCGACTACCTACGGGTGGGACGTTGAGGGCGAACTCACCACCACCGGCGCCACGACGAACGCGTACGACGCCGACGGCAACCGGCTCCTCCGTACAGACACCACCGGGACCACCGTGTACCTCGGCGGGCAGGAAGTGCTGATCACCCCCGCCGGCGACGTGAAAGCCACCCGCTACTACCAGTTCGGCGGCAAGACGATCGCGGTCCGCACCGGGCGCGGCCTGAACGCGGTCACCTCACTCGTGACCGACCACCACGGCACCCCACTCGCAGCCGTCCCGAACGGGGGCAACCCCACCGGAACCCCCGTGAAACGGCTGTACACAGACCCGTTCGGCGGCACCCGCGGCAACTCGAACGCGTCTACCGTGCCCGGCGACATCCAATTCCTCGGCAAAAACCGCGACACAGAAAGTGGGCTCACCCTCCTCGGAGCCAGGTACTACGACGAAGCGGTCGGCGCGTTCATCAGCGCAGATCCCATCCTCGACCTTACGGATCCGCAGCAGTGGAACGGATACGCATACGCAGGCAACAGCCCCCTCACCTTCGAGGATGCCTCCGGGCTACTCATGCAAGGCAGCACTGACAACAGCACCTACAACCCGCGCGCCAACAAAAAGGACCAGGTCAACAGCCGTTCCTCCTCCATGAGCATCCGAAACGCGGGGCTAAAGCAGCTCGGTGAAAGTCTTCAAGCTGCGCAACAGGCATGCTCCGTGCTGGCAGCAACAGGGACATCGGCGGAGTGCGGCAGCACGCGAGATTTCGGGGCCGACGCACGTGTGGTGGGCTACTTCTTCCTGGTCAATATCCTGTCCTTGGCCGACATGATCGCGAACTATTGCATGCAGATGCCATGTGGCGGTGGCCTTGTAGCGGGACCCATTCGATCGGCGTACACGACAGTTAGCGATGACGCCGCCGCAGCAATCCGAGTCGCGAACGGCGGGCGCGCCGCTACCAGCAGTATTGGGCCAGCATTTTCGGTCGCCTCCGCGCAGTTTGGAAAGAAATGGGGCAGACATGCAAAGGACTATGGCTTGGATCCTGGGAGTGCTACAGCACGTGCATGGTACCAAGAGCGTATTCAGGCTGTTCGTGCAAGCGCTGACGAAGTGCGCCGCGGGCCTTGGAACCCGCATAGGGCTGGTGGCGGAGATGGATACTACTTCTATCGGCAAGGGACTGATGTGGTGCTGACCAAACCGAGCGGAGAGTTTGTGACAATGTTCCCCCAGACAGCGGGCGGGAACGCGTTCTTCGAGGCCGCAGAGGTGATCTGGCCTTGAACACGGAATTGATCCCACTCGGCAGGCGGTGCGTAGGAGTGCGCCGCTTCTTCCACCGCTTTGACGGGGGGGAGCGAAGTTCGACTGGTCCTGTCGAATTTGCGTGGGACGATGGGACGTTTTCGACGATTGATGTCGGATCCGACTGGGTCATCACGGTCGCTTCCAGGGCATGGATCGACCCGTTCGCGAATGCGTCAGATGTGGAACGTCAACAACTCGCGATCGACGTCGGTCTATGGGAGGTTGAGCCTTCTCCTAGGGCGCTCATGCCCGTAGTCGGACACATACTCACTGGCGTCGAAGGCGTACGGAATGAAGTTGGCCTTGTCGACGAAGTCCGAATCATGTTCGCCGATGTCGTAGTCGTTGCTGAAGTCGACGACGGAGACCTTGCGGTGACGATCCATTGATGCACCAAAAGGGGGACTCGCTCCCGTCCCAGCTTCGCCGGGCTTCTGCTGAGGTGCCCCCGAGGATTTCCCCGAGTGTGCGGAGGATTCTCTCTGCGGTATATCTCTGCGTCCTCAGTATCGGCGGGCAGCACGGAGATTTCAGAGCACGCCCTGGGCGTGATCTGAATTCTTCTGGATCGCAACCTGAAGAGTGAGGACGGCGGATGCTGCGAATCGCGAGACGGGAATTGTCGACGCCATCAATCAGGCCCTGGGAACACCAAGGTAGGTTGCCATGTCAATGTCGAGCTCATCCCCCGGCGGGGCCGAGCCTGGATCATCATGGAGCGCGAGTTGATGTCAGAGCTCGCTGGGCGCAAAGCAAGTACTACCTTTCGCGCCATTCGATCATGGTCGCCCCCTAGGGGATGCTGATCCGATCGAGGCACGGCTGACGTGAGCGTGGAGACAACCTCGACGAGCGTGCGCTTCACCCTCGAGTCAAATGAGTGCTTTGATGAGCCCGGGTCGACAATCGGATTCAGCACTTCTTAGCGAGATCCTTGTTGCGGGCGAGGAGGGATTTGATGTGCGCACGCTTATTCAACGAATATGAATCGATCCGACCCGAGATGTTCCCAGCTCATCCGAGTAGCATTGGTCTCCCAGAATCCGTACTCTCAAGGAACCCCGGGTCAGCCCGAGAAGATCCGAGATTTCTGGATCGCAAGGAAGAGCTCGAGAACGACCCCGTCGCCTCCGTGGTGTCGCGGGTTCGAGTCCCGCCCTCGCTACCAGAAATCTGGGGTTGATTTGGGGTTTCTTGTCCTATCGAAGGGCAAGGACTCAACGCTTTTCCGTCGAGCGTCCGTCCGCCGAGGTCGATGCGATGGCGGGAACTCCGCCGCTCCTCGATCGCATCGTTGCCGGCGCCCTCCGCGCCGCAGCGGCAGCCCGACCTCGAGGTCCGCTCGGGCGGTTCGACCTCGGCCGACATCACGAACCGCGGCATCGACAAGGCCCACGGCATGACGCGGCTCGCCGAGCAGGCCGGCATCCCGCTCGACGCCATGCTCTTCGTCGGCGACCGTCTCGACGAGCAGGGCAACGACTACCCCGTGCTCGCCATGGGCATCGAATGTCGTGCCGTAACCGGCTGGGAAGACACGGTCGCCTACCTTCGAGGCGCTAGTGCCGTCACTTGCGCCGCATCTCGTTGCGGTAGTCCTGCCCGGCGGATCTGGACGGCGAGCACGGCTCGTTCGCGGCGAGGAGAACACCCGGTCGTGGCAAGGCGGCAGTGCATTGTCGGAAGGATTCGGCGCCCGGTGTTCTAGCGGTCCCCGGCGAGCTCCTCCCCGCCGGCCCGAGTCGGGTGCGCAGCGGCGCCGCATTGGCCGTCGAAATGGCGCGAAGTCAGTGTTATAGTCAACGTCATTGACAAGCAACGATGCTGAGTGGAGCGGCCGATGGTGTGGTTCGAAGGTCACCGGGTGAACGTCGAAGTCGACGGCGCGGTCTCCGTGGGGGCGACCCTGAGCGGCGATGGGCCACCGGTGCTGCTTCTGCACGGCTACCCGCAGACGCGCTCGATGTGGCGTCTCGTCGCTCCCTTGCTCGCCGAGCACTTCACGGTCGTCGCGAGTGACCTGCGGGGCTACGGCGATTCGGCCAAGCCCGCCGGTGAGGTCTACGACAAGCGCGCCATGGCTGCCGACCAGCTAGCGCTCATGCGGTCGCTCGGTTTCGAGCGTTTCGCGGTGGTCGGGCACGACCGTGGCGGACGGGTCGGTCATCGGCTCGCGCTCGACGCCCCTGACGCGGTGACATCCCTCGCGGTACTGGACATCGTGCCGACCCTGCACATGTTCGAGCATGTCGACCGAACGATGGCCACGAGCTACTTCCATTGGTTCTTCCTCACCCAGGGCGGGGGGCTGCCTGAGAAGCTGATCGGTTCGGAACCGCGGGCCTGGCTCGAGAGTCGCTTCCGTGGCCGCGCGCTGCGGCCCGGGGTGTTCCCGGCTGAGGTGATGGACGAATACGAACGCTGTTTCGACAGTGCCACGGTCGCCGCATCCTGCGCCGACTACCGTGCCGCCGCCGGAACCGACCTCGAGCATGACCGTCTCGACCGCGCTGATGGTCGAGTAGTCGATGCGCCCGTCCTCGCGCTCTGGGGCGAGGCGAGCTATGTCGGCCGCAACTTCGATGTCCTGTCGGTCTGGCGAGGGTTCGCCGCTCGAGTCGAGGGCCGGGCGATCTCGGCCGACCACTATCTCGCCGAAGAAGCCCCGGTCGAGACCGCCGCGGCGCTGAACCAGTTCCTCGGTAGCGGAGGAGCAGCGTGAGCGCCGGGGAGGAGCGTGCCCTCGACCGGCTCCGCTCGCTCGTCTCGATCGAGACCCCGACGGGAGACGCCGTCGCGATCGGCGCGGCCCACGCCCTCATCGACTCGTGGATCGCCCCCGTGGTCGGCGCTCCGGGAGAGGTGGTCGAGGTCGACGGCGTGCGCCATCTGTCGTGGCGCGGCGGGGAGTCGCCCTCCGTGCTGTTGCTGGGACACGTGGACACCGTCTGGCCGTGTGGCACCGCTGCGGAGCGGCCATTCGGCGTGGACGGCGATCGAATCACCGGACCCGGCGTCTTCGACATGAAGGCCGGCATCGTCGTGATGGCGGAGGCGCTCGGACGCGTCGCGGATCCTCAGGACGTCGCGATCCTCCTGACGAGCGACGAGGAGACAGGATCGCTGACGTCGAGAGCGCTCATCGAACGCGAGGCGAAGCGGTGTGGCGCCGTTCTCGTGCTCGAGCCCAGCTTGGACGGCGCGGTGAAGACCGCGCGAAGGGGTGGCAGCATCTACCGCGTCGAGGTGCACGGCCGCGCGGCGCACGCCGGCCTGGAACCGGAACGTGGACGCAATGCCCTGACCGAGCTCGCGCATCAGGTGCTGGCGCTGCCGGTGCTCGCCGACGCGAGCCTCGGCACGACGATCAGCCCGACCGTTGCGCGGGCGGGCACCGTCACGAACGCCATTCCGGACCATGCGGAACTCCGCATCGACGTTCGCGCATGGTCGATCGCCGAGCTGGAGCGCGTCCACCAGGGGCTGCTCGCGCTTCCCGCCCACACGCCCGACGTGAGCGTCGTGCTGCACGGCGGCATCAACCGGCCGCCGATGGAACCGAACGCCTCCCGCACGCTGCTCGCCGTGGCGCGCGCGGTGGCCGCGAAGCTGGGGCAGTCCGAACTGTGCGACGTCGCTGTCGGCGGGGCATCCGATGGCAACTTCACGGCCGCGGCCGGCGCGTCCACCCTCGACGGGCTCGGGCCGAAGGGCGGGGGCGCTCACGCGATCGACGAGTGGGTCTCACTCGCCTCGATGCTCGAGCGGATCGCTCTGATCGCCGGGACGATCGACGCGATCGCGGCAGATCACGTCGCTTGAGCCCCGCCGTCGCCGGGTGCGCGACGGACGATGCTCTCGATCATGAGGTCGAGTGCGGTCTCCCACGCCCGCGGGTCGCGGATGCCGGGAAGGCTCTGCCCGGCCCAGACGATATTGGGGTGGTCCGATTCCTCGAGCCTCCGGTAATCCATCTCCCAGGTGACCTCGTCGGCCTCGCGGATCTCCGCCGGCTGCGCCTCGATCGCCGCCTGGATGCTCGTCGCCGAGCGCACCAGTTGGCCCAGGGCGCGAGCGTAGAGGGCGGACTCCTCCGGGCCGTACCCACCCCGCCGGAGCGCGCCGATCATGAATTCCATGGAGCCGAAGTCCGTCGGCCGCCGGGTTGCCATCTGCAGGGCGAACTCGGGATACCGCATGTAGTGGTCGTGGATCAGGTGCGCCTGCGCGCGAATGTCGGCGACCCAGTCGTCGGTGGCGACCATCGCCCCGGCGTACGAGCGGGCGCGCAGGGTGTCGATCAGGACCAGCATCAGCTCGTCCTTGTCCCGGAAGTGGCGGTAGATGGAGGTGGGGTGCGCGCTGAGCTTCTCGCCGATGGCCTGGAAGGTGAGCCGATCGAGTCCCTCGCGCAGCGCGATCTCCTCGGCCGCTGCGACGATCACGTCCCTGCTCAGGGAGTCACGGGCGCGTCGCTTCCGGCCCGTGCTCGCCGACGCCGCCTGCACTGGTTTCGCCGTTGACACGCGTGTCCTCCATCAGAACTGGTTGCGGGGAAGAGCCCGACTCCGCCCCGTGCGGATCCGCACCCACCGTACAACACGGGAGTCTTCCACGTAGTCAACGACATTGACGACGCAAAATGGTGCACCTGCTTGCAAGTCAACGGTATAGTCATTCATGCTGATTACGGATGCCGCCTTGCGAAGGAGCTTGTGGATGACCGAAGCGATCGATCGACTCGACCAGCGGATGCGTGCGCGATTCGCGGTGCAGCACACCCTTGCGATCCGCCCGGCCCAGTCCGACCCCGACCTCGCGCTCGTCGTCGAGGACCAGCGAACCGAGTCGTTCGCGAGGCTCTGGAGAGCGGGCGAGGCGCCCGGCGACGAGTTGCCCTTCCCGGTCGCGGTCGGCGCGATCATCGCGGGCGAAGGGAGCGGATGGATCGTCGACCTCGCCGACGGCGGAGGCTCCGAAGTCGGCACGCTCGTCGCGACGAGCCTCGACGGCGAGCAACGAGTCGACCTCACCCCGGGTCGCGAGTCCTTCGTGCTCCGCGGCCTGGAGGCCAGCGCCGACGGCTCGCTCGTGCTCGCCTCGATCGTGGACGAAGCGGGCTACCACCTACTGGCGATCCCCGCCCGCCCCTGGGGGAACGCCTCCGTCGTGCATCGCACCTCGGCAGAGGCCTGGTACGGCCAGCCGTCGGCCGACGGCCGGCTCGCCTCGATGGACACCACCGATCACAACCCGGGCGTCCGCCGGGCCGCGGTCAGCGTCTTCGAGGTCGCGAGCGGCGCGCCGGTCGCGGTGCTGAACGACATGCCCGCCGGCCCGGTGCGGGCGGTGCGCTTCTCACCTGAGGTCGGCGACGAACGCCTCCTCGTCTCGACGGAGCAGACGGGCTACGCACGTCCGGCGATCTGGGACCCGGTGAGCGGCGCGCGCACCGACTACCCGGTGCCGGATCTCCGCGGCGAAGTCATCCCGCTCGACTGGCACCCGGCCACCGGGCGCATCCTCGCCGTCCATGTCGAGGACGGCATTCAGCGCCTCGTCGAGATCGACGAGCATTCGGGCGAGCACCGGGTGATCCGCACGGGCGGGAGCTTCGCCAACCCGGATGTCGCCGACGTGCACGCCTTTCAATGGGCGTCCTGGTACCGCGCCGGTGGGGAGCTCACGGCCCTCCGGTCCGCCTGGGATCTGCCCCTCCATGCTGAGCTCATCGATGCCGACGGCGACGTGACAGCGGGATTGCCGCCGGCGGCGACACCGGCCGGCGTGCCGTTCACCTCGCGGATGGTCGCGAGTGCCGACGGCACACCCGTGCAGGTCTGGCTCGGCCTCCCGCCGGAGCGCGAACCGCTCGGCACGGTCCTCGAGGTGCACGGCGGGCCGAACCTCGTCTTCCTGGACGAATACAGTCCGACGGCACAGGCCTGGATCGATGCCGGCTTCGCCTATGCGACCGTCAACTATCGCGGATCGGTGACATTCGGGCAGGCGTTCCGCGAGGGGTTCTGGGGATCGGGCGGCGACCGCGAGATCGAGGACATCGCCGCTGCGGTCGGCTGGCTGCGCGACCAGGGGCTCGGCCAACCGCACTCCACCTTCATCACCGGAGCGTCGTTCGGCGGGCATCTGACCCTCCTGAGTCTCGGCCGGCTTCCGGAGCTCTTCGCAGGCGGGTTCGCGCACGTCGCGGTCGCCGACTGGGAGGCGGCGATCGCAGCGATGAATCCTGCGGTCCGCGGCGTCTGGCAGACATGGGTGCCGCCGGAGGCGGTCGCACGTTACTCCGCGGTGAGCTACGTCGATCGGATCCGCGGATCCGCCTGGATCAACCAAGGCGCGCTCGACACCAGGACACCGATCGTCGGCGTGCAACGGTTCGTCGACGAGCTGGCCGAACGCGGCGGCGACGTCGTGCTGCGAATCTTCGACGGCGGCCACGAGCCGACCGGTCTCGATCTGCTCGAATCGGAGCAGCGGATCATGCTTGAGCTCGCCCTGCGCGCGCTCGAGGGGCGCCGCTGGAGCGACGGCAACAAGCGCGACATCGCCCCGGCGCCCCGTTCATAGCACTTAGTCACTTACATTGACTATGGGCATTGCTAACCTTCCGCAATGCGCCTATAGTCAAACCACCCACCGGCCCTCGCCGGTGGTGGCACCGGACGTCTTCCCCCACGATCACGGAGTTCCCCAATGCAGAGGTCTCAGGTTTCACAGTCCCAGCGGCGTCGGCCGGTTCGCGCCGCCGCCGTGCTCATCGCGACGCTCGCCGTCGCTTCCGTCTCGGCCTGCTCAGCGACGAGCGCCGAGCCCACCGACACCCCTAACCTCACCGTCACGGACGGCGGCGAGCTCGTCATCGGTGCCGAGCAGGAGCCCGACTGCGCCGACTGGATCGCCACCTGCGCGGGCTCCATCTGGGGCAGCTACATCATGCAGGTCCCGACGATGCCCGTCGCATTCGAGACCCGCCTCGTCGACGACGTCTGGACCCCGGTCGCGTCCGACCTCATGAGCGAGGAGCCGGAAGCCGTCATGCAGGGCGACAAGCAGGTCATCACCTACCGCTTGAACCCCGAGGCGGTGTGGTCGGATGGCACGCCCATCACGTCGGCCGACTTCGCCTACACCGCCATGCAGATCCGCGACGGTGACGACATCTTCGACAAGAGCGGCTACACCGGCATCGAGTCGGTCGAGACGCCCGATCCGCAGACCGCGATCGTGACCCTCGGCAGCTCGTACGCCGGCTGGCGTTCGCTCTTCAGCGTCTACGGCGTCCTTCCCTCGCACCTCCTCGACGGGAAGGACCGCGCAGCGATCATGAAGGACGGGTACGACTTCAGCGGCGGACCCTGGAAGATCGAGTCCTGGGACCGCGGCACCTCCGTGACGCTCGTGCCGAACGAGGAGTACTGGGGCGAGCAGCCGCACCTCGACAAGGTCACCTTCATGTTCCTGCCCGACACCGCCGCCGCGTTCCAGGCGTTGAAGAGCGGCCAGGTCGATGCCCTGTACCCATCGGCGCAGCTCGACGCGCTGAAGCAGATCGAGGCCGGGCTGCCCGGCATCAGCTCATCGATCGACGCGCGCAGCGGCAACCTCGAGGCGCTCTGGTTCAACAACTCGGTCGCTCCGTTCGACTCGAAGGCGGTCCGCACAGCGATCGCGTACTCGCTCGACCGCGACGCGATCGTGAAGCGGCTGTTCGGTGAGCTCGGAATCGATTCGGCCCAGCAGAGCTTCAACACCCCCATCGTCGGCGCGTTCGGCGGTGACGACTTCGCCGAGTACACGAAGGATCTCGACCAGGTCGACGAGATCATGACCGACGACGGGTGGGAGAAGAACGCCGACGGCGTCTGGGCGAAGGACGGCGAGACCGCCTCGTTCACCCTCGAGACGCTCGCCGGCAACAAGCGGCGCGACCTCACCGTCCAGGTCATCCAGTCGCAGCTGCAGGAGGCCGGTTTCGAGATGGACATCAAGTCGGTCACCCCGGCCGACCTGTTCGGCACCATCGCACCGGAGGGCGACTTCCAGGCGGGCCTGTGGGCGATCGTGGACACCTTCCCGGAGCCCACGCTCAGCGCCTCGTTCACCTCGACGAACATCCCGAGCGAGGCGAACGGCTACTCCGGGATCAACTTCTTCCGCGCCGACATCCCCGAGCTCGACGGCCTGCTGGCGCAGGTCGACGACGAGCTCGACCAGGACGCACGCGTCGCGGCCTCGATCGAGGCCGACCGCCTGATCGCCGAGGAAGTGCCGTCGATCCCGATCGACACCGTGCCGAACGTGCTGCTCTGGAACCAGAAGGTCGGCGGTCCGCTGAGCATCAACCCGGTCGAGGGCCCGTTCTGGAACCTCGCGGCCTGGGGCCTCGCCGGCTGACGCCGGACCGGAACGGCTCAGGAGAGGACGACGTTGTTCACCTTCATCATCCGACGAGTGCTGTATTCGATCCCGGTGATCCTGGTGGCCTCCTTCGTGCTCTTCTGGGCCGTTCGCTCGACCTTCGATCCGCTCGCGAAGCTTCGGCAGGCGCAGGATCCCACCGCGGTCGCGCGCGAGATCGAGCGACTCGGGCTCGACCGCTCCATCCTCGAACAGTACTTCCTCTGGTTGCGGAGCTTCGTCACCGGTGACTGGGGTACGAGCTCGCGAACCGGTTCGCCAGTGCTCCAGCTCATCGGCGAGGCGCTCTGGCCGACCATCCAGCTCGCGTTCTGGGGACTGCTCGTCGCGGTCGTCGTCGCGGGCCTCGTCAGCGTCTACTCCGCCGTCCGGCGCTACTCGCTCGGTGACAACCTGCTGACCGGCACTGCGTACCTCGGTATCGCCATGCCCGCCTTCTGGTTCGGGCTCATCCTCATCCAGACCTTCGCGGTCTGGCCGAAGGAGCAGTTCGGCCTCGCCGAGCCCCCGCTGTACTTCATCGGACTGCACTCGCCGGGGCAAGAGGGCTTCAACCTCGACTACGTCAGGCACCTGGTGCTCCCCGTCGCGGCGCTCATGATCGCCCTGGTCGCGACCTGGAGCCGATTCGGCCGGGCAGCGATGCTCGATGCCATGTCGAGCGACTACGTGCGGACCGCACGCGCGAAGGGCGTGCCTCGACGACAGATCATCTGGCGGCACGCTGTTCGCAACTCGCTCGCCCCCTTCGTGACCGTCGTCGCGCTCGACGCGGCTGTGCTGATCGGCGGGCTCGTCGTGACCGAACAGATCTTCGCGATCCCGGGCATGGGGCGGCTCTTCCTCGACTCGCTCGTCGCCGGCGACGTCTTCGTGCTGCTGCCGTGGATGATCGTCGTCGCGATCGCCGTCGTGATCTGCAACCTGCTGGCCGACGTCGGCTACGCACTACTGGACCCGAGAGTGAGGCTGCGATGAGCGGGGCCGGATTGGCTGGGAACGAGGAACTCCTCGCCGAACAGGACGTGCAACAGGGGTCGGGTCGCCAGCTCCTGCAACGCTTCCTGAAGCATCGGCTCGCGCTCGGGAGCATGATTGTCCTGCTCGTGCTCATGATCGTGTGCTTCGGCGCCGACTGGATCGCCCCCTACCCTCAGGGCCAACAGGATCTGCTGCTCGGGCCGACAGCGCCGTCGGCCGAGCACCTGCTCGGCACCGACGAGCTCGGACGGGACTTCCTGAGCGAGATCCTCTACGCCGGACGCATCTCCCTCGCGATCGGCCTGTTCGTCGCCCTGCTGTCCACGCTCGTCGGCACGACGCTCGGCGCGGTCGCCGGCTATCTCGGCGGCTGGGTCGGTGAGCTCCTCATGCGCATCACCGACCTCTTCCTCATCGTCCCGGCGATCGCGCTGCTCGCGGTCATCGTGCAAGGTCTCGGTCCCTCGCCGGTCACGATCGTGTTCGCGCTCACCGCACTCGGCTGGACGTACATCGCGAGGGTGGTGCGGGCGCAGGTGCTCTCGCTCCGGGAGAAGGACTTCATCGAGGCCGCCCGCGGAATCGGGGCGTCGAACCTCCGGATCATCCTCGCTCACCTCCTTCCCAATCTCGCCGGCGTGGTCGCCGTCGGCATGAGCCTCGCCGTCGCATCCGCGATCATCGCCGAGTCGACCCTCAGCTTCCTCGGCTTCGGCGTGCAGTCGCCGCAGACGAGCTGGGGTTCCATGCTCAGCCAGGCCGCCGGGTACGTCGGCACGCCGCAGGTGTACCTCCTCTACTTCCCGGGGCTGTTCATCCTGGTCACCGTGCTCGCCGTCAACTTCATCGGCGACGGGCTGCGCGACGCCCTCGATCCGCAAGGGAAGCACCTGTGAGTACCGACATCCTGCTCGAGGTCGAGCACCTCTCCATCGGCTTCCCGACCGATTCCGGTCTCGCCCGCACGGTCGAGGACGTCTCCTTCGTGCTGCGCGAGGGGGAGACGCTGGGCATCGTGGGGGAGTCGGGCTCCGGGAAGTCGATGACCGCGATGGCGATCATGGGGATCCTGCCGAAGGCCGCCGTCGTGACCGGTTCGATCCGGTTCCGTGGTCGCGAGCTGGTCGGGCTCTCCGAGGACGAGCTTCGCGAGGTGCGAGGCCGGCAGATCGCGATCGTGTTCCAGGACGCGCTCACCGCCCTGAACCCGGTGATGACCGTCGGTGACCAGCTCATCGAGGCTGTCCGGGTGCATCGCCCCGACATGAGCGGGGAAGCGCGCCGTGCCCGCGCGATCGAGCTGCTGACCCTGGTCGGGATCCCCTCCCCGGACCAGCGGATGGCGCGCTACCCGCATGAGTTCTCGGGCGGCATGCGCCAACGAGTGATGATCGGCATGAGCATCGCGAACGAGCCCGATCTGCTGATCGCCGATGAGCCGACGACCGCCCTCGACGTCACCGTGCAGGCGCAGATCCTCGACGTCCTGCGCGAGGTGCAGGCCCGGACCGGCACGACCGTCATGCTCATCACCCACGACCTGGGCGTCGTCGCGGGCAGCGCCGACCGGGTCCTCGTGATGTACTCCGGTGGGGTCGTCGAGTCCGCCCCGGTCGAGCCGCTCTTCTACGAGACCGCGCACCCCTACACGGCCGGCCTCCTTGCTTCGTTGCCTCGCCTCGACCGGCGTTCCCGCGACGAGCGGCTGTTCCAGATCCCCGGGCAACCGCCCGTATCGACCGCCTGGCCGCCCGGCTGCCGATTCGCGCCCCGCTGCAGGTACGCGATCGCCGGCCGCTGCGACGTCGCGGTGCCACCGGCGGTCGAGGTCGGCGACGGGCATGTGGCGGCATGCGTGCGTGTCGGCGAATGGCAGGTGGAGGCACGATGACGGCGACACTCGAAGTCGGCGGGCTGGTCAAGGAGTACCGGGTCGGCGGCGGTGGGCTGTTCGGTCGCGGCGGCGAGATCGTCCAAGCGGTCTCCGACGTGAGCCTGGAGGTCGCTGCCGGCAGGACCTACGGACTCGTCGGCGAGTCCGGCTGCGGGAAGTCGACACTCGGCCGAACCGTCGCCCGCCTGCAGACCGCCACCGCCGGCACCATCGCCCTCGATGGCGAGGACATCACGTCGATCGGAGGCTCGGCGCTTCGCAGCCTGAGGCGACGCGTCCAGTTCGTCTTCCAAGACCCCTACGCGTCGCTGAACCCCCGAAAGACGGTGCGTGCGACGCTCAGCGAGCCGCTCGAGATCCACGGACTGCACCGGACCGACCGGGCGGCCCGGATCAACGAACTGCTCGAGCAGGTCGGGCTCGACCCTCGGCATGGCAGCCGATTCCCGCACGAGTTCTCGGGCGGTCAGCGTCAGCGCATCGGCATCGCCCGGGCCCTCGCCGTCGAGCCGTCGCTCATCGTCCTCGATGAGCCCGTGAGCGCGCTCGACGTCAGCGTCCAGGCCGGTGTGCTGAACCTGCTCGACGACCTCCAGCGAGACCTCGGCCTGGGCTACCTCTTCATCGCGCACGACCTCTCGGTGGTCAGGCACCTCAGCGACCGAGTCGGCGTGATGTACCTCGGCAAGCTCGTCGAGGAAGCCCCGGTGGATCAGTTGTTCGATCACGCGAAGCATCCGTACACCCAAGCGCTGCTGTCCGCGATCCCGGTCCCCGACCCCAGGGTCGAGCGCGGTCGGCAGCGGATCGTTCTCGGCGGCGACGTACCGAGCCCGGTCGACCCGCCGTCCGGATGCCGCTTCCGCACCCGGTGCTGGAAGGCGACCGAGCTCTGCGCGGCCGTCGAGCCGCCGCTCGCCGGGCTCGGCGACGGACAACGCGTCGCCTGCCACTACCCGGAGGAGCGGGCCGCCGTCTAGGTCCGCGCCCGTCCACCGAGCCGCTCCGCACACCGACGAAGACAGGAACTCTCCATGACTGAACGCGCCCACCGCATCGCCGTGATCCCCGGCGACGGCATCGGCACCGAGGTGGTCCCCGAAGGGATCCGCGCCCTCGACGCCGCCGCGAAGCGCTTCGGCATCCCGCTGGAATACGAATGGTTCGACTTCGCCTCTGCACCGTACTGGCAGCAGCACGGGCAGATGCTGCCGGACGACTGGTTCGAGACGTTGCGCGGATTCGACGCCATCTTCTTCGGTGCCGTCGGCTGGCCCGACGTCGTCCCGGACCACGTCTCGCTGTGGGGAAGCCTCATCCAGTTCCGCCGCACCTTCGACCAGTACATCAGCCTGCGGCCCTGCCGGCTGATGCCCGGCATCGAGTCGCCCCTCGTCGGTCGCGGGCCGGGCGACATCGACTTCGTCGTCGTCCGCGAGAACACTGAGGGGGAGTACTCCGCGATCGGTGGCCGAATCTTCGACGGAACCGACCGTGAGGTCGTGATGCAGCAGACCGTCATGACTCGCACCGGCGTCGACCGGGTGCTGCGCTACGCATACGACCTCGCTGACCGTCGACCGAAGAAGCACATCACCTCCGCCACCAAGAGCAACGGGATCACGATCTCGATGCCTTACTGGGACGAACGATTCGCAGCCGTCGGCGAGGAGCACCCCGACATCGACCGTGATCAGTACCACATCGACATCCTCGCGGCGAACTTCGTCCTTCATCCCGACTGGTTCGACGTCGTCGTGGCGAGCAACCTCTTCGGCGACATCCTGTCCGACCTCGGACCGGCCTGCACCGGAACGATCGGCATCGCACCGAGCGCAAACATCAACCCCGAGCGCACCTTCCCGAGCCTCTTCGAGCCGGTCCACGGGTCAGCACCCGACATCGCCGGCCGTGGCATCGCGAACCCCATCGGCCAGATCTGGGCAGGCGCCATGATGCTCGACCACCTCGGCCACCCCGAAGCAGGCGACGCTATCGTCGCCGCGATCGAAGCCGTGCTCGAGATCTCCGACGACTCGATGCTCACCCCGGATCTCGGAGGTCGGGGCACGACGGTTCGACTCGGCAGCGAGATCGCCGAGGCGATCGAGGGGTAGGTTCCACGTGTTCTCCCTTCCCCGTCAGTACTCCCTACCGGTGCGGCCGGTCGGGCACGCCTGATGAAGGTGGTGGTAGCGCCCGACTCGTTCAAGGGAACTGTCGGTGCGGACGAAGCCGCGAAGCTGATCGCGGCCGGCTGGAAGACCCGACGCCCGGAAGACGAGCTCGTGCTCAAACCCATGGCGGATGGCGGTGAGGGGACTCTCGCAGCGCTCGCCACCGCCATTCCGGGCGCCTCGTGGGAGCACGCCCGAGTTTTCGGCCCAGACGGCAGGGCGATGAACGCGCCGTGGCTCATGCTCCCCGACGGGACCGCGGCTGTGGAGCTCGCGAGTGCTTCCGGCATCACTCTGATGGACGCGCTTTCGCCGCTCGATGCCCATACGTTCGGACTCGGTCAGGTCATTTCGACGGCGCTTGATGCGGGGGTCACCCGGGTCCTCGTCGCCCTCGGCTCGAGCGCATCCACGGACGGCGGGTCCGGCATGCTTTCGGCCCTCGGCGGACGATTCACCACTGCCGACGGCCAGCCGATCAGTCTCGGCGGTCGGGGGCTCATGAGGCTCCGAACCACCGATCTCGCAGGCCTTGCCCGTGTCCCGAGCAGGGGCGTGATCGGGCTGTCGGACGTCACCAATCCGCTGCTCGGACCGCACGGAGCGGCCGCCGTCTTCGGCCCGCAGAAGGGTGCCGATGCGGACGAAGTCGACGTCCTCGAACGAGCGTTGGACCACTATGTCTCCGTTCTGGGTGAAGCGGGCGTCCGTGTCGCGCCCGACTCCGCTGGTGCTGGGGCCGCCGGCGGTACCGGCTACGGGCTCATGGTCTGGGGCGCCAGCCTGGAATTGGGAGCATCGGTGGTCGCCGACGCGATCGGCCTCGCCGAAGCCGTCACCGACGCTGACTTCGTCATCACCGGAGAGGGCCAGTTCGATGGGCAGTCATTGGCAGGGAAGGTGCCCTCCGAAGTGCTCGGCATCGCGCGCCGTGCTCACGTTCCCACGGCACTCGTCGCCGGGAGGATCGTCGCCGCGACGGACGGGTTCGCCTTGGCCATCTCGTTGACGGAATCCGCAGGGTCGACCCGAGCGGCGATCTCCGACCCTCGCCGATGGCTGATCGACAGCGGGTCCCGCCTCGCAGCCAAGCTCGCCGTGGCGATTGCTCCCGCGGCTCCGCCCGATCGAACGGACATCCACTCATGAAACCTCGGTACGACGCCGTACTCTTCGATCTCCTGACCGCGCTCCTCGACTCGTGGTCGCTGTGGAACGCTGCGGCGGGCAGCGCGGAGCTCGGCGCGCGATGGCGCCAACGCTATCTGGAACTCACCTACGGGGCAGGCGAGTACCGCCCGTACGAGGCCGTCGTCGCTGAAGCGGCGCAGCAGGAAGGCGTCGGGCAGGCTGCGGTTCAGATGCTCGTCAACACCTGGGATGAACTCCAGCCATGGCCTGATGCACCAGAGACCCTCGGCCGGCTCGGTCAACACGTCCGGCTGGGCGCGGTCACCAACTGTTCGGAAGACCTCGGGCACCGCGCGGCTCGTCTCCTCAGGGCTCCGCTCCAGGTCGTCGTGACGTCGGAACGGGCCGGCGCCTACAAGCCACGGCCGGAGCCCTATCGGCTCGCCCTGGACGAGCTTGGCACCGACCCGGCGCGAACGCTGTTCGTCGCGGGTTCGCAATTCGACATTGCGGGTGCCGCCGGCGTGGGGATGCCGGTCTGGTGGCACAACCGGATCGGCATGGATCGCGGTGACCTCCCGGCCCCGATATCCGAGCAGAGAACGCTTGCGCCGCTGGCCAACGAGGTGCTTGGCGTCGCATAGGCGCGCCACGATGCGGTGACGGCTGTCGGGCGATCGAGTCGGGGAGGTCTCGGGGCGCCTGAGCAACCTCGTCTCACTTCACGGGGATCGCTCAGCCTATGCGGACGGCCCAGCCCCGGCGCGTGCCGCGGGCGGGGCCAGAAGCCGCATGCGGCACCGGGGCCACGCACGAGGTCAGGTATTCGTCGACGCCGATTTCATGTGAGGCGCGCCTGGGCGGGCGCACATGTCGACGATCTGATGCGCGCACGCATACTCAACGGATATTGGTCCGAGGAGACCCCAAACGTTCCCAGCTCGTCCGTGTAGCATCGCACTCACAGCATCCGTTCTCTCAAGGAATCCCGGGTCATCCCGAGAAAATCCGAGACTTCCGGATCGCGATGACTATCTCGAGAACGACCCCGTCGCCTCCGTGGTGTCGCGGGTTCGAGTCCCGCCCTCGCTACCATCGGCCCGGTCTTCTTCGGAAGTGCCGGGCCTTTCGCATCTCCGCTGCGCCTCACCGCCACGTGCGTCGGCAGCGCGCCGCTCACAGCTAGGCTGACGTGGTGCAACTCGGCCTGGTCTTCGCGCTCGCATGGGCGGTGCTCGCCCTCGTCGCCGGCATCGCGCTCGTCACCCGGCGGAGGTGGCTCGCCGAGACGATCGCGGCGGAGCGCCGGTCGCGCCCGGGGCGCGCGGCGGCGCGCGCCCCGAGCCGGGCCCTGTTCGTGGTCATCGGCCTGCTCTTCATCGTGATGGGGCTCTTCATCATCGGCTGGTGGGTCGCGACCTCGCTGTGACCCGAGTGCCGTGAAGGCCCGGCGTACGTCGCAGGGCCCTCGCGCATCCCGGCCCCTATGCAGGGGAGAGAACGTGCCCGGGACTAGACCGTGCCCGCGGGCGGCCAGACGCCGATGATGATCGCCATCACGACGACGGTGACGAGTTCGTGCGCGATGTTCATCGTGGTGAGCGCGGCGGGGCGCCCCTCGAAGGCGTCGTGCGTGATGAAGCGAGCGGCCGTGAAGCCGGCCCAGAGCGCGATCGCCGTCACGACGGCCGACAGCAGGAATCCGCCGCCGTAGAAGTGCCAGGCGATCGCCGTGCTGCCCGCGAGCACCCAGGCCGTGATGAAGCTCACGAGCACGGTGACGACGATCGGCCCGACGGCGCTCGCCCCCGGTCGGTCGATGTCGACGTCGGCGAGCTTCGCCCACTTCATGCCGAAGACCTTCGGGGCGTACCAGATCGAACCGATGACCATGCTCGAGAGGGTGGCGAGCAGGACGGTCCAGTAGTTGATCTCGGGAACCATGAGAACACCCTTCCGTGGGCGAGAGGCGGCGAGGACCGCCTCGCTGTGGCACGGCATGCGGGCTCGCATCCGTTATGCCGCATTCTGCTCCTGCCGGAAGTCGACGGGCGGTATTTTCCGCATCTCCGTCGCGGCATCACGCCGACGGACGAGGGCGGGGCGCCCGGTCAGCACGACGGGCGCCCCACCCGGTCTCATCCGGCGACGTGCACCGTGACCTCGCCGCCGGCGGTCACGCCGGCCGAGTTCTCGAGCTCGACCGTGTAGCGGTGCTCGCCCGGCGAGGCATCCTCGATCTCGAACGCGACGACGCGCTCGGCATCGGCGCCGCGGTAGGCCCGGTCGATCACGCGGCCGCTCTCGAGCAGCCGCACGACCGTGGTCGGCCGGCCCTTGCCGGTCTTCACCTTGATCTCGTAGTCGCCGTCGGCGTCGGGTCCCTTGCGCGGGCCGGTGAGCGCCGTCACCTCCGCGCTCGGGGGCGCGGAAATCGCGCCGTCGGCCCCGGCCTCCTTCCACATCGCGCCGTTGAGCGGCGTCACCGTGAGCGATTCGAGCGCGGCGTCGCCGCCGTCGGCGAAGAGCCCGATGCGGTCGGCGCCGGCGTTCGGGAACACCTGGTCGGTGATGGTCGTGCGCCCGTCGGCCGTGAACACCTCGACCGAGGCGCGGTCGACCCAGACGGTGAGCGCGATGCGCCCGTCGGCGAGCGGCGCGGCGACGTCGTCGACCGACGCGAAGGCGGGGTGGAAGTCGGTGACGCCCGAGTCGCGACGGTCGACGAAGAGCCGACCCGACCGAGCGTCGTAGCCGATTCGCGTCGCCGACTCGTCGTCGCCGAGCACGGTCAGCCCTGCGGCATCGGCCGAGCCGGGGTCGATGACCGCGTCGATGCGCACCCGGTCG
This sequence comes from Agromyces chromiiresistens, assembly GCF_029167465.1. NCBI lineage: Bacteria > Bacillati > Actinomycetota > Actinomycetes > Micrococcales > Microbacteriaceae > Agromyces > Agromyces chromiiresistens. The sequence goes on from NZ_JARFNL010000004.1 coordinate 541,377, forward strand.
CCCGAGATCGGCAGGGTCTCGGTTCCCGAGGCGATCGCCCGGCCGCCGGCGGCTGCCGCCGGATCGATGAAGGCGCGATCGGGCTGCTCGAGCTCGGCGAACTCGGGCACCACCTGCTGCGTCAGGCGCGGTCCCTTCGGCGTCGTGACGAGCGCGACCTCGCGGGGCAGCGTCATGGCGCTGCGCCACGAGCCGGTCGGGATGTCCTGCGCGTAGTCCCAGTCGTTCATCCAGCCGAGCATCACGCGCCGGCCGTCGGGTGCGCCGTTGAACGACACCGTCGCGTAGTAGTCGCGACCCCAGTCGAGCCAGTCGTAGCCCTCGATGCGCGGCGTCGCCGCGGCATCGGCGAACATCACCTGGTCGACGAGCACGTGACCCCAGCCCGACCGGTTGTTGTCGACGATCCGAATGGATGCCTCGCGGCCGGCGAACTCCGACACGTCCCAGCTGCGCCAGTCGAGGCCCTCGCTGTTCGTGCCGGTCGCCGAGCGCACGACCTCGCCGTCGACGATCAGGTTGACGGTGGTCTCATCCGAGCGCACGACCGCCGGTTCGGCACCCAGCACGAAGTGGTCGGCGGTCAGGTGGCCCCAGCCGCCGGTGGCGGCGTCGTGCACGCGCAGCCTGGCCTCGCGGCCGGCGTACTCCGAGACATCCCAGCTTCGCCAGTTCAGGGCGCCCGCCTCGGGACCGGTCGCGGACCGCACGACCTCGCCGTCGACGAGGAGCTGCACGTCGAGCGAGCCGTCGGTGCGCTTGCCGCCGCCGACGAGGAAGCTCAGGTGGTCTTCTCCGGGCTCGATCGTGAAGGCCGGCGAGGTGAGGTCGCCGGTGTTGTCGTCGCCCTTCGGGCCGCCCTCCCAGGTGTTGATGCGCTTCTGGCCGAGGGAGTACTCACCGCCCGCGGTCGAGGGGTTGCGTGCCGGATCGGTCGCGAAGTCGCCCGTCACGCTCCAGCCGCTGTCGGCGAGGGTCGTGCCGTCGGGCAGCTCGAAGTCGAAGAGGGTGCGACCCGCCGGCGGCTCGTTGCCGAGCTGTGCGCCCTCGACGTGGGGGTGGTTGCCGCCGCCGACGAGCAGGTTGACGAGGTCGTGCTCGACGGTGAAGGTCGGCGAGTCGATGGTGCCGACCGGCCAGTCGCCGTCGTTGAAGCCGTTGACGAGGCCGGCGCCGATGAAGCCCGACACCGGGTTCTGGCCGGGCAGGCTGCCGGCCGCGGGTGCGTCGCCCCACGGGCCGTTCTTCCAGTTGCCCGGCTCGTTCCTCACCGTCCAGCCGTCGTACGTGCCGTCGTCGAAACCCGCGAAGACGGTGCCGTCGGGCAACTGGTCGGCGCTCACGGTGCTCTCCGACGTGAACGTCGTGCCGTCGAAGTCGCCGACGAAGTACTGGCCGCCCGAGCCGCCGTTCGGCGCGCCGGGGTTGAGGTTCACGACGAGCACCCACTTGGTGTTCGCCGGGTCGCCGTCGACCGCGAGCGGGAACAGGTCGGGGCACTCCCAGATGCCGCCGGTCGCGTTCGCCGGGCCGAAGGTGCTGAGCTCGGTCCACGACTTCAGGTCGTCGCTGCGCGAGAGGATCACCTGGTAGCTCGTCGCCTCGACCGCGGCCATCACCCAGTACGACTCGCCGGTCCCGGGGTTCGTGTAGCGGAACACCTTCGGGTCGCGGAAGTTCGCCGAGTCGCGGTCGTAGACCGGGTTGCCCTCGTACTTCGTCCACGTCTGCCCGTGGTCGAGCGAGTAGGCGAGCGACTGCGCCTGCTTGCCCGCGTGCGTCGGGTGGGTGCCGGTGTAGGCGCTCGTGTAGATCGCGACGAGGGCCGGGTCGTCGGCGGTGCCGAAGCCCGTCGTGTTGCCCTCGTCGACGACGACCGACCCCGAGAAGATGTCCTCGATCGCGGTGCCCGACTCGTCGAAGGTCTGGGGGATCGCGAGCGGCTGCTCCTCCCAGTGCACGAGGTCGGTGCTCGTGGCGTGGCCCCAGCTCATGTTGCCCCAGCGGGTGCCGTTCGGGTTGTGCTGGAAGAACAGGTGCCAGGTGCCGTTCTCGTACACCATGCCGTTGGGGTCGTTCATCCAGTTGCGTTCGGGCGAGAAGTGCAGGTACGGCCGGTACTGCTCGCTCGCCGGGTCGGGTGCGTCATCGGCCATCGCCGGTGCCGCTGCGGCGAGCGTGCAGCCCGCCGCGGTCACGGCCGCGACTGCGGCCAAACGGAGTCTTGATACCGTCGTCATCGATCGATTCGCCCTTCATTGCGCGGAACTCGTCACCCGAGGTGACATCGTTGTCAGGTTCGACGCCGGCGATGCTACGCAGTGTCCGCCGGACAATGCAAGGGCCGTTTCGCCGGGTGTCCCGCGGGCAGGACGCCGAGCGCGGCGGTGCGCGTCAGCTGCCGAGCGCGTCGGCCGGCCCGACCAGGTGCGGCACCCGCAGCAGGGCGCCCTCATGGCGCACGGTCGCGGCCGCGATCGTCATCGCGGCGTCGAGGGCGACCGACCAGGATGCCTCGTCGACGGGCAGCCCGCCATGGCCGATGTGGTGCGCGACGGCCGACAGGGTCGCGTCGCCCGCCCCCATCGTGTCGATCACCGGGCCGGGCAGCGAGGCGATGCCGACGTGCACGTGCACGCCTCCGTGATGCACCGACGCGCCCTCGCGCCCGGCGGTGGCCAGCACGGCGAGGGGGCGGGTGCGCGAGGCATCCGGGGTGTCGACGGACGCGGCACCGCGCAGGCGCGCGACGAACGCGTCGAGCCCGTCGCCGAGCAGCAGTGCGGCGTCTTCGTCGCCGACCTTCACGAGCAGGGCACGTGCGGCGACGCGCACGAACCCGGCGAGGAACGCGGCGCGGTCGCGCAGCATGCCCTCGCGCGGGTTGCCGTCGACGACGAGCCGGCGCTCGGGCTCATCGATCGCTTCGACGAGGGCGTCGAGCTGCTGCGCGTCGTCGAAGGGGAAGCAGCTCACGACGACGAGGTCGGCACCGGCGATCGCCGAACGCGCCCGGTCGTCGAAGTCGAGTCGTCGTCGCCGCGCGGCCTCGTTGAACTCGTAGCGCGGCTCGCCGTCGCGGCGGTCGGAGATCGCGCGCGACGTGCCGAGGGGCGACGGGGTCGCGACGAGCCGCACGCCGTAGTCGGCGAGGTACGCGCGGATGCGTCGCCCCGGCTCGTCGTCGCCGACCATCGCGACGAGCGTGACGTCGTCGCCGAGGAGCGACAGGCCCACCGCGACGTTCAGTGCGGCGCCGCCGACGAACTCCCGCGCGCCGAGCAGGTCGCGCAGCTCGTCGATGAGCGCGTCGCCGATGACGGTCACCCGCGTGGCGCGAGGCCGCGCACCGCCCGGCGTCGTCGCGCCCGTCACCGCTCGGCCTTCGGAGGCAGCTCGCCCGATCCGCGCACGATGAGCGTCGTGGGCACGACCGTGCGGAGCGCGGGCGCCTCGTCGCCGTCGAGGCGTGCGAAGACGCGCTCGGCGGCGAGGCGGCCGATCTCCTGCGGATGCTGCGCCACGACGGTGATGCCGGGATCGAGCAGGTCGCCGAGCGGTACGTCGTCGAATCCGACGAGCGCGGTGTCGTGGTGTCGACCGAGTTCGCGCAGTGCCCGGATCACGCCGATCGTCACGAGGTTCTGCGAGCTGAAGATCGCGGTCGGCGGCTGGTCGCCCGCGAACAGGGCGAGGGTGGCCTCGCGGGCGGTCGCCTCGTCGTGCAGGCCTTCGACGACGGGGATGTCGCGTGTCGCGACGCCGGCCCGGCCGAGCTCCTCGAGGAATCCGCGGCGGCGCTCTCGCGCGGTCTGGATTCCGGCCCGGTCGCCGAGGTAGGCGAGGCGGCGATGGCCGTGCTCGAGCAGGTGGCGGGTGGCGAGCGCCGCACCGTCGGCGTTGTCGCTGACGACGGAGTCGGAGGTGAGGCCTGCGGGCTCGCGGTCGACGAAGACGACGGGAGTGCCGCGGCGCAGCTCGGGCGCGAGGTACGCCTGGCTCTCGGAGACCGTCGTGAGGATGAGGCCGTCGACCCGGCGACGGAGGAACGCCGCGACCGCCTCCTGCTCGCGGGCGGGGTCGTCGTCGAGGCTCGAGGCGAAGACGGCCACGCCCCGGTCGGCCGCCGCGTCTTCGACGGCGCGATGCACGGCGCCGGCGAAGGGGTTGTCGACGCTGCCGACGAGGAGCCCGAGGGTGCGGGTGCGGCCATCGGCGCGACGGAGGTTGCCGGCGTGCAGGTCGGGCTGGTAGTCGAGCTTGCGGGCGGCGGCGTTGACCTTCTCGATCGTTGCGGCCGAGACGTTGGGCTCGCCGTTGATGACGCGCGAGACGGTCTTCACGCCGACGCCCGCGAGCGCGGCGACGTGTCGCATGGTGGGTCGCGATCGGGTGCCGCCCGCTGCGGGCTCCGACTCTGACAACGGTGTCACGTTTCGGTCTCCAATGTGCTCGTTGGACTTGACTATACACATGGTGATCGGCTAGACCTACCTTTGACATCGTTGTCAGGAGGACAACGGGTCCCCCACACCAGAGGAGATTCATCGATGAATCACGCAGCAACCGGCGGGCTCCGCCGTCGACTGATCGCCGGCGTCTCGATCACCGCCGCAGCCGCCTTGGCCCTCACGGGCTGCGCGTCGGGCAACGGCGCGAGCGCGTCGGGCAGCGACGAGGAGATCGGCGTCTCGCTCATCGTGAAGACGACGACCAACCCGTTCTTCGTCGCGATGCAGGACGGCGCGAAGACCGCCGCCGACAAGCTCGGCGTCGACCTCACGCTCGCCGCGGGCAAGGAGGACGGCGACGAGGACACCCAGATCCAGGCGATCGAGAACGCCATCTCGAAGGGCGACGCCGGCATCCTGATCACCCCGAACGGCCCCGGCGTCGAGGACGCGCTCGTGAAGGCCCGCGACGCCGGCCTCTACGTCATCGCCCTCGACACCCCGCCCGCCGACCCCGAGGCCGCCGACATCACCTTCGCGACCGACAACTTCCTCGCCGGCCAGGAGATCGGCGAGTGGACCGCCGCGAAGCTCGACGGCGAGAAGGCGACGATCGCCATGATCGACCTCTTCGACGACAAGGTCGTGTCGGTCGACTGGGCTCGCGACCAGGGCTTCCTCGACGGCATGGGCATCGACCTCGCCGACGACCAGACGAACGGCGACGAGGAGAAGACCGGCGACTACTCGGGCGGCGAGTACGAGATCGTCGGCAACGAGGCATCCCAGGGTGCCGAAGACGGCGGCCGCACCGCCGCCGAGACGCTGCTGTCGAAGAACCCCGACATCAACGTCGTCTACACGATCAACGAGCCCGCGGCGTACGGCGCGTACCAGGCGTTCAAGGCGGCCGGTGCGACCGACGACCTCATCGTCGTCTCGGTCGACGGCGGCTGCGCGGGCGTGGAGAACGTCGCCGACGGCGTGATTGGCGCGACGAGCCAGCAGTACCCGGTGAAGATGGCCGAACTCGGCGTGCAGGCGATCTTCGACCTCGTGAAGACCGGCGAGAAGCCCGAGACCAGCGACGGCCTCGACTTCTTCAACACCGGCGTGGCCCTCGTCACCGACGACCCCCAGGACGGCGTCGAGTCGATCGACACCGCCGAAGCCGGCGAGATCTGCTGGGGCTGATCGCACCAGCCGCCTGAACCCGGTGCGGGTCGGGTGACGGATGCTGCGGCATCCCGCCCCTCCCCGGCCCGCACCGACCGCCCGGGCGACGCCGCTCCGCGGCATCCCGCCCCTCGTACCACCGCACCGACCGACACGACGGAGTCTCAACGTGAGTCAGCACACCACCGAACCGGCGCCCGCGGCGCCGGCCCAGCCCACCAGCGGGCCGCCGACCTCGGCGCTCGACCTGGCCGAGGAGTTCCTCGACCGCTCAACGCCGCTCAGCCGCATCCGCAACGTCCTGCACCGCTACCCGGCGATCAGCCCCGCGATCGTGCTCGTCATCGCGGTCATCGTCTTCGGTCTGCTGAACGACCGGTTCCTGAACCCGGCGAACCTCTCGCTCATCACCCAGCAGGTCGCCGTCGTCGGCACCCTCGCCGTCGCGCAGACGCTCGTCATCCTGACCGCCGGCATCGACCTCTCGGTCGGCGCCGCCATGGTGCTGAGCTCGATGGTGATCGCGCAGACGAGCGTGAACCAGGGCATCCCCGCCGTGCTCGCGCTGCTGCTGGGGCTCGTCGTCGGGCTCGCCGCCGGCGCGCTCAACGGCGTGCTCGTCACGCGGCTCAAGCTGCCGCCCTTCATCGTCACCCTCGGCACGCTCAGCATCTTCGTCGCGCTCACCCTGCTCTACTCGGGCGGTGCGACGGTGCGCGGCGGCGAGATGCCCGAACTCCTCACCTGGACGGGTTCGACGTTCGACATCGGCGGGGTCAACTTCACGGTCGGCGTGCTGCTCATGCTGCTGCTCTACGTGGCGATCGCACTGATCCTGTCGAAGACCGCGTGGGGGCGGCACGTCTACGCGGTCGGCGACGACCCCGAGGCCGCGCGGCTCGCCGGCATCAGCGTCAGCCGCGTGCTCATGAGCGTCTACCTCGCGGCCGGCGCGATCCTCGCGCTCGCCGCGTGGATCCAGATCGGCCGCACCAACGCCGCCTCGCCGAACGCGGGCGCCGAGCTCAACCTCGACTCGATCACCGCCGTCGTCATCGGCGGCACGAGCCTCTTCGGCGGCCGCGGCACCGTGTGGGGCACCCTGCTCGGCGCACTCATCGTCGGCGTGTTCCGCAACGGGCTCTCGCTCGCCGGGCTCGACGTGCTCTGGCAGACGTTCGCCGTCGGCGTGCTCATCATCGTGGCCGTCTCGGTCGACCAGTGGATTCGGAAGGTACGCAAATGACCACCGCAACGCCCGCAGGGGCCGCAACGGAAACCCGCACCCCCGTGCTGCAGGCACGCCGGCTCGTGAAGACCTTCGGCCGGGTCGTCGGCCTCGACGGCGTGAGCCTCGAGCTCTACCCGGGCGAGGTGCTCGCCGTGATCGGCGACAACGGCGCGGGCAAGTCGACGCTCATCAAGTGCCTCACCGGCGCCTACGTTCCCGACGAGGGCGAGCTGTTCCTCGACGGGCAGCCGGTGCACTTCAAGCGCCCGCAGGACGCGCGGGCGGCCGGCATCGAGACGGTGTACCAGAACCTCGCCGTCTCGCCAGCGCTCGACGTCGCGTCGAACTTGTTCCTCGGCCGCGAGGTGCGCAAGAAGGGCATCCTCGGCTCGGTGTTCCGCGTCGTCGACCAGAAGGGCATGCGCAAGCAGGCGCGCGAGCAGCTCACCTCGCTCGGCATCTCGACCCTGCAGGACGTCACGGTGCCGGTCGAGAACCTGTCGGGCGGCCAGCGCCAGGCCGTCGCGGTCGCCCGCGCCGCAGCCTTCGGGTCGAAGGTCGTCGTGCTCGACGAGCCGACCGCCGCGCTCGGCGTGCGCGAGTCGAACCAGGTGCTCGAGCTCGTGAAGCGGCTGCGCGACCAGGGCATCCCCGTGATCCTCATCTCGCACAACATGCCGCACGTGTTCGAGGTGGCCGACCGCATCCACATCCAGCGGCTCGGCAAGCGCGCCGCGACGATCACGCCCGAGTCGCACTCGATGACCGACGCGGTCGCGATCATGACGGGCGCGTCGCAGGGATGACGCGACCCGGGCGACCCGCCGGACCGGTGCGTCTCGTCGCCGAGTTCACCGCCCTGCCGGGGCGCGAGGAGGAGGTCGAGCGCCTCCTCCTCGCGCTCACCGAGGACGTGCGCCGTGAACCGGGATGCCTCGACTTCACCCCGCTCAGGGTCGTGGGCGCGCCCGTGCCCGCGCCAGGGGCCGACGCCGTGGTCGCCGGCCCCGCACCGGCGGGTCGCCGCTTCATCGTCACCGAGGCGTACCGCGACGCCGCGGCCTTCGCCGCGCACCTCGCCGCACCGTACGGGGCCGTGTTCAACACCGCGCTGGGACCGCTCATCGAGGAGGACGGGTCGCAACTCACCTTCGTGCAGCCGCTCGCGTGAGGGGGTCGCGCTTCCAGTAGCGTTTCGGGGGATCCCTTCCGCGCAGAGGAGCACCATGCCCATCCCCGCCGACGACCCCCGGCTCGTGACCCCGCACACGGCCGCGGCCACGCGATACGACGACGTGCCCTTCCGGCGCGCGGGCGCGAGCGGCGTGCGGCTGCCGCGCATCTCGCTCGGGCTCTGGCAGAACTTCGGGCGCGACCGCTCGATCGAGAGCCAGCGGCAGATCCTGCTGCACGCGTTCGATCGCGGCATCGTGCACGTCGACCTCGCGAACAACTACGGGCCGCCGTACGGCGCCGCCGAGTCGACGTTCGGGAGCGTGCTCGAGACCGATCTCGGCCGCTACCGCGACGAGCTCTTCGTCACGACGAAGGCGGGCTACGACATGTGGCCGGGCCCGTTCGGCGACGGCGGATCGCGCAAGTACCTCGTCCGCTCGCTCGAGCAGAGCCTCGCCCGCATGCGCACCGACCACGTCGACGTCTTCTACTCGCACCGCGTCGATCCCGAGACGCCCATCGAGGAGACCATGCAGGCGCTCGTCGACATCGTGCGCAGCGGCAAGGCGCTCTACGTCGGCATCTCGAACTACCCGGCACCGCTCGCGCGCCGCGCCCACGAGCTGCTCGCAGGAGAAGGCGTGCGGCTGCTGCTCCACCAGCCGCGGTACTCGCTGTTCGATCGCACGCCCGAGGCCGAGCTCTTCCCGCTGCTGACCGAGCTCCGGGTCGGCAGCGCCGTGTTCTCGCCCCTCGCGCAGGGACTGCTGACCGCGAAGTACCTCGACGGCGGCATCCCCGCCGATTCGCGGGCGGCGAACAGCCGGTTCCTCGACGGGTCGGCCATCACCGACGACTACCTGCGCCGCATCCGCGGCATCGACGGCGTCGCGAAGCAGGCGGGCCTGTCGATCCCGCAGCTCGCGGTCGCCTGGGTGCTGCGCAACCCCGCCGTGACCACCGCCATCATCGGCGCGTCGCGCCCGGGGCAGATCGACGAGGCGGTCACCGCCAGCAGGGCCGAGCTCTCGGCCGACGTGCTCGCCGCGCTCGAGGAGTTCGCGGCGCCGTCGGGCGGCCCGCTCGCGGACTGAAGCCGATCGTTCCTCGCCGCGCCCATCGACGGCTCGGCGTGCGAGGGACCACGGCTCTCGACGCTTCGGCGGAATTCAGCTGCGCCGGTTCCGCCTCATCGTGAGGCGGAACCGGCATCGCCCGAACGGACGACGGTCGTCAGGCACCCGCGCTCGGATCGCCGCTGTACTCCGCCGACCACGAGGGCGAGCATCGCAACGCCGAGTTCGATCGCCGCGAGCGTGAGCGCGAGGGCATGCACCGCCGCCGTCGCGCCGCCGATCGGGGCATCCGCATCGCCGGAGCCGCCGACGAGGGCCGCCGCATGGTGCCCGCCCGCGCCTCCCACGCCCGTGAGGTGGACGACGAGCATCGCGAGCGCGGCCACCGCCATCAGGCTCCACTCGCCCGTCGAGGGCAGCGCCGTGCCTCCGCGGTGCAGCATGCAGGCGGCGCACGCCGCCGCGAGCGCGAGCATGGCGAGCGAGCGCCAGTCGGGGGCGCCGACGGCGAGCCACACGTGCAGGCCGACGCAGAGCGCGGCGACCGCGGCCATCGCGGCGCGCACGGCCAGCGCCGCCGACGCGCGGCGCGGCGGCCGCGACGACCCGTGCGCGCGCGTGGCCGCGCCGCGCCGGTCGGCGGTGGCGGTGATGGTCGTCATGGGTGGCTCACGTCGTCGAGGGCTCGGTGCCCGGCTGGATGAGTGCCAGCCTCCCACCGGGGTCGGCCGGGGTCTTGCCCATCGCCGCCCGGAGCTTGCCGATCCCTGCACGACGCCCGACGACGACGGCGGCGACCCGCATCACGCCCACTGGAACCACGTCGTCTTCCAGTCGGTGTAGTTGTCGAGGGCGTGGCGCGACAGGTCGCGGCCGAAGCCCGACTGCCGGAAGCCGCCGAACGGCGTCGTCAGCCCGAGCGCGTCGACGGTGTTGACCGAGACGGTGCCGGCGACGAGCCGCTCCGAGAGGCGGTGCGCGCGAGCGAGGTCGGTCGTCCACAGCGAGGCGGCGAGCCCGTAGTCGGTGGCGTTCGCGAGCCGCACGGCCTCGTCCTCGCCGTCGAACGGCAGCACCGCCACGAGCGGGCCGAACACCTCGACGCGATGCAGGTCGTGGTCGGCGGCGAGGCCGGTCACGATCGCAGGCCGCAGGTAGGCGTCGGAGCCGGTGATCGTCACGCGCTCACCGCCGCTGACGAGCGTGCCGTCGCCGGCCGCGAGCGCGATCGCCGCGCCGACGTCGTCGGCGTGCGCCCGGCTGATGAGGCTGCCGTTGCCGTCGGCGCCTGCGAGCGGGTCGCTCGGCTCGTAGGCACGGGATGCCTCGGTCAGGAGCTGCACGAACTCGTCGTGGGCGCTCCGCTCGACGAGGATGCGCGAGTTCGCCGAGCACACCTGTCCCTGGTTGTAGAACGCACCGAAGGCCGCCTTCGCGGCGGCGAGTCCGAGGTCGGCGTCGGCGAAGACGAGGTTCGAGCTCTTGCCGCCCGCCTCGAGCGCGACGCGCTTCATGTTCGAGGTGCCGGCATCGACCATGAGCTGCTTGGCGACGGCGGTCGACCCCGTGAACGCGAGCACGTCGATACCGGGATGCCGTGCGATGCGCCCGCCGACGGTCGAGCCGCGACCCGGGACGACGTTGAGCACGCCCGCGGGGATGCCCGCCTCGAGCGCGAGGTCGGCGAGCCGCAGCGCCGTGAGGGATGTCTCGGTCGCGGGCTTCAGCACCACGCTGTTGCCCGACGCGAGGGCCGGCGCGAGCTTCCACGCGGCGATCTCGAGCGGGTAGTTCCACGGCACGATCGCACCGACGACGCCGAGCGGAACCCGGCGCACGAGTGCCGTCGAGCCGGGCGGGGTCGACGGGATCTCGTCGAACCGCTTGTCGGCGAGCTCGCCGTACCAGCGGAACGTCGCGGCGGCGCCCGGTACGTCGACGACGCGGGTCTGCGCGATCGGCTTGCCCGAGTCGAGCGTCTCGAGCAGGGCGAGCTCGTCGAGGTGCTCCATCATGAGGTCGGCGAGGCGCACCAGCACGCGCCCGCGCTCGGCCGCGTCGAGGCGGCTCCAGCGGCCGTCGTCGAACGCCTGCCTGGCACGGTCGGCGGCGAGGTCGACATCGCGCTCGGTGCCCGCGGCGAGGTCTGCGAGGTGGGTGAGCGAGCCCGGGCTGATCACCGGGATCGTGGCGCCCTCCGAGGCATCCACCCGCCGGCCGTCGATGACCGCGCGGCCGTCGATCGCGAGTTCGCGGCTGCGCGCCGCCCAGTCGATGGTGGTCATGATGCGTGCTCCCGGGGGTTCGAGGCGGGGTCGTCCGAGGTGACGACGTCGATCGCCGTCCAGGCCATCAGGACGGCGGCGTCGGTGAGGGCGCGTTCGGCGGCAGCGCCGACGCAGGCCGCCGCGAACTCCTTCTGGTGGTTGGTGTGCGGCAGCGAGCCGACCCCGATGTACGGGTGGATCGCGGGCACGAGCTGCGACACGTTGCCCATGTCGGTCGAGGCGCGGTTCATGCGTCCGGCCACGAGCGGGTCGGCGAAGACGCGGCCGCGCTCGAGCGCGTTCGCCCGGTAGGCCGCGAGCGCCCGCTCGTCGGTGCGGAACTCGGCGTAGGGCTTCGACTCGGGCGTGATCGTGAGGCTCGCGCCCGAGGCGAGCGCTCCCGCCTCGAAGCAGCGGCGCACGCGCTCCTCCAGCACCTCGAGCTCGGCGAGCGAGCTCGCGCGCGCGTACCAGCGGCCCTCGGTGCGCTCGGGGATCGCGTTCGGCGCGAAGCCGCCGAGGGTCTGGATGCCGTGCACCCGCGTGTCGGCGGGCAGCTGCTGGCGCAACAGGCCGATCGCGACCTGCGCGACGAGGAACGCGTCGTTCGCGTTGACGCCGTCGTCGGGGTAGGCCGCCGCGTGCGCCGAGACGCCGTCGTAGGCGACGTGGCTGTGCGAGACGGCGAACGGCCGCGCCTCGGCGACATCGACGGGCCCCGGGTGCACCATCATCGCGAGGTCGAGGTCGCCGAACGCGCCCGCCTCGATGAGCTCGATCTTGCCGCCGCCGCCCTCTTCGGCCGGGGTGCCGTAGACCCGCACCGTGATGCCCAGCTCGTCGGCGACCCGCGCGAGCGCGAGCCCGGCGCCGACCGCGCTCGCCGCGATGAGGTTGTGCCCGCACGCGTGCCCGAGCCCGGGCAGCGCGTCGTACTCGGCCATGATGCCGATCGTCACCGGCCCGCTGCCCGCCTCGGCGAGCAGGGCGGTGTCGTAGCCGAGGTAGGCCGGCGTGACGTCGAACCCCGCGGCGGCGAGCGCGTCGCCGACCCAGCCGGCAGCGCGGTGCTCCTGCCAGGCCGTCTCGGGGTGGGCGTGCAGCGTGTCGGAGAGGGCGACGAGCGAGGCGGAGGCCTCGGCGACCGCCGCATCCGCGGCTCGCTTCATCGCGACGCTCGCGTTCATCGTGGCGGCGGCGCTCGCCGCTGCGACCGACTCACTCATCGCCGGGCACCCCGTACGACGGCGCGGCCGACGGGTCGAGCGCGCGCGTGACGTAGTCGTCGCGCTGCGGCAGCCAGACCTCGACGAGTCGTCCGAGCTCGCCGATCGGGTCGTCGTCGACCCAGTCGACCCGCAGGTCGGTGACCCGCCAGCCGTTGCCGCGCACGACCGAGAGCCCGGCGGAGTGCACGGGCCCGGCCTCGCCGCCCGCGTCGATCGCGGCGCGCAGCGCCGCGAGGAGGCGCATCTCGAGATCGCCCTCGGTCTGTTCGAACCGCACCACCATCGCCGCGGGGATGTCGGCCGACGCCAGCATGTTGCCGCCGGCGGCGACGCCGTCGCCCCGTGCACCGCCCTGGGCGTCGGCGAACACGCCCAGCGCACGCTGCCCCGAGTGCACGGCGGTGCGGCCCTCGGCGTCGACGACGAGGAGCTGGCGGAACTCGAGGTGCTCGCGGCCGTCGGCGACGGCGGCGAGCGCCTCGGCGGCCGAGTCGCCCGCGGCGAGCCGCTCGAGCACGGCAGATCCGAGCCTCGGGTCGGTGACGTTCTGCGAGTTGACGCCGCCGACGCCGTCGGCGAGGTGCACGCAGCGGGCGGCGACCGCGGGCGACGACGAGCAGATGGCGGAGCCGATGGCGCCCGAGGCATCCCGGGCGACGATCGAGAAGGTCATGCGCCGGCTCCTTCGGTGCGGGTGCTGATGACCGCAGTCGCATCGATCTCGACGAGCCACTCGGGGCGCGCGAGCGCGCTCACCACGAGTCCGGTCGAGACCGGGAAGACGCCCTTCAGCCAGCGCCCCATGACCCGGTAGACGGGCTCGCGGTAGCGGGGGTCGATCAGGTAGACGACGACCTTCACGATGTCGTCGAGCGACGACCCGGCCTCCTCGAGGAGCATCGCGATGTTGGCCATGGCCTGCTCGGCCTGCGCCTCGACGTCGCCGATGCCGACCGACTCGCGCGTCTCGAGGTCCTGCCCGATCTGGCCGCGGAGGTAGACGACCCCGCCGGCGACGACGGCCTGGCAGAGGTCGTTGTCGAGGTTCTGCTCGGGGTACGTGACCTTCGTGTTGAAGGGCCGGATGCGAGTGTGCGTGGTCAACGGAGGGCTCCTGTCGTGGTGAGGGCGGCGACGTCGGGGGCGCAGGCCTCGGCTGCGGCCGCGGTCGTCACCGAGGCCGCCTCGTCGTAGGCGCGGTAGCTCTGCTGGATGCCGATCTGGTCGGCCACGTACTTGGCGTCGTGCCACACGCCCCAGATGAAGCTCGACCCGCGGCGCGACTGCCACGGCAGGCCGAGGAAGTACACGCCGGGCTCGACCGAGACGCCGCGCTGGTGGCGGGGCCGGCCGCGCTCGTCGAACGCGTCGACCTCGAGCCAGCCGTAGTCGGCCGCGAACCCGGTCGCCCACACGATCGAGGTGACGCCCGCGGCGGCGAGATCGAGCTCGAGCACCGGGTCGGTGACGCACGCCGGGTCGGGGCCGAGGCGGCGCGCCTCGGGCTCCTCGGGGAGGTCGAGGCCGTTGCGCTCGACGTAGGCGTCGGCCTCGTCGAGGAGCGCCAGGTAGTCGGCGTCGCCGCCCGCGATGTTCGCGGCGAGGTCGGGGGCGAAGTGCATGACGCCGTCGTCGTACGCGTTCGCACGGCCGACGAGGGTGATGCCGTCGGCGGCGAGGCGGCGGAAGTCGACGGTGTGGCCGCCGCGCGCCCCGCTCACGGCGATCGTCACGTGCTCCGCGCCGGCGGCGGGAGCCGAGGCATCCCATTTGCCCAGGACCCCCAGCCACCAGCAGAAGTCGCGGTCGCGGTAGGCGCGGGGCGGGCGGGCGTGGGGGCCGACGGCGAGGTGCACCTGCCGTCCGGCGGCGCGCAGTTCGTCGGCGATCTGCACGCCCGACGAGCCGGCCCCGATCACGAGCACGCCGCCGTCGGGCAGCTGCTGCGGGTTGCGGTACGAGCTCGAGTGGAGCTGGTGCACGCGCGCGCCGTCCGGAACGATCGCCGGGATGACGGGCTTCTGGAAGGGACCGGTCGCGGCCACGACGAAGCGGGCGACGTACGAGCCGTCGGTGGTGTCGACGTCGAAGCCGGGCTCGCCGTCGCGCCGACGCACCGAGACGACCTCGACACCGGTGCGCACCGGGGCGGCGATGAACTGCGCGTACTCAACGAAGTACTCGGCGACCCGGTCCTTCGACGCGAACGCGTCGGGGGAGAGGCCGGCGAACTCGAGGCCGGGGAACCGGTCGTGCCAGGCGGGACCGTTCGCGACGAGCGAGTCCCAGCGCCCGGTGCGCCACCGTTCGGCGATCCGGTCGCGCTCCAGCACGACGTGCGTGACGCCGCGTGCGCTCAGGTGCTCGCTCATCGCGATGCCCGCTTGGCCTGCGCCGACGACGACCACGTCGACCTCGTGACTCGACATGCCGAAACTCCATTCCGACCGGCGTCTTCACCGGTGGAATCAGGCTAGGAAACGCCATTGCATCTGTAAACCAGACAATGCTGAGGCAGTGCATCAGATCGATTGATACACTCGTCGCATGGCACGACTCGGCCGATCGGACCTGACCCTGGTGCAGCTGCGGTACTTCGTCGCGGCCGCGACCAAGCGGTCGATGACCGAGGCATCAGTCGACCTGCATGTCGCCCAGTCGGCAGTCTCGACCGCGATCGCGCAGCTCGAACGCACCCTCGGCGTGCAGTTGTTCGTGCGGCAGCGCAGCAAGGGCCTCGCGCTCACCGAAGCCGGCGAGCAGCTGCTGCGCGACGCGCACTCGCTGCTCGCCCAGGTCGACGAGATGGCCGACGCCGTGCGCGGCCATCACCACGACGTGCGCGGCACCCTGCGGCTCGCGTGCTTCGTGACGCTCGCGCCGTTCGTGCTGCCGACGCTCATCTCGCGCGTCGAGGCGGAGCACCCCCGCCTGCGCATCGAGGTCTTCGAGGCCGACGCCGACGGCACCGTCGCGATGCTGCTCAACGGCTCGGTCGAGGCGGCAATCGCCTACGACTTCGGGCAGCTCCACGACCTGTCGTTCGACCACCTCTTCTCGGCGCCGCCCCACGTGATCCTGCCGGCCGACCACCCGCTCGCGGCGAGCGAGCGCATCGAGCTCTCGGCGCTCGCCGGGCAGGACCTCGTACTGCTCGACATGCCGCACTCGCGCGAGTACTTCCTCGGCATGCTCGCCGCGGCGGGTGTCGAGCCGCAGATCCGCTACAGCTCGCGCAGCTACGAGACCGTGCGTTCGCTCGTGGCGCGCGGACAGGGCTACTCGATCCTCAACCAGGTGCCGCGATCGCCCCAGACCTACGACGGCGGCGAACTCCGGGCCGTGGCGATCGCCGACGACGTGGCGCCGCTCGACGTGTGCCTCGTGCGCGTCGCCGGGGTGCGGCCGACGGCGCGGGCGCGGGTCGTCGCGACCCTCGCGCGCGAGCTGTTCGGGGCGCCGCGGGGGTAGGGGCGGGCGGGTGACGGGTGCACGCGTGCCCGCCGCCGGGCGCGCGTGGCGGCATCCGGGCCTTGTGCAGGATATTTCGACAGGCAGGCCCGTTCATGGGGCGGCCGGGCTCGGCTGGGGCGACAGCATCCGTGGCCTTGAGCAGGATATTTCGGCGGGTAGGCCCGTATGCCAGGGGTGCGTGTCGGATTCTCCTGTTTTCACGCGACGGCGCGGCGGCCGGCAGGGGAGTGCACACCCCGCCGACCCGCCGATCGCAGCCGTCAGCCGTCAGCCGTCGGCCGTCAGCCGTCAGCCGTCAGCAGTGACAGGCGTCGCCGTCGGCGCCGCAGTGGCCCGTGGCCGGCTGCGACGGCGGCACGTCGAGCGCCGGGTTCTGGTCGAAGAAGCCCGTCGGCTTCAGCGTGAAGCCCGTGTAGTCGACCGGCATGATCGGCCAGTCCTCGACCCGCGGGTAGTGGGTCAGGCCGAAGCTGTGCCAGACGACCAGGTCGTGCCCGTCGAGGTCGCGGTCGGCCGCGACGTACTCGGGCAGGCCCGGCGAGCCGATGCTCTGGTTCACGAAGTCGCCCGCGGGGTAGCGCTCGTCCTCGGCGAAGCGCGTGACCCACAGGTGCTCGGTCGCGAACGCCGCGCGGCGGCTGATCGACGAGTCGTCGGCCGCGGCGAGCGTCGGCTGCCCCTCGGGGAAGAGCGTGTACGCGACGGGCTCGCCGACGACGTTCGTCTTCTCGGTGTTGACGATCTCCCAGACCCGGCCGACCGAGCCGTCGGCCCTGCGCCGCCCCTCCGACTCGCTCGCGAGCACGCGCCGCGAGCGGGTGAAGGCGTTGCCGTGCGGGTTGCCCTCGCCCTTCGGCACGCGCTGCAGGTCGAGCTCGTGCACGGCGTTGGCGTCGCCGTCGACGGCCATGTCGAGCCGGGCGCAGAACAGGTGCTGGTGGTACGGCGCGGCGAGCCCGGGCGCGATCTCCGACGCGTAGGGGTAGCCCTTGCCGGGATACCGCGCGGTGAACACGATGCCCGTCGCCTTGGCCTCGAACTCGATGGTGCCGTCGAGGTAGAAGTACCAGTAGAAGCCGTAGTCGTAGTTGCCGACGGTGGTGAAGAAGCTCACGACGAGCCGGCGCTGGCGCCTCGTCGACTTGTGCCCGGCCCAGCCGTCGGTGTGCTTCCACAGCAGGCCGAAGTCCTCCTCGTGGATGCAGATCGCCTGCGGGATCTCGCGCGGGTTGCCGAAGTCGTCGGCGACGACCGGCGTCAGGTACGTGATCTCGCCGAGGCAGTCGCAGCCGAGCTCGAGCGAGTTCGCGTCGCGGCCGACGAGGTACTCGCCAGTGTCGAAGTAGTTCTGCCACGAGCGGTAGGGCGCCGGGTCGCCGTAGGGCACGACCATCTCGGCGATCGAGGCGCGGTCGATGATCGAGCGCCGGCGACCGCGGTCGTCGAAGCCGATGCGGCTGAGCACGAGGCCCTCGCGCGCGTCGAAGCCGACGTGCAGGTCCCACTTCTGCCAGCTCAGCACGTTGCCGTCGAGCGAGAAGCTCGGCCCCTCGGGCTGGCTGATGACGAGCGGCTTGAGGTCGGTTCGCAGCGGTCCCGTGAGCTCGGGGTCCTCGAAGTTGCCGTTGTCGAGCGGGATCTCGGCCGGCCCGTCGTCGATGATGCGCACGACGCGGCGCTCGATCATGTCGACGAAGGCGACGAGCTGGTCGACCGGGTGGCCCCAGGCGTAGTCGCCCGGCTCGCGCTCGACGAATGCGAGCCCTCGCAGCAGGCGCTTGCCCTCCTCGCCGGGGTAGTCGAAGATGCCCGCCGAGAGGGGGGCGACCCGCACCCGGTCGGGGGTGAGCCCGCGTGAGGCGAGGGCGGCGATCCAGCCCTCGTCGGCGGCCAGGATCTCCTCGATCGCGTCGAACTCCTCGAGCAGCACCGGCGCCTGTCCGGCGACGGCCGGGTCGACCGCGACCGAGGCCGTGATCGCGCCGGCGGTGAGGTCGAGCACGAGGTCGGTGGTCTCGCCCGTCGCGGTGTCGAGCAGGATGGCGCGGGCCTCGCGGTGCGGGACGGTACCACCGGGCTCGAGGCCGGCCGCGACAGCGCGCTTCGCGGGTTCCTTGAGCGAGAGGTAGGCGACGCGGACCGTGTCACGGAGCCGGCCCTCGGCGACGAGCAGGTCGCGCGCGGCGACGATCTCGTCGGCGCCGAGCGGATCGAGCGGGTGCACCCGCCGGATGGTCGGGGTGGCGAGGTCGGTCACTGGGCTCTCCGTCTCTGCGTGGATGAGTGCGGTCGGGTTCATGAGGCGGTCCCCTCGAGGACGTCGAGTTCGTCGATCACGTCGAGGTCGGTCGCCCGGTCGCGGCTGCGCTGCCAGAAGTAGCCGACGACCGCGAGCAGTGCGATGACGACGAGGGTGCCGATCGTGAAGGTCTCGAAGACCAGCTGGTCGACGCCCCAGACGTCGATGAAGTCGTACTCGAGTCCGAACAGGGGTTCGAGCGTACCCGGGAAGACGGCGACCCACGAACCCAGCAGCACCCATGCGTAGATGAGGGCGAACGACACCCACAGGCCGGCCTTGCCGCCGGGCACCCGGAAGGGGCGCTCGACGTCGGCGTACTTGCGCCGCAGCACGATGATCGTCGGGAAGATGACGAGATACGAGAGCAGCAGCGTCGAGATCGCGACGATGAGCACGATCGTGAAGATCGTCGCGGCGCTGCCCTCGAGCAGCACGGTCGCCGCGAGGCAGAAGACGGTGGCGACGATGCCGCTCAGCAGGTTCATGCGCACCGGGGTGCCGAGGCGTTCGGAGAACTTGCCGAAGTAGCGGAAGAAGGCGCCGTCGGCACCGGCCGCCGCCTGCACCCGGTCGGAGGCGATCATCCAGGCGCTGGCCTGCGTGAACGCGATGAACACGAACAGGAGGCCGGCGACCATCATGATGGGCTCCGAGGCGCCGCCGTAGACCTTGAACACCTCGCGGAGCGCCTCGAGGAAGCCGCCGGCGCCCTCGATCCTGTCGGCCGGCACGACCGCGAGCAGCGCGAAGATCGGCACGAGGTAGCAGAGCATCGAGATGGTGCCCGAGGCCGCGATCGCCCGCGGGACGTCGCGCTGCGGGTTGCGCATCTCCTCGGCCGCGCCGTTGGGGGCCTCGAAGCCCACGACGGCGAAGAGGATGACGGGCGTCACCGCGAGGAAGCCCGCCGTCGTCGGCGAGAAGTCGCCGGCGGCGAAGCCGTTGATGCCGTAGCGCAGGCCGTAGAGCACGACCGTGATGACGAAGATCGCGAGCAGGCCCACCTTGACGATCGCGCCGGCGGCGAGGATGTGCTTGCCGTACTGGAGCCCGATCACCGCGGTGGCGATCGCGAGCCAGATGAACGCGATCTTGAACACGTAGTCGCCGACGCTGCCCGGCGGCAGCGGCGAGATGTAGGCGTCCCACGTCGCGGCCGAGATGAAGACGAGCGACCCGCCCATCCAGAGCGGGTTGGTGATCCAGTAGAACATCGTCGCCACGGCCGCGGTGAGCTTGCCGAAGGCGAGGCGCACCCAGACGAACGGGCCGCCCTCCTCGTGGAACGCGCTGCCGAGCTCGGCGATCACGAGCGCGTACGGGAACAGGAACGTGATGCCGATCACGAGCGTCCAGGTGAACGCCTCGGCACCGGCGCCCGCGATCAGGGCGATCGTGTCGATCGCGATGATCGCGCTGATCGACATCAGCACGATGTCGGCGCGGCCCAGCGTCTTGCGGAAGTGCTGGGTCCTGAGGTTCGAGGTCTCAAGCTGTGCGCTCATCGAGGACTCCTCTGTCCGTCTCATGGCCTGGGGGATCGCGGGCCGACCGATGCTCCGTTGCACCGATGGGGCTGACCGCGTGACGAGTCAAGCGCAGCCGTGTCGATCGCGCCAATACATGTCTTCGCTCCACCAGATCAGTTCAATTGATGCCAGGTGTTTTGCACGATCGTATAGCTTCATGCGGGGCATCAAATGCAATCATCGCTTGACAGCGGAACCTAAAACGATACGGTTGTTCAGTCTTCACACCACAACGTCGTGCCATGGAAGGTCCCCCGATGACGAACGCACCCACCGAGACATCCGAGAACGCCGGCCTCGCCAAGGGCAGGCTCGGCACCTTCGACATCGTCTTCTTCGTCGTGTCGGCCGCCGCGCCGCTCACCGTCGCGGTCAGCTCGGCGCCGCTGGCGTTCCTCGTCGGCGGTGTCGGCGCGCCCGGCGCGATGCTCGCGAGCGGCGTCGTGCTGATCCTGTTCGCGATCGGGTTCACCGCGATGTCGCGGTTCGTGCGCAACACGGGCGCGTTCTACGCGTACGCGGCCGCCGGCCTCGGCAAGCCCGTGGGCATCGGCGTCGCCTTCACGACGATCGTCGCCTACGCGTTCCTCTGCATCTGCTTCTACGCACTGCTCGGCTTCTACGCGAACCTCACCTTCGCGAACCTCTTCGGGTTCGACCTGCCGTGGGGCGTCTGGTCGGTCGTCTCGGTGCTCGTGATCGGCTACCTCGGCTACCGCCGCATCGACGTCGGCGCCAAGGTGCTCGCCGTGCTGCTGAGCGCCGAGATCGCGATCCTGCTCGTCATCGCGGTCGCGATCATCGTGCAGAACGGCGGCACGATCGGCGAGGCGACGGCGGCCTCGTTCGACCCCCAGAACGTGTTCTTCGCGGCCGGCGCGAGCGCGCTGTTCGTCTTCGGGTTCGGCGCGTTCCTCGGCTTCGAGGGCACCGTCATCTACGCGGAGGAGGCGAAGGACCCCGACCGCACCGTGCCGCGGGCGACGTACATCGCGATCGCGTTCCTCGGCATCTTCTACGCGTTCACGTTCTGGGCGCTCACGGTCGCCTTCGGCGCCGACGGCGTCATCGCGCTCGCGAACTCCGAGAACTTCGAGGAGATGCAGGTCATCGCCGGCGAGAACGCGCTCGGCGCGTGGGCCGGCGTCGTGCTCGAGGTGCTGATCGTCACGAGCTTCTTCGCATGCACGCTCGCCTTCCACAACGCCTGCTCGCGGTACCTGTTCTCGCTCGGGCGCGAGCGCCTCCTGCCCACCCCGCTCGCCCGCACCCACCCGCGCATGCAGTCGCCGCACGTCGCGAGCATCACGCTCACGGCGATCTGCCTCATCGCGGTGCTCGTGGGCGCCCTCTCGGGCGCCGATCCCTTCCTCGGGCTCGGCCTGTGGACCTACGCCATCGGCGTCGCGGGCCTCATCTTCGCCCAAGGCGTCGCCGCCGTCTCGGTGATCGGCTTCTTCTGGAAGGACCGCCGCGGCCACGGGGTGTGGCGGGTGCTCGTGGCGCCCGTGCTCGGCGCCGTCGGCCTGCTCGTCGCGTTCGTCGTGATCATCACCAACTTCGACCTCGTCTCGGGCTTCACCGACCCCGTCGTGAACTGGGCGCTCATCGGGTGCGTGCCGGCCGTCTTCGTCATCGGCATCGTGGTCGGCCTCGTCATGAAGCGCCGCTCGCCCGAGCGCTATGCCGCCCTCACCCGGTCGGTTACCGTCGTAGCACCGGAGCGCACCGTCGAACCGGAGAACGCGGAGGTCCGGTAGTGGCGGCAGAGAAGGTGCAGCAGCGCAAGCGGGACCTGCTCCGCGCGGCGAGCCAGGTCATCAGCGAGCGCGGCATCGCCGGTGCGAGCGTGCGGTCGGTGGCCGAGCGGGCCGAGGTGAGCTCGGGCAGCGTGCTCTACCACTTCGACAGCTTCGACCACCTCGTCGAGACCGCCGTGCGCGGGGCGATCGACGAGTTCATCGAGCGCCGTCACGCGCTCGTGGACGGCATCACCGATCCGGTCGAGCGACTGCGCGCGACCATCGAGGCCGGCATCCCCGAGGTCATCAGCGACGACCTGCGCATCACGTACGAGGCGTCCGCCACCCTGCGCGACCACCCGCAGTACCGGCTGCACATGGCGGTGCTGCTCGAGCGCCAGGTCGCGCTCTACCGCACGAACATCGAGGTCGGGGTCGCGCTCGGCGCGTTCCGCCCGCGGATGCCCGCCGACATGATCGCGTCGAACCTCGTCGCCCTCGAGGACGCCTACGACCTCTACCTGCTGAACCCCGACAACTGGGAGCGGGGCCGCTACCTCGAGTGCACGGTGCGGTACGCGGAGCTCGCGCTCGACTGCGACCTCGGCGGGGATGCCGCCGGCGGAGCCGGCGATGCCGACCGCGACGCCGATGCGGCTGCCGCCGACCACGACGAGACACCGAAGGATCCGCTGTGACCGACCTGCCCTCCGCGCCCCGCGCCCGCGACCTCGGCATCCCGTTCGACGGCGAGCCGGGGCGCTGGAACGCGATCACCGACGTGCCCGGCCTCGAGGTCGGGTACGCGACGATCGTCGCCGACGACCCGGTCGTCGCGCGCACCGGGGTGACCGCGATACTGCCGCGCGGCAAGGGCGCACCCGGGGTTCCGTGCGCCGCCGGCGTCGCCGTGCTCAACGGCAACGGCGAGCTGACCGGCCGCAGCTGGATCGAGGAGGCCGGTCAGTTCCAGACGCCGGTCGCGATCACCAACTCGCACGCCGTCGGCGCCGTGCACCGGGGCATCGACCGGTGGCTGGCCGAGCACGACCCCGTCACCGCCGCGCAGTGGATGCTGCCCGTCGTCGGCGAGACCTGGGACGGCTACCTGAACTCGATCAACGCCGACACGGTGACCCCCGGGCATGCGATCGAGGCGCTGGATGCCTCGGCCACGGGCCCGATCGAGGAGGGGAGCGTCGGCGGCGGCACCGGCATGAACTGCTACGGCTTCAAGGGCGGCACCGGCACCGCATCGCGCATCGTGCGGTCGGGCGAGCGCACCTGGACCGTCGGCGTGCTGCTGCAGGCGAACTTCGGCTCGCGCAGGGAGCTGCGGGTCGCCGGCCGGCCGCTCGGCCGCGACTCCAAGGCCCCGAACCCGCTGGAGTCGACCGACTGGTTCGAGCGCGACACCGGCACGGCCGGCGCGTCCGTGCCCGCTCGCGCCGTGGCCGGCGCCGGCAGCGTGATCGTCGTCGTCGCGACCGACGCGCCGATGCTGCCCGACCAGTGCCGTGCGCTCGCGCGCCGGGTGCCGCTCGGACTCGCCCGGACGGGCACGACCGGCAGCCACTTCTCGGGCGACATCTTCCTCGCGTTCTCGACCGCGAACGAAGGGGCGCTCGCGTCGCGCATGGGCCACGGCGAGGTCCGGGTCGAGCAGCTCGAGCACGTCGCGTGGGGCAGCATCGACCCGTTCTACGAGGCCGTCGTCGAGGCGACCGAGGAGGCCGTGCTCAACGCGCTCGTCGCCGCCCGCGACACCGTCGGGCGCGAGGGGCACGCCTCCTACGCGCTGCCGCACGACGAGGTCAGGGCGGCGTTCGGCGGGGCCTGAGGGGTTGCGCGGCGGCGCCGGCCCGGGGAGCGCGAACTCAGCCGCCGTGCCGGCTCGCACGCGGCTCGTACCGCACGGGCTCGAACGCGCGCGCGACGAGCGCGCGCAGCGACTCGAGGTCGCCGGAGGCGAACCCCTGGGCCCGCGCCTGCACGAGCACGTTGCCGATCGCGGTCGCCTCGACGGGGCCCGCGAGCACGGGAATGCCGGCACGGTCGGCGGTCCGCCGGCAGAGCAGCTCGTTGAGCGCGCCGCCGCCGACGACGTGGATCGTCGACACGTCGACGCCCGACAGGATCGACGCCTCGCGCACCGCGTCGGCGAAGGCCTGGGCGAGGCTCTCGATGATCGACCGGGCGAACTCGGCGCGGGTCTGCGGGGCGGCGACGCCGTACTCGGCGCACCACCGGGCGATGCGACCGGGCAGGTCGCCGGGCGCCAGGAAGCGGGGGTCGTTCGCGTCGAACAGCGCCACCGGGCGATCGACGGCGGCCGCGGCATCCAGGAGCTCCGGGAGCACGATGCGCGAGCCGTCGCGCTCCCACCAGCGCACCGACTCGCTGAGCAGCCACAGGCCCATGACGTTGTGCAGGAACCGCACCCGCCCGTCGACGCCGCCCTCGTTCGTGAAGTTCGCGGCCCGGGCCGCATCGCTCGTGACCGGTGCCTCGAGCTCGACGCCGACGAGCCCCCAGGTGCCGCACGAGATGTACGCGGCCGATTCGGCCCGCATCGGCACGGCGACCACGGCCGAGGCCGTGTCGTGCGAACCGACCGCGACGACGTCGAGCCCGTCGGGCGCTCCGAGCTCGGTCGCGACGGCCGGGTGCAGCGGCCCGACGACCGTGCCCGGCGGCACGAGCGGGGGCAGCAGGGATGCCTCGAGCCCGAGCCGCTCGAGGAGCTCGGTGTCCCATTCGCCGGTCGCGAGTCCGACGAGCCCCGTGGTCGAGGCGTTCGTGCGCTCGGCGACCTTCGCGCCGGTGAGCTGGAAGCCGATGAGATCGGGGACCAGCAGGAGCGTGTCGGCGAGCCCGAGGCATCCGGACTCGCGTTCGGCGGTGAGCTGGTAGAGGGTGTTGAACGGCAGGAACTGCAGGCCGTTGCGCCGGTAGAGCTCCGCGGGCGGCACCGCCGCGTGCACGGCGGCGACGGCCCGCTCGTTGCGTTCGTCGCGGTAGTGGAACGGCTCGCCGAGCATCCGGTCGCCGCGCAGCAGGCCGTAGTCGACCGCCCACGAGTCGACGCCGATCGACGAGATGCCGGGCTCGAGGCGGAACGCCTCGGCGAGGCCGTGCGTCAGGTCGCGGTAGAGCCCCGTGACATCCCAGTGCAGGCCCGAGGCGAGGCGCACGGGGCCGTTCGGGAAGCGGGCGACCTGCTCGAGGTCGAGCCGCCCGGCCGACTGGTCGACGTGGCCGACCACGACCCGGCCGCTCGTCGCGCCCAGGTCGACCGCGGCGACCGAGCCCGGGGTCGTCATCGCCGTGCTCCGCCGGTCATCGCAGGAACGCGGCGGCGACGCCGGAGTCGACGGGGATGTGGAGCCCGGTGGTGCGACTCAGCTCGGGGCCCGTGAGCACGTAGACGGCGTCGGCGACGTTCTCGGGCACGACCTCGCGCTTGAGGATGGTGCGGTTCGCGTAGAACTGGCCGAGGTCCTCCTCCTCGACCCCGTAGGTCGCGGCGCGGTTCGCGCCCCAGCCCGAGGCGAAGATGCCGGAACCGCGCACGACGCCGTCGGGGTTGATGCCGTTGACGCGCACGCCGTGCTCGCCGAGCTCGACCGCGAGCAGGCGCACCTGGTGGGCCTGGTCGGCCTTCGTCGCCGAGTAGGCGATGTTGTTGGGGCCGGCGAAGACGGAGTTCTTCGAGGAGATGTAGATGACGTCGCCGCCGAGCTTCTGGTCGATGAGCACGCGCGCCGCGGCCTTCGAGACCAGGAACGAGCCCTTGGCCATGACGTCGTGCTGCAGGTTCCAGTCGGCCTCGGTGGTCTCGAGGAGCGGCTTGGAGAGCGAGAGGCCGGCGTTGTTCACGACGAGGTCGATGCCGCCGAACGCGAGCACCGCCTCGTCGAGCGCGGCCTGCACGGCGGCGGCGTCGGCGACGTTCGCCGCGACGCCGATCGCGACGTCGGCCGTGCCGAGCTCCGCGGCGGCGGCCTGCGCCTTCTCGAGGTCGAGGTCGGCGACGACGACGCACGCGCCTTCGGCCGCGAGCCGGGTGGCGATGGCCTTGCCGATGCCCGACGCAGCGCCCGTGACGAACGCGATGCGGCCCTGGTGGGTCTTGGGCTTCGGCATCCGCTGGAGCTTGGCCTCCTCGAGCGCCCAGTACTCGATGCGGAACTTCTCGGCGTCGGAGATGGGGGAGTAGGTCGACACCGACTCGGCCCCGCGCATCACGTTGATCGCGTTGACGTAGAACTCGCCGGCCACGCGGGCGGTCTGCTTGTTCGCCCCGTACGAGAACATGCCGACGCCGGGCACCAGCACGATGAGCGGGTCGGCGCCGCGGATCGCGGGGGAGTCGGCCGTCGCATGGGCGTCGTAGTACGCCTGGTAGTCGGCGCGGTACTCGGCGTGCAGCTCGTGCAGGCGGGCGATCTGCTCGTCGGCCGCCGCGGTCGCGGGCAGGTCGAGCAGCAGCGGCTTGACCTTCGTGCGCAGGAAGTGGTCGGGGCAGCTCGTGCCGAGCGCGGCGAGGGCGGGCGCCTTCTCCGACGCGAGGAAGTCGAGCACGACGTCGGCATCGGTGAAGTGGCCCACCATCGGCTTGTCGTGCGACGCGATGCCGCGGATCGTGGGCGCGAGGGCGGCCGCCCGCTCGCATCGCTCGACCTCGGGCAGCGCCTCGAAGCCGGGGCGCACGCCGCCGAACGGCTGCGGGTCGCCGTGCTCGGCGAGGTAGGCCGCGGCGGTGTCGATGATCCAGAGCGAGTTCGCCTCGGCCTCGTCGGAGGTGTCGCCCCACGCCGTGATGCCGTGCCCGCCGAGGATGCAGCCGACCGCCTGCGGATTCGCGGCCTTGATCGCGGCGATGTCGAGGCCGAGCTGGAACCCGGGGCGTCGCCACGGCACCCACACGACCTTGTCGCCGAAGACCGTCGCGGTCAGCTGCTCGCCGTCGGCCGCGGTCGCGATCGCGATTCCCGAGTCGGGGTGCAGGTGGTCGACGTGCGCCGCGTCGACGAGGCCGTGCATCGCCGTGTCGATCGAGGGGGCCGCACCGCCCTTGCCGTGCAGGCAGTAGTCGAACGCGGCGACCATCTCGTCCTCGCGGTCGACGCCCGGGTAGACGCCCTGCAACGCCTGCAGCCGATCGAGGCGCAGCACCGCGAGGCCCTGCTCGGTGAGCGTGCCGAGGTCGCCGCCCGAGCCCTTGACCCACAGCAGCTCGACGGGCTCGCCGGTGACCGGGTCGGTCTCGGTGCCCTTCGCCGACGTGTTGCCGCCGGCGTAGTTCGTGTTCTTCGGGTCGGCCCCGAGTCGGTTCGACCGCGCGATGAGCTCGGCGGCTGCGGGGTTCGTCATGGTGGTTCCTTCGAGATCTGTGGGGTTCGGTGGTCGAGCGGGCCGCGACGCCGTCGGTTCGTGGGCCTGCCGAGGCATCCCGGATGCCTCGTGGCGGGCCTACGCGCCCCAGCCGGCCTGCACGCCGCCGACGCGGTCGGCCGCGATCTGCTGCAGGTAGCCCGACTCGGCGAACGCCCGCATGGGGTCGGCGGGCAGGCCCCGCGACTCGCGCCACTCGGCGAGGGCGGGACGCACGTCGGTGTAGAAGGCGTCCATGAAGACGCGGTTGGCCTCGAGCACGTCGCCCGAGACCTGCGCAGCGCGCAGCGCCTCGGCGTCGACGAGCAGGGCGCGCGCCGTCATCTCCTGCACGTTGAGCACCGAGCGGATCTGGCCCGGCACCTTGTCTTCGACGTTGTGGCACTGGTCGAGCATGAACGCGACGTCGGGGTGGTTGAAGCCGCCGCCGCGGATCACCTCGAAGATGATGCGGAACAGCTGGAACGGGTCGGCGGCGCCCACGATGAGGTCGTCGTCGGCGTAGAAGCGCGAGTTGAAGTCGAACGACCCGAGCTTGCCGAGGCGCAGCAGCTGCATGACGATGAACTCGATGTTCGTGCCGGGGGCGTGGTGGCCGGTGTCGAGGCAGACCATGGCCTGCTCGCCGAGCGCGGCGACCTGCGCGTAGCTCGTGCCCCAGTCGGGGACATCGGTGTGGTAGAACGCCGGCTCGAAGAACTTGTACTCGAGCACGAGGCGCTGCTGGTCGCCGAGCCGGGCGTAGATCTCCTGCAGCGACTCGTGCAGGCGGTCCTGCCGTCCGCGCAGGTCGGCTTGGCCCGGGTAGTTCGAGCCCTCGGCGAGCCAGATCTTGAGGTCGCGGCTGCCGGTCGCGTGCATGATGTCGATGCACTCGAAGTGGTGGTCGATCGCCTTTCGGCGCACCGCCGGGTCTTCATGGGTGAGGGCGCCGAACTTGTAGTCGTCGTCCTGGAAGGTGTTCGAGTTGATCGTGCCGAGTTCGACGCCGTGGTCTTCGGCGTGCCGCTTCAGCGCCTCGTAGTCGTCGACGCGGTCCCACGGGATGTGCAGCGCCACGGTCGGTGCGAGCGCCGTGTAGCGGTGCACCTGCGCGGCATCCGCGATCTTCTCGAACGGGTCGCGCGGCGTGCCGGGCGTCGTGAACACCTTGAAGCGCGTGCCGGAGTTGCCGAAGGCCCAGCTCGGCAGCTCGATGGCCTGCGCGGCGAGCTGCCCCGTGATGTCGTCGGTGAGGATGCTCACTGTGGTCCTGCTTTCGTGAGAAGGGCGGTCGGATGCCGCGTCAGCGGGTCGTCGGGCTCGCGGGGTCGGCGCCGGTATCGGCGTCGAGCCGTGCGAGCTGGTCTTCGAGGTGGAACACCTCGGGGAGTCGGGGGGCGCCCTGGTCGGGGCGGGTGCCGTCGAGGGCGACGAAGAAGGGGGCCATCTCCGCCTCCCATGCGGCGGTGCGCGGGTCGGCCGCGAGGGCCGCCTGGGATGCCTCGTCGTCATCGGTCTCGTAGGTGCCGATGAGCAGGCCGTCGTCGCGCAGGTACAGCGAGTAGTTGCGCCGGCCCGAGGCCTCGATGGCGCGGAGCATCTCGGGGTCGACCGCGGCGTGCCGCTCGCGGTACTCGTCGAGGCGTGCGGGGTCGACCTGCAGCTGGAAGCAGATGCGCTCGGGGCGCGATTCGGAAGCCATGTCGAGCGCTCCTCTCTTCGGTCTGGTCCGGTCTGTGCCGGGAGGGTGCGGGCCGTGCCGGCCGGTACGGCCCGCACCCTCGTTCAACGGTGTTCCGACGGCTCAGAAGTCGAAGTCGCCGATGTTCTCGGCGTCGAACACGTAGGGGTCGCCGAGCAGCACGACGCCGTCGGCGCCGACCTCGTAGTCGCCGAGCTTGCCGGCCTCGAACGAGTCGCCCTCCTCACCCGTGATCTCGCCCTCGATGAGCGCCTTCGACGCGTACGCGGCGAGGTAGCCGAGGTCGGCCGGGTTCCACAGCGCGAACGAGGTGACGGTGCCGTCCTCGACGTACTCGCGCATCTGGTTCGGGGTGCCGAGGCCGGTCAGCGCGACCTTGCCCTTGTACTCCGAGGTGGAGAGGTAGCGGGCCGCCGCGGCGATGCCGACCGTCGTGGGCGAGATGATGCCCTTGAGGTTCGGGTGCGTCTGCAGCAGTGCCGCGGTCTTGTCGAACGAGGTCTGGTCGTCGTCGTCGCCGTAGACGGTGTCGACGAGCTTCACGTTCGGGTGGTTCGCGGCGAGCTCCTCCTTCATGAGCTCGATCCACGCGTTCTGGTTCGTCGCGTTCGCCGACGCCGACAGGATCGCGATCTCGCCCTCGTCGCCGATCTGCTCGGTGATCTCGTCGACCTGCACCTTGGCGATGCCCTCGGCGGTGGCCTGGTTGATGAACAGGTCGCGGCACTCGGCGTTCGTGTCGGAGTCGAAGGTGACGACCTTGATGCCGGCGTCGCGGGCCTCGTTCAGCGCGTCGCAGATGGCCTCGGGGTCGTTCGCCGACACGGCGATCGCGCCGACGCCCTGCTGGGTGAGCGTGTTGATGTAGCTCACCTGCGCGTCGGGCGTCGCCTCGGCGGGGCCGACCTCGGCGAACGTGCCGTCGAACTCGGTGATGGCCTCCTTGGCGCCCGCCGACGAGGTGTCGAAGTACGGGTTGCCGAGGTTCTTCGGCAGGAACGTGATCGCGAGGTTCGCGGAATCGCCGCCGTCGGTCGAGCCGCCGCCGTCGGTGCCGCTGTCGACGGCGCAGCCGGTGAGCACCAGTGCGGCGGCCGCGACGACCGCGGTCAGCGCACCGGCGCGGGTCTTCTTCTGAAACATCGTTGTTCTTCCCTTCATCGGATGAGGTCGACGAGTGATCGCCTCGACGGTTCGCGCGGCCCGGTCACCCTGCTGTGGAGGCCTCGATGCGCGGTGTTCCCCCTGGTGCCTTCCGGCGCTTGCGCAGCCAGGCCAGGAAGCTGGTGGCCACCACCGAGAGCACGAGCAGCGCTCCGGTGATGATGTTGATGACGTCGCTCGTGACGTTGGCGAGCCGCAGCGCACTCGAGAGCACGCCGATGAGCAGCACGCCGGCGATGACGCCGTGGATGGCGCCGCGACCGCCGAAGACCGAGACCCCGCCGAGCACGACGGCGGCGATGACCTGCAGTTCGAGGCCCGTCGCGTTGTCGCCGCGGGCGCTGCCGAAGCGCAGCGTGTAGAAGACGCCCGCGAGCGCCGAGATCGTGCCGGCGAGCACGAACAGCACGAACTTCGTGCGCTCGACGTGCACGCCCGAGAACCGGGCCGCCGCCTTCGACAGGCCGATCGCGTAGATGCCGCGGCCGAACGGCGTGAAGTGCAGCAGCACGATGAACACGACGAGCAGCACGAGGAACACGAACAGCACGACCGGAACGTTGCTGCCGCCGACGCGCGCCTTCGCGAGGTCGGTCCAGAAGTCGGGGAAGTCGGTGATCGCGGTCGTGCCGAGCAGGCCCACGGCGAGTCCGCGGAAGAGGGCGAGCGTGCCGATCGTGACCGCGAGCGACGGCAGGCCGACGACGGTCACGAGGAAGCCGTTGACCGCGCCGCACACCGCGCCGGCCACGAGCGCGACGACGGCGGCGACCTCGAACGGCAGTCCGCCCGCGGTGAGCACACCGGTGAGCACGCTCGAGAGGCCGACGATGCTCGCGACCGAGAGGTCGATCTCGCCCGTGATCATGACGAGCGTCATCGGCAGTGCGATGAGCAGGATCGGCATCACGTCGAGCAGCAGGTAGGTGACGGTGATCGGCTGCCCGAATCCGCGCACGGTGGCCGCGGCGACGACCGAGACGAGGACGACGAGGGCGATGATCGCCATCTCGCGGGTGAGCAGCACGCGCTGCCAGAGGGGACGGTCGTAGTCGCGGTAGCTGCGCGCGATCGCGGCGGCCGCGGTGGTCGTGGCGGTCATCGGTCGTCCTCCCTCGCCTCGAGGAGCTTGCGTCTCTGTCGAACGGCGAGCACGCGGTCGAGCACGATGGCGCCGATGATGAGCGCGCCGACGACGGCGCGCTGCCAGAAGTCGGGGATGCCGAGGATCGGCAGGGCCCGGTTGATGGTGAGCAGCAGCCAGGCGCCGATCGCGGCGCCCCACACCGAGCCGACGCCGCCCGTGATGGCGACGCCGCCGATGACGGCCGCGCCGACCGCGTCGAGCTCCCAGCCCGAACCCGCCTGCGAGTTGATCGTGCCGTAGCGGGCGGCGTAGAGCACGCCGGCGAGACCGGCGAGGGCGCCCGAGACGACGAACGCGATGAGCAGGCGGCGGGTCACGCGCAGGCCGTAGAGCTCGGCCGCGGCGGGGTCGGAGCCGATCGCGTAGAACTCGCGGCCGCCGCGGGTGTTCTTCATGATCCAGCCGGTGACGGCGAGCACGACGACGGCGATGATCGTGAGGATCGGGATCCAGAGGATCTGCCCGGTGCCGAGCGCGAGGAAGTCCTTCGGCAGGTCCGACGCGTTGATGCGGTCGCTGCCCGTCCACAGCACGTTGATGCCGCGGTAGGCGTAGAGCGTGCCCAGCGTGATGACCATGGCGGGCACCTTCGCGAACGCGACGAGCGCGCCGTTGACGAGGCCGAGGAGGCCCCCGAACACGACCGCGATCACGAAGACCGCGACGATCGGGATGCCCTGGAGGTCGATGAAGAGCCGGCCCGTGAGGTAGGCGGAGAGGCCGAGGATCGAGCCGACCGAGAGGTCGACGTTGCGGGTGATGATGACGATCGCCTGGCCGATCGCGACGAGCACGAGGATCGACGGGGTCAGCAGCAGGTCGCGCCAGCCGTCGGCGCTGAACAGGAAGTTGGGATTCGCGACCGTCGCCGCGAGGACGACGAGCGCGAGGGCGAGCAGGATACCGAACTCGCGCACGGCGCCGATGGCGTGCAACCGCTTCGTGACGGCGGTCTTCTCGATGGTGGCGGTCACTGGTGGGCTCCCTGGGCGTGGGTCGCGGCGAACATGACGTTCTCGCTCGTCGCGTCGTCGCGGTCGATCTCGGCGGTGATGCGGCCCTCGCGCATGACGAGCACGCGGTCGGCCATGCCGAGCACCTCGGGCAGCTCGGACGAGATCATGAGGATGCCCATGCCGCGGCCCGCGAGCTCGGAGAGCAGCCGGTGCACCTCGGACTTCGTGCCGATGTCGATGCCGCGGGTCGGTTCGTCGATGATGAGCACCCTCGGCTCGGTCGCGAGCCACTTGCCGAGCACGACCTTCTGCTGGTTGCCGCCCGAGAGCGTGCCGGCCACGGTCGACAGCGCGTTCGTCTTGACCTCGAGCCGGCTCGCCCACTCCTTCGCGGCACGGTTCTCCATGCCGGAGGTGATGAGGCCGGCCTTCGCGATCGTCTCGCGGATGGCGAGCGTGACGTTGCGGGCGACGGATGACTCGAGCACGAGCCCCTGCTTGCGGCGGTCTTCGGGAACGAGTGCGAGACCGGCCCGCATCGCGGCATCCGGCCGGTTCTTCGGAATCGCCCGCCCGCCCAGCCGCACCGTGCCCTCGTCGTAGGCGTCGACGCCGAAGACCGCGCGCGCCACCTCGCTGCGGCCGGCGCCGACGAGGCCGGCGAGGCCGACGATCTCGCCCGCGCGGACCGTGAACGAGATGTCGTGGAACAACGGGCTCGACAGCCCCTCGACCTCGAGCAGCGGCTCGCGGATCTCGGCCGGGAGCTTGGGGAAGAGGTCGGTCACGTCGCGGCCGACCATCTGGCGGACCAGCCCGTCGACCGTGGTCTCGCCGATGGGCGTCGTCGCGATGTAGGCGCCGTCGCGCATGACCGTGACGGTGTCGCAGAGCGCGAACACCTCGTCGAAGCGGTGCGAGATGAAGAGGAGCGCGCGGCCCTCGTCGCGCAGGCTGCGGGCGATCTGGAAGAGTCGGTCGACCTCGACGCCCGAGAGCGCGGCGGTCGGCTCGTCCATGATGAGCACGCGCGCGTCGAGCGAGACCGCCTTCGCGATCTCGATGACCTGCTGGTCGGCGATCGAGAGGCCCTCGGCCGGCCGGTCGGGGTCGATGCCGACGCCGAGCCGGGCGAACAGCTGCTCGACCTCGGCGCGCATGGCCTTGCGGTCGATGCGGCCGAACCGGCCGACGGGCTGGCGGCCCATGAAGACGTTCTCGGTGACCGTGAGGTCGGGGAAGAGCGTCGGCTCCTGGTAGATGACCGCGATGCCCGCGGCCTTCGACTGGGCGGTCGAGCCGAAGTCGACCGACTCGCCGTTGAGGCGGAAGTCGCCGGCGTCGCGGCGGTAGAGCCCGGCGACGATCTTCACGAGCGTCGACTTGCCGGCGCCGTTCTCGCCGATGAGCGCGTGGATCGAGCCGCGCTCGAGCCGCAGGCTTCCGGAGCGCAGCGCGACGACGGCGCCGAACGACTTCGCGACGTTCTCGAGTTCGAGCATGGGCGGGGTCGCCGCGGGGGCGGGCGGGGTGTCCGCCGTCATGCGCGGGGTGTCCGACACGGGGGCCTCCTCGTCGAGGTGGGAGCGGGGGGATCGCTCTGCAGTGACTCTGCTATGAATCGATTCAAAATCGATGCATGGTTACTGTAAGGTCAGGTCGCACGAGTGGTCAAGTCACGATATTGAAACGAATCAATATCGCGCGCCGCTCACGGTCCGGATTCGATGTCATGATCGAATCGGTTCAACGCCGAGCGACCCGACGGGGCCGGTGCGAAACGAGGAGGAACGGCCATGGCAGTCAGTGTTCGCGACGTCGCGGCCGCCGCGTCGGTCTCGGTCGGCACCGTCTCGAACGTGCTCAACCGCCCCGACAAGGTGGCCCCCGCGACCGTCGAGCGGGTGCTCGCCGCGATCGAGGAGCTCGGCTTCGTGCGCAACGACGCCGCCCGCCAGCTGCGAGCCGGACGCAGCCGGTCGATCGGCTTCGTCGTGCTCGACGTGCGCAACCCGTTCTTCACGGAGGTCGCCCGCGGCGCCGAGACCCGCGCCGCCGACGCCGGACTGACGGTGCTGCTCGGCACGAGCGACGAGGACATCGAACGCGAACGCGTCTACGTCGACCTCTTCGAGGAGCAGCGCGTGCACGGCGTGCTCATCTCGCCGCTCGCCGACGACCTGCCGAGGCTGCAGCGCCTCCGCGACCGCGGCACCCCGGTCGTGCTCGTCGACCGGCAGGCCCACGACCGCAGCTTCTCGTCAGTCGCGGTCGACGACATCGCCGGTGGCCGGCTCGCCGCCGAGCACCTGCTCGGGCTCGGCCGGCGGCGCATCGCGTTCGTCGGCGGACCCGAGAGCATCCGCCAGGTCGCCGACCGCCTCGAGGGCGCCCGGCGAGCCGTCGCCGAGGTGCCGGATGCCTCGCTCGAGGTCGTGCCCACCGAGAACCTCACCGTGCTGCAGGGGCGTGCCGCGGGCGAGGTGCTGCGCGCGCGCCCCGCGGCCGAGCGGCCCGACGCCGTGTTCGCCGCGAACGACCTGCTCGCGATGGGCGTGCTGCAGGCCCTCGTGATGCGCGGCGACGCGAAGGTGCCCGGCGACATCGCGCTCATCGGCTACGACGACATCGACTTCGCGGCCGCCGCGGTCGTGCCGCTCTCGTCGATCCGGCAGCCCGCCGCCCTCATCGGGCACACCGCCGTCGACCTGCTGCTGCGCGAGGCCGACGCCGACGACGACTTCACGCCCGAGCAGGTGGTGTTCCAGCCCGAACTCGTGGTGCGGGCCTCGACCGCCGGGTGAGGGCAGGGCGCGCCGCGGCGCGCCGGGGCAGCAGTTCGCGCACCGTGACGACGACGAGCTGCGCGTCGGTGCTCTTCACCGGCTGCGGCTACGGCGCCGACTCGCGCACGACGAGCTGGTACGGCGCCTGCTCGACGCGGGGCGGCGCGTGCGGGTCGTCGACGAGGCGCAGCACCGAGGCGACTGCGAGGCGGGCGATCTCGGCGAGGTCGGGCGCGATGCTCGTCAGGGCCGGGGCGGCGTACGCCGACTCTGGGGAGTCGTCCCAGCCGACGACGGCGACCTGCCCCGGCACGTCGACCTCCGCCTCGCGGAACGCGCGCAGCGCACCGATCGCGAGCAGGTCGTTCGCGCAGACGAGCCCGTCGAGGCCGGCGAGCCCCTCGGGCTCCGCGAGCAGCGCCCGCACGCGCGCGTAGCCCTCCTCCCGCGAGTAGTCGCCGTCGGGCGAGGCCGGGTCCCACGGCGAGACCTCGAGCACGTGCCGCGGGTCGGCTTCGAGCTCGGCCGTGCGAAGCGCCTCTCGGAACCCCTCGAGCCGCAGGTCGGCCGCGGCGGCTCCTGACGAGGCATCCGGAACCGTGCCGAGGAAGCCGAGCGCACGGCGACCCGACACGATCAGGTGTGAGGTGGCATCGCGCGACGAGACCACGCTGTCGACGACGACCCGGTCGACGCGGGCGCCGCGGATGCGCTCGCCGAGGACGACGAGCGGAGTACTGCCGCGCGCGGCCTCGAGCTGCGCGTCGCTCAGCGACATCGGACTCAGCACGATGCCGTCGGTGAGCATCGTGCCGAAGCCGCGCGCCGCCCGCAGCTCGCGCTCGGGATCGCCGTGCGTCTCGTCGACGACGACGTCGTAGCCGACCCGCTCGGCCGCGCCCACGACGGCGTGCGCGAGCTGCGCGAAGTACGGCAGCGAGAGGAACGGCACCGAGAGGGTGAGCAGGTTGCTGCGGCCCATCCGCAACTGGCGCGCCGCGAGCTGCGGGCGGTAGCCGACCTCGGCGATCGCGGCCTCGACCCGTCGCTTCGTCGAGTCGCTCACGGGGGCGCCGCCGTTGATGACGTTGGAGACCGTGCGGTACGAGACGCCGGCGATGGCCGCGACATCCTTCAGGGTCGGCCCCGCTGAGCGGCGGCCGCCGACGGCCTTCGGATCGCGTTCGCTCACCAGCGGTTCCGTACGTCCTCGGCCCAGCCGAGCAGCCCATCGACGGCGATGCGCTCGCCGCCAGCATCGACCCAGCCCGAGTAGTGACCGAAGCACTGGTGCCCGTGCGAGCCGAACACGACGAGCTCGGTCGCGCTCACCCGGTCCCAGAACGGCTCGAACCACAGGTCGGCGTGCTCGCCGCGGATGTGCCACGGCGCGAGCCAGTCGTGGATGTCGTAGTCCCAGTCGAGCTCCTCGCTGATCTTGTGCAGACGGCCGTCGACGACGACGGCGTTCTCGGCCGAGCCGGTGCCGTCGGTCCACTTGCCGCCGAGCTGCAGGCCGATCGTGCGGCCGTCGACCTCGCCGGACGCGGCGCCCCAGTTCCAGACCATGCGGTACGGCCAGCGGCCGCGGCCGTGGTCGAGCACCGCCCAGCTCTCGCCCTCGGGCAGGGCGATGCGGTCGACGGGCCGATCGCCCTCGCCGCCGAGCTCGAGCCAGCCGGTCGCGGGTCGCGCGACATCCTTCACCGTGTACTGGAACCGGCGGTCGGACCACGGCACGACCACGCCGAGGCACTCGTGCCCAGTCGGCCGGTGCGCGTCGATCTCGAAGCGCACGCCCTGGGCCGAGCCGCGCAGCAGCGTTCCCGAGCCGTCGGCGCGCTCCTCGATGTCGATCTCGATCGCCTTCGTGCGCGCTCGCGCCGGCCCGCCGCCGAGCGATGCGGGCAGCGTCGCGCTCGAGCCGAGCGGTGCGATCGCCGCGCGGTCGACGGTCGACCCGTCGCGTCGGTCGTGCACGAGGACGGCGTGCACCGCGGCGTAGTCGATCGACGAGACGGTGAGGGCGATGATGTGGGTCGGCGTCGTGACGGCCCAGTACTCCCACCGCTTGTTGCGGCCCCAGACACGGCGGCCGTCGATGCCCGACGTGTCGTGCAGCGGGGTGCGGGTCCAGCCGACGGCATCGCGGTTCAGCCGGCCGTCGGGCCCGCAGAGGGCGACGGGTGTCGTGAGTTCGCGCTCGACGATGGTGCGGGGCATGGGGTTCCGATCTCGGGTTCGGTGCGGTGGTGGGGGGCGTGGCGGAGCGGCGTGTCTCGAATCCTCACCTGAGGCTCGCCCCACGCGGGGCGAGCCTCACAGGGGCGACGCCGTGCCGTGTCGTCATGCGGGTTCTGCCTCATGCGGGGCGGGACGCACCTGAGGTTCTCGGGGTGCCGAGGCCCGGCGGGCGGGTTCGGCGACCTCCGGCGTCGTCGCCGCGGCGAACTCCGCGAACAGCTCGCCGAGCACGTCGCGCACCCGGTCGGCGTCGACCTTCACCACGGTGCGGTCGGCGGTGAGCAGCCCGTTGAGCTCGTCTTCGACGTCGGAGAGCTGCGTGTACACGATGCCCGAGAGCCCGGCCGCGATCGCCGGCAGCACCTCGCGCCGGTGCAGCTCGACG
Organism: Agromyces chromiiresistens; assembly: GCF_029167465.1. Taxonomy (NCBI): domain Bacteria; kingdom Bacillati; phylum Actinomycetota; class Actinomycetes; order Micrococcales; family Microbacteriaceae; genus Agromyces; species Agromyces chromiiresistens. The sequence goes on from NZ_JARFNL010000004.1 coordinate 578,793, forward strand.
AAGCCGTCGGTCAGGGCGTCGACCGAGCGGTAGCGGCGGTAGCCGAACTCCCTCGGCGAGAACTCGTGACCGGGCAGGCGCAGGCTGTAGCCGCCGTACTCCGACACGACGACCGCGCGGCCGTCGCGCCCCCAGTCGCGTCCGGGCTTCAGCCGCCGGAAGTACACGTGAAGGCTCAGGAGGTCGCCGCCCCCCTGGTCGTGCCAGCCGCTCGCGTGATCGACGACCCGCGACGGGTCGATCTCACGCACCCGCTCCACGGCGTCGAGCGCATCGAACTGCCCCCAGCCCTCGTTGAACGGCACCCACACGACGACGCTCGGCGCGTTCTTCAGCAGTCGCACGGTCGACTCGAGCTCGGCGGTGAACTCGGCCCGCCCCGAGGCATCCTGTCGGCCGAATCGCCGATGCCTGCTGTCGTCGAGCCGCACCGGGAGCTTGACCGGCGCCGTGATCACCGCCGGGTTGTAGCGCCGGCCGCCGTTCACCATGTCCTGCCAGACGAGCAGGCCGAGGCGGTCGCAGTGGTGGTACCACCGCAGCGGCTCGATCTTGATGTGCTTGCGCACGGCGTTGAAGCCGAGCGCCTTCATCGACGTCAGGTCGTGCACCATCGCCTCGTCGGACGGCGGCGTGTAGAGCCCCTCGGGCCAGTAGCCCTGGTCGAGGACGGCCGCGTGGAACACCGGCTCGCCGTTCAGCACGAGCCGTGGCCGCCCGAACGCATCGGGGGCGACGCCGACCGAGCGCATGCCGACGTAGCTCCGCACCAGGTCGTCGCCGAGTCGTACCTCGACGTCGTAGAGGTAGGGGTCGTCGGGGCTCCAGCGCCGCGCCTGCGGCACCGCCAGGGTGAGGGTCGCGCCGGCCGCGCCCTCGGCGCGCGCGACCTCGAGGCCGTCGGCGAGCAGCACGACCGTCGCGACGGGCGGCCCGGCCGGGCCGGTCGCCGGTTCGGTCGCGCCGCCCGTCGGCGGTTCGTGCGGGGTGGATGCCTCGACGACGACCTCGACCGTCTCGTCGTCGAGCCTCGGGCGCAGGTCGAGGCCCGCGACGTGCAGCGCCGGCACCGACTCGATCCAGACGCTCTGCCAGATGCCCGACTGCGCCGTGTACCAGATGCCGCCGCGCTTCAGCGACTGCTTGCCGCGCGAGTGGTACGACGTGTCGCTCGGGTCGACCACGTCGACCACGAGCTCGTGCTCCTCGCCGGCGGCGAGTGCGTCGGTGACGTCGAGCGAGAACGGCAGGTAACCGCCCGCGTGCGCACCGACGAGCACGTCGTCGACGAAGACGCGGCAGCGCTGGTCGACCGCTCCGAAGTGCAGGACGACGCGGTCGACGAGGAACCCCTCGGGCAGGCGCACCGTGCGGCGGTACCAGAGGTGCTCCCCGGGCTGCAGCTGCCGGCCGACGCCCGAGAGCTCGGCCTCGGGGGAGAAGGGCACGAGGATGGCTCCGGCCCACGCCCGCGGTCGGCGATCGTCGACCGTGAAGGCGTGCTCCCACCAGCCGTTGAGGCTGAGGTGGCTGTCGCGCGCGAGCTGCGGGCGGGGGTACTCGGGGAGGACCGCGGCGGGATCGATCGCGTCGGCCCAGGGCGTGCGGCGACTCATCCGGCGTCCTCCGGAGCGGGAGGGAGCGGAGCGCTCGTCCCGGAACCCGACCGCCGCAGCATCCGCCGCCGCAGCACCGCGAGCACGGGCACGACGAGCAGCACGGCCGCCGCGACCGGGAAGATCTCGGGTCCGGGCACGGGTTGCTCCCGGCCGAGCTCGACGTACGTGTGGGCCGTTCCCGAGATGATCGCAGCCCCGATCGCCGGGCCGATCACCATCGGCAGCATCACGGCCATGATCATGCGAGCGCCCTGCACGCCACCCGCGCGGTCGGCGGGGGTGCAGTCGCGCGTCATGGCCGAGACCGCCGCGATCGAGCTCATCATGCCGGCCATCATGAGCGTCGCCGCGACGACGACCCAGGTGAAGTCGCGGGCGAACGACATCGCGACGAGCCCGACCGCGAACACGGCGACCGCGGGCAGCAGGTAGCGCTCCTTGCCGACCCGGTCCATGATGCGACCGCCGACCACGCTCAGCGCCGACGCGAGGATGAGCACGACGCCCAGCACGATCGCCGAGTCGTCGAGCTGCAGCGAGTAGCGCAGGTAGATGAGCACGAAGGGGATGAACACTTGCGAGCTCACGCCGATGACGCACCAGATCGCCAGGGTGATGAACAGCGCCGGCTCGCGGCGCACGGTCGAGGGGCGAAGCCCGTCGACGACCGATCGCCAGACCCCGGACGGCCGCGGCGCGACGCCCCGGTCGCGCACGAGGAACCACGCCGCCGCGCCGGTCGCCGCGGTCGCGCCCCCGACGATCGCGAAGAAGGCGGGCCATTGCCCGGCCTGCGTCATCGGATCGAGCAGGCCGAACACGATCAGCATCGCGACGAGCGGCATCGTCGCGAGCCAGCCGTCGACCCGGCCGCGGTTCGCCGGCACCGTCGAGTCGGTCACCCACGCGGCGAAGGCCGCGTCGTTCGCACCCGAGCCGATGAAGCTCATGATGCAGTCGAGCGCGACGATGGCCACGACGGCGGCGATCACCGCCGGTGCGGCCTCGGCCGCGGCATCCGGTGCGCCGACGAGGCCGAAGGCGGCGGTGACGGCGCCCCAGGCGACGTACCCGGCCGCGATGAGTTCCCGGCGGCGACCGAGCCGGTCGGACCATGCGCCGACCACGAGGGTCGCGACCGTGGCGGCGACGGCGCTCGCCGCCACCATCACGGCGAGCACGGCGGGGTCGGTCGAGATCGTGTCGTAGACGAACACGTTGAGGTACATGTTCTCGATCACCCACGCGAGCTGGCCGACGAGACCCACGAGGATGACGGCGGCCCAGGTGCGGGCGCCGAGCGGATGGGAGGCGCGTGCGGTGCGTGCCGTGGGGGTGTCGGTTCGAGTCGTCATCGTCCTCGGTCGGGTCAGGGTTTCAACGTTGAAACCACGATGCACAGTAGCAGGTGCGCCGCGCCGCTGCCGCAGTCGCGCGCCGGCCGATAGGGTGGCGGCATGACCAGCCCCGAACCAGCTCCCGGTACGCCCGCGCCCGGCTACGGTTCCGCCGGCCACGCGCCCGCTCAGCGCAAGCCGCCGGCCGACTCGCGACGGAGCGAACCCGTCGGAGTCGTGGCGCTCGTGTTCGGCGTCTTCATCGTCGTGCTCGACTTCGTCATGATCTTCGTGACCGCTTCGATCATCCGCGCGGCCGACTTCGCCGCGTACTCGACGGTCTCGCTCGTGTCGGCGGCCGTCATGGTCGTGCTCGCGCTCGCCGCGATCTCGGTGGGCGTCGTCGCCTTCGTGCGGGGCGGCGCCACGCGCGTGTACGGCGCGATCGGCGCGACGATCGGCGCGATGGCGCTCGTCCAGCAGTTCGGATCGCTCATCTACGGACTCATCGTCGGCGCCTGAGTCGGGTCGCAATCCCGCGGCCTCGCCGAGCCTCGCCGAGCCTCGCTCGACCCTGTGCGCCTGCGCACCGCGCGCTTCTGGAGGAACTTCGGGCGCCCGGGCGGCGTGTCGCCGGCATCGGCTCGGCGTGTCGGCCGGTTCTTCCGACATTCGGTTCGGTCATCCACGCCTGCTCGGGATGCGGCGGCGGCGGTCACCGCCTATCCTCGATGGGAACGTCCCCCGTTCGCGGGTCGCGCTCCCGATCCCGCATCGCGGAGCCCGGTGATCGACCCGACGGCGACCGACCCGAGCACCTCCCGAGGCATCGTGACCGACGAGTACCCCCACGACGACGAGCCGCTGCGGCGTCCGCGTGGCCGACGAGCCGCGCCGAAGCCCGCGCGCGGTGCCGTGCTGCTCGCGCCGCTGACGGTGATCGCCGCCTGGTTCGTCGCACGAGCCGCCTCGATCGCCGCCTGGTCCGGCGCCCTGCCCGGCCGAGTCCCGCAGCTCGGCCGAGCGGTCACGTGGGCTCGTTCCCGCCTCGCACCCGTCGGTCGTGCGCTCGCCCCGGCCGTGCTCTGGGCGCGCGGGCACCGTCCGGCGGTCGTCATCGCCGGCGCAGGACTCGTCGCCGTGGCCATGCTCGGCGGCGCCGTCGCCGTCATCGGGTCGACCGCCGGGCAGGTCGACGAGGCCGGCCCCGCCGTCGAGTCGCCGCGTCCGACGCCGGGCACGACGACGCCGACGCGCGCCTACCCGCCGATCCTGCCGACCGCGACCCCGCCCGCTGACGAGACGCCGACGACCGAGCCCGACGATGGTGCCGCCGACGATCCCGGCACCGAGCCGACCGTCGAGCCCGAGCCTGCGCCCGAGACGGCCGAGCCCACGCCCGAACCGACCCCCGAGCCCGAAGACGACCACCCGGGCCGAGGCCAGGGCCCGAAGAAGCCGAAGGGCTGAGGCGGGGTCTCGCTACCCGTCGCGCTGCTCGACCCCCGGGCGGGTCTCGATCCGCGCGGCGCCGGCCGTGAGGCATCCCGAGCCCGACTCAGGTATCGCGCAGGGGGCGGGCGGTACCCTGAAGGGTGACTACAGGCGACGCCCCCGTCGAGGCCGCGGCTCCGGAGGAGCCCGCCACGACCACCTTCGCGGACCTCGGGCTCGGCGACGCCGTGCTCCGCGCACTCGACGACGTCGGGTACGAGACGCCCTCGGCGATCCAGGCGGCGACGATTCCGACGCTGCTCGCCGGTCGCGATGTCGTGGGCCTCGCGCAGACCGGCACCGGCAAGACGGCGGCCTTCGCGCTGCCCGTCCTCGACCGGCTCGACGTCGACCAGAAGACGCCGCAGGCGCTCGTGCTCGCGCCGACGCGCGAGCTCGCCCTGCAGGTCTGCGAGGCGTTCGAGAAGTACGCGGCGCACCTGCGCGGCGTGCACATCCTGCCCGTCTACGGCGGCCAGGGCTACGGCGTGCAGCTCTCGGCGCTGCGCCGCGGCGTGCACATCGTCGTCGGCACGCCCGGACGCATCATGGACCACCTCGACAAGGGCACCCTCGACCTCTCGGAGCTCAAGTACCTCGTGCTCGACGAGGCCGACGAGATGCTCAAGATGGGCTTCGCCGAAGACGTCGAGACGATCCTCGCCGACACCCCCGACGACAAGCAGGTCGCGCTGTTCTCGGCGACCATGCCGGCTGCGATCCGCCGCATGTCGAAGCAGTACCTGCACGACCCCGAAGAGATCACCGTCAAGACGAAGACGCAGACGTCGGCGAACATCGCCCAGCGCTACCTGCTCGTCGCGCACGCGCAGAAGATCGACGCGCTCACCCGCATCCTCGAGGTCGAGAACTTCGAGGGCATGATCATCTTCGTCCGCACGAAGAACGCCACCGAGGAGGTCGCCGAGAAGCTGCGTGCCCGCGGCTACTCGGCCGCCGCCATCAACGGCGACGTCGCGCAGGCCCAGCGCGAGCGCACCGTCGACCAGTTGAAGAGCGGAAAGCTCGACATCCTGGTGGCGACGGATGTCGCGGCGCGAGGCCTCGACGTCGAGCGCATCTCGCACGTGGTCAACTACGACATCCCGACCGACCCCGAGCCGTACGTGCACCGCATCGGCCGCACCGGTCGCGCGGGGCGCTCGGGCGACGCGATCAGCTTCGTCACGCCGCGTGAGCGTGGCCTGCTCAACCGCATCGAGAAGACGACGAAGCAGCCGCTGACCCAGATGCAGCTGCCGACCGTGGAGGACATCAACGTCACCCGCCTCGCGCGCTTCGACGACCGCATCACGGCGGCGCTCGGCGAGACCGACCGCATCGCCGGATTCCGCGACATCATCGCGCACTACGTGCGCCACAACGACGTGCCCGAGACCGACGTGGCCGCCGCGCTCGCCGTGGTCGCGCAGGGCGAGTCGCCCCTGCTGCTCGAGCCCGAGCCCGAGCGGCCCGCGCGGTTCGACCGCGATCGGGATCGCGGGTCGCGCGACTCGCGCGGCGACCGCTTCGACCGCGGTGACCGCGGAGGCGACCGGTACGAGCGCGACGGTTCCGACCGTCGTCGCGGCGGCGGCGCGTCGTTGCAGAACTACCGCATCTCGGTCGGACGCCGCCAGCACGTCGAGCCGCGCCAGATCGTCGGCGCGCTCGCGAACGAGGGAGGCCTCCGTCGCGAGGACTTCGGTCGCATCCAGATCCGCGGCGACTTCTCGCTCGTCGAGCTGCCCGCCGACCTGCCCCGGGACGTGTTCGACCGGCTCGCCGGCACGCGGATCTCGGGCGAGCTCATCGACCTGCGCCCCGACCGCGGCGGATCGTCGCGGGGCGGGTCGGGCGGCGGGTACGACCGCGACCGCGGTGGACGCGGCTACGACCGCGACCGGGGATCGCGCGGCGGCTACGACCGCGACCGCGAGGGCGGGCGTGCGCCCGAGGGCGACGACCGCCCGGCCAGGAAGCCGCGGCACGGTTCGTCGCGCGACTGAGCGACGAGGCATCCGCTCGCGTTCGACAGGATGAGCCCTCCGGCACCGCCCTGGCGGCGGGTGCCCTACCGCTCATCCTGTTGACGCGCGCGAACGAAGCGCCCCGCCGAAGCCGGTGACCTCCGAGAAGAACTGAGGAACTCGAGCGTCTCGTCGATCGTCGAGGCGCGGATGACCTCGTGTGACCGGCCGTTCCGCCGGATGACGGCGGGTTCCGTCGTATGACCCGGTCGGTCGCGGCATCCGGGGCGGCTGCCTAGCGTCGGGAGCATGTCGCACCGTGTCTCACTCGTCGCCGTCTCGGGCAGCCTGCACGCCCCCTCGAAGACCACCGTGCTGGTGCGCGAGATCCTCGAGGAGTTCGCGGTCGCCCTCGCCGCGCAACCCGGGGTCGAGGTCGAGACCGAGCTCATCGAGCTCGGCGCGATCGGGCGCGAGTTCAGCGGCGCGCTGCGGCGCGACGAGCTGAGCCCCGTCGCCGAGGCGGCGATCCGGCGCATCGAGTCGGCGACCCTGCTCATCGTCGCGAGCCCCGTCTACCGGGCGAGCTTCACGGGGCTGTTCAAGCACGTGTTCGACTTCGTCGGGCAGTACGCGCTCATCGACAAGCCCGTGCTGCTCGCCGCGACCGGCGGCAGCGACCGTCATGCGCTCATCATCGAACACCAGTTCCGGCCGTTGTTCGCCTTCTTCCAGGCGCTCACGCTGCCGATCGGGGTGTACGCGAGCGACGTCGACTTCGTCGACTACCGCCTCGAGTCGGCGCAGCTGCGCGACCGCATCTCGCAGGCCGTGCAGCGCGGCGTGCCGGTCGTGCGCGGCACGCTCCCCGACCGGGTGTCGGAGTACGTCGCGACGTGGTGAGGCCTCGCGTCGAACCTGTGTACGTACACATGTTCGAGGCGTAACGTCCGATCATGAACGCAATACGAGGAGCAATCCGCCCGCCCCCGGCCGACGACATGCGAGTCACCGCGCAAGCCGCAGAACACCGCCGGACCGCAGCCTTCTGGTCGCACTTCGAGGCGAACGTCTCGAACCCGAACCGCTGGGTCGACAGCGCGGCCGCCTACTGGCGACCGGCCGCCGAGGTGATCGCATCATGATCACCGCCGACATGGATGTCTCGACGCTCGGGCCGTTCGCGCTCGATCACATCCTGGCGAGCGAACTGCCCGCCACGCTCGGCACCGCCGAGGCCCCCGAACGGTACGTCGTGACCGCCGTCTTCTCGAGGCGTCCCGACCCGCTCGAACTCGAACTGCTCGCCGCGGCGAGCGTCACCGACCAACTGGCTGCCGGCTACAAGGGCATCACGCTCATGACCGCCGACCGCCGGTTGCTCATCGGTAACACGAACCTGCACGAACTCGAGGCCGGGCTCGCGCAGCGCATCGGGGAGATCCTCGCCGACATCGGGACCCAGGTCGCGACGCTCCGCAAGTCTCGCGATCTCGAGCGCGTGAAGCTCGCCGAGGAGGAGTCCGATCGCGCCGCCGCGGTCGTGAAGCTGGCGAACCGCATCAGCTTCGACCCTCACAGCTCGACGTACCGATGACCTGATTCGCGCCGCCCGTCGGGCGGCGCGGGCTGGGAGCAGACCTCATGGACGAGGCATCCGCTACTCAGGTGAAGGCGGCCGCGCCGGTCGCCCGCCCCAATCCCAACAGCGACTTCACCGACCTCGCGAGGCTCGTGAAGTCCGCCGGGCTCATGCGCCGGCGCTACGGCTACTACTGGACGAAGCTCATCGCCGTGCCGATGGCGGTCGCCGCGGCGATCGCCGTCTTCATCTGGATCGGCGACAGCTGGTGGCAGATGTTCACGGCCGCCGTCTTCGCGTTCCTGTTCACCCAGACCGCGTTCCTCGGCCACGACGCCGCCCACCGCCAGATCTTCCGATCGGGCAAGTGGAACGACTGGACGAGCCTCGTGCTCGGCGGCATCGTCGGCATGAGCTACGGCTGGTGGCAGCACAAGCACACGCGGCACCACGCGAACCCGAACCAGCTCGGCGCGGACCCCGACATCGAACTGCCCGTCGTCGCGTTCACGCCCGAGCAGGCGGCCCGCGAGCGCGCGGCGTTCTTCCGCTGGGTCATCGCGCATCAGGGGGTGTTCTTCTTCCCGATCCTGCTGCTCGAGGGGCTCTCGCTGCACGCCTCGAGCGTGCACCGGGTGCTCGCCCGCGAGCACCTCGCGCACCGACCCGTCGAGATCGCGTTCCTCGCCGTGCGCATCATCGGCTACCTCGCGCTCGTCCTGCTCGTGCTCTCGCCCGACAAGGCGGCCGTGTTCCTCGCGATCCAGCTCGGCCTGTTCGGCTTCTACATGGGCATGTCGTTCGCTCCGAACCACAAGGGCATGCCGCTCGTTCCCAAGGGCATGAAGCTCGACTTCCTGCGCCGGCAGGCGCTCATGAGTCGCAACATCCGCGGCAACCGGGTGCTCGACTTCGCGATGGGCGGGCTCAACTACCAGATCGAGCACCACCTCTTCCCGTCGATGCCGCGCCCGCACCTGCGGCGGGCGGCCCCGCTGATCGCCGCCTACCTGCGCGAGCACGACGTCCCGTACACGCAGACGACGCTGTGGCGGTCGTACGCGATCGTCTTCCACTACATCAACCGGGTGGGGCTCGGTGAGCGCGATCCGTTCGAGTGCCCGCTCGTGGCGCAGCGGGCGAGCATCTGAGGCGCGGGCGGCCTGGACGCGCTCGCTGCGCTCGCTGCGCTCGCTGCTCGACCATCCGGGGCCCGTCGTCATGTGACGTTCGGGTGACCTCGTGTGACACCCGGTTCCCCCGTGTGACAGGCGGGCTCGCGGCCCGCTGCCGCCCTCCCTAGCGTCGGAGCCCGGGAGGTCGACACATGACACGACTCATCATCGGCGCAATGGTCCGGGCGATCGGGGCCTACCCGTCGGGCTGGCGGTATCCGGGGGCGCACCGGGATCCGAGGGGGGATGCCGCGGTGCTGCGCCGCGCGGCCGAGGTCGCCGAACGGGCGCGCCTCGACTACCTGTTCTTCGGCGACTGGCTCGCGACGGGGCACGACCTCGAGTTCCGCGACCCCTACCTCGTCGCCCGCATCGACCCGCTCTCGGCGATCACGTACCTCGCGGGCGTCACCGAGCGCATCGGGCTCATCGCGACCGCGAACACGAGCTACTCCGACCCGTACACGCTCGCCCGTGCGACCGCCTCGGTCGACCTGCTGAGCGGAGGCCGCGCCGGGCTCAACCTCGTCACGGGAGCCGAGCCGCGCGCGGCCGGCAACCACGGCCGCGACTTCCACGCGGCGAACGAGACCCGCTACGACCGCGCGGTCGAGTTCGAGCACGTGCTGCGCCGGCTGTGGGACTCGTTCGAGGACGACGCGATCGTCGCGGATGCCGCGGCGGGGGTCTTCATCGATCCGTCGAAGCTGCACGCCACCGACTTCAACGGCCAGCACCTCGACGTCACGGGTCCGCTCAACGTCGCCCGCCCGGTGCAGGGCCACCTGCCGATCGTGCACGCGGGCACCTCGCCGCGCTCGCGCCTGTTCGCCGCGCAGAACGCCGACCTCGCACTCGTCGCCGTCGGCGACCTCGAGCACGCGGTGCAAGTGCGCGAGGAGCTGCGAGCGCTCGCCTTCGAGTCGGGCCGCGACGATCGCACGCTCAAGGTCATCGCGCCCGTGCTGCCCATCGTCGGCGAGACGCGAGCGCACGCCCAGGCGATCGCCGACGAGCTGAGCGAGCTCGTGCAGATCGCCGAGGACTGGCCAGACGGCCCGCCGCCCGCGTTCCCCGCGAACCGATCGCTCGCGCAGCTGTCGACCCTGCTCGGCGTCGACGTGTCGGGGCTGTCGCCCGACCGCGCGGTCACGCCGGCGCTCGTGGCCGAGTTCAGCGCGCCCGGTCAGGAGCTCGTCGAGATCGTGGCCGAGCGCACCGGTCGCAGCCCCGCGGGCGAACGCCCGCCGACGCTCAGGCACCTCGTCGTCGCCGCCTCGGTGAACGCCTCGATGATCGTGGGCACGGCCGACGACATCGCCACGGAGTTCGAGGCGTGGGGTGATGCCGGCGCCGTCGACGGCTTCAACGTGCTCTCCGCGATCCAGCCCGCGCAGTTCGACGCGTTCGCCCTCGAGGTCGTGCCGGAGCTGCAGCGGCGGGGCGTCTTCCCGACCGAGTACGAGGGCGAGACCCTGCGCGAGCACCTCGGCCTGGCCCGCCCCGACAACGTCCACGTGACGCGGCATGACGCCCCGTTGCCGCCGGTTTCCCGCGGTGACGGCGGGCGTCGTGGGGCGGTTGAGACGCCGGCGAGGCATCCGTAGCTTCGACGATCACACCCCGCACCACTGGGTGACCTGATCGCACTTCCGAACCGAAGGAACTCCACGCACATGTCCACGAAGCACACGCGACTCATCGCCGCCGGCGCCGCCGCGCTCGCCGCAGTCGGGCTCCTCGCCGGCTGCGCCGGGCAGGGCGCCGCAGGCTCGGCCGGCGCCGCCGGCGAGCCGGTCGAGGGCGGCACGCTCACGTACCTCGAGCACCAGCCGTACACGACGCTCTACCCGCCGCAGGCCGGTTTCTACCCGAACGGCGGGCTCGTCAACAACCTCACCGCCCGCCTCACCTGGCAGGACCCGGAGACGCTCGAGATCCAGCCGTGGGTCGCGACCGACTGGGCCGTCAACGCGGATGCCACGGAGTACACGTTCGACCTTCGCGACGACGTGACCTTCTCCGACGGCACCCCGCTCGACGCGGCCGCGGTGGCCGAGAACTTCGACACGTACGGGCTCGGCGACGAGGAGCTCGGACTCACCGTCTCCGAGGCGATCAACAACTACGCCTCGAGCGAGGTCGTCGACGACGACACCGTGACGTTCCGGTTCTCGGCGCCGGCGCCGGGCTTCCTGCAGGCGACCTCGACGATCAACTCGGGCCTCGTCTCGCCCGACACCCTCGACCGCAAGCTCGAGGACTGGGGCGCCGGCTCGGCGACCGAGATCATCGGCTCGGGTCCGTTCACGATCACCGAGGAGGAGATCGGCACCTCGCTGCACCTCGCGGCGCGTGAGGACTACGACTGGGCCCCGGCCTCGTTCGAGCATCAGGGCCGGGCCTACCTCGACGGCATCGACCTCGTCGTCACGCCCGAGGACAGCGTGCGCATCGGCTCGCTGCTCGCCGGGCAGGCCGACGTCATCCGCTACGTGCAGGCGTTCGACGAGCAGCAGGTCGCCGACGCCGGCTTCGAGATCGTCGCCGCCCCCACCCGGGGCGTCAACAACTCGCTCGGGCTGCGGTTCACCAATCCGCTGCTGAGCGATCTGCGCGTGCGCCAGGCGCTCGTGCACGGCGTCGACGCCCAAGAGGTCGTCGACACGATCTTCACCGCGAACTACCCGGTCGCGACGAGCGAGCTCGCGGCGACGGCCGCCGGGTACACCGACGAGTCGGCGAAGCTCGCCTACGATCCCGAGCAGTCCGAGCAGCTGCTCGACGAGGCCGGCTGGAAGGTCGGCGACGACGGCATCCGCGAGAAGGGCGGCGAGCGGCTCTCGCTCACCGTCTACGAGGCGAAGCCCCAGCCGCTCTCGAAGCAGACGCTCGAGCTCGTGAGCCAGCAGCTCGCGAAGATCGGCGTCGAGCTCAACGTCAAGGCCGCCGACGCGGGCAGCTACGCCGAGGACATCCTCGACCCGCTGAAGACCCCGGTCTACCACTCGATGGTCGGACGCGCCGACAACGACGTGATCAAGAGCCAGTACCACACGCAGAACCGCAACACGCTGCTGTCGGACGACGCGAAGCTCGACGAGCTGCTCGAGTCCGTGGCCTCCGAGCCCGACCCCGCGAAGCGCGACGAGGCCTCGGCCGCCGTGCAGGACTACCTGACCGAGCAGGCCTACGTGATCCCGCTGTTCGAGGAGCCGCAGGTCTACGGCGCTGCGCCGTACGTGCACGGCTTCACGACCGAGGCCGTGGCCCGTCCGCAGTTCTACGACACCTGGGTCGAGAAGCAGTAGCCGCTCGGTCGGTCGAGCAGGTCGAGGAGGGAGCGTCGGCGACCGTCTCGAAACCCGGGCCCGCACGTCGCGGGTTTCGAGACGCCGCTCCGCTCCTCCTCGACCCGCAACCGCAACCCCTCGAAAGGAGAGAACGATGCCCTACCTCGCACGCCGCACCGGACAGGCGCTCATCGTGCTCGCGATCGCGTTCACCGCGACGTTCGTGCTGCTGCAGGCGCTGCCCGGTGACGCGATCCTCATCAAGTTCGAGAGTCCCGAGCTCGGGCTCTCGCCCGAGCAGATCGCCGACATCCGGGCGAGCTACGGCGCCGACGTGCCCGCGTGGCAGCAGTTCCTGCACACGATCTCGGGGTTCGTCGTCGGCGACTTCGGGTACTCGGTGCAGTACGGCACGCCCGTGCACGAGCTCATCGGCACCGCGCTGCCCGAGACGCTCGTGCTCGCGGGCCTCGGGTTCGTCGTCGCGGTGGTCCTCGCGGTCGCGCTCGCGTTCCTCTCGACGCTCGCCCCGTTCGGCTGGCTGCGCCAGGGGCTGCGAGCGTTGCCCGGCGTCTTCGTCTCGGTGCCCGTGTTCTGGCTCGGCATCGTGCTCATCCAGGTCTTCTCGTTCCAGTTGCGGCTCGTGCCGGTGATCGGGGCCGACCCCGTGCAGGGACTCATCCTCCCGGTGCTCACGCTCGCGGTGCCGATCTCGGCGCCGCTCGCGCAGATCCTCGCCCGATCGATCGACGAGGTGCAGCTCTCGCCGTTCGTCGCCGTCGTCCGGGCGAAGGGCGCGAGCCCCGCGCGGGTGCTCTGGCGCGACGTCGCCCGCAACGCGACCCTGCCCGCGATCACGATCGCGGGCGTGCTCATCGGCGAACTCATCGGCGGCGCGGTCGTCACCGAGACCGTGTTCGGCCGCGCCGGCATCGGCCGGCTCACCGAACAGGCGGTCGCCAATCAGGATGTCGCGGTGCTGCAGGCGATCGTCGTGCTGGCCGCCCTCGTGTTCGTCGTCGTCAACCTCGCGGTCGACCTGGTGTACCCGGTGCTCGATCCGCGACTCAAGCGGAAGGCGGTGGCGGCATGAGCGTCGACGTGCGCGAGTCGGTCGAGGCCGGCGGCAGAGGTGGGAGCGTGGCGAGCGCGCCGAGCCCCGTCACGACCGGGCCCCGGTCGGAGGTTCTCGAGGCGCGGCCTCCGTCGCCGGACGCTCCTCGACCGGCGGCAGCGGGGCCTCCTCCGTCGGGCGCTCCCCGAGCGGCCGACGTGCGGCGCCGGCTCCGGGGCATCCGGCCTGGGCTCGTGGTGGCGTGGACCGTGATCGCCGTCGTGATCGCGTGGGCGATCGTGCCATGGCTGTTCACCGGGCAGGACCCGCTCGCGGGCGTGCCCGCCGAGAAGCTGCAGGCGCCGAGCGGCGCCCACCTGTTCGGCACCGACGCCATCGGCCGCGACCTCTTCACGCGGGTCGTGCACGGCGCGGTGCACTCGCTCTCGGGCGCCTTCGTCGCCGTCACCGTCGGCCTCGTCGGCGGCACCCTGCTCGGCGTGCTCGCGGGCTCGCTCGGCGGCGCGGTCGACGCGGTCGTCATGCGTCTCGTCGACGTGCTGCTCGCGATCCCCGGGCTGCTGCTCGCGCTCAGCATCATCATCCTGCTCGGCTTCGGCACCGTGAACGCCGCGATCGCCGTCGGCGTCGGCTCGGTCGCCGCGTTCGCCCGGCTGTCGCGCTCGGAAGTGGTGCGAGTGCGCCAGGCCGACTACGTCGAGGCGGCGTTCGGCTCGGGCGCCCGACTGCACGCGGTGCTCTTCCGCCATGTGCTGCCGAATTCGCTGACCGCCGTCGTCGGCCTCGCAGCGCTGCAGTTCGGCACCGCGATCCTCGCGATCTCGACGCTCGGCTTCCTCGGCTACGGCGCGCCGCCGCCGACGCCCGAGTGGGGCCTGCTCATCGCGGAGGGGCGCAACTACGTCGCGACCTCGTGGTGGCTCACCGTGCTGCCCGGCCTCGTCGTCGTCGCGGTCGTGCTCAGCGCCAACCGCATCAGCCACGCCCTCGGGAGGACCCGATGACCGCCACCGCCCCGCTGCTCTCGATCGAGCACCTCGACGTCGGCTACCGCACCCGCGACGGCGTGCGACCCGTCGTGCACGACGTGTCGTTCGACGTGCAGCCGGGCGAGGTCGTCGCCCTCGTCGGCGAATCGGGCTCGGGCAAGACGACGACCTCGAGCGCCGTGCTCGGCCTGCTGCCCGAGGGAGGCCGCGCCCTCGGCGGTGCGATCCGGCTGTCGGGTACCGACATCGCAGGCTGGAGCGACCGCCGCCTCGAGTCGGTGCGCGGCGCGCGCATCGGCTACATCCCGCAGGACCCGGTTTCGTCGCTCAACCCCGTGCGGCCGATCGGCGTGCAGCTCGCAGAGACGTTCCGCATCCACGGGCGGGGCGACCGTCGTAGCATCCGCGGGCGCGTGCTCGAGCTGCTCGAACGCGTCGGCCTCGACGACCCGGCGCTGCGGGCGAAGCAGTACCCGCACGAGCTGTCGGGCGGCATGCGGCAGCGGGTGCTCATCGCCAACGCGGTCGCGCTCTCGCCCGAGCTCGTGATCGCCGACGAGCCGACGAGCGCGCTCGACGTGACCGTGCAGCGGCGCATCCTCGACCTCATCGACGAGCTGCGCCGCGAGCACGGCACGGCGGTGCTGCTCGTGACGCACGACCTCGGCGTCGCCGCCGAGCGCGCCGAACGCATCGTGGTCATGCAGCACGGTCGCATCGTCGAGCAGGGCGCGACCGAAGCCGTGCTCGATGCGCCCGGCGAGTCGTACACGCGCCGGCTGCTCGCCGACGCGCCGGGGCTCGCCGAGCACACGTTCCGGCACCCGAGGCCGCCGCTCTTCCTCCGCGACCCGGGCGTCGCCGCCGCCGAGAACCCGTTCGTGCTCGAGGCATCCGGTCTCGTGAAGGAGTTCTCGCTCGGGCGCCGGCGGCCGGCGTTCCGCGCCGTCGACGACGTGTCGTTCCAGGTGCTGCGCGGCACGACGCACGCGATCGTGGGGGAGTCCGGCTCGGGCAAGACCACGACGGCCCGCATCATCGCCCGGTTCGCGGCGCCCGACGCGGGCGCGGTGTCGCTCGGCGGCGCCGACGCGACGGCGCTCGCCGGGTCCGCGAAGCGGGAGTTCCGCCGCCGAGTGCAACTCGTCTACCAGAACCCGTTCGCGTCGCTCGACCCGCGCCAGACGGTCGCCGAGATCATCTCGGAGCCGCTGCGCAACTTCGGCGTCGGCGATCGCGCCACCCGCGCCGCGACCGCGCGCCGGCTCATCGACCGCGTCGCCCTTCCGGCCGACGTCGCCGGACGTCGCCCGGCCGAGCTGTCGGGCGGGCAACGGCAGCGCGTCGCGATCGCCCGTGCGCTCGCGCCCGAGCCCGAACTCGTCATCCTCGACGAGGCCGTCTCGGCGCTCGACGTCACCGTGCAGGCCCGCATCCTGGAGCTGCTCGAGCAGCTGCAGGACGAGCTCGGGCTCAGCTACCTCTTCATCTCGCACGACCTCGCGGTCGTCGCCCGCATCAGCCACTCGGTGTCGGTGATGCGCCGCGGGCGCATCGTCGAGCAGGGCGCCACCGAGCAGGTCTTCCGAGCGCCGCAGCACGCCTACACCCGGGAGCTGCTCGACGCGGTGCCCCGACGCGCGGCGGTCGCTGCCGTCGCGACGCCCGCTCCATCCGCTCCCGCCGTCCCTCCCGCCGTCCCGACCGGAAAGGCCCTCGCATGACCCGCATCGGATTCTTCACCAGGCTCCTCGACGACGCCGGCGCGGCCGAGCGCTACCGCATCGCGACCGAGCAGGTCGTCGCCGCGGAGCGGCACGGCTTCGACTCGGCATGGGTGGCGCAGCACCACTTCCACGCCGCGGAGGGCGGGCTGCCGTCGCCGTTCGTCTTCCTCGCCCACGTCGCGGCGCAGACCTCGCGCATCCGGCTCGGCACGGGGGTCGTGACGCTGCCGCTCGAATCCCCCGTGCGGGTCGCCGAAGACGCGGTCGTGCTCGACCTCCTGTCGGGCGGCCGCGCCGAGCTGGGGCTCGGGTCGGGTTCGACGCCCGCGTCGTTCCTCGCCTTCGGCGAGCGCTCGGAGGATCGCGGCCGGGTCTTCGGCGAGAAGATCGATGCGCTCGTCGCGGCCCTCGCCGGCGGCGCGCTCGGCGACGACGCGAACCGTCTGCAACCGCCGGGTCGCGACCTGCTCGGCCGGGTCTGGCAGGCCACGTTCTCGGCGTTCGGCGGCACCCGAGCCGGACGCGCGGGGCACGGCCTCATGCTCTCCCGCACCCAGCCCCGGTCTGGGGATGCCCCGGGTGCGAGCCTCTCGCAGGTGCAGCAGCCCGTGATCGACGCGTACCTCGAGGCGCTGCCGCACGGGGTGCCGCCGCGCATCCTCGCGTCGCGCACGCTCTTCGTCGCCGACTCGCGCGACGAGGCGAGGCGCCACGCCGAGATCGGCTTGCGTCGCGCCGCCGTGGGCTTCACCCGCATGGGCCAGCCGCCCCTCGGCGACACCCTCGACGACCTCATCGCCGCGTACGACACCCACGTCGGCACGGTCGACGAGGTGATCGAGTCGCTCTCGCGCGACACGGTCGCCGCGCAGGCGACCGAGGTCGCGTTCCAGGTGCACTCGGTCGACCCACCGCACGAGCTCGTGCTGCGCTCGATCGAGCTCATCGCCCGCGAGGTCGCGCCCGCGCTCGGCTGGGGCGCACGCTCGCACGCCCTCGCCGGTTGAACGCACCCACTCGCGCGGGCGAGGAACGGGTCGGCCGGCCGTTCGCCATTCGGCCCCGCGCCTCACTCGGGAGAGGGCGACCACATGACCGAACCCGCTGAGGAGCGGGATCCTTCCGTCGGCAGCGAACGACCAGGTCGGCAACGACCGACCAAGACCGGCAACGAACGACTACGACAGAAAGGCACCGACATGACCGACCTCATCGACCGGCTCGCGGGGGTGACGCCCGGCAGCGCCGTCGACGCGCTGCGCCGGCACCGCCCCGCGACCCGCGACAACGCCCAGGCGAGCTACGACGCCCTCTTCACCGCGATCGACGAGACGCACGCGAGTCTCGCCGAACGCGCCGCGGTCGCCCAGTTCGTCTCGATCCTGCACGACGACGAGGTCTCGGCCGCGCACTACGCCGCACTCGCCCGCGACGCGGGCGGCGACGCCCTCGTCGACGCGACGACCGACCTCGCCGCCTCGGTGCGCACGACCGGCCCGTACGGCGCGTACCCGGCAGGCCCGCTCACCGCCGAGGACCGCGACGGCCTGCGCCTCGGGGTCGCGGCCGACGACCCCGCCCGCACGGTGCTCGGCACCCGGCTCACCGCGGCGCTCGAGCACGCGCACCTGCTCGTGTTCCGCCCGCGGGAGTCGTCGCCCGGGGCGCTCGGCGCGCTCGCCGCGGCCGGCTGGTCGACCGACGGCATCGTCACCCTCTCCCAGCTCGTGTCGTTCCTCGCGTTCCAGTTGCGCGTCGCGGCCGGGCTCCGCCTGCTCGACACGGAGGACGCAGCATGACCGACCAGACCATCACCGACCAGGCCGTCGACGACGCGGTCGTCGCCCACCCCGAGGCATCCACCCCTGATCGCTTCACCCAGGACGAGCTCGGCTGGACGCCGTGGCTCGAACCGGCCGACGAGGCGGGTCTCACCGAACGCCAGTACGAGGGGCTCGTCGACCGCGCCCGTGCGAAGAGCGACTACTTCAGGCTGCTCGCGCGCGACCCCGACATCCTGAGGGCGCGCACCCTCACCGACAAGGACATCTTCTACAACGCGAAGGACGGCCTGCCGCGCGCCGAGCGCGAGCTCGCCGCCGCCGCGACGAGCCGCTTCAACGGCTGCATCTTCTGCGCCTCGGTGCACGCGCGCTTCGCGACGCACCATTCCAAGCGCCACGACGACGTGCAGCGGCTGCTCGACGAGGGCACGGACGGCGAGCAGGATGCCGCATGGCGGGCCGTCATCGACGCCGCGGTCGCGCTCGCGGCCACGCCGCCGCGGCTCGAGCGGCGCCATCTCGACGCGCTCCGCGAGGTCGGCCTCGATGAGCAGGCCGTCTCCGACGTCATCCATTCCGCGGCGTTCTTCAACTGGGCGAATCGGCTCATGCTCTCGCTCGGCGAGCCCACCCCGCCCGCGGCCTGAGCCGATTGTGTCCGAATGTTGCGCGGCGTGACGGTGCGCGACGGCAAGGGTTGAGGCGGTCACGGGCGGCTCGTAGCCTCGACCCACCACGCACCGAGGAGACTTCCGTGATCGCCACCGAACAGGCCGCCGTCCGCCCCGCGCGCACGTCGGAGGCGGCGAGCATGACGGCCGGTGCGGTGCCCTCGCTCCCCGACGGATCCGCACCGCTCGCCCCGCTCGCCGACGCCGGGCTCGAGGTGCCGGTGCTCGGCGGCCGCACCGTCTGCCACGTCAACCTCGATGTGGCCGCTTCGGCGCCGGCGTTCACCGTCGTCGCCGAGCAGGTCGCCCGGGTGCTGCCGTACTACGCGAGCGTGCACCGCGGCACCGGGTACCCGTCGCAGCAGACCACGGCGCTCGTCGAGGGCGCCCGTGCGACCGTCGCCCGCCATGTCGGCGCCCGCGATGACGACATCGTCGTGTTCACCCGCAACACGACCGACGCGCTCAACCTGCTCGCGGCCGCGGTGCCGGGCGACACCGTCGTGCTCGACCTCGAGCACCACGCGAACCTGCTGCCCTGGCGCGACGGCGCCCGCCGCGTCGTCGTCGCACGGCCGACGATCGCCGAGACCATCGATGCGCTCGACGCCGAGCTCGCCCGATGTCCCGCGGCGCTCCTCACCGTCACGGGCGCGTCCAACGTCACCGGCGAGGTGCTGCCGATCGACCGGCTCGCGCGGATCGCCCACGCGCACGGCGCCCGCATCGCCGTCGACGCCGCGCAACTGCTGCCGCACCGTCGGGTCTCGCTCGAGGCATCCGGCATCGACTACCTCGCCTTCTCGGGTCACAAGGCCTACGCGCCGTTCGGGGCCGGTGCGCTCGTGGGCCGCGCCGATTGGCTCGACGCGGCGCCCGCCCACCTCGCCGGCGGCGGCGCCGTCGAGCACGTTCGCCTCGACCGCGTCGAATGGAAGCACGGCGCCGCCCGCCACGAGGCCGGCACGCCGAACGTCGTCGGCATCGTCGCGATCGCCCGCGCGCTCACCGAGTTCGAACGCCTCGGCGAGCCGGCCCGCGCGGCGCACGAGCTCGCGCTCACCGAACGCCTGCACGCGGGGCTCGCCGCCCAGCGCGGCATTCGCGTCGTGCGCGGGTTCGACGACGTCGTCGACCGTCTCGGCATCGCCACGATCGAACTCGACCGCGGCTCGGTCGGGCTGCTCGCCGCCGCCCTCGGCGCCGAGCACGGGATTTCGGTGCGCGCCGGCCGGTTCTGCGCCCACCCCTTCTTCGACCGAGTCGGCAGCCGCTCGAACGGCTTGCGCGCGAGCCTCGGCGCGGGCTCCACGACCGACGACGTCGACCGCTTCCTCGCCGCCCTCGCGAAGCTCGTCGCCGACGGACCGGCGCACGCGTACGACCGCGGTCCCGAGGGCTGGCACCCGCTCGTCGACGACCGCCCCCGGGCCGCGTTCGACTTCGCCTGAGACGCCCGCCGAACGGGGGCTGGCCGCGACGATCGCCGCGGACTAGCGTCGGGAGCGGAGGCTCCCAGTGACGGGCGACGATGCTGAACTCGAGGCGCGTGCCGACGCGCTGCGGCGCGTCGTCTACGGAACCCCCGACGGTTACGAGACGGATGCCGCGATCGAGCTCGAACGCGTCGAGGCCGAACTCGCCCGGCGGTCGGAGCAGCGCCGGGCCGCGGCATCCCGCACGGCGGCACCCGCCCCTGATGCCGGATCCGGGGAATCCGGCGATGCGCCGGGCGCGGATGCCCCCGTCGCCGCGCGGCGCGACGAATCTCCGAACCCGCCAGCGGCGGCGGCGTTGCGTCCTCGCCGGTGGCCCGGCGTGCTCGCGATCGCAGGAGTGCTCGGCGTGTTCGCGGCGGTCGGAGCCGTCGCGCTCGACGCGGCGCTCGCGCCGCCGCGCGGACTCGCGGTGTTCGATCGGCCGCAGCAGCCGGAGGACGAGAGCCTCGTCGTGGCCCTCGGCGCCCAGGCCGACACCGTGCGCAAGCTCGACGAGCTGTTCGGCCGCGGGTTCTGGGTGTACCTCAACGGCGCCGACCAGGTCTGCCTCTCGGTGATTCCGATCGGCGGCACGAACCTCGTCGAGCGCGGCGAGTGCGCCTCGCGCGAGCGGTTCGCCGAGCACGGCATCGTCGTGCAGTACGCGGCGACCGAGCTCGGCGCCCGCCGACCGCGCGGATCGGGTGAGCGCGACGTGATCGTCGTCTCCTGGCTGCCCGACGCCGAGGGCGTCGAGTGGGAGCTCGTGATGATCGACCCGCCCGGGAACGATCGGATGACCTACGGTGAGTGGTCGTCGGGTCGCGAGGATGAGGCGTTCGTCGACTGAATGCGCCGTTCGTAGACTGGGGGAGTCGCACGAGGGGAGACCGATGCAGCCACTGGTCGAGTCCGACGTCAAGTCCGCGCTCGGCAACGCCAGCCAGGCGGAGATCGCCCAGCTGTCGCTGCCGGTCAAGTTCTTCGTCACCGAGTGGGCGCACCTCGACGCGTTCGCCTGGCGCGACCCGCGCATCGCCGAGCGGGGCTACCTCGTCACCGAGCTCGACGGTTCGCCCGCCGGCGTCGTGCTGCGCGCGTCGGAACGCACCGGCTCCCGGCACCGCGCCGCCGTGTGCAACCTCTGCCACACCCACCAGCCCGGCGACCAGGTCGCGCTGTTCTCCGCCCGGCGCGCGGGCGAGGCGGGCGAACGCGGCGACAGCATCGGCACGTACATCTGCAGCGACCTCGCCTGCCAGGAGACGGTGCGGCTCGGCCGGCCCGCCGCGCCGTCGGAGGTACTGCCGAGCGCCCACGAGCTCGAGCGCATCGAGGGGCTCGCGCGACGCACCCGCGCGTTCGTGGCCGACGTGCTCGGGGCGTAGGCGCGGCTTCTGAAGCAGCATCCGCACCGGGCATTGTCATCGGCACGACCGACGGATGCCCCCGATCGAGCGCGGCGTCGCCGTCGCCTCGTCACGCTGATGGGCGGGATCGTCAGCGCCGGGGGCGTCGCCCGAGCCGACGGCGCAACTCGTCGTTCTCCTGCTCGAGGGCGAGGACGCGACCGATGCCCGCGAGGTTGATGCCGTCGCCCTGGAGCCGCACGACCTGGCGCACGAGCGCGAGGTCGTCTTCGCTGTACCGGCGGGTGCCGCCCTCGGTGCGGGCGGGTGTCAGCAGCCCCTTCTCCTCGTAGAGGCGGAGGGTGGCCGGCTGCAACTCGACGAGTTGAGCCGCCACCGCGATGCTGTACAGCGGCATGCCGCCCGCCCGATCGTTCATCTTCGGAAGTCTGCTCGGGGACTTGAAACAAGTCAAGCAGTTGGTGTATTAAATCTATTGCAAACACTGTAGGTAATCTCAATCAGCGATGACGGGTAACCCATCGGTCGGCCCGTCGAGGTCGGGGGTGGCCGGGTTGATGCAGATGTCGGCGACGTCGACGGCCGGGTTCGTCGAGCTGGTGCTCGCCGACCAGGCGTGGGTCGACGTCGAGTTCGAGGCGATCGTCGCGCGACTGCGCACGTCGTCGACGACGACGGCGCTCACGGCCGGCCGATCGCCCGCTCGTGCCGCTCGCGGCCGGGCGCTGACCTCGACGCAGCCGCCGACACGCCCGGCGCACGTCGGCGGGAGGGCTCGCGATCCCCCGCGCGACGGGCGCGCAGACGAGAGATCCCACCATCGACGAAAGGAGTTCACCGTGGCCATGTCATTCGATCCCTTCAGCCAACTCGACCGGATCGCGCAGACGATCTTCGACACCAGTCGCCAGCCGAGGATGATGCCGGTCGACCTCTTCCGAGAGGGCGACCGCTACCTCCTCAATGCCGACCTCCCGGGCATCGATCCCGGGTCGATCGACATCGACGTCGATGGGCACCTGCTGACGATCCGCGCCCAGCGGTCGGCTGCCGCGGGTGAGAACAGCAGGTGGATGCTGCAGGAGCGCCCGTTCGGCAGCTACATGCGGCAGTTCACGATCGGCGACGACGTCGATCCCGACGGCATCAGCGCCAGCTACGACAACGGCGTGCTCAGCGTTCTTATCCCGATCGCCGAGCGTGCCAAGCCGCGCAAGGTCGCGATCGAGTCGGCCGGTGAGGTCGGGCGCAAGTCGGTGACCGCCTGATCCCCACGGCGACGCGGGCGCCCGGCCGATGCCGCAGCGCCCGCGTCGCCTCCCACGAAGAACCTGAGCGACGAGAGAGGTGATGAGCGTGCTGGTGCACGAGGTGCGAGTGCAGTCCCATCTGGACGGGCTGCAGTTCCCGGTGACGACCTCGGTGCTGGTCGACCACATCAGGAGGTCGGGCGCCCCCGACCACGTGGTCGAAGTGCTCGAGCGGACCGGTGAGCGGATCTTCGAGGATCGCCTCGCGGTCTCGGAGGCGCTGGAGCCCTGAGCCGCGCGCCGCCGAACGCGACGCCCACTCGGCCGCCGGCGCCCGCCCGCACTCAGCCCGGCTCGACCGCCTCGAGCGTCGCGCGTTTCGCGACCCGGCCGTCGCCCGACGAGCGGCCGGTGAGCCGGCGCCCGATCCAGGGCAGCACGAACTCGCGGTAGTACGCGGCGGTGTTGCGGCTTCGCGGCCCGGGCGGGGCGGCTGCGACCTCTTCGACGCCCCACTCGGGCGGCACGGGCACGTCGAGCGCGGTGAGCACGTTCGAGGCGACGCGCGCGTGGCCGAGGGCGTTGAGGTGCAGCTTGTCGGGCGACCAGTAGCGGATGTCGCGGAGCCCGCGGTCGTTGAAGTTGTCGACGAAGGTCACGCCCTCGAGCGTGCCGAGGTCGACGAGCGCGGCCGTGAGCCGGGCGCCGCGGGCGTCGAAGACCTTGCCCATCGGCAGGTGCTCGGTCGGGTTCGCCCCGCTCAGCATGAGCACGTGGATGCCGGCGTCGCGAATGCGGTGGATCGCGTCGCGGAAGCGAGTCGCCGTCACCTGCTCGTCCATGCGGGGGCGCAGCATGTCGTTGCCGCCGCCGTTGAAGCTCAGGAGCTCGGGCTTCAGCGCGATCGCGGCGCCGAGCTGCTCGTCGATGATGGGGCCGAGCTTGCGCCCGCGGATCGCGAGGTTCGCGTAGCCGATCGGCTCGCGCGCGTGCTGTGCGAGGCCGAGCGCCACGAAGTCGGCCCAGCCGCGCACGCTGCCGTCGGGCAACTCGTCGCCGACGCCCTCCGTGAAGCTGTCGCCGATCGCCGCATAGGAGTGGTACATGCCTTCCACGCTAGCGCGGCGCGAGCGCGAGCCATCCCGTCGGCCGAACCGTGACCGGCGCTGGAATGCCGCGGCACAGGTTCACTCGGCGGCGGGTTCGAGCTCGCAGTCGGCGCCCGGGTAGAGCAGCGTCTCGTGTCCGTCGTCGAAGCGCACGAGGTACGGCGGACCGCCGTCCTCGCCGCGGACCTCGAGGATCTCGCCGTGCCGGCCGGGCTGGCCGACCTGCTTTCCGTGGATGAAGAGGCGTTCGCCCACCGTGGCCTGCATTGCAACCCCCTCCGACGGTTACAGCGTACGCCGGGGGTGGGGGCGCGGAGAAGTGGTGCGTCGCGCGGGCGCGGCCGGGCCGGTGCCGATCGCGGACCTCCCGCTCAGCGATCGCGCGGCGCCGCGAGCCGGTTCATCGTGATGAAGAGCCGGTTCTTCCTGGTGTTCTGGAACGCGGCGCACCGCCAGGCGTCGGCCTCGCGCACCATGACGAAGGTCTGCATCTTGTCGAGGCGGATTCGTGCGCGCTTGCCGATGCCGCCCTCGGTCACCGCGATCGCGACGTCGGGGCCGACGAGGCGCAGGTCCAGCACGCGCATGGCCATGCGCGAACCCCGCTGCCACTGCTCGAAGACGGGGACGTGGTCGCGTCGGATGGCTTCGCGGCCGAGGCTCGCCAGGCCGGCGAAGATCACGTAGCTCGCGTCGTCGGTGAACTCGGCGGCGTACGCGCTCGCGTCGCCCGAGTCCCATGCGGAGCGGATGCGCTCGAGTGCGTCGAGCACGGCGGTGCGGTCGGCGTCGGAGTCGATGGGTGTCTGCGTCTCGTTCATGCCGACAGCATCGCATGCATTCTGCATTAGTGCAACATGCACTAATGCAGAATGCGCTGAATGGATTACGCTGGGGCGGTGACGAGCCGCGACCGACTGCAGCGATCAGACCGCGACCTTCCCGCCCTCGCGGTGCTCGCGCTCCTGAGCCAGGGGCCCCGGCACACGTACGACATGCACCGGTTCATCGTCGACACGCGCAAGGACTTCATCGGCGGACTGCCCCGCAGCCTCTATCACGCGGTCGCGAAGCTCGAGGCAGCCGGACTCGTCGTCGAGGCGGGCACCGAGCAGCCCACCGGGCGTCCGGAGCGCGTCCGGTACGCCATCACCGAGCCCGGGCGCGCCGAGCTGCGCCGGCGGGTCGCCCTGCTGCTCGCGTCGCCCGACCCCGACGCCGTGCTCGCGTACGCGGCGCTCTCGTTCATGGGCGTGCTCGGTCGCGACGAGGCGATCGCCGCGCTGCGGGCACGGGTCGCGGCGATCGACCTGGCGCTCGCCCGGATCGCGGCGGATCTCGCCGAAGCACGGGGCGTGCCGCGCATCCTGCTCATCGAGACCGAGTTCGAGCGGGCGCGCCTTTCGTCCGAGCGCGACTGGATGGCCGCGCTCGCCGGCGAGTTCGAGTCGGGCGAACTCGACTGGCCCGATGTCGCGACCATGCCGCTGCCGGGGGAATCGGCGGCGGACGCGTCGGCGTCGGAATCCCCGGTGGGGCTTCCCCGTCGAGGGCGGGATCGCTAGGCTCGTCCGAAGTGGGTCATCTGACCCACAAGGCGGGGATGCCTCGGGCGCTCGCCTCGCGACGACGCAGAGACGGCGGAACCCGACATGAACGCACCCCTGGACGACCGGGCGGCGGCCGCGCCGCCGACCTTCCCGCGCGGCTTCCGGTGGGGCGCGGCGACGGCGGCCTTCCAGATCGAGGGGTCGACGACGGCCGACGGGCGCGGACCGAGCATCTGGGACACCTTCACCGCCGAGCCGGGGCGGGTCATCGACGGGTCGAACGCGCTCGTCGCGGCCGACAGCTATCGGCGCTACCGCGACGACATCGCCCTGCTCGCCGAGCTCGGCGCGACCGACTACCGGTTCTCCATCTCGTGGCCGCGCGTGCAGCCCGGCGGCACGGGACCTGCGAACGCCGCGGGGCTCGACCACTACGAACGGTTCGTCGACGCGCTCGCCGAGGCCGGCATCGCCCCGCTCGCGACGCTCTACCACTGGGACCTGCCGCAGCCGCTCGAGGACGCCGGGGGATGGCTCGTGCGCGACACCGCCTCGCGGTACGCCGACTACGTCGGCCTCGTGCTCGACCGGCTCGGCGACCGGGTCGGCCGGTGGATCACGCTCAACGAGCCGGCGATGACGACGCTTGAGGGCTACGCGCTCGGGACCCAGGCGCCTGGACGGCAGCTCATGCTCGGCGCGCTGCCGACCGTGCACCACCAGCTGCTCGGCCACGGGCTCGCGGTCGCGGCGATCCGTGCCGGCGCGGCGTCGGGTTCGGGTTCGCGGTCGGGCTCGGTCGAAGTGGGCATCACGAACAACCACACGCTCGTCGTGCCCGCCTCGTCGGATCCGGCCGATCTCATGGCCGCGGGCGCGTTCGACCTGGTCTACAACCGCATCTTCGTCGACCCAGTGCTCACGGGCGCCTACCCCGACCTGTCCGCGTTCGGGCTCGACGCGTTTCCGGGGCTCGAAGACGGCGACCTCGAGACGATCTCGGCGCCGCTCGACTTCTACGGCGTCAACTCGTACAACCCGACGTACGTCGCCGCGCCCGCCGAGGGCTCGGAGTTCGCCGCGGCCGGGCTGCCGTTCGAACCGGTCGTGCCGCCCGAGGGCACACCGGTCACCGGATTCGACTGGCCCGTCGTGCCGGCGGCGTTCGGCGAGCTGCTCGTCGGCCTGCAGCGCGACTACGGCGACGCGCTGCCGCCCGTCGTGATCACCGAGAACGGTGCGTCGTACCCCGACGAGGTCGTGCCTGCGGCCGACGGCGCCGGAGACGACGGCCGGGCCGTGCACGACGACGAGCGCATCGCCTACCTCGACGGGCACCTCCGCGCCGTCGCCGACGCGATCGAGCACGGCGTCGACGTGCGCGGCTACTTCGTGTGGTCGCTCATGGACAACTTCGAGTGGGCGCAGGGCTACACGCAGCGGTTCGGACTCGTGCACGTCGACTTCGAGACGGGGGAGCGCACCCGCAAGGACTCGTTCGCCTGGTATCGCGACCTGATCGCGGCGCAGCGCTGACGCGGCCGGGGCCGGGGACGCTCGACGCGTCCCCGGCCCCGGCCCACGGGCGGCCTCAGCCGCCCGCCGGTGTCCCGAGCACCTCGACCTCGGCGAGCGAGAGCGGCAGGGTGGCGGACTCGAGCTGGATGCGCACGTAGCGCCCGGTCGCCCCGTCGGGCAGGTCGATGACCGACGGTCGACCGGCCTGTTCGGCGACGCGGATCGCCGTGTCGGCCTCTGCCCGCGCATCGGCGAGCGTGCTCGCCGTGAACGGCACGTCAGAAGTCATGACCCAGTAGTTCGAGAGACGTTCGCCGCAGCAGTCCGTGCGGTTGTAGATCTCCACGCGGTCGAGTTCGGCGCTCTCGCCGAGGTCGACCTGCCACCAGGCTTCCTTCGACGGCTCCGAGGTGTGGGTCACCGAGTTGCCGGAGAAGGCGCCGTTGCGGTCGCCGTCGACCGCGCGCGCGGGCACGCCGTCCCACGCGATGCTCGACTGCGTCGCCGGCTTGCCCTTCGCGAGGTTGGGCAGTGCGATCTTCACGGTCGCGGCGGCCGATGTCGACACACCGTCCGTCGTGGTCGTCACGACGATGCGGCCGCTCGCGGCATCGGCGCCCGCCGGCACCGAGATCGTGATCGGCACAACGTAGGACTCGCCCGGGCCGAGTGCGGGCACCGAGGCGCCGCCCGCCTGCACGGTCCATCCCTTCGGTCCGGCGATCTCGAGCTCCGCCTTCGCTGACGCCTTCGACGAGGGGTTGGCGATGACGGCCGACCCGACGACCGTCTTTCCGCGCTGCACCGCCTCGGGCACCCGGACGGTCGTGCGCAGGAGGCTGTCGGCGCCCGGGTTCGAGATCTCGAAGGTGAACGCGTGGGTCGACGTCGTGGCGTCGGCACCGTCGGCGGGCATCTCGACCTCGACCTCACCGGCCGAGTTGCGCGCCCAGTCGAGCGCCGTCCCGTCGGAGCCGAGCAGCTTCACCGAGGTGTCGTCCCCGAACGGCAGGTCGCCGCCGAGCGTGAGGTGCTCGCCCGGCCAGTCGAGGGCCGTCGCGTAGAGCGATCCGTCGCGCTGCGTGTACCGCACCGGCACGTCGGACGCCGGCTCGTCGGCCCGGTTCCAATAGGTCGTGCCGTAGATCGCGTCGCCGTTCACGTCGAGCCAGGCGCCGATGTCGCGCAGCCGCTCGGCCTGCAGCTCGGGGATGGTGCCGTCGGCCTTCGGGCCGACGTCGAGCAGCAGGTTGCCGTTCTTGCTCACGATGTCGATGAGCGACTCGACCAGCTGGTCGCTCGTGAGGTAGTCCTCGATCGGCTCGTTCTGGTTGTAGCCGTACGAGTGCGCGATGCCGCGGCTCGACTCCCACTTGTTCGTGTCGATGTCGGGCTTGACCGTGTACTCGGGCGTCTGGAAGTCGAGCTCCGTCGAGTCGAGCGAGCCGGAGTCGATCTTGCACCGGTTCGCGACGGCGACCTCGTGCGGCTCCTCGCCGTTCTTCGCCCGGTTGTAGTACTCGGCGATGACGCCCGCCGTCTTCCAGTACGAGGCGGGCTTCTCCCACTGCCCGTCGCACCACAGGATGTCGGGGTCGTACTTGTCGATGAGCTCGCGCATCTGCGGAAGCATGTAGTCGTCGACGTAGTCCACCCCCGTCGGGGCGCCCGTGTACGGCACCTCGGCACCGGTGTACGGATTGCGGGCCGGCTTGCCCGTGTAGGCCGGGTTGTACCACTCGTAGAGCGAGTAGTAGAAGCCCGCCTTGAGCTCGCCGTCGTCGCGGGCGGCCGAGAACAGTTCACCGGCGAGATCGCGCTTCGGGCCGAGGTCGACCGTGTCGCGTCCGCTCACATCGCTGTCCCAGAGGGCGGTGCCGTCGTGGTGCTTCGAGGTGAGCACGAAGTACTTCGCGCCCGCGTCCTTGAAGAGGTCGACCCAGGCCTCGGGGTCGAACTCCTCGGCCTTCCACTCGTCGATGAACCGGTCGTACGGGTAGTCGGCGCCGTACGTCGCCCGGTGATACTGGTTCGTCGCCGAGCCGTTCGAGTTCATGTAGTTCCAGTACCACTCGGCGTACGAGCCGCGCGGCCCCCAGGCGGGCACCGAGTACGGGCCCCAGTGGACGAAGATGCCGAACTTGTCGTCGTCGAACCATTCGGGGCTCTCGTGCGAGTTGAGCGAGGCGGTCGACGCGGTGTAGTCCCACGCCGGTACGTCGTACCCGTCGAACCAGCCGGCGACCTGGTCGCCGTCGAGCGCCTCGTCCCACGTGGTCAGCTCGTCGAGGTCGCCGCGCAGGCTCGCCGACGGGGTGCCGACCGAGCGCAGGGGCAGCGGGATCGACGCGGCGATCCGACCCACGCGTGCGCCGTCGGCGTAGAGCGTCGTCTCGCCCTCCGTCGCGACCCAGGTCAGCTGCACCCACCGCCCGGCCGGAAGGGTGAACTCGAACGAGTGGTCGGCGACGCCGTACTCGGTGAATCCGACCTTGCCGGTGCCGGTCTGGCGCAGCTTGAGCGCGCCCGCCTTCGAGGTCAGCAGCACCTGCTCGCCCGCGTCGGACGAGAGCCTGACCCACGTCGAGACCGTCCACGGCTCGGCGACGTCGACCCCGCCGAACCCGACGCCGTCGCGGTTGTGGTCGAACCGGAACGCCTCGCCCTTCACCCCGCCGTCGACGAGGGTCGGGTTGTTGATGATGTAGGTCGAGCCCGGCAGGTCGCCCGCCGCGTCCTCGGCGAGGATCGTGTTTCCCGGGCTGCCGGCCCACGTCCAGCCCGAGGGGTACTCGGCCTCGTCGAACGTCCAGCGGTGCGACGGCTCGCCGTCGTCGACCCGCTTCGGCCGATCGGGCGTCATGAGGCCGGCCGGAGCGGCGAGGGCGTCGAAGCGCGCGGTGAACGCAGCGAGGTCGTCGGGCGTCGCCGAGCCGTTCCACGAGCGGTCGGCGAGCACCGCCCGGGGCAGCGCGCTCAGCTGCTCCCAGTACGCGTCCTCCGACCAGAAGTTGTAGTCGGCCCAGTGCGGCATGCCCGAGCCGAGCAGGTCCGCCTCCGTGTTCGGCGCCCACTCGTCGTACATCCAGGCGACGTCGGGGTAGAGGTTGTGGTAGTTGTTCGGCGTCAGGTAGAAGGGACCGATCGCGATCTCGTCGTGCCCCGGGATGGCCGGGCCTGCGCCCGTGCCCTCCCAGGTGAGGTCGACCACCGAGGCGTTGAGATCCTGTTTCGGCGTCGACATGTGCTCGACGCCGTTGTAGATCGCGGTGCGCGCCCCGTTCTCGGTGATGACCGCGTCGAGGGTGTTGATGTATCTCGTGAGCAGGTCGCCGAGGGTGTCGATCTCGGGATCGTCGGCGATCGCCTGCGCCACACGGGGGCAGTTCGCGAGCTGGCCCGGCAGCTCGTCGGCGCCGATCGAGAAGAGCGGGGCGTCGAACCACGACGAGAACTCGTCGACGATCTCGGCGGTCTTCGCGACCGCGTCCTCGCGGGTCATGTCGATGATCCAGTCGGGGGTGAGGTGCGAGTGGGTGTGCGCCTGCGTGCAGGCGCCATCGCCCGAGCCGAAGCCGATGTCGAACGCGTCGCTGATGACCGTCGCATGCCCGGGCACGTCGATGCCGCCCATGAGCTGCACGTGCTGCTCGGCGGCGAGGGCCTTGAGCCGGTCGATGTCCTCCCTGCTGTACGAGTGCTCGGGGTCGGCGAGCCCGGGGAACTTCTCGCTGTACAGGCGGAAGCCCTCCGAGTCGGACAGGTGGAGGAAGAGCGTGTTGAGCCTGAGCTGCCCCATGCGGCGCAGCAGGTTCTCGAGGGACTCCATCGACCAGTACTTGCGGCCGGCGTCGAGCTGGATCATGCGCACGGCCTGCGTCGGCACATCGGTCGACGTCGCCCGCGGCACGTCGCGGTGGTCGTCGTCGGCTTCGAGCAGCTGCACGAGGGTGCGCGTGCCGTAGAAGAGGCCGTTCGTCGTCGACGCCTCGATGACGATCGGGCCGTCGCTCGACCAGCGATAGCCCTCGGCGCCGAGCGCCTCGTCGTCGACGAGCCGCAGCACGATGTCGCCCTCGGCGGCCTTGCCGACCTCGCCCGTGGTCTTGAGCGGCAGCCCCGTGAGGTCTCGCAGCTCGGCCGCGACGCGCTTCGCGAGATCCTGGGTGACCTCGGCGACCGGGCCGGGGAAGGCGGCCTCGCCCGCGGGCAGCAGTGCGAGGTCGCGCGACGGCCCGTCGACGAGCAGCCGTGAGGCGCGGGTGAGGCCGACGGTCCCGTCACCCGCGGTCCAGTCGGTCGGGCGGGGGATGACAGCGTCGATGCCGGTCGGCCCCGCCGACGCCGGAGTGATCGTTCGAACATCAGGAGCCGCATTCGCCGGTGCGGCGACGATCGCCGCCGCGCCGATCATTGCTCCGATGATTGAGGTGGAAATCAGCGTCTTCACTGGCCAGATTCGCATCATTGCGGGCTCCTTCGTAGGGAAAGATAGGATGACCGTAGCGATTCTCTGCGTCAGCGGCAAGGGTTGACCTGACGATTTCTGAATGTGAAGACTGCTCTTCGAGCAGGATGCGTCAGTGGCTCGGGGTGGACGGAGTGCCCGCGCGCAATGGCGCCGGAGCGGCATCGCAGCCGGGCCCGGTGACCCGCCGCCCGGCCGCGGGGACCTCCCGAGCGGGGTGCGCGCCGAGCGCCGCGCTACTCGACCGCGAGCAGTGCCGCCCACAGGTCGGCGCGCGCGTGGAAGCCCGAGAGGTCGCGCCCGAGCAGCCGCTCGGCGAGGGCGATGCGGCTGCGCACCGTGTGCCGGTGCACGCCGAGCTCCTGCGCGGTGGCGTCGAACTGGCCGCCGTGCTCGAGCCAGGTCCGCGTGGTCTCGACGAGCGTCGTGCCGTTCGCGGCATCGTGCTCGGTGAGCGGGGCCAGCGTCGCGAGCGCGACGGCGCGTGCGTCGGTGCGCGCGAGGAAGGCGAGCACGCCCTGCCGGCTGATCTCGTCGAAGTTGACGACGCCGGCGCCGCTCTCGCGCGCCCGGTCGAGGGCGCGCAGCGCCTGCTCGTGCGCCTGCGGAACGCCCGCCTCGGCGACCGGGTCGGAGACGCCGACCGGAAGCTCGAACTCGGTCGCGAGCTCCTCGGCCAGCGGGGCGTCGGCCTCCTCGACGATGAGCACGAACCGTTCGTCGTCCCGCCCGAAGAACAGTCGCCCGCCGCGCTCCTCGACGCGCAGTTCGAGCAGTTCGGTCAGTCGGTCGACCTGGGCCGGGGCATCCGTGACCATGACGCGCACGGGTGCCTCGGGAAGCGGCCCCCACATCTCGGCCGACACGCGCTCGGCGAGCGCCGTGTCGCCGTCGAGGATGCCGCGGAGCAGCCCCGATCGCAGGTGACCGCGGGCGCGGTCGAGGTCGCGGTTCTGCTCGAGCGCGAGCCCGGCGAGGGCGATCACCGCGTTCACGACCTCCCGGCCGGCGGCGTCGAGCTCGGCGGAGTCGCCGATTGCGAGCACTCCGCGCAGGGCCCCGCCGCCGCCGAGGGTCTGCAGGGTCATGCGCTGCGGAGCGCCGGTCGACTCGCCGGCGACGAGGGTGCGGCTCGCGCGCTGGCCGCGCCGGATCATCGAGCGGGCCTCGCCCACGACCTCGCCGAGCGCGGGCTGCGGCAGTCCGTCGGCCGGCGCCTCGCGGTCGAGCGTGCCGGTCGCGTCGATGAGCCCGACCCAGGTGCCGAGCCGGTTCGAGAGCTCGGCGAGGGTGGCCGAGAGGCCGTCGGGCCGGAGGGCGGCGAGCGAGATCGCGCGCTGCGCCGCGAGCGCCCACGCCTGACGGGCGTACGCGTCTTCGGCGATGAGGTCGGCGACCGTGCGGGCGATGGCGATGAACGGCACCCGGTACGGCACCTCGAAGAGCGGGAGGCCCTGCGCGGTGCAGGCGGCCACGAGCGCCTCGGGCGTGCCGGCGCGGATGACCTCGGTGCCGAAGCCGAGCGCCGCGATGCCGGTCGCGCGCAGGCGGGCGACGTACGCGTCGGCGAACCCGGCTTCGCCCGCATCGTCGCCGACGACGCCCTCGGCGAACTGGGTGCCGGTCGTGAGCAGCACGTGCCCGGCGTCGAGGAACGGCGTCGGGTCGGCGAGGTCGGAGCTGTGCGCCCACACGACGGGCGCGTCGAGTGCGCCGGCCGACAGCGACTCGATGGGCGTGAGGAGGCCGAGGCCCAGCTCGGGGCGGGCGAGCAGTGTCTGCACGGTGGGCTTCATGCGGGGGTGCCTCGGTGTCTCGACTCGGCCCCGGCCGGCCTACTCGACCGTCGGGGTTGCCCGGCCGACGCTGGTGTACACGCCGGCGAACATCATGCCCTGAGTGTACACATCGGCGCCGAGGCATCCAGCCGTGTTGCGCGACCGCACTCGAGCGTGCATTCGTCGCCGGTTCTCGGGCGGCGAGTGCACGTTCGGGGAGGCGCGCCGCCGCCGAGCGCCGGAGCGCCCCTCAGGTGACGGCGCTGCGGCGTGCGAAGCGCGGTTCGCGCCAGGTCTCGCTCGCGAGCACGTCCTCGAGCACCGCGACCGCGTCCCAGACATCGGTGTGCGAGACGTAGAGCGGGGCGAAGCCGAAGCGCATGAGGTCGGGCGCGCGGAAGTCGCCGATGACGCCGCGCCCGATGATCGCCTGCATGACCGCGTAGCCGTCGGCCGTCTCGGGCAGCCCGTCGCGCACGCCGTCGTCGCCGCCGAACCGCAGCGCGACCTGGCTGCCGCGGCGCGCGGACTGACGGGGCGAGACCACCTCGACGTCCCACCGCGCGAGCCGGGTGTCGACGAGCGAGATGAACAGCTCGGTGAGGCGCAGGCTCTTCTCGCGCAGCGCTTCGAGATCGACGTCGGCCCACACGTCGAGGCTCGCCTCGAGCCCCGCGACCGAGAGCAGCTGCGGGGTGCCCACCCGGAACCGGGCGACCCCGTCGGCCGGCGCGTAGTCGAGGCCGAAGTCGAACGGCCTCGCGTGCCCGTGCCACCCGGTGAGCGCGGGGCGCGCCTCGGCCTGGTGCCGCTCCGCGACCCAGATGAACGAGGGCGAGCCCGGTCCGCCGTTGAGGTACTTGTACGTGCACCCGATCGCGAAGTCGGCGCCGGCGCCGGCCAGGTCGACCGGCACGGCGCCGACCGAGTGGCAGAGGTCCCACACCATGAGCGCGCCGGCCTCGTGCACCCGCCGGGTGACGTCGGCCAGGTCGTACATGCGCCCCGTGCGGTAGTTCACGTGAGTGAGCACGACGACCGCGACGTCGTCGCCGAGAACGTCGTCGAGGTCGGCCTCGTCGTCGATGAGCCGTCGCTCGAGCGGCCCGCCGGTGTCGGCGCCCGCGAGCTCCTGGACGCCCTCGAGGATGTACAGGTCGGTCGGGAAGCTGCCGCGCTCCGACACGATCACCCGTCGGCCGGGTCGCAGCCTGGTCGCCGCGACCGCGACCTGGAACAGGCTCGACGACGTGGAGTCGCCGAGCACGACCTCGCCCTGGGCGGCACCGATGAGCGGGGCGATGCG
This sequence comes from Agromyces chromiiresistens, assembly GCF_029167465.1. NCBI lineage: Bacteria > Bacillati > Actinomycetota > Actinomycetes > Micrococcales > Microbacteriaceae > Agromyces > Agromyces chromiiresistens. The sequence continues at coordinate 613,336 of NZ_JARFNL010000004.1, forward strand.
GTCGCCCAGCGCGCGCGGCTTGTCGAACCAGCCCGCGTCGTTCCAGCTGCGGATCAGCCCGGTGCCCCACTCCTCGCGGATGACCCGCTCGACATGCGCGGGCGTCGTCCTCGGCAGCGCTCCGAGCGAGTTGCCGTCGAGGTAGACGACGCCCGCGGGAAGGTCGAATCGCTCGCGGAACCCGGCGAGCGGGTCGGCCGCGTCGAGGGCGGCGCACGTCGCGCGGTCGATCGTGAGCTGGGGGGATGTCGCGAGGCTCATGTGCGGTTCTCCGGATCGTGGGTCGAGGCGAGGCCAAAGGGGTGGCCGAGGGGCGCTACCGCCCCAGGAACCGCAGCGCGTTTCCGCGGCGGATCGCCTCGCACTGGGCGGGGCTGAGGAACTCGGCGCGGTCGACGACCGATCCGACGGGGCGTTCACCGAGCGGGTACGGGTAGTCGCTGCCGACCATGACCTGCTCGGCGCCGAGCGTGTCGACGAGCAGCCGCAGCGCAGGCGGGTCGAACACGACGGAGTCGACGCTGAACCGGTCGAGGTAGTCCGAGGGCGGCCGCTCGCTGACGCCGATGAGATCGCGCCGCTGGTGCCAGGCGTTCTCGAAGCGGCCGAGCCAGAACGCGAACGACCCGCCGCCGTGCGCGAACGCGATGCGGAGCGACGCGGGCACCCGGTCGAAGACGCCGCCGAGGATCATCGAGATGATCGACAGGTGGGTCTCGGCGGGCATGCCCGCGAGCCAGCGCGCCATCCAGCGGTCGAGGCGGGGCGAGTTCGCCATGTCCCACGGGTGCACGAACACGGGGATGCCCTCGGCCGCACAGTGCTGCAGGAAGGTGACGACGCCCTCGTCGTCGAGGTCGCGATCGCCGACGTGGTTGCCGATCTCGACGCCGGCGTGGCCCGAGGCGATCGCGCGCGACGCCTCGGCGCACGCGGCGTCGGTGCTCTGCAACGGCACCTGTGCGAACGGCACGAGCCGGTCGGGCGCCTGCTCGCACAGCTCGAGCGCGAGGTCGTTGAAGATGCGTGCGACCTTCGCGCCCTCGTCGGCCGCCGCCGTGTACGAGAAGAAGAGCGGGGTCGGCGAGACGACCTGCAGTTCGACGCCGTCGGCGTCCATGTCGGCGAGGCGCGCCTCGGCGTTCCAGCAGCGGTCGTCGATGCGCCGGAACTCGCTCGAGCCGAGCATGATCATCGCCTCGCGCTCGGAGTCCACCCGCAGCGTCGGCCAGACGCCGGGCCCGACCTCGGCGGCGAGGTCGGGCCAGGCGTGCGGCACGAAGTGCGTGTGGACGTCGATCGTGCCCAACGGGTTCAGCCCTTGCCGGGGTGGACGGTGCCGCACTTCGGGCACGTCCGACCCTCTTCGCTCTCGTAGAACTCGCGGAAGACGGGCGGCAGGTCCTCGACGATGTCGCGCACCTGCAGCTCGACCTCGTGCACCTTCTCGTTGCAGTTCGGGCAGAACCAGGCGAACTTCTCGAGGGTGCCCTCCTCGCGGATGCGCTCGATGACGATGCCGATCGAGCCGGCCTCGGGGCGCTGGGGCGAGTGGTACACGTTGCCGGGCAGCAGCCACATCTCGCCCTCGCGGATGTCGATGCGCTGCGGGCCGTCCTCGGTCTGGATGTTGACGTGCATGTTGCCCCGGTACTGGTAGAACCACTCCTCGTACGGGTCGAAGTGGAAGTCGGTGCGCTGGTTCGGGCCGCCGACGACCTGCACGATGAAGTCGTTCATCGGGATGAACGCCTGCTTGTTGTTCACCGGGGGCTGGAGCAGGTGCTCGTGCTCCTTGATCCACGCGGCGAAATCGATGACGGGTGGGATGGTGCTCATTGGTTCTCCTCCTCGAGAGTTGTGGCGCTGGGGTCGTGGGATGCGTCGGGGCGTCGCGCGATCGCCTGGATCTCGATGCGCAGGTGCGGGTGCGGCAGCTGGTGCACGGCGACGGTCGTGCGGGCGGGCCCGCGCTCGTCGAAGTACTCGGCCCAGACCGCGTTGTAGCCGGCGAAGTCGTTCATGTCGACGAGGTAGCTCGTCGCCTGCACGAGGTCGTCGAGCGTGCAGCCCGCCTCGGACAGGATCTCGCGGATGTTCTCGATGACGGCGCGCGTCTGCACGGCGATGTCGAGCCGCGTCGCGCCGAACTCGTCGGCCTCCGCGCCCGCGATCGTGTTGTCGGGGCGCCTGCTCGAGGTGCCCGACACGAACACGAGGTCGCCCGAGACCCGGGCGTGCGGGAACCGGCCGCGCGGCGTCGCCTTGCCGGTGACGAGGATGCCTCGGGCGTCGGTCATCGCGCACCCCCGTCGCCGTTCGCGCGCACCGAGACCTCGCCGAGCCCGGCGACGTGCGCCGTGACGACGCCGCGGGCCGGCAGCGGCACCGCGACGGTCGCCGCCCCCGCGAGCAGCACCATGCCGGCGCGCAGCGCGAAGCCGTGCCGGCGGGCGAGACGGAGCGCGGCGTCGAGCGCCCGCACCGGGTCGCCGAGGATCGCGGCGGTCGAGCCGGCCTGCGACAGCCGGCCGTCGATCTCGAGTCGGACGGCCCGGTTGTCGAGCGGCCAGACCGCCTCGGGCGACCGCCACGGTCCGATCGCGAACGCCGCGGCCGAGGCGTTGTCGGCCACGACGTCGTCGAGGCTGAACGTGAAGTCGCGGTAGCGCGAGTCGATGACCTCGAGCGCGGGCGCGACCCCGGCGACGGCGCCGACCGCGTCGGACGCGGCGAGCGCGGGGTCGTCGAGGTCGTCGCCGAGCAGGTAGGCGACCTCGGGTTCGATGCGGGGGTGGATCGCCGTCGAGACGTCGAACACCCCGCCGTTCTCGAGTCGCATGGCGTCGGTGACGGTGCCGATGATGACGTCGTCGACGCCCATCTGCTGCGCCTTGGCGCGCGAGGTGAAGCCGAGCTTCAAGCCCGCGATGCGCTCGCCGCGGGCGACCCGGCGGGCGAGGAGGGCGTGCTGGGTCGCGTAGGCGGCGTCGAGGCCGATCGCCGCGTCGGCGGCGAGCTGGGTCGTCGGCGATGCGGTGCGCTGGGCGCGGTCGAGGGCCGCCGCGAAGGCCGAGGCGGCGGTCACGCCGCACCTCCGGCGGCCGCGGACCGCGCCTCGACGAGGTCGAGCGCGACGTCGACGATCATGTCCTCCTGGCCGCCGACCATGCGGCGGCTGCCGAGTTCGACGAGGATGTCGCGGGCGTCGAGCCCGTGCCGCTCGGCGGCCCGCTCGGCGTGCAGGAGGAAGCTCGAGTACACGCCCGCGTAGCCGAGCGTGAGGGTCTCGCGGTCGACCCGGACGGGCCGGCGCTGGAGGGGACGGACGAGTTCCTCCGCGGCATCCTGCAGGGCGAACAGGTCGCAGCCGTGCTCGAAGCCGACGAGGTCGGCGACGGCGACGAACGCCTCGATGGGGCAGTTGCCGGCGCCCGCGCCCTGCCCCGCGAGCGAGGCGTCGACGCGGAAGGCGCCGTGCTCGACGGCGGTCACGCTGTTCGCGACGCTGAGCGAGAGGTTCTCGTGCGCGTGGATGCCGATCTGGGTCTCGGGGGCGAGCACCTCGCGGTACGCGTCGACCCGGTCGGCGACATCCCGCATCGTGAGCCGCCCGCCCGAGTCGGTGACGTAGACGCAGTGGGCGCCGTACGACTCCATGAGCCGGGCCTGCTCGGCGAGGCCGCGCGGGTCGTTCATGTGGCTCATCATGAGGAAGCCCGAGACGTCCATGCCGTGCTCGCGCGCCCAGCCGATGTGTTGCGCGGCGACGTCGGCCTCGGTGCAGTGGGTGGCGACGCGCACGCTCGCGACGCCGAGGTCGCGGGCACGGGCGAGGTCGTCGATCGTGCCGATGCCGGGCAGGATCAGCGTCGTGAGCTTCGCGCGCTCGAGCACCGAGGCGGCCGCCTCGATCCACTGCCGGTCGCTGTGCGCGCCCTGGCCGTAGGCGACGCTCGAGCCGCCGAGGCCGTCGCCGTGGGCGACCTCGATCGCGTCGACGCCCGCGGCCTCGAGGGCGCGCGAGATGTCGCGGACCTGGTCGAGCGTGTAGCGGTGGGCCATGGCGTGCATGCCGTCGCGCAGGGTGACGTCCTGCACGTAGACCTTCGGGCCGTCGGGGGATGTCGCGTCGGGGGTGATCTCGGTCATGCGCTCGCTCCCTGCGGTTCGGCGGTCGCGCGTTCGGCGACGAGGCGCTCGGCGGTGCGCAGCGCCGCCGAGGTCATGATGTCGAGGTTGCCCGCGTACTCGGGAAGGTAGTGGCCGGCGCCGGCGACCTCGAGCAGGACGGTCACGCGCGTACCGCGGAACGGCCGGTCGAGCGCGGGCACGCAGGGCTCGTCGACCGGGTCGAACTGCACCCGCTGCTTGAGCCGGTAGCCGCCGACGTAGCCCTGCACGTCGGCGACCATCGCGTCGACCGAGGCGCGCACGGCGGCCTCGTCGAGCGGGGCCCCGTCGTCGTGCTCGACGAGGCAGTAGACCGTGTCGCGCATGATGAGCGGCGGCTCGGCCGGGTTCAGCACGATGATCGCCTTGCCGCGCTCGGCGCCGCCGATGACCTCGAGCGCGCGTGCCGTGGTCTGCGTGAACTCGTCGATGTTCGCGCGCGTGCCGGGGCCCGCCGAGCGCGATGAGATCGAGGCGACGATCTCGGCGTAGGCGACGGGCGCGACGCGCGAGACCGCCGCCACCATCGGCACCGTCGCCTGGCCGCCGCACGTCACCATGTTGACGTTCGTCGCGCCGAGGTGCTCGCCGAGGTTCACGACGGGCACGACGTAGGGGCCGATCGCGGCGGGGGTGAGGTCGACCATGACGCGGCCGGCGTCGCGGACCAGCGCGTCGTTCCGGGCGTGCGCGCCCGCACTCGTCGCGTCGAAGACGAGCTCGACGTCCTCGAACTCGGGCATGGCGACGAGGCCGTCGACGCCCTCGTGCGTCGTCGCGACGCCCATCCGGCGCGCGCGGGCGAGCCCGTCGGAGTCGGGGTCGATGCCGGCCATCGCGACGACCCGCAGGGTCGACGAGAGGCGCTTGACCTTGATGAGCAGGTCGGTGCCGATGTTGCCGGATCCGATGATGGCGACGCCGGTCGTCATGCCGCGGCTCCTTCCGTGGTCGTGATGAAGTCGGCCCGCACCTCGCCGAGGCCGTCGAGCCGGGCGTGGAACACGCCCTCGGCGGCGGCGACCATCGGGCCGAGGGCGCCCGAGAGGATGACCTCGCCCGCACGGAGCGGCCGGCCGTGCCGCGCGACGGCACGGGCGAGCCACGCGACGGCGATCACCGGGTTGCCGAGGCACGCGGCACCCGACCCGGTCGACACGGGTTCGCCGCCGTGGTCGAGCCGCATGCCCACCCCCGCGAGGTCGAGCCCGTCGAGGCGGTGCGGGGTGGTGCCGAGCACGACCGCCCCGCTCGAGGCGTTGTCGGCGATCGTGTCGGTGATGCGGATGTCCCAGCCCGCGATGCGGGAGTCGACGACCTCGATCGCGGGCAGCACGAACTCGGTCGCGCGGATCACGTCGGCGACGTGCGCCGTGGGGGAGTCGAGGTCGCGGCCGAGCACGAACGCGACCTCGGCCTCGGCGCGGGGCTGCAGGAAGCGGCCGAGGTCGATCGGCTCGCGGTCGGCGAAGACCATGTCGTCGAGCAGCACCCCGTAGTCGGGCGTGTAGACGCCGAACTGCGCCTGCACGGCGGGCGAGGTGAGCCCGATCTTGCGGCCGACGATGCGGCGGCCCTCGGCGAGGCGCCGCTCGATGCCGAGCGACTGCACGGCGTAGGCCGCGCGCTCGTCGGTCTCGCCGATGAGCTCGCGCACGGGGGCGCACGCCACGCCGGTGCGGGCGGCGGCGCGCAGCCGTTCGTCGGCGTCGCGCCACGAGGCATCCGCGTTCGAGGCCCCGATCGTCGAGGTCGTCGCGCCCGAGGCATCCGTCACCTCGTGCTCGCCAGGCCAGGCCGGCGCGCTCTGCCCGCTCACAGCTGCACGCACACGTTCGTCGGCTCGGTGTAGAACTCGAGCGAGTGCCGGCCGCCCTCGCGGCCCACGCCGGAGAGCCCGACACCGCCGAACGGGCTGCGCAGGTCGCGCAGGTACCAGGTGTTCACCCACGACATGCCGACGCGCATGCGCTGCGCGACGCGGTGGCCGCGGGTGAGGTCGCTCGTCCAGGTGACGGCGGCGAGCCCGTAGTCGGTGTCGTTCGCGAGCGCGATCGCCTCCTCCTCGGTGTCGAAGGGCACGAGCGCGGCGACCGGTCCGAAGACCTCCTCGCGCATCGTGCGGTGGGAGTTGTCGAGGCCCGTCCAGAGGGTCGGCTCGATCCACGATCCGCCGTCGAGGTCGCCGCCGAGGGCGGGCACGCCGCCGCCCGCGAGCACCGTCGCGCCCTCCTCGCGGGCGAGCTCGAAGTATCCGAGCACCTTGTCGCGGTGCGCCTGCGAGATGAGCGGGCCGGTCGTCGTCGCCGGGTCCTCGGGGCGACCGAGCCGCAGGCGCGACGCCTGCTCGGCGAGCCCGGCCGCGACATCGGCGAAGATCGAGCGCTCGACGTAGATGCGCTCGGTGCAGAGGCAGACCTGGCCCGTGTTGAGGTAGGTCGAGCGGGCGAGTCCGGCGATCGCGGCATCGAGGTCGGCGTCGGCGAAGACGACGGCGGCGTTCTTGCCGCCGAGCTCGAACGAGACCGGCCGCACCCGCGGGGCGACCGCTCGCATGATCGCCGACCCGGTCGACGACTCGCCCGTGAACGTGACCCCGTCGATGCCGGGATGCCTCGTCAGCAGTTCGCCCGCCGAGCGGGTGCCGAATCCGTGCACGACGTTCACGACGCCGGCGGGCACGCCCGCCTCCACGAGGATCTCGGCGAGGAGCGTGGCCGACGAGGGCGTCTCCTCGGAGGGCTTCACGACGACGGTGTTGCCCGCGGCGAGGGCGGGGGCGAGCTTCCACGTCAGCAGCAGCAGCGGCAGGTTCCACGGCACGATCACCGCGACGACGCCGAGCGGCTTGCGCACGGCGTAGTTCAGCGCGCGGCGCCCGTCGGGCATCTCGGTCAGGTACGAGTCGAGGCCGGCCGACGAGACCGTGTCGGCCGCGGCGCGGAAGTTCGCCGACGCCCGGGCGACGTCGAGGTCGCGGGCGAGGGTCTCGGGCTTGCCGGTGTCGCCGACCTCGGCCGCGACGAGCTCGTCGGCCCGGCGGTCGATGACGTCGGCGACCCGGCGCAGCAGGCGGGTGCGGTCGGCGACCGTCATGCGGCCCCACGCGCCCTCGAGCGCGGCCCGCGCCGCGGCGACCGCACGGTCGACCTCGTCGGCGCCCGCCTCGTGCACGATCGCGACGAGCGAGCCGTCGACCGGGTTCGTCTTGTCGAAGCCGCGCACGCCGTCGACGGGTTCGCCCCCGATGAAGTTGCGGAGCCGGTTCGGGGCGGGCGGGGCGGCGGTCGCCGTCACCGCCGACGTCGTCGTCTGCGTTGGCATGGCTTCAGGCTAGGAAGGCGGAGGGATGCCGACAAATACTCTCTTGCTGCACTGCCATGCCCTTTCGGCTATAGTCCTGCGGCATGGCCACCGATCGACTCCTGGACGGCCGGCTCAAGATCCGGCATCTCGTGCTCGTCACCACCATCGCCGACGAGGGCACGCTCGTGCGCGCCGCCGAGGCGCTGCACATCACCCAGCCCGTCGTGACCCGCGGGCTCCGCGAGGCCGAGGAGATCCTCGGGGTGCCGTTGTTCGAGCGGTTGCCGCGGGGTGTGACGCCGACCGAGTACGGCCGTCCGTTCATCGAGCGCGCCAGGTCGGTGCTCGCCGAGCTCCGCGTCGCGGGCGAGGAGGTGCGGCTGCTGCAGTCGGGCCAGCTCGGCACCGTGACGGTCGGCACGCACCTCGCGGGCTCGAACCTGCTGCTGCCGAGGGCGATCGCCGGGCTCAAGCGGGAGCACCCGCGACTCACCGTCGTCGTGCGCGAGGGCACGCCCGACACCCTGCAGCAGCTGCTTCTCGCGGGCGACCTCGACCTCACCGTCGGCCGGCTCTCGTCGAGCGTGCCGGTCAGGCTCGAGCAGGAGCGGCTGCACCAGGAGCCGATCCGGCTCGTCGCGAGGGCGGGGCATCCCGTGCACCATCGTTCGACCGCGCTCGCCGACCTCGTCGCGTACCCGTGGATCTTCCCCGTCGCCCAGACGGCGCTGCGCGCCGAGCTCGAGGCCGTGTTCTTCCACGAGGGGCTGCCGCTGCCCGCCGACCGCGTCGAGTGCACCTCGATGCTGACGCTGCGGAACCTGCTCGTGACGACCGACGTCATCGCGGCGCTGCCGATGTTCATCGCGGTCGACGACAAGGAGCTGCGCCTCCTGCCGACGGCGCTGAGCTCGATCCGGCGGTCCGTCGGGGTCACGATGCCGAAGGACCGCGCGCCGTCGGCCGCCGCGGCGGCGCTGCTCGCCCACCTGCGGGAGGAGGGTGCCCGGCTCGCCGAGTTCGAGCGCGAGCACGCGCACTCCGCGGGTTGATGAACGCTGGGCGATATGCCCGATTGGTCATGGCTCCGAGCCGTATTGATATTGGACAGCATCGCTGGATCGGATGACGCTGAATCTACGGCGCCCCCGCGTCGTCACGATCCCACTCACCTGCTGCCAATGGAGGCGACATGGCCGGCTCTCCCTACGTTCCCGACGCGAAGAAGTACCGCCCCGAGGACTTCGAGCGGGTGGCCGGCGAGCCGGCGGACCCCGACCCCGCGAGCTGGGGCATGCAGCCCGACGGCACCTTCCTGCCGCCGGCCTCGACCCCCTCGGTCCCGCGCGACGTGTTCGTCGACTGGCCCGGCCAGCTCGACTACCGCGACCCCGAGACCTACGCCCTCAACGCGCAGGCCGAGGCGTTCTACCCGATCGTCGTCAACACGAGCCACTCGTGGCAGTGCATCTACGACGTCGACGGCACCCGATACATGCTGCACTACGGCGGCGGCAACCACTGGAAGCTCTACGACATCACCGACCCGCGCGACCTGAAGATCGTCGACGAGGAGCAGTGGGGCTGGACCGACCCCCGCCCGCAGTTCGGCGCGACCACCGTGCAGTGGAACGAGCAGCTCGGCAAGCACATCGCCATCCAGGCCAGCGAGACCCCGCGCTACTTCCTCAAGGGGCGCGTCGCCAACAAGTGGACCGACGACACCGTCGAGGGGCAGCTGCTGGAGTGGGAGGGCCTGCGCGGCTTCCGCACCTGGGAGATGAACGGGCCGAGCCCGCGCGACTGGACGCTGCTCACCGAGATCTCGACGGACCCGAACCACGGGCCGGACGAGATCCAGGAGGGCAACGGCGTACTCGACCTGCCCGTCTACTACGGCGACAAGTACCTCTTCGTCGCGACGGCCCCCGACAACACCTTCACGAACCAGCCGTACAGGACGACGCTGTGGGCCGCCGGCCACGCCGCCTACGACGTCTCCGACCCGGCGAACCCCGAGCTGCTCTCGCAGTGGTGGGTGCCCGGCACCCGCGCGGGTGAGGAGGACGACTCCGAGGTCCTCGCCGGCAACGACCGGTGGAACAACAAGACGAGCTGGTTCGGCTCGCGCATGGGTGTGTTCATGCCGCGCTCGGTCGAGTCGGGCTGGAAGTACGGCTACGCCGCCCAGGGTGGCCAGGGCTTCTTCGTGCTCGACGTCTCGGACCCGGCGAACATCCACCACGTCGGATGGTGCGAGCTGCCCACGAGCGTCGCCGGCACGGAGGGCGACAACGTCGACACGACGCAGGTCGAGGAGACCGGCTACGTCTACGTCTCGGGCTACCCGATGAACACCGACTGCTACGAGCCGGCGAAGGAGATCTACCAGGTCGACGTCAGCGACCCGACCAACCCGCGGGTCGTGCGCACCCTGCCCCGGCCGCTTCCGCCGGCCGAGGCCGCCTTCACCGACTGGGCGCAGCGCCGAGGGTCGTTCGGGCCGAAGCGCTCGGGCTACTTCACGAACACCGGCACCCCGCACGGCGGCGTGATCCCCTACGCGTTCTACGCGGCGGGGCTGCAGATCTTCGACGTCCGCGACCCCGAGGACCCGAAGGTCGGCGCCTACTTCGTGCCGCCGATGGGCCTCAAGGACGACGACGACCTCGCAGCGCCGGTGCACGGCATCTTCGTCGAGTGGGACCGCAACCTGATCTGGCTCTTCGCGAACCACGGCATCTACGCCGTGTCGACGCCCCTGCTGGGCGAGCCCGTCACCGGCCTGCCCGACGCGGGCGCCGCCGCCGCGAGCTAGTCGGCTCAGAGACATCCCCCTGTGAGAGCCGACCCGTGCGAAAGCCGACCATGAACCAGACCGCCAGGCCCTGGCCCGCCCTGTGGGCGCTCGTCATCGGGTTCTTCATGATCCTCGTCGACACGACGATCGTGTCGATCGCGAACCCGGCGATCCTCGAGGACCTCGACGCCGACCTGACCTCGGTGATCTGGGTGACGAGCGCGTACCTGCTCGCCTACGCCGTTCCGCTGCTGATCACGGGCCGCCTCGGCGACCGGTTCGGCCCCAAGCGGGTCTACCTCGTGGGGCTGGTCGTGTTCACGCTCGCCTCGCTGTGGTGCGGGCTCTCGGGCGAGATCGCGCTGCTGATCGCGGCGCGCGCCCTGCAGGGATTCGGCGCCGCCCTCATGACCCCGCAGACGATGGCCGTGATCACCCGCGTCTTCCCGCCCCAGCAGCGCGGCGCGGCGATGGGCCTCTGGGGCTCGGTCGCGGGGGTCGCGACGCTCGTCGGCCCGATCCTCGGCGGCGTGCTCGTCGACTCCCTCGGCTGGCAGTGGGTGTTCTTCGTCAACGTGCCCGTCGGCATCGTCGCCTTCGTCGCCGCGTGGCGACTCGTGCCCGACCTCGAGACGCGGGCGCACCGCTTCGACTGGCTGGGCGTCGTGCTGAGCGCGGTCGGCATGTTCCTCGTGGTGTTCGGCATCCAGGAGGGGCAGACGTACGACTGGGGCACGATCGCGGGCCCGGTCACCGTGTGGGGCATGATCGTCGCCGGCATCGTGGTGCTCGCCGGGTTCGTGGTCTGGCAGGCGTTCAACCGGGCCGAGCCGCTGCTGCCGCTCGGGCTCTTCCGCGACCGCAACTTCTCGCTCTCGAACGTCGCGATCTCGCTCGTCGGACTCGCGATGACGGCCATGCCGCTGCCGCTCGCGTTCTACTTCCAGGTGGCGCGCGGGCTCACGCCGACGCAGGCGGCGCTCATGCTCATCCCGATGGCCGTGATCTCGGGCGTGCTCGCGCCGCTCGTCGGCCGGCTCAGCGATCGGGTGGACCCGAAGTGGGTGTCGCTCGCCGGGCTCTCGACGTCGGCGCTCGCGCTGTCCTGGTACAGCGCCCTCATGGGCCCGGATGTCTCGCTCGGGCTGCTGCTCCTGCCGTCGGCCGTGCTCGGGCTCGGCATCTCGGGGGTCTTCGCCCCGCTCGCGTCGACGGCGACCCGCAACCTGCCGCGCGACCAGGCGGGTGCCGGGTCCGGCGTGTACACGATGACCCGCCAGGTCGGGTCGGTGCTCGGCTCGGCCGCGATCGCCGCGCTCATGAGCCTCACGCTCGCGGCGCAGCTGCCGGGCTTCGACGCCGACGCGGCCCGGGCGGGCGGGGGAGCGCTGCCGGCCGGGCTCGCGGGCGGGTTCTCGGCCGCGATGTCGCAGTCGCTGCTGCTCGCGGTCGCCGGGTTCGTGGTGTGCGCCGGGGTCGTGGCGTTCTTCGCGAAGCCGAAGGTCACCGTCGGATGGGGCGAGCGAACGTCGGCGTCGCAGTCGGCGACCACGACGGCCGCGACATCCGGCAGCACCGCCGTCTCGACCTCGGGCGCCGAGCACTGATGGCCGTCGCAACGCCTCGCTGAGGCATCCGCACCGTTCTTCTGGATCCTGAATACGAAACCGAAGGAGGCCGTCAGTGACGACGCCGCACCCCACGACCGCAGCAGACGGAGGCGGACGCCTGATCGTCGACGGCCTCGAGAAGCACTACTCGCTCGACGGTGCCGACGTGCCCGTCGTCAAGGGCGTGACCTTCACGATCGAGCCCGGCACGTTCACGTCGCTGCTCGGCCCCTCGGGCTGCGGCAAGACGACCACGCTGCGGTGCGTCGCCGGGCTCGAGACGAGCAACGGCGGAACCATCTCGCTCGACGGCAGGGTGCTCTCGACCGCGTCGTCGCACGTCTCGCCCGACAAGCGCGACGTCGGCATGGTCTTCCAGAACTACGCGATCTGGCCGCACATGAGCGTCTTCGCCAACGCGGTGTTCCCGCTGCAGGTGTCGGGCAGCCGGCTGCCGAAGCAGGAGGCGAGGAAGCGCGCGATGGAGGCGCTCGAGCTCGTGCAGCTCGACGGCTACGCGCACCGGCCCGCGACCGCCCTCTCGGGCGGGCAGCAGCAGCGCCTCGCGCTCGCCCGCGCGCTCGCCCACCGGCCCAAGCTGCTGCTGCTCGACGAGCCGCTCTCGAACCTCGACGCGAAGCTCCGCGACACCATGCGCAACGAGCTGCGCCGGCTGCAGCAGCAGCTCGGCATCACCGCGCTCTACGTCACGCACGACCAGTCGGAGGCGCTGTCGATGTCGGACCGGGTCGCGGTCATGAACGGGGGCCGCATCGTGCAGGAGGCGACGCCGCGCGAGCTCTACTACCAGCCGGCCGACCGCTTCGTCGCCGACTTCGTGGGACGGGTCAACATGATCCCTGCGGTCGTGCAGGGGCGCGACGCGAACGGCGACGCGATCGTCTCGGCGTTCGGCACGAAGCTCGTAACCCCCTGCCCGGCCGAGCTCGGCACGGGCAGCGAGGTCACCGTCACCTTCCGGCCCGAGAGCGTGCGCTGGCACGAGACCGCGCCCGACCGGCCGAACGTGCTGCCCGCCAGGGTCGTGCGCGTCGAGTTCCTCGGCGAGATCGTCGAGGTCGAAGTCGAGGTGCTCGACGGGCAGGGCGTCGCCGGCACGCTCGTCGCGCGCGGCGCGCCCCTCGACTCGCCCGCGAACGGGAGCTCGGTGTTCATCGAGCTCGCGCCCCCGGCGTGCCGCGTGCTCGCCGACTAGGAGTTCCACCCGATTCACCCCACCCACCGAGATCCACGTCAGAGAGGACATCCGGATCATGAGAACACCCACAGCACGAGGCGGACTCATCGCCCTCGCCGCGACCGGCATGCTGCTGCTCAGCTCGTGCAGCACGCCGTCGTCGACCCCCCAGGCCATCGAACCCTCCGGCGACGCCGCGAAGGCCGGCGCGTGCGAGTCGGTCGAGGTCGGCCCCGTCACCCGCTGCGAGAACTTCTACGACGACCTCTGGCCCGCGATCGACGAGCAGATGGACGCGCTCTACGAGCAGGCGAAGGAGACCGACGGGGGTCGCCTCGTCATCTGGGACTGGTACGAGCTCTCGCCCGAGGTCATCGCGGAGTTCAACAAGAAGTACCCCGACCTCACGATCGAGACGCAGGGCCTCACCTACAACCTGTCGTCGGCGATCATCTCGGCGAAGGCCACCGGCGCCCGCAACACCGACGTCATCTCGGGGTCGATCGTCTCGTCGGCCGCGATGACCGACGAAGGCTACTGGGCCGACGTGGACTGGACGAAGTTCGGCGTGCCCGAGGAGTTCCTGACGCTCGGCTCGACCGGCATGCTGCCCGACAGCATCAACGGCTCGCTCATGCAGGTCAACACCGACAAGGTCGAGGCGCCGCCCACGCTCGAGGGCCTGCTCGACCCGGAGTACGAGGGCAAGGTCTCGGTCGCGAGCTACAACGCGAACGTGTTCTCGGGCGTCGGCATGGCCGACGGCGAAGACGCGATGGTCGACCTCATCGACGAGCTGAAGTCTTCGGGCACCCTGCAGGTGCTCGAAGACCAGGACTCGCCGCTCTCGAACGGCGACGTGCCGATCGCGCTCGGTCAGACCCTCTTCAACCCGAACCCGAGCCTCACGGTGCAGCCCTACGAGGACGGACCCGTCTTCGCGCAGTTCTCGGGCGTGAACGTCGACGCGAAGAACCAGGCCGGTGCGATGCTCTGGGTGCTCTGGAACGCGTACAACCCCGACTGGCTGCACCTGCGCATGACCGACGAGCAGTTCTCGACGACGCAGGTGCCCTACGCGGGCCTGCCGTCGACGGTCTTCGACGAGGCGACCGGCCTCATGAAGACGAACGCCGACGCACTGCTCGAGGGACTCGACGGCACGACGAACATCGAGTCGCCCGACAACCGCGACGAGTGGATCGCGATGATCAACGCCGCCGACGCGGCACTGAACGGCTAAGGACATGTCGACGGCAGGACGGACCACGGAGGTCGGGCGCACCCGGCCGACCGGAATGAAGATCGCGACGGTCATCGCGGGAGCGGTGATCTTCCTCCTCCTCGCGATCCCGCTGGCCGTGCAGGTGATCACGGCGTTCCGCGGTCCGTTCCTGCCGTTCGGCGTGTCGACGGCGAAGTGGTCGGCCGACAACTTCGTCACCCTGTGGGAGCTCCGCGAGGACTTCTGGGCCGTGCTCGGCTCGACCGCCGTCTTCGTCGGCGGCTCGACGATCATCTCGCTGCTGCTGGCCTTCGGCCTCGCCTGGGTGACGGTGCGCACCGACGTGCCGTTCCGGCGGGTGATCTCGGTGCTCGTCGTCGTGCCGTTCATCATCCCGCCCATCGTGAAGGCGCAGGCGTACCAGCTGATGCTCTCGCCCGAGTCGGGCGTGCTGAACCAGCTGCTGCGGCTGCTGCCGGGCGACCTCGTCATCGACCCGTACTCGTTCGCGACGATGACCGTCGTGCAGTCGCTCACGAACGTGACGTTCCCGTTCCTCATGATCGTGCCGATCCTCACGTCGATGGACGGCTCGCTCGAGGAGTCGGCGCGGGTCTCGGGAGCGTCGTGGGGCCAGACCCTCAGGCGCGTCACCCTGCCGATGCTCTGGCCGGGCCTGCTCGGCGTCGCGGTGCTGACCGGAATCCTCGGCCTCGGCAGCCTCGAGATCCCGCTGCTGTTCGGCCAGGAGGCGGGCAAGAACATCTTCGCCCTCAAGCTCTGGAACCTCATCAGCGCGGGTGCCGGCGAGCTGCCGCAGTACGGACTCGCCGCGGCATGGGGATGCGTGTTCCTCGTCATCACGACGATCGCCTTCGTGATCTACCTCCGCGCCACCCGCAGTGCCGAGCGCCGCGCCTCGATCTCGGGCAAGGGCTTCAGGCCGACGATCATGAAGCTCGGCGCGTGGAAGGTCCCGGTGCTCGTCGCCGTCTTCGTCTTCGTGCTGCTCACCGCGATCCTGCCGATGTTCGCGCTGCTCTGGTCGGCGATCACGCCGTACCCGATCGCGTTCTCGTTCGAGGCGCTCGCGTCGCAGACGCAGTGGGGCGCCTTCGGCGAGGTGCTCGCCGACCCCGAGTTCTGGGCGTCGCTCGGCCGCACGCTCCTCATCGCGGGCGCGAGCGCCACGATCGCGTGCGTCGCCGCGACCGTGCTCGCCTACGGCATCGCGCGGGGCCGTCGCACCGGCTGGTCGAAGGGCATGGACCTCTTCGCCTCGTCGTCGGTCGCGATCCCGGCGGTCATCGCGGGCTTCGCGATGTTCCTCACCTTCCTCGTGATCAACCCGGTGATCCCGCTGGCCGGCACCATCGTGGCGCTCGTGATCGCCTATTCGTACCGGGTCTCGATCGCGTACCGCTCGGGCTACAGCGCGACCCTGCAGATCCGCAAGGAGCTCGAGGAGGCCGCGCTCGTGAGCGGCGCGAGCCCGCTCGAGGGCTTCCGCCGGGTGGTCGTGCCGCTGCTGCTGCCGACGGTCTTCGCGGTGTGGATCCAGATGTTCATCCTCGGCACCAACGAGTTCACGCTGCCGGCGTTCCTCGCGACGCCCGAGTCGCGCCCGCTCTCGGTCTACATGTACGCCATGATCAGCCCGCGGTCGGCGCAGCTCTACCAACCCGACCAGGGCGCGGCGATGGCGCTCATCTTCACGCTGCTCGTGTTCGCGATCGGCTACGGACTGCAGTGGGCGGTGTCGCTGCGGGCGATCGGGCGCGCCCGGCGTCGCCTGACGATCCCCGGCCTCGGCACGCGCGCCATCGCAGCGGTGCCGAACGACCCGCCGGCGCCCGCGACCCGCGCGGTCGCCGCGCAGGGGCTCGAGGAGCAGCGCGAGCTCGTCTCCGTCGCCGAGTAGCGACGGCGTTCGCCGCCCCAGTCGAGAGCGCACTCCCCGCCCGTCAACGGGCTGCGAGGGCACGTTCGGCGAGACCCCGGACGAGAGTGCAGGAGCTTTCGGGGGCGCGGCGGCGTGTCGGGGCTCGGCGCGCCGCACGGCGCCCGGAAGTTCCTGCATTCCGGATTCAGGCGGATGCCTCTGCGTGAGGTCGCTCACTTGTACGTCGTGGCGAAGAAGGTGCCCCTGACCGTACACCGCGGCCCTGAGGCATCTACGGCTCTCGACCTAGCATCGACGCATCACGCCACCGTCGTCACTTGCATCGGAGCAGACATGACCCTCGTCGACACCCCGGCCACCACGACCGGAGGCCCCGCCCTCACCCAGGAGCGCCGCCTCGTCACCGCCATCCCCGGACCCCGCTCGCAGGAGCTGATGAACCGCAAGGCCGCGGCCGTCGCCGCGGGCGTGGGCCACACCCTGCCGATCTCGGTCGTCGCCGCGGGCGGCGGCGTCGTCGTCGACGCCGACGGCAACTCGCTCATCGACCTCGGCTCGGGCATCGCCGTGACCGGCGTCGGCAACTCGGCCCCCCGCGTCGTCGAGGCCGTGAGCGCGCAGCTGGGCGCCTTCACGCACACCTGCTTCACCGTCTCGCCGTACGAGGGCTACGTCGCCGTCGCCGAGAAGCTCAACGAGCTCACCCCCGGCGACCACGAGAAGCGCTCGGCCCTCTTCAACTCGGGCGCCGAGGCCGTCGAGAACGCGATCAAGATCGCGCGCCACTACACGAAGAAGCAGGCCGTCGTCGCCTTCGACCACGCCTACCACGGCCGCACGAACCTCACCATGGGGCTCACCGCGAAGAACATCCCGTACAAGAACGGCTTCGGCCCGTTCGCCCCCGAGGTGTACCGCGCCCCGCTCAGCTACCCCTTCCGCGACGGCGGCCTCGACGGCCGAGAGGCCGCGGCCCGCGCGATCACCATGATCGAGAAGCAGATCGGCGCCGAGAACCTCGCCGCGATCATCATCGAGCCCATCCAGGGCGAGGGCGGCTTCATCGTGCCCGCCGCCGGGTTCCTCCCCGCGCTCGTCGAGTGGGCGACGGCGAACGGCGTCGTCTTCATCGCCGACGAGGTGCAGACGGGCTTCGCCCGCACCGGCGCCTGGTTCGCGAGCGAGCACGAGGGCATCGTGCCCGACGTCATCGTCACCGCCAAGGGCATCGCGGGCGGCCTGCCGCTCTCGGCCGTCACCGGCCGCGCCGAGATCATGGACTCCGCCATGGCGGGCGGCCTCGGCGGCACCTACGCCGGCTCGCCCATCGCCTGCGCCGCCGCACTCGCGACGATCGAGACCTACGAGCAGGACGGCCTCGTCGAGCGCGCGAAGGAGATCGGCTCGGTGCTCATCGGCCGCCTCAACGCGCTGCGCACGGCCGACCCGCGCATCGGCGACGTCCGCGGCCGCGGCGCGATGGTCGCGATCGAGCTCGTCGACCCCGCCACCGGCGCCCCCGACGCCGCGCTCACGAACAAGGTCGCGAAGTTCGCGCACGAGCAGGGCGTCATCCTGCTCACGTGCGGCACCTACGGCAACGTGATCCGCTTCCTGCCGCCGCTCACCATCTCCGACGAGCTGCTCGTCGAGGGCCTGGGCGTCGTGGCCGAGGGGCTCAAGCAGGCATGAGCACCTTGATCGACAGCGCCGTCGCCCACCCCGTCTCGCACGAGGCATCCGCCCCCATCGCGACGCCCCTCACCGACGCGCGCTCGCAGCTGGCCGAGGCCATCGCGCTGCTCGGGTTCTCGGAAGGCACCCACCAGATGCTCGCGACCCCGCGTCGCGAGCTCACGGTGAGCGTGCCGCTGCGCCGCGACTCGGGCGAGACCGTGCTCTTCACGGGCTACCGCGTGCAGCACAACTTCAGCCGCGGCCCCGCCAAGGGCGGCCTGCGCTACGCGCCGAACGTCGACATCGACGAGGTGCGCGCGCTCGCCATGTGGATGACCTGGAAGTGCGCCCTGCTCGACGTGCCGTACGGCGGCGCGAAGGGCGGCATCGCGATCGACCCCCGCGAGCACTCCAAGGCCGAGCTCGAGCGCGTGACCCGTCGCTACACGAGCGAGATCCTGCCGATCATCGGCCCGGAGCGCGACATCCCCGCGCCCGACATCGGAACCGACGAGCAGACGATGGCCTGGATCATGGACACCTACTCCGTGAACAGCGGCTACACGGTGCCCGGCATCGTGACCGGCAAGCCCATCGCGCTCGGCGGTTCCCAGGGGCGTGCGAGCGCGACCAGCCGTGGTGTCACGCACATCGCGCTCGCCGCCCTCCGTCACGCCGGCATCACGCCGTCGCAGGCGACCGGCGCCGTGCAGGGCTTCGGCAAGGTCGGCGCCGACGCGGCGCGCTTCCTCGCCGAGGCGGGCGTCAAGGTGCAGGCCGTGAGCGACCAGTACGGCGCGGTCTTCAACGCGGCCGGCCTCGACATCGAGGCGCTCAGCGCCCACGTGCGCGAGACCGGTGCGGTCGTCGGCTTCGCCGGCGCCGAGGAGCTCGACGGCTCGGCGCTGCTGCAGCTCGAGGTCGACCTGCTCGTGCCCGCCGCGGTCGAGGGCGTGCTGCACGAGAACAACGCCGCCGACGTCCGGGCGAAGGTCATCGTCGAGGGCGCCAACGGCCCCACCACCCCGGCGGCCGACCGCATCATGCGCGAGCGCGGCATCCTCGTCGTCCCCGACATCCTCGCGAACGCGGGCGGCGTCATCGTCTCGTACTTCGAGTGGGTGCAGGCCAACCAGGCGTACTGGTGGCGCGTCGACGAGGTCGAGGCCAGACTGGAGGAGCGGATGCTCAGCGCGTGGCAGCACGTGCTCGGCTACGCGACCTCGCGGGGCCTGTCGCTTCGCACCGCCGCCACCGCCCTCGCGGTCGAGCGCGTCGCCGAAGCGCACAAGCTGCGCGGCCTCTACCCCTGATCGATGCGTCGCCCACGCCACGCAATCATCGAACGGAAAGCACACACATGACGAACGCAACGCTCGAAGCCTCGGTGCTCGACAAGGTCGAGGCCCGGCTCTTCATCGGCGGCCAGTGGGTCGAGGCCGAGGGCGGCAAGACCCTCGCGGTCGCCGACCCGGCCACCGGTGAGACCATCAAGGAGATCGCCGACGCCTCGGTCGCCGACGGCAAGAAGGCCCTCGACGCGGCCGTCGCCGCGCAGGACGCGTGGGCGGCGACCGCCCCCCGCGAGCGCGGCGAGCTGCTGCGCCGCGCCTTCGACCTGCTCCAGGAGCGCAAGGAGGAGTTCGCGCTCCTCATGACGCTCGAGATGGGCAAGCCGCTCGCCGAGGCGCGCGGCGAGGTCGCCTACGGCGGCGAGTTCCTCCGCTGGTTCAGCGAGGAGGCCGTGCGCATCTCGGGCCGCTACGGCCTGAACCCCGAGGGCACCGGTCGCATGATCGTCTCGCAGCGCCCGGTCGGACCGTCGTTCTTCATCACGCCGTGGAACTTCCCGCTCGCGATGGCGACCCGCAAGATCGCGCCCGCGCTCGCGGCCGGCTGCACCGTCGTGATCAAGCCCCCGGCACTCACGCCGCTCACGACCATCGCGTTCGTGCAACTGCTCGAAGAGGTCGGCCTGCCGGCCGGCGTCGTCAACGTCATCGCGACGTCGACCTCGTCGAAGGTCTCGGGCCCGATCATCGCCGACCCGCGCCTGCGCAAGCTCTCCTTCACGGGGTCGACCGAGGTCGGCCGCAGCCTCATGAAGGAGGCCGCCCAGGGCATCCTCCGCACCTCGATGGAGCTCGGCGGCAACGCGCCGTTCGTCGTCTTCGAGGACGCCGACCTCGACAAGGCGGTCGACGGCGCGATGCTCGCGAAGTTCCGCAACATCGGCCAGGCCTGCACCGCGGCGAACCGCTTCATCGTGCACGAGTCGGTCGCCGCCGAGTTCTCGAAGCGCGTCGCCGAGCGCGTGGCCGCCTTCAAGGTCGGCCGCGGCACCGAGGACGGCGTGGGCATCGGCCCGCTCATCGACGACAAGGCGGTCGCCTCGACCGACGAGCTCGTCCAGGACGCGGTCGGCAAGGGCGCGAAGGTCCTCACCGGCGGCACCGTCATCGACGGTGCGGGCTCGTTCTACGCGCCCACCGTGCTCGGCGACGTGTCGGCCGACGCGCGACTGCTGCGCGAGGAGATCTTCGGGCCGGTGCTCGGCATCACGACGTTCTCGACCGAGGACGAGGCGGTGCACCTCGCCAACAACACCGAGTACGGCCTCGTCTCCTACGTGTTCACGCAGGACCTCGCACGCGGCCACCGCATGATCGACCGCCTGGCGACCGGCATGATGGGCCTCAACACGGGCCTCGTGTCGAACGCGGCCGCCCCCTTCGGCGGCATCAAGCAGTCGGGCATCGGCCGCGAGGGCGGCCTCGAGGGCATCCACGAGTACCTCGACACGAAGTACACGCTCATCCCGGTGGGCTGAGCGACGCGGGCGGATGCCGCGGCCTCGCGCTGCGGCATCCGCCTTCGTATTTTCCTCACTTTTCAGCGACGTGTGTGGGAAGGTGGGCGTAGCCGCGCCCGGAAACGGGCGTCTCCGCCCCTGCGTGCCCGCACCTCCTTCTGAACAGCGATCACAGCGCGAGTCTCGCGCGAGCAAGAAAGAAGCATCATGGAACGCATCGATACCGACGTGGTCATCGTGGGCGCCGGCGCGGCCGGCCTCACCGCCGCGAACAGGCTCAAGGACGCCGGCGAGTCGGTCGTCGTGCTCGAGGCCCGCGATCGCATCGGCGGCCGCCTCTGGACCGACGACATCGACGGCGCCATGCTCGAGATCGGCGGCCAGTGGGTCTCGCCCGACCAGGACGCCCTGATCGAGACGATCGAGGAACTCGGCCTCGAGACCTACTCGCGCTACCGCGAGGGTGAGAACGTCTACATCGCGGAGGACGGCGAGCGCCGCCTCTTCGAGGGCGAGATCTTCCCCGTGCCGGCGAAGACCGAGGGCGAGATCGTCGGCCTCATCGAGAAGCTCGACGAGCTCGTCGCCGAGATCGACCCCGACGCCCCGTGGGCGCACCCGCGCGCCAAGGAGCTCGACGAGGTCTCGTTCGCCGAGTGGCTCGGCACCCAGACCGACGACGAGGAGGCGAAGCTCAACATCGGCATGTTCATCGCCGGTGCGATGCTCACGAAGCCCGCGCACGCGTTCTCCGCGCTCCAGGCCCTCCTCATGGCCGCCTCGGCCGGCTCGTTCTCGCACCTCGTCGACGCCGACTTCATCCTCGACCAGCGCGTCGTGGGCGGCCTGCAGCAGGTGCCGATCGGCCTCGCCGCGAAGCTCGGCGACCGGGTTCGCCTGAACCAGGCCGTGCGCACGCTGCGCTGGAACCCCGAGCACCCCGACCAGGGCGTCGTCGCCGTGACCGACTCGCTCGAGGTGCACGCGAAGCGCGTCATCCTCGCCGTGCCGCCGATCCTCTACAGCCGCATCTCGTACGAGCCGCCGCTGCCCCGTCGCCAGCACCAGCTGCACCAGCACATCTCGATGGGCTTCGTCATCAAGGTGCACGCCGTCTACGACCGCCCGTTCTGGCGCGAGCAGGGCCTGTCGGGCACCGCGTTCAGCCCCTACGAGCTGTGCCACGAGGCGTACGACAACACGAACCACGGCGACCCCCGCGGCACGCTCGTCGGCTTCGTCTCCGACGAGGAGGCCGACGCCGTGTTCAAGCTCGGCGCCGACGAGCGCAAGGCCGCGATCCTCGAGTCGCTGTCGCACTACTACGGCCCAGAGGCCCTGAACCCCGTCGTCTACTACGAGAGCGACTGGGGCAGCGAGGAGTGGACCCGCGGCGCCTACGCGGCGAGCTTCGACATGGGCGGTCTCGCCCGCTACGGCGCCGACCTCCGCAAGAACGTCGGGCCGATCCACTTCGCGTGCTCCGACCTGGCCGGCAAGGGCTACCAGCACGTCGACGGCGCGATCCGCATGGGCCGCCTCGTCGCCGAGCAGATCCTCGCGGCCTGAGCGCCGAGCCGTCCCGTGCTCCGGGGCCGCGAGGCCCCGGAGCACAGCAACACTGAAGCGGAGACCCGCATGACCGAATCCCTGCGCATCGTCGTCGGCTACACGGCCGACGACTCGGGCGCCGACGCGCTCGCGCTCGGCGCACGCATCGCCGCGGCGACCGAGGCGTTCCTCGAGGTCGTCATGGTGCTGCCGATCGAGGCCCGCGGCGGCGTCGTGCCCCGCGACCCCGGGTACGAGCGCCACGTCAAGGAGCGGTCGCAGGGCTGGCTCGCCGAGGCGAGTGCGCGGCTCGGCGACGACATCGCCCAGTCGCTGCACATCCGCTACGCGGACTCGTTCGCCGAGGGCCTGCTCGCCGCGGCGCACGAGTTCGGCGCGGCGCTCATCGTCGTCGGGGCCGCGCGCGGGGGCCTCCTCGGCCGCTCGCGCATCGGCTCGGTCGCGAGCGCCCTGCTGCACTCCTCCGACGTGCCCGTCGCGCTCGCACCCTCGGGCTCGCGCGAGGTCGCGACCGCCCAGGGCATCACCCGCATCACCGCCGCGATCGGACTGCGCGCCGGGGCGAGCGCCGTGCTCGAGGCATCCGTTCGCCTGGGCCGTGCCGCGCACGCGCCGCTGCGCCTCGTGTCGCTCGTGCCGATCGACCTGCCCTCGGGCATGGACGAGGAGCTCGCCGACCTCACGTCGACCGCCCACGCCGAGGAGGTGCTGCTCGCCGCGAAGCGGGCGCTGCCCGCCGGCGTCGACGCGACCGTCTCGACCGCGACGGGCTCGAGCATCGAGGAGTCGGTGCGCGCGCTCGAGTGGCACGCCGGCGAGATCGTGCTCGTCGGATCCAGCCGGCTCGCGACCCCGAGCCGCCTCTTCCTCGGGTCGACCGGCTCGAAGATGCTCCGCGAACTGCCGGTGCCGATGATCGTCGTGCCGCGCCCCACCGACTGAGAGACCCCGTATGTCGCAACACCAACAGCACGAGCGCGCAGCGCAGGCGGCCACGCCCGCACACGCGAGCACCCACCCGCACGAGCACCATACCGAACCGCACGCGCCGCTCACGACCGCGAGCGCGATGGTCGACGGCACCGACCCGGGCCTCACGAAGAAGGGCCTGTCGGCCGGCTCGGTGGGCCTCATCGGCGCGATCGTCATCGGCATCTCGTGCATCGCCCCGGCGTACACGCTGACCGGCGCGCTCGGTCCGACCGTCGCGGAGGTCGGCACGCAGCTGCCCGCGATCTTCCTGCTCGGGTTCATCCCGATGCTGCTCGTCGCGTTCGGCTACCGCGAGCTCAACAGCGCGATGCCCGACTCGGGCACCTCGTTCACCTGGGCGACCCGGGCCTTCGGGCCGTGGCTCGGCTGGATGGGCGGCTGGGGCCTCATCGCCGCAACGGTGGTGGTGCTCTCGAACCTCGCGGGCATCGCGGTCGAGTTCTTCTACCTCGCGGTCTCGCAGGTGGTCGGCTTCTTCGGCGGGGACGCCGCGGCGGTCGCCGACCTCGTCGGCAACCCGTTCGTCAACGTCGCGACCTGCCTCGTGTTCATCCTCGGCGCCACGCTCATCTCGTACCGCGACATGCAGACGACGCAGAAGGTGCAGTACTGGCTCGTCGGCTTCCAGCTGCTCGTGATGATCGCCTTCGGCGTCGCCGCGTTCTGGCATGTCGCGAACGGCACCGCGTTCGATGCGACCCCGGTCGAGCTCAGCTGGTTCAACCCGTTCGAGGTCGGGTCGTTCTCGGCCGTCGTCGCGGGCCTCTCGGTCTCGCTGTTCGTGTTCTGGGGCTGGGACGTCACGCTCACGATGAACGAGGAGACGAAGGGCTCGCGAACGACGCCGGGCAAGGCGGCGACCCTCACGGTCTCGATCGTCGTCGCGATCTATCTGTTCGTCGCGATGGGCGCGCTCGCGTTCGCCGGTGTCGGCACCTCGGGCGTCGGCCTCGGCAACGAGGAGATCCAGGAGAACGCGTTCTTCTACCTCGCGGGGCCCGTCCTCGGCCCGCTCGCGATCTTCATGTCGATCGCCGTGCTGTCGAGCTCGGCGGCCTCGCTGCAGTCGACCTTCGTTTCGCCCGCGCGCACGCTGCTCGCGATGGGCCACTACGGCGCACTGCCGCAGAAGTTCGCGACCGTCAGCCCCCGCTTCTTCACACCCGGCTACGCGACCGTGGTCGCGGCGATCGTCGCGGCGGTGTTCTACACGATCATGCGGTTCGTCAGCGACGAGGTGCTGTGGGACACGATCCAGACGCTCGGCATGATGATCTGCTTCTACTACGGCATCACGGCGTTCGCGTGCGTGTGGTTCTTCCGCAGGACGCTCTTCGCGAGTGCGCGCAACGTGTTCTTCCGGCTGATCGCCCCGCTCGTCGGCGGCACGATCCTCGCGGTGCTCTTCTTCACGACGCTCATCGACAGCATGGACCCGGCCTACGGCTCGGGCTCGAACATCTTCGGCCTCGGCCTCGTGTTCGTGCTCGGCATGGTGATCCTGCTGTCGGGCGTCGTCGTCATGTTCTGGCAGCGCTGGAAGCGCCCGGCCTACTTCCGCGGCGAGACGCTCTCGCGCGCGGTCGCGGAGGACTGACTCGACTCGCCCTCGAGCCGGTTCCTCCGAGCGCACGACGAGGCCGCACCCTGCGACACCAGGGTGCGGCCTCGTTCTGTTCGCCCTACGCCTCGTAGGCGGTGCGGCCGGCGACGACGGTGCGGATGACTCGGGCGTCGAGCAGCGCGGGCGCGCCGGCCTCGAACGGGTCGAGGTCGAGCACGGCGAAGTCGGCGGCGAGCCCTGCGGCGAGCCGGCCGCGTTCGTCCTCCTCGCGGATCGACGCGGCGGCGTCGCGCGTCGCGTGGCCGAGGGCCTCGGCGAGCGGCAGCGCGAACTCGGGCGCGTACGCGGGCAGCGACGGGTCGAGCGCCGACTTGCGGGTCGTCGCGATGTAGAGGTTCGGCAGCGCGAGGTGCGGCGCGGTCGGCGCGTCGGTCGAGAACGCGAGCAGGGCGCCCGCGTCGCGGTACTCGGGCCACGCGAAGCCGCGGTCGACGCGGTCGTCGCCGAGGCGGGCCATCCAGTTGTCCATGATCGACGGGTCGCAGTGCACGGGCTGCATCGATGCGGTGACGCCGAGCCGCGCCATCCGCTCGGCCGTGCCGGGCGCCGCGTACTCGAGGTGCTCGACGCGGTGCCGGCGCGGGCGGTCGCCGGGCCGGTCGCCGTTGACCTCGATCGCGTGCTCGATCGCGTCGAGCGCCGACGAGCTCGCGGCATCCCCGATGGCGTGCAGTGCGACCTGCAGGCCCGCGGCGTCGGCCGCGGCGACCACGGGGGCCATCTGCTCGTAGGGCCAGATCGGGTCGGCGTTCGATCCGTCGGCGTACGGCGACTGCATGGCGGCTGTGCAGGCGTCGATCACGCCGTCGGTGATGAGCTTGATGCCGGCGATGCGGAGCCACGGGGTGCCGCCGCCCTGCGCGAGCTCCACGGCGCGGGCGACCTGCGCGAGGTTCTCGGCGTCGTCGCCCGTGTTGTCGATGAGCCAGTACCCGACGAGGTGGAACGGCAGCCCGCCGCGGCGGGCGACGACGCGTTCGAACGACGCGAGCTCGCGCTCCCCGAACGCCATGTCGGCCGCTCCGGTGACGCCCGTCGCGAGGTAGGCGTCGAGCGCGCGCTCGACGGCGTCGTCGCGGTCGGCGTCGGTGGCGACCTCGGCGAGGTGGGCCCAGACGTAGTACTGCGAGGCCGTCTCGTACAGCATGCCGTCGGGCTCGCCGTCGGCGTCGCGGCCGATGCGGCCGCCGAGCGGATCGGGGGTGTCGCGCGTGATGCCGAGCTCGGCGAGGGCGGCCGAGTTGACCCAGGTCGAGTGCAGGTCGTTCGCGTCGAGGTAGACGGGCACGTCGTCGACGACCTCGTCGATCATCTGCCGGGTGGGCGAGCCGCCGGGCACCGAGTCGAACAGCCACGAGACGCCGAGCAGGCGGGGCGCGTCGGGCGCGGCATCCCGTGCAGCCCGCAGCCGCGCCTGGATCTCGCCGAGGTCGCGGGCGTCGCGCAGCTGCACCCGGCCGAGTGCGTCGCCGAGCATGTGCAGGTGGGTGTGCACGTCGAGGAAGCCGGGCACGACGAGCCGGCCGCCGAGGTCGAGCACCTCCGCGTCGGGGCCCGCCGCCGAGGCGGCGGTCGCGGCATCCCCGACGAAGGCGAGCGACTCGCCGTCGACGACGAGCGCCTCGGCCCACTCGGCCCCGTCGCCGGGGCGGTTCGCGGTGAAGATGCGGGCATTGGTGACGAGCGTGCGACTCACGCGGTGACCTCCTGGGTCTGGGCGGATGCCTCGGGCGACGCGCCGGCCGGCGGGCCGGCCTCTGCGCGCTGGAGGCGGGTGGACAGGCGGGCGACGGCGACCGCCGGAACCGCGAGCACGAAGCTCGCGACGCCGAGTGCGACGACGAAGCCCTGGTAGCCGAGCGCCTCGACGAGCGCGGCCCCGATGACCGGGGTCAGGCTCGAGCCGACGAGGTAGACGGCGAGCAGGGGTCCCGACCACCGGCCGTCGGCGTCGAGCGCGGCCGAGGTCGAGACGAAGTACATGAAGGCGAGGGCGTAGACCGTGTTCCAGGCGATGAACACGACGATGAACGACGTCTCGTCGGTCGTGAAGCCCTCCACGATCTTCAGGATGCCACCGAGTGCGAGCAGGATGCCGAGCGGGAGCGCGCGTCCGAAGCGGTCGCCGACGATCATGAGCAGCACCGACCCGACGAGCCCGCCCGCGGTCGCGCCGCTGAGTGCGAGGCCGAGACCGGCGTCGGTGAGCCCGGCCTGCTCGGCGCCCATGACGCCGGCCATCGCCCAGAGCGAGTCCTCGCTCGCCGCCCAGAGCGCGAACGTCACGAGCAGCACGAACCCGGCGATCGTGACGAGGCGCGTCGTCGCGGGGCTCCGCTCGGGCAGGGCGCGCACGACGCCGGTCGGCGGCACCTCGACGGGCACCGCCTCGGCGACCGCGGCGCCGGCCTGCGGCGCGTGCACGGGCGCGGCGGGCAGCCAGCCGCTCACCGCGAGTGCGGCGAGGCTGAAGAGCGCGAGCGCGCCGAACACGTCGATCGGGGCGAGCCCGACGAGCGGGATGACGAGGAGCACGATCGTGATGACGCCGCGGTTCGCGAGGCCGTTGAAGCCCGCGACCCGGTCGGGGTTGCGGAAGGCCGCGATGGCCGCGCCCGCCGCGGCGACCGCGCCGCCGGCGCCGGCGCCGCCGACGAGCAGTCCGCCGACGACGACGCCGGGCTCGGGCACGAGCGCCGCTGCACCGAAGCCGACGACGCCCAGCACGAGCCCGGCGCGGGCGACGAGCAGCCGGCGCGGTCCGGCGCAGAGCGGCGCCGCAGCGAGGCCGACGATCGCGGTCGCCAGCAGGGCGCCCGTGACGATCCAGCTCGCGGTGAGCACGTCGGCGTCGAGCGCCGACTGCAGCGCCGTGATCATGTAGGGCGAGAGGTTGACGCCGAGGTAGCCGGCGATGGCGATCGCGAAGGTCGCGGTCGCGGTGGGCGGGCGCAGCGGAACGCGTGCGCTGAGGTCGGAGTGCGACATCGGGGCTCCGGTGGGGGATCGGGGCACTTCGGCGTGCCGGGGATGACGCGGCCGGGGGCAGCCGCTTAAATGAATGGTGTTCGTTTATTATGCACGGGGCGGCCCGATCCGCAACCCTCGGCCCGAGGCATCCGCGTAGGCTGACCTGATTGCCCGATGACGTCCGATCACGGACGACCGACCCGAGGAGGAGCACATGGCGAGGCCCAAGGTGCCCCTCCTGTCGGCCGACCGCATCGCCGATGCGGCGATCGACCTCGTCGACTCGGGCGCCCCGTTCGGGGTCAACGCGCTCGCCCGCAGCCTCGGGGTGACGCCGTCGTCGCTGTACAACCACGTCGACGGGCGCGACGGCATCATCGAGCTCATGCGCGGTCGGCTCGGCCGCCGCTACCTGCTCGAGACGCCGGGCGGCACCTGGGACGAGGTCGTCGTCGCCACGATGCAGCGCATGCGACGGCTCTACGCCGAGCACCCGGCGATCGTGCCGCTGCTCGTCGGCAAGACGATCACCGACGACACCGTCATCGCGGGCTACGACTCGCTCGCGACGGCGCTCGTCGAGGGCGGATTCCCCGACGACGAGGTGCTGCCGGTCGTCGCCGTGCTCGACTCGTTCGCCCTCGGCTTCGGGCTCGACTACGCCTCGCCCGACGACATCTGGCAGCCCGGCGTGCCGACGAAGAGCCTCGGCCGACTCATCGCCTCGGCCGAACGCGGCGACGCGCGCTCCGACCGGGTCTTCGAGCTCGGCCTCGAGCTCCTGCTCGACGCCCTGCGCCTGCGGCTGGCCCGCCTGCGCGACGACTGACGCCGCCGAGCCCGACCGCGCACGCCGAATAGACTGACGGGGTGTCTGTGAACCCCGAGCTGCAGGGGCGGGTCTTCCCGCCCACCGAGCCGTACCTCGTCGGTCGTGAGAAGGTGCGCGAGTTCGCCCGCGCCGTGTTCGCGACGAACCCGATCAACCTCGACCCCGAGGCTGCGCGCGCCGCGGGCCACGCCGACGTGGTCGCCCCGCCGACCTTCGCCGTCGTCGTGCAGGAGCACACCCTCGCCCAGCTGCTCGCCGACCCCGACGCGGGCATCGACTTCTCGCGCGTCGTGCACGGCGACCAGCGCTTCACGTCGACCCGCGCCATCGTCGCGGGCGACCTGCTCACCGCGACCCTCACCGTCTCGAGCGTGAAGACGCTCGGCGCCCACTCGATGGTCACGGCCGAGTCGGTCATCACCGACGAAGGCGGCGCGCACGTCGTCACCGCGATCTCGACGCTCGTCATCCGAGGAGAAGACTGATGCCGACCCCCGACCTCGCGTCCCTCGCCGTCGGCGACGTCGTCGCCGAGCGGACCTTCGACCTCACGCGCGACTCGCTCGTGCGCTACGCCGGCGCCTCGGGCGACTTCAACCCGATCCACTACCGCGACGACGTCGCCGCGTCGGTCGGCCTGCCGGGCGTGCTCGCGCACGGCATGCTGACCATGGGCCTCGCCGTGCAGCCGGTCGTCGACTGGGTCGGCGACCCCGCCCGCGTCGTCGACTACCAGGTGCGCTTCACGCGCCCCGTCGTCGTCGACCCCGAGCACGGCGCCGCCGTGTCGGTGGTCGCGAAGGTCGGGCAGCTCGACGCCGAGGCATCCGCTGCTCGCATCGATCTCATCGTGACGTACGACGGCGCGACGGTGCTCGGCAAGGCCCAGGTCCGCGTCGCGCTCGGCTGACATGACCGACGCTCCCCGCTTCTCCGAGCTCACGACCCTGCGGGTCGGCGGGCCGATCGCCCGCCTCGTCACCGCGACGACCCAGCGCGACCTCGTCGACCTCGCGCGCGAAGCCTGGCAGTCGGATGACCCGTGGCTCGCGCTCGGCGGCGGATCGAACCTGCTCGTCGGCGACGGCGGGTTCGAAGGCACGGTCATCCGCGTCGCGACGCGCGGCATCGAGGTGCTGCCGACCGGTCGGTCGAGGCTCGGGTCGAGGAGCGACGAAGGGGCGTATCGAGACCACCCGCCCGCCGAGGGATCGGTGCGCCTGCGCGTGCAGGCCGGCGAGACGTGGGACGACCTCGTCGCGTGGACGGTCGAGCAGGGCTACTCGGGCATCGAGGCGCTGTCCGGCATCCCCGGCTCGGTCGGGGCGGCGCCCGTGCAGAACATCGGCGCCTACGGCCAGGAGCTCGAGGCCGTGCTCGTCGCGATCGAGTTCCTCGACGAGGGCGCCGACGCCCCGCGCCGCATGGCGGCCGACGAGCTCGAGCTCGGCTACCGCACCTCCGTGCTGAAGCAGGGCCTTCGCGGCATCGTCGTCTCGGTCGAGCTCGACCTGCACGACACGTCGGCCGAGCACGCGGTGCTCGGCGAGTCGATCGGGCAGCCCATCGCGTACGCCCAGCTCGCCGGCGCGCTCGGCGTGCAGCTCGGCGACCGCGTGCCGATCGCGCGAGTGCGCGAGACGGTGCTCGCGCTGCGCGCGTCGAAGGGCATGGTGCTCGACCCCGACGACGCCGACTCGGTGAGCGCGGGCTCGTTCTTCACCAACCCGATCGTGACCGAGCGGGTGGCGCGCACGATGCCCGCCGCCGCCCCGCGCTGGTACGTCGAGCCCGACGAGCCCGACGAGGTGACGCCGCTGTCGACGCTCGCCTCGGGCACCCCGCTCGACGCGTTCCTCGAGCTGCAGGCCTCGCTCGAGGCATCCGAGGTCGAGAACCCGGCGGAGGCCTCGGTGCCGGGCCCGCTCGTGAAGCTCTCGGCGGCGTGGCTGATCGAGCAGGCGGGCATCCGGCGAGGCTTCGCGCTGCCGGGCTCGCGCGCGGCGATCTCGTCGAAGCACACGCTCGCGCTCACGAACCGCGGGGGAGCGAGCGCCGAGGAGCTCGTGCAGCTCGCGCGCTTCGTGCAGCAGCGGGTGCAGGCCGAGTTCGGCATCGTGCTGCACCCCGAGCCGGTGCTCGTCGGCGTCGAGCTGTAGCCGGGTTGCGGGCATCGACGAACCCGGAGTCCGCCGCGTGGTCGAGCAGCCGGCTGTGCGCGTTCGGTGACGTTCACGCAATGTAGGAAGAACCGCCCGACACGCCGCCGACCGCTCCGCGACGCGCCGTGCAAGCGGAGGAACTTCCTGCATTCCGCGCGCCGGATCGTACTGGGCCGGTGACAGCTCGCCGCGCTAGGGTCGGACGGGTGAACCGCCCCGACCTGATCGAACACCGCCGCCCCGACGGCGAGCTCGTCGGCTGGCTGCGCCCCGAGGGCGAGGGCTTCGTGCCCGTCGACCTGCTCGGCCGCGAGCTCGGCGACTCTGTCGACTGGCTCACGGGCGAGGAGCAGCTCGAAGCGCGTGGTCTGGCCTATCTCGCCGACCCGTACGTGCTGCTGCTCGGCGACGGCACCGAGCTGCGGGTGCGCATCACCGAGGTGAGCGCCGACCGCATCGTCGTGAAGAAGGACGACTTCGGCGCGATCGACGTGCCGCTCATGCGGTTCGAGCTCGGGTGGCCGATGCCGCCCGAGCTCACGCCGCTCGGCGATCGCGAGCTGCCCGCCTGGTGAGGGGGCGGAACGGGCGGATGCCTCGGCGCGTCACCCGCGGGCGGCTCGGCGCCTGCGCTCGCCGCGACGGATGAGCCCGACCCCTCCGAAGAGCGCGACGATGACGCCGACCACGAGCAGGCCGTAGAGCGGCAGCAGCCCGAGCGGGATCGACTCGAGCCAGGCGAGCGCGTCGTCGCGGTGCTGCAGATTCGAGAGCACCCAGAGGGTGAGCCCGGCGACGGCGCCGAAGATCAACGCCCAGACGAGTGCGCCCCAGCGGATGGT
This sequence comes from Agromyces chromiiresistens, assembly GCF_029167465.1. Classification (NCBI taxonomy): domain Bacteria; kingdom Bacillati; phylum Actinomycetota; class Actinomycetes; order Micrococcales; family Microbacteriaceae; genus Agromyces; species Agromyces chromiiresistens. The sequence goes on from NZ_JARFNL010000004.1 coordinate 645,035, forward strand.
CGGACGCGGTGCGGTCGCGGCGGCCGCCGGCGCCGTCGGACCGGCGGCGGGCCGGTCGTCGTCGCCCGGCCCGGCGATCGGGGTGAGCACCTCGGTGGGTGCGGGCGGCTCGAGGCCGGTGGCCGGCTCCCTCCGGGCCACCTCGGTGTCGAGCAGCTCGGCCTCGACGACCTCGGTGTCGATGGCGGGCGCACCGGCACGCTCGGGCAGCGCGCCGACGTTCTCGTCGTTCCCGGTCATTCCTGTCCCTCCCAGACGTTGACCTCCACGTAGCCGGAGGTCTGCCGCAGCACGAGGCGCGCATCGGCGTCATCGCTCTCCGATCGGGTGATCCCCTCGGAGGTGATCGTGTAGACCCGCGAGTCGGAGTCGGTGAGCTCCTCGGCGCTCCCGTAGCCGTCGGCATCGTAGGTGAAGACGGTGACGTCGCCGGCGTCGGTCGCGTCGAGCACGATCGACGTGTGCGGGTCGATCGTCACATAGGCGTTCCCGAGGACCTGGGTCAAGGTGACGGTCTGGGCCTCGTCCGGATAGCCGTCGTACGCACCGATCGAGATCCACGCGTCGCCGACCGGCTGCACGAGCTGCTGCGGGTATCCGAGCGACACGCTCGCGCTGGGGGCGAGCAGCGTGCCGAACGGGGCCATCGCCGATGAGCTGGTGGCGATCAGCATCGCGACGACGCTCACCGAGGCGAGCGTCGCGAGCGCGCCGCTGCGTCGCCGCCAGAGGGCGGCCACGATCATGGCCGCCGAGAGCACGAGGGTCGCCGTGGCGAAGGCGATCGCGACGGCGTACTGCGCCGCATCTGGAACGCCGAGCGCCCAGATCGCGGCGCCCGCGCCGGCGACGAGCGCGAGGCCGAGCATCGTGAACACGAACGCCGCGCTCGCCCGCGGGCGCGCCGCACGCCGTGCCTCACGTGCCGCCGCCGCGGCGGCCTGGAACTCGAGCGCCCGCGCCCGCGTCTCCTCGGCGGCCTGCTGGCGCGCGGCGCGCTGGGCCTCCGCCTGGCCGGCCTTCCATTCGGCGTGCGACTCGCGCCACGCCTCGTGCTGGGCGCGCCACTCGGCGATCGTCGCCGCGTCGGCGCCCTCGGCGGGCACCGGCGGTTCACCGGCGGGCGCCGGGGATGCCGTGGCGGAAGCCGGAGCCGGGGACACCGGGGTCGAAGCCAGGGCGGTGAACGCGGCGGCGCCGGCGGCACCGGTCGCGCCGGCGGACCCCGCGGCACTCGCCGCGCCGTCCGGTTCGGGTGATGGATACCGCGGGCCGGCGACGGGCGCGGAAGCCTCGCGCGACGCGCCGCCGGCCGGGGCGTTCTGGGAGGCCCGGCGAACGAGCCAGATGACGAGGACGACGATCGCAGCTGCGATCATGAGGCCCCAGATCGTGCGGAACACTCCGCCGAGGTCGATGCCGGCCCACGAGTACGCCGGCCACTCGGGCCACCAGCGCCAGCCGAGCCATCCGCCCTGCACGAGCGGGATGAAGCCGATGACGCCCATCACCGCGATGCCCACGACGGCGGGGTCGACGATTCCGCGGGTGAGCCGCTCGAAGTGGATCTCGCCCTCGGTGTCGGGCAGCAGCAGCCACGCGACGGCGTAGACGAGCACGAACGGGGCGCCGAGCACGGCGATCACGACCACGATGCCGCGAACGACGATCGGGTCGATGCCGAGCCTCGCGCCGACGCCGGCGCACACGCCGCCGAGCCATCCGGCCCGACGCGGCACGCCGAGCCGGCGGAGCCAGGCGTAGAAGCCCGGCCCCGCAGCCCGATCGGCGGGGTCGCCGCCGTGCGCATCTCTCGAAGGGTCAGGAGCAGAACCGACCGCCCCGTCGGCGTGCGGGCCGGCGGCCGCGCTCCGACCCGTCGAGTCCGCCGCCCCCGCAGCGTTCTCCGGGCCCATCGCGTCCTCCGGCACTGGGCCGGACCCGGATGTCTCCGAGTCCGCCTCAGGGGCGGTCTGATTCGTCTCCATGGCTTCGATGCTGGCAGTCGGCCGGGGGCGCCCGCCATGGGGTGGATCCCTGATTCGACCCTGAGCCGGTCCCTCGGCCCGTGGCCGAGGCATCCTCGTCTGGTTTGATGGCTGGCATGGAGACGCCCCGGATGACCCGCCCGCGCGCCTGCGCGGCGACCGGGGTCGCGGCGGGGCTCGCGGCGCACCTCGGCTGGCCCGTGGCCCTCGTGCGCGCCGCGTTCGTCGTGACGAGCTTCGCATGGGGCGCGGGGCTGCTGCTCTACCTCTGGCTGTGGGCGCTGACCACGTGGGACGAGGGCGACGCCCGGCCGACCCGCCGCGCGCCCGTCGCATGGCTGCTCGTGGTCGCGTCGACGGTGGTGCTCGTCGCGGTCTGGACGCAGAGCGGCCAGTGGTACTTCACCGCGGCGGCGAGCTGGTGGCAGTGGTACGCCGCCACCTACGTCGGCATCGGGCTCGCGGTCGCGGCGTCGGCGTGGGCGACCCTCATCGATCGTCCCGACCCGGCACGCGGCCCCCGCCACGAACTCGTCATCCGCAGCATCGCCACGGTCGTGCTCGCCGCGACCGCGCTCGAGCTGGTCTTCGTGGTGAACCCCGAGGCGAACGGACGCATGAGCACCGTCGCCGTCTTCGTCGCGGCGCTCGCCGCCGTGCTCGGCATCCTGCTCGTCTACGTGCCGACGCTCATCGCCAAGTGGCGCGAGCTCACCGACGAGCGCACCAAGCGCATCCGCGAGGAGCAGCGCAGCGAGATCGCCGCGCACCTCCACGACTCGGTGCTGCAGACCCTCGCACTCATCCAGAACCGGGCCGGCGCGACGAGCGAGGTCGCCCGCATCGCCCGTGCGCAGGAGCGGGAGCTGCGCGACTGGCTGTTCGCCGGCGACGCGCCGGCCGACAGCGACCTCGGCACCGACCTGCGCGGGTTCGCCGCCGACCTCGAGATCGACTTCCCCGTGACCGTCGACGTCGTGGTGGTCGGCGAGCAGCGCGAGCGGGCGAGCGGCGAGCTCGCCGCGGCCGCGCGCGAGGCGATGCTCAACGCTGCCCGGCACGCCGGCGGCGAGATCTCGGTCTACGTCGAGTCGACGCCCGCGGCCGTCGAGGTGTTCGTTCGCGACCGCGGACCGGGGTTCGCGCTCGCCGAGGTGCCGGACGACCGGCTCGGCGTGCGGCAGTCGATCATCGGGCGCATGCGCCGGGCGGGCGGCTCGGCGACGGTCGTCCCGGGTGCGGGCGGCGTCGGCACCGAGGTGCGACTGCGGTTCCCCGGCGAACGCGGCTTCGCGGGCGAGCGCAACGGAGCGGAGGCGCTGCATGGCTGAACGGGTGCGGGTCGTCGTGGTCGACGACCACTCGATCTTCAGGTCGGGCCTGAAGGCCGACCTCGACGACAGCGTCGAGGTCGTGGGCGAGGCCCACGACGTCGAGAGCGCCGTCGCGATCGTCACGGATGCCGCGCCCGAGGTGGTGCTCCTCGACGTGCACCTGCCCGGAACCGCCGTGCCGGCGGGGTCCACCGGCGGTGCCGAGGTGATCCGGCGGTCGGCGCCCGCGGTGCCGGGCACGCGGTTCCTCGCGCTCTCGGTCTCCGACAAGGCCGAGGACGTGGTCGGCGTGATCCGCGCGGGCGCGCGGGGCTACATCACGAAGGGCTCGTCGGGCGCCGACGTGAGCCGTGCCGTGCACGCGGTCGCGAGCGGCGATGCCGTGTTCTCGCCGAAGCTCGCGGGGTTCGTGCTCGACGCCTTCGGCGCAGCCGTCGGCGAGACGGCGCAGGCGAGCGACGAGCTCGACCGGCTGTCGGCGCGCGAGCAGGAGGTCATGCGCCTCATCGCCCGCGGCTACGCCTACAAGGAGGTGGCGGCCGAGCTCTACATCTCGACGAAGACCGTCGAGACCCACGTCTCGGCCGTGCTGCGCAAGCTGCAACTCTCGAGCCGGCACGAGCTCACCGCCTGGGCGAACGCCCGCCGCCTGCTCTGAGGCCGCCGCCTGCGCCGAGCAGCCGGCGTCAGCTCTCGTGCGCGCGGCCGGGGCGGTAGACGTCGAGCGCCTCCGGGACGATCCGTACCGTCGTGCGGTAGCCTGGCGCGGCGGTGCGGGCGGATGCGTCGGCGGTCGCCTCGATCGCGACCTCCCCGTCGTGCGCGAAGCCCGGCGGCTGTCCGTGGCGGGGCCGCACGAGCACGTCGATCGACTCGGTCGTGTACGACTCGAAGCGCTTCGGCAGCAGCCGCATTCGCCGGAGCACCGCGCTCGTGCGCCGGCCGAAGGCGAGCGTGCCCGCTGCACGGAACCGCGAGCCCGCGTGCAGGACGCGCACGTCGAGCACGCCGCCGTCGAGCCTGCTCCGGCGCATCGGCGCGGGTATGCCCGGGTCGTTCGGCCCGACGCCGATGTAGAGGCTCCAGACGCGGGCGCGACGGGCGCCGACGACGACGTTCACGGGGGCGGAACGGCGCAGCACCCGGTTCGCCGCGATGACCGCGGCGAGCCACTTGCCGTACCGGTGCTCGCGGCGCTCGCGCTCGGCGACGAAGTCCGGGTAGAGCCCGACCGACGCGGTGTTCAGCACCGTGATCGGCGGGCCGCCCGCGAAGCTGAGCTCGGCGACATCGGCGCGCACCCCTTCGCCGCGCTGCAGGCCGTCGACGGCGAGGTCGACCGTGGCGGCGCCGGCGGCCCGCGCGAAGTGGTTGAAGGTGCCGCCCGGCACGACGAGGAGCGGCACGCCCGCGGCCCGCGCCTCGTGGGCCACCGCCGCGACCGAGCCGTCGCCGCCGCAGACGCCGAGGATTCGCGGCGGCTCGGCGCGGGCGAGTGCCCTGCGGGCGGCGGCGCCGGGATCGTCGCCGGCGGCGTCCTCGAGCACGTGCAGCTCGGCGCGCGGCAGCCGGCGCTCGAGCACGCGCACGGGATCGCTCCGGAGCACGCTCGTCCCCGACGACCGGTTGACCACGATGAAGACGCCCTCGCCGTCGGGAGACGCGGGAAGACGGCGGTCGGTGCCGCTCGCGGCGGTGGACTCGCCTGCCGCCCGGCGATGCGGGTGCACGACGACCGCGCCGAGCCCGCCGACGGCGGCACCGAGGGCGAGCCCGCCGACGACGTCGGAGAGCCAGTGCGCCCCGGTGTGGAGACGCGAGTAGCCGACGCCGAGGGCGGCCGGAGCCAGCGCGGCGCCGAGTCGGGGCGACTCGATCGCGACGCCGGTGACGAACGCCGCGGCGCTCGCCGAATGCCCCGACGGGAACGAGGGGGTGATCGGCGGCTTCGGCAGTCGCCGGGCGATCGGCACGTCCGCGAGCAGCGGCCGGTCGCCGCCGAACACGCGTTTCGCGATCACGTTCGTGAGCGCGCTCGCGACGAGCAGTGATCCGAGCCCGCGCGCGGCGATCCGCCGTCGCCCGGTCACGGCCAGCACGCCGGCGATCGTCCACCACAGCACGCCGCGGTCGGCGAAGCCGGAGACGCGCGACCAGAAGCGGTCGACGAGCGGGTGAGTGCGGCGGGCGTTCACGCGACGCGTCGCCGAAGCATCCGCTCGCCGCACCCAGGCGGGCAGAATCCTCGTGCGCTGCACGGCGACCCGCACGTCGCGAACTCCCACGCCGTCATCGTAGGCGCGGGCGGCCGTACCGTCGACCGGTTGCGAATCGTCGTGCGGGCGGGTTCGCTACAGCAGCCCGAGCTCCATCGCGCGCGTGACCGCGCGCGTGCGGTCGTTGACCTCGAGCTTCTCGAACACGTGCAGCAGGTGGGTCTTCACGGTCGCCTCGCCGATGAAGAGCTCTGCGGCGATCTCGGGATTCGACCGGCCCGCCGCGACGAGCCGCAGCACCTCCAGTTCGCGCGGCGACGGCGCGGGCGACGGCGGGGCGGCCGACGCCGCGGCCTCGGCCCGCACCCGCGACACGAGCTTCGCAGCGATCGACGGGGCGAGCACGGTCTCGCCGCCTGCGACCGCCGTGATGCCGGCCACGATCTCGTCCTGCGGCGCAGCCTTCAGCAGGTAACCGCCGGCGCCCGCCTCGATCGCGGCGAGGATGTGCTCGTCGGTCTCGTACGTCGTCAGCACGAGCACGCGCGTGCCCGGCACCGTCGCGACGATCTCGGCCGTCGCGGCCGCGCCGTCGATGCCCGGCATGCGCAGGTCCATGAGCACGAGATCGGGATGCCGCGACCGGGCCAGCTCGATCGCCTCGGCGCCGTTCGCCGCCTCGCCGACGACTTCGATGCCCGCCGCCGTGTCGAGGAGCCCGACGATGCCGGCGCGCACGATGGGGTGGTCGTCGGCGACGACGACGCGGATCGGGTTCATGCGGTCTCCTTCCTGGGCACCGTGACGCGCAGCAGCGAGCCGCCGCCGTTCGCGGGGCCGAACTCCAGGGTGCCGCCGACGAGCGCCGCCCGGTCGCGCAGGCCCGCGAGCCCGAAGCCGGCCGGGGCCGGCGACGACACGCCCGGGGCGGCGGGCGACGGTCCCGCCCCGTCGTCGCACACGGTCAGCACGACCTCGTGCGCTCCGCGGTCGGCGACCGTGATCGCCACCCGGCTCGCACCGGCGTGCTTGCGCACGTTGGCGAGCCCCTCCTGGGCGCTCCGCAGCAGCACGACCTCGAGTTCGCGGTCGAGCCCCGAGGCATCCGCGTCGACGGCGACCCGCACGCCCGTCTCGCGTTCGAACGCGGCGCCGAGCCGGCCGAGGGCGGCGGTGAGGCCGCCGTCGGCCGAGACCGGTGCGAGCGTCGCGACGAGCCCTCGCGCCTCGGTGAGCGCCTCGCGCGCCATCTGCTCGATGAGCTCGATGTCGGCGCGGGCGGCGGCGGTGCCCTGCGATGCGTCGTCCGACCCGTCGAGCCGGTTGCCCGCGCGCTGCGCGACCATGACGAGCCCGGTGAGGCTCTGCGCGATCGTGTCGTGGATCTCGCGGGCGAGCCGGGCGCGTTCGTCGCTGACGCCGGCGTCGCGGTGCAGCGCGGCGAGCTGGCCCTGCGCCGACTGCAGCTCCACGAGCAGCCGGGCCCGCTCCTCGCCGATCGCGGCGATGTGGGTGATCCAGAGCCCGAGCGCGAGGCTGAACCCGAGCGAGAGCCCGGCGACCGCGACGCCCGCGACGACCCCGCCCCACCCGAAGTGCACGACGTAGCCGACGAGCAGTGCGATGGCGAGCCCGACGTTGGCGACGATCGCGCGCCGGGTCGACGGTGCGGTGACCCAGAGGAACGGGTACGCGAAGGCCTGCAGGATCGAGGCGCCCGGGTCGAACGCGACGCCGACGCCGACGACGGCCGAGAGCACGATCGTGATGACGACGTGCTGCGTCGGATCCTCGCGGTCGAGGCGGCCGCGCAGGTAGGCGAAGTAGACGACGAGGAAGACCCCCGCGACCGCCCACGCCCCGTAGTCGGGCGGGCCGTACGGCGGATCGGTCAGGCCGAACAGCACGGTGACGACCGCGACCGCGATCGCCGCGGCATCCCACCACCGGCGGTTCAGCATGCCGCCATGCTCTCACGCACCGGTCGTGGGCGACGCGTACGCTGCGACGTCACGCATCGCGGCGGATCCAGCGGAACGTCAGCCGGCTGAGCACGAGCCCGACCACGAGCCAGATGCCGAGCGCCACCGCGACCCAGCCGAGGTCCCAGGCGCCGTGCTGCTCGAGCGCGGCGAACTCCTCGGGCAGGAACGCGGCGCGCATGCCCTGCGCCATCCACTTCAGCGGGAAGAGGCTCGCGACGTTCTGCATCCACTCGGGCAGCTGGTTGAACGAGAGGTAGACGCCCGAGATGAACTGCAGCACGAGCACGATCGGGATGACGACGGCCGTCGCCGACCGGCCGCTGCGCGGCACCGACGACAGGGCGATGCCGAGCAGCGCCGAGGCCGTGAGGCCGAGCACGAACACCCACGCGAACGTGAACCACTGCGCGGGGTCGGTCGGCAGGGCGATGCCGAACACGGTCGCCGCGGCGACGAGCATGAGCCCGGCCTGCAGCGCGCCCGTGACGAACACCTGCCCGATCTTGCCGAGGAAGTACGAGACGGGCGACAGCGGGGTGCCGCCCAGCCGCTTGAGCGTGCCGTCGCCCTTCTCGGTCGCGATGTCGACGGCGAGGTTCTGCAGGCCCGACAGCAGCAGGCCCGCGGCGAGCATGCCGGGCAGGTAGAACGCGCCGACGCTGATCTGCGAGCCCACGGGCCCGACGTCGCCCGACGCGCTGAAGGCCGTCGTGAAGATGCCGAGCATGATGAGCGGGAACAGGAACGTGAAGAACACCGTGTCGAGCGAGCGGAAGTAACCCCGCGTCTCGTACGCGACGCGCGAGCCGCCGACGCGGGCGATGCCGATCGGACGGGTGGTGACGGTGATCATGCCAGTGCCTCCTCGGGCGCGGTCTCGGTCGCCGGGCCGGCCGCGCCGTCGGCGTCGGCCGCGTCGGCGTCGCCGACGAGGTCGAGGTAGATGTCCTCCAGGCTCGGGCGGATGACCTCGAGCTCCCTGGGCTCGCCGCCGAGTTCTGCGACGAGGGAGGCCACGAGCCGGGCCGGCGCGTCGGTGCGCGTCTCCCGGACGAGCCCCCGGGCGTCGCGCCACCGCACGATCGGCACCCGGGCGGCCTCGCCGCCGAGCACGTCGATGGGGGCGACGTCGACGAGCCGGCCGCCGATGATGACCCCGGCCCGGTCGCCGAGCTGCGCCGCCTCGTCGAGGTAGTGCGTCGTGAGCACGATCGTCGTGCCCTCGGCCTTGAGCCCGCGGACGAGCCCCCAGAACTCGCGCCTCGCCGCCGGATCGAAGCCCGTCGTCGGTTCGTCGAGGAAGAGCAGCTCGGGGCGGCCGACGATGCCGAGCGCCACGTCGACCCGCCTGCGCTGGCCGCCCGAGAGCTTCTGCAGGCGCGTGCCGGCCTGGGCCTCGAGCCCGACCGCCGCGATCACCTCGTCGACGTCGCGCGGGTTCGGGTAGTACCCGGCGAACTGACGCAGCTGTTCGCGCACGGTGTACTGGCCGGTCTCGCCGCTCGACTGCAGCACGATGCCGAGCCGCGCCTTCCAGTCGAGGCCGCCGCGGGCCGGATCGACGCCGAGCACCGACACCTCGCCCGCCGTGCGCGAGCGGTACCCCTCGAGGATCTCGACGGTCGTCGACTTCCCGGCGCCGTTCGGGCCGAGCAGGGCGAACGTCTCGCCGTGGGCGATGTCGAGGTCGATGCCGTCGACGGCGACCCGGTGGCCGTACTGCTTGCGGAGTCCCCGCACCCGCACCGCGACGTCGGGTTCGCGCCCGCCTGCGGCATCGGTTCGTGTCGTCTTCATAGTCCGAGCGTGTCGGAGGCCGGGCGCCGGCGGCAGCCCCCGGCCGTTCGATTCCGGCATCCACCGATCGGTGGATGGGCCCGCCGGTCGGCAGGCCGTCACCCTCGGTCGAGGTCGGCCAGTCGGCGCTCGAGGAATCGCACCTCGGGCGCCGTCGGCGCGAGGACCATCGCCTCGCGATAGCGGTCGGATGCTTCGGCGGTCCGCCCCTCGCGGCGCAGGAACTCGGCCTGCGCCGCAGGCAGGAGGTGATAGCCGGCGAGGCGGCCGCCGGCCTCGACCTCTGCGAGGGCGGCGAGTCCGGCCGCGGGTCCGTCGGCCTCGCCGACCGCGATCGCGCGGTTGAACCGCACGAACGGCGAATCGGTGAGCGCCGCGAGCGCGTCGTAGCGGGCGACGATCGCGGGCCACTCGGTCGCGACGGCGGTCGCCGCGCGAGCGTGCACCGCCTGGATCTCGGCCTGGAGCCGATACGGGCCCGCGATCGCGTCGTCCGCCCGGCTCGAGCGGCTGCCCGGGCTCGTGAGGAGCGCGAGGCCCTCGGCGACCTCCCGGGCGTCCCACCGGGTCCGGTCCTGGTCCGCGAGCGGCACGAGGTCGCCCGCGGCGTCCACCCGAGCGGCCGAACGCGCGTGCTGCAGCAGGAGCAGTGCAAGCAGGGCCCGGGCCTCGTCGGAGTCGGGAATGAGCGACACGACGAGTCGCGCGAGCCTGATCGCCTCGGCCGCGAGGTCGAGCCGCTGCAGGTGATCTCCCGACGACGCGAGGTAGCCCTCGTTCGCGATGAGGTAGAGCACCGCGAGCACCCCGTCGAGCCGCTCGGACAGTGCCTCCGCAGGCGGCACCCGGTACGGGATCGCCGCATGCCGGATCTTGCGCTTCGCCCGCACGAGACGCTGCGCCATCGTCGACTCGGGCACGAGGAAGGCCCGCGCGATCTCGGGCGTCTCGAGGCCGCCGACGGTGCGGAGCGTGAGGGCCACGCGCGCCTCCATCGGCAGCGCCGGGTGGGCGCACGTGAAGACGAGCCGCAGTCGGTCGTCCCACGAGGGTTCGTCGCGCGCGACGAGTTCGGCCGGGTCGGGTGGGCCCGCGGTGCGGCCGGCGTCGCGTTCGGCGTCGGCCCACTCGCGCAGCTTCTCGGCCTCGACACCGCGCCGACGCAGCCGGTCGAGCGCGAGGTTGCGGGCGGCGGTCGTGAGCCAGGCGCCGGGATTGCGGGGCACGCCGTCGCGCGGCCACGTCTCGGCCGCACGCTCGAACGCGCCGGCCGCCGACTCCTCGGCGACGTCCCAGTCGCCCGTCGTGCGGATGAGTGTCGCGACGATGCGCGCCCACTCGCCTGCCGCATCCCGCAGCGCCGCGGCGACCGCGTCGGTTCCGCTCGGCGTGACCGCATGACGGGGCGCCGCGGCGACCGCGTCGGTTCCGCTCGGCGTGTCCGGGCGGCGGGACGCCGCCGCATCGGCGACCGGACCGATCGGCCCGCTCGCCGACGGCGACGCCCCGCGCGGGCTCAGTGCGCGGCCCCCGCGACTCCGGCGCGGGCGGCGGCGGCGGCCTCGGCGGCCGGCGGTTCCGTTCGACGCCCGTACTCGTCGGCCTCGCGCTCGGCGCGCGCGACGTGGTCGTCGTGCACGTCGAACGGCCACAGCGGGCGCAGTTCGATCGCCCCGCCGCGCGCCATCGGGTGCGCGGCCGCGACCTCGATCGCCTCGGCGAGCCCGGCCACCTCGATGAGGTCGAACCCGGCGATCCACTCCTTCGCCTCGGCGAACGGCCCGTCGGCGACGAGCACCTCGCCGCCGCGTCGGCGCACATGGGTCGCATCATCCGGCCCGCGCAGCACCTCGCCGAACAGCCGGGTGCCGCGACCGTCCATCTCGCGCACCCACGCGTCGGGGCCGGCATCGGCGTCGCGCTCGCCGCCGGGCTCGACCGCCACGAGCATGAGGTAGCGGCGCCCCGACGCGTCGCGTTCGGCGAAGCCGGCCGGCACGATGCGCGAGCCCGGCTCGGCGTCGGGCCACCGCACGAACGGGCGCACCTCGACGCGGCCGAATGACGCGGCGGGATGCCGCGACGCGATCTCGATCGCGGCGTCGAGGTCGTCGACGTCGATGATGTCGAAGCCGCCGATCGACTCCTTCGCCTCGGTGAACGGCCCGTCGCTCACGAGCAGCTCCCCGCCGCGCACGCGCACCACCGTGGCATCGGGATCGGGGCGGAGCCGCTCGCCGTACTCGGAGACGCCGCGCGCCTCGAGGTCGTCGACCCAGTCTCCGATGTCGTCGGCGGCGGGGTCGGGGGCGATCGGGTCGTCGCCCGCGGCGTAGAACAGCGCGTATTCCATGGCGGAATCCTCTCTCTCGGTCACGCTACGCAGGTACGACGAACGGCGACAACCGTTTTCGACAGGTCACGCCGACTCGGGCGTGCTCGATGCGCACCCGCCCCTCGGTCAGGCGCCGACGAGCAGCCTCGGGTACTGCGCCTCGACCACGTTCGGGTGGGCGCGGAGCCGGCTCTTCAGCCAGTTCTCGCCGAACACGGCGTGCAGCGGGTTCGCGGGGTCCCTGGTGATGCCGGGCGCCTCGGCGGCGAGCTCGGGTGCGAGCTCGATCGTCGGGATCACGGCGTCGAGTGCCGGCCCGTGGAAGTACGGGATCGAGATGCGCTCGGTGCCGGGTGCGGGGGAGACCACTCGGTGCTTCGTCGCCTTGAGGTAGCCGTCGGTCGCGATCTCGAGCAGTTCGCCGATGTTCACGATGAACGCGCCCGACGGGGCGACGACGTCGATCCACTCGCCGTCCTTCTCGACCTGCAGGCCGGCCTTGCCGTCCTCGACCGAGAGCAGGGTGAGCACGCCCAGGTCCTTGTGGGCGCCGACGCCCTGCGCGGGCTGCTCGGCCGAGACGCCGGGGTAGCGCACGACCTTGAGGTACGGCGACGGGCGCTCGAAGGCGGCGTCGAAGGTGTCGGGCGCGGCCCCGAGCGCCTCGGCCCAGCTGCGAAGGAGGCGTGTGCCGACCTCGTCGAGCCGGGCGATCCACTCCTCGGCGACCGCGCGGAACTCGGGCAGCGCCTCGGGCCACAGGTTCGGCCCCTCGAGGATCCAGTAGTCCGGGGTGTCGGCCGTCATGGTCACGGCCGGGCGCTCGGCGCCGAGGTCGATCTGCTCGCGGATGTCGACGCGACCGAGCGTGCGCTCGCCGCCCATGCGGGTGTACCCGCGGAAGTGCGGGCTCGTGACGTTCTCGATCGCGAGCTTGTGCGACTCGGGCAGGGCGAAGAACGCCCGCGCCGCCGCATACGCGCGATCGACGAGCTCGGTCGGCACGCCGTGGCCGATGAGCGAGAAGAAGCCGACCTCGTGCGTCGCGCGGCGGAGGTCGTCGCGGAACTGCGCCTGCTGCTCGGTCGTGCCGTTGAGCAGTGAGAGGTCGAGAACGGGGATGCCGGACATGGGATGGTCCTTTCGAGTGCCGGGTGGTGCGCCGACGACGCGGCGGCCCCGGCATCCGTTGACGTCGGCTGCGTGGCATCCGGTGTTCGAGATCGATTCGAGATCGGTTCGAGGCGGATGCCGCGGAGCTGACGCGGACGCGTCGGATGCGGCGTGAGCACGGGGCTGCGGTCGGCGGCGCGGGGAATCGCGCCCTGGGGTCGTCGGGGAGACGACCGCCTAGCGGCGACAGCAGCGACAGGTGAGGGTGCTCACGATGTCCGAAACGGTAGCACGGTCGCCGGCGACCGGCTATTCCCCATCAGTGGGGCAGCACGAGCGAGGCCGCGATGGCGAGCATGACGACGGCGATGACGCCGTCGAGCACCCGCCAGGCGCGCGGGGTCGAGAGCACGCGGCCCAGCAGGCGCGCCCCGTAGGCGAGGGCGAAGAACCAGATGAGGGATGCCGCGCCGGCGCCCAGCGCGAACCACCAGCGGCCCTCGGGGCCGTGGCTGTTCGCCACCGATCCCAGCAGGAAGACGGTGTCGAGGTACACGTGCGGATTGAGCCAGGTGAGGGCCAGGCACGTGAGCACGGCGCTCGCGAGGGTGGTACGCGTGGCGATCGCCGGTCGTGCTTCGACGGCGACGGGCGCACCGCGGCCGTCGGCGGAGGGCGTCCCCACACCGTCCGCCGACGGCCCCGGCACGTCCGCCGCCGAGTCGCAGCCGTCGCCCGTGACGAGCACCTCGCCCGTCGGGCGCAGCGCGCGGCGGGCGGCGAGCACGCCGTAGCCGACGAGGAATGCCGCGCCCGCCCACCGGACCACGTCGATGAGCCACGGCACCTGGCCGATGACGAGGCCGATGCCGGAGACCCCGACGACGATGAGCACGAGGTCGCTCACGGCGCAGATCGCGGCGACGGCGAACACGTGCTCGCGCCGGATGCCCTGGCGCAGCACGAACACGTTCTGCGCGCCGATGGCGACGATGAGCGAGAGGCCGAGGCCGAGGCCCGCGAGCACTGAGGAGGCGATCACCTTTCGACGGTACGTCGGCGTCAGGCTGTAATCCAGCTCAAGATCCTTCAGAACCATTAGCATCGCTTCAGATGCACATTCCACTCGACCTCGCCCGCACCCTCGCCGCCGTGATCGACGAGGGCACCTTCGACGCGGCCGCCCGTCGGCTGCGGCTCACGCCCTCGGCCGTGTCGCAGCGCGTGAAGACGCTCGAGCAGCAGCTCGGTCGTGTGCTCGTCGTGCGCTCGAAGCCGGCCCGTGCGACCGGTGCCGGGGCGGCCGTCGTGCGGCTCGCGCGCCAGCTCGCCCTGCTCGAGCACGACGCGCTCGCCGAGTTCGGGCTCGACGCCGATGACGTCGCCACGGCCGACGGGGAGGCGGGCGCGACGGCGTTCCGTCCCGTTCCGATCCCGCTCGCGGTCAACGCCGACTCGCTCGCCACGTGGTTCCTGCCCGCGCTCGCGCGCGTCGCCGAGACGCATCCCGTGGTCTTCGACCTGCACCGCGACGACCAGGACTTCACCGCCGGGCTGCTCGAGTCCGGCACCGTCATGGGGGCGGTGACCTCGCAGGCCACCCCGGTGGCGGGATGCCTCGTGCGCCCGCTCGGCGTCATGCGATACGAGGCCGTGGCCACGCCGGGGTTCGTCGGCCGCTGGAGCGACCGAGCCCGCCACGAGGCATCCGCCCTGCCCGACTGGATCGCCCGTGCGCCACTCGTCGACTTCGACCGGCGCGACCACCTGCAGCACGACGCGCTGCGCGCGGCCGGCCTCGACCCCGAGCGCGCCCCGCGCCACTACGTTCCGGCCTCGAACGACTTCGCGAACGCCGTGAAGCTCGGGCTCGGCTGGGGCATGCTGCCCGAGTTCCAGTCGTCCGCCGAACTCGACCGCGGCGAGCTCGTGCGACTCGGCGGGGCGCCCGTCGACGTGCCGCTGCACTGGCAGCAGTGGAACCTCAGTTCGCCCCTGCTCGACGCCGTCGCCGACGCGCTCGCCGTCGAGGCGCGGCGTGCGCTCGGCTGAGCCGCCCGGGCGTTCTCCAGTGCTGGCACGCATGCGGCCGGGGCGGCGGCTCCGCTAGCGTCGCGTGCGACCGGGGGCTGGGAGGGGCCCATGAAGACCTGGGAGGTCGCCGCCCTGGTGGCAGCGGCGACCCTCGCCGCGATCGCAGCCGCCTACGGCGTCGGCATGCTCGCCGGCGTGCAGGCCGGAGCGTCGGGTGCGGCTCCGATCGGGCGGGAGCCGCCGGGCCTGCATGCCGGTGTCGCCGGCCCCGCGGGAGTCGTGGGCCTCGAGCGGGCCATCTACCTGCGCAACGTCGACGTCGTGCTCGGGCCGGGTTGAGCCGGGCGCGCCCAGACGCGCAGCGGGCCGACGCGCCGGAAGCCCGCATCGAGCGCATCGTCGAGGGCGCCATCCGACTCGTAGCCGACGACCGGCAGCCCCGGCCACCGTGCTCCGGCCTCGCGTCGGAGCGCACGGTACAGTCCCTGGCCACCGCCGAAGGCGTTCGAGAGCCCGACGACCTCGCCCGTGCGGTTGAGCACGCCGCCCGCGGTGACCGCGGCCTGCACCGACGCCCGACTCGACCCGGGCCCGGCCGACCCGAGCACCACCACCTCGGCTGCCCCGAGCAACGGCTCGGCGAACGCGTCGGGGAGGCCGTGGGCGCCCGCCCACCGCGCGAGCCCGGCGGCCGTCGTCACTGTGACGAGTGCGGGGTCGCCGGGATCGGTGCCGTTCGACGACGAGTCGTGCGCGTCGGCGACGATCCAGGTCGCGTCGAACAGCGGCGCCCAGCCGGCGGCGCCCGGATCGAGGTCGGCGAACGAGTCCTTCAGGCTCGTCGCGTCGGGCGCGAGCATCGCGAGCACGGTCGCCGTGTCGAGCCCGGGTTCGACGGTCACCGCCTCGGGATAGCCGAGCGGCGTCGGCGCCTCCGCCACCCACAGGGCGCCGCCGAGGGCGAAGCCCGATGCGATCCCGTGGCTCGCGGCGACCGCTCGGCACCACTCCGCGTTGTTGCGTGCTGCGAGGCGTGCGAGCCGGGCGTCGCCGCGAGGCATCCCGCCTAGCCGAACAGTCGCTGCAGGCGCTGCACGCCCTCGAGCAGCGGCTCGTCACCGAGCGCGTAGCTGAGGCGGAGGAACCCGGACGGCCCGAACGCCTCGCCGGGAACGGCGGCGACCTCGGCCTGGTCGAGGATGAGGTCGGCGAGCTCCAGCGACGAGGTCGGCGTGACGCCGCCCCACTCGCGGCCGAGGAGGCCGGTCACGTCGGGGTAGACGTAGAACGCGCCCTCGGGCACCGGCACCGTCATGCCGTCGATCTTCGAGAGCTCGGCGACGATCAGGCGGCGTCGGCGGTCGAAGGCGCGGCGCATCTCCTCCACCGGCTCCTGCGGGCCGGTGAGGGCGGCGATCGCGGCGCGCTGCGAGATGTTCGAGACGTTCGACGAGAGGTGCGACTGGAGGTTCGCGGCGCCCTTGATCACGTCGGCGGGGCCGACCATCCAGCCGAGGCGCCACCCCGTCATGGCGTAGGTCTTGGCGACGCCGTTGACGAGGATCGCCTGGTTCGCGAGCCCCGGCACGGCCTCGACGATCGAGACGGCGCGCGGGGCGGGGCTGCCGACCTCGGAGTCGAGCGAGCCGTAGGTCAGGTTCTGGTAGATCTCGTCGGCGATGACCCAGATGCCGTGCTCGAGCGCCCACTCGCCGATCGCCTTCACCTGCTCGGGCGCGTACACCGCGCCGGTCGGGTTCGACGGCGAGACGAACAGCAGCACCTTCGTACGCTCGGTGCGCGCGGCCTCGAGCTGCTCGACCGTGACGAGGTAGCCCTGGTCGCTGCCCGCGAACACGTCGACCTGGCGGCCGCCCGCGAGCTTGATCGCCTCGGGGTAGGTGGTCCAGTACGGGGTGGGCACGAGCACCTCGTCGCCCTCGTCGAGCAGCACCTGGAAGGCCTGGTAGACGGCCTGCTTGCCGCCGTTGGTCACGACCACCTGCGATGCGGATGCCTCGAGGCCCGAGTCGCGCGCGGTCTTCGCCGCGATCGCCTCGCGCAGGTCGGGCAGTCCCGCGGCAGGCGTGTAGCGGTAGTTCTTGGGGTCGCGCGTGGCCGCGAGGGCGGCCTCGACGATGTGCTCGGGGGTCGCGAAGTCGGGCTCGCCGGCGGCGTACGAGATGACCGGGCGGCCCTCGGCCTGGAGCGCCTTCGCCTTCGCATCGACCTTCAGGGTCGCGGACTCGGCGATGGCGGCGATACGGGCGGACAGGCGCGGCTTCTCGGTCACAGGGGTGAGTCTAATCGCGTGGCCGCGTGGCCGTGAGGGGCGTTTCGATCGGTGTCGTCCGGCCCTCCGGACGGTCTGCCCGGGCACGGGCGAGCGGATGCCTCGGCGCCGTGCCGAGGCATCCGCCCGTGCTCCTCGACGTCAGCCGACGGTGGCGGCGATGTCGGGCTGGTCGCTGAAGATGCCGTCCATGCCGGCACCGACGAACACCGCGATCTCGCCCGCGAGGTCGCCCGGCGCGATCGGGTCGGCCGACGAGCGGAACTCCGCCGGGAGGAACTGGTTCTCGAGGCGGAAGGTCCAGCCGTGCACCGCGAGCCCGGCCGCGTGGGCATCGGCGATGACCGGCTTCGGCGCACCGAGCGTGCCCGCCGCCGTGCGCGGGATCATGACCGACTTCTCGAGGCCGACGCCGTCGGCGTAGCCGGCGATCTCGGCGAGCCCGGCGGGCGTGACGAGGTCGGCGTACGTGCGCGGGTCGCCCGCGGCCGTGAAGTCGTACGGGCGGCCCGAGGCGCTCACGAGCTGGGCGAGGGCGACCTCGGTCATGCCGTCGAGCTCCTGCAGGTTCGAGACCTCGAAGCTCTGCACGATCACGGGTGCGTCGGCGTCGTCGACGCCGTTCGCCTGCAGGGCGGCGACGAGGGGCTCCTCGAGCGAGAGGCCGATCGAGTCGAAGTAGGTCGGGTGCTTCGTCTCGGGGTAGACGCCGACCTGCCGGCCGTCGCAGCTGATCGAGTGGCGGGCGAGGTCGATGACCTCGTCGAGGGTCGGCACCTGGTAGAGCCCGTCGAACGCGGTGTTGGCGGGGCGGGTCTGCGGCAGCCGCTCCTTCGCCCGCAGGCTGCGGAGCTCCGCGAGCGTGAAGTCCTCGGTGAACCAGCCGGTGACCTTCGCGCCGTCGATGGTCTTCGTGGCCTTCCGGCCCGCGAACTCCGGGCGGGCGGCGACGTTCGTGGTGCCGCTGATCTCGTTCTCGTGGCGGGCGACGAGCACGCCGTCCTTCGTCGAGACCACGTCGGGCTCGATGTAGTCGGCGCACTGCACGATCGCCTGCTCGTACGAGGCGAGCGTGTGCTCGGGGCGGTGGCCGCTCGCGCCCCGGTGGCCGATGACGGTCACCTGCTCGGGCTCGATCTTCGTGCGGCCGAGGTCGATCACGGCGAACTCGGTGTCGTCGGGCGTGCCCGGCACGCGGGCGTCGTTGCCGGGGTAGTTGTTGTCGTTGCCGATGAGCAGGCGTCCGTCCTTCAGCTGCACGATCGTCTCGAACGACTGCACGGGCAGCGAGAACACCTCGCCCGTGCCGTAGCCGTCGCCGGCGCCGATGCCGTCGGGGTTCGCGATGCGGAGGGCGTCGAGCACGAGCGTCTTCTCGAGGTGGCCCTCGGCGTCGGCGCGCTTCAGGTCGACCTGGTAGACGCGCTTCGTGACCGACTGCTCGCCCTCGAAGTCGTCGCGCTCGACGACGAGCAGCACGCCGTTCCTGACCGTGAACGCGTCGCCGACGACGTTCGCCTCCTGGTCGGTCTGGTAGTTCCACGTGCGCCCGGTGTAGGCGCCGCGCTTGGTGTCGAACTCGTGCACCTCGCGCCGGCGCAGGTCGGCGTCGTCGGTGTACGAGCCCTCGACGATCGGGTAGAGGTAGCGCCCGTTCACCGAGCCCGCGAGCGCCTCGAAGCCGCGGCTCGCGCGCACCCGCGGCGTCTCTCCTGCGGCGAGGTACGGGTTCTGCGGCGACTTCGCGCCGTCGAGCGAGAAGGGCTTCTCGAGGAGGGTGCCCTCGGCGTCGAAGTGCAGCAGGAAGGGCCCGAACTCCTCGCCGACCCAGAAGCTGCCGTCCTTCGCGCGCACGACCGACTCGATGTCGAAGTCGGCCCCCGTGAGCAGCCGCTCGTCGGTGTCGCCGTTGACGATCGGGAAGTCGAGCACGCCGTTGCGGTCGTTGTACGAGATGAAGCGCTCCACCTCGAGCGCGCCGTCGCCGCCCTCGGCGGTCTGCCAGGCCGGTCGCACGAGGTAGTTGCGCAGCAGGAAGTCGGCGGAGTTGCCCTTCGAGCCGAACCCGTTGTCGGGCTGGGCCCAGAACGTGCCGTCGCCGTTCTCGATCACGGCGGAGAATCCGGGGATGACCTGGCCGTCCCACGGGCCCTGACGGCCGTTCGCGGCGGAGGCGAGCGCGCCCGAGGCAGGACCTTCGGCGAGGAAGTCGGCCGACAGGGTGGCCCGGGCGACGAGCGTGGGCTCGAACGACTGCATGGGCGAGGTCGGGGTGGTCTGCCCGTTGCCGACGGCCTGGGCGGCCGGGGCGGCGAGCAGCAGGGCGGCCGCCGTGGCGGTCGCGGCGGTGACGGCGATGGCGCGCGGCAGGGCGCGTCGCGTGAGGTTTCGGCTCATGCCGCGAGCCAATCGGCCCCGGTCTGCGACCCCGTGTCGGCCAGGCGACCGTTCGGCGACGACCCGGTGAACGGATGCCTCGTCTGAATGGATGCCCCGTGCCGCGGCCTCGCGTCCGTGGCTCTGGCGGTGGCGGAGATCTCGGGCTAGAGGTTCTGGCCGATGTCCCAGAGCCGGTCGGGTCGCCCGTCGATCGCCTCGGAGACGGCGAGCGCCTGGTCGTCGGAGAGCGACGCGACGTAGTCGACGACACCGCGGCCGACGCCGAGCCGCAGCAGGTCGGCCGACTCGGGCACCGGCACTCCCTCGGGGCGCGTGCGGCGCAGTTGCGCGTAGCCGTCGGTCGCGATCTCGATGAGCTCGCGCAGCCGCTGGGGCACCCGGTGCCGGTCGTACTCGTCGGTCGCCCAGGCGGTCAGCCCCTTCACGGCACGCGTGAGCACGCGGCTGAGGCCCCGCTGGTACATGGCGATGTCGGCGCGGTCGAGGATGAAGTGCCGGTGCACGAACTTCAGGATCTCGACCTCGTGCCAGGCGCCCCGGTCGAGCGTCACGAGGCCCGTGCGGGCGACGCCGTCGGGTGCGGGCACGACCGAGGTCTGGAGGTGACCGATCCAGCGGTTCGTGAACGACGACAGCGCCCGTTCCGAGGCGATCGAGCCGTCGAAGGGCGTCGCGAGCAGGCCGTCGACGAGGTCGTCGGCGACGACGTCGACCGCGGCCGCGAACGCGTCGTCGTCGGCGATCCACGCGTCGGAGCGACGCAGCTTGCGCCGCAGTGCCTCGAGGGCGGCGCCCGCCGGCGCGCTGCGCTGCAGGAGGGCCTCGTCGTCGAGCTCGCGCAGGGCGCTCGAGTCCTCCATCCACCCGCGGAACTCGCGGGCGACCGCGCCCTGGCTGAGCAGGCCGGCGCGGTAGAAGTCGTCGACGTCGTGGATCGAGTAGGCGATGTCGTCGGCGGTGTCCATGATCGAGCACTCGAGCGACTGCACCATCGGCGCGAGGCCCCTGCGCGCCTCGGCGAGGTCGGCCGCGTCGAGGTCGTACGCCGAGAACTTCGCCGCCTCGACGCTCTCCCCGCTCCGGCGCCAACCGCGCGGCAGCCCGCCGTCGGCGAACGGCGCCGGCGAGGCGAACCGGGTCCACGGGTACTTCGCGACGGCCGCCCGCACCGCCGACGTGAGGTTGAGGCCGTGCGGCGCGGCCGCGCACACGTCGAGGGTGGCGATGATGCGGTAGCTCTGCGCGTTGCCCTCGAATCCGTCGGGGAGGTCGAGCGTCTCGCGGGCGAGGCGGTCGAGCACGCGCTCGCCGAGGTGCCCGAACGGCGGGTGCCCGAGGTCGTGCGCGCTCGCCGCCGCCTGGACGACGACGGCGTCGCAGCCGTGCTCCGTCGCGAGCGCGTGCGCCGGCGACGAGGCGTCCGCGAAGCCGACCGCGATCGCGCGTGCGACCGCGGTGACCTTGATGGAGTGGGTGAGCCGGTTGTGGATGAGGGGGCCGGCGCCCGGTTGCGCGATGACCTGCGTGACCGCCGACAGCCGCGAGAAGTAGGGGGAGAACCGGATGCGCTCGAGGTCGAGACGGAACTGCGAGTGCTCGCCGACGACCTCGACGCTCGAGCTCGGCTCGGGGGTGCGGCGGGCGGCGCGGTCGGGGCTCATGGTCCCAATGTAGGCGTCGGTTCGCGCGAGGCGCTCGCGTCGCCTACACTGATGGAGGTTGCTCGCCTCGGCAAAGATTCACTGCGCCCGAAATCGCGACTCGATCGAATCGAGTTTCGTTGCGGTCGTGTGAAGCGGAGCCGGGCTGGCGATTCCGAGGCGTCCCGTGCAAGCGGGGCCCTAGGGCGGTGGCTCAATTGGTAGAGCAGCGGTCTCCAAAACCGCAGGTTGCAGGTTCGAGTCCTGTCCGCCCTGCGAGCCGGCAGTGATTGCCGGCCCACGAAAGGTGTACGAGGTGGCACGAAAAGTTATCGACGAACCCAGTGAGGACGTCGTCGCCAACGCGAAGCGCGATCGCGCAGCGCGTCGGAACCCCTTTTCGCGCATCGCCCTGTTCATCCGGCAGGTCATCGCTGAGCTGAAGAAGGTCGTCACCCCCACGCGGAGGGAGCTTGTCAGCTTCACGGTCGTGGTGCTCGTGTTCGTCATCATCATGATGGCGCTCGTCTGGGGCCTCGACCAGCTGTTCGGATGGCTGGTGCTGTACGTCTTCGGAACGACCGGGGTCTGATCGGGCCTTCGGCCGCACGACCCGCTGGGCGCCGGGGGCGCACGAAGAGAAGGATCGAGAAGTGTCAAGGACTGAGCGCGACGACGTCGACTGGGCTACGGCTGCCGAGCAGTCGGCTGAAGACGACGAGGCGCAGACGGGCAGCGTCAACGAGCACGAGGAGCAGTCCTCGGAGCCGGCCGAGCACCGTGCCGTGCACCTCGTCGACGACGAGGGCAACGACATCGACCTCGAGGCGGTCCTCGACGCGATCGCCGAGGCGGGCGACCCCGAGGCCGACGCCGTCGTCGACGACGCCCTCGACATCGACTCGCCCGAAGAGGCCGAGGCCGCACTCGAGGCGGTCGAAGAAGAGGCCGACAGCGAGTTCGACCCGTACGAGGAGTTCCGCAACGAGCTGCGCTTCCTCCCGGGCAAGTGGTACGTCATCCACTCGTACGCGGGCTTCGAGCGCCGCGTGAAGGCGAACATCGAGCAGCGCCGCGAGTCGATGGCGATGGCCGACTACATCTACCAGGTCGAAGTGCCGATGGAAGACGTGGTCGAGATCAAGAACGGCCAGCGCAAGATGGTCACCCGCGTGCGCATCCCGAGCTACGTGCTCGTCCGCATGGAGCTGAACGAGGAGAGCTGGTCGGTCATCCGCCACACTCCGGGCGTCACCGGCTTCGTGGGCAACGCGCACAACCCGACCCCGCTGCGCTTCGAAGAGGCCTTCGGCATGCTGAAGAGCCTCGTCGAGCCCAAGGACGTCGCGCCCGCCAAGGGTGCGAAGGCCGGTGCCGCGTCCGGCGCAGCCCGTCAGATCCCCGCCGAGGTCGACTTCGAGATCGGCGAGACGATCACCATCAAGGACGGCTCGTTCGCGGGCCTGCCCGGCACGATCAGCGAGATCAAGCCCGAGAGCGGCAAGCTCACCGTGCTCGTCTCGCTCTTCGAGCGCGAGACCCCCGTCGAGCTCAGCTTCGACCAGGTCACCAAGCTCTAAGATCCCCAGAAGCTCCACAGCCGACCCTCCGGTATACTCGGAGGGTTGTGCTGCGTTCGGCCCCGCCGAACCCGCACGAACCACCGCCCTCCGGAACCGCCGGAGCGACGGGAGAGTGCCCGCCAGGGCGTTCGAACAGAAAGAGAGAAATCATGGCACCGAAGAAGAAGGTCACTGGTCTGATCAAGCTTCAGATCAACGCCGGCGCCGCCAACCCCGCACCGCCCATCGGTCCGGCGCTGGGTCAGCACGGCGTGAACATCATGGAGTTCTGCAAGGCCTACAACGCGGCGACCGAGTCGCAGCGCGGCAACGTGATCCCCGTCGAGATCACGGTCTACGAGGACCGCTCCTTCACCTTCGTCCTGAAGACCCCGCCCGCCGCCGAGCTCATCAAGAAGGCCGCCGGCGTCGCCAAGGGCTCGGGCGTCCCGCACACGACCAAGGTCGGCAAGCTCACGCAGGACCAGGTCCGCGCGATCGCCGAGCAGAAGATGGTCGACCTCAACGCGAACGACCTCGACGCCGCGTCGAAGATCATCGCGGGCACCGCTCGCTCGATGGGCATCACGGTCGAATAAGGCCGGTCGTCCCGGGGTCTCGTTCCGCGCTTCGCGCGACTCGACCACCGGGGCAGGATGCCTCGGCCGAGGCATCCGTCTTCAGAACTCTCATTCGTGGCAGCGCCCGCCAGGCGCGATGACCACACTCTCGCAAGGAGAACCAACATGGCACAGAAGTCCAAGGCCTACCGGGCCGCGGCCGAGAAGATCGAGGCCGGCAAGTACTACACCCCGACCGACGCGGTTGCGCTCGCGAAGCAGACCGGCTCGGCGAAGTTCGACTCGACCGTCGAGGTCGCGCTGAAGCTCGGCGTCGACCCCCGCAAGGCCGACCAGATGGTGCGCGGCACCGTCATCCTCCCGCACGGCACCGGTAAGACCGCCCGCGTCATCGTCTTCGCGACGGGCCCCGCGGCCGAGGCCGCCATCGCGGCCGGCGCCGACGAGGTCGGCGGCGCCGAGCTCATCGAGAAGGTCGCCGCGGGCTACACCGCGTTCGACTCGGCCGTCTCGACCCCCGAGCTCATGGGCCAGGTCGGCCGTCTCGGCAAGGTGCTCGGCCCGCGCGGCCTGATGCCGAACCCGAAGACCGGCACGGTCACCCCGAACGTCGGCCAGGCCGTCTCCGACATCAAGGGCGGCAAGATCGAGTTCCGCGTCGACAAGCACGCCAACGTGCACTTCGTCGTCGGCAAGTCGTCGTTCTCGGCCGAGCAGCTCGACGACAACCTCAAGGCCGCCCTCGAAGAGGTCATGCGTCTCAAGCCGTCGAGCTCGAAGGGCCGCTACATCCAGAAGGGCGCCGTGTCGACCACGTTCGGCCCCGGCATCCCGCTGGACGTCAACGCCATCTGACCCACTCGGTGATCGAGGAGCGCACGGCGCGTCTCGAGATCCACGAAGGCCCCGCCGGTTCGCCGGCGGGGCCTTCGTCGTTCCCTCTCGGGAGCGGTCGGGTCAGTGCGGGAGCGCGTCGTGGTGCGCCTGCATGCTGGGCCGGATGGCGAGCACGGCGGCGACGAGCGCGACCGCACCGCAGATCCACGACATCCAGGCGGCCCCGAACGTCATGGGGTCGGCGTAGCCGCCCATCCACGGCGAGATGAGGAGCAGCGCGCCGAGTGCCGCCTGGATGTACTCCATCGCGACGAGGCCGGGTGCGGCGAGGTTCACGACTCCGGAGACGACCAGCAGGGCGCCCAGCACGAGCATCAGGGCGACCGAGGCGCCCATCGGGGGAACGAACAGCGTCGAGATCATCGCGGCTGCACCCGCGGCGATCGCGACCCAGTCCTCCCAGCGAGTCCACTTCTTCATAGAAACCAGCCTCCTCAAGGTGGTGGCTCCCGATCAGGGGGTCGATTCAACGGTATTCCCGACCGATCGTCCGGTCAATATGTCTCGAGCGGCGTCGAGACGCCCCGGGATGCCTCGTGCGCGGCGCCGGCCGCGAGCAGGACACCCCGGCTCGGCGTCGGGCCCTCGACGAGCGGGCTCGGCCCGCTCGATCGTGGGTCACCGCACGATGAGGAAGCCATCGTCGTCGTCGCGGGGCTCGAGTTCGTCGACCGCGACGCCGGTCACCTGCGAGCCGGGCGGGCCCTGCTCGAGCCGCCGGATCATCTCGCGGACCGCGCGCGACGGCCCCTGCACCTCGGCCTCGACGGTGCCGTCGGGCAGGTTGCGGACCCAGCCGGTGATCGCGAGGCGCTCGGCGTGCTTGCGTGCGAGGTAGCGGTAGCCGACGCCCTGCACGGCGCCGCTCACGATGACGTGCCGACGGATCACCCGCTCACCATACACGCGCGGTGAGCGAACGCACTCCGGGGGTGCTTCCCGCTGATTCGAGCCCTCGAACGGCCTGGGCACGGCGGAGATGCACCCCCGGAGTGGAGGAGCGGGCGGAGGTCAGCCCGCCGTCGGGGCGTTCACCGCGGCGACGGCGCCGGTGCGGGCGCGGATCTCGTCGGCGACCGCGATCGCATCGCCCGCCGGGGCGTCGGACTTGCGGTCGGGGCGGGCGATGAAGAGATACAGCAGGCCGCTCACGACGACGACGCCGAGGCCGATGAGCACGATCCAGTCGGTGAAGAACGTGCCGCTCGTTCCCGGCGTCGCGAGCAGGATCATCGCGAAGACACCGTAGGCGAGGGCGACGATGTTCACGATCAGGCCGAGTCCGCCGAGCGAGAACGGGCCGGCCGGCTTCCACCCCTTGAGTCGCTGGCGCAGGGCCGCGAGCACGACCATCTGGAACGCGACGTAGATGCCGAGCACCGCGAACGAGGTCACGGCGGTGAGCAGTGTCGCCTCGAAGTAGATGAGCACCGCGAGGATGACCGGGATCGTGCACGCGACGATGAGGGCGTTCGTCGGCACCTTGCTGCGGGGCGAGACCTTCGAGAGCCAGCGGTGGCCCGGGATCATGCCGTCACGGGCGAACGAGTAGAGCAGACGGCTCGCGGCGGCCTGCAGGCTCAGCACGCAGCTGATGAACGCGGTGACCGCGACCACGAGGAAGACCTTCGCACCGACGGGGCCGAGGGTCGCCTCGAGGATGCCCGGGATCGGGTCCATGTCGTCGCCGGCGACGATCGACGCGAGGTCGGGCGCGGCGAGCACGTAACCGCCGAAGGAGAAGAGCGCCGAGACGCCGCCGACGAGGATCGTCATGATCATCGCCTTGGGGATGCGGCGGGCCGGGTTCGCGACCTCTTCGGCGACATCGCCGCAGGCCTCGAATCCGTAGAAGAGGAAGAGGCCCGCGAGCGCGGCGCCGAGGAACGCCGCCGCGTAGCTGCCGTCGCCCTCGACGCCCATCGTGTCGAAGAACACGCCGAACTCCTGCTTGCGCTGGAAGATCAGGAGGTACAGGCCCACGCCGATGACGCCGACGAGCTCGGCGGCGAGGCCGATCTGCGCGACCCGGGCGAGGGTCTTCGTGCCCGAGAAGTTGAAGACCAGGGCGAGCACGAGCAGGCCGAGCGTGAGCAGCAGCGTCGACATCGGCGTGATCTCGATGCCGAGCAGGCTCGCGAGGAAGCCCGAGCCGTACTCCGACACCGCGGTGATCGTGACGATCATGGCCCAGATGTAGACCCATGCGGCCATCCAGGCGTAGCGACGACCCCAGAGCCGCCGGGCCCACGGGTAGATGCCGCCGTGGATCGGGTACTGCGAGACGACCTCGCCGAACACGAGCGACACGAGCAGCTGCCCGGCGCCGACGATGACGATCCACCAGATCGAGGGCGGACCGCCGACCGAGAGGGCGAGCGCGAACAGCGAGTACACGCCCACGAGGGGAGAGAGATAGGTGAAGCCGAGCGCGAAGTTCGCCCAGAGGCTCATCGAGCGGTTGAAGGAGCCCTCGTAGCCGAGGACCCCGAGGTGCTCGTCGTCGCCGAGGTGGTTCGGCGGGGTGGTTTCTTGCGACATGTCGCCCTTTCGATCGACGCTGATCTCGCGCCCGCCCCCCTCGGGCGCACGGTACCGGGACAGCTTAGCCATACCTGCGGCAGTAAAGCTATAGCACTAGATGATTAATCGGGATGCCTCCGGCGGGGCGCCGTGGCAGGATGCCGACATGGGAACCGTCATCGACTACCTGGCCGCGATCGACGGTGAGAACCGCGTCGCGCTCGAGCACGTGATCGCCGTCGCGCGTGAGCTCTCGCCCGACGCGACCGAGGGTGAGAGCTACGGCATGCCGGCCCTGCTGCACCGCGGCAAGGCGCTCGTCGCGGCGCTCGAGGCCAAGAAGCACCTGGGCCTCTACCCGTTCAGCGGGCAGATCCTGCCGGGCCTCGCGACCGAACTCGACGCCGCCGGACTGAACTGGTCGCCGGGTGCGCTCCAGTTCACGGCGCAGCATCCCGTGCCCGACGACCTGCTGCGCCGCATCCTGGGCGAGCGCATCGCGCAGATCGACGCGCAGCTCGACAAGAAGCGGGGCTGAGACGACGGATGCCCGGGCGCTCGCCCGGGCATCCGTCGGTCGACCCCGTCTCCGCGGGGTCGGTCGACCTCGTCTACGCGGCCTCGGCGACCTCCGCGGTGAGGCGGGCGCGCAGCGCGCCGAGTTCGTCGTCGGCGAGGCCCGCGGCGCCGAGATATCCGGCTGCGCCGCCGTGCTCGCGGTCGATCCAGCCGAGGGCGGCCTCGATGGCCTCGGGCGGGGTGCCGGTGACGAGCGTCTCGAGCTCGGGGGTCAGCGGAATGCCGAACGAGGCCACCATGTGCAGCATGCCGTCGGCCCACGCGCCCGACAGGTTGGCCTGCGATGCCGCGTAGTCGGCGACGACCGCGTCGCGCTCCACCCCGACGGCGTCGAGCATGAGCGCCGTCGCGACGCCGGTGCGGTCCTTGCCGGCGGTGCAGTGCACGAGCACGCCCGTGGGTGCGGCGTCGTTCGACGCCGCGATGAGCCGGGCGACGCGCGCGAACGCCGCGCCGCCGTGCTGCAGCATGCCGACGTACAGGTCGCCGAGCGACGGAATGGCGGCCGTCGTCTCGGCGGCCGACGGGGCCCCGCCCTTCATGAGCTGCTGCATCGAATCGGCGACGGCGCCCTCGAGGATCGAGAGGTCGACGACCGAGAACGGGCGCGAGTCGGGCACGAGGTCGGGTGCTGACTCGCGCTCGGCGGGCGTGCGGAAGTCGACGATCACGCCGACCTGCGTCGCCGCGAGCTCGTCGAGCCCCTGCGCGCTCAGCGCGGAGAGTGCGGCGGAGCGGAAGAGCACGCCGCTTCGCGTCGTGCCGCCGCCCTGCAGCGGCATGCCGCCCGTGTCGCGGAAGTTGACCAGGCCGTCGATGCTCACAGTTCCCCCAGTTCGTGCAGCGTTGCGGCGACGCGAAAGGCGACCGCCGTTCGGCATCCTAGCGACACCCGGGCGGGAGACGACGGATGCCTCGGGGCGCGTGGCCCCGAGGCATCCGGATTTCATGCGAATCGGGTGATCAGCCGATGCGGATCATCTTCTTGTTGACGAACTCGTCGGCGCCGAAGCGGCCGAGCTCGCGGCCCGAACCCGAGCGCTTCACGCCGCCGAAGGGGAGCTCGGCGCCGTCGGCCGCGACGAGGTTGACGAAGACCATGCCGGCTTCGATCTTGTCGGCGACGCGGAGCGCCTGGTCCTGGTCGGTCGTGAACACGTACGAGCCGAGGCCGAACGGGGTGTTGTTCGCGAGCTCGACGGCGGCGTTCTCGTCGGCGACCTTGAAGACCTGCGCGACCGGGCCGAAGAACTCCTCGTGGAAGGCGTCGGAGCCCGGCTTGACGTCGGTGAGGATCGTCGCCGAGTAGTAGTTGCCGTTCTTGGTGCCGCCCGAGTGCAGGGTCGCACCCTGAGCGACGGCGCGCGAGACCTGCTCGGCGAGCCCCTCGGCGGCCTTGGCCGACGAGAGCGGGCCGAGGGCGGTGCCCTCCTTCGAGGGGTCGCCCTCCTCGACCTCGTTCATCTTGGCGGTGAACTTCTCGAGGAACGGCTCGTAGAGGTCCTCCACGACGATGAAGCGCTTGGCCGCGTTGCAGGCCTGGCCGTTGTTGTCGACGCGGGCGAGCACGGCGGCGTCGACGGTCGCGTCGAGGTCGTCGGTCGAGAGCAGGATGAAGGGGTCGGAACCACCGAGCTCGAGCACGACCTTCTTGAGGTGGCGACCGGCGATCTCGGCGACGATCGCACCGGCGCGCTCGGAGCCGGTGAGCGAGACGCCCTGCACGCGCGGGTCGGCGATGACGGTCTCGATCTGCGCGTGCGACGCGTAGATGTTGACGTAGGCGCCCTCGGGGAAGCCGGCGTCGAGGAAGATCTGCTCCATCGCGGCGGCCGACTCGGGGCACTGCTCGGCGTGCTTCAGCAGGATCGTGTTGCCGATGATGAGGTTCGGGCCGGCGAACCGGGCGACCTGGTAGTACGGGAAGTTCCACGGCATGATGCCGAGCAGCACGCCGAGCGACGAGCGGCGGATGAGGGCCGAGCCCTCGCCCGCGAGCAGGTCGATCTTCTCGTCGGCGAGCAGCGACTCGGCGTTGTCGGCGTAGTACTCGTAGATCGCGGCGGCGAACTCGACCTCGCCGACGGCCTGCTCGATGGGCTTGCCCATCTCGCGGACGATGATCTCGGCGAGCTCCTGCGCGCGCTCGTTGTGCAGTTCGGCGACGCGGCGGATGAGGGCGGCGCGCTCGGCGACCGTCGAGTTCTTCGACCAGGTGCGGTGCGCCTCGGCGGCCGAGGCGATCGCGGCCTGCAGACCGTCGTCGGTGATGGTGTCGAAGCTCTTGACGACCTCGCCGGTGGCGGGATTGGTCACGGCATAGGGCATGGGGTTTCTCCTTCTCGGGTGCACCGCGGGATGTTCCCTGAGCTTGTCGGAGGGTCCTGGCCTGTCGAAGGCTGGGCGCATGCCGCGGTGCAGACGCTCGTCGTCAAAGATATAACAACGGATGATTCTTCTCGACCCGGTCGCAGGGGATGCCCAGCCTCGCGCTCACTGCATGCGCGGATCCTCGGTCGGGTCGAAGTACTTGCCGGGGCAGCCGACGTCCGGCGCATCGGCGAACAGCTCGAAATGCCAGGCCTCGTTGTCGTACACCTGGCACAGTCCGTAGGCCTCCCCGCGCTCGGCGAGCCAGTCGACGGCGTCGTAGTCGCCGAGGTCGACGGCGTCGCCCGACACGTGGGCGGACTTCTCGGGCGGCGCGACCCAGCGCGCCGCCTCGGTCTCCGAGCCGTACTCGGCGACGGCCTCGTCGAGCAGGCGGTCCTGATGCGCCGGTGAGCGCCAGCCGCTGTTGACGCGGAACTCGATGCCCTCGGCCGCGGCATCCGTCGCGGCCCGGCGCAGGGCGTCGAGGAGCGCCGGGTCGAGGCGGGTGATCGCCGGGTACTCGTCGAAGGGCGTGGCGCCGTCGGGGAGGTCGCCGGCGGCTTCGCCCGTCGCGTCGCCGCCGTCGCCCGTGGATGCCGCGTCGTGCCCGCCGCCGACGGGCTGGGCCGATGAGGAGATCGACTGCATGACGAGGCTGCCGGCCATTGCGGCGGCGACGACTGCGAGGGCGACGACGAGCGCCGCGAAGGCACGTCGGGCCCGCCGGACGCGGCGCCGACGCGCTGAAGCTGATCGCTGGGAGTGCATGCGGCCAGTCAAGGCGGCGCGGTGTTGCGAGAGCGTCTGCGGAATCCGATACGCCGGCGATATGCGCTCGCTCCTAGCATGGGGGCATGCGGGTACTGGTCGTCGAAGATGAGCCCTTCATGGCCGAGGCCATCCGCGACGGGCTCCGCCGCGAGGCGATCGCCGCCGACCTCGCGGGCGACGGCGACACCGCGCTCGAGCTGCTGAGCGTCAACGCCTACGACATCGCCGTGCTCGACCGCGACGTTCCGGGGCCCTCGGGCGATGAGATCGCCCGGAGCATCGTCGCCTCGGGCAGCGGCATGCCGATCCTGATGCTCACCGCGGCCGACCGCATCGACGACAAGGCCACCGGCTTCGAGCTCGGCGCCGACGACTACCTCACGAAGCCCTTCGAGCTGAAGGAGCTCGTGCTCAGGCTGCGGGCGCTCGACCGGCGGCGCGCGCACGCCAGGCCGCCGGTGCGCGAGATCGCCGGCCTGCGCGTCGACCCCTTCCGCCGGGAGGTCTACCGCGACGGACGGTACGTGGCACTCACGAGGAAGCAGTTCGCGGTGCTCGAGGTGCTCGTCGCCGCGGAGGGCGGCGTCGTCAGTGCCGAGGCGCTGCTCGAGCGGGCGTGGGACGAGAACGCCGACCCCTTCACGAACGCCGTGCGCATCACCGTCTCGGCGCTGCGCAAGCGGCTCGGCGAACCGTGGGTCATCGCGACGGTGCCGGGCGTCGGCTACCGCATCGACGTCGGCGGCGGTGCGGACGATACCGGCGGGACCGGGGCGGGGGAGCGGCGATCGTGACGCGCGCACCGGGCATGAGCGTCCGGCTCAAGCTCGCCCTCAGCTACGCGGGCTTCCTCATGGTCGCCGGTGCCCTGCTGCTCGCGGTGGTGTGGGCCTACCTGCTGCGGTACGTGCCCGCCGACGCGGTCGCGACGCGCGAGGGATTCATGCCGGGTCGCGACGACCTCGTGCGCGCGTTCGCACCCGCGGTCAGCTGGGCACTGCTCTTCCTGCTCGTGTTCGGGCTGCTCGGCGGCTGGGTGCTCGCCGGCCGCATGCTCGCGCCGCTGACGCGCATCACGAGGGCGACCCGCAAGACCGCGACCGGGGCGCTCGGCCACCGCATCGAGATGGAGGGCCGCCGCGACGAGTTCCGCGAGCTCGCCGACAGCTTCGACGACATGCTCGCCCGGCTCGAGGCGCACGTCGCCGAGCAGCAGCGCTTCGCCGCGAACGCCTCGCACGAGCTGCGCACGCCGCTCGCGATCACGCAGACCCTGCTCGACGTCGCCGACGATCCGGCGGCCGACCGAGACGTGCTGCTCGAACGCCTCCGCATCGTGAACGCCCGCGCGATCGACCTCACCGAGGCGCTGCTGCTGCTCACCCGCGCCGACCGCCGCTCGTTCAGCCGCGAGCGGGTCGACCTGTCGCTGCTCGCCGAGGAGGCCGTCGAGACGCTCCTCCCGATCGCCGAGGCGCGCGGCGTCGGCATCGAGGCCGCGGGCGACGTCGCACCGACGCTCGGGTCGCCGGCGCTCCTCTTGCAGCTGACGACGAACCTCGTGCACAACGGGATCGTCCACAACGTCCCCGAGGGCGGCACCGTGCGGATCGACGCGGCCGCCGCGACCGACTCGGTCGCGCTCACGGTCGAGAACACCGGCCCGCACCTGAGCCCGCAGTCGGTGGCGACCCTCACCGAGCCGTTCCAGCGCGGCACCGAGCGCATCCGCGACGACCACGCCGGCGTCGGGCTGGGGCTCGCGATCGTCAAGAGCATCGTGCAGGCGCACGACGGAGCGCTCGCGATCGAGGCGCGACCCGGCGGAGGCCTGCGGGTCGTCGTGCGCCTGCCGGCCGCGCCCGACGGCGCCGTCGGCGACGGCTCGCGATCGGGCGCCTGACGGGGCTAGTCGCCGACGAGCACCCGGAACGGGGTGCCCGGGCATTCGAGGGATGCCGCGGCGGAGGCATCCGCGAGCTGACCGACCTGCAGTGCGGGGTCGGTCGACAGCACGACGCGACCGTCGGCGTTCACGAGGGCGAGCGGGGCGTCGACCGCGAGGAAGCGGGGGAGCAGCTCCTGCTCGAGGCGGCGGACCGAGATGTCGGCGCCGACGACGCCGACCATGCGCTCGCCGTCGGGGGCGTGCACGGGCATCGTGAGCGTGAGGATGTAGTCGCACGTGCACAGGTGGTCGACGTAGGGGCCGGTCACGTGCGCGTGCCGCGTCGTCGCCGGGATGCGGTACCACTCGAGCGCGCGGAAGTCGCGGAGGTACTCGGTGTACCCGCGCGTCGACAGATCGAGGCGGGTGGGGGCGTCGGTCGAGCCGAGCACTGGGTTGTCGTCGAGCGGCCCGAGCCACCACGCGAAGTGCACGTCGCGCCCCCGCACGATCTCGCCGTCGGCGATGAACCCGGCGCCGACGAGGAGGGCCTCGGGCTCGGTCAGGCGCGGCAGCACGAGTCCGGCCACGACCTGGTCGAGCTCGGCGGGGCGCACCTCGCCGACGGCGGCGTCGGCGGCGGGCCGCTCGCCCGGCCGGCCGACGCGCTCGGCTTCCAGCGCGGTGCGGTCGGCGACGGCGCGGATGCCGGGCGCGATCGCCTGCTCGATGGGCGAGCGCCACTCGGCGAGCAGGTCGAAGGCACCGTCGAAGAGCCGGGCGACGGCGTCGGCGGCCTCGCGGGCGCCGCGCCTCGACGGGCTCGGCGAGCGGTCGTGGTCAGCGCTCATCGAGGGCACCTCCTCGTTCGACGCGGGCCTTCGCCTGCAGCAGGTGGGTCGCGAGCGAGCCGACCAGGGCGCCGGCCGCCTCGCGCGCCTTCGCGGGCCGGTGGGCGGCGACCGCGCGGACGATGCGGCGGTTCGCCGCCGAGGCGTCCACGCGCTCCCGGTCGTCGTCGAGACCGAGCAGCAGCAGGGGGCCGAACTCGGCCTGCAGGCGGATCTGCTCGCGCACGAGCCGCGCCGACTGGCTGAGCACGGCGAGCTCGAGGAAGAACCCGCCCTGATTGGTGCGGGCCGACGCGGCCGCCCCGAAGTCGGCCGCGTCGAGCCAGCCGGCGAGGCGCTCGGCGTCGGCGTCGGAGGCGCGTTCGGCCGCCCGCTCGGCGACGCCCGCGAGGATCGCGCCGAAGTACACGGTCATGTCGCTGAGCTCGACCTGAGCGAGCGCGCGCAGGCGTGCGGTGATGATCGTGCGGTGCTCGGCGTCGTCGTGCACGACGAAGCTGCCGCCGTCGCGGCCGCGGCGGGTCTCGACGAGCCCGGCCTCGCGGAGGATGCCGAGGCCCTCGCGCACGGTGATGAGGGCGACGCCGAAGCGGCGGGCGAGCTCGGGCTCGCTCGGCAGGCGCTCACCGGGGTCGAGCACTCCGAGCACGATGCCGTCGGTGAGGCGCTGCGCGACCTGCTCGGCACGACCCGCATCGGCGAGCTGGGCGAACACGGCTTCGCGTGCGCCCGGGCCCACCCTCGATTCCATGGGGTTCACGATAGTCGAGGGTGCGGCGGCCGAGTGGCGGCGCGCGCAAAAAAGATTCACTATAGGATGAATGAACGTGCGGCCGACCGGCCGGGCACATGCGAAGGCGGATGGATCATGAGCGAGCGACCCGAGGCGACGACCCGAGGCGTGCTCGACGGGCTGCGCGTCGCGGACTTCTCCCGCGTGCTCGCCGGCCCGTACGCGACCATGATGCTCGCCGACTTCGGCGCCGACGTCGTGAAGATCGAACCGCCGGCCGGCGACGACACCCGGCACTGGAGGCCGCCCGTCGACGCGAGCGGCATGGCCACGTACTTCGGCAGCGTCAATCGCAACAAGCGCTCGGTCGCGCTCGACCTCACGAATGAGGCGGATGCCGCGGAGGCGCGCCGGCTCGCGGCATCGGCCGACGTGGTGATCGAGAACTTCCGGCCCGGCGTGATGGCGCGGTTCGGGCTCTCCTACGACGAGGTGCGCGCCCTGAACCCCCGCGTCGTCTATTGCTCGATCACCGGCTTCGGCGCGGGCGAGGGGGCGGCGCTCGCCGGCTACGACCTGCTCGTGCAGGCAGTCGGCGGCCTCATGTCGATCACGGGGGAGCCCGACGGCGAGCCCGCGAAGGCCGGTGTCGCGCTCGTCGACGTGCTGTGCGCGCAGAACGCGCTCGCCGGCATCCTGCTCGCGCTGCGCGAGCGCGACCGCACCGGCCGAGGCCAGCTCGTCGAGGTGAACCTGCTGCAGAGCCTGCTGTCCGCGCTCACGAACCAGGCGGGCTCGACGCTCGCGACCGGGCGGGCACCGCGCCGGCTCGGCAACGCGCATCCGTCGATCGCGCCGTACGCCGTCTTCCCGGCGGCCGATCGCGACCTCGTCATCGCCGTCGGCAACGACAAGCAGTTCGGCGCGCTCGTAGGGCTGCTCGCCGAGGCATCCCCGCAGGCGGCGTCGCTCGCCGCCGACGTGCGGTACGCGACCAACGAGGCGCGCGTCGCCCACCGCGACCACCTGCGCGCCGAGCTCGAGGCGGCCCTCGCGACCGCGCCGGCCGCGCACTGGGTCGAGGCGTTCAGCGCCGCCGGAGTGCCCGCCGGGCTCGTCAACGACGTCGCCGAGGCGATCGCCTTCGCCGACGCGCTCGGCCTCGACCCCGTCGTCGAGCTCGGGCACAGCCGCACCGTGGCGAACCCGATCGGGCTCGCCGAGTCATCC
The DNA here is from genome assembly GCF_029167465.1 of Agromyces chromiiresistens. Lineage (NCBI taxonomy): Bacteria > Bacillati > Actinomycetota > Actinomycetes > Micrococcales > Microbacteriaceae > Agromyces > Agromyces chromiiresistens. The sequence goes on from NZ_JARFNL010000004.1 coordinate 680,158, forward strand.
CCCCGCTACCTGACCCCGCCGCCCGCGCTCGACGAGCACTCCGGTGCCGACTGGCGCGGGCCCGCCGAATAGCCCCAGCGCGCGAGCGCTGCCCGACCACCGCGACCCACCGAGAGGAACCCCCATGACGACCGCACCCCGCATCGACCAGGTCTTCGACTTCGACGCGCTGCTCACGGAAGAGGAGCGCGGCTGGCAGCAGAAGGCCCGCGGGTTCGCGCAGGAGCGCATCCTGCCGATCATCGAGGAGGACTTCGAGAACAAGCACTTCCGCAAGGAGCTCATCCCCGAGCTCGGCGCGGCCGGCTTCCTCGGCATGCACCTGAAGGGCTACGGATGCGCCGGGGCCGGCGCCGTCGCGTACGGCCTGGTCTGCCTCGAGCTCGAGGCCGCCGACTCGGGCTGGCGCACCTTCGTGTCGGTGCAGGGCTCGCTCGCGATGAGCGCCATCTACAAGTACGGCTCGGAGGAGCAGAAGCAGCAGTGGCTGCCCGGCATGGCCGCCGGCGAGCTCGTGGGATGCTTCGCGCTCACCGAGCCGCAGGGCGGCAGCGACCCCGCCGCGATGTCGACGGTCGCCCGCCGCGAGGGCGACGAGTGGGTCATCGACGGCGCCAAGCGCTGGATCGGCCTCGCCGCGCTCGCCGACGTCGCCGTCGTGTGGGCGCGCGTCGAGGACCCGTCGGGCGAGTACGGCGAGGGCGCGCGCGCGGTTCGCGGCTTCATCGTGCCGACCTCGACCGCCGGCTTCACCGCCACTGCGATCGACGGCAAGCTCTCGATGCGTGCGAGCGTGCAGTGCGACATCGATCTCGACGGCGTACGCCTGCCGGCCGACGCGATCCTGCCGGGCGCGGCCGGGCTGTCGGGCCCGTTCGGCTGCCTCAACGAGGCCCGCTACGGCATCGTCTGGGGTGCGATGGGCGCCGCGCGTTCGTGTCTCGAGGTCGCCCTCGACCGGTCGATCACGCGCGAGGTGTTCGGCAAGCCGATCGGCGCCAACCAACTCACGCAGGCGAAGCTCGCCGACATGTTCCTCGAGGTCGAGAAGGGCACCCTGCTCGCCCTGCACCTCGGCCGCCTCAAGGAGGCCGGCACGCTGACGCCGGCGCAGATCTCGGTCGGCAAGCTCAACAGCGTGCGCGAGGCGCTCGAGATCGCCCATCAGGCGCGCACGATCCTCGGCGGCGACGGCATCACGAACGCGTTCCCGGTCATGCGGCACGCGGCCAACCTCGAGTCCGTGCGCACGTACGAGGGCACCGACGAGATCCACCAGCTGATCCTCGGTCGCGCCCTCACGGGCCTCAACGCGTTCTAGGGGCCGGCGATGACGAACACGGATGCCTCGGGCATCGCGCCGCGCGGCGAGCGGGCGCTCGGTGACGACCGGGTCGGACTGACGGCGGCGAACGAGGTCGAGCTGGCGGTGACGCTCGCCGCGTCATCCGGGCTGGATGTCGCGACCCGCGCCGATCGAGGCCGCTGGCTGCGCGCGATCGCCGACGGCGTCGAGGCGCACCGCGACGAGCTCGTCGCGCTCGCCGCGGAGGAGACCCACCTCTCGGCGGCGCGCCTGAACGGCGAGGTCACCCGCACGGCGACGCAGCTGCGCTTCTTCGCCGACGTCGTCGACGAGGGGTCGTACCTCGAGGCGACGATCGATTCGCCCGACCCGTCGCTCGTGCCGCCGCGGCCCGAGCTCCGGCGCATGCTGCGGCCGCTCGGCGTCGTCGCCGTGTTCGCGGCGTCGAACTTCCCGTTCGCGTTCTCGGTGCTCGGCGGCGACACCGCCTCGGCGCTCGCGGCCGGCTGCCCCGTCGTCGTGAAGGCGCACCCCGGGCACCCGCGGCTCTCGCGCCGGATCACCGAGATCGCGCGTTCGGCGCTCTCGTCGGCGGGCGGGCCCGTCGGCGCGCTGCAGCTCGTCGAGGGCATGGAGCAGGGCACCGAGCTCGTCGCCCACCCGCGGGTGACCGCGGTCGGCTTCACCGGCTCGACGCGCGGCGGTCGGGCGCTGTTCGATCTCGCGAACGGCCGGCCCGCGCCCATCCCGTTCTACGGCGAGCTCGGCTCGATCAACCCCGTCGTCGTGACGCGCGCCGCGGTTGCGACGCCTGCCGAGGTCGCGGGCGTCGCGGCGGGCCTCGCGGGTTCGTTCACGCGAGACGGCGGGCAGTACTGCACCAAGCCCGGCCTCGTGTTCGTGCCCGAGGGCGCCGGGTTCGAGGCGGCGCTCGTCGACGCGCTCGGCGCGGCCGCTCCGCAGCGCCTGCTCACCGACGGCATCGCCGCCGCGTTCGACCGGGGCTCGGGCGCGCTCGCGGAGCGCGACGACGCCGAGGTCGTGTTCGCGGGGGAGCGTGCCGCCGATATCGCGGCGCCGGTCGTCGTCGCGACCACGGCGGGTGCGTTCGTCGCCGCGCACGAGACGTTCCTCGAGGAGTGCTTCGGGCCGCACACCGTGCTCGTGCGGTACGGCTCCGACGAGCAGCTCGCCGCCGCGCTCGACGTGCTCGAGGGCTCGCTCACGGCATCGATCCAGCACGCGCCCGGCGAAGACGTCGCCGCGCTCGCCGACCGCCTCGTGCGCGTCGCAGGCCGCCTCGTCTTCAACGGCTGGCCGACTGGCGTCGCGATCGCGTGGGGTCAGCACCACGGAGGCGGCTGGCCCGCGACGACCGCGTCGGTGCACACGTCGGTCGGGGCGACGGCGATCCGCCGCTGGCTGACCCCGGCGACCTGGCAGGACGCCCCCGCCGCGGTGCTGCCGCCCGAGCTCGCCGACGGCAACCCGCTCGGCGTGCCCCGCCGCGAGGACGGTGCGCTCGTCGTTCCGAGCTCGTCGGTCGAGCGCCGGGTCGAGTAGGCGCGCAGCGCCCGATCGAACCCAGCGACGAAGGATCGCATCGAGACCACCGGGCGCGTGGTCCCGAGTGGCGCCCGCCTTCGTCGCACGCTGCTCGCCCGACGCCGGGTGGGAATGCAACGCGGGGTAACGCCGTTTCACCTTGCGGTCGGTGTCGTGATGGACTCGACCGCATCGACGCCGCAGACTCGCGGTCGCACCCCTCCCCACGAACGGAGCACCACATGTCACGCGCCCCTCGCGCCCGCACCCTGCTCGGCCTCGCGGCCGCATCCCTCGCCGTCGTCGCGCTCGCAGCGTGCTCGAGCGGTGCCCCGGCGTCGAGCGACGACGCCTCGGGCAAGGGCGACGAGTACGGGCTCGTGACCCCGGGCACGCTCACGGTCGCGACCGAGGGCACGTACAAGCCGTTCACCTACCACGAGGGCGGTGCCGGCGACCTCGTCGGCTACGACGTCGAGGTGGCCGAGGCCGTCGCCGACAAGCTCGGCCTGAAGGTCGAGTTCCAGGAGACCCAGTGGGACGCGATCTTCGCGGGCCTCGACGCGGGCCGCTTCGACGTGATCGCGAACCAGGTCTCGATCAACCCCGAGCGCGAGGAGAGCTACCTCTTCTCGACGCCGTACACCGTCTCGCCGAGCGTCGTCGTCGTGAACGAGGGCGACACGTCGATCACGAGCTTCGACGACCTGAAGGGCAAGACGACCGCCCAGTCGCTCACGAGCAACTTCTACCAGCTCGCGGTCGACGCGGGCGCGAACGTCGAGGCCGTCGAGGGCTGGGCGCAGGCCGTCGCCCTCCTCCAGCAGGGCCGCGTCGACGCGACCGTGAACGACAAGCTCACCTACCTCGACTACGTCAAGCAGACCCCCGACGCGAAGCTCGCCGTCGCGGCCGAGACCGACCCGAGTGAGAGCGCGCTGGCGTTCACCAAGGACAAGGCCGCCCTCGTGAAGGCCGTCGACGGCGCCCTCGCGGAGCTCCGCGAGGAGGGCGTGCTCGCCGAGCTCGGCGAGAAGTACTTCGGCGAGGACGTCTCGCAGTAACGACGCTCTGCACGATCCGGCGGATGTCGCGTTCCGCCCCCGGTTCCCGAGTGGAATCATGGGGTGACGCGGCATCCGCCGTACTTCGAAGGCGGTGAAGCGATGCCCGACTGGCAGCTCGTACTCGACTCGTTCTGGCCACTCCTGCTCGGAGGGCTGACCGGCACCATCCCACTCGCGCTGGCGTCGTTCGCGCTCGGTCTCGTGATCGCGCTCGGCATGGCGCTCATGCGCATCTCGAAGAACCGGGTGCTGAACGGCATCGCACGGTTCTACATCTCGGCGATCCGCGGCACTCCGCTGCTCGTGCAGCTCTTCGTGATCTTCTACGGCATGCCGTCGGTCGGCATCACGATCGACCCGTGGCCGAGCGCGATCATCGCGTTCTCGCTCAACGTCGGCGGGTACGCTGCCGAGGTGATCCGGGCGGCGATCCTCTCGGTGCCGAAGGGGCAGTGGGAGGCCGGGTACACGATCGGCATGTCGCCCGGCACGACGCTCCGGCGGCTCATCCTGCCGCAGGCGGCGCGCGTCTCGGTGCCGCCGCTCTCGAACACCTTCATCTCGCTCGTGAAGGACACGTCGCTCGCCTCGACCATCCTCGTGACCGAGATGTTCCGGGTCGCCCAGGAGATCGCGGCGTTCAGCCAGAAGTTCCTCCTCATCTACATGGAGGCGGCGCTCATCTACTGGATCTTCTGCTTCGTGCTCTCGGGCGCGCAGAACCTCGTCGAGAAGAGGCTGGACCGCTATGTCGCCCACTGACCCGCTCGCCCCCGTCGAGACGCCCGACGACAGCGTGCTGCTCGAGGCCCGAGGCATCCGCAAGTCGTTCGGCGACAACGAGGTGCTGCGCTCGATCGACCTCGAGGTGCGCCGCGGCGAGGTCGTGGTGCTCATCGGCCCGAGCGGCTCGGGCAAGACGACCGTGCTGCGCTCGCTCAACGGCCTCGAGACGCCCGACGGCGGTACCGTGTCGATCGCCGGCGGACCCTCGCTCGACTTCTCGAAGCCGATCTCGAAGTCCGAGCGGTACGCGCTGCGCGACCGCTCGGCCATGGTGTTCCAGCAGCACAACCTGTTCCCGCACATGACGGTGCTGCAGAACGTCATCGAGGGGCCCCTGCGCGTGCAGAAGGTGCCGCGCGAGCAGGCGGTGGCCGAGGCATCCGCACTGCTCGAACGCGTCGGCCTCGCCGAGAAGCGCGACGCCTACCCGTTCGAGCTGTCGGGCGGGCAGCAGCAGCGGGTCGGCATCGTGCGCGCGCTCGCGCTGAAGCCGCAGCTGCTGCTCTTCGACGAGCCGACGAGCGCGCTCGACCCCGAACTGGTGGGCGAGGTGCTGCAGGTCATCAAGGAGCTCGCCGACGAGGGCTGGACGATGGTCGTCGTCACGCACGAGCTCGGCTTCGCGCGGCATGCCGCCGACGAGGTCATGTTCATGGACGGCGGCGTCGTCGTCGAGCGCGGCGCCCCGAAGGAGTTGTTCTCGAACCCGCGCGAGCCGCGCACCAAGCGGTTCCTCGAGCGCATCCTGCGGCCGCTCGACTGAGCCGGCGTCGGCCGGTCGGGCGACGGCGGGCTAGCGTGGAGGCATGCCCGGCTCGCCCGCCCCGAACGGACTGGGGGTGGTGCGCGCGCGTCGCGCGCTCGGCGTCTTCCGGCTGCTCATCGCGGCGCTCGAGGTGATCGCGCTCATCGGCAACTTCCAGTACGTGCTGGGCTTCCGCTTCTTCGCGACGGCGAACTTCTTCAGCTACTTCACCGTGCAGTCGGCGTTCGCGGCGGTCGCGACGCTCGGCGTGGCCGGGGCGTTCGCCCTGCTCGCGCCGCGCGACCCGCCGTGGCTCGGCATCGTCCGCACGATGGTGACGGTGTACGTGCTCGTCTCGGGCATCGTGTTCGCGCTCATCGTGACGCAGGCGTCGACGCACGACTACCGGGTCGACGTGCCCTGGTCCGACACGCTGCTGCACTTCGTCGTGCCCGCCCTCGCCGTGATCGCATGGACGGCCGACAGCATCATCGCGGTCAACCCGCCCGTGCCGTGGTCGACGGTGGGGTGGGTGCTGGTGTATCCGTCGGCGTGGCTCGTCTACACGCTCGCCCGCGGCGCCGACGTCGGCTGGTACCCGTACTTCTTCCTCGACGAGGCGCAGGTCGGCGGACCGGTCGGGGTCGCGCTCTACTGCGCCCTCGTGCTCGTGATCTTCGTGACGCTCACGGCGGGGCTCGTCGCGGTCAACCGGTGGCTGCAGCGGGCGGGGCGGTCGCGAAGGGAGCGAGGTCGTCGAGCACCGCGGACTGGAACGCCTGGTCGTCGAGGTCGTCGAGCAGGCGAGCCTGCGCGGCAGCGATGATGCCGACGAGCACGGGCGGGCCGCCGCCGAAGGGGCCGGTCGCCTCGCCGCCGTCGACCTCGGCAGGGTCGGGCTTCGGATAGCCGTTCGCGGCACCGAGGTCGATCCAGGCGGAGACCTGGGTGCCGACGCCGACGACGGTGTAGAGGTCGGGCGCCGAGGCGGAGGCGTCGCCCGTCGTCTCGCCCGATCCGGGCTGCTCGGGTCGCCAGAACGCCTCGTCGAAGCGCAGCCAGACGAGGTCGACCGCGCCCGTGCGGAGCTCGTCGAGCGCGCGGCGGTGCCCCGCGGGCAGCGGCGGGTCGAACTCGAACGCGTCGGACTGCAGCACGCCGAGCGGCACGGCGACGACGGCCCGGTCGGCCGACACCGACTCGCCCGAGTCGAGCCGCAGCGAGACGCGGCGATCGGTCGCGGCGAGGCGGGTGACCGCGCTGCCGACGGCGATGTCGAGGCCCTCGGCGAGCAGGTCGGCGACGTCGGAGAGCCGCCCGGTGATGAGCCTGCGCGGGGTCGCGGCGAGCGCGGCGAAATCGGTGTTCGCGGAGACCACCGTCGAGCCGGCCCCGGTGAAGGGTTCGACGCCGGTGCGCACCGTGTGGCTGAGCCACTCGCCGGCGTCGACGCCGTCGGTGTCGCCGTCCTTCGGCGGGAGTTCGCCGGCGCCCATGAGCGCGGCGGCGAGCGAGACGTCGTCGGGCTGCTCAGCCGCCCACGCGTGCGCGGCGGCCACCGCGTCGGGGCCGGTCGCGGGCACCGCGACGGTGCGCCCGTCGAGCGAGCGGGTCTCGGTGCGTGCGGTGAACGGCACGGTCGTGACGGATGCCTCGTCGAGGAGCCGCGCGAGCGCGGCGTCGTCGCCGACGAAGAGCGGGCCGAGCTCGACCGGCCGCCCGAAGGCGTCGTCGCCGACGGTCTCGATGCGTCCGCCGATCCGCGTGCGCGCCTCGACCACGATGACCTCGAAACCGCCGCGATCGAGTTCGCGGGCGGCGGCGAGACCGGCGAGGCCGGCGCCGATCACGGCGACGCGTTCGCCGGGCTCGGACACGGCCATGAGGGAGGCTGCCGCATCCACGCCCGAGCGCAGTGCGCCGTGCAGGGTGCCGGGGGCATCGGGCGAACAGGCCTCACCGGCGAACCAGAGCCGGTCGCCGACGGGTTCGGCGAGCGCCTCGCGCAGTCCGGGCGTGGTGTCGACGGCGCGGAAGCCGAATGCTCCGCGGGCGAACGGGTCGGCCGCCCAGCGCGAGCGGCGCATCGCCGTCGGCAGCGGCACGCCGCCGGGCGTCGCGGTCGGGGCGGGCGTCGTCGGCGTCGGAGTGGGAGTGGGAGTGGGGGAGGGCTTCGGCTCGGGCCCGGTGCAGCTCGCGAGCACGACGGCGGCGGTGCCGGAAAGCGCCGCGGCGAGGAACCCGCGCCGGCTCACGCCGCCCCCGCCGCCTCGCTCACGCATGCTCTCAGGCTATCCGGGTGTCGGCTCATCGAGGAGCGCCCGACGAAGGAGGACGCGTGCGGAGACGTGCTCGCCGAAAAGCTGCAGGATCAGGAGACGACCACCCCGCTCGTGGGCGGTGCCGGCCGAATGGTCCTGCAACTTTCCGCAGAACGACGGATCGCCCGCATCCATGCAGATGCGGGCGATCCGGGGCGGTGGTCTCGATGCGCTTCGCTCCTCGACCGACCGGGTTCGGTCACGCGGTGACGTGGCCGTCGGCGACGGTGAGCGCCTCGTCGATGATGTCGAGGCCGCGCACCAGCTCCTCCTCGCTGATCACGAGCGGCGGTGCGACGTGCATGCGGTTGAAGTGGATGAACGGCCACAGTCCGGCCTGCTTGCACGCGGCTGCGACGGCGCCCATGGGCGCCGCGTCGGCGCCGGCGGCGTTGAACGGCACGAGCGGTTCGCGGGTCGAGGCATCCTTCACGAGCTCGATGGCCCAGAAGAGGCCCAGGCCGCGCACCTCGCCGACCGACGGGTGCTTCGCGGCGATCTCGCGCAGGCGCGGGCCGACGACGCGCTCGCCGAGGTCGCGCACGCGCTCGAGGATGCCGTCGCGCTCGAACACCTCGAACGTCGCGACGCCCGGGGCGCACGCGAGCGGGTGGCCCGAGTACGTGAGCCCGCCCTGGAACGCGACCGTGTCGAAGTGCGCGGCGATCTTCTGCGAGATCACGACGCCGCCGAGCGGCACGTAGCCCGAGTTCACGCCCTTCGCGAAGGTGATGAGGTCGGGAGTGACGCCGAAGTGGTTCACGGCGAACCACTCGCCGACGCGGCCGAAGCCGACCATGACCTCGTCGGCGATGTACACGATGCCGTACTTGTCGCACAGCGCGCGCACGCCCTCGAGGTAGCCGGGCGGCGGCACGAGCACGCCGTTGGTGCCGACGATCGTCTCCATGATGATCGCGGCGATCGTCGACGCGCCCTCGAGCACGATGACCTGCTCGAGGTGCGCGAGCGCGCGCTGCGCCTCTTCGGCAGGGGTCGTCGCGCCCCACGACGAGCGGTACTCGTACGGGCCGAAGAAGTGCGCGACGCTGCCGTCGCTCGGCTCGTTCGCCCAGCGGCGCGGGTCGCCCGTGAGCGAGATCGCGGTCGCGGTGCCGCCGTGGTAGCTGCGGTACATCGACAGCACCTTGCGACGACCGGTGACGCCGCGTGCGAGACGCACCGCGTACTCGTTCGCGTCGGCGCCGCCGTTCGTGAAGAACACCTTGTCGAGGTCGCCGGGGGCGACCTCGGCGATGCGGCGCGCGAGTTCGCCGCGCACGTCGGACGCCATCGACGGCTGGATCGTCGCGAGGCGGGCCGCCTGCTGCTGGATCGCCGTCACGAGGTCGGGGTGCTGGTGGCCGAGGTTCAGGTTCACGAGCTGCGACGAGAAGTCGAGGTACTCGTCGCCCTGGTAGTCCCAGAAGGTGGCGCCGGCGCCACCCGCGACGGGCAGCGGGTCGATGAGGGCCTGCGCGCTCCACGAGTGGAACACGTGGGCCCGGTCGTCGGCGCGCACCTGCGCGTCGGCGGCGGGGTCGGGGAGCTGGTGCACGGACCCCTGGCGGTCGGTGTAGGCGGGCCCGTCGGTGAGGGTGTCGGTCATTTCGGATGCCTCGTTCAGTCGTTCGCCGGGACTCAGTGGTTCTGGGGGAAGCCCAGGTTGATGCCGCCGTGGGTGGCCGGGTCGAGCCAGCGGCTCGTGATGGCCTTCTCGCGGGTGAAGAAGTCGAAGCCGTGCGCGCCGTACGCCTTCGAGTCGCCGAAGAGCGACTGCTTCCAGCCGCCGAACGAGTGGTAGGCGACGGGCACGGGGATCGGCACGTTGATGCCGATCATGCCGACCTCGATCTCGTTCTGGAAGCGACGGGCCGCACCGCCGTCGTTGGTGAAGATCGCGGTGCCGTTGCCGAACTGGCCCGAGTTGATGAGGTCGACGCCCTCCTGGAAGGTCTCGACGCGCACGATCGACAGGACCGGGCCGAAGATCTCCTCGGTGTAGGCGCGCGACGTGGTCGGCACGCGGTCGAGCAGGGTGGGGCCGAAGAAGAAGCCGTCCTCGTGGCCGTCGACGGTGAATCCGCGGCCGTCGACGACGACCGCGGCACCGTCGGCCTCGGCGATGTCGACGTACGACGACACCTTGTCGCGGTGCACGTCGGTGATGAGCGGGCCCATGTCGGGCTCGACGCCGTCGACGCCCGCGCCGTTGCCGATCTTCAGCTTGCCGATGCGCTCGGTGATCTTCTCGATGAGCTCGTCGGCGACCGGCTCGACGGCCAGCACGACCGAGATCGCCATGCAGCGCTCGCCCGCGGCGCCGTAGCCCGCGTTGATCGCCATGTCGGCGGCGAGGTCGAGGTCGGCGTCGGGCAGCACGAGCATGTGGTTCTTCGCCCCGCCGAGCGCCTGCACGCGCTTGCCGTGCTTCGAGGCCGTCTCGTAGATGTACTGCGCGATCGGCGTCGACCCGACGAACGAGATCGACTGCACGTCGGGGGAGGTGAGCAGGCCGTCGACGGCCTCCTTGTCGCCCTGCAGCACGGTGAACACGCCGTCGGGCAGGCCGGCCTCCTTCCACAGCTCGGCGAGCCAGAGCGCAGCCGACGGGTCCTTCTCGGAGGGCTTCAGCACGACGGCGTTGCCCGCGGCGATCGCGATGGGGAAGAACCACATCGGCACCATGGCCGGGAAGTTGAAGGGGCTGATGATGCCGACCACGCCGAGCGGCTGCTTGATCGAGTACACGTCGATGCCGGTCGAGGCGTTCTCGCTGAACGCGCCCTTGATGAGGTTCGGGAAGCCGGTCGCGAGCTCGACCACCTCCTGCCCACGGGCGATCTCGCCCGCGGCGTCGGAGAGGACCTTGCCGTGCTCGGCGGTGATGATGGCGGCCAGCTCGCCCTTGCGCGAGTTGAGCAGCTCGCGGAACGAGAACAGCACCGCCTGGCGCTTCGCGATCGAGTACTCCGACCAGACCTTGAAGCCGGCGACGGCCGACGCGATCGCCGCGTCGATCTCGGCCTGGTCGGCGAGGGCGACCTCGGCCTGCACGGCACCGGTGGCGGGGTTGTACACCGGTGCGGTGCGGCCCGAGGTCGAGGTGCGCAGCGCGCCGTCGATCCAGTGTCCGATCACGCGCGATTCGGGGGTCGTGGTGGGTGACGAGGCCGTCTCCGTGATGCTCATCGCAGCTCCTTCAGCTGGTCGTGCGGGGCCGGGTCGGACAGAATGCCCGATGCTCGGCTAAGCTTCTGTTTCCAAGTGTTGCAGAGGCGAAGTGAGCGGAGCGATGGCAGTTCGTCGCGAAGATGAGGCGATCCGAACGGATCGTCCGACGGGTCAGAGCCCGGTGATGCCGGCGGTCGGCGACGGGGCGGCGATGCCGACCGTTCGCGAGATCGTCGGGCTCCAGGCGTTCGCCGACGGGGTGCCCGAGGTGCTGGTCGGCGGCGAGGCCCTCGAGGCCCCCGTGCGCTGGGCGCACGTCTCCGACAGCGCCGGAGTGGCGCGACTCCTCGACGGCGGCGAGCTGCTCCTGTCGACGGGCTCCGGGTGGCCCACCGAGCCCGACGAGCTCTCGGCCTTCGTGCGCGGGCTCGTCGACGCGGGACTCTCGGGCCTCGTGCTCGAGCTGGGCGCGCACTACCGGTACGTGCCGGCCGTCGTCGTCGAGACGGCGCAGGAGCACGGCCTCGCGCTCGTCGCGCTGCATCGCGAAGTCAAGTTCGTCGCCCTCACCGAGGCGGTGCACAGCCGCATCATCTCCGAGCAGACCGCCGCACTCCGCGCGCGCGACGAGGTGCGCGAGCGATTCACGGCGCTGAGCCTTCGCGGTTCGCCCGCCGACTACATCGTGCAGCAGCTCGCGCAGACCCTCGGCGCCCCCGTCGTGCTCGAGAACCTCGCGCACGAGGTCGTGGCCGCCGAGGTGCCGGGCGGCGACGAAGCCGAGCTCTTCGCGAACTGGGAGACCCGTTCGCGGCACGCCCACGACGACGACGCCCTGCTCATCGTGCCGGTCGAGGCGCGCGGCATCAGGTGGGGGCGGCTCATCGCGCTGCCGGGCCCGCCGCATCCGGCCGGCCGTACGGGCGTGCTCGAGCAGGGGGCGATCGCGCTCGCGCTCGGTCGCCTCGCCGACGGCATCGAGGTCGACGAGTGGGTGCGGGCGGGGCGCCAACGGCTCATCGACGCGCTGCTCGACGGCCGGTTCGCCGGATTGCCGGCCGCGGCCGGCCGGCTCGTCGCGGCGGGCTTCCCCGTCGAGCAGGCGGCACTCTACGGGCTCGTCGCGACCGGCGCCCCGATCGAGGCGCGCGCGGTCGACGCCGCGGCGCGCGAACTCGGCGGGCGGGCGCTCGCCGGCACGGCCACCGGCGCTGCACCCGCGACGATCGTGCTCGTCTCCCTGCCCCGGCGGGCGGTGCTCGACGACGAGGCGGCACGCGGGTTCGCGCGGGCGATCGTCGGCTCCGAGGCATCCGCAGAACGCATGGTGATCGCCATCGGATCGCGCGCGACCGGGCTCGACGGCCTGCTGGGCTCGGTGCAGGAGGCGCTCGACCTGGCGCGGGCGCCGGGCGCCCGGCCGAGTCGCGGGCCGGTGCTGCGGCGTGCCGAGAACCGTCCGCTCGTGCGGCTCGTGACGTCGCTGCGCGACGACCATCGGTTGCAGCGGCACAGCGAGCAGATGCTCGCCCCGCTCATCGAGTACGACCTCGCCCGCGGCGGCGACCTGCTCGACGTGCTGGGCGCGACGCTCGCGCACCCGGGCAACCGCACGGCGGCGGCGTCGGCCTCGCACCTGTCGCGGTCGGTCTTCTACCAGCGGCTCGCGCTCATCGGCGACCTGCTCGACGTCGACCTCGACGACGGCGAGACGCTGACGGCCCTGCATCTCGCCCTGCTCGTGCGCCGCAGCGGGACGCGCTGAGCACCGGCGAACCGGTGTTCACTTGCTATTGACAAGTGAACTTGTTAAGAGCAAGCTGAGTCTCGCAACCCACGAACGAACGACGATCCCGATGGAGGAGATCATGACCACGACCAGCATCTTCGTGAACCTGCCGACGACCGACCTCGACCGCTCGAAGGCGTTCTACGAGGCCCTCGGCTTCAGCATCAACCCGCTCTTCACCGACGAGAACGCCGCGTGCGTCGTGCTCGACGAGAACATCTACTTCATGGTGCTCACCCGCGAGTACCTCGGCACCTTCACCGACAAGCAGATCATCGACCCGAAGACGCAGGCGCAGACGAGCATCTCGTTCACCCGCGACTCGCGCGACGAAGTCGACGCGGTGCTCGCCAAGGGCCTCGCAGCGGGCGGGTCGGAGCCGCGCGAGGCGCAGGACTACGGGTTCATGTACTCGCGCGACCTCGAAGACCCCGACGGCAACATCCTCGGGTTCCTCTTCATGGAGCAGGCGGCCGTCGAGCAGGGCCCCGACGCGTACCTGGCGCAGCAGGCGTCGGCCGGCGGCGCGGCCTCGGCCTGAGGCGTCCCGCATGGCGACGCGCGCCGCGCGCGGCTACGGCCAGTACAGCGGCGTGGCACGGGCCCTCGAGCGGGTCGGCGAACGGTGGGCGCTGCTCATCGTCCGCGACCTGCTCGGGGGCGCGCGGCGGTACAGCGACCTCAAGGCGTCGCTGCCGCGCATCCCGACGAACATCCTGAGCGACCGGCTGCGCGAGCTCGGGGAGTCGGGGGTGATCCGGCGCGTTCCGATGGTGCGCGGCGGCTACGAGCTCACGCCCCTCGGGCGTGAGCTCGCGCCCGTCGTCGCCGCGCTCGAACGCTGGGGCTGGGCGGTGCTCGGCGACCCCGGAGACGGCGAGACGGTGAGCGCCGACTCCGTCGCCTTCGCGCTGCGATCGGCATTCCGGCCGGATGCCGCGGCGTCGATGCCGCCCACGGAATACGTGCTGCACCTGGCCGACGAGAGTGCTCCCGACGCGGTGGTCGTCTCGGTGTCGGCGATCGTCGTGGGCAGCACGCTCGACGTCGCGCCCGTCGGCCCCGGCGCCCTGCCGCAACCCCGGCGATCGGCGTTCGAGCCCGTGCCGCAGGCCGTGCTCGAACTCGAGCTCGCACCAGGCCGGCTGCGAGCACTGCTGGCGGGCGAGGCATCCGTGTCGAAGTCGTTCGCAGGTGACGCCGAGCTGCTCGCGCGGTTCAGCGAGACGTTCCGCATCGAGCCGGCGGGGCCGCCGCAGGGGGCGGCCGACGCGGCGGTCGCGTGAGGCGGGCGTTATCCAAGCGATACGGAGAACTCCTTCCTGCGGACGGGAGCGGGCCGGTACGTTGATCGGACACGGCCGGGGGCCACGTGCATGAAGGAGATCCATGCCTCGCAACGTATCTTTCGTCGGATCGTGGGCCGGAGCGGTTCTCGCAGCGGGCACAGCGCTCGTGCTCGTCGGGTGCGCGACGTCGGGCGACGCGACCGAGCCCGAGCCGACGGCCGCGGTCACGGCCGCGCCGACACCCGTCGAGACACCGACGGCCACACCGACGGTCGCGCCGGTCGCCGTCGATCCGGCTGATGTGTCGACCTGGACGATCACGACGAGCGGCATCGGGCCGATCCAGCGAGGAGCCTCGGCCGAGGCGGCCATCGCCGAGCTCACGGCCTTCGAGTCAGAGGAGTACTGCCCCGGGATCGTGCAGCTCTCGACGGAGGGTTCGGCCTCGATGCTGTTGACCCACCCCGAGGGCGCTGACGCGATCGGCGGGGTGTGGGCCAACGGCCGCGCCGACGCCGAGGGAGTGGTGCCCGCGTCGCCGAAGACCGAGACCGGTGTAGCGCTCGGGTCGACCATGGACGAGCTCGCAGCCGCCTACCCCGACCTCGCGCCGTCGAACCAGACGGGTGCCGAGTCGTACGGTTACGCCGCCGGCGACGAGGCGAGCGGGTACCTCAACTTCCTCGTCGAGAACGATGTCGTCGTGATGATCGGGGTCCAGGACCGGGCCGGCATTCCGAAGGAGTTCTGCGGTTGAACGTGCCGACCATGAGCCGAGCCAGAGGAGTCCTCGCGGCGCTCGCGGTCGCTGCCGTGCTCGCCGCCTGCTCGGGCTGCGCGATCAACGCGGGCGGCGCCGCGACCTCGCGGGCGTCCGAGCGCTTCAGCGGCGTCGCCGACGTCGACGAGGTCGCAGTCAGCGGTTCGAACAACCTGCCGTTCATGGGGTCCGCGAACGTCGTGCTCCGCGTCGACGACGCAGCGTCGCCCGAGCGCGCCGTCGAGCTCGGTCACGAGCTCGGTGCGTTCATGGCGCACGACGGCGGCGGCGCCGTGTCGTGGAAGGGTGCGATCGAGTACGAGAGCTTCACGGTGGAGATCACCGACGATCGCGCCCTGAACGACACGCGGCTCGCCATCGCGGGTCCGATGTGGGAGAGCGGCGTCGAAGGCGTGCTGAGCGCGTCGGAGGTGTTGATGTCGGCCGTCGACGCCGACGGGCTCGAGCCGGCGGCACGCCGTTCCCAGGCGCTCGCGGCCCATGACTCGCTCGAGGTCCGTTCAACTGCGGAGGTCGGCGCGTTCGTGCCCGTCGAGGGTGAACCGGCCGACGGCTATGACCAGGTCCTGATGCAGGGGCGATACGGGATGCCGACGCGGTTCGAGGCCGTCGCCGACCCCGGCGTCTCCCTCGAGGCCGAGTTCGACGTCTTCGACGAGGTGCGGGCCTCGTATCCGGTCGAGGCGGGCCGGATCAGGGAGGGAGAGGTCAGCCTCCTCGTGACGGTCACCGACCTCGACTCGGCGACGGCGCTCGCCGAGCAGCTCGCAGCCGCATCCGGCATCGAGGTCGAGATCGAGCGGGCCGGGCCCGGCGACGTGCCGCTCTGGGGCTAGACGACATCGCCGGACCCGGCCCGCTCGGGCGGGCTACTTCGCGACGAACGAGAGCCGCTTGTTCGAGAACTCGCCGATGCCGATGGGGCCCATCTCGCGGCCGAAGCCCGATCGCTTGACCCCGCCGAACGGCAGCTCGGCGGCCTCGGCGGCGATCGTGTTGACGTGCGTCATGCCGACCTCGAGACGCGAGGCGACGCGGGCGGCACGTGCCTCGTCGGTCGAGAAGACCGAGCCGCCGAGGCCGAGCGCGCAGTCGTTGGCGAGTTCGAGGGCCTCCTCGTCGCTGTGCACCCGGTAGACCGTCGCGACCGGTCCGAAGATCTCCTCGCGGTACGACTCCGAGTCGCGCGGAACGTCGGTGAGCACGGCGGGGGAGTAGTACGCCCCGGGGCCGTCGGCGAGGACGCCGCCCGCCTGGAGCTTCGCACCCTCGGCGATCGCCCTCTGCACCTGCGCGTGCACCGTCTCGGCGGCGGTGCGCGTCGACAGCGGGGCGTACTGGCCCTCGCCGAGGTCGAGCTGGTCGCCCGGCTCGAGGCCCGTCGCGAGCTTCGTCAGCTCGGCGACGAACTCGTCGTAGATGTCGTCCATGACGATCATGCGCTTGTTCGAGTTGCAGACCTGGCCGCCGTTGTAGACGCGGAAGTCCCACGCCGCCTTCGCCACGGAGGCCACGTCGTCGGCGTCGAGCACGACCATCGGGTCGATGCCGCCGAGCTCGAGCACGGCCTTCTTGAGGTGGCGGCCCGCCTGCTCGCCGATGATGGCGCCGGCGCGCTCGGAGCCCGTGAGCGAGACGCCCTGCACGCGCGGGTCGGCGATCATGGTCGCGATCTGGTCGTGCGAGGCGAACACGTTCTGGTAGCCGCCGACCGGAACGCCGGCCTCCTCCATGATCTCCTGGACGGTCAGGGCCGAGCGCGCGCAGATGTCGGCGTGCTTCAGGATGATCGTGTTGCCGAGCACGAGGTTCGGCGCCGCGAAGCGGGCGACCTGGTAATAGGGGAAGTTCCACGGCATGACGCCGAGCAGGGCGCCGACGGGCAGCTGCTCGATGACGGCCTTGCCGGGGATGGTCGACGGGATCTCGTGGTCGGTGATGAGGCTCGGGCCGTACACCGCGTAGTACTCGATGATCGAGCGGGCGAACTCGACCTCGTCGAGCGACTCCGCGATCGACTTGCCCATCTCGACGGCGATGAGGCGGGCGAGCTCGTCTCGACGCTCGTCGAAGAGTTCGGCGACGCGCTTGACCACGGCGGCGCGCTCCTGCACGCTGCGTTCGCGCCACTCGCGGTAGGCGGCGTCGGCCGCCGCGAGCGTCTGCTCGATCTCGGCGTCGGTCGCCGACTCGAACGTCTCGACGATCTCCCCCGTCGCGGGGTTCTGCACCCGGTACTTGGCCATGTCTGCTCCTCCTGAAACCTGAATCCTGAAACGTAGAACGCGCCTCAGCGCGAGATGAACACCTTGCGGAGCGGTTCGCGGACCGTCCAGATGGTCTTCATGCCGGCCTCGAGTCGCACGACGGCTCCCGGCGCCAGCACGATCGGGTCGCCGGGGCGGCCCGTCGACGGCACGTGCTCGAACTCGACCGTCGCGGCGCCCGCGAGCACGACGAACACCTCGTCGACCTCGACGTCGCGCATCGCGCCGACCGACATCTCCCAGACGCCGATCTCGCCGACCGCCGACTCGTCGAGGGGGAGGTACGCCGTCGTCGGGCTGCCCGCGACGACCTGGTCGGCCGGCACCGGCTCGTGCTCGAGCGCCAGCCCCGCGGCATCCGTCACCGCACCGGCGAGAAGCCGCAGCACGTCGCCCTGCCCGTCGGCGCTCACGAGTCGAACCCCAGGCCGAGCGCGTCGAGCGTCTTCAGCAGCACGTTGCGCTTGCCGCGGTTGTGGTCGGCTCGGTCGAGCGACCAGCGCGTGGCGTTGATGCCCATCGCCGCTGCGGGCTCGGGCGGGAAGGGCAGGGGGCGCTTGCGCACCATCTCGAGCGAGGTGCGCTCGTTCTCGCGCCCCTCGAGCAGGTCGAGCATGACCTCGCCGGCGAACCGCGTCGATCCGACGCCGAGGCCCGTGAAGCCCTGTGCGTAGGCGACGCGGCCGTCGCGCGCCGTGCCGAAGAACGCCGTGAACTGCGTCGAGGTGTCGATCGCACCGGCCCACTGGTGGCTGAACCGCAGCCCCTCGAGCTGCGGGAACGTCGTGAAGAAGTGGCTCGCGAGCTTCTGCCAGGTCTCGGGGCGGTTCTCGTACTGCTCGCGCACCTTGCGGCCGTAGTGGTAGATCGCGTCGTAGCCGCCGAACAGGATCCGGTTGTCCTTCGAGAGGCGGTAGTAGTGGAACTGGTTCGCCATGTCGCCGATGCCCTGGCGGTCGTTCCAGCCGATCGAGGCGAGCTGCTCGGCCGACAGCGGCTCGGTCATGAGCACGTAGTCGTACACCGGCACCGTCATGAGCCGGTTGCGCTTCAGGAGCGACGGGAAGACGTTCGTGGCGAGCACCGCGTGCTTCGCGTCGACGCGGCCGCCATCGGTGACGATGCTCACCGCGCCCGTCGACCCGGGAGTCTCGAGCCTGCGCACGGGCGAGCCCTCGAAGATCTCGACGCCGCGTTCCTCGGCCGCACGGGCGAGCTCGGCCGCGAGGCGCGCCGGGTGCACCATGGCGTTGGTGCGCTTCTCCCAGACTCCGGCGAGAAAGGTCGGCGAATCGACGGATGCCCGGACCGCGGCCTCGTCGAGGAACACGACGTCGTCGGCCTCGCCGTTCGACGCCGCCTCGTCGGCCCACTCGCGCAGCCACTCGACCTGGTGCTCCTCGATCGCGGGGGCGAGCTGCCCGGTGCGCTCGAACTGGAAGTCCATGCCGTACTTCGCCTCGCTCGCCTCGATGGCGTCGAGGTTCTCCATGCCGAGGCGGTGGAGCAGGTCCATCTCCTTCGGCCAGCGGGCCTTGCCGTTCTCGTCGCCGTGCGTGAGGCTCGCCTCGCAGAAGCCGCCGTTGCGGCCGGAGGCCGCCCAGCCGATGCGCTTCGCCTCGACAAGCACGACGCGCGCGTCGGGGTTGCGCTCTTTCGCGAGCAGCGCCGTCCAGAGGCCGGTGTACCCGCCGCCGACGACGACGAGCTCGGCGACCTTCGTGCCGGCGAGCTTCGGCCGGTTCGGCGTGAGGGTTGCGGGCAGGTCGTCGCGCCAGAACACCGCGTGATCGGTGGTGGCGAGCGAGTGCTCGATGACGGATGGACGGGGGGTGCGTCGTTCGAAGACGGTGGTGCCCACGGGGTATCACTCCGATGCGATTGGTTGCCATCCATCCTGACGGCGGCGGGTCGAGGTCGCCAGCGGCGGGTGTCGCGATCTGGGCTCGCGACCGAACGACTTGTCCGATCGGCTGCAGCCGCTGTCGCAACGCACTCCTGGAACGTACCCCCCGTTCGTGGGGCATGGCCCGGATTGGTGCGAGATGTCGTGCCGGAGGATCCCTCATCCGTGAATAAACTCCACCATATGGACGGTATGACGGCCGTGCGGGGGGACGCGTCGTCGGGATCGGGTGCAGACCCGATCACGACGATCGACGGGCTGTCCGTGCCAGACGGGCACGAGCGGAAGTTCGCGCCGCCCAGAGCGCGCGGCGCCACCGTGAGCCGTCGACGACTGATCGAGCGCGCGCGAACCTCGCGGGCCGCGCTCGTGAGCCTCGTGGCCCCGGCGGGGTACGGGAAGTCGACGATGTTGCGCGAGTGGGCCGAGCTCGACGAGCGCCTGCTCGTCTGGGTCTCGCTCGACCGTTTCGACGACGACCCGGCGGCACTCGTCAACGTGCTGGCGGAGGCGTTCGACCATGCGCTGCCGGGCGACGAGCGGATCGCGGGCGTCGCCGCCCTGCCGATGACCGGTCCCGGAGTGCTGGGCCGGGCGGCCCCGCTCCTCGCCTCGGCGATCGAGCGGCTCGGCGTTCCGTTCGTCCTCGTGCTGGACGACGTGCACGAGGCCGACTCGCCGGACTGCCAGGACGTGCTCGAGGTCGCGCTCGCGCGCGTGCCCGAGGGGTCCCAGGTCGTGATGGCGAGCCGGCGCGTTCCGCCGTTCCTCTCGCGGCTCCGGCTCGGCGGTGACATCGTCGAGATCGGCGCCGACCACCTGCGGCTCGACGTCGACGACGCCCGCCAGGTCTTCGAGCTGCTCGACGCCGGCACCGACGACGCCGAGCTCCGACGGCTCGTCGAGCACACCGAGGGCTGGCCGACGGGCATCACGCTCGCCGCGCTGGTCGCCCGCGACGGCGGCGACCCGGTCGACGTCGGCGGCGACGACCGTTTCGTCGCCGACTACCTGTACCGCGCCTGCTACGCCGGGCTCGAGCCAGACGACCAGTCCTTCCTGCGGCGCACCGCCCTGCTCGAGCACCTCTCGGCCGGATGCTGCGACGCGGTGCTCGAACGCCACGACTCGCGTGCGCGACTACGGGATCTCGAACGACGCGGACTCTTCCTCGTGCCGATCGACCGCCGCCGCGGCGAGTACCGCTATCACCAGCTCTTCCGGGAGTTCCTGCTCGCGGAACTCGACCGAGTCGAGCCCGGCGCCGACACCGAGCTGCATCGTCGGGCCGCGCGCTGGTGCGAGGAGCACGATCACGTGCACCTCGCCATCGAGCACCTGCTCGCTGCCGGTGACCGCGCGCAGTCGGTGCGGCTCGTCGCCGAGCGCGGGCTCACGGCCTACCAGGCCGGCGAGCTCGCCGCCCTGACGCGCTGGATGCAGGAGCTCGGCGACGAGGCGATCGCCTCGTTCCCTCCCCTCGTCGTGCACGCAGGGCTCCGAGCCATCCTCGCGGGGCAGGCGGCCGAGGCCGATCGATGGGCGCGCATGTTCGACGCGATCGAGTACGACGCTCCGCCCGAGTTCGGGCTTCCGCAATACCACTCGGCGCGGGCGATGGTGCGGGTCATCATGTGGCGCGAGGGACTCGCCTCGGCCACCGACGACGCCGCCTACGCGCTCGGCGCCGAGTCGCCGTCGAGCCTGTGGCGCGACCAGGCGCTGCACCTGTTCGGCTGGACGAAGCAGCTCGCCGGCGATGACGGCGGGGCGAAGCGCGCCTTCGAGCAGGCGACGGCTCAGGCCGAACTGTTCGGCAACGCCGACACGATCCTGCTGAGCGAAGCCGAGCTCGCCGTCATGGCGTTCGATCGGGGTGCGATCGATGAGGCCGCAGGCCATGCCGACCGGGCGATGAACGTCATCGAGTCCAGCAACATGCACGGCTACGCGACGACGATGCTCGCGCTCGCGGTCAGCGCCCGCATCGCGATCCGCCGGCGCGACCTCGCGACCGCCGAGCGCCTGCTCGTGAGCGCAATGCGAGATCGCGGGCTCTGCACGCATGTCATGCCGGTGTTCGCCGTCAAGGTGCGGCTCGAGCTCGCCCGGTCATTCGCCGCCCTGGGCCGGAACCCGACGGCCGCCCACCTGCTGCACGAGATCGACGAACTGCTGCGCGCGAGACCCGACCTCGGCACCCTGGTCGACGCCGTCGACGAGCTCCGCTCCTCGCTCGAGCATTCGCGCGAGGTGCTCGGCAGCTCGCCGCTCACGCCGGCCGAGCTGCGACTGCTGCCCTACCTGCAGACGCACCTCACGATCGCCGAGATCGGCGAGCGGCTGTTCGTCTCGCGCAACACGGTGAGCTCGCAGGTCGGCTCGATCTACCGAAAGCTGCAGGTCACCACACGCGGCGCCGCCGTCGAGCGTGCCGGCGAACTCGGCCTCCTCGGTTGAGCGTCGGGACGGCGGTCGACGATCACGCGTCACCCGTGATGAACGTCTCGAGGTCGAGCCCGAGCGCGACCGCCAGGTGCTGCGCGGCGGCGACCGCTCGCGGCGCCCCGACGATCGGGACCACGCCGACGACCACGTGCACGAGCTCGGCCGTCGAAGCCCCCGCCCGGACGGCCGCGTCGGCCACTGCGGCGAACGAGGCGTCGGTGCCCCCCACGCCCGCCAGGGCACCGAGGCGCGAGAGCGCGAGCGACTTCGCCGTGAGCGAGCTGGTGTCGGGCTCGCCGAAGACCTCGCTCGAGAGCCGCTCGTCGGCGATGGCGAGTCGGCGCAGCGCTTCGATGTGGTCCATGGCGGGTGCTCCAATCGATGCCTTCGATCCCACCGCGATTCGGCTCCGCCCGCATCACGCAGATCACGCGATCGCGTCGGCGGGTGGTCATCACACGATCTGCGTGATGCAGGTGATGGGTGGCGTCAGCACGATGGGAGCGGGTGCGGTTCCGCGTGCCCGACCGCCGGAGCGAAGCGCTCCGAGCCGAACTGCCGAGGGGGCGCGATCCATGGAAGATCTCGAATTCGGACCGGTCGAGCTGGTGCTCGCCGCATATGACGGCGATGCGCCGGATGCGGGCGTCGTGGAGGCGGTGCTCGACCTCGTCGAGGCCGGTACCGTGCGGCTCCTCGACCTCGTGCACGTCGCGCGCACGGCCGACGGCATCGAGTTCCTCGAGCTCGACGAGACGGGCATCGAGTTCGGCGAGATCGAACTGGCCGGCGAGGGCCTCGTCGGCGAAGACGACGTGAACGAGCTCGGCGGCCGCCTTCCGGTCGGCGCATCGGCGCTCCTGCTCGTCGTCGAACTGGTCTGGGCGAGGCACCTCGCGAGCAGGTTGCTCGCGGCCGGTGGTGTCGTCGTCGATTCGGTGCGGATCCCCGCACCGGTGGTCAATGCCGTGGTCGCGGAAGCGCGCGACGCGCTCTAGAGGGGGAGAAACGACGATGCCACTGTTGAGAAGGTTCGGTCGACCGGGTCTGATCGGAATGGCCGCGCGCACCGCGGTCGTCGCCGGAACGGCGACCGCCGTGAGCGGCGGGGTCATGCGGCACCAGCAGCGCAAGGCCGACGAGAAGTACGAGGCCCAGCAGTACGAGATGCAGCAGCAGGCCGCGATGTACCAGGCGCCGCCACCGCCTCCGCCCGCCCCGGCGCCTGCCGCGGCACCGGCGGCCGGCGGCACCGACGTCGTCGCCGAACTGCAGCAGCTCGCGACGCTCAAGGAGCAGGGCGTGCTGAGCGACGCCGAGTTCGAGGCCGCCAAGGCCAAGCTGCTCGGCTGAGAACGAAGAGACAGGAAAGCTGAAATGACCGATACCGCATCTCGTTCCGTGATCGGGGCACAGCTCCCACCGGCTCGCACGCTGCCCTTCGCGCCGAAGGCGTCCGGCAGCATCGCCGGACGCACGCTCGGCGAATCGACGTACGCGCCGCTGCCCGCCGAGCGCCATCTCGGCGAGCAGGCGCCCAACGTCCTCGTCGTGCTCATCGACGACGCGGGGCCCGCGCTGCCCAAGCCGCTCGGCGGCGTCGTCGAGACGCCGACCCTCGACCGCATCCGTTCCGGCGGCATCGGGTTCAACCGGTTCCACACGACGGCGATGTGCTCGCCCACCCGTGCGTCGTTGCTCACGGGCCGCAACCACCACCGGGTCGGCAGCGGTCAGATCGCCGAGCTCGCGAACGACTGGGACGGCTACTCGGGCCACATCCCGAAGTCGAGTGCGACGATGGCGGAGGTCCTCCGCAACTACGGGTACTCGACCGGCGCTTGGGGCAAGTGGCACAACACGCCGGCTGAAGAGACCACGTCGGCCGGTCCGTACGACCGCTGGCCCACCGGCTACGGGTTCGAGTACTTCTACGGGTTCCTCGCGGGGGAGGCATCCCAGTACGAACCGAACCTCGTGCGCAACACGACCGGCGTGCTGCCGCCCAAGTCGCCCGAAGAGGGCTACCACCTGAGTGAGGACCTCGCCGACGACGCGATGCACTGGCTGCGCGACCACAAGGCGAACGCGCCCGACAAGCCCTTCTACATGTACTGGGCGACGGGCGCCATCCACGGGCCGCACCACATCATGAAGGAGTGGGCCGACAAGTACAAGGGCAAGTTCGACGACGGCTGGGACGCCTACCGCGAGACGGCGTTCGCCGGGGCCAAGGAGTCCGGCTGGATCCCCGACTCGGCCGAGCTCACCCCGCGACCCGAGAGCCTGCAGGGCTGGGACGACATCCCCGATCACCAGAAGCCGTTCCAGGCGCGCCTGATGGAGGTGTGCGCCGGCTTCGGCGAGCACGCCGACGTGCAGGCCGGCCGCCTCATCGACGAGATCGAGCGCCTCGGCTACCTCGACAACACGATCATCGTCTACATCTGGGGCGACAACGGGTCGTCGGGCGAGGGCCAGAACGGCACGATCAGCGAGCTGCTGGCGCAGAACATGATCCCCACGACGATCGACCAGCACATCGCCGCGCTCGAGGAGCTCGGCGGGCTCGACGCGCTCGGCACCCCTGCGACCGACAACCAGTACCACGCGGCGTGGGCGTGGGCGGGGTCGACGCCGTACCAGGGCATGAAGCTCATGGCCTCGCACCTCGGCGGCACCCGCAACCCGATGTTCGTGCAGTGGCCCGGCCGGATCGCGCACGACCCCGAGCCGCGCACCCAGTTCCACCACGTCATCGACGTCGTGCCGACGATCTACGAGATCCTCGGCATCTCGCACCCCGACATGGTGAACGGCATCCCGCAGGACCCGATCGACGGCACGAGCTTCGCGTACGCGATCGACGACCCGTCGGCCGACGGACGGCACCGGGTGCAGTACTTCGAGATCATGGCGAGCCGATCGATCTACTCAGACGGGTGGATCGCGTCTGCGACGGGGCCGCGCCTGCCGTGGGTGCCCGGGGCGCCTCCCGGCATCGCGACCTGGACTCCCGACGCCGACAAGTGGGAGCTCTACCACCTCGACGAGGACTGGAGCCAGGCGCGCGACCTCGCCGCGGAGCATCCCGAGAAGCTCGCGCAGTTGAAGGAGCTGTTCGCGATCGAGGCGGCCAAGAACGAAGTGCTGCCGGTCGGCGGCGGGCTCTGGGTTCCGGTCTACCACCCCGAGTTCCGGCTCGGCCCGGCCTACACCGAGTGGGAGCTGTCGGGCGATACCGTCCGCATCCCCGAGTTCTGCGCGCCGGCGCTCGGCAACAAGCCGAACACGGTCTCGATGCAGGTCGACCTGCCCGAGCAGGCGAACGGCGTGCTCTACAAGCTCGGCGGCGCCGGCGGCGGGCTCACGGCCTACCTCGTCGACGGCGTGCTGCACTACGAGTACAACCTGTTCCTGGTGCAGCGCACGATCATCGCCTCGGCCGAGCCGCTCGCGGCGGGCGAGGCGACGATCGAGATCGTGACCGACTACCTCGAGCCCCGGCCCGGCGGACCGCTCTCGGTCTCGCTGAAGGTGAACGGCGCCGAGGTCGGCTCGGGCACGGTGCCCGTCAGCGCGCCGCTGCTGTTCTCGGCGAACGACTGCCTCGACATCGGCCGCGCGTACGGCGGACCCGTCTCGCGGGCGTACTTCGACAAGATGCCCTTCGCCTTCGACGGTACGATCGACAGCGTCCATGTCGCGTACCACCTGCCGGCGAAGGCTTGAGTCCCACTGAACACGCAGAGAACTGACGAGTCCGCGATCGGCGCGGCATGAGCGGAACGCTTCAGGCATTCGCGCATGTCGTGCCGATCGCGGTCGCGGTCGCGGCGAGCTCCGTGCCGATCCTCGTCACGCTCTCCATCCTGCTGTCGCCGAACGGCGACCGGGTCGCCGGGCCGTTCCTCGCGGGATGGCTCGTCGGCATGACCGCGCTCGTCATCGGGTGCACGGCGCTCGCGCAGGTGCTGCCGCGCCAGGGGTCGCAGCGCGAGCCCGAGCAGGCCGTCGGCATCGCCGAGATCATCGTCGGCGCGCTCATCATCGTCGTCGCCATCGTGGGACGATTGCGTGCTCCGCGCACCCCCGCCGACCAGCCGCCGAAGTGGCTCGGGCGCATCAGCCGGCTCGGCCCGGGCGAGGCGTTCACGCTCGGCGCGGTGCTCAACATCCGGCCGAAGAGCCTGCTGCTCGTCGTCGCGGCGGCGCTCTCCATCCGCGGCGCCGGGCTCACGGCCGTGGAGTCGGTCGTGGTGATCGCGTGCTTCGTCGTCATCGGGGCCTCGACCGTCGCCGTGCCCATCGTCTCGGCGAAGGTCGCGCCCCGGCGCACCGCCCCCCGCCTCACGAGCATGCGCGACTGGATGTCGCGGAACAGCCGGTCGATCACGGGCCTGATCCTCGTCGTGATCGGCGTGTTCGTCATCGTCTCGGGCATCGGGCGGCTCTGACCCCGCGAGACCTCGCCGGGGCTGCGAATCACGCAACCTGAGTGATGCCTGTGCGGGTCGCGGCTCGGTACCGTGACGGCAACCGAGGCGACGCGCGGGTTCACTCCCGGGCGCCCGTCCAACCCCACAGGGAGGAACCGAAATGAGCGACACCGAAACCACCGGCTGGGTCGGCTGGGGATACTTCGCTGCGATCGTGCTGCTGATCGCGGGTATCTTCGACGCGATCTACGGACTCATGGCCATCATCGGCCCCGACAGCGCCTACTTCCTCACGAGCGAGAACCTGTTCATGATGAACGTCGCCGGGTGGGGCTGGTGGCACCTGATCATCGGCGCCTTCCTGATCATCACGTCGCTCGCGCTCTTCGGAGGCGCCACCTGGGCACGGGTCATCGCGATCATCCTCGCGATCGTCAACGCGATCGGGCAGCTCTTCCTGATTCCCGCGCAGCCCTGGCTGTCGATCATCCTGATCGTGCTCGACATCCTCGTGATCTACGCGCTGACGGTGCACGGACGCGAGCTGAAGGCCGCCGCGCGCTGAGTCGACGCCGGCGCCGGCCGGAGGAGCGCATCGGGGACCCCGTGAGGGTCCCGGTGCGCTCCTTCGTCGTTCGGCCGTCAGCCGAGCGCCGGTGCGTGCTGCTCGAGGAACTCGTACACCTCGGTCTGGTCGACGCCGGGGAACGTGCCCGTCGGCAGCGCCGCGAGCAGCGATGTCGGAGTGCGCGCGGCCGGCCACGAGGCATCCGCCCACTTCTCGGCGAGGCCCGCGGGAGCCTGGCAGCACGACGGATCGGGGCAGCGAGAAACCGCACGATGCGGTGTCTCCCGGCCGCGGAACCACTTGACGTGCTCGAACGGCACGCCGACCGAGACCGAGTACTCGCCCTCCTTGGCCTTCTCGATGCGCGACGTGCACCAGAACGTGCCCGACGGCGTGTCGGTGTACTGGTACCAGGGGCTGAAGCGGTCGTCGACGTCGAAGACCGTGCGAGCGGTCCAGTTGCGGCAGACGGTGGTGCCCTCGACGGCGCCGAGCGCGTCGGAGGGGAACCGCACCCGGTCGTTCTCGTACGCCTTGATGATCGTGCCCGACTCGTGCACCTTCATGAAGTGCACGGGGATGTCGAGGCGGGCCGTCGCGAGGTTCGTGAACCGGTGCGACGCCGTCTCGTACGAGACCGCGAAGTGGTCGCGCAGTTCCTCCATCGAGATGCGCCGCAGGTTCTTCGCCTCGGTGAGGTAGCGCACCGCGGCCTGCTCGGGCAGCAGGATCGCTGCGGTCAGGTAGTTGGTCTCGATGCGCTGGCGCAGGAAGTCGCCGTAGCTCGCAGGCTCCTCGTGACCCAGCAGGTGGCTCGCGAGCGCCTGCAGGATGGGGGAGCGGGAGTCGCGCGACGGCGACTGCTGGGTCGGCAGGTAGATGCGGCCGTTGCGCTTGTCGGTCACCGAGCGGGTGGAGTGCGGCAGGTCGCCGACGTAGTGCAGCGAGTAGCCGAGGTGGGTCGCCATGTCGGCGACGAGCTGGTGCGAGACCGGGCCCCCGGTGTGGCCGACGGCCTCGAGCAGCTCGGCCGCCTTCTGCTCGAGCTCGGGGTAGAAGTTGTCGCGGGCGCGCATCTCGGCGCGCAGCTCGGCGTTCGCCCGGCGCGCCTCCTCGGGGGTCGCGGCGCGCTCGCGGTGCAGGCGGTCGATCTCGTTGTGCAGCGCGAGGATCGTCTGCAGGGTCTGGTCGCTCATCGACTTCGCCACGCGGAAGGGGTCGAGTCCGAGCGCCGAGAAGACCGGGCCCCGCTGAGCGCGTTCGACGGCGATCTCGAGGGCGGCCCGCTCGCTCGGCGCATCGGTGCGCAGCAGCTCGTCGACGCTCGTGCCGAGCGCGAGGGCGATCGTGCGCAGCATCGACAGTCGCGGCTCGCGCTTGCCGTTCTCGATCGCCGACACCTGGCTGGGCGCCCGGTCGATCGCGCGGGCCAGTTCGCCGAGCGTCATCCCTCGTGCGACCCGGCGCTCCCGGATGCGGCGGCCGAGCGTGAGGGCGTCGAGCTCACCGGCCCCTTCGGGCGCGGCGGCGGGCGCGCCCGCCGGTTCGACGGGGGCGAGGTGCGCGCGATCGGCGGTGATCATGCCATCGATGGTCACACGCGCGCGGCGTTCCCGCAAACGGAAGAAATTGCGAAGTTCTGCGAGATTCGGGACTTCGGCCCCGCTTCGGGCTGAATTTGGATGTCGCGCGCCGGAATAACCTCGAAACTACGCTATGCGCGCCATGATCTCGTCGGCGAGGTCGACCGCGGCGTAGCCGTCGGCGAGCGCCGCCATGAACGCCGCGTGCACCTGGGCACCCGGGACGACGACGCCGTCGAACTCGAGGTCGGGTGCGGCGCACGCGTCGTGCGCGACGGCGACGGCATGACCGCGGTCGGCGGCGGCGCGCACGGTCGCGTCGACGCACATGCTCGACATCATGCCCGCGACGACGAGGTCGACCGGGCTGATCGGGTCGCCCGGCGTCGCGGCGCTGCGGGCCAGCTCGTCGAGGCGCTCGGCGAGGTCGGTCTCGAGGAAGGCGTTCGGATTCGACTTCGTGACGAGGGCTTCGTCCGCGCGCGGTGCGACGACCGGATGGATCTCGACGCCCGGCGTGCCCGGCTGGAAGAACGCGGCGTCGGGCGCGTCCCAGACGTGCTGCACGTGCACGACCGGCTCGCCGCGCTCGCGCCACGCGGCGAGCAGGCGCGCCGCTGCGGCGGCCGCGGCATCGGGGTCGACGAGCGGGTGCCGCCCGCCCGGGAAGTAGTCCTGCTGGATGTCGATGATGAGCAGCACGCGGGTCACCCGCCCACCGTAGCGCGACGGGTGGGTGCTCTCGACACGCGGTGCTCGCGTGTGCGCGGCGTGCGTCAGCCGAGCGCGCGCTCGCGCGACGCGAGCACCTCGGGCACGTGCCGCTCGGCCCAGTCGCGCAACGCGCCGATCGGCTCGAGCAGCGACTCGCCGAGCGGGGTGAGCGAGTACTCGACGCGGGGCGGCGAGTCGGCGAAGGCGCGGCGCTCGACGAGCCCGTCGCCCTCGAGCGCCCGGAGCGTCTCGGTGAGCACCTTCGGCGTGACCTCGCCGACGCGGGCGCGCAGCTCGGTGAATCGCAGGGTGCCGGCGCGCGAGAGCGCGAGGATGACGAACATGGTCCAGCGCTCGCCGATGCGCCCGAAGATGACCCGGCTCGGGCAGTCGGGCGCGAGCACGCTCCACGGCTCTGCGGTGATGGCGTTCGGCTCGGACATCGGACCCCCGTGCAGGTGCGGTTCCCCCGAGGGAACTTCCGTTGAAGTAACCGGCGACGCGTCCGTAGCGTCTCAGGCATGAGGATTCTACTGACCGGGGCGACCGGATACATCGGATCGGCCGTGCTCGATGAACTCGTCGGCGCGGGACACGACGTCGTCGCGGCCGTGCGCAGCGAGCGCGCGGCCGACGACGTCACCGTGCGCGGCGCGACCGCGGCGATCGGCGAACTGACGGATGCCTCGTGGCTCGCGCGTCGGCTCGACGGCGTCGACGCGGCGATCCACACCGCGGCGCCCGCCGCCGATGCGGCCGCGTTCGACAGGGCGATCGCGGGGGCGGTGCTCGACGCCTTCGCGGGCACCGGCCGCCGGTACGTGCACACCGGCGGCATCTGGGCGTACGGCGCGGGCGACGACCTCGACGACGACGCCGTGCCCAACCCGCCGGAACTGGTCGCGTGGCGGGTGCCGATCGAGGAGCGGCTGCTCGCGGCATCCGATGCGGTGACGGTCATCGCACCGGGCGTCGTCTACGGGCGCGGTCGCGGGCTCTCCGGGCTGGTCGTGGAGGCGCCGCGCGACGCCGCCGGCCGCCTCGAGCTCATCGGCGACGGGGACCAGCACTGGACGTGGGTGCACGTCGACGACCTCGCGCGCCTGTACCGGCTCGCGGTCGAGCACGAGTCAGGGCTCGGCCGGGTCGTCGGCAGCGACGGATCGCCGACGACCGTGCGCGAGGTCGCCGAGGCGGTCGTCGGTCGGGGAGGTGCCACGGGCGTCGTCGCTGAGGGCGCCGGGCGCTCGCGCTCGCGGCTCGGCGAGGCGTTCGCCGATGCGCTGCTCCTCGACCAGCGTGCATTCGGCGCGAAGGCCCGCGCACTCGGCTGGGTTCCGGAGCGCACGAGCGTGATCGACGAGATCGTCGCCGACGAGGCATCCGTCGCCTGACGGACGGGCCGCCCGGGTCGGGGACCCGGGCGGCCGATCACCCGCCTGCGGCCCCCGGCCGGCTCAGCCCTCGCGCGCGAGCACGGGCGCCGGCCCGCCGAGCATGTCGAGGTAGTGCACGTTGGTCATCACGCCGAGGACGTTGCCGAACGGGTCGACGACCGAGGCCGTGACGAAACCGGGGCCGTGCTCCGTGATCGGCATGAGGGGCGTCGCGCCGAGCTCGACGAGCCGCGCGACCGCCCGCTCCAGGTCGTCGACGTGCCAGTGCACGAGCGCGCCGCCGGTGCCGGCGCCGAGCCCCGCCGGCGCGAACCGCCGGTCGATGAACCCGAGTTCCTGCTGGTGGTCGCCGATGCGGAACTCGACGTAGGCCGGGCTCCCGTCGGGGCCGGGACGGCTGAAGTACGGCTCGATGCCGAGCACCTCGGTGTACCAGGCCGCGGCCGCGGCGGGGTCGTCGACGTAGCAGTTGATGGTGGCGATGCCTCGCAGCATGGGATTCTCCTCGTCCTCGGCGACCGGTCGTCGCCCTGATGAATCCATGATCGAACGCAGAAGTGCTCACCTATTGACTACTTTTGCGACGAGAATCGGAACATGCGTGCAGACCGACTCGTCGCGACCCTCCTCGTCATGCAGGCGCGAGGCAGGGTGACCGCGAGGCAGCTCGCCGAGGAGCTCGAGATCTCGGTCGCCACGGCCCGCCGCGACCTCGAGGCGCTGTCGGCGGCCGGGATCCCCGTCTACCCGCAGCCGGGCCGGGGCGGCGGCTGGCAGCTCCTCGGCGAGGGCCGCACCGACCTCAGCGGCTTCACGGCGGCCGAGGCGCGAGCGCTGTTCCTCCTGTTCGGACCTCGCGCCGGTGAGAGCGAGGAGGCGCGCTCGGCCCTGCGCAAGGTGCTGCGGGCCCTGCCCGCGACGTTCCGCGCCGAGGCCGAGGCCGCCGCCGAGTCGATCGTCGTCGACTCCGGCGGGTGGGATGCGCCGGCGACCCGGCCGTCGCACCGGGTCGAGGTGCTGCAGGCGGCGGTGGTCGAGCGACGTGTCGTGCGCTTCACCTACACGCGCTGGGGCGGCGAGCCGGCGTCGCGCACCGTGCGCCCGCTCGGTCTCATCGACACGCGCGGCACGTGGTACCTGATCGCCGACCGGGTGCCGCACGACTCGGCGGACGTGCCGCCCGACGTCGCCGATCGACGGAGCTACCGCGTCGATCGCATGGCCGACGTCGAGGCGCTCGCCGAGCGGTTCGAGCCGCCCGGGGGCTTCGACCTCGATGTCGCCTGGGCCGACCTGCGCGCCGCCGCGCAGCGCGCTCGCCGCCGCGTCGAGGCCGTCGTGCTCGTCGACCCGGCCGCGGCCGACGAGTTCCGCGGCTGGGTCGGGGGCCTCGTCGACGAGGAGGTCCACGACGACGTCGACGGCCCCGGCGACGTGCGCGACGGGCGGGTGCGGGTGCGCGTCGTCGCCCAGAGCGAGACGGTCCTCGTTCGACGACTCGCGGGCTGGGCTGCGGAGATCGAGGTCGTCGCACCCGTCGGACTCCGTGGACGACTCGCCCAGGTCGGCGTCGCCCTCACGGCGCGGTACCCCTGACCCGGCGGCGCTCGACGGCGGTCGGCCGGCGATGGGGACGGGTCCCCATTTCGCGCTGTCGGTGCCTCCTGCTTGGATGGAGCGGGGGACCGGGAACGACTCGGTACCGAAAATCCAGGGGAATCACACAGATGACTGCATCACGTCCGCTCGCCGCCGCCTCGTTCGCGCTGCTCGCGCTGCTCTTCACGGGTTGTGCCGCCACCGGCTCCGCCGACGACGCGAAGTCCGACTCGAAGGCCGACAGCGCCGAGGCCGCACCCGCCGCCGACCAGAGCAAGGAGGAGGCGTGCGAGATCGTCGAGGGCACCCTCACCGACCTGCAGTCGCTCTCGTCGGTCGACGCGAGCGACCCGACCGCCGCGCTCGAGGCGTTCAAGGGTGCCCAGGCCAAGGTTGGTGACGCGGCCGACCAGGTCTCGAACGCCGACGTCAAGCCCGCGCTCGACGGTGCCGCGACCGCCATGAACGAGTACGTCGAGTACGTCGACGGCATGCTCGCCGACCCGGCGAACGCCGACATCTCGGCGATGAGCGACCACCTCGAGTCGCTCACCACGAGCATCACGGAGCTCACCACGATCTGCGCGTAACGCACGGATTGCGGAGCGGGGGCGCACCTTCGGGTGCGCCCCCGCTTCCCGCATCTCAGGGATGCCTCGTGCCGGGCCCCTGTCGTCGGGCGATGCCACGACGACGAAGCGCACGCCCGCGGCATCCCGATCAGGCGTCGCCTGCCGCGTAGACGCGCTCGCCCTCGACGAAGGTCTGCAGCACGCGCGTCGCGCCGATCGCGTCGGCGGGCCCGGCGAAGGGGTCTCGGTCGAGCAGGGCGAGGTCGGCGAGCTTGCCGACCTCGATCGTGCCGGTCTCGTCGAGGTGGTTCACGTACGCCGACCCCGCCGTGTACGCGGTGAGCGAGGTCGCGAGGTCGATCGCCTGCTCGGGGAGGAACGGCGGGTACTCGCCCTCCTCCTCGCCCGGCGCCGACACCCGGTTCACCGCGACGTGGATCGCGGCGAGCGGGTTCGGCGTCGAGACCGACCAGTCGCTGCCTGCCGCGAGCACGGCGCCCGCGCGCAGCAGGTCGCCGAACGGGTACTGCCACGCGTCGCGCGGCGAGCCGAGGAACGGCAGCGTCAGATCGACCATCTGCGGCTCGAGCGCCGCCCACAGCGACTGCATGTTCGCGACCACGCCGAGCTCGCGGAATCGCGACACGTCGTCGGGGTGCACGACCTGCAGGTGCGCGATGTGGTGGCGGTGGTCGCTGCGGCCGTTGCGCGCGATCGCGTGCTCGACGGCGTCGAGGCACTCGCGCACCGCGCGGTCGCCGATCGCGTGGAAGTGCAGCTGGAAGCCGAGGGCGTCGAGCCGCGGGGCCGCCTCGTTCAGGATCTCGGGCGGCACGAACGAGATGCCCGAGTTGTCGGTCGCGTGGCCGTGGCCGTCGCAGTACGGCTCGAGCATCGAGGCCGTGAAGTTCTCGGCGACGCCGTCCTGCATGACCTTGATGCTCGTCGCGGCGAAGCGCCCGCCCCGGTAGCGCTCGCGGCGCTCGACGAGCGAGTCGATCTGCTCGAGGCCGCGCGTGCGGTCCCACCAGAGGGCGCCGACGACGCGGCCGGTGAGGGTGCCCGCGGCGGCCGCGGCGAGGTAGGCGAGCCCGGGGTCGTCGCCGACCCCGTAGTCGCCGACGATCGCATCCTGCCAGGCCGTGACGCCGAACGAGTGCAGGTAGCGCTGCCCCTCGAGCACGGCGTCGACGAGCTCGGCCGGCGTCGTCTCGGGGAGGTGGCGGCGAACGAGGTCCATCGCGCCCTCGTGCAGCGTCCCGGTCGGCTCGCCGGCGGCGTCGCGCTCGATGCGGCCGTCGGCGGGGTCGGGCGTGCCCCGGTCGATGCCGGCGAGACGCAGGGCCGCCGAGTTCACCCAGGCGCCGTGGCCGTCGCGGTTGGGCAGGAACGCCGGACGGTCGGGCAGCACCCGGTCGAGCGCCGCGGCGGTCGGCGTCCCGCCCGGGAAGGCCGACATCGACCATCCGCCGCCCTGCACCCACGAGGCATCCGGGTGCGACGCGGCGTACGCCGCGATCGTCTCGAGGTAGTCGGCCTCGCTCTCGCCGTCGCGCAGGTCGCAGCGCAGCATGTCGAGGCCGCCCCACACGGGGTGCACGTGCGCGTCCTGGAAGCCGGGCACGAGCAGGCGCCCGCCGAGGTCGACGACCTCGGTGCCCGGGCCGACGAGGTCGCGCACGTCGTGATCGGTGCCGACGGCGACGATGCGGCCGGCCCGCACGGCGACGGCCGTGGCGCGCGAACGCACCGTGTTCGCGGTGAAGACGGGGCCGCCGGTGAAGACGAGGTCGGCGTGGGGCATGGGCGAGTCCTTTCGTGGCGGCGGTGGGGTGATCGGGGCGGACGCCGAGGGAGCGCGACGAGCCGCGATGGTCTCGTCGCGCTCCCTCGTCGGTGCGGTGCGGCGGATCAGCCGCCGCTCATGGTGCGTGCGATGTCGGCGGCCGAGTCGCCGGCCCGGCGCAGCACGTACGCCACGAGACCGAGCGCGATGAGCGTGAGCACGAGCATGATCGTCGACACCGCGGCGATCTCGGGCCGCAGGCCGCTGCGCAGCGCGCTCAGCACGTAGACGGGCCACGGCGTCGTGCCCGACACCTGCACGAACGCGGCGATGACCGTGTTGTCGAGGCTCAACGTGAACGACAGCAGGAAGCCGGCCAGCACGGCGGGCATGGCGAGGGGCAGCGTCACGCGGCGGAACGTGTTGAACGGCTTCGCGTAGAGGTCGGCGGAGGCCTCCTCGAGCTGCGCGTCCTGGCCGACGAGGCGGGCCCGGACGAGGTATGACACGACCGCGACCGAGAACAGCGAATGGCCGACCACGAGGCGCACGATGCCGTCGTTGAAGATCGCGAGGCCGAGATCCTGGCCGAGGAACACCATCCACGGCAGCAGGGCGACGGCGTCGACGATCTCGGGGGTCACCGAGACGAGCAGCAGCAACCCGAGGAACCACCAGACCCACTTGCCGGGATGCCTCGCCATCGCGATGCCGGCGAGCGTGCCGAGCAGCGTCGCCACGATCGCCGCGATGAAGCCCGTCTGCACCGAGATCCAGACGGCGTCGCGGATCGCGGGCTTCGAGGCGATCGCGAGGAAGGAGTCGAAGCCGAAGGCCTGCCATGACACGAGGAGGCGGCCGACGTTGAACGACGACAGGATGATGACGACGATCGGCGCGAACAGGAACGCGAAGACCGCGACGCCCCACACGTTGAGCACGATGTCGGACCACGGGCGGCGTCGCCGGTGCTGCCGCACCGCGGCCGGGGTCGTGCCCGGGCCTTTCGACTGCTCCGGCGCCGGGGCCTGCTGCTGCGGCTGGGACTGCTGGACGGTCATGCGGAGACCTCCTCGTCGGCCGGCGCGGGCCGGGAGCGGATCGCCGCGATCGCCGTCGTCACCGGGCGAGCCGGTGCGGCGTTCGCCGCGTCGCCGATCACGAGCCGGTTGCGCGAGCGGAACGGCAGCGTCACGAGCCACACGACGAGCGCGCCGACGGCGACGGTCAGCATGATCACGATGATCAGGAGCACCGCCATCGCCGAGCCGAGCGCCCAGTTCTGCGCGGTCTGGAACTGGCTCGCCACGAGCTGGCCCACCATGTTGCCCTTCGCACCGCCGAGCACGGTCGCGGTGATGTAGTCGCCCATGAGCGGGATGAACACGAGCAGCACGCCCGCGACGACGCCCGGCCGGGCGAGCGGCAGGGTCACCCGGAAGAACGTCGTCCACTTGCCGGCGCCGAGGTCCTTCGAGGCCTCGCGCAGCGGTGGGCCGACCCGGTCGAACGCGACGAACAGCGGCAGGATCATGAGCGGCAGGTAGTTGTAGACCACGCCGAGCAGCACGGCCCCGCGGGTGTACAGGATGTCGAGCGGGCCGCCGATGAGCCCGACCTGCTGCAGCGTCGTCGACAGCCACCCCTCGGGTGCGAGGATGACCTGCCAGCCGATCGTGCGCACGAGGAAGTTGGTCCAGAACGGCACCATCACGAGCGCGACGAGGAGGCCCCGCCGGGCGGGCGACGCCTTGACCGCCATCCAGTACGCGACCGGCAGGCCGACCACGAGGCACAGCAGCGTGCCCGCGATGCCGACCCACAGCGTGTTCTGGAACGTCGCGAAGAAGGTCGGCGACATCGCCTCGGCGTAGCGGTCGAACGACAGCACGTCGTTCGCGTGCGTGCCGAAGATGCCCGGCTTGTAGCCGAAGCTGAACCAGATCACCATCGCGACGGGCGCGACGAAGAAGATCAGCAGCCACGCCCACGCGGGGATCGCGAGGGCGGCGCCGGACCTCTTACTCACCCGCCGCCGCCTTCGTCGCGTTCCAGATCTCGACGATGCGGGCCTGCGCCTCGGTGACCGCGCCCTCGTTCATGGTCTCGATCTGCTCGGGCGTGAAGAACACGAGGTCGAGCATCGGCAGCTCAGCGGCCTGCGCCGCCTCCTCGATGCCGGCGACGCCCGTGTGGTAGCCGATGTAGTCGAGCTCGGCGAGCGAGTTCTCGGGGTCGAGCACGTAGTTGATGAACGCGTGCGCGGCCTCGGGGTTCGGCGCACCGGTCGGGATCGCCCAGTTGTCCATCCAGATCTCGGTGTCGGGCGAACCGAGCACCCACTGCCAGCGGTCGGGGTCGCCCGACTCGAGGATGCCGATGCGGGCGTCGCCGTTCCACGCCTGCAGCAGTGCGTGCGTCGCCTGCGGGATGGCCGCACCGCCCGGGTAGGAGTCGAAGGCCGACACGTGCGGGGCGAGGGTGTTGACGAGGTAGTCCTCGGCGGCGTCGAGCTCGGCGGGGTCGGTCGTGTTCCAGTCGACGCCGTTCGCCCAGAAGTAGAGGCCGGTGAGCTCGGCGGGGTCGTCGAGGAGCGACGTCTTGCCGCTCGCCTCGTTCTGCGCGGCGTCGAGGAAGTCGTTCCAGTCCTTGAGCTCGCGCGTGATGACGGTCTTGTCGTAGACGAAGCCGGTCGTGCCCCACGCCTTGCAGATCGAGTAGTCGTTCTCGGGGTCCCATGCGCGGCCGACGAAGGCGGCGTCCATGTGCTCGAGGTTCGGGATGAGGTCGTGGTTGAGCTTCTGCAGCAGGCCGTTCTCGACCATCTGCGGGATGAACGTGCCGGTCGGCACGACGATGTCGAAGCCGCTCGTGCCCTTCGCGGCGACGAGCTTCGAGATCATCTCCTCGTTCGAGTTGAACGAGCTCAGCGTGATCTTCGGTCCGAGCTCCGAGGTGAACGCCTCGAGCACGTCGGGCGCGTCGTAGTCGCCCCACGTGTACATCGAGAGCTTCGACTCGAGCGGGCCGCCGGTCGCGACGGGGGCGGCCTGGGTGCCGCCCGTCGAGCACGCGGCGAGGAAGCCGGTCGCGCCGGCGGCCGCGGCGAAGCTCAGGAACCGGCGGCGGTTGAGCTCGCGGCCGATGACCTTCGCGGCGCTCTCGTGAGCGAGGATGCGGACGGTGGGGAGGGAATCGGTCATCGGAGTCTCCTGGTGATGGGAAGGGATCGCGGTTCAGGGGTGGAGGTCGCAGACGTGCGCACGGCGACGGGATGCCCCGTGGCCGGCGCTGCGGGCCGGCTCAGGCCGTCGGCGGGGCGACGTAGCCGCCCGCGCTCGCCGCATCGTCGGCGGGGAACAGCAGCACGCTCTCGGCGCGCCACGAGCACTCGACGGGGTCGCCGACGGTGAGGTTCGGCGCCTCGGGGGTGGGGCGGCGCACGATGAGGCTCTGGTCGTCGCCGAGCCGCACGAGGTACTGCATGGTCTCGCCGAGGTGCGAGACCCCGAGCAGCGTGCCGCGCGCGAGGTTGACCTCGGCCGAGGCATCCGACCGGGCCGCGGCGATCTCGACGAACTCGGGCCGCACCGCGGCCTGGCCGTTCGCGAGCCCCGCGAGCTCGGACGCCGTACCGCGCACGAGCGCGTGGGTCGATGCGACGGCCGCGCCGCCCTCGGCGACCTCGCCGCGGAAGAAGTTCTGCTGGCCGACGAACGCCGCGACGTAGGCCGAAGCGGGCCGCGCGTAGACGGTGTCGGCGTCGGCGAGCTGCTCGATGCGGCCGTCGCGCATGATCGCGATGCGGTCGCTCATCGAGAGGGCCTCGCCCTGGTCGTGGGTGACGAACACGAACGTGATGCCGAGGCGCGACTGCAGGAGCTTCAGTTCGAGCTGCATCTCTTCGCGCAGCTGACGGTCGAGCGCACCGAGCGGCTCGTCGAGGAGCAGCACCGACGGACGGTTCACGAGTGCGCGCGCGAGCGCGATGCGCTGCTGCTGTCCGCCCGAGAGCTGGGTCGGCTTGCGGTCGGCGAATCGGCGCATCTGCACGAGGTCGAGCGCCTCGACCACGCGGTCGCGCACCTCCGACCTCGGCGTGCGGCGCTGCTGCAGGCCGTAGGCGACGTTCTCCGCGACCGACATGTGCGGGAAGAGCGCGTAGGCCTGGAACACCGTGTTCACGTCGCGGCGGTAGGGCGGCACGCCGAGCACCGAACGGCCCGAGACGCGGATGTCGCCGGCGTCGGGCTGCTCGAACCCGGCGATCATGCGCAGCGTCGTGGTCTTGCCGCAGCCCGAGGGGCCGAGCAGCGAGATGAACTCGCCCGGTTCGATCGTGAGCGACATGCCGTCGACCGCGGTCGCGTTGCCGTAGCGCTTCGTGACGGCATCGACGACGACCGTGCCGGGCGCCTCGCCGGTCGTGGAAGTGGTCGGCTTGGACTCGATCGTGGCTGCGCTGGTCACGGTGCGGCACCTCTTTCACTCGGACGCCTCGTCGCGTTCGTCGCCATTCAATCCGCGCACCCGACCGGACGCAAACGCGCGACGCCCGAACTGGACGAACCAGACGAACCCGCGACCGGCATCGGACAGACCGTCCGGTCGGTGCCCGGACGGTCGGTGGTGCGGAATGCCCGGGCGGCGTCGGGGCTCGCGGTGATCCGCGCACCGTGCCGCCCGGGCCGTCGGTTCAGGCGCCGGGTGTCGCGCTGCGTTCCTCGAGCTCGCGCCGGCGCGCACGCTGCTGGACGCGGCCCGCGAGGAGCACGCAGCCCACCGCCACGAGGTAGGCGCCCGCGACCGTGCCGCCGCCGAGCTGCGAGAGGAAGAGCAGCGGCACCTGGACGAAGGGCAGGGCGATCGCGAGCCAGAGGCCGACCCGGCGTGCGCGTACGAGCGAGACGCACAGTGCGATCGAGCCGATGAGCCACAGCGCATTGGCCGCCATCGCCACGATCGGGAAGAACTCGAGGTCGACGCCGTTCACGGCGCTCGTGATGGTGCCGACGGTGAGCAGGACCGTGCCGACGGCGGCGACGATCGCGCCCCAGCTCGATCCGGCGTACCGGGCCAGTCCGAGGAAGAGCACCGCGAGCGCCCAGAGGCTGACCGTGAACATCGCGAGGATGACCCGGGTCCGCGGATCGATCGTCGGATCCTCGTCCTGCGGGAAGAGGATCTGCAACGTGCCGATCACGATCGACAGGGCTCCGGCGGTGAGGGCCGCGGCGCCCGCGAGGCGGTGGCCGACGCGGCCGGGCCGGGGGTAGGCGGCGCCGGCGGGCCGCGTGCCGGCCGTGGGACGCGGCGATGGGCGGAGCTCCCGGTCGGGCGCTGATCCGGATTCGGTGAGGGGTGCCATGGTCGGCCTTCCGTTCGAGTTCGAGGCCGGCACGATCGGCCGGCGATGCGACGCTACGGACGGCCAGCAGGCGCCGGCATCGTCCGAGGGTCGACGGGCGGCTCGACTCGCGGGCGGCCCCGGATACGACTCGGATCGGGGCCGAATGCCGACCTTCGTCGCTGTCGTGGGTGCCGTTCCTCGGCCTAGCATCGGAGCGTGACGAGCCGGCACCCCACGAGTGAGCGCGCGCGAGACGAGCACGAGGTGCTCCGCCCGATCGCGCCCGGCGCCCGCGGCTGGCGCGCGTGGACCACGCCGTTCGACCTCGCGCTCGCGGGCGGTATCGCGCTCTGGGCGGTGCTGGAGGCGCTGCTCGTTCCCTCGGCGAACGTCATCGCCCAGCTCGGCTTCGCGCTCGCCGTCTCGCTGCCGCTCGTGGTGCGGCGCCGGTTTCCGGCGCTCGTGATGCTCGCGGTCGCCTGCGCGCTGCTGCTGCACGCCGCGACGAGCGGGCCGGACGCGACCTTCAACCCGTTCCCGAGCCTGCTCGTCGCCACCTTCACGGTCGCCGAGCGCATCGCGGCGTGGTGGCGGGCCGCGCTGCTCGGCCTCGTGCCGATCGCGGCGATGCTCGGCGCCCACGTCCTCGGCTACTTCGGCTCGCCCGGCATCGAGACGGCCGGCACCGTCTTCCTGGTGTTCTTCGTCGGCGCGACCTGGACGGCGGGTCGCGTGGTCCGCCATCGCGCGCTCACCCTGCAACGCACGCGCGACAGCTCCGATCGCCTGGCCGCCGACGCGGTCGCCGCCGAGCGCGTGCGCATCGCACGAGAGCTCCACGACATCGTCGCGCACGCGCTCTCGATCGTCGCGTTGCAGGCCGGGGCCGCCGAGCAGTTCCTCGACAAGGACCTCGACCGTGCGCGACGCCATCTCACCCTCACGCGAGGCACCGCGCAGTCGGCCCTCGACGAGATGCGGCACCTCCTCGGCGTGCTGCGCGAGGACGGGGCGGTCTACGCGCCGCAGCCGGGTCTCTCGGGCCTGCCCGAGCTCATCGCGGAGACCGAGGCCGCCGGGCACGAGTGCCGCCTCCATGTCGACGAGCCGGCGCGCGACATCCCCGACGGCCACGCCCTGGCGGTGCACCGCATCGTCCAGGAGTCGCTCACCAACGTCCGCACCCACGCCGCTGGAGCGCCCGTCGAGGTGCGGGTCTCGCGCGACGAGCGGGCGGTCGTGGTGGCGGTCGTGAACGGGGCGCCGACGGTCGTCCGCCCCGGTGCCCCCGGCAGCGGGCGTGGACTGCCGGGCATGGGCGAGCGCGTGCGGGTGTACGGCGGGTCGCTGGAGGCGGGCCCATCCGGGGCGGGCTGGCGCGTCGCCGCGAGCCTTCCGCTCGGCCCCCTGCCGATCGGATCGCACGCGTGAGCGGCCCCCGGCTCCTCGTCGTCGACGACCACGCGCTCGTACGCTCGGGCATCGTCGGTCTGCTCGAGGCGGCCGATCTCGAGGTGGTCGGCGAGGCGGGCGACGGCATCGAGGCCGTGGAGCTCGTGCGCCGGCTCCGCCCCGACGTCGTGCTCATGGACATCCGCATGCCCGGCCTCGACGGCATCGAGGCCACGCGTCGGATCGCCGGGGCGCCGGGAGCGCCGCGGGTGCTCGTGCTCACGACCTTCGACCTCGACGAGTACGTGTACCGCGCACTGCAGGCCGGCGCCTCGGGATTCCTGCTGAAGGACGCACCGCCCGACCGGCTCGTCGACGCCGTGCGCACGATCGCCGCGGGCGAGTCGCTGCTGGCGCCCTCGCTCACCCGGCGGCTGATCGAGCGCTACCTCGCGGCGCCGCCGCCCGACGCGCGCGCGACGGCATCCGTCGACCTCACCCCACGCGAGCGCGAGGTGTGGTCGCTCATCGCGCGCGGGCTCTCGAACCACGAGATCGGCGCTGAGCTGTTCCTCAGCGAGGCCACGGTCAAGGCGCACATCACCCGCCTGTTCGTGAAGCTCGGCGTGCGCGACCGGGTGCAGGCCGTCGTCGCCGCCTACGAGTCGGGGCTCGTGCGACCCGGCGAACACGCGGCAGGCGGATAGCTCAGGCGAAGCCGAACAGCGGCGGGAAGACCACGACGAGGATCGCGGCCCACGCGAAGTACACCGGGAGCATCGCGGTCTGCCAGCGCTCGAGCGCGCCGAAGCCCGTGCGACGCCGCAGGAAGCCGACCTGCAGACGCATCGCCCAGGCGAGGTTGACGAGCAGGATGAGGTTGAGGCCGAGCGACGCGGTCTTGTTCGCGCTGAAGCCGAACTCGCCGGTGCGCCCGAGCATCGCGATGAGGACGACCACGTCGAGCACGAGGGCGCTCGCGAGCATCAGGGCCTGCAGTCGGTCGAACCACCCGGGCGGCAGCAGCGGGTCGCGCGCCGAGATCGAGTAGACGAGGAGGCCGACCACCACGACGAGCACGGCGTCGAAGGCGATGAGCAGGTCGCGGCTCGCGTCGACGAGGTTCCACTGCACGAGCGCCGCGACGACGAGCGCGAGCAGCAAGAGGGTGAACAGGGGCGTGAAGACCTTCGTGAGCACGGGGGCGATGTTCTCGATCACGCGCTGCTTCGCCCCGACGAGCCACGCCGCGACGAGCACCGCTCCCGCCGCGCCGAGCGGCAGCACCCACTCGCCCACGAACTGCATCACGTCGACGCCGATCGAGGCGAACACCGCGACCGTCAGCGCCGAGAGCGCGCCACCGCCGAGGGCGATGAGCAGGTAGTACACGAACCACTCGCCGCTGAAGCGCACGACGTCCATGCGGGTGCGCTCGTCGCGCCAGCCGCTGCCGGCGTAGGCGATGCCGACCGCGAGCCAGAGCACGACGAACGAGCCGATCATCGCGATGATCTCCGTCGCCGCGGTGATCCCGGCGACCTCGGTTCCGGCGGTGGCCGTGTCGGGGACCGCGAACGGGTAGAGGTTGAGCGCGAGCCCGGTGACGAGGAAGACGGCGCCCACGGTCGCGAGCACCCCGAGGGAGGGCCGGCGGCGCCACGCGAACCAGAGCGCGAGGAACGGCAGCACGATCACGGCACTGTTCAGCACGACCTGGGCGGGGTCGTCGGTCGCGAGGTCCACGGCCTTCACGGCGAGGCCGGCGCCGGCGCCGAGTGCCAGCGCGACGGCGAGCCCGTTCGCCCGGCGGTGGAACGGGAGGGGACGGGCGGCGTCCTCCTCATCGACGGCGTCGGTGCCGCCGTCGCCCGTCAGCACGAGCTGCTTCCAGAGCCGCTCGGAGTGCTCTCGTGCGTACTCGCGGGAGAGATCGTCGGTCGCGCCGAGGCGCTTCACCGCGACCAGGAACGCCTCGTCGGGGGTGAGCCCGGCGGCGACGAAGTGGTCGACGGTGTCGTAGAGGTGGCTCTCGAGCTCGGCGAGGTCGGTCGCGCTCATCGCATCGTGCCGCTGCATCCATCGCCGCCACGAGGCGACGAGCGCGTCGAGGTCGGTCGGCAGGTCGTGGGGCGCGTCGATCGGCACGTCAGACCTCCCCGAGCGCGAGGCGCAGCCGGGGGCGGTCGTCGGGCCACACCTTGCTCAGCACGTCGCCGACGACCGACCACTGCCGGCGCTGCTCGGCGAGCACCGCCTCACCCTGCTCGCTCAGGCGGTAGTGCTTGCGCGGCCGGCCCGAGTCGCTCTGACGCCACTCGGAGTGCACGTGCCCGAGTCGCTCGAGCCGGTGCAGGAGGGGGTAGAGCATGCCGTCGCTCCACTCGAGCTCACCGCCCGACAGGGCGGTGATCCGCTGCAGGATCGCGTACCCGTACGACTCGCCCTCGGCGAGGATGCCGAGCACGACGGGGGTCGCGGCCGCCGCGACCAGGTCTTTGCCGATGCGCATGACCGTCTCCATACCTTGAGCTGCTAGATACCTAGAACTGCAAGGTACCACGACGGCGCCGGTGGAGGCGAGCGGCGGCCAACCGGTGGCGCTTCTTCCGTGCCGCAGAAATACCGCAGAAGTTCACCCCCCGGATCGTCGATGCGGCCCGTCCCGGCGGGCGCAGCATGGGTTTCACGACGAGCGGACGCCCCGCCATGAGGCATCCCGCATCACGACCCCGCACGACCGAAGGAGCACGACGATGAGCACCCCCACCCGCCCCGGCGACCAGACCCAGACCGCTGCCGAGCTGCAGCTCGAGTGGGACGCCGACCCGCGCTGGGAGGGCGTCAAGCGCGACTACACCGCCGAAGACGTCATCGCGCTCCGCGGCCCCGTGCGGGAGGAGCGCACGCTCGCCAAGCGCGGCGCCGAGAAGCTCTGGGAGAACATCCAGAAGAACACCGGGAACGCGTTCGAGCGCATGGAGGACCCCGAGTGGTCGGCCGCGCTCGGCGCCCTCACCGGCAACCAGGCCGTGCAGCAGGTTCGCGCGGGCCTCAAGGCGATCTACCTGAGCGGCTGGCAGGTCGCCGCCGACGCGAACCTCTCGGGCCAGACCTACCCCGACCAGTCGCTCTACCCCGCGAACTCGGTGCCGGCCGTCGTGCGCCGCATCAACAACGCGCTCCTCCGGGCCGGCCAGATCGAGACGGATGCCTCGGCCACGGGCATCGCCGACTGGATGGCGCCGATCGTCGCCGACGCCGAGGCGGGCTTCGGCGGACCGCTCAACGCCTACGAGCTCATGCACCAGATGATCGAGGCCGGAGCCGCGGGCGTGCACTGGGAGGACCAGCTCGCGAGCGAGAAGAAGTGCGGGCACATGGGCGGCAAGGTGCTCATCCCCACCTCGCAGCACATCCGCACGATCAACGCGGCCCGCCTCGCGGCCGACGTCGCGGGCGTGCCGTCGATCATCATCGCCCGTACCGACGCGCTCGCCGCGACGCTGCTGACGAGCG
The DNA here is from genome assembly GCF_029167465.1 of Agromyces chromiiresistens. Classification (NCBI taxonomy): domain Bacteria; kingdom Bacillati; phylum Actinomycetota; class Actinomycetes; order Micrococcales; family Microbacteriaceae; genus Agromyces; species Agromyces chromiiresistens. Next base: position 724,501 of record NZ_JARFNL010000004.1, read on the forward strand.
ACCACGACGAGCGCGACCGCCCGTTCGTGACGGGCGAGCGCACCGCCGAGGGCTTCTACGAGGTGCAGAACGGCATCGAGCCGGTCATCGCCCGCGGCCTCGCCTACGCCGAGTACGCCGACCTGCTCTGGGTCGAGTCGGCCGAGCCCGACCTCGAGCTCGCCCGCCGGTTCGCCGAGGCCGTGCACGCGAAGTTCCCCGGCAAGCGCCTCTCGTACAACTGCTCGCCGTCGTTCAACTGGAAGCGCCACCTCGACGACGACCAGATCGCGAAGTTCCAGCGGGAGCTCGCGTCGATGGGCTACGCGTTCCAGTTCATCACCCTCGCGGGCTTCCACGCCCTCAACCACTCCATGTTCACGCTCGCCAAGGACTACAACGAGCGTCACATGTCGGCCTACGTCGAGCTCCAGGAGGCGGAATTCGCCTCGGAGGCCGCCGGCTACACCGCCACGCGCCACCAGCGCGAGGTCGGCACCGGCTACTTCGACCAGATCGCCACCGCGCTGAACCCGCAGAGCGCCACGCTCGCCCTCGTCGGATCGACCGAGGAAGACCAGTTCAACCACTGACGCATCCGTCGGTCGAGGAGGCGCGAAGCGCCGTGTCGAGACCACCACACCGGTCTCGACACCCGCTCCGCGCTCCTCGGCCGGCACGTCGCAAGGAGACGAAACCATGAGCACCATCACCCTCGAACGCGCCGAGACCGAACCGCGCACCGCGACGGGCAGCTTCGCCGTCGTCGACCCGCGCATCGAGATCACCGCCCAGCTCGGCGAGCGGTACGACGAGATCCTCACGCCCGAGGCGCTCGAGTTCATCGCCGAGCTGCACGACCGGTTCGCGCACACCCGGCACGAGCTGCTCGCCGCCCGGCTGCAGACCCGGGTCGACGCCGCGAACGGGCGCGACCCGAAGTTCCTGCCCGAGACCGCCCGCATCCGCGAGGACCGCAGCTGGCGCGTCGCCGGCGCCGGCCCCGGCCTCGAGGACCGCCGCGTCGAGATCACCGGCCCGACCGACCGCAAGATGGCGATCAACGCGCTCAACAGCGACGCGAAGGTCTGGCTCGCCGACCAGGAGGACGCGACGAGCCCCACCTGGCGCAACGTCGTCGAGGGCCAGCTGAGCCTGTTCGACGCCCTGCGCGACCGGCTCGAGTTCACGAGCCCCGAGGGCCGGCAGTACCGTCTCGAGCGCCCGATCACGGAGACCCCGACGATCGTGTTCCGCCCGCGCGGCTGGCACCTGACCGAGAAGCACCTGAAGTTCCACGACCGCTCGGGCCGCGCCATGCACGCCTCGGGCTCGCTCGTCGACTTCGGGCTCTACTTCTTCCACAACGCACGCCGGCTCATCGAGCTCGGCCGGGGTCCGTACTTCTACCTGCCGAAGCTCGAGTCGCACCGCGAGGCGAAGCTCTGGAACGACATCTTCGTGTTCGCGCAGGACTACGTCGGCATCCCGCAGGGCACCGTCCGGGCGACGGTGCTCATCGAGACCATCCAGGCCGCCTTCCAGATGGAGGAGATCCTCTTCGAGCTGCGCGACCACTGCGCGGGCCTCAACGCCGGTCGCTGGGACTACATCTTCTCGATCGTGAAGACGTTCCGCAGCCGGGGCCGCCGCTGGGTGTTCCCCGACCGCACGCAGATCACGATGACGGTGCCGTTCATGCGGGCCTACACCGAGCTGCTCGTCTCGACGGCGCACCAGCGCGGTGCGTATGCCATCGGCGGCATGAGCGCGTTCATCCCGAACCGCCGAGACCCCGAGGTGACCGAGCGTGCGCTCGCCGCGGTGTCGGCCGACAAGCGCCGAGAGGCCGGCGACGGGTTCGACGGCACCTGGGTGGCGCACCCCGACCTCATCCCGACGGCACGGGCCGAGTTCGACGCGGTGCTCGGCGAGCGGCCGAACCAGCTCGACCGCCTGCGCGAGGACGTCGAGGTGACCGGTGCCCAGCTGCTCGACATCCCGTCGGTGGGCGGCGCCGTCACCGAGGCGGGAGTGATCGACAACATCCAGATCGCGATCCGCTACATCGAGTCGTGGCTGCGCGGCATCGGCGCCGCGGCGATCGAGAACCTCATGGAGGACGCGGCGACGGCCGAGATCTCGCGGTCGCAGATCTGGCAGTGGCTGCACGACAACACCGTCACCGCAGAGGGCACCCGCATCGACCAGACGTACATCGTCGGGGCGATGGGCGAGGCGGTGCGCAGCCTGCCCCGATTCGAGGGCGACCGCTTCGACGACGCCATCCAGGTGTTCCGCTCGGTCGCGCTCGAGCCCGAGTTCCCCACGTTCCTCACGCTGGGGGCCTACGCCCGGTTCCTGTGACGGGCTGATCGAGGGGATGCCTCGGCGGGACACGATCCCGCCGAGGCATCCTGCTGTGCCGCGGTGGTCTCGAGACGCCGCACTCGACCGCTCGACCGCTCGACCGCTCGACCGCTCGTGTTCCCGACGCCGATCACCGAGCGACCGCGGTCAGCGCAGGGGCACGCCCACGTCGCTTCCGCCCTCGGGCGTGAGGCGCCGGTTCATCGCGAGCAGGGTCGGCGCGGGGGCGAAACCGCCGGCGAAGAGCGCCTCGCCCTGGCGGAACCACGGTGAGCGCGCGACGAGTGCGGCCGGCGCATACCCGAAGTACTCGGCGATGCCCGCGAGATCGATCGGCGAGCTCATCTTCATGAGGGCGAGGTTGTCGCACTGGGAGACGATGCCGGGGTGCACCTTCGACGGGCGCTGCGTCGAGATGAGCAGCCAGAGGCCGTACTTGCGGCCCTCTGCGGCGATCTGCTCGATGCGGTCGCGCACCGCGATCGCGAGGGGCGACGTGAGCGCGGGGGAGCAGAGGTTGTGCGCCTCGTCGATCACGAGCAGGGTGGGCCGCCGCTCCTCGCGCCGCTCCCAGAGCTCCTCGAGCACCGACAGCGCGACGACGAGGTGCTGGTCGGGCGTCGAGAACCCGCCCAGGTCGAGCACGGTCGCGTCGGCGCGTTCGTCGATGACGAGCGTCGCCTCGCGGTCGTGGCCCGCCCACACCTCCCAGTTCAGGAGGCCCATGTTCTCGATGCGAAGGCCGAGCGCACGACGCACGGAATCGTCGGAGCCGAGCAGCTCGGGCAGCACCTCGTCGGGCTCGTCGGCGCTGAGCGTGTCGCCGAGATGCACGACCGCGTTGAACTCCTCGCGGTCGGCGACCGGGTCGAGGCGGAGCACCGCGGCCTTCGCCTCGAGGCTCAGGGCGGGGAAGCGGGCGCGCAACGGCTCGGCGCCCGGCGTGCTCGGGCGCAGCACGCGGATGTCGCGTCGGCCCAGCAGTTCGGCCGTTGGCCCGCTCGCGCCGGGGTTGAGCTCGCCGAGCCGCACGAAGTCGGAGTTCGGGTCGAAGACCACGACGGGCAGCGCGGTGTGCGCGATGAGCTGCTCGAGCACGACGCCGAGGGCGTACGTCTTGCCCGACCCGCTCTGCCCGCACCAGAAGGTGTGCCGGTTGAAGCGATGGCTGAGCAGTCGCGCCGGGCGGATCGGCGGGCTGAGGTTCACGCCGATCTCGAGCGTCGCGCCCATCGCCGCGTGCACGAGGTCGATGGTGTCGGCGTCGGCGATCTCGACCACGGCGTCGGAGAACGGCGAGCCGCCCCGAGGGTCGAACCGGGTGCCGTCGATGATGCCGATCAGGCGACCGAGCACGGCGTCGGGCTCGCCGCCGGCCGCTCCGCGCTCCTCGACGATCGCGAGGTGCCGCCGGTCGTCGGCCGTGACGAGCAGCAGGGTGCCGGCGGTGAACGGCGTGCCGGAGGCATCCGCGATCGTGAACGATCGCCCGTCGTCGGAGCGGGCGAGGAGCGGCGAGCTGCGGTCGGCCATGCGCCGATCATGGCACGGCGGGTCCGACCGGCGACAGGACTTCCCGGCGACGCGCCGGCATGGCCGTCGCGCGCACCGCGGCGTCGCGGGCGATCGCCGACGTCACGTTCGGCGCGCTGCGGGCGATCGCCGACGTCACGTTCGGCGCGCTGCGGGTCGTGCTCTGGCAGAATCGCGGCGTGAGCGCCGTGACCGAACTCCTCATCCGTCCTGCGGCCGCGACCGATGTCGAGCCGCTCGCGGAGCTCGCCGCCGAGACCTTCCCGCTCGCGTGCCCGCCGCACACGACGGCGGAGGCCGTCGCCGACTTCGTCGCGCGCAACTTCCTGCCCGAGCACTTCGCGAGCCACCTGGCCGACCCCGATCGCATCGTGCTCGTGGCCGAGCGCAGCGACGGGACGTCGGCCCGGCTCGTCGGATACAGCATGCTCGTGGGCGGCGAGCCAGGCGACGCGGATGCCGCCGCCGCGGTCGCCGCCCGCCCGGCGATCGAGCTCAGCAAGTTCTACACGCGTGCCGACGAGCACGGCGGCGGCATCGCCGCGCCGCTCATGGCGGCGACCCTCGACGCCGCCGGGGCGACCGGTGCGATCGCGTGCTGGCTCGGCGTGAACGAGCAGAACGCCCGGGCGATCCGCTTCTACGAGAAGCACGGCTTCGCGAAGGCCGGCCGCAAGCACTTCACCGTCGGCGGCCGCCTCGAGAACGACTGGGTGCTCGCGCAGCCGCTCGGCTGAGCCGCCGCGCCGCGAGCGGTCACCGGGAGTTCAGGCGGGCGAGGGGGATGCCGCGGCGCGAGCCGCGCGCCGGGCGATCCAGGCCGTGCCGAGGCCCGAGACGAGGAAGATCACAGCGAGCACCGTCCAGCCCCAGAGCCCGTTCGAGATCGCGGTGGCGTTCACCACGAGGGGTGCCGCGAGCGCACCGACCGAGTAGCCCATGCCGAACACGCCCTGGTAGGTGCCGGCGCGCACGGGGTCGGCGAGCTCGAAGCTGAGGCCCCAGCCGCCCGCCTGCGAGAGCACCTCCGCGAAGGCGTGCGCCAGTGCGGCGATCACGAGCACGGTGACGGCGAACCCGGTCGGCAGCCCTGCGGCCGCGGCGTACACGAGGCACGCCCCGGCCATGAGCCACGCGGCGATCGCCGAGACGCGACCCGCGACCCGCAGGTCGTGCGTGCCGCGCGACATCGGCACCTGGAAGACGACGACGATCGCCGTGTTGAGGATGAGCAGGGCGGCGATGAGCACCTCGGGCGCGGACGTGTCGCGGGTGATCCACAACGGCACGCCGAGCTCGCCGACGCCGAACTGCATGCCGAAGATCGCGCTGAGCACCGTGAGGGCGAGGTAGCGCGGGTCGCGCCACGGCGAGTGGGCGCGCCAGTTGCGGCGCTCCTCGGCGATCGCGTCGGCGGTGGCCGCGGCATCCACGGAACCCGTGGCGGTGACCACGTCGGCGACCGTCGGCCGTGCCGGTGCATCGACGTGCGCGGGCAGCCGCACGAGCTGGAACAGGCCGAGCAGGTAGAGCACGCCCGCGCCGATGATGAGCCCCCGGTACGCCTCGGCGGTGCCGAGCGCGAGGGCGAGGGCGCCGAGGCCCGAGCCGACCGCGATCGAGACGTTCGTGACGGTGCGCAGCACCGCCCTGGCGTGCACGCGCGACTCGCCCTCGAAGGCGCGCGCGATGATCGCGGAGCGGGTCGAGTTCGCGCCCTGCTCGAAGAACCCGCAGACCACGGCGATCACGAGTGCCGTCGCGAAGTCGCCCGCGAAGACGTACGCGATGAGCGCCACGCCCTCGACCGCGGTGAAGAGGATGAGCAGCCGCTTCGCGCTGAACCGGTCGGCGAGCCATCCGCCGGCGAACGACGCGACGACCCCGGCCGCGCTCGCCGAGGCGAGCACGATCGCGACCTCTCCCGGCGCGAGGCCGACGATCAGGGTGAAGTACAGCACCGTGACGGCGAGGAAGATGCCGCGGCCGATCCGCGAGATGAGGGTCGCGCCGACGAGGATGCGCAGCACCGGGTCGGCGACCGAGGCGGCGAGGCGGGCGCGCCAGGTGGGGCGTGCGCCCGGCGTCTCGAGAGGCGGGGATGCCTCGGAGCCGACGGCCGGCGTCGAGCCGGTGCCGGGAGCGGGGTCGGTGTCGGTCGGGGAGGTAGGGCTCACGGTTCAGTTCTGGCAGAGGCCGAGGCGCCACGAAATTGATGTAGCGTATGCCTTCATGTTGCGCTACGTGCTGAACGAGAACGATGTCGCAGCCGTGCGCTTCGGCATCTCGCCGCTCTCGGAGCTCGGCCTCTCGTTGCGCGCCGTGCGCGACCCGTCGCGGTTTCCGCTGCAGCTGCCCTGGGTCGCCCGCACCGAGACGGCACGGGCGGATCTCGACCACGCCGTGCTCGCGGCGCTCATCGACGATCGCCTGTGGACGCCCGACTTCCTGAACCCGAGGCCGGAGTCGCCGCTCACCCGCCTCGACGACGAGCTCGAGGCGCTGCTCGAGACGCCGGCCGAGGTGTTCCGCCGCGACCTCGAAGCGGTGCACGGCGCGGTGCCCGCGGTGTTCGCGGGCTCGCACCGGGCGGCGCTGCGGCGCATCGTCGCCGCGCTCGACGAACTCTGGGAGTCGTCGTTCGCACCGTACTGGCCGCGCATGCGCGCGGTGCTCGAGGCCGACGTCGTGCACCGGGGCCGTCAGATCGCGCAGTCGGGCGTCGCGACGATGCTGAACGGCCTGACCAGCACGGTCGAGTTCGCCGACGGGGTGCTCGCGGTGCGACTGCGGCATCCGATCGAGCGCACCCGGGCCGTCGGCGGCTCGGGGCTCACACTCGTGCCGACGATGTTCACGCGTCGCGCCTCGGCGCCGGTCGGCGACGGCCCGCCGATGCTCATGTACCCGGCCCGCGGCCAGGGCGCCCTGTGGGAGGCCGAGGACGTCGCGAACCCGGCGGCCGTCGCCGCGGTGCTCGGCGAGACGCGCGCCCGCCTGCTCTCGGCGCTCGGCGACCCCGCCTCGTCGACCGAGCTCGGGGTGCGGTTCGGCGTCACCGCGTCGGCGGTGAACCAGCACCTGCGGGTGCTCCGCGACGCGGGGCTCGTCGTCTCGACCCGGTACGGTCACAGCATGCTCTACCTGCGCAGCGAACTCGGCTCGTCGCTGCTCGCCGCCGGGCGGTGAGCGACCTCCCGCCGGTCAGGCGGGATCGGGCGCGACCCGCAGCACGATCTTGCCGCGCACGTGCCCGGCTTCGACGAGCCGGCTCGCCTCGGCGCCGTCGGCGAGCGGCAGCTCGCGGTCGACGTGCACGCGCACGGCCCCGTCGTCGATGAGGCGGGTGATGACCGCGAGCGTGCGGGCGTCGGGCGACACCGAGTACCCGGTGGCGCGCAGGCCGCGGGCCTCCGCGTCCTCCCGCATGGTCGGCCACGAGCCGGTCGGCACGTTCACGACCAGTCCGCCCGGGCGCAGCGCGTCGAGCGAGCGCACGCCCGTGTCGTCCTTCACGTTGCCGATCAGGTCGATCACGACGTCCTGGTCGCGGGCGACCTCCTCGAAGCGCTCGGTCGTGTAGTCCACGACGCGGCGGGCGCCGAGGTCGCGGACGAACTCGGCGTTGCGGGCCGATGCGGTCGCGGTGACGTTCGCGCCGAAATACGCCGCGAACTGTACGGCGAAATGGCCGACGCCGCCGGCGCCCGCATGCACGAGCATGCGCTGGCCGTCGTGCACCCGCGCCGTGTCGACCACCGCGCCCCACGCCGTGAGCGCGGCGAGCGGGACGGCGGCGGCGTGCGCGAAGTCGAGTGAGGCGGGCATCCGCGCGACGCTCATCGAGCTCACGCTGATGAGCTCGGCGAAGCTGCCGCCGGTGCGGGGCACCCGGCCCATGCCGTAGACCCGGTCTCCCGGCTGCAGCGGATGCGCCGCGTAGGGAACCTGCTCGACGATTCCCGCGAAGTCGTGGCCGAGCACGACGGGGAAGCCCGTGATCGCCGCCGCGGTGCCGCGGCCGGCACGCGTCTTCACGTCGATCGGGTTGAGGCTCGCGGCGACGACCCGCACGAGCACCTCGTCGCTCACCCGCAGTGGCCGCGGCACCTCGGCGAGGTGGAACTCGTCGGGGCCGCCCGTGCGGTCGATCACGAGTGCGTGCATCGTCGGGGCCTGCGTCGTCTGCGTCATGCGTCGTCCTCCCACCTCCATCATGCCGTCATCGCTAGGCTGCACTCAGCGTCGCGACGGGCTCGGCCCGACTGCGCCGCACGACGGCACGAGGGGAGCGCGATGCGACGGGTCTTCGGGGTACTGCGGGTGCTGGCCGCCGCGCTGATCATCACCGCGATCGTCGGCCAGTTCGTGAAGAGCCTCTCGATGGTCGAGGACCCGGGGTCCTTCGTGGTGAACTTCTTCAGCTTCTTCACGATCCTCTCGAACGCGCTCGCGGCCGTCGTGCTGCTCGCGGCCGCGTGGTTCGCGTTCCGGAGCGAGACCGACAGCCCCGGGTTCACGGTCGTGCGGGTCTGCGCCACGGCCTACATGACCACCACCCTCGTGGTCTACAACACGCTGCTGCGCGACATCTCGCTCGACCAGGCGACGACGGTGCCCTGGTCGAACGAGATCCTGCACGTCTGGGCTCCGCTCTACCTGCTCGCCGACTGGGTGCTCGCGCCCGGTCGTCGTCCGGTGCCGTGGCGGCGCCTCTGGACCGTCGCGCTCTTCCCGCTCGCCTGGGCCGCGTACACGATGCTCCGCGGCGCGATCGTCGGCTGGTACCCGTACCCGTTCCTCGACCCCGCCGTGAAGCCCGGCGTCGGCTACGACGGCGTGCTCGTGTACGTCGTCGCGATCGCCGCCTTCATCCTGCTCGTCGGTGCCGGGGTCATCGCGATCAGCCGAATGGCGTGGCCGTACCGCGGCGGCGCAGCCGAGGCATCCCCGGTCGTGGCGCCGGAGGCCGCCTCCGACGCAGACCGCGTCGACGCACGCTGAGCGGGGCTCGTGCCGGTCAGGTGCGGGGCGCGCGTTCGAGCCACCGCGCGAGGTGCTCGGCGAGCACCGCGTTCTGCCGGGCCTGGCCGGCGTCGCGCTCGGTGAGCATCGCCAGCGGTGCGCCGAGCGCTCCGGCCCAGTGCTCGGCGGTGGGCACGGGGTGCACCGGGTCGCGGGGCGCCGCGATGACGAAGGTGCTGACGCCGCGTCCGCCGAGGGCGGCGAGCTCGGCGTCGTTCGCGAACGCCCGGTTGCGGGGGATCTCGACGAGGCGCATGGCCCGCCGCGCCGCGTCGGGGGAGGTGAACTGCGAGAGCAGCCCCTTCGCCGCGGCGGGCGACTCGTCGGCGACCCGCTGGTAGAGCTCCCGCTCGCGGAACTCCTGGGCGCCCGCCGGGCCGGCGTCGATGAGGAGCTGTCCGATCACGGGGAACGCCCGCAGGTTGTCGGGCAGCGAGCGGTCGTCGAAGGCCGGGCGCACGAACACGGCCCGGTCGATGGGCAGCATGCCGCCGAGCAGGAGCCGCATCGCGATCGCGGCGCCCATCGAGAGCCCGATGACCGTCAGCGGCCCGTCGTCGTCGACCGGTCGCCCGGTCGTCTTCTCGACCTGCGCCCGCGTCGTCGTCGCGATCTCGGCAGCCAGTCGGTCGATCGCGAAGTCGGCCGGCTCGCCGACGGTGAGGTAGCCGCCGTGGGCGCGGACGTCGGGGGCGATGACGAGCTCGTCGTCGCCGGCGGCGGCGCGCACCGCCGGGGCGAACAGCTCGAGCGGCTGGCGGCGGTCGGCGCCGAGCCCGTGCAGCAGGAGCGTGGTCACGCGAGGGCGCCCGGACGGTAGAACGCGCGCGGGTCGGCGGCGCGCGGGTTCGGCCGGATCGCGGCCAGCAGCTCGTTCGCGAGCCCGACGAGGATCGCGATCTGGTCGTCGTCGCGGTCGACCCAGCGGCACTTCGGCTCGTCGTCGACGGGCACGAAGTCGGCGTGCTCCTCCCACACGACGAGGGTGCGCTCGGCGCCGAGCACGTACTGCTGCCACCAGACCTGTCTGAGGTACCCGCGCGGGATGCCGCGCCAGGGCTTCGACGTCGTCTTGATCTCGCACAGCTCGAGTGCGCCGTTCGGCGCCACACGCAGCCCGTCGGGCGTCGCGAGGTGCCGCCGCTCGGTCTCGGCGTGGAACAGCAGCGTCGAGCCTTCGAGGCCGTGCGTCTGCTTCGCCCACTCGGCGATGACGGGCTCACGGGCGCGGCCGTGGTCGGTGTAGCGACTGCCGCCGAAGCTGTGCCGCGACCCGTGCAGCTTCTCGTGGGCGGCGGTGCGCACCGACTCGCGCGTCGCGAGCTTCGCCGCGTCGGTCGCCGTGATGCCCTGCGACCGGGCGCGCAGCCAGGCGACGCGGTCGCTCGAGTCGGCGACGACGCGGGTCTCGTGCGGATGCCTCGGCCGGGGTTCGGGCGGAGGAGCCCACGTGTCGCCCTCGAGGTCGAAGAGGGCGAACGGTTCTGGCACGTTCCGAGCGTACCCGCCGCCACCGTCGGATGCGGCGCGGCGTGCGGTCGTCGAGCGGGTTGGGGAGCGAGCGTCTCGAGACCCGCGCATCGTACGATCGACGGCATGGCCCGTGATTCGACGACCGCCGCGCGCGGCGCCCGCCCCGCGGCATCCCGTCCGAACGGTCGCCCCGCCACCGCGCCGACGTCGCCCGCCGGGAGGGACCTGTCGCGCCCGCTGCCCGCCGCGCTGAGCTGGGGCGTCCTCGCGGCCTTCGCACTGCTCGTCGCCGCGACGGTGGTGGCCGGGGTCGCGCCGTGGTGGATCGCAGCGTGGTACGGCGCGGTGTCGCTCGTCGCGTTCGCGGCCTACGGGCTCGACAAGCTCGCCGCGAGGCGCGGCTCGCAGCGGGTGCCCGAACGCACGCTGCACCTCCTCGACGTCGTCGGCGGCTGGCCCGGTGCGATCGTCGCGCAGCAGCGGCTGCGGCACAAGACGCGCAAGCGCAGCTTCCGCCGCGTGTTCTGGGTCGGCGTCGTCGTCAACGTGCTCGCGCTCGGCGCGCTCCTCGCCTGGCTCGCGCGGTAGGCGTCACCCGTCGACTGGCGTCGCGAAGAGCGTCGCGATGAGCCGTTCGCGGTCGGCGCCGAGCGCGTCGTCGAGTCGCCCGCCGGCCGAGAGCCCGCTGACCCCGTGCAGCAGGCTCCAGAGCAGTTCGGCCCTGACCGTTCGATCGTGCGCGTCGCGTCCGCCCGCGGCGCGTTCGACGACGGCGAAGCCCGAGACGAGGACCTCGGGCGTATCGCCGGAGGCGAAGGCGAAGCTCGTGCGTGCTGACGCCATCGCCTCGTAGAGGGCGGGATTCGTGCGTGCGTAGTCGAGGTACGCCGTGATCAGGTGGCGCAGGTCGTCGTCGGGCGACGCCATCCGGGTGGCGAGTTCGGTATAGCCGGTGACGACGAGTCGCTCGACGATCTCGTCGCGCCCCCCGGGGAAGTGACGGTAGAGGATCGGCTGGCTGAACCCGATCTCGTCGGCGAGCCGGCGCACCGTGACTGCGGCCCAGCCCTCGTCCTCGGCGATCCGACGCGTGGTGTCGAGGATGAGGCGTTCGCGTTCGCGGAAGCGTTCCGCCTCTTGCGGGGTGCGTGCCATGTCGCTATGTTAGCAGCGGTAACAGTTAGCAGCGCTAACACCAATCGAAGGAGTCGAGATGTCGATCGTCATCGCCGCAGCCGCGGCCCTTGCAGTGCTGAACCTCGCCGTGATCTTCGGCACCGACGTGGTCGCGGCGGTCGTGCTGCGTCCCGTCTATGCCGAGGTCGACGACCGCACCATGGTGCAGGTGGTCGGCCGGGGCCACTACTACGGCGATCGGCGTCTGCCGGTCGTCGGCATCCTCGGCACGGTGCTGGCGGCGATCACGGTCGCGCTCGCGGTCGGCTGGGGAACGGCCGTCACCACGACGCTCTCGGCGATCGCGCTCGCCCTGCTGCTCGCCTGGCTCGGACTCTTCGCCCGCATCTCGGCGCCGATCAACAAGGTGCTCACCGCAGCGGCCCTGGCCGGCGACGTGCCGGCCGACGCTCGCGCGCTGCAGTCGCGATGGGAGTCGATCATCGTGCTCCGTGCGGTGCTGCTCGGCCTGTCGATCCTGCTGCTGTGCGCGACGATCGCACTCGTCTGACGGGTGCGGGCGGTCGCCCCGTCCGCACGGCCGCCGTATGACCGGCGCCGCACCGTTCAGGTGACGTGGTTGCGACTTCTGTGACCATCACAAACAACTTTCGATTGACGCGACGACAAAAGTAGGCGACAGTGTTCCGCACGGACTCTCGACGATGAGACGGAAGGAACCAGCATGTGTTACGGACATGACGGACGAGGGGCGCTGCGCGAATCGCTCGCCGGGCGCGGGGTGAGCCGACGCGGCCTCCTCCTCGGAGCACTGGGCGCGACGGCCGCGGCCGCGACGTTCTCCGCCGGGGCGATCCCCGCCGCGGCGGACGTCGCGACGAAGCCGTGGAAGCGGGTGCCGCCCGGCAAGATCAGCATCCAGCTGTGGACGGTGCGCGAGGCGCTCGGAGCACCATGGGGTCCCGGCGACTACGACACGACGCTGGGCGCGATCGCGGACATGGGCTACCCGCGCGTCGAGCAGGCGCTCGGCTACTTCGGCCGCACCGCCGCCGGACTGCGCGCGTTCTACGACGAGATCGGCGTCTGGGCGTCGTCGTCGCACGACGGCCCCTCGTCCGACGCGGCCGCCCTCGAGCAGAAGCTCGAGAACGCGGCGACGCTCGGCCAGCGCTATCTCAACGTGCCGTACTTCGCCTCGGGTGCGCTCGCCGAGTGGCAGCAGCTCGCCGACACGATGAACGCCGAGGCGCAGGCCGCGGCCTCGTACGGCATCGCCTACGGCTACCACAACCACGCGCACGAGTTCACGACCGATCTGGGCGGCGGGCTCACCCCGTGGCAGGTGCTCACCGAGCGGCTCGACCCTGCCCTCGTGCACCTCGAGGTCGACCTCTACTGGGCCGTCACCGGCGGTATCCAGAGCGGTGACGGCGCCGCCGACCCCGAGCAGTTCGCGATCGACGTGATCGACGCGGCGCCGCAGCGGGTGCGGCAGTTCCACGTCAAGGACCGTCACGTGGGAGGCGACATGGCCGACCTCGGCACCGGCACGATCGACTTCGCGCGGATCTTCCGGGCGCACGCCGTAGAGGAGTACATCGTCGAGAACGACACTCCCGACGTCACCCCGCTGCAGACCGCGGAGGTCGGGTACGACTACCTCCGCGAGCTGCGGTTCTGACGGTGTCGCGGTCGGGGGCGCGTCGTGGCAGGCGCGCCCCCGGCTGCCGCACCTCCGGGACACCGGTACCGCCGGGGATGCCTCGCGGTCAGCGCGCGGCGAGCGCGTCGATGCCCTCGGGCGAGAGCACGTGGTGGATCGCGAGCATGCTCGCGCCGAGCACGGCCGCGTTCTCGGCCGCGGCCGACTGCACGATCGCGAGGTGCTCGGTCGCGAGCGGCATCGAGCGCGTGTAGACGACCTCGCGCACGCCGGCGATGAGGTGCTCGCCGGCTCGCGCCATCGAGCCGCCGATGGCGATGACCGAGGGATTCACGAGGCTGACGCACGCGGTCAGCACCTCGCCGATGTCGCGACCGGCCTGGCGCACCGCCTGGATGGCGTCGATGTCGCCGCGCTTCACGAGCTCGACGACATCGCCGCCGGACGCCGCGTCGACGCCCTGCTCGCGCAGCGCGCGGGCGATCGCCGGCCCCGAGGCGAGCGCCTCGAGGCATCCGCGGTTGCCGCAGTGGCAGGGCACGTCGCTGCCGCGCGCCACCCGCACGTGGCCGATGTCGCCCGCGATGCCCTGCGCGCCGCGCTGCAGCCGCCCGCCCGAGATGATGCCCGAGCCGATGCCGGTCGCGACCTTCACGAACATGAGGTGCTCGATCTGCGGCCAGGCGAGCGCCTGCTCGCCGAGGGCCATGATGTTCACGTCGTTGTCGACCAGCACCGGCACCTCGAGGTGCTGCTGCACCCAGCCGGGCACGTCGAAGCGGTCCCAGCCGGGCATGATCGGCGGGTTCACCGGCCGCCCCGTCGAGTGCTCGACCGGGCCGGGAACGCCGATGCCGATGGCGACGAGCTCGCGGCGGTCGCGGCCGAGCCCCTCGATGAGTGCGAGTCCCTGCTCGACCATCCAGCCGAGCACGGCCTCGGGGCCGAGGGCGATGTCCTTCGGCTCGGAGCGCTCGACGAGCACCGTGCCGGAGAGGTCGGTGACGGCGAGCGTCGCGTGCGACGCGCCGAGGTCGGCCGCGAGCACGATGCGCGCGGCGGGGTTGAGCGCGAACTGCGACGGCGGGCGCCCCCCGGTCGAGGCGGCGTCGGCGACCGGTGTGACGAGTCCGAGCCGCATGAGCTCGTCGACCCGCGCCGCGATCGTCGAACGGGCGAGCCCGGTCGATTGCGCGAGCGACGCGCGCGTGCGCGGCACGCCGTCGCGCAGGAGCTGGAACAGCTCACTGGCACCCGATGTGCCGAGCGCGGATCCTCGGCTGATGTCCACCATGCAACTGAGTAAAGCACAAGGTCTTCGACGTATGGCACAGCCACTACCTGTTGTCCGGAGAACAACTTTTGACGGAGTGCTAGCAAAAGTTGCCATGAGTGTGTCACGATGTCCCCATGACAACGGACGTCATCGCCCCGACCCGCACACGACGTGCCGGCTTCATCGGTGGCGGCTTCATGGCCGCGGTGCACTCGCGTGCCGCCCGCGCCGCCCGAGCCGAGCTCGTCGGCGCCGCCTCGTCGACCTCGGGTCGTGCCGCCGCGGCGGCCGAGCGCCTCGGTCTCGGTGCCGCCTACGACTCGTTCGAAGCCCTGCTCGCCGACCCCGACATCGACGTGGTGCACATCTGCACGCCGAACACGACGCACGCCCGCTTCGCGAGGGCCGCGCTCGAGGCCGGCAAGCACGTCGTCTGCGAGAAGCCGCTCGCGACGACCGCGGCCGACGCCGTCGAACTCGTGCGGCTCGCCGACGAGCGCGGCCTCGTCGCCGCGGTGCCGTTCGTCTACCGCTTCCACCCGATGGTCCGCGAGGCGCGGGCCCGTGTCGCCGCCGGGGAGACCGGCCGGCTGCTCAGCGTGCACGGGGCCTACCTGCAGGACTGGCTCTCGACGCCGGGTGACGACGACTGGCGCGTCGACCCCGCGCTCGGAGGGCCGTCGCGGGCGTTCGCCGACATCGGCTCCCACCTCGTCGACCTCGTCGAGTTCGTCGCGGGCGAGCGCATCGCGAGGCTCACCGCCTCGACCAGCACCGCGTACGCCGAGCGCGTCGACCACGTCGCCGTCGAGACCGAAGACCTCGTGGCGCTCGTCGTCGAGTTCGCCTCCGGCGCACTCGGCACGCTACTCGTCTCGCAGGTCGCTCCGGGTCGCAAGAACGCCCTCTCGATCGAGCTCGCGGGCACCGAGGCGAGCATCCGGTTCGAGCAGGAGCGCCCCGACACCCTCTGGGTGGGCCGCACCGCGGCCTCGAGCATCATCGAGCGCGATCCGGCGCGGCTCGACGCCGACGCGGCCCGGCTCTCGCTCGTGCCCGCCGGGCACCCGATGGGCTACCAGGACGCGTTCAACGCCTTCGTCGCCGACGCCTACGCGGCGATCGACGGCGCGCGGCCCGACGGGCTCCCGGTCTTCGCCGACGGGCTGCGCGCCGCACAGGTCACCGAGGCCGTGCTCGCCTCGGCCGAACGCCGCGACTGGACGGAGGTGCCCGCATGAGCGCCGCGACCCCCGCATCGTCGTCGCCCGGCGCAGTCGCCGCGGCTGGCGAGCCGGTGCTCGTCGCCGAGGGGCTCGAGAAGTCGTTCTTCGGCGTGACCGTGCTGCGCGGCGTGGGGCTGACCCTGCGCGCCGGCGAGGTCCACGGCCTGGTCGGCGAGAACGGCGCCGGCAAGTCGACCTTCATGAAGATCCTCGCGGGCGTCTACGAGCGCGACGCGGGCAGTGTGCGACTCGGCGGCGAGGAGGTCGCGTTCAGCCACCCCGTGCAGGCCGCGCGGGCCGGCCTCGCGACGGTCTTCCAGGAGTTCAACCTGCTGCCCGAGCGCACGGTCGCGCAGAACGTCTTCCTCGGTCGCGAGCCGAAGCGGCGCGGCCTCGTCGACCGCAAGGCGATGCTCGCCGAGACGCGGGCGCTGCTCGCCGAGCTCGGCATCGACTCGATCGACGCCGACGCGCCGGTCCGCACCCTGACCGTCGCCGAGCAGCAGATCGTCGAGATCGTCAAGGCGCTCTCGGTCGACGCCCGGGTCATCCAGATGGACGAGCCGACCGCCGCGCTCGCCGATCACGAGGTCGAGCTGCTCTACGCGATCGTCCGGCGCCTGCAGGCGCGCGGCGTCGCGATCATCTACGTCTCGCACCGGCTGAAGGAGATCTTCGACCTCTGCGACACGATCACGGTGCTGAAAGACGGTGCGCTCGTCTCGAGCGGGCCCGCGTCCGAGCTCGACACCGACGAGCTCGTGCGGCGGATGGTCGGCCGGCCGATCTCCGCGTACTTCCCCGACCCCGAGCCGGGCACCGTGAGGGGCGAGCCCCGGCTCGAGCTCCGCGCCGCCGGCAACGCCTACGTCGACGGGGTCGACCTCGAGCTGCGCGCCGGTGAGATCGTCGGTGTCGCGGGCCTGCAGGGCTCGGGTCGCACCGAACTCGTCGAGGCCGTGTTCGGCATCGCGCCGTTCACGCGCGGCGAGCTGCGCCTCGACGGCCGGCCGGTGCAGATCTCCTCGGCCCGGCAGGCGGTGAGGCGGGGCGTCGCCCTCATCACCGAGGACCGCAAGGCCCAGGGCCTCGCGCTCAACCAGTCGATCGCCGACAACGCGCTCCTCGTGATCCGCTCGGTGTTCTCGCGGCGCACCCGCGAGACGCGGCGAGAGCTGCCGGGCGTGCTCTCCTCGCTCGAGCTGTCGTCGCGCGGCCTCGACCAGGAGGTGCAGTTCCTCTCGGGCGGCAACCAGCAGAAGGTCGTCCTCGCGAAATGGCTCGCGACCAAGCCCCGCGTCGTACTCCTCGACGAACCGACCCGCGGCATCGACGTCGGCGCGAAGGTCGCCGTCTACACGCTCATGCGCCGACTCGCGAAAGAAGGGGTCGCCATCCTGATGATCTCGTCCGAACTGCCCGAGGTGATCGGCATGTCCGATCGCATCATCGTCATGCACGACGGCCGGGCCTCGGCCGAACTGCCGGCTCGCAGCGACGAGGCGACGATCCTCGGCGCCGCGACGGGAACCCTGCGCGTCGGCGGGGAGGAGCTGCGATGAGCGCGACGACCCCCACCGCCCGGCGCGCGACACCGCGCCGTCGCCGGCTCGACTCGAGCCTCATCGTCGGCATCGCGCTGGTCGCGGTCATCGCGATCGGCGCCGTCCTCGTCGCCTCCGTCGGCCGCAACTTCTTCAGCGCCGGCAACATCCGCGACATCCTCACCGGAATGAGCGTGCTCGGCTTCGTCGCCATCGGCCAGACCCTCGTCATCCTGTGCGCGTCCCTCGACCTGTCGGTGCCCTACGTCGTGAGCCTGTCGAGCCTCATCGCGGCCGACCTCATGGCCGGCAACCCCGCGAACATCCCGATGGCCGTCGTCGCCGTGATCGTCGTCGCCGCGGTCATCGGGCTCGCGAACGGGCTCATCGTCACGAAGCTCAAGGTCAACGGCTTCATCGCGACGCTCGGCACCGGCCTCATCATCAAGGGCTACCTCGACACGAACTACAAGGGCACGAGCGGCCAGGTGCCGTGGGAGTTCCAGCTCATCGGCGCCACGGGCATCGGACCGATCCCCGTCTCGACGCTGCTCATGCTGCTCGTCGCGCTCGCCGGGGCGTTCTTCCTCGCCCGCACGCGCACCGGCAACCACATGTTCGCGGTCGGCGGCAACGAGCAGGTCGCGCGCCTGTCGGGCATCCGCACCGCACGACCGCTCATCGTCGCGCACATGCTGTGCTCGATCACGGCGGCGCTCGCCGGGCTGCTGCTCGCGAGCCGGCTCGGCGTCGGCAGTCCGGTCGTCGGCACCCAGGGCGGCTACGACCTGCTCTCGATCGCCGCGGTCGTGCTCGGCGGCACCCTGCTCATGGGCGGCCGCGGCTCGATCTGGGGCACGATCGGCGGCGTCGCGATCTTCGCCGTCGTCGACAACGTGATGAGCGTCATGCAGGTGAACCCCTTCCTGAAGGACGTCGTGCGCGGCGTCGTCATCGTCGCGGCCGTCGCGGTCTACACGAGCCGGTCGGTCGACCGGCGCAGGCCGAGGTTCGCGAACGCCTCGGCACCGCCGCCCGGCCCCGACGGCGCCGGAGGCGACGCCGACGGGAACGACGCACGAGAGGAGGCCCGCGCATGACCGCCGTCAGCACCGACCGCCGCGACCTGGGCAGCCGCCTGGCCGACCTCGGACGCACCCTCGTGAGCCCGCGCGGCGCCGTGTTCCTGCTGCTCATCGTGCTGCTGGTCGCGATCACCGTCCTGAACCCGTCGTTCGCCGAACCGAGCCAGTTCATCCGCTTCATCCAGCGCGTGGCGCCCATCGCGATCGTCGCGATCGGCCAGTACTTCGTCATCGTCGGCGGCGAGTTCGACCTGTCGATGGGATCGGTCGTCACGGCCCAGGTCGTGATCGCCGGCAACCTCATCGGCCAGGACGAGGCGAAGTCGCTGCCCGTGCTCGCGCTCATGCTCGCGTTCGGCGCCCTCATCGGGCTGGTCAACGGACTCATCGTCTCGTTCCTCAAGGTGCCGAGCTTCATCGTCACCCTCGGCATGATGCTCGCGCTGCTCGGCGGCACCCTCTACTGGACGGGCGGCGCCGCGACCGGCAACCCCGCCGACGGGTTCCGCGAGATCGGGCGCGGCGGCATCCGCGGCATCCCCGTCATCGACATCCTGCCGTGGTCGGTCCTCGTGCTCGCCGTCGTGCTCGCCGTCGCGATCTGGTTCTCGAAGCGCCCGTTCGGCCGCACGATCATCGCGCTCGGCGACAACCCGACGACCGCGCGGTTCGCGGGCGCCCGCAGCTGGTGGGTGAAGACGTCGACCTTCATGATCTCCTCGCTCTCCGCGACGATCGCGGGCGTGCTGCTCGTGGGCTACGCCGGTGTCCACCCGTCGGTCGGTCGCGGCTACGAGTTCATCGCGATCACCGCGGTCGTGCTCGGCGGCGTGGTGCTCGGCGGCGGGCGCGGCTGGGTCGTCGCGGCGGCGGCGGGCGCGTTCGCGCTCGAGGCCCTGTTCACCCTGCTCAACTTCGCCGGCGTGCCCTCGACCTACCGCGACGCGGTGCAGGGCGCGATCATCATCATCGCGGTCGCCTACTCGGCGACCACCTTCCGCGCACGACGCCGCGGCAAGGGCATCGACCCGGCACCCGCGGCATCGACGACGATTCCGGATGCCTCGGCCGAGGCATCCGACGCGGCATCGGGCGGCTCGCCCGGGACCGCCACCCAGACCTCGCCGGACACGGCGACCCAGACTTCGCCGGCACCGGCGGAGGAGCGCGATGCCGAGGCATCCGCTCGCCCTGCATCCATTCCCTCGACGTCGAGGGCTGACAACGAAACCAAGGGAGGTTCGTGATGCGACGCAAGTATGCGGTGGCATCCGCAATGGTCGGCGCCCTCGCGCTGCTGACGATGGCCGGCTGTACCACCGACCCCAACGTGGCCGCGCCGACGGAAGACGCCGGCGCCACGGAGGAAGCGGTCGAGTGGTTCGACCAGGAGCTCTTCGACAAGCAGGACGCCGAACGCGACGTCGTGCCCGAGGGCCCCGAAGGGCAGCCGTGGCTGCAGTACATCAACGCCGAGATGGTCGACACCTCGGAATTCGCGAGCGAGGGAGCGAAGAAGGCGTGCTTCGCCAACGCCTCGATCTCGAACCCGTGGCGCCAGACCGGCTGGATCACGATGAACCAGCAGCTGAAGGTGCTGCAGGACGCCGGTGTGATCAGCGAGATGGAGACCCGCGACGCGCAGGACTCCGACGACACGCAGATCGCCGACATCGACTACTTCATCAACGAGGGCAACTGCGACATCTTCCTCATCTCGCCGAACTCGACGGCGGCGATGACCCCGGCCGTCGAGCGCGCCTGCGACACGGGCAAGCCCGTCGTCGTGTTCGACCGCGGCGTGCAGACCGACTGCCCCGTCACGTTCATCCACCCCATCGGCGGATTCGCGTGGGGCATCGACACGGCCGAGTTCCTCATCGACGAGCTCGACGAGGGCGACAAGGTCGTGGCGCTCCGCATCCTGCCGGGCGTCGACGTGCTCGAGCAGCGCTGGGCCGCGGCCGAGAAGCTGTTCGACGAGGCCGGCATCGAGGCCGTCGACTACTTCACGGGCGCCGACCCCGCCGAGATCAAGAAGATCATCTCCGACGAGCTCGCCAAGGGCGACGTCCAGGGCATCTGGATGGACGCCGGCGACGGCGCCGTCGCCGCCATCGAGGCGTTCGAGGACGCCGGCGCCGACTACCCGGTGATGACGGGCGAGGACGAGATGAGCTTCCTCCGCAAGTGGAAGGAGACCGGGCTCACGGGCCTCGCGCCGGTGTACTCGAACTTCCAGTGGCGCACGCCGCTGCTCGCCGCGCAGAAGATCTTCGCCGGCGAGGAGGTGCCCCAGGAGTGGGTGCTGCCGCAGTCGCCGATCACCGCGGAGGAGGTCGACGAGTACCTCGCGCTCAACGAGAACATGCCCGACGGCCACTACGCCAAGTTCGGCGGCGAGGACCTGCCCGGCTACCCGCAGGTCTGGGAGGACCGGATCATCCCGTAAACCCTGATCCGTCGGTCGAGGAGCGCGGAGCGCGTATCGGGACCACACGCACGATCGTGGTCTCGATACGCTGCGCTCGTCGACCGGCGGCGGGTCTCGATACGCTCGCTTCGCTCCCTACTCGACCGACGGAGTTCTGCAAGGAGGCAGCATGCGCCGCACCATCGGCGTGAACACCTGGGTGTGGGCTTCGCCCCTCACCGACGAGAACCTGCCCGCGCTCGCCGCGAAGGCGGCGGCGCTCGGCTTCGGGGCGATCGAGCTGCCGGTCGAGAACCCCGGCGACTGGTCGGCGGATGCCGCGGTGGAGATCCTGCGCGAGCACCGCCTCGCCCCGATCGTGATCGGGGCGATGGGCCCCGGCCGCAACCTCGTCGCCGCGCCCGGCTCCGAGATCGTGGCGACCCAGAACTACCTCGTGCACTGCCTCGGCGTCGCCGAGCGCCTCGGCTCCCCGGTCGTGGCCGGCCCCTTCACCGCGGCCACCGGCCGCGCCTGGCGCATGGACGCCGAGGAGCGCGAGGCCCGGTACCGCGAGCTCCGCACGGCGCTCGCGCCGCTCGTGCGACAGGCCGAGGCTCGTGGCATCCGGCTCGCGATCGAACCGCTCAACCGGTACGAGACGAGCCTCGTGAACACGGTCGAGCAGGCGCTCGAGGCGCTCGGGCCGCTGCTCGGCCCCGGCCTCGGGCTCGCGCTCGACAGCTACCACCTCAACATCGAGGAGAAGTCGATCGGCGACGCGATCCGTGCGGCCGGCCCGAACCTCGCCTACGTGCAGGTCTGCGGCAACGACCGCGGCGCCGTCGGCGACGACCACCTCGACTGGCCGGCGTTCCTCGACGCACTCGACGAGGTCGGGTACGCCGGGGCGCTCGGGCTCGAGAGCTTCACGGGCGAGAACGCCACGATCGCGGTGGCCGCCTCGGTCTGGCGGCCGCTCGCGCCCTCGCAGGACGAGCTGGCGGCACGAAGCATCCGCTACCTGACCGCCCTGAACGACGAAAGGTACCCCGCATGACCGCCGCAACCCATCCCGTCACGCTGTTCACCGGCCAGTGGGCCGACCTGCCGTTCGCCGAGGTGGCGCGCCTCGCCGCCGATTGGGGCTACGACGGGCTCGAGATCGCCTGCTCGGGCGACCACCTCGACCTGAAGCTGGCGGAGGAGGAGCCGGGTTACCTCGCCGAGCGGCAGGAGATCCTGAAGCGGCACGGGCTCGAGGTCCACGCGATCTCGAACCACCTGACGGGCCAGGCCGTCTGCGACGATCCGATCGACTTCCGCCACGAGGCGATCGTGCGCCCGTACACGTGGGGCGACGGCGACCCCGAGGGGGTGCGGCAGCGTGCCGCCGACGACATGAAGCGGGCGGCGCGGGTCGCCCGCGCGCTCGGCGTCGACACCGTCGTCGGGTTCACGGGCTCGGCGATCTGGCCGTACGTGGCCATGTTCCCGCCCGTGCCGGCGAGCGTCATCGACGCCGGCTACGAGGACTTCGCGAACCGCTGGAACCCCATCCTCGACGTGTTCGACGCCGAGGGCGTGCGCTTCGCCCACGAGGTCCACCCCTCCGAGATCGCCTACGACTACTGGACGAGCGTGCGCACGCTCGAGGCGATCGACCGCCGCGCCGCGTTCGGCTTCAACTGGGACCCCTCGCACATGATGTGGCAGGGCATCGACCCCGTCGGCTTCATCTGGGACTTCCAGGACCGGATCTACCACGTCGACTGCAAGGACACGAGGATGCGGCCCGCGACCGGCCGGCCGGGAATCCTCGGCTCGCACCTGCCGTGGGGCGACCCGCGGCGCGGCTGGGACTTCGTCTCGACGGGGCACGGCGACGTGCCGTGGGAGGACGCGTTCCGCGCGCTCGACGCGATCGGCTACACGGGCCCGATCTCGGTCGAGTGGGAGGACGCCGGCATGGACCGGCTGCACGGTGCCGCCGAGGCGGTCGGGTTCATCCGCTCGAAGCTCTTCCCGCGCCCGACCGCCTCGTTCGACGCGGCGTTCTCGAACCAGTAGGGGCTCGCATGCCGATCGAGCACACCGTCGTCTTCCGCCTCGTGCACGAGGCCGGCTCCGACGAGGAGTCGGCGTTCCTGCGCGCCGGCCGCGACACGCTGACGGCGATCCCCGGGGTGACGGGCTTCGCGGTCATGCGTCAGGTCAGCCCCGGGAGCCCGTTCACCCACCAGTTCCGCATGGTGTTCGCGGATGCCGCGGCGTATGACGCCTACAACCGCCATCCCGCTCACGTCGGCTTCGTGGAGGAGCGCTGGGTGCCCGAGGTCGCCGACTTCCAGGAGTTCGATTTCGAACCGGCCTGACCGGCGGTCGCGACCGCCGGCGGGCGTCAGCCCGTCACGCTCCAGAAGTACACCTTCGTCTCGGGGTGCTTCGGGTGGTCGTCGACCGACCGATCCCACGTCGCGTCGGTGTGCCCCGCGTAGTAGACGTGCACGTCGCCGTCCTCGTCCTCGATGACGGCCGTGACGATGGCGGTGTGGTCGCGATCGCCCGAGGCGTCCCAGTCGAACTGCACGATGTCGCCGGGCTTCACCTTCGCTCGCTGCGCGTCGGAGAGCGGCGTCGCCCGCTCGGGGTGCGCCGCGAGGTAGTCGCGGAACACGGTCGACGATCGCCACGCGTCGCTCGAGGCGTACGGGTCGCCGTCCGCCGAGTACCACCACTCGACGTCGGGCTGCCAGCCGCGCTCGACGAGCGACTGCGAGGCGAAGTTCACGCAGTCGTCGTCGCCGAGCACGCCGTACTGCTCGTTCGCGCCGTCCCAGTGCTCGCGCACGTACTCGAGCTGGCGCAGCACGGGGGCCGGCAGCTCGGGGTCGAGCTCGAGCGCCGCCGCGTTCGGACGGCTGCCGTGGCCGCCCTGCGTTCCCGGCCCGGTCGGGCCGGGCGGCGTGGCGGCGGCGACCGCCGCGGTCACGATCGCCACGACGAGCCACACGACGAGCCCGACGGCGACGAGCAGCGCGCCGCCCACGACGAGGCGCCGGCGCAGGTACACGCCGGGAGAGGGTCGCGGGGTCGGCTGGCTCATCGGTTCCACGCTACGTCGTGCGTCGACGGTCGGCCGGAGGGCACGCGCATCGTCGGGCGCTACTCGGGGATGCTCCAGTAGTACGCGACGCCGCCGGGATGGATCTCGGTGATCGCCTCGTCGACCGTGCGGTCCCAGGTGGCGTCGGTGTGGCCGGCGTACTCGATCGAGACCGCGCCGTCGGCGCCGACGACGACGGCCGTCACGGTGCCCGTGTGATCGCGGTCGCCGGTGCCGTCCCAGTCGAACTGCACGAGGTCGCCGGGCTTCACGAGGGAACGTTGCGTGTCGTCGAGGGCGGTCGCCCGCTCGGGGTGCAGCTCGAGGTAGTCGCGCAGCACGGTCGAGCTGATCCAGGCGTCGCTCGAGGCCCACGGGTCGCCGTCGGCCGAGTACCACCACTCGTCGTCCTCGGTCCAGCCGCGGGCGAGCAGCCCCTGGCTCGCGAAGTTCACGCAGTCGTTCTCGTCGATGTAGCCGAACTCCTCGCTCGACGTGTCCTGCCAGTGGGCGCGCAGGTAGGCGAGCTGGGCCGCGACCGCGGGGCTCACCGCGGCCGCGGCGACCGTCGAGTCGGCCCTCGCGTCGGCGCCCGGCGTCGGCCGGGCGGTCGCGGCGTCGATCGAGTCGGCCGACGCGGCCGAGGGGGCGGGCGACTGCCCGAAGAGCCAGGCGAGGGCGCCGCCGGTGGCCGCGACGGCGGCGACGCCGCCGCCGATCAGCACGGCTCGGCGGGGGAGGGCGCGGGGGTGCGGTGGCTGCGACATCGATTCGACCGTAGGCGGTCTTCCTCCGCGTTCCATCCGAACGGACGAGTGCGCGGACGCCTCGCCGGGAGTGCTCCCGGCGAGGCATCCGCGCTTCGACGGACGTCGCATCAGCGCTCGGTGACCGTGCCGTGCTTGATGTGCAGGCGCCGCTCGGCCCGCCGCGCGACGGCCGAGTCGTGCGTGACGATGACGAGCGTGAGCCCGCGGTCGCGCCACAGCCCCTCGAGCAGGCCCAGGATCTCGTCGCGGGTCTCCTCGTCGAGCGCGCCCGTCGGCTCGTCGGCGAGCAGCACGTCGGGCTCCTTCACCAGGGCGCGGGCGATCGCGACCCGCTGCTGCTGCCCGCCCGAGAGCTCACCGGGCACGTGCGTCGCGCGGTCGGCGAGCCCCACGGCGGCGAGCGCCTCGGCGGCGCGCCGGCGCCGCTCCGGCCCCGGCACGCCGAGCGGCTCGAGGGCGGTCTCGACGTTCTCCTGCGCCGTGAGCGTCGGAATGAGGTTGAACCCCTGGAAGACGAAGCCCACCTCCTTCGCGCGAACCCGGGCGAGCTTCGCGTCGGGCAGGTGCGAGATGTCGGACTCGCCGAGCCGCACCCGGCCGGAGGTCGGCCGGTCGAGCGCGCCGAGCATCTGCAGCAGCGTGGACTTGCCGCCGCCCGTCGGCCCCTGGATCGCGACCATCTGGCCGGCCGCGATCTCGAGGCTGACGTCCTTCAGCGCGGTGACCGTGCGCTTGCCGGCGTACTGCTTCGTGACGTTCTCGAGCACGTACATGTGGGTTCCCTTCGGTCGGGCGGGCGTCGCCGGCCCGGTTTCGGTGGATGCCTCGGCGCCGGCGGCGTGCACGGCCCCGGTCTCGACGGCGGTCATGCGACGCTCCGCAGCGCTTCCGCCGGGCGCAGGCGCGAGGCCCGCCAGCCGCCGATCGCGCCGGCGGCGAGGCCCCCGAGCACGGCGAGGCCGATCGCGATCGCGATGACGCCCACCGTCACCGGCGCGTTCAGCACGACCTCGGTGGTCGTCTGGGTCGCCGCGGCGGCGCCGAACGGGCCGCCGGCCATGCCGCCGGGCATCGCGCCCGAGGCATCCGCCCCCTGCATCGCCGCACCGCCCGGGCCGCCGGCCGTGATGCCGCCGGCGCTGCCCCCGAGCGTGAGCCCCATGAGGTTCACGATCCAGATGCCGGCGAGGCCGATGACGAGGCCCGCGGCCCCGCCGATGAGGCCCTGCACGAGCGACTCGCCCGCGACCTGCCCGACGATCCGGCCGTTTCGCCAGCCGATCGCCTTGAGCGTGCCGAACTCGCGGGTGCGCCGGGTGACCCCCTGGATCGTGAAGAGGATCGCGATGAGGAACGCGGCGACCAGCACGGCGAGCGAGACCCACAGGCCGAGGTTCGAGATGAGGCTCGACGCGGTCGACAGCGATCCCGAGACCTGCGAGGCGAGGTCGGCCTGCGTCGACACCGTGGCGTCGGGCAGCGCCTCCTCGATCTCGGCCTGCACGGCGTCGATCCGATCCGACGAGTCCGCCTGCACGTAGAGGTCGCTGATCATGCCGTCCTGGCCCGAGATCGACTGGGCGAGGTCGAGCGGGATGTACGCGTTCGACGCGGTCGTCGCGTCGGCCGACGTCGAGGCGACCGTGCCGACCACCTCGAAGTCCGTGCCCCCGAGGTCGATCGTGTCGCCGACCGCGAGTTCGGCGCTCGTCGCGTAGGTCGCGTCGAGCACGACGACGGCCTGACCGGTGTCGCCCGACTCGAGGCCGCGGCCGTCGGCCAGTTCGACCGACGACAGCGGGCCGACCGCGGCGCCGGCCGGATCGACGCCGAGCACGCTGACCCGGTCGACGTCGAAGGCGCTGCCGCCGGCGCCGTCGAACCCGCCCTGCGGGGGCTGCTCGCCGGTGCCGTCGCCCGGTGCCACCCGGTCGGTGCCGTCCTGCTGCGCCGAGAAGTCGGGCAGCTCGCCCGAGAACGTGACGTTCTCGAGCGCGAGCGTCGCCGCGGCCGCCGAGACGCCGCCGAGGCCCTGCACGGTGTCGAGCGACGACGCGTCGAATGTCTGCGAGCCCGGGCCCGAGGTGAGGCGCGACTGGCTGATCGAGGTCGAGCCGTCGGCGGTCTCGCCGTCGTCGGCGCCGAACTCGAAGCGCTGCGGCCCGTCGCCCTCGCCGGGTGCGGCGGGGGTCGCCGTCACCGTGAGGTCGGTGCCGACGCCGTAGACCGACTGCAGCACCTGGGCCTGCGCATCGCGCACGCCCGTCGAGACGGCGTTCACGATCATGACGAGGGCGATGGCGAGCGCCATGCCGATCGCGATGATCGCGGTCTGCCTGCGGCGGCCCGCGAGCTCGCGCCGGAGGTAGGTGAAGAACATGGGGGTCCTCTCGTCGATGGGGTCGGGACCGACGCTAGGAGCGCGCGCTGTGGCGTCGCTTTGGCGCCGCTATGCGTCGGCCATGCATCGGCCGGGGCCGAGGCATCCGGAATCGCACAGGCGAGCCATAGGAATCGCATAGCTCGGTGCGGATACTGGAACCATGAGCTCGACGCCCGCCGCCCCGCACCGTGCCCCCGCGATCGCCAAGGGCGACGGGTCGATGGTGCGGGTGCTCGTCGTCGACGACGAGCACTCGCTCACCGAGCTGCTCAGGATGGCGCTCAAGTACGAGGGCTGGGACGTGCGCACCGCCGCCGACGGCCAGAGCGCCGTGCGGATCGCGCGCGAGTTCCGTCCCGATGCGATCGTGCTCGACATCATGCTGCCCGACATCGACGGGCTCGAGGTGCTGCAGCGGGTGCGCGCCGACGGCACCGAGACCCCCGTGCTGTTCCTCACCGCGAAGGACTCGCTCGACGACCGCATCGCCGGGCTCACCGCGGGCGGCGACGACTACGTCACGAAGCCGTTCAGCCTCGAAGAGGTCGTCGCCCGGCTGCGCGGGCTCATCCGCCGCTCGACGCTCACCCTCGCGCAGGCGAAGGACCCGGTGCTGACCGTCGGCGACCTCACCCTCGACGAGGACTCCTACGAGGTCGCCCGCGCGGGAGAGCCGATCGAGCTCACCGCGACCGAGTTCGAGCTGCTGCGCTACCTCATGCGCAATCCCCGCCGCGTGCTCTCGAAGGCGCAGATCCTCGATCGCGTGTGGTCGTACGACTTCGGCGGCAAGGAGACGGTGGTCGAGCTCTACATCTCGTACCTGCGCAAGAAGATCGACGCGGGCCGGGCACCCATGATCCACACGGTTCGCGGCGCCGGCTACATGCTGAAGGCGGCGGGATGACGCGCCCCGGCGATCCCGGATACGCGGCGGCGGCTCGCCGGGAGGCCACCGCCCGCGACCACGGCGCCGGCGGGTCGGCCGGCCAGGGCGACGACACGGCGACGAACGACGCGGATGCCGCGCACCGCCGCCCCTGGACCCTGCGTCGCCGGCTCCTCGTCATCGTCGCATCGCTGCTCGTCGCGGTGAGCGCCGTCGTCGGCGTCGTGAGCGTCGCGGTGTTCCACAGCTCGTCGGTCGCCCGGCTCGACGCGAACCTCGACTCGGCGATCTCGCGCGCGAACGTCGCCATCGCCGGGCAGCCGCCCGGGTTCCCCGGCGACCCCGACGCCGCACCGGGACTCGTGCTGAACGTTCCCGGCCAGGAGGCCGGCACGCTCGCCGCCCTCGTGCCGCGCGAGGGCGAGGCACGGGCCGGCTACATCACCGAGGGCGGTCGCGTGCTCGACCTTCCCGACCACGTGGCGAACGCCCTCGCGGCGGTGCCGGCCGACGGGCAGCCCCATTCGATCAAGGTCGGCGAGTACGGCGACTACCGTGCGCTCGCCGTCGAGGAGGCCGAGTGGGACGGCGTCTCGATCGTCCTCGCACTGCCCCTCGCCGAGGTCGGCGCCGCGACCTCGCAGCTCGCGATCACGATCACGATCGTCGCGCTCGCGGGGCTCGCCGCCGCGCTCGCGCTCGGCTCGCTCATCGTCACCCGTGCCCTCAGCCCGCTCGCGCGCGTCACCGAGACCGCCCAGCGAGTGTCGGAACTGCCGCTCGACCGCGGCGACGTCGCGCTCGCCGAGCGGGTCGACGTCGGCGACGAGCGCACCGAGGTCGGCCGGCTCGGCGCCGCCTTCAACCGCATGCTGGGGCACGTGGCATCCGCCCTGACGGCGCGCGAGCAGAGCGAGCAGAAGGTGCGCCGCTTCGTCGCCGACGCCTCGCACGAGCTGCGCACGCCGCTCGCATCGATCCGCGGGTACGCCGAGCTCACGCGGCTGCACGGCGGCCAGCTGCCCGAGGACGTGATGCATGCGCTCTCGCGCATCGAGTCGGAGTCGGTGCGCATGACCGAGCTCGTCGAGGACCTGCTGCTGCTCGCCCGGCTCGACGAGGGGCGCGAACTCGTGCACTCGACCGTCGACCTGCGGGCGATCGTCGTCGACGCCGTCGGCGACGCCCAGGCCGCAGGACCCGATCACGACTGGTCGGTCGACGCGGGGGAGTCGCCCGTCGAGGTCTCGGGCGACGACGCACGACTGCGCCAGGTGCTGGCCAACCTGCTCGCGAACGCGCGCGTGCACACGCCCGCCGGCACCGCCGTGTCGGCGACCCTCACCGAGGTCGACGGGCGCGCGAGGCTCCAGATCGCCGACGACGGCCCAGGCATCGACGAGGGGCTGCGCGACCGCCTGTTCGAGCGCTTCGCACGAGGGGATGCCTCGCGCTCGCGCCGCGCCGGGTCGACCGGCCTCGGGCTCGCGATCGTGCGCGCGGTGGTCGAGGCGCAGCACGGCACGGTGTCGGTCGAGTCGAAGCCCGGCCGCACGGTCTTCACGGTCGATCTGCCGCTCGCCGGGGCGACGCCCGCGTCGTAGCCCGATCGAACGACCGCAGTCCTCACCGGAACACGGCGTGCGGGCGCCGTGCGACGGGTGTCGTGCGAACGCGCCCGTCGCGACACGAGGACCGGAGGCGACGGGTGCGGCCGCCGGACAGACATCCGACCATCTCTGGCGTGTCGCGCGCCCCCACCCCTAGCGTGTGGAGGAGCCACGGGGTCGTGGCACCGCGCAGAGACGCGGGTGGAGGCCGTGGCCCCGGCATGACCGAAGGAGCATCCGCATGTCTTCAGCGGTACCCACCACCGCACGACGACGCACCATCCGCACCGCAGCCCTGCTCACCGCCGTGATCGCCGGCGCCGGCCTCGCGGCCGCCTCGCCCGCGTACGCGAGCCCCGACCCGACTGATCCGACCTTCGTCGACGGACTCTCGCAAGCCGTCTTCACGAAGAACTCGGCCGAGTGGGTCAACGAGGAGGCCTGGGTCGAGAGCGAGGTCGACTCAGACCGCGACGGGCGGCCCGACCTCGTGCACATCGACGTCAGCCGAGTGCCCGAGACCGAGACCGACGGCCTCGACGTGCCGGTCATCATGGAGCTGAGCCCGTACTACGCAGGCGGCTCGCAGGTGACGAACTGGTCGGTCGACCACGAGATCGGAGACCCGCCCTCGACGAAGGACCCGTGGCCCGCGTACCAGCCGACGAACCGCACGAGCCCGACCATCTCTCGCTCGCTCGAGAACACGTGGGTGCCCCGCGGCTTCGCCGTCGTGCACGCCGAGGGCTTCGGCAGCGGCTGGTCGGAGGGCTGCCCCACCTCGGGCGGGGTGAACGAGTCGCTCGCCGGCAAGGCCGTCGTCGACTGGCTGAACGGCCGCGCGAAGGCGTACACGAAGCCCGACCGCGCAACCGAGGTCGCGGCCGACTGGACGACCGGCAGCGTCGGCATGATCGGAACGTCGTACAACGGCACGCTGCCGATCGGCGTCGCGTCGACGGGCGTCGAGGGACTCGACGCGATCGTGCCCGTCTCGGCGATCTCCGACTGGTACGACTACTACCGCGCGAACGGCGCGGTCCGCGCACCGGGCGGATACCAGGGCGAGGACCTCGACGTGCTCGCCGACTATGTGTACACCCGGTTCGACCAGGAGATCTGCCAGCCGGTCATCGACGAGCTGCGGGCGAACCAGGACCGCGCGACCGGCGACCGCAGCGCGTTCTGGGAGGAGCGGAACTACCTCGCGAACGCCGACCGCATCAGCGCGGCGACCCTCGTCGCGCACGGGCTCAACGACTGGAACGTCATGACGAAGAACGCCTCCGCGCTCTACGAGGAGCTCAAGGCGAACGGCGTGCCGCACCAGATCTACCTGCACCAGGGCGGCCACGGCGGCAACCCGAACGACACGCTGCTCAACCGCTGGTTCACGCGGTACCTGTACGACGTCGAGAACGGCGTCGAGCAGTTGCCGAAGGCGTACGTCGTACGCGAGGACCGCACCCTCACCGAGTACCCCGAGTGGCCCGACCCGGCGACGGAGGACGTGAAGCTCAAGCTCGCGCCCGCCGTCGAGGCCGACGGCGTCGGCGCGCTCGCCGCGTCGCGCAACGGATCGAAGGCGACCGAGGACCTCGTCGACGACGCGGGCATCCGCGCCGCCGACCTGGCCGCCGCCGCATCGTCGCCGAACCGGCTCGCGTACCGCACGGCGGCGCTCGGCGAGCCGCTGCGGCTCTCGGGCACGCCGACGGTCTCGCTGCGGATCGCGGTCGACCGGCCGAAGGCGAACCTCACCGCCCTCCTCGTCGAGTACCCGCTGACGGGAGCCCCGAAGATCATCACGCGGGGCTGGATGGACGTCGAGAACCGCGACTCCGACGCGGTGACGACGCCCGTCGCTCCCGGGGTGGCGTACGACTTCGCGTTCGACCTGCAGCCGAAGGACTACGTGTTCTCGGCGGGCTCGCAGATCGGCGTCGTCGTGCTCTCGAGCGACCAGGAGTACACGGTGCGCCCGGCGCCGGGCACGACGCTCACGCTCGACCCGTCGAAGTCGACCGTGCACCTGCCGCTCGTCGGCGGCATGGAGGCCCTGCAGGCGTCGCTGCACGCGGGCTGAGCGCGACGGAGACGCAGAAGGAGCGTATCGGGACCCCGGCGGGTCTCGATACGCTCCTTCGTCGCGGCCGGAACGGCGGGGGAGTCCGTCCGGCGCGGTCCGGGCGGCGGGGGGAGGTCCGCCCGGAGGCTCAGGCCTCCGACAGCACCTTCAGCATCTCGGCGAAGGTCTCGAGCTCGGACACGGAGCGCTCGCTGAGCGCTTCGTGGAGCCGTGCCTGGTTCTTCACCCGCAGGGCCGCGACCCGCTCGACCGCGAACGGGGTGGGCTCGAGCACCCGCACCCGGCCGTCTCGCTCGTCGGGGCGGCTCACGACCAGCCCGTCCTCCTCGAGGATGCGCACCTGGCGGCTCACGACGCTCTTGTCCATGTCGAAGAGCTCCGCGAGCTGATGCGCGTTCGACGAGCCCAGTCGCACGATCGTCGAGAGCAGCTTGTACCCGGCCGGGTTCAGCTCGGGGTGGATCTGCTGCGCCGCCTCCTTCCAGACCGTGCGGGCACGGTTGAAGACGAGGCCGAGTTGCTCTTCGACGCGGGCGATGGCCTCGTCGAGGGAGGGGGAGGTCATGGCGATCATGCTACTTGCGCGCCTCCTGCGCTGTGGCCGTCGCCGACGAGCGGGCGGATGCCTCGCGGTCGGCGCCGGTCGCGGCATCCGAGCCCTCGACGACCTGCAGCGACGAGGTGACCGGCGCGCCGATCTCGGCCTCGGCGAGGTCGATGGCGACCTGCTCCGCCTCCTCGGCGAGGGTCTGCGCGGCATTCTTCGTCGACAGCGGCTTGTTCGGCAGGAACGCGATCGCGATGAGGCTCAGCACGGCGAGGGGGATCGCGATGATGAACACGTCGGCGATGCCCTGGCCGTACGAGCTCTCCACGATCACGCGGATCGTGTCGGGCAGCTCCGAGACCTTGGGCAGGTCGCCGGTCGCGAGCGACTTGAGCGCATCGATCTCGTCGGGCGAGGTCGGCGTGAACTTCGCGAGGCTGCTCGTGATGTGCGTCGTCACCTGGGTGGCGAGCACCGAGCCCATGACCGTCACGCCGATGGTGCCGGCGATCGAGCGGAAGAAGTTCACGTTCGAGCTCGCGGCGCCGAGCTGCGAGGCGGGCGTGTCGTTCTGCACGATCAGGGTCAGGTTCTGCATGACCATGCCGAGGCCGGCGCCGAGCACGAACATGTAGACCGAGACGAGCGCGAACTCGGTGTCGTACTGCAGGGTCGCCATGGCGGTCACGCCGGCGGTCACGAGCACGGAGCCGAGCAGCATCCAGCCCTTCCACTTGCCGAAGCGGCTCACGAGCGCGCCGATGCCGATCGAGGCGCCCATCTGGCCGACGATCATCGGGATGGTCATGAGGCCCGACTCGGTCGGGGTGGCGCCGCGCGCCAGCTGGAAGTACTGCGCGAGGAAGACGCTCGTCGCGAACATCGCGACGCCGACCGAGATCGACGCGATCACGGCGAGGGTGAAGGTGCGGTTCGCGAAGAGGCTCATCGGCACGATGGGCTCCTCGACGAAGAACTCGGCGATGACGAAGCCGATGATCGCGGCGGCGGAGATGCCGATGACGACGAAGCTCTCGACCGAGTCCCAGTCGAACTGGTTGCCGCCCATCGACACCCAGATGAGCAGCAGCGAGACGCCGACGGTGAGCAGGATGGCGCCGAGGTAGTCGATCTTGACCCGCTCGCGGTTCGGCTTCGGCAGGTGCAGCGTGCGCTGGATGAGGATGATCGCGAGCACGGCGAAGGGCACGCCGATGAAGAAGTTGGCGCGCCAGCCGAACGCGTCGGTGATGACGCCGCCGAGCAGCGGCCCGCCGATCGTGGCGAGCGCCATGATGCCGCCGACGACACCCATGTACTTGCCGCGCTCGCGCGGCGAGATGATGAGCGCGACGGCGATCATGACGAGCGACATCAGGCCGCCGGCGCCGAGGCCCTGTACGACGCGCACGGCGATGAGCATGCCCGTGTCCTGCGAGAAGCCGGCGATGACGGTGCCCGCGACGAAGAGGCCGAGCGCGAGCTGCAGCAGCATCTTGCGGTCGACGAGGTCGGCGAGCTTGCCCCAGATCGGGGTCGAGACGGCGGTGGCGAGCAGGCTCGCCGTGATGACCCAGGTGTAGGCAGCCTGGTCGCCGCCGAGGTCGGCGATGATGACGGGCATCGAGGTCGAGACGACCGTGCCCGAGAGCACGGCGACGAACATGCCCATGATGAGGCCCGAGAGGGCCGTGAACACCTCGCGCGGCGAGCGCTGCGCCTCGGTGTCGTTCGGGAGTGTTGCAGTCAAGGGGAGATCCTCACAGAAAGTTGATCACGGTCAACTATATACATTTCGTTGATCGTTATCAACTATCGACTCAGGTCAACTATTCCTCAGGATCCGGCCGGTATCCTGAGATCCCAGATGCGTCGCGTACCCCCGTGGGAATCCCCCTGCGCGGTGCACCTCGGAGGCAGCCGGTGACCGTCAGTCAGCTCGTCAATCTCATCGCCCGCGAACTCGGCCGGCCGGCGCTCCTCGAGGACGGCCGGTATCGCGTCGTCGCCTTCAGCCCGCAGTCCGAGGTCATCGACGAGGTGCGGCGCCGCTCGATCCTCGAGCACCACGCCGGTCCGGGCGTGCATTCCTGGCTCGCGGGACTCGGGGTCTACCGCTCCGAGGAGGCCATGCACGTGCCGCGCAATCCCGGCCTCGGCATGCTGCAGCGGCTCTACGTCCCGATCCGCACCCAGGACGGTGCGCGCGCGCATCTCTGGCTCATCGAGGAGCCCGACGCGATGTCGCCGGAGGAGGTCGCTCGAGCCGGTGAGCTCGCCGTGCGCCTGGCCGAGGAATGGGCCCGCGTGCTCTCGTTGCGCGACGACGAGTCGGCCCGCAGGGCGGAGCGCACTCGCGTGCTTCTCATGGGCGAGGCGCGCGAGCGCCTCCTCGCGGCCGACGAGCTGGTCGCGTCGGGCGACATCGACGCCTCGGGCGCCCTCCGCGCCTACCTCCTGACCACCCGCGATCCCGGCGCGCTCAGCCGCGAGGACCTCGAGGCTGCCGAGCGCCGCATCCGCCGGGCGCTCGCGGACCTCGGCCCGCTCACCCTCGTGACCGCCGGCGGCGTGGTGCTCATCGTGCCGGACGACGGCGGGCGGCTGCACCCGGCCGTGGACGCCGTCGTCGAGCGACTGCGGTCGGCCGCTGCGCGCGGCGGCGGCCCCCTGGGCGACCCGCTCGTCGCGATCGGCGGCGCCGTCGTGCACCTGCCCGACTCGGCCCGGAGCCACCGCGAGGCGCAGCGCGCGCTCGCGATCGCCACGGCCTTCCGACTGCGGGGGCCCGCCGTCGCCTGGGACGAGCTCGGCGTGTACCGCGGCCTGCAGTCCGCGGCCGCGCTGGGCGTGCGCTCGGCGGACTTCTCGACCGGGCTCGCGAGCCTTCTCGATGAGCGCGACGGAGACGTGCTCCTCGAGACGCTCGAGGCGTACTTCCGGCACGGAGGTCGGCTCCGCGACGTCGCGGGACGGCTGAACGTGCACCGGGCGACGGTCTACCACCGGCTCGCCCGCGTCGAGCGCATCCTCGGCATCGACCTGCACGACGGGCTCGAGCACCTCGGGCTCCATCTCGCGCTGCTCCTGCGCCGCATCGAGGTCGCGGCGGCCATCGAGCCGAACCTCACGGCCTGACGGGATCCGTCTCCGGTCTCGTACGACGATCGTCGCACCGGAGCTCGTGGTTGCTCGACAGTTGATCGATGACCGGGCGCCGAGGGGTTCCTAGGCTGTGAGTCACCTGACACGGGCAAGAACGGGCACGCGGCGGATCCAGCACGGGCTGAAGGCCGGCCGCGTCGCCCGACGAGGAGAGCACCACCCGCCGTCACCGCGGCGGGGGAGCGGTTCGTCGCGCCACCCATGCGCCGATCTTCCGACCGCGACGCAACGTCGCGCCGCGGGACATCCAGATGAAGGGAACCATCGCATGAACGCCCAACCGCTCGCCCCGCCGGCCGTGCCGCGAGCCGTCACGTCGCGCCCGGCGCGTCGTCGCGCCGGCGCCCTCGCGCTCGCCGCAGTGCTCGCCACCGGCCTGACCGTCGCCACGGCCCAGTCCGCGAACGCCGACGAGCCCGCCGTCGGCAGCTCGACGCTCGTCCCGATCCAGGTGACGGGCGACCCCTCCGAGCGGTTCTCGCTCGTGATCCTCGGCGACGGCTACACCGCCGACGAGCAGCCGCTCTTCCGCGAGCAGGTCGAGAAGCACCTCGAGACGATGTGGAGCATCGAACCGTACAAGAGCTACCGCAACTACTTCAACGTCTACGCGGTCGAGATCATCTCGGGCGAGTCCGGCATCAGCTGCGACTCATCGCTCGACTCGCCCCGACGGAACACTCCGCTCAAGATGTCGTTCTGGGGCGGCTGCAACCCGAACAGCGTGCAGCGGCTGATCACGATGGACGGCGCGAAGGCCCGCGAGTACGCGAAGGCCGCGCCCAAGGTCGACCAGGTGCTCGCCCTCGCGAACAGCGACACCTACGGCGGCGCGGGCGGCAGCTACGCGACGGCGAGCGGCGGCAACTCGCTCTCGGCCCTCATCTCGCCGCACGAGATCGGGCACTCGCTCGGCGGCCTCGCCGACGAGTACGATTACTACACGCGCGGCATCACGACCGGCGACTACACGGGCGGCGAGCCCCGCTCGAAGCACCACACGATCATGACCGTCGAGGAGATGGCCGCGCAGCAGGCCAAGTGGTGGCGGTGGCTCGGCGAGCCGAGCGAGGCCGGCGGCATCATCGGCGCCTACGAGGGCGGCCAGTACTACTCGACCGGCATCTTCCGTCCGAGCCGCCACTCGATGATGAAGACCCTCGGATACCAGATGGACCAGGTCTCCCGCGAGATCATGACCGAGCGCATCTCGTCGAAGATCCCGCTCATCGCGGACGCGCCCGACGAGGCGACGCCGGTCGCGGCCGACGAAGTGATCTCGATCGATGTCGCCCACCCCGTCTACCACGAGCTCGACGTCGCCTGGGCGATCAACGGCAAGGCGGTGCCGAACCCGCACAACACGACGCAGCTCGAGCTCGCGAAGACCAGGGCGAAGCCCGGCGACACGGTGACCGTCACCGTCGTCGACAACACGCCGTTCGTGCGCGACCCCGCGCTGCGCGACTCGGCGTCGATGACCCAGACGCGTTCGTGGACCGTGGGCACCGGCCGCGCAGCGGCGACCGACGTCGAGCCGGCGTTCACCGAGTCGACACAGACCGAGCGCCCCGTCGGCTCCGACGACGTGCTCTACGTCGAGACCACGCATCGCCCCGACCGGGTGTTCGACGTGATCTGGACGGTCGACGGCGAGCGTCAGCCGAATCCGCACAACGCGCGCACCCTCGAGCTCGCAGACCTCGACCTCTCCGCCGGTACGCACACGGTCACCGCGTCCGTCGGCGACTCGAAGCGGGCCGCCGCGGCGACCGAGACCCGCGCCTGGACGGTCGACGCGACCGGTCCGACCGTCGAGGCGGTCGTCGGAACCCCGGTCGAGACCTCGACCGGCGCGAACGGCGAGCCGCACTACGTCGTCGACGAGTCGTTCACGATGAAGCTGACGGCGAGCGACGACCAGGCCGGCGCGCTCGTGACCGAGTTCCGCCTCGACGGAGACGGGTGGCACAACTACTACGGCTGGCCGACCGACGCGGATGCGCCGTTCCTGTTCACGCCGACCGGCACGAACGTCGACGACCTCATCTACGGCAACCTCGGCACGGGCGGCATGTCGCTCTCGCCGTTCCAGGCGCGCGAGCCGGGTTACGGCGAGCACCGCGTCGAGTACCGGTCGACGGATGCCGCGGGCAACATCGGTCCGGTCGAGGCGTTCACCGTCGAGGTGCGCCCCTGAACGGGCTGACGCGCCGCATCGGCGCATCCTCGTCCGGATGATCGCGAAGGGGCACCCGGGGCCGAAGGGCCCCGGGTGCCCCTTCCGCGTGCGCCGGTGCGCCCCCCGATTTGGCGAGGGCCGAGGCATCCGCTAATCTTGACGGAGCCGAAGACCGCTGGTTGTCGTGCGCGCTCGTGAAAGCGGGCGCATGCGACCGAAGTCTTGCGAAAGCAAGGGCCCGCGCAGGTGTGACGAAGACTTCCGAGTGATCGGCCGAGCTCCGCGCAACTGCGCCGGAGCTTTTTTCTTTCTCCCCATGCTTCCAGCGCTCCCAGGCCGTGCATCGCCTCCGCGATGCGCGTTGAGTACACAAGGAGTGGCCATGGCGAACAAGGAAGCCTCGGTTGCCGAACTCACGAACCTGTTCGAGAGCTCGACTGCCGTTCTGCTGACCGAATACCGCGGCCTGACGGTTGCACAGCTCAAGGAGCTGCGCAACAGCATCCGTCAGGACGCGAACTACGCCGTGGTGAAGAACACGCTGACCAAGATCGCCGCCAACAACGCGGGGATCACGACGCTGGACGACGACCTCAACGGTCCGTCCGCCGTCGCCTTCGTGCACGGCGACTTCGTCGCCACCGCCAAGGCCGTGCGTGACTTCGCCAAGGCGAACCCGCATCTCGTGATCAAGAGCGGCGTCTTCGAGGGCAAGACCCTCAGCGCCGACGAGGTCAACAAGTACGCCTCGCTCGAGAGCCGTGAGGTTCTGCTTGCGAAGGCTGCGGGAATGATGAAGGCGACGATGGGCAAGGCTGCCGCCACCATCGACGCGCTTCGCGAAAAGCTGGAGACCGCCGAGGCCGCGTAAGCGCCCGACGATCTCGTTCTACAAACCCCACCCATTAGGAGAAACATCATGGCGAAGCTCACCACCGAAGAGCTGCTCGAGCAGTTCGCTGGTCTCACGCTTGTCGAGCTCAGCGAGTTCGTGAAGGCGTTCGAGGAGAAGTTCGAAGTCACCGCGGCCGCCCCGGTCGCCGTCGCCGGCGCTGCCGGTGGCGCCGGTGCCGCTGAGGCCGAGGAGGAGAAGGACTCGTTCGACGTCATCCTCGAGGCTGCCGGCGACAAGAAGATCCAGGTCATCAAGACCGTCCGCGAGCTCACCTCGCTCGGTCTCGGCGAGGCCAAGGCCGTCGTCGACGGTGCTCCCAAGGCCGTGCTCGAGGGCGCGAACAAGGAGACCGCCGAGAAGGCGAAGGCTGCCCTCGAGGAAGCCGGCGCAACCGTCACCCTCAAGTAATCAGGGCGCCCGCTTCGGGCGCGCTGCTTGAGGTGACCGCGTCACCTGAACACACGGATGCCCCGTGGTCGATCATCGACCACGGGGCATCCGTCGTTCTCGGGCCCAATCGGGGGAGCAACCCATTCGACAATTGCTTAGCCTAGCTATATAGTTGGGCTATGCATTCTTCCACCGACACGTCGAGCCTGACCGCGCTCATCGGCGATCTCGTCTCGGTGAACCACCGCCTC
Source organism: Agromyces chromiiresistens (assembly GCF_029167465.1). Taxonomy (NCBI): domain Bacteria; kingdom Bacillati; phylum Actinomycetota; class Actinomycetes; order Micrococcales; family Microbacteriaceae; genus Agromyces; species Agromyces chromiiresistens. The sequence goes on from NZ_JARFNL010000004.1 coordinate 763,505, forward strand.
ACCCGCCTCGCCGCCGCGTCGACGGCGTCCGCCGAGTCACCCGCCGTCTGGCGCACCATCGCGGTGCTGCGCGACCTCGGCCCCATGCGCCTCGGCGAACTCGCCCGCGTCAGCCGGGTCAGCCAGCCGACCATGACGAAGCTCGTGCACACCCTCGACGACCGGGGGTGGATTCGCCGTATCGCCGACGCGAACGACGCTCGCGCGTGGCTCATCTCGGCCGACCCGTCGGGCCTCGAGGCGCTCGACGCGTGGCGCGACGAGCTCGTCGGCGCGATGGCCCCCTACTTCGACGACCTCTCGATCGACGAGCGCGAGACGCTCGCCCGAGCGGTCGCCGTCATCCGTACCCGCATCGAGCGCGCGGACGACACCGCGCGGAATGGAGCAGCGACCGCGTGACCAGCCACGCCAGCCACGAGACATCCGCATCGATCCTGAAGCAGCCGAAGGCCGTCTGGGCCGTCGCGTTCGCGTGCGTGATCGCGTTCATGGGCATCGGCCTCGTCGACCCGATCCTGCCCGCGATCGCCGAGAGCCTCAAGGCGACCCCGACCGAGACCGAGATGCTCTTCACGAGCTACCTGCTCATCACGGGGCTCGCGATGCTCGGCACGAGCTGGCTGTCGAGCCGCATCGGCGCGAAGAAGACGCTGCTCATCGGGCTCGGCCTCATCATCGTGTTCGCCGCGGCGGCCGGCCTCTCGCAGAACGTCGAGGAGGTCATCGGGTTCCGCGCCGGGTGGGGACTCGGCAACGCACTGTTCATCTCGACGGCGCTCGCGACGATCGTCGGCGCCGCAGCGGGCGGCACCGGCTCGGCGATCATCCTCTACGAGGCGGCGCTCGGTCTCGGCATCGCGATCGGCCCGCTGCTCGGCGGACTGCTCGGGCACGTCAGCTGGCGGGGCCCGTTCTTCGGCACCGCCGCGCTGATGGCGGTCGGCTTCATCGCGATCGTCGCGTTCCTGAAGGACGACGCGGGTGCCACCGCCGGGCCCGAGCCCACCAGGCTGTCGGCGCCCATCCGGGCGCTGCGCCAGCCCGCACTGGCCGTGCTCGCCGCCGCCGCGCTGTTCTACAACATCGGCTTCTTCGTGCTGCTCGCGTACTCGCCGTTCCCGCTCGGCTTCGACGCGCTCGGCCTCGGCTTCACGTTCTTCGGCTGGGGCCTCGCGCTCGCGATCACCTCGGTCTTCGTGGCGCCCCTGCTCACGGCGAGGATGCCGCGCACCCGCGTGCTCTGGATCGCGTTGCCGCTGCTCTCGCTCGACCTCGTCGCGGCGGGCCTGTTCATCTCCGACCCCGCGGCGCTCGTCGTCTGCATCGTCGTCGGCGGTCTCGTGCTCGGCGTGCTCAACACCGTGCTCACCGAGTGCGTCATGGAGGCGACCGACCTGCAGCGCTCGGTCGCGTCGAGCGCCTACTCGGCGGTGCGGTTCCTGGGCGGTGCGGTCGCCCCGCCCGCGGCGGCCGAGCTCGCCCACCTCATCTCGCCCGACGCGCCGTACTACGCGGCGGCGATCTCGGTCGGCGTCGCGCTCGTGATCGTCGTCGCCGGGCACCGCGCGCTGCGCCGGGTCGACCGGGTCGAGTCCGAACCCGAGTCATCCCTCGTCGAGGCCGAGGCGATCTCGGTCGGCGACGCGGCGTGAACCGCGCCACGACCCGATCCCGTCCGTGACGAGGCGCGGAGAGCCGGCCGGTGTCAGCGCCCCGGGGCGGTCGTGCTCGCGCGCACGACGAGGCGCGTCGGCAGCGGGGCACCCGAATCGGGCAGCGGGTCGGCGTGCTCGCCCTCGCCGAGCAGCCGCAGCACGACGTCGACGGCCAGCCGGCCCTGGTCGCCCGGCGACTGCGAGATCGTCGTGAGACCGAACATCTCGCCGTACTCGTGGCCGTCGACGCCGATCACCGAGAGGTCGCGCGGCACCGAGAGGCCGAGCCGCTCGGCGGCGCGGATCACCCCGAACGCCATCTCGTCGGAGGCGGCGAACACCGCCGTCGCGCGCGGCCCGGGCCTGCCGAGCAGCTGCAGCGCGGCCGTGTAACCCCCCGGCATGGTCATCTCGCCTTCGAGGAGCGTCGCCGCGGCGCCCGACGCGGCGCTCCCGGCGACTGCATCGCCGAGCCCGGCCGCCGCGATGGCGTCGAGATAGCCCAGCCGACGCTGGCCGTGCACGCTCCACGGCGCTGCGGCCGCGCCCGCGCCGGCGAGATGCGCGACGCGGGTGTGGCCGAGGTGCAGCAGGTGCTCGGTCGCGAGCGCGCCGACCGCCCGGTCGTCGATCGAGAGCCTGGCGCCGCCCGGCTCGCCGCCGCCGAGGCGCACGAGCGGCTTGCCCCGCTGCTCGAGCCCTTCCGCCTCGCGACTCGTGAGGTCGACGCCGACGGCGATGACCGCGTCGACGCGCTTGCGCGCGAGGAAGAACTCGAACACGCGGTCGCGCACCGGCCCCGTGTCGCCGACGTTGTAGAGCGTGAGGTCGTAGCCGGCGGCCAGGAGCGCCCGCTCGATGCCCTCGAGCACCTCGCCGAAGAACCAGCGGTTGACGAACGGGATGACGACGCCGACGTTCTTCGTGCGGCCGGTGACGAGGCTCGCCGCATCGGGCGAGGCGATATAGCCGATCTCGGCTGCAGCCGCCTCGACCCGCCGGCGCGTGGCGACCGCGACGTGACCGCGGCCCGAGAGTGCTCGCGACGCGGTCGCCTTCGACACTCCGGCCAGGCGGGCGACATCGCCGATCGCCGCCATCAGCAACCCCCTCCGTCGGGCAGTCCCGGTGCCGAGCATACTGCGGGCCGACCCGTGATTGGAACCGATTGCGGATGCCTCGGCGCCCGCCCCGAGGCATCCGTCTCGATGCGCAGGGGAGCGCTCTCTCGCAATGTTCGCAGGCCGTGCGATCGGTGCCGGATCGTGACCGGCCGCCCCCTTGTGGGAGCCGCTCGCCCTGCCATAGCGTGGAATCTGGAACCGGTTCCGGCTCCGCCCTGCACCACACTCAACGAGGAGAAGACATGAGATTCACACGGCATCGCCGTTTGATGGCCCCCGTCGTGGTGGCCGCGGCGGTCGGCCTCACGCTCACGGCCTGCACGGGCGACATCGCGAACGACGACTCCGCCACGGGCGACTGCGGCCCGTACGAGACCTACGGCACCTTCGACGACGGCACCGAGGTCAACGTCTACGGCACGATCCTCGACGCCGAGGCCGACCTCCTGAACGAGTCGTGGGTCGACTTCGAGAACTGCACCGGCATCGACATCGTCTACGAGGGCTCCGACCAGTACGAAGAACAGCTGAACGTGCGCATCGAGGGCGGCAACCCGCCCGACCTCGGCATCACGCCGCAGCCGGGCCTCATCGCCCGTCTCGCCCAGCAGGGCGACCTGCTGCCGGCGCCGAAGGCGGTGGCCGACAACGTCGCCGAGTACTGGTCCGAAGACTGGGCCGCCTACGGCACCGTCGACGACACGCTCTACGGTGCGCCACTGATGGCGAACATCAAGGGCTGGGTCTGGTACTCGCCGTCGATGTTCGAGGAGAACGGCTGGGAGGTGCCGACGACGCTCGACGAGCTGGCGACGCTGACCGACGACATCCGCGAATCGGGCGCGGTCGACAAGCCCTGGTGCGTCGGCTTCGCCTCGGGCGTCGCAACCGGATGGCCCGGCACCGACTGGGTGGAGGACTTCGTGCTCCGCCAGCAGGGCGCCGACGTGTACGACGAGTGGGTCGCGCACGACATCCCGTTCAACGACCCGAAGATCGCCGAGGCGTTCGACTCGGTCGGCGACTACATCCGCGCCGACGACAACGTCAACGGCGGGCTCGGCGACGTGCGCTCGATCGCGACGACCGACTTCGGTGACGCGGGCCTGCCGATCCTCGACGGCGCGTGCGCGCTGCACCACCAGGCCTCGTTCTACGAGGGCTTCTGGCCCGAGGGCACGACGGTCGCAGAGGACGGCGACGTCTGGGCGTTCATGCTGCCGGGCACCGAGGCCGGGGCCAACGCGGTCACGGGCGGCGGTGAGATCGTCGCCGCGTTCGCCGACAGCGACGAGGTCGTGGCCACGCAGACGTACCTGTCGAGCCCCGAGTGGGCGAACTCGCGCGTCAGCCTCGGCGGCGTCATCAGCGCCAACACCGGGCTCGACCCCGAGAACGCCGGCAGCGAACTGCTGAAGGCGTCGGTCGCCCTGCTGCAGGACCCGAACACGACGTTCCGTTTCGACGGTTCCGACGTGATGCCCGCCGCGGTGGGCTCGGGCACGTTCTGGACGGGGATGGTCGACTGGATCGGCGGCAAGAGCACGGCTGACACGCTCGACTTCATCGAGGCGAGCTGGCCGCAGGAGTGATGGATGCCTCGGGGCCGCGCCGCGCGCGGCCCCGAGGCTTCCCGCTCCCCACCCCTGCCGCGCCGTGCGCCGGCCCGTCTGTATCCCCTGCGATCGGAGGCCATCGACGTGACCACCGCCGACCTCATCGGCAAGATCTTCCAGATCCTGCTCGGGCTCGCGATCTTCGCGGCCGTGATCGGGTTGATCCTGTTCCTCATCGACCGCGCGCCGAAGCGCGGCCGAGAGTGGTACCAGCTCGTGCTGTTCCTCGCGCCCGCCTGCATCCTGCTGGCGGTGGGGCTGCTCTACCCGGCGGTGCGCACCGCCTTCACCTCGTTCACCAACCGGGCGGGCGAGTTCGTCGGAATCGACAACTACGTCTGGATGTTCACCCAGCCCGAGGCGCTGCTGACGCTCGGCAACACCATCCTCTGGGTCGTGCTCGTGCCGACGATCTCGACCGGCATCGGGCTCGCGTACGCGGTGTTCATCGACCGCTCGCGCGGTGAACGCATCTACAAGTCGCTCGTCTTCATGCCCGTCGCGATCTCGTTCGTCGGGGCCGGCATCATCTGGAAGTTCATCTACGAGTACCGCCCGGCGAGCCGCCCCCAGATCGGCCTGCTCAACCAGATCGTGGTCTGGTTCGGCGGCGAGCCCGTGCTCTGGCTGCAGGAGCCGTTCATCAACACCCTGCTGCTCATCGTCGTGATGATCTGGGTGCAGGTCGGGTTCGCCGTCGTCGTGCTCTCCGCGTCGATCAAGGGCATCCCGTCCGAGCAGCTCGAGGCCGCCGAGCTCGACGGCGCGACGAACTGGCAGCGGTTCCGCAACGTGACGCTGCCCGGCATCCGAGGCGGTCTGGTCGTCGTCGTCACGACGATCACGATCGCGACGCTCAAGGTGTTCGACATCGTGCGCGTCATGACCGGCGGCAACTTCAACACGAGCGTGATCGCCAACGAGATGTACACGCAGGCCTTCCGAGCCGCCGAGGCGGGGCGCGGCGCCGCGCTCGCGCTCGTGCTGTTCCTGCTCGTCGTGCCGATCGTGGTCTACAACATCCGCGTGCTCCGCAAGCAGAGGGAGATCCGATGAGCCAGGCCACCGGCTCGACCGACAAGGCGATCGTGAAAGAGCTCGACGCGGCCGCGCGTCGCGGCTACAACCTCGACGGCACCAAGGCGATGAGGGTCAAACGGCGCCTGACCTCGCGCCCGGCGACGGTCTTCGCGCTGCTCATCGCCGTGTTGTGGACGCTCCCGACCTTCGGGCTGCTCATCTCCTCGTTCCGGCCGGCCGAGCTCATCAACACCACCGGCTGGTGGACGGTCTTCCAGAACTGGGGCTGGACCCTCGACAACTACAGCGAGGTGCTGCTCTCGGCGTCGTCCAGCGCACCGCAGCTCGGGTCGTACTTCGTGAACTCCCTCGCGATCACCATCCCCGTCGTCGTGTTCTGCACGGTGCTCGCGGCCATGGCGGCCTACGCGCTCGCGTGGATCAAGTTCCCCTTCGTCGACTGGGTGTTCATCGGCATCTTCGCGCTGCAGATCGTGCCGCTGCAGATGGCGCTCATCCCGCTGCTGCAGATCTTCACCTCGACCCTCAAGCCGGCGCAGGAATGGGTCCACGGCCTCGTGCCGATCATCCCCGACGAGACGTACGTGCAGGTCTGGATCGCCCACGTGATCTTCGGCCTGCCGCTCGCGATCTTCCTGCTGCACAACTTCATCTCCGAGATTCCGCGTGAGCTCATGGAGGCGGCGCGCGTCGACGGGGCGACGCACGGGCAGATCTTCATGCGCATCGTCGTGCCGCTCTCGGTGCCGATCCTCGCCTCGTTCGCGATCTTCGAGTTCCTCTGGGTGTGGAACGACCTGCTCGTCGCCCTCGTGTTCTCGGGCGGCACCGCCGACGTCGCGCCGCTCACGCAGCGCCTCGCAGAACTCGCGGGCCAGCGCGGACAGACGTGGCAGCGGCTGACCGCGGCCGCGTTCATCTCGCTCATCGTCCCGTTGATCGTCTTCTTCAGCCTGCAGCGGTACTTCGTTCGCGGCCTGCTCGCCGGCTCGACGAAGGGCTGACCGGCGCGCAGTACCCGATGCGCCCGGGGCGAACGCCCGCGGGCTCGTCGGCGCGCCGCCGTAGGGTGAACCCATGAGCATGCACGGCGGGGGAGGCGGCGGCGCGCAGGTCGGCCGCTACGGCAAGGCGCGCACGCGCATCGCCTCGGCCGACGAGGCGGCCCAGCGGGCCGAGAACGCCGACGCTCCGAAGATCCCGCACCTCCTGCGCCGCATCTCCGAACTGTTCGCCCCGCACAAGGCGGCCCTCGTGACGACGGTCGTACTCGTGCTCATCGGCGCCGCGCTCAGCGTCATCCCCCCGCTGCTCACCCAGCGGGCCTTCGACGACGGCCTCTTCCCGACGGGCGCCGGCGGCGAGGCATCCCCGCCGAACCTGCCCGTGCTGACGACCCTCGTGCTCGCCATGATCGCGGTCTTCGTCGTCGCCGCCCTGCTCGGCGTCTGGCAGACCTGGCTCACCTCGACCATCGGCAACAAGGTCATGGGCGCGCTGCGGGTGCGGCTGTTCAGCCACCTGCAGGCGATGGAGCTGAGCTTCTTCACCCGCACGAAGACGGGCATCATCCAGTCGCGCCTGCAGAACGACGTCGGCGGCGTCGCCGGCGTGCTGACGAACACGGTGTCGAGCGTGCTCGGCAACACGGTCACCGTGATCAGCGCGTTCGTCGCGATGCTGCTGCTCAACTGGCAGCTCACGGTGGTCGCCCTCGTGCTCATGCCGTTCATGGTCATCGCGCAGCGGCGGGTCGGCCAGGTGCGGGCGCGGCTGGCCGGGCGGACGCAGGAGTCGCTGTCGGAGATGACGGCGATCACGCAGGAGACGCTCTCGGTCTCGGGCATCCTGCTGTCGAAGAGCTTCAGCCGCCAGCAGAGCGAGATCGAGCGGTACTCCGACGAGAACCGCAACCAGATCGGCCTGCAGGTCAGGCAGCAGATGACCGGCCAGTGGTTCTTCGCGATGGTGAACATCTTCATGTCGTCGATCCCCGCGATCGTCTACCTCGTCTCGGGCTGGCTCATCGCGGGCGGCGACACCGACGTCACCGCGGGCACGATCGTCGCCTTCACGACGGTGCAGGCTCGCCTCCTGTTCCCGCTCATGGGGCTCATGCGCGTCGCGCTCGACCTGCAGACCTCGAGCGCACTGTTCGCCCGCATCTTCGAGTACCTCGACCTGCGACCGGCGATCACCGACGCGCCCGATGCGCGCGACGTGCCGACCGACGGGGCGCTCGGCCGGGTCGAGTTCGACGACGTCTCGTTCCACTACCCCGATGCCGTGCGCGCGGAGGGCGACGAGCCCCGTCCCACGCTCGACGGAGTGAGCTTCACGATCGAGCCGGGCCAGTTCGCGGCGTTCGTCGGGCCGAGCGGCGCCGGCAAGACGACGGTGTCGTACCTCGTGCCACGGCTCTACGAGGCGACGAGCGGTGCGGTGCGGTTCGCGGGCGTCGACGTGCGCGACCTCCGCCGCGACTCGCTGATGTCGCACATCGGCATCGTCAGCCAGGAGACCTACCTCTTCCACGCCTCCATCGCCGACAACCTGCGGTACGCGAACCCCGATGCCTCGGACGCCGAGCTCGAGGCCGCGGCCCGGGCCGCGAACATCCACGAGACGATCGCCTCCTTCCCCGAGGGGTACGACACCGTCGTCGGCGAGCGGGGGTACCGGCTCTCGGGCGGCGAGAAGCAGCGCATCGCCATCGCGCGGGTGCTGCTGAAGGACCCGGCGGTGCTCGTGCTCGACGAGGCGACGAGCGCGCTCGACACGATCTCCGAGCGGGTCGTGCAGCAGGCGCTCGACGATGCCGCGCGCGGCCGCACGACGATCGCGATCGCGCACCGGCTCTCGACCGTGGTCGCCGCCGACGTCATCTTCGTCGTCGTCGCGGGCCGCGTCGTCGAGCGCGGGACGCACGCCGAGCTCGTCGAGGCGGGCGGCGTCTACGCATCGCTCTACCGGCAGCAGGAGGAGCGGCCGGTGCAGGTCGGCGAGGCCGCCGACTGACCTCACCGCCTCTCGACCGTCGGTCGACCCGCGCAGTAGCGTGGTCGCACGACGCCGAGGGGGAGATCATGGACGATCGGGCGGAGCAGAATTCGGGCACCGGAGGGCGCCAGCCGACCGGGGCCGAGAGCACGGGCATGGATGCCGCGGCGAGCACCGCGACGGGGTCGGCGACCGCGACCTCTCCGACCGCACGGGCCCTGAACCGCAGGGTCGTCGCACTCGCGGCGTCGGGAGCCGTCGGCGGGTTCCTCTTCGGATTCGACTCGTCGGTCGTCAACGGCGCGGTGGACGCGATCGAGCAGCAGTTCGGGCTCTCGGCGGCGGCGACCGGCTTCGCGATCGCGAGCGCGCTGCTCGGCTGCGCGCTCGGGTCGGAGCTCGCCGGTCGGCTCGCCGACCGGTTCGGCCGTATCCCCGTGATGCTGCTCGGGGCGGCGCTGTTCTTCATCTCGTCGATCGGCTCGGGCTTCGCGTTCTCGGGCTGGGACCTCACGATCTGGCGGATCATCGGCGGTGTCGGCATCGGCATCGCCTCGGTCGTGGCGCCCGCCTACATCGCCGAGATCTCGCCGCGCAAGGTGCGCGGGCGGCTCGCCTCCCTGCAGCAGCTCGCGATCGTCTTCGGCATCTTCGCGGCGCTGCTGTCGGACGCGCTCTTCGCGACCGCCGCGGGCGGAGCGAGCGAGCCGTTCTGGTTCGGGCTCGAGGCGTGGCGCTGGATGTTCCTCGCGTGCATCGTGCCGTCGGTCGTCTACGGACTGCTCGCGCTGCGATTGCCCGAGTCGCCCCGGTTCCTGGTGAAGCAGGGCAAGGAGGAGGTCGCGCGCGGCGTGCTCGCGCAGATCCAGCCCGCCGATGAGATCGACCGGTCGGTTCGCGAGATCCACGACTCGATCGCGAACGACAAGCTCTCGACCCGCAAGGGCGCGCTCCGCGGCCCCGTGCTCGGGCTCCGGCCGATCGTGTGGATAGGCATCCTGCTGTCGGTGTTCCAGCAGTTCGTCGGCATCAACGTGATCTTCTACTACTCGACGACGCTGTGGAGCGCCGTCGGCTTCGACGAGTCGAACTCGCTGCTGATCAGCGTGCTCACCTCGGTGACGAACATCGCCGTCACGTTCGTGGCGATCGCGCTCGTCGACCGGGTGGGGCGGCGGCCGCTGCTGCTCGTCGGCTCGGTCGGCATGACGGTCGCGCTCGCAGTCATGGCCGTCGCGTTCGGCAACGCCGTGACGGTCGACGGGGCGTTGTCGCTGCCGGGCGGGTGGGGTCCGACGGCGCTCGTCGCGGCGAACGTGTTCGTCGTCGCCTTCGGGTTCTCGTGGGGTCCGCTCGTGTGGGTGCTGCTCGGCGAGATCTTCCCGAACAGCATCCGGGCGCGCGCCCTCGGGCTGGCCGCGGCCGCGCAGTGGATCGCGAACTTCCTCGTGACGGTCACGTTCCCCGTGCTGAGCGACTACTCGCTCGTGTTCACCTACGGCATGTACGCGACGTTCGCCGCGCTCTCGTTCTTCTTCGTGCTCGCGAAGGTGCCCGAGACGAACGGCATGTCGCTCGAGCAGTCCGAGACCCTGTTCCCGCCGAAGGGTTCGGCGAAGCGCCGCGCGACGCGAGCGGGTTGAGGGTCAGGAGCGGTCGGCGAGCATCTGCTGCATGAGTTCGATCTCGCTCGTCTGGCTCGTGACGATCGAGCGCGCGAGTGCGGTCGCCGCCTCGTTCGACGATCGCTCGAGCAGCGCGTCGGCCATCTCGACGGCGCCCTGATGGTGCGCGATCATGAGTTCGAGGAACCGCCGCTCCGCCGCCGCGCCGGACAGCGTACGGAGTTCGGCCACCTGCTCGCTCGTCGCGAGGCCGGGCATCGGCGCGCCCGGCTCGTGGTCCGCCCCGGCCGAGTGCCCGTCGTGCACGCCGCCGGGCGCGGCACGCGTCATCCACGTCATCGACGGCTCGTCGCCCGCCTGCGGGAGGCCCCACGCGCTCAGCCAGCCGTACATCTGGCCGGCCTGCTGCGCCTGCGTCGTCGCCATGTCGTACGCGAGCAGGCGCACCTCGTCGTCGTCGGTCGCGTCGCGAACGATCATCGCGAGCTCGACGCCCTGCTGGTGGTGCACCTGCATGTCGCGCGCGAAGCCGGCTTCGGCGCTCGTGCCGGTCGGCGTCGGGTCGCCGAGGGCCGAGAGCCGCCCGATCGAGAACGCGGCGATCGCGACCACCACGACGGCGACGGATGCCGCGACCACCGCCGCGACCCGGCTGCCGCGTCGCTCGCCGTCGAGCCCGGCAGGGTCGGCCGAGGGAAAGGCGTCGGCCGACGCGACCGCGCCGGCGGGAGCGTCGGCCGGCGCGCTCACGACAGCTTGCCGGGCGCGTCGTAGGCGCCCGAGCAGGGAGCGCCCGGTTCGGGGGCCGCCGAGCTCTGCCAGTACTGCTCGATGAACTGCGCGATGCGCGGGTCGGCGGCGTCGTCGACCTGCAGCTGCGCGTTCCAGGCGCTGAGCACGATGGGGGAGGGCAGGCCGTCGTACGGCGACAGCACGACGTACGACGTCGGAAGTTCGGCGGTGAGCTTGCCGAGCTCGTCGGCCGGCAGGTCGGGGTCGACCGTCACCCACACGGCGCCGTGCTCGAGCGAGTGCACGGCGTTCTCGTTCGGCACCGGCTGGCCGTACACGCCGCAGTTGAGCCACACCGCGTTGTGGTCGCCGCCCGCCGGCGGCGTCTCGGCGTAGTCGACCTCGCCCTCGACGTGCCCGCCGCCCTGGTACGAGAAGGTCTGCACGCCTTCGATCGCGCCCGTGCCGGAGCCGCCCTCACCGCCCGCCGCGGGCGACGTGTCCTTCGGGGCGACCACGATCGCGGTGATGAGCAGCGCGACCGCGGCGACGCCGACGGCGACGCCCGCCCAGGTGAGGATGCGGCGGTTGCGCTTCGAGCGCGCCTCGCGCTTCTTGAACTCCTCGAGCTGCCGTTGCCGCTCGGCCGCGCGCTGCTGCTTCGTGCTCTGCTGCTGTGCCTGCTGCTTCGCCTTCGGGGGAACGGGCGGGGTCGCGCTCACGCGGGGCCTCTCTCGATGGGGACGTCGGGGGCGGTGCCGTGCGCCGGCGCCGATACCAATACGAATGCATGCGGCTGGGAGAACGCCGCATCGTCGCGGCGACACGCCGGACCCGCGGTTCCTACCGCTCGAACGCGGCCGACCCTCCGAGTCCGCGGTCCGCCCGGGCATCCGCCGCGCGATGGAGGGTCCCACGGGTGGGGAGGAGGCCGAGCAGGAGCATCACCAGGCCGAGCTCGAACGAACCGACCGCGAAATACAGGAGCTGCAACGGGCTGAACGGGATGAACATCATCTGCACGAAGATCCAGATGAGCGTCGCGTAGCCTGCGGCGGCCGACAGCACGAGCGCCGAGCCGCTGCGCCGCAGCACGGCGACGAATGCGGCGACGTGAACGCCGCCCAGGACGACGGCGAGGATCAGACCGGGGACGAGATAGCTGCCGAAGGGCGAGCCGGCGAGGTACTCGGCGGGTGGGCTCAACAACGTCATGAGCTCGGTGGAGAGCGAACCGATCGCGAGGGCGACGCCGCCCGCGACCGCGGTCACGGCGACGAACACCTGCGTCCACACCAGAGCGAGACGGATCCGAGGGTGGTCTTCCATGAGCCCAGCGTGCGGCGGCCCGACCGGCGACCGCGGGGACCTTGGTCCCGCGGGATCAGCCGCGCGACCGGCGGAGACGACGGCGGGGGGACGCCGGCACCACGCGCTCCTGCGAGAGCTCGCGCAGTTCCTCGATCAGCGCGAGCTGGGTGCGGTTGAGGGCCATGAGCTCCTCGATCTCGGTCTTCGCGGCGAGATTGGTCTCGTAGTCGTGCTGGGCGAGCGCGGCCGCCACGGCGTCCTGCCGTTTCGCGGCGATGAGCAGGATCGCGCCCTGCAGGCCGGCGAGCATGCTGAGGAAGAGGTTGAGCAGGATGTAGGGGTACGGATCCCAGGCCGCTGCCGTGATGTTGAGCAGCGCCCACACCCCCATGAACGCCAGGAAGCCGGCGACGAACGGCCAGCTTCCCATGCCGTTGCGGAGGAGGTCGGCCGACCGCTGCCCGCGCGACAGCCCTCGGGCGTTCTCTTCGTGCCAGTTCGTGAGCGGGCGTTCGGCCCGAGCGGGGCCGCCACCCTCGATGTCGTCCATGAGCCGAATCAAAGCACGCCGCACCGCCCGCGGCGAGGAACGGTCCCTGATCCGATGTGACTTTCGACCCGCCGTCGCTCGCGGCGACGCGCGAAGCTGTGGCACATGTTCACCAGGATCATCGTCGGCTGGAACGGGGCGCCCGAGGCCGAAGCGGCATTGGACTGGGCGCTGCGTCGTGGAGATCGGCTTCCGATCGTGCTCCTCCACGTGCTCGAAGACCCCGACTCGCGATTCAACGAGGAGCGCGTCGAAGCGGTCCTCGCCCGCCATGGCTCCCGCGAGCGCTGGAACGTCGAGACGCGGGTCGTCGAAGGGGCGCCCGAGCAGGTGCTCGCCGAACAGGTGCGACCCGGGTCGCTCGTCGTCGTCGGAGCGCCTGCGCACAAGCGCGGATCGCGCTGGAGCCTCGCCGCCCGACTGGCGGGCCGTCATGGGGGAGGGACGGTGGCGGTCGTGCCGCCCGGACCGCCGCCCGAGGACGGGCGACCGGTCGTGATCGGCATCGACGGGTCGGCAGCGGCGCTCGCCGCGGTCGAGGTCGCCGCCGATGAGGCCCGTCTGCGCGGAGCGCCCCTCGAGATCGTCCATGCCTGGCACCCGCCGTCGACGTGGACGCCGGTCTTCGGCGAGGTCACCGACGACCTCGAGGTCTTCGAGTCGATGCATCGGCGTGCGCTCGACGAGGCGGTCGGGCGCGCCCGAGAACTCGGTGCGGAGTGCAGCGGTCGCCTGCACCGCGCCGATGCGGCGCAGCTGCTCGACGAACTCGGGGCTTCTGCATCGGCCGTCGTCGTCGCGAGCCACGGCTATGGACGCATCCGGCGCTTCTTCCTCGGGTCCGTGAGCGTGATGCTGCTGCTGGACCCGCCGTGCCCGGTCCTCGTCGTGACGGAGGTCGTTCCGTCGGCGGAGTCGGAGCCGACTGCCGCAACGGAGCACGACGCATGACGGTGCGCTCACGTGATGCATGCATCACGTGAGCGCGTGGCGCAGACGTCATTCGGGGAGCACGACGAGCACGGGGATCGTGGCTCGGAGCAGGAGCTCGTGACTGACCGACCCCAGGAGGAAGCGGGCCACCGAAGATCCGCTGTGGCTGCCCACGACGAGCAGTGATGCGCGCTCGGCCGCCTCGAGCAGTTCGTCGGTGGGACGTCCGTGCACGAGCCGGCCATGCGGCTGTGCGCCCGAGGCGATGCTCGCATCGATCGCGGCCGCGAGCGTGTCGCGATGCATCTGCTCGTACTCGCCGAACTCGCCGGCGAACTGCTTCAGGTCCGCCTCCCACATCGCCGGTGCAGTCCACGCGTGCAGGAGCGTCAACGGCTCGCCGGTCATCGCCGCGAGGTCGGCGGCGACGCGGACGACCGCGTCGCCGAGCGCGGAGCCGTCGATGCCGACGACCACGCCGAGCTCGCCGCCGCCGGGCCGACCTCCGGGCGGGATGACGGCGACGCCGCCGCCGCCGTGCGAGCCCGCGAGTCGGACGCCGGCCGACCAGCGCCCGGGCCGATCGGAGTCGCGGCCGACCACGACGAGGGTTCCTCGTCGCAGGAACGATCGCAGCACGTCGACGACCGGTCCGGTCTCGGTCGACGTCACGACGTGCAGGCCCGGGTGGGCCTCGCGCACGCGTTCCGCCTCGTCGATCAGCCGGACTCTCGCTCCCGCGCGCTCCGAGGTGGCGCTCAGGTACTCGCTGCCCCGCTCGCGGTCGCGTTCGACGTGGACGAGGACGAGCTGGGCCTCGCCGGCTCGGGCGGCCGCCCAGTCGACCGCCGCCGCCGAGGCGGGGGAGCCGTCGGCACCGACCACGATTCGTTCGAACATGTCGTTCTTCCTTCCGCTCAGCCGGCGTCGGTCCGGCGATCACGATCCGCCTCGGCCGCCGCGCGACCGAGGGTGCCGCCCCACGCTCGGGCGCGGTCGAGTTCGCCCGGCAGCAGCGCGTTGTCGACGGACACGATGAAGCACTCGCCGTCGTGCAGCGGGGGAACGCCCAAGCGCCGCATGCGCCGCTCGATCCCGACCGCACCGTCGCCGGCCAGGATCCGCGGGAGATCGGCGCGCGTGGCGAACGCGGCCCAGTGCCGCGGCGGTGCGTCCAGCGCCTTGATCCATTCGCGGACGCCCGGCCCGGTCGCACCGGGCTCGAGTGCGAGACCGCGTTCGGGATCTGCCGCCCACTCGGCGGCTTCCGCGCGCGATCTCGGCCCGGGGATGGAGTGCGCATGGGTCGGCACCCCGATCACGACCAGATCCGCGTCGTCCGCCTCGCCGGCGCCCGTCGACACGGGCATGGCGTCGGCGTCGCCGAAGGCCCGCAGCCCGTCGGCGATGGCCTCTCCGACGCGACGGGTGACGCCGAACATCGATTCATACAGGACCAGGGATCGCATGGGGTCTCCGTTCATCGTGGTGCGCTGAGAAAGTCGATCGCTCGCGCCGTTCGTCGGTGTGCGGGAACGGGACGACGAGGGCGGGGCCGCGGAGGTTCATGAGCAGGTCGGAGACGGCGCGTCCGAGCGGCCGGTACCCGTGCTGGCCCGGTGCGGTCGGCCGCCCGACCACCGTGAGCACCGCCTGGCCGGACATGACCGCGAGGGCTTCCCCGGCCGATGTGCTCGACCGTCGCCGGGACACTCCCGCCGACGGTGCGAGCGTCTCGGCGAGCCGCGTCGCGTGGTCGAGCGCCTGCTCGCCGAGGGCCACGCGGTCGGTGAAGGAGCGCACGAGCACCAACGGCTCGCCCGACCGATTCGACTCGGCGACCGCCGCTCGAACGACCACGTCTTCGTCGATGCCGCCGCCGACGCCCATGACGATGCCGCTCCGGGACTCGCCGGACGGTGCGGGCACGATGGCGACCGGCACCGGTGAGATCGCGGCGAGCTGCAGTGAGCGGGATCCGAGCGCCATTCCGTGGAAGACACCGACCTTGTGCGTGCCGACGACGACGACGTCGGCGTCGCGAGCGGCATCGGCGAGGGTGAGGATGGGCGGCCCGACGGAGAATCCGGCCCGCACGGGGACCGCGCCGGCGGGGCCGCGTGCGGACGCCAGCTCGCGCTGGACCAGGGCCTCGGCGCCCGCACGCAGCTCATCGCGCGCAGGAGCCCCGACGACGCCCCATTCGTCGTCGACGACGAAGCGCAACTCCACCTCGCGGCCGTCCGCGCGGGCGCGTTCGACGGCCCAGCTCACGGCCGCCCGGCTCGCGATCGAGCCGTCGACTCCGACCAGTACCGGCTTCACCCGCTCCGCCCCTTCCTCGGCCCCGCACATCCGGGACCGGCCCTCTCAGGTTCGCGGACGGGAGTCGTACGCGACCGGGCCATTGGTCCCGTCGCGCGGTGTCCGTCGTCGGGCCCGAGTGGTAACCTGCCGCCATCCGTACGGAGGAGCCATGTCGGACCGGTCGTCGTTGCCCTTCGCCGACCGGCCGCGGTCGGAGTTGGATCGCGCCATGCGCGAGTTGGCCGAGCGGGCCGACGCCATGGTCCACACCCAGGGCCGTCTCCAAGCGCTGCTCCGTGCCACGCAGGCCGTCGTCGAACATGCCGAGCTCCCGGTGGTGCTCGAGCGCATCGCCCAGTCGGCCGTCGAGCTGGTCGACGCGGAGTACGGCGCGCTCGGCGTGATCGCCGCCGACGGCGACGGGCTCGAGGCGTTCATCCATGTCGGGATCTCGGACGACGCGGCGGCGGCCATCGGGCACCTCCCCGAAGGCCGGGGCGTGCTCGGGGCCCTGATCGACGACCCGCGCCCGATCCGCCTGCAGCACATCTCCGATCACCCGCGGTCGGTCGGGTTCCCGGCGGGGCATCCGAGCATGGACGCCTTCCTCGGTGTGCCGATCCGCGTGCGTGCGGAGGTGTACGGCAACCTCTATCTCTCGAACCCGCGGCGCGGACTCTTCACCGAGGAGGACGAGCAGCTCGTGACCGCGCTCGCAGCCACAGCGGGCTTCGTCATCGCGAATGCCCGCCTGCTCGAGGAGACCCGCCAGCGGCAGCGGTGGATGGCCGCGTCGGCGCACATCACCGCTGCACTCCTCGAGTCCGTCGACGGGTCGGCGCCGGCGATGCTCGCCGACGAGCTCATCACGCGCACCACGGCGAACCGCGTCTGCGTCATCCTGCCCGATGGAGACGAGCCGCCGACGGTTCGGGTCGCGGAGGCACGGGGCGACGGCGCAGCGGAGGTCACCGGGCGGGTCGTCCCCGCCGCGACCACCGGCGCCGGCGAGGTGTTCGAACGCGGCGAGCCGGCGGTCCGACCGGGCGGCCGGCACGATCCCGCCCCCGACGCGCTCGCCATCCTCGACGGCTCGAGCGCGGGCGCCGTCATGTTCCTGCCGCTCCGCAGCGATTCCGGCACCTGGGGCGTGCTCGCGGTCGCGAGGCATCCGAGCCGCCCGGCGTTCAGCGCCGCGGAACTCGACATCGCCGCCGACCTCGTCGACCGGGTCGCCCTCGCGCTCGAACTCGCCAGGGCTCGCGAGCGGCAGCAGCGCGCCCTCCTCGTCGAGGACCGTTCGCGGATCGCGCGCGACCTGCACGACCACGTGATCCAGCAGCTGTTCGGCACCGGGCTCGAACTCCAGTCGATCGCCGAGACCATCAACGACGCCCGTCTCTCCGAGCGCATCCGCAAGGCGGTGGCGACGCTCGACGAGGACATCATGCAGATCCGGACGATCGTCTTCGCGATGACCCCGCGGCCCGGGCAGGACGAGTCGCTGCGGCACCGAGTCCTCGACATCGCCTCCGAGTGCTCGCCCGGGCTGTCGCAGCCGATCACCGTGAGTTTCGACGGGCCGGTCGACCTGACGGTCGACGGGGCCCTCGCCGACGACGTCACCGCCACGGTGCGCGAGCTGCTCACGAACGCGGTCAGGCACGCGTCCGCCCATCGCGTGAGCGTCGCCGTCGCGGCCGACGACCTCGGGGTCGGCGTGAAGGTGGAGGACGACGGGGTGGGCCTGCCGGAAGGCGGGCGTCGAAGCGGCATCGAGAACATCGCGGCCCGGGCGAGGGCACGCGGGGGCACATTCGCGATCGATTCGATCGCCGGACGGACGACGGCCGCCTGGCGGGCGCCCTTCGAACGGGAGGCCCCATGACCCGGGTGTTCCTCGTCGACGACCACGAGATCGTCCGCCGAGGGGTGGCGCAGCTGCTCGAGCGCGAGCACGACCTCGAAGTGGTGGGCGAAGCGCCGAGCGCGGACCGGGCGCTCGTGCGGATCGCCGCGCTCCTGCCCGACGTCGCAGTCCTCGACGTGCGCCTCCAGGACGACGACGGGATCGCGCTCTGCCGCGAGATCCGGTCGAGGCATCCCGAGGTCCAGTGCCTCATGCTGACGGCGTACGACGACGACGCCGCGGCGGCGGCGGCCGTGATGGCCGGTGCCTCGGGCTACGTGCTGAAGACGATCGCCGGCTCCGGCCTCGTCGATGCCGTCCGGGCGGTCGCCGCCGGCAGGTCGCTCATCCACCCGACCGTCGCCGCCCGGCTGCGCCCTCCCGTCGAAGCCGACGACCGGAACGACCCCCGATTCGGCTCGCTCAACCTCCGCGAGCGCCAGGTCCTGGGCCTCATCGCCGAGGGCCTCACCAACCGGCAGATCGGCGACCGGCTGTCGCTCGCCGAGAAGACGGTGAAGAACTACGTCTCGGGGCTGCTGCGCAAGCTCGGCTTCGAGCGACGCACCCAGGCCGCCGTCTACCAGCTCGCGCGCGGCGAGACGACGCACCGCGTCGAGTGAACGGCCACGGCGCCCCCGTTACGGTGAACCGGTCGGCGCACGGATCAGAGCCCGACGAGCTCGCCGTGCTCCGGCACACGGGCGGGCCACCCGAGTTCGCGCTCGATGCGCACTCGCAGTGCATCGGCCGCAGCCGGCTCGCCGTGGGTGACGTACACCTGCTCGGGGGCCGCCGGCCCCCGGCGCATCCACGCGATCACACCATCGGCGTCGGCGTGGGCCGACATCGTGTCGATGTTCACGACCTCGGCCCGGATCGGGACGTCCTCGCCGAAGATCCGCAGCGAGCGTTCGCCGGCGACGAGTGCGGCGCCGCGCGTGCCGCCGGCCTGGAAGCCGGTCAGCACGACGGCGTTGCGGGGGTCCGGGCCGTACGCGACGAGGTGGTGCAGGATCCGGCCGCCGGTCAGCATGCCGCTCGCCGAGATGATGACCATCGGGCCGCCGCGCAGGTTGAGCAGCTTCGAGTCGTCGACCTCGTGCACCGGCGTGGCGATCGCGTACATCCTCGCGAGTTCGTCGGGCGGCATCCGGTGCTCCTCTGCATGGCGCTGGTAGACCGCGCTGACGTCGACCGCCATCGGGCTGTTGAGGTAGATCGGCACGTCGGGGAGCTCGCCTCGATCGCGAAGGCGGGAGAGGTGCAGGAGGATGCTCTCCGTCCGTCCGACGGCGAAGGCCGGAATGAGCGTGACCCCGCCCCGGGCGCTCACCCGGCGGATGATCTCGCCGAGCGGCGCCTCGGGATCGATCGGCGCGTGTCGTCGGTTGCCGTACGTCGACTCGGTGACGAGCACCGCGGCGCCGGCGAACCGGCGCGGCGGTCGCATGAGCGGGTCGTCGTCGCGACCGAGGTCGCCGGTGAAATGGGTGATGCGACCTCCCACGGCGATCCGCACGGATGAGGCACCGAGAATGTGCCCGGCGGGTGCGAGCGTCGCCGACAACCGATCGCCGAGGTCGATCTCCTCGTCGAAGCCCACCGGCCGGAGCCGGTCGAGGGCTCGCTCGACATCGGCGACGGTGTACAGGGGCCTCGGGTCGGTATGCCTCGACCAGTGCCCGTGCGCGGCGTGTCGCGCCTCCTCCTCCAGCAGGTGGGCGCTGTCGCGCAGCATGATCTCGCTGAGGTCGGCAGTGCCCGAGGTCGCATAGACCCGGCCGGCGAACCCGTCGCGAACGAGCGCCGGCAAGTACCCGGTGTGGTCGAGGTGCGCATGGCTGAGGACGACGGCGTCGATCGACTCGGGCGGCACCGGGAACGGGGCGCGGTTGCGTTCGCGCAGCACCTTGTAGCCCTGGAAGAGCCCGCAGTCCACGAGGACGCGGGCCGCCCCGGTGTCGATGAGGTAGCGGGAGCCGGTGACGGTGTCGGCAGCACCGAGGAATCGCAGCGTCGCGTTCATGCCGACAGCCTCGTCGTGCCGGGCTTCGCCGCTTGGGCCATAGGTCACATCGTGCGCCGTCGCGTCACGGCACCAGCACGATCGATCCGGATGCCTCGCCGGCACGCAACGCGTCGACGGCGGCGTCGGCTCGCGCGAGGTCGTAGCGGGTGACGCTCGGCACGAGGTCGAGCGCTCCGCTCAGCCGGAGGAACGCGGCGCCGTCTGCGCGGGTGTTGGCGGTGACGGTGCGCAGGTCCCGCTCGCCGAACAGGTGCTCGCCGTAGCTCATGGCCGGAACGTCGGTCATGTGGATGCCCGCGAGCACGACGGTGCCGCCGGGCGCGGTCGCCCGCAGCGCGAGCGGGACGAGCTCGCCCGCGGGTGCGAAGACGATGGCCGAGTCGAGCGGTTGCGGCGGGGTCGCGGTGGCGTCGCCGACGAAGACGGCGCCCAGTCGGGTGGCGAGGGCGCGATTCTCGCGCCCTCGGCTCATGACGTGCAGTTCGGCGCCGCCGGCGAGTGCCAGCTTCGCCGTGAGGTGCGCGCTCGATCCGAACCCGTAGATCCCGAGCCTGCCTCCCGCCGGCAGGTTCGCGCGGGTCAGCGCACGGTAGCCGATGATGCCCGCGCAGAGCAGCGGCGCCGTGGTGACGGGGTCGGCACCCGCGGGGAGGGGGTACGCGAACGACTCGGGAACCGTGGCGGACTCGGCGAACCCGCCGTCGGCGTCCCAGCCGGTGTACTCGGAAGCCGGGCAGAGGTTCTCCCGCCCTTCGCGGCACCATCGGCAGGCGCCGCACGTGCGTCGCAGCCATGCGATGCCGACCCGGTCGCCTGGCCTGAGCCGGCGGACCGAGGCACCCGTGCCGGTCACGACACCCACGACCTGGTGTCCGGGGATCACGCCGGGGCGGTGCACCGGCAGTTCGCGGTCGATGACGTGCAGGTCCGTCCGGCAGACGCCGCATGCCTCGACCCGCACGACCACCTCGTCGTCGAGCGGCTCGGGCGCGGGTGCGTCCACGCGGACCAGCTCACCTGGAGCGCCCGTCCTCCATGCCAGCATGCGTGCTCCGATCTGGGAGATGGGGTGGTGTCCGCCGGTTCAGGCGCCCTCCGGTCGGTCGCCGCCGGAGCGCACCACGAGCACGGGGCAGCGCGCGTGCTCGGCGCAGGTCGCGCTCACCGAGCCGAGGAGGAGACCCACGAAGCCGCCGTGCCCCCTGCTGCCGAGCACGAGCATGCCCGCGCGACGGCTCTCCTCGATGAGCGTGCGAGCGGCCGGTCCCGCGAGCACGGCGCGCCGCAGTCCGGCGGGAGGCTCGCCGTCGAACGCCTCCTCGATCGCGGCGTCCTGGGCGCTCCGGGCATCCTCCTCGGGGGACCAGCCGTCGATGACGTACGCGCCGGCGATCGGCGGGAAGGTCCAAGTGGTCAGAACCTCGAGCGGTGCGCCGAACGCGTCCGCGATGCGCGCCGCATACCGGAGCGCCTCGACCGACGAGGCCGAGCCGTCGACGCCGACGAGGATGCGATCACTGCTTCGTCGTTCCTGCATGCTCCGACTCTCGGGCGATCCGTCGGAGACCACCGGGACCAAGGTCACATGCACCCTGCCGCCGTGACATGCCGCGCGCCGGCGGGCTAGAGTTGAGCCGTGCTCCTCTCGCTGTGTTGTCGCTGACGTCCTCCACCGACCCCGCACGCACGCCCGATCGTTCGCCGCACCCCGGCCGAGCCGTGGCCGACTCGCAAGGACACCGCATGAAGTACGCAGAATCGATCGTCGACCTCGTCGGCGACACCCCGCTCGTCAAGCTCAACCGCGTCACCGCCGGGGTGACCGAGGCGACCGTGCTCGTGAAGCTCGAGTACTTCAACCCGGGCGGATCGTCGAAGGACCGCATCGCCGGACGCATCATCGACGCCGCCGAGCGCGACGGCCTGCTGAAGCCGGGCGGCACGATCGTCGAGCCGACGAGCGGCAACACCGGGGTCGGCCTCGCCCTCGTCGCGCAGCAGCGCGGCTACCGCTGCGTCTTCGTCTGCCCCGACAAGGTGGGCGAAGACAAGCGCAACGTGCTCACCGCCTACGGCGCCGAGGTCGTCGTCACGCCCACCGCGGTCGCGCCCGACAGCCCCGAGTCGTACTACGGCGTCTCCGACCGGCTCGCCCGCGAGATCCCGGGTGCGTTCAAGCCGAACCAGTACGCCAACCCGAACGGGCCGCGGTCGCACTACGAGACGACGGGGCCCGAGATCTGGCGCGACACCGATGGACGGGTCACGCACTTCGTCGCGGGCGTCGGCACGGGCGGCACGATCACCGGCACCGGACGGTACCTGCGCGAGGTCTCGGGCGACCGGGTGCGCATCATCGGCGCCGACCCCGAGGGATCGGTGTACTCGGGCGGCACCGGGCGCCCGTACTTCGTCGAGGGTGTGGGCGAGGACTTCTGGCCCGACGCCTACGACCCGGCGGTGCCGCACGAGATCATCGCCGTGAGCGATGCCGACTCGTTCGCGATGACCCGTCGCCTCGCGCGCGAGGAGGGCATCCTCGTCGGCGGGTCGAGCGGCATGGCCGTCGTCGCAGCCCTGCGCGCGGCCTCCGCGCCGGGGGTCACGGCCGACGACGTGTTCGTCGTGCTGCTGCCCGACGGCGGCCGCGGCTACCTCGGAAAGATCTTCAACGACAAATGGATGCGCGCGTACGGCTTCGGCAACGCGCCCTCCGGTCACACGATCGCCGACCTGCTCGCGGCGAAGGCCGACCGCACGGCGCCGCTCGTGTACGTGCACCCGAACGACACCGTGCGCGAGGCGATCGACCGCATGACCGAGACTGGCGTCTCGCAGCTCGTGGTCGTCGGGCACGAGCCGCCCGTCGTGCTGGGCGAGGTGCTCGGGGCGCTCCACGAAGAGGTGCTGCTCGAGCAGGTCTTCACGGGCGTCGCGAAGCTGACCGACGAGGTCGGCAGCGTGGTCGGCGAGCCGCTGCCGCTCATCGGCGTGCAGGAGCCGGTCGCCGCCGCGCGCACCGCCTTCACCGACGCGCCCGCGATGCTCGTGACCGACGGGGGCAAGGCGCTCGGCGTGATCACGCGCACCGACCTGCTCACCTACCTCTCCCACTGACCTCCCCTCACGTAAGGCACCACCCCATGAACACCGACCACGCCCGCTTCGACACCCGCGCGATCCACGCCGGCCAGGCCTTCGACCCGACGACGGGGGCCGTGATCCCGCCGATCTACCAGACCTCGACCTACGTGCAGGACGGCATCGGCGGGCTCCGCGGCGGCTACGAGTACTCGCGCGGCGGCAACCCGACCCGCGATGCGCTCGAGGCGCAGCTCGCGGCGCTCGAGGGCGGCGCCCACGGCCTCTCGTTCGCCTCGGGCCTCGCCGCGGAGGACGCGCTGCTGCGCACGGTGCTCGCGCCTGGCGACCACGTCATCATCGGCAACGACGTCTACGGCGGCACGCACCGCCTCATCCGCCGCGTCTTCGGCGCATGGGACGTGCGCGACACCACGGTCGACACGAGCGACCTCGACGCCGTTCGCGCAGCGATCGAGCCGGCCACCGGGGTGCTCTGGATCGAGACCCCCTCGAACCCGCTGATGAAGATCTCGGATGTCGCGGCGCTCGCCGAGCTCGGCCACGAGGCAGGACTCGTGGTCGTCGTCGACAACACGTTCGCCTCGCCCGCGCTGCAGCAGCCGCTCGCGCTCGGCGCCGACGTCGTCGTGCACTCGACGACGAAGTACCTCGGCGGGCACTCCGACGTCGTGGGCGGTGCGCTCGTGTTCGCGGCCGGCCGCGACGAGCTGCACGACCGCGTGAAGTTCACCCAGTTCGCGGCGGGTGCCGTGTCGGGGCCGTTCGACGCGTTCCTCACCTCGCGCGGCATCAAGACGCTGGGGGTCAGGATGCAGCGGCACAGCCAGAACGCCCTCGCCATCGCCCGGCGTCTCGAGGAGCATGCGGCGATCGAGCAGGTCTACTACCCGGGGCTCGAGTCGCACCCGGGCCACGAGCTCGCCGCGCGCCAGATGTCGGGGTTCGGCGGCATGCTGTCGATCGCGCTCGCCGGCGGCGGCGAGGCGGCACGCCGCTTCGCGGAGTCGACCACCCTGTTCCAGCTCGCCGAGTCGCTCGGCGGGGTCGAGTCGCTCGTCAACTACCCCTCGGAGATGACGCACGCCTCGGTGCGCGGCACCGAGGCCGAGGTGCCCGAGTCGGTCGTGCGGCTCTCGGTCGGCATCGAGGACGTCGACGACCTGCTCGCCGACATCGATCAGACGCTCGACCGGTTGTGACCCCGACGCCCGTCGGGTGACGCGGATCGCGAGCACGGCCGTCGACGTCCCCGCGGTGGGACAATGGAGGTGACGCACGGCACGTCACCGGCGCCGCAGGAGATGATTCCCATGGTCTGGCTCTGGATCACCCTGATCGTCGTCGCCATCCTCGCGATCGTCCTCTTCTTCATGTCGGTGAAGATCGTGAAGCAGTACGAGCGCGGCGTGGTGCTGCGATTCGGCCGGCTGCACAGCGTGCGCGACCCCGGGCTCCGCTTCATCATCCCGATCGTCGACGTGATGACGAAGGTCTCGCTGCGCATCGTGACCCTGCCGATCCAGTCGCAGGGCATCATCACGAAGGACAACGTCACCGTCGGGGTGTCCGCCGTGGCCTACTACCGGGTGGCCGACGCGGTGAAGTCGGTGATCGCGATCGAGAACGTGAAGGCGGCGATCGAGCAGATCGCGCAGACCACGCTGCGCCGGGTCGTCGGACAGCACCATCTCGACGAGACGCTCGCCGACACGGCCGCGCTCAACGCGAACATCCGCGAGATCCTCGATGTCACGACGCTCGACTGGGGCGTCGAGGTCACGCTCGTCGAGCTGAAGGACATCCTCCTGCCCGACTCGATGAAGCGCGCGATGGCGAAGCAGGCCGAGGCCGAGCGGGAGAAGCGGGCCAAGATCATCGCCGCCGAGGGCGAGTCGCTCGCCGCGACGCAGCTCGGCGTGGCGAGCGACACGATGATGGCGCACCCGCTCGCGCTGCAACTGCGCACGCTGCAGACCCTCGTGGAGGTGGGCGTCGACAAGAACACGCTCGTGCTGTTCCCGGCGCCGCTCATGGGATCGATCGGCGACCTCACGACCTTCATCGAGCGCGAGGCGGCGCTCGCCCGAATGCGGTGACGCGCGATGCGGCAGGATATCGACGAACGGTGTCCTGACTGCCAGCGGCGGGTGTCCGAGGCATCCAGCAGAATGAGCGGGTGACTTCGACCCCGACTCCCGCGCTCGTACCCGAGACCGAACAGCCGCACGGCACGCTCGGCCTCGGCCAGGGCACTGCGCTCTACATCGCGAGCGTGCTCGGCACCGGCATCCTCGTGCTGCCGGGCCTCGCCGCCGAGGCGGCCGGCCCGGCCTCGATCGTCGCGGTCGCCGCGGTGCTCGTGCTCTCGATCCCGCTCGCCGGCACGTTCG
This sequence comes from Agromyces chromiiresistens, assembly GCF_029167465.1. Classification (NCBI taxonomy): domain Bacteria; kingdom Bacillati; phylum Actinomycetota; class Actinomycetes; order Micrococcales; family Microbacteriaceae; genus Agromyces; species Agromyces chromiiresistens. The sequence continues at coordinate 788,838 of NZ_JARFNL010000004.1, forward strand.
CCGCGCTCGCAGCCCGCTACCCCGACGCGGGCGGCGTGGCGAGCTACGTGCGGCGCGCGCTCGGCGACACGGCTGCGCGCATGGCCGGCTACTGGTTCTACTTCGGCGTGTGCATCGGGGCGCCGGTGCTCGCCGTGCTCGGCGGCGAGTACGTCGTCGCCGTGCTCGGCGTCGACCGGTCGGCCGTGCCGATCATCGGCCTCGCGGTGTTCGTGCCGCCGTTCGTCGCCAACTGGTTCGGCGTGCGCGTCGCGGGCTGGGTGCAGTTCGTGCTCACCGGGCTCCTCATCGCGGTCGTGGTCGGCGTCGTCGCGGTCACCTTCCCGGCGGCCGACGCGGCGAACTTCCAGCCGTTCCTGCCGCACGGCTGGGCGGGCGTGGGCGTTGCGATCAGCCTCTTCGTGTGGGCCTTCGCCGGGTGGGAGGTCGGCACCCACATCGCCGGCGAGTTCAAGAACCCCCGGCGCACCATCCCGATCGCCACGGCGATCGCGGTCGTCGTCGTCGGCATCGGGTACCTGGCGCTGCAGTTCGTCACGGTCGCCGTGCTCGGCGACCGCGCGGGCGACGGCCAGGTGCCGCTGCTCGACCTCGTCGAGACGACCGCTCCCGGCATCGGGCCAGTGCTCGTCGCGATCATCGCGGCGATCGTCACCGTCGGCGTCATGAACGCCTACCTGCCCGCCTTCGGCAAGCTCGGCGCCGCGCTCGGCCGCGACGGCGACCTGCCGCGCTTCCTCGCCAAGGGCGCCGCCGACGGCGAGGTGCCGCGTCGCGCCCTCGCGCTCACGGGCGTGCTCATCCTTGCCTACTACGGGCTCATGCTGCTCAACGACCTCGACCTCACGGGGTTCATCCTCATCCACACGAGCAACATGGTCGCGATCTACGCCGCCGGCATGCTCGCGGCGACGTTGCTGCTGCGCACCTGGTCGTTCGGGTGGTGGCTCGCGGTCGTCGCCACGATCATGACGGTCGCCCTGCTCGTGCTCGCGTGGTCGAACCTGCTCGTTCCCGCGCTGCTCGCGCTCGCCGCGGTCGCCGTCACCGTCGTGCGCCGTGTCCGCGACCGGCGCGCAGGCCGGGCGTCCGAGTCGAGCACCGAGACCGCCACCGACCACCCGACGATCCCCGAGGAGCAACCCGCATGACCGAGTACCGCGCCCACTTCGACGCCGAGATCGCCTTCGCCAACGGGGGCGATCTCCGCACGACGGGCTTCCGCCTCGACCTGCCGTCGAACGAGGTGACCGAGGCCGAGATCGCCGAACTGCTCGTGCGGCACCTGGGCCTCGCGCTCGTCGCGAGCGTGAAGCTGTCGAACCTCGCCGTCGTCGAAGAGCCGCACCGCGGGTCGCGCGGCGTCGGCGAGGGCGACGGCGGTCGGTCGGCCGGGGCCGCTCGCGGCCGCCTCGTCGACCTCAGCCACACGATCTCGGCGGGGCTGGTGACCTACCCGGGGCTGCCGGCGCCCGCCATCACGCCGTTCCTCACGCGCGAGGCCTCGCGCGAGCGCTACGCGCCCGGCACCGAGTTCGCGATGGACGTGATCTCGATGATCGGCAACACCGGCACCTATCTCGACAGCCCGTTCCACCGGTACGCCGAGGGCGGCGATCTCGCGAGCCTGTCGCTCGACACCCTGGCCGGCGTCCCCGCCGAGGTCTTCAGGCTGGCGGATGCCTCGGAGCGAGGCATCCCGGCCGAGGTGTTCTTCGACCGCGACCTCGCGGGCTCCGCGGTGCTGCTGCACACCGGATGGAGCCGCCACTTCGGCCGACCCGAGTACGCGAACGGGTCGCCGTTCCTCACCGAGGCGGGCGCGCGGCACCTCGCCGACGCCGGGGTCGCGATCGTCGGCATCGACGCGCTGAACATCGACGACACCGAGTCGGGCGGCGAGCGGCCGGCGCACTCGATCCTGCTCGAAGCGGGGGTGCACGTCGTCGAGCATCTCACCGGCCTCGAGCAGGTGCCGCCGCGCGGGGCGCGGTTCACCGCCGTGCCGCCCCGCGTCGAGGGGTTCGGCACCTTCCCGGTGCGCGCGTTCGCGGAACTGCCCATCGCTTCCGCCGATTGAGCCGCGCGGGTTGTGGCGCACGCGCCCGGTGTGCGTGAGTATTGGGGGATGAGCGCACCGGCCTACTCCCTTCGCGACGGCAACACGATTCCCGCGATCGGTTTGGGCACGTACGGCCTCAACGACCAGCTCGGCATCGACGCGATCGTCTCGGCGATCGCCGACGGCTACCGCCTCATCGACACCGCCTACAACTACGGCAACGAAGACGCGGTGGGCGAGGCGATCCAACGCACCGCGGTCGACCGCAGCGACCTCGTGATCACGACGAAGCTGCCCGGCCGCCACCACGGCTACGACGAGACGATCGCGAGCTTCGAGGAGTCGCGGAAGCGGCTCGGGCTCGAGTGGGTCGACCTCTACCTGATCCACTGGCCGCTGCCGCGCATCGACAAGTACGTCGAGAGCTGGCGGGCGATGATCTCGTTGCGCGAGAAGGGGCTCGTGCGCTCGATCGGGGTCTCGAACTTCACGCCCGAGATGCTCAGCCGGCTCATCGACGAGACGGGGGTCACCCCCGTCGTCAACCAGGTCGAGCTGCACCCGTACTTCCCGCAGGCCGAGCTCCGCGCGTTCCATGACGAGCACGAGATCCGCACCGAGAGCTGGAGCCCGCTCGCCCGCCGCACCGACCTGCTGCGCGAGCCGGTGATCGTCGACATCGCCGCCGCGCACGGCGTCGAGCCGGCGCAGGTCGTGCTGCGCTGGCACGTCGAGCTCGAGACCGTGCCGATCCCGAAGTCGTCCGATCCCGAACGGCGCCGCGCGAACCTCGACATCTTCGGCTTCTCGCTCAGCGCCGACCAGGTCGACGCCATGTCGGCGCTCGAGCGGGGGCGCATCTGGGGCGCCGACCCGGCGACGCACGAGGAGTTCTAGGGCGGGGTCCGCCGGTTGCCGCGGCCTCCGCAGACTCGGGCAGCGAAGCGGGATGCCGCGACCGGCGCCCGGCCGCGGCATCCCGCAGGTGCTCGACGGTGTCCGGCCCGGTGACCCCGACGGGGCCACCGGGCCGAAGCGTCACCAGAGGATCAGCGGCACCGTCACGGTCCCCGAATCGCCGAATCCGCCGTCGCCCGTGAACTCGCCGTGCACGAGATGGAGCCCGGCACCCAGCTTCGGCAGCTTCACGCTCACGCTGCCGTCGGCCGCCGCGGTCACCGGGACCTCGGCGATCACGTCGTCGCCGTCGTACACCGTGAACGTGCCCAGCGGCGAGCTGCCGTCGAGCGCGACGACCTTCGCCACGAACCGGATCGTCGACCCCGACTTCGCGAGCAGCTTGTTCGGTGCACCGACGGCGATGGTCGGGACCTCGACGGTCGCGCGCGTGACCGTCAGCGTCGCCTGGGCGCTCAGGCCCGAGGTGGCGCCCTCGGCGATGAGGGTGTGGTCGCCGAGCTCCGCGGTCGCCGGGATGGTGACCACGGCCTCGAATGCGCCCTCCTCGTCGGCGGTGATCTCAGCGATCCGGATCGGCTCCGAGTGCAGCCTGACCGTCACGAGTTCTCCCGGGCCGAAGCCGCGGCCGGTGATCTGGAGCGTTCCGCCCTGGACGACGTGGTCGTCGCCCAGCACGAGCTCGGCCTCGGCCACCGGGGCGTCGCCGACCTCGATCGAGAACGGCTCCGAGACCGACCCGAGGTAGGCTCCCGGGTTGTCCGGGGTGAAGCGCGCCGTGTAGGTGTGGGTGCCCGAGGTCTCCACACGCACGTCCACGGTCGCCGTGCCCGCCGTGACGGTCGCGGTGCCGACGACGACGTCGCCCTCGAGCAGCTCCACCAACCCCCCGGCCTCGGCCGGCGCGACGGTGGCGGTGAACGGCACGAGGTCGCCCGCCACCGGCTCGGCGGCATCGGAGCCGAGCGTCACGGTGGTGGCCACCGCGGGCGTGAGCACGGTGAGCGTGGCCGACGCCTCGACCGCCGAAACGGCTCCGACGGCCGTCACCGGGTACTCGCCGTCGACGACGTCGCCCGGGACGGTGAGCTCGGCATCGATCGCGCCCTCGCCGCTCGCGGTCGTCTGCACCGGCGCACCGTCGGCGAACCGGAGTTCGACGGACTCGCCGGGGGCGAACCCGTCGCCGGTGATGCGGATCGTGCCGCCCGGAGCCGACTGGGTCGGTTCGACCGCGATCTCTGGCGTGTACACGGGCGCGGGCTCTTCCACGACGATCTCGAGCGTGGTCGTCGCTGATCGGATGCCGTCGTCCACCGTCACGGAGACCGTGTACTCGCCGGCGACGGCGTAGGTGTGCTCGCCGACGACGTCGCCCCCGACCACCGGCACCGACGACACCGAGGTGCCGTCGCCCCAGTTGACGATGGCCGTCTGGTCGGGCGCACCGCCCGTCGTGGTCGCGAGCGTCGCCTCGAACGGCTCGCCCGCGACCTGCGCGTCGACCGCCTGCGGCTGCACCTCGAGCGGCGTCGCTGCGGAGCGGTCGCCGTCGGAGGCGACGGCGAACACGTGCACCCGGCCGTCCCTGAGCGTGCCCTCCTCGGTGGGCATCGTCAGCGACTCGACCAACTTCGGGGCACCATCGGCATCGGTGTCGATCGTGATCGGCGCCGTCGCGTAGATCGCGGTGTTCTTGACCTGCGACTCCGCCGCGGTACCGGAGAGCCGGCCCTCCGAGATCGCGAGCACGGTGTTGCCGAAGGCCGGGTTGCCGGAGGCACCGACCCAGTCGCCGAACGAGATCTGCACGGTCTGCGACGTGCCGTCGGTGAAGTGCAGCACCGCCTCGGGCTGGCGCGCGCTCTCGGTCGCCGTGCCGACGAACGCGAGCTGCGTCGCGCCGGTGCCGAGGTCGATGCGCACGGTCTGCCCCTCGCCCGTGATGTTGTCGGCCTCGCCGGCCGCCACCGCGGGGAGGTCGTAGGTCAGCTCGGTGCCGGGGATCGCGAGGGTCGAGCCCTGCACGAAGCCGTCGGCGGCGAGCTTGTCGCGGAAGTACCCGAAGCCCTGGCCGTCGCAGTTCGCGGCCGTCGTGCCGAGGTCGCCGATGCAGACGGAGCCGAACGAGCCGACCAGGGACTCGTCACGGGCGACCGCGACGTTCGAGGCCGCCGAGGCGACGGCCCCGGTCGAGTCCTGCACGATCACCGCGGCCGTGTACACGCCGGGGGCCGCGAAGGTGTGCGGTGCCGAGACGCGCCAGCCGCCGAGGTCGTCGCGGGTGAGCGTCGACTCGACCGGGCCGGTGCCGTCGCCGTAGTCGACGGTGACCTGGTACCCGGAGGCGGAGGTCTCGGTGCCGACGATCGTCGCGACGGCGCCCGTGAACTCGGTGCCGACCGCGACCGACTGCGCCGCCGCCGGACTGACCGTCAGGCCCTCGGCCGTGCCGGCCGAGGCGAACAGCTCGACCTCCGAGAGGGTCAGCGGGCCGCCGCCGGACTCCACGTCGAGCCGGAGGCTCGTGAACACGCCATCGGCGTCGGTGGAGAACGGGCGCGTCTGGGTCGGCCAGTCGAAGGCCTCGCCGTCGCGGTGGTCGAGCTCGGTCCAGTTCTCCCCGTCGGTCGAGCCCGAGAGGGTCCACGCCGCGGGTGCGGTGTCGAGCGCGGCGCCCGTCAGCGTGTACTGGCCGACCGTGACCGGCCCGGACTGCGACGTCCAGGTCAGTTCGGCGCTGCCCGAGTCGAAGGTCGTCGTCGTGTTCATGCTGTCGTCGACGAGCGCGGCGGTCGAGGTCGCGTCGCCCGCCGAGAGCGTGCCGCGGCCGACCTTGGTGGCGTCGACCAGGGTGCGCGGAACGTCGAGCTCCTCGCCGAGGTCCTTCGCCGCCCAGTCGCTCGGCTCGTCGCTCATCGCGAACTCGAGCTCGCCCCCGTCGCGCAGCAGGTCGCCGTCGAGGGTGGTCTCGTCGATCGGCGCGCCGTTGAGCGAGACCCCGGAGACGTACGTCTTGCCCGCGGAGGCGCCGGGGGCCGAGATCACGAGGTCGCGGTCGCCGATGCGGAGCGTGGCGCGATCGAACAGCGGCGTGCCGATCGTGTAGTCGCCCGATCCCACCTCGAGCGGGTAGAGGCCGAGGGCCGAGAAGACGTACCAGGCCGAGAATTCGCCGTTGTCCTCGTCGCCGGGGTAGCCCTGGCCGATGTCGGAGCCGACGAAGAGCCGCTGCTGGATGTCGCGGATCAGCGCCTGCGCCTCGGCGGGGTCGCCCGCCTCGGCGAGCACGTACGGGATGTGGTGGGCGACCTGGTTCGACATGCCGAGCATGCCGAGCCGCACGTCGCGCGCCTCCCGCGCCTCGTGGATGCCGGAGTAGTCGGCCTTCTCGCGGACCGTGAGGAACTCGTCGAGCTCGTCGATCAGCCCCTGCCGCCCGCCGTACAGCGCGGCGAGCCCCGCGACGTCGTGCGGCGCGTGGAAGCCGAAGGTCTTCGCGCTCGCCTCGGTGAACGCGCCGCCCCAGGCCTTCTGGTCGAAGTCGGCGCCGACCGGCCAGGTGCCGTCGGCGTTGCGGGCGGTGAAGGTTCCGGCCTCCGGGTTGAACATCTCGGCGTAGTGGCCGGCACGTGCCGCGAAGTAGTCGGCCTCCTCGAGGAGCCGCTCGACGCGGTCGGCCGGCGTGTTCGGGTCGTCGGCGAGCGCCGCCGCCATCTCGCCGATGCCGAAGTCGTTGATGAAGCCCTCGAGGCCCCACGACGCACTCTCGTGGGTGCTCTCCTCGGTGTAGCCGAGGAAGATCGACTGCGCGAGGCCCTTGCGGCCGACGGCGTTCGACACGGGGAGCACCGTGGCGTTCTTCACCGCGGCGTCGTAGGCCTCGAGCGCGGTCTCGGTGTCGAGGGCGCCCGCGAGGTAGGCCTCGGCGAAGGCGACGTCCGAGCTCGTGCCGGTCATGAGGTCGGCGTAGCCGGGCGACGACCAGCGGGCGATCCATCCGCCGTCGCGGTACTGCTGAACGAAGCCGTCGACGAGGTCCTCGGTGACGTCGGGGTAGAGCAGCGAGTAGAGCGGCCACGCCGTCCGGTACGTGTCCCAGAACCCGTTGTTGACGAAGATCTTTCCGTCGACGATCTTCGCGTTGGTCGTGGTGTCGGTCGCCGAGCCGGTCGTGGCCGACACGGGGCTCGCGTACCGGTACTCGGGGTCGCCGGCCGTGCCGACGTTCTCGAACTGCGAGTTCGGGTAGAGGTTCAGGCGGTAGAGGCTCGAGTACAGGGTCACGAGCTGCGTCTCGGTCGCCCCCTCGACGTCGTGGATGACGCCGAGGCGGTCGTTCCAGGCCTGCTGCACGGCGGAGTGGGCGTCTTCGAACGAGACACCGTCGAGCTCGAGCCCGTGGTTGCGCTGCGCCTGCTCCTGCGAGATGAACGACGATGCGATGCGCAGCTCGACGGTGCGGTCGCCCGAGGTGTCGAAGGCGGCGAAGCGTGCGCTGCCGTTGCGATTGCCCTGCGTCGTCGGCCCGGCCGTCGTCGGCCGGGCGTCGAAGGTGCCGTACACGAACATGCGGGTGCGGCCCGGCCAGCCGGAGCCGCCGTCGACCCAGCCGGTGACCGTGTCGCCGGTGATCGTGAGCTTGGAGGAGTTCACCAGCTGGTCGACGATCACCGAGTTCCGGTCCCCGGTGAAGCCGAACCGGTAGATGGCGCCGTGATCGGTCGCGGTGACCTCGGTCGTGATCCCGTTGTCGAACTCGACCCCGTAGACGTCGGGCCGCGCGAGCTCGTTCTCGTGGTGGAACGTGAGGCGCCGGTCGTCGAGCGTCGAGGTGGGGTTCGCACCCACCGCGGGCAGGACGGCGAGCTGGTTGCGGTCGCCCATCCAGATGCTCGGCTGGTGCGAGAAGCCGATGCCCTCCAGTGCCGGGAGGTTCTGCGCGGTGTTGGCGCCCTGGTACTGGTAGATCGTGCCGGTGTTGTCGGCGTTCGTCATCGGGGTGATGAAGTTGAAGCCGTTCGGCCAGCCGACCGCCGGGATGTTGTTGCCGCGTGAGAACCCGCCGGTGGAGTTCGTGCCGCGGCGCGTGTCGACGTAGGAGACGAGACCGGCTGCGGTGTCGAGCGGCTCGGCCTCCTCGATGCTGATGTCGTCGAGCCATCCGAGGACGGTCGTGCCGGCGGCAGGCGTCTCGACGCCGGTGACGCCGTCGCCCGGGTGGTCGTAGTCGAGCAGGACGCCGGTGACGGTGCGTCCGGCGAGCGAGCCGAGGTCGACGGTCACCTTGTTCCACTGGTCGGGCCAGAGCACGTTCGCGAGACCCTGCGAGCGCGCGTCGGCGCCGTAGCCGTACGTGTCGGTCAGGTCGGCGGCGGCGAGGGTCGTGCCGTCGTCGAGCACGAGGTCGACGGCGACGAACGTCGATGCGTACGTCTGCCCCGAGTCGAGCACGGGGAAGACGGTGTACGAGAGTCGGCTGTCGGCCTGGATGGCGATGTCGAGGTCGTCGTAGAGCACCGACGTCGACGCCGCGGGCCCGGCGCCGAGGTGGCTGCCGGCGTAGCGGAGGGCGTGCGTGCCCGAGAAGCCGACGTTGGTCTTCGCGGTGTACGAGCTCGTCGGGCCCGAGTCGACCTCGAGTGCGAGGTCGGAGGCGACGGGCTCGGCGTCGGCGTCGGAGATCGGCTCCCAGCCGGCGAGCTGGATGAGGCCGCCCGAGTGGTTCGCGGTGATGTCGAGGCGGTAGTAGCGATACGGGGCGCTCGGGGCGGCGAGCGCGAAACTCCGGGTCTGCCCGCGCGCGGAGAACGACTCGCCGCTGCGCGTGTCGACGACGGTCCAGTCGGACCCGTCGTTCGAGCCGAGGACGCGGAAGTCGCGGGGATCTCGCTCGGGCGCGTCGTTGCCGGAGGTGAGCGTGTAGGCCTCCATCGGCTGCGCCTCGGCCAGTTCGTACTGCGCCCAGCCGGTGGCGCTGAAGACCAGCCACTTCGATCCGGGATTGCCGTCGGCGAGGTTGCCGGCGGTCTCGTTGGGCGGGTTCTCGCCCGAGGCGGTGACCGCCGCCACCTGCGGCAGCAGGCTGCCGGGCACGTTGCGATCGCCGCTGACGTTCACCGACTCGCCGGTTCCGGCGAGGGCCGGAACGGCGTCGCCCGCCTCGAAGGAGGACTGGAACGTCACCTCCCCGGGCGCCGCTGCGGCCGAGATCGGCGTCAACGCCGCCGCGGCCATCGCCAACGTGATCACTGCTGTTGCGGTCGCCCGCGTTCGGCGGGCGTTGCCCGACCGGATGAATTGCTTCACCGTCGCTCCCTCTCGCTGCACTGCGAAGTTATGACACCGCTGTCATACACTGATGGAAGCTACCACGGTTGCCGTCCCGTCCGGAAGACCGTGGTGCACCCGAGTGCCACGAGTGGACGGATCGCTCCGGACCGGGAGAATGGGCCTACCGATCGGTCACGAGGAGCGCCATGGAATCACCAGCGGGGCCGCCCGCGTCGCCCGCGGCTCGCGCGACGCTCGCGCAGGTCGCGGAGCGCGCCGGCGTCAGCCTGAAGACGGCGTCGCGGGCCCTCGGGGGAGAGTCCTACGTCAGCGAGGCGACGCTCGCCCGGGTGCTCGCGGCCGCGCGCGAGCTCGACTACCAGCGCAACACCGCGGCGAGCCTGCTCGCGAGCGGACGCCTGGCCGACTCGATCGGGCTGGTCACCGGCGACTTCAGCAACCCGTTCTACTCGGCACTCGCGCAGGCCGTCGAGGACGAGCTGCGGCCGCACGGGATCCACCTCGCGGTCGCGAACTCGCGCGAGTCGGCCGAGCAGGAACGACGGACGGTGCAGGATCTCGCCGATCGCAAGACGAAGGCGCTGATCGTCGTGTCCGCCATGCCCGACCACTCCGAGTACGCGCGCCTGCAGGCCCGCGGCATCCCGGTCGTGTTCGTCGACCGCCCGGCAGAGCACCTCGACGCCGACTCGGTCGTGTTCGACAACCGGGCGGGCGGCCGGATCGCCGCACAGCATCTCCGTGGGGCGGGCCATCGGCGGATCGCGTTCATCGGCGACTACAGCTGGCTGCCCACCCACGTCGAGCGCCTGGCCGGCATGGGCGACGTCCTCGACGAGGGCGCGGTGTCGCACTGGCGCGCACTGCTGCGCACCGACGCGCACGACGTGGCATCGGCACGCGCCCAGACCGCCGAGCTGCTCGCACTCCGCGAGCCGCCCACGGCGATCGTCGCCGGCAACAACCGCATCCTGCTCGGCGCGGTCGAGGAACTCGCCACCCGCGACCGTGCCGCCCGCCCGACGCTGGTCGGATTCGACGACGTCGAGTGGGCTCGCGTGCTCGGCATCACGGTGGTCGCGGGGGATGTCGACGCCCTCGGCCGGCGAGCCGCCGGGCTCGCGATGACGCGGCTGATCGATCGGTCCCGCGCCCCCGAGCGCGTGTCGCTGCCGATGCGCCTCGTGGTCCGGGCGCCGTCGACCTGGTGACCGCCCGCCGCACGGGCATGGGCGTGCCGTCCCCGGCGCGTCGGCACGCCGCGGCTTGAGTTCAAGTGCCCTTGAGGTCGTAGGCTCGACCGGGTGAGTGATCCGACCGCCGAGACCCCGATGCCGACCCGCGAGAACGGGGAGATCGACGCACCGGCGGCCACGCCGATCGAGGCCCGCAGCCCGCTGTCCCCGCCGTACCGGTGGCTGTCGATCGGCATGTTCGCGCTCATCTTCCTCGCGGCGTTCGAGGCCATGGCGGTCACGACGATCATGCCGCTCGTCGCGAGCGACCTGCACGGCGAGGCGCTCTACGCGCTCGCATTCGCGGTGCCGCTCGCCGCGGGCATCATCGGCATGGTCATCGCCGGCAACTGGACCGACCGCTCGGGCCCGCTGCCGTCGCTCGTGACGGCCGCGGGGCTCTTCGTCGTCGGACTCGTCATCGCGGGCACCGCGACCGACATGAACGTGCTCATCGTGGGCCGGTTCGTGCACGGCCTGTCGGGCGCCGCCGTGATCGTGCCGCTCTACGTCATCGTCGCGCGGGTGTATCCCGAGGCGCTGCGCGCCCGCGTCTTCGCCGGATTCGCGGCGGCGTGGGTCATCCCGTCGATGGTCGGGCCGGCGGTCGCGGGCGTGATCGCCGAGACCTGGAGCTGGCACTGGGTCTTCCTCGGAGTGATCGGCCTGCTCGTCCCGGCGGCGGCCATGATCCTCCCGCCGATCCTCCGGGTGCGCGGCGAGATCGCCGGCGACCCGTCGGTGCCGTGGAGCCTCGGCCGCGTGGGCTGGGCCGTGCTCACCGCGGTCGGCGCCCTCGGGATCTCGCTCGCGAAGGAGTTCGGCGACCCGTGGCGCTGGATCGTCGCCGCCGTCGCGATCGTGCTCGTCGTCGTGGCGGTGCGGCCGCTGCTGCCGGCCGGCGCGGTCCGCGCCGCTCGCGGGCTTCCCGCGACCGTGCTGTCGCGCTTCGTCGTCGCCGGTGCGTTCTTCGGCAGCGAGATCTACCTGCCCTACCTGCTGATGGAGGACTACGAGTTCAGTGCGAGCGCGGCCGGAGCCGTGCTCACCGGTGCCGGCATCAGCTGGGCCGCCGCCTCGTGGCTGCAGGGCCGCCTCGGCGACCGCGTCTCGAACGCCCGGGCCGTCCTGATCGGCTCGGGCCTGCTCGTGGTGGCGCTCGCCGTCGTGCTCGCCGTGGCCGCGTTCCACCTGCCGCCCGCGGTCGCCTTCGTCGCGTGGACGCTCGCGGGCGGCGCGATGGGCTTCATGTACCCGCGTCACTCGGTCTCGGTGCTCGGCATGTCGAAGGTGTCGGAGCAGGGCTTCAACAGCGCGGCCCTCTCGATCGCCGAATCGCTCGGCGCGTCGGTCGCGCTCGCGGTCACCGCGCTCGTCTCGAGCGCGGTCGTCGTCGGCGGCTTCTCGGCCGACTTCGCCGTCACGCTCGTCATCGCCGTCGTCGCGCTGCTGCTCGCGCCGAGGGTCCGACCCGAGGCATCCGGGGCCTCGTAAGCGTCCTCCTGCCCCGGGTGCCACGGGGCCATGAGAGCGCGACCCCGGCGACGAGGATGCCGCGGCGCGACGACCACCGGAAGTCGATACGATTCGACCCCGCCATGTGACTGTCACATGATTCGCCTGTCCGCGACGCGGCCGGGTGTGCATAATGGAACCAGCTTCGATGTGACCGTGCACATCGGTTCCAGAACGGTCTGGCAGTGAATCCTGAGACACCCAAGGGGCGGGCGCCCAGCATCCGCGATGTCGCGCGCCTGGCCGAGGTCTCGCACCAGACGGTCTCGCGGGTGCTGAACGATCACCCGAGCATCCGGCCCGAGACCCGCGAGCGCGTGCTCGCCGCGATGGAGACGCTGCAGTACCGGCCGAATCGGGCGGCCCGCGCGCTCGTCACGAGCCGCTCGCACACGATCGGCGTGCTCGCCTCGACGAGCACCGAGTACGGCCCGGCGACGAGCATCGCCGCGATCGAGGACGCGGCGCGCGAGCACGGCTACTACGTCAACACCGCGAACATCGCCGACCAGTCCGCCGAGGGCATCGCCGACGCGCTCGAGCACCTGATGCTGCAGGCGATCGAGGGGCTCGTCGTGATCGCGCCGCAGGTGCGCGTCTTCGAGGTGCTGGCCGCCTCGCCGGTGGGCGTGCCGTTCGTGAGCCTGCAGTCCACGGGGCGCAGCGACCACCTCGCGCTGTCGGTCGACCAGGTCACCGGCGCCCGTCGCGCGACGCAGCACCTGATCAACCTCGGCCACCGCCAGATCGTGCACCTCGCGGGCCCGCAGGACTGGATCGAGGCCGAGGCGCGGATGCGCGGGTTCCTCGACGCCATCGGCGACGCCGACCTCGACCTGCGCCCGCCGATCCTCGGCGACTGGAGCGCGGACTTCGGCTACTTCGCGGGGCGCGAGCTGCTGCGGCATCGCGACTTCACCGCGGTGTTCGCGGCCAACGACCAGATGGCGATCGGCTTCATGCATGCCGTGCGCGACATGGGCCTCGACGTGCCGGGCGACATCAGCGTCGTCGGGTTCGACGACATCCCGGTCGCGCAGCACGTGTGGCCGCCGCTGACCACGGTCTACCAGGACTACCGCGAGACCGGCCGGCGCGCGGTGGCGCTGCTCCTGAACCAGGTGCACGGCGAGCGGGTGCTCGAGGTCGAGCAGGTCGTGCCCCGGCTCGTCGTCCGGGGCTCGACGGCCGAGGCGCCCGTCGTCCGCGCGGCGGGGGACGCCACGGGGGGCGCGCCGGGCCGACGGTCGCGGGTCTGACCCCCGTCCGGGGCCCCGCTTGACACCGGCCGATCTCGGATGCACCATTGGTTCCGATGTGAACGGTCACACGAGTCACATCGAGTCCTGGATCCTGACACAGAGGTCGTGATGAACCCGTCGACGATGACCGCAGCACCGGCAGGCCGCCGATGAGCGCGCAGCCGATCCTCGAGATGCGCTCCATCACGAAGGAATTCCCCGGCGTCAAGGCGCTCTCCGAGGTCACCCTCACCGTGATGCCGGCCGAGATCCACGCGATCTGCGGTGAGAACGGCGCCGGCAAGTCGACGCTCATGAAGGTGCTCTCAGGCGTCTACCCGCACGGCACCTACACGGGCGAGATCTACTTCCGTGGCGAGGAGGTGCAGTTCAAGGACATCCGCGCCAGCGAGGCGGCCGGCATCGCGATCATCCACCAGGAGCTCGCGCTCATCCCCGAGCTGTCGATCACCGAGAACATCTTCCTCGGCAACGAGATCGCCAAGCGCGGCCGCATCGACTGGGCCGAGGCCAAGATCCGCGCCCTCGACCTGCTCGCCCGCGTCGGCCTCGAGGAGGACCCCGACACCCAGATCAAGCACCTCGGCGTCGGCAAGCAGCAGCTCGTCGAGATCGCGAAGGCGCTCGCGAAGGACGTGAAGCTCCTCATCCTCGACGAGCCGACGGCGGCGCTCAACGAGGACGACTCCGAGCACCTGCTCGACCTGATCCGCGGCCTCAAGGGCAAGGGGATCACCTCGATCATGATCTCCCACAAGCTCAACGAGATCGAGGAGATCGCCGACGAGATCACGATCATCCGAGACGGCCACACGATCGAGACTCTCGACGTGAAGGCCGGCGGCGTCGATGAGGACCGCATCATCCGCGGCATGGTCGGCCGCTCCCTCGAGAGCCGGTTCCCCGACCGCACCCCGCACATCGGCGACGTGTTCTTCGAGGTGAAGGACTGGACGATCCAGCACCCGCAGGTGCCCGAGCGCCTCGTCGCGAAGGGCTCGAGCTTCAACGTGCGCCGCGGCGAGATCGTCGGCCTCGCGGGCCTCATGGGCGCCGGCCGGACCGAGCTCGCGATGAGCATCTTCGGCCGCTCGTACGGCAACTACCTCGCCGGCACGATCGTGAAGGACGGCAAGGAGATCGTCCTGAAGGACGTCGAGTCGGCGATCGAGCACGGCCTGGCCTACGTGAGTGAGGACCGCAAGCAGCTCGGCCTCAACCTGCTCGACACGATCAAGCGGTCGATCGTCGCGGCGAAGCTCTCCAAAATCTCGAAGCGCGGCGTCGTCGACGACTCGCAGGAGTTCGGCATCGCGGAGGAGTACCGCAAGCAGCTGCGCATCAAGACCCCGAGCGTCGACGTCGGCGTCTCGAAGCTCTCGGGCGGCAACCAGCAGAAGGTCGTGCTGGCGAAGTGGATGTTCACCGACCCCGACCTGCTCATCCTCGACGAGCCGACCCGCGGCATCGACGTCGGCGCCAAGTACGAGATCTACACGATCATCCAGGCGCTCGCGGCGCAGGGCAAGGGCGTCATCCTCATCTCGAGCGAGCTGCCCGAACTGCTCGGCATAGCCGACCGCATCTACACGGTCTTCGAAGGCCAGATCACCGACAACATCCCCGCATCAGAGGCGAACCCCGAGGCGCTCATGCGCAGCATGACCTCGGCCAAGAAGAAGGCGAACGCATGAGCACCGCGAGCACCCCTGCGAGCCCCCAGAAGAAGGGCGGCCTCTCCGACATCCGGAAGGTCTTCGGAGGCGGCCAGTCGAGCCTGCGCCAGTTCGGCATCCTCGGCAGCCTGATCGTCATCATCCTGATCTTCCAGATCTGGACCGACGGGCTGACGCTCTCGCCGACGAACCTGATCAACGTCGTCAACCAGTACTCCTACATCCTGATCCTGTCGATCGGCATGGTGATGGTCATCATCATGGGCCACATCGACCTGTCGGTCGGCTCGGTCGCGGCGTTCACCGGCATCGTCGTGGCGAAGGCGATGGCCGAATGGAACATGCCGTGGCCGCTCGCCATCCTGCTCGGCCTCGCCGTCGGCATCGCGATCGGTGCGTGGCAGGGCTTCTGGGTCGCGTTCGTCGGGGTACCGGCGTTCATCGTGACATTGGCGGGCATGCTCGTGTTCCGAGGCGGCAACCAGTTCATCGGCCAGTCGACGACGACGCCGGTGCCGCAGGAGTTCAGCTTCATCGGCGCCGGCTACCTGCCCGAGCTCTCGGTGCCGCTCGACTTCAACGTGCTCACGATGCTGCTCGGCCTCGCGGGCGCCGCCTGGATCGTCTGGAACGAGATCCACCTGCGCCGTACGCAGAAGAAGCTGGGCTCCGAGATGGCGCCCGTCTGGGTGAGCGTCGTCAAGGTCGTCGTGCTCGCGGGCGTCATCCTCTGGGCCGCGTGGCTGTTCGCGACCGGTCGCCCCGGCACGAGCTTCCCGATCTCGGGCATCATCCTCGTCGTCCTCGTGATCGTGTACTCGTTCATCACGAACAACACGATCTTCGGCCGCCACATCTACGCAGTCGGCGGCAACCGCCTCGCGGCGACCCTCTCGGGCGTGAAGGACCGCAGAGTCGACTTCTTCGTCATGATGAACATGTCGGTGCTCGCCGCCCTCGCGGGCATGATCTTCGTCGCCCGCTCGACCGCCTCCGGTCCGCAGGACGGCAACGGCTGGGAGCTCGACGCGATCGCGGCCGTGTTCATCGGCGGCGCGGCGGTCTCGGGCGGCATCGGCACCGTGATCGGGTCGATCGTCGGTGGCCTCGTCATGGCCTTCCTCAACAACGGCCTGCAGCTCATCGGCGCCGGCGCCGACGTCGTGCAGATCATCAAGGGCCTCGTGCTGCTGCTGGCGGTCGCGGTCGACGTCTGGTCGAAGCGCCAGGGCGGTGCCTCGATCTTCGGCATCTGGTCGAACCGCCGCAAGGCGAGGCTCGAGTCGCAGGGTCCCACCGAACCCCCTGCGGTCGCCCCCACCAACGTGTCGAACGAGTCGTCCCAGCCGGCCGACCTGCCGCGGTGACGAAACGGATGCCTCGGCGCCGCGCCGAGGCATCCACGGGCACCCTCGCCCGCCCCAGAGACCTTCCCCTCCAAGAGAAGTCCGAATATCCCAACCAGAAAGTGATTGATCAATGAAGAAGCTCACTCTCGCAGCCACCGCCGTGGCCGCGATCGCAGCCCTCGCGCTGACGGGTTGCTCCGGCGACCGCGGCGGTTCGTCGGGCGGCGGCGACGAGACCACCTCGGCCGGTTTCGCCGCCGACTCGACCATCGGCGTGGCCCTGCCCGACAAGACCAGTGAGAACTGGGTGCTCGCGGGCGGCCTCTTCGAGGACGGCCTGAAGGAGGCCGGCTTCAAGGGCGACGTGCAGTACGCCCCGGCCTCGAACACCGTCGCCGAGCAGCAGAACCAGATCTCGGCCATGGTCACCAACGGCGCGAAGGTCATCGTCATCGGCGCGAAGGACGGCAAGCAGCTCGGCACGCAGCTGCAGCAGGCCGCCGACGCGGGCGTCAAGATCATCGCCTACGACCGGCTCATCGAGAACACGCCGAACGTCGACTACTACGTCGCGTTCGACAACTTCAAGGTCGGCCAGCTGCAGGGCCAGGCCCTGCTCGACGGTCTCGCCGCACGTTCGGGCCACGAGGCGCCGTACAACATCGAGCTCTTCAGCGGCTCGCCCGACGACGCGAACTCGGCCGTGTTCTTCAACGGCGCGATGGAGGTGCTGCAGCCGAAGATCGACGACGGCACCCTCGTGGTGACCTCGGGCCAGACCGACATCGCGCAGACCGCGACGCAGGGCTGGGAGGCCGAGAACGCGCAGAGCCGCATGGACTCGCTGCTCGCGGCGAACTACGCGTCGGCGAACATCGACGGCGTGCTCTCGCCGAACGACAACCTCGCCCGCGCGATCCTCACCTCGATCAAGCAGGCCGGCAAGGACGTCTCGAAGGTGACCGTCACCGGTCAGGACTCCGAGGTCGAGTCGGTGAAGTCGATCATGGCCGGTGAGCAGTACTCGACCATCAACAAGGACACGACCCTCCTCGTGGAGCAGACGATCAACATGATCAAGCAGCTCCAGGCCGGCGAAGAGGTCGACGTCAACGACACCGAGCAGTACGACAACGGCGTGAAGGTCGTTCCCGCGTACCTGCTCGACCCGGTCATCGTGACCAAGGAGAACGCGGCCGAGGCGTACGCCAACAACCCGAACCTCCTCGACATCGTCAACCAGGCGGGCTGACCGCTCCGGACGACGACGCACTGACGGCGGCCCTCGCTCCTTCGGGAGCGGGGGCCGTCGTCATGCGCGGGCGGCGGGCCGTCGGCGGCGACCCGGCCGCGCCGGGGTCACTCGGCCCGCGCCTGCTGCGACCACTCGGGCAGCTGCTGCAGCGTCCACTTGTTGCCGTCGGGGTCGGCGAACGTGACGAACCGGCCCCACGGCTGCTCGTCGACGCCCTGCGCGTCGACGCCGGCGGCGCGCAGCTGGGCGAGGGCGGCGTCGGCGTCGGGGATCACCGCCTGGATCACGTCGAGCCTGCCGGGCTCGATCGTCGCGCCCATGCCCTCGCCGATGGCGATCGAGCACGCCGAACCGGGTGGGGTGATCTGCACGAAGCGCAGGGTCTCGCTCACGCGCTGGTCGTAGTCGACGTTGAAGCCGCACCGGTCGGCGTAGAACGCCTTCGCGCGGTCGACGTCGGTGACGGGCACGTGGATGAGTTCGATCTTGACGTCCATCTCGATGGCCATGGCTCTTCTCCGTTGATCGTCGGTGATGCTGAATCGTTGAAGGATCTCGGGTCTCGCGACGCGGGCTGCGGGCTCGACCCCCATTCCAGCACCGGGCGCCGACATCCGCATCCCGGTGGCCGCTCGTGGCCCCCGGTGCGAGGATGGATCGCATGGCTCTGCACATCACCGACGACCCGGCCGCCGACGAACTGCTCTCGACCGACGCGTTCGCGCTGCTCACGGGCATGCTGCTCGACCAGCAGGTCGCGATGGAGACGGCGTTCTCGGGCCCGGCCAAGATCCGCGAGCGGCTCGGCACGATCGAGCCCGCGGCGATCGCCGCGACCGACCCCGATGCGCTCGTCGAGGTGTTCCGGCAGACTCCCGCGGTGCACCGGTACCCCGGCTCGATGGCCGGGCGGGTGCAGGCGCTCGCCGCCGCGGTGCGCGACGAGTGGGGCGGCGACGCCGCCGCCGTCTGGACGCAGGGCGACCCGTCGGGCGCCGAGGTGCTGAAGCGCCTGAAGGCGCTGCCGGGCTTCGGCGAGCAGAAGGCGAAGATCTTCCTGGCCCTCCTCGGCAAGCAGTGCGGCCTCGAGGCGCCGGGCTGGCGCGAGGCGGCGGGCGCCTACGGCGACGAGGGCTCGTTCTCGTCGGTCGCCGACATCGTGAGCCCCGAGTCGCTGGCGAAGGTGCGCGCCCACAAGCAGGCGATGAAGGCGGCGGCGAAGGCCGCCAGGGCCTGAACCATCGAACACGGCGGATGCCTCGGGGCCGGCCCCGAGGCATCCGCGATGCGGGTCAGCCGACGAGGAACCCGGCGATCGCGAGCGCCATCGTCGACGGCTCCCACGCGTGGTTCACGGCGGGCATGCTGCGCGACTCGGCGTTCGGCATCGACGCGACGATCGAGGCGGCAGCGGCGGTCATGATCGGCAGGGTCTCCTCGCCGACGAGGGCGAGCGTGGGCGCGGTGACGCCCCGCCACAGTTCGGCGCGCGGTGCCGACTGGCTCCAGGCGAGCGACTCGGCGTCGGGTTCGAGGCTCGGACCGAGCTCGAGCATGAGCGGCCATGCGGGGCTCTGCTTCGCGCCGGCGAGCCATTCGGGCGGCATGTCCGCCATGTAGTGCTCGATGACGGCGGCGGGGTCGCCGGCCGCGATCCGCTCGCGGAGGCCCGCGAGGAACTCGTCGCCCTGACCGCCGAGCTCCTCGTCGAGCGGCACCTCGAACAGCACGAGCTTCGAGACGGGCAGGCCCGCCGCGGCCGCGGCCAACGCGATCGCGCCGCCGGAGGAGTTGCCGAACAGTGCGACGTCGTCGGCGATGGCATCGCGTCGCAGTTCGTCGGTGATCGCCCGCAGGTCGTCGACGGTCTGGGCGAGGGTGATCGGGGGAGCGGCGGGACTCTCACCGCGCCCGCGCCGGTCGAAGTTCACGACGTCGAAGCCGTGGGCGGCGAGGGCCGCGGCCATTGCGACCGTCGTCGGGTCGAATGCGCGATACTGCATCGCTCCGCCGACGAGGATCACGGGCGGCCCGTAGCCTGCTCGGTCGAAGGCGATGCGCGTGCCGTCGGCTGAGGTCACGAACTCGGTCATGCGGCCTCCCATGCTCGCGCACAGGCTACGCCGCGGGGCCGGTCGACTCCACCGGTCGCGGCGACGATGCGCCGACGCGGGCGATGAAGGCGGGACGGTACCCGGCTCGTCGCTTGGGGGGACGCCGAGTACCGTCCCTACTGAAGAGATGCGCCCGCGGCCGGATCATGACGCCGGTCGACGGAATTCATGAGTCGGGCTCGAGACGCGCGCGCGTCGCCGGCCCGATGTCGGTGGTCGGTGGCATGGTGGAGGCACAACACCATATGTAGGGGTATCGGTGCCGAAAGGCCCCAAAGTGTCGTGCAGCGCGACACGCCGGGGATTCATCCACAGTCGAGAAATCTCGATTCGGCACAGCTGTGGAGAACCTCGCGCCGAAGCCCGGAAACAGGCCGATCATCGCGACTTCGGTTGTTCACAACCGGTGGAAAACCCCGTGGATAACTACACGAATGTAACTACAGCATGTTGTGGCGGTTCAGTTCGGCAGACACTAGATGTAGTATTGAAGTACCAAATAGCAACACGGGGGACGGGCTCCTCCAGGGCCCGAGAACGAGGGGAAAACAATGACGGTCACGGTCTACACCAAGCCTTCTTGCGTCCAGTGCAACGCGACGTATCGCGCCCTCGACAGCAAGGGCATCGAGTACGAAGTGCTCGACCTTTCTGTCGACGAGAGCGCGCTCGCGCAGGTCAAGGAGCTCGGCTACCTGCAGGCCCCGGTCGTCATCACCGACGAAGACCACTGGTCGGGCTTCCGCCCCGACAAGATCGACGAGCTCGCCGCCCGTCTCGCCTAGTCGCGTCCGGTGAGCTCGGGGGAGTGAACCGGAACCGCGAAGGGAGACGATCATGACGAACCTGGTCTACTTCTCGAGCGTCTCGGGCAACACGAAGCGCTTCATCGAGAAGCTCGGCCGCCCGGCCGAGCGCATTCCGCTGCACGCCCGCGACGAGGCACTGCACGCCGACGAGCCGTTCGTGCTCGTCGTCCCGACCTACGGCGGAGGCGACGGCAAGGGCGCCGTGCCGAAGCAGGTCATCAAGTTCCTCAACGACGAGCGCAATCGCGCGCTCATCCGCGGCGTGATCAGCGCCGGCAACACCAATTTCGGGTCGGCCTACTGCCTCGCCGGCGACATCATCGCCGCGAAGTGCAAGGTGCCGCACCTCTACCGCTTCGAAGTATTCGGAACCCCTGACGACGTTCGCGCCGTCGACGATGGATTGGACGCATTTTGGTCAAGTCAACTGCAGCAGACGGCGTAGCGCTCATGGAGGCCCCGCGCACGGCGATGGACTATCACTCGCTCAACGCGATGCTGAACCTGTACGGTCCGAACGGCGAGATCCAGTTCGACAAAGACCGCGAGGCGGCGCGCGAGTACTTCCTGCAGCACGTCAACCAGAACACGGTCTTCTTCCACTCGCTGAAGGAACGGCTCGACTACCTCGTCGAGAAGGAGTACTACGAGCCCCAGGTGCTCGAGCAGTACTCGTTCGAGTTCATCCAGAAGCTCAACGACCTCGCCTACTCGAAGAAGTTCCGCTTCGAGACGTTCCTCGGGGCGTTCAAGTACTACACGAGCTACACGCTCAAGACGTTCGACGGCAAGCGCTACCTCGAGCGCTTCGAGGACCGCGTCGTCATGACCGCGCTCGGGCTCGCGCAGGGCGACGAGCAGCTCGCGATCGACCTGGTGGAAGAGATCATCGGCGGCCGCTTCCAGCCGGCCACGCCGACCTTCCTCAACACGGGCAAGGCGCAGCGCGGCGAGCTCGTCTCGTGCTTCCTGCTGCGCATCGAAGACAACATGGAGTCGATCGCCCGCGGCATCAACTCGGCCCTGCAGCTGTCGAAGCGCGGCGGCGGCGTGGCACTGCTGCTCTCGAACATCCGCGAGTCGGGCGCCCCGATCAAGCAGATCGAGAACCAGTCGTCGGGCATCATCCCCGTCATGAAGCTGCTCGAGGACTCGTTCAGCTACGCGAACCAGCTCGGTGCCCGCCAGGGCGCCGGTGCGGTGTACCTCAGCGCGCACCACCCCGACATCATGCGGTTCCTCGACACGAAGCGCGAGAACGCCGACGAGAAGATCCGCATCAAGACGCTGTCGCTCGGCGTCGTCGTGCCCGACATCACGTTCGAGCTCGCGAAGAACAACGAGGACATGTACCTCTTCTCGCCCTACGACGTCGAGAAGGTCTACGGCAAGCCGTTCGGCGATGTGCCGATCACCGAGCACTACCGCGAGATGGTCGACAACCCGCGCATCAAGAAGACGAAGATCAACGCGCGCGACTTCTTCCAGACGATCGCCGAGATCCAGTTCGAGTCGGGCTACCCGTACATCGTGTTCGAAGACACGGTGAACAAGGCGAACCCGATCAAGGGCCGCATCAACATGTCGAACCTCTGCAGCGAGATCCTGCAGGTGAACACGCCGACGACCTACAACGAGGACCTCTCGTACAAGGAGATCGGCAAGGACATCTCCTGCAACCTGGGTTCGCTGAACATCGCGCTCACGATGGACTCGCCCGACTTCGGCAAGACCGTCGAGACCGCGATCCGCGGCCTGACGTCGGTGTCGAACCAGAGCCACATCACCTCGGTGCGCTCGGTCGAGGACGGCAACGACAAGTCCCACGCCATCGGCCTCGGCCAGATGAACCTGCACGGCTACCTCGCCCGTGAGCGCATCTTCTACGGCTCCGAAGAGGGCATCGACTTCACGAACATCTACTTCTACACGGTGCTGTTCCACGCGCTGCGCGCGTCGAACCGGATCGCGATCGAGCGCGGTGAGGTCTTCGACGGCTTCGCCGACTCGAAGTACGCATCGGGCGAGTTCTTCGACAAGTACACGGATGCCGCGTGGGTGCCCGAGACGGCGAAGGTCACGCAGCTCTTCGCCGACGCCGGCGTGCACATCCCGACGCAGCAGGACTGGCTCGAGCTCAAGGCCTCGATCCAGGAGCACGGCATCTACAACCAGAACCTGCAGGCGGTGCCGCCGACCGGCTCGATCTCGTACATCAACAACTCGACGGCGTCGATCCACCCGATCGCCTCGAAGATCGAGATCCGGAAAGAGGGCAAGCTCGGGCGCGTCTACTACCCGGCGGCGTTCATGACGAACGACAACCTCGAGTACTACCAGGACGCGTACGAGATCGGCTACGAGAAGGTCATCGACACCTACGCCGCGGCGACGCAGCACGTCGACCAGGGCCTCTCGCTCACGCTCTTCTTCAAGGACACGGCGACGACCCGCGACATCAACAAGGCGCAGATCTACGCATGGAAGAAGGGGATCAAGACGATCTACTACATCCGCCTGCGTCAGCTCGCGCTCGAGGGCACGAACCTGGACGAGTGCGTCAGCTGCATGCTCTGAGCATTGCTCGGTCGGTCGAGTAGCGAAGCGTATCGAGACCACCGGCCCCGCGACATCCAACCCCTCTTCTCGAAGGAACCGACATGACCCTCACCGATCCGGTCAACGCGGCCGGCAACGACCCGGCGCACACCGGCGGCAAGCTCAAGCTCGTCGACCACGTCAACGCCATCAACTGGAACCGCATCCAGGACGACAAGGACCTCGAGGTCTGGAACCGCCTGGTGAACAACTTCTGGCTGCCCGAGAAGGTGCCGCTGTCGAACGACATCCAGTCGTGGAACACGCTGACGCCCGACGAGCAGACGCTGACGATGCGGGTGTTCACCGGCCTCACGCTGCTCGACACGATCCAGGGCACGGTCGGTGCGGTCTCGCTCATCCCCGACGCGATCACCCCGCACGAAGAGGCGGTCTACACGAACATCGCGTTCATGGAGTCGGTGCACGCGAAGAGCTACTCGTCGATCTTCTCGACGCTGTGCTCGACGAAGGAGATCGACGATGCCTTCCGCTGGTCGGTCGACAACGAGAACCTGCAGAAGAAGGCCGCGATCGTCATGGAGTACTACCGTGGCGACGAACCCCTGAAGCGCAAGGTCGCCTCGACGCTGCTCGAGAGCTTCCTGTTCTACTCGGGCTTCTACCTGCCGATGTACTGGTCGAGCCGTGCGAAGCTCACCAACACGGCCGACCTCATCCGCCTCATCATCCGCGACGAGGCCGTGCACGGGTACTACATCGGCTACAAGTTCCAGAAGGGCCTCGAGCTGGTCGACCAGGCCACGCGCGACGACCTCAAGGACTACACGTTCTCGCTGCTCTACGAGCTCTACGACAACGAGGTGCAGTACACGCAAGACCTCTACGACGGCGTCGGCCTGACCGAAGACGTCAAGAAGTTCCTGCACTACAACGCCAACAAGGCCCTCATGAACCTCGGCTACGAGCCGATGTTCCCGAAGACCGTCACCGACGTGAACCCGGCGATCCTCTCGGCGCTCTCGCCGAACGCCGACGAGAACCACGACTTCTTCAGCGGGTCGGGGTCGTCGTACGTGATCGGCAAGGCCGTGGTCACCGAAGACGAGGACTGGGACTTCTAGGCCGTCCAGCGTTCGCATGAGAGGTGGATGCCGCGAGGCATCCACCTCTTCTGGCGCACGGCGACGGACGCAGGGGGATTCAACGTCGGCGTACGTTCGAGGAGGCTCGCCACGGTAGGTTCGACGCGGGACTCGGGTCGAGTCCGACGGCCGCACGCCGATCGAGGAGAGGGAGTTGTGGGGAGATCGAATGCTCGTCGTCGCAAGAAGCGGACGAAGCGAGCCGCAGCCGCGGTCAACCGCGCGCCCGTGAGGCGCCCCCGCTTCCAACTCATCTACAAGGGCGACCCCGCGCGGTCGATCTATCTGGTGTCGGGCGCGGTGTTCCTCATCGGACTTGCGCTCATCCTGCTCGAGATCATCGTCTTCGGCGTCATCTTCGGCGCACCCGACTGGGTGTACCCGCCGATGTGGGTGACGGTCGTCGTATGGATCCTCGGCACCCTGACGATGTGCACCATGATGATCGTCGAAGTGATCCTCCGATTGCGAGGCAAGCCCGCCACCTTCGGAATCGCCACGATCGGCGGACGCTACATCGAGGACGTGCGGCCAGACGCCGACGAGCTCGAACACGGTTCGGGGTCGCCGTGAGGCCGCTGGTGCGCGGGGCGGTCGTCGATGCTGAAACCCGCTGCGTTCACTACCGAACCGATCTCGACGTCATCGCCATCGAGTTCGCGTGCTGCGGCGACTTCTATCCCTGTCATCTCTGTCACAGCGAGGCCGTTGATCATCCGGCTGCCCAGTGGCGGACCGAGGAATTTCAGGAACGGGCGGTGCTCTGCGGGGTGTGCGGAACATTGCTGACCATCGCCGAGTATGCGGACGCGCACGCATGTCCGTCCTGCGCGGCGCCGTTCAACCCCGGATGCAAACTGCACTGGGATCTCTACTTCCGCGTCCCGCTCGGCTGATCGATCCCGCACGGAGTTCACCCAAGACAACGACTGGAGCTCTCGGAGGAGTCAGCTCCCCGCGGGGCTCGACTACGCGTCGTCGCCGAAGAACTCGCGCCGCAGGTACTTCGGAGCCTGCACGCGCCACGCCTCGGTCACGAGCTCGGCGAGGTGGTCGGCGTCGATGTGCGCCATGCGGAACGCGATCTTCGGCTCGCCCCACCGGGTGGTCGGGCCGAGGAAGACGTCTGGCGCCATCTCGCGGAGGGCCAGCGCATCGACCGGATCGGCGACCTTCACCCCGACCACGAGCTCGGCCGCGATGATCTCGCGCAGGTCGTCGGGAATGCTCGGCCACGGGTGGCACTCCCACGCGTAGAGCTTGCCGCGCACGAACCAGGCCGCGCCGCCGGTCGTCGCCCGCTCTTCGCTGCCCGGCAGCCGGGCGGCGGCGCGGCGCACATCGTCGAGGTCGGGCACGATGCGAGCCTACGCACAGCAACCGACACACACGTCGACTCGCAGAATGCGACCGGCGATCTCCTCCATTGCCAGGCCGATGATCGTGCCTCCGGCGATGGCTCCGCACCCTCCTCCGGCGATCATGCAGAGCTCGAGGCGTGTGCGTGCGCCACCATCGTCGCCGAGATGTGTCTCGGTCCGGCGAGCGGCGGCGGCATGGGCCTTGTCGAATGACGCGCGGGGCGCTAGTGTCCTCTCAATTACTTTCTTTAGATGGTCAACAAACTTTCTCGACGGAGATGAAGATGAGCAACGACGCCCGCCTCCGAGACCGCCGCCGCCGCCCGCCCGCCCTCCGTCGTGGCATCGCCGCGCTGATCGCGTTGGTCGTCACCGTGAGCGGGTTGGTCTTCGCCGCTGGTCCCGCCTCCGCGGCGGCGAGCCGGGATGTCGCCCGCGAGGGCACGGCGACGGCCCGTTCGACGTACACGCTGAGCGGCAGCTTCGAGCCTGCTCGAATGAATGACGGCGACTCCACGACGCGCTGGGGCTCGCGGTACACCCGTACCAGCCCCAGTGACACGTACGACGTGACGGGGGAGTGGGCTCAGATCGAGCTCGCCGAGCCGACCTACATCCTGAAGGTCGTGCTCGACTGGGAGGCGGCCTACTCGACCGACTACGAGATCCAGGTGTCGAACGACGGGGCGACGTGGACGAGTCTCCGCCGGGTGACCACGCCGACCGGTCAGGCAGCCGGCGGCCACCTCGTGCAGGAGGAGGTGGTCGACACCTCCGACGCATGGTCGTTCGTGCGCGTCGTGTCGCAGGCCACGGCGACGAAGTACGGTCTCTCGCTGTACTCGTTCCAGGTCTGGAACCAGCCTTCGGACACGCCCCCCGGAGAGGCGCGCGACCTGGCCCGCGACGGCAGGGCGACGGCGAAGTCGTTCTACGACGACCGCTTCGTCGCCGCGAACGCGATCGACGGAGACTCGACCACTCGCTGGGGATCGAAGTACACGCGCACGGCGCCG
Organism: Agromyces chromiiresistens; assembly: GCF_029167465.1. Lineage (NCBI taxonomy): Bacteria > Bacillati > Actinomycetota > Actinomycetes > Micrococcales > Microbacteriaceae > Agromyces > Agromyces chromiiresistens. The sequence goes on from NZ_JARFNL010000004.1 coordinate 815,408, forward strand.
ATCTACGACAACACGGCCGACTGGATTCAGGTCGAGCTCGCCGAGGCATCGCGCATCCACACGGTCGTCCTCAACTGGGAGGCGGCCTACGGCAAGAAGTACCTCCTGCAGGTGTCGAACGACGGCACCTCGTGGACCACGGTGCACGATGGCGCCGCAACAGGGGCGGGCGCGCAGAGCATCGTCGTCGACACCGCAGAGGCGTGGAAGTTCGTGCGTATGCAGGGCGTCGAGACGGCGGGCATCTACGGCTACTCGCTGTTCGCCTTCGAGGTCTGGGGAGCCCAGAAGCCCGCCCCGGAGCTGCCGCCCACCGGTGACATCACCCCGCAGCCCGTGTCACGGGCCGACGCCGAGGGCGCGCCGTACGAGATCACCGAGGACAGCCGCATCGTGAGCCCGGCGGCCTTCTCCGAGGCGGCGGGGCTCCTCGCCGACACGCTGCGCGCGAGCACCGGCTTCGAGTTGCCGATCGTGGAGGCGGGCGCCGCGGACGGCGACATCGTGCTGGTCCAGGGCGACCCCGCGTCCGGCGCGGAGCAGCAGTATCAGAAGGCCGAGGCGTACCGCCTCGTGTCGGCGCCGACGGGCGTGCAGATCACCGCGAGCGAGTTGCGCGGCGCGTGGAACGGAACCCGCACGCTGCTGCAACTGCTGCCGGTCTGGGCGCTCGGCGACGACAGCGACGTCGTCCAGGCGTGGAGCGTCGCCGCCACTGAGATCGTGGACTATCCCCGCTTCGCTCAGCGTGGCCTGATGATCGATCCGGCCCGCAACTTCCTCACCGTCGACGCCGTGAAAGCCCTCGTCGACCAGATGTCGCTGGTGAAGATGAACCGCCTGCACATCCATCTGACCGACGACCAGGGCTGGCGCATCCAGATCGACTCCTGGCCGAACCTCACCGCGCACGGCGCGTCGTCGTCGATGGCGGGCGGCCAGTCCGGGTTCTACACGAAGGACGACTTCCGGGACATCGTCGCGTACGCGTCCGCCCGTCAGATCGACGTCGTTCCCGAGATCGACGTTCCCGGCCACTCCGATGCCGCACTTTCGTCGTACCCCGTGCTCGACTGCCAGGAGCGAATCATCCCGATCCGCACGACCGGCGGCATCTCGACCAATTCGCTGTGCGTCGGCAAGCCCGAGGTGACCCGATTCATCTCCGACGTCATCCGCGAGGTCGCCGAGCTCACACCCGGTGAGTACATTCACGTCGGCGCCGACGAAGTCGAGGGCATCACGACGACGCAGTACGGCGAATTCATCCGAATGGTCGAGCAGGTCGCCGCCGACAACGGCAAGAAGATCATCGGCTGGACGCCGATGCCCCAGGCCGGCACGTCGAAGGACGCCGTGCACCAGTACTGGGCGGACCGGAAGAACCATCTCGCAAAGGGTTGGTTCGAGGGGCGCCCGGTCATCCTCTCTCCGGTCAACCACGCGTACATGGACTACAAGTTCCCCGGCGCGCCGCTCGGATTCCGTGAACCGATCTACTCGACCAAGTACCAGTACGCGTGGGACCCGACCGCGGTGATCGATGCCACCACGCGCAAGAATCTGAACGCCTCGTTCGGGCTGACCGAGGCCGACGTGCAGGGTGTGGAGGCTGCCGCATGGGGCGAGACATTCCGTCGAGGCGGCGAGGACCTCGAGTACATGGCGTGGCCCCGCACGCTCGGCATCGCCGACAAGGGGTGGGCGACGCAGTTCGACAGCTCCTCGTTCGAGACGTTCGCGCAGCGAGCCGGCTCGCATGGCGCTCGGCTCCAGCTGCTCGGGGGCAACTTCTGGGCTGATCCTGAGATCCCGTGGCAGACCGCGGTCGTCGGGCGCGAAGTCCCGCAGGTGGAGAGCGGCGAGGTCGCCGGCGTGGTCGCACGGATCGCGAGCCCGAGCGTACCGCTGGCGCAGCTCCAGGCGACGATCACCTGGCCCGACGGTGCCGTCACCGACGGTGTGATCAGCGGGGCCGATGCGGCAGGTGCAGACGCTGCGACGGTCTTCGACGTGACCGGCACCCACGTTCTCGGTGCTGATACCGGCGCCTCGGCGACCGTGACCGTGACCGGTCCTGAAGGCCTCTCGCAGACGGTGCCGTTCCGAGTCGACGTCTACGAGCCCCCCGTCGCCGTCGGAGCCCTGCAGCTGTCGGACGACGAGGTGCGGGCCGGCAAGAAGGTGACCATCACGGCGACAGAGCTGCCTGTCGGCGCGCAGATCGCCCTGACCCTTCGCGGCAACGGGTCGGAGGTCGAGATCGACAGGCTCGTGGCCGATGGGAACGGCACCGCGATGGTGAAGTGGCGCGTGCCAAAGTCGGTCGAGCCCGGGGCCTACGACGTCGTCCTCACCTCCGGACTCGGGAGCGAGGGGCGTATCCCGCTGACGGTCGTCGAGAAGTAGCACGTCTGAGGGGCTCCGTGAGGGGTGGAAGCCGTGAGGCATCCACCCCTCATCGCGTTCGAGCCGGTGGCCCCGCCGCCGTCACCCCATCTCGGCCCCCGCGGCATCACCGGTGTACGCCGCATACGTGCGATCGGACGCACCCTTCGCGACCTCTGCGCTGACCCCGTCGCGCTCGTGAGCCGCGGCCCATGCGTCGGCTGAGCGGCGCATGAACGCCTTCCCCTCATCCGACGCGACCCAGGCCGGGGCCTCTTCGGGCGAGATGCCGTCGTCGCCGCCCGAGAAGTGCAGCGCGAGGCCGAGGAGCCCCTGGTCCCAGCCGATGCCGGTCGCCGACGGCCCGAACTGCTCCCACATGCCGTCGGGCAGGCTCGTCGCCGTGGCGACGTTCTCGAGCTCGAAACGGGTGTGCGAGGCATCCACCTCGATGAGGCGAACGCTCACGATGGCCGGCTCGCCGACGCCCATGCCCCACGTGACCGAGTAGCCGGCCGTGCCGTCGCGCGGCGGCTCGCAGCTCCTGATCTCGCCGCCCGCGTTGCCCTCGAACTGGTACGTGCCGCCGAGTCGCAGGTCGCCCGAGATCGGCAGGAACCAACGCGGAATGCGCTCGGCGCTCGTCACCGCGTCCCACACGTCGTCGATGGGGGAGGGGTAGGTCTGGGTGAGCAATTGCACGTACGTGCGCTCGCCGTCGACCTCCTTCGTCTCGATGCTGCGCGTGACGGCGTCGAGCTGGGCGTTCACGTCAACCATGTCGGTACTCCTTCGTTCAGTCGTCGTGCGGATCGGTGCGGGTGTCGTCGTCAGGCCGGGCGGGCGGGGATGCCCCAGCAGGGCGCTGCTTCTCTGCCGCCTTCCGCTGCGCGAGCCGACCGCGCGCGAGCTCGGTGCCGAGGGCGTCGAGCTTGGGCTCCCAGAACCGGCGGAACGCGTCGAACCAGGCGTCGGCCTGAGCGAGCGGCGCGGGGTCGACCGCGTACAACCGCCGCGCCCCCTCGGGGCGCACGGTCACGAACCCCGACTCGCGAAGCACGCGCAGGTGCTGGGAGACCGCCGGCTGCGAGATGCCGAACTCGGCCTGGATGACACGGCCGACGTCGCCGGCCGACGCCTCACCGTCGGCGATCAGCTCGAGGATGCGGCGCCTGACCGGATCTCCGAGGACATCGAGCGCGTGCATGGGGCAATGATTGCATCATCACTTATATAAGTCAATGATTATTTTCAGGTCACGTCATAGTCTGGTGCGACCATGACCGACGAGATCCAGCGGATCCGCGACGCGATCATCGCCGACGAGCAGAACGCGCCGTTCACCGCCCGCGGCTGGCAGCCCGTCTTCGCCGCTGCGCCCGATTCGCGCATCCTGCTCATCGGCCAGGCTCCCGGCCGCCGGGCGCAAGAGTCGGGGATCCCGTGGAACGACGCCAGCGGCGACACCCTCGTTCGTTGGCTCGGCGTCGACCGAGAGACGTTCCACGACCCGGCGGCGTTCGCGATCGTGCCGATGGACTTCTACTTCCCGGGCAAGGCCGCCTCGGGCGACCTTCCGCCCCGCCGAGGATTCGCGGCGACGTGGCATCCGCCGCTTCTCGAGCAGCTCGCGAGCGTGCGGCTGACCGTCCTCGTCGGCGCGTACGCCCAGCGGGCCTACCTGCCCGACCGGCGGATGACGCTCACCGAGACCGTTCGCCACTGGCGCGACTACGGGCCCGAGGTCCTCCCCGTCGTCCACCCGTCGCCGCGCAACATCGCCTGGCAGCAGCGCAACCCGTGGTTCGAGGCCGAGACGGTTCCCGCGCTGCGTGCTGCGGTCGCGGCGGCGCTGAGCGCTTGAGCAGCGCCGAGGTCGTCAGCGCACGCGGGTGCGGCATGCACGTTCGGCCATGATGCGCGCCCGACGCCGTCAGTTGATGATCTCGCCGCGTTCATCGGCGCGAAGCGCTGCCAGCCGCTCTCGCCACGCCCGGAGCGATGGCGCGGCGGCAGCTAGTCCGTGACCGGCTCGCGCGGCGGGTTGTGCATGAACTCGAGGCGGATGCCGTTGTCGTCCTCGACGAACGAGGCGTAGTAGCGCTCGTTGAAGCGCGGGTACGGCTTCGGGTCGCGCACCGCCGTCCACCCCGCGCCGACGGCGATCTCGTGCAGCCGATCGACCTCGGTGCGCGATTCGACGGGGAAGGCGAGGTGCTGCCAGCCGACCCGGCCGTGGCGGTGCGGTCCGGTGCCCGGCTCGAGGGCGGGGAAGAGGATCAGCTCCTCCTCGCCCAGGTACCACGACACCCCGTTGTCGGCGTCCTGCCGCGTGCAGCCGAGCGCCTGCATCACCGGGTCGAACTGCGCGGTCGAACGGGTCAGGTCGTCGACGGAGATGCCGATGTGATCGAAGAGGCCCATCCGATCATCGTATGGGCCGACGTCTCGACCGGCCGAACCCGGCGATGGGGAGTGCTGCCCATTCTGCAGGCATCCCCGGCCGTGGTCTGATCGGTCCGTGCGCGGATGCGCCGACCAGACCGGGGGGCGTCGAGCCACCCGCCGACAACGATTGGGGACGCACGCAGATGATCAAGAAGCTCAGGAGAGGGATCGCCGGGGGAGCGGTCGCGCTCGCGGTCGCAGGGCTCTGCGCGATCGCACCGGCAACCGCGGCGAACGCGTACAGCGGAACCTCGGGCAAGGGCTGCACCGCCTACGTCTACTCGCGCGGCGGGTACTCGACGTGCGTCGGGCAGATCCAGCGCATGCTGAACGGGGTCCAGTCGGCCTACGGCCTCGGCAGCGCGCTCGCCGTCGACAACTCGTTCGGTCCCGCGACCGAGTCGCAGGTGCGCAAGTTCCAGAGCTGGGTCTACATCACCTCCGACGGCATCGTCGGACGCAACACGTGGAACACGCTCTGCTCGTACGCTGGCCAGGTCAACTTCGCGTACGCGAGCTCGAGCGCGGCGAAGCGCACGGCGTGGCAGGCGGCGTACGACGCCGGCTGCTACGTCGAGAAGCCGGCCTCGGGTTCGCCCGGCTACATCACCATCTCGAAGTACTGAGCCGTCTCGTCGTACTGATCGAGCGAAGGGCCGGATGCCTCGGGCATCCGGCCCTTCGTCGTGCCGGTCGAGACGCGCCTACTCGACGAGCTTGCCGACCGTCGACACCTCGCGCATGAGCCCCGCGATCTCCTCCGGGATCGGCGGGATCGCCTCGCGCGTCACCCCGGTCTGGGGCGACCACACGAGGTTCACCTGCAGCGAGGCATCCGTGGCGGGGTAGTCGCTGCGGTTGTGGCAGCCGCGGGTCTCGCGACGCTCGAGCGCGGCTTCGAGCGTCGCGCGGGCCGCGAGCGCGGCGGACTTGAGGTCGAACGCGTGCGCGAGGTCCTGGTAGCCCGCGATGTCGGGGTGCACGCCGATGTCGGCCATGCGCGCCTCGATCCCGTCGAGCTCGGCGAGGCCGGCGCGCAGGCCCTCCTCGTCGCGCACGACGCCGGCATGCTCGGTCATCGTGTCGCGGATGGCGCGCTGCAGGGCGCGCACGTTCTCGGCGCCGTCCGACCCCAGCAGTGCGGAGATCTCGTCGCGGGCGGTCTCGACCGCGGCGGCCGAGCGCTGCTGCGCCGGAAGCGACCGCGAGTACGCGGCGGCGGCCTGCCCCACGATGCGTCCGAAGACGAGCAGCTCGATGAGCGAGTTGCCGCCCAGCCGGTTGGCTCCGTGCAGGCCGCTGGATGCCTCGCCGATGGCGTAGAGCCCGGGCACGTCGGTGCCGTGGTCGTCGGGCCGAACCCAGACCCCGCCCATCGAGTAGTGCGCGGTCGGCGCGATCTCGATGGGCTGCTTCGTGATGTCGAGCATCTGCAGCTCGAGCATGGTCTGGTACACCCGCGGCAGCCGCTGCATGATCGTCTCGCGGGGCAGGTGCGAGACATCCAGCCAGACACCGCCGTTGGGGGTGCCGCGGCCCTCCTTGATCTCGGTGTAGCAGGCCAGCGCGACGCGGTCGCGGGTCGACAGCTCGAGGCGCTCGGGGTCGTACTCGTGCATGAAGCGCTCACCGAGGCCGTTGGTGAGGATGCCGCCCTCGCCGCGCGCCGCCTCGCTGATGAGGGTGCCTGCCGCGCTCTCGGGCTCGATGATGCCGGACGGGTGGAACTGCACGAGCTCCGGGTCGCGCACGCGTCCGCCCGCCTCGACGGCGAGCCGCCACGAGTCGCCCGTGTTCTCGTCGCGCCGCGACGAGGTGCGCCGCCAGATGCGGTTGTGCCCGCCCGCCGCGAGGATGACGGCGTCGGCGTGGATGAGGTAGCGGGTCCCGTTCTCGAGGTCGAAGCCGTACGCGCCGAACACCGCGCCGTCGTCGTTCACGAGGATGCGGGTGACGTACACGGTGTCGAGGATCGGCACCTCGAGCTGCGCCGCGCGGTTCACGAGCGTGCGCTGGATCTCGAGCCCCGTGTAGTCGCCCGCGAACGCCGTGCGGCGGTACGTGTGCGCGCCGAAGAAGCGCTGCGAGATGCGGCCGTCGGCCTCGCGGGCGAACGGCATTCCGTAGCGTTCGAGATCCTGGATGCCTCGTGCCGCGCCCTTCGTCACGGTCTCGACGGTGCGCGGGTCGGCGAGCAGGTAGCTCTCCTTGAGCGTGTCGGCGGCGTGCTGCTGCCAGCTGTCGTCGGCGTCCATGGTCGCCAGGGCGGCGTTGATGCCGCCGGCCGCGAGCGAGGTGTGGGCATCGGACTTCGGGCGCTTGCCGAGCGCGAGCACGTCGACACCCGCCTCGGCGAGCTCGATGGCGGCGCGCAGCCCCGAGCCGCCGGTGCCGATCACGAGCACGGTCGTGGAGATCTGTCGTTCGGCGGTGGTCGGAGCGTTGAACGTGGGGGTGGTCATGGCAGCCACGGTAGGCGCGTCTGGATGATTACTCCAATGCATATATCGTGTCGCCACGATGCGCATAGAGTATGCATGTGAACCTCGAACAGCTGCAGAGCTTCGTCACGGTCGCCCGCTTCGGCAACTTCACCCGCGCCGCCGAAGAGCTCTACCTCGCGCAATCCACGCTCAGCCGCCAGATCACCGCGCTCGAGCACGACCTCGGCGCCGAGCTGTTCCGCCGGGCCCGAGGCGGCTCGACGCTCACCCCCGCCGGCGAGTCGCTGCTGCCGCTCGCGCGCCGCATGCTCGCCGACGCCGAGTCGGTGCGCCGCGACCTCGCCGAGCTCGCCGGCCTCGAACGCGGCCGGGTGCGGCTCGGCGCGACCCCGACCCTCTGCATCAGCCTCGTCGCCGAGGTGCTCAGCGCGTTCCACGCGGAGCATCCCGGCATCGAACTGCACCTCTCGGAGCAGGGGTCGCGGCGCCTGCTCGACGAACTCGCGAGCGGCGAGCTCGACCTGGCGCTCATCACGACCTCCGACGGCCGTTCGGCCGAGCGGTTCACGCTGGCCCCGCTGCTCGTCGAGGAGCTCGTCGTGATCTCATCGGCGGGGATGCCTCCGGTCGCGACGGGCGAGGCCGTCTCGCTCGCCGAGGTCGCGGCGCTGCCGCAGATCGTGTTCAGCGCGACCTACGACCTGCGCGGCACGACCGACGCGGCGTTCGCGGCGGCCGGCCTCACGCCCGAGATCGTGCTCGAAGGTGCCGAGATGGATGCCGTGTTGCGCTTCGTCGAGCGCGGCCTCGGCGTCGCGATCGTGCCGGCGATGGTGCTCATCGACCGCCCGGGCCTGCGATCGGTGCGGCTCGAGGCACCGACGCTCACCCGAACGATCAGCCTGGCCCGGCCCGCCGATGTCGCGCCCGCCGCCGCCGTCGAGGTGATGCAGCGCACGATCGCGACCACGGCGACGGCGTTCGCAGACCGGGCCGGCGAGACCATGCGCCTAGCTCCGGCGAACGCCTGACGGACTCGGGCGAGACGACGATGCGCCCGCCCCGGAGGGCGAGCGCATCGTCAGGCCTCGGGTCGGCTCAGACGCGGGCCCCGCGAGCTGCGGGGTCGCCGAGGGCGGCGGCGTCGAGTGCGAACAGGTCGCGCGAGCCGGCCGTCGCGGAGCTGGCCAGGCCGGCGGCCTGCGGCAGCAGCTGCTCGGCGTAGAAGCGGGCGAGCGGCAGCTGCGTCTCGGCGACGCCGTCGGCGTCGACGCCGCGTGCACCGAGCGCCGACTTCGCCATGAGCCACCCGCCGACGACGAGGCCCCAGATGCGCTGGTACGGGGACGACCCCGAGAGCACCGCGTTCGGGTCGGTGGCACCGGTGCGCAGCATCCACGCCGTCGTCTGCTCGAGGGTGTCGAGCTGTGCGCTCAGGTGCGAGCGGATCGAGGCGAACTCCTCGCCCGCCGCGGCCAGCTCGGTGTCGAGCTCGCGCATGGTGGCGATGAACTCGAGCGCGGACGCGCCGTCGCGGACCGGGAGCTTGCGACCGACGAGGTCGGCGGCCTGGATGCCGTTCGTGCCCTCGTAGATCGCCGCGATGCGCACGTCGCGGTAGTGCTGGGCGGCCCCGGTCTCCTCGATGAAGCCCATGCCGCCGTGGATCTGCAGTGCGAGCGAGGTGAGCTAGTTGCCGAGGTCGGTGCCGAACGACTTGCAGATCGGGGTGAGCAGGCCGACGATCTCGTTCGCGCGAGCCCGGGTCGCGGGGTCGGGGTGGTGGGTCGACACGTCGACGTAGGTCGCGTTCAGGAGCATCATGCGACGCATCGCGGCGATATATGCCTTCTGCGTCATGAGCATGCGGCGCACGTCGGGGAAGTCGATGATCGGGCTGTCCTGCGTCGCGCCGATCGCGCGGCCCTGGATGCGCTCGCGCGCGTAGTCGAGCGACTGCTGGTAGGCGCGCTCGGCGACGGCGAGGCCTTGCGTGCCGACCGAGAGGCGAGCGCTGTTCATCATGACGAACATGATGCGCATGCCGATGTTCTCGTCGCCGACGAGGTAGCCGGTCGCGTCCTCGTACGACAGCACGCAGGTGGGCGAACCGTGGATGCCCATCTTGTGCTCGACGCCGACGGTGTGCACGCCGTTGCGCTCGCCGAGCGAGCCGTCCTCGTTCACGAGGAACTTCGGCACGATGAAGATCGAGATGCCCTTCGTGCCGGCCGGGGCGTCGGGCGTGCGTGCGAGCACGAGGTGCACGATCTGCTCGCTGAGGTCGTGGTCGCCGAAGGTGATGAAGATCTTCTGGCCGGTGATGCCGTAGGTGCCGTCCTCGCGCTTGACCGCCTTCGTGGTCAGCGCGCCGACGTCGGAGCCGGCGTGCGGCTCGGTGAGGTTCATGGTGCCGGCCCACTCGCCGGAGACCATCTTGGGCAGCCACTGCTGCTTCTGCTCGTCGCTGCCGTAGTGCAGCAGTGCCTCGATCGCGCCCTGAGTGAGCAGCGGAGCCAGCGAGAACGCCATGTTCGCCGTCATCATGAGCTCCTGCACGGCGAGGCCGACCGTGCGCGGGAAGTTGCCGCCGCCGTACTCCTCGGGCAGCGGAACCGAGCCCCAGCCCGCGTCGACGTAGGCGGCGTACGCCTCCTTGAAGCCGGTCGCCGTCGTCACGCTGCCGTCGGGGTTCAGCGTCGAACCCTCGAGGTCGCCGGCGCGGTTGGTGGGCGCCACGACCTCGGCCATGAAGCTGCCGACCTCGTCGAGGATCTCGGAGACGGTCTCGAGGTCGGCGTGCTCGAAACCGGGCAGCTGCGCGACGGCGTCGTAGTCGACGACGTGCTCGAGGGCGAAGGCGATATCTGCAACAGGGGGTCGGAATCCGCTCATGCCCGCAGCGTAACCCCGGCATCCCGCGCGGCAGCCGGGAACTGTGCACGTTCGACGAAGGTGCTCGGTCGAGCGCCGCACCGGGTTGGCGGCATCCCACAAAAGAGTGCCCTGTCGAGGCAAGCAAGTGCTTGGTTAGGATGGAGCGACTCGTGCACAGAGGGAGCGGAATGAAGATCGTCGTCCTGGTCAAGGAGGTCCCCGACACCTACGGGGACCGCAAGCTGAACCTGCAGACCGGCCTCGCCGATCGCGCCGCGAGTGACACGGTGCTCGACGAGATCGGCGAGCGCGCCCTGGAGGTCGCGCTCTCGTACGCCGACGCGAACGCCGGCACCGAGGTGGTCGTGCTCTCGATGTCGCCCGGGTCCGCTGCGGCGACCGTGCGCAAGGGCCTCGCGATGGGGGCGTCGTCGGCCGTGCAGGTCGTCGACGACGCGCTCGCCGGGGCCGACCTCGGGCTCACCGCCGAGGTGCTCGCCGCCGCGGTGCAGCGCATCGGGTACGACCTCGTGATCGCCGGCAACGAGTCGACCGACGGCTCCGGCGGCGTGGTGCCGGCGATGATCGCCGAGCTCCTCGACGTGCCGAACGCGACGAGCCTGAACTCGGTCGAGATCGCCGACGGCGAGGTGCGCGGCGAGCGCGCGAGCGACCACGGCACGATGCAGGTCACGGCGGCGCTGCCCGCGGTCATCTCGATCACCGAACGGCTGCCGGACGCCCGGTTCCCGAACTTCAAGGGCATCATGGCCGCGAAGAAGAAGCCGTTCGAGACGCTCTCGCTCGCCGACCTCGGCGTCGATGCCGAGACGACCGAGGCGTCGCGCTCGATCATGATCTCGCTCGCCGAGAAGCCGCCCCGCACGGCGGGCACCAAGATCGTCGACGAGGGCGACGCCGGCGAGCGGCTCGCCGAGTACCTCGTCCAGAACCGGCTCGCGTAAGGGGATCGACATGACTGACTTCCAGGCCGACTCGATCCTCGTCCTCCTCGACCTCACCCCCTCTGGCGAGCTCACCAAGAGCGCCGCAGGACTGCTCGGCGCCGCCGCCGGGGTCGGCACTCCGGTCGCTCTCATCGTCGGCGCGGCCGGCGCCGGTGAGCAGGCCGCGGCCGATGCCGCGGCACTCGGGGCGACCCATGTGCTCGTCGCCGAGGGCGCCGAGGCCGGTGCGCAGGTGACGGTGCCCGGGGCCGACGCGCTCGCCGCGGCCGCCGAGCTCGTGCGACCCGACGCGATCCTCGTCCCGAACTCGATCGAGGGGCGCGAGGTCGCCGGCCGCTACGCGGCCCGCTCGCGCTCGGGTCTCGCGGTCGACGCCGTCGCGGTCTCGCGCGACGCCGAGGGGGTCGTCGCCCATCACTCGGTCTACGGCGGCGCCTACAACGTCGACTCCGCGGTCACGTGGGGCGCCCCGGTGATCACCGTACGCGAGGGCGCGGTCGATGCCCGCGCCGAGGCGCAGCCGGTCTCGACCGAGCAGCTCGCGGTCGAGGCATCCGGTCGTCGGGCCGCCGCCATCGGGCGCGTCGACGAGGCGGTCGTCACGTCGTCGCGTCCCGAACTGCGCGGCGCGGCGAAGGTCGTGTCGGGCGGCCGCGGTCTCGGCTCGGAGGCGCAGTTCGCGCTCGTCGAGCAGCTCGCCGACGTGCTCGGCGCCGCGGTCGGCGCCTCGCGCGCGGCGGTCGACGCCGGTTACGTGCCGCAGTCGTACCAGGTCGGCCAGACCGGTGTCTCGGTGTCGCCGCAGCTCTACATCGCACTCGGCATCTCGGGCGCGATCCAGCACCGGGCCGGCATGCAGACGGCGAAGACGATCGTCGCGATCAACAAGGACGGCGACGCCCCCATCTTCGAGATCGCCGACTTCGGCATCGTCGGCGACCTGTTCACGGTCGTGCCGCAGCTGATCGCCGCGCTCGAGGCGCGGAAGGCGTAGCGCCCGATGGCGACGTACGGGCGAACGACACGGCAGGGCCTGCCCCGCTTCGCGGGCGGCGACCCCTGGCCTCCGGTGTCCGAGGTCGCGGAGGCGGCGACGATGCCCGCGGGTGTCGTGGCGGCGACCGATACCGCTGAGGCGTCTCCGGCGGTCGCGGCGGCTGCCGCCCCGGCGACCGCGGTCGCGGCGACCGCGGCAGCCCCCGCGACGGCGGTCGTCGTCCCCGCTGCGCCGTCGCCGCGGCCCGTGCGGCGCGGTCTCCCGCGCGTTCCCGGCGGCGAGCCATGGCCCCCCGCGTCGTTCGCTCCGGCCGCGGCGCTCGACTCGACGCCGCCGACGGATGTCGCGCCCGCGCCCCCCGCTACGGCGGCCCCCGCCGCCACGGCCCCGCCCGCCGCGAAGGTGGCTCCGGCAGCGACCCCCGCCGGCGCGAGCACCGTCGCCGGGGCGGTCGCCCTGCGACGCGGGCTGCCGCGCACGCCCGACGGCGACCCCTGGCCCCCGGCCGGCACTGCGCCCGCCCGGCCCGAGCGCGTCGTCGAGACGCCGGTCGCCGAGGTCGCCCCGACGGTCGAGGCCGCTGCCGTCGTCGCGCCCACGCCCACCGTCGCGCCCGCGCCCACTCCCGTCGCCGCGCCCGGTGCCGCGCCCCGGCGCGCCCCGATGCCGCAGCCTCGACGAGCGACTTCCGTCGCGGCATCCACCCCGCCCGTCGCCGAACCATGGCCGAAGCTGTACGGACCGTACTCGCGCGCCGAGTGGGCCGCCGTGCTCGTCATCGGCGGGTTCGGGCTGCTGCTCGCGGGCACCGGGGTCGTCGTCGTCGTCAACTGGCTGCTCGCCACCGCGCCGATGCAGGACTTCATCGCGAGCTACCCGGGCGAGTACCACCTGCCCGAGTCGGCGCCCGTCGGCATTCCGGCGTGGCTCGGCTGGCAGCACTTCTTCAACGTGTTCCTGATCGTGCTCATCATCCGGTCGGGCCTGCAGGTGCGGACGCAGAAGCGCCCGACCGCGTTCTGGTCGCCGCGCTGGAACGCGAAGCGCAAGATCAGCCTCGCGCTGTGGTTCCACCAGTCGCTCGACATCCTGTGGCTCGTCAACGGCGTCGTGTTCGTCGTGCTGCTCTTCGCGACCGGCCAGTGGATGCGCATCGTGCCGACGAGCTGGGAGGTCTTCCCGAACGCGATCTCGGCGCTGCTGCAGTACCTCTCGCTCGACTGGCCGACCGAGAACGGCTGGGTGAACTACAACAGCCTGCAGCAGATCGCCTACTTCATGACCGTCTTCGTCGCAGCCCCGCTCGCGGTGATCACGGGCGTGCGCATGTCGGGGATCTGGCCGAAGAACGCGAAGACGCTGAACCGCATCTACCCGGTCGAGTGGGCTCGTGCCGTGCACTTCCCGGTGATGCTGTACTTCGTCGCCTTCATCATCGTGCACGTCGGGCTCGTGTTCGCGACTGGGATCTTGCGCAACCTCAACCACATGTACGCCAGCCAGGACGCCGTGAACTGGGTCGGCTTCTGGATCTTCGTCGCCTCGCTCGTCGTGATCGCGGTCGCCTGGATCGCAGCGCGGCCGCTCGTGCTCGCTCCCATCGCCCGCCTGTTCGGCAAGGTCAGCGGGCGCTGACGTGGGCGACGGTTCGGGGCGGCGCGACGAGATCATCGCGATCGCGACGAGGCTGATCGCCTCGCGCGGATACTCGTCGACGACGGTGCGCGACATCGCCGACGAGGCGGGCATCCTCTCGGGCAGCCTGTACCACCACTTCTCCTCGAAGGAGGCGGTGCTGCAGGAGATCCTGCGCGCGTTCATGGACGACACGCTCGCGCACTTCGAGCGCATCGTCGCGAGCGAGGGCAGCTACCGCGAGCACCTCGACCAGCTCATCGAGCACGCATTCCTCACGATCGAACAGCGCCCCGACGAGGTGCGCATCTACCAGAACGAGACCGGGTTCATGATGACCCAGCCCGGCTTCGAGTTCCTCGCCGACGGGGCCGCGCGCATCGAGGAGCTCTGGCTCGAGCAGATCACGGCCGGCCAGGCCGACGGCGCCTTCCGCGACTCGGTCGATCCGCGGCTCGCGTTCCGGTTCATCCGCGACGCGGTCTGGTCGACGGTGTTCTGGTACCGGCCGGGTGGCAGCCACACCGCGGCGAGCGTCAGCGAGAACTACCTCGAGCTGCTGCACGCGGGACTGCTCGCCGACTGACCGTCACGGCGGCCGCGCCGGCGACCGCTCCGAGTCATCGGCCGCCGAGCAGGCGTCGGGCGACGATCATGCGCATGACCTCGTTCGTGCCCTCGAGGATCTGGTGCACGCGCAGGTCCCGCACGACGCGCTCGATGCCGAACTCCGAGAGGTAGCCGTACCCGCCGTGGAGTTGCAGCGCGGCGTTCGCCACGGTGAATGCGGCATCGGTCGCGAAGCGCTTCGCCATCGCGCACCTCGCCGTCGCGTCGGGCACGCCGTCGTCGATCGCGGCGGCGGCGTCGTGCACGAGCAGTCGCGCGGCGTGGAGTTCGGTCGCCATGTCGGCGAGCGTGAAGCGCACCGTCTGGTGCTCGGCGAGGGGGCGCCCGAACGTCTCGCGCTCCCGCACGTGCCGCAGGGCACGATCGAGCGCCCACTGCGCGCCGCCGAGCGAGCACGCCGCGATGTTCACCCGTCCGCCGTCGAGTCCCGACAGGGCGATCGGGAACCCGTCGCCCTCATCGCCCAGGCGGTGGCCGACCGGCACCCGGACGCCGTCGAGCACGACCTGCCGGGTGGGCTGGGCGCGCCAGCCCATCTTCTGCTCGTCGGGACCGAAGGACAGGCCGGAAGCCTCGGCCGGAACGACGATCGCGCTGATTCCGCGTGCACCCGGCTCGCCGGTGCGGGCGAAGACGAGGTAGACGGCCGAGACGCCGGCGCCCGAGATGAACTGCTTCACCCCGTTCAGCACGTACTCGTCACCCTCGCGCCGTGCCGTCGTGGTGATCGCCGCGGCGTCGGAGCCCGCCGACGGCTCGGTGAGGCAGTAGCTGGCGCGGTCGACGAGTGACGTCAGCCCGGGCAGCCAGCGCTCCCGCTGCGCGTCGTCGCCGTACCGATCGATCATCCACGCCACCATGTTGTGGATCGACAGGTACGCGGCGATCGTCGTGTCGCCCTTGGCGAGCTCTTCGAAGACGAGCGTCGCGGTCAATCGATCGAGCGCCGAGCCCCCGACATCCTCGCCGACGTAGATGCCGCCCAGGCCCAGCAGGCCCGCCCGCTCGAGCGTGTCGAGCGGGAAGTGCTTCGTGCGGTCGCGCTCGTTCGCGAAGGGCGCGAGCTCGGTCGCCGTGAACTCGCGCACGGCGTCGACGATCGCCAGCTGATCTTCGGAGAATGCGTTCGACCCGGCCATCTCAGCCCTTCCACGTGCCGAGGCCGAGCCTAGTCCGGAATGCCCGGTGCACCAGAGCGTTGCATTTCATCGTGTGCCGCCATCGGGGCGGCAGGAGGAGAGCAGCATGGCACGCATCGTCGTCATCGGAGGCACCGGCTACGCCGGCGGACACATCGCGACCGAAGCCGCGTCACGAGGACACGAGGTCGTGTCGGTGTCGCGCAACGAGCCGAGCGAGAAGGTCGCCGGCGTCGAGTACGTGCGCGAGTCGATCCTCGACCTCGACGGACTCGCGGCGCAGTTCGACGGTGCCGATGCCGTGATCTCGGCGGTCGCCCCGCGCGGCGACATGACCGACGAGGTGCCCGGTGCGCTGCGCGCCCTCGCCGACCGGCTCACCGGCACGCCCACCCGCCTCGGCGTCGTCGGGGGAGCGATGGGCAGCCTCTCCGCCCCGGGCGGACCGCGCCTCTACGACCTCGGCGTGCCCGAGCAGTACCTGCACGAGGCCACCGTCGGCATCGAGTCGCTCGACCTGCTCGAGGCGAGCGAGTCCGGGCTCGACTGGTTCCTCGTGCACCCTCCGAAGGTCTTCGGCTCGTGGCAGCCCGGCGAGCGCACGGGTGCCTACCGCACGGGCGGCGAGGTCGTCGTCGTCGCCGAGGACGGCTCGTCGTTCATCTCGGGCGCCGACTTCGCGATCGCCGTCGTCGACGAGGTCGAGAACGGCGACCACCGGCGCGAGCGGTTCACGGTCGGCTACTGATCGGTCACCCGCGCGTCGACGCGGCTCGGCACCGCCGGCACCGCTCGCGGCGGTGCCTCCTGTGGATGAATTCGTGCGGGAGCCGGCTGAGGCGCGTACCGTGGGAGGACGGGTCGTGATCGCCGAGCCTCGAGGCAACGACGACCGATCCGGCGGGCACCTCTGAACCAGCGCCCGAACGGAGCGAACCACCTGATGTCCTGGAGCGACGAGTCCGACGTCGACGACCGCAGCGAGTACCGGCCGCCGCGCGAGCGGGCGACCGGATGGCGGCTCGTCCGTCGCGTCGCCGTCATCGCCGGGTTCGCCGTCGGGGGCGTCGTCGGTGCCGTCGCGCTGGTGGTCGGCGTCGTGTTCGCGGTCAACGTGATGGGCACGGCGGCCAATCCGGGCGGGTTCGCCGCACCGGCCGCGTACGGCGCGAGGGTGGCGCTGCCCCCGGTCGCCTCCGAGCCCGACTCCGAGCCCGGGACGCCCGAGGCGACCGACGGCGAGACCCCCGAGGGGCCCACCGTGCTCTCGGAATCCGAGGTCGTGCCGCTTCCGACGGTCGACACCGAGTGGATCTCCCGCATCGCTGCCAACGCCGGCATCCCCGAGCGGGCGCTCGCGGCCTACGCGGCCGCGCACATCGTGCTCGCCGAGGAGGCGCCCGACTGCGGAGTCGACTGGGCGACGCTCGCCGCGATCGGCGACATCGAATCGGATCACGGCAGACACGGCGCGAGCTCGCTCGACGCGAGCGGGTACGCCGACCCGCCGATCATCGGTCCTGCGCTCGACGGCAAGGGCGTGGCCGCCATCGCCGACACCGACGGCGGCCGGCTCGACGGCGACACCACCTGGGACCGCGCGGTCGGCCCGATGCAGTTCATCCCCACGACCTGGTCGAAATGGGCGAGCGACGGCAACGGCGACGACGTCGCCGACCCGCACCAGATCGACGACGCCGCGTTGACGACCGCGCGGTACCTCTGCGCCTCGGGGGCGATGACCGACCCCGAGGGCTGGCGCGCCGCGGTGTACTCGTACAACCACGACAACGACTACGTCGACAAGGTCGCGACCGTCGCCAACGAGTACGCGGCGGCGGCCGTCGAGTAGGCCGAACGGGGCGACGGACGCCTCGTGGCCCGCGAGGCCGCCGGTCCACGCTGCCGGGCGGGGGCTGCGAGCCGCAGCGCCCGGTCGGGGCGATGATGGTCGCATGTGGAGCTCGATGTTCGAACTGGACGTGTCGGTCTGGGAGAAGCTCATCCGCACGGCCCTGCTGTACGCGTTCCTGATCGTCGCCCTCAGGCTCAGCGGCAAGCGGCTCATGGCGCAGTTGACGACGTTCGACTTCATCCTGCTGCTGCTCGTCTCGAACACCGTGCAGAACGGGCTGATCGGCGACGACAACACCGTGAGCGGCGCCATCATCGGGGCCGTCGCGCTCTTCGCACTGAACGCCGCGCTCGCCTACGTCATGTTCCGCAGTCCGCGCGCGCAGAAGCTCGTCGCCGGCGATGCCGTGGTCGTGGTGCGCGACGGCAAGCCCGACGAAGCGGCCCTCCGCCGGCAGCGCTTCACGCATTCCGACCTGAAGATCGCGCTGCAGGATGCCGGCGTGCCACGCCTGAAGGACGTGAAGCGAGCGCGGCTCGAGCCCAACGGGCAGTTGCTCGTCCACGTCGTCGAGCACGACGGCCCGACGCGGGCCGAGCTGTTCGCCGCCGTGGAGGAGCTCAACGCGAAGGTCGACCGGCTCACCGCCCGGCTCGGCGACGGGAAGGCCGGCGACTGACCGATCAGGGCTCGAGGAGCTCGGCGAGCGCCCCCTGCACGGCCTCGAAGCGTTCCGCGCCCAGCCTGCGCGCGTAGGACGCTTCGATCGACGCGACGATGCGCAGGCAGTCGGCCAGCGCGCGTTCGCCCTTCGGGGTCGCGACGATGAGTCGCGCCCGCCGGTCGGCAGGGTCGGCGCGCCGCGAGAGGTAACCGCCCTGCTCGAGGTCGTCGACCAGTTCGCCCATCGCCTGCGGGGTCATGCCCGCCTGGGCGGCGAGCTGGGTCAGGCGCAGGCCGGTGCTGTCGAGCGCGCCGAGCAGCACCGAGTGGCGCACGCGCAGATCGGGGTAGCCGGCCCGCGTGAGCTGCTCGAAGACCTCGCCCTCGAACTCCTTCGCCAGGCGGGCGGCGAGCATCCCGAGGGGCAACGCCGGCGAGTTGGCCATGGCTCAACGGTAGCCGAGACGTAAATCTTCAAGTAGCCTGTTGATCAGGTAACCTGAATAAATAGCGGAGGAGACGACATGATCACGGCAGGTACTCGGATGCCGAACCTCGAACTGCAGAGCAGCACCGGCGAGTCCGTTCGACTGCTCGATCACCTGGGCGAGCGCGGGATGGTCGCGTTCTTCATGCGAACGACGACGTGCCCGGTCTGCAACGCGCACGTGCGCGACCTGGTCGGCCGGGCCGGCGAGCTCTCGGCGCGCGGCATCTCGGTGCTGATCGCCGTGCCCGAGGATCGCGACGAGGCGGCGGCCTGGAAGGATCGCCGCCGCGTGCCGTTCCCCGTCGTCACGGGCGCCGACGGCACGGCTCACCAGGCGGTCGGCCTCACGAAGCGCGTCTTCGGGTCGATGCAGCAGTCGGGCACCGTGCTCGTCGACGCCGCGGGGCTCGTGCGACACGCGCACGGGTCGACGCTGCCGACCGCCGGTTACGACCGACGGGCGCTCCTGACCGCGATCGACGAACTCGCACCGGTCGCCCGGGTCTGACCCCGGCGGCACTAGGCTCGCGCCCATGGAACAGCCCGCCCTCACCGATGGCCGCCTCGCTCCGCCGACCGGATCGCGGCACCTCCTGCGGTGGATCCGGATCTGGCTGGTCGTCATGATCGCGGGGCTCGTGGTGAGCGGGGTCACCGCCTTCCCGCTCGACGTCGAGCTCGCGTTCGGTGCCGAGGTGCTGCAACGCCTCGGTGCCGCGGACTGGGCGCCGGGCGTCGTCGAGTGGGTGCAGCGCGTCGACGAGGGGTTGCGCGAGAGCTACCGTGCGCACCCATTCCTCGCGTACGGCACCGACTGGCTCGCGTTCGCGCACCTCGTCATCGCGGCGGCATTCATCGGTCCCTACCGCGATCCGGTGCGCAACGTCTGGGTCACCCAGTGGGGGATGCTCGCCTGCCTCGGCGTCGTGCCGCTCGCGCTGATCGCGGGCTCGATCCGAGGCATCCCGCTCGGCTGGCAGCTGATCGACATCTCGTTCGGCGTGATCGGCATCGTGCCGCTCCTGATCGTGCTGCGGCTCACTCGCCGGCTCGAGCTGATTCAGGCGGCGACGAGCGCCGCGAGCTCTCCCATGTCGGTGAACACGAGCCCGGCGCCGGCGGCCGACAGGGCCGCGGGGTCGGTGCGCGTCGGCCCGAGCGGGGCGAAGCCGTAGACCGTCGCGCCTGCGGCGACGCCCGCGGTGACGCCGGCGACGGAGTCCTCGATGACGAGCGCCGTGGTCGGGTCGACCTCGAGCGAGCGGGCGGCGGCGAGGTAGACGTCGGGCGCGGGCTTCGTGCGCGCCTGCTCCATGCCGCTGAAGATGCGCTCGCCGAAGAACGGACGCAGCCCGGTCGTGTCGAGCTGCAGCTCGACCTTGCCGCGGTCTGCCCCCGAGACGCACGCCATGCGCTCGCCGACGAGGCCCGCGATCGCCGACAGGGCGTCGGCGACCCGCGGGATCGGTGCGACCTCCGCCGCGAGGGCGGCGTCGCGCCGGGCCCGGAACCCGAGCACCCAGGCGTCGTCGATGCGGAAGCCGGTGTGCTCGAGGATGACGCGCCACTCGTCACGCAGCGAGCGCCCGAGGAAGTGTCGGACGACGTCGGCCTCGGTCGCCCGCCAGCCGAGTTCGCCCAGCATCTCGCGCAGTACCCGAAGCGTGATCCGCTCCGAGTCGACGAGCACGCCGTCGCAGTCGAAGAGCACCGCTGAGAACCGGGAAGCCGTCGTCGTCACTCGGCAAGGATACGGGGCTGCCGGGCGCTGCCCGTGCCTGCTGCGAGTGGACGGATATCGGCCTGCACGTGGATCTCCCAATCAGATCTGAAATCGTATATGATCGAGCGCAGGTCGTCGTCGACCCTTCACGGCGGCCTCCTCGGTGAGGCGCCGCGCGCGTCACCGGGCCCCTCACCAGACGAAGGAGTCGCACGATGAGCGCACCCGACCAGCCCGGATTCACCCCCACCGGCACGATCTCAGCGGTGGGCGACCGAAGACGGGTCGTCTTCGCGACGGTCGTCGGCACGACCGTCGAGTGGTACGACTTCTTCATCTACGCGACAGCGGCCGGCACGGTCTTCGCACAGCTGTTCTTCGCTCCGGCCGGCGAGCAGTTCGCGCAGATCCTGGCGTTCATCACCGTCGGAATCAGCTTCCTGTTCCGCCCCCTCGGCGCGTTCCTGGCCGGTCACCTCGGCGACAAGTACGGCCGCCGGCTCGTGCTGATGCTGACCCTCATCCTGATGGGTGCGGCGACGACGCTCGTCGGCGTGCTGCCGACCTACGAGGCGATCGGCATCGCGGCCCCGATCCTGCTGATCCTCCTGCGCATCCTGCAGGGCATCTCGGCGGGTGGCGAGTGGGGCGGCGCGGTGCTCATGGCCGTCGAGCACGCGCCGAAGCAGAAACGCGGCATGTTCGGGGCCTCGCCGCAGATCGGCGTGCCGCTCGGGCTCCTGCTCGCCTCGGGAACCATGGCGCTCATGGCGGTCATCGCCCCAGGCGACGCCTTCCTCGCGTGGGGCTGGCGCGTGCCGTTCCTGTTGAGCGTCGTGCTCATCCTCATCGGCTACTACGTGCGTCGAAAGGTCGAGGAGAGCCCGGTCTTCACCGAGATCGCCGAGCGCAAGGAGCAGACGCGCATGCCGATCGTGCAGCTCTTCCGCAGGCACGCGCTGCTCGTGCTCATCGCCGCGCTCGTCTTCGCCGGCAACAACGCCGTCGGCTACATGACGACGGGCGGGTACATCCAGCGCTACGCGACCGACGAGAAGGGCCCGATCGGGCTCGCCACCGCCGACGTGCTCGGCGCCGTGACGGTCTCGGCCGTCTCGTGGCTCGTCTTCACCTGGGTGGCGGGCTGGCTCAGCGACCGCATCGGCCGTCGCACGACGTACATCATCGGCTGGATCCTGCAGCTCGTCGGCGTCTTCCTGCTGTTCCCGCTCGTGAACACCGCGAACCTCGCACTGCTGACGCTCGGGCTCGTGACGCTCACGATCGGCCTCGGTTTCACGTACGGGCCCCAGGCGGCGCTGTACTCCGAGCTGTTCCCGGCCTCGATCCGCTTCTCAGGCGTCTCGATCTCGTACGCGATCGGTGCGATCCTCGGCGGCGCGTTCGCCCCGACCATCGCCCAGTGGCTCGTGCAGACGACCGGTTCCACCGACGCCGTCACGTGGTACCTGGCGGGCATGACGCTGATCGGCCTCGTGGCGACCCTGCTGCTGCGCGACCGCTCGGGCATTCCGCTCGGCCCCGACCACGAGGCCGAGCAGGAGAAGAGCCCGATCTACGGACTCGCGCGGGCCTGACGCCGGTGAGCGGCTCATCGTGCCGCGACGACCGAGCGACGAAGGGGTGGATGCCTGGGCCCAGGCATCGGCCCCTTCGTCACGTCAGCTCGACCCGCCGGCCGCGCGCGCCGCCTCGGCGGCGCGCAGGACCCACTTCGGCGTCTCGCCGTAGCGCTGGAACGGCACGAGCTCGCCCGCCGCGCTGTCGTCGATGAGCTGGGCGAGCCGGCGTTCGCGGGTCGCCTGCTGCTTCGCCTGCAGCACCCAGTGCGTCACCTGCCGGCGGTACGTCGGCGTCGCCGCCTCGAGGAAGGCGGATGCCGCGGGGTTCGCCTCGACTCGGGCGGCCCACTCGGGCGGCAGCTCTTGGTCGGGGTTCTCGTGCGAGTACACGCCCGTGCGATCTTCGCGCCGGCGGGCGTATGCGGCGAGGCCGGCTTCGGTCATGAGGCCCTGCGCGGTGAGCTCTTCGACGAGTGCGATGTTGACCTTCGACCAGATGCTGGAGGGCTTTCGCGGCGACCAGCGCTGGCGCGTCGCATCGTCGTCGATGCGCTGGGCGACCGAGTCGATC
This sequence comes from Agromyces chromiiresistens, assembly GCF_029167465.1. Classification (NCBI taxonomy): domain Bacteria; kingdom Bacillati; phylum Actinomycetota; class Actinomycetes; order Micrococcales; family Microbacteriaceae; genus Agromyces; species Agromyces chromiiresistens. Next base: position 837,819 of record NZ_JARFNL010000004.1, read on the forward strand.
CAGCCGTAGCAGAGGGCGACCGGCACGGCCTGCTCCCACGTCAGCGGGCGATCGGCGACGTGCTTCTTGTAGAGGCCCATCCACAGCTCTGTCTCGGTGTCGTGGTTCGCCTCGAGCCACGCACGGAACTCGTCGGGCCCGGAGAAGAACACCGCGGGGCGTTCGGGCGTGCCGCCCGGGGTGCCGATCTGCTGCGCCATGCCGCGAGTCTGCCATGCGCCGCCGACACGTGCGGCGCCGCGCCGAGCCGACGCGGCGCGGCGCCGTTCAGCGCCGAGGCGTCCACCCCGGCGGCAGCGGCTCGTCGATCGTCGCCCGCTCGAGGTCGGCCGCGAGCGACCACCCCTGCGCGGCATCCGCTTCGTCGAAGCCACCCCGAGCGACGCGGAAGCCGACGTCCTCGTGGTGCATGCCGGGCGCACCGCCGCGCCGGGTCGACGCGCGCACGCTCCACGCGTCGTCGGCGAAGCCGCCGCCGCGGAACACGCGGTAGTCGTCGTAGCGCGCCGGGTCGAGCAGGTCCCAGCACCACTCCCACGTGTTGCCGAGCGTGTCGAACAGCCCGTTGAGGTTCGGCAGCTTGAGCCCGACCCGCTGCGGCGCGGAGACGCCGTCGGCCGCCGTCCACGCGACCTCGGCGAGCGGGCCGTAGTGGGGCCCCGTCGACCCGGCACGGCACGCGTACTCCCACTCGGCCTCGGTCGGCAGGCGATAGCCGTCGCTCGTCGCGTCCCAGTGGACGTCGAGCCCGTCGAACGCGTACGCCGGGTCGAGCCCCTCCCACTCGGAAGCGGCGTTGCAGAAGCGGATCGCCCGCAGCCAGCTCACATCGGCCGCCGGGCGAAGCGGATGGCTCGCGGTCTCGCCGATCGCCTCGGCGAGCTGCTCCTGGGTGACGGCGAAGCGGCCGATCTCGAACGATTCGAGCTCGACCGTCCACCGCACCTTCCGGCGCGCGTCGTGGAGGCCCACCATGCCCGCGGGCAGGCGCACCATCTCGAGATCGGGCATCAGCCGGCGTCGGCCTCGGGGACGAGCCGGATCGTGACGTCGTAGCGGCGCTCGCCCACCACCGTGGCGACGATGCGCTCGGCATGGTGGGCGTACTTGGCGCGGTACGCAGCGTCGAGGTCGCGCTGCACCTCGGCCGAGGCGCCCGCGAAGCTCACGTCGCGTTCGACACCGCCGGCCCTGACACGGCCCGTGCCGCTCGCGACGGCGCGGCGGTACCAGCCGGCCTCGGGGCCGTACGCCGAGCGCACGAAGAGGTCGTCGCCGACGCGGGCGACCCACATGGTGACGTACGGGCGCAGCGACCCGTCGGCGCGCCGAGACGCGAGCTGCAGCTCTTCGGCGGCGCCGACGCGGTCGAGCTCGTCGGCGGTCCAGTCGGTCATCGGCGGCTCCTTCGGTCTCGGATGATGTGCCGGCAGGTGAACGAGCCTACGCTCGAAGGAGGTCGCGGGACGGAGGACGGCATGATCCAGGTGCGGGTGCTCGGCATCGCGCTCGACCAGTCGGGGCAGCATCTCGTGCTGCTGCGCCCGCTCGCCGACGACCCGGACGGGCCGGTCGTCGTGCCCATCTGGATCGGCCGGAACGAGGCGAACTCGATCCTCATCGCACTCAGCAGCGAGTCGACCCCGCGCCCGCTCACGCACGACCTCATGACGACGCTGCTCGGCACCCTGGGCGCCCGCCTCGAGCGGGTCGAGGTGACGAAGCTCGACGAGGGCACGTTCTACGCCGAGCTCACGCTCGTCACCCGGCAGGGGCCGCGCATCGTCGATGCCAGGCCGTCCGACGCGATCGCGCTCGCCGTGCGGTCCGAGGCGTCGATCTGGATCGCCGAGCAGGTGCTCGAGGACGCCGGAATCCCGGCGGAGCTCGCCGGCGAGGCGGCGTCCGAGCCCTCCGGGTCGTCGCACCACGGGGATGCCTCGGGCGGAGCCGCCATGCCGATCGACGAGTCGAAGCTCGAGGAGTTCAAGCGGTTCCTCGACGACGTCGACCCCGAGGACTTCGAGGGCTGAGCGCCGCGCCGCGCGATGCGCGCGACGGCGCGGCAGAATGGCAGGCATGGATGCCTCGTTGCCGGCGCGAACCGTGATGCCGAAGCCGCAGTACGTGATGGCCGCCGACGGCACCCGCATCGCGACCTACACCTGGGGCGACGACGACGCGCCGACCGTGCTGTGCGTGCACGGGTTCGCCTCGAGCTGCAAGGACAACTGGGTCGACACCGGCATGGTGCGCGACCTCACGGCGGCCGGCTTCAGGGTGATCGGCGTCGATCAGCGCGGCCACGGTGCGAGCGGCACGCCGCACGAGGCATCCGCCTACCGCATGTCGGCGTTCGTCGACGACCTCGTGACCGTGCTCGACACGTACCTGCTGGTCGAGGGGGTGCGCTATCTCGGGTACTCGCTCGGCGGGCGCGTGGGCTGGCAGCTCGCGGTGCAGGCGCCCGAGCACGTGTCACGCGCGGTGCTCGGCGGCATCCCCGACGGGCGGCCGCTCGCCCGCCTGCAGATCGACCAGGCGCGCGCCTACGTCGACGAGGGCGCGCCCGTCGACGACCAGGTCACCCGCAACTACGTGACCCTCGCCGAGCGCGTGCCCGGCAACGACCTGCGCGCGCTCATCGCGCTCGCCGAGGGCATGCGACTCGGCGACGCCGACCCCGACCCGGCCGACCCGCCGCGCCAGCCGGTGCTTTTCGCGACCGGCACGGAGGACGCCATCGTCGAGCAGTCGCGCAGCCTGGCGGCGGCGACGCCGAACGGCACCTTCGTCGAGGTGCCGCGGCGGCACCACTTCAACACGCCCGGATCGCGGGTGTTCCGGCAGGCGGCGGCGGAGTTCCTCGCGGTCGGCTGATCGCGGCCGGGAGCGGCGCCGATCCGATCCCCGCGCCGCGCGATCGTCGGAGGGGTGCCGTCGCCGGGTCGACTTCGATACGGTGAGTGCGTGCGCAGTCCGGGGGGAACGGGCAGGTCGAACGTGGCGGCGAGTCGCTCGCGGCGGCGATCCGGCGGTGGGCGAGCGCGGGCGGCCGTTGCCGTCGGCGCGCTGATCGCCGCGCTGTTCGCCCCGTTCGGGGCGGCCACCTCGGCGACGGCCGCGACCCTCCAGCCGTCGGGCCTCGCGACGGGCATGATCGTCGACGGCACCGTCGACCCCGGCACTCCGCCGAACACCTTCAACTGGGGCGACTTCATCACCGGCGTGCAGCCCGACAGCAGCTTCACGTTCACCCCGACCGGCCCGTACACGACGACCCAGGGCCTGGCGTCGACCGGCATTATCGAGGGTGCCTTCGACTGGGACAACAGCTCGCTGGCCGCTGCCTGCGCCGCGGGCGCCGAGCCGACCGGCGCCCCGCCGAGCCAGAGCCCGAACACCAACCCGTGGCTGCCGGGCACGGCGAAGCCGAACGAGAAGGGCGACCTCTGCTCGACGGCGTACGGGCTCGAGGTGGTCACCGATGCGGCGGGCACCCGCCACACCATCCTCTACGGGTACTGGACCCGCTACGTCGGCAACGGCGAGGTCAGCATCTTCCAGCACCTCGAAGGGCCCGGCAACGGGCGCTGCAACGACGTGCTGATCGAGTTCGACTACGAGTCGTCGGGCACCACGGCGCGAGTGCTGCGCTGGGCGCCGACCGCGGGAGACGCCTGTGCGAACCCACTCGGCGCCGGCACGTGGGTGGCACAGCCCGGCACGGCCGACTTCACCTGGGCGACGGGCATCCGGCAGGAGGGGCCGCCGCTCACGAACCAGCCGCTCGACACGTTCGGCGAGTTCGCGATCGACCTCAACACCTCCGGCATCTTCGCCCCGACCGAGTGCCGCACCTTCGAGGTGTCGGAGATGTTCACCCGCACGGGCAACTCCGCCCAGGCGAACATCCAGGACTTCGCCGACCACGCACCCGACGCCATGAGCCTCTCGAACTGCGGCGCGCTCACGGTCACGAAGGCGACCGTGCCCGACGACGTGGAGCCGACCGACGACTTCGGGTTCACCATCACCCGCGAGGGCGGACCGGTGATCCCGGGGCCGCCGCCCGTCGACTCGATCGTCGACACGCTCGCGGCCGGCGAGACGAAGACGTACGAGGACGTGCTCGTGAGCTCGCAGTACCACCTCACCGAGACGTCGATCCCACCGCCGTGGTCGCTCCAGTCGATCGTCTGCACGGCGATCCCGCTCGGCGGCGGTCCGCCGCAGGAGTTCGTCATCGACGACCCGTCCGACGCGTTCCTCGTCTCACCCGAGAACACGACCGACTGCGTCATCACGAATGCCGCGGCCGTCGTCACGGTCGAGAAGCAGACGCTGCCCGACGGGGCGGCCGGTGCCTTCGGGTTCGAGGTGACCGGCCAGGACGACGTCACGCTCGGCGACGGCGATCGCCGCTCGTTCGCCGTGCCCGTCGGCGAGGACGTGACCATCACCGAGGCGGCGGCCGACGGCTGGCTCGCGCCCGACATCGCGTGCGACGGCGGCGGCGCCGAGGTCGACGGTCGCTCGGCGACCGTGACGCCGGCGGCGGGCGAGAACATCACGTGCACGTTCACGAACACGCAGCTCGGCACGGTCATCGTGTCGAAGGAGGCGCACGGGGTCGACGGGCGGACGTTCTCGTTCGCCAGCGACCTGCCCGGTGGCGAGGCCTTCGACATCGAGGTGCCGAACGGCGACGGGACACTCTACGAGGAGACGTTCACGGGCGTGCCGCCCGGCGAGTACACGCTCAGCGAGGACTCGGACGCGGCCGATCCGCCGACCCGGCTCGCCGACCTCTCGTGCACCTACGGCGGCACCGATCACACGGGCGACACCGCTGCGCGCAGCATCGACTTCACCGTGCTGCCGGGCGAGACCGTGCGCTGCTTCTTCACGAACAGCCTTCCGGGCTCGATCGCCGTCATCAAGCGCACCGTGCCGGTCGAGTACGACCAGCTGTTCGACTTCGTGTTCACGCCGCCCGACGCGGCGCCGACGGGATTCCAGCTCAACGGCGACTCGACTCCGCCGAACGTCGCGCTCCGGTCGTTCGGGTCGCTCGAGCCCGGGTCGTACACCGTCACGGAGCCTGCGGACGTCGACGGCTGGACGCTCGAAGGACTCGACTGCAACGGCGCCGAATGGCAGCCGAGCGCGGACGGCCGCGGCGTCGTCGTCGACCTCGCCGACACCGACGCGGCGGTCTGCTTCTTCACCAACCGTGCCGACACGGCCTCGCTCACCCTGACGAAGACGGTCGCGGGCGCCGATGCGGATCTCGCGTGGTCGTTCGCGTTCGACCTCGTCGGACCCGACGGCACCACCATCGGTCGGACCGCGACCCAGGCAGCGCCGACCGTGCAGTGGGACGAGCTCGTGCCGGGTGCGACGTACACTCTGCGCGAATCGGGCGCCGCCCAGGCGGGGTGGTCCCGCGGTGCACCCGTCTGCGGCCTCGAGGACCTCGATCCCGCGACGGCGGGACTGCAGTTCTCACCGACGCCGGGACAGGCCGTCGAGTGCACGGTCGAGAACACCGCCGAGGCATCCTCGATCAGCGTCGCGAAGGTGGCCGCGGGCATCGGCGACGACTTCGCGTGGTCGTTCGACCTCGGCATCGATCCGGTGCCGACGGGCGAGTCGAGCCCGAAGGTCGTCAGCGGTGTCGGGCAGTCGGGCGAGATCGTGACCTGGGGTGCGCTGATGCCCGGCCGCAGCTACTCGATCACCGAGTCGGGTGCGTCGGGCTGGTCGAGCGACGTCGCCTGCACGGGGCTCGCGGACGAGGACCTCGAGGCGCCCGGGCTGCAGTTCACGGCGCCCGTCGGTCTGGACCTCGAGTGCACGATGACGAACCGGGCGACGGCCGGCACGGGCGCGCTCACCAAGACCTCGCTCGGCGGCGACGGCGAGTTCGAGTTCGTGCTCACCGACCTCGACCACGCGATCGACCCGATCACCGTGGGCGTCACGACCGCGGGCGGCGGCGCGGAGGTCGAGCTGCCGCAGATCATCCCGGGCGTGCGCTATTCGTTCGTCGAGGTCGACCGCCCCGACTGGATCGAGGGCGCGCTCACCTGCACGATCACGCCGGGCGACGGCGGCCCCCCGTTCGTGCTCGACGATCTCAGCGACTTCTCGGTGAACCCCGGCGACGTGGGCGCCTGCAGTGCGGTGAACTCCGCCTACGGCCGCATCGTCGTGGTGAAGGCCGTCGACGGGGCCGACGGCGAGTTCGGCTTCACCGGCGACTGGCGGTCACCGCCCGAGTTCACGATCACGACGAGCGACGGCACGGGGGCGGCAGCGTTCGACGGGGTCGTTCCCGGCAGCTACACCGTCGAGGAGCTCGCGCGCGACGGCTATGAGACGACCGGGCTCGCCTGCGTCGACGGCGCCGCCGACGGCACCCCGTCGACGACGGCAGACCTCGTCGGCTCGATCGGGCTCGACCCCGGCGAGACCGTCACCTGCACGTTCACGAACACCGAATGGGGCGTCATCGTCGTCGACAAGTCGACGACACCGCCCGGCTCGTCGCAGGAGTTCGGCTTCGAATGGGGGCCGGACGGCGGCGACGAAGCGGGCTTCGCTCTGTCGGATGCCTCGGAGCCGTTCACCACCGCGCCGCTCGCGTCCGGCGACTATCGGGTGACCGAGCTCGAGACCGCCGGGTGGGCGCTCGACGGGGTCACGTGCACCGGCGGCGCGTCGGAGCCGACGATCGACGGCGCGAACGCAGTGATCGCGCTCGGGCTCGGCGAGACGGTCGTGTGCACGTTCGCGAACTCGCAGGTGCTGCCGCCCGAACCCCCCGAGCCGCCCGAGCCGCCCGCGCCCGAGCCGCCGGACGCCGGGGCCCTGCCCGCCTCGGGTTTCGAGGCGCTGCAGCCGATGCTCGCCGCGATCGCGCTGCTGCTGGCCGGCGCCGGCGCGTACGCGCTCGGCCGGTCTCGCGATCGGCGCGCCGCGTCGGGTCCGCGCTGAGCGCACGCCGGGGCATCCGGCCCCGTACCGGCCCCACCCCCGGTGTCGGCGCGAGCGCGTACGATGAATGCCGGACGGAACGGGTAGGAGCGAGGCGACCGGATGACTGACGAGCACCCCACGGTGGGCGGGTCGTCGGCGACGCACGCCCACGCCGCCACTGAGTGCCCCGAGTGCTTCGTCGAGTTGCGACGCGACGGCGACTGGTGGATGGCGCGGCCCGAGGGGTCGCGTCTGGTGGGCCTGGTCGTGGCCAGGGCCGACATGCCCCCCATCCTCGAGCAGCGCGAAGACCTGCTCGCGTTCGGGGTCGCGATCCTCGACTTCCGCTACCCGGCGCCCGAGAACGTCGGCGAGTCGTGGGAGCAACGACTCGCCCGGTTCTTCGGCACCCTGCACGGCGGCGACGTGCTCGTCGTCGCGAACGTGCACGCGCTCGGCCGCGACGTCGAAGAAGAGTTGCGCACGCTCGCCGAGCTTCGCCGGCGCGGGGTCGTCGTCAAGGTGCTGAGCCACGGGGCGCGGCACCTCGCGAGCACCGGGCTCGACTGATCGGCACCGGGCATCCGCGCGGCCGCGATGCGGGCACGAGCGTCGTGCGCACGGCCCGCATCGGTGCCCGAAGATCGCCGCTCAGAAACCGAACTGCTGGGCGGTCCCGAGATTGACGGGAGCGCTCACCACCGAGGGGATGCCGTCCTCCTCCACGGAGTCGGACGCCACGACCGCGTACGCGTTCGGCACCCCTTCAGATGACGGCGGCCCGAGCTCGGGTCCCGTCTCGAGCGCGACGATGCCGATGGTCTCGGGGTACCCCGGGTAGATCGGTTCGTCGGCGAGGGAGGCGGCGAGCTCGTCGCCGGGCGCGACCCCGCGCTGCGTGGTCACGGCGACGCCGTCACCGACGACCGGAAGGGTGAACTTCACCGCGACGTTCGTCGGCATGCGACCCGGTCCTTCGCCGAGATCGTCGCTGACGCGGATGCCCGGCCAGACATAGGCGAGGTACTCTTCCGCACCCTCCTCCTCGACGGTCGGCACCTCGCCGAGCACCGCCGTGAGCGTCCCGACGATCAGGCCGGTGTCGTCGTCGTACGAGGTCGAGGTCACGACCTCGCCGGCGGCGTCTTCGAAGTCGAGGCCCTCGGCGCGCACGACGATCGTCGTCACCGCCGCGAGCCGATCCGGCGGCTCGGTGGCCGACTCGGTCGGCGTGGGCCCGGGCTCGTCGGGTGCGGGCGTCGTGTCGGTCGGCGGTGCGGAGGTCGCCGGGGTGGGCCCCGGGCCCGCGAACGGCGCCGGGCCTCCGGTGAAGGCCACGAGCGCGCCGCCCGTGACGAGCACGATGAGCAGCACCGCCGCGACGAGGCTGCCGACGAGCAGTTCGGTGCGGGGTCGCCGTCGGGGCGTTCGTCGGGCCTCGGCCATGAGTCCGCCCTTGGCGGACGCCAGCAGGCGCGCCATCTCGTCGCCGTTCGGTGGTTCAGTTCTCATCGACGGTCACCGCCTTCCTCAAGCGAATCCGACTGCGGGAGACCCGCTGCTTCACCGCGCCGACGCTGAGGCCGAGCTCGGTGGCGGCCTGCGCGTACGGCAGGCCGTCGAGGAGGCACAGTTCGCAGACGCGGCGGTCGACCGGCTCGAGCCGCTCGATCGCGTCGAGCACCCATCGCAACTCCTCGCGGGCGGACTCGCGCGCCTGGTCCGCCCTGACGATCGACAAGTGCGCCGGCATCCATTCGTCGGGCAACGCGTCGGTGGCGGCGCGTGCACGCTTGCGGCCCGCGTTCGCGGCGATGTTGCGGCAGGTCACGAGCAACCAGGGCAGCAGCGACCGATCAAGCAGCGCGATCTCCGGGCCTCGTCGCCACAGTGCCAGGAACGTGTCCTGGACGATCTCCTCGACATCCATGCGGCTCGGCGCGAGCGCCCACGCATAGCGGGCGACCGTGTTCGAATGCCGGTCGAACGCCTTCGACAGGGCTCGCTGGTCGCCGGCGCCGATGCTGCGGAGCAGTTCGGCGTCCCCGGGTTCATCGTCCTCCACGGAGTACCTCCTCACTGCAGGAATGTCGCGGAAACACTCGAAGGTCACACGCGGGCCTCGAACTTCTCGGTTTCGAGCGTTCACCCTGCCAGATTCCGACCCGCCCCGCGACGGCCTCGGGGTGGACGTCCCGACCCTCGCACGGGGGCGCGAAAATGAACGGCCGCATCCTCGCGCCCCGCCCGGGCGGCGTGCGGGGGCGTGCGTAAATGAATCCGCCGCGCCGGCGGCTCACCCGCGGGCGCCCCATGCTCGTAGGCTCCCTCGCGACGGCCGCATCGATGCCGCCGTCGACGGCTCGACGACCGAGCGGTTCGAGGACTCGATGAGGAGCATGAACGTGAGAGAGATCACCCGGGACGTCGTCGTGATCGGCGGCGGCGTCAGCGGTCTGGTGACCGCCCGCCGACTGGTCGAGGGAGGCGCATCGGTCGCGCTGCTCGAGGCCCGCGACCGCGTCGGCGGCCGCACCTGGTCGGACACGGTCGACGGCGAGTGGTTCGAGCTCGGCGGCCAGTGGATCTCGGCCGGCCAGGACGCCCTCGAGTCGCTGCTCGGCGAGCTCGGCAAGGAGAGCTATCCGCGCTACCGCGAGGGCCGCTCGGTCTACCTCGCGCCCGACGGGCGCCGCACCGAGTTCGAGGGCGACGACTTCCCGACCGCGTCCGAGACGGTCGCGGCGATGAACACCCTCATCGCCGCGCTCGATGCGCTCGCCGCCGAGCTCGACCCCGCCGCGCCGTGGGAGCACCCGCGCGCCGCCGAGCTCGACGCGATCAGCTTCAGCGCGTGGCTGCGCACCCTCAGCGACGACGAGGAGGCGATCCGCTCGTTCGACCACTTCATCGCCGGCGGCATGCTGACGAAGCCGGCGCACACCTTCTCGGTGCTGCAGGCGATGCTCATGGCCGCGTCGGCGGGCTCGCTGCACGAGCTCGTCGACGACGGCCTGCTGCTCGACCGGCGCGTCGTGGGCGGCATGCAGTCGGTGTCGACCCAGCTCGCCGACGAGCTCGGCGACGACGTCGTGTTCCTGTCGTCGCCCGTGCGGAGGCTCGACTGGACCGACGAGGGGCCGGGCCGCGCGGCATCCGTCGTCGCCGAGAGCGACGAGCTGCGGGTCAGCGCGCGCTTCGCGGTCGTCGCCGTGCCCCCGAACCTGTACTCGCTCATCCGCTACGAGCCGCACCTGCCGCGCGAGCGCATGGTCGCGCAGCAGCACCAGTCGATGGGCCTCGTCGTCAAGGTGCAGGCCGCGTACGAGACGCCGTTCTGGCGCGAGCGGGGCCTCGCGGGTACGGGCTTCGGGCGCGACGAGTTCGTGTGCGAGGTCTACGACAACTCGACGCACGACTCGTCGCAGGGCATGCTCGTCGGGTTCGTCGTCGATGTCGAGGCCGAGCGGCTCTGGGCGATGCCCGAGGCCGAGCGCCGGGCCGCGGTGCTCGACTCGTTCGCCGCGTACTTCGGCGACGAGGCGCGAAACCCGGTCGCGGTCGCGATGTCGGACTGGGGCGACGAGGAGTGGACGCGCGGCGCCTATGCGTGCAGCTACGACCTGGGCGGGCTCAGCCGCTGGGGTCACCTGCAGAACGAGCCGGTCGGCCCGATCTTCTTCGCGTCGAGCGACATCCAGGGCGTCGGCTACCTGCACGTCGACGGCGCGATCCGCATCGGCGCCGACACGGCGAAGCGCATCTTGGCCGCGGGGTAGGGCGGCGACGGCGCGGATGGCTCGGCCGCGTGCCGAACTCGCGCGATGCATCCGCGCCCGCGCGCGCCTGCGCGGGCGCGGGCGCGCAGTGTGCTGCATCGCCGTCAGCGTGCGGGCGCGATGCGGTATCGCGCCGCGAGCCCGTCGAGCAGCAGTCCGAGTGCGAGCTCGAACGCGCGGTCGGCGACCAGCACGCGCTCCTCGACGAGTCGCCGGCGGTGCAGTGCGTACGCCTGGGCGACGATCCCGGGCGCTTCGGGGGCGTAGACGTCCTCGGGGCCGAGCGAGTCGATGGCGCCGCCGAACACGAGCTGCTCGATCGCCGAGATCGACGCGAACACCTCGGGCGGCGGGAAACCGGCAGCCTGGAACCCGACGATGACGCGCTGGTACATCTGCGTCGCCTCAGGGGTGTCGCGGATCGGCAGGTGCGCGTAGATCGCGACGCACTCCCGGTGCGCGCGCAGCACGCGAAGGTAGCTCCACGCCCAGCGTTCGGTCGCCGCTCGCCACGGAAGCGGGCCGAAGCCCGAGACATCCACCTCGCGCACGAGGCGCTCCTGGATCCACCCGAGGATGACGGCTCGCGATGCGGCGTGGTTGTAGATGGCGCTCGGGACGACGCCCAGACGGTCGGCGAGCGCCTGGATCGTGAGTGCGCCGGCGCCCTTGCGGTCGACGAGGCGCAGCGCCTCGTCGGTGATGCGCTCGCGGTTCAGCACCGCGACGCGCGGCCGGCCGGCCCCGCGGCGGGGCGGCCGTGCCGCGTCGTCGGTCATGAGTCGGGTTGTTCCCGCGGGCCGAGGGGCCGCTCGAGCCGGCCGGTCAGCTCGCCGCGACCGCGGTCGCCGTCACCGCGGCGAGGCTCTCGCGCACGATCGCGAGGCCGCGCAGCAGCTCGTCGTCGGTGATCGTGAGCGCCGGCAGGAACTTCAGCACCTCGTCGAACGCGCCAGAGGTCTCGATGACGAGCCCGCGCGTGAAGGCCTCCTTCGAGATGCGCCCCGCGAGGCCGCGGTCGCCGTCGGAGACGAGGCCGTACATGAGGCCGCGCCCGCGCACGGTGAGTCCGAGCGACGGGTTCTCGGCGGCGATCAGCTCGAGCTCGCCGGCGAGGAGCGCCGACTTGCGGGCGACCTCGTCGACGAACGCCGTGTCGGCCCAGTACGCCTCGAGGGCGACACGGGCGGAGACGAACGCGAGGTTGTTGCCGCGGAAGGTGCCCGTGTGGGCGCCCGGCTTCCACACGTCGACCTCGGGGCGCAGCAGCACCAGCGACATCGGCAGGCCGGAGCCCGAGATCGACTTCGACACCGTCACGAGGTCGGGCACGATGCCCGCGGCCTCGAAGGCGAAGAAGGCACCGGTGCGGCCGACGCCCGCCTGGATCTCGTCGAGGATGAGCAGGATGCCGCGCTCGGCGGTGATCGCGCGCAGGCGCTGCAGCCACGGCACGCTCGCGACGTTGATGCCGCCCTCGCCCTGCACCGCCTCGACGATGACCGCCGCAGGCAGGTCGAGGCCCGATCCCGGGTCGTCGAGCATCTTCTCGAAGAGGTCGAGGGTGTCGACGTTCTCGCCGAGGTAGCCGTCGTAGGGCAGGCGCACGACGTCGTCGAGGGTGACGCCAGCGGCCTCGCGGTAGTGGCTGTTGCCGGTGGCCGCGAGGGCGCCCATGCTCAGGCCGTGGAACGCGTTCGTGAACGCGACGACGGTCGGGCGGCCGGTCGCCTGGCGGGCGACCTTGAGTGCGGCCTCGACGGCGTTCGCACCGGTCGGACCCGTGAACTGCAGCTTGTGGTCGAGCCCGCGCGGCTCGAGGATGAGGCGCTCGAACGCCTCGATGAAGGCGCGCTTGGCCGAGGTCGCCATGTCGAGCCCGTGGATGATGCCGTCGCGCTCGAGGTACTCGATGATCGCGCGGGTGAACGCCGGGTTGTTGTGCCCGTAGTTCAAGACGCCGGCCCCGGCGAAGAAGTCGAGGTACTCGCGGCCGTCGGCGTCGACGAGGGTCGAACCGGTCGCCCGGTCGAACACCGTCGGGAACGAGCGCACGTAGCCGCGCACCTCGGACTCGCGGCGGTTGAAGACGTCAAGGTTCGCGGCGTCGCTCATGGCAGGCGGACTCCTCTGCAGATCAGGGTTTTGCGGTGCATCGAGCCTACGGCCTCGAACGGTGAGTCGGCTGCGAGCGGCCGCCCGGGGGGTCTGCCCGGGGATCAGGCCGTCACGGCGGCGTCGCCGTTGCGCCGCGACGTCGAGTCGCGGACGACGAGCTCACTGGCCGGATCGAGGCTCGACCAGTCGACGGGCTCTCCGTCGAGCAGGCGGATCAACGCGTCGACGGCGAGCCGCGCGGTCTCGACGGGGCGGAGGTCGAGCGCGGTGATGGTGGGGGTCGAGGTGCGGTTCATGACCGCGTCCGAGCCGGCGACGACGAGCAGGTCGTCGGGGACGCCGACGCCGAGTTCGCGGGCCCCTGCGACGAATCCCGCCGCATGACGACCGGTCAGGCAGTACACGCCGTCGGGCGGGGCGTCGCCCGTGAGGAGTTCATGCGCGACCGTGCGACCGCCGTCGACTCCGCTCGTCTCGTCGCGTGCGCGAATCATCGGCTCGATGCCGTGCTCGGCGGCCCACTGCTCGTAGCCGCGCCGTGCGTGCGCGTTCCACGAGTTCTCGTCGGTGCCGGTCACGAGCGCGACCCGTCGCGCCCCGGCGTCGAGGAGGTGGTCGAGGGCGAGCCGCGTGTCGCGCTCGGTCTGCTGCGCGATCGCAGGGAAGGCGTCGGGGCGCGCGGGGTCGACGCCGACCGCGACGAACGGGATGCGCTTGCGGTCGAGCAGGGTGAGCGCGGGATCGTTGCGGATCGGCGCTTCGACGAGGCAGCCGTCGGCGGCGAGCGACGAGGGCGGCGCGCCGGGCTTCGTCGGGTCGGAGATGAGCATGAGCGAGTACCCGTGGTCCATCGCGGCCAGGGCGGCGGAGCCGGCGAACCGGAGGAAGTAGTCGACCCCCTCGGGCATCGCGGTGTCGAGCGACTCGAGCGGCCGGATCAGCAGCGAGATGACCCCGAGCTTCGACTGCCGGAGTCCGCGGGCCATGGCGTTGGGCTCGTAGCCGAGTTCGTCTGCGACGCGCTTGACCCGCTCGATGGTCTCGGCGCCGATCGTGCCCTTGCCGTTCAGCGCGTTCGAGACCGTCGTTCGCGAGACGCCGGCGCGCTCGGCGACGTCGTTGATCGTCGGTCTCGCCGCATCGATGGACACCCGGCCAGCGTAGCAAGCGGACTGCGCTGATCGCAGCAGGGATCCTCACAAAGAGAATCGATTTACGGAATCGATTTACAAGAATCGATTCTTCTAGTAGCTTCGCCGTAGCTCATCGCACTCGACGGCGTGAGATTCGACGGAGAAGCTCAGGAGGACACAGTGAAAACCGCAATGACAAGAGCATCGATCGCGCTCCTCGCGGTCGCGAGCCTGGGGCTCGCGGGATGCACGGCGGATCGAGGCGGCGATTCCGGCTCGACGCTCGACGAGGGCGAGCTCCTGCAGCTCACGCCGGCCGCGACCGGCGAGGTCGACAAGGTCACGTGGAACTCGACCTACGGCGAACTCGCGACGCTCGACCCGGTCAAGGCGTTCAACTACCCGGAGAACACGATCCTCTCCAACCTCTGCGAGTCCCTGTTCCAGATGCAGCCGGACTTCTCGGTCGAGCCGAACCTCGCCTCGAGCTTCGAGGTCTCCGACGACGCACAGACCTACGTCTTCCAGATCCGTGACGACGTCACCTTCTGGGACGGCACGCCGATGACCGCCGATGACGTGGTGTTCAGCCTGAACCGCCACCTCGACCCCTCCGAGGGCAGCTACCTCGCATCGAGCTTCGCCGATGTCACGGGCATCGAGAAGACCGGCGAGTGGGAGGTCACGCTCACCCTTTCGGAGCCGAACACCATCCTCGACGAGGAACTTGCCACGAACCTCGGCGCGGTCGTGCAGCAGCAGCAGCGCGAGGCCGCGGGAGAGGACTACGGCAACCCCGAGGCCGGCGTCATGTGCACCGGGCCGTTCCAGGTGGGCGAATGGAAGCAGGGCCAGTCGATCTCGCTCGACCGCTACGACGACTACTGGAACGCCGAGAAGCGCGCCAAGGCGAAGGAGGTCGAGATCGGCTTCGTCGTCGACCCCACCGCCATCGCGACGGGGCTCTCGACCGGTGAGATCCAGGGCTCCTACGACGTTCCGCTGCCGGCACTCGGACAGCTCTCGACGAGCAGCACGGGCGCACTCTCGTACGGCGAGGGCATGCAGATCATGGCGATCATCTCGACCGGCAACGGCACCTTCGGCGACCCTGCAGTGCGGCGCGCCCTCACCCGGGCGACCGACCGCCAGGCCATCGCCGACACCGTCTACGAGGGCACGGGCACGCCGTCGCGCTCGATCGTGCCGCAGGGACCGTGGAACCACTACCCCGACGTCGCCGAGCAGCGCGACGCCGAGCTGCCCGACCTGAGCTACGACCTGGACGCCGCGAAGCAGGAGCTCGAGGCCGCGACCGTCGACCTCTCGCAGCCGATCAAGATCGCCTATCCGAGCGAGCGCTCGTTCTACGCCGACATCCTCAACGAGATGGCGAACGGTGCCAAGGAGCTCGGCCTCACCCTCGAGCCGACCGGCGTGCCGAGCGCCCAGTTCGGAGCGTTCTTCTCCGACCCCGAGGCGCGCAAGGGCTACGACGGCTTCGTCACCACCAACTACCTCTCGAGCCCGTCGCCGCTCGCGCACCTCGACAACGTCGCCTACACGGGCAGCCAGCAGAACTACGCGGGCTTCTCCGACCCCGAGATCGACGCGGCGATCGACGCCGCCTACGCGGAGAGCGACCCCGCCAAGCGGGCAGAGCTCACGGTCGACGCGGAGGCGCTCGTCATGCAGCAGCAGCCCTGGGTGCCGATCAACGACCTCGCGGTCCGGCTCTACCTCGACCAGTCGGTGACCGGGGTTCCCGCCTCCTTCATCTACCTGTACTACCCCTGGGCCGCCGACCTCGGCTCGGCCGAGTAGCCGGGTGCGCGCGGGAAGGGATCGTCCATGCTCTACGTACTGAAACGCCTCGTCGCACTGGCGCTGGTGCTGCTCGTCTCCAGCTTCATCGTGTTCAGCGGGATGTACCTCGCTCCGGGAAGTCCCGAGCAGTTCCTCGTGCAGGGGCGCACGGTCAGCCCCGAGGTGCTCGACGCGATCCGGGCGCAGTACGGGCTGGATGATCCCTTCCTCGTGCGCTACTGGAACTGGCTCATCGACGTGCTCCACGGCGACTTCGGCCGGTCCCTGCTGACGCAGCAGGATGTCTCGACCCTCATCGAGTCGCGCCTGCCCACCACGCTCTTCCTCGCGGCATACGCGGCGATCCTGATCGTGCTCCTCGGCGTCGGGCTGGGCATCCTCGCGGCCACGCGCTCGGGCGCCTTCGAGAAGGTCGTCGTGTTCGGCTCGAACCTCGGGTTCGCCGTGCCGACCTTCTTCGCCGCGCTCGTGCTGATGGCGCTGTTCGGTGCGAACCTCGGCTGGTTCCCGGTGTCGGGATCGGGGGAGGGGTTCGCCGACCGCGTCTGGCACCTGACGCTGCCGGCGATCGCCCTCGCGTTCCCGGCGATCGCGGTCGTCGCCCGGATCACCCGCACGGCGGTGCGTGAGGAGCAGGGCTCCGAGCACGTCGTGATGGCGGTCGCGCGCGGGGTGCCGAAGCGCATCGTGCTCGGTCGGCACACGATCCGCAACTCGATGCTGCCCGTGACCACGGTCATCGGCACGAACATCGCGGGCCTGCTCGCGAGTGCATTCGTGATCGAGTACGCGTTCACGCTCGACGGCATCGGATCGCTGCTCGTCAACTCCGTGCAGAAGAAGGACTTCGCCGTCGTCCAGGCGATCGCACTCATCATGGTGCTCGCGTTCGGCCTCATCAACCTCATCGTCGACCTGCTCTATGCCGTCATCGATCCGCGGGTACGACTCGCCAGGGAGGTGTCGGCATGACGAGTCGGCAGATCACCACGGAGCCGCCGGCGAACACCGTCGGCCAGGACACCGTCGCGGTGCAGGCGATCCGCCGGCAACGACTCGACGGCCCGGTCACGGGCTGGCGGCGGCTGCGCCTGCGGCTCGGCACCCTCGGGCTCGTCTGCGCCGGCATCCTCGCCGTCGTCGTGCTCACGGCCGTCTTCGCGCCGTACATCGCACCGTACGACCCGTACGTCGGATCGATCGTCGACCGGCACCTCCCGCCGAGCCTCGAGCACTGGTTCGGCACCGACCAGTCGGGTCGCGACATCTTCTCGCGCATCGTGTGGGGAGCGCGCACGAGCCTCATCGGCCCCACGGTCGTCGTGCTCGTGGCCGCCGTCTCGGCCTCGCTCCTCGCGCTGACCGCGGTGTGGTTCGGCGGCCGGGTCGACGCGTTCATCGGTCGCGTCCTCGACGTGCTGTTCGCGTTCCCGAACATGCTGCTCGCCATCCTCGCGGTCGCGATCTTCGGGCCGTCGCTGCTCACCGCCTCGATCGCGCTCGCCATCGGCTTCACGCCGTACTCGGCCCGCGTCATCCGGTCGGTGGCGCTGCGCGAGCGCAACCTGCCGTACGTGTCGTCTGCGCAACTGCAGGGCATCTCGGGACTCGTCATCACGGGGCGCCACATCCTGCCGAACGTGCGCACCCAGATCTTCACGGGCATGACCATCAACTTCGGCTACGCGATGATCGACCTCGCCGCGCTCTCGTTCCTGGGGCTCGGCGTGCAGCCGCCGACGCCCGACTGGGGCCTCATGGTCTCGAACGGCCAGGCCTCGCTGCTGCAGGGGTACTGGGAGCAGAGCGTCTTCGCGGGCCTCGCGATCGTGATCACCGTGGCCGCGCTCGGTTACGTGGGAGAGCAGCTCGGCGGACGCCGGGCGGCGGGAAGGACGCGCTGATGCTGAACGTCGAGCACCTGACGCTCGCGGTCGTCGACCCCGACACGGGCGAGGAGACCGAGATCCTGCGCGGCAACTCGTTCTCGCTCCGCCAGGGCGAGGCCCTCGGCCTCGTCGGCGAGTCGGGCTCGGGCAAGTCGATGACGCTGAAGTGCCTCCTCGGCATCGAGCCGGGCGGCGCCCGCGTCGGCGGATCGATCGAGCTCGACGGAACCGACCTGCTCGCCGCGCGCGGCGAGCAGCTCCGGCGGATCCGGGCGAACGACCTCGCGCTCATCGCGCAGAACCCGCACGGCGCGCTCAACCCCGTGCTCCGCGTCGAGCGGTTCCTCGTCGAGGGCATGGCCGATGCCCGCGGCATCCCCAAGGCGGCGGCGAAGGCCCGCGCCGCGGACTTGCTGCGGCAGGTGGGAATCACCGACACCGAGCGGGTGCTGGGCTCCTACCCGCACCAGCTCTCGGGCGGGATGCTGCAGCGCGTCGTGATCGCGGGGGCGATGTCGGGCGAGCCGAAGCTGCTGCTGGCCGACGAGCCCACCACGGCGCTCGACGTGACGACGCAGGCCGAGGTCGTGGCGATCCTCGACGAGAAGCGCCGCCAGCACGGGCTCTCGATGATCTTCGTGACGCACGACCTCGACCTCGCGGCGGCGGTGTGCGATCGGCTGGCCGTCATGAAGGACGGTGCGATCCTCGAGATCGGCACGCCCGACGACATCCGCGACCGGCCGAAGACCGAGTACACGCGTGCGCTCATGGCCGCCCGACCCCTGCTCCACCCGGCGGGGCGTGCGCCGGTGCCCGCGAACGGAACGGAGGCGCACGAATGAGCGAAGACCTCATCCTGGAGGCGGTGGGACTCCGCCGCACCTTCCATGTCGGGCGCCGGTCGAGCGTCACGGCGCTCGACGACGTCTCGTGCACGGTGCGCCGCGGCACGTGCCTCGCCGTCGTCGGCGAGTCCGGGTCGGGCAAGTCGACGCTCGCCCGCGTGATCGTCGGGCTCGAGACGGCCGAGGCCGGCGCGGTCCGCATCGACGGGAACGAGGTGCGACCGACCACGTCGCGATCGCGCCTGCGCGCGCGGTCGAAGCTCGTGCAGATGGTCTTCCAAGATCCGCAGGGCTCGCTCAACCGGTCGCTGCCGGTCTCGGCGACCATCGACGAGATGCTGCGCGTGCATCGGCCCGACCTCGATCGCGCCGGGCGCCGGGCGCGGCTGCTCGAGCTCTTCGCCGAGGTCGGCCTCACCGAACGGCACGCCGACGCGAAGCCCTCTGCGCTCTCGGGCGGCCAGAAGCAGCGGGTCGCGATCGCCCGCGCGCTCGCCGCCGAGCCCGAGATCATCGTGCTCGACGAGGCGGTCTCGGCGCTCGACGTCTCGGTGCAGGCGCAGGTGCTCGACCTGCTCGCCCGGCTGCGCAGCGAGAAGGGGCTCACCTACCTCTTCATCACGCACGACCTCTCCGTCGTGCGCGCCGTCGCCGACGACGTCATCGTCATGCGCAGGGGCCGCATCGTCGAACGTGGGACGGTCGGCGAGATCCTCGACCGCCCGACCCATCCGTACACGAGACTGCTGCTCGAGTGCGCGCCCCAGCCCGGCTGGGTGCCGCGGCGCGGCGTCATCGAGCAGCTCGCCCACCAGCTCTGAACCGCGTCGGGAACCCGTCGCGCCATCTCCACCGCAACCGCTGAAGGAACGATCCATTGCACAGCATCACCGACCGCCTGCACGTCGTCGCGAACGGCGCCGATCCGCTCGAACGCGGTCGTGAACGGGGCGCGCAACTCCGCGACGCCCTGCCCGCAGGGCTGCGGACCTATCTCGAGCTCTTCGCGAAGTACGAGCTCGACGAGGCCGTCGTGCGCGACCTCGCCCTGAGCTGCGCCGACGCGGTCGGCGGATGGCGGCCCGCCCGGCTCGCCGAGATGGACGGGCTGGCCGCCGGAGCGGGGGTCGAGCCGTGGCACGTGTACGCGCTCAATGCGCGCACCGAGATCCTCTCGCAGGGCGTGGGCGCCGCGCCGGGCGAGTGCTCGACGATCGGCCGGCGGGTGCGGTTCGCCGACGGTTCGGTGCGCACCTTCGGACTGCAGACCTGGGACTGGCACCACCAGCTCGACGGCGAGTGGCACACGCACGAGACGCGCGGCGGCCGGTACGACGTCGCGGGCCTCACCGAGCACGGCATGCTCGGCAAGATCGGCGTCAACAGCGCGGGGCTCGCCCTGCACTTCAACATCCTCGGACACCGCACCGACGGTGCGGGCGGCGTGCCCGTGCACGTGCTGTCGGCGACGGTGCTCGAGGAGGCGGCCTCGGTCGACGAGGCGGTCGAGCTCGTGCGCGACGCGCCGCGCAGCGCGTCGAGCTCGTTCACGCTGCTCGACGCCGACACGGTCGTGACGACCGACATCACTCCGATCGGGGTGTTCGTCGTCGAGCCCGTCGACGGCACGGTCGTGCGCACGAACCACTTCCTGAGTCGCGAGGCGCAGGCACAGGAGAAGACCGAGATCTACCAGCCCGACTCCGACGAGCGTTACGGCCTGATCGCCGCCCGCTTCGCGGACTACCCCGAGCCGCGCACCGACGAGGAGCTGCTCGCCTTCCTCTACTCCGATCCGGGCCAGCCGCTGCTCTGCCACCGCCCCGACCTGACGCTGCCGTTCGGCGAGCGCTGGGCGACGCTCGCGACCGTGCGGCTCGACCCGGCCGCGCGCACGGCTCGCATCTCGAACGGCACGCCGATCGACGCCCGGGCGGGGGCCTGGCGGCAGCTCGTCGCCTGACCGGCCGGCCGACCGACGGCCGCACGGATGCCTCGGGGCGGCGCTCATGCGCCGGCGATCTCCGTCCTGCGGCGGATCCGGTGCTGCGCACGACTCGGTAGCGTGGCCAAGATGAGCGAACAGCCGAGGATCATGGCGGAGGCGGTCGGTGCCGAGGAAGCCGAGGGCGCCGAGCGGGTCGACGGTGCCGACCGGCACGTGCACTGGGCTTCGGTCGCGGTGTTCGCCGTCGTCTCGTGCGGGCTCGCCTGGCTCGTGGCCTGGCCGCTCTGGGCGCGCGGCGAGGGCATGGCCGACCCGTTGCTGCCGCTGGTCGCGACCGCCATGATGCTGACGCCGGCCGTGGCGACGCTCGCGGCGCTCGTCGTGGACCGGCGGACCCGCGGGCGGCGCCCGGCGCGCGACATCCTGCGGGGTCTCGGCATGTGGCCGTTGCGTCCGGCGCGGCGCACGATCGGGATGAGCGTCGTCATGGTCTTCGCCATGCCCCTGATCGTCGCGATCGGCTTGGGAATCACGTGGATCGCGGGGCTCGCGGTGCTCGACCCGGTCGGCTTCTCGGGGTTCGCCGAGGCGCTCGCCGGCGAGCTGCCGCCCGGCACCTCCATGCCCCCGGTGGTGCTCGTCGTCGCCCTGCAGCTCGCGATGATCCCGGTCGGCGCCGTCGTCAACGCCCCCTTCGCGTTCGGTGAGGAGGTAGGCTGGCGCGGCTGGCTGCTGCCCGCCCTGCGCCCGCTCGGCGTCTGGCCGGCGCTCATCGTCTCGGGCGCGTTCTGGGGGTTCTGGCACACCCCGCTCATCCTGCTCGGCTACAACTTCGGCCTCACCGACGTCACGGGCGTGCTGCTCATGGTGCTCTCGTGCACCCTGTTCGGCGTGCTGCTCGGCTGGACGCGCCTGCGAACGGGCTCGGTGTGGCCCGCCGTGTTCGGCCACGGGGCGTTCAACGCCTCGGCCGGGCTCGGCGCGCTGCTCGTGGCCGCCGGGTCGCCGGTGCCGCCCGCCTGGCTGTCCGGGCCGCTCGGGCTCATCTCCTGTGCGGTCTTCGCCGGCGTCGTCGCCGTGCTCGTCGCGGCGGGCCAGTTCCGCCGCTCGCGCCTCTCGGCCCGGCTCGGCTGAGCCGAACCGGGCCGAGCGGCGGCAGCGCGGGCGTCAGCCGAAGGGAATCGCCCCGACGAGCACGCCGACGACGAGCATCACGAGCGAGACGAGCGTCGCCCGCCACAGCACCTTCTTGTGGTGATCGCCGAGGTTGACGCTCGCGAGCGACACGAGCAGCAGGATCGCCGGCACGAGCGGGCTCTGCAGGTGCACGGGCTGGCCGATGACCGAGGCGCGCGCCATCTCGGCGGCGCTGATGCCGTAGGTCGAGGCGCTCTCGGCGAGGATCGGCAGGATGCCGTAGTAGAACGCGTCGTTCGACATGAAGAACGTCATCGGGATCGACAGCACGCCCGTGATGATCGCCAGGTACGGGCCGAGCGCCGGCGGCACGATGTCGACGACCCACTCGGCCATCGCCGTGACCATGCCGGTGCCGTCGAGCACGCCGACGAGCACCCCCGCGGCGAGCACCATCGACACGACGCCGACGATGCTCGGCGCGTGCGCGACGATCTCGGCCGACTGGTCCTTGAGCTTCGGGAAGTTCAGGATGAGCGCGAGCGCCGACCCGATCATGAAGACGAACGCGAGCGGCATGACGTCGAGCACGAGCAGCACCATCACCGCGACGGTGAGCGCGAGGTTGAACCAGATGAGCTTCGGCCGCAGCGTGGGCCGGTCGGGGTGCAGCATCGTGTCGGCCATCGCCGTGTCGCGCTCGTCCTCGGCGACGGCGACGGGCGCGGGCGTGCCCGACCCGCTCACGGTGACGATGTTCGTCGTGGCGAGGGTCGCCCGCGCGCCGACCGAGCCCTGCGCGCCGCGCACGAGCCGAGGCACCTTCATGCCGAAGCGACCCGCGCTCGTGCGGCCGTCGGCCGCGGCATCCGCCCATTCATCGATCATGACGTTCGAGGTGGCGAGCGTGCCCAGGCGCTTGCGCTCGGCAAGGCCCAGCATCCAGGCGAAGGCGAGCGCGATCGCGAGGCCCACGGCGAGCGACGGCAGCATCGGCACGAAGATGTCGGTCGGCGAGATCTTGAGCGCGGTCGCGGCGCGCACGGTCGGGCCGCCCCACGGCACGATGTTGAGCGTGCCGTTCATGAGGCCGGCGACGCACGTGAGCACGACCGGGCTCATGCCGAGCCGCAGGTAGATCGGCAGCATCGCCGAGGTCGTGATGATGAAGGTCGTGGAGCCGTCGCCGTCGAGCGAGACGGCACCCGCGAGAAGCGCCGTGCCGAGCACGACCTTCGCCGGGTCGTTGCCGAGCATGCGCGTGATGAAGCGGATGAGCGGATCGAACAGCCCGACGTCGATCATGATGCCGAAGTACATGATGGCGAACATGAGCAGGGCCGCGGTCGGGGCCATGCCGCCGATCGCCTCCATCACCATGTCGCCGATGCCGAGCCCGGCGCCCGCGAAGAGGCCGAAGATCGTGGGCACCACGATGAGGGCGACCATCGGCGTGAGCCGCTTGGTCATGATGAGGGCCATGAACACGAGGATCATGGCGAATCCGAGGATCACGAGCATGGTGACGTCCTTGTCAGTGAGCGCCCGCACGGGGCTGGTGGGTCTCGAGGAGCGTACGGACTGCGGAGGCCGGCCGGCCGATAACTCGCATTGCGCCGCGTTCTGCGCGTAGCGTTGGTTCTGCGCATTCTGCTCACGACGTGCCGGGCCGGATGCCTCGGGGCGCGTGCTTCGTCGGCCGACGATGCATCATCGGATCGCGCACCATCGGGCCGACGAGCGCGGAGGGAGCCGCATGAGGTTCACCACCCGCATGCTCGTGACCCAGCTCGCTGCCGCGGCGGCGGTGATCGCGGTGTGCGCGGCGGCGTTCGCGTGGATCGGCGTGCAGCAGCTGCGCACGGAGACGCAGTCGACCGCGCTCGCGATCGCGCGAACCGTCGCCTCCGACCCGCAGCTGCGGCGGGCGGTCGCCGAGTACGCCGGCGACGCCGAGCTGGACGCCGCGGTGCTCGCCGACGGCGAGGTGCAGCGGCAGGCGACGGAGATCGCCCGGCGCACCGGTGCGCTCTTCGTCGTCGTGGCCGACGACGACGGGCTGCGGCTCGCGCACCCCGATCCCGCACGGCTCGGTGAGCGGGTGAGCACCGAGTACGAGCGGGTGCTCGCCGGCGAGGAGATCGTCACCTGGGAGCGGGGCACCCTCGGCGAGTCCGCCAGGGCGAAGGTGCCGGTGTACCGGCCGGGCGCCGGCCCGACCGGTCCCGGCGGCGGGAGCGCCGGCATCGTCGGCGAGGTGAGCGTGGGGTTCGCCCCGGCCAGCGTCCTCGCCGAGGTGCCGGGGCTCGTCGCCGCGATCGCCGGTGCCGTCGCGCTCGCGTTCGGCGTGGCCGCGCTCGCCGCCTTCCTCATCCGCCGCCGGCTCGAACGGCTCACGCTCGGCGTGCAGCCCGAGGAGCTCGGCGCGCTGCTGCAGAACCAGGCGGCCGTGCTCGACGGCGTGAACGACGGGGTCGTCGCCGTCTCGGGCGACGGCGTCGTTCGCGCGGTGAACCGATCGGCGCGAGACCTGCTCGCGCTCGACGAGGCGGCGATCGGCCGCCCGCTCGCAGAGCTCGAGCTGCCGCCCGCGCTCGTCGAGGCCATCCGCCGGGGACTCGACGGCGAGCCGCTCGCGCTCGGCGAACTCGTCACCGCCGACCATGTCGGCTACGTCGAGGCGCGACGGGTGCGCCGCGGCGACCGCGACCTCGGGGTCGTCGCCGTCGTGCGCGACCGCACCGACGTCGTCGCGCTCGCCGAGCGACTCGACGCGGTGCGCACGGCCACCAACGCCCTGCGCGCCCAGCGGCACGAGTTCGCGAACCGCATGCACGCCGTGTCGGGGCTGCTCGCGGTCGGGCGGATCGTCGACGCCCAGGAGTTCCTCGCCGAGCTGTCGAGCCGCGGCGCCGTGCCCGAGGCGGCGGTCGAGGCGATCGACGACCCCTTCCTGCAGGCGCTCGTCGGAGCGAAGGCGGTCGAGGCCGCCGAGCGCGGCGTCGAGCTGCGGGTCGCCGACGACACCCTCCTCGTCGGCATCGTCGACGAGCCCGAGGACGTGGCCGCCGTGCTCGGGAACCTCGTCGACAACGCGGTCACCGCCGCGGTCGCGGGCGACGAGCCGAGATGGGTGGAGCTCTCGCTCCTCGACGACGGCGACACGCTCGCGGTGACGATCAGCGACTCGGGCCGGGGCGTCGCCGACCCCGAGCGGCTCTTCGCCGGCCGCGCCGACGACGGTGCCGACGATGCGGAGGACACCGACGAGGCCTCCGATCGGGTGCACGGCCGCGGCATCGGACTGCCGCTCGCGCGACGCTTCGCGCGCCGGCGGGGTGGCGATCTCTGGCTCGTCGATGCGGGCGGGGCGGGTCGTGGCGCCGTGTTCGCGGCCCGGCTGCCGGCCGTCATGCACCGGCGCCCGACGGGCGACGGAGACGAAGGAGAGGTGCGGTGATGACCGCAGACGTGCGGGTGCTCGTGGTCGACGACGACTTCAGGGTGGCGGGGATCCACCACGACCTCGTCTCGGCCAGGCCCGGGTTCGAGGCGCTGCCGCCCGTGCGCGACATCGCGTCGGCGCGCACCGCGATCCGCGACTGGCGGCCCGAGCTGCTGCTCGTCGACGTCTACCTGCCCGACGGCGACGGCATCGAGCTCGCCCGTGAGAGCGGGCTCGACCGGTTCGTGCTGAGTGCCGCGAACGACGCGGCGACGGTGCGTCGTGCCCTGCGCTCGGGGGCGCTGCACTACCTCGTGAAGCCGTTCGAGGCCCGCACCCTGCAGGAGCGTCTCGACGGGTACCTGCGGTACCGCAACCTGCTCGCGGTCGAGTCGCCGCTCGCGCAGGACACGATCGATCGGGCGCTCGGCGTGCTGCACGGTGCGGCGCCGACCTCGTCGCGCTCGGGCACCCAGCAGTTGATCCTCGACGCCCTGGCCGACGGCGGTGAGGCGTCGAGCGTCGAGGTCGCCGAGCGCGCGGGGGTCTCCCGCGCGACCGCCCAGCGGCATCTCGCCGAGCTCGCCGCGCGCGGCGCGGTCACGGTGTCGCTCCGCTACGGCAGCGCCGGCCGACCCGAGCACCGCTATCGCAGCGGCTCGAGCTGAGCCGACCCGCGCGTGCCCGCGCGCCGGCCTCATCCGCCCGGGTGTGCACTCCTGGCCCGAATCCGGGCGACGAGTGCACACTCGATGCGCTGTCTTCAGGGGTTGGGGTTCGTGGCCTTGCCGTCGAGCCAGAGCGTGTCGGTCGTGTCGCGATGCACGCCGTCGGTGCCGACGTGCTTGGTGCTGATCTGCGGGCCCTTCGTGATGACGTGCACGAGCGCCATCGCGTGGCCGCGGCCGAGGCCGTAGTCGTCGGCCAGCCACGTGACGATGGGGGTCGCCTTGGTGGTCTCGTCGAAGCCGCGCTCGCGCGCGAGCTCGACGAACTGGCGCGGCGTGAGGCCGGTCTTCGTCTCGATGTTGTCGAGGTAGGCCTGGAACGACATGGGGTTCTCCTTCTCGAGTGGTCGGCGTGCGGGGTGACTCAGTCCGATTCGTCGGCCCAGGTCTGCACGATCGTCTCGGCGGCGTGGATGCCGATGAGCTGCAGGCGCCCCTCGCCGACGTTCTTGAAACCGTGCCACACTCCGGCGGGCGCGGTGGCGGTGTCTCCGGCGCGGGCGATGAGCTCGGTGTCGCCGACGGTGATGCGCGCGGTGCCCTCGAGCACGATCCACGTCTCGCTGTAGGGGTGCCAGTGCAGGTCGGCGCCCTGGCCGGGCTCGTTGTCGACGAAGAAGTACGAGATGCGGGCGCCGTGCTCGAGGCCGACGAATCGGCGCGTGCGACCGGTGCCGATGCGGAGTGCGTCGGCCGGCACGACGACGGGCGTGACGGGCGGGGTCATGGTGGGCGTCAGGGTGATCTCGGCGGCGTTCATGCTCTGCTCCTCGGTTCGGTTCGGTTCGGTTCGGTTGGTCCGGTTCTGGGATGCCGCGGCGCGAGTCGCGGGGGGGCGGTGCTCGGGCCGATCGGGCGGTTCGTCTGCGAACAGCCTCGGCCCGCGGCATCCCGTCGCTGTAGTGTTTCGATGTGGATCGAAACTTCGTCGAGTTCCGGCTGGCCCCGGGCGACATCTCGGCGATCCGGTTCGGAATCTCGCCCGGTCACGAGCTCAGTCACGCGGTGCGCGTGCTGCAGCGGCCCGAAGCCCACCCGCTGCAGTGGGGATGGCTCCGCGCGGTGCGCGGCCGCGTGCCCCGAGAGGCGTTCGAACTGCTCGCCGTGGTGATCGGCGTCGACGGGTACATGCCCGACTTCCTCACCTCGGAGCCGGGCTGGGACCTCGAACCCGAGGAGGAGGCGGCCAGGATGCGCGTCGCGCCCGTCGAGCCGATGCTCGTCGACCTCAACAAGATGGTCGCGCGGTCGGAAGGCGCGCGGCAGCAGGCGATCCGGCGCATGATCGACGAGCCCGAGCGGGCGCGTGCGATGATCGCCGACGCGTGGAGCGAGGTGTGGGCGGCGGTGCTCGCGCCCGTGTGGACGCAGCTCGAGCGGCTGCTGCGGGCCGACATCGCGGTGCGTTCGCGGCGCATCGCGACCGCCGGGGTCGGGGCGATGGCCGGCGAGCTGCATCCCTCGGTGAGCTGGAGCGACGACGCCGTGCGGGTCGAGCTGCGCCTGCATCGCGAGGTGCTCGACTGCCGGGGGTCGGGGCTCGTGCTCGTGCCCTCGGTGATGTCGTCGTTCGGGTGCATGGTGCTCACCGAGCCGCCCGCGCAGCCCACCGTGTTCTACCCGGCGCGCGGCGTCACCGAGACGTGGGCGCGCGACCCGGCGTCGACCGCGGCGGCGCTCGGAGCGCTCATCGGGCCCGCGCGCGCAGAGATCCTGCTCGGGGCGCACACCGCGCGCACAACCTCGCAGGTCGCCGCCGACGTCGGGCTCGCGGTCTCGACCGCCTCGCATCATCTCGGCGTGCTGCGGGAGGGCGGGCTCATCGCCTCCGCCCGCGACGGCGCCCGCGTGATGCACCTGCGCACGCCGCTCGGCGAGGCGCTCGTGGGGGCGATGCTCTGAGCCGCGGCTACATGGCCGCCTCGTCGACCCAGCGGAGCACGCGGAGGGCGCGCAGCGTGTTCCAGCGGCTCGGCTCGCCCTCGGGGGCGTCGAGCGCGAAGTACACCTCGCCGTGCCACGGCTGCCCGGCGAGCCAGCGGCCGTCGTCGCCGCGTTTCGAGAGCAGCAGGTCGACGGCGTCGGCGACACGCGCATCGGGCGCGTCGCCCGCCGAACGGAAGTGGTCGAGCGCTCGCAGCACGTCGTAGAACCAGTAGGTCGGGAACGAGAAGTTGCGGTATCGGGAGAGCACGATCTCGCCGGTCGAACGCCGCCGGAACAGGTTGCGGTCGAGCAGGTACTCCTCGCCGCGACGGCGGGCCGCGGTCACGGCCGCGAGGTCGGCGGTGGGCGCCGCGGCGCCGTCGGCGACGGCCCCCGTGCCCGTGCCGCCCGTGACCGCCTGCTCGTACCGGAGCAGCCCCTCGAGCACGCAGAGGGTCGAGTCGAACGACGACCGCTCGGACTCCTCGCGGGGTTCGCAGTTCCAGCCGCCGTCGGGCAGCTGCTCGTCGAGCAGCCGCGCGATGATGCGGTCGCTGCCGGCGCCGAGCACGCCGAAGTACGCGCCGGCGGCGAGCACGCCGCCGTTGATGCACTCCTCGACCTCGCCGTGGAAGAACGGCAGGTCACCCCAGTAGTGCCACGTGACGCCGTCGCGCACGCGCGCGATCGCACGACGAACCGGCGGTGCCTCGGGTTCGACGCCGAAACGGTGCAGCGACTGCAACGACCACATGACGCTGCGGCGGTCTCCGTCTTCGCCGTACTCATCGTCGTTCCAGTACCCGCGGTCGTCTTGCAGGGCCAGCAGGCGCGCGCCCCAGCCCTCGGTCGCGACCCGCGAGCGCTCGGCGGCGGCGCCCTCGGCGTCGCCCTGCAGATCGTGCAGCACCTGCCAGCGGATCGCCGGGTCGGCGTCGAGCAGCCAGTCGATGACGTCCATGCGGTCATCTTGGCCGCAACCGCCGACAGCCGCCAGCGGTTGCGGACGCCTCGCGGGCGGGCTCATCGTCGAAGGCGGGGGTGCGCCGCTGCGAGACTGGCTGCATGCTCCCTGCCGCACCTGCGCTTCCCGTCGACCTCGATGTCCGCGGGGACTGCTACACCCTCCGCCGCGCCACCCGTCACGACCTGCCGGCGCTCGTCGCGATGACCGCCGCCGATTCGCTGCGTCGCGACGACGACAGCTCCGACCCCGAGCACTTCGCGCGCTACGAGCGGGGCTTCGAGGCGATCGACGCCGACCCCGCCAACACGCTCGTCGCGGTCGACGATGCCGCCGGCCGCTTCGTCGGCACGATGCAGCTCACGATCATCCCCGGGATCTCGCGCGGCGGCGCCTTCCGCATGCAGATCGAGGCCGTTCGCGTCGCCGACGACCTGCGCGGCCGCGGCGTCGGCAGCGCGATGATCAGCTGGGCGGTCGACGAAGCGCGCGCGAGCGGCGTGGCGCTCGTGCAGCTCACCTCCGACGCCCGCCGGGTCGACGCGCACCGCTTCTACGAGCGGCTCGGCTTCGCGGCATCCCACGTCGGGTTCAAGTTGTTCACCTCGGCCTGACGATGACGGATGCCTCGGGTCGATGCCCGAGGCATCCGCCATCGCTGCGGGTGGAGCGAAGCGTCAGGCGGCCGGTCCGAGGTCGCGCATCGGGTTGCCGGCCGTCGGGTTCGCGGGCTTCACCTTGCGGCGCTCGCCGCCCACCACGACGGTGACGTTCGACATGTTCGGCGCACGGTCGGCGACGACGTCGTACGAGACGACCTCACCGGCCTTCCACTCGCAGCTCACCGAGTAGCCGCCGCGGGCGCGCAGCCCCGTGAACGACCCCGACGCGGCCCAGTCGGCGGGCAGCGCCGGCAGCAGTCGGATGACGCCGTCGTGGCTCTGCAGCAGCATCTCGGCGATCGCGCCGGTGATGCCGAAGTTGCCGTCGAGCTGGAACGGCGGGTGGTTGCACCACAGGTTCGACAGCGTGTTGTAGGTGAGCAGGCCGCGCACCATGACGCCGGCGCGCTCGGCGTCGCCGAGGCGGGCGAAGAGCGCGGTGCGCCAGGGCCACGTCCACGAGCGCCGGCTGTCGCCGGACACGGTCGCCGCGGTGAACGGCACGCCCTCCTTCTCGCCGCAGCGGGCCTTGAGCGACACGAGCGCCGCCGCCGCGAGCTCGGGCGAGGCCGCCGTGATCTGCCGGCCCGGGTACACCGCGAAGAGGTGCGAGGTGTGGCGGTGGATGTCGGTCGGGCTGTCGCGGTCGGTCTGCCACTCCTGCAACTGGCCCCAGCTGCCGATCTTGTTGGGCGCGAGCCGCGACTGCAGGTCGGCGACGGTCGCCCGGTACTCGGCGTCGACGTCGAGGGCGTCGGCGCAGTCGAGGTAGTTCTGGAACAGGTCCCAGATGATCTGCTGGTCGTACATCACGCCGTCCTCGCGCGGGCCGTGCTCGGGCGACCAGCCGTCGGGCGCCACCAGGCTGCCGTCGGGCAGTTCCTTGAGGCGGTCCTGCCAGAACTCGCAGATCTCCTTGATCATCGGATAGGCGACGTCGCGCAGGTACGTCTTGTCCTGCGTGAACGCCCAGTGCTCGTACACGTGCTGCATGTACCAGGCACTCGCGACCGTGTTCCACTCCCACGAGTTGCCGCCGAAGATGCTCTGCGAGGTGCGGGCGGTCCAGCCGCGGGTGTCCTCGCCGAACGCGTTGCGCGTCGCGACCCGGCTCGGCACCGCGACCTGCTGCACGAACGCGATGAGCGCCTCGTGCGCCTCGGGCAGGTCGGTCGTCTCGGCGCCCCAGTAGTTCATCTGGACGTTGATGTTGGTGTGGTAGTCGCTCGCCCACGCGGGCTGGTTCGAGTTGTTCCAGAGGCCCTGCAGGTTGGCGGGCAGGCCGCCCGGCCGCGACGAGCTCAGCAGCAGGTAGCGTCCGAAGTCGTACATCGACTGCTCGAGCGTCGGGTCGGACTCGCCCGCCCCGTAGCGTGCGAGGCGCGTCGTGGTCGGCAGCGCCAGCACCGAGGCATCCGTCTCGCCCCATTCGACCGCGGCACGCGACATGAGCTTCGAGACCTGGGCGACGTGCTCGTCGTGCAGGTCGTCGAAGCTGCGCCCGCCCGCCGCCTCGAGGGCGGCGTCGATGCCCGGCTGGGGCGCGGCGCCGCGCCACCCGTCGGCGGCGCTGAGCTTGTAGTCGGTGCGCGCGTCGAGGTGGAGCGTGATGACCGAGGCGCCCGACACCCGCAAGCCCCCGCCGTCGGCCGTCACCTCGCCGTCGGTCTCGGCGATGCGCACCGTCGCCGCGTGGCTGAGGTCGTTCGCCATCGTGCCCGCGAAGCCGATGCGCCGTGCCGCGGCGTCGACCGACGTCGGCGAGTTCTCCTGCTCGGAGGCGAGGGTGATCGTGCCCGTCAGCGCGCCGGCGGTGTCGCTCGTGTAGCGCAGCACGACCACGTCGGCGTCGCGGCTCGCGAACGCCTCGCGCAGCACGGTGCCGCCGACGGTCGCGAAGTGCGCGGTGTGAACGCCGACCGTGGGGTCGAGTGCGCGCCGGTACCCGACCACGTTGCGCTGTCCGCGCGTCGAGTAGCCGCTGCCCGTGAACGCGACGCCCGCGAGGCGGAACGCCCCGGGCGACGTGAACGTGAGGCGGTACCGGGTGTAGGCGGTCGAGTTCGCGAACGTGAAGGCCTTCGCCTCGCCGCGGGCGGCGAACGCGACGCCCGACTTCGTGTCGAGGGTCTTCCACGCGAGCCCGTCGTTCGAGGCGTCGAGCACCCAGTCGCGCGGATCGGCTCCGGGTGCGTCGGGTCCGCTCGTCAGCACATACCCCGTGAGGGCTCGCTTCGCGACGAGCTCGAGCTGCCATGCGGCACCCGACCCGGCGTCGGCGACCTGCCAGACGGTGGACGCCTCGCCGTCGACGCTGCCCACGAGGGAATCGGCGTGGCCCGTCGGCGACGACACGTAGACGCTGCCGCCCGCCGCCAGCTCGACGCCGCCGAGCCCGATCTCGGACACCTGGAAGTGGCTCACCCCCGCCTTCGGCACGAAGTCGACGCGGTAGAAGCGGTAGGCGGTCGTGTTCTGGAACTCGTAGGTCTTCGTCTGGAAGCGCTGCTCGAACGGTGCGCCGGTGCGGCTGTCGAGCGTCGCCCACGTGCCGCCGTCGTTCGAGCCGAGCACCCGCCATTCCTGGGGGTCGCGGGCGGGCACGTCGTTCGCGCTCGTGAAGCTGTACGACGAGACGACGGCGGCGCTCGGCAGTTCGGCCTGCCAGAGCACGTGCGCGGGCGGACCGTCGATGCACCACTTCGTCTGCGGGTTGCCGTCGTAGCTCTTGTCGACGTCTTCGGCGCCCCAGATCTTGTAGGGGCCGCCGGGCGCGGTGACCTTGGGTCGTGCGCCGAACGCGATCGTGAGGGTGCCGAAGTCGCGGTACGAGCCGAAGCCGGTGACGCTCGTGTCGTAGGCGCCGTCGGGCTTGCCGGCGAGGGCGTTGTCGTAGTCGTTGAGCCCGCCCCAGAGGCTCTGCTCGTTGAACTGCACGACCTCCTCGTCGGGGTTGCCGAAGAGCATCGCACCGAGGCGCCCGTTGCCGATCGGCAGCGCCTGCGTCTCCCAGTCGGTCGCGGGGGTGCCGTACCAGAGCGCCTTGGGCGAGAGGTCGGGAACGGGGATGCCTCCGCCTGCGGCGGCCGCCGCTCGGCCGCCGATCAGTGCGGCGGCGGGCTGGGCGGCGAGGAACTGGGGCACGAGCGGGGCCAGTGCGACGAGCCCGCCGAGCTGCAGGGCGCGTCGGCGCGGAATCTCGCGTTGGAGCATCGGGGAACCTCCGGAGCATCATTGATCTGGTGTTTGGTGGGGTAGTGCTCGACGTTCAGACGCAAACGGTGAGACTGGACCCATCCTGCCCGATTAAAGATCCGATGTATAGCCGCTGATTCTTCGACGAGTTCGAGCGAGTGCTGTCAGGTGAGGGCCCGCGCCATCAGCGCGACGAGCGCCGGGTCGAGCGTCGGCGCGGTCGCGAGCGAGACGACCCGCGAGAGTTCGAGGCCCGTGACCTCGAGCACGGCCAGGTCGTCGCGCTCGGGCGGCAGCGCGAGTTCGGGCACGAGGGCCACGCCGAGGCCGGCCGCGACGTACTCGACGACGACGCGGTAGTCGTCGCTGCGCGGCCCGATGGCCGGGTCGAAGCCCGCCCGCAGCGCCGCGGCGCGGAACCCCGCGTCGATCGGATCGTCGTCGTGGGTGCCGATCACCCAGCGTTCGCCCGCGAGATCGCGCAGCTGCACGCGGTCGGCGGCGGCGAGGGGATGTCGCGACGGGATCACGAGTGAGAAGCGTTCGGTGAACAGCGGGGTGCTGGCATGGCCGGGGGCGGCACGAGGCGCCTCCCCGGGGGCGGTGTACACGACCGCTGCGTCGAGGTCGAGCCGGTCGAGCGCCGCCTCGACCACGTCGAGCTCGGCCTCGGTCACGTGGGCGACGAGGCCCGCGCCGTCGAACGCGGCGACGAGTGCGGGCAGCAGGCGTGCGGCCGCGGTGGGGAACACGCCGAATCGCACGGTCCGCCGGGCGTCGTCGAGGGCGCCTCGGACCTCGTCGAGCGCCCGGTCGGTGCGCTCGAGGATCGCCGCGGCGTGCGGCAGCCACAGCCTGCCGGCGACGGTCAGCCGGGTGCCCGCCGCCGAACTCGCGACGACCGGCGCGCCGGTCGCCCGTTCGAGCCCGCCGAGGTGGTGCGCGACGGTCGGCTGGCTCCAGCCGAGCTCGCGCGCGGCGGCGGCGACCGAGCCCTGATCGGCGATGGCACGGAGTGCGCGCAGCTGGCGCAGGTCGATCACGCTCGCTCCGATCTTCGATGATCAATACGTCATATTGATGATTACAGAAGAATCGCTATTCCGTATTGAATTCCGAGCGGGAACGATGGAAGCATGCCCACGCCCTATGCCGACGCCGTCGCCCGCTATGCCGAAGACGACCGCGCCCGGGTCTACGTGCCCGGCCACGCGGCCGACCCCGACGCCGCTCCCGCTCTCACCGGATGGTTCGGGGCCGAGCTGCTGCGCCGCGACGTGCCGCCGCTGCTCGCCGGCATCGACAAGGGACCCGGCAACCCGCTCGCCGAGTCGCTGGCGCTCGCCGCACGCGCGTGGGGCGCCCGTCGGACGTGGTTCCTCACGAACGGCGCCTCGCAGGGCAACCGCATCGCCGCACTCGCCCTCGGCGCCTACCGCGATGCTGCGGCCCCGGTCGTCGGCCAGCGGAGCGCCCACTCGTCGTTCATCGACGGCGTCATCCTCGCCGGGCTCTCGCCCCGCTTCGTCGCGCCCGCGATCGACCCGCGGCTCGGCATCAACCACGGGGTGTCGCCCGCCGCCCTGCGCGCCGCGCTCGCCGGCGTCGAGTCGCCGAAGGGCGTCTACCTCATCTCGCCGAGCTACTTCGGCGCGGTCGCCGACGTCGCCGCCCTCGCCGACATCGCCCATGCCGCCGGCGCGCCCCTCATCGTCGACGCGGCATGGGGCGCGCACTTCGGCTTCCACCCCGACCTGCCCGAGAACCCGCTGCGGCTCGGTGCCGACCTCGTCATCTCGAGCACGCACAAGCTCGGCGGCAGCCTCACCCAGTCGGCCATGCTGCACCTCGCCGGCGGGCCGTTCGCCGACGACCTCGAGCCGCTCGTCGAGCGCGCCTTCATGCTCACCCAGTCGACGAGCGCGAGCGCGCTGCTGCTCGCCTCGCTCGACCTCGCCCGCGAGACCCTCGAGACGGGCCATGGGCGCATCGCCGCCTCGATCGCCGCGGCCGACCGCCTGCGCGACGAGATCCGGACCCGCGGGCGGTTCGGCATCGTGAGCGACGGATTCGGCGACTTCGACGACATCGTCGACGCCGACCCGCTGCGCGTGTCGATCGACGTCGCCCGCGGCGGCCTGCACGGTCACACCGTGCGCGACCGCCTCGAGCGCGAGGGCGTCTCGTTCGAGATCTCGACCGACTCGTGCGTCGTCGCCGTGCTCGGGGCCGGCGTGGTGCCCGACGTCGACCGCATCGCCGGGGCGCTGCATGCGATCGCGCCCGAGCGGGCCGCAGGCGAGGCATCCGAGCCGCTCGTCGCCACGGGTGGGCCGGCCGCGGTCGGCGCGTCGACCGGCGCCCCCGAACCGGCGCAGGTGCGGGATGCGAGGCCCATCGTCGCGCTGCCGTCACCGGGACCGCTCGCGATGCTGCCGCGCGAGGCGTTCCTGGCGCAGGGCGAGCCGGTACCGGTCGCCGCCGCGATCGGGCGGGTGTCGACCGACGCGCTCGCCGCCTATCCGCCGGGCATCCCCAACGTGCTGCCGGGCGAGGTCATCACGGCCGAGGTCGTCGAGTTCCTGCAGCGCATCGCCGCGACGCCGGGCGGGTACGTGCGCGGCGCGGTCGATCCGACCCTCGCGACCCTGCGGGTCGTGCGCGGGGCGACGGGCGCCGACGCCACCGGCCATGCGGTCGCGGCGTCGCCCGCCGACTGCGCCCTGTCGCTCGTCAGCTGACGTCGCGTCGCGCGACCTCGAGGCCGAGCCACTCGGCGAGCGATGCGATCTCGTCGTCGACCGCTCGCCGCGTCGCGCGATCGAACGGCACGTCCTCGTGCACGGCTTTCACGACGAGCACCCCGGCCGCACGATCGGCCTTGGCGTCGAGCTTGCCGACGAGACGGTCGCCCGCGAGGATCGGCAGCGCGTAGTAGCCCCATCTCCGCTTCGCAGCCGGCTTGTACATCTCGAGGGTGTACTCGAAGTCGAAGAGCTGCAGAGCGCGCTTGCGATCGTAGATCAGCCGGTCGAACGGCGACAGCAGCGCGGTGCGCCCCTCGAACGGCGGGCCGGATGCCTCGTCGCGGAGTCCCTCCAGCAGCACCGGGTCGACCCGCCACTCGCCCGGAACGCCGTCGACGACCGCGGGCTCGCCGGTGATCCCGACGTCGATCGGTTCGAGCGGCATCTTCGTGCTCTTGGCCCGCGCGATGCCGAGCGACGACAGTCGCCGGGCATTGCGCTCGGCCGTCGCCGCCTCGACGGTGAGCGCGCGGCCGTTCGCCGCTTCGGCGGTCGGGTAGACCCGCTCCGCGAGCGTCCACAGCCGCTCGCGGCCCTGCCGGCCCGCGATCGCGACCTCGCCCCGCAGGGCGAGGAACTCGAGCATGCGCCCGACGTTGCGATCGTGGGTCCACCCGGTCGACTCCCACGGCACCGCCGACGTGTCGGGGATGTCGCGCGACGGCAACGGCTCCCTGGCGCCCTCGAGGAGCTTCAGGACGTCACGACGGAAGTCGTCGTTCTGCTCGAGCCAGGTGCGGGAGCGCGGCCACTCGGGAAAGGACGCCATCTCGGGCCGCAGCAGTTCGAGGGCGTCGATCGGCCGGATGAGGGCGTCGAGCTCGAAGAGCGTGCGGTCGTGCTCGAGCGCCTCGACGAGGTCGCTCGGCCGGTAGGAGCCGCCGAGCCGGCTCCATGCGACGAGGTCGGCGTTCGGCGCGATCGCCGCGGTCGGGTCGATCTGCAGCAGGTCGAGGTCGCGCACGAGGCCGACGAGATCGGTCGGCCGGGTCGCCTCGAGCCGTTGCGCCCGCACCGCGAGGCGCCGCGCCGTGGTGGGGTCGAGTCGGTGCGGGGCACCCGTCGTTCCGGTCATCCGAGATCGAGCCGCATGATCACGCGGGGGTGGCCCGAGAGCACCGAGGTCGTGTCGGAGACCTTCGTGAACCCGGCCTCTTCGAAGACCGCGCGAGTGCCCACGTAGGCCATCGTGAGGTCGACCTTCTCGCCGCGGTTGTCGACCGGGTAGCCCTCGATCGCGGGCGCGCCGTTCGCGCGGGCGAAGTCGACCGCGCCGGCGAGCAGGTGGTGCACGAGCCCCTGCTTGCGGTGGCCCGGGCGCACCCGGAAGCACCACACCGACCAGACGTCGACGTCGTCGACATGGGGGATGCGCCGGTTCTTCGCGAAGCTCGTGTCGGCACGCGGATGCACCGCCGCCCAGCCGACCGGCTCGTCGCCGTCGTAGGCGAGCACGCCCGGTGCCGGATCTTCGGCGCACAGCTCGCGCACGCGGGCCGAGCGGTCGGGCTCGCGCAGCGCGACGTTCTCTTTCGACGAGAGCAGCCGGTAGCTGAGGCAGAAGCACACGTTGGAGGTCGGCTTCTTCGGGCCGATGACCGCGGCCACGTCGTCGAACACCGTCGCCGGTCGCACCTCGATCGCCATGGTTCCACTGTGCCAGAGGCCGCCGACGTTCGGCGATGACGGTCCCATCGGCCGGGGGTAGACTCGGCGACCGTGAATCGTGCTGACCTGCCCGCGATCGCTCGCGGGCGTGAGGGGGTATCGGGCGCCGTGCGCGCCGCGATGAGATGACCCCGCCCGCGGTCCACGGCGCCAGGCGCCTGGGCCGCCGACGGTCGCGCCCGGAAGCGCCGCGGCCGTCGTCGTCTCGAGTCAGCAGGCCGCCCGAGCGGGCGGCGAACAGAACAGGTTCCGATTCCATGCGTCCCATCACCGACGCGCAGATCCGCGCGTCCTTCGTCAACGCCACCGTCCGCGAGCGCAACACGCTCACCCTGCCCGCCGATTTCGCCGAGCTCGACTGGGAGCGCCGCGACTTCCTCGGCTGGCGCGACCGCAAGCTGCCGAACGTCGCCTACGTCGTCGCCGAGGTCGACGGCGAACTCGTCGGCGTCATGCTGAGGCGCGCCGAGGGTCGCATGCGCTCCCGGCCCCAGTGCGCCTGGTGCGAAGACGTGCACCTGCCGAACGACGTGCTCTTCTTCGTCGCGCGTCGAGCCGGCCAGGCCGGCCGCAAGGGCGACACGGTCGGCACGCTCGTCTGCGCCGACTTCCAGTGCTCGGCGAACGCCCGCAAGCGCCCGCCGACCGCCTACGTCGGCTTCGACGTCGAGGCGGCCCGCGAACGCCGCGTCGAGACGCTGCGCCAGAACGTGCTCGGCTTCATCCGCGCCGTCGGCGCGGGCGAGGGCTGAGCGACCTCTCTCCGAGGCCGGCTCCTCCGATGCGTCGGGTGAGCCGGTCCGGCGGGCGGCTCAGGAGGGCCGCCGGTCGAGCACGAGCGTCGCGAGCAGCACCTCGAGCGACGCCTGCACGCGTTCATCGGTCCACGCGCCGGGGTCCTCGATCGCCTTGACCTCGTAGCCGCGGCAGTACAGGTAGAGGATGTCGGCGATGTGCGCGGCCTCGTCGTGATCGACCGGCTCGCCGCCCTGCGCGATGTGCTCGGCGCCCGCGAGGAACTTGCCGTACGTGGCATCCGTGACGCCCCGCACGACCTCGTAGGCGCGGCGGTTCGCACCGCGCACATCGGCGATGACCTCGATCCACAGGCTCCGCAGCACGTTCTCCTCGGGGGAGGAGGTGCACATCCACCGGGCGAGCGCCGCGAGCCGCTCGACGCCGACGAGGTCGCCGAGGTGGGCCGCGCGCTCCTCGTCCCACTGCCCGCGCGCCTGCTCGAGGGCGTTCGCCATGAGGTGGGCCCGCGACGGCACGTAGTTCGTGATGAACGCGGTCGAACGGCCGAGACGTTCGGCGACGGCGCGCAGGGTCACGGCGCGGGTTCCGCGCTCCCGCGCGATCTCGACGGTCGCGCGGGCGATGTCGGCGAGCCGTTCGTCGTGGTCGACCTCGATCGGCACGGGCCCTCCCTCCGCTGGCTCGATGCTCGTTTGACAGCCTGCCATGGCGAGGGTACGTTTCAAAACACTGTTGTACAACACGCCGATATCTCGCTCCTCGAACGGGATGTCTCGGCCGGCCGCCGCTCGCGGCCGCACCCTCGACGGAGAGATGGAGCACACCTCGCATGACGGTCAACGGCGGCGTCTCGTTCTGGCTGCAGCAGGTCGGCGTGCCGACCCCCAGGCCGGCCCTTCCCGGCGACCTCGACGTCGACGTCGCGATCGTCGGCGGCGGCTACACCGGGCTCTGGACGGCGTATTACCTGAAGCGCGACCAGCCCGACCTCCGCGTCGCGGTGCTCGAACGCCGGTTCGCCGGGTACGGGGCCTCGGGGCGCAACGGCGGCTGGCTCACGAACTCGGTGACGGGCGGCCGCGGCCAGTACGTCTCGTCGCACGGCCGCGACGCCGCGATCGCCCAGCAGCGCGCGCTCAACGCGACCGTCGACGAGGTGATCGCCGTCGCGGCCGCCGAGGGCATCGACGCCGACATCCACAAGGGCGGTGAGTTCGAGGTCGCGCTCAACCCGGCGCAGCTCGCACGACTGAAGGCGGCCGCCGCCGAAGAGCAGTCGTGGCCCGCGACCGACGTCGAGGTGCTCGACGCGAAGGCCGCCGCCGCCCGCATCAACGTCGCCGGCGTGCAGGGCGGCATCTGGCACCCGCACTGCGCGCGCATCCACCCCGCGAAGCTCGCGCTCGGGCTCGCCGGCGCCGTCGAGCGACTCGGCGTCGCGATCTACGAGGGTACGACCGTCACCGAGATCGTGCCGGGCGAGGCGCGAACCGACCACGGCACCGTGCGGGCGCCGCACGTGCTGCGCGCGACCGAGGGCTTCACGCCCGACCTGCGCGGCGAGCACCGCACGTGGCTGCCGATGAACTCGTCGCTCATCGTGACCGAGCCGCTCGCTCCGGCGGTCTGGGACGAGATCGGCTGGAACGGCCGCGAGACCCTCGGCGACTTCGCCCACGTCTACATGTACGCGCAGCGCACCGCCGACGACCGCATCGCCTTCGGCGGGCGCGGGGTGCCGTACCGCTACGGCTCGCACGTCGACCAGGACGGCGAGACCCAGCTGCGCACGATCGAGAGCCTCACCGCGCTGCTCAACCGCTTCTTCCCCCAGACGGCGGGCGCCGCCATCGACCACGCGTGGTCGGGCGTGCTCGGCGTGCCGCGCGACTGGGCGGCGACCGTCGGGCACGACCGGGCGACCGGGCTCGGCTGGGCCGGCGGCTACGTCGGCACGGGCGTCACCGCGACGAACCTCGCCGGCCGCACGCTGCGCGACCTCGTGCTCGGCGACGACACCGAGCTCACCCGCCTGCCGTGGGTCGGCCACCGCGCGCGCAAGTGGGAGGTCGAGCCGCTGCGCTGGCTCGCCGTGCAGGCGATCTACGCGGCCTACCACGCCGCCGACCGCGGCGAGCAGCGCGGACGCGCCACGACCTCGCCGATCGCGAAGATGGCCGACCTCGTCGCCGGCCGCTGAGGCGCGACGAACCACCACAGGAGGACACCATGAGCGATCTGCCCGCCGCCACGTCGACCGTCGCGGGGCTCGCCCCGCTCGCCCGCGACCTCGGCCCCGCCGCGCCGAAGCCCACCGCCCTGACGGAGGGCGTGCTCGAGGCATCCGGCTCGCTGTGGGAGGTGCCGGGCGTCGACGTCGGGTACTGGGAGTGCACCCCCGGCCGATTCTCCGCCACCCGCGAGGGCTACACCGAGGTGTGCCAGTTCCTCTCCGGCCGCGTGACGATCGAGGTCGACGGCGAGGAGCCGGTGACGTTCGGCGCCGGCGACACGCTCATCACCCCGAGCGGCTGGCGTGGGGTGTGGGACGTGCATGAGACCGTGCGCAAGCTCTACGTCGTCATCGACGACCGCCGGCCGGCCGAGTAGCGCGAAGCGCATGGCCGGTCCGCCGCCCGTCGGACCGACCCGATACGGTCGGGCTCATGCAACCCTTCACGATCTCCGTGCCCGACGACGTGCTCGACGACCTGCGCGCACGGCTCGCCCGCACGCGCTTCACGACCCCGAGCGCGTCGGCGTGGGGCGCCGGGGTCGACCCCGCCTACCTCGCGTCGCTCGTCGCCTACTGGGCGAACGACTTCGACTGGCGCGCCGCCGAGGCGCGCCTCAACCGCTCCCCGCAGTTCATCGACCGCGGGCAGCACTTCGTGCACCTCCGTCGCGACGCAACCAGGCCGCCGGTGCTCCTCGCCCACGGCTGGCCGAGCAGCTTCATCGAGATGCTGCCGCTCGCCGAGCTGCTCGACGTCGACGTCGTGATCCCGTCGCTGCCGGGATTCCTCTACTCCGAGCTCGTCGACGGCCCGCTCACGAGGGCGGCGATCGCCGAGACCTTCCACGCGCTCATGACCGAGACGCTCGGCTACGAGCGGTACTTCGCGTTCGGCGGCGACATCGGCGGCGCGGCCTCGAGCTGGCTCGCGACCATGTACCCGCACGAGGTCGCCGGCCTGCACATGATCCACGGGCCGTTCCCGGCCGCCTTCGACGCCTCGCCGATCACGCCCGCCGAGCAGGCGTTCTTCGACGCCGAGGCGGCGTACGACGAGGGCGACGAGGGCTACAGCTCGATCATGGCCACCCGCCCCGACACGATCGCCGCCGCGCTCGCCGACTCGCCGGCAGGGCTCGCCGCGTGGATCGTCGACAAGTACCGCGACTGGAGCGACTGCGGCGGCGACGTCGAGTCCCGGTTCGACCGCGACGCGCTCTGCACGATCCTCACGCTCTACTGGGCGACCGGGTCGATCGGCACCTCGTTCCGGCAGTACCTCGACTACCCGCACAACGCGACCCGCCCGAACATCACGGTGCCCGTCGCAGTCACCCTCAGCAGCGAGCCGGGCATGCGGGGTTTCCCGCGGTCGATCGCCGAACGCGCCGCGACCGACCTCCGGCAGTACTCCGAGCCGGGCCGCGGCGGGCACTTCCTCGCGTTCGAAGAGCCCGAGCTCGTCGCCGACGAGCTCGGCGCGTTCATGCGGTCGGTGGGGTAGCCGCGGTCGGATGCCTCGGCGCGCGCCGCTCGTCGTCGAGGCGTCCGCGGGTCAGCGCGCGAGCGCGCGCAGCTGCAGCCACGCGGCCAGCCGCTCGTCGGCGTTCTCGAGTCGCACGCCGTGCGTCTCGACGACCCGGCGCAGGCGATGTCGCACGGTGTTCTCGTGCACGCCCAGGCGTTCTGCCGCCTGCGCGACGTTGCCGAAGCACTCGAGCCACACGAGCAGGGTCTCGGCGACGGCCCGCGTCGCCGCCGACCCGTGCAGGGCGTCGAGCCCGGGATCGCGCAGTTCGACACCGTCGGCGAGCAGCTCGGCGACGCGGTCGACGACGAGCAGCGGCCGCAGGCTCGCCGCGCTGACGATGCGGCGCCCGGATGCCGCGTCGCGCCCCGCGACGTCGAGCAGCCGGTCGGCGAGCTCGCGGACCCCCGCGACATCGCCGGATCGGTGAGCCGGCCCCGTGACCGCGATGCGAGCGCCCTCGCCGACGAGGCGGTCGACGAGCGGCAGCAGCGGTTCGGCGAGGGCCGTCGCCTCGTCGACGGTGCGCGCGGCGAACAGCGCGTAGACGCGTGAGCGATGGGCGACGGCCACGGCGTCGGGCCGGTGCAGCACGAGGTGGCGGATGACGGTCGAACGGAGCTGGGCGATCGCGGTCGGGCCCGCGCTCGGCACCTCGAAGGCGAGCAGCGCGGCGCCGCGCTCCTCGTCGATGCCGAGCTCGGCGAACTCGGTGCCGGTGAGGTCGATGCCCGTGAGCAGGGTGCGCAAGCGGTCCTCGCGCGGTCGCTGGTCGGTCGCGTGCGCGCGGAGGTCGTCGAGCAGGTGAGCGCCGGCGAGGGCGCTCGCACGCCGCATCCGCTCGTCCTGCTCGGGGCTCACCGGCCCCTCGCCCGAGGCGTCGATCGCCCAGATGCTGCCGAGGGGCAGTGCACCCGCACGAATGGCGAACGCGACCCGCGGCTCCTCGTCGCCGAGCCGCGGGTACTTGATCGGGCGATCGGAGCGCAGCACGGTGCGGTACTGGTCGTCGTTGTAGGGGGAGGCCGGCACCTGCCGGGCCAGGATGCCGTGGGTGCGGAGCGTGTCGATGAGCTGGCCGGGCACCGACGAGTAGGCGAGGATGTTCCGGCTGAGGTCCTCGATCGCGACCGAGCCGCCGAAGGACTCGGCGAGCTCGTTGGCGATCGCGAAGAGCGGTTCGGCGCCGCGCTGCGGAGCGGCGAGCGGCGTCTCGGCCTCGCCGAGCAGGCGAGTGAGCTGCGCATCGAGCAGCCGCCAGCTGATGCGGTCGGCGATGCGCACGAGGGGGAGGCCCGTCGCCTCGACGATCGCCGCGAGGGCGGGCACCCGCTCGGCGCTGCACTTGAGGGCGAGGCCGGCGGCGCCGTGCTCGGCGGCGCCGGTGGCGAGCGCGGCGATGCGCGAGGTGCTGAGCGACGCGGTCGACGGCGCGAGCAGCAGGGTCGACGAGACATCGCCGAACTCCTCGGCGGTGTCGACGAACTCGGTGCCCGTCACGGCGATGCCGGGTGCGGGCGGCCCGATGGGCGTCACGGTGCGCGGTCCGAGCTGGTCGACGAGCTCGGCGAGCGTCACCTGCGGGTGCGGTGGGCGCTCGATTGGAGAAATACCTGCATCCACACCGCAAAGCTATCCGAGATCGACAACCAATGGTGAACGAGATCTTCCTAGGCTGGCCACCGCGACGGCGACGGCGCCGCGCGAAGGAGGAACGATGACCGCGAACCGTCCAGCCCCTGCGGGCACCCGCCTCGGGGAGCTCTGGCGCATCCTGCCGGAGGAGTCGACGGCGAGCGCCGACGGCGTGCTCGAGATCGGCGGGGTCGCCGTCACCGAGCTCGCGGAACGGTTCGGCACGCCGCTGCACGTCTACGACGAGCAGGGGTTGCGCCGCCAGATCCGCAGGTTCGTCGAAGGGCTCCGAGACCGCTGGCCGAACTCCGAGGTGCTGTTCGCCTCGAAGTCGCTGCCTGCCGTCGGCATGTACCGGC
This sequence comes from Agromyces chromiiresistens, assembly GCF_029167465.1. Taxonomy (NCBI): domain Bacteria; kingdom Bacillati; phylum Actinomycetota; class Actinomycetes; order Micrococcales; family Microbacteriaceae; genus Agromyces; species Agromyces chromiiresistens. The sequence continues at coordinate 881,394 of NZ_JARFNL010000004.1, forward strand.
TCGCGCACGAGGAGGGCCTCTCGATCGACATCGCAGGCGGCGGCGAGCTGCGGCTCGCGCTCGCCGCGGGCGTCGACCCCGAGCGCCTCTACTTCCACGGCAACGCGAAGACCGACGCCGAGCTCCGGCTCGCCCTCGACGCCGGCATCGGCGCGATCATCGTCGACAACGACGACGAGCTCGATCGGCTCGAGCGACTGCTCGACCGTCCACAGCGGCTCCTGCTCCGCGTCATCCCGGGCGTCGAGGCGAAGACGCACGCCTCGCAGGCGACGGGCGGACTGAACTCCAAGTTCGGGCTGCCCATCGACCAGGCCGCCCGGGCGATCGCGCGCATGCAGGCGCACCCGCTGATGGAGTTCGAGGGCGTGCACCTGCACATCGGCTCGCAGATCCTGGACGTCGCGCAGTTCGGCGAGGCGGTCGAGAAGATCTCGAGCGTCGGCACGTTCGGCACCTACGACGTCGGGGGCGGCCTCGGCATCGCCTACACGTACGACGAGGAGGCGCCGGAGGTCGCCGACTACCTCGACGCGATCGTCGCCGCAGCGCGGGCCCACCTGCCCGCCGACGCGAAGCTCATGATCGAGCCGGGCCGCTCGGTCGTGGCGCGCGCCGGCGTCACGCTCTACCGGGTGACGACCGTCAAGCGCACGGGCCGCACGTTCGTCGCGGTCGACGGCGGGCTCGCCGACCAGATGGACATCGCGCTCACCCAGCAGCGCTACGAGGCCGTCGTCGCCGACCGGCTGCTCGAGCCCTGGACGGAGTCCGCGCAGCTGGTCGGACGCCAGTGCGAATCGGGCGACCTCCTCGTCGACGGCGCCGCCCTGCCGGCCGCGCAGGTGGGCGACCTCGTCGTCATGGCGGCGACCGGCGCCTACGCCTACACGATGTCGAACAACTACAACGGCGCCCTCAAGCCCGCGATCGTGTTCGCGAGCGCGGGCGACGCCCGCCTCGTCACCCGCCGCGAGACCTACGACGACCTGCTCGCCACGCACGCGCCGGCCATGGCCGACGCATTCGTCTGAGGCATCCCCGACCGATCACCCCACCACGACAAGGAAGTCACCGATGATCGCACGCACCACCCTCCTGCTCGGCGCGACGGCCGTCGCCGTCGCCCTCGCCCTCACCGGCTGCTCGGGAGCCTCCGGCTCCGGGGCTGAGGCCGCAGCCGGCCCCGACCTGCCGGCCGGCGACGAGGTCTCGACGACCGTCGACGAGTCGCTGACCGATCTATTGCCCGACGACATCGTCGAGAAGGGCCGCATCGACGTCGCCGTCGACATTCCCTACCCGCCGATGGCGATGTACGGCGACGACAACCGCGAGATCGGCTTCGACCCCGAACTGGCGCGCCTCCTCGGCCAGAAGCTCGGCATCGACGTGTCGCTCAACAAGCAGGCCTTCGACTCGGTCATCCCGTCGCTGCAGGCCGACAAGAACGACCTCATCATGAGCGGCATGAACGACACCCCCGAGCGCGAGGAGACGCTGAGCTTCGTCGACTACACGTACGGCGGCTTCGCGATCGTCGTGCCCGAGGGCAACCCGAACGGCATCGGCACCCAGCAGGACCTGTGCGGCATGACGGTGTCGATCCAGAAGGCGACGGCGCAGGGCGAGATCCTGCGGTCGATGGACTGCGACGGCGACCCGGTCAACGTCACCGAGCTGCCGAGCGACCTCGACGCCCAGACGGCATTGCGCGCGGGAAAGAGCGACGCGTACGTCGCCGACGCCCTCGTCGCCGGCTACGTCGCCGACACCGTCGAGGGCGGTGACGCCTTCGACATCGTGCAGGACCCCGAGAACCCCGCCGGCTTCAGCCCGGTGTACAGCGGCATCGGCATCCTGAAGGACGAGGCCGAACTCGTCGAGGCCGTGCGCCAGGCGCTGCAGGCGCTCATCGACGAGGGCACCTACCAGCAGGTGCTCGAGCGCAACAGCCTCGCCGACTACGGCGTGGAGGCCGCCGAGGTGAACCAGGGCGGCGAGGGATGACGGCCGTGGAGGCGCGGGGCGTCGCGCTCGCACCAGAGGCCACCGACGACGACGTCCGGGCCATCCCGCTCCGTCGTCCGTGGCGATGGATCAGCGCCGCCGTCGTGCTGCTGCTCGCCGCCGGGTTCGCGTACTCGGTGCTCACGAACCCGAACATCGACTTCGCGGCCATCGGCCAGTTCCTCGTCGACCCCCGCATCATCGACGGCGTCTGGCTGACGCTCCTCATCACGCTCGTCGCGATGGTCGTCTCGACGGTGCTCGCCGTCGTCATCGCGGCGATGCGGCTCTCGTCGAACCCCGTGCTGTCGAGCGTCGCGTGGTTCTACGTGTGGGCGTTCCGCGGCACCCCGCTGCTCGTGCAGATCGTGCTGTGGGGCTACCTCGGCCTCCTCTACGAGAAGCTCTCGATCGGCATCCCGTTCACCGACATCGTGTTCTGGCAGGCCGACACCAACCTGCTGATCACCGCGATGGTCGCCGGCATCCTCGCACTCACGCTCAACCAGGCGGCCTACTCCTCGGAGATCGTGCGAGCCGGCATGATCTCGGTCGACGAGGGGCAGCGCGAGGCGGCGTACTCGCTCGGCATGTCGCCGCTCTACACGTTCCGCCGGGTGCTGCTGCCGCAGGCGATGCGCGTGATCATCCCGCCCATGGGCAACGAGACGATCTCGATGCTCAAGAACACCTCGCTGCTCTCGGTCATCGCCGTGCTCGAGATCTACACGCAGGCGACGGTGATCTCGTCGCAGAACCTCAAGCAGGTGGAGCTGCTCATCGTCGCGAGCATCTGGTACCTGCTCATGACGAGCATCCTCTCGGTTCCGCAGTACTACCTCGAGCGGCGGTTCGGACGCGGCTCGAGCCGCAACCTGCCGCCGACGCCGTTCCAGCGCCTGCGCCAGGCGTTCGCATCGCGCCGGCCCGGCCCCGCGCCCGCGCCGGAGACGAAGGCGGTCAGCGCCGTATGAGCACCATCACCACCACCCGGACCGCGCAGGACGCCGCAGTGGACGCCCGCCCCCTCGTCGAGATCCGCCGCGTGCGCAAGAGCTTCGGCGCCCACCAAGTGCTGCGCGACGTGTCGCTCGCCGTGCCCGAGGGCACCGTGACCGTGCTGCTCGGCCCGTCGGGCTCGGGCAAGTCGACGCTGCTGCGCTGCATCAACCACCTCGAGTCGATCGACGGCGGCCGTATCATCGTCGACGGCGAGCTCATCGGCTACCGCCAGGCCGGGCACGACATCCACGAGATGACGCCGAAGCAGATCGCCCGCCAGCGACGCGAGATCGGCATGGTGTTCCAGCGGTTCAACCTCTTCCCGCACATGACGGCGCTCGAGAACATCGTCGAGGCACCGGTCGGCATCGCCGGCATGCCTCGGGCGAAGGCCCGCGCGAAGGCGACCGAGCTGCTCGACCGGGTCGGCCTCGCCGACTTCGCGGGGCACTACCCGGCGCAGCTGTCGGGCGGGCAGCAGCAGCGGGTCGCGATCGCCCGGGCGCTCGCGATGGGGCCGAAGCTCATGCTGTTCGACGAGCCGACCTCGGCGCTCGACCCCGAGCTCGTCGGCGACGTGCTCGACGTCATGCGCGAGCTCGCGAACGACGGCATGACGATGATCGTCGTCACGCACGAGATCGGGTTCGCGCGGGGCGTCGCCGACCAGGTCGTGTTCATGGACGGCGGCGTCGTGGTCGAGGCGGGCCGCCCCGAGGACGTGATCGACCGGCCGCAGCGGCAGCGCACGCGCGACTTCCTGGAGAGCGTGCGCTAGGGGAGCGCCGCCAGGAGGGCTCGGGCGACCGACCGCGAGGGGGAACGCGGCCGGTCGCCCATGATCGCGTGCGGGCTCGTCGCGCGACCCTGGCCGGATGCCTCGGCGGGCGCATCCGGCCGGCCGGTCACCGATCGGGGGAGTCGGCTCAGCCGAGTGCGACGAGCAGGCCCAGCAGCGAGCACGGCGATGAGCGGGGACGATCGCGGCGACGGGCATGGCGCTGAGCCGAGCGACCGCCGAGGCATCCGGCCGCCGCCTGCTCAGTGCGCGCTACGCGTTCTCGAGCTCGGCGATCACGACCTTCTTCTGCCGCATCATCACCTGGATCTGCTCGGGGCGCTTCGTCAGCTCGCCCATGTTCGCCGGGATGATCTGCCAGCTCACGCCGAACCGGTCCTTGCACCAGCCGCACTGCTCCGACTCGGGCACGTGCGAGAGCGCCGCCCAGTAGCGGTCGATCTCGGCCTGGTCGGCGCACGAGACGACGAACGAGATCGACTCGTTGAAGGTGAACAGCGGTCCGCCGTCGAGGCAGACGAAGTCGACCCCGTTCAGGGTGAACTGCCCGTTCAGCACCTTGCCGCTCATGCCCGCGAAGTGCTCGTCGAGCGACTCGTCGGGATACTCGTCGATGCGCGTGATGCGCGAGTTCGGGAAGACGCCGACGTAGTACTCCATCGCCTCGCGTGCCTGGTCGTCGAACCACAGGCACGGCTGGATGGGTGCGAGCTCGGCCATGTCGGAACCCCCTTGTTCGGCCCTTGCTTCCGGCGGCCACGATACGCCGGTCGGGTCGGTCGCGATACCGGGGGTGGCGGCTAGGCCGTGGACGCCTCGGCCGCCCGACGGCGTTCGAGGCCCTCGAGCAGCAGGTCGAGCCCGAACTCGAACTCGGTCTGGTCGTCGCACCAGCCGAGGGTCGAGTCGGGGTCGTCGTGCACGACGTCGGCGAGCATCGCGGCGAGGTGCGGGGCCAGCGCGGCGAACTCGGCGGGGTCGCCGGGCGGGTCGGCCGAGTTGTCGTCGTTGAGCTCCTGCACGTAGCCGTACATGCGGCTGCCGATCGCATGCAGTCCGTGGTGGATGAGGTCGTGCGAGAGCCCGCCGGCCCGCATGATGCCGACGACGCCGTCGGCGTACCGCACGGCGAGCACGCCCGGGGCACCGCGCGTGTTCATGAGGTTCGGCGCCCAGGGATGCCGAAGCAGCACGCGCCTCGCACCGAGGATCCGCGAGCGGAGCGCGGTCGGCCAGTCCGCGGCGTCCAGCTCGGTCGGCGGTGCGAAGCCGCCGATCTCGACCTCGACCTCGGCGAACACCTGCTCGACGAGTCCGTCGAGGATCGCGTGCTTGTTGGGCAGGTGGTAGTAGATCGACATCGCCTCGACGTCGAGCTCGTCGGCGAGGGCGCGCATCGTGAGGGCGTCGAGGCCGTCGCGGTCGGCGAGGCGCAGCGCGGTCTGCAGCACGCGCTCACGGCTGAGCGGGCTGCGCGTCGCGGTTCTGGCCATAGTTCACCGTACAACGTCAGGTGATCGGCTGGAGGGTCTGGACGTAGGCTCCGTGACGGCGTATCTTACGACGTACGACTTACGACGTAAGGGAGCGCATCATGTCCACCGCATCACGCCAGGGATCGACGTCCGACGCACCCGCCGCCACTCGCGGCGCCATGCGGGTCGCTCGTATCGACCGCTTCGGCGCGCCCGAGGTCGCGCGCGTCGTCGACGTGCCTCGCCCCGAGCCGGGGCCGGGGGAGCTGCTCGTGCGCGTACGGGCGTCGACCGTGAGCATCGCCGACCACCGCCTGCGCACCCGCCGGGTGCCGCGCGGGCTCGCGCTCGTCGTGGCGCCGACGATCGGGCTCTTCCGACCACGGCTGCGCGTGCTCGGCATGGATGCCGCCGGCGTCGTCGAGGCGGTCGGCGCGGGGGTCGTGCGATTCGCCGTCGGCGACGAGGTCGTCGTCATGCGCGGCTCGCGCATGGGGTGCCACGCCGAGTACGTCACGATCGCGGCCGACGGCGAGGTCGCCCGCAAGCCCGCGAACCTCTCGTTCGAAGAGGCCGTCGCCATCGTGTTCGGCGGACACACGGCGCTCCGCTACCTCGACCGCGTCGCGATCGGGCCGGGCAGCGAGGTGCTCGTGAACGGCGCCTCCGGCGCGGTCGGCTCGGCGGTCGTGCAGCTCGCGGCGGCGCGCGGGGCCCGGGTCACGGCGGTCACGAGCGGACGCAACGCCGAGCTCGTGCGTTCGCTCGGGGCGTCTCGCGTCGTCGACCACACCCGCGAGGACTTCGCGGCGGGCGACGTCGACTCGGGGGCCGCGTCGGGCGGGCCGGCACGCTACGACGTGATCGTCGAATGCGTCGGCAACGCGCCGTTCGGCCGCGTCGCGCACCTGCTGCGTCCCGGCGGCGCGCTGCTGCTCGTGATCACCGACCTGGCCGGCATGCTGAGGGCGGGTCGGCAGGCGCGCCGGAGCGGGCTCGTCGTCGACCATCGCGGCGGCGAGCTGGGCGCCGACGGCATGGAGCGGCTCGTCGCCCTCGCCGAGACGGGCGCGCTGCGCCCCGTCATCGATCGCACGTACGCGCTCGACGAGATCGTCGAGGCCCACCGCTACGTCGACGGCGGGCACAAGCGTGGGAGCGTCGTGCTGCGCATGGGCTGAACCGTCGGCGACATGCAATCGTGGGGTTGCGCTCCGATCCACCTTGTGCAACTATGAAGTTGCAGGTGATCGATCGATCGCCGAGACATCCACTGCAGCATCCGCTGGAAGGAGCGCGACCATGGTGAGTCAGACCCGCAACGAGGCATCCGTCGTCGACGAGGGCGCATTCACGGTGCGACGCACGATCCGCATCGCCGCACCGATCGAGAAGGTGTGGCGCGCGGTCACCGAGCCCGAGCACATCTCGCGGTGGTTCGGGCAGACGGTGCTCGACGGCGCCGGTACCGGCGCGACCGGAACGATGACGTTCGAGGGGTACGGCGTGATTCCGATCCGCGTCGAGGCGATCGACGCCCCGCGCAGCGTGGCGTACCGCTGGGGCAACGACGACGCGGTGCGCCGTGCGGGCGGCGCGATCGACGAGACGACCACGACCGTCTTCACGTTCACCCTCGACGAGGTCGACGACGGCACCGAGCTCACGGTCGTCGAGACCGGGTTCGACCGCACGAGCGACCCGGCGGCGAACATGGCCGACCACGCCGAGGGCTGGGTCTCCGAACTCGACAAGCTCGTCGCCCTGCTCGAGGGCGACGCATGAGCACTGCGACGCTGGTTCCCGTGTTCGCGGCGCTCGGCGACGAGACGCGCTGGAGCATCCTCGCGGCACTCGGCGAGGGGGATGCCTCGGCGTCGGCCCTCGCCGTGCGCCTGCCGGTGTCGCGGCAGGCGATCGCGAAGCACCTCGCCGTGCTGCAGGAGGTCGGGGTGGTCGAGCCCGTGCGCGTCGGGCGCGAGGTGCGCTACCGCGTGCTCGGAGCGTCGCTCAGCGCCACGGCGGCACGCCTCGACGCGGTGGGGCGCGAGTGGGAGCGCCGCCTGGCCGCGATCAAGGAGATCGCGGAGGGGCTGTGACGGCTCTCCGGCTTCTCGCAGATGCCCCCGGGTATTCCCGGGTCGGCGAACCGTCGGGCGTGGTCGAGACCGTGCCCGCGCCCGCCGAGTCGACTCGCTCGAGTTCGTCGAGCAGCGCGCCGCTCGAGGCATCCCGCCGGATCGAGGCGCCCAGCCGCTCGGCCGCGAGTCGGAAGCGCCCGTCGCCCAGCACCTCGGCGACCGCCCTCGCGATGCGCGGCGACGCGGCGCGACGCGGCACGGCGAGGCCGGCGCCCCGCTCCGTGACCCGTACGGCGTTGTCGACCTGATCTCGTCCGTGGTGCAGGATCACGAGCGGGCGGCCCGCCGCGAGCGCCTTCATGACGGTGCCGTGCCCGCCGTGCGTCACGACGACGCTCGCGGCGTGCATCGCCGCGGCGTGCGGGGCGGATGCCTCGACGACGACGTTCTCGGGAGCCCGGAGCTCACCGGGCTCGATCGAGGGCCCCGTCGTCACGAGCCCCCGCACGGGCAGCGCGCCGAGCGCGTCGACGATGCGCTGCAGGCAGTCGGCCTGGTTCTGGAAGGTCGACGACATCGCGACGAGCACGAGCGGCGCGTCACCGGGCGGCGGCGTCCACTCGGGGTCCGCCGCCCAGGCGGGATCATCGAGCACGGGGCCGACGAACCGCACGTTCGGGCCGAACGCACCGGCGAAGTCGAACTCGGCCGTGGTCAGCACGAGCTCGCGTCGCGCGCGGTGCAGCTGGTCCCACGTGGTGCCGATCGGGGCGAGGCCGTGGACCGCACGCACGTCGTTGAGCGTCGCGAGCGTGTAGCGGTCGAGGAGCCGCGTCGTGCCGCTCGACGCCACCCGGTCGCGCAGGCCGCCGAGCGGGCCGGTCATCGGCTTCAGGCCGGCACCGCCCGGCGGGCGCCCCGGAGCGGGCGCGATGTAGATGTTCGGCATGAGCACGTCGAACGGGATGCCTCGAGCCTCGGCGCCGATCATCGCGCCGACCGTGAAGAACGTGGTGACGACGAGGTCGGGGCGCGCCGCGTCGATGGCCGCGACGATGTCGTCGGCCTGGCCGGCCGCCGGGCCGGCGAGGTAGTGCTCGGCCATGCCGCGCGCCATCTCGAATGGATTGCGGATCGCCCAGTCGCGGTACACGCGGGCGGGCGCGGCGCTCCAGGTGCGGACGTCGGCGCCGGTGCCGCGGGCCACCTCGAGCATGCTCGCGTCGACGATCGCGGTGACGCGGTGCCCGCGCTCGACGAGTCGGCGCACGACCCCGAGCTCGACCGGAACGGTGCCGCCGCCGTCGGCGAGCGCGACGAGGTACGCGTGCGAGGCGGTGGCCGGCGCCCGGGCGTTCATGGGCGCGAGCCTACGGGGGTGGCCGTGCCGAGGCATCCGGGCTGACGCTGAGCCGCGGCACGGCCCCGCATCACCCGCCGAACACGCCGAGTTCCCAGATCGAGTAGCCGTAGTCGGTCGTACGCTCGGTGCACAGCACGCGCACGTACCTGGCGCTCGTCGGTGCGAAGGCGGCCGTGTCGAGTCCGCCGTCGCCCGACGTCGTCGACCACGCCGTGCGCCAGTTCTGGCCGTCGTCGGAGAGCTGCACGTCGTACTTCTTCGCGGCCGAACGCTCCCAGTTCACCGTGACCCGGCTGATCGGCAGCGACTCGCCGAGGTCGACGCGCAACCACTGCGGGTTCACGCCCCAGTTGCCGCTCGCCCAGCGGGTGCTGCCCTTGCCGTCGACTGCGCGCCCGGGGGCGTAGCTCGTGAACGGGTTCCACTCGCTCGAGCTCGCCGTCGCCGGCTTGCCGGTGGCGAGATTCTGCGTGCTCTCGTGGTCGAGCGTCGCCTGCCAGGTCTGCAGGTACGACTCGGCGCCCGACATGAGGTCGTCGACGAGGGCCTGCCCGCCGCCGGCGAGCCGCAGCTGCTCGATGTAGTCGGGGGTGAGGCCCGAGTGCGCGAACCCGTCGGTGTTGATGTCGAACGTGCGCTCGCCGCTCACCTGCCGGTCGACCGTGGTGCGGCCGTCGGCCGCGGTGAACGGGTACGAGACCGGCACGGGCGCGGTTCCTCCCGCCGGGTGGCTGCCGACGCCGTTGAAGTCGAGGCCGAAACCGTAGCCCTTGCCGTACTGCTCGCGCAGCGCGGCGCTCGCGCGCCATTCGCCGAGGAAGCCCTCGGCCGCATGCGGGTAGCCAGTCTTGAAGCCGCCGAGGCGGTAGAGGCGCTCGGTCCAGGTGTCGTCCATCCAGCTGTGGCTCGAGAGCACGCCCGGGTAGTCCTCGGCCTCGAGGATGTCGAGGGCACGGCCCGCGGCCTTCACGCTCATGTGATCGAGCTCGATCATCATGCTGCGCGACATCGCCGCGCGCAGGGCGTACTCGCCGAGCGAGGTGAGGCCGCGGGTGTTGCACTGCGCCCCCGACGGGTAGGTGGGCGGGTCGGCGCCGGGCAGCTCCTCGGGCACCTCGGCGTTGCCGATCGGGTTGTCGTGCGCGGGCCCGGTGCAGGCTTCGGTCTGCCAGTACGTGCCGGTCGAGTAGAACTGTCCGACGTTGATGATCGTGCCCTGCGTGCCGGTGTCGAAGCGCACGCCGCAGAGCGCGTTGTCGAACTTGTGGCAGAGGAACATGCTCGACACGCCCATCGCCTTGAACTCGTCGAGGCCGCGATCGATGTCGGCCTTCGAGCACTGCGCGACGTCGAGGATCATCTTGCAGCCGAACGGCTCACTCATCTCGACGCCGATGACGACGGCGAGCCGGCCGCTCTCGATGACCTCCCGCGCCTCGTCGGGGGTCGTCACGATGCGGAAGAAGCCCTTGCCGGGGCCGCCGTAGATGCCGTCGATGTACGACTCCATCTCGCGCACCTTCTGCGCTTCGAGGCGGATCGCGCCCATCTCGTCGCACGAGCGGTCCTTCGGCATGATCGGCAGCGAGCAGATCACGCCGTTCGTGACGAGGTCGTTGACGAGCACGCGCTGGCCTGCTCGCCACGAGCGCTCGATCCAGGCGTAGTACGAGGCCTGGTGGCTCATCGAGGTGGTCTTCGGCCAGTCCTCGAACGTCGGCCAGCCGACCGGGTCGTGGTGGCCGTCGGGGTCGCTCGTGAGGTTCTCGAAGAGGGCGCCGCTGCCGTCGGGGTAGTGCTCGGGGCAGTCCTTCAGGGCGTCGGCGACGCCGTTCGGCGAGAACGGGGCGCCGCAGATCATGCGGCCGCCGAAGCCCTCGTTGGAGTTGAGGTGGGTGTGCGAGTCGATGAAGCCGCGCACTTCGCCGCCGGGTGCGCCGGTGATCGGAGCCCCGGTGACGTTGAGCTCGACGTCGACGGCCGGGCGGGCGGGGGCATCCCACCAGTTCTCGGCGGCTTCCGCCGGAGCGACGGGGATGGTGATGAGCAGTGCGCCGATCGCGGCGATGCCGAGGATGGAGCGGATGGAGCGTCGTCGCCGACGGTCGGCGAGCGGTGTTGCGGCGGATCTCGAGTGAACGTGGTGCGCCATGTGAGCCTCCTTGCTCGATGGCACGCAGCGTATTGTGGGTCGATCGTCCCAGTCAAGCGTCCCAGAGTATTCGCGTGGGGCTCGGTCGGCTCATGCGGCGGTGAATGCCCCGAGCACGACCGCGATCGTCGCGTCGGCTGCGTCCTGCCAGGCGACGCCGTCGAGCAGGTCGTCGGTCGCGAGCGCGGCGACGCCGTGCACCGCGGCGAAGACGACCAGCGCCTGGCGCTCCACGTCGCCCTCGCGGATCTCGCCCTTCGCCTGTGCCTCGGTGACGAGCGCCACGACCGCGGCCATGCTCGCGCGGCTGACCTCGAGCAGTCGGGGGGAGGCGTCGGGGTGGTGCTTCGCCTTGTACATGAGGTCGAGGATCGCCGGGTGCTCGACCGCGAAGCCGATGTAGGCGAGGCCGGCCGCGCGCAGCCGTCCGTCGAAGCCCGGCTCGGTCGCGACGGCGGCCTCGAGCGCCGTGTTCATGCGCTCGAAGCCGGTGACGGCGATCGCGTCGAGCAGGGCGGTGCGGTCGGCGAAATGGCGGGCGGATGCCCCGTGGCTGACGCCGACGTCGCGCGCGAGCTGCCGGAGCGAGAGGGCGTCGAGGCCGTCGGCGTCGATCGTCTCCCAAGCGCGGGTGAGGAGCTCCTGGCGCAGGTTGCCGTGGTGGTAAGCGCGTTCGGTCACCCCTGCACCCTATCCGAAAGTAGGCATTGACAACAATGCTGGCACTGTCTACATTTGCGGTTATGACCACCGACTTCAGCGGAACCACCGCTCTCATCACCGGCGCGAGCTCGGGCCTCGGCTCCGAGTTCGCGACGCAACTCGCCCGCCGCGGCGCCGACGTCGTACTGGTCGCCCGCCGCGACGACCGGCTGCGCGACCTCGCCCGGCGCATCGAGCACGAGCACGGCGTGACGGCGACGCCGATCGCGCTCGACCTCGCGCGACCCGACGTCGCGTCGACGCTGCGGGCCGAACTCGAGGGGCGGGGCATCCGCGTCCAGACGCTCGTCAACAACGCCGGCTTCGGCATGAAGGGCGCCTTCGCCGAGGCGGATGCCTCGCGCATCGCCGAGCTCGTCCAGGTGAACGTCGCCGCGCTCGTGTCGATCACCCGCGAGTTCCTGCCCGACATGGTGCGCGACGGACGCGGTGCGCTCGTGAACATCGCGAGCACCGCGGCGTACCAGCCGTGCCCGAACATGGCGGTCTACGGGGCGTCGAAGGCCTTCGTGCTGAGCTTCACCGAGGCGCTCGCGTACGAGACGAGGAGCTCCGGCCTGCGCGTGCTCGCGCTGAGCCCCGGAGCCACGCGGACCGAGTTCTTCGACGTCGTGGGCACCGAGAACGCGGCGGTCGGCCGCTTCCGCACGACCGAGCAGGTCGTCTCGCTCGCCCTGCGTCGCCTCGACCGGCGCCGCACTCCCGCGAGCGTCGTCTCGGGCCGGGCCAACGCGCTGACCAGCAGGCTCGTCGGGTTCATGCCCCGAAGGCTCGCGCTGGGCGCCAGCGGGCGCGTCCTGTCGTCGTCGCGGTGACGATCGGCGCGTCAGCCCATCGTGGTGAAGTCGCTCGTCACCGCACCGAACGGGAAGGGGAACCAGAGGCTGCCGCCCTGGTCGAGCACCTGCTGCACCGGCAGCATCCAGAACCACACCAGGCTGATGACGATCGAGCCGAGCGCGATCGAGATGATGACCACCCGGGTGCGGTCGAGCGAGCGCAGCGCGGCGAGCGGATCGGGACGCCGCGCGGCGGCCCCGAGCCCGACGAAGAAGGCGACGGCCATCGCGGCGACCACGATCCAGCTCGGACCGAGCGTGTACGTCTGGCACTGCGCGGCGGAGACGTCGCCGGTCTGCGTCGGGCAGGCGCTGCGGCTCGCGTGCGTGAGCGCGCCGTAGACGATCGCGGCGAACGCGCCGCTCAGCAGCAGCCCGCGAACCCGGAGCAGCAGCATCGCCCACCTCGGCGGCTCGGACTGCCGGGTGGGCGGCGACGTCGGTGCGTTCGCGGGCGCGGCTGCGTCGGTCATCGGACTCCGTTCTGCGGTCAGCCCATGTTGGCAGCGCACCGGTTGCGGTCGCAACGGTTTCCGCCTGCCGGGATGACGGCGGCTCGCCCTACGCTCGAGAGATGATGACCGATCGCGACATCGCCCGCTGGAGGCTGCGATCGCAGTCGCTCGCCACGCCCCGCGACGACGCCGAGCAGGTCGTGCGATCGCTGCTCGCCCTGCAGGCCGAGAACGCCTCGCAGTCGGCGTGGGCGGTCGCGACGCGCACCTCGGCGCCCGAGGCCGCCGACCTCGCCGATGCGCTCGCGTCGGGGCGCGTCATCCGCACCCATGTGCTGCGGCCGACCTGGCACTACGTGCACGCCGACGACGTGCGCTGGCTCCTCGAGCTGACGGCGCCGCGGGTGCTGCCGGTGTTCGACCAGCAGCTGACGCAGGTGGCCGATCGCATGACGGCGATCGCCGACACGATCGAGCGGGTGCTCGGCGAGGCATCCGATCGCACCAGGGCCGACCTCGGCGCCGCGCTCGCCGAACGCGGAACCGAGCTCACGGGGCAGCAGCTCATGCTCGTCGTCGGCAAGCTCGAGATGCTCGGGCTCGTCTGCAGCGGTGCGCCGCGCGACGGCGAGCACACGTACGCGCTCATGAGCGAGCGGGTGCCGCCCGCGCGTCCGTTCGATCGCGACGAGGCGCTCGCCGAACTCGCGCTGCGTTACTGCACGTCCCACGGCCCGGCGACCGAGCGCGATCTCGCGTACTGGGCGACGCTCACCGTCACCGACGCGCGCCGCGGCATCGCCGCTGCCGCCGACCGGCTCGAGTCGTTCGAGCACGACGGGCGCACCTTCTGGCACGCACCCGGCGGTCCGCCCGCGGGGGCGCTCGTACCGGCCGGCCACCTGCTGCAGGTGCTCGACGAGATGTACCGCGGCTACCAGGACTCGCGTTGGGTCATCGACTCCGAGGGGGTCGTGCCGCGCGAGCGCGAGACGGCGATCGGCATGGCCCTCGTCGACGCCCAGCTCGTCGCGGCGATGAAGCGCACGGTCACGGCGAAGGCGGTCACCTTCGCGCTGCGGCCGCATCGGGCGCTCGACGCGCGCGAGCGGCAGGCGATCGACGACGCTGCCGCGCGCTACGCCGCCTTCCTCGGGCTCGAACCCCGCGTGACGTTCGACGCCGCCTGAGCGACGTGCTCAGGCGGTGACCCACGACGGGTCGGCGAACAGCTGCTCGAGTTCGCCGACGAGGCGCGCGGTGTGGAATCCGTCGGCCGACGCGTGGTGGATCTGCACCGCCAGCGGCAGCAGCGTGCGCCCGTCGCGCTCGACGTACCGGCCGAGCGTGAAGATCGGCGCGAAGTGGTTCGAGCCGCCGTCGAGCTGGAGCGTGAACCCGGTGAAGCTCGCCCACGGGATGCTCGAGACGTCGAAGCCGTTCGCGGGCAGGCCGCCCTGCGGGAACATCTCGGTCGCCGACGACGCACTCGCGAGCACCTCGGCCGCCGCGTCGTGGAACCGCGCGAAGTCGGCGTCGTACGGCACCGACACCGCGGCGAAGGTCTCGCGCTCGGGGTTGAACACCGTGAACGCGGGCTGCACGACCGGCCACGTCGCGGGTGCCCCGTCGTCGGTGAGCGTCATGCGGAACTCGGGATGCCGGTTGACGACGTTCGCGATCGCCCAGATCTGCGCCGGATAGGTCTTGCGCGACGAGGCGCGGAGCGCCGCGACGAGCGCGGTGACGTCGATCTCGACCGTCATCGCGTAGGTGCAGGGCACGCGGTGCCGGTAGTGCTCGAAGGCCTCGCGGCGGGGCCAGCTGTCGAGGTCGATCGGGGTGGGCGTCGGCATGCGTTCGATCCTTCCACGCCGACCCCGCCGATCGACGTCGCTCAGGGCGTGCGCCGCCGGAAGACGTCGAACAGCACCTTGAGCGTCAGCAGCCCCGAGACGATCACGAGGAGGTAGCCGAAGAGCTGGTAGAGCGTGAAGTCGGGCGCGACCGCCGGCCCGCCCTCGCTGACGAGCAGCATCGCCGCCATGATGCCGAACACCCCCGCGAGGAACGCGACGGCGACGAGGTTCACGAGATCGCGCACGAGCGAGCGGTCGCGACGGTCGGCGAACAGGCGCACGTTGAACGAGAGGCGTCCGTCGGCGAGCGCCGCGCTGATGCGGTCGGCGCGCCGGGGCATGCGGCGCAGCATCGGCAGCAGGCCGCCGATCTCGTCGACGGCGGTCGAGAAGAGCGCCGACGGGCGCGTCGCCTCGGCGACCCGGGTCTTGGCGAAGCCCTCCGCCTCGGTGAGCAGGTCGAACCCGGGCTTCACGAGGCGGAGCGTCCCCTCGAGCGTGCCGATGGCGCGGAACGCTGCGGCGAGATCGCCGGGCACCGCGATGCGGTTCTCGGCGAGAAGTCGCACCATCTCGGTCACGACGGTGGCATCGACCGTGCCGCCCGGGCCGAGCCGGCGCGACATGAACGCCCCGATCCGCCGGCGCAGGGCGACCTCGTCGAGGTCGTCGGGGAGCTCGACCAGCCCGATCAGTGCGTCGCCGAAGCTGCGGGCGTCGCCGCGGTAGAACGCGAGCAGCACTTCGCCGATCTGGCGCCGGAGTTCGGAGTCGAGCCGCCCGATCGAACCGAAGTCGAGCAGCACGATCTCGCCCGAGTCGACGATCACGATGTTGCCGGGGTGCAGGTCGGCGTGGAAGACGCCGTCGTCGATGATCTGCGTCATGGCCGAGGAGAAGAGACGGTCGGCCAGTTCGGCGCGCTCGTCGCCGGAGCGTCCCTGCAGGGCAGCCGGATCGCTGAGCGTGCGGCCTTCGACGAGGTCCATCACGAGCACGCGCTCACCGCTGAGCTCGGCGTGGTGGCGGGGCACGCTGACGCGCTCCCGCGCCGGATGCGTCGCGAGCGTCGCGCGCATCGCCGCCATGTTCGCCGCCTCGATGCGGTAGTCGAGCTCCTCGCGGAGGTTCGCGGCGAAGGCCTCGGCGAGCCCGCGTACGCCGAGCGACCGGCCCCACTCCGTCGACCGGTCGAGCTGGTCGGCGAGGCGCAGCACGATGTCGAGGTCGCGGTCGACGAGCGGCACGATGCCAGGACGCTGCACCTTCACGGCGACGGGCTCGCCCGACGCGAGCGTCGCCCGGTGCACCTGCCCGATGGATGCCGCGGCGAGCGGGGTCTCGTCGAAGGCACCGAACACGTCGCCCATCGGCCGCGGCAGTTCGGCCTCGAGCAGGGCGCGCACCTCGGCCCATTCGGCCGGGGGCACCCGCTGCTGCAGCCGGCTGAGCTCGGCGACGAACTCGGGCGGCAGTACGTCGCTGCGCGTCGAGAGCACCTGGCCGAGCTTCACGAACGCGCCACCGGCGTCTTCGAGCGCGGCCCGAAGGGCGATGGCCTGCCGGGTGCGCTCGGCGTGGCCGGCGGCCGTCGGCTCGGCGTTGGGCCGGAACGGCACGAGTCCATGTCGAACGGCGATGCGCGAGATCTCGGTGTAGCGGCGGGTGCGCGCGGCGCTGCGCCGCAACGACGGCAGCCACTGGTCAGGCCGCTGGATGGATCCGGGCGGCACGATGATCTCGGCGATCACCAGGAACGCGACCGCCGCGAACATGACGATGCCGAGCTGCACCGGCAGGAGCGCGGCACTGTAGTCCTGCTTGCCCCAGACGACCTGCGACTCGAACCCGACCTCGGCGGCGAGGCCGACGAAGCCGGCGATCACGATGCGCACGATGCCGACGCGCACACCGAGCACGCGCCGGACGAACGCGGTCAGCACGGCCAGGAACAGCAGCGTGAGCGCGACCATGAGCGCCACGTTGAGCAGCACGTCGCCGACGTTCATCCCCGACTCCCGCCTGCGGCCGGGCGGCCGCCACCGCTCACGCTAGCCAACGCGGCGCGAAGCCGGCGCTGCACACGGCGTGGGACTCAGACGACCATCGAAAGTTGGACCCGCAACGCCGCGTTCGCACGTTGACGAACGGTCGACGCGAGTCGTCGGAACATCCGGGGCGCGCAGGCACCGTCGGTAGACTCGACGCCGGCTCGAGGCATCCGTCTCGCCATTCGGCCGCAGCGCGCCGAACGCACCCCGACCCCCGAAACCGAGGACCCTCGTGAGCCTGATCCGCCTGAACGACGTGAGCATCGAGTTCGACGGGCGGCCCGTGCTGAAAGAGGCGTTCCTGAAGCTCAAGAAGGGCGACCGCGTCGGGCTCATCGGCAAGAACGGCACCGGCAAGTCGAGCCTGCTCGAGGTCGTGCTCGGCCGCCGCGAGCCGTCGGGCGGCACGCGCGACGTCACGCTCGGCACGACGATCGGGTACTTCTCGCAGTTCTCCGAGCTCGACGGCGAGCAGAGCATCCAGCAGACCCTGAGCGCCCACTTCGCCGACGTGCACGAGACGCAGGCCCGTCTCGACGAGATCGGGCTCGCGCTCGCCGAGCCCATGGGCGACGACGAGATGACGCGCCTCCTCACCGAGCAGGGCGAGCTGTTCGAGCGCATGGACCACATCGGCGGCTGGACCTACGAGACCACGATCGACACGGTGCTCACCCGGCTCGGCTTCGACGACGAGCGGCGCGCCCTGCCGGTCGATCGGCTCTCGGGCGGATGGCGAAACCGGGCGGCGCTCGCGCTCATCCTCGTGCAGGCGCCCGACGTGCTGCTGCTCGACGAGCCGACGAACTTCCTCGACCTCGACGGTGTCAAGTGGGTCGAGAACTGGCTGCAGACGTTCGCGGGCGCCGTGCTCGTCGTGTCGCACGACCGGCAGTTCCTCGACGGCGTCGTCGACCGAATCATTGAGATCGAGAACTATCGACTGCAGGAGTACGAGGGCGACTACTCGGCCTACGTGCACGCCAAGCAGTCGCGGCTCAAGATGCTCGAGAAGCAGTTCGCGCACGAAGAGGAGCTGCTCGCGTACGAGCAGGCCGCCGCGTCCGCCCGTCGCGAGGCGGCGCGCAACCCATCGAACGCCGTCGCGCGCCGGCTCGCCGACATCAAGAAGCGGCAGGCGCCCCGCCCCATCGACCAGATCATCACCTCGATCTACGACGGGCTCAAGGTCTCGAACGACCTGCTCACCGTGACCGGGCTGACGAAGGGCTTCGGCGGCGACCCGCTCTTCGAGGGCGTGTCGTTCGACCTGCAACGCGGCGACCGGGTCGCGATCATCGGCTCGAACGGCTCGGGCAAGTCGACCCTGCTCGACGTGCTCACCGAGGATGCCGCGGCCGACGCGGGCTCGGTGCGCTGGGCGAAGGGCGCGCGGTTCGTGTCGTACAACCGGGTCTACGCCGAGCTCGACCTGACCGACACCGTGGGCCACGCCGTGAACGCCTACCCCGACTCGCTCGCGTTCACGGCGACGAAGAAGAGCGTCGCCCGGTTCCTCGCGATGCTGCAGTTCTCCGACGCCGACCTGCAGCAGAAGATCGGCAACCTCTCGGGCGGCCAGCGGGCGCGCGTGGCGATCGCCCAGTGCCTGCTCTCGGGTGCGGCCGTGATCGTGCTCGACGAGCCGACGAACCACCTCGACATCACCTCGACGCAGGTGATGGAGCGCGCGCTCACGCACTTCCCGGGCGCCGTGGTCGTGGTGTCGCACGACCGGTTCTTCGTCGACAAGCTCGCCGACCGCCTGCTCGTGTTCGAGGGCGGCGGGCGCGTCGTCGAGAAGCCCGCGACCGGAGCGCTGTAGGGCCGGCAACCCACGGCGCCCGCGGCCGTCGACCGGGGCACGCCCGCGATGTCGGCCGCGACACGCAACGGTTTCGCCGCCCGCCGCCAGGCGCCGCCCGCCGCCGCCCGGCACCCGGGGCACGCGAGAAGCGCGCCCGCGGTCACTCGGGCCGGTTGCCCGCCTCGCCGTTGATCGTGAACGGCGTCGTGACGCCCTCGTACATGACATGCGCGACGAGCCCGTCGACCGCGTGGGGGAGCGTGTGGCAGTGGTCGCTCCAGATGCCGGGGTTGTCGGCGACGAAGGCGAGGTCGTACGTCTCGCCGGGGTGCACGTCGAGGGTGTCGACGACCCACGGGCTGCCCGAGGCGGCGACCCCGTCGCGCGCGAGCACGACGACGTGGTGGCCGTGCAGGTGCATGGGGTGCACGTCGCCCGAGTCGTTGCGGACGTGCATCGCGACGACGTCGCCCTCGGCGACCTCGAACATGGGCACGTCGGGGAACATGCGGCCGTTGATCGTCCAGAAGTTGCCCGGGCGGCCGTCGATGATGCCGAAGCGGCGTGAGATCACGTAGTCGAAGCTGCGGTCGGGCGAGGCCGCGTCGAAGGTGAGCGGCTCCGGCGTTCCGTAGGCGAGCAGGTCGAGGCTCGTCGACGGCTGGCGAACCGGCGGGGCGGATGCCTCGGCGGACGCGTCGCCGATGACGATGCTGCGGGCGCCGCCCACGTGCAGCCGCACAGCGCCGCGGTCGGGCGCCCGCACCGCGACATCCACCCTGCCGCCCGCCGGTACGAGCACGCGCTGCCCCTCGATCTCGCCGGGCTCGTGCACGTCGTGGCCGTCGACGGCGACGACGCGGAACCGTGCTCCCGCCCACACGGCGGCGGTGCCCTGGTCGGTGTTCACGACGCGCACCCGCACCGTCGAACCGGGCGGCGCCGAGACGCGCTCGTCGGCGACGCGGCCGTTCAGGGTGTGCTGGCCGCCGTAGATGTGCAGCAGCGCGGTGACGTCGAGCGGCGAGCCGTCGGTCGGCGCGGCGATCCGCCCGTCCGGCTCGGCCGGTTCGATCACGATCGCGCCGAGCAGTCCCCGCTCGACCTGCACGTGCGACACCTGGTGCGAGTGGTACCAATAGGTGCCGGCGTCGGCCGCGACGAACCGGTAGACGTGGCGGCCACCGACGGGCACGGCGTCCTGCGTGATGCCCGCGACGCCGTCGGCGGCGTTCGGCACGTCGATGCCGTGCCAGTGCAGCGTCGCGCCGTCGGCCACCGACTCGTTGACGAGCACGACCTCGACGAGGTCGCCCTGCCTGGCGCGGATCTCGGGCCCCGGTGACGTGCCGTTCACCGTGTAGCCCTCGATCGACCGGCCGCCGGGCACGTCGACGGTGCCCTGCCGGGCGACGAGTTCGACGCGCACGTCGGCCGGGCGGTCGGGGTCGGCGGCGAGGTCGGTCACGCTCACGGTGTCGAGCAGGCCGGATGCCTCGGCGGCGCCGCCCGCCGCGGCGCCCTGCCCGCCGTGGCCCGCGTGCCCGGCTCCGCCGGTCGTACCTCCCGAGCCCATGCCCATGACGGAATACTCGCCCAGCAGCGTGGAGCTCCACGCGAGCGCACCGGCGCCGAGCGCGGTCGCGACCGCGACGCCGACGACGGCGCACCGCAGGAGGTCACGCCGCGACGGCATCGGTGCTCGCCCCCTCGGAGCGAGACCCCGACGCGGCGTCGGCACTCGCCCGATCGGCCAGCCGCGCCCGGCGCACGCGCAGCGCGGCGACGGAGGCCGCCACCACGATCGCGAGCGCGTTCGCCCCGTGGATGAGTCCGAGGTAGGGCGAGCCGACGATCGCGAAGCCGAGCGTCACCTGCAGCGCCACGAGCCCGAGCGTGAGCGCCGCCCACAGCTTCGCCCCGCGCACGCGCACGAAGAACGACACGATCACGAGGGCGAGCGCCACGAGCGGGATCAGCAGGCCCCCGACGAGCCCGTGGATCATGAAGCCGAGTTCGCCGACGCCGCCGGCCTGGAAGCTCTCGAGCAGCGCCTTGTCGACGACGCCGCCCTCGGCGATGAGATTGAGCATGCCGCCGAACGCGAACGCGATCGCCGCGGCCTGCACGACGACGGCGCCCGCGACGGTCCAGGCGAGGCCCGAGTACAGCTTGCGCATGATGCCTTCTCCTTCGTGCGGCGCCGGTCCGCGGCATCCGCTCGCCTTCGACGGTCGCGGAGTCCGGTCGGCGCCGGAACACGGCGGGCCGGATGCCTCGTGGCGGTGCACCGCACGCCGGATGGAGGCTGGCCCCCAAGGGCGGGTACGGACCGCCCCCTCCCGCGCGATGCCCGACAGGAGGACGATGGAACCGTGAACCGCAGGTGGGTCTGTCTCGCGACGCTCGGCCCGATCGGGGTCGCCGCGCTCGTCTACATCGTCGTGCAGCGCGGCTTCGTCGAGGCCGACGCCGACCACGGGCTCGCATGGCCCATCCTCGGAGCCGTGCCGCTCTTCGTGCTGGGCCTGTGGCTGCTCACCGTCTCGAGGTCGCGAACGGCGGTGCTCATCGCGCTCGCGGCGACGGCCATCCTCGTCGGTTCGGCCTACGAGACGTTCGTGCAGCGCAACATCGAGCTCATCGTGGAGCCGTGGTTCCCGCTCTTCAACATGATCGGCCTGACGGCCGACGCGGCCGCCACGTCGGCGTTCCTCATCGTCTTCGCGACGTTCCCCGACGGCGTGCCCGAGCGGCGCTGGCAGCGCGTCGTCGTCGCCTTCCTCTGGATGCCGATGCTCGTGGGGCCGCTGACGCTGCTCACCTCGCCGCACCTCGTGATGTCGCCCTACATCGGCATCTCGGGCGACGGCATCCCGAACCAGTACGCCGTGCCGTGGCTCGAGTGGGCGGCGCCGTTCGTGTACGCGGTCTTCGTCCAGTCGTGGCCCGCGGTTCTCCTCGCTCTCGCGGTGCTCGGCTCGCGTGCGCTGTTCGGCGCGCCCGAGGTGCGTGCCCGCACTCGATCGATGGCGATCACCGTCGTGGCCTCGGCTGCGGCGTTCCTCCTGTGGCCGGTGCTGCCGTGGCCCGGAGTCGGCGAGGTGATCGTCTACGCGACCCTCATCGCCATCCCGATCGTCGCCGTGCACGGCATCTTCCGCTACGGCGCCTTCGACGTCGCCCCCGACGACCGCGGGCGAGCCGTCTCGCGTTCGTCGAACCTGCTCATCACGGTCTTCTACGGCATCGCGGTCGCGACGCCGGCGATCCTGCTGTCGGGTCGGCTGCGCGTCGTGCCCGCGGTGCTCATCACCGCTCTCGTCGCGATCGCGCTGCTGCCGGTGCGCACGTGGATGCAGCGCTGGATCCACCGCCGGCTCTTCGGCGACCGCGAGCGGCAGTTCGAACTGCTCAGCGAACTGGGTGCGCGCCTCGAGGAGGCGGGCGAGCCCCGCGACCTCCTGAACCGGCTCGCCGAGGCGGTGCGCGACGGCCTCGATGCCTCGTGGGTGCGCATCCGGCTCGCGTCGGGCGACGGCGGGCTCGACGCGGAACCGCTCGGCGTCGCCGGCGAGGACGGGGGAGCCGCCTCGCCGGCGCTCGCCGCCGAGCTCGTCCGCGGCGACGAGACCCTCGGCAGCATCGAGGTCGGGCCGCGACACCACGGCGACTACAACGACGCCGAGCGCGCACTGCTGCGCACGGTCGCCGGCCAGGCCGCGGCATCCGTGGCGAACGTGCGCCTCACGGCGCAGCTCGCGGCGCAGCTCGAAGAGCTGACCGCCTCGAGGGAGCGGCTCGTGGCTGCGCAAGACGACGAGCGCCGGCGTCTCGAACGCGACCTGCACGACGGCATCCAGCAGAACGTGGTGGCGCAGATCGCGGGGCTGCGCCTCGCCCGCAACCGGTTGGAGCGCGGTCAACTCACCCCGGCCGAGCTCACCGAACTGCAGGACCAGGCCCGCGAGACGCTCACCGACCTGCGGGAGCTCGCGCAAGGGATCCACCCGCCCGTGCTGAGCGACAACGGGCTCGTCGCCGCCGTCGAGTCGGGTGTCGCGCGGTACCCGATCGCGCTCTCGGTCGACGCCGACGCCGCGGTGCGCGCCGAGCGGTACCCCGAGGATGTCGAGACGACCGCCTACTACGTCGTGCGCGAGGCGCTCGCGAACACGGCGAAGCACGCCGACGCGATGCACGCGACGGTGGTGCTCGCACGGTCGAACGGGCAGCTGCGCATCTCGATCAGCGACGACGGTCGCGGCATCGGGGCGCCGGCGGGCGGCGCCGAGCCGGTGTCGCACGGCGGGCTCGCGAACATCCGGGACCGGGTCGCCGCACTCCGGGGGACGGTGCGCGTGTCGGCACGCGAACCCTCCGGCACGACCGTGCTCGTGGAGCTGCCGGTCGACGGGGTGGCCGGCGAGGAGCCGCCCGCGGCGCAGGGAGGCGTGCATGGATGACCCGGGCGTGCTGCGCGTCGTGATCGCCGAGGACAACTACCTCGTGCGCGAGGGACTGCGGCGCCTGCTCGAGGACTCGGGCGAGGTCGACGTGGTCGCCGCGGTCGGCAACGCCACCGAGCTGCTCGATGCGGTGCGCCGCCTCGCGCCGCATGCGGTGCTCACCGACATCCGGATGCCGCCGAGCCACCACATGGAGGGCGTCGAGGCCGCGCACGCCATCCGTGCGTCGTCGCCCTCGACCGGGGTGGTCGTGCTCTCGCAGCACGCCGACGAGAGCTACGCGCTCGCCCTGTTCGCCGACGGCTCGGCCGGCCTCGGCTACCTGCTGAAGGATCGCATCGGCGATCTCGAGGACCTCGTGCACGCGCTCCGAGAGGTGTGCACCGGCGGTTCGGTGATCGACCCGCAGATCGTCGACACCCTCGTGCGCCGCCGCACGGCGTCAGGGGCATCGAGCCCGCTGGCGCGGCTCTCGGCCCGTGAGCTCGAGGTGCTCCGCGAGATGGCCGCGGGAAAGACGAACGCCGGCATCGAGCAGTCGCTGTTCCTCTCGACCTCGACCGTCGAGAAGCACGTGAACGCGATCTTCACGAAGCTGCGGTTGCCCGAGTCCGGCGTGCACCGGCGGGTGGCGGCGGTGCTCGCCTTCCTGAAGAACGACGGCGCCGGGGGCGCCGACGAGGGCCGGGATCGGTGAGTCCGGGCGCAGCCGGCGCGCCCGACGGCTACTTCGCGGGCGCCGGCGCATCCGCCTGGGCCGAGAGCCACTCGGCGAACGTCAGGGTCGACAACTGTGCGCCGGGGCTCTCGGGCACGAGCTCGGTGCCGCGCAGCTTCGTGCCGAAGTAGGGCGCCTCGGGGTCGCCGACGACGATGCGCGCGTCGCCCTTCACGGCGAGGCCGGCACGGACGAACTCGTCCTGGCCGATTCGCTCGGGCCCGCCGATCTCGAGGGTGCCGTTCAACGGTGCGCCTGCGGCGACGCGGGCGACCGCTGCTGAGACGTCGGCGGCGGCGATCGGCTGCATCAGCCCCGTCGACAGGGTCGCGACGCCGTCGACGGTCGCCTCGTCGGCGATGCGGGTCGCGAACTCGAAGAACTGCGTGGCCCGCACGATCGAGTACGGCTGTCCCGACTCCTCGATGAGGTGCTCCTGCGCCACCTTGGCGCGCAGGTAGCCGCTGTGCGGCAGGCGCTCGGCGCCGACGATCGAGAGCGCGACGTGGTGGCCGACGCCCGCTCGGCGCTCGGCCTCGAGCAGCGTGCTCGTCGAGGTCGTGAAGAAGGCGAGCACGTCGTCGTCGGCGAACGACGGCGAGTTCGAGACGTCCACCACGACATCGGCGCCGGCGAGCGCCGCGGCGACGCCCTCGCCCGTGATGGTGTTCACGCCCGTGCCTGGCGAGGCGGCGACCGCTTCGTGTCCGTGCTCGGCGAGCAGTTCGACCACCTTCGAGCCGATGAGGCCCGTTCCTCCGATGACGACGATCTTCATGACTGGTGCCTTCCGTCCCGGGCTGCGGCCGATCCGCCGCCCTCACACAGCTCTGACCGGACACGCCGCGCGGTTGTGACGGAGTCGACGGAGTCGGTCGATCTCGTCGGCCGGCCGTCGACCGCGCCGTTCACCGGACCGTCGGCCGGCCGTTCCAGTGGGCGAGCTTCGACGGCGCCGTCGACAGCCACAGCCCGTCGATCGCGTCGCCGCCGTCGACGCCGAGCACGCCGATCACTTCGCCGTCGACCTGTCGCAGCACGAGTCCCGGGCAGCCGTTGACCTGCGACGCCTCCAGCGAGGCATCCACCCCGTTCGTCAGCCGCTCGACGAGGGCGCGCACCACGCCGCCGCGCCCGACGAGTTCGCCGCCCGTCTCGTCGCCCGTGTCGACGACGAGCCGCACGTCGCGGTGCAGGCAGGCCGTCAGCGCGACGTCATCGCCCGTTCGCAGCGCCGCGAGAAGCCGGACGGCCGGTTCACGAGGCGGCACGGGAAGCCACCGCGCCGAGCTTGTCCGGGTTCATCATCCAGAGCACCTGGTCGATGCCGTCGCGACCCGTGACGATCGTGATCACGGCGAACGTCGCGCCCTCCTTCGAGAGCAGCACCGACGGCTGACCGTTCGTCTCGGCCTCGGTGAGGTCGACGCCGTCCCAGAAATGGGCGTGGAACGCGCGCACGAACTTCGCCACGCGCTCTCGCCCCACGACCGGCACCTTCGATGCGCGCACGACTCCGCCGCCGTCGGAGTACGACACGACGTCCTCGGCGAGCAGTCGCTCGAGCGCGACGAGGTCGCCCGTCTTCGCCGCGGCGAGGAAGGCGGTGAGCAGCCGCCGCTGCTCCGACGCCGGCACCGCGCGGCGACGGTCGCCCGCGAGGTGCTTGCGGGCCCGGCTCACGAGCTGGCGCGCCGCAGCCTCCGAGACCTGCACGATCTCGCAGATCTGGTCGTAGGGGTACGCGAACGCCTCGCGCAGCACGTAGGCGGCGCGTTCGGTCGGGCTGAGCCTCTCGAGCATGACGAGCACCGCGAAGCCGAGCGCCTCGGCACGCTCCGCGCCGAGCGTGGGATCGGCGCTCGTGTCGACGGGTTCGGGCAGCCACGGCCCGACGTAGGTCTCGCGGCGGGCGCGCGCCGACTGCAGCGCGTTGATCGCGAGTCGCGTCGTCGTGGTCGCGAGGAACGCCGCCGGATCGTCGACGACCGTGCGGTCGGTGCCCTGCCAGCGCAGCCACGCGTCCTGCACGAGGTCTTCGGCCTCGCTTGCGCTGCCGAGCATGCGGTAGGCGATGCCGAACAGCCTTCCGCGCACGCGCTCGAACGCGGTCAGGGCGTCGTCGAGGTTCGCCTCCATGCGGGCTCCCGTCGGTCGGAGGGGTGGGACTGCAGCCGTCTCGCTGACTGAGACCGGATGCCTCGTGCGAATGTGACGGCTTCGCCGGACTCGGTGTGGGAGATATTCCGGATGATACGTCGGGATGCCTCGGGCGCGGGCCCGAGGCATCCCGGCACCGGCGCGCGGCACAGCGTTCGGGATCTCGCGGTCTTCAGTGCCATCCGTCCGTGACATCGACCGGGGTGCGGGGCAGGCTGGGGCGCATGGGCAAAGTGACGATCTCATTCGAAATGACGCTCGACGGGGCTTTCGACCAGATGGAGCACTGGTTCGACGAGAACGATCCGGGGCTGCAGCGGGCGAGCGACGAACTCGTGTTCGGGGCCGACGCCGTGCTGCTCGGACGACGCAGCTACGAGTTCTTCCGCGAGTACTGGCCGGCGCAGACCGACGAACGGGGATTCGCCGCGCACTACAACGCGCTGCCGAAATACGTCGCGTCGACGACGCTGACCGAGCCGCTCGACTGGAACTGCACCCTCATCGAGGGCGATGTCGCCGAGTACGTGCGCGGGCTCCTCGACCGGTACGACTCGATCATCTCGCACGGCTACGGCGATGTCGCGGCCGCCCTCGTCGATGCGGGGCTCGTCGACGAGGTGCACGCGGGGATCCACCCGTTCATCGTCGGCAACGCCGAGGACCGGCTGCGCTCGCCGCATCCCGTCGGCCTGCGACTGCTCGACACGCAGGTGTACGACTCGGGCATCATCGCGGCGAAGTACGCGCCGTTGCGCTGAGTTCGAGGCGACCGCGCCGCCGAGTGACGAGCGCTGACCGGCAGAATGGGCGGATGCGCCTGCACGACGACGAACTGCACATCGACGCCGCGCTCGTCGCTGCGCTGCTGCGCCGCGACCGGCCCGCGTGGGCCGAGCTGCCGATCGTCGAGGTGGGCGCCGGCACCGACAACCGCATGTTCCGCCTGGGCGACGACCTGCTGGTGCGGATGCCTCGCACGAGCGACAAGGCGGCGTCGCTGCGCAAGGAGCGGGAATGGGTGCCGCGGCTCGCGCCGCGGCTGACGCTTCGCGTGCCGTCGCCCGAGCACGCGGGTGAGCCGAGCGGCGAGTACCCGTCTGAGTGGGCCGTCGTGCGCTGGATCGACGGCGCCGTGCCCGACGCGCACAACGTCGAGGACTGGGCGACGTTCGGCGCCGACCTCGCGACGTTCGTCCGCGAGCTGCACGCGATCGACCTGATGGGCGCCACCCGAGACGGCGACCTCAGCTGGTACCGCGGCGGAAGCCTTCGCGATGCCGACCGGTGGATCGGCGGCTACTTCGACGAGTGCCGACCGCTCGTCGGGCACGACCTCGACATCGACCTGCTCGAACGATGGTGGCGCGCGGCGGTGGAGCTGCCCGATTCGACGGCCGGCCCCGTGTGGCTGCACGGCGACCTGCGCCCGGGCAACCTGCTCGTGCGCGGCGGCCGCCTGCACGCCGTGATCGACTTCGGCGCGCTCTCGGTCGGTGCACCCGACGCCGAGCACGCGGCGGTCTGGGACCTGCCGGCCGAGGCCCGCGACGCCTACTTCGCGGCGGCGCAGCTCGACGAGGCGACCTGGCTGCGAGCCCGCGCCTGGGCGATCGGCGTCGCCGTCTCGGGCGTCGCGTACTACTGGGAGACGTTCCCCGAGTTCGTCGCGGAGTGCCGGGCGCGGCTGCACGCCGTGCTCGCCCGCTCGCGCTGAGCCGCCGCTCCCGACCCGGTGGGCCCGCGAGGTCGGCGCCGGCATGGTCCGACCACCTGTGCCGGTTCCGCCTCATCGTGAGGGGGAACCGGCACAGCTCGAGTGGACGACCCGCGGTCGGACGACCGGTGCCCTTCCGCTCGCACGAGCCGAAGGGCACCGGTTCAGCCGGTGGTGTCGAAACGGCGCCGCGCGCCTGCTCGACCGACCGGAGTGCTACTTCGCCGCGTAGATGCCGAACTCCCAGATCGAGTAGCCCCACGTGGTCTTGCGGTCGATGCCCTGCATGCGCACGTACTGCACCGGGTCGGCCTCGTCGACCGTGAACAGGTCGAGCGCGCAGGTCGAGTCGTCGACCGTGCGGATCGTCGTCCACGTCACGCCGTCGTTCGACGTCTGCAGCTCGTAGGCGTTCGCGCAGGCCGACTCCCAGTTGAGGGTGATGCCGCGCACGACCGTCGGCTCGGCGAGCTTCACCTGCACCCACGAGTCGTCGCTGTAGCCCGATGCCCAGCGCGTCGACAGGTTGTCGTCGTTCACGTTCTTGGTGCCGAACTGCGGCACCTCGACGCTCGACGCGGTCGCCGTGCCCTTGGGCGCGACGTTCACGACGTCACCGGCCTCCCACATCGCGAGGGTGAACCCGATGCGGCCGTGGAACACGTCGAGCACGCCGTCGGCGATGCGCACCTTGGCCTTGCCCCAGGTGTTGTCGGCCGGATCGACCACGATCGCGGCGGCCTCGGCGGCCGTCGCCTTCGCCGCGGTCGCGAGCGAGGCAGAGGAGGCCTCGTCGCCGTCGATCCTCGCCTGCACGGCGTCGAGCAGCGTGACGGTCGCCTCGCCCCACAGGGTCGTCGCGTCGAGCCATGGGCTCGCGTCGGAGAGGAACGCCGGGTCGGTCGGTCCGCTCCGGATCGCGTCGGGCGCCTCGGCGATGGCGACCGCGTACTCGCGCAGGTCGGCGACGGCGCCGGCCTTGTCGCCGGCCTCCCAGCTCGTCCAGAAGGCCGCGATGCGGGCGTTCAGCTCGGGCGACTGCGGCTGCCACGGCGCTCCGAAGCTCGGCGCGAGGTGGTTCAGGTCGGCGAAGACGCGCAGCGCAGCGGCGGTCGAGGCATCCCCGTTCGCGATGAATCGCAGTGCCTGCGACCAGTTGTGCTCGGCGTCGTACGCCTCGTCGTTCCACGTGAAGTCGGCGACGCCGAAGATCGCGATCTTGCTCGCCGCGGCTTGGTTCATCGGGTTCGAGACGATGCCCGAGAGGTACTCGCCGAGGCCGGCCTCGCGCTTGTCGTACGGTGCGAGCAGCAGGCGACCGGAGGTCTGGCCGTAGTCGTTCACGGGGTAGTTGTCCCAGAGGAAGGTCGGACCGCCGAAGACCGTCGCGGCCTTCTGCGCCTGGGCGACCGTGACCTCCTGCGGCACGACGCCCTCACCGGTCCACATCACGACGACGTCCTCGTCCATGCCGCGCAGGGCGGTCTTGTAGCCCGAGTCGGTCGTGTTGTAGTACTCGGTCGGCACCATCTGCAGCGGGTACGCGCCCTCGTGGGTCTCGATGAACTCCTTCTGCACCCGGTCGAGGAACCAGGCCTGCGCGATGCCGGCGGTGCGGCCGCTCGGCGCACCGAACTTCGTGCGGTCGGCGTCGCAGTGCCAGCGACCGTAGTCGATGTCGTCGAGCGGGATGTTGAACGCCCGCACCCCGAGGTCGTACATCTGCTGCAGCTTGCCGGTGAGCGCCTGGTAGTCGGCGTCGCTCGAGTAGCAGACGGTGTTGCCGGGGGAGAGGGCGAACGTGAACCGCACGTGGTTGTCGGTCGCCGTCTGCACGAGGTCGCCGAGCTCGGCGAGCTTGTCGGCGGGGTACGGGTCGCGCCACTTGTCGCGGTGGTACGGGTCGTCCTTCGGGGCGTAGATGTAGGTGTTCGCCTTGACGTCGCCGTAGAACCCGAGCTGGTCGAGGCGCTCCTCGTGGGTCCACGGGTTGCCGTAGAAGCCCTCGATCGTGCCGCGCAGCGGCATCGACGGGAAGTCGCTCACCGAGGCGCCGGCGATGCGGTAGCCGCCGTCGTCCTTCGGTACGAAGAGCTGCTCGAGCGTCTTGACGGCGTAGAACTGGCCCGCCGCGTCGACGCCGCCGAGCGCGACGGTGCCGAGCGGACCGCCCGTGGCGTCGGCGCGGATCGCGTAGCCCTCTGCGTGGTCGGGAACGTCGGTCTCGCCGAGCGCGGCCTGGATGTCGCCACGCGATGCCGCACCCAACTCGATCGTGAGCGGGGCGGTGCCCGAGCGCTTCGCGCGCTCGTCGATGCGGTCGACGCCGTGGGCGGTGAGGGTGTCGCGCAGTGCGGCGAGCGCGGCGGCGTCGGTGCCGCCGTCGACGACGACCTCGACGCGCGCGGGCACGTTGAGGTCGGAGCCGGCGCGATCGATCGACTGCGGGGTCGGGCTCACCGTGGGCAGGGCACCGGCCGGTGGGGCCGCCGCGGCCGGGAGCGGCACGAGCACCCCGGCCAGGGCGACGGCGCACACTCCCGCCGTGGCCAACGTCTTGCGGATCGATTGCATCATTGCCTCCAACTTCTCGACGACTCTGTCTCTGGGTGACGCGGTTCGGGGCCTCGGATGCAGCGGCGCATGCCGCCGGCCGTCGGCGCGCAGCACGACGCATCGCGGTAGGGAACGCGCAGACGGAGCCGGAGTCCCGCGGCCAATCCCCGACCGCGGGACTCGCGCCACGGGAAGAAATCCCGAGCATCAGGCCCACTTTGTTGACTTAGTAAACTAAGTTGGTTCGAACCTATGCGATTCGTCGTCGAGGCGTCAAGGGGCAAGATGATCTCGTGCCCCCCGATGTCACCCGCGCGACCGCATCACGGGTGCCGCCCGCGACACACTTCGCCCGATCGAGGAGACCATGACCGTGAGCAACGCCGGCCCGCAGCGCAAGTCCGACCTCCTGCGCCGCTTCGCGAGTACGGGTGGACTCGACGCGCAGACGGCGATCCGCCGCGAGAACCTGCTGCGGGCGCTCGCACTGATCGCTCGCGAGCCGGCCCCGGTCACCCGCGCCGTCATCGCGCGCCGCACCGGGCTCACCTCCGCAACGGCGTCGTCGCTCGTGGCCGAGCTCATCGAGTTCGGGCTCGTCACCGAGACCGGCCCGGCCGAGAGCACGGGCGGCAAGCGCGCGACCCGTCTCGAGATCGACACCGAGACGCACCTCATCGTGGTCGCGGTCGTGCGGACCCGCGCGATCGACGTCGCACTCGTCGACCTCGCAGGGCGCACGGTCGCGAGCAACCGGGTCGAGCTCGCGGGAGAGGTCGAGGTCTCGGCGGTCGTCGACGCCGTGCGCTCGCTCCTGCGCGCTGAGGGGGCCGAGTCGCGCGTGCTCGCCGCGTGCGTGCAGGTGCCCGGCGTCACGGCCGACGGGGTCGTCGTCGACAGCGTGCAGCTGGGCTGGTTCGGCGTGCCGCTCGCGAGCCTCCTCGAGGAGGCGATCGGCGCACCGACCTCGGTCGTGAACGACGTCGATGCCGAGGCGCTGACCGAGGCCGCCGACGCTGCCGACGGCGCGATCCGCCTCGTCGTGCACCTCGGCGAGGGCGTCGGCGCCGCCGTCACGAACGGCGGCACCCTCATGGCCGGCGCGACCGGCCGGGCCGGCGAGATCGGTCACGTGCGGGTCGTCTTCGAGGGCGCGCGGGCGACGTGCCGGTGCGGCCTGTCGGGATGCCTCGAGTCGGCCGCCTCGATGAGCGCGATGCTCGGCGACGCCTACACCGACGAGTTCGACGAGCACGACACGAGCCTGCTCGCCTCGACCGCCGAGTCGCGCGAGCGCATGGCCTTCGGCGCGCGCGCCCTGTCTCGTGCCCTGCGCATCATGTCGGCGTTGCTCGACCCGCAGGAGGTCGTCATCGCCGGCGCCGCCCCCGCCCTCGGCCCGCACTTCCTCGGCACGGTGCGCGACGAGTTCGAGATGTACCCGGCCAAGGGCACCGCGCCCGTGCCGATCCGCTACGGCCGGCCCGAGCTCGGCCGGTACCTCGGCCCGGCGCGCTCGGCGCTCGCGCCGATCCTCGGTGACGCCCTGCCGCTGACGGAGCGCCCGGCTGCAGGCCTCGCCCCGGTGATCGGTGAGGTGCACTGACCGAAGACGTCGGTCGGGTCGGTCAGTCGTCACGTCTGTGCACCGGTCGTGCCGTGGCCGGCGGAACGCCGATCTCGTCGACGGTGTGTTCGGTGCACGGGATCGCGGTGACACGGGCCTGCTGGACTCGAGCGACCACGAACCAGCGCATCGCGTCGCGCAGTCGGCACCAGCCGACCAGGTACCACTGGCCGTTGGTCGATGCGAACAGCACCGGTTCGACGTCGCGCGAGGTGTTCGTGCCGTCGGCCGAGGTGTAGCGGATGCGGACCACCCGCTGTTCGGTCATCGCCTCCTCGAGCGCCGACCTGACCGCCCGCCGCGGCGGGGCCGGCGCGTCGACCCAGACGCGATCCGCCAGTCGTCGGGCTCTGGCCCGGGCGGCGGGATCGAGCACGTCGAGGATCTTCTGCATTCCGGACGAGGCGAGGTCGGAGTAGGGGGCATCCGGGGCGGCGGACACCGCAGCCAGGATCGCGACCGCCTGCGCGGGGCTCAGGCTCACCGGTCGAAGCGAGGCGATCTCAGACAGCCCGTAGCCGCCGCCGGGGCCAGGACGGGACCACAGGGCCGCGCCGCTGCGTTCGAGGGAAGCCAGGTCTCGCTTGATGGTGCGGACCGAGACGCCGAACTCGGCAGCCAGTAGGTCGGCGGTCGCACCGCGAGACCCTTGACGGCGCAACATCTCCGAGAGCGCATGCAGGCGTTCAGCTCTCTTCACCAGTGAATCATCCCAAATTCATGCCAGAAACAGTGACACCCAGCTGTCCATGCCGTCAGCGAGAGTGGGAGGCATGACGAGTGATGAAACGGAACCGACCATCTTCCTGATCCCCGGCCACTGGCTGGGGGCCTGGGCCTGGGACGACGTCGTCGAACACCTGCGTGCAGCCCGACACCGCGCCATCGCGATGACCCTGCCCGGGCTCGATTCCGAGGACGCGCAGCGGTCGTCACGGACCCTGGACGACCAGGTCGACGCGATCGAGCGTGCGCTGGCGCAGGAGGCCGCGACCGCCCACCGGTCGGCGGTGATCGTCGCGCACAGCGGCGCCAACGCGCCGGTGAGCATGGTGCTCGACCGGCACCCCGAACGGGTCCGCCGCGTGGTCTGGGTCGACAGCGGCCCGCTCGCACCGGGCAGCGTCTTCGCCCCCGACGCCCCCGCCGACCTCGAAGAGCTCGCCCTGCCCCCGTTCGAGGCGCTCGCAGCGCAAGCCAGCCTCGACGGGCTGAGTCCCGACGACCTCGAGCGTTTCCGTCGCCGCGCCGTGCCCGAGCCGGGGCCCGTCCTGCGCCAGGCCGTCACCCTCACCGACGACGCGCGCCTCGACATCCCCACCACGCTCGTGTGCTGCTCCATCTCGAGTGACCAGATCCGGGAGCTGGCCGCCGCAGGGCATCCGATGTTCGCCGAGGTGGCCCGGCTGACGCACGTCGATCTCGTCGACCTCCCCACCGGCCACTGGCCCATGTGGAGTCGGCCAGCAGACCTTGCGCAGGTCATCGCCTCGGCAGTCTCCCCGACGCGGTAGTCCGCACCGGACTGCCCGCCTGCCCGCCCGAGCTACTCCCGCGCGCGAATCCGCCCTCGCGTGAAGGGCAGCACCGGTGCGACGTACACGAGCGATTCCGGATGCCCCGGCCCGAGCCCGAACTCCGCCGACCCGAATCGCCACACCCGGTTGTAGAGGTAGACCCCGATCGTCGTCGCCCGGTCGGCCGGCACCTGCCAGGTGCCGACGCCCCACTGGCTCGGCTGGCCGCGCCCGCCGATGACGACGGTCGGCCTGACACCCCAGTAGAGCGCGAACCACGGCTTGTGCAGCGTCAGCTCGATGCGTCGGGCGGCCTGGGGAACCGGGCTCATCGGGTGGCGGCGGCGGGTGCGGGGGAGGCGTGGGTCACGTGGTGAGTCTAGGTGGAGGCGGACGGGTCGGCAGGAGGTCCGCCGCTCACTGCAGGTGCTCGAGCTTCTTCGGGTTGCCGATGCCGTGGATGGCCGCGATGCGGTCGCCCGCGAACTCGAGTGCGAGCACCGAGACCACTCGGCCGCGACGGCGCACGACGATGCCAGGCGCGGCGTTCACCTCGGCCGTCTCGAAGTCGAGGCCGCGCCCGCCGACGCCGCGCAGCAGTTGCCGCGCGACCGTCTCGGCGCCGACGACGACCTCGGTCGAGGCATCCGGATAGAAGCCGTTCGAGTCGAAGTGCCCCTGCGCGTCGCCCGCCAGCACCGAGATGAGCCCGTCGAGGTCGCCCTCGGCGGCGGCGCGGGCGAACCGCTCCGAGAGCCGTCGGGCGACACCTGCGTCGACCGAGAACCGGGCGTCGCCGTGCGCGGCGATGCGCCGGCGCGCCCGCGACGCCGACTGCCGCGCGCTCGCGACGCTCACCCCGAGCACCTCCGACACCTGGTCGAAGCCGAGGTCGAACACGTCGTGCAGCAGGAACGCGGTCCGCTCGGCGGGCGTCAGCTGCTCGAGCACGACGAGGAGCGCCATGCGCACCGAGTCGTCGAGCGTGACGCGGTCTTCGGGCAGGGTGCGCTCGTCGGTCACGATCGGCTCTGGCAGCCACGGGCCGACGTAGGCGCGCCGCGAGTGCTCGTGCGCGCGCAGCCGGTCGATCGCCAGCCGTGAGGCGACGGTGACGAGCCAGGCGCGCGGGTCGTCGAGCGGTTCGTCGCCGCGGGCGAGGAGGCGCACGTACGTCTCCTGCGTGACGTCTTCGGCGTCGGCGACCGAGCCGAGCACCCGGTAGGCGACGTCGCGCACCACGCGTCGGTGCTCGGTCCACAGCTCTGCGAATTCGGTCATGTCAGTACGACGATCCACCCGGGCCCGGTGTGACGGCAAGGGCCGATGTCACGTTCGCGAGGCCTGGATCGTCTCCCTGGTATGAACGAGATGCTCTCCGCACGACCGGCCGACTCACGACGGTCGGGCAAGGATGCCTCGGGCGGACCGCCCATGCGCCTGGTCCATGCGACCGAGCCGGTCGCCCGGGCGCTCGCCGGCCGGAGGTGGATGCCGATCTGGGCGGTGATCCGCCACCGGGGCCGCAAGAGCGGCACCGCCTACGCGACCCCGATCGCGATCGTTCCGACGATCGACGCCGCGATCGTGATGATCGGCCTGCCGTGGGGCGTCAACACGAACTGGGCGCGCAACGTCGTCGCCGCCGGCGGCGCATCACTGCGCTGGAAGGCGCGCGACGTCGAACTCGTGCACCCGCGCATCGTCGACGCCGCCGTGGCGCAGCGCCTCGCGAAGGCGCCCTTCCGCCGGGTGCTGGGCCGCTTCCCCGCGGCGATCGTGCTCGACCGGGCGGCTCCGCCGGTCGAGTAGGCACGCGGCGGTTGCCCGGCCGCCGCCGGTCGACGATCGACGATCGACGAGGAGTTTTCGCCGCACCTGTCACACGCGAGCGCGGGCCGGTGTCTTACCTGCATCGACGGAATGTTCCGGGAACCGAACACCGGCCGTCGACCACCGCAGGAGGACACGATGACCACCCAGACCCGCATTCCGCCGACCGAGCTCACGGGTGTTTTCGGCACGGTCGTGAAGGTCGCGGCCCGCCGCATGCTCGGCCAGGTGCCCGACTCGATGGGCGTGCTCGCGCACCATCCCGCGCTCATGCGCGCGTCGATGGGCATCGGGCGCAAGATCGAGGCGCTCGACGAGCTCGACGACAACCTCGCGAGCTACGCCGTGATGGCGACGGCGGCCTACATCGGGTGCAGCTGGTGCCTCGACTTCAACTACTACAAGGCGCACAACGAGGGCCTCGACGAGGCGAAGGCCCGGCAGGTGCCGGCCTGGCGCGAGGCATCCGTCTTCACGCCCCTCGAACGCAACGTCATGGAGTACGCGGAGGCGATGAGCCAGACCCCGCCCGCCGTCACCGACGAGCTGTCGGCGGCGCTGCTCGACGAGCTCGGCCCGGCCGCGCTCATCGAGCTCACGGCGAAGGTCGCCTTCATGAACATGAGCTCGCGCATGAACCTCGCCCTCGGCATCCACTCGGAGGGCTACGCCGATGCGTGCGCCCTGCCGCCGCTCGCGACGAGGGCGACGACGACGGATGCCGCGGCCGAGGTCGTAGGCTCGGCATCATGACCGACGACCCGTTCGTCACCCACCGCACCCTGCTCTTCACGATCGCGTACGAGATGCTCGGCTCGGTGGCCGACACCGAAGACGTGCTGCAGGAGTCGTGGCTGCGGTGGAACGCCGTCGACCGATCCGAGGTGCGCGAGGAGCGCGCCTACCTCGTGCGGATCGTCACGCGCCAGGCGCTGAACCACCTGCGCACCAAGTCGCGGCGCCGGGAGTCGTACGTGGGCGAGTGGCTGCCCGAGCCGCTGCTCACGAGCCCCGATGTCGCGGAGGACGTGGAGTTCGCCGAGAGCGTGTCGATCGCGATGCTGACCGTGCTCGAGACGCTCGGACCCACCGAGCGCGCCGTGTTCGTGCTGCGCGAGGTGTTCGACGTGTCGTACGACGAGATCGCCGACGCGGTCGGCAAGACGCCGGCCGCGGTGCGCCAGATCGCCCACCGCGCGAAGACGCACGTCGCGGCCCGGCGGCCGCGGGTGGCGGTCGACCGCGCCGAGCAGGAGGCGGTGGTCGCGCGGTTCGTCGCGGCGATCAACTCGGGCGACCTGCAGGGCCTCATGGACGTGCTCGCACCCGACGTCGTGTCGGTCGCCGACGGCGGCGGCTTCGTGCGCGGCGCCGCGCCCAGGCCGATCGTGGGCGCCGACAAGATCGCCCGGTACCTGATCGGCGGCCTCGCGAAGCTCGGCCTGCCGTTCGAGGCGCGACCGACCTGGGTGAACGGCCAGCCGGCGATCCGCGGCGAGATCGACGGCGCGCTCGCCGGGGCGATCAGCTTCGAGATCGAGGACGGGCGCATCACCCGCATCTTCTCGATCGCGAACCCCTACAAGCTCGGCCACCTCGACGAGGAGGCCGAGCTGTCGCGCTGACCGCCGACCCCGGTGGTCGAGGAGCGACGAAGGAGCGTCTCGGGGCCCCTGCGCTGCCCGATCCGCGGGATGATTGAGGGGAAGCACTCGCCACCAGAGGGAGGCGATCCCCATGGCCTTCGACACCCCGAACGGCACCCGCGGCGCGCGCAGCCCGGCCGGCACCCGGCTCGAGCGGTGGGGCAACCAGCGCATGGCCGAGCACATCCGCCGCAAGGGCGACCGGCGCGGCAACAAGCTCGCGCTCGTGACGATCGGCCGCAAGACCGGGCGGGAGCGCGTGACACCCGTGCGCTGGTTTCCCGAGGGCGACGGCGCACGGTTGATCGTCGCGTCGGCGAACGGCGCCGCGAAGAACCCGTCGTGGTACTACAACATCGCGGCGCATCCCGACCGGGTGCGCATCGAGTTCGCGGGCAAGCGCATCGACGTCACCGCCGAGCAGCTGCACGGTGCTGAGCGCGCGGCGGCGTGGGCGCAGATCACGTCGACGGCGCACGGCTTCGCGAGGTACGAGCGCGTCACCGATCGGGAGATCCCCGTGATCCGGCTGACGCCACGCCGCACGCCCCGCACGGATGGCGCCGCATAACGCGCGCGGCTCCCTACGATGGGCGGCGTGGACTTCTCCTTCGCCCTCACCCCCGACCTCATCGCCGTCTTCGTCACGCTGTTCGTGCTCGAGATCGTGCTCGGCGTCGACAACGTCATCTTCATCTCGATCCTCGCGTCGAAGCTCCCGAAGGAGCAGCAGGCCAAGGCGCGCAACCTCGGCCTGACGCTCGCGATGGTGATCCGCGTCATCCTCGTCTTCTTCGCCGGCTGGATCATCACGCTGAAGGAAGACGTCGTCGAGCTGTGGGGCATGGGCTTCTCGGTGAAGGACTTCATCCTGATCGCCGGTGGCCTCTTCCTCGTCTACAAGGCGGTCACCGAGATCCACCACAAGCTCGAGGGCGCGGAGGAGGAGCACGGTGCCGCGCCGAGGCGCATCACGTTCGGTTCGGTGCTCGCGCAGATCCTGGCGCTCGACATCGTCTTCTCGCTCGACTCGGTGATCACGGCCGTGGGCATGACCGAGAACCTGCTCGTCATCGTCACGGTCGTCGTGCTCTCGTTCGGCATCATGCTGTTCGCGGCGCGCTTCATCTTCACGTTCGTGAACCGCCACCCGACGGTGAAGATGCTCGCCCTGTCGTTCCTGCTGCTGATCGGCGTGTTCCTGATCGCCGAGGGCTTCGGGGTGCACATCGACAAGGCCCTCATCTACGCGCCGATGGCGTTCGCGATCCTCGTCGAGGCGCTCAACCTCCTCGCCGCTTCGCGCAAGGCGAAGCGCGAGCAGCGCCGCCGCGAGCCCGTGCGGCTGCGGCCGCAGTACCCCGACGTCGACGAGTCGGTGGCGGTGGCCGCGGCGCTCTCGACGGGGGCCGGCAAGGGATCGGTCGGCCTGTCGGGCCGCCCGGTCGAGGGCGAGCAGGATGCCTCGGAGGAGCGCGCCGGGCTCGGTTGATCGGTCCGGGACGAGCGACCCCTCGTCTCGGGCATTCGCTTCCGAAGTGCAATCGAAAGGTTGCACTCTGTTCTGAATAGTGCAACTATCAAGTTGCACAATTCAGAACGAGATTCGGAGGTCGTGACATGCTGCTCGAGAACAAGGTGGCCGTGATCCACGGCGGTGGCGGTTCGATCGGGGGAGCGGCAGCGCGGGTGTTCGCCCGCGAGGGCGCACGCCTCTTCCTCGCGGGCCGGTCGCTGCCACGGCTCGAGGCCGCGGCATCCGCCGCCCGTGCAGCTGGCGCGGCCGTCTCGATCGCCGTCGTCGACGCGATGAGCCAGGCCGAGGTCGACCGGCACGTCGACGAGGTGGCCGAGATCGCGGGTCGCATCGACATCGCCCTCAACGCGGTCGGCTTCGACCACGTGCAGGGCCTGCCGATCGCCGAGACCTCGCTCGACGACTACCTGCACCCCGTGGTCGGCTACCTGCAGACGAACTTCGTGACCGCGAAGGCCGCGTCGCGGCACATGATCGCGCAGGGCGGCGGCGTCATCCTCACGATCTCGACGCCGGGCGCCCGGCTCACCGGTCGCGGGCTGCTCGGCAACGCGGCCCAGTCGGCCGGGCTCGAGGGGTTCTCGCGCGCGCTCGCGGGCGAGCTCGGGCCCGACGGGGTCCGCGTCGTCTGCGTGCGCCCGCACGCCATGTCGGATGCGCTCGAGACCTCGTACACGGGCGACATGTTCGGCCGCACCGCGGCGGCCGGAGGCATC
Source organism: Agromyces chromiiresistens (assembly GCF_029167465.1). NCBI lineage: Bacteria > Bacillati > Actinomycetota > Actinomycetes > Micrococcales > Microbacteriaceae > Agromyces > Agromyces chromiiresistens. The sequence continues at coordinate 920,506 of NZ_JARFNL010000004.1, forward strand.
CCCATCGATGAATGGCTCACCGGGCTGGCGGGCATGACGGTGCTGGGCCGGCTGCCGGTGCTCGACGACGTCGCGGAGTACCTCGCGTTCGCCGCCTCCGATCGCGCCGGCTCGATGACCGGCGCGATCGCGAACCTGTCGGCGGGGGCGCTCGTCGACTGAACCGGCACGCTCCTCGAGGGCACCTGTCACAAATCGGGCCGCTGCGGCGTCGTATGTGCAGAGGGCCTGAGAGGAGACCGACGTGTCGGCAACGCAGGAGCGTCGAACGGGATTCACCGAGCGGGCGGCAGAGCGGCTGGGCCGCACGACCGCGGGACGGCGTGGTGCGGCGTTCGTCGCGGAGCTGCGGGGTCGTGTCGTGCCGGTGCACTGGACGAACCTGTTCGGGGTGGTCGCGATGGCGTGCCTCGTGGTCATCACGGTGACGGGCGTCATCCTCATGTTCTGGTACACGCCGTCGAACGCGACGGTCACCTACGACGGGCCCTACCCGACGCTGCTCGGGGCGCAGGCCTCGGAGGCCTACGCGTCGACGATGCGCATCTCGTTCGAGGTGCCCGTCGGCCTGCTCGTGCGGCAGGCGCACCACTGGGCGGCCCTCCTGCTGCCGGCGGCGATCATCGCGCAGCTGCTCGTGACGTTCTTCACGGGCGCGTTCCGGCGGCCGCGGCGCGCGGGGTGGGTGCTGCTGTTCCTGCTGCTCGTCGCGGCGCTCGCGGGCGGCTGGAGCGGGTACGCGCTGCCCGACGACATGCTGTCGGGCACGGGGCTGCGCATCGTCGAGGGCATCGTGCTCGGCATCCCGTTCGTCGGCACCCCGCTGAAGGACCTGCTGTTCGGCGGTGCCTTCCCCGGCGAGATCATCGCGCACCTGTACCCGCTGCACCTCGCCGTGGTGCCGCTCATGGCGGTGCTCATCGCGGTGCGCGCCGCCCTGCTCCTCCGGCACCGCCCTCCGCGGTTCGCGGGGCCGGGCCGCACCGGCGTGCCGCTGCTGCCGACCGCCGCGGCTCGGGCGGGCGGCCTGCTCCTCATCGTCATGGGGGTGCTGATGCTGATCTCGGCGACGGTCACGATCAACCCCATCTGGCTGTACGGGCCCGCTTCACCGGGCGACGCCGGCGCCGGGAGCCAGCCCGACTGGTACACCGGGTTCCTCGACGGGGCGCTGCGCCTGGTGCCGCCGGGCTGGGAGCTCGTCGCGTTCGACCGCACCTGGACGCTCGCCGTGCTCGCCCCGCTCGCGGTCGTCACCGCCTACCTCCTGCTCGTCGCCGCGTACCCGTTCATCGAGGAGTGGATCCTCGGCGATCACCGCGAGCACCACCTGCTCGACCGCCCCCGCAACACCCCGACGCGCACGGGCGTCGGGGTGGCGGGCGTCGTGTTCTACGGCGTGCTCTGGGGCGCGGCCAGCGCCGACGTCATCGCGGCCGCGTTCAGCGTCAGCATCGAGGGCGTGGTGCTCGTGTTCCAGCTCCTGCTGCTGGCGGGCCCGGCCGTCGCGTTCGCGCTCACGCGGCGAGTGTGCCTCGGCCTGCAGCGACGCGACCGCGACATGCTGCTGCACGGGTTCGAGACGGGGCGCATCGTGCGCCTGCCGGGCGGCGAGTACGTGGAGGTGCACGAGGAGCTCGACCGCGACGAGCGCCGGCGCCTGCTCGACGTCGACCGACCCGCCACGGCCGCCATCGCGGCGGCCACGACCGCACCGCGCGGACGCCCGCTCGAGCGGCTCCGTGCGCGCCTCGCGCGGGTCTTCTTCGACAGCCGCCTCGAACCGGCCGACCCGCCGCACGATTCCGTCGACAGCGAACGGGATGCCTCGGATCTGCGCATTCCGGTCGGGTGAGCCCGTTCGGGGTTCAGAATCGGTACATGGTCGAGATCTCGGACGACGACTTCGAGCAGATGGTCTCAGAGGTCTACGACGCGCTGCCCGACGAGATGGTGCGCGGACTCGAGAACGTCGCGGTGCTCATCGCGAACCAGCCGCCGGGGGAGCGGCCGCGGCTCTTCGGGCTGTACAGCGGGCGCCCGCTGAAGACGCGCGGGGTCTACGGCTACGGCGAGCTGCCCGACCGCATCACGCTCTTCAAGAACAACATGCAGGCCTACAGCCCCGACCTCGACGCACTGCGCACCCGGGTGCGCATCACGCTCGTGCACGAGATCGGCCACTACTTCGGCTTGGATGACGCGCGCCTCGGGGAGCTCGGCTGGGCGTAGCCCCCTTCGCCGGGGCGGGCGAGGTTCAGGTGGATGCCTCGGCCGCGTCGGCCTCGGCGTGCCGGGCGGCGATCTCGGGCTCGAGCAGGTGCCGCTTCGCGGCCTGCAGCGTGTGCGAGTACCCGACGAGCTCGTGCCCGACGACCTCGATCACGCACGAGAGCGACACGAGCCCGATGACCGTGACGAGGGCGGTGAGGTCGCCACCGGGTTCGAGGTCGATCGGCGCCCCGGCGTCGACGACCGTGGCGATGACGACCGCGGCCACGAGCGGCACGAGGTTCGCGATGAAGAGCGGCACGTGCGTGAAGTCCATGGAGTGCATCAGCACGCTCCAGATGAGGAAGACGAGCACGACCACGCACGCGACCGGCACCGCGAGCGCGAGGGTGATCTGCAGCAGGCTGAGCTCCTGGTGCTCGACGCCGACCGCGGCGACGTGGAGTCCCGCGCCGACCGCCGCGATCGCGCCGAAGAGGGGCAGGTGCACGTACCGCCAGCCCCAGGTGCGTTCGGGCCAGCGCTCGAGGATCGTGCGCGACGGGACGAGGTAGTACGCCCACCAGAGCCCGGCGGCGATCACGAGCCCTGCGGCGACGATCGCGACCGCCGCGATCGACCATCCCTGCTCAGCGACGAGAGCGCCGACGGCTGCGACCGTTCCGGCGATGACCTCGCCGATCGTGATGAGGGTGAGCAGTCCGAATCGCTCGGCGATGTGACCGGCGTTCCACGGCGCCCGACCGAAGCGGCGCTCGAGCACGACCGGCGCGATGAGCTCGGCGGTCGCGAGCACGACGATCGCGGCGATGGTGGCGCCCGTCGGGATGCCGGGGATCGTCGTGAGCAGCCAGCCGACCTGCGCGACCGCGATCACGGCCGCGTACGCGAGGGAGGTTCGCCGATGCGCCGGGTCCTCGCGCGCGGCGCGCAGCCAGAGCGCGATCAGCGGGACGCGCATGACGATGTAGCCGGCGACGAGCAGCATGTTGTTCGGGCTGGCTCCGTGCGCGGCATCCTCGAAGCTGACGGGCAGCCCGAAGATGAAGATCACGACCCCGACCATCTGCGCGACGACGGCGGCCCGCACGAGCGCGTCGTCGTTGTCGTAGGCCGACGAGAACCAGGTGAAGTTGAGCCACGCCCACGACACCCCGAAGACCGCGAACAGGTACGCGCCGATGCCCGGTCCGACCTCGCCGACGAAGAGCGCATGCGCGAGCTCGTCGGCCGCGGCGGCGAACGCGATGACGTACGTGAGGTCGTAGAGCAGCTCGAGCGGGGTGACGGCACGATGCGGTTCGTCGGGGTTGCGGCCCCGCATGGGGCGCAGGCGATGCCTGAGGTCGAGCCTGAGCTGCGCAGTGAGGGACGGCGTCGTCATCGGGAAATGATGCGCCGGTGCGCGCCGCGCGTCGAGACCCTCGGCTTGCTCCGTCGGTCGAATCGCGCCGGCTAGGGCGTGATGTCGATGTCGACGTTGCCGAACGTGAACGGGATCGTGAAGGGCTCGCCCGGGCCCGGCGGCTCGAGCGGAATCGCGAAGAACGAGACCATCGTCAGCGCCGCCCAGGCGAGCGTGCCGGCGATGATGATGTCCACCGCGCGGTCGATGATGCGCAGGGCGGATGCCTCGGAGCGGCCAGGCCGCAGCACGAGGGTGATCGCGACGATGACCGTCACCGCGATCGCGATGAACACGATGGGGCTCGGATGCAGGGTGAGGTTCACGCACGCCGAGTCGGCGGCGGCCTCTTCGCTCACCGCGTCGAAGCAGCCGCCCTTGCTCGCCGTTCCGAGGATCGAGTACCCGAGCGCGGCGCCCAGGGCCGAGAGGAGCATTCCCCGGATGCGGCCGATGATCGTCGCGCCCGGCAGGGGCGAAGCGACGCCGGCGGGTGTTCGGTCGAGCGTCTCGGACATCCGGTCTCCCTCGGTTCGGGCTACCGGCATCATGGCAGCGGCAGGCGCCGCCTCGCTACCTCAATTGGTGCTCGACCCCTGCCCGATGCCCAGCCACCCGTCGGGGCCTTCGCGATGCTGCTGCGAGGAGGTCGCGCCCGAGCCATCCTTCATCGCCTGCAGTTGACGGTCGACCTCGGCCTTCGCCGAGAGCGTCGCGAGCTGCCGCTCGATGTCGGCGTCGGGGGCGGCGGTGAGGTCTTTGAGCGCCCCGCTGGCGAGCAACTCGTCGGTGGCGGCGGCGCGCGCCTGCATCTGCGCGACCCGATCCTTCGCCCGGTCGAGGCTGGCGCCGACGTCGTTGATGCTCGCGCCGATGCCGGCGACCGCCTCGTTCGCCTTCACCTGCGCCTCGGAGGCGGTGTAGGTGGCCTTGATGGTCTCCTTCTCGACGCGGAACGCGGCGACCTGCTCGGAGAGCTGGCGCTCGCGTTGCTGCAACTGCGCGGTCTGCTGCTGCAGCGCGGAGTACTGGTCCTGCAGCTTCGAGACCTGCGACTCGAGCAGCGCACGGCGCTCGAGGGCCGCCCGGGCGAGGTCTTCGCGCCCCTGTGCCATGGCCTCGCGGGCCTGCTCGCCGAGCCGCTGGAAGCGGGCGCCCATCTCCTGCCCCTGCAGGTCGATGCGCTTCTTCGCCGTCGCCACGTCGGCGACCGCCTGACGCACCTGCTGCAGCAGCTTCACCTGCTGCTCGTAGCTGTCGTCGAGGGTCTCACGCGGGTCCTCGATCTTGTCGAGGGCCTTCTTGGTCTTGCTGCGGAAGATGGTGCGGACGCGCGAGGTGTTGTCGCTCATGGTCGGGTCTCCTTCAGGTCGAACGTCTGACGTGGTCGGCGTGCGGGCGTGCTCTGGGGGTGACCCGGCGGCCGGGTCGGGGCGACGCGTTCTTCGCGACGGTTGAGCCGCTGCAGCTCGTCGACGCCGACGGCGAGGGCGGCGACCTCGCGTTCCATGTCGGCGCGCAGGGCGCTCAGCGTGTCGTCGGTGGAGCCGGAGAGACCGGATGCGACGGCCGAGCGCAGCCGGCGCACGAGCCCCGCGACCTGGTCGACACGATCGGCGGCGAGCGGAAGCTCGGCGGCGAGCACGGCCTGGTCGGTCTCGCTCTCGAGCAGTCGCAGCTGCAGGCCGAGCGCCTCGCCCTCGGTCTTGATGCGGCGGAAGAGCCGCGGCAGTTCGCCGTGCCCGCCGCCGCTCTGCGCGGCGAGGTCGATCGCGGCCTGTCCGCTGTCGAGGGTGTCGCCGAGTCGCACGCGCAGGGCGAGCACCTTGCGGCGCGGGCCGTGGCTGAAGCCGGCACGGGTGCGCAGCGCTGTGGCGGCGACCGCCCTGTTGCGGCGGATGCGCCGGTAGACGGCTCGCACGACGAGCGCGACCGTCGTGATCGCGACCGCGACGAAGATCAGGAACGCGATGAAGATGCCGAGGAGGACCTCCACGATCACCACCCCCCGTCGGCATGGTCGTGGCGGTCGGGCGCGGTGCCGCGCCGTTCGAGATTCAGGTTCATGGCCCCCGCCTTCGTCCAGTTGCGAGGCGGCATCCTCACCGCATCGCAAACGCGATATAACGCAATTTACGCTCGACTCGGCCGAAGCCCTAGCGCTCCCTGCGAATTCGGAGCGTGGGCGCCCGTCGCGTTCGGGGCGGTTGAGCGAGCGAGCCGCCCGCAGCGCACGCACAGTCGTGACATTCGTCTCTGCCGAGGCCCGACGCCGATTCGTAGCGTCGAAGGCATGAACACGACCGCACCAGCAGTCCAGCCGAACGCCGTCGCCGACCGCATCGGTGTCGACGCCCCGCCATCCCGCCGCCGGCTCGCACGGGCGGCGACCGTCGCCGTCGCGATCGTCCTGCCGCTCATCGTCTGGGTCTTCGCGGTACCGCTCGCCGGACTCGACCTCGTCGCCGGTTCGGGGACGACCGCGCAGACGATCACCCCGGTGTCGATCGTCGTCGCGGGCCTCTTCGCGGGTCTCGCCGCGTGGGGGTTCCTCGCGCTGCTCGAGCGATTCACCCGGCTCAGCGCCCGCATCTTCGGCATCGTCGGGTGGACGATGCTCGCCCTCTCGCTGCTCGGCCCGATCGGGGCGGGCGGGTCTGGGGCGGTGATCGTCGCGCTCATCGCGATGCACCTCGTCACGGGTGCGACGCTCATGGTCGGACTGCCGATCGCCGCCCGGCGCCGCCCGACCGCGACGGAGCTCTGAGTAGATTGGCTGACGGACCGAGCCCCATTCGGAGTCGAACCGGGATGCGTGACGTGATGACGACGATCGATGAACCGCAGCCGACCCCGCGGACCGCGGCGTGGCTCGCCTACCGCCCGGCCGCGTGGCTCGCGCTGATCGCGGCGCCGCTGCTGCTGGTCGCCCCGTTCGTCTCGGCGATCGTCGCCGGCGATGCGGCGCGCGTCGCGTACGTCGTGCTCATCGGCGTCGCATTCGGATTGGCGGTCTCCCGCCCGTTCGGGGCGGGCCGTCGCCCGAGTGCCGCGACGGAGCTCGCCTTCGTCGCCCTGCTGCTGCTCTGCGCCGGCTACTTCTTCCTCCAGCAGGGCGGTCAGGCGCTGCTGTTCCCCCTGCTCGCGGTGGCCGCCTCGCTCGCCGTCCGCCGGCGGTGGGCGATGGGCGTGGTCGGTTCGATCGCGGTGACGGGTGCGCTCGCCGTGGGGTTCGAGTCGTGGTCGCTCGAGGCGGCCGTGCTCGTCGGGTTCGCCGCGTTCGCGGGCGGTGCGGGCAACTACCTCGTGCAGTACTACGTGGCGCTGGCCCACGAGCTCGATCGCACCCGCGAGCGGCTCGCCGTCGCGGCCGTCGGCGAGGAGCGGCTGCGGTTCTCGCGCGACCTGCACGACCTGCTGGGGCACTCGCTGTCGGTGATCGCGGTGAAGGCCGAGGCGGCGCGCCGCCTGATGACCCCGGATCCGGATGCCGCGGCCGAGCACATCTCGGACGTCGAGCAGATCGCGCGCGAGGCGCTCGGCGAAGTGCGTTCGGTGGTGGCCGGTTCGCGGTCGGCGAGCCTCGGCGACGAGGTGGCGAACGCGCGTCGCACGCTCGAGCAGGCCGGGGTCGCGACATCCGTGACCCTGCCCGACCGGCCGCTGCCGGTCACGGTCGATGCCGTGCTCGGGTGGGTCGTGCGCGAGGGTGCGACGAACGTGCTGCGCCACTCGGTGGCGCGCGAGTGCGTGATCGCGGTCTCGGTGGTCGACGGCCGCGCGATCGTCGAGGTCTCGGACGACGGGCCCGGGCGGGCTGTTCGCGCGGTGTCGTCGACGGACGCGGCAGGATCGACCTTCGTGCCCGGCAACGGGCTGCGCGGACTCCGCGAGCGCGTCGAGGCCGCCGGTGGCGAGTTCGCGGTCGAGGTCTCGCCGTGGTTCCGTGTCACTGCTGTCGTGCCCCTTCCCGGGGAGGCGGGACGGTGAGCGGGGCGACGACCATCCTCATCGCCGAGGACCAGCGCATGATGCGATCGGCGCTCGCGACCCTGCTCGAGCTCGAGCCCGACCTCACGGTCGTCGGCGCGGTCGAGCGCGGCGACGAGGTGGTGGCCGCCGCCGAGCGCCTGCATCCCGACGTCGTGCTGCTCGACATCGAGCTGCCGGGCGCGAGCGGCCTCGACGTGATCGGGCCGCTGCGGTCGGCGGTGCCCGGCTGCCTCGTCGTCGTGGTGACGACGTTCGGCCGGCCCGGCTACCTCGCGCGGGCGCTCGCTGCGGGGGCGAACGGATTCCTCGTGAAGGACGACCCCGTCGAGCAGCTCGCCGCGGCGATCCGGCGGGTGCGAGCGGGGGAGCGGGTCGTGGACTCGAAGCTGGCCGCCGAGGCGCTCGGCGTGCGCGACAACCCGCTGACCGCGCGCGAGGCCGAGGTGCTGCGGGCCTCGGCCGATGGGGCGACGATCCACGACATCGCCGAACGGTTCTTCCTGTCGACGAGCACCGTGCGCAACTACCTCTCGAACGCGATCGGCAAGCTCGACGCCCGCAACCGCATCGAGGCGCTCACGATCGCCCGCGACCGCGGGTGGTTGTGAGGAGCACTTGGTCGGTCGAGTAGCGCGGAGCGCGTATCGAGACCAACCGCGCGAGCGGCGATCTACGTCATCGTCGAGCGAGATGATCCGCCGCACGGGGGAGGCCGGCCCCCGCGGCGTGCCAGCATGATCGGGCGCATGAGCGAAACGATCTTCACACCGGGAGCCGAGGTGGTCACGCCGCGCGGACGCGGCCAAGTCGTCGATGTGCGCGCGACCGCCTCGGGAAAGTTCGTCTTCGGGATCGAGGATGCCGATGGCGAAGTGAGCTACTTCACCGAGAAGGGGCTTCGGCTCGCGAGAACCTAGTGCGCGTGCCCTCCGACGGCTGACGACGAGGATGCTGCGACCGGTTCGGGCGCGGCAAGCGCCCGCTCTGCGCGCCGCCGCACCGGCGCATTCGCGATGATCACCCCGGCGACGAGCACGAGCCCGCCGACGGTCTCCCACACGTTCGGGATCTGCCCCAGCAGCAGCGCCGCCGACGCCATCGCCACGACGGGCGCGAGCAGCACCCACGGCACCACCGACGCCGAGCGGTTGCGCGCGAGCAGCGCGTTGAAGATCGCGTAGCCGACGAGGGTGCAGAGCCCGGCCGTGTAGAGCGTCGACACGACGGGCCGCCAGCCGAACGCCGCGATGCCCGCCGCGATCGCATCGGGCCCCTCGATGAGCGCCGACAGGCCGAGCGCCGGCAGCGGAACGACGAGCGACGACCACACCGTCAGCGACAGCGCGCCGAAGCGCTTCGCGGGCGCGACCGGGCCGGCCTTGCGTGAGATGACGTTGCCGATCGCCCACGACAGCGCGGCGAGCAGGCACAGCACGACCGCGATCGCCGGCGCATCGCCGCCGCGACCGAGCGCCACGACGCCGAGCCCGACGGTGCCGACGAGCACGCCGATCGTCTGCATGCGGCTCGGGCGCTCGCGCAGGGCGAGCGCCGCCACCACGATCGTCAGCACGACCTGCGCCTGCAGCAGCAGCGCCGCGATGCCGGGCTGCAGCCCGAGCGCGATCGACGTGTAGAGCAGGGCGAACTGGCCGAGGCTCATGAAGAGGCCGACGCCGACGACGGTCTTCCAGCTCGCGAGCGGGCGGGGCACGACGACCACGGCGAGGGCGACGACCGCGAAGCGCACGGCGACGAAGAACAGCGGCGGGATGCCGGCCATGCCCCAGTCGATCACGACGAAGTTGAAGCCCCACATCGTCGCCACCAGGGCGGCCAGCAGCATGTCGCGTCTCGTCATGGAACCAGCTTCGCGCCGAGGCATCCGGAAACACCAGCGATCATTTCTGCGCTTGATTCGGTAGCATCCGTACATGATCGATCTCGAAGCCGTGGTCGCGCTGCGCGCCGTGGCCACCAACGGAAGCGTCGCCGCCGCGGCCGACGCGCTCGGCTTCACGCCGTCGGCCGTGTCGCAGCAGATCAAGCGCCTCGAGCGCGGCACCCGCGTCGCCCTGCTCGAGCGGGCCGGCCGCGGCGTCGTGCTCACCGACGCCGGGCGCCACCTCGTCACGTCGTCGGCGACCGTGCTCGCCGACCTCGAGCGCCTCGAGGCCGACCTGCACCTGGCCGGCGGGGTGAGTGCTGCCGACGGTGCGCCCCGCCGAGTCACGGGCGAGGTGCGCATCGGTGCGTTCTCCACCGCCGTGCGAGGCATCCTCGTCGACGTGCTGCCGCGGCTGCGGGCGGAGCACCCCGACCTGCGGGTGCCGATGCGCGAGAGCGAGCCGTGGGAGACCATCGCGCTCGTCGCGTCGGGCCAGCGCGACCTCGGCATCGTGCACCGGTGGGGCGGGGTCGCGCTCGCGATGCCCGATCACCTCGTAGAGACACCCCTGTTCACGGATGTCGCGGACGTGATCCTGCGGCGCGACCACAAGCTTGCGCTCGCCGGGGTCACTGAACTGACGCCGGCCGATCTCGCCGACGAGGAATGGATCGCGACGTTCGACTCGACCATCTGCCGGCAGTGGCTGAGGCGCCTCTTCGACGGCGTCTCGAACGCGCCGCGGGTCGTGCACGAGTCGATGGAGTTCGAGAACCATCTCGAGCTCGTGCGGGCCGGGCTCGGGGTCGCGCTCGTGCCGCGGATGGGACGACCGGCTCTGCACCCGGATCTCGTGGCGATTCCGACGGTTCGCCCGGCGTCGACGCGCGGGGTGTCGGCGGTGCATCGGCGGAGCCAGGCGGACTCGCCGGCGCTGCAAGTGGTGCTGGATGCGGTGCGCGAGGTTGCGACCGCCGGGCTCGGCGGTTCCCGAGGCTCGCAGCGAGAGAATGCCCTGTGACCTCTTCGAACCAGCCGCGAACGAACCGAGGCCGCGGCATCCTCATCGTCGCGTTCGCGGTGTACCTCGCGCTCCTCGCATGGGTGGTGCTGTGGAAGCTCGACGTGCCGTGGATCGGCGAAGCCGCAGGCCTCGCCCGGCCGATCAAGCTGGTGCCGTTCGTACCGGCCGGAGACGACGGGGCGAGCAAACCGGCTGAGCTGCTGATCAACCTCGTGCTCTTCGTGCCGTTCGGGCTGTTCGCCGGAGCCCTCGCGCCGGCCTGGAAGTGGTGGAAGACCGGCCTCGCCGCGCTTGCCACGAGCCTCGTGCTCGAGACGGTGCAGCACGTCATCTCGACGGGCAGCTTCGACACCACCGACCTCATCGTCAACACCGCCGGCGCACTCATCGGCTGGAGCATCTTCGTCGCCGTGCGCCGCGTCGCAGGCGAATGCACCTCGGTCGTCATGTCACGCGTCTGCGTCGCTGTCTCGGCCCTTTCGCTCGTCGCGGTGATCGCGTTCGTGGCATCGCCGCTCGAGTACGGCCCGCAACGCGACGTCGTCGTGGAGCGCTCGAACCCGACGCCGTAACCGGTGCGGATGCGGCTTGCGATTCAGGCCGGGTCGATGCGCAGCACCGGCGCCGATTCGCCGACGGTGAGGTCGTCGACGATGCGGATGTCGCGTGCGAGGTCATCGACCGCACCGATGACGGTGCCGAACCGTTCGCGGTCGCTGCACACGGCGGTGACGGTCACGAGGTGCGTGCCGAGATCCCAGGTGTACGTGGCGAACGGCGGGCGACCGCCCGGCGGAAGCGGCATGGCGAGCTTCTCGCCCAGGCCGAGGTAGGTGCCGCGGAACTCCTCGGTGTCGTCGTACTCGATCGGCATCGAGGCTCGCGCGATGCGGATCTCGGGGGTCGCCGCCTGAACCTGGGCCATCACCACGAGCAGGTCGGGCTCGGCCTTCCAGACCCAGACGAGCACCCGCCCCGCCGCCTTGCGCATCAGGAACGGCACGGCCTGACTCATCGCCCAGGCGCTGAAGCCGCCGCCGCGCTTCGTGGGCTCGGCGCCCGGGCCCTTCGCCTGCGACAGCAGCATGCCGATCGCCTGCTTGCGGGCGCGACGGCCACGGAATCCGAGGGAGTCGGTGACGGGCACCCACTTGGAGCGGTCGGGTTCTGCGTGGAGTCGGGGCACGCTCTCAGCCTAGGAGGGACTCCTGTGCGGTGGGCGAGCGTTGGCGTCCGCCCGGGTGGCGCCGGGCCGGGTTCCGCCGACGCGTCGTTCAGACTGGGGGCGCACGAGCCGAGCAGCGTGCGGTCAGGCCCTGCCCGGTGGCGCTGGGCGGGCGGCAACCCATGCGCCGCGCGAGGCGGGCGCCACGAACCGCACCGCGCGCGGTCAGGCCGCCCGACCGTCGCGCAGCTCGAATCGCGCCCGCCCGCCGAGCCGCGGCAGTTGATCGGGGTCGATGTGCGGTGGCGGAATGAACCACACCTCGCTCGGGCCCGCGTCGATCCTCCACCCGTCGCGGTGCACGCGGTGGTGGCAGAAGCTGCAGAGCATCACCCCGTTCGAGAGGTCGGTCGGGCCGGCATCTCGCTCCCACCAGCGGATGTGATGGGCCTCGACGTAGGAGATGTTCTGGCCGCACGAGGCGCAGCCGCCGTCGCGCTCGCCGAGGGCGAGGCGCTGCGCCTTGGTGAAGAGCCGGGCCGCCCTACCGAGGTCGAGCGGGAGGCTCTCGCCGCCGAGCACAGCGGGGATGACCTCGGCGTCGGCGGCCATGCGGCGCACGGTCGACGCCGGGACGGGCTGGTCGAGCCCGTCGATGTTGGCGTGCCCGAGGCCGCTCACGAGCGTGTCGAGGTCGACGCGCACGACGACCGTGGTCTTCGCGAGGGGCGTGAGGGTCTGGGTGCAGCCGAGTGTGTGGCGCGCGAGCGCGGCGAGTGCGTCGGCCTGGATCTGCGGGATCGAGCGGTCGTCGTCGACGACGGGCGCGTGGTCGCCGTCGACCGGCCGACGTCGGCGCAGCGCATCGCTCACGAGCGCCTCGATCGCGGCCTTGACCGGCGCGGCGCTCTCTGGGTCGAGCCGGGCCTGCAGGTGCACCATGCCGTGGCGGTCTTCGCGCATCGTCAACGAGCGCTCGGTGCGGAGTTCGTCGTCGCGGGGTTCGACGCCGTCGGGGTCGAGCCTCGCCTCAGCCTCGCGGACTCCGCGCAGGAGGGTCTCGAGCGGAACCTGCGCCGCCAGCTCGACGAGCGCCGCTTCGACGACATCGATTCGAGAGGCGTCGGCCCTCGCCCACGCCCGGTCGAGCATCGAGGTGATCGCGGATGCCGCGTCGAGACCGATCGCCGCCGTCGCGAGCGCAGCCGCCACGTGCGGATGCCTCGAGGGCGCCCGCTCGCCGCTGAAGGTGTGCCGCTCGGCGGTGGCGGTGCCCACCGCGATCAACCGCTGCGCGTCGGTGCGCGATGCCCCGGTGGATGCCGCGATGAGCCGGGTCGGATTGTGGAACCCCTGCGCCTTCGCGAGCCCGGTCTCGCCGAACTCGGGCCCGGAGCGGCGCGCGACCTCGGCGGCGACCCGGGCGAGCACGGCGTCGATGTCGCGCCGCGTCTTCGCGAGGGCGTCGGTGACCCGGATGAGACCTGGGTCGCTCATCTGCTCGAGGTCGAACTGCGTCGAGCCGAAGCTCGCGCCCCACGCCGGCATCGCACCGGTCCACGCCTCACGGAGACTCGCCACCTCGCGCTCGAGGGCGGCCAGCGCGTGCAGCGCAGCCTGCGCCGCGGGTGCGGTGTGCCCGGGTGGCGAGGTCTCTTCCATGGTTCAATCCTGTACCCACCCACTGACATTCGAGATCGCTGGAAATCAGTGATGATCTGGGATTCTGCCTGTGGATAATCGACGTACACGTGGCCCTGTGGAGGAGAAGTCGCGCGCCGTGGCATCCATCATTCGGCGTTGCACCCCGATTGCCGGGTGCGAGCGTCACTCGGACTCCGAGGCTGGTCAGGAGCGGCATCCGCCCGCTTCGGAGGCGAGTCGGCGATGATCGCATACTTCGCCGCTCATCGGGTGCTCCCAGCCGTGGTGCCGGGCGAAGTCGCGTTGGTCACGTAACCGAAGGAAGAAAGGGTGTAGGCGAAGGTTCCGTACGCCTCCGTCGGCACCTCGACGGTGAAGACTCCGTCGGGGTGGTCCAGGCCGTCGTAGAAGTCCCCGTAGACGAGCAGCGCCTCGGCCACGAGTTGCTCGGCAGCGCGTCGTTCCTCATCATTGGCGAAGCGGTATCGGGAGGTGCCGGCCTGCTCAGCGGCGATCGGGCTCGTGCCGAAGCCAGAGACGCGACCGACGAAGCGCTTGCCGGCTTCGGCGGCGACGGGCTCGAGCTCGTATTCGAACGGGATCACCCGCTCGCCCCACACGAGCTTCATCAGCCGGATCGCTTCGTACGCGCGCATGCCGAGGGGTACGAGCGCGGCATCTCGTTCTCGATCGACGACACGGCGTTTCCGAGGCCGCTCGGGATCCGGTTCGATCACGAACACAGGGCGCTTCTCCATTCAATCGTCGACGATGACGGCAGCGAGCATCGCCACCGTCGCTTCAAGCGAAGGGTCCGGGTCAGTCGAAGCGGAGACGTCGGCTTCACGTGAGCCTATCGACGCCGTTCTCACGGCGTACTCCCCAGTTCGCGGGGAGTACGAATCAGGGCGACGAGCCCGCATGACCTGTCACGATGTGCCGGCATGGGCCGGGGGGCGAGGGGGCGGAGGCTCTCGATGTGGACGCTCGTGGCCGAGCGGCTCGCCGAGTCGACCACCGGCGTCGCGCAGGAAGCAACTCGGGAGCCGGTGCCTCCGCTCGCGACCGAACGCCGTGAGCGCGGGCCGATGCGGATCGAAGGGAACGTCAGTTCGCCGGTGGCTTCGGTGGCGTCGCCGACTCAGGAGGCGGGATCAATGCGTAGTGCGGCAGCTTGAGCGCAGTCAGCCCGAAGGGCCTCATGAGGCTGCAAGATGGGAGATGTGGCGATTCCGATTCCGCGCTCGCTGACCAGCCGTGAGCGGGCCTTCCTCGACGCGCTCGTCGAGCCTGAGTTCCCAGGCGCAGACGAACTCCGCCGGCAGGCGGCCGTCGCTCAGGTTAGTGGTACCTGCGCCTGTGGGTGCGCCTCGGTCGACTTCGTGCTCCCCGCTGTCCGACCCGGGATGCGGATCATCACCGAGGCGATCCACCGTGACGGACCGGGGAGGTCATTCTCTTCACACGTCTCACCAACGCTGGCCAGGAGGTGCTCGCCGGTATGGAGTGCTTCTGGTACGAGGGCGACAGCATGACGCAGCTGCCCCCGCCCAGCGAGTTCGAGACCAGGGCGTACGATCCCGATCGCCGCGGCGTTCGCGACTGATCTTGAGGCGGCTAGTTGTTGTTGGCCATGAGGTTGTTGACGTCTGACCTATGCGCTCTCGCGAGCTCAGCTGGACGCTGATACGCTGTGGCTTCCGTGCAGGATTTGAGGAGGTGGTACCCGTGAACGAATTGACGTTGGTGCTCCTCTGGGGAGTCACGGTCGGGCGATAGGTCGTCTGGGAGCGCCGCATATTTGCTGCATTCCCGAAAGGCACGACCATGCACTTCACTTCTCAACAAATTCTCAACGAGGGCATCACCGAGCGTGAGTTCACTCTCGGTGATTTTTCCGGCATTTTGTGGACGCCGGCAGTCGCTTCCTCGTCCACGCCTGTTCCACTCATCCTGATGGGCCAGCCTGGCGGGTTTGGAATCCGACGGATGTATCCCCGTCTGGTTACACGGGCACTCAGCGCCGCTGCGCAAGGCTTCGCTGCGGTCTCCATAGAGATGCCTGGGGCGGGCAAACGCACCCCGCTACCCGGCGTGGAGCAGGCTCGAGCGGACCTTATCCGTGCAATCTCCGCTGGCGACCGGCCCGGAGCGGACGTTATCGACCGGCTGATCCTTCCGCTCGTCGATCAGGCGGTGCCAGAGTGGCAGATCACTCTCGACGAGGTCCTCGACCGCCCTGAGATCGGCGAGAAGGTCGGATTCTCGGGCGGAGTCATAGCGATGGGCACACGCCTCGCCGCCATCGACTCACGAATCGCGGCAGCCGGACTTTTCGCTGGTAGTTACGTGCCAGGCGTAACGATGGAAGAGGCGCGCCAGGTCACCATTCCGCTGCACGTTCTCCTCCAGTGGGATGACGAGGGGAATGACCGGGGAATGGCTCTCGATCTCTTCGACGCCTTCGCATCTACCGAGAAGACGCTCTACGCCAACATGGGCGGCCACACAGGCGTCCCGCAATTCGCGGGCGAGGATGCCGCCCGCTTCTTCGCCCGGCATCTCGGCTCAGCCGTTGACTGAGAGAGCGCCGGTTCCGCGGAGCCGCAAGTCGAGCACCCACGCGAACGCTCCACTGACAGTTGAGGGACGCCATCGGCTTGTCGAACGCTGCCGATGTCGCCCGATCGCTCACGTTGCCCGCGAGATGGGGATCTCGCGGGCAACCGCGTCCAAGTGGGTTAATCGATACCGGCAGTTCGGCGCGGTCGGACTTCTCGACCGGTCATCCGCTCCCGACCGGAAGCCCACTGCGACTAGAGGCGACGTGGTGACTCGGATCGAAAGAATGCGCCGTGAAGACAAGTGGTCGGCATCTCGAATCGCTTTCGAACTCCAACGAGAACAGATCCACATCAGCCGGCGCACCGTGACGCGCCTCCTCGGGCAACTCGGACTGAATCGTCGACGCTTTATTGACCCGAGCGGAGAGAGCAACCGTGAACCGCAGAAGATCGTGGCACGACATCCCGGTCACATGGTCCATATCGACGTGAAGAAGGTCGGCCGAATCCCCGACGGCGGAGGCTGGCGCGCTCACGGACGAGGTAGCCCGGAAGCGAAGGCGGTCGATCGTGCCAAGAAGGGTGCACGCACTGGCTATACCTACCTGCACTCCGCGATCGACGGGCAC
The DNA here is from genome assembly GCF_029167465.1 of Agromyces chromiiresistens. Taxonomy (NCBI): domain Bacteria; kingdom Bacillati; phylum Actinomycetota; class Actinomycetes; order Micrococcales; family Microbacteriaceae; genus Agromyces; species Agromyces chromiiresistens. The sequence continues at coordinate 937,050 of NZ_JARFNL010000004.1, forward strand.
ACCCGCCTGGCCTACACCGAAGCACTCCCTGACGAGAGGGCCACAACTGCTGTCGCGTTCCTGAACCGAGCCCGCGCCTGGTTCGCTGCGCACGGCATCGTGAAGATCGAACGAATCGTCACTGACAACGGAGCTTGCTATAGGTCTCACGCGTTCGCCGAAGCCATGCGGGAAAGTCAACACCGGCGAACCAAGCCCTATACCCCCAAGCACAATGGCAAGGTCGAGCGCTACAACCGCATCCTCGGTGAGGAATTGCTTTATGCCCAGGCGTGGCGCTCAGAGCAAGAACGATTCAACGCCGTCATGGCGTGGAACGCCCACTACAACTACCACCGCCCCCACGGTGCGCACAACGGGCTACCGCCAGCATCCGCGACACACCTGCGCGTCAACAACGTCCTGGCCTCCTACAGCTAGTCGTCGCTACATCATCGACTGCAGCAGCTGCGTGGCCTTCTGGTTGTCGCTCGTCGCGAGCACGACGCGGTTTCGGGATGCCACGTAGACGAGCGAGATGTTGATGCCCGCCTCGGCTAGGGCGCGAGCCATCCCACCGAACACGCCAGGCGTGTCCAGCTCGGGCTCGGGCAGCGCCGGACTGACGATGACGTCGGTCTCGGCATCGATCGCGATGCCGGCCTTCTCGAGCGCCGCCCTGGCGCCCGCGACGTCTTCGACGAGGATGTGGACGGCGCCCCGCCCGCCCTCCATGAGCGCGCAGAGGCCCTCGATGTTGACGCCCGCGTTGCCGAGCGCCTCGCCGAGTCGTGCCCCCTCGCCGGGCTGATCCTCGAGGGTGACCAAGAGATCCTTCGCCATGACGGCACCTCCTTCTCGGGCTGGTTTAGGTCTACGCCGGTGGGACAGGTGCGTCAATGTGCTTCGCGGCGAAGCGAGCTTGATGAGTCTCCTCTCGAACCGCAGGCGCCGACACGCCGACATCCATTCGCGAAAGGTCTATCTCGGGAGACCGGGCACGCGATTTAGGCTCGGACCATCCGTATGCCGCCTGTATTGAGCTGGAGCAAGTCGTTCCCGGCTCCGGCCTCAATCGAGTGAGCCTCTGTCGACCTCGTTCTTCATGGCTTGTGGTCCTCGTCAGTTGAGCTTTTCGTCGTTAGAGTCCGAGTGTGAGTCAACCTGTCTCTTACCTCCTAAAGACGGCTGAGGAACGGCTCTGGGCGGACTTCAAGGCGGCTGGCGCCTTCGACCATCGACCAACGGTGGGCACCAGCCGTGAGGACGCGCTCATCGATTTCCTGCGAAGGCGCCTACCGACTCGTTTCGGGGTCGCGCGCGGCGAGGTCATCGACATCGGGGGGAAGCGCACTGGCCAGGTTGACGTGGTCATTTTTGATCAACACATGAACGTCCCGTTGAATGCCGATACAGGCGGTTCGGTCTTACTGCCGGCAGAAGCGCTACTCGCTGCCATCGAGGTCAAAACGACACTTACGAAGGAAGAATCTCGGAAGGCGCTCGTAGGAGCTCAGAAGCTTTATCAACTCCAACCGTGGGGATCGAGCTGGGGTTGGGTCCGACGCGGAGACTCGGCCGCAGCCAAACCGCGGGTTCTGGCCACATGCCTGGCGCTCGACTCGGACCTGACAAGCGACTGGTCGGTAGACGAACTCCTTAGGCTCCGGAGAGTCGCGTCCGACCAGTCTGTACACGTGGCACACCTGCATTCGGTCGCAGTTCTATCGCGCGGCATGATCCGGCCCGCAGAAGGCCTTGTCGCCCTCGAACCGGACCACCGTGGCGTTCTCGGCATGTGGTACTTCGCGCTGTTGGGATTCTTGGTCCGCGAAGCCGATCGACGTGCGCCAGTACCGTGGAGTTACTACGAGGAGGCTGTCGACCGCAAGTGGCTCCCGCTTGCCCCAAGAATCACGACCTTACCTCCAAGCACGAACAGAACCGGGCGAGCTGTGTGGGACTACATCCGGGCGGGCCGCCCCGAACCCACCGATTCAGCACGCTAGAGGCCGATCTATCCAAGTGAAGCGGCGGCGAACTCGATCGATTCGGGGAGGACGGTAGGTAGACCTCCCAAGCGCACGCCTTGCTGGCCAGGATAATCTGCCTCCGGCTGGAATTGCGGCTGTCACCGGCCTCTGAGTCGCCTCGGGAATGCGCGCGTACACGCACAGGGACGCGCACGCAAGAAACCTGCTGTGGGCTGCAGGCGACGACACAGTGGTGAGCGTGCCAGAAGAAGTCAGGTAACGCAGAGACAACAACCCCTATTCGGAACTTGCCGCGAACTCGTGATGATGAAGGTCGCGAGGGAGGAAGGGGCGACGGAGTGACGGCGAAGTGGCCCATCGAAGCTGTCTAGCTATCTCAATGCTGTCTCAACGCTATCTAAGCTATCTCATAATTGTGACGCCACTCGCGAATCAAGGTGCCGTGAAAACGGAATGGTAGGACCCTGCGGGTGATATCGTTCTCGCATGGTGGCACCGATCGATAATGCGCTCACAAGCGAAGCTGGCCTCTTCCCGGAAGACGCCCCTGCTGCGAACTCGCGCGACACGCGCGAAGTCTACCTTCAACGCGCAACCAGCTCCTACGCGAAAGTCCGGCACGTTCTGATCCAGCGTCCGCCAAGCGGAGGTAAGGGCAGCCAGCCGTCAATGCTGCCGCACCTGAAGCGCAATCATCGAGCAGCCGTGCTCTACCTTGCGCTGCTCGCCAACTGGCCATGGCTGCGACGCCAGGCTGCCCCCCTGCCGGCAGCAACGTGGATTCGCTTCTTGGGTAGCGAGCAGCGGGGCAGCTTGACCTGGACCCCCCAAGCGCTGTCGCACGCGTGGGGTGTTCTCGAGGAACTGAAACTCGTCGAGCGTCAGCGGAAGGGCCGGCTCGTGAACGTTCGTCCCCTGAAGGAAGATGGCAGCGGTGGCGACTATGCCAGTCCGACGGGCAAGGGCGGTGACAGTTACTTTGCGCTACCGAAGCGCTTCTGGCTCGATGAACACCACGCAACGCTCAGCTGGCCGGGGCTTGCAGTTCTGCTCATTCTCCTGAAGGAAACGAATCAGTACCCCGTGACCGAGTTGGCGATTGACCGTGCTCAGGCGTACTACGGCATCTCGCGCACGACTGCTGAGTCTGGACTGTCGGAGTTGAGGGCACGCGGTCTCCTCCTCTCCTCTGAGCGGCGGGTGGCGGACGTTGACCATCCCGAAGGGCGACGGCTGGCGTCGCTCCACCGCCTTTCGTCGCCGTACTCCACGGAGGAGCGGCGGGAGCTGCGGGATGCTGCGAACCGGAGTGTTGCGCTGAAGGGGAAGGAGGCGCTTGCCAATGGCGAAGAACCGGACGAGCCGTCTCCCTGAGTCGGGGCGACTGAAGTGGGCTGTCATCGAGCGGGCAGTGGATGGCGGATGGGGTCCGACCTTTCGCCTCATCGCGATCCTTGCTGTTCCGATCCTGGTCGGGCTCGTTGTGACCACAGGAATTGCGCTGCTTCGATTCCTCGTGCTCTAAATGATGAACATGGTGGCCAGGTCAGGCGCAGTTTCGTGGGGCGGGGTGTCCCGACTGGACGATGTGATTCCATACGTCACAAAAGGCCGCAGCGTCCGGTGCCGCATGAATAGCGCATCGTTGCCGCACGTCTTTCGCGCAGAGCACGACCTAGGTGGATGACGGCGGCGTGACCAATTCAATGGCATCGCGGAAGGATGAGAGTGCGACCCTTCCCTCATCGATTTGGAGCAGCCAGAGCTTCCATGCATCCGCTACGAAACTCTTGGCAGTCTGACCTATTGAGGCAGCCACTTTGGTTACTCGATCATGCGGGTTGTCGCCGGTGGTCGCGTCAAGGGCGTCGGCGATCGATTTCTGGTTGGCCGCGAAGAGCTCGGGGTGATCGGAAGCTATCTTGATTGCTCCTTCTTCGGGCGAGAGCTCGCCAGGGAGCTTCAGGCCTGCGCGTAGGGAACCTGGTCGTACTGTTTCGTTACCGTCCAGCACCCCCCAGATCGCGATGCTTGCGTCGGTGGGGCGAGGGAGACTGGCCGCCGTACGCACATTCTGCGCATCCCCTCCGATCCAGATCTCCGCCAAGTCGAGGTAGGCAAACGAGGTCAGTCCAAGCAACTCAGAAAAGAGATGCTTCGCCATCTCATCCTCTACGACAAACACAATCTGCCGTGGCGCCGCGACACGTAGGGCTTTCCACAACGACAGGGTGCTGGGAGTAGTCAGGGTGCTTCGTCCCGCAGTGTCGAGGCGCAAGAGGACCTGTGCTGATCGAGGAGCCGTTGCGAGACCGAGGTAAGAGTGGGTCGCTATACCAACTGGTGTCTTGGAGGAGTTTGCGCGGTCAACAACTAGGTCGAGCGCCCTTGCGGCGGACATCGGGGAGAGCAGCACATCTGGCTCGTCTAGTAAGAGCACCGTTCCTGCTTCCATCTGGCGAAGAACCCAATAGAGCGTGAGCGCGGAGAGTTCCCCGCGACTGAGCTCTCGAGAGTCGTGTTGGCGATCACCGGACTCAACCGCAAAAAATGGTACGACTTCGGGGCGGAAGAACCGGCCGACCTCCGCCGGGTCTCCATGGATTGGGCTAGGCGCGATCGTATTGTCCAGCTCGGCGACGGACACGCGAGTGTAGTCTCGGCCCACGACGAATGAGATGTCGCGGCGATCGGCTTCCCGGACCGGTGTAAGACCGGCAGCTTCGATTTGCTCGTCGAGATCAACTCCCGCCGATAACGTCATCCATTGACGGGTGAGCAGCTCAAAGAAGTCGACATAGATTGCTCTGCTTGGGGGACTGCCGCCCCACTCCATTGTGGCGGGCCCCGAACCACCCTTGTTGATCGTGTCGGCGAGAGAGCGCAGGAGTCGCGTCTTCCCTCCGGAGTTCACACCTGCCAAAACAAAGAGACCGCCACGCAGGTCGACGGCGCTGGCATGGAAGCCTAAGTCGTCGGTTGATTCGACGCGGACAAACCGGGTTGTGCCGTCCCAATCGTCCAGGACTCGGCGCCAGCTATGCGCAACTTGGGAGAGTTTCACCGGAGGTCACTCCATTGCGGCCACGCGGAAACAAGCGAGAGGAGCCCGTCTTCGAACGACTCGCTTCCCTGAAAGGGAAGCGCGGCAACGTTCTGACGTAGCTCGCGCACGATAGGGGGGAGACTTTGGTCAGCATTGAAGTACGCGACAGCAAGCCATGCCACCGCGTCTCGCGCCTGAACAGATAGGACGTCAGCCACCCGAAGACTTGAACGGTCGAGATAGAGCGCCGCAATCGGCGCAAAGTACGCAGGATCGGTGACCTGTCGAACCGCTCGGTGTTGCGATGACCGACCATACGAAAGCCTGGCGAGTTCTAGTTCTTCCATTGCACCTGTCAGTTTCACTCGGCCTTGCACGTCGCTGAGCTTCGCCCGGGCAGCCACGATGAGCCAGGTCAGAAGTGTGGCCTTGTTGAGTCGGATGCGGTTGTCTGCCGAGCGGGCGGCGTATGTGAACGTTTCGAGGGCGATCCGCGCCAGCTCCTCAGTCCTGACCGAAAAGCCAGCGGGTTCACGATAGAAGTCCTCCATGTCTCGAACCGTGAGTGGGATCGCGATCGATTGCCGCTCGAGGTAGGCGCACAATCGAGCAATGACATCGTCGTAGGCGAGCCGACCGTCCGAGAATCCGAGCAGATCCTTGCCCCAACCTGCTCGTTCCGCGGATGCCACGAGGTCGCGTACCTGCTCCCGGGCTCGCCCCGCGAGGGCGTTGCGTTTCTCGGCTTGCGTGAGTCCGGTAGGCAGGTTCAATCGAAAGAAGAGCTCATAGGGTTCATCGGCTGCGTAGTCGAAGAGCCGGTAGGAACTAACGCGTGAGGACAGAACCCTGCGTTGAACACTCACAGGAAGCGACTTGAAGCGGTGGCCCGCATACGTCGACACAGCCTCGTCGAATGGCGGGAACTCTTGAACCGCGAATCCTCCGTCGATGAAGTCGAAGAGGGATTGCAGTCGCTGCTGACCGTCTAGGACGGACAGTCTCTCGTCGCTCTGGACGATGAGATGTACGGGCGGGATGCGCCAGCCTCGGAGGATGGTATCGACGAGGCGCGCCTTCTTCTCACGCGACCAAACGAGTCCACGTTGAAAGGCTGGCTGCAGGTCGAGCGACCCGTCTACGTACCGGGCGTAGAGGCTCTGCAGGTCGGGTTCCCAGGCTTCAAGCTTCATGACCCTCGTTCTCTCTGGGTGTGTTAGGCCAAGCTAGTGGATCGCTCAGTCGTTCTTGCGGATATCGGAAGAGGGTCTGTCACTGCGCCGTCGAGAATTCCGCGGGAATAGTCGAACGCGGCCTGCGTTGAACTTGAGCGAACCACACTCAACTTCAACCAGGAGGCCAGGTGCCCAACGACTTCAACGAGGCAGGCGCGAGCTCGTTCGACGAGTTCCTCGCCCGATACCTCGCGGGTGAGCAGGCGCGACAGGCGCGGTCGATCGACCTCAGCCGGTTCCTTACCGCGCGCACCCAATCGATTCTTCAGCAGGCCGGGCGCTTCGCCCTCGAGCGCGGACAGACCGAGCTCGACGCCCTGCACATCCTTCGCGTGATCGTCGAGGACGAGAGCGTGCAGCAGGCGATCCGACGCATCGGGGCGAGCCCCGAGCGCATCATCACGGCGACCGAGGCGCGTCTGCCCGCGGCATCCGAGACGGCTGACATCAACGCGGCCACCATCACCCCGAGCGCATCCCGCTCGCTGTTCCACAGCTACCAGGTGGCGCGATCGTCGGGGGCGACGTACATCGACCCCGAGCACCTCTTCTTCGCGCTCGTGCTGGGGCAGGATGCGCCTGCGGGGCAGGTGCTGGCTCGGGCCGGGGTGACGGCTGAGGCGCTGACGCAGGGGATGCGGGAGCACGACGGCACGGAGGCTGGTTTCGATACGCGTCCTCCTTCGTCGGGCGCTACTCAACCTGCGGAAGAGAGCACCACGCCGATGCTCGACAAGTTCGGCATGGACCTCACCGAGCGCGCCGCGAACGGCGAGCTCGACCCGGTGATCGGGCGTGCCGACGAGATCGAGCAGACCATCGAGATCCTGTCGCGCCGCACGAAGAACAACCCCGTGCTCGTCGGTGAGGCGGGCGTCGGCAAGACGGCGATCGTCGAGGGCCTCGCCCGCGCGATCGTCGAGGAGAACGTGCCCGAGGCCCTGCTCGGCAAGCGCGTCATCGCGCTCGACCTGCCCGGCATGCTCGCCGGCACCCGCTACCGCGGCGACTTCGAAGAGCGCCTCACGAAGACGATGGAGGAGATCGCCGCCAACACGGGCGAGCTCATCGTCTTCATCGACGAGGTGCACACGGTCGTCGGCGCCGGTGGTGCGGGCGACGGTGGCATGGACGCGGGCAACATCCTCAAGCCGCGCCTCGCGCGAGGCGAGCTGCACCTCGTGGGCGCGACCACGCTCAACGAGTACCGCAAGATCGAGAAGGACCCGGCGCTCGAGCGCCGCTTCCAGCCGGTGCGGGTCGGCGAGCCGTCGATCGAAGACGCCGTGCTCATCCTGCAGGGCCTGAAGCCCGCATACGAGGGGCACCACGGCGTCGAGTACACGGATGCCGCGATCCGCGCCGCCGTCGAACTCAGCGACCGCTACCTCAGCGACCGCGTGCTGCCCGACAAGGCGATCGACCTCATCGACCAGGCCGGCGCGCGCCTGCGGCTGCGACTCGGCGTGAAGGTGGACGTGTCTGCGCTGCAGTCGCGACTCGGCGAACTCGAGGCGGAGAAGAACGCCGCCGTGCGCACCGAGCACTACGAGGAGGCGTCGCGCCTGCGCGACGAGATCTCGAAGGTGCAGGCGAAGCTCGACGAGGTCACCGAGCAGGGTCGCGCCGCGGCATCCGATGCCACCGTCATCGACGAGGCCGAGATCGCTGCCGTGATCTCGCGGGCCACCGGCATCCCGGTGAACCGCCTCACCGAGACCGAGCGCGAGCGCCTCGCCGACCTCGAGGGCGAGCTGCACCAGCGCGTCATCGGGCAGCACGACGCGGTCGCCGCGGTCGCCAAGGCCGTGCGCCGCAACCGCACCGGCATGGGCGACTCGCGTCGGCCGGTCGGGTCGTTCCTGTTCCTCGGGCCGACGGGCGTCGGCAAGACCGAGCTCGCGAAGGCCCTCGCCGACCGCCTGTTCGACGACGAGACCGCCGTGATCCGCTTCGACATGTCGGAGTTCGGCGAGCGGCACACCGTGTCGCGACTCGTCGGCGCCCCTCCCGGATACGTCGGCTACGACGAGGCCGGCCAGCTCACCGAGCGCGTGCGGCGCAACCCGTACTCGATCGTGCTGTTCGACGAGATCGAGAAGGCGCACCCCGACGTGTTCAACCTGCTGCTGCAGGTGCTCGACGACGGACGCCTCACCGACGGCCAGGGCCGCACGGTCGACTTCCGCAACACGGTCGTCGTGATGACCTCGAACCTCGGTTCGGAGTTCCTCGCGTCGCGGTCGGGTGCGCTCGGCTTCGTCGCCGGCGCGGATGCCTCGGGCTTCAGCTCGGCCGACGACGTGCGCCAGCGCGTCATGGGCAAGGTGCGCGAGGCCATGCGCCCCGAGTTCCTGAACCGCATCGACGAGATCGTGCTGTTCCAGAAGCTCGACCAGCCGCAGCTCGCGCAGATCGTGAAGCTGATGCTGGGTGCGACCGCGCGTCGCCTCGCGTCGCGCGAGGTCGGCTTCGAGGTCACGGATGCCGCGGTCGCGCTGCTCGCCGAACGGGGCTACGAGCCCGAGTACGGTGCGCGGCCCCTGCGCCGGGTCATCCAGCGCGAGGTCGACGACCGCATCAGCGACCTGTTCGTCTCCGGCGCCCTCGGCGACGGGGGAGCGGTGCACGTCGACGCCCGCGACGGCGAGTTCGTCGTGACCGCCGCCGGCCTCGTGCCGATGGCGGCGTAATGCCTACCGCTGGTTGAGTAGCGCCCGACGAAGTCGGACGCGTATCGAAACCCGGTGACCCGATCTGCAGATCCGAACGCCCGGCCCCTCGTTCCCCGAGGGCCGGGCGTTCGTCACCATTCGGCGCCGGCCGCCCGCGCCGCGAACGCTGCCGCCGCCGCGCGATTCGTCGGCGCATGGGGCGAACGATACGTCGCCCGATCGACGTCGTACTCGATCTCGAAGGCCGATCCGAGTTCGCGACCCAACCGACGCGCGAGCTCCCGCAGCGCGAGCTCCGCCTGGCGGCGAAGATCGGGCGATCGCCACTCGTAGTCCTCATCGCGGCCGGTCTCGTGGAGGCTGCCCCAAGCACGGAGGTCGGCGACCAGAGCGCTGCTCAGTCGGCTCTCGTCGTAGTCGACGGGATCGGGGAACCACACGACCGATTCCGCGAAGTCGTAGAAGATTCGCACGACCTCGGTGTCGTAGCGGTACTTGCCGGCCATGATGCGAGCCTACGGGTCACATGGTTTCGGTACGCGTGCTCCTTCGTCGCTCGCTACTCAACCGGCGGGGGCGGTTCGATACGCGTCCGACTTCGTCGGGCGCTGCTCAACCAGCGGGTGGGCGGCGCTCCTCAAGCGGTGGTGGCGGTGAGTTCGGCGAGGCGTGCCATGCCGGGGCGGGCGTGCGCCTGCATGCGTACGAGCACGTCGTCGAGCTGCGACGAGTGCGGCTCGCCGGGCGGGATGCGCGCCGGGTTCATCGCCACCGTCGATGCCCACGCGGCGATGCCGGGCGCCGCACCGAATGCCGCCGCGTTGCGGGCACCCACCACGGTCATCCGCACCCAGGCGGCCATCGAGTCGGGGTAGGGCGACGGCGCGGCGAGCCGGTTCTTCTCGTCGTCATCGGTGCGGGTCGCCTCGACGTAGCCCGCGAGCGCCGCCCCGAAGCAGGGGAACCCCGACCTGATCGGCTGCAGCGTGATCTCGCCGGGCGACCAGATCGGCACGAGCGGCCGGTTGAGCAGGCCCTCGCCCGCGCAGTGCACGACGACGGCGTCGTCGGCGGTCTCGATCGAGCCGTCTTCGAACTCGATCCGTCGTCGTTCGACCCGGCGGATGTGGCCGAGCCGCACGACGTGCTCGATCGAGCGCAGCAGCTCGAGCTCCCACATCGCGAGCGTCGGCGCCCGGGCCATCGTGGGCATCACCGAGCGGTCGACGCGCAGCATGATGCCCGCATCCTCCAGGTGCAGGAAGAAGTCGTCGAGCGAGGCCGACGACTCGGCCGCCTCGAAGACGTCGGCGACCATACGGTGCGCGGCCCCTGCGCCGGGTCATCCAGCGCGAGGTCGACGACCGCATCAGCGACCTGTTCGTCTCCGGCGCCCTCGGCGACGGGGGAGCGGTGCACGTCGACGCCCGTGACGGGGAGTTCGTCGTCGCGGCAGCGGGAGTGGTGCCGCTGGCGGCGTAACCACGTCTGCCGGTCGAGTGGCGACGAAGGAGCGTATCGAGACCTCGTGAGGGGCTCGATACGCTTCGCTCCTCGACCGGCCGCGACTCCAGGAGCAGAAGCTAGGCCGAGTCGGCGTCGGAGAGGTCCTCGATCGCGCACGGACTCGTCCCGTCGAAGAGCACCCCGATCCCGTACGGGTCCGCGATCTCGAGCCGTGACTCCGCGAACCGGAGCATCCAGCTGCCATCAGCCCAGATCACCGCCTCGGGTTCACCGAACGGCGGTTCAGCGCCATGCAGAGCCAGGAGCTCGACGTCGCTCAGCCTGTATTCCGGTTCACCGAGTCGCTGCTGCAGATACTCGGCGGCGAGATCGGTGAACTCGTCGAATCGCGCCACCACGACAGCGGCGAGCTGCAACACGCCCTGCTCGGGCGAGGCAGCCGGCTCGATGACGATGCTCACCGATCGATCATCGTCCCCGCCTGCGGAATCGAGGGTCGCCGTCCAGCATGCGATCGAATCGGGCGAGTCGATGCGTGCGAACTCGGTTCCGGCGATGTTCAGATGGGTGGGAATGTCGGGCACCGACCCAGTCAATCACCCAATAGGCACGGCGACGCCCCACCTCGATCGAACACCCGGCCCTCGTGATCGAGGACCGGGTGTTCGCCGCGTCAGCGGCAGCGTGCGCCTCCGTGACGGAGCCGGACTACGAGGTCGTCCAGGAGCCGGCTCCTCCACCGATGCCGGTGACGGTACTGACGACGCCGGCGTGCAGAGAGCGAGCGGCTTGCCTCACTTGTCGAAGGAGTTGACGTTCACGTAGGCGGGCGTCGTGTTGACCTGGAAGCTTGCCGTGGTCTTGCGCGGAGCGCGATCGCCGTTCGCAGTTGCCGCCGGGTCCCCTCCCCGACGGCGCGAACGTCGGAGTCGCGAATCGATCAGCGGCCGGGCCGTCAGTGCGGGGACTGGAGTTCTTCGGCCGGAAGCAGCGCGGTGCCCGGGCTGCACCCGAGCTCGCCGGGCTGGAGCAGGATCGCCGTAGGGCCCGCGTTCGCGGTGACGGCGCCCAAGCCTCAGGCGCGCGGGGCCAGGCGCTCCTCGTTCAGACGGCCGCGCTCGCCGCAGTCGACGTCGGAGCGGAGGCGGCATCCGGCCGCTCGTTCGAGCCGCGGATGACGAACACGACGCAACCAAGGCCCAGCAGGCCGGCCACGAGGTACAGCACCGTTGCGATCGAGGCGACGTCGCCCGCATGTCCGACGCCGGTCGCGAAGACCGAGAAGTCCCACAGGCTGTGCAGCAGCATCGCCCAGACGAGCGACCCGGTCGTGCGGCGCAGGATGTAGAACACGGTGCCGCCGAGGAACGCCGCACCGACCTGGGGCAGTGTGGCCTCGACCGACGCGCCGAGCAGCACGTTGACGAAGTGCATGAGCGCGAAGAGCGCGGTGGTGATGAACCAGACCCAGCCCTCGCCGAGCCGGCCCCGCAGGGCGGTGAGCAGCAGGCCGCGGTTCACGAGCTCCTCCGTGAAGCCCACGAGCAGCAGCGCGAGCGACGCCCCGAAGAATGCAAAGGGGTATGCGCTCCAATCGGTGCCCGCGAGGTTCATCACCGCCGCGATCGCCGCCAGGATCGGCACGAAGATCGGCCAGCGGTGCCGGCTCGGCGTACGGTCGAACATCGCGGGACGCCACCAGCCGAGCAGGGTCGTCGTGATCGCGAGCAGCGCCGTCGCGATGATCAGCGAGATGCCGCCGCCGAAGAAGAGGTTGCCAGCGCTGTCGCCCCAGGTGTCGTACCGGATGCCGCTCGCGGACTGGATCGCGAAGATGATCGCGACGTAGGCGAGCCAGATCGCCAGGCCGATCCAGATGCGAGGGCGGACCTTCAACTGGTCTGCGGCGTTCGCGGTCATGGGCTTCCTCTCGAGGGGTCGAGGCGACGGGGCGTCGAGTCGACCGTATCGCGCGTGCCGTTTCAGGACGCTCGGCGTGCGGGTGCAGCGGCCGCCGCACGAACAATCACGGCCGACGGGCCGGGCAGCGCGCGACGAACTCACTCAGGCGAGTGCTCGCTCAACTCCGCGAGGCGGGCCGCCCCCGGCCCCGAGTGGGTCTTCACGCGATCGATGATGTCGTCGAGCACGGCCGAGCGCGGGGCATCCCGTGGGATGCGCGCCGGATTGATCGCGACCGTCGACGCCCAGGAGGAGATGTCGCGTTCAGCCCCGAACGATCCCGCGTTGCGGGTGCCAACTGCCGTCATCCGCGCCCACGACGCCATCGAGTCGGGGTAGGGCGACGGCGGGCAGAGCCGGTTCTTCTCGTCGTCGTCGGAACGCGTGGCCTCGACGTAGCCGGCGATCGCCGCACCGAAGCAGGGGAACCCCGCCCGGATCGGCTGGAGCGTCATCGCGCCGGGCGACCAGACCGGCACGAGCGGGCGGTAGACGAGGCCCTCGCCGGCGCAGTGCACCACGAGCGCGTCGGAAGGGATCGTGATCGAGCCGTCGTCGAAGTGGATGCTTCCGCGTTCCGCGCGCCGGAGGTGCCCGAGGCGCACGACGTGCTCGATCGTGCGCAGCAGCTCGAGCTCCCACAGCGCGAGCGTGGGAGCCTTCGCCATCGTGGGCGTCACCGAACGGTCGACCCGCAGCATGATGCCCGCGTCCTCCATCCGCAGGAACAGGTCGTCGAGCGTGCTCGCCGCCTCGGCGGCCTCCATCATGTCGGCGACGAAACCGAGGAACACCTCGGGCACGGGCTGCACGACGGCGCGGTTCAGCATCCACGGGTCGCGGGGTCGCACCCACGTGATCGCGTCGGGGGCGACGCCGCGCCCCAGCAGCCAGACGCACGCATCGGTCGCGGTCTTGCCCGACCCCACGATCACGTAGCGGCTCGGCGGCTCGTCGAGGTGCGCGAGTTCGTTGACCGGCACGACCCGCGCGCCGTCGCCGACCTCGAAGGGCGGCGGCACCTCGGCCGGCACCCGCGGAGCGAGGTAATGCGCGTCGACGACGCGGCAGCGATCGGGCACCGCGAAACGCTCGCCCGAGACCCGCGAGACGAACGTATGGTCGCCGAGGTGCTCGCAGCCGGCGAAGAACTCGACCCGGCCCGACTCGAGCAGGCGCTCGGCGAGGATCCGCTCGTAGTACGCGCAGATCTCCGACTTCGTCGCCCGCTCCTGCAGCCCCGCCTCGGGCCCGCGGTGCTGCACGCGACCGCCGCCGAGCAGCGTCGACGCGACGCCGTAGAGCGCCGAGGCCTGGTGCAGGCGCACGAAGGGATAGGCCTCGAGCCAGTGCCCGCCGACGCTGTGACGTCGGTCGACGAGCGCCACCCGCGCGTCGGGCGCGTGGTCGACGAGGGCGTCGACGAAGGCCATCCCCATGGCGCCGGCGCCGACCACGAGGTAGTCGGCCTCGACCGGGGTGGACATGCGACCCTCCCGGCTACCCGACCTTGTCGGCGTGCCGGTGCACGACCCGCCAGCCGTCGTCGCCCCGCCGGTAGACCTGGGTGGCGCGCAGCGTGAAGGTGCGCGGCTGGCCGTCGACCGACCCCGCGACGCGTTCGTAGCCCACGGTGTACGCCATCTCGCCGCCGACGTCGAACGAGACGAGGTCGAACGCGTAGTCGGTGCAGTCCGAGAAGCTCGTCGCGAGCTCTTCGAACGCCTCGATCAGCTCGGCGCGATTCGTCGCGTTGCGCCAGGCGCCGAGCACGCTCACGGGTTCATCCTCGGCCCAGATCGCGCGCCGGGGCCCGTCGTCGCCGTTGAACATCGCCCGCTCGGCCCGCACGAAGTCCTCGTGCAGCCAAATCAAGAAATCCTCACGATCGCTCATGGTCTCAGGATCCTCCGGTCTGCGGCCCGGCACAACGAGCAGCGCGCCCGCGTGTCGGTGGTCAGCCGCGACCCCCGTTCTCGGGGCTAGCGGATGGTGCCCCACGGGGGCGAGTATCGGCCCTAGTTCCGCATCGAGCCCGACGATCGCGGATGGACGGCGCTGGCGCCGCCTCGAGGAGGACCCATGTCCCACGCGTCCCGCCCGCGCACCGTCGAGGTGCTCACCCTCGAGGCGCGGCGGCCGGCGCGACTCGCCCTCGTGCTGTTCACCGTGCTTGCGATGGTCTTCGTGCTCGCTGCGCCGTCGGTCGCCTACGCCGCCGACGATGCGACGCAGCTGCGCTACGCGTGCGCCCAGAAGTCGAACGGGCTGCTGCGCGCGGCCTCGGGCGCCGGCGACTGCCGCCCCAAGCAGGAGACGGTCGTCACGATCTGGCCCGGGCCGACCGCGCTCTGCGTCCAGCCCGACGGCTCGGTGCGCCGCTTCACCTCCGCGAAGTCGTGCACCGGCACGAAGCCGGCCGGCACCAAGCTCGTCGTGCCGACCACGACGGGCGAGCCGATCTCCTTCTGCGCGCCGAGCTCGGGCGTGCTGCGCCGTGTGGATGCCTCGACCGCCTGCCTCGCCGGGGAGCAGCGCTGGCTCATCAGCAACCACGACCCGAGCGCCCTCACCCTCTCGAACGACGACGTGCTCGAGAATGAGCCGGCGGGCACCGTCGTCGGCACGCTCGCCCTCGTCGACGGCGACCCCGCCGCGACGGCCGCGTTCGCGCTCGTGAGCGGCACGGGTGACGACGACAACGCGAGCTTCACGATCACCGGCTCGACGCTGAAGACCGCCTCGAGCTTCGACTACGAGGCGAAGCAGAGCTACTCGATCCGGGTGCGCGGCACCGACGGCTACGGCGGCAGCCTCGAGCAGGTGTTCACGATCCACGTCGGCGACGTCGACGAAGACATACCGCCGACGGCGGTCGCCGACACCGCGACCGTCGACGAGGACAGCGGCGCCTCGGCCATCGACGTGCTCGCCAACGACAGCAACACCGACGGCGGGCCCATCGCGATCGACCAGGTGACCCAGCCCGACCACGGCACCGTCGAGGTCGCCGACGGCGAGGCGTCGCTCACTTACGAACCGAATCCCGCGTTCTGCAACGACCCGCCCGGCACCACGACCGACGACTTCACCTACACGCTCGCGCCCGGCGGGTCGACCACGACGGTCGGTGTGACCGTCACGTGCGTCGACGACCTGCCCGACGCCGTCGACGACGCGGCGATGATCGACGAGGATGCCTCCGCCACGGCGATCGACGTGCTCTCGAACGACCCCGACGCCGACGGCGGTCCCCGCAGCATCACGAGCGTCGTGCAGCCCGACCACGGCGCGGTCGTCATCACGGGCGCCGGCACCGGGCTGACCTACCAGCCCGACCCCGACTACTGCACCGCTCCAGGCGGCGACCCCGACGTGTTCAGCTACACGCTCACCCCGGGCGACGCGAACGCGCAGGTCTCGGTCACGGTGACCTGCATCGCCGACGCGCCGCATGCCGACGACGAGACCTTCGACGGTTCGAGCGCAGCGGTCGGCAACACCCTCCTCGTCATCGACGACCCGACCGACGGTGCGATCGACCCCGCCCGCCCGCACCTCGTCGTCATCGGCGATCTGCTCGACGGCGACACCGACGCCGACCCCGGCACCGAGCTCGCGATCGTGGCCGGCGTCACCGTGACCGAGCAGGGCGGGCTCGTCGCCCTCGAGGCCGACGGCGACGTCGCCTACCTTCCGCCCGACGGCTGCACCGCCACCACCGACGGGTTCGACTACACCGTCACCGACGGCGCGCTCACCGACACCGGGCACGTGACCATCGCCATCAGCGACTGCGTCTGGTACGTCGACAACGCCGCCGACGGCAACAGCGGCAATGTGAGCCGGCCCTTCGACACGATCGCGCAGGCTGCGGCGGCGAGCAGCGCGGGCGACGACATCTTCGTGTTCGACGGCGACGGCACCACGACCGGGTACTCGACGGCGATCGCGCTCGACGACGACCAGCAGCTCATCGGCGAGGCATCCGACCTCGTCGTCGGCGGCCGCACCCTGCACACCGGCGACCCGGCGAAACGGCCGACGATCACCATGGCCTCGGGGGTGTACGTCGTCGGACTCGGCGTCGGCAACCGCATCGCCGGGATCGAGGTGCACCCCATGACTGCGGGCGGCGGCATCGGCGTCGTCGACATCGCAGGCGACCCGGGCGGTGACGCGACCATCGACGACGTGCGCATCGTCGACACCGTCGAAGGGGGTATCGCACTCGCGCTGCAGGGCATGACCGGCACGAACCTGATCGGCGACCTCGAGGTCGACGTCGTCGGCTTCGGCGTGTTCGTCGACTCCACCCCGAAGGTCGTGTTCGACCCGGCATCGACTGTCAAGATCCGCACCACGGGGACCGGGTGGACCTTCCTCGCGCGACTCTGCAATCTCGAAGGAAGCCAGATCGACCGGGTCGTCACCGCCGGTGTGCCCAACGGCGGCGGCGTCAACCTGCAGCAGACGACCGGCGCCCTCACGTTCGGCGACCTCGACATCCGCACGAACGGCACGGGCCAAGCAGCATTCAGCCTCAGCCTGACCGGCCCGGTGACCGTGCCCGCGAGCGCGACCGCGAAGATCGTCGCGACCAACAGTCCGGCCGTCCACGTCGGCGCTTCGTCGGGCTCGAACCTCTCGTTCGACGAGGTGACCGCGACGAAGAGCGGCCCGTACGGCATCAACATCGACCAGATCGGCGCTGGCACGTTCTCGGCGGCGACCGGTGAGCTCTCGGGCGGCGGGTCCGGTCTCACCCAGTTCCGCGTGCGCGGCGGCAACGGCGACATCTCCTACGGCGGCTCGATCACCGACGGCCCGGCGACCGCGAGCGTCGACATCCAGAGCCGCACCGGCGGCACCGTCACGCTCTCGGGCTCGATCACCGACGGCAGCGACGCGGGCGGCGGCATCATCGTCGCGAACAACACCGGCGGCGCCACCGTGCTGTCCGGCCCGTCGAAGCACCTCGAGACCGGCGCCGTCGACGGAATCGAGTTCGGATCCTCCAGCGGGCACAGCCTCTCGATCACGGGCGGCGGCCTCGACGTCACCACGACGAGCGGCCGAGCGCTGGACGTCTCCACCTCGGGCACCATCGTCGTCACCGGCACGGGGAACAAGCTCGCGAGCACGACCGGCACCGCGCTCTCCATCGCGCTGACCGGCATCGGGGCCGACGACGTCACGTTCGAGCGCATCTCGTCGAACGGGGCGACCTCGGGCATCGTGCTCGCCGGCACGGGCTCGGCGGGCGGCCTGCACGTCACCGGCGGCGGCAGCACGATTCAGGGTGGGGATGCCTCGGGCGGCACGATCGCGGCCGCCACGGGCCACGGCATCTCGCTGCAGAACACGGTCGATGCTTCGCTCCGCAACATGCGCATCGAGAACAGCGCCGGCGACGGCGTCTGGGGCGCCAGCGTGGACGGGTTCTCGTTCACGAACGGCACCGTCACCGGCGCAGGCGACGGCGACGGCGAAGACGGCATCGCGTTCGACGGGGCGAACCTGGTGAACCTCTCGGGCGCGGTCGACATCTCGAACAACGTGCTCACCTCGAACGAGGCATCCGGCATCTCGATCGCCAACCGCGGGGGCACCATCTCCGGGGCGACGATCAGCGGCAACCGCATCGCGGACTCCGGCGACGAACTCACGCCGGGCTCGGCCGTGTTCGTGTCGGCGACCGGCAGTTCCGTCGGTGCGGCGACGATCACGAAGGCGACGATCTCGGGCAACGTGATCACCGACTTCCGCGACGGATACGGTGTTCGCGTGGTCGGTGGAAACCAGAACGGCCCGACGGAAGCGGTGCTCGGCACGCCGGGCAACTCGACGAACGTCATCGCGATCACCGGCAACCGAATGGACGGGGGTGCCGGCGGGCTCGAGCACCAGCCCGATCGATTCGTCGACGTCCAGCTGTTCGGTGCCGGTGACGGCAACCTCGACGTCTCGGAGAACGGCACGATCGCGGAGCCGATCCGTCACCTCGACTGCGACGGGATCGGCCTGCGGGCGGGCGGGCCCATGAACGTCACCGCCGAATTCGATGCCAACGTCATCGCAGCGGGCAACACGGGCGGGTGCGCCGGCATCAGTGCGACGGCGTTGTCGTTCGAGAACGTCGGCGCGACGCTCGCGGCGCGCATGACGAACAACAACGTCGGCGCGACCAGCGGACCAGGTGTGCGAGTCGACGCGTATGGCGTCTCAGCAGTCACCGCCCAGATCCTCAACAACACCGTGCAGGCCCCGACCGGGGGCGCGTACGGTGGAATCCGGATCGAGTCGGGCGCGACGGCGTCGGACGACGCCCGACTCTGCGTGAAGATCTCGGGCAACACCACCAAGGGCGGCACCAGCACAGGGGGCGTGGTCGCTCCCGGCATCCACCTCGCCAAGAACTCGACGAGCCCCACGACGAACGATTTCGGCATCGACGGGCTGCCGGCCGGAGTGACCGGGACACCCGGGGTCGAGAACTACGTCAACGGACTGAACGCGAGCGCGTCGGGCAGCATCGGCGTCAACGGAACACTGCTCGCACCGGCGACGACCGGTTTCACGAGCTGCACCGCGCAATGATGAGCTTCCGCCTCGGGTGGCCGGACGAGGCCGGCGCCCGACGAGCCGAGACGGGAGCAACCCCGTGAGCCGGTTGGGAACACGGCTCACGGGGGCGGACGTGCTCGTCGCTGCGCTGGTCGAGTGACGCCGACGCAGAGCGATTCCGCTGGTTGAGAAGCGCCGACGCGGAGCGGCGAAGCGTCTCGAAACCGGACGAGCGGGTCAGCGACGGGTCGCCGTGACGACCAGGTACTCCCAGCGCATCGTGCCGTCGCCGTCGCTCTTCAACTGCGTGTCGCCGAGCGCCGCGAGCGCGTCGTCGAGCGCCCGCACCGCGTCGGCGTCGTCGGCGATACGGCGGTAGACCGCGATCGTCGGGCCGTAGTTGGCCTTGAAGTAGTCGCGGAACTCGGCGCCCGTGGCGAAGCGGTCGATCGCGACCGAGTCGCGCTGCACCTCGACGCCGTCGACCGCGTCGCCGAGCAGTTCGCGCACGTGCGACTCGTCGCCCCAGAGCGGGGCGGGCTGCGCGCCCGGGGGCAGTGGCGCCGCGAACGGCTTCATCGCCCGGAACATGCGGCCGATGAACCCCTCGGGCGTCCAGCTGAGCACGCCGACGCGGCCGCCGGGGCGCACGACGCGCAGCAGTTCGCCCGCCGCCGCCTCGTGGTGGGGCGCGAACATGATGCCGATGGCCGAGATCGCCGCGTCGAAGGCGGCGTCGTCGAACGGCAGCCGTTCGGCGTCGGCCTCGACCCATTCGAGCTCGACGCCGGCGTCGGCCGCGTTGCGGCGGCCCGCCTCGAAGAGTTCGGGCACGAGGTCGCTCGCGACGACGACGGCGCCCTGTTCGGCGGCCCGGATGGCGGCGCTTCCGGTTCCCGCCGCGATGTCGAGCACGCGGTCGCCCGCGTTCACGCCCGTCGCGTCGACGAGCTTCGCGCCGAGCGGCCAGACGAGGTCGGCGGCGACCGCCGGGTAGTCGCCCGACGCCCACATGCTGCGGTGCCGGGACTTGAGTTCGCGGTCGGCATCACTGCCGACGCCGGCGGAGGTGGTCGGGTTCGATTCGGTCATCGGGGGCTCCTTCGGTCGGGTGATGACAACAGGAGCGAGTGTCGGCGCGGTGCGACGTCGCCGCATCCGTGCGCGCACGGAGATCGGGCTCGGGGCGGCAGGTTGCCGCGAAGGGCGTGGTGCGCCTCGCGTAGCCTGACCCGGTGACCAGCAGCGGACTCAGCCATGTGACATTCATCGTGCGCGACCTCGACCGCATGGAGCGCATCCTCACCGAGGTGCTCGGCGCGGTGCGCGTCTACGACAGCGGCCGCGACACCTTCTCGCTGTCGGAGGAGCGGTTCTTCCTCGTCGGCGAGGGCGACGCCGCGACCTGGGTGGCGACGATGCTCGGTGACGGCGGGCTGCCGCGCAGTTACAACCACGTCGCGTTCCAGGTCGAGCGCGCCGACCTGCCCGCGCTTCGCAAGACGGTCACGGGGCTCGGCCTCGACGTGCGCCCGCCGCGGTCGCGCGTCGACGGCGAGGGCGAGTCGGTCTACTTCTACGACGACGACGGGCACCTCTTCGAGCTGCACGCGGGATCGCTGCGCGAGCGCCTCGCGGTGTACGCGCCGCCTGCCGCCGAACGACCGAGGCGCGAAGCGACGAACGCGTGTCGGAAACTCGCGTGGGTCTCCGATCCAGCAACGTCGCTTGCGCCTCACGATGAGGCGCAACCGACCGTGCCGTGAAGCGCGACCGGTACCGGCGTCGGTCAGTCGGCGGCGACACCGGCGCCACGTGGGGCGCCGTCCGCCGAAGGCGCCGAACGGCCGAGCGCGAGCGAGCGCAGGCGAGCCGCGTACAGCGCGATCGCGACCGTCGTGACGGCGTAGAGCACGACGGCCTGCAGTGCGTAGGCCGGGTAGTCGATGGTCCACAGCGGGGCGGTCGGATCGGTCGCGGCCGCCGGGTTGTCGTGCACGTACGGCACCGCCTCGCCGACGAGGTAGCCGGCCGCCTGGCCCGCGCCGTAGACGAGCACGAGCAGTCCGAACGCGAGCCACGCCTGCCCGGTGCGGCGACGCCAGACCTCGCGGGCGGATCGCAGCGCGGTGCGCGGC
This sequence comes from Agromyces chromiiresistens, assembly GCF_029167465.1. Lineage (NCBI taxonomy): Bacteria > Bacillati > Actinomycetota > Actinomycetes > Micrococcales > Microbacteriaceae > Agromyces > Agromyces chromiiresistens. Next base: position 958,113 of record NZ_JARFNL010000004.1, read on the forward strand.
TCCCATGTGCCGGCCACCGGTGCGGCGATCGCGTTCAACACGGGCGCGAACACGATCGCGGCGGCGAGCAGGGCGACGAGCAGCAGCATCCCCACCATCAGCAGCGACTCGCTGCCCGCGCGACTGCGCATGAGCTGGGGGAGGAGCATGAGGGCGAAGAGCGGCAGGCAGCCGACGGCGACCGCCGCCCACCCGCGCAGGAACGTGACGAGAGACATGCCTCGAGCCAAGCGGACCCGCGCGGGCGGGCGGTATCGGGTGAACCCCCGAATGCCTCGCGCGTGGCGCGTCAGGCCGCCGCGGCCCGGGCGTCGCGCCCGAACTCGGCACCCAGCCGCCGCGCTTCGGCGTGCGCGGCGAGGCGACCCGGCTCGGCGTCGGCGATCGCGAGGTTCGGACGGAACTCGATCGAGTCGATCTCGCTCACGCCCGCCCAGCGCAGCCAGCCGTCGAAGAACGGCTGCTGGAAGTCGGCGCCGAACGACGGCGGACGGCCCTCGCCGTAGACCGCGCTCGAGTAGACGACTGCGGCGCGCTTGCCCTCGAGCAGGCCCGAGTACCCCGTCTCGCCGTCGAAGCCGAACACCCAGCCCGGCTGGCTCACGACGTCGATGAACTGCTTCGCGATGTACGGCACGCCCGAGTTCCACATCGGCAGGCTGAACAGGTAGAGGTCGGCGGCGGCGAAGCGCTCGAACGCGAGGCGCGCGCGGTGCCAGGCGATCTCCTCGGCGCCCTCGGGCTCGTCGCCCGCGAACACCCGCATCTTGGCGCCGGCCCCGTCGGGGCCGAAGGCGGGCAATGACCCGTCCCAGAGGTCCCAGTGCGAGACGGATGCCTCGGGCGAGGCCTCCGCGAACGACTCGACGAAGCTCCGGGCGATGGCGAGCGAGTGCGAGGCCTCACCACGAGGCGAAGCGGAGATGTGCAGGAGCGTGGTCATGGCTCGATCCTTTCAAGTGTGTGCAAGCGCACATAAATCGACGAGGGCGAGTCTGGCATATGTGTGCGCACGCACGCAAGTGGTAGGGTTCGGGACATGAGCAAGCCGAGTGATGCCGAACGCGCCTGGGAGTCCCTGCTGCGCCTGCACGCCGCCGTGCTGCCCCGGCTCGAGCGGGCGGTCGCGACCGAGGGCGGCCTGCCGCTCAGCTGGTACGACGTGCTGCTCGAACTGCACGACGAGGGCGGGCCGCTCACGATGGGCCAGCTGGGCGAGCGGGTCGTGCTGAGCCGCACCCGCGTGAGCCGGCTCGTCGACGACCTCGTCGACGCGGGGCTCGTCGCCCGCGAGGCGAACCCCGACGACCGGCGCTCCGCCTACGCCGTGCTCACCGCCGCGGGGCGTCGGCGCTTCCTCGACGGGGCGAAGGCCTACCTGCCGGCGATCGACCGCGAGTTCGCGCCCGCCGGCGCCGACGGCGTGCACGCGCTCGCCGAGGCGCTCGAGGCGGCGCTCGCCGCCATCGACCCGAGCGCGCCGATCCGCAGCCGATAGCCTGACGGGCATGACCGCAAGGGACCGCACCGTGCGACGCCGCGCCGAGCGCGCCCGCGCCGGGCGCGAACTGCGCGACCTCAGGTTCGTCGAGGTGCCCGAGACGCACGCGTCGGCCTTCGCCCGCACCGCGGTCGGCCTCGTGAACGCCTTCGCGGTCGGTGCCGGTGCGACGTGGCTGCTGCTGCTCGTCGCCGCGATCGTCGGCGACGAAGCGCTGGGCGACCTGTCGCGCGCCCTCGAGTTCGACGAGTTCCTCCGCGCGACGGTGCTGCCGCTCTTCGGACTCGCCGCGGTGCTGGCGCTCGCGATCCCGCTGCTCGGAGCCCTCGATGCCGCGACGGCGCTGCGGCTGCTCGAACGCCACGTGACCGCGAATCCCGGTCAGGTGCCGTCGGCGGCGCATCGCGGCCGACTCGCGATCCTTCCGGCCCGGCACCTCCGCCGTGCGGTGCTGGCCGTCGCGGTGATCGCCATGGCCGTCGGCGGATTCTGCCTGCTGTTCGCGCTCGTCGACGACGAGGGACGAACCCCCGTCGTGTGGACGGTCGTCGGCGTCAGCGCGGCACTGGTGGTCGCATGGCTCGTGGTGCGGTCGCTGCTGCTCGGCGTCGAGGAGGGGCAGGAGGCCCGCCGTGCCGAGCTCGAGGTGGGCTGGGCGCGCTCGGTCGTCGCCGCCGACCTCGCCGAGGAGCGTCGGCGCGAGGCATCCCCGGTCGCAGACCCGCCCGCGCTGCTGCACCCCCGGTTCTTCGAACGCGTCGACCGCTTGCTCGTCATCGCCGTGTGCGCGCTCTTCGCCGTCGGGGCGATCTGGTTCGTCTCCGTCTGGCTGCGGCAGCCGTGCAAGCGCTGCGACGAACGCTACTTCGACGAACCGGTCGAGCGGTTCATCGACGGGCTGAGCCTCTGGGGCGGCGTCGCGATCGCCGGTGTGCTCGTGATCACGGCCGCCCTCGGCATCGCCCGGCTCGCGATGATGCGCCGCGTCGAACTGGCCGCGGTGCGCTGGGTCGCCGACGGCGGCCCGAGGCGTGCCCCCGAGGAGGTGGCCGACGCGCTCCTGCTCGATCCGCGCGCCGGGCGCTGGGCGTCGTCGGCGATCGTCGCCGCGATCATGCCGCTCGCGCTCTTCGTGATCGCGGGGCTCGCCGGAACGGACCTCGGGACCGCCCGCCCCGGCGTCGCGCTCGCGGTCGCGGTCGCCGTGGTCGTGGCCGCGCCGGTGCTTGCGACGTCGGTCGGCATGGCCGACCTGCGTGCCGCCGCCCGCGAGCGCAACCTGCTGCGCGCCGCGCTCTCGCCGGGCGACCCCGACCAGTCGTCGCTCGCGGCCCGCCGGCTCGCCGAACAGCGTCGGCGCTCGAAGCGCGATCGACGCGCGCAGCGGCGCGCCCCGGCCGGTTGAGCAGGGCCGGCGCCCGCCCGCTCCTCACCCGGCGGCGAGGGCGGATGCCTCCTGCTCGCGCCGCTCGGCGATCGCGAGGTCGGTCGGGTCGCCGACGCGCGGCAGCGGTCCGAGCGCGACCCAGATCACGGCCGAGAAGGTGAGCAGCACGCCGATCAGGATGCCGAGCTGCGTGCCGACGAGCTCACCGACGATGCCGCCCGCGGCGGCGCCGAACGCGATCGTGCCGTACGAGACCCAGCGCATGCTCGCGTTCACCCGGCCGAGCAGGTGGTCGGGGGTGCGCAGCTGGCGGATGGTGATGAGGATGACGCTCGACAGCGTCGCACCGGCGTCGCCCACCGCGAACACGAGGCCGAGCACGATCACGAGCGCCGGCGCCCCCCACGAGGCATCCGCGACCGGAAGCAGGAGCAGCACGAAGCACTCGGCGACCGCGGTCCACAGGATGGGGCGGCCCGCCCCGAACCGTCGCACGAGCGGCCCCGCGAGCAGCGACCCGGCCAGCGCGCCGGTCGCGCCGATCGCGAGGATGAGGCCGACCTGGAAGGCATCGAGGCCGAGCTGCTCGACGGCGTGCAGCAGGAACAGCACCATGACCCACTGGATGAACGGGTTGTAGAGCGCCGAGAACCCGAGGTTGGCGACGAGGTACTTGTCGCGACGCACGTACGACATGCCCTCGCGCAGCTCGGTGGCGAACCCGGCGCGGCTGGTCGACGGCGACTCGGGCGCGCGGATGCCGGTGACCGAGACCGCCGAGACGACGTAGCCGACCGCCGTGACGAGCAGGGCGAGCGGGGCGGAGATGAGCTGCACGAGCATGCCGCCGAGGCCCGGGCCGCCCACCTGCACGGCGGCCGCGGTCGCCGCGAGGCGGGAGTTCGCGCGCTCGAGCCCCGACGGCGGCACGACGCTCGGCACGATCGACTGGTACGACACCTCGAACAGCACGGTGAAGCAGCCGATCGCCGCGGCGAGCAGCAGCAGCGCGGGCGTCGTCAGCACGCCGGCGACGGCCAAGGCGATGATCGCGACGGTCAGGGCCGCACGGCCCCAGTCGGAGATGACGATCATCGGGCGCCGCCGGTGCCGGTCGACGAGCACGCCGAGGGGGAGTGCGAGCAGCAGGAACGGCAGCCAGCGTGCGACGCCGAGCAGGCCGAGCTCGAGCGCGGATGCGTTCAGCATGAGCACGGCGAGCAGCGGCAGCGCGAGCTCGGCGACCTGCGCGGCGGCGACGCCGGCGCCCTGCGCGACCCACAGGCGCGAGAAGTCGGCGGACAGCGGTGCGCGGCGCTGGATGTCGCGGACCGCAGCTCCGCGGCTGCTAACGGATGATCGTGCAAGCATGCATTACACACTGGCAGAAATGATCGAATGCGTAAAGCCCGAAGTGTGCATTAGAATCAATGCATGGCGAATCCGGTCACGTACCGCCGGCGCGACACCCCCTTCGCGCAGATCGGCGGCGCCGTCGGGCTCGACCTCATGAACACGATGTCCGAGCGGCTCGCCCTCGACCGCATCGTCGACTACCTGGTCGACTACGACGAGGTCGTGCGGTTCGCCGTCGAGTCGGGGCTCGTCGACGCCGCGCAGGAGACGGTGCTGCACGGGCTCTCGGTTCAGCACCCGGACGAGGCCGCCGCCGAGTGGGAGCGGGTGCGCGAACTGCGCGAGGCGCTCTACGCGGCCTGCTATGAGGGCGGGCCGACCGACCTGGTCGCGCGCGAGCACGCCGAGGCCGCTGCGGCCGGCATGCTCGCGCGCGGGGGCGACGGATGGGGGTGGAGCTTCGACGTCGACCTGGCGCTCCCGCGCCGACGCCTCGCGCTCGCCGCGGTCGAGCTGCTGCTGCGCGACGACCTCGATCGGCTGGCGCAGTGCGCCGACGCCGAGTGCGGCTGGGTGTTCCTCGACACCTCGCCGCGCCACAACCGGCGCTGGTGCGTCGCCTCCGACTGCGGCAACCGCAACCGGGTGCGCGAGTTCTACGCGCGCCGGCAGGCGGCGGGCGCCGGCGCGACCGTCGGGTAGCGCGCCGGCCGGCGCGTCATGCGGTCGGCGCCGCGGCCGGGATCGCGGCCGGCACCTCGTCGAGCGAGAAGTAGACGGGGATGCCGCGATCCCGTGCGATCGCGACGTCCTGGTCGGCCCCGCGCGACGCTCCGGGCAGGCGCAGCACCGCATCGCAGTGCTGGAGGAGCCGTTCGGCGGTCGGGTACATGACCTCGGCCGCCAGTGGATCGGACGGGCCGCTCGCTCCTGCGCTCGCGAGCACGGGGAGTGCCACCCATTCGCCGATCATCGGTACGTGTCCGGCCTGGAAGATCGGCCAGGCGGCCTCTTCGAGCCGCCGCAGGTTCTTCGCCATCAGTTCGGGATCACCGCCGGTGCCCGAGGCGTAGGGTCCGGCGATCAGAATCAACATAGGCTTGGTCATATCGGGCACAATACAGCAGAAACGTGCAAAAACAGGAAGGAACCCGAATGCTCGCCGCTGCACGCAAAGACCTGCTCCTGGAGCGCCTTCGACGCGACGGACGCATCGTCGCCAAGGAGGTGGCGGTCGAGCTCGGGCTGTCGGAGGACAGCATCCGCCGCGACCTGCGCGAACTCGACGCCGCGGGCCTGGCCGTGCGCGTGTACGGCGGTGCGCTGCCCGCATCCCCGGCCGTCGCCGACTACACCAGCCGCGAATCGGTGGCGCCCGAGAGCAAGCGGCGCGTCGCCGCGACCGCCGCTGCGATGATCGAGCCCGGCGCCACCGTGATCCTCGACGGCGGCACCACGACGCTCGCGATGGTCGATGCCCTGCCGAAGACGCTCGAGTGCACGATCATCACGCACAGCCCGACCATCGCGGCCAGCCTGCTCGACCACGCGGCCGACGTGTTCCTGATCGGCGGTCGCCTGTTCAAGCACTCGGCCGTCGCCTGCGGCGCAGCCGCGGTCGAGGCCGCCGGCACGATCAGCGCCGACCTCTTCTTCCTCGGCGTGACCGGAGTGCATCCGACCGCCGGCCTGACGACCGGCGACCCCGACGAAGCGGCCATGAAGCGCGCCCTCGCCTCACGCGCCGCCGAGACCTACGTGCTCGCGAGCGCCGAGAAGATCGGCACCGCCTCCCGCTACGCGGTCGTGCCGCTCGACGCCGTCGCCGGCATCATCACCGACGGCGAGCCGGGCAGCCGGACGCTGAGCGGACTCGCCGCGGCGGGAGTTCCGATCCTCTCGGCCGACGCGCACGCGCGCTGACCGCGTCGTCGGTCGTCGGTCGCCGGGCGTCGGCCGTGGCCGGGACGACGACGGCTGACGGATGCCGCGCTCGGGCTGCCGCCAGAGCGCAGGCAGTCCGCGGCGGGCGATGAGCCACTCGGCGACGATGAGGTTCGGCACCCAGCAGAGGAACGGGACGGCGGCGTACGCGTTCGCGAAGACGGCGTCGAAATCGGTACCGTCGGCGATGAACGGCAGCTGCACGAGCAGCAGCAGCGGCAGCCAGATGCGCAGCGTCACGGCCGCGTAGGTGAGGGCGAAGTTGCGCATCATCCAGGCGCGGTGGGTGTCGACGTCGTGGCGTCGGATCGCGCGGTAGGCGAGCCATCCCGTCACGAGCCAGAGCACCCCGAGCCCGCCGAAGCCGAAGAGACCGACGAGTCCGGCATCGTTGACGGGTGCGATGACGAGCGCCGCGATGCCGCCGACGCCGATCGCAGCGAGATACACCCGGCCCGTCCAGCGGTGCACGCGCGGGCGCCGCTCGCGCAGGCCGCGCCAGAACTGCAGCGGTCCCAGGACGAGCGCGATGCCGCCGGCCACGATGTGCGCGTAGAACGCGATCCGGATCGGCAGCGGCTGCTCGGCGTAGTTGCCCGCCAGCCCGCCCGACGGCGACTCGGCGAGCTCGCGCAGCGGCGCGGTGAGATACGGCACGACCGCGAACGCGGCGATGCCGAGCGACGAGAGCAGCACCCACGTCCAGGCGATGCGGGTGCCGGTGCGGCGCGGTGCCGGGGAGGCCTCGGAGGTGTCGCCCGGTGTGCTCGGGCGGTCGGGAGCGGCGGTCTTCTGGGTGGTGTCGGTGGTCACAGCGGCAAGCTACGACCGCGCCGATCGCGCCGACAGGGGGCGAACCCCCGATTCGCGGAGGCGGTTCTCGCCCGTTCGGCCGTCGGTGGCGCGGGGTGTGGTCGTGTGGCCGTGCCGGGTGTGTTCGTGTGGTCATGTGGTGCGGGTACGCCGGGGTTGACGCCGGACGCGCGCCCGTGAAACATCGGCGGCATGAACACCGACCAGCAACAGCTCACGTCGATCGACTCGGTGACGCTCGAGGTCGACGACCCCGAGGCATCCGCGCGGTTCTACGACGGCGCCTTCGGGCTCGGCGAACGGTTGCGTCTCAGGCCGTCGGATGCCTCGACGAGCGGCTTCCGCGGATTCACGATGTCGCTCATCGTGGGCCAACCGACCGACGTCGTGCACCTGTTCGACGCGGCCGTCGCCGCAGGCGCGACCGTGCTGAAGCCCGCGGAGAAGTCGCTGTGGGGGTTCGGCGGCGTCGTGCAGGCGCCCGACGGCACGATCTGGCAGATGGCGAGCGAAGCCAAGAAGGACACCGGGCCGGCGACGCACCGCATCGAGAACGTCGTGCTGCTCATCGGCGCCGACGACGTGTCGGCGAGCAAGCGCTTCTACTCCGAGCGCGGGCTCTCGGTCGCGAAGAGCATCGGCGGCTACGTCGACTTCGCGATGCCGGGCAGTCCGATCGGGTTCGGCCTCTACAAGCGACGCGCACTCGCGAAGACCGTCGGCGTCCCTGCCGACGGCGCCGGCTCGCACCGCGTCGAGATCAACGGGAATGCCGCGGCGTTCGTCGACCCCGACGGATTCGCCTGGGCGCCTACGCCGTGAGCAGCTCGCCGATCTCGGGGAACGCCTGGCCGTAGCGGTCGACGAGCGATCGGGCGACGCCGACCGAGTCGACGAGCGGGTGCGCGGCGAAGCCGCGCCAGGCGAGCTCGCGCGAGCGCTCGTGCACGGCGCCGATGATGAGGCGCTCGGCCGACTTCACCTGCGTGATGAGGCCGAGCATCTCGCCCGCCACCGGCGCGATCGACCACGGGTGCACGCCGTCGACGTCGACGACGCAGCCGACCTCGACGACGGCGTCGTCGGGCAGCTGCGGAACCAGCGTGTTGTTGCGCACGTTGAGGATCATCGTCGCCGAGCGCCCGCTCGCGAGCGCCGCCATGAGGTCGAGCGCCACCTGGTGGTACCCGCCGCCGTCGACGTCCGACTCGTGGCGCTCCTCGTCGTCGTCTCGGCTCTCGGCCATGTAGCTCGACTCGCGCTCGTGCCGCGCACGCATCCACGTCTCGAGCGGGTCGTCGCCGGGGGCGCTGTAGAACGCCGACTGCTGGCGGTCGATGAACTCGCCGCGGGTCGCCGCCGCCGAACGGATGCGTGCCGTCGCCTCGCGCGTGAAGTAGTAGTAGTACAGGTACTCGTTCGGCAGGGCGCCGATCGCACGCACCCAGTCGAAGCCCATGAGCCGCGCCTCTTCGATGCGTTCGAGCGAGGCGTCCGACTCGAGCAGCCGTGGCAGCAGTTCGTCTCCGCCGGCCGTGATCGATCGCAACCACCCCAGGTGGTTGAGTCCGACGTAGTCGAACGCGATGGCGTCGGCCGAGCTGCCCGTCGCAGCGGCGGCGCGGCGCATGAGGCCGATCGGGGTGTCGCAGATGCCGACGACCCGGTCGCCGAGCACGCGCTGCATCGCTTCGGTGACGATGCCCGCGGGGTTCGTGAAGTTGATGACCCAGGCGTCGGGGGCGACCCTGCGGATCGTCTCGGCGAGGCGGGTCATGAACGGCACCGTGCGCAGTGCGTAGGCGAGGCCGCCCGGGCCGACGGTCTCCTGGCCGAGCACGCCGAGGTCGAGGGCGGTGCGCTCGTCGAGGATGCGGCCCTGCGTGCCGCCGATGCGCACGGCGCTGAAGACGAAGTCGGCGCCGCGCAGCGCCTCCTCCAGGTCGGTCGTCGTCGTGATCGCCGGCACGTGCCGGCGCTCCTGCGCGAGGCGCGACACGATCGCCCCGATCGTCTCGAGTCGCGACGCCGACACGTCGTAGAGCGCGAGCTCGTCGATGCGCACGGGTGCGTCGTCGGCCGCGACCGCCTCGAAGACCTGCGGCACGCGGAACCCGCCGCCGCCGATGATGGTGAGCTTCACGCGACCATCACCTCGACTCCCGCCTCGCGGAGCAGATCGAGGGTGGAGGCATCCGCATCGTCGTTCGTCACGACCGCCGAGATCTGGTCGGGGCCGCAGACGCTCAGCACGCCGACGCCGGGGAACTTCGAGCCGTCGGCGAGCACGACCGTGCGCTGGGATGACTCGATCATCGCCCGTTTGATCGGCACCTCCATGCCGGTGGTGTCGGAGATGGTGCCGTCGGCGCGGATGCCGCTCGTGCCGAGGAAGCACGTCGTCGCGCGGATCTGGGCGAGGGCCTGCTCGGTGAGCGTGCCGATCATCGAGTTGTAGTTCTTGCGCACGGCACCGCCGAGCACGATGAGCTCCACCACGTCGTCGTCGCGGAGCTCGTCGATGACCGCGAGGCTCGCGGTGATGACCGTGATGCGCCGGCCGCGCAGCTGCGCCGCGAGCAGGGCCGTCGTCGTGCCGATGTCGATGATGACGACGTCGCCCTCGGCGACCAGCTCGGCCGCACGCTCGGCGACCCGCGACTTCTCGGGCGCGTGCTGGCGCTCGACGTCGGTGAACGGGATCTGGTCGGGCTCGATGCTGCCCCCGCCGCGCACGCGACGCAGCAGGCCCTCGGCGCTCAGCGCGTTGAGGTCGCGACGGATCGTCGAGAGCGAGACGCCGAACTGCTCGGCGAGCTCTTCGACCGTGACCTCACCGTCGGTGCGCAGGGAGTTCAGGATGTGCGCCTGTCGCGTTGCTGTGAGCATGAGCATGATGCTAGCAGTCAACTTCGAGCATGAATTGACAATTTCGCGCATGAATTGACGCAGCACCGTTCATTCGAGAGTATGTTCAGTCAAAGCCGATCGACGATCGCGCAGGCGATCGCAATCAAGGAGGATGCGTGGCTGAACGGGCTGCCGACGACGGCGTCGACGTGCTCCTCACCGGGCCCGTCTTCTTCGACCTCGTGTTCACCGGCGTCGACGGGGCACCGCGCCCGGGCACCGAGGTGTACGCAGAGGGCCTCGCGTCGAGCCCGGGCGGCGTCGCCAACCTCGCCGTCGCCACCGCCCGCCTCGGCCTCGGCACCGCGCTCGCGGCGACGCTCGGCGACGACGTCTACGGTCGCTGGTGCTGGGAGTTCCTCGCCGACCGCGAGGGCATCGACCTCGGCCGCTCGCGCCTCGTGCCCGACTGGCCCACGCCCGTCACCGTCTCGATCGCCTCCGGCAGCGACCGCAGCATGGTCACCCGCGAGGAGCCGGCGCCGTTCACCGGGGGCGAGCTCGTCGGCGACCGACCCGCCGCTCGCGCGACCTTCGTCGACCTCGGCGCCTCGCGCGGGGGCCGGGAGGTCGACGCCTGGTGGCGGGCCGCAGCCCACTCGGGCACGAAGATCTTCGCCGACCTCGGCTGGGACTCGAGCGGACGCTGGGACCCGGCCGACCTGCGCCTCCTCGCCGACTGCTACGCCTTCACCCCCAACGAGACCGAGGCCATGGCCTACACGCGCACCGACTCGGCGGCCGGCGCGGCCCGCGCGCTCGCCGAGCTCGTGCCGCTCGTCGTCGTCACGCGCGGCGAGCACGGTGCCGTCGCGATCGACTCGGCGAGCGGCGACGAAGTCGTCGTGCCCGCGGTGCCGACGAGCGGACGGGACGCCACGGGCGCCGGCGACGTCTTCGGTGCGGCCCTCGTGTTCGGCACCCTGCGCGACTGGGACCTCGAACAGCGGCTCTCGTTCGCGTCGCTCTGCGCGGCGCTCGCCGTCGAGCACCCCGGCGGCGCGGTCGGCGCCCCCGGCTGGGGCGACGTCGCCGACTGGTGGAGTCGTGCGCAGGGCGGCGACGATCGCGAGCTCGCGACGAGATTCGGCTTCCTGAGCGACGCCGTCCCCGAGGCATCCGGGCGCCGCAGAGCGGAGCTCACCTTCCCCTTCGCCGACTACGGCACCACAGCGGCCCGGCGATCGAATCCCGAGAAGAGAGGTACATCATGAGACGGAACACCCGACTGACCGCGGTGGCGCTGACGGGCGCCGCCCTCGTCGTCGCCCTCACGAGCTGCGCCCCCGGCACCGGTGCGAGCCCCGGCAACACCGCCGACACGGGCGATATCAGCACCGACATCTCGGATGTCGGCGACGTCACCCTGACCGTGTGGGACCAGGAGGTGCGCGGCGGCCAGAACGAGCAGATGGAGCAGCTCAACGCCGCGTTCATGGAGAAGTACCCGAACGTGACGATCGACCGCAACTCGCAGTCGTTCGACGACCTCGCGACCACGCTGCGGCTCGCCCTCACCGACGCCGACGCACCCGACGTCGTGCAGGCGAACAACGGCCGCAACACGATGGGCCAGTTCGTCGCCGCCGAGCAGTTGCGCCCGCTCGACGACTACGCCGAGGCGTACGGCTGGTTCGACCGGTACTCGCCGTCGGTGCTGCAGTACTCGACGTACAGCGATGACGCGAAGGTGTTCGGCGACGGCAACCTGTACGGCCTGCCGCAGGTCGGCGAGGTCGTCGGCGTCTTCTACTCGAAGTCCAAGCTCGAGGAGCTCGGCCTCGAGGTGCCGGCCGACTGGTCCGAGTTCGACGCGGCCCTGAAGACCGCGAAGTCGGCGGGGGAGACGCCGATGCTGCTCGGCAACATCGAGAAGTGGCCCGCGCTGCACGTGTTCGGCCCGGTGCAGGGCGACGACGTCGACGCCGAGGTCATCACCGACCTCGGCCTCGGCAACGCCGGCCAGAGCTGGACCACGCCCGAGAACGTCGCGGCCGCCGAGACCCTGCAGGGCTGGGTCGAGGCCGGCTACTTCAACGACGGCGTGAACGGCACCGACTACGACGCGGCCTGGCAGTCGCTCGCGGCCGGCGACGGCGTCTTCCTCATCGGCGGTTCGTGGCTCGCCGCCGACCTCGCCGACGCGATGGGCGACGACGTCGGGTTCTTCATCCCGAACACCGGCGACGGCACGCCCGCGACGACGGGCGGAACCGGCCTGCCGTTCACGATCACCTCGGCGGCCGACAACACCGACGTCGCCGCGGCGTACATCGACTTCATCACGAGCGATGAGGCGATGGACGTGCTCGCCGAGACCGGCAACCTGCCCGTCAACCGCACCGCCGAACTCGCCCCGAGCGAGGGCGTGATGGCCGACGTGTTCACCGTGTTCGGCGACGTCACCGGCAACGGCAGCCTGCTGCCCTACCTCGACTACGCGACGCCGACCTTCGGCGACACGATGGGACAGGCGCTGCAGGACCTGCTCGCCGGGCAGGCGACACCCGAGCAGTTCACCGAGACCCTCGAGGCCGACTATTCGGAGTTCGTCGAAAGCAATGGCTGACGGCACGACCACGGTCGGGCGGAGCGCCTCTCGGCGCTCCGCCCGATCGGCGTGGGTTCCCTGGGCGTACCTGGCCCCCGCCCTCCTGCTCTACGGGGTCTTCCTGCTGTTCCCGCTCGTGCGGGCCGCGCAGTTCTCGTTCTTCGAGTGGGACGGGCTCGGAGCCTCCACCTTCGTGGGGTTCGACAACTACGTCGAGATCATCTTCGACGAGCGCCTGCGCGAGGCCTTCTGGCACGCGCTCGTGCTCGTGTTCTTCTACGCGGTGCTGCCGCTCGTGATCGGCCTGCTGCTCGCGAGCCTGCTCACCCGCGCCCAGGTGCGCGGGCTCGGGTTCTTCCGCAGCGTGATCTTCCTGCCGCAGGTCATCGCGATGGTCGTCGTCGCCGTCACCTGGCGGCAGATCTACGCGCCCGACGGCCCGCTCAACGGGTTCCTGCGCATGATCGGGCTCGGCGCGCTCGCGCGTCCGTGGCTCGGCGACTACGCGTTCACGCTGCCCGCGGTCGGACTCATCGGCACGTGGGTGTGCACGGGCCTCGTGACCGTGCTGCTCATGGCCGGCATGAGTCGCGTGCCCCGCGAGCTCTACGAGGCGGCGCGGCTCGACGGCTCGGGCCCGGTGCGCGAGTTCTTCGCGATCACGCTGCCGATGGTGCGCGGCGAGATCACCGTGGCGCTCACGCTCACGATCGTCGCCGCCCTCAAGACGTTCGACCTCGTCTACGTCACGACGAGCGGCGGGCCGGGCACGTCGACGACCGTGCCGAGCTATGAGATCTACCGTCGGGCGTTCGAGCTCGGCGAGGTCGGTGTCGCGACCGCGGTGGGCGTCGTGCTCACCATCATCGTCTTCGCCATCAACGGCGTCGTGAACATGATCGGAGACCGCAAGTGAAGGTGTCCCCGATCGAACGAGGCGCGAACTACGTCGTGCTCGTCGCGTTCGCGCTCATCGTGCTCGGCCCGATCGCCGTCATCGTCTCGCTCGCCTTCGGGCCGCAGAGCGCGTCGGCCGCACGCGAGGGCGGGCTGTTCCACCCCGAGAACTTCCCCGAGGCGTGGGAGATCGGCCGGTTCGGCCAGTACATGCTCAACTCGGTGATCGTCGCGGTGATCGTGGTCGTCGTGGCGGTGCTCGCGTCGATCCTCGCCGGGTACGCGCTCGGCACCATGAAGTTCCGCGGCGCGACGCTCATGTTCTACGTGTTCCTGCTCGGCATCATGGTGCCGACCGAGGCGTTCATCGTGCCGCTCTACTTCGACCTGCGGGTCGTCGGGCTGACGAACACGGTCTGGGGCGTCGCCGCGCCGCAGATCGCGATGTCGATCGCGTTCGGCACCTATTGGATGCGCACGTACTTCCGCACCTCGAGCCGGGCGCTGATCGACGCCGCGCGCCTCGACGGGGCGGGCTCGATGCGCATCCTCTGGCAGGTGCTCGTGCCGATCGGGCGCCCGGCGATCCTGACGCTCGTGCTGCTCACGTTCATGTGGACGTGGAACGAGTTCCTCATCCCGCTCGTGATGTCGCCGAGCGGGTCGGTGCGCACCGCGCCGCTCGGGCTCGCGTTCTTCCAGGGTCAGTACACGCAGGGCACGGCGCTGCTCGCCGCGGGCGCGGTCATGGTCGCGCTGCCGATCGTGCTGCTCTACGTGTTCCTGCAACGGCACTTCATCAAGGGCATGATCGAGGGCGCCGTGCGCGAGTGAGGCCCGCGCGCCGGCCGGCGCAGAGCGGGGTGCGCGCGTCGTCTCGGCGTGCACCCCGCATCGGCGTGCCCGCTGTGCGCAACTCCGCGCACGCGTTAATGCGTGAAACTGCGTGAAACTGCTTGATTGTTCGATCGAGTCTGCTCTAGCTTGATGGGAGATCGGGCGGCAGTCCGTCGTCCGAGCGTCCAACGGAGGACCGCATGAAACGACATCACGCCATGCTGCTGACCTCGCTGGTCACGGCCGCCGTACTCATGGGACCGGGTACCGCGATGGCAGCGACGATGGGCACCGAAACCCCGGCGGCCGATGCCGCCACGAAGCTCGAGGCGGGCGACCCCTCGATCGCGATCGACACCGAGCGCGGCAAGATCGACATCATGGGCATCTGGGCCCACCCCGACGACGACGCCGGGTTCACGACGCCCTGCGGCGTCTGGCACGACCTCTACGGCGTGCGCTGCGGCATCATCATGGCCACGCGCGGCGAGGGCGGCTCGAACTCGGTCGGCCCCGAGGCCGGCCCCGACCTCGGCCTCCGCCGGGAGAACGAGGACCGCACCTCCCACGTGCGCTCGGGCACGATCGACATCTTCAACCTCGACCGGGTCGACTTCTTCTACAACACCTCGGCGGCGCTCACCGCGCAGGTGTGGGACGCCGAGGAGACCCTGCGCCGCACCGTGCGCATCATCCGCGAAACCCAGCCCGAGATCCTGGTCGGCTCGACGCCGTCGCTCGCGGCCGGGCACGGCAACCACCAGTACGCGCAAGGCCGCATGATCTGGGAGGCCGCGGCCGCGGCCGCCGATCCCGAGATGTTCCCCGAACAGCTCGAAGGCACGGGCGCCGTCGACACCTGGCAGGTCAAGAAGATCCTCGCCGGCGGCCTCACGACCGGCTCGGGAGGCACGGCCGCGCCGAACTGCAACACCGGCTTCACGCCGGCCGCGACGAACCCGTTCACGGTCGTCGGCACGTGGACCGGCTACGACTCGCCGTACGTCTGGGCCGAGGGCAACGTGCAGGGCCAGCAGGCGGGCACCGCCAAGTCGTGGGCGCAGGTCGGTCGCGAGGGCGGTCGGGCGCACCCCACGCAGGCGCGCGTGATGGAGAAGGGCCTCACCAACCCCACCTGCCAGCGCTACGGCGTCTCGCAGTCGATCGTGCCGATGCAGCCGAACAGCTCGCCGGCCTCCGCGAACGACGACGCGGTGCTCTACGGCGCCGTCGTCGCCGACCCCGGCGGCATGCCGCTCGGCTCCGAGTTCTCGCTCGCGGTCGACGACTACTACGAGGCCGCCGGCGAGCCGTTCGAGGTCACCGTCTCGGCGCGCTCAGGCGAGGGCGACCTCGGCGGCGGCACCGTGAGCCTCGCGGTTCCCGCGGGCTGGCAGGTCTCCGACCCCGTCGAGCTCGACGGCATCGGCGACGAGGATGCCTCGACGGCGACGTTCACCGTCACCCCGGCCGCCGACGCGGCAGCGGGCGTCTACAAGCTCGCCGCTTCGTTCGACGGCGAGGTCACCGCGTACAACGACACCCGCATCGCGCTCGTCGCGCCCGTCGAGGGCCGCTTCGAACGCTGGGGCAACATGGCCGAGTACGAGCAGTGGACCCGCGACCACGACGCCTACGTGGGCGGTCGCTCGAACGCCGTCGCCCAGATCGGCGCCGGCGAGACGGTGACGGTGCCGGTCGAGGTGACCAACCGCACCGCCTCGACGGAGTCGGGTGAGGTCGCGCTCGCGCTGCCCGCCGGGTTCGTCGCCGACGAGGCATCCAAGCCGTTCACGGGGCTCGCCGCGGGCGACACCGCGACGGTCGAGTTCGTCGTCACGCACACCGACCCAGCCGACCCCGGCAGCCGCACGGTGACGTTCACCGCGACGACGACCTCGGGTGCGGGCACCTCGACCGAGAACGAGACGGTGTACCTCGTGCCGACGGTCGTGATCCCGCAGCTCGCCTCGGCCCCGACCGTCGACGGCACCGCCGACGACGTCTACACGGGCGAGCCGGTCGACATCGGCACCCGGTGGGAGGGCGCGGCCTGCGCCGTCGAGGGCGTCGACTGCGGCGACGGCAGCCTCGCGAAGCTCGGCTGGTACGACGACGCGCTCTACGCGCAGATCCGCGTGACCGACGACGTGGCGAGCGCCGCCGCGACGCCCGACCGGTGCTTCGGCCACTGGCTCGTCGACTCGGTCGAGCTGCTGCTCGACCCGCGCGGCGACTCGGTCGACACGTCGACGACGTTCAAGCTCGGCATGTTCCCGTTCACCGACGATGCCGAAGGCGCCAACGGCAACGGCGAGGACGGCCCGTGCTGGTCGCGCGACGCCGACAACCACCAGGGATTCTCGACGGGGCCGCTCGCCGAGACCGTCGAGGGCGGGCTCAACGCCGTCGGCGTCGAGGTGGCGGTCGAGGTCGCCCGCGAGGCCGACGGCACCTACGCCGGCGGCGGCTACGACCTCGAGGTGAAGGTGCCGCTCGCGGCCCTGCCCGCCGCGGTCGGCCCGACCGGCGCCGTGCCGTCGGGCGACGCCGCGCAGAACGACGTCGACCCGCGGTACCTGGGGCTCAACGTGACCCCGTACGACTCCGACACGCAGGACTTCATCGGCCAGACCCGCACCGCGTGGTCGGCCTTCGGAAGCCAGCAGTCGGAGCCCTACCGCTGGGGTCACGCCTACCTCGACGGGTACGCCCCGCCGGTCGACCGGTCGACCGAGGCGTCGGCGCCGATCATCCCCGACACCGCCCTGCAGGGCGTGCAGTCGCCGCAGACGGTCGCGCAGTCGGCGACCAGGGGCGGCACGATCTCGGGGGTGCAGCCGAGCGATGCGATGAGCGTCACCGACGTCAAGGTCCAGCAGAAGAACGTGCGCATCTCCTACGACGCCGAGGAGGCGGGCACCGTGCGCGTCTTCCTCTGGAAGGGCGATACGACGTTCATCCCGGTCTGGGCCACGAGCTGCGCCGGCGACGTGTACGGCTTCGAGGCCTGCTCGCCGGCCGACGGCGCGGCCCCGCCGTGGGCGCCCGACATGAGCGGCCGACTGCTGGGCTCGTTCGAGCAGGCCGTCGACGCCGGGACGGGCAAGCTCGCCGTGCCGATCGACGCGGCCACCCGCGCGGCGCTCGCCGACGACGCCCGCATCCTCGTCTCGTACGCCGAGCAGGGCGGCATCGAGGCGGGCAGCGGCGACGGCGTCAACGCGTGGAGCTTCCCGATCGAGGCGACCAAGCCCGGCAAGGGCTGATCCGCCGCGCGAACGCCCGGCCCGCATCCAGCGGGCCGGGCGTTCGCGCGTCGCCGGGCGGCCTCCGCGCGATCGGAGATCGCCGCAGGATCGGAAGGATCCGCGCCGGTCGGACCGAGACCGTGGCGATCCCCGATGTCGCGGTGCGGCCTACTCGGGCCCGTCCAGCCGCAGCCGCTGACCTCCGAACCGCTCGCGCAGCAGCCGGTCGTGCGAGACGAGCACGACCGCGCCGGTGAACCGTTCGAGCGCGCCTTCGAGGTCTTCGACCAGGTCGGGCGACAGGTGGTTCGTCGGCTCGTCGAGCAGCAGCAGCTCGTGGGGCTCGCTCACGAGCAGCGCGAGCTCGAGCCGCCGCCGCTGCCCGTACGAGAGCGCGCCGACCGGCACCACGAGGTCCCGCGGATGGAACAGCCCGAGCGACATCAGCCGGGCCTCGGCCGTCTCGCGGTCCTCGCGGATCCCCGCCGCGTACGCCTCGAGCAGGGTGCGACGACTCGGCCGGATCGCGCTCTGCTGGCGCAGGTGCCCGATGCGCGGCGTGGCCGTCACCGTGCCGGCATCGGCGCGGAGCTCCCCGGTGATGACGCGCAGCAGGCTCGTCTTGCCGACTCCGTTGCGTCCGGTGATCAGCAGCCGGCCCCCGGGCGCGAGCACGAGGTCGTCGACGGATGCCTCGGCCACCCGTACCCCGGAGAGCACGAGCAAGGGGGCGCCCTCGACCTGGGCGTCGACCGAACCGGTGAAGGCCGTCGGCGCGAACGAGAGCGGCTTGGCCGGCGGGATCACGGGCGCGGCGAGCAGCCGCGACATCCTCGCCTTCGCGTTGCGGATGCGGCCCATCGCCCCGTGGTCGCGGCCACGGGGCCGGAACGCGCCCGTGCCCATGCCGGCCTTGTCGAGCTTGCGCGGGATCGCGGCGAGCCGCCCCGCGTTCGCCGCGACGAGCTCGCGGTTGCGGGCGAGCTCGGCCTTCCACGTCTCGTAGGCGAGCCGGTGCCGTTCGCGTTCGTTCGCCTTCGCGATGAGGTAGCCGGGGTAGCCGTCGCCGTAGCGCGCGACCGAGGCGGCGTCGACCTCCCAGATCACCTGCGTGAGCGCCTGCAGGAACGCGCGGTCGTGCGTCACCACGACCACGGTGCCGTCGTGCACCCGCAGGCGATCGACGAGCCACTGCCACGCGTCGTCGTCGAGATCGTTGCTCGGTTCGTCGAGCAGCAGCAGCTCGGGGTTCGCAGCCACCGTCGCCGCGAGCGCGACGCGCGAGCGTTCGCCGCCCGAGAGCGTCTCCCACGCGCGGTCGCGGTCGAGGCCGCCGACGCCCAGCGCGTCGAGCGATGCATCGAGCCGGGCGGGAGCGCCGTAGCCGTCGCGCGCCTCGAAGCGCTCGGTGATGGCCGCGTACTCGGCGAGGGCGTCGTCGAGCGCGGCACCCTCGAGGTCGGCGAGCCCCTGCTCGGCCGCGTGCATCTCGCGTTCGAGCCCGCGCAGCTCGGTCGAGCACGCGTCGATCGCGTCGTGCACGGTCGCGTCCGACGCCAGCTCGAGCACCTGGTCGAGCGCGCCGACGCCACCGGCGAAGCGCGCGACGAGCTCGCCGGCGTCGGGGCTCAGCGCGCCGCCGATGAGGCGCAGCAGGGTCGACTTGCCCGAGCCGTTGTCGCCGATGATGCCGACGCGCTCGCCGGGGCGGAGCGAGAGTTCGACCCGGTCGAGCACGACGCGCTCGCCGAAGCGCTTGGTCACGGCGTGGAGGGAGAGTTGGCTGGTGGGGTACATGGAGGAAGCTCCTTCCCGGCCCGTCTCGCGAGGTCGCGAGCGCCGGTCGAGGTTCGTCGGCGGACACCGCCCGAAGGGGGTGCGCGCGAGCGTCGACGGCTGCGAGCCGAATGATCAGTGGCGTTCGATTGCGCGTCGATCAGCGGCGCTCAGCGCCGGCATCGATGCGGAAGCCGTGGAGCATTGCTCGACACGGCTCACCACTCAGGAGTAGATCAGCGTACCCATCGCCGAGCGACGTTAGTGGGCGCTTCGGCCGGTGTCAAGGGTCGGTGGCCCTCGCGCCCGACACGAGCGTCGCGTCGAGCCCGGCGATGAGTGCTTCGAGGCCCTGGTCGAACGTTGCGAGTTCGCGCATGCCGGCGACGTCGGCCGTCGAGGCAGCGGCGACCCCTGCGCCGGACGGGCGCTCGGCCGCATGGCTGCGCGCCCACACCACGAGGAACCCCGAGGCGTAGGCGTCGACGATGCCGAGCACCTGCCGGGCCTGGTCGGCCGTCAGGCCCGCATGCTCGAGGCCGGCGAGCACGCCGGCGAGGTGCGGTGCGACGGGAGAGGTGTCGTACGGGGCGAGCGCCAGCAGCTCGAACGCGTGCGGCACCTGCACGGCGAGGTCGCGGTACGACGCGAGCGTGCGGCGCACCGCCTGCTGCCACGTCTCGCCGGGCTGCTCGTGCAGGTCGAGGCGCTCGATCAGCTGCTCGACGATCGCGTCGACGAGGTCGTCGCGACTGCTGACGTGCGTGTAGAGACTCATCGGCGCGCAGCCGAGCTCGGTCGCGAGGCGGCGCATGGTCAGGCCGTCGAGGCCGTCGCGTTCGACGAGGGCGATCGCCGCATCGGTGACCTCGCGGCGGGTGAGGGTCTGGCGTGCCGTGCGAGCGCGCGACCCCGGCTTCGCCGGAACTGCCGCTTGACGTGAGGCCATGCGTGCAAGAGTATCGTCCGTACAGTGTACGGAAGCGTACGACGTACGAGTCGATCTCGACACGTTCGGCACGCCCGACGCGCTCGCGACCGACCCCCGCCCCACCCCGAAAGGCACCACATGGAACTCTTCCGGCTCACCGCCACCGAGGCATCCGAGCTGATGCGCCGGCGCGAGCTGTCGCCCGTCGACCTGCTCGAGTCGGTCATCGCCCGCACCGAGGCGACCGAACCCTCGATCAACGCGGTCACCGAGCAGTGGATCGACGAGGCGCGCGACGCCGCACGCACGTCGGAGTCGCGCTTCGCCGCGGGCGACGACCTGCGCCCGCTCGAGGGCATCCCGCTCATGCTCAAGGACGAGCAGCCCGTCGCGGGCCGTCTCCTCGAAGACGGATGCCTCCTGGAGCAGGGGCACGTCGCCTCCGAGACCCACCCGATCGTCGAGCGGATCCAGGCGGCAGGCGCCGTCATCCACGCCCGCACGACGACGCCCGAGTACTGCTGCGCGCCCGTCACCCACTCGAAGCTCTGGGGCGTGACCCGCAACCCGTGGAACACCGACCTCACGCCCGGCGGCTCGTCGGGCGGGTCGGGCGCCGTGCTCGCCGCGGGCTCGACCCTGCTCGCGACCGGCTCCGACATCGGCGGGTCGATCCGCATCCCGGCGTCGTTCTGCGGAGTCGTGGGGTTCAAGCCCCCGTTCGCTCGGGTGCCGGGCATGGCGCCGTTCAACTCCGACACGTACTGCGCCGACGGGCCGATGGGGCGGAGCGTCGCCGACGTCGCGATGCTGCAGAACGTCATCTCCGGCCCGTGGGTCGGCGACGCGGCATCCCTGCGCGACATCGCGACCGTCTCGGGGACCGTGGGCTCGCTCGAGGGCGTGCGCATCGCCCTCTGCCTCGACCTCGGCGGCTACGACGTCGACCCGGCCGTCGAGCTCAACACGCGCACCGTCGCGCTCGCGCTCGCGGCTGCGGGCGCGACCGTCGACGTCGTCGAGCTGCCGTGGGGCCCCGAGCGCACGCTCGCGACCGCGTGGCCGCACTTCGGCGCCGTCATGGGGCCGTTCATCGAGTCGATCCTCGAGGGCGACCCCGCCCGGGCCGAGCAGCTCATGCCGTACACGCGGGCGTTCGCCGCGGCCGCCGCCGAGGGCGGCGCCTACGTCGACGGACTCGTCGCCGAGACGGCGTTCTACCGCCCCTTCGCCGAGCTCATGACGGACTACGACGTGCTCGTCTGCCCGACGATCGCCACGACCGGGTTCGCCGCCGACGAGGCGTCGACCGACAGCGCCGCGATCTTCTCGAAGCTCATGACGCTGCCGTTCAACGTGATCGGCCGCGTACCGGTGCTCGCCGTGCCGTCGGGCATCGCGTCGAACGGCGTGCCGACGGGCGTGCAGATCGTCGGCCGCACGTACGACGACGCGACCGTCTTCCGCGTCGGCGCCGCCCTCGAGCAGGAGCTCGCCCTCTGGACCGATCCGGCCTGGTGGCCGGAGCTCTGACCCACCGGGCCGGGGCGGCCGCAGCCGCCCCGGCCCGAACCTCCCCCAGTCCCTCCGTCACCACCGTCGCTGACCAGGAGCAACCATGACCTCCACGTCCACCACCCCCACGACCGCCGCCGGCGGCACGCTCGCCCGCGGCAAGCTCGGCACCTTCGACATCTTCTTCTTCGTGGTCGCCGCGGCCGCCCCGCTCGCCGTCATGGCCGGCGCGGCCCCGCTCGCGTTCCGGCTCGGCGGCATCGGCGCCCCGGGCGCCTACGTGTTCAGCGGCATCGTGTACATCCTGTGCGCCGCCGGGTTCACGGCCTTCGCCCGCCACGTGCGCAACGCCGGCGCGTTCTACGCCTTCATCGGGCGCGGCCTCGGTCGGCGCGCGGGCGGCGCCGCGGCGCTCGTCGCGCTGCTGTCGTACGCACTCATCTGCGGGGGCTTCTACGGGTTCCTCGGCTTCTACGCCGCCGAGACGTTCAACGGCATGCTCGGCGTCGACGTGCACTGGTCGGTCTACGCGCTCGCGGGTGTCGCGATCGTGGCCTTCCTCGGCTACCGGCAGATCGACGTCGGCGCCCGCGTGCTCGCCGTGCTCATGACCCTCGAGGTGCTCATCCTCGTCGTGCTCGCGATCGCCGTGCTCGCCACCGAGGGCACGGCGAACTTCACCGTCGAGCCGTTCGCGCCGGGCAACGTGTTCAACCTCGCCTCGGGCGGCATGTTCGTGCTCGCGCTCGGCGCGTTCATCGGCTTCGAGGGCACCGCGATCTATGCCGAGGAGGCGCGCGACCCCGAGCGCACGGTGCCCAGGGCGACGTACATCGCGGTCGGGTTCCTCGCCCTGTTCTACGGCTTCATCGCGTGGGTCGCCGTCGCCGCGCTCGGCATCGACGGCCTCACCGAGTTCTCGCTGTCCGACGCGTTCCAGGGCCTCTACTTCATGCTCGCCGAGTCGTACCTCGGCGCGTGGGCGTCGACGGTGATGGGGCTCCTCATCGTCACGAGCATCCTCGCGGCGACGATCGCGTTCCACAACGCGACCTCCCGCTACCTCTTCGCGCTCGGCCGCGACGGCGTGCTGCCCGCGAAGCTCGCGCGCACCCACGCCCGATTCCACTCGCCGGTGCTCGCGAGCCTCGTGACGACGATCGCGTCGGTCGTGCTCATCGCGATCACGCTCGGGCTGCGCGGCGACCCGTACCTGCACCTGCTGCTCTGGACGAACGGCGTCGGCATCATCGGAATCGTCGCGCTGCAGCTGCTCTGCATGGTCAGCGTCGTGCGGTTCTTCAGCCGCGACCGCCGTGGGCACGGCGTGTTCCGGGTCGTCGTCGCGCCCGTGCTCGGCGTGGTCGGCCTCGCGGCCGGCCTGTACCTGATGCTCACGAACCTCGACCTCCTCACGGGCCGCACCGACTGGATCAACTGGGTGCTCATGGCGACGCTCGTCGTCGCGGCCGCGATCGGTGCGCTCCGGCCGGGGCGAGCGCCGACATCGGTCGAGACCGAGCCGACGACCGAGGGCGCCGGGTCCGCGTAGCGCGTCGCGGGGGCGGCGGGCACGGCCGGGTCAGCCGGCGGATGCCTCGGGCGCGCCGCCGAGGGCGGTGGGCGAGTCGAGCGCGCCCGCGGCCGCCGCAGCGGCGGCGGGGTCGGCGCCGGCGAAGCGGTCGAACCGGAACGGCGCGAGGTCGACCGGCGGCATCTCACCCTCGGCGAGGTCGGCGAGCACGAGCCCCATGAGTGCCGAGAACTTGAAGCCCTCGCCCGAGTCGCCGCAGGCGACGGTCACGCCGGGCAGCGGAGTGCCGATCACGAAGCGGCCGTCGGGGGAGTCGGTCCAGCTGCACACCTTCGCGTCGACGACGGCGGCCCCCGTCATGCCGAGCGCCGTGCGCGCGTAGTCGAGCAGCGTCGCGGTGCGGGCATCGTCGGGCGTGCGGTCGTCGTCGACGCCCCACCGGGCCTCGCGCAGCGGTGCGTCGAGGCCGAGCTTGTAGCCGACCCCCGGCGTCGCCATCGCGTAGAGCGTCGGCCGCTCGCCCGCAGCGATGTCGATGAGGTCGGGCAGGTCGTCGAACGCCTGCGCCGGGTCTGCGACGTGCACGACCTGCTCGAGGTGCGGACGCAGCGGCACCGCGAGCCCCAGGCGGTCGAGCAGGGCGGATGCCCCGGGGCCGGCCGCGATCACGAGGGCGTCGGCCTCGAGCACCTCACCGCCGGCCAGGTGCACGCGGCGGGGGCCGTCACCCGAGGCATCCGCCTCGACGTCGACGACGTGGGCGATGCGCAGCTCGCCGCCCGCCTGCTCGAAGCGCCGCAGTTGCGCGCGCAGCGAGACCTCGGCGAGCACGGGGCCCGCCTCGGAGGTGTAGATCGCGCCGCGCCCGTCGGGCACGAGCCCCGGGAAGCGGGAGCCGACACGATCGGCGCCGAGGCGCAGGTGCGGGATCCCCTCCATCGCGAGCGCCCACTCGAAGCCGTCGAGGGCGGCCGCCTCGTCGCGCCACACGAGCCCGCGCCGCAGGAACACCGGCTCTCCGGCGATCGACGAGAGCCGCTCCATCGCCTCGAGGCTCTGCCGGGTCATCGCGATCTTCGCCGGGTCGGGGTCGGCGAGCCGCCAGATGCGGGTCGGTCCGTGCGAAGAGGAGAGGGCGTTGCCCGGCCCGTAGCGGTCGACGAGGGTGACGTGGTGGCCGCGCCCGGCGAGCTCGGCCGCGGCCGGAAGCCCCCAGGCGCCCGCGCCGATGACGATGATCTGCATGCCCTCCATCTTCGCCGGTGAGCGGGGTGCCTCGAGCCTCCCGTCGACTCGGCCGGTCACTCGTCGGCGGAGCCCTCGTCGCCGGCCGCCGTCGCCACTGAGACGATGAACCCGCTGACGGCGCCGCCGAGCGCGGCGAGCGGGCTGAGCACCATGGCGATCGACCAGACGATGTCCTGCGTCAAGCTCGTCGCGAGCCACGTGAAGCCCGGGCTCGCGATGAGCAGCGCCGACCACCAGGGGGCTTCGAACGCGAATGCCGCGAGCCCGCACACGATGCTCACGATGCAGCAGGCCACCGTGAGCGGACCTGCCCACGGATTCGAGTTCTCGGAGCCGAAGCTGCCGAGGCCGTCGGCGAGGACCGCCACGATGAGGGTCGGGCCGACCAGGATCGCGACGACGAGCCAGGCCGTGCGCAGTGCGGCCTCGGCAGGGAGCTCGGGCCTCGTCGAGTCGGTCATGCGCGCCAGTGTAGGGAGCGCGAACGTCGAGCGCGGCCCCACATCGAGGGGGTGCGGGGGCTGCGATCCGGGCGTCCCTCGAGGGGTGGCGGCCCGCACACCGATGTGATATACCCACAGGGGGTATAGATATCCGATGATACGCATCAGCGAGGAGGCATCCCGATGAACCGGCTCGAATCAACGGCGGCCACGGCCGATCGCACACAGCAGGCGACGACGAGACAGCCCGCCTGGCTCATCGTCGTCGTGCTCGTCATCGGCGTCGCGAGCGGCGTCGGCCTGCTCTTCAGCGGCTATCCAGAGGCGCTCGGCACGACCGTGCCGATGACCGCCCTCGGCATCGCGACGCTCTGCTACCTCGCCGCGGCCGTCACCGGCGTGCGCTGGGTCGCCTGGCTCGTCGTCGTGCTCGGCACCGTGCTCGTGTTCGGCGCCGAGCTGCTCGACGTGCCGAGGTGGCTCGTGATCGCGGCGGCGGGCCTGGTGCTGGCGGTCGTCGGTGTCATCCGCCGTCCGCGGGTGACCGCTCCGCAGGCGGTGGCGATGCTCGCCTATTTCGGCGTCGCGGTCGTCGCCCTCGCGCTCGACCCGCGGGCCGGGCTCGCGATCGCCGGCCTCGCGCTCGCCGCGCACGCCGGCTGGGACGCCGTGCACTACCGCCGCAACGTCGTCGTCGGTCGCTCGCTCGCGCTCTGGTGCATGGGGCTCGACCTGTTCCTCGGCCTCACCTGCGTGGGGGTCGCGCTCGCCGCGTGATCGGCCGTCCGGTCGCGGCGCCCGCTCGCAGGGGTTCGGAGCCGCGGACGATCAGATGACGACGTCGACCGCGTCGTCGGCGAGCAGGCCCACGTACTGCGCGTCGACGAGGATCGGCAGGTGGTCGCTCGACCCGCGCGGCAGCGTCTCGACCCGGCGGATCTCGAAATCGGCCGACGTCGCGAAGTCGAAGTGCCCGCGGAAGTACTTGTACCGCGTGTACGTGCGGCTGTCGCTCAGCGTGAGCTCGTAACCCGCGTCGCGCACCTTCTCGGCCAGGTTGTCCTTGAAGACCGGGTAGTTGTAGTCGCCCACCATCAGCGTCGGCAGGTGCGGGCCCATGAGCTGCAGCGAGCCGAGCGCCGCATTGATCTGGTGCCGCCGTAGCGAGTTGAGCGCGGTGAGGGGTGCCGCGTGGAACGATGCGACGACGATGTCGCGCCCGTGCTCGCGGTCGGTGAGGCGTGCGCCGAGCAGGCGCTCGTGGGCCGGGCGGAGGATGCGGTCGTGCAACGACTTCTTGAGGGCGAAGGCGCGGATGTCGCGGGGCTCGAAGCGATCGGCGCGGTAGTACATCGCAAGGCCGAGCCGGTTGCCCGTCGTGGAGTGCGCGAGCCGGAGCCGGCCGACGGCCTCGGCGAGGTCGGTGGTGTCGCATTCCTGCAGGCAGAGCACGTCGGGGGAGTACCGCTCATCGAGCGCCGCCAGCTCGGAGATGGCGCGGTGCTTGCGCAGGTTGTAGCTGATGACCAGCATCCCCTCAGCCTAGGCGTTCGAAGGTGAACGCCGGCCGTGGATGTCTCGTCGCGTCATCCTCGCCGGACGCGAGCGGTCAGCTCGCCGCCAGGGCCGCGCGCACCTCCTCCTCGACGAGGTCGGCGTTGATCGCCGCTCCCGCCATGCTGCCGGCCGCCATCGCGAACGGCACCGAGGAACGGGGGTCGGTCACGTTGCCCGCGGCCCAGACGCCCGGCACGCTCGTGCGGCCCATCGCGTCGACCACGACGAACTCGCCGCCCATCGGGTGCGGCGCACGATCGGCGCCGAGACGCCGGAGCACGGGGTCGTTCGGCTCGGGCACGGGCCCGGCGAAGATCGCGTCGGTCGCGAGTTCCGTGCCGTCATCGAGCCGGATGCCTCGGAGGCGGCCTCCGTCGTCGGCGACGACGGCCGCGACCGCGCGATCCTCCACCGAGATGCCGCGTGCGATGAGGCCGGCGCGCGCCTCGGCGGTCAGCTCGGCACCGTGCGCGAAGAACGTCACATCGACCGAGAGCTGCCGCATGAGCTGGGCCTGGTGCACCTGCGCGGCGCTCGCGGCGAGCACGGCGATGCGCCGGTCGCGCACCTCCCACCCGTCGCAGTACGGGCAGATGAACGCGCCGCGGCCCCACTGCTCGGCGAGACCGGGCACGGGCGGCAGCACGTCGCGCAGGCCGCTCGCGACGAGCAGTCGCCGGGCGTGCAGGCGCTCGCCGTCGGCGAGCTCGAGCGCGACGCGCGGCCCGCGGCCGTTCGACTCCGCAGTGCGGCCGGGCTCCGCTGCGTCGTCGAGGGCGCGCGCGTCGACGGCGATCCCGCCGCGCACGGTCACGCCCTCGTATCGTTCGAGTTCGGCGCGTCCGTCGGCGAGCAGGTCGAGCGGCGAGGTGTGGTCGCGACCCAGCACGCCGTGCATGTGACCGGCGAAGCGGTTGCGCGGGCTGCCTTCGTCGAGCACGAGCACCCGGCGGCGGGAGCGGCCCAGCATGAGCGCGGCGCTGAGTCCGGCGCTGCCGCCGCCGACGATGATGACGTCCCACGAGGTCTGCTGCATCTTCCGATCGTCGGCCGCACATGATGGAATGGCAAGCAAGTTTGCCGAAACAGCAAAGGGAAACCATGTCAGACGACGCCGAGCACCTGCACCTCGACCGCATGCTCGAGGGCGTCGCACCACGACTGCGAGCGCTTCGCACCCGCCGAGGGTTCACCCTCGCCGAGCTCGCTGAGGAGACCGGCATCTCGGCGAGCACCCTGTCGCGGCTCGAGTCGGGTGGCCGCCGGCCGACCCTCGACCTGCTCATCCGCCTCGCCGCGGTGTACCGGGCGAGCCTCGACGACCTCGTCGGCGCACCGCAGATCGCCGACCCGAGGGTGCACCCCAAGCCGTTCTACCGCGACGGCAAGGCGATCATCCCGCTCACCCGCAGCAACCCCGACGTGCACGCGTTCAAGATGGTGCTGCCCGGGCACCCGCCCGAGGCGCCCGTCGAGCGGCGGGCGCACGAGGGGTACGACTGGGTGTACGTGCTGAGTGGTCGCGTGCGGCTCGCGCTCGGCGACGAAGAGCTCGTGCTCGAGCCGGGTGAGGCCGCCGAGTTCGACACGCGCGTGCCGCACGGCACCGCGAGTGCGTCGCTCGAACCGGCCGAGATCCTCAACCTGCTGAGCGCCCAGGGCGAGCGCGTGCACCTCCGTGAGGCGCCGTGACCGGCGGTCCCGGCCGTGATCGCGCCGTGCTCGACCCGCCCGGCCTCGTCGCCCTAGGCTGGCGGCCATGCCGTTGATCTTCTCCGTCGTCGTCGTCGCGGGCATGGTCTACGCGCTCGTCGATCTCATCATGCGCGACGAGTCGCAGGTGAAGCACCTGCCGAAGTTCGGCTGGATCCTGCTCGTGGTGCTGCTGCCGCTCATCGGCACGATCCTCTGGTTCGTGCTCGGGCGCGAGTACGCGCCCCGCGGTGCCGGCCTCGGGGGCTTCACCCCGGCCGGGCGCAGCCCCGAGCCGTACGTCGCACCGCCGGCGGTGCCGCGCGACACCCGCAGCACCGAGGAGCAGCTCGCCGACCTCGACCGAGAGATCGAGTTCTACGAGCAGCGCGCCGAGCTCGAGCGCCGTCGGCGCGAGCTCGACGGCGGCGCCGCGCCGGGCGGGTAGCGACGGCCGAGTAGCGACGGCCGATGCCTCAGCTCCCGAGCGCGGCCACCTCGGCGCGCAGGCGCCCGCGCTCGAGGCCGAGCGCCCATTCGGTCGCGTCGGTGACGAAGCGCCAGTAGGCGTCGGAGTCGAACGCGCCGGTGTTGTTCGCGTAGGCGCCGAAGCCGTCGATCGCGACGAAGATGCGCACGCACGCGGCGAACGCGTCGTCGGGCGCGAACACCCCGGAGGCGATGCCGGCGTCGACGAGCTCGGTGAGCCGGGCGCGGTCGAGCGCCTCCTGCTCCTCGAGCGCCTCGTCGAGTGCGGGGCTGAAACGGCTGAGATGGCGCGCGTTCAGCCACAGCCGCGAGATCGGGCGGGCCTCGGGGCTCTCGACCCGGGCGACGAGACGGGCCATGCGTTCGAGCGGCTCGCCGCCTTCGGGCACGAGCGTCTCGCGCTCGTCGGAGACGGCGTGCACGAACGCGGCGATGACGAGGTCCTCCGCGACGGGGAAGTAGTGGCTGATGAGCCCGGGCCGAACGCCGAGCCGATCTGCGACCGCACGCAGCGTGATGCCCTCGAGCCCGTCGTCGAGCGCGATCGCCGCGGCGGTCGCGACGATCTCCGCGCGACGCTCCGCCGGCGGCTTGCGGGCGCGGGTCGCCGGCGCGCTTGACATCATGTCGATCATGTTATTGGATAAGCGACCAATAGCCCATTGGTCAAGCGACCAATAGCAGCGTCGCCACCGGCAGGGCCCTGACGACGCGACCCAGGCCCCGCCGAGAGGATCCCCCGTGTCATCCCAGACTCCCGCAGCGTCGCAGGACTTCGTCGACGCGCCGACCCAGCCCGAGACCCGCGGCATCGAGGTCGTCAGCCCGTCCGAGCGGCACGGTCGTGCCCGTGACCTCTTCGGGGTCTGGGCGGCCCCCAACGTGAGCATCCTGAACTTCACGATCGGCGCGACCATGATCCTGCTCGGCCTCGAGATCTGGCAGGCCGTCGCCGTCATCGTCGCGGCCAACCTGCTCTGGGTCTTCCCGGGCCTCATCGCGATCGCGGGTCCCGCGGCGGGCACGTCGGGCTCGGTCATCAGCCGCGCCCTCTACGGCATCATCGGCAACAAGGTCATCATCGCCTTCACCGGATGGCTCGTCTCGGCCGTCTTCCTCGCGCTGAACTGGCTCGCCTCGTCGTTCATGGGTGCCGACCTGCTCGCGCAGTGGGGCTTCGCCGACCCCGTGTTCGGCCCCGTCGCCGTCACCCTCGTCGTCTCGGCGATCACGGTGCTCGTCGCGGTCTACGGCCACGGGCTCATCATCAAGAGCTACACCGCGATCTCGATCGGCCTGCTCGTGATCTTCCTCGCGGTGACCGCGTTCGCACTGCCGACCGTCGACTGGGGCTACCAGGCGCCCGAGGCGCTCACCGGAGTGCCCCTCTGGTCGGCCATCACGATCGGCTTCACGATCCTCGCCTCGACGCCGCTCTCGTACATCAACAGCCCCGACATCGCCCGCTACCTGCCGCGCGAGACGAAACCCTCGCACATCATCGCGGCGACCGCGCTCGGCGGTGCACTGCCCGGCATCTTCTTCACCGTCGTCGGCGCGCTCATCGTGACCGGGCTCACCGGTCCCCAGCTCGAGGCGGGCATCGAATCGGCCATCCTCGGGCTGCTTCCGACCTGGCTCGGCCCGCCGCTCGTGCTCGCGGTCATCGTCAACACGATCGCCCTCAACGGCATGACGACGTACACCTCGAGCATGGCGCTGCAGTCGGTCGGGGTGCCGATCCGCCGCATCCCGTCGGCGATCGTCATCGGCGTCATCGGCACCGCGCTCACCCTCTACCTCGTCATGTCGACGAACCTGCTCGACGCCGTCAACCTCATGCTGCAGTTCCTCGTGATCGTCTCGGGCCCGGCGATGGCGATCTTCGCGACCGACATCGTGCTGCGCCGCAACCGCTACGACGCGACCGACCTCTTCGACGAGGAGCGCGGCGGCAGGTACTGGTACACCGCCGGCTGGAGCATCCCCGGCATGACGTCGGTGGTCGTGGGCGGCATCGCGACCGCGGCCTGCCTCTCGACCGACGTCTGGACGGGGCCGGTCTCGGAGGCGATGGGCTGGGTCGACCTGTCGGTGCCCGTGGGCATGATCGTCTCCGCGCTCGTCTATCTCGGCCTCTCGAAGACCGGCCTCGGTCGGTTCGAGGAGGTGCCGACCGCTCGGGCCGCACAGGTGGCGGAGGCCGCGCAGCCCGCGCGGGCCGCGAGCCCCGCCGACCCCTCGACCGAGCCCGCGGCATGATGGCGGACATGAGCGACGCGACCCTTCCGATCGATCCGCACGACCCCGCCGCGACCGGCCCGCACCCGCCGCGCTACCCGGGCGCGCCGGCCGGGGTGCCGACGCTCGACACCTGGCAGGAGGCGCCGGGCAACCGCTGGGCGTTCGGCGACCTCGGCGAGCTCGTGCCGACGGCGACGATCTCCCGCACCCCGCCGAGCGACCGCGCCGGCGCCGCGACCGTGCGGCTCGAGGCGTTCGGCGACGCGCTGCCCGACCTCGAACGCCGGCTCGAGGCCACGTTCACCGACGCGTTCCTCGTGCTGCGCGGCGACGAGGTGGTCGCCGAGTACTACAAGCCCGGCTTCGCGCCCGACCAGCGGCACCTGCTGATGAGCGTCTCGAAGTCGATCTGCGGCCTCACCGTCGGCGCGCTCGTCGACGCGGGTCGCATCGACCCGGCGCGCCGCGTCACCGACTACGTGCCCGAGTTGGCCGGCTCGGTCTACGACGGGCCGACCGTGCGCCACGTGCTCGACATGCAGGTCGCGATCGACTACGACGAGAACTACGTCGACCCGGCGGCAGAGGTGCAGACCCACGACCGCTCGGCGGGCTGGCGGGTGCGCCGACCGAGCGACCCCGTCGACACGTACGCGTTCCTGACGACGCTCCGCGGCAGCGGAGCGGTGGGGGAGTTCCAGTACTGCTCGGCGAACACCGACGTGCTCGCCTGGATCGTCGAGCGGGTCACCGGCGCCCGCTACCACGACGTCGTCTCCGAGCTGGTCTGGTCGAAGCTCGGCGCCGACCGAGACGCGACCATCACCGTCGACCGGTCGGGCTTCGGCTTCGCGAACGGCGGCGTCTCGTGCACGGCGCGCGACCTCGCCCGGGTGGGCCGCGCCGTGCTCGACGGCGGCGTCGCGCCCGGCGGCCGGGTCGTCTCCGAGGCGTGGGCCCGAGGCATCCTCGCCGGGGGCGATCGGGAGGCGATGACGTACGAGGGCTTCACGAGTGCGTTCCCCGGCGGCTCGTACACGGCGCAGTGGTGGTGCATGGGCAACGATCGCGGCAACGTGAGCGGCATCGGCATCCACGGGCAGAACCTCTGGCTCGACCCCGCGACCGACTCGGTGATCGTGAAGTTCTCGACCTGGCCCGACCCCGACACCGCAGAGTGGAACGCCCTGCAGGGCACGTTGCTCGTCGACGTGAGCGAGGCGCTCGACACGATCTGACGGGCGGGATGCCTCGGCGCGCACGCTGCGCCGAGGCATCCGTCACGCGTTCGTCATGCCCACGAGGGCGGATGCCCGGGCTCGCGTGATTCGGTGGCAGCCCGGAGGACGCGGCGAAACCCGAGCTTCTATCATTTCGATGGTTCAGCCCAGCCGCATCGCGGCACGCACCATCGGGAGGAGACGTGGACGGCACCCTCGCAATGATCGCGTCCGTCGCCGCCGAGGCGGACGACGCGTCGGACTGGGGACTCTTCCAGGCCGGCTTCATCGGGCCGCTCATCGACTTCGGCGTCGTCTGGGTCGCGGTCTGGCTCGTCGCGGTCGTGGCTGCGCGACTGCTCTCGGCGCTGAGGTTCTGGACGAGGCGGCCGACGACGCGGCACCGGAGCATGACGGCGAAGGTGCTCGGAGGCCTCATCACCGCCCTCGCCGCCGCCGCATTCGTCGCGGTCGGTGCGATGACGAGTGCCATCGCGCCGCTGACCCCGCTCGCGTGGGTCACGGTCGGACTCCTGGGCGCCGCCGGCGTCGTCGTGCTCGCCTTCGGCATGGCGACCACACCCTGGCTCAAGATCACGGTGACCGGCACGGGCGGCGCGACGAACGACGCGTGGGCCACCGAGGTGACGGTGCGCATGCGCGAGCTCAACGCCGACAACCCGAAGGGTCGCATCGAGCGGCCAGACGGATCCGACCTCAACGAACTCGTCGCGATCGCCGACCGCACCGACAACTGGGCGGTCGCGCTCGTCGGCGGCGCGATGGCGATGCTGCTCAACCTCACCCCGTGGCGACTCGAGGTGACGGTGTTCAACGCGGACTCGGGCGTCGCGCGGCTGCGCCGCAACGGCCGAGTCGTCGAGGACGCCTCCCTCCGGTTGCCCGCCCCGCCGGCCGACGGCGAGCATCCCGGTGAGCTGCTCACGCTCGCCGCGGCGTTCGCCGCCGTGAAGGTCGCGCACGAGTACCCCGACATCGTCGGCTTCTACAACACCGAGAACTGGCTCGGACTCGGGCTCATCGGCGTCGCGCGCCGCACCGACGATGCCGAACTCCGAGAGCGGTACATCGCGCGGGCGAGGGACGCCGATCCCCGAAGCATCCTGGTCGAATTCGAGGACCTCTACGAGCGGTACGCCGGGGTGACCGACGCGCGACGACTGCGCGAACTCATCGACCGGCTCGAACCCATGATCGAGGTCGCCGCCGAGCAGACGGGGCGGCACCTCGGACTCGCGGGCGCACAGCGCAAGCCCTGGCACGGCACGACACCGCCCGTCGACGCAGGCCCGGCTCGCGAGGCCGCCGAGGCCGCTGCCGGGGCCCGGAGGCGCCGCCGGCAGTTCGACGAGCCGCCGATGCTCATGCTGCGGCTGCAGAGCTACTACCTCATGACGATGCGCAATTGGCTCGTCTCGGACGACGACGTGCTGAACGAGGCCACCGAGCGTCGGGACCGGCTCCGTCGGGCGACGAGCGTCGCGGGCGAACTCGTGGCCGCCCTCGGCGAGCTGAAGCAGGAGGAGGAGAAGCGGCGGCGGAGGGCCCAGTACGCCGACCAGCGCACGTCGCTCGAACGCATGGAGCAGCGCGCTGCGCTCGGCCTGCTGCTCCTCTCCGAGGAATGCCGGCGCCTGGGTGAGGCAGCGGACGACGAGGTCTCGCGCGAGCGGATCCGCCTCGCGACGGAGTGGAAGCGAGCCGCGATGGAGTCGGATGCGATCGAGGTGAAGTACTCCGTCGCGTGCTACCAGAGCCGTTGCATCGTCGACGAGGAATCGGGCGACGGGGCCGAGTTCGACGACCTCGTCCGGCGGCTCGGCGGCGTCTGCTGGGTCGACGAGTACCGCGACCTCGCGCTCGCCGATCCAGAGCTCGCCCCGCTCGTCGACCCTCGGCGGTCGGAGCGGCCGCGCCGTGTCCGGATGCGCGACGCGGTGCTCCTCGAGATGGAGGACGCCTGGCAGATCGAACGGTTCCGCAGGGTCAGGCTCCAGCTCGAACGGGCGGGGGTGCGTTCACCCGAGGACCTCGTCGTCCCCGCGACGCAGACGCGGGTCGTGCAGCGGTCGGACCTCGATGCGAACGAGGTCGAGGCGCTCGCCGACGCCGCGCGCATCCTCCGGGCCGCGCTCGTGACGGAGTGCGACCTGATTCCCGACCGGTTCGACGGCCGCGACGCGGAGCGCGAGCGATGGGCGCGCCGGCGCGCTGCACGCGCGCTGCTCGACGACGGTCGGCACACGGTGTCGACGCTGCTGGCCGAGTACGCGGAGGTGCCGGAAGCGCTCATCGACGACGTCGCCCGGGCGATGTTCTGGCGGCCGGACGATGACGAGGCGGCCGCCGTCGCGCTCTACGTCGACCGCATGATCGAGCAGTTGCAGGGCCCGCGCGGGCTGTCGCTGCGCGCGGAGGACGAGCCTGCGGCGTGATCAGGCCGCGCCGCTCCACGGCGCCGGCACGATGATCCAGGCGACCTCGGCGCCGCCGTCGCCGGCCTCCCACGAGTGGGGCTCGCGACCCGGGAAGGTGAGGGCGTCGCCCTCGGCGAGCTCGACCACGCGGTCGACGAAGCGCGCCGTCACCGACCCCGAGATCACGTGCAGCACCTCGACGTCGCTCGAGATCGTGTAGAGCTCTGCGCCGCCGGATGCGCCGGGAGCCATCGACGACCGGATCACCTGCACGCGCGACTCGCCGCGCGGCGAGACGAGCCGCTCGACGACCCCGGTGCCGCCGAAGTTCACGCGCGGTGCGCCGTCGAGCGCGATGTGCTGGATCTCGGGCTCGGCGAAGAGCGAGCCGATCGTGAGCGAGAGCACCTGGCAGAGCTGTACGAGCGTGGCGACGCTCGGCGAGGTCTCGTCGCGCTCGAGCCGGCTGAGGAACCCCTTCGTGAGTCCGCTCGCCTCGGCGACCTGGGCGAGCGTCATGCCCTGGGCGGTGCGGGCGTTGCGGATTCGCGCGCCGATGGCGAGCGGGGAGCCGCTCGGACCGGGCGGGACGGGTCGTGGCATCGGTGCCCCCTTCGCAGTCGACGGCCGCGGCGTTGACAGCCCGGCACGGGCGACGTAGCATGGCCGCAAGTTTCCTCAAGGATATCAAAGGTTTACTGATATGCAACTCGATGACACCGAGAACACCTCCGGCGCCGCCGCATCGGGCGCTGTCCGGCCGACCCCCGTCGGACCCGTCGACGCGAGCCGCGTGCCCCGCTTCGCGGGCATCGCCACGTTCGCCCGCCTGCCGCGCCTCGACGAGGTGCCGCACGCGGACATCGCGGTCGTGGGCGTGCCGTTCGACAGTGGCGTGAGCTACCGTCCGGGCGCGCGCTTCGGCCCGTCGCACGTGCGCGAGGCCTCGCGCCTGCTGCGCCCGTTCAACCCCGCCCAGGGGGTGCTGCCCTTCGCCGTGCAGCAGGTCGCCGACGCCGGCGACATCGCCGTGAACCCGTTCGACATCGACGAGGCCGTCGCCGACGTCGAGGCCGGCGCGAAGGCGCTCGACGGGCAGGCCGACCGACTCGTCGTCATCGGCGGCGATCACACGATCGCCCTGCCGCTGCTGCGCGCCGTCACGGCGAAGCACGGCCCGGTCGCGGTTCTGCACTTCGACGCCCACCTCGACACGTGGGACACGTACTTCGGCGCGCCGATCACGCACGGCACGCCGTTCCGCCGCGCCTCGGAGGAGGGGCTCATCGACCTCACCGCGAGCATGCACGTCGGCACGCGCGGCCCGCTCTACGGCGTCGAGGACCTCACGGACGACGCCCGCCTCGGCTTCGCGATCGTCACGAGCGAGGACATCGAGGAGCGGGGCGTCGAGGCCGCGATCGAGCGCATCCGCACCCGCATCGGCGACAAGCCGCTCTACATCTCGATCGACATCGACGTGCTCGATCCCGCGCACGCCCCCGGCACCGGCACCCCCGAGGCCGGCGGGCTCACGAGCCGCGAACTGCTCCGCATCATCCGCGCGCTCGCCGACAAGCGCATCGTCGGCGCCGACGTCGTCGAGGTCGCCCCGGCCTACGACCACGCCCAGCTCACCGCCGTCGCGGCATCCCATGTCGCCTACGAGCTCATCAGCGCGATGGCGCCTCGCGCCTGACCTTCCCTCGCCGCCCACTCCACGATCGAAGGAGATCGACATGACCACCCGTGAACCGAGCCGCGACGAGGTGCTCGCCGCCGCCGACGCGATCGTCGACGCGTTCGCCGCAACCGACGGCCCCCGCTACTTCGCGGGCTTCGCCCCCGACGCGAGCTTCATGTTCCACACCGAGCCCGCCCGACTCGACGACCGTGCCGCCTACGAGGCCCTCTGGGCCGAGTGGACGGCGGGCGGCTGGCACGTGCTCGCGTGCGAGTCGGCCAACCGGCTCGTGCAGACCCACCCCGGCGGCGCCGTGTTCTCGCACGACGTCGCGACGCGGGTCGACACCGGTGACGGCGAGGACGCGTACCGCGAACGGGAGACCATCGTCTTCCGCGTCGACGGCGACGCACTCCTCGCCGTGCACGAGCACCTCTCGCCCCTGCCCGGCGCCGGCGCCGAGGCATCCGCCGACTGACGACCCACCCCGACCTCCACCCCCGAGGAGAAGCAGCAATGTCGCTCTACACCCGTCTCGACCGCCGCCTCGCCGAGCAGGCCGACAACTCCGGGCCGGTCCGCGGCACGTTGTCGACGCCCCGCATCGGCATGATCTGGCTGGCGGCGAACCTCGTCGTCACCACCCTGCTCACCGGCACCCTGTTCATCCCCGCCGTCGACTACGGCGTCGCGATCACGATGATCGTGCTCGGCACGCTCGGCGGCGCCGTCGTGCTGACGCTCGTCGGCAACATCGGCACCCGCACGGGCCTGCCGACGATGGCGCTCACCCGAGGCGCGTTCGGCACCCGCGGCGGCTACCTGCCGATGGCGGCCAACGTCATCATCCTCATGGGCTGGAGCTGGGTGCAGGCGATGCTCGCGGGCGTCACCGTGAACTACCTGGTCGAGAGCCTCACCGGGTTCTCGAGCCCCATCCTCTTCTCGGTGATCTGCCAGGCCATCGTCGTCATCCTCGCGATCTTCGGCCACGAGGGCATCGCGCGCGTCGAGCCGTGGCTCGCCGTGCTCATGCTCGCGATCATCGCGTGGATCTTCGTCGTCGCGTTCACGGGCTTCGCGCCGAGCGCGTACCAGGCGATCCCCGTCGACGAGGCGATCGGGTACACCCCCGCGATCGTGCTCGACATCGTGATCGCGACCGCCGTGTCGTGGACGGTGCTCTCGGCCGACTTCAACCGGCTCGCGGTGTCGAGCCGCGCCGGCATCCTCGGCTCGGGCATCGGCTACACGCTGTCGACGGTCATCGCGATGACGCTCGGCGCGACGGCGATCGGCTACGTGATCCTCTCGGGCGGCGAGGCGGCCCCCTTCGACCCGGGCGTGCTCGTCGCGGCGTTCGGCGCCCCGATCGCGATCGTCATCTTCGTCTCGGTCATGGCGACGAACTCGATGGTCGTCTACGGCATGACCACCTCGATCGTGAACGCGAGCGCCGGGCGTGCGAGGCTGCGCTTCCTGCCGACCGCGCTCGTCGTGGGCGTGATCTCGATCGTCGGCTCGACGTGGCTCGCGCTGCTCGACCAGTTCACGACCTTCCTGACCGTGATCGGCGCGTTCTTCGTGCCGGTGTTCGCGATCATGATCGTCGACTACTACCTGATCAAGCGGTCGTCGTACGGCCGCGACCTGCTCGAGCACCGCGGCGGCCGGTACTGGTATCTCGCCGGCGTCAACTGGATCGCCGTCGCGGCGTGGGCGATCGGCGCCGTCGCGTCGTACCTCATGGTCTACGTGTGGCCGAGCCCGGTCGGCGCGACGATCCCCGCGTTCGTCATCACGTTCGTGCTCTACCTCGTCGCGATGCTGCCCGAGCGGGCGCGCAACGTGCGCGAACCGAGCGTGCACCTCGCCGAGGTCGAGGCGAACGACGACGCGGATGCCTCGGCGCATGCGTGAGCTCAGCCGGCCCGTCGTCGGGGGCATGCGGGTCTACCCCGGCGACCCCGACGTGCGCATCGAACCGGCGCTCGAGCTCGCCGCCGACGGGGTCGACGTCGCCCGGCTGCACCTCGGCTCGCACACCGGAACGCATCTCGACGCACCGTCGCACACGGTCGCGGGCGGTCGCACCACCGGGGCGATCGGCCTCGACGAGCTCGTCGGCGACGCGATCGTCGTGCACCTCGGCGGCCTCGCGCCGCGCTCGCACTACGGCCTCGCCGACCTCGAGGCGGCGCTCGGCGCCCCGCTGCCCGATCGGGTGCCGCCGATCGTCGTCGTCGACACCGGCTGGGCGCGGCTGTTCGACACCGACACCGCGCTCGAGCATCCGGCGATGGACCCGGCCGCCGCGGCCGAGCTCGTTCGCCGGGGCATGCACGTGCTCGCGGTCGACACCCTGAGCCCCGACCCGACGGTCGACGGCGGCACCGCGTTCCCGGTGCACGAGGCCGTGCTCGGCAGCGATCGGCTCATCGTCGAGAACCTCACCGGGCTCGAGGGGCTCGCCGAGCGGGTGCGCATCGGGTTCTTCCCGCTGCGCGTCGACCTCGACGGGGCGCCGGTCAGGGCGGTCGCGTTCGACTGACCGCGGCGGGGTTCGGGTGACCGCCGGTCGGGACGGGCGGTCAGCCGCCCGCGCGGATCGCCACGATGCCGGCGACGGCGCACAGGCTCGCGACGAGGCGCCACGGCCGGAGCCGTTCGCGGAACACGACGTAGCCGATCGCACTCGCGGCGATCACGCCCGTCTCGCGCAGCGCCGAGACGACCGCCAGCGGGGCCACCGACTGGGCCCAGACGACGATCGTGTACGCGGCGAGCGAGATCACCCCGCCGATCACCCCGAGCATCGCGTGCGTGCGCAACCCCAGCACGAACGCCCGGCGATCGGGGGCGAGGGCGAGGCACACGAGCGGGATCGCCGCGCCCTGCAGCAGGAAGAGCCACGCGGCGTAGCCCAGCGGCTGCCCCGAGGCGCGGACGCCGATGCCGTCGAGCACCGAGTAGACGGTCACGGTCGCGCCGACCGCGATCATGAGCAGCGTGCCGACCCGGTCGCCCGGTGCGCCCCCGCGCGTCCACGACAGCGAGAGCAGCGAGAGCGCGACGACCGCGATGCCGAGCAGCTGCACGGGGGTGAGCCGCTCGCCCAGGAGCGTCGTCGAGGCGAGCGTGATTCCGAGTACCGACAGCCCGCGGGTCAGCGGGTACGCGCGACCGAACTCGCTGCGCGCGTACGCGGCCGTCAGCAGCACCAGGTAGAGCGTCTGCGCGATCGCCGACGCGATGAGGTACGGCACGCTCGCCGCCGCGATCGGCGGCAGCACGAGGCATCCGACGGCCCCCGCGACGAGGTAGACGGCACCGATGAGCGCCGAGGCGACCAGGCGCGCGGGGATGGCCTTGGCGATCGCGTTCCATGTGCCGTGGAGCACCGCGGCGCCGAGCACCGCGGCGAGCACGATCGGGCTCACGAGGTGCCCTGGTCGCCCCCGGGGAGGTCGGCGAAGACCTCGGCGTCGACGGCGGTCACCTCGAGCAGGACGGCCTGTTCGGGGTGCAGCGCCGGCATCGCGACCCCGGCCGAACCGAGGGCCGCACCGGTGAGCACGAGCCGGCCGGAGTCCCACCAGGCTGGGCGGTCGCCGGCATCGGGCTGCTCACCGAGGCGCACGGGCTCGACACGGTAGTCGCGGTGCGGCGCGAGCCCGGGCAACCGGATCCGGCCCGCGCCCGCCAGCGGCGAGCGCGCCCGGGACGAGTAGGCGTACAGCGCGCGCGAGCGGTCGTGGGCAACGACCCCCTCGAGCGCGAGCGACGTGTCGGGGTGGTCGAGGCGCACCAGGTCGCCGTCGTGCAACAGCTCCCGGTGGCGGCGGTGCAGCGCGACCCAGTCGGCGAGCTCGGCGAGCTCGGCATCGTCGGCACGTCGCAGGTCGGTCTCGATGCCGAGGTGGCCGAACAGCGCCGTGATCGCGCGGTACGAGAGCGAGTGCGTGCGTCCGGTCGTGTGCGAGCGGGCCGAGGCGATGTGGGTGCCCATGAGCTCGGGCGGCACGAGCTGGGTCGTCCAGCGGTTGATGTCGCCGCGGTCGAGCGGATCGTTGTTGTCGGAGACCCAGACCCGGTCGGTGCGCTCGAGTGCGCCGAGGTCGACCCGGCCGCCCCCCGACGAGCACGACTCGATCTCGAGGTGCGGGTACCGCGCCTTCAACTCGTCGACGAGCCGGTAGAACGCGGCCGTCTGCCGGTGCACGCCGGGTCGGCGGCCGGGTCCCGAGCCGGCGTCGACGAGGTCTCGATTGTGGTCCCACTTCAGGTACGAGATGTCGTACTCGTCGAGCAGCGCCACGAGCGCATCGCGGATGTGCGCGTAGCAGCCGGGGTGTGCGAGGTCGAGCACCTGCTGGTGGCGCGACTCGACGGGCCATCCGTCGCGGGCCGACATGATCCACTCGGGATGGCTCCGCGCGAGCTCGGAATCGGGGTTCACCATCTCGGGCTCGACCCAGAGGCCGAACTGCATGCCGAGTCCGCGCACCCGGTCGACGAGCGGATGCAGCCCGTCGGGCCAGACCTCGCTCGACACGGTCCAGTCGCCGAGGCCCGCGCGGTCGTTGCGGCGGCCGCCGAACCAGCCGTCGTCGAGCACGAACCGCTCGACGCCGACCGAGGCGGCGAGCTCGGCGAGCTCGGCGAGCACGTCGAAGTCGTGGTCGAAGTAGACCGCCTCCCAGGTGTTGAGCGTCACCGGCCGCGGCGATCTCGGGTGCTGCCGGCGGGCGCGCAGCAGCCGGTGCACGCGGCGCGCGGCTTCGTCGAGCCCGTTGCCGTGCACGCCGTACACCCACGGGCTCGTATAGCGGTCGCCGGGCTCGAGCACGATCTCGCCCGGCAGCAGCAGTTCGCCGCCGCCGAGCAGTTGACGGCCGCCGAGGTCGCGTTCGAGCTGGTGCACGTGGTTGCCCGACCACGCGGTGTGCACGCCCCAGACCTCGCCGCTCGCGAAGCCGAACCCCGGCTCGCCGGCGAAGAGGAGGGTCGCCGCATCGAGGCCGGTTCGGCCGTGGCGTCCCTCGCGACGGTGCAGGCCGACGCCGACCTGCTGCCGCTGCGCTGCGCGCTCGCGGCCCCAGCGGCCCGCGAAGTCGAGCGTCTCTGCGGCGAACGGCGGAACGGGCAGGCAGAGCAGCAGCTCGTCGAGCCGGTAGGGCGTCGGCTCGAGGTTCTCGAGCACGGCCCGGCATCGCACGACGCCCGACTCGGTGAGTTCGACGGTGAGCTCGAGGCCGAGCCCGGCCACCCGGTCGGAAGCCTCGAAGACGACCCGACCCGCGCCGCAGCTCACGAGGGTTCGTCCCGAGGCGCGAGCCTCGGCGGGCGACGCGATCCCCGTGTCCGCGAGCACGTCGAGCCGCCTCCCGTCGAGCCGGGCACCGGTCGTGGTGAAGCGAGGCGACCAGGCCGAGCCGTCGCGCGAGCCGCTGATGCCGGGCTGCCCGAGCCAGCCGCGGCTGTGCTCGGGAAGCAGCGAGAGCTGCACCGGCTCGTCGACCTCGCTCGCCGCGACCGAGGCGATTCCGGCGTCGGCGAGGGCGCCGAACCCGACGGCGTCGAGATCGCCGAGGTCGGGCCCCCAATGCACCACCGTGGGCAGTCCGCCCCCGCGCACGTCCAGCGCGAGCGCGACGCCGCCCGAGCGCAGGAGGAGGCCGAAATCTGAGACGACGGTCATGGGAGGGTTCCTCTCGCTGGGCGGTTGTGGATAGTGTTTACGTTGCCATGAAGCAAGGTCCGAATTCTTCCGCCCGAGCCTCGATCAACGACGTCGCGGCGCACGCCGGCGTGTCCGCGCAGACCGTCTCGCGGGTGGCGAACGGGCAGAACAACGTACGGCCGTCGACGCGCGATCGTGTGCTGGCCTCGATGCGCGAGCTCGGCTACCGTCCGAACAGCGCAGCTCGCAATCTCAAGTCGGGCCGCTTCCGCAGCATCGGCTTCGTGACCTTCAACCTGGCCACGCTCGGCAACGAGCGCACGCTCGACGCCGTGACGGTCGCCTCCGAGTCGGCCGGTTACACGACGACCCTGCTCTCGATCGCCGACCCCACCCAGCTCGACGTCGCGGGCGCGTTCGGCCGGCTCGAGGAGCAGGCGGTCGACGGCATCATCCTCGTCATGTCGGCGGAGGTCGGTCCGCTCGACGAGTGGACGATCACCGCCGGGCTCCCGGTCGTGATCGTCGACTCCGACGCCGAACTGCCGTACACGATCGTCGACACCGACCAGGAGCAGGGCGCGAGGCTCGCCCTCGACCATCTGCTCGGCCTCGGCCATCGCCGCATCGTGCACGTCTCCGGCCCGCAGAACTCGTACTCGGCGACCCGCCGCGCCGACGCCTATCGTCGTGTGCTCGAGAAGGCCGCACTGCCGGTGCCCGAGGTGCTCGTCGGCGACTGGTCGGCCGCCTCCGGGCTCGCACACGGCCGCGCGCTCATCGAGTCGGGCGAGGTGCCGACCGCGATCTTCGCAGGCAACGACCAGATGGCGCTCGGCGTGCTGCACGCCCTGCACGAGGCGGGGCTGCGCGTGCCCGACGACGTGAGCGTCGTCGGGTTCGACGACAGCGACGAGGCGCTCGCCTTCTGGCCCGCGCTCACGACCGTGCACCAGAACTTCGACGACGTCGGCCGCAAGGCGACCGAGTCGCTGCTCGCGCTCATCGACGGCGGGGCCGTCGAGCGGCAGAAGATCCTGATCCCCACCCGGCTCGTCGTGCGCGACAGCACCGGGCCCGCCCGCGTCACCGCATAGCGGGCGGATGCCTCGTGCCGGCAGTGGGCCGCTGGAGTTCATCAGACCTCGGTCGGTCCGAGGTCGGGCCGGTCGGTGAACCGCGCCGTCGCCGAGACGAGGCCCGACAGTTCGAGCACGATGAGCTCGTTCTCGCCCGCCCGCACGAGCGGCGCGGGCACGTAGAGGGTGCGTTGCGGTCCGCGGCTCCAGTGCCGTCCGAGGTTGAAGCCGTTCACCCAGGCCACCCCGGCGCCCCAGGCCCGCGTATCGAGGTGCAGGTCGCTCGGCGCGTCGAGGTGGAAGGTGCCCGCCGCGAACGCCGGACCGACGACGGGGGCGGACGAGCGGTGGTCGGCGGCGGCGATCGCCGAGCGCACCCGATCGATGCCGAGATCCAGTCCGCCGGCACGCCAGCCCTCGAGCAGCCGCCCGTCGAGCGTCGCCGGCCCGATGAGCCCCTTCGCCTCGCCGAGGCGCGGGCCGTAGTTGACCCCGCCGAGATGCTCGACGAGCAGCGAGAGCCGCCCGGCGCGCGGCACCGCGATGACCCGCTCGCCGTGCTCGCGGTCGATCGTTCCGACCCGGGCGCCGTCGAGGAAGACGTGGGCGCGGTCGCGCACCTCCGAGAACGCGAGGAGACCGCCGTGATCGACGTCGACGGCGTAGTGCGAGAAGCCGCGGGGAGCGCCGAAGGCGGAGGCATCCGGCAGGCCCTCGTAGGTCGCGTCGCAGACGAGGTCCGTGTCGCCGACCGCCGCCCGGCGGTCGAGCGCGATGTCGATGACCGGCGCGTCGGTGCGCTCGGCGGGAGCCTCGTCGGGAACGGGCGCGTACTTCGCGATGACCTCGCGGAAGCGCCAGTACTTCTCGGTCGGGGTGCCGTCTTCGGCGAGCGGGGCGTCGTAGTCGTAGGAGGTCGCGATGGGTCGGTAGATGCCCTTGTCGTTCGCCCCGGAGGTGAACCCGAAGTTGGTGCCGCCGTGGAACATGTAGATGTTGACCGAGGCGCCCGCGGCGAGCATGGTGTCGAGCTCCGCGGCCGAGTCGGCGGCGGGCGTGGTGTGGTGCGGCTCGCCCCAGCTGTCGAACCAGCCGCACCAGAACTCGGAGCACATGAGCGGCCCGGTGGGCTGATGGCGTCGCAGCGTCGCGAGGCGCTCTGACGCGCGCGAGCCGAACGAACCCGTGCGGTGCAGCTCGTCGAGGCCGCCACGGGCGAGCATGCCGTCGAGGGGCTGGTCGACGGTCGTGAGCGGAACGCCGATGCCCGCATCGCGGGTGCGCTCGACGAGCGCCCGCAGGTAGTCGGCGTCGTCGCCGTAGGCCCCGTACTCGTTCTCGATCTGCACGAGCACGACCGGGCCGCCCTCGTGCACCTGGCGGGTGCGGACGACGTCGTAGACCGCGTCGAGGTACTCGCCGACGGCGTCGAGGTACGCGGGATCGCTCGATCGCAGCGTCACGGACGGGTCGGCGGTGAGCCATCCCGGCAGGCCGCCGTCGTGCCACTCGGCGCAGATGTACGGGCCGGGGCGCACGATCGCGAACATGCCGGCCTCGTGCACGAGGTCGAGGAAGCGTGCGAGGTCGAGGCCGCCGGAGGTTCGGAAGGCGCCCCGCTCGGGGGAGTGCTCGTTCCACGGCACGTAGGTCTCGATGGTGTTGAGGCCCATCATCCGAGCCTTCCGAATCCGGTCGGCCCACTGGTCGGGGTGCACGCGGAAGTAGTGCATCGCGCCGGAGATCACCTGGAACGGTGCTCCG
The DNA here is from genome assembly GCF_029167465.1 of Agromyces chromiiresistens. Classification (NCBI taxonomy): domain Bacteria; kingdom Bacillati; phylum Actinomycetota; class Actinomycetes; order Micrococcales; family Microbacteriaceae; genus Agromyces; species Agromyces chromiiresistens. Next base: position 1,002,857 of record NZ_JARFNL010000004.1, read on the forward strand.
TCGAGCAGGAAGTCGGTCTCGCCGATCGTGAAGGAAGGCATCGGGGCTCTCTCGGAGGTGCTGGCTCGGGCGAAACGCTCGGAGCGGTTGTGGGGAGGCATGCCGCGGGGGATCTGCGCGAGCAGATCCCCCGCGGTTCGGTGCGGCTACTCGTTGACGGTGAAGCCCTGCGAGTTGCCGTACTCGACGAGGGTGTCCTGCCACTCGAGCAGGGCGGCGTTCAGGTCGCTCTCCGAGGCGAGCGCCTTGCCGACCGAGTCGCCGAACACGCTGTTCGCGTAACCCTGGTAGGGCAGGTACTGCCAGCCGGGGATGACGGACTCGGCCGCGGCGGCGCCGACCTCGTTCGCGGTCTGGTCGCCGTAGACCTCCGGCCAGGTGCGGCCGAGCCACTCGGGGTCGCTCATGGTCGCGGTCGTCGACGGGAAGCCGCCCTGGTTGACGAGGTCGCGGCCCTCGCCGGTGGCGAGCCACTGCAGCACGGCGGCGGCCGCCGCCTTGTGCTTCGACTGCTCGGTGACGGCGATCGCGCTGCCGCCGTTCTCGGCCGAGGCGGGCTGACCGTCGGCCGACGGCATCGGCGCGACCTTCCAGGTGTCGCCGGCATCGGTCGGGCCGCCGATCTCCCAGGCCCCCATCATGAGCGTGCCGAGCTTGCCGGCCGCGAGCGCCCGGTTCCACTCGTCCGACCAGGTCGGGACCTGCGACAGCTCGCCCTTCTCCAGCATGCCGCCCCAGAAGTCGGCGAACTGCTTCGAGCCCTCGTCCTGGAGGTCGATCGTCACGTTCTCGCCGTCGGTCTTGAACGGCTGGCCGCCGAACGACCAGATCATGCTCGTGAAGAAGCCGGCGTCGCCCGCGTTGGCGATGTACGCCTCGGGGTCGTAGGCGTGGATCTTCGCGGACGCCGCCGCGAACTCGTCCCACGTCTTCGGGGCCTCGGCCACGCCCGCCTTCTGGTAGAGATCGGTGTTGTAGATCATGACCATGGGGCCCGAGTCGAGCGGCAGGCCGACGAGCTCGCCCTGCACGTTGACGGCGTTCCACGTCGATGCGGTGAACTCGTCCTCGTTGTCGGCGAGGCCGTAGGGCGTCAGGTCGGCGAGGGCGTCGCCGAGCGTCAGCTGGGGCAGCGTCTGGTACTCGACGGGGATGATGTCGGGGGCCCCGGAGCCGGCCTTCACGGCGTTCTGCAGCTTGGTCACCGCGGCGTCGGGGTTGTCGACCTTGACGACCTCGATCGTGATCTTCGGGTGCTCCTTCATGAACGCGTCGGCCCAGGCCTGGGTGGTGTCGCCCCAGGTCCACCAGGTGAGGGTGGTCTCGGTGTCGAGGGCGGCCTCGATGTCGGTGCTCTCATCGCCCGACGCGCCGGCGGCGCAGCCGGAGAGCGCGCCGACGAGGAGTGCGCCGGTGCCGGCGACGACGCCGGCGCGCTTCCACAGGCGCTTGGTGGTGTTCTTCACGTGCGGTCCCTTTCTCGGGTGCTGTATCTGAGGTGTTTGCAGGTGTCTTGCGGGTGGTGCGGGTGGTGCGGGCCGACAGGGGCGGCTATTTCACGCTCCCCGCGGTGAGCCCCGACTGCCAGTAGCGCTGCAGGTAGAGGAAGGCCGCGGAGATCGGAATCACGGTGAGCAACGATCCGGTGATCACCAGGTTCGGGATGGGCAGGGTGCCGACGGCGGTCGACTTCGAGGCCCATTGGTTGAGGCCGACCGTGAGCGGGTACCACTCGGGGTCGCTCAGCATGATCAGCGGGAGGAAGTAGTTGTTCCACGTCGCGACGACGGCGAACATGAGCACGGTGATCAGGGCGGGAGCCAACTGCCGCAGCGAGATCGAGAAGAAGATGCGCAGTTCGCCCGCGCCGTCGAGGCGCGCCGCCTCGAGGAGTTCGTCGGGGATCGCCTCGGCGGCGTACACCCACACCAGGTAGAGCCCGAAGGCGCTCACGAGCGACGGGATGATGACCGACCAGGGAGTGTTCGTGAGGCCCATGCCGCTGAACATGAGGAACTGCGGGACCGCGAGCACGGAGCCGGGGATGGCGAGCGCGCCCAGGATGATGGCGAACACCGCGCGGCGTCCGGGGAAGCGGTACTTCGCGAGCCCGTACCCCGCGAGGGTGGCGAGCAGGGTGGCGCCGCCCGCGCCGACGACGACGTAGAGCAGGGTGTTCGCGAACCAGCGGGTGAACTCGCCGTCGTTGTACGTGAACACCTCGACGATGTTGTCGAAGAGGGCGAAGTCGGGTGCGAACCAGAGCGCGAAGGTGTCGTAGAGGTCGGATCGGCTCTTGGTCGCGTTGATCACGAGCCACACGAGCGGCACGACGCAGTACAGCAGCATGAGCATCATGAGGATCGTCAGCGTGATCGAGGCCCGGCGGTTGCGCGGACCGCGGCGCTGCGCAGGGCGGCTCGCGAAGGGCACCCGCCCGCTCGCGAGACGGCTCGGCCGACGGCCGGCGGTGGTGATCGATTCGGTGGCCATCAGCGCTTCTCCTGCTTGTTGCCCGTCGACTGCGCGAAGTACGCGACGACCATCGTGATGAGGCCCGAGACGATCGCGATCGCCGCGGCGTAGTTGAACTGCGAGCCGGCGAACGACAGGTTGAACGCGTACAGGTTCGGGGTGAAGTAGCTCGTGATGACGTTCGGGGCGATCGACTGCAGGACGGCCGGCTCGTTGAAGAGCTGGAAGCTGCCGATGATCGAGAAGATCGTCGCCACGAGGATCGCTCCGCGGATCGACGGGAGCTTGATGGCGAAGATCGTGCGGAACGCGCCCGCACCGTCGATCTCGGCCGCCTCGTAGAGCTCCTGCGGCACGGCCTTCAGGGCCGAGAAGAAGATCAGCATGTTGTAGCCGACGAACTCCCAGGTCACGATGTTGGCGATCGCGGGCATGATGTAGCTGTCGGAGAGGGGGGCCGGGATGGTCGTGCCGAGCCAGTGGTTGAGGTCGGCGACGAGCCCGAACTGGGAGCCGTACATGTAGCCCCAGATCATGACGGCGACGACGCCGGGCACCGCGTACGGCAGGAAGATGCTGAGTCGGTACAGCGGCACGAACCGCAGGCGCGCGCTGTCGAGCGCGAGCGCCACGAAGAGGGCGAGCCCGAGCATGATCGGCACCTGGACGCAGAGGAAGACCGTGACCCGGATCGTCGCGTCCCAGAACTTGGGGTCGGTCAGGGCGAGGGCGTAGTTCTCGAGCCCGACGAAGTGGGTGCCGCCGACCAGGGTCTCGCGGAAGAGGCTGAGGAAGATCGCGTAGGCGAGCGGCGCGATGAGCACGAGCGCGAAGACGAGCATGAACGGTCCGACGAACCACCAGCCCGCCCAGTCGCGGCGCACCCTGCGGCGACCGGTTCGACCCGTCGCGGCATCGGGAGCGACCCGGCTCGCGTACGTCGCGGCGGAGACGCCGGATGGGGGATCGGCCTGCACGTGCGCCGTGGTCATCTGCGGCCTGCTCTCGCACCTCGGGCGGGTGACGTCTTCGTCATGCGCGGTCGCACTCCTTCGTGAATGTTTGCGTTCCCAGTGGAGTATACGTCAGGATCATGTTTGCGCAAACACCAGTTATGCAAGACTGTCGGCGAAGGAGCCAGCACCGCATGATCAGCACCATTCACGTCGTCTTCAAGACGCACCTCGACATCGGCTTCACGGCGCTCGCCAGTGACATCGCCGACCGGTACCTGCACTCGTACCTGCCGAGGGCGATCGACCTCTCCGAGGAGCTCGAGCGGCGCGGCGGCCCTGCGCGGTTCACCTGGACGACCGGCTCGTGGCTCATCCACGAGGCCCTCCGATCCAGCGCTCCGGCCGAGCGGGCGCGGCTCGAGGAGGCGATCCGGAAGCGCCGCATCCACTGGCACGGCCTCCCCCTGACGACGCACACCGAGGTGATGGACCGAGCCCTCGTCGACTACGGCATCTCGATCGCGAAGCGCCTCGACGAACGGTTCGAACGTCGTACGCTCGCCGCGAAGATGACCGACGTGCCCGGCCACACCGTCGGCCTCGTCCCCGCGCTCGCAGCGGCCGGGCTCGACTACCTGCACCTCGGGGTGAACGGCGCCTCGGCGGTTCCCGAGGTCCCCGAGTTCTTCCGCTGGGTCGCACCCGACGGCAGCGAGGTCGTCGTGAACTACGCCGGCAGCTACGGAGCGACCGACCTCGGGCTCGCCGTCGTGCCCGGCGGCACCGACGCCCTGCACCTCGCGTTCACGGGCGACAACTTCGGCCCACCCTCGGCCGACGAGGTCGAGGTGCTCTTCGCGCAGCTCGCGGAGGCGCACCCGGATGCGCGCATCGTGGCCTCGGGCCTCGACGACTTCGCACGAGCCGTACTCGCCGTGCGCGACGAGCTGCCCGTCGTCGACGACGAGATCGGCGACACCTGGATCCACGGGGTCGGGGCCGACCCGCTGCTGACCGCGGGCCTGCGCGGCCTGCTCGGGCTGCGAGCCGAGTGGATCGCGAACGGCGACCTCGTCGAGGGCGATGACGAGTGCGACCGGTTCAGCGAGGCGCTGCTGCTCATCGCCGAGCACACCTGGGGCGAGGACCTGAAGACCTTCCTGCCCGACTACGCGAACTACACGAAGGACGACTTCGCGGCGGCCCGTTCGCGCGACGAGATCGACCTCGCCGCCAACCCCCCGGAGGCGGCGCGGTTCGAGTGGGCCGCGGAGCACGCCGGGGCGCAGGGCCTGCGCTACTCGGGCTTCGAAGCCTCGTGGGCGGAGCAGCGCGGCTACCTCGACCGTGCGGTCGATGCCCTCGCACCCGAACGCGGTGCGGCGGCGCGCGCGGCGATCGCCGGCCTCACGCCGACGTCGGCGGGCGAGACGCGGGGCACATCGAGCAGCGACGCCCGGCGCACACCCGTCGAGCACGGCGACGATCTCGCGCTCGGCGGGTTCACGGTGCGGTTCGGCGACGACGGCTCGATCGTCTCGCTCGTCGACGAAGCGGGCCGGCAGTGGGCAGGTCCCGAGCATCGACTCGGTGCGTACCGCCATCAGACCTTCGACGAGCGCGACGAGGCGCGCTGGGTGGACGAGTACTGCCGCGACCTCGACGAGACCGGCTTCTGGGCGATCCCCGACCAGTCGAAGCCGGGGCTCTCGATCGCCGAACGCCAGCCGGCGCAGGTGTCCGCACCGGTGGTCGAGTCAGCGGGCCGCATCACCGAGGCCGATGCCGACCGCATCGAATTCGAACTCGTCATGCCCGAGCGGGCCGCCGCGCTCTGGGGTTCGCCCCGCCGACTGCGGTTGCGCTATCGATTCCCGCACGCCGACGCCCCGATCGGCATCGAGCTCGACGTGCTCGACCGCGAGGCGTCGCGGCTTCCCGAGGCGAGCTGGTTCGGCTTCCGCCCGAGGGTCGACGGCGACTGGCGTCTCGACAAGCTCGGCGTGCCGGTCGACCCCCGACGAGTCGTCTCGCGCGGCAACCGCAGCCTGCACGCGGTTTCCGCGGTCGAATGCCGAGGTTCGCAGCACTTCCGCCTCCGCACGATCGACGCCCCGCTCGTCGCGGTCGGCGAGCCGCGCCTGCTCCGGTTCGACGATCTCGTGGCCGAGCCGGCGGACGGCCTGCACGTCAACCTGCACAACAACGTCTGGGGCACGAACTTCCGGATGTGGTTCGACGACGACCTCAGCTACCGCTTCGAACTGGAGCTCGGCAGGTGAGCGACGAGCTCGTGACGAGCCCGCCCGTCGTGATGGCGCCGCGCGCCGACGGGTTCGAGGTCGTCTGGGGTGTGAGCCGGCTCAGCCGCGGATGGCTCGAGTGGGAGGGGGCCGACGGCACGCGCGGCACCGCGACCGCCGACGCCTTCGGCATGGTGCCCCAGGGCGACCGGGTGCTGCGTGTCCGCACCGCGGGGTGGCCCGCCGGCACCGCCCTGCGCGTGCGCTCGGTCACCGAGTCGGTCGAGGCGCCGGCGGAGCGGCACGAGAGCGGGTGGAAGCCCGTGCGCACCCTCGACGCGGCATCCGATCGCGCGCGCTTCGCCGTGTGGAACGACACCCATCAGCAGGACGACACCCTGCGGGCGCTGCACGAGGCGACCCCCGAAGTCGACGTGCTCGTCTGGAACGGCGACCTCTGCAACGACTGGAAGGACCCGTCGTGGTTCACCTCGACGATGCTGAACCCGGCGGGCCTCGACGTCAGTGCGGGGCGCCCACTCGCGATCGTGGTGGGCAACCACGACGTGCGCGGCACCTGGGCGTACCAGCTCGAGGACTTCGTGGCGACGCCCGAGGGGCGGCCGTTCACCGCGTTCCGCATCGGGCCGGTCGCGTGCGTCGTGCTCCACACCGGCGAGGACAAGCCCGACGCCCACCCGACGTTCGAGGGGCGCGTCGCCTTCGAGCCGCTGCGCGCCGAGCAGGCCGAGTGGCTGCGCGAGGTGACCGCGCGCCCCGAGTTCCGGGACGCCCCGTACCGCGTCGTGTTCTGCCACATCCCGCTGCGCTGGATCGACGAGGCGGTCGTCGACTACGACGACGAGGGCTACGACTGGTTCAGCCGGATGAGCCGCGATGCCTGGCACGACGCGCTCGTCGAGTGGGGCGCGCAGATCGTCGTCTCGGGGCACACCCACTACCAGACGTGGATGCCGGCGACCGAGGACGTCCCGTACGCGCAGCTCATCGGCGGCGGGCCTGACTTCGACGTGACGAGCGAGGAGGCGGCCGCCTGGATCGACGGCGAGGCGAGCGCCGAGGAGCTCGTGCTCACGATGCGCGACCTCGCGGGCACGGTGCTGCAGGAGGTGCGGCTCGCGCCGCTCGCCTGACCTCTCACGCCCGAACGAGCAGGGGCCGGGTCGCGATCGCGACCCGGCCCCTTTCGTCGTTCCTAGCCGAGCGTCCCGACGAACAACTCGTTCAGCCGCAGTCCCGAGCCCGAGGTCCATTGCAGCTTGAACTCGGAGATCTCCCCGAACCTGCTCAGATCGACATTGACATAACCGCCGGTCAGTGTCCCCGCATCGATCCACTCCTCACCGTCAGCCGGCTTGACCTTTAGGTCGACCTCCGATTCTTCGTCCTTGACCAGGATGAGGTTGGTCGCGTCGGGCGTGTTGACGTTGCTGTACGTCAATGCGCCGGCCGTGTCGCCCACGTCGACGGAGGTGAAGAGGTCGAGATCGAGCAGCCTCTCGAGGCCGCCCGGATCACCGGTGAGCACCGTGGTGTCTTCGTCGACAGTCGAATTGACCGCGACGTCCAGCACCTTGAGCCAGTTGCTCTGCACGCCGTCCGTCAGCTTCACGTAGCGAGCCGATTCGCCGCCGAGCTTCACGACGTTGTCGGCCCCGGCCTTGGCGAACGTGACCGGATCACGCCAGTTCGTCCCGTCAGAACTCAACTCGATGCGGCCCGAAGACACGAGGTCCTTCTCCGATCTGATCCACAGGTCGTAGACCGGGATTTCGCGTCCCAGATCGAAGACGAAGTGCCGGTCACCGCCCGCCCCTCGGAGCCAGAAGGACGTGACCGGGTCGCCGTCGACGATGTTCTCGACCTTTCCGGAGTAGACGCTCACGTTGTGCGCGCTCGCCGTGGGGCGGATGGAGCCGCCGAGTGCAACGGAGAGCTCCTGTAGCGCGATGTCCTGCGCGACCGTCGACGTGTTCACCACGCGAATGTACGTCGCTGCGTTGATGCGCGGATCCGACCAGTTCATCGCGGTCCATGCACGTCCGTCGGTCGAGAACTCGGCGCTCAGGAACCTCAGGTCATCGTCGATCCTCAGCGAATGCGCGTTCTTGAGCTTGTTGAAGCGGAAGCCGAAGTACTCTCCCGGCTCCACGGTGAGACCGCCGGAGCCTCGCAGCGCGACGGTCGATCCTTCGAAGGAGAGGGCACGACCCTGCAGACCGGCCACGTTCGTGAAGACCTCGGCAGGGTCTTCCACGTTCACGCGGAACTCCTTGACCGACAACCCGCGATTGGGCGAGCCGGTGACCTCATCCGTGAACTCGTCGGTGGCGCGGTAGCGCAGGAACTGTGCTTCGACGTCGAGTTGCCGAGCGGAGACCGAACTGCTGTCGAAACCGGCCACTTCGGACCAGGTGGCGTTGTCGATCGATGCCTCGAGCACGCCCTGCTTGTAGTAGTTCTTGGCGTCCATGCTGATGAGCACGTTGTCGATGCGCGTCGTTCTGCCGAGATTCACACCGAAGTACGCTCCACGGGACACGAATGCGCCCGATCCGGCCGCTGTGGACAGGTCGCCGTCCAGCATCTTCGGGTAGTCCAAGGTCGTGCTTCCGAAGCCATGCATCTTGGGCGGCAGCGAGAGCGCGTTCATGAGTCGAATCTCGACGAGCGAGAGGATCTCCTCGATGAAGGGAACGAGCTCCTTCTGCGCAATCACCTTCGGCGAAGACGAGACTGCGGCCTTGAGGCCGGCTCGCTGGTCCGAGATGAGGGTCATCGCAGCTCGGATCGACGCCGGATCATCCGGAGTGAGGTCGTCCAGGTCGAGGATTCCCTGAACCGTGGCCCTGCTCACTTGCGCGATCCGTTTGAGCTCGTCGAGCCAAGGCCCCACTTCTCCGGAGATGCCGTTCGATCCGTCGTACGCCTCGAGCGTGTCGATCGCGCTACTGATCTCGTCGAAGGATCGGATCAGGGTCGCGCCTGATTCGTCGACCTCACCGTCGGCAGCGAGCAGTTGTTTGAAGGAGGCCAGCTCCGGCAGCAGATAGGCGGACTCCGGGGTGTCGAACGGATTCAGGCCGGCTGAGGCATGGGCCGAGAAGATCCGCAACGCCCGGGCCGCCGTCGCATCGTCCGGGATGATGCGGGCGAACGAGGCCTGCCAACTCAGGTCTGCATTGTAATCGTCGGTGTTCCACGTGTAGTCCGCGACGCTGAAGAGGGAGACCTTCGATGCCTGGGCCTGATTCATCGGGTTCGCGGCGAAGCCGGAGACGTTCTCCACGCCCGCGTGCAGGCCCTTCGACGGTCCCATATGGACATATCCGGCGCGCCCGAGATCGTTGACCGGGTAGTTCCACCACATGTAGACGGGCCGGTCGATGTATTGCGTCACCCAGTCGATGGCGCTCTGCGAGACCGGCGACACCACGTTGTCGCCGGTCCACATGATCTCCACATCCTTCGGGAAACGGCTGATGCTCTTCAGGTAGTTGATCGTCGCTAGACTGCCGCCGTCCTTTCGGTAGTACTGCGGGCAGAAGATGATGGGGCGGACGTCGCCCTTGGGCTTGATGTACTCGCGATCGATGCGGGTGATGAAGTTCACCAACTGATCGTTGTTCGTCGCGGCGTCATCGAAGAAGATCGCGAACTGTCGGACTCCGATTTCGTAGAGCTGATCGAACTTGTCCTCGAGGGCTCGGACATCCGCATCGGAGCCGAGGTCGATCTTGCCGCCGACGTGTGCCGCCCAGACGAACTGCACGTTGGTTTCACGTCCCGTGTCGACCAACTCCTTCAGTTCAGCAAGCTTCTCGGCGGGATACGGCTCTCGCCAGCGGGCGGCGTGGTAGGGATCATTCTTCGGTCCGTAGAGGTAGGAGTTCATCTTGTGATCGCCACCGAAGACCATGAGGTCCTTCCGATTCTCGTGCGACCAGGGGGTTCCATAGAAGCCCTCGATGAATCCCCGGAACTTGACGTCCGCGTAGTCCTCGATCAGTGTGTCGCGGAGGACCACGCCCGCCTGGCTGAGGATCTGATCGAGGGTGGTCACGCCGTAGAACGCAGCGTCGTTGTCCCTGCCCTCGATGGCGACGACCCGATCGGCGGCATTGATCTCGAGTACGTAGCCGTCGTCGTTGGCAATTGAACGAGCCGGGTCGTACGTCCCGTCGAGGTAGGCGTCATCGGCGCCCTCGTCGTCGTCGATACCCACCAGAACGTCGATGTCGCGCCGCGATGAGTCCGGGCTCGCCGTCGTCACCGCGAAGCCACGCGTCTCGAACAGTGCCTCCGCTTTGGCGGCGGTGTTGGGGCCGACGCCATCGTCGACGACGAGATTGATCGTCGTCTGTTCCGGAATCGCCATGCTTCTCGGCCCAGAGGTGCAGCTGTGGACCTTGGGATACAGGTCGTACTTGCACGGCCGCGTTGCGGACGGCTCCGCGTTCGCAACCCAGGGGGAAAGCAATGACAGCGTCAACGCTGACATCAGCACCGTTCCGAGCATCATTTTGCGGCCTGCTATCGGGCGCATCATCCAGCCTCCTCGACCCAGGGTGTGGGTCGGTGTTGCCTCTGATCCGTCGCGGTGACTCGTCACCGGCGACGAATCCGAGGAGTGTGAAAGTTGTGAACGCGTCGCCGCTGGAGGGCTTCGCGCTGGTGACTTTGTTGACTTAGTAAACTAAGTTGGAGTCGAACCTAGGCGATCGCGAAGTCTCGCGTCAAGCGTCGGCGGCCGATTCGCTCTCGATGCCGGGAACGGCCCGCTGGTCTCACCGGGCACGCGTGGACGCCGGCCGAGCAGCCGGGGCGGAATGAAGGGGCCGGGTCGCGATCGCGACCCGGCCCCGTTCGTCGTCCGCCGATCAGGTCAGCGGCTTGCAGAGCAGCGCGTCGGGCACGCCGCCGTGGTTCCAGTTGTAGGTGAAGGCAACGCCCGCGATGTACTCGGTGTCCTTGCACTGGCCCTTGTAGTAGCCCGGGGCCCAGTCGCTCGCGGTCGAGCCGCCGCCCGCCGGGCGGTTGTCGCCCTGGTCGAACCAGATCAGGCGGCCCTGGCTCGCCGGCAGCGCCGTGGTGCTCGTCGCGCAGGCGAGCTTCCACATCGCGGCCTTCGTACCGGTGCCGGTGCCGAGGCTGTAGCCGACGGCGACCTCGCCCGGGTTGCACTGCAGCTTGCTGTACCCCGGGGCCCAGTCGTTCGTGATGTTGCCCTCGCCGCTCTGCACGCGCGGGTTCGAAGTGGCGATGCCGCCGATGTCGGTGCAGAGGCCCCGGTTGGTGCTCCGCGCGATGCCCTGCAGGCGCTGGCTGTCGGGGCAGGTGCCCTTCCACTGGCCCGGCGACCAGTCGCCCGCCTGCAGCATGCGCAGCGACGACTGACTGTCGACGAAGCTGCCGCTGCCGATCATGTTCCAGCGCGGCGCGGAGGCCACGGGGCCGGTCTTGCCGTTCGCGTTCACGAGCTTCACCCACTGCGGGTATCGCCAGTCGTCGGCGATGCTGAGCTTCGTGCCGTCGGGCTTGTAGGCGAGCAGCGAGTAGCCGTCGGCGAAGTTCCCGGCGGCATCGGCCTGCGTCACGAGCGGCCACGCCGCGAAGTCGCTGTCGTTCGCGATCAGGATGTCGGTGAAGTTCACCCACCAGGCCTTGTCGAGCGCGCCGGTGTCGGCGGCGTGGCCGATGCCGAACTCGCTGAACCACACGGGGGCGGTGTAATGCTGGCCCGCCGTATTGACGTACGCGGCGGCCCGGTTCACCTCGGCCACGAGCTCGCTCTGGGTGAGGTCGCGGTAGCGGGGGTCGTGGGTCTCGCCGAGCCCCGTCGCACCCGTGTGCTTCGGCCCCGTGTAGGCGTAGATGTGCGCCGCGTAGACGAGCTTGTCGGGGTAGGGGAGCGCGTTCGAGAGGTTCGCGACGGGCTTGAGGTGCGGCCGGTCGTGGAAGAAGCCGTCGAGCGGGATGCCCTGCCAGTTGATGCCCTCCATGATGACGAGCACGTCGGGGTTCGCCTGCTGGATGGCGACGCCGGCCTTCTGGAACGCCTGGTAGAGATCGTTGCCGTCGCCCATGCCCCAGTTCGGGTCGTTCCAGACGTCGCGCCGCACCTCGTTGCGGAGGTCCATGCCCACGACGCGGGGGTTGTCCTCGTAGCGCTCGGTCAGCATCACCCAGTCGCTGATCCACTTCTCGGTGGTCTGGCTGCTGTACCACTTCGAGTTGCCGTCGTCGGCGCCGCAGCACCAGCGCGACGTCGTGGTGTGGTTGTTGAGGATCACCGCGAAGCCGTCGGCCGTGAGGGCGTCGACCACCGCGTCGAAGACCTGCAGCGGGGTCTTGCCCTTCAGCGAGGGGTTCGCCGCCACGGCGACGTCGGGCACTGGGGCGGTCATTCCGAGCATCTCGTTCGAGTACGACAGCCGGATGCTGTTGAGCCCGAGTCCGTGGAAGTCGCTCATCAGCGTCGCCATCGGCACGCGGTCGAGCCCCATGGGGATGTCGTAGCTCATGCCGCTGTTGTGGTTGGCCGGGTCGTTCTTGTCACCGCTGCCGTTCCAATGGCCCTGTGCGCCGTCCCAGTTGGCGGACTCGAGCTTGAAGCGGTCGCCGTCGGCGTCGACGATGTACCGGCCCCTCGTGCTCAGCGGCGGCGTCCACGACGCCGCGAGCTGCGGCCCGGTGACCTGTGCGATCGGCGTCGACTCGGTCGCCGCATGCGCGGGGACGATGGCCGAGACGGCGAGCGCCGCGGTGACCGCGGCCACTGCGAGTGTCGCGATGCGACGATGCATTCGAACCTCCCTGTTCGTTTCTCCGCGTCGTCATGCTGTCGGGCTGCACTCGCGGCGACGCCTGGCGGTCGCAATGCTATGGGGGTGCCAGCCGCAATGTCAACGTAAACATGTTTGCGTTGCCAGAGCACGTCGGCGCACATCGGTCAGGATTCGAGAAGCGTCGGGGCGGGCCTCGCTCGTAGCGTGATCGACATGTCAACCATCGAATCCATCACCCTCGACGTCGACGACCCCACCGCCGCCGACCGCTTCTACACCGACGCCCTCGGCCTCGACGGACGGGTGCGCACACGGCTCGCCACTGAGCCGTCGACGGGCTTCCGCGGCTACACGCTGTCGCTCGTCGTCGCGCAGCCCGGCAACGTGCAGGCCCTCTTCGACGCCGCCGTCGCCGCCGGCGCCACGGTGCTGAAGCCCGTCGCCAAGTCGCTCTGGGGCGTCGGCGCATCGGTGCAGGCGCCCGACGGCGCGATCTGGAAGTTCGCGACCTCGGCGAAGAAGGACACGGTTCCCGTCGGCCGCGACTTCGATCGGCTCGTCCTGCTGCTCGGCGTCGACGACGTCCCGGCGAGCAAGCGCTTCTACGCCGAGCACGGCTTCGCCGTCGGCAAGAGCTTCGGCAGCTACGTCGACTTCGACACGCCCCGCAGCCCGATCGGCCTCGGCCTCTACAAGCGCCGCGCGCTCGCGAAGGACGCGGGCGTGCCCGAGGAGGGCTCTGGCTCGCACCGCCTCGTGATCGCGAGCGGCGACGGCGCGTACACCGACCCCGACGGCTTCGCCTGGGCGCCGGTCACGGCCCCCGCCGACGCGTGAGTCGTCGCGGTGCGGCTCAGGGCGTTCCGACCCTGAGTCGCACGTCGACGACGTCGCCCACCTCGAGCGACTCGGCGCTGCGCACCCACGCCTTCACGGGCACGATGTAGCCGCCGTCCTTCGGCCACAGCGCGGTCGGCCACTCGCTGTCGCCGATGCGCACGGTCGCCGGCACCATGCCCCAGCCGTAGCTCACGAACGGCGCGATCGCCGCGAGGTCGTCGCACGCTGCGTCGGGCACCGTCACGAAGTGCCACGGGGCGGGACCGCGCCAGAACCACAGCGCACCGCTGAAGTCGAGCTCCATCGGCTCAGGATACGGGTGGCGTGTTCACGCCGGCGCGTTCCACCGCCCGAGCTTCTCGGGGTTGCGCATGACCCAGGCGTTGGTGATCGCGTCGCCGCGCACCTCGATGACGGCGACGGTATCGACGATCCCGTCCTCGCCGAAGGCGAGCGTGAGCCCGTCGGCCGTCTCATGCAGCGACCACTCGAGCGCCGGACCGCGCTGGGTGAGGGTGCCGGCGATGAATCGGGCCACGCGGTCGGGGCCGAGCACGGGGCGTCGCGTCGCCGAGACGAATCCGCCCCCGTCGGAGTGGAGCACGACGTCGGGGTCGAGCAGCGACAGCAGCGACTCGAGCCGCCCCGTGCCCGCTGCGGCGACGAACGCGCGCACGACCTCGTCGTGGCGCTCGCGGCTGACGACGCCCGCTCGTCGCTCGCGCACGTGCCGGCGGGCGGAGGCGGCGAGCTGCCGGCAGGCCGCGGACGTGCGTCCGACGACCTCCGCGATCTCGGCGAACGGCATCGCGAACACCTCGTGCAGCACGAACGCGACCCGCTCGGCGGGGGTGAGCGACTCGAGCACGACGAGCAGCGCCGTCGAGACCGACTCGTCGAGCATCGCGCGATCGAGCGGGTCGTCGGCGGCCCGCACCGCGAACCGTGCGGCGTCGGCGGTCGGCAACGGCTCCGGGAGCCACTCGCCGACGTAGTGCTCGTGTCGCCGACGTGCCGAGCCGAGCTGGTCGAGGCAGATGCGGCCCACCGTGCGCATCAGCCACGCGCCGGGCCGGTCGACCGAGTCGCGGTCTGCGGGAGGCATCCGGTACCAGCGGGCGAAGCCCTCCTGCACCGCGTCCTCGGCGTCGGCCACCGTGCCGAGCATGCGGTAGGCGAGGCCGACGAGGGCGGGCCGCTCGGCGTCGAGCGCCTCGTCGCGCGCGTCGGTGGGAGCGATGGGCGCATCGGGCATGCCCCCAGCCTCGCACGCGGCGACGCGCCCGGCACCTTGCATTCCGGCGGGCTGCGTCGTCGAGATGGTGAGGGGGCGAACGGATGCCCCGCCCGCCGCCGCATCCGCGGCCCGAATGCAGAGGAGCCCATCATGAAGATCGCCGTTGCCGGGGGAACCGGAACCGTCGGACGCCACGTCGTCGACGTCGCCCGCGAACGCGGGCACGAGGTCGTGGTGCTCACCCGCTCGGCCGGGGTCGACGTGATCTCGGGCGAGGGACTCGCCCGGGCGCTGCAGGGCGTCGACGCGGTCGTCGACACGAGCAACGTGACGACGCTCGACGCGAAGAAGGCCGAGGCGTTCTTCACGACGGGGTCGCGGAACCTGCTCGCCGCAGAGGCCGCGGCCGGCGTGCCCCACCACGTGCTGCTCTCGATCGTTGGCATCGACCGTGCGCCGTACGGGTACTACGCGGCGAAGCTCGCCCAGGAGCGCGTCGTCGAGCAGGGCGACGTGCCCTGGACCATCCAGCGCGCGATGCAGTTCCACGAGTTCGCCGGGCAGATGCTCGAGGGCATGTCGTTCGCGGGTGTCCACCTCGCGCCGAAGGTGCGCACCGCGCCGGTCGCGGCGCGCGAGGTCGGCGAGCGACTCGTCGCGCTCGCTGAGGCCGGCCCCGCCGGGCACGTCGCCGACCTCGCCGGCCCGCGCGAGGAGCGGCTCGAGGAGATGATCCGCAAGCTCGCCAGAGCCCAGGGCCTGAAGGGACCGGTGCTGGCCGTGTCACTGCCCGGCAAGCAGTTCGCCGCGATGCGATCCGGCGTCACGTTGCCCGGTCCGGGCGCCGTGCGTGCGACCCGGACGTTCGACGAGTGGGTGGCCGACCGATAGCCTGCACCAGTGAAGACCATCGATCTCGCCGGCATCGCGGCTCCCAACGTCGTGCTCGGACTCATGCGCATCGAGCAGCTCGGCGACGACGAGGTGCGCACCCTCATCGGCACGGCCCGCGACGCGGGCATCGACTTCTTCGACCATGCCGACATCTACGGCGAGACGCTGCACGCCTGCGAGCGCCGCTTCGCCGAGGCGATGCAGCTGACGCCCGCCGAGCGCGAGCAGGTCACCCTGCAGACGAAGTGCGGCATCGTGAAGGACGGCCCGTACTTCGACTTCTCGTACGAGCACATCATCGAGTCGGTCGAGGGGTCGCTCGAGGCGCTGCAGACCGACTACCTCGACATCCTGCTGCTGCACCGCCCCGACGCCCTGGTCGAGCCCGACGAGGTCGCCCGGGCGTTCGACGAGCTCGAGGCGTCAGGGAAGGTGCGCGCCTTCGGGGTCTCGAACCACACGCCGAGCCAGCTCGAACTGCTGCGCCGCTCGGTGCGGCAGCCGATCGTCGCCAACCAGCTGCAGCTGTCGATCACGCACGCGCCGATCATCGCGCAGGGCATCTCGGCGAACATGCAGGGGTTCTGGCAGTCGACGATGCTCGACGGCGGCATCGTCGACTACTGCCGGATGAACGGCATCACGATCCAGGCGTGGTCTCCACTGCAGGCGGGGTTCTTCAGCGGCGTGTTCCTCGGGTCGGCCGACTACCCCGAGCTCAACTCGGCCATCGACCGGCTCGCCGAGAAGTACGACGTGGCGCCGATCGCGATCGCGACCGCGTGGATCACCCGGCACCCCGCGAACATGCAGGTCGTGCTCGGCACGACCAACCCGTCGCGCGTCGCCGACGCGGCGGCGGGCTCGGCCGTGCCGCTCACGCGCCCTGAGTGGTACGAGCTCTTCCGCGCCGCCGGCTACCAGGTGCCCTGAGCGCCCTCAGGCCGGTCGCCACCGAGGCCGTCCGTACCGACGCCTCGCGATCTGGTGGGCCGTCGCGCTCGCGCGCATCGTCGCGACGGCGCACCGCTCGCCGCGCTCAGCGGATCCGGCGGGGAATCGCGCCGGCGGCTGTGTGGATTCGTGGATGTGCGGACGCCTCGGGCGTGGATTTGTGGATTCATGGACGCCTCGGGTGTGGATTTGTGGACTTGTGGACGCCTCCACGGAAGTGGATCTCCCGCCCAGCCAGATTCAGCCAGATTCAGCCCGATTCAGCCCGATTCAGCCCGATTCAGCCCGATTCAGCGCGATCTCGTCGACGTGCCGGCCGTCGCCGGCGTCGACCTTGCGAACGCGGCATCGAGGATGCTGCGCCGGAGCCCGTTCGCCCGCTCGGCGAACCCGCGCTGCCGACGCACGTACTCGGCCTTGCCGTCGGGCGTCTCGATGCGCACGGGCTCGCCGCCCCACGGCTCCATGTCGTAGGGCGACGCCTGCATGTCGAGATAGCGGATGTCCCTGGCCAGCTCGAACGCGTCGAGCAGCAGCTCGCCGGGCACGAGCGGACCGAGCTTCACGGCCCACTTGTAGACGTCCATGTTGGCGTGCAGGCAGCCGGGCTGTTCGAGCCTCGGCTGCGTCTCGCGGGTCGGCTCGAAGCGGTTGCGCGGCACCGCGTCGGCCGTGAAGAACCGGTAGGCGTCGATGTGGGTGCAGCGCAGCTCGTGCGCTTCGACGACCTCGTCGGTCGCGGCCTGGCCGAGCCGCAGCGGCACGGGGTGGCGGTGCTCGCGCTGGCGGTACACCATCGCCCACTCGTGCAGCCCGAAGCATCCGAACGCGCCCTGGCGTGACGCCGTGAGCCGCAGCATGCGCTCGACGGTCGCGAGCATCGGTCCCTTCTCCGCCTGCATCGCGTCACGGTCGACGACGAGCGATCCGGGGGAGCGGCCGGCGCCGTACCAGCGCCACTCGGCGCGAGGCGTGCCGGCGGCGCCGTCGAGCTCGAGGCCGGGGCCGGGATGCCAGCGGCGCAGCAGGCTCGGCGAGTACGAGTAGTACGTGAAGAGGAAGTCCTCGATGGGGTGCTTCTCGCGCGCCGCCGCGCGGGCGCGATGACCGGTCGTGAGGGCGTCGGCCCGCTCGGCGTGCGCCCCGGCGCGGGCACGCCAGTCGTCGGCGGCGAGCACGGTGGTCATGCTCCAAGGGTACGTTCCCGGCCGGTCGAGGAGCGCGAAGCGCGTATCGAGGCCACCGTCGGCGAGGGCTCGTGGTCTCGATACGCCCATGCGCGCCCACTCGACCACGGATCGCATGTCGGCGGCGGGTGCGAGACTGGGCGCGTGCTGCTCCAAGAGCTCGTCACCACCGCCGACGCCGTCGCGTCGACCCGGTCGCGCCTCGCGAAGGTCGACGCGCTCGCCGAACTGCTGCGCCGACTCGAACCCGACGAGATCGCGCCCGCCGTGGGCTTCCTCGTCGGCAAGCCGCGACAGGGTCGGGTCGGCGTCGGCTGGCGCGGGCTCGCCGCCGCGGTCGATGCCACGCAGGCGGCAGTCGAGCCGTCGCTCACGGTCGACGAGCTCGACGAGACGCTCGACCGGCTCGCCGCGGCGGGCGGTGCCGGCTCGTCGGGCGACCGTGCTCGCGAACTGGCCGACCTGCTCGGGCGCGCGACCGACCGCGAGCAGCACTTCCTCGGCGGCGTGCTGCTCGGCGAGATGCGCACGGGGGCGCTCGAGGGCGTGCTCACCGATGCGATCGCACGCGCGGCCGACCGGCCGGGCGACGTCGTGCGCCGTGCGGCCATGCTCTCGGGCGACCTCGGCGAGACCGCGCGGCTCGCGCTCACCGGTACGGTCGAACAGCTCGAGGCGGTCGGGCTCGTCGTGGGTCGGCCCGTGCTGCCGATGCTCGCCGCGACCGCATCGACGCCGACCGCCGCGATCGAGCTCACGGGTGAGGCATCCGTCGAGTACAAGCTCGACGGCGCGCGCATCCAGGTGCATCGCGAGGGCGACGACGTGCGGGTCTTCACGCGCAACCTCGCCGACGTCACGCACCGGCTGCCCGAGGTCGTCGAGGTGGTGCGTTCGCTGCCCGTGCGCGACGTGATCCTCGACGGCGAGACGCTCTCGCTCGACGAAGAGGGGGCGCCGCGCCCCTTCCAAGAGACGATGTCGCGGTTCGGCGCCGAGCGCGCCCGCGAGACGGTGCTGCATCCCTGGTTCTTCGACGTGCTGCATGTCGACGGACGCGACCTGCTCGACGAGCCGCTCGCGACGCGGCTCGCCGAGCTCGAGCGCATCGCGCCCGCGCACCGCATCCCCGGAGAGGTGACCGCCGACGCCGAGACGGCCGAGCGGGTCTCGGCCGAGGCACTCGCAGCGGGGCAGGAGGGGGTCGTCGTCAAGGCGATCGGCTCGACGTATGCCGCCGGGCGGCGCGGGTCGAGCTGGGTCAAGGTCAAGCCGGTGCACACGTACGACCTCGTCGTGCTCGCGTGCGAGTGGGGTTCGGGGCGCCGCACGGGCTGGCTCTCCAACCTGCACCTCGGCGCACTCGATCCCGATGGCGAGTTCGGCGAGCCCGGCGGCTACGTCATGGTCGGCAAGACGTTCAAGGGCCTCACCGACGAGCTGCTGCGTTGGCAGACCGAGCGCTTCCAAGAGATCGAGGTGCGGCGCACCCCGCACACGGTCTGGGTCCAGCCGGTCACCGTCGTCGAGATCGCGATCGACGGCGTGCAGCGGTCGAGCCGCTACCCCGGCGGCATCGCCCTGCGCTTCGCGCGCGTCAAGGGCTATCGCGACGACAAGCGGCCGGCCGACGCCGACACGATCCAGACCCTGCGGGGGCTGCTGCGCGGGTGACGGCCGGTCGCCCGGCCGATACTGTGGCAGCGTGAACTGGCAACTGCTGGTTGTGCTCACCCTGCTCGTCGCGTCGATCGTGATGTTCGCGATCAACCGTCCGCGCATGGACGTCGTCGCGGTGGGTCTCCTCGTCGCCCTTCCGCTCACCGGGGTGCTGACGGTCCCTGAGACGCTGTCTGGGTTCTCCGACCCCAACGTCGTGCTCATCGCCGCGCTCTTCGTGATCGGCGAAGGGCTCTCGCGCACCGGGCTCACCTACCGGCTGGGCGACTGGCTCTCGGCGAGGGCCGGAACGAGCAGTACCCGGCTCATCGTGCTGCTCATGCTGAGCGTCGCGCTGCTGGGCGCCTTCATGAGCTCGACCGGGGTCGTGGCGATCTTCATCCCGGTCGTGCTGAGCATCGCCACGCGACTGCGCATCTCGCCGCGCCAGCTCATGATGCCGCTGAGCTTCGCCGCGCTCATCAGCGGCATGCTGACCCTCATCGCCACCGCGCCGAACCTCGTGATCGACGCCGAGCTCGTGCGTGCGGGCGAAGCGGGGTTCGGGTTCTTCTCGGTCACCCCGTTCGGGCTCGTGGTGCTCGCGCTCGGCATCGGCTACCTGCTGATCGCCCGCCGGTTCCTCGGCGCCGACACGGCCGACGACTCGGCAGCGGACGACCGCACGTACGGTCACCTCATGCGCGACTACCGGCTCGCCGACCGCGATCGGCGAGTGCAGGTCGGGCGCGGGTCGCCGCTCATCGGGCGGAGTCCCACCGAGATCGACCTGCACCGGCACGGCATGCGCGTCATCGCCGTGGAGCGCCGTCGGTGGCTGCAGCGCACGCTCCGCGTCACGGCGACCGGACTGTCGTCACCGGTCGTCAGGGGCGACGTGCTGCTCGTCGACGTCTTCGCACCTCGCGACGACCTCGCCGAGGACCTGCGCCGCCTGCACCTGCGCGTCCTCCCGGTCGACGAGGGGTTCCTCGCCGAGCGATCCCGCGAGGTGGGCCTCGGCGAGGTGATGCCGCCGCCGAATTCGGCCGCGCTGGGCCGGACCGTCGGCGAACTGCGCACCCGCGAGCTGTACCGGATCGACGTGATCGGCCTGCGTCGCGGCACCGAGGCGTTGCCGGGCTCGCTCGCCGCCGAACGCGTGCGACTGGGCGACACCCTGCTCGTCGTCGGGGCCTGGGACGACGTCAAGCGGCTCACCGCCCGCAGCACGGACTTCGTCGCACTCGAGCTTCCCGCCGAGGTGCGCGAGCAGTCGCCCGCGGCGAACCGCGCGCCGTACGCGCTGCTCAGCGTCGTCGTCATGGTCGTGCTCATGGTCACGGGCATCGTGCCGAACGTGATCGCCGCGCTCATCGCGTGCCTCATGATGGGCGCGTTCGGCTGCATCGACATGCCGAGCGCCTACCGGTCGATCCACTGGCCGACGCTGTTGCTGATCGTGGGCATGCTGCCCTTCGCGCTCGCCCTCGAACGCACGGGCGGCATCGACCTCGCGGTCGACGCCCTGACCGGCCTCCTCGGCGAGGGGAGTCCCGTCGTGCTGCTCGCGGGCCTGTTCGCCACGACCGCGGTGATCGGGCTGTTCGTGTCGAACACCGCCACGGCGGTGCTCATGGGGCCCGTGGCGATCGCCACCGCCGAGAAGCTCGGGGCCTCGCCGTACCCGTTCGCGATGGTCGTCATGCTGGCAGCCTCGGCCGCGTTCATGACGCCCGTGTCGTCGCCCGTGAACACGCTCGTGCTCGGACCGGGCCGCTATCGGTTCGCGGACTTCATGCGGATCGGCACGCCGTTCGCCCTCGTCGTGATGATCGTGGCGATCACCATGGTTCCCTGGCTGCTGCCGCTGTACCCGAACGGTTGAGCCGTCTCAGCGCGGCGTGATCGAGTCGACGAACTCGTACGCCTCACGCGCGACCTCGCGCCACCGATCGACGCCCTCGCCGACGGGCACGACCGCCCACTCCCGCATCGGTCGCCCGCGCATCACCATGTTGTCGAGGCCGGACTCCTCGATGCGGTCGGCATCGAGCTTCACGACGAGGTCGCCCTGCGACGACACGAACGCGAAGAACTTGCCGCGCACCGACAGGCCCTCCGAGCCGAACATGCGGCCGAAGCCCACGTCGGGCTCGGCGAGCAATGCCGGCGCGAGCTCTTCGAGGAGTGCGAAGCCCTCGTCGCGCGTCGCCACGTCGTCGGTCCTCCCGCTCAGACGTTCACCCGTCGACCCTGATCCCCGTCACCGGGACTCCGGCCCGGTCGTACGCGAGGCCGATCGCGCCGCTACGGTACGTGCGCGCGGGCTCGGCGAGGGTGAACGCCGCCGGCTTCACCCCGTCGCGGAAGACCCGCTTGCCGGTGCCGAACGCGACCGGGTAGACGAACAGGTTCAACCGGTCGACGAGGTCCTCGTCGAGGAGGGTCTGCAGCAGGTCGCCGCTGCCGATCGTGTGGATCTCCGTGAACCGCTCCTTCACGGCGGGCAGGTCGCGTGCGGCGTCGCCGAGCACGGTCGTGCCCTCCCACTCCGCGTCGCGGAGCGTGCGCGAGACGACGAACTTCGGCACCGAGTCGAACTTCTCGGCGATCGGACCCGTCTGGTGCGGCCAGTACGCCGCGAAGATGTCGTAGGTCTTGCGGCCGAGCAGCAGCGCGTCGAGCCGGTCGATGCCGGCCATGATGTCGGCACCGTTCTCGTCGTCGAGGTACGGCGCCTGCCATCCGCCGTACGGAAACCCGTGCTCCTCGTCTTCGTCGGGGCCGCCCGGGGCCTGGTACACCCCGTCGAGCGTGACGAACAGGTCGGCGGCGATGATGCCCATGATTCGCTCCTTCGCATGCCGGGCGGTACGGGCGCCTCGGCTCGTCGTCGGTGCGGTTCGCGGGCGTGCTCCGCACCGCTCCCCATCATTCGCGCCTTCGGCCCGGGATGGAACCCCCGGGCGGGATGCCGCAACAGCAGCGTCACCGGGCCGCCGCCCGGGCCGCGGCATCCCGGTCACGGATGCCTCGGCCTCCGCCGGCCGAGCTGTAGGAACTCGCGCGCGGCACGCCCGTGCCGGGTCCCGGATGATCGGCGTGCCGCGCGAGAGTTCCTACAGTTCCGCCGGGGATGCCGCCGCCGACGTGGGCCGAGAAGCTGTCGTCCGCCCTCGGAAGAGCGCGCGATGCGCCGCGGGGCTCACGCCGAGCCGGCGCTGGAAGTGGTGACGCAGCGTGACGGCGCTGCCGAAGCCCGATCTCGCGGCGACGAGCTCGACCGGGACGTCGTCGCTCTCGAGCATCGACCTCGCATGGTCGACGCGCTGCTCGAGCAGCCACTGCTGCGGACTCGTCGCCGTTCGATCGCGGAACCGCCTGGTGAAGGTGCGCCGGGAGAGGTGCACCGCCCTGGCCCACGAGTCGAGGTCGATCGGGTCGGCCACGCGCGCCCTGGCCCACGCCATCGCCACCTCGATGGGATCGTCGCCCGCGGGATCGGCGATCGGCACCGGGATGTACTGCGCCTGTGAGCCGCTGCGATGCGGTGCGAGCACGAGCGACCGGGCGTACCGGGTGGCCGCGGCGCTGCCGTGGTCGGCGCGAACGAGGTGCAGGCAGCAGTCGAGCGCGGCGGCGACGCCCGCGGAGGTGACGACGTCGCCGAGGTCCGACCAGAGGATGTCGCGGCGGACGACGACGCCGGGATGCTCGTCGGCGAGGCGGTCGGCGAGCGCCCAGTGCGTCGTGACCTCACGGCCGTCGGCGATGCCGGAGGCGGCGACGACGAACGCGCCGAGGCAGAGTCCGACGATGCGCACGCCGCGAGCGTGGGCCGTGCGGATCGACTCGAGCAGCCGCCCGGACGGCTCGCGATCGACGGACCAGCTCGGAATCACGATCGTATCCGCGTCGTCGAACGCCTCGAGCCCCGCGTCGACCGCGATCGAGAAGCCGGCTCCGGTCGTGAGCGAACCGGGCCGCTCGGCGCAGACCGTCACCCGGTAGAGCGCTTCGGCGCCGTCGAGGCCCGCCGCCCCGAGCACGAGCGTGGGCACCGAGAGGTGGAACGGGCTCATTCCGTCGAACGCGAGCACGACCACGCGGGGCAGGGGCGAGGCATCCATGTTGGCCCGATCTTATCGCAGCATCGCCTGCGGGCCACTGGCTCGACAGTGTTCGAGCCGCGAGCATCGGAACATGACCGAAACCTCCACGTCCACGACCACCGCCGCCACCGCCCTGTCCGTCCGTCTGGTCGGCGGCCCGACGCTCGCGTTCGAATACGCGGGCCTGACCTTCCTCACCGACCCCACCTTCGACGAGCCGGGCGTGTACCCGGGCCGCGTCGACCTGCACAAGCTCACCGGTCCGGCGCTCTCGCCCGACGAGCTCGGCCGCATCGATGTCGTGCTGCTCTCGCACGACGAGCACGCCGACAACCTCGACCACGCCGGGCGCGACCTGCTCGCCCGGGTGCCGAAGGTGTTCTCGACGCCCGGCGCGGCCGAGCGCATCCCAGGCGTGACGGGGCTCGAGAACTGGCAGACTGTGCAGGTCGGCGACGTCGAGGTGACCGGTGTTCCGGCGCTGCACGGCCCGGAGGGCGCCGAGGCCGTGACGGGCGTCGTGACCGGGTTCGTGCTGCGGGCTCCGGGCGAGCCGGTCGTGTACGTCTCGGGCGACAACGCCTCGGTCGACGTGGTGCGCGAGGTCGCCGAGCGGGTCGGGCCGATCGAGGTCGCGATCCTGTTCGCGGGCGGGGCGAACGTCGGCGCGTTCGGCGACGTCGACATCACGCTCAACTCGGGCACGGCGATCGCGGCGGCGATCGCGCTCGGCGATGCGCTGATCGTGCCCGTGCACGCCGAGGGCTGGGGTCACTTCACCGAGGGCGTCGACGAGCTCGCGCGCGCATTCGCACGAGCGGGGCTCGCCGATCGCCTCCGCGTGCCCGTCCGGGGCGGGAGCGTCTCCGTCGGCTGATCGGCCCGCCCCCGACCGGGTGCCCGCCGTGCCGCGACGGCGGGCACCCGCACCGCGCACGACCGGCGCTCAGTGCTGCTCGCCCACCGGCCCGGGCGCCCCGGCC
Source organism: Agromyces chromiiresistens (assembly GCF_029167465.1). Lineage (NCBI taxonomy): Bacteria > Bacillati > Actinomycetota > Actinomycetes > Micrococcales > Microbacteriaceae > Agromyces > Agromyces chromiiresistens. The sequence continues at coordinate 1,027,209 of NZ_JARFNL010000004.1, forward strand.
AGACGACGTCGCCAGACGACGACGTAGCCGGCCGCGGCCACGACCGCGACGACGGTCGCGGCCGTGAAGACCGACTCGACGCCGAACGAGGCCGCGCCGAGGCCGGCGATCGCCGAGCCGAGGGGCAGCGCGCCCCAGCTGATGACGCGCGACGCGGCGTACACCCGGCCGATGAGCCCGGCGGGCGTCGTCCGCTGCCGGATGACCGAGACGACGATGCGCCAGATGCTCGAGCCCGCCCCTGCGACGACGACGCCGGCGGCGACGGCCCACAACGGCGCGCCGAACGCCGACGGGGCGACGAGGGCGATCGTGCCGAGGCAGTCGACGAAGAGCAGCACGCCACTGCCGAACGTGCGTTGCAGCGCGCTCGTCACGAGCGACGCGCCGATGCCGCCCGCGGCCATCGCCGTGAGCAGCCAGCCGTACGCGGCGGGGGAGAGGCCGAGCGGCCCTGGTGCGACGGCGTGCACGACGAAGAGCGCGAGCCACATGCCCCACACGAGGTTCATCGCCGCGGTGAGCAGCGTCAGCGAGCGCTGCAGCGGATGCCGCCACAGGAAGAGGATGCCGTCGCGCACCCGGCCGGCCCGGGCGGAAGGTGCGCCGCCGCCCGCCGTCGTCGCGACACCGGACCGCGACCGACGCCATCCCGCGGCCAGCCCGACGGCGGCGAGACCCGCGAGCGCGTACAGGCCGCTGCCCGTCGCGGCGGACAGCGCCGACGAGATGCCGACGAGCCATCCCGCGAGCGGTGGGCCGACGAGCTGGTTCGCGACGTTCACGGTCGCCTCGAGGCGGGCGTTCGCGCTCGTCAGGGCGCTGCCGGGCACGGTCGCCGGCACGGCGGCGACGAGCGACGTGTCGACGAGGGTCTCGGCGACACCGTAGACGAACGCGGCACCGAGCACGGCCGCGACGACGGGCCCGTCGAGCACGACGACGACGGCGAGCCCCGCGAAGGCGATCACGCGGATCGCGTTGACGGTCGCAAGCAGGCGCGGTGCGGGGACCCGGTCGACGATCCACCCCGCGTGCAGCCCGAAGAGCGGCCACGCGATCGTCGCGATCGTCGCGACGAGCGCGATCTCACCCGGCGACGCGCCGGCGGTGAGCGCGATGAGGGGCAGGGCGGTGAGCATGACCCCGTCGCCGAGGTTGGCGGCGCCCGCGCCGGCCCACAGCCAGCCGAACGGCCCGGGCTTCGTCGCCTCGTCGGTCGCCTCGTCGATCACCTCACCAGTAAAATGCTCCATAGCGGTGAGGCTACGCTTGGAGTGTGTAACCTGTCAATCCCATCGAACAGGTGAGAGAATGGGTCAGTGGAATTCGAACACGTCGCGAACTCCCTCGCGCTCGAACTCGTGAACTCGGTGACCGGCCGCGACCAGAAGACCGACTGGCTCGCCGACCCCGCGGTCGCCGCAGCGTGGGCCGACTCGCTCGAGCTGCCGCTCGAGGCGACGATCGACGAGCAGGGCCATCGGCGGCTCGCCCGGCTCCGCACCGCGATCACGGAGGTGTTCGCCGCGATCGCCGCGGGCGAGACCGGCGATCCCGCGGCGGTGCGCGTCATCGCCCACGCCCACGCCCGCGGCCTCGAGGCCCACGGATTCGTCGTCGACGGAGCATCCGTCTCGCGCGACTGGCCCGAGCGCTGGGGCGTCGAGGCCCTCGTCGCCCGCTTCGCCGAGTCGGCGGTCGACGAGCTCACGGGCGACCGGCTCGCGCGCGTGAAGGAGTGCCCGAGCTGCGGTTGGCTGTTCGTCGACACGAGCCGCAACCACGCGCGCCGCTGGTGCTCGATGGAGATGTGCGGCAATCGCGACAAGGCCTACCGGCACTACCATCGCCGTCGCACCGCGATCGACCCGGTGGAGGATGTCGCGGGCCCGGCGTAGCCTGTGCCGCGTGACGGCCGCGACCGCCGGCCGCTCGAGGAGGGACGGACGATGGCCAACCTGGTCGTGCACTTCGAGATCCACGCGAGCGAGCCGCAGCGGCTCGTCGACTTCTACTCCCAGCTGCTCGGGTGGAGCTTCACGCAGTTCGGCGACACGCCCTACTGGGTGATCGACACCGGTGAGGGCGCCATCGGCAACGTCGAGGGCAAGCCGGGCAACGGCATCAACGGCGGGCTCACGCAGCGACAGGGTCCTGCGCCCGAACCCGGTGCCGCGGTCAACGGCTGCAACATCGTGGTCGGCGTCGATGACGTCGATGCCCTCTTCGCGCGAGGCATCGAACTCGGCGGGACCGAGGCGCTGCCGCCCGAGGACATGGAGGGCGTCGGCCGCGGCGCCTACCTCCACGACCCCGACGGCAACCTGTTCGGGCTCATCACGCCGGTGATGAGCGACGGCACGACGGCCATGTAGTGCTCACCCCGCGCGCTCGAACCAGTCGAGTGCGAGCGCCGAGACATCGTCGGGGGCGTCGTCGGTGATGAAGTGCGCGGCGCCGTCGACGAAGGCGAACTCGAGGCGGTCGGCGAACCGGGCCGGATCGCCCGAGATCCGCCGCACGAGGTCTTCGGTGAACGGCTCGTCGTGGCGGCCGAACACGATCAGCGTCGGGGCATGCAGGCGCTGCTTCTTGTAGGCCCCGCGGAAGATCCGGCCCGCCTCGGGCAGGATCATGCCGCGGTACAGCCTGCCGATCGCGCCGTCGATCTCGGGTCGGCGCGTCGGTGAGAGGTACGACTCCACCGTCTCGGGCGCGAAGCCCTGCGCCGCGTACTCGTCGGTGAAGAGCCAGGCGAGCGAGCGGCCGCGTCGGTGCAGGCTGAGCGGCGGCAGGTGATCGAGCCCGCTCATCAGCTTCGGGCTGAACGACATGAACGTCGGCGGCACCGAGAGCATCACCATCGAGGCGACGCGCTCGGGGTGGGCATAGGCGAACTGCGCTCCCGTGATCGCACCCATGTCGTGGCAGACGAGCCGCACCCGGTCGACCTCGAGCACGTCGAGCAGGGCGACGAGGTCGTGCAGTCGCGTCTCGCGCCGGATGCGCGGTTCGTCGGCCGCCGTCCAACCCGCGCCGCGGAGGTCGGGGCAGATCGCCCGGTACCCGTGCTCGGCGAGCCGCGGTGCGATCTCGCGCCACTGCCACCAGTGCTGCGGGAATCCGTGCAGCAGCACGACCGGCTCGCCCTCGCCGATCGCGGCGACATGGCTGCGCAGGCCGGGCGTCTCGACGACGAAGTGGTCGAAGCCGGTCGCCGCAGGCAACGGCGGCGACCAGGTCGACGCGTCGGCGGGGACGGTGCGGGGAACGGATGCGTCCATGATGCCCTCCGGCTACTCGGTGCGTGGGGACGGCTCAGCCGTGCGCCCGAAGTGGTCGAGCGCGAGCTCGGCGACCGCGTCGGGCGCATCGTCGACGATGAAGTGCGCGGCGTCGTCGACGAACGCGAGCCCGAAGTCGTCGGCGTACCGGTCGGCGTCGCGGCACAGTCGCCTGATGAGCGACTCGTCCCAGGGGTGGTCGAGGCGGCCGAACACGACGAGCGTCGGGGGGTGCAGCCGCTGTCGGCGGTACTCGCCGCGTGCGAACCGCAGCGACATCGGTATCGCCATGCCGCCGAAGATCCGGCGGACGGCGCCGTCGACCTCGGGGCGCGACGCGGGCGCCAGGTGCGCCGCGACCGTCGCAGCCGACGGCGGGTGCGCGATGTGGCCCTCGTCGTAGAGCCAGTCGAGCGAGCGGCCCGGGCGGTGCGCGAGGAGCCGCGGCATGTGCCGGAACCCCGGCGCGAGCTTCGGGCTGAACCCCATGAAGAACGGCGGCACCGAGAGCTGCACGAGGGAGCGAACGCGCTCGGGATGCCGGTACGCGAGCTGAGCGGCCGGGATCGCGCCCATGTCGTGGGCGAGGAACCGCGATCGTTCGAGGGCGAGCGCGTCGAGGAGGGCGATCAGGTCGTCGAGGTACGTCTCGGGCCCGATGCGCGGGTCGACCGCCTCGGTCCAGCCCGTGCCGCGCAGGTCGGGGCAGACGGCCCGAAAGCCGGCGGTGGCGAGCCGTGGCGCGACCTCCCGCCACATCCACCAGTGTTCGGGGAATCCGTGCAGCAGCACGACGGGTTCGCCCTCGCCGATCGTCGCCACGTGGCTGCGCAGTCCGGGCGTCTCGACGACCAGATGCTCGAAGCCGGGCGCGTCGGGCAGCGGCGGCGACCAGGTGGGTGCTCGGGCCTCGAGCGTGTGGCGTGCGTGCTCGTCCATGACGACTCCTTCGTCGCGGCGCTACTACGTTCGTAGTAGGACTATGTTCATAGTAGACCCGAACGAGCGAGGTGTACATGCCCACGACCCGAGATCGTGCCCTCGATGCGGCGATCGAGCTGCTCGGCACCGAGGGGGTGCGCGCGCTCACCCACGCCAGGGTCGATGCGGCCGCCGGGCTGCCCGCCGGCAGCACCTCGAACTGGTTCCGCACCCGCAGGTCGCTCCTCGCCGGCTGCGTCGACCACCTCGCCGAGCAGGAGCGCGCCGACTTCGACTCCTCCGGCGCGCCGGCCCCCCGCAGCCCCGACGAGTTCGTCGAGGGGCTCTGCCAGATCTTCGACCTGCAGACCGGACCGCTCGCCGCGAGAACCCGAGCGCGGTACTCGCTGTGGCTCGAGCTCGGCAGCGACCCCGAGCTCGGCGCCCCGCTGCGCCGGCAGCGACTCGAGTTCGAACGCTGGACGGAAGCCTTCCTGGTCGGCTTCGGCATGCCGCACCCGGCGACCGCGACGAAGACCGTCATGGCGCTCGGCGACGGACTGGTCCTGCACCGGCTCACCGTCGACCCGGTGCTCGACGCGCGACCCCTCCTCGAGCGGGCGGTGCGCGCACTCATGGCAGAGGCGTAGCGGTCGCACAGCCCGAGGCGAGGCATCCGGGCAATGCTCGCTGCCGACGTGAGGAGCCAGCCATGACCGACCGAACCGACGCCCGATCGACGAACACCGCCCGCGAGGCCGACCGCCGCTGGGTCGACGCCGACGGCAACGAGATCGACGAGGACCACCGGGGCCTCGTCCACGACATCCGCACCCTCGTCGATCGCCGTCGCGCACTCGGCATCTTCGGCGGCATCGGGCTCACGACGCTGCCCTCGTCGGAGCCGGCGTCTGCCTCTGGCGCTGCGATCGCGCCGGGAACTACTCGTTGTGCTCCCCGGGCGTCGAGCACGAGAACTACCCGCGCGGCGTGCAGGCGACCGACGAGACGGGTACCGTGCGGTCCACCTCGATCTACCCCGCATGCTATTTCGGGGCGCCGGCCGCACATCCACTTCGAGATCTGCTCCGACGTCGACAACGCGGTCGCCTCGGGGCCGATCGTGAAGACCTCGCAGATCGCGCTGCCCGAAGAGGTCGACTTGCTCGTCTGCGCGACGAGCGGCGATGAGCAGAGCGTGCGCGGCGCCACCCCGAGAACGAGGATGCCTCGTGCCGCAGGTGCGGCACGAGGCATCCTCGTTCGATCAGGGCCGGAACCCCGTTGCTCAGGCCTTCCGGCGGCGGGCGGCTACGAACAGTGCGGCACCGACCAGCAGGGCGAGCCCGCCGGCGATCATCGGCGCGAGGCCGTCGAAGCCCGTCTCGGCGAGGTCGCCGTCACCCGGAGTCGCCGGGCTGGATGGCGACGGGCTCGGCGACGGGCCGGGCCCGGGCGACGGCGTCGGCGTCACCGCGGCGGCGGTGTTCGTCACCGTGACCTCGACGTTCTCGCCGTCGGCGATCGTGACGGTCGAAGCGCTGAGCTCGGGCGTGCCCCACTCGATGCCGTCGATCGCGGGCAGGTCGACCTCTTCGAACGTGACGACCGTGCCGGCGGGCAGGTCCTGCGGTCCGTCCACGACCGTGCCGTCGGCCGGCAGCGAGAGTGCTCCGTCGACGGTCTCGCCGCCGAGGTCGTACGAGTACGCGAGCGTGAAGGTCGTGCCGGCGGGAACATCGCCCGCCGCGTCGCCCTCGATCTCCTTCGAGGCCGAGAAGCCGCCGGCCGTCGTGACGACGTCGGCTCCGGCGCGGTTCGTGACGCTCACGAGCGTGTTCGCGCCCTCGGCGATCGTGACCTGTTCGGGACTGATCGTCGGGGTGCCCCATTCGACACCGGGGACGGCGGGCAGGTCGACCTCCTCGAAGTCGACGATCGTGCCGACCGGCAGGTCCTGCGGGCCGTCGACGACCGTGCCGTCGGCGAGGAGGGTGAGCTGGTCGGTGACGGTCTCGCCGTCGAGGTCGTACGAGTACGCGAGCGTGAACTCGGTCTCGGCGGGCACGTCGCCGGCTTCGGGGCCGGACACGGTCTTCGCGGCCGAGAAGCCGCCGACCTTCTGGCAGCCGAGCGGGCCGCCGCCGGTCCAGGGGTAGTTGTGCAGCTCGTTGCCCGCGCCGCGGGTGGTGAGGTCGCCGCCGACGTGCACGCGACCGTTGGTCGAGGCTGTGATCTCGGCGTCGGCGTTCGGCGCGAGGATCGAGCCCATGACCTGGCTCGTGCCGCCGACGAGCAGCGTCGTCGTGTCGGTGAAGTTCCAGAGGATGCGCGATGCGGCGTTGCCGAACTCGGCGCTCGTGAGGTCGTCGACGCGCACGCCGTCGATCGCGAAGTAGTTCGGCGCGAACGCCACGTCGTCGCCGCCGGTGACGTTGATGACGATCGGCGCATCCGTGGGCACCGAGGTGAACGTGATCTCGGTGATCGCCGAGATCGCACCGGTGTCGAGCGTGAAGACCTGCGGGTCGTCGCCGGGCGTGCCGACGAACTCGACCTGGTTGCCCGAGACGAGCGTGGTGCCGGTGGCAGGGTGGCCCGCGAGATCGGCCGAGGCGTCGGCGACGACGGTGTGGAAGTCGGCGTTCGGGTCCATCGCGGCGGCCTGGCCGAGGCCGGTCTGGGCTCCGCCGCCGTTCGTGACGACGGTGCCGGTCGAGGTGCCGCCGACCTTCACGGCGCCGCCACCGGTGATGTTCGCGCCGACGTCGAGCGTCGTCGTCGCGCCGACGACGAGGTCGCCGCCGACCGCGAGCATGGTCTCGCCGCCCGCCGGCACGATGCCCGAGCCCGCGCCGACCACGCCGACGTTGAACACGCCGCCGCTCGTCTTGTCGAAGGTCGCGTTGCCGCGCACGAGCAGGAGCCCCTCGGATTCGGCCGCGCTCGAGGTCGCGTGGAAGTCGCCTCCGGCGTAGACCGCGACATTCGAGTCGGTGTACGTGGGCACCGAGCCGATCGGCGGGGCTTCGCCGTCGGGCGGGCAGAGCGGCAGCGGTTCGGCGGCGTTGGCAGGCGCGGCGGGCGCCGCGGTGGCGAGTGCCACGGCGCCGATCAGGGCCAGGCTTCCGGCGGCGGCGATGGTCGCGCCCGTGCGGAGGGCGCGTCGGATTCGTTGGGGCTTCACGTCTCGGGCTCTCTGTGTTGCAGACGGGGGGATGAGTCGGCGTCGTGCGGGCGCACGATGATCCCACTCGAACAGAGAGACGGTGACGGCGGCGAATCATGACGCAGGTCGCGCGAGTTTTTCAGGTTTCCTTTCGAAGGGCCGGCCGTCGGGGCGTGTCGAGCGGGATGCGCGATCGGTTCGCATCAGTTAGGTTAGGTTTACCTAAGTAGCATGGAGGGCCCTGTGGCAGTCAGCAACATCGCGATCACGCACGCATCGAGCGGCGTCGTCGAGGCCGAGGTCACGAGGGCGGCGCGAATCTCGCCGCACTTCGTGCGCCTGACCGTCGCGGGCGACGGGATCGCCGACTGGCGCCACCTCGGATTCGACCAGTGGTTCCGGCTCGCGGTGCCGACCGCCGGCGACACTCGCTTCGACAACCTCGCCGAGACGTACGACATGGCCGGCTATCTCCGCTACCTGACGCTGCCGAAGGCGACGCGACCCGTCATCCGCAACTACACCGTGCGCGAGTTCCGCGCCGAGACGGGGGAGATCGACATCGACTTCGTCGTGCACGGCGAGGCCGGTGTGGCCGGGCCCTGGGCGAACGACCTGCCGGTCGGTGCGCGGGTCGCGCTCATCGACCAGGGTTGCGGCTTCCAGCCGGTCGAGTCCGACTGGACGCTGCTCGTCGGCGACGAGAGCGCCCTGCCCGCGGTGCTCGGCATCCTGCGCGACCTTCCGCACGACACCCGGGGTCACGCCATCGTCGAGATCCCCGACGCCGACGACTTCCAGCACGTCGATGCGCCGGCCGGCTTCGATGTGCACTGGGTCATCCGCCGGCCCGAAGCGCCCGCCGGGCGCACCGCCCTCGAGCACCTGCGCGAGCTGCCGTTCCCCGACGGCAGGGTCTACGCGTTCGCCGCAGGCGAGTCGAAGCTGGCGACCGGCGCCCGCCGTCACCTCGTGAACGAGCGCGGCGTGCCGAAGCGGAACGTGTCGTTCTGCGGGTACTGGCGCGCCCGCTGAGCGGCCGGGTCGCCGCGGTCGTAGACTGCGAAGATGGAGGCTCCGTCCAGCACCACGCTGGTCGTCGTCGGAGATGAGACGGCGAGTGCCATCCACGCGCTCGAGAGGTTCGCGAACGTGCGGGCCGCATCGCTGCCCGATGCCTCCGACGCCGAGGTCGCCCGTTGGTCGTCGGGTTCCGATGCCCCGTACGTCGTGCACGACCACGACCCGCTCGCGCACGTCGCCGCGGCCTGGGTGGAGTTCTTCGACGACCTCTCGACCTACGGCGTGCTCGAGCTCGAGATCGCCCGGGCGCTCGAGGCGGCAGGGCGGCACGATCTCAGCGTGCCCGACTACTACGTCGTGATCCACCCCGAGAACCTGCCGGTCACGTGGAAGCACTGGTGGCTCGGCGTGCTCGCGAGCGCGTCGCCCAGTCGCGTCATCCCGTGGCCCGATGCCGACGCCTCGCTCGCGCAGCTGCTGCGCCGGTTGCCCGCCGCGCGGGCGTGGCCGGAGGTCGGCACCTGGCTGCCCACGGTCGCCGCCGCGGTGCCCGACCGCGTCGGACTCGGGTGAGCACGAGCCCGATGCCCCGGCGATTCAACCGGAAGCGGCTCGGGCGTACCGCTCGGAGTAGGTGCGCAGCACCGAACGGAGTTCGGCGGGCGACTCGACCGTGAAGTCCATGCCGAGCATGCCGATGTACGCCGCGATGGTCTCGAGGCTGTCGGCACCCGTCATCAGGACCGAGGTGCCGTCGTCGACCGGTTCGACGGCGCCGACCGCGGGATTGATGCGATCGAGCACGGCCTCGGCGGACGCGGCGATGTGCAGGCGGGCGTGCACGTTCCAGCCCGTCGTCGCGATCGTGCGCATCGCGAAGGCCGTCGGGTCGCCGCCCGGCACCGGCTGCGGATCGAATCGCCGCCGGGTCGGCATGCGGGGCTCGATCCAGTCGACCCGGTAGGTGCCCCACACGCTGCTGCGCGGGTCGCGCGCGATCAGGTGCCAGCGTCGCTGCCAGCTCAGCAGCCGATAGGGCTCGACGAGCACGGGTTCGCCCTTGAAGTCGAAGCGGAGCCACTCGACGTCGCGGATCGCGGCGGCGACGGCCTGCAGCACTGCGGGGTCGACCTCGGGGTCGGGGGCGTCGGTCCCCGTGTTCTCGGGGGCGCGATCGACCGTTCCGTGCAGGGCGGCGACGGTCGGCCGCAGCCTGGCGGGCAGCACCTGCTCGAGCTTCGCGAGCGCCCGCCCGCTCGATTCCTCGATGCCGGCGACGCCGGTGGCGGCGCGCAGGCCGACCGCGACCGCGATCGCCTCCTCGTCGTCGAGCAGCAGCGGCGGCAGCTTGCCGCCGGCGCCGAGCCGGTAGCCGCCGGCCGCGCCGCGGGTCGCGTCGACGGGGTAGCCGAGCTCGCGGAGGCGATCGATGTCGTTGCGGATGGTGCGCGGCGTGACGTCGAGGCGCCGGGCGAGCTCGGACCCGCTCCAGTCGGGGCGAGACTGCAGCAGCGAGAGCAGGGCGAGGAGGCGCGCGGCGGTGTCGGTCATCGCGTCGATCTTCCTTCCGAATCAGGAACGAATCATGCCTATATCGAACGTACCGTCGAAGACATGAACACGACCAGCGCTTCCACTGCCATCCGCCCGTTCCGCATCGAGGTCGCCGAGGCCGAACTCGACGACCTGCGCGAGCGCCTCGCGCGCACCCGGCTGCCCCAGCCCGCCCCGGTCGACGACTGGGATGCCGGCACGCCGAACTCCTATCTCCGCGAGGCCGTGGACCGCTGGCGCGAACTCGACTGGCGCGCCGTCGAGGCCCGCATCAACGCGGTGCCGCACTTCATCACCGAGGTCGACGAGCAGCCGATCCACTTCATCCACGTGCGCTCGCCGCACCCGGGCGCGACGCCGCTGCTGCTCGCGCACACCTACCCCGGCTCGTCGGTCGACTACCTCGACCTCATCGGTCCGCTCGTCGACCCGGTCGCGCACGGCGGCCGCGCCGAGGACGCGTTCGACGTCGTGGTGCCCGACGCCCCGGGCTTCGGCTCCTCGAACCCGGTCGGGGCCGGTTGGACCACTGCCCGCGTGGCCCGCGCCTACGACGAGCTCATGCGCCGGCTCGGGTACGACGAGTACGGCATCCACGGCTCCGACAACGGCGCGCTCGTCGCCCGCGAGCTCGGCCTGCTGAACCCAGACGGCTTCCTCGGGCTCCACGTGCTGCAGCTCTTCTCGTTCCCCTCGGGCGACCCCGCCGAGTTCGAACGGCTCGAGCCGCAGGACTACGCGGGCCTCGAGCACATGCAGTGGTTCCAGTCGGTCGGCGGCTACAACACCATGAATGCGAGCCGTCCGCAGACCGTCGCGGTCGGGCTCAGCGACTCGCCGGTCGGGCTGCTCGCCTACAGCGAGCTCTTCAACTCCTTCGGCAACGGCACGTCGCTCGTGCCGCTCGACGCGATCCTCACCGAGGTCAGCGTCAACTGGTTCGCGAACGCCGCAGCGGGAATGAGCCGCATGTACCTCGAGGACGCCCGTGCGGCTGCGGCGGCGGCCGCGGCGGGGGACACCCCCGCCGTGAACGCGGCGCCCACCGGGGTCGCCGTGTTCGCCGACGACTTCCAGACGATCAGGGTCTTCGCCGAGCGCGACAACTCGAACATCGTGCACTGGAGTCGCTTCGACCGCGGCGGGCACTTCGCGGCGCTCGAGGTGCCCGAGCTCGTCGTCGGAGACATCCGGGAGTTCTTCGCGGGGCTGCGCTCGAGCTGAGCGCAGATCGCCGACCCGGATGCCGTGGGCCCGTGCTCACGGCATCCGCTCGCGTTTGCGCGCGCGAGTCGCCGGCTTAGTTGCTCGCGACGAAGACGAGGGCGAGAAGCGGCGCGACGAGCGCGAGGAGCGCCGGCGCGGCGAGCAGTCCGATGCCGCCGAACAGCCCGGTGAGGGCGGCACCTCGGCCGATGCCGTCGAGCTGCCCCGCTCGATGCGCGCCGATCGCGCCGAACACGATCGCTAGCACCATGAGCACGAACGCGGGCAGGCCGCCGATCCAGACGAGGACGACCCCGACCGTTTGAGCTCTGGGGTCCGGAAGGAACGTGAGCATCATCGGGAGGAGCCAGAAGCAGACCCCGACGCCGAGCGCCCAGAAGAAGACGGTGCGGGCCCACCGCGCGATGCGATTCGTCGCGTCGGGCGCTGGCGGTCCCCAGCCCTGCAGCGGCTTCGGGGCGAACCCGGTCTCGGACCAGCGGTGCCCGTCCCACCAGCGGAGGACGTCCGGTGCCTCGGGGTCCTCGTACCATCCCGGCGGCGCCGAGATCGTCGGGTCTGCGCTCATCCTCTACCTCCTCGGGGGTTGGTCGATGCTATCGGGATACGGCGAAGGCGCGGACCCATGCGGGTCCGCGCCTTCCGCGCGACGTGCGGGCTGTTCGGTCAGGCGACCTGCCCCTGCGTCGCCTGCGCGTGCTCGGTCGCCCAGTTCAGCGCGAACTCGGCGACCTCCTCCCAGCCGTCCTGGCTGACGATGCGGTGCGTGCGGCCCGCGAACTCGCGGTACTCCACGACCGACGGGCTGCCGGTCTGCGTGTACTTCTTGACGATCGCCCGGCCGATCGCCGGCGGCACGACGTGGTCGATCTCGCCGGTGATGACGAGCAGCGGGGCGCGGTCGGGCTTCGCGTAGTCGACGTGGGTCACGCCGCCCTTCTCGTTGATCGTCGAGGCGACGCCCTCGAAGAAGACGCGGTTGTACGAGTTCACCGCGAACTCCTCCCACAGGCGGTCGGATGCCTCGCGGGCGAGGTCGTTGCCGAAGGTGAAGTGGAAGTGGGCCTTCGAGAGGGGCTTCGCGCCGTTGCGGTCGAACGGGTTCGCGAGGATCGGGAAGCCGGTGCGGAGGGTCGATGCCGGCAGCGTCGTGATGCCGGCGGCCTGCCCGGGCTCGACGCCCACGTAGGCGGCGCCGAGGCCGCGGTCGGCGAGCATCTGGGTGATCACGCCGCCGAAGGAGTGGCCCATGATGATCGGCTTCTCGGGGAGGGCGCGGATGATGCGCTCGTAGTGGTCGGCGATCTGCTTCAGGCCGATGCCCTTCAGCGCCTCGGGGTTCGAGCGGATGTCGGCGACGTCGCGGTCGTCGATGCCGGGCCACCCCGGGACGATGACCTCGTGGCCGCGGGCCCGGAAGTACTCGGCCCAGGTGTCCCAGCTCTTCGGGGTCATCCAGAGTCCGTGGACGAGGACGATGGTGGCCTTGCTGTCGTTCGCGCCGGTGGTGTTCATGGTTCCTGCTCCTTCTGGTGGGCGATCGGTGACCGCTTCGTGATCTGTGAAGTAGAACGATCGTTCTATCTCTTTGTATTCCCAGAATGTACGCCCACAGCGGAACGGATGTCAAGCAAAAAGAGAAAGATCGTTCTATCATTTTTGATATGGCCGCACGAACCACTTCCACGGGCGCCTCCGCAGCGCGCGAACGACTGCTGCAGACCGCGTCGGAGCTCTTCTACCGCGAGGGCATCCACGCGGTCGGCGTCGACCGCATCATCGCCGAGGCGGGCGTCACCCGCGCGACGTTCTACCGTCACTTCCCGAGCAAGGAGGATCTCGTCGAGGCCTACCTCGGCGTCGAGGACGCGAACATCCGAGGAGCGTTCGACGCGGCGGAGGCGTCGGGAGCCGAGCCGGGGCAGCTCGTCGGACTCGTGATCGAGGGGCTCGCCGACGACGTCGCACGGCATCACACGCGCGGTTGCCCGTTCATCAACGCCGCGGCCGAGTACCCCGACCCCGAGAGCGGCGTGCGGCGCGCCGTCGCCGAGCACCGCGAGTGGTTCCGGTCCGAACTCGAGAAGGTGCTCGGCGCCGCCGAGGCCGACGACCCAGGGGCGACGGCCGGTCAGCTCGTGCTGCTGCGCGACGCGGCGATGGTCGGCGGCTACCTCGACGGGTGGGAGCGAGTCCGTCCCTCGTTCATCGCCGCGGCGACGCGCACCGCCGGTCTCGATCGCTGACTCCCCGAGGCATCCCCCGCTTCGCGAGGTCGATGACAGCGTCGCCGAAGCGCGGTAGCGTGCCGGAATGACCTCAGCCCGACCGGTCGATCGCGACGCGATCGACGACCTCGAGCGCGAACTGCTCGGCCGCGTGCGCGGGCGCGTGCTCGAGATCGGTGCGGGCGAGGGCGAGAACTTCGGGGCGTTCGACCTCGATGTCGAGTGGATCGGCTTGGAGCCCGACGCCGACCGTCGCGCGGAGCTCGCGACGCGGGCGCGCGAGTGGCGTCACACCGCCGAGCCGCTCGGCGCGGTCGCCGAGGCGATTCCGCTGCCCGACCACTCGGTCGACGCCGTCGTCGGCACCTACGTGCTCTGCTCGGTGGCCGATCAGGCCGCCGCGCTCGCCGAGGTGCGACGGGTGCTCGTGCCCGGCGGCCTGGTGGTCTTCGTCGACCACGTCGCCGCGCCGCCCCGAACGCTGAAGCGGGCGGTGCAGCGCGTCGCGACGCCGATCTCCAAGCGGTGGTGCCACGGCTGCCATTGGGATCGCGAGACCGAGCGAGCGCTCCTCGACGCGGGGTTCATCGGCACCGACGTGCGACGGATGCGCGCGAAGTCGCTGCCGTTCGGCCCCGTGCCGATCCTCATGTTCGAGGGGCGTGCGCCGGATCGAACGACGACGTAACCCCGTCGAGCGCCGCCCGCGCGAGCATCGTCGACCCGGCCACCGCGGCCGGCATCGTGAACACCGCCCCGAGCGGCACCATGAAGCAGAGCTGGGTCGCGACGCCGAAGCCGAACATGGCCCCGCGATGCCCGCGCAGCAGCCTGCGGCGGTCGGCCCCGTGCAGGTCCCGCGCCGCGAAGGCGCGCGACACGAGCTCGGCGGCGAGCAGCCGTCCGGAGAGCACGACGCCCAGCACCGGGCCGACGACCGCGCCGACGAGCGGCACGAAGCCCACGAGCCCGACGCCGATCGCGATGAGCGCGCCGAACCCGATGAGCGCGAGGGAGTCGCCGACCGCGCGCCAGAACCCCGCGCCCTGCTCGGGAACGGGGCCGCCGAGGTCGGTCTCGACCGCGCGCCAGATGCGTTCGTAGAACGGGTCGCCGACCGCGAGCGTGACGGCCGTGAACGTGACCGCGGCCAGCACCACGGCGGCCGCGAAGACGACCGTGCCGAGCACGCCCCGCACGATGCCCGGCCAGGGGTCGACCCAGTCGTCGGCGAACGGCGTGAGCCAGTCGGTGATGGACGGCAGTCCGAATCCGAGGCCGACGAGCCCGCCGACGACCACGACGAACACGATCGCGGCGGGAATCAGGCCGAGGAACATGATGCCCGGCCGCTTCGACCAGAACGCGAAGCCGCGCGCGAGCATCCGCACGCCCGAGAGGAATCCGCCGATCACCCGCCCAGCCTAGGCGTGCGCCTCGCCCCCTCCCGAGCCATTGCGCACGCCGTCGGATCCTGCAAGACTCGCGCGACAGGTGCCGGCGAGTCGAAGCGAGGTCGCATGTCCCATCCGTGGCGGGTGCGTACGCGAGATGCCGCCCGCCGATGCGCCGGGGCGGCCGCGGTGCTGTCGGCGCTCGCGGTGCTCGCCGGATGCACGCCCTCGGTGAACGACCTGCCCGTGTTCGACCGCGAACAGCGGCCGAGCGACCTGCCGCCCGCGATCGTGGACTTCCAGGGCGCGATCGATCGCGACACGGTCCGTCGGGTCGGGGAAGACTCCATCGGCACCGTCTACTACGCTGCCGAGGACCCGCAGGAGCGGACCACGTGCCTGATCATCCTGAGCGAGACCGACTGGTCGTCCGGGTGCGGGGGACTGCCCGTGAAGGTCAGCATCCCGTCGGGCCTCACCGCCACCCTCGAACCCGCCGCGGTCGCCGGCGACGAGCAGGTCGGCGACGTCGTCTCCGTCGAACTGCCTCCGGTGCGGGCCGACGGTCGTTGACGACATGACGCGCATGGTCACCGAACACGAGGTCGGGCTCGACGACGGGCGCGTCCTGCATGCCTACGACTCGGGGGCGGATGCCTCGGCGAGACTCACCCTCATGTGGCACCACGGCTCGCCCCAGACCGGGGCGCCGCTCGGCGCCGTGCTCGCAGCGGCGACGGCGCGAGGCATCCGGCTCATCTCGTACGGACGGCCGGGCTACGGGGGCTCTACGCCGAACCCGGGGCGTGACGTCGCATCGGCCGCAACCGACGCGGTCGCGGTCGCCGACGCGCTCGGCGTCGAGGGCTTCGCCGCCATGGGCGCCTCGGGTGGCGGCCCGCACGCCCTCGCCGGGGCTGCGCTCGCACCCGATCGCGTGATCGGCGTCGTCACGCTCGCCGGCGTCGCGCCGTACACCGAGGCCTTCGACTGGTTCGGCGGCATGCGGGCGCCCGGGGCGCTCCGCGCCGCCCGCGCGGGCCGGGCCGCCCGGGCGGCGTTCGCCGAGACCGACGAGTTCGACCCCGACGTCTTCCTGCCGGTCGACCTCGCCGCGCTCGAGGGGACGTGGGCCGATCTCGGTTCCGATTCGGCTCGAGCCGGGCGCGACGGCCCCGACGGGCTCGTCGACGACGATGTCGCCTTCGCGAAGCCGTGGGGTTTCGAACTCGAGCGGGTGGCGGCGCCCGTGCTGCTCGTGCAGGGCGAGGGCGATCGCATCGTGCCGCGCACGCATGCGGCGTGGATGCTCGGCCGCCTGCCGAACGCCTCGCTGTGGATGCGCCTCGACGACGGGCACGTCTCCGTGCTCGACACGGTGCCCGACGCGATGGACTGGCTGCTCGAGCGGCTCTAGGCGATCGCGTCGAGCGCGCCCGCGAGGTCGCGCCAGAGGTCGTCGACCTGCTCGATGCCGACCGACAGCCGCACGAGCCCGTCGGGAATGGTGGGCTGCTCGGCCGGCCAGCGCCGGCGACGCTCGAACGTCGACTCGACCCCGCCGAGGCTCGTCGCGTGCACCCACAGTCTCGTGCGCCCGACGAGCGCATCGGCCGGCGCGGCGCCGCCGCGCACGACGATCGAGACGACCGCCCCGAAACCCGGGTAGCGCACCTCCTCGAGCGCGGCGTGGCCGTCGAGGCGACGCACGAGCTCCTGCGCGTTCGCCTGTGCGCGCTCGAGTCGCACGGCGAGCGTCCGCATCCCGCGCAGCGCGAGGAACGCCTCGAGCGGCGCGGGGACGGCCCCGGCGAGCGTGCGCCGCTGCAGGATCGAGTCGGCGCGCTCGTCGGACGCGGTCACCACGGCCCCCATCAGCACGTCGCTGTGGCCCGAGAGGTACTTCGTCGCCGAGTGCACGACGAGGTCGGCGCCGAGCGCGAGCGGACGCTGGAGCAGGGGCGTCGCGAACGTGTTGTCGACGGCGACGAGCGCCCCGTGCAGGTGCGCGGCGGCCGAGATCGCGGCGATGTCCGCGACCTCGAGGGCCGGGTTCGTCGGCGTCTCGAACCACACGAGCGCCGACCCCTCGCTCGCCGCGGCCACCGCAGCCGTGTCGGCGATGTCGACGAACTCGACACGCAGGCGCCCCTGGCCCGCGCGTTCCTCGAGCAGGGCGACCGTGCCCGTGTACGAGTGCCGCGGCGCCACGACGAGTCCTCCCGGCTCGACGAGGTCGAGCACGGCCGAGATCGCGGCCATGCCGGAGGAGAACGACACGCACCGCCCGCCCTCGAGCGCGCCGAGGACGTCCTCGAACGCCGTCCAGCTCGGGTTGCCGTAGCGCCCGTACTCGAGGTCGCCGCCGGCGACGTACGTCGAGGTCAGGTGCACCGGCACGTTCATCGGCGCGTCAGGCGCATGCGCGGGGCGACCGGCGATGACGGCGAGGGTGTCGGGATGGAGTTCTGAGTGGGCGGCCTCGTGCATGCCGAAAGGCTAGTCGAGCGCGTCGCGCGCCGCGGCGGCCTCGTCACGTGCCGACTCGGCGACCCGCGCCGCCCGGTCGCGATCGCGCGCGAGCCTCCGCCGCTCACGACCGCCCTCGGCGAGACGCTCCTCGAGACCGCGCAGCTCCTCGTCGAGCTCGTCGCGCCGGGCGGTGTCGGCGTCGATGCGCTCGTCGAGCGCCGCGAGTTCGCTCTCGAGGTCGTCGAGGGCGGCGGATGCCTCGGCGGCGTGCTCCTCGGCGGTTGATGCCGCGCGCTCGCGTTCCCGGCGCTCCTGCTGCTCGCGTTCCTCCCGCTCACGGGCGGCGTCCGCGGCATCGGCCTCGGTGCGTCCGGCCCCCTTCGAGCGTGCGGACCGCTTCGCCGGCCTCGCCCCGTCCGGTCCGCCCGCCACAGCGCCGTCGAGGTCCACGTCGACGCCCACCGCCTCGAGGCTGCGCACGAGCCGGCCGCTGCGCACGGCGTCGGCGGCCGAGGCATCCGCCATGCCGGCTTGCAGCGTCTGGGCGAGTTCGTCGAGCACGGGCTGGCGCACCGGGGCGCCGAGCTCCTCGGCGAGTCCGCCCGCCTCCTGCGCGAGGGCCGAGACGAGTCGGCGCCGTTCCTTCGCGAAGCGGGCGAGCGCCGCCGCGTCGAACCCGTCCTGCGCCTCGCGCAGCTCGTCGCCGAGCTCGAACAGCGCCTCGACCTCGTCGGCGCGGTGTCGCACGAGCTGGTTCGCGAGCCAGGCCGTGGGGGAGGGGCGCCGCAGCGCCGCCACGGCGTCGGCGAGCTCGCGATCGTCGTCGCGCAGCTCGCGAGCGCGGGCGTTGCGGGCGGCCGTGAACTCCTCGGGGCGGAGCGCGTACAGCGCTCCCGCCTCGTCGATGAGCGCATCGGCCGGCATACGGCCATCCTGCAAGATCGTGCGCGATTCCGACAGCCCGTGGTCTCATGGAGGCATGCGGGTCGTCGTGCTGACCGGGGCCGGCATCTCGGCCGAGAGCGGGGTGCCCACCTTCCGCGATGCCGGCGGCCTGTGGGAGGGGCACCGGGTCGAGGACGTCGCGACGCCCGAGGCCTTCGAGCGCGACCCCGAGACCGTGCAGCGCTTCTACGACGCGAGGCGGCACGCGGTCGCGCTCGCCGAGCCGAACCCGGCGCACCGGGCGCTCGCCCGCCTCGAGGAGGCGCTCGGCGACGACCTGCTCGTGGTCACCCAGAACATCGACGACCTGCACGAGCAGGCGGGCTCGCAGCGGGTGCTGCACATGCACGGCGAGCTGGCGCTCGCGCGTTGCACCGGATGCGGGACACGGTCGCCGGTGCCCGGCGACCTCGTCGGTCGGCCGGCCTGCCCGTCGTGCGGCGAGCGGATGCTTCGCCCCGACGTCGTCTGGTTCGGCGAGATGCCCTACGGCCTCGACGAGATCGAGGCGGCGCTCGCCGCGTGCCACGTGTTCGCCGCGATCGGAACATCGGGCGCCGTGTACCCGGCGGCCGGATTCGTCGTCACCGCGGCCGAGCACGGTGCGCAGACGGTCGAGCTCAATCTCGCGTCGAGCGAGATCACCCCGCTGTTCGACGCCGTACGGCACGGGCCCGCGAGCGAAGTCGTGCCCGAGTGGTGCGACGAGGTGCACCGGTCGGTCGGGTAGTACGACGCGCGTCGCGCGACACCCGCCCCGAAGCGTCCACGGTCTCGAGACGACGCCGCGCGCCTACTCGACCGACCGGGGCGGCGACGCCGCGAGCCGCGTCTCGAGCGCGGCGAGCACCTGCACCTGCCCTTTGGTCACGAGCGTCCGTGCCCCGTCGATCGCCACCCAGCGCGCGTCATCGACCTCGGGGAACGCCTGCACGCGGCCCGAGCGGGGCGGCCACTCGAGCTCGAACGTGTTGCTCTCGACGACGGCGACGTCGAAGTCGGGAGCCTCGCCCGTGAACACGCGGATCAGCTTGCCCGATGCGTAGCGGAACTCGCCGAGGTCGGCGTAGTCGAGCTCGGGTGGCGCGACGCCGATCTCCTCGCCGAACTCGCGCCGGGCGGCGAGCAGCGGGTGCTCGGCCACGGCCTCGTACTCGCCCTTCGGCACCGTCCACGCGCCTTCGTGCTTGCGCGCCCAGAACGGGCCGCCCATGTGCGCGATGAAGACCTCGACACCCGCACCGAGGTCGCGATGCAGCAGCAGCCCCGCACTCGTCACCGGCATGATCGCGCACCTTGCACGGTCTCACCCGACGGGTAGCGTGGATCGGGACACGCGAAGGAGTCGCCCATGGCACGCATCGTACTCATCGGCGGTCACGGCAGGGTCGCCCTGCACCTCGAACGCCTGCTCGCCGAGCGCGGCGACGAGGTCGACGCCGTCATCCGCAACCCGGAGCACGCCGACGACGTCGCAGCGACCGGCGCGACGCCCGTCGTGGCCGACATCGAGACCCTCGACGTCGACGGCCTGACCGCGCTGCTGCGCGGGCACGACGCCGTCGTCTGGTCGGCGGGTGCGGGCGGCGGCGATCCGCGGCGCACGTACGCGGTCGATCGCGACGCCGCGCTGCGCTCGATGGCCGCGGCCGACGCCGCCGGTGTGCGCAGGTACGTGATGGTCTCGTACTTCCGGTCGCCCGATCACTCGGTGCCCGCGGGCGACTCCTTCCACGCCTACGCGGAGGCGAAGGCCGCGGCCGACGAGCACCTCGCGACGACGACGCTCGACTGGACCATTCTCGGGCCGAGCCGGCTCACCGACGGCGACGGCACGGGCGGCATCGACGCCGAGGCGTCCGAGAGCCTGACCGTCGACCGGGCCGACGTCGCAGCGGTCGCGGCCGCCGTGCTCCTCGAGCCCGCGACGATTCGTCGCACGATCCGCTTCAATGCCGGCGCGACGCCGATCGCCGAAGCCGTCCGCTGAGCGCGGCGCCGGTGACGGCCGCGCGACTACTGCTGGCGCGGTCGGCGCACGAGCGCCCAGAGCGCGGCGAGCAACCCGATTCCGCCGACCACCGCAATCGCTCCGAGCACCGACCACAGCATCTGTTCGACCGACATCGCCCACCTCCGAGTCCAGTGGCACCCATTCTGCTCCCGCAGGCGACCGGAACTCCAGCGTCGGCCGCGGTTCGTGCGAGGATCTGGGCATGTCCGCCTCTGAGCTTCCGCTGTCGCGTCGTGTCGGCCCCTCGCCCGAGCCGCAACGGCCGGCTCACCCCGACATCGACACCTGGCGCCCCGCAACGGTGGGCGACGTCGACGAACTGCTCGCGTTCCACGCCGACGTCGCGAGGGCCGACCACCCCGAGTGGATCGAGACGCGCGACGAGGTGATGGAGGCGTTCGAGGTCTCGCACATCGACCCTGCTCGCGACACCATGCTCGGTATCGACCGTGGCGGGCGCATCCTCGCCTCGGGCTCCGTCGTCGTGCCGACCGGACGAGAGACGCTCATCCGCGCGATCGCGTTCGGCGCCGTGCGCCCGGAGGCGCGCGCCCGCGGGATCGGCCGGGCGCTGCTCGGCTGGCAGCTCGAGCGGGCGCGCGAACGACTCGCAGCGTTCGACGACGCGCTGCCGGGTTGGATCATCGCCTACGCCGAGCAACGGGCACCCGATGCGGGCGCGCTGCTCGAACGGGCCGGCTTGCCGCAGCGCCGTCACTTCTTCACGCTCGGCCGCGACGTCTCGCTTCCGATCGAGTCGATCGCGCCGCGTACCGACGACGTCGATCTCGTGCCGTGGGCGGCCGAGTGGACCGAGTCGACCCGCCTCGCCCGCAACGAGGCTTTCGCCGACCACTGGGGCAGCCAGTCGACCGCACCGGAGACGTGGAGCCGTATCGTCGGCGGCGAGCAGTTCGCGCCGTCGCTCTCGTTCGTCGCCGTCGAGCACGGCGCGGCCGGCGACCGCGTCGTCGGGTTCGTGCTCGCGCTCCGCAACGAGGGAGACTGGGCGGGCCAGGGCTTCAGCTCGTCGTACGTGCAGCTCGTCGGGGTGGTCCGCGAGCGGCGCGGGCGCGGCATCGCGCAGGGACTGCTGGCCCGGCATCTCGAAGCATGCCGCGACGAGGGGCTCGACCAGTCCATCCTCGACGTCGACGCCGAGAGCCCGACCGGGGCGCTCGGGCTCTACGAGGGGCTCGGGTACGTGGTCGCCAACACGCACCACAGCCACGTGCTCGAGTACTGAACCCGCGCGGTGCATCCGTCAAGCCGTTGACGGATGCCTCGCAGCCGCGCAGGCTCGAATCGACGACGTGAACTCGACGAGCGGAGGCGGCATCATGACCGACGAGCGACGACCGGGGCCGACCCCGCGCGACCCCGACGACACGACCGGCGCAGAAGAGCGGCTCGATCGCGAGGGCGAACCCGCCGAGGCGCCCGACGGACCCGAGCGCGGCACCGACGCCAACGACGTCGAGGCAGACAACCCGGTCGAGGAGGACACGATCGAGACGATCGATCCCGACAACGCGCCCGCCTGAACATCGCCGGCTCGCCGCCCGTTCGGAGCTGATAGGTAAGGCAATCCTCAGAAGAAAGTCCGACTGATCTGCGGAAAATCGGCCCACAGGTGCTGCGGTCGAGCGGGTGGCGGGGCTACCATCCGAACACAGCAGAGTCGCAACCGCCTCAGGAGGTCACCATGAGCATGACGCTCGACGAGATGCCCGCGGTCGCCGAGTGTTCGGTGGCCGGTTGCTCCTACAACGACCACTCGCACTGCCACGCGGCAGCCGTCACGATCGCCGGCTCGCCCGGCGACGCCGAGTGCGTCACCTTCATCCCGCTCGGCTCCAAGGGCGGGCTCGACAAGGTGCTCACGCACGTCGGAGCATGCCAGCGCTCGGAGTGCATCCACAACTCGAAGCTCGAATGCACCGCAGCCGCGGTGCGCATCGGCGCCGGCCACGACGACGCCGACTGCCTCACCTACGAAGTCGCCTGAGACCACCTGCCGAACGGGCCGTTCCGCGCATGCGGAGCGGCCCGTTCTGCTGTGCCGGGGTCGAGACGCGCGCAGACGGATTGCGCGTTTGTGATTGTTTGAGTCAGTTTCGAGTCAACTCTTGACATGCATCGCTCACTCGCGAGAGTGTGCTGGGCAAGTGACCACACACCGTTCTCAGGAGTGCAATGATGCGTTTCTTGACCAGCCCGCGCGAGCGAATCGGCACGGCGGCCGAGCTCGAATCGGTGCCGACGGGCTTCACTCGCCGCAACCTCATCGGCGGCGCGCTCGCCGGCGTCGCGATCGCGACGGCCGCGGCCTCCGGGTCCGCGCACGCCGCCGCGCCGATGCGCGCCTCCGGCGCCAGCTCGATGGCGAACCAGCCGTTCGAGGCCGTCGAAGTCGTGAAGATCGGCCTCATCGGCCTCGGCAACCGGGGCATGGGCATGCTCGGCAGCTGGGTCGCCGTGCCGGGTGCGCAGGTCGTCGCGGTCTGCGACATCAGGGCCGACCGGGCGACCCGAGCCGCCGACCGCGTCGCCGCCGCAGGCAAGGCGCGTCCTCGCGAGTACGGCGGCTCCGACACGTCGTTCCAGAAGATGCTCGACACCGAGGAGCTCGACCTCGTCTACATCGCGACGCCGTGGGAGTTCCACTTCCAGCAGGGCAGGGCGGCGCTCCTCGCCGGCGCCCACGCCGGCGTCGAGCTGCCGATCGCGACCGAGCTCGACGAGCTCTGGGACCTGGTCGACACGAGCGAGAAGACGCGCAAGCATCTCTTCCTCATGGAGAACTGCTCCTATGGCCGCAATGAGCTCGCGATGCTGAAGATGGCGCACGACGGCGTCTTCGGCGAGATCACGAGCGGGCACGGCGGCTACCTGCACGACCTGCGCTCGCTGCTGTTCAGCGACGGGTACTACACCGACGACTGGCGCCGCATCTGGCACACCAAGAGCGTGGCGAGCTTCTATCCGATGCACGGGCTCGCGCCCATCGCCGCGGCCATGGACATCAACCGCGGCGACCGGTTCACGACACTCACCGCGACCTCCAGCGCTCCGCGGGGCCTCGCCGACTATCGCGAGCGCTTCGTGCCGCGCGACCACCGCTCGTGGAAGGAGGAGTACATCAACGGCGACCTCGTGACCTGCATGATCAGCACGGCGAACGGACGCATGATCCGGGCCGAGCACAACGTCAGCCAGCCACGCCCCTACAGCAGGATCAACACGATCGAGGGCAGTCGCGGCATCTTCGAGGACTACGCGGGCGGCGATACGACCGGTGCTCGCATCTACGTCGAACCGGTGCACAGCGGCGACACCTGGCGCGGCGCGAGCGCCCTGCGCACGGAGTACGACCACTGGCTCTGGAAGGACCTCGAAGGGCCGGCGGCCGGCGGCGGCCACGGCGGCATGGACTACATCCTCCAGTGGCGCATCGTGCAGCTCATGCGCACCGGGCAGGTGCCCGACATCGACGTCTACGACTCCGCCGCATGGTGCGCGCCCGTGCCGCTCAGCGTGAAGTCACTCGAGAACAAGGGTCGTCCCGTCGAAGTGCCCGACTTCACCAGGGGCGACTGGAAGAAGCTCCGCCTCGGGCTCGATTCCGTCCGCACCACGATGCCCGCGGTCGCCTGACGCCGACGAGAGGATCAGACATGTCATCGAAGACCGTTCGGCGCGGCGCGATCGCCGCGCTCGCACTCGCCTCGACGCTCGCGCTCGCGGCCCAGCCCGCCTTCGGCAGCACCCCGGACGAGGCGCAGGAGCCGACGGCGACGAGCAACTCGGCGCCGGTGCCGGCCCCGAGCCCCGCCCCGGTTCCGGAGCCTCCGGTCGTGCCGTCGGCCGAAGCCCCGGCATCCCAGACCCCGGTGAGGGTGACTCCGACGACCGAAGCCGTCGCGCCCGAGTCATCCGGGCCCGCGGCGTCGGCCGATCCCAGCGAGGCGGCAGCTCCGAAGGCCGCCGCCGGTGACGAGGAGGCGCCCGCCGAGCCCGAGATCGCTGTCTCGATCTCGGAGATCAGCCTGGAGGGCCCGGCGATCGTCGACGTCGAGGTGACCGTGCAGAACGACTCGGCGAAGGCGATGAGCAAGGTCGCCGTCTCGTTCGCCGGCCCGATCGGCTGGCAGGTCGTCACCGTCGACGACGACCTCGGGCGGATCGCGCCGGGCGACGAGGAGTCGGCCGCCTTCCAGATCCGAGTCCCCGAGAAGCGCCCGGGCTACGCGCTCCGAGTCTTCTCCGCGACGGTGGAGTACGGGGGCGGCGACGGAGCCGGAAGGGTGACCGAGACGCTCGCGGTTCCGACCATCCCGCCGATGCCCGACCTCATCGACCAGTCCCTGCTGTCCATCGCCGACGTCTCGAGTGAGGAGACGGTCTCCGAGCACACGCCCGCGACGAACGCGATCGACGGCGACCCGTACACGTTCTGGCACACCGCCTACCGCGACGGTGCGCGACCGTACCCGCACCACATCACCATCGACCTCGGTGCGGACTACGACGTGACCGGCCTGGAGTACCTGACCCGCCAGAACGCGGTGAACGGCCGGATGAAGGACTACCAGGTGTACGTCTCGACCGACGGGTCGACCTGGGGCGAGCCGGTGGCGACCGGATCGTTCACGGGCGATCTCGGACCGCAGCGCGTCGCGTTCGAGGCTGCGACCGGTCGCTACGTGAAGCTCGTCGGCCTGAACTCGGTGGCCGGTAATGCCTTCGGCGGGGCGGCCGAGATCAACATCGGCGGAGTCCGCCGATGAGGACACCGCCTCGCACCTGAGGCGGTGAGGCGCAGGCGGCGCGGGTTCGGGTCCCGCGTCGCCTGCATGGCCTCAAGCGGCCCGTTCTGCTGTGAGCGGATCGCCCTGTCGTCGGGTACCGGCCGCGGTTAGCCTCGGGGCATGGGCAAGGTCGTCGAGTTCCCAACGGTCCCGCGCAGGTCGAAGCCGCTCTGGCGCGACGTGCTCGGCGAGGTACTGCGAGGCGAGCGGCTCGCCCAGGAGCGGATCCTCACCGAGGTGGCGGCCTCGGCCGGCGTCTCACCGCAGTATCTCTCCGAGATCGAGCGCGGCCGCAAAGAGCCGTCGAGCGAGGTGCTCGGCGCCGTCGCCGAGGCGCTCGGGCTCGAGCTCTTCGAGGTCGCGCACCGGGTGGGCGAGGTGCTCGGCGCCCGCCACGAGGCGGAACAGCTCGAGGCCGAGCGGCGCGAGCGCCTCGACCACGAGCGCGCGCTCGCGTTCCGCGCCGACGCGCCGGCGAGGCATCCCGCCGTCGACGTCGGCACCGTGCTGGTGCTCGACCTCGACGAGGCCTCGGGCGCGATCGCCGACGGCGGCGCGACCGTCGCCGCGCCGCGCGGCGGCGTCTACCTGCTCGCCGCGTAGGCGGCCGCGCCGGCTCCGACCGGCACCCGTGCCGTCAGCACGTGGTCGGCGAGCCCGTACTCGACGGCCGCCGCTGCGGGCAGGATGAGGTCGCGGTCGGTGTCGTGCCGCAGGGTCGCCACGTCGTGCCCGGTGTCGGCGGCGAGGGCCGCCTCGAGCTCGGCGCGCACTCGCACGACCTCGTCGGCGTGGATGATGAGGTCGGGGATCGTGCCGCGGCCCTGCGTCGAGGGCTGGTGCAGCACGACCCGGCCGTGCGGCAGGATCGCACGCTGCCCCTTCGCCCCGCCGGCGAGCAGCACCGCCGCCGGCCCGCCCGCCTGGCCGACGCACGTCGTCGCGACATCCGGCCGGATGTGCTGCATCGTGTCGTAGACCGCGAGCGCCGCGCCGGGCGAACCGCCGGGGGAGTTGAGGTAGAGGCTGATCGGGGTGTCGTTCGACTCCGACGCGAGGTGCAGGAACTGCGCGATGAGCACGTTCGCGACGCCGTCGTCGATCTCGGTGCCGAGGTAGACGATGCGCTCAGAGAGCAGGCGGCTGTAGACGTCGAGCGCGCGCTCGCTGTTGCCCCGGCGTTCGACGACGTAGGGGATCGTGTAGCTGGTCATGCGGGCACTCGCAATCCGGTCTGGGGCCGCACAGCCCTCGGGAACATCTCGTCGAAGCCGTCGACGACGCGGTCGATGAAGCCGTAGTCGACCGCCTCGTCGGCCGTGTACCAGCGGTCGCGCAGCGAGTCCTCGGCGATCTTCGCGATGGGCTGGCCGGTGTTCTCCGCGGTGATGCCGAGCACGGTGTCCCGGGTGTACCGCAGGTCGTCGGCCTGCAGCTCGACGTCGACCGCCGTGCCGCCGATGCCGGCCGAGCCCTGGTGCATGAGGATGCGCGCATGCGGCAGGGCGAAGCGCTTGCCCGGGGTGCCGGCGCTCAGCAGGAACTGGCCGGCGCTCGCCGCGATGCCGTACGCGATCGTCGCGACGTCGTTCGGGATCGAGCGCATGAGGTCGGCGATCGCCAGCATGGCCGACACCGAGCCCCCGGGCGAGTTGATCCAGAACCGGATGTCGCGACGGGGGTCGTCGCCGGCGAGGGTGACGAGCTGCGCGCAGAGGCGGTTGCCGCCCTGCTGGTCGAGCTCGTCGCCGAGCACGATGATGCGTTCATGGAAGAGCCGGGCGGTGAGCTCGGCGTCGATCGGCTGGATCGCCGGGGTCTGTTCGCTCATGAACCCAGCCTGCGCGGCGTCGGCGCACGGTGGGGCGGATGCTGCCGAGAGCAGTGCTGCTCTCGGCGGAGAGAATCCGCTTGCTCCTCGGCTCTCGAGCTCAGGAGAGCTCTCGAGCTCAGGAGCGAGGCGCGGCGCGCTCCTCGCGACACGCTCCTCACTCCGCGCTTATCGCTGCTCGTTCCTCCCTGCGCGTTCCGCGCTGGTCGTTCCGCGTTCCGCGCTGGTCGTTCCGCGTTCCGCGCTGGTCGTTCCGCGTTCCGTGCTGGTCGTTCCGCGTTCCGCGCTGGTCGTTCCGCGTTCCGCGCTCCTCGTTCCGCGCTCCTCGTTCCTCGTTCCTCGCTCCTCGCTCCTCGCTGGCCCGCCAGGTGGCGGGGCCTCATTGGGAAGACGTGTGGAGTTGTGGACTTGTGTCCTGCAGGGGTGTGGAGTTGTGGACTTGTGTCCTGCGGGGGTGTGGAGTTGTGGACTTGTGTCCTGCAGGGGTGTGGAGTTGTGGACTTGTGTCCTCGTTCCCTAGAGCGATGTCCACGCAGGATCGACGCCGACGCGTGGAACCGATGCCGACGCGTGGAACCGGCGCCGACGCGTGGAACCGGCGCCCACGCACGGAACCGGCGCCCCACGCGACGGACCGGCGTTCAAGGGACGGATCGACGATTCCCACGCGACGGGCCGGCGCTGAAGGGAGGGATCGACGATTCCCACGCGACGGGCTGGCGCTGAAGGGAGGGACCGACGATTCCCACGCGACGGACCGGCGCCCGCACGCGGGATCGGCAATGCCCGTACGCGGGACCGGAGTCCATGCGGGGGACCGGCTGACCCCGCGTGCGGGATCTACGATGAGTCTCCGCGGCACCGGCGCCCAGGCGGGTGAAGCCGGCAGGGCGCACTCCCGACGAGCTCGGGAGGCCTCAGCGAATCGAGGCCACTACCCCGCGAGGGTGCGGACGACCGGGCCCTCGCTGAACTGGCACGACGTTGCGGTGAGCCGCTCGTCGGGGTCGAGCTTCGCGAGCACGGCGCCGGCGATGACGTAGAGCTGCTCGAGCTGCTCGGCCGTGAGCGCGTCGAACACGTTGGCGCGCACGGTGTCGACGTGCCCGGGCGCCGCCTCGGCCATGAGGTCGAGCCCGGCCTCGGTGATGGTCGCGTTCGTGGCGCGACGGTCTTCGGGACACGGGAAGCGGCGGATCAGGCCGCGCTCCTCGAGCCGGCGGGCGACGTGCGACAACCTCGGCAGTGTCGCATTCGTGCGGGAGGCGAGCTCGGTCATGCGCATCGTGCGCGAGGGGGCGTCGGCGAGCGCCATGAGCGCGACGTACTCGAAGTGGGTGAGCCCGGCGTCGCGCAGCAGCTGCGCGTCGAGCGCGCCGGGCAGGAGCTCGGCGACGGCGATGAGGCGCACCCACGCCGCCGATTCCTCGGCGTTGAGCCACTTCGTGTCGTCGGTCATGCGGCCAGTCTACCGCAATAGTTGACGGGACAACTTATTTGCCTTAGAGTGATGGTTGTCGAAACAAGTAATCGCGTCGACGAGGCGCGGGGAGGAAAGACAATGACGACCGTCAGCATCATCGGGAACGGCAACATGGGTCAGGCCATCGGGGGCATCGTCGCCGCAGGCGGCAACAGCGTCGAAGTGCTCGGCCGCGATCTCTCGCAGCCGGTCACGGGCGACATCGTCGTGCTCGCCGTGCCCCACTTCGCGATCGCCGAGATCGCCGAGGCGCGCCGCGCCGAGCTCGCCGGCAAGATCGTCGTCGACATCACCAACCCGCTGGACTTCGAGACGTTCGACTCGCTGGTTCCCGCTTCCGACAGCTCGAAGGCCGCCGAGCTCGCCGAGCTGCTGCCCGAGTCGCGCGTGCTCAAGGCGTTCAACACGAACTTCGCCGCGACCCTCGCCTCGAAGACCGTGGGCGACGAGGAGACCACGGTGCTCGTCGCGGGCGACGACGCGGTGGCCAAGCAGGCCCTCATCGACGTCGTGCGCGCCGGCGGCGTCAAGGCGATCGACGCCGGTGCCCTGAAGCGAGCCCGCGAGCTCGAGTCGATCGGCTTCCTCCAGCTCACGCTCGCCGTGCAGGAGAAGATCGGCTGGACCGGCGGCTTCGCCGTCGCGGCCTGACCTCCGCACCTCGCCGTATCGATCGAATCGCCCGGTTCCCCGCGGAGCCGGGCGATTCGGCGTCGGAGGGGGCGTCAGGCCAGGTCGCGCAGGTACGCCAACTGGGCGCGCATGGATGCCTCGGCCGCACCCCGCACCGAGGCATCCGTGTCGGCGTAGACGAGATCGGTGACCTCGCCGACCGTCGCATCCGCGCCGAGCCGGGCGAGCGCGGCGCGCACCTGGTCGAGTCGCTCGGCGCGGTGGGCGAGATACGCGTCGCAGATCGCGGCGAGGTCGGGCAGCTCGGGGCCGTGGCCCGGCAGGACCGCGACCGGGCCGGGGGTGCCGATCGCGCGCAGGCGCTCGAGCGAACCGAGGTACGGGCCGAGCGCCCCGTCGGGATCGGCGATGATCGTCGTGCCCCGGCCGAGCACGGTGTCGCCCGTGAGCACCGCGCGCGGCGGGTCTGCGTCGGCGGCGGCTCCGGCGCTCGCACCGGCTTCGCCGAGCAGTGCGAAGCACACCGAGTCGCGCGTGTGACCGGGGGTGGCGACGACTTCGAGCGCCAGGCCGGCGGCGACGATGCGCTCGCCGTCGGCGAGGGGGGCGGCGTCGCGGCAGAACGTCGGGTCGATCGCGCGCACCGGAGCCCCGGTCAGCCGGGCGAACGCGTCGATCGCCTCGGTGTGGTCGGCGTGATGATGGGTGATGAGCACGAGTTCGACGGGAGCGGCGGCGAGGCGGGCGAGGTGGCCGGCATCGGCGGGCCCCGGGTCGACGACGACGCTCGTGCGCGCGCCGGGCGCCTGCAGCACATAGCTGTTCGTGCCGTCGAGCGTCATCGGGCCGGGGTTCGGCGCCAGCACGGCGCGCGCGAATCGCGACGGCCCCGCGGGGTCGACGTGCGGCTGGTCGGCGGGCTCCTGCATGTCGGCAGTGTAGCGGCGGCCTCGGCGCACGAGGTCTGGCCCGGCCGCGGCCACCGGCTTAGGCTGAAGGGATGGACACCGTGCCCGAGTCCCGGTCCACCTCCACCTCCGTCTCCGTCGCCGCCCCGCCCGCCACCGGCTCCGCCGCCACCGTCGTGCTGCTGAGGGACGGCGAGCTCGGCGTCGAGGTGCTCCTCGCCGAACGGCCGAGCGATCGCGGCTCGTTCGCGGGCGCCTGGGTGTTCCCCGGCGGTGCCGTCGACGACGGCGACCTGCACGGCACGCCGCGCGACGGCATCGACGCCGCCCGGCGTGCCGCGGTGCGAGAGGTCGCCGAGGAGGTGGGTCTCGTGCTCGCCGCCGACGAGCTCGTGCCGTTCTCGCGGTGGACGCCGCCGAAGGGGGCGCCCAAGCAGCTCACCACCACGTTCTTCGCGGTGCGCGTGCCCGACGGCGAGTTCCGGCTCGCCGCAGACGAGGTCGTCGCGGTCGACTGGCTGCGGCCGGCCGACGCGCTCGAGCGGCACGCGGCGGGCGAGCTCACGCTCTGGCCGCCGACGTGGGTCACGTTGCACGGCCTCGCGGGCGTCGACTCGGTCGACCACGCGCTCACCGCCTTCGCCTCGGGCGACATGCTCGAGTACGTGGCGCGTCGCGACGACGCCCGGCGCATGGTGCTCTGGCAGGAGGACGACGAGGTGTCGGGCGCGAGGGGCCACCGGCACCGGCTGCTGATGGACCGCCTGCCCTGGGTCTACCAGCGCGAGTTCTGACCGTGGCCGACCTCACCGTCGTGGGCTCGGGGCCGAACGGCCTCGTCGCCGCGGTCGTCGCCGCCCGGGCCGGCCTCTCGGTTCGCGTGCTCGAGGCCGCCCCGACGCTCGGCGGCGGGGTGCGCACCGCCGAACTCACCCTGCCCGGGTTCCGGCATGACGTGTGCTCGGCCGTGCACCCCGCCGGGCTCGCCTCGCCCGTCTTCCACAAGCTCGGCCTCATCGACGGCCCGCATGCCCCCGAGTGGGTCGTGCCCGAGGTCTCGTACGCCCATCCGCTGCCCGGCGGGCGGGCCGGCATCGCCTGGCGCGACCTCGACCGCACGGCCGACGGGCTCGGCGTCGACGGTCCGGCGTGGCGCCGCCTCGTCGCACCGCTGCTCGCCCGCCAGCGGGGGGTCGTCGCGTTCACCGGTTCGCAGCTGCTGCAGGTGCCGCGCGACCCGATCGCCGCCGTGCGGTTCGGGCTGCGTGCGCTCGAACAGGGCACGGCCGCGTGGAACTCGCGCTTCAGGGGCGACGTCGCCCCCGCGCTGCTCACCGGGGTCGTCGCGCATGCCGCGGGCGCGATGCCCTCGCTCGCCTCGGCCGGCGCCGGGCTCCTGCTCGCGATGCACGGCCACGGTGTCGGGTGGGGACTGCCCGTCGGCGGGTCCCAGGCGATCGCCGACGCGCTCGTCGCCGAGCTGCGCGAGCGCGGCGCCGAGATCGTGACCGACGCGCCCGTTCGCGCGCTCGACGAGGTCTCGGGCTCGCGGGCGGTGCTGCTCGACACGTCGCCCGAGCTGCTGTTCTCGGCCGACCTGCCGGGCCGCTACGAACGGGCACTCCGCCGCTACCGCTACGGTTCGGGCATCGCGAAGGTCGACTTCGCGCTCGACGGGCCGGTACCGTGGGCGAACCCCGCCGTGGGGCTCGCGCCGACCGTGCACGTCGGCGGCAGCCGGCGCGAGATCGCGCTCGCCGAGAACGCGGTCGCGCGAGGCCTGCAACCCGGGGTGAGCCTGCAGGTGTCGGGGCACGGCGGGGCGCCGAGGCATCCCTACGTGCTCGTCTGCCAGCCGAGCGTGGTCGACGCGACCCGCGCACCCGCCGGCAAGCACGTGCTCTGGGCGTACACGCACGTGCCGGCCGGGTCGACGCTCGACGCGACCGAGCTCGTGACCGCCGCCGTCGAGCGGTTCGCACCGGGGTTCCGCGACGTCGTGCTCGCGTCGGCCGCGAGCTCGGCGGCCGAGGTCGGCGCGTACAACGCGAACTACGTCGGCGGCGACATCTACTCGGGGGAGCTCACGCTCGCACAGCTCGTCAAGCGGCCCGTGGTGTCGACGGCGCCATGGCGCACACCCGTCGAGGGGGTGTACCTGTGCTCGAGCGCGACCCCGCCGGGGCCGGCCGTGCACGGCATGAACGGGTGGTACGCGGCGAAGCTCGCGCTCAAGGAGCGGTTCGGCATCGGCGCCTGAAGGGCTCTGAAGTTTCGAGGCGGTTCCGCTCCTATTCGCCCGACGGGCCCGGGCGTAGCGTGGACATGTGGACTGGACCGCCTGGTTCGACGCGCACGACTACGAGGTCGCCCGCCAGGTGCTGCAGCGCGGCGTCGCGGCGCTCGCCGTGGTCGCGTTCGTCTCGACGCTGAACCAGTTCCGGCCGCTGCTCGGCGAGCGCGGCCTGCTGCCGGTGCCCGAACTCCTGCGCCGGGCGAGCGCGCCCGGTGCGCGACTGCGGGGGCCGAGCCTCTTCCGCTGGGGGTACTCCGATCGTCGGCTCGTGGTCGTCGCCGCGACCGGCATCGTGCTCGCGGCATCCCTCGTCGCCGGCCTGCCGCAACTGGGGCCGCCCTGGCTGCCGCTCGTGCTGTTCCTCGCGCTGTGGGTGCTGTACCTGTCGGTCGTGAACGTCGGCCAGACCTTCTACGGCTTCGGGTGGGAGATGCTGCTGTGCGAGGCGCTCTTCACGGTCGCGTTCCTCGGCTCCGACGAGGTGCCGCCGCCGGTCGTGACGATCGTCGCGGTGTGGTGGCTCGTCTTCCGGCTCGAGTTCGGGGCGGGCATGATCAAGATCCGCGGCGGGCGCGAGTGGCGCGACCTCACCGCGCTCATGTACCACCACGAGACGCAGCCGATGCCCGGCCCGCTCAGCAGGCAGGCGCACCTGCTGCCGCCGTGGTTCCATCGGGGCGAGGTGCTCGGCAACCACTTCGCGCAGCTCGTGGTGCCGTTCCTGCTGTTCGTGCCGGGGCCGGTGGGCTCGGCGGCCGCGGTGGTCGTCATCCTCACGCAGCTGTGGCTCATCGTCACCGGCAACTTCGCCTGGCTCAACTGGATCACGGTCGTGCTCGCGGCCTCGGCGATCACCGATCCGGTGTGGCACTGGCTGATCCCCGCGATTCCGGCCGACCTCGGTTCGGATGCCTCGGGCTCGCCGCTCTGGTTCACGATCGTGGTGCTCGCGGTGGGCGCGCTGATCGTCGTGCTCAGCTGGTGGCCGCTGCGCAACCTGTTCGCGCACCGCCAGCTCATGAACGCGAGCTTCAACCGGTGGATGCTCGTGAACGCCTACGGCGCGTTCGGCACCGTCACGACGCGGCGCATCGAGATCGTCGTCGAGGGCACCGACGACGAGGTTCCCGACGAGGATGCCTCCTGGCGGGAGTACGGCTTCAAGGGCAAGCCGGGCGACCTGCGAGCGCTGCCGCGCCAGTGGGCGCCCTACCATCTGCGGCTCGACTGGCTCATGTGGTTCCTGCCGCTCGGCCGCATGTGGGAGCCGTGGTTCGCGGTGTTCCTCGAGCGGCTGCTCGCGGCCGATCCTGCGACGCTCGCGCTGCTCGCGCACGACCCGTTCGACGGGGCGCCGCCGCGCTGGATCAGGGTGCGGGCCTACCACTACCGCTTCGCGACTCGCGCCGAGCACCGCGCGACCGGCGATCGCTGGGTGCGCACCCTCGAGGGCGAGGTCATGCCGCCCGCGGGCCGCTGGGACTGAGACCGGCTGGGCTCAGCTCGCGGCGGCGGCCTCCACGGGGCGGTGCTCGATCTCGTCGACGCGGGCGCGCGGCATCGCGACGGCGGCGATGATCGTGAGCACCGCCGCGACGGCGACGGCGAAGAACACCGCGGCCGACGCGGCCTGGATCGCGACGGGGGAGTGGTCGCCGAGTCCCGACCGGGCGATCGCGCCGTTCGCGATCGCGCCGAAGATCGCGACGCCGACGGCACTGCCGACCGACCGCAGGAACATGTTGGCGCCGGTCACGACGCCGCGCTCCTCCCACGGCACCGACGACTGGGCGGCGATGAGCGTCGGCGAGGCGATGAGCCCCAGGCCGAGGCCGACGATGAAGCACGCGATCGCCGTGGTCACGACGTTCGGCACGAACGACACCGCGAACAGCGCGATGCTGCCGAGCACCGCGATCGTGATGCCGATGAGCGCCGTGTTCTTGAACCCGATGCGCAGGTACAGCCGGCCCGAGTTCGACGCCGAGATCGGCCAGCCGAGGGTGAGCGCGGCGACCGCGAGTCCCGAGACGATCGGCGTCGCGTCGGCCGTGATCTCGAGGAACGTCGGCACGTACGACGTGAGCCCGATGAGCACGGCGCCGACGCCGAGCGAGATGAGCGAGGTCGTCACGATGAGGCGGCGCGAGAAGACCCAGAGCGGCAGCACGGGTTCGGCTGCGCGCAGTTCGATGAACACGAACGCGACGAGCAGCACGGCGCCGACGCCGAAGGCGACGAGACTCTGCCACGAGAGCCACGCCCAGGCCTGTCCGCCCTCGAGCACGCCGAGGATCACGAGCGTGAGCCCGACGGTCAGCACGATCGAGCCGGTCAGGTCGATGCGATGCTTCTTGCGCTCGAACGACTCGTGGTAGGCCCGCCAGAGCATGAGCGCCGCGATGAGGGAGAGCGGGATGTTGATGAAGAAGATCCAGCGCCACGACAGGAACTCGGCGAACACCCCGCCGAGGGTCGGGCCGAGCACCGATGACGCCGCCCACACGCTCGCGATGTAGCCCTGCACCTTGGCGCGCTCGCGCACCGTGTAGATGTCGCCCGTGATGGTGATCGAGACCGGCAGCACGGCGCCGGCGCCGAGGCCCTGCACCGCGCGGAACACGATGAGCGACGTCATGTCCCACGCGAACCCGCAGAGCACCGATCCGACGAGGAACAGCGCGATGCCGACGAGCATGATCGGCTTGCGGCCGACGGTGTCGGCGAGCTTCGCGTACACGGGCACCGACACCGCCTGCGCGAGCAGGTAGATGGAGAACAGCCACGGGAACTGCGCGAACCCGCCGATGTCGCGCACGATCGACGGCACCGCCGTCGCGAGGATGGTCGAGTCGATCGCGATGAGCCCCGTCGCGAGCATGACCGCGATGAGCACCGGCCCGCGCTCGGATCGGAAACCCACACCTGCTGCGTCGCCCACGCCACTCCTCACCCGGGCGCGCGGCGGCGCCCCGTTGATCACAATCGCCGCGGCATCCGTTTCATTCCCGGGGGATGCCTCGGCGCGGCGGTAGCGTCGGCACCATGCGAATCCGTACGAAGCGTGCGCCGGCGGCGCCACCGCCCGCGGCCGAGGTGACGAGCGACGGCGATGCGCGCTCGCCCGAGGTGAAGATCCGTGCGTTCCGCATCGGGTTCGTCGGCGCGATCGGCGTGCTGCTCGCCCTCGTGCTCGGCGGCATCGTCGGGCAGCTGGGCACGGTCATCCTCTACGTCGCGCTCGCGCTCTTCCTCGCGCTCGGCCTCGACCCGGTCGTGAGCTGGATGCAGCGACGGGGGCTGCCCCGCTGGGCTGCGATCCTCATCGTGTTCGCCGTCGTGATCGGCCTGTTCGTCGGGCTGATCGCGACGATCGTGCCGATCGTGCCGATCGTGGTCGAGCAGACCACCGACGTCATCGAGAACTGGCCCGCGATCGTCGAGAACGCCCAGCACAGCGACCTCGTCATCTGGCTCAACGGCATCACCGGGTCCGAGGACGCGATCAAGGGAGCGATCGAGTCGGCCGGCGAGTGGCTCGCCGATCCGGCGAACCTCGGCTCGCTCGGCGGCGGAATCCTCGCCGTCGGCGCCGGCATCGCGGGCGGGTTCACCGGGGCGACCATCGTGCTGATCCTCACCCTGTACTTCCTCGCCTCGCTCGACTCGATGAAGCGCTACGCGGCGCGGTTCGTTCCTGCGTCGTCGCGTGCCGGCTACCGGGACGTGTCGGAGGAGATCACCGGGTCGGTCGGCCGATACGTCATCGGGCAGGTCAGCCTCGCCGCCGTCAACGGCGTGCTGAGCCTCTTCTTCCTGTCGATCATCGGGGCTCCCGCGCCGATCCTGCTCGCGTTCATCGCCTTCCTCTTCTCGCTGGTCCCCCTCGTCGGAACCCTCACGGGTGCGGTCATCATCTCGCTCGTCTGCCTCGCCGCCGGGCCGTACACCGCGCTCGCCGCGGCGATCTACTACCTGATCTACATGCAGGTGGAGGCGTACGTGCTGAGCCCCCGAATCATGAACCGCGCGGTCGCGGTTCCCGGAGCCCTCGTGGTGATCGCGGCGGTCGCGGGCGGCACGCTCGGCGGCGTGCTCGGTGCGCTCGTCGCCATTCCGGTCGCGGCGTCGCTCATCATCATCATGGAGAAGGTCGTCTTCCCGCGGCAGGACTCGATCTAGCCGGCGGCCCCGAGCCGGCCCGGGAGCGGCCGACGAACGAGGGCGCTGACACCCTCAGAACCAGATGCTGAGATGCGGGGTGCGCGGCGACGCGAACACGCGGTCGGCCAGCGCCAGCGAGCCGGGCGTCGTCTCGACGATGCGTCCGGCGCGGGCGAGCAGCGACGGCGCCACGTCGCCGAGGTAGATCGCACCGAGCTCGGCGACGCCGAGGCGCAGTCCCAACCCCTGTGCGGGCCTCGACCGGCGCGCGGCGCGAGCCGAGGCATCCCCGCCGTTCGACTCGGCCCGTCGCACCTCGGCGTGGCCCTTGGCCGAGAACTCGATCTCGAACCGGCCGGCCGCGTACCCCTGCGGGTCGTCGATGTCGAGCACGAGCGACCCCGGGCCCGAGTAGCGCCGCGCCTCGAGCGCGGCGACCGGGTCGAGGATGCGCAGCCAGAGGTGGTCGGTGACGTCGCTCACGGTGATCGCGCGCCGATCGGCGATGAGCCAGGGCAGCGCCTCGTCGACCGAGCGCAACCGGCCGCGCACCCGGGAGACGAGGTCGTGCTCGGTGAGGAATCGCCAGAGCGCGCGCTCGGCCTCGTCGGTCGCCGCTGCGAGGAAGTCGAACTCGAGCACGCCCGCAGGGTCGTCGTGCTGCGGACGGATCCGGTACACGACGAACCCCTGCGGCTGGTCGTGGCGGTCGTCGTAGCGGGCGACCCGAACGGCGCGCGATCGCTCGCTGTCGGGGTCATGCGTGCCGAGCACCCGGTCGAGCAGGCCCGGCCAGCGGTCAATCTCGCCGGGCGTGCGGGCGACGGCGCGTCGGGCGATCGCGCCGGCGGCGGTGCGCATGACGTCGGGCGCGACGAACTGCACGCGACCGGGCTCGGCCGGAGTGATCCATTCGACGCGACGACGCTCGACCTCGACGGTCGAGATGCGCGCAGCGGGGGCGTACCCGTAGCGGGCGTAGAGCGTGGCCTCCGACGCCGTGAGCATCGCGAGCGAGGCGCCGGCCGCCTGCGCGTTGCGCAGCTCGGCCTCCATCATCGCGCGGGCGATGCCGCGACGGCGGTGCGTCGGGGCGACGGTGACCGACGCGACGGCCCAGCTGTCGACGCTGCGGCCGCCAGGCACGCTGAGCCCGGTCGGCCAGCTCGCGGTCGTGGCGACGGGAACCTCGGGCGCGTCGAGCGTCGGGTCGTAGACGGCGGTGACGCGGCGGTCGGCGATCACCGACAGTTCGCGGGCGAACTCGGCGGCACCGGCTCGCCCCTCGTTGAATCCGCGTCGGTCTGCCTCGACCCACGCCTCGAGGCCCTCGCGTTCATCGGGACGGACGACGCGGTACTCGAGGCCGCGCGCCGCGAGCGCGGCCTCGGCCTTCGGATCGAGCGGGATGTCTCGGAGATCGAACGGCACCGATCCAGCCTACCGACGTGGGGCACCGCGCGGTCGGGCCGATCGATGCACGATCTCCGCGGCGGGGGAGGTCTCGGGCTTGATGGCGAGGCACCCGCGTCGGGTAGAATCGTGTCTTCTCGAATCCTTTCGAATCGATTCGAGTTCGGCGTCCGACGGCGTGCGCCGACGCATCCAGCCTTTCTCCCTCCCGCCTCGAGCACGCCAGGAACCGCATGTCCGCCACGAGCCCCATCCCCATCATCCGCCCCGACGACACGCGGTCGACGCCGGTCGTCTCGACGCACCCCGGCGACGCGCTGTCCAGCCGTCAGCGGCTGGTCTACGTGCTCGTGCTCGGCGCGCTCACGGCGCTCGGGCCGTTCACGGTCGACCTCTACCTGCCCGCGTTC
Source organism: Agromyces chromiiresistens (assembly GCF_029167465.1). NCBI lineage: Bacteria > Bacillati > Actinomycetota > Actinomycetes > Micrococcales > Microbacteriaceae > Agromyces > Agromyces chromiiresistens. Next base: position 1,065,392 of record NZ_JARFNL010000004.1, read on the forward strand.
CCGGTGCTGCAAGACGAGTTCGGCGTCTCGGCCGCCGCGGTGCAGATCACGCTGACCGGCACGATGATCGGGTTCGGCTTCGGCCAGCTCATCGTCGGCCCGTGGAGCGACAAGGTCGGGCGGCGGCTTCCGCTCATGCTCTCGACCGCACTGCACATCGCCGCATCGGTCGGCGCGGCGCTCGCGCCCGACATCGCGTGGCTCGCGGCGTTCCGCCTGTTGCAGGGCTTCGGGGCGGCGGCGGGCGGCGTCGTCGCGATGGCGATGGTGCGCGACCTGTTCGGCGGCAAGCCGCTCGTGAAGATGCTGTCGCGGCTGGCCCTCGTGAACGGCCTCGCGCCGGTGCTCGCGCCCGTGATCGGCTCGCAGCTGCTGCAGGTCATGGACTGGCGCGGCATCTTCTGGGTGCTCGCCGGCTACGGCGTCGTCGTCGTGCTGTGCGTCGCGTTCCTCATCGTCGAGACGCTGCCCCCGTCGCGCCGGCACGTGTCGGGGCACTCGACGATGCGCGACCGGTACGCGGCGCTCTTCCGCGACCGCGTCTACCTCGGTGCGGCCCTCGTCGGCGGCATGGTGTTCACGGGCCTGTTCGGCTACCTGTCGACCTCGTCGTTCCTGTTCCAGGAGGTCTACGAGTTCACGGCCCAGCAGTACGGGCTGCTCTTCGGCGTCAACTCGGTCGGCATTATCATCGGTGTGCAGACGAGCTCGCGGCTCATGCGCGGGCGGGTCGCGCCGCAGTGGATCCTCGCGGTCACGACCGTGGTGCTCTTCGGCTCGGCGATCGCGATCGGCGTGCTCGACGTGACAGGTGCGGGGCTCTGGGGCACGATCGTGCCGCTCTTCCTGTTCATCACGGCGTGCGGATTCTCCTTCCCTGCGGTGCAGATCCTCGCGCTCGCGTCGCACGGCAGCGAGGCGGGCACGGCGGCGTCGCTGCTCGGCGCCCTGAACTTCGGGCTCGCGGGGCTCATCTCGCCCCTCATCGGCCTCATGGGCGTCGGCAGCGCCCTGCCGATGGCGGTCGTGATGACGGGCGCCGCGGCGGTCGCGATCATCGGCCTCTGGGCGCTCGTGCGCCCGAAGACGGTGCCGCCGCTCACCGACTGACCGGGGTCGCGCCGTTGCGCCGCCCCGCCACCACCTCGGGTTAGCGTTGGGGGATGCAGGCGGCGAAGACCATCGAGGCGAAGCAACGGGATGCCTCGGTGCGGACGATCCGGCGGCGTGCGCCGCTCATCGGAGGCATCGTCGCGATCGCGACCGCGGCGCTCCTCGGAGTCGTCATCATGGGGCGCAACGGCGGCCTGCCGTTCGGCGTCGACGAGGAGTGGGTCGAGGAGATGCTCTCGCTCCGCGGCCCGGTGGGCGACATCTTCGCGTACTTCATGAACGCGCTCGGCGGCGGCATCGTCGGCGTGTTCATCGTGCCCGTCGGCACGGCGATCGTGCTGCTCCTGCTGCGCCGCCCATGGGGGGCGTTCTACTTCATCGTCGCCTCGGCCGCGAGTGCCGGCGTCGTGCAGGTGCTGAAGAGCGTGTTCAGCAGGGCGCGTCCCGAAGACATGATCGTGGTCTCCGACCACGGTTCATTCCCGTCGGGGCATGTCGCGAACGCGGCGACGATCGTGGTGGCGATCGGGGTCATCGTGCCACGCGTCTGGGTCTGGGTGCTCGGTGTCGCGTACACCGTGCTCATGGCGATCAGCCGCACCTACCTCGGTGCGCACTGGCTGAGCGACACGGTGGGCGGCGCGCTCGTCGGCGCCGGGGTCGCACTCGTGCTGTGGGCGGTGTTCGCCGTGCCGCTCGAGCGAGAGCGCCTCGAGTGGATCTCCCGCGTCTCCGAACGCAACGCCGCGCGCGCCCAGGCGCACGTCACCCCGCCGCGCGCGCCGCGCGCCTGACGCGCCCACTCCGGTGTCGAGCAGCGGGCGACGAAGGATCACGCGTCTCGAGACCCGGTCACCAGGTCTCGATACGCTCCTTCGTCGCTACTCGACCGCCGGACAGGCGAACGTCGCTATTCGACCGGAGTCGAGTGGTCGCCGCCCGCGAGCTGGTCGAGCACGTGGTCGAGCACCTCGCCGAGCAGCGCGAGCCCGTCGCGCACCCCGCCGCGCGAGCCGGGCAGGTTCACGACGAACGTCGTCCCGGCGACGCCGGCCACCCCGCGCGTGAGCAGTGCGGTCGGGGTCGTCGCGGTGCCGCGGCGACGCAGCTCCTCCATGAAGCCCGGCAGTTCGCGATCGAGCACGGCGGCCGTCGCCTCGGGGGTGAGGTCGGCGGGCGCGAGCCCCGTGCCGCCGGTCGTCACGATGACCGACGGCGACGCGTCGAGCGCCCGGCCGAGCGCAACGGCGAACTCGGCGCCGTCGGCGACCACCACGGGGCCCAGCACGTCGAACCCGCGATCGGCGAACCACGACGCGATCACCGGCCCGGTCGTGTCTTCGTAGACGCCCGCCGCGGCACGCGTCGACGCGACGAGCACGGTCGCGGCACGAGGCATCCCCTCGTCGGCCGACGAATCGGCGGTCGCACCGTGCGCGGTCATTCCCGGCTCCAGTCGCCGCTCTTCCCGCCCTCCTTCGCGAGCACCATGATGTCGGTGATCACCGCGCGGTTGTCGACGGCCTTGATCATGTCGTAGAGCGTGAGCGCGGCGACGCTCGCGGCGGTCAGCGCCTCCATCTCGACGCCCGTCACGCCCTTCGTCGTCGCCGTCGCGACCACGCGCACCTGCGAGCCGTCGGCCGTGATGTCGACGTCGAGCTTCGTCAACGGCAGCGGGTGGCAGAGCGGAATGAGCGACGAGGTCTGCTTGGCCGCCATGATGCCGGCGATGCGCGCGGTGCCGATCGCCTCGCCCTTCGGCAGGGTGCCGTCGGCGATCATCGCGACGACCTCGGGGCGGGTGGTGAGCACGGCCTGCGCGCTCGCGGTGCGCTTCGTGATCGCTTTGTCGGTCACGTCGACCATGTGCGCGGATCCGTCGTCGCGCAGGTGCGTGAGGCGGGGCGGGGTGTCAGTCATCGATCCTCCAGACGTCGACGAGGGAGCCGGCGGGAAGCGCATCGACCCCGATCGGCAGGTGCACGAGCACGGTGGCGTTCGCATAGGCGTGCAACAGGTGCGAGCTCGGGGCGCCGACCTCGACGGCACCGTCGCCGTCGATGATGCCGCGACGCACCTGATGGCGGCGCGCGGGCGAGACCACGTCGTGCGCGAGGCGCAGTCGGGCGCGGTTGCGGTCGGGCGTGAGCCCCTCGAGATGGCGCAGCACCGGTCGCAGGAACAGTTCGAACGACACGAGCGCCGACACCGGATTGCCGGGGAACGACACGACCGGCACGCTCACCGCGCCGGTGCTGCCGGATGCCTCGGCCGAGGCATCCTCGTCGGTGTGGTCGTCTCGGGGCGCGGCGGCGCGGCCGGCAGCGTCGCCCGGCCCGAGCGTCGCGGTGCCGAGTCCCTGCGGCCCGCCGGGCTGGATCGCGACCTTCGTGAACTCGACTCCGAGCGGCTCGAGCGCGTCGCGCACGACCTCGAACGCACCGGCGCTCACGCCGCCGGTCGTCACGACGAGGTCGACCGGCTCGCCGTCGGCGGGGTGGATGCCTCGGGCGATCGCCGCTCGCACCGCCTCGGGCTCGTCGGGAGCGACGGCGTCGACGACGTTCGCGCCGCACTCGCGGAGGGCGGCGGCGAGCATCGCCGTGTTCGCATCGTGGATCTGCCCGGGCCGCAGCGCCGACCCCGGCGGGCGCAGCTCGTGCCCGGTCGAGAGCAGCAGCACGCGCACTCGGCGGCGCACCGCGACGTGCGTGAGGCCGGCCGCCGAGATCACGCCGAGCTGCGCCGGACCGAGGCGTGACCCCGCCGGCAGCAGCAGCTCGCCCGCGGCGACATCGCTGCCCGCCGGTCGCACGAACAGGCCGTGCGCCACGGGAGCGGTGAACGCGACGACCGAGCCGGCGGGGGAGTCGTGCCGTCCGCCGCCGAGCCCGATGAACGCCGGCGGGTCGGCGACCTCGATCTGCACGACGGCGTCGGCGCCGCGCGGAATCGGTGCTCCGGTCATGACCGGCGACGCGGTGCCGGGCGCGAGGTCGAAGATCGCGTCGCCGGCCGCGCTCGTCGGCCCGATCGGAAGGCGCACCGGAGCACCGGGGCTCGCTGCGGCGAGGTCGACCGCGCGCACGGCGTAGCCGTCCATCTGCGAATTGTCGAAGCCGGGCAGGTCGGCGGGGGAGACGAGGTCGTCGGCGAGCACGCGGCCGAGCGCGTCGTCGACCGCGACGACCTCGGCGCCGGCGCCGAGTCGCGCGCCCAGCGGATCGAGCAGTTCGTGCACGGCGCGCTGGTGTTCGGCGTAGGTGCGCATGCGGCCTCCTGCTGGTACGTCGTCGCCCAGTGGGCAGTGTAGTCGCGGCCCGCGCTCCCTGAGCCTGCCGAAGGGAGCCGGCCCGCTCCCTGAGCGCGTCGAAGGGAGCCCGGTCGCCCCTACGCCGTCGCGCCCTGGCGGCGCACCATCTCGCCGATCCAGGCGGGTGCGAACGGCGACGTGCAGTTCGGCGGCGTCGGGTAGTCCTTCAGCACCTCGAGCCGCTCGCCGATCGCGATCGCCCGATCGCGCCGGTCGGCGTGGTGGATGCCGATCATCGCGAGGCAGGTGTTCATCTCCCACTGCAGCGGCTCGGCCGCATCGCGCATCTCGAGCTCGATCTGGTCGAGCAGCGCGTCGAGGTCGACGAGTTCGGGCTGCTTCGCGACGACGTCGGCGGTGAGCGCCCAGCCTGCGGCGGCGACATACGGGTCGACGTCGGACAGCCAGGCGAGCCGCAGGGCCTCGCGGTGGGGGCTCTTCTTGACGATGTAGTTGACGAGCCAGTCGCGCACCTTGGGGGCGCGGGCCTCGCGCAGCATCGCGTCGAGCTCGGCCGCGTCGAACGACTTCGGCTTCGCGACGAGGATCGCGACGAGCCGCGCCGCGGTGTCGTCGGTCGCCCAGAGCTCGAGCGCGAGCTCGTGCTGCGTCTTGAGCTCCTTCGCCACGCCGCGCAGCTTCGTGAGGTTGACGCCGTGGTCGTCGCCATGGCGCTCGTTCACGGCGCGCATCTTCGGGTCTTCGAGCTCGGCGAGGCGAGCCAGCACGTCGGCCGCGGTCGCGTCGGCGGTCATCGTGGTCGTCGCAGTCACGTCGCCCCTCTCACCCTCCGGCGAACGGCGGCAGGATGTCGACCGTCGCCCCGACCGGGTGCGCGGGGTCGCGGCGCACGGTGCCGTCGACGAGGAACGAGCCGCTTCGCAGTACCCGCTCCATCGCGACGCCGTAGCGGGCGACGAGCTCGTCGCGGAGGGCGCCGAGGTTCGCGCCGTCGGCGATCTCGAGGCGCTCCTCTTCGACGCCGGCCGCCTCGGCGGCCGCCGCGAAGTACCGCACGGTCACGGGAGGCATGCGTCGATGGTACCCCGGCGGGTGGATGTCGCTCGTCGGTCGAGTAGCGCCGACGAAGTCGACGCGTATCGAAACCACTCCGGCGTCGAGGGGCTGCGCCCCAAGTTTACCGGTGCCGGCAAGGCTCACTTTCTCATTGTGGTAATCCATCGGACCCAATTGACGTGACTGGCGACGACATCGCCAACTGGTGGACCGACGTTCGTCAATGGGCCTCGAGCGACGCCGGACAGGACCTGAGTCTTGCGCTGGGGACGATCGGACTCGCGACGCCCCTCTTGGCATGGTTCGGGGGAATGGTCGGAGGTGAGTACGGCGCACTCGCGGGGGCTCTGATCGGCACCGGCGCTGGTCTCGCGAGTACTGGGATCGATTGCATTGCGGAGGTGAGTTCGCCCTCTTGCGTAATTGGAGCGGTAGGCTCGGTCGCCGGAGGGTTTGGAAGTTCACTCGCCAAATCTCCAAAGCACCTATCGGTGGCTGCGGAGGCGTCAGGTAAAGCGCTGACGATCCTGGGGCTCAACGCCGACGTTCTTGGTGGAATCGCGTCTTGGGGTGACTGGTGGCAGCGGAAGAACTTCGGAGCTGGATGACGACGCGCGAACCTGATCACAAACGACCAGGTCGGTTGACCTCGACCCGAATCTGGCTGTTCTCGCTTTTCATCGCGGTTCCTTTTGCGATCGTACAGATTCTGCGCATAATCGCAGCGTTTGACGAGTCACCGACGCGAGGCTGGCAGGCGGTCGCGGCTGCGGCGTGGGGAGTCGTTGCAGTCGGTGGGATTCTCATCGTCTTGCTGGTCGTCTTCGGCCTGCCACGGGTGCTTCGCTACCGGCAGCTGAAGCGCAGCCTTGACACCGAATTGCTCGTATGTCGACGTGCGCTTAGTTTGCCGGAGGCGCTCAATGTTCAGTTCGATCGGGACATCCTTTCCAAAGCCTCCGACGAGTTCTTCATCGCGTCGATCCTGCCCGACCGGCTTGACTTCTATCGGATTTTTGGTGACGCTGTGCCGATTGTCAGCCTTCCCGCCGAGAGCGTTATTGATGTCGTTGCGAGCTCGTCGGACTTCTTCCACGGAACGCGTCCCGCCATTGCGGTGGTCGTGGGTCCCTCGGTGAAGCCGATAGCGTTCCAGCCGTATGAAACGCGTGCGCTCGCTTCCTTCCCGATGAGGGACGAACGTCTCCAGAGCACCGCAGACGCGCTGCGCAAATGGGCTCATCGCATGTGAGTACAACGCGGGGCGCCGATAATGGCCGGGATCCCGAAATCGGGTAGCACGCGCCGATGCGCGCCTTCTCAGGGCGTCGCAGGATGCTGTCATGATCAGAGCGCAGCATTGACCGCGACCCGGTACTACCAGTTCGCGGGGCAGACAGTCGCGGTCCGTACCGGGCGGGGCCTCGCCGGGGTCACGTCGCTCGTGAACGATGCGCATTGCACCCCGGTCGCGGCGGTTCCGAACAAGGAGCAGCCCGACCTGAACCCGGTCGACCGGTTCCACACCGACCCGTTCGGTGCCGTCCGCGGCAACTCGGGTGCGGCCACCGTGCCAGGCGACACCCAGTTCCTGGGCAAGATCCGGGATGCCTCGACCGGGTACACCCTCCTCGGAGCCAGGTACTACGACGAAACCCTCGGCCGCTTCCTCACGGTGGACCCGATCCTCGACCTTTCCGACCCGCAGCAATGGAACGGCTACGCCTACGCGAATAACAACCCCGTCACGTTGTCCGACCCGTCAGGTCTGCGACCTGACGAGATGACCGGTAAGCAATGGGTCGACCATCAACACGACCAGGCCGCCGCGGTCAGCGATCCGGGCTCGGACTGGAGTATCGACGATCTCATCGATACGACGGTCGTGGTGGGCACGACGATTGGTATTGCGCGGGGGCTCGGCGCCTATGAGACAACGGCGGACATCGTCAACGGCTTGGCTTCGTTTAGCAATGCGATGCAACAGCACCCCGCTTGAAGCACTGGGTCTCCTCCTCGGTCTGACGTTGACGGGCGGAGGTATCAACTTTGCCGCTGGCGGCGGCGCGGTGTGCGTGACTGGTATCGGAAGCGTTGTCGGGTGTCCCGTAGCGGCTGGCGCTGCTGCACTCGCCGTCGCTGGCGCCGCGATCGCAATCGTAAGTGGGACGAGCCTGATTGGGCATGCCCAAAGCGACAGCCGCGTCGAAGTCATGAACCGTGATGCCGCGGGCGGGTCACGAGAGACTGACAAGTCCGGATTGCTTGGGGAGGGAGGGACCAAGACGCCAAGCACAACATTGACGAAACCTGGCCTCGGCTATCGGATTGATGTCGAAAACCCGGCGCCCGGCGTGCGAGCCGGCCAGCTGCACTTTCAACAGGGACGTGAAAAGTACTTGTACGACTTTGAGACGGCGTCCTGGATTGGTATGCCGCGTTCCCTCCAACAGCGGATCTCAGGCGACCAGAATGTCACACGGGCTGTTGAGCAAGGGGCAAAGATCCTGGGGGTCAACTGATGAACTTGGAGAACGCGCGTGAACTTGCGATGGCTCCGGATATTTGGGAGATCAGGTTGCGTGATGGCACCTTGCTGAAGGTCCTTTCGCATGCCTATCGAATCGAACACGACGAGGCAGTCTTTTTGCTTTTGTTCGAAGGTTCTCCGCCCTTCTACGTCGACTCCTTGCGAATACCACTGTCCCTCCTACCGGTCGACTTCTCGTAGTGGCCGTCCGCCGGTGTTCTTCGACCGGTCACGCCTCGCAGGCGTGGCGACGTTCACGTACGACGGGACCGGGTACCAGCCGGTCGATTCGTGGGCGTTGAAGCAGAGTTTCGTCCCGCAGGGGACGGGCATCGGGGTCGATGACGCGTTCGGTGTGATGCTGCGGCTCGAGTCCGTGCAGCACACCGGCAAGGGCGGCACCGACTCGACCTCGGATGACGTGACGCTGCCGGCGAACCGGTTCGGGTACACCGCCCTGAGGAACCGGGTCGAACGCCCACAGGATCCGGAACACCCCGAGGACCCGTATCCGGGCATGGAACGGCACCGGGTCAACACGGTGCGGACCGAGTCCGGTTCAATCTTCGGGTGAGGCCGAGGCTGCCATGTTCGGACAACACCGTCGCACCGTACACCCGCCGCACCGCGCGGCATCCCGGTCGTTTTGGGCGCGTGTGCACGTCGGTGGAAACAAACCTCCGCACACCGGAAACGCTCATCTGGTCACGAACTAGACTGACGACATGCCTCCGTCGACGTCCGCCGCAGTCGAGCCGAACGGCGGCCCGGTCGAGAGTACGCTGCCCGGCGCGTGCGGTCGCCCTGCAAGCCGACCGGCACCGCTCGTCGAGCCCGGCCCCCCGCTCGCGCCCGAGCGCATCGCCCGGTACAGCCGGCAGATCATGCTTCCCGGCTTCGGCGAGCTCGCCCAGTGCCGGCTGGCCGCGGCGCGCGTGCTCGTGATCGGCGCCGGCGGCCTGGGCGCGACGGTCGTGCCGCTGCTCGCGGCGACGGGCGTCGGCACGATCGGCATCGCCGACGACGACGACGTCGAGCTCTCGAACCTGCACCGCCAGCTCGGGCACGGCCTCGCCGACGTCGGCCGGCCGAAGGTCGACTCGCTCGCCGACACGGTCGCGGCGACCGACCCCGAGATCCGCGTCGTGCGCCATCGCGAGCGGTTGACGGCGGCGAATCTCCGCGACATCCTCGCCGACTACGACCTCGTCGTCGACGGCAGCGACAACTTCCCGACCCGCTACCTCTCGAACGACGCCGCCGTGCTCGCGGGCGTGCCGCTCGTGTGGGGGTCGATCCTGCGGTTCCACGGGCAGGTGAGCGTCGCCTGGCACCGCGAGGGGCCGACGTACCGCGACCTGTTCCCGGTGCCGCCGCCGCCCGACGAGGTGCTGTCGTGCGAGCTCGGCGGCGTGCTGCCGTCGCTGTGCGTGACGGTCGGTGCGCTCATGGCGGGCGAGGTCGTGAAGCTCGTGACGGGTGTCGGCACCCCGCTGCTCGGCCGGGTCACCACCATCGATGCGCTCACCGGTCGCGGCCGCGAACTCACGTACGAGGCGATCGCCGACGCGCCCGAGATCACCTCGCTCATCGACTACGAGCTGTTCTGCGGACTCGAGCCGGCGGTCGGCGCCGGGTCCGAGGCATCCCCTCGACAGGCTCAGGACGGCGCCGCTCGATCGATGCAGGATGTCGCGGACCCGCGCATCTCGGCCGCCGAGCTGCTGCGCCGCCTGCGCGAGGGCGCTCCCATGCGGCTCGTCGACGTGCGCGAGCCGGCCGAGGCCGAGCTGCGCCGCATCGAGGGATCCGAGCTCGTGCCGCTCGGCGACCTGCTGATGGGTTCCGACCCGGCAGAGGGCGACGGCGCGATCGTCGTCTACTGTGAACGGGACGTCCGCTCGCGCCGCGCGGTGCGGGCGCTCGCCGAACGGGGCCACGTCGACGTGACGTACCTCGCCGGCGGCATCGACGGCTTCGCCGCCGTCGCCTCGGAGTTCGTGCGCCGATGACGGTGCCGACCAGTCGGAAGCGAGACGCATGAGCACGACCCTGGCCGCGATCACGGCGGAGCCCATCGACGAGCAGGCGGTGCGCGCTGCCGTCGAAGCCGACGAGAGCGGCGCGATCGTACTGTTCTGCGGCGTCGTGCGCGACCACGACGGCGGCCGCGGCGTGCGATCGCTCGACTACCGTGCGCACCCCGAGGCCGAGCGGTTCCTCGCCGAGTGCGTCGAGCGGGTCGCCGACGAGACGGGGCTCGCGATCGCCGCGGTGCACCGGGTGGGCGAGCTGAAGATCGGCGATGTCGCGCTCTACGCGGCGACCGCGGCGGCGCACCGGGCCGAGGCGTTCGACGCGTGCGAGCGGCTCGTCGAGGAGATCAAGCGCACCGTGCCGATCTGGAAGCGGCAGCACTTCGCCGACGGCGTCTCGGAGTGGGTCGGGCTGTAGGAGCCTCGTCTCAACCCCCGATGTAGCTCATTTCGACCTTCTGCCGCGACGCCCGCAGCTCGGGCGTGAGCGTCGAGCGGATCTCGCTATAGCGGTCGTCGCGCGCGCCCCAGATGCCGGCCATCGCGCGTGAGAGTCCCTCGTCGTCGATGCCGCCGCGCAGCAGCGCCCGCAGGTCGTGCCCCTCGTCGGCGAACAGGCACGTGAAGAGCTTGCCCTCGGTCGAGATGCGCGCCCGGTTGCACGTGCCGCAGAACGCGTTCGTGACGCTCGAGATGAGGCCGATCTCGCCGCCGCCGTCGGCGTAGCGCCAGCGCGTCGCCGTCTCGCCGGGTGCGGTCGCGCCGAGCGGCTCGAGCGGCATCTCGGCGCCGATGCGCTCGACGATCTCGGCCGACGGCACGACCTCGTCGAGCGACCAGCCGTTCGAGGTGCCGACGTCCATGTACTCGATGAAGCGCAGGGTGTACGGAGTTCCCTTGAAGTGCTTGGCCATCGGCACGATCTCGTCGTCGTTGAGGCCGCGCTTGACGACCATGTTGAGCTTGATCGGGCCGAGCCCGGCCTCGTGCGCGGCGTCGATGCCGTCGAGCACGCGCGACACCGGGAACCGCACGTCGTTCATCGCCTGGAAGCGCGCGTCGTCGAGCGAGTCGAGCGACACGGTGACGCGCGTGAGCCCGGCGGCCCTGAGCGACGCGGCCTTCACGGCGAGGGCCGACCCGTTCGTCGTGAGGGCGATCTCGAGCGGCCGCCCGTCGGGGGTGCGCAGCTCCGCGAGCATCGCGACGAGCTCGTCGACGCCGCGCCGCAGCAGCGGTTCACCGCCCGTGAGACGAAGCTTCTCGACGCCGTTCGCCGCGGCGACCCGTGCGATGCGCGTGATCTCCTCGAAGCTCAGCAGCTCGTCGCGGTCGAGGAAGGCGTAGTCGCGTCCGAACACGGCCTTCGGCATGCAGTACACGCAGCGGAAGTTGCAGCGATCGGTGATCGAGATGCGCAGGTCGCGCATCGGCCGGGTGAGGCGGTCGACGACCAGTCCGGTCGCCGGAAGTCGGCGCGCGCGGGTGCGCGTCGTCGCGTCGTCGCGCGTCGGAACGGTCGTCGTCATGGTCACCCCCTCGTGGTGGCCACTACGGTAACACCGCCGCGGGCCGCCTCCGCAAACGGCGTCACCGTTCGGCGCGCAGCGAGACGTCGGCCTCGGCGACCGCGAAGGCGAGGCGCGACCCGGAGCCGAGGTCGAGCGCCACGGCCTGCGACGACGGCACGTCCGCCGCGAGCGAGGGGTGTTCGGCGACGTGGATGCGCACGCCCCCGGGGGCGGGTTCGACGAGCGCGACGGTGCCCAGCCATCGGTTCGGCTCGGTCAGGTTGACGGATGCCTCGGGAGCGACGTGCACGGCAGCCGGACTGAACACCGCCGAAGCCGGCGAGCCGGGGCGCAACGCACCGACGCCGCGCAGTTCGAGCCCGTCGGCCACGATTCGGTCGGCCGTGGCGGCCACGCCCGTCACGAGGTTGACCCCGGCGAGCGCCGCGATGAACGGCGTGCGCGGGTGGCCGAGCACCTCACCCGTCGGTCCCTCGTGGACGATCGCGCCGTCGTGCAGGATGGCGGCGCGCCGGGCGAGCACGATCGCGTCGAGCGGGTCGTGCGTCACGAGCACCGCGGGCGCCTCGAGTCGGGCGAGCTCATCGGCGACCAGCCGCCGCATCGACGCGGCGGCCTCGACATCGAGCGCGGCGAACGGCTCGTCGAGCAGCAGCACGTCGGGCTCGGCGGCGAGGGTGCGCGCGAGGGCGACGCGCTGCTGCTGCCCGCCCGAGAGATCGGACGGGCGGCGGTCGCCGAGTCCGTCGAGGCCGACGCGCGCGAGCCAGTCGTCGGCCGCGGCGCGAGCGGTGCGGGCGGGAACCCCCCGGGCGCGCGGCCCGAACGCGATGTTCTCGCGGGCGCTCAGGTGCGGGAAGACCAGGGCGTGCTGGCCGAGCAGGCCGACGCAGCGGTCGGCGGGCGGCAGCGCGATGCGCCGCCGGCCGTCTGCGCCGTCGTCGGCGGGGAGGTCGGTGAGCGCGCGTGCCCCGAGGCGGACATGGCCGTGCGACGGCACGACATGGCCGGCGATCGTGCCGAGCAGCGTCGACTTGCCCGAGCCGTTCGGACCGAGCACGGCGAGCACGTCGCCGGGTTCGACGACGAGTCGGGCGCCGAGTACGAACGAGCCGGCCTCGACGCGGACGTCGACGTCGAGGGCGCCTGCGGGTGTCGCCGCGATCGAATCGCCCGATCGCGGAGCGCCCGTGCGCGGGGGAGTCGGCGCGTTCATCGTGGTGCGTCCGCCCGCCAGCCGCGCATCAGCAGCAGCACCCCGATGGCGACGAGGATCAGCATGAGCGAGAGCGCGATGGCCGTGTCCTCCGCGACGCCCGCGCCGTTGAACGCCGTGTAGATCGCGAGCGGCATCGTGCGCGTCGTGCCGGCCGCGTTGCCCGCGAAGAGCGCGGTCGCGCCGAACTCGCCGAGCGCCCGTGCGAAGCACAGCACGACGCCGGCGACGAGCCCTGGAGCGACGAGGGGCAGCGTGATGCGGCGGAACACCGTGAACGGGCTCGCGCCGAGTCCCGCCGCGACGAGCTCGTAGCGGGTGCCCGCCGTGCGCAGCGACCCCTCGACCGAGATCACGAGGAACGGCAGGGCGACGAAGGTCTGGGCGATGACGACGGCCGTCGTCGTGAACGGGATGCGGAGGCCCAGCACGGCGAGCGCGTCGCCGAAGAGCCCCTGGCGACCGAGCAGCGAGAGCAGCGCGATGCCGCCGACGAGGGGCGGCAGCACGAGCGGCAGCGTGGTGAGCGTGCGCAGCACCGCGGCGACCGCGGGCCCCGAGCGGGCGATGACGAGTGCCAACGGCACGCCGAGCACGACGCACGCGATCGTCGCGATCGACGCCGTCGCGAGCGAGAGGCCGAGGGCCTGGAGGGCCTCGGGCGACGTGATCGCCGCGGGCACGCCGGGCCAGTCGAGCCGCGCGAACAGCGCCGCGAACGGCAGCACGAGCACGCCCGCGCCGACGGCGGCGGGCGCGTAGAGCCACAGCGGGAAGCCCACCGTGACACGGTGCGCTTCCCGGCGCGCGGGTGGGGTCACGGGGCGGGATGCCGCAGCCGGGGTCACGGCGCCCCGAAGCCGAACGACGCGAGCACCAGCTGCCCCTCGTCGGACGCGACGAACTCGACGAACGCGGCAGCGGCGTCGGGATTCGGGGCGTCGGTGAGTGCCGCGAGCGGGTAGACGTTGGTCGCGGCAGCCGCGTCGTCGATCTCGACGCCCGCGACCGCGTCGCCCGCGGCCTGCACGTCGGTGACGTAGACGAGGCCCGCGTCGGCCTCGCCCGACTTGACCTTCGTGAGCACCGCCGAGACGTTCTGCTCCTCGCTCGCGGGCGTGATCGTGATGCCGGCGGCGTCGACGAGTGTCTGCGCCGCGCTGCCGCACGGCACCTCGGGAGCGCAGAGCACGACGGTGAGCGGGGTGCCGTCGGCGGACGTCGTGGCGCCGTCGGCGAGGTCGTCGAGCCCGTCGATGCCGAGCGGGTTGCCCGGGGCCACCGCGATCTCGAGCACGTTGGTCGCGAAGTCGACGGGGTCGCCGGCGAGCTGTGCGCCGGTGACCTTCGTCATGTTCTTCTCGTCGGCCGAGGCGAACACGTCGGCGTGCGCGCCCTCGATGAGCTGCGTCGCGAGCACCGAGGAGCCGTCGTACGTGATCGGCGCCACGTCGACCGACGGATGGGCCGCCTCGAACTGCGCGGCGAGCTCGTCGAAGGCCCCGCTGAGTGACGCGGCGGCGAAGATGGTCAGGTCGCCCTCCGGCTCAGCCGGCGAGGATGTCGCGGCCGCCGTCGCATCGTCGGCGGTGTCGGCCGAGGTGCACGCGGTGAGGGCGAGCGCGGCGAGGCCGATCACGGCGGGCACGGCGAAGCGGCGGAGGCGGGTCACGGCGAGGCATCCTTCTCGGTCTCGATGATGACCGTGGTCGCCTTGACCACGGCGACGCCGCGTGAGCCGACCTCGAGGCGCAGCTCGCGCGCGGCCTCGGCCGACATGAGCGAGACCACCCGGTGCGGGCCGCACTGCAGCTCGACCTGGGCCATGAGGCCGTCGATCTGCACGTCGGTCACGAGGCCGACGAACCGGTTGCGCGCGCTGCGGCGCACATGGCTGCGGTCGGCCACGGTCGCGGCGACCGCCTTCGCGCGTTCGGCGAGCTCGGCGCCGGGCACCACCTGAAGGCCGGCCTCGTCCTTCGCGGAGGTCAGCAGGCCGTCGTGCACCCATCGGCGCACCGTGTCGTCGCTCACACCGAGGAGCTCGGCGGCTTCGCTGATCCGATACTGCGTCATGATGAGGAGAATATCGCCGCATCTGCGGGAACGCAATCCATATGTCCACAATGTGGAAACGGGATTCCGAAAAGGTCTGGACGCACGCCTGCCCGGCTGCTAGCTTCGAACCCGGCCGCCGCAGGAACCCTGCTGAACGAGCGGCCGCCCATGAGTCGGATCAACGGAGATCCACCCGGTACCCCGGGGAGTCCACCGCGCCGGCGATGAACAGCAAGGAAGCCCTCTCATGGATTCGACCACCCGCGCCGGCGACGACGCCGCCGTGACGCAGTCCGACGGCACCGCCGGGACCGCAGATTCCCAAACCCCCGACCCGACCGAACCGCCACTCGACACCTTCGCGGTCGCGAGCATCCCGAACCCGCTGCCCACCGGTGCGACGACCACCGTCGACGCCGCACCCAAGAACGCCTTCGACCGGTTCTTCGAGATCACGGCGCGCGGCTCGACGCTCGCCCGCGAGTTCCGCGGCGGCATCGTGACCTTCGTCACGATGGCGTACATCGTGATCCTCAACCCGCTCATCCTCGGCAACGTGCCCGACGTCGACGGCAACGTGCTGAACCCCGCGATGGTCGGCGCAGCCACCGGCCTCACCGCGGGCGTCATGACGATCCTGTTCGGCGTCTTCGCCCGACTCCCGTTCGCGATCGCGGCCGGACTCGGCATCAACTCGTTCCTCGCGGTCTCGGTCGTCGGACAGGTCACCTGGCCCGAGGCGATGGGCCTCGTCGTGATCAACGGCATCATCATCGTGCTGCTCGGGGCCACCGGCGCCCGCACCGCGATCTTCAAGGCCGTACCGCAGGCGCTCAAGGCGGCGATCACGGTCGGCATCGGCCTCTTCATCGCGTTCATCGGCTTCGTCGACTCGGGCTTCGTCAACCGCACCCCGGGCGGCCCGCCCGTGCAGCTCGGCGACGCCGGCTCGATCACCTCGGTGCCGACGCTCATCTTCCTGCTCGGCCTCATCACGATCGGCATCCTGGTCGCGCGGCGCGTGCCCGGAGGCATCCTCATCGGTATCGTCGCGACGACGATCGTCGCGATCATCGCGCAGGCCATCCTGAACCTCGGCCCGTCGTACGAGGATCCGAACGGCTGGCACATGACGATCCCCGAGCTTCCGACGTCGTGGGTCACGGTTCCCGACTTCGGCCTCGTCGGGCAGTTCGACCTCTTCGGCGCCTTCGGCCGCATCGGGGCGCTGAGCGCGACGATGCTCATCTTCACCCTCGTGTTCTCGAACTTCTTCGACGCGATGGGCACGATGACCGGCCTCGCGAAGAACGCCGGCCTCGCCTACAAGGACGGCACCTTCCCCCGCCTGCGCTCGGCGTTCGTCGTCGAGGGCCTCGGTGCGGTCGCGGGAGGAGCGACGTCGACGTCGTCGAACACCGTCTACGTCGACAGCGCCTCGGGCATCGGGGAGGGCGCCCGATCGGGTGTCGCGTCGCTCGTCGTCGGCGTGCTCTTCCTGCTCTCGATGTTCCTCACCCCGCTCACCCTCGTGGTGCCGATCGAGGTCGGTTCGGCCGCCCTCGTCGTCGTGGGCGCGATGATGATGGGGCAGATCAAGGAGATCAAGTTCTCGAACTTCGCGGTCGCGCTGCCGGCGTTCCTCACGATCGTGACGATGCCGCTCACCTACTCGATCGCGAACGGCATCGGCGTCGGCTTCATCGCCTGGACCCTCGTCAACGCCCTCTCGGGTCGCGCCAACAAGGTGCACTGGCTCATGTGGGTGGTCTCGGCGGGCTTCGCGCTCTACTTCGTGCGCGGCCCCATCGAGGCGATGCTGGCAGGCTAGACGCAGCCGGCACCGCGTCGACGGCCTGAACCGTGCGCACCTCGTGTGCGACGGGTCAGGCCGTCGCGGCATGTCGGCGCGGGCGACGGCTCGGGGTCGGGTCAGCCTCGCTGGCGGCATCCCGGTCGTACACCCGGTGAAGCCTCGCATCGCGATCGCATCTGCAGGAAAGAGGAACGCACGTGACGGAATCGGTCTGGCGCGCACCCGGCATGCCGGCGCTGCTGACGATGGTCGCCGCGGGGTTCTCAGGCTATGCCGTGCTGCTCCCCGTCGCTCCGCAGTGGGCGGTCACGGGCGGGGCGGACGCCGCCGGCGCCGGACTCGTCACCGGCGTGTTCATGCTCTCGACCGTGCTGTTCCAGACCTTCGTGCCCGGCGCACTGCGCCGCCTCGGCTGGGGACCGGTGCTCGTCGCCGGGCTCGTGCTGCTCGGCGCGCCGTCGCTCGCCCACCTCGCGTCGAACGAGCTCGGGCTGGTGCTCGCGATCGCCGCGGTGCGCGGGGCCGGCTTCGCCGTGCTCACCGTCGCCGGATCGGGCGCGGTCGCCGATCTCGTCGAGCCCGCCCGGCGCGGCCGCGCGATCGGGGCGTTCGGGCTCGCCATCGCAGGCCCCCAGCTCGTGCTGCTGCCGCTCGCCCCTTGGGTCGCCGAGGCCTTCGGATACCAGTGGGTGTTCGTCGCCGGCGCGCTGCCGCTCGTCGGCATCGTACCCGCCGTGCGACTCGCGCGACGCCTGCACGTGAGGCACGCCGAGCAGGCGGCCGAGGCCGAGGCGGCGGGGCACGTGCATGCCGCGCCCGGTCGGTGGGCGGCGCTGCGCGCGCTCGCGGCGCCCGTCGGCGTGCTGCTCGGGGTGACGCTCGCGGGCGGCGCGCTCATCACGTTCACCCCGCAGCTCACCGGCGACGCCGTCACGGTCACCATCGGGCTCGCCCTGCTCACGGCGATGGCGGCGCTCACCCGCTGGCTCGTCGGCGGACTGGCCGACCGCTTCGGCACGCACCGGCTGCTCTGGCCGTTCGTCGTGGTGACGACGGTCGGACTCGGACTCGTCGCGTGGGCCGCGATCGGTGCGGGTGCCGGGACGGCGGGCACGGGCGACGCAGCGCCATCGGGTGCGGATGCCTCGACCGTGCCGCTCCTCGTCGGGCTCGCCTTCGTCGGCGTGAGCTACGGCGCGCTGCAGAACCTCACGATGGGCGAGGCATTCGCCGTCGTGCCGCCGAGTCAGTCGGTGTTCGCGAGTGCCGTGTGGAACATCGGCTTCGACGCCGGCAGCGGCATCGGCGCGATCATCGTCGGCCTCATCGCGACCGGCAGCTCGTTCAGCGTCGCGTTCCTGGTGGCGGCCGCGATCTCGCTCGCGACGCTGCCGCTCGCGCTCCGCCGCCGCCCGGAGGTGCCAGCAGCTTGATGCGCCCGGGGTAGCCGCAAGGTCGCCCTGGGTAGCCGCAAGGTCGCTGGGCTGCTGGGTCGCTGGGCTGCTGGGGCACTGGGCTGCTGGGTCGCTGGGCTGCTGGGTCACTGGGCCGCTGCGCCGCTGCGCCGCTGCGCCGCTGCGCCGCCATGCAGCGCCGCCGTCCGGCTCCGCTCCGCGCCGCGGCCGTCGTGATGTCGCTCACGCGCTGTGACGAGGACGTCGACCGCACCAATCGAGGGTGCAGTCGACGCGCGGGTCTGGGCATCGAGTGCAGCTCCGATGCGTTCTGGATGGCACCGTCGGGCATACGCGCTCGGGAGGGACGTGCACAAGTCGACATGTGCACACGTTGGATGTCGACAAGTCGACATGTGCACACGTCGGTTGTCGACAAGTCGACATGTGCACACGTTGGATGTCGACAAGTCGACAAGTGCACGCGTCGGTTGTCGACAAGTTCACTTGTCGACAGGCTGTGTGGGTGGAGAGCCGGGGCGGGGAGCGGTCGCGATGCCGAGGGCGGGGAGCGGTCGCGATGCCGGAGGCAGGAGGAGCGGTCGCCGGCGTCGACGGGGTGCTCAGCCGCGGCCGATGAACGGCATGCCCGCGGCGGTCGCCGTCAGCTGCGGCACGCTCACCTCTGAGGGCAGCGAGGCGAGCTGCACGATGAGGCCGGCGACGATCGCAACGTCCATGGTCGGTTCTACGACGCGGCGCCCGTCGGCCTGCAGCGCACCCTCGCCGACGAACCCGTCGAGCAGCTCGGTGCGAGCGTTGCCGACGTCGAGCTGCGTGCAGCTGATGCCGTACGGCCGGCCGTCGAGTTCGATCGACTTCGTGAGTCCGGCGATCGCATGCTTCGTGGTCGTATAGGCGACCGACCTCGGACGCGGCGACTGCGCCGAGATCGACCCGTTGTCGATGATGCGTCCGCCGCTCGGGTGCTGGGCAGCCATCTGCCGGAACGCCGCCCCGGCGCACAGCACCGCACCCGTCAGGTTCACGGCGACGACGGCCGCCCAGTCGTCGGGCCGCAGCTCGCCGACGTCGGCGACGGGGCCGGGCACGCCCGCGTTGTTCACGAGCACGTCGAGCCGCCCGAAACGCTCGACATGGGCGGCGACGAGTGCGTCGACCTCGGCTGCGTCGGTGACGTCGCACGGCACGACGAGCGCATCTGCATGCCTCGTGCCGTCGTCGCCCGTCGCGGCGGCCTCCTCGAGCGGAGCGCTGCGCCGCCCCGCGAGCGTGACGCAGAAGCCTGCGGCGAGCAGGGCCCGGGCGGTCGCCCGCCCGATGCCCGTGCCGGCTCCCGTGACGATGACCGAGCGCGTCGGCGCGGTCATGCCGCGGATCCCGCGCCCGGAACCCGAGGGTCGTCGGCCGCGACGGCGACATCGGCCTCCGCCGTGTCGGCATCGGCGACCCGGGACGCGTCGGCGCCCGCGTCGGTTTCGTTGACCTCGGCCGGCTGCGCCTCCTCGATGAGCTGCAGGATGCGGGCCGCCACGCTCACCGCGATCGTCGCGGGCGCCTTGCCCGCCACCTCGGGGATGCCGATCGGCGTCGTCACCCGCGCGAGCGCCGCGTCGTCGTGGCCGAGTTCGGTGAGCTTCGCCTGGAACCTCACCCACTTCGACTTCGATCCGATGAGTCCGATCGATCCCAGACCCTCGCGGCGCAGTGCGCTGTCGGTGATCGCGAGGTCCTCGAGGTGGTCGTGGGTCATGATCAGCACATGGGCGCCGGGCGGCAGCCCGACGAGGCCCGCCTCGGGCACGGGCTCGTGGTGCACCCGGACGTCGGCGACGGCGTCGGCGAGCACACCCGAGACGCCGGGCACGCCGAGGCGCTCGGGCGCGAGCATCTCGGCTCGCGAGTCGACGAGGTGCAGTTCGAGCTCCTGCCGCGCGAGGATGCGCGCGAGCTCGAGGCCCACGTGCCCCATGCCGAACACGGCGACCGACGGCACGACCCGCACGGGTTCGAGCATGAGGGTGACCTCTCCTCCACAGCACTGCACGCCGTACTCGGTCGTGGCCTTGTCGCTGAGCTTCAGGGTGAGCAGCTCGGGTTCGGCCGAGCCGGTCGCGAGCAGGTCGCGCGCTCGGTCGATCGCCGTCTGCTCGAGATTGCCGCCGCCGACGGTGCCGAACACCGTGTCGGGTGCGACGACCATCTTCGCGCCGCCGTTGCGCGGCGCGTGGCCGCGCACGATGGCGAGCGTGACGATCACCGCGGGCGTCCTCGCGTCGCGGAGGCGTCGTAGCGCGTCGAGCCAGTCCATCGTGCGCGACCTCCGTTCAAGAGTCCGCGCCCGCGAACGCGGGCTCGGGGCCCGCGTCGGCGCCGACGCCCGTGCGGCTCGGCTCCGAGGCATCCAACTCGGCGGATGCCTCGGCCCGCGCCGCCTCGACCGCCCAGTAGACCGCCTCGGGGGTCGCGGGGGAGCCGAGCACGACGCCGCGGCCGGCCGGGCCGAACGCCCCGACCGCCGTGCGGATCGCCTCGCGGGCGCTGAACGCGAGCATGAGCGGCGGCTCGCCGACAGCCTTCGAACCGTAGACCGCGCCGTCTTCGCGGGCGTTCTCGAACAGGCGAACATTGAACTCCTCGGGCATCTCCGAGAAGCTCGGCAGCTTGTAGGTCGAGGCCGACTGGGTGAGCAGGCGCCCGCGGCCGGGGCCGTCGGTCTCGTCCCAGCGGAGCTCCTCGAGCGTGAGCCATCCGACACCCTGCACGTACGCGCCCTCGACCTGGCCGATGTCGAGCATCGGCGAGAGCGAGTCGCCCACGTCGTGGATGATGTCGACGCGGCGCACCCGGTAGGCGCCCGTGAAGCCGTCGACCTCGACCTCGGTCGCCGCGGCACCGTAGGAGAAGTACTTGAAGGGCGAGCCCTGCATGAGATCGGGATTCCAGTGCAGCCCCTCGGTGCGGTAGTAGCCCGCCGCCCAGAGCTGTACGCGCTGCAGGTACGCCGCCTCGGCGACCTCGGCGAAGCTCAGCCGCAGGTCGCGGTTGCCGAGGCCCGTGACGTAGCCGCCCTCGAAGCGCACGTCGCGCTCGTCGACGTCGAGCAGGCGACCGGCGACTTTCGCCATGCGCTCGCGGATCTGCTCGCACGCGTTCTTCACGGCGCCGCCGTTGAGGTCGGAGCCCGAGCTGGCCGCGGTGGCCGAGGTGTTCGGCACCTTGTCGGTGCGGGTCGGTGCGAGTCGCACCTGGTGCAGCTCGAGGCCGAGCGCGGTCGCGGCCACCTGCAGCATCTTCGTGTGCAGGCCCTGGCCCATCTCGGTGCCGCCGTGGTTGATGAGCACCGAGCCGTCCTTGTAGACGTGCACGAGCGCGCCGGCCTGGTTGAACGCGGCGAAGTTGAACGAGATGCCGAACTTGATGGGCGTGATCGCGAGTCCGCGCTTCACGTCGTCGTGCTCGGCGTTGAACGCCGCGACCTCGGCGCTGCGCGCGTCGAAGTCGCACTCGCCCTTCAGCTGCGACCAGATGAGCGGCATCCGCTCGGCGTCCTTCACCAGCTGGCCGTACGGGGTCGACTGGCCCGGGACGTAGAAGTTCTGCTCGCGCAGCACGGTCGGGTCGATGCCGAGCTCAGGGGCGATGCGGCCGAGGACGTCCTCGATGAGGAAGACGCCCTGCGGGCCGCCGAAGCCGCGGAACGCCGTGTTCGACGTCTTGTTCGTCTTCGCGATGCGCCCGTGCGCGTGCACGTTCGGAATCCAGTAGGCGTTGTCGAGGTGGCAGAGCGCGCGGCCGAGCACCGGCTCTGAGAGGTCGAGGCTCCAGCCGCCGTCGGCGGTGAGCGTCGCGTCGAGCCCCTGCAGGTACCCGTCGGCGCTCACGCCGACCTTCCACGTGATGTGGAAGGGGTGGCGCTTGCCCGTCATCGTGAGGTCCTGCGTGCGGTTGAGCCGCAGGCGCACGGGACGGCCGGTGAGCTTCGCGCCCAGTGCGGCGATCGCGGCGAGTCCGTGCGGCTGCATCTCCTTGCCGCCGAAGCCGCCGCCCATGCGGAGCTGCTGCACGGTCACCTCGTTCGAGGGGATGCCGAGCACGTGCGCGACGATCTCCTGCGTCTCGGACGGGTGCTGCGTCGAGCACTGGATGAAGTACTGCCCCTCGCTGTCGCGCACGGCGAACGAGGCCTGCGTCTCGAGGTAGAAGTGCTCCTGGCCGCCGAACTCGGTGACGCCCTCGAAGACGCGGTCGGCCTCCGCGATGGCGGTCGCGGCGTCGCCGCGCTCGACGGTGCGGGCGATGCCCTGGAACGAGCGGGCGTCGATCGCCTCGCGCACCGTGATGATCGACGGCAGCGGTTCGTACTCGACCTTCACGGCCTCGGCGCCGAGGCGGGCCGACTCGGGAGAGTCGCCGAGCACCCAGACGAGGGCGTGCCCGTAGAACATGGCCTCGCTCGGGAAGAGCGGCTCGTCGTGCTTGATGCCGGCGTCGTTGAGACCGGGCACGTCGTCGGCGGTGAGCACGCGCACGACGCCCGGCACGTCGTAGGCGGGGGCGACGTCGATCGTCACGCGGGCGTGCGCGTTCGTCGACTGCACGGGCCACGCGGTGAGCACCCCCGTCGAGAGGCCGGCGACGTCGTCGGTGTACATGGCGGCGCCGGTCACGTGCAGCGCGGCGCTCTCGTGCGCGGCACGACGGCCGACGACGGGGTTGGCGGGACGGTCGGCGAGGGCGCTCATGCCGACACCTCCTTGTCGTCGTGGATCGTGGTCGAGTAGAGCTTCAGCAGCGCACTGCCGAGCATGAGCGAGCGGTAGTCGCTCGAGGCGCGGTGGTCGCTCATCGGCGTGCCCTCGCCCTGCAGCACCGTCGAGGCCGCCTTGACGGTCGCGATGTTCCAGGCCTTGCCGATCAGTGCGGCCTCGGTGTCGTACGCGCGAAGCGGGGTCGCGGCGACGCCGCCGAGTCCGATGCGGGCGTTCGTGACGACGCCGCCCTCGAGGTCGAGTGCGAAGCCGAGCGCGACGCTCGAGATGTCGTCGAAGCGGCGCTTCGCGATCTTGTGGAACGCCGTGACGCGCGCGAGCGGGAGCGGGATGCGCACCGCGCGGATGAGCTCGTCGGGCCGGCGGATCGTCTGCCGGTAGCCCGTGAAGTAGTCGGCGAGCTCGACCTCGCGCTCGCCGTCGGCCGACGCGAGCACCAGCCGGGCGCCGAGCGCGAGGAGCGCCGGCGGGGTGTCGCCGATGGGGGAGCCGGTGCCGAGGTTGCCGCCGAACGTGCCGCGGTTGCGGATCAGTCGCGACGCGAACTGCGGGAAGAGCTGGGCGAGCAGCGGCACCCGGCCGTCGAGCCGGCGTTCGACCTCGGTGAGCGGCAGTGCCGCCCCGATCTCGATCACGTCGTCGCCGACGCTGAGCGTGCGCAGCTCGTCGAGCTGTTCGACCGCGACCACGAGCGGGGCGCGGCGGCCGCGCAGGTTGACCTCGACGCCGAGGTCGGTCGACCCGGCCACGAGCAGTGCCGACGGTTCGTCGCGGATCAGTCGCAGGGTCTCGTCGAGCGTCGCCGGCCGGACGAACCGCCCGCCGCCCGCCGTGAAGTCGGTCGGCACCGCTGCGGGAGCGGGGCGGTCGCGGCGAGCGGCGAGCTCGTCGCCCGGCTCGGGCATGCCGAGCTCGTAGGCGGCGTCGCGGATCGGGCGATACCCGGTGCAGCGGCAGAGGTTGCCGCTGAGGGCGTGCAGGTCGAAGCCGTTCGGCCCGTGCTCGGCGTCATGCACGAGGCATCCCTCGTCGTGCTCGTCGACCACGTCGTGCGCGTGGGCCGGCGCCGGAACGCGGTCGGCGCGGTAGTACTCGCCCGCCATGCTGCAGGCGAAGCCCGGGGTGCAGTAGCCGCACTGCGAGCCGCCCGCCTCGGCGAGCTTCTCCTGCACGGGGTGCAGCGACTCGGGGGAGCCGAGCCCCTCGGCCGTCACCACCTCCTGGCCGTTGAGCGCGGCGACGGGCACGAGGCACGCGTTGACCGCGGTCCACTCGGTGCCGCCGTCGGTGCCCGACGTCGCAACGAGCATCGCGCACGCGCCGCACTCGCCTTCGGCGCAGCCCTCCTTGCTGCCCGTGAGCCCGGTGTCGCGCAGCCAGTCGAGCGCGGTGGTGTGGGCGGTGGCACCTTCGAGCGGGCGTCGAAGCCCGTTGACGGTGATGGCGATCTCGTCCATGGGATCTCCTCGGGTGAGGCGTCGTCGATGACGCCTGCGGCACCGGGGCCCCGGTGGCCCCACCTCGCACCGCGCCTGCTTCAGCAGTACATACCGATAGTACTGCGTCGGTGGCAGGTAGTTCTTGCGATTCGGAATCCCGATTTCGCAGAACGGATATTCAGTCATGTGCTCGCGTGCTCGCGTGCTCGCGTGCGTGCGTGCGTGCGTGCGCGCGTCGCTCGCGTCAGGCCACCCGGCGACTCAGCTCGGGCGCGCGGTGGAACCAGCGGGCGAAGAAGCCCCGTCGGTCGGCGCGCGCCGGAATGTAGATGTCGGGATCGACCTCGATCGAGGCGTAGCTCACGGCGAGCGGTCGGTTGACGCGCGCGGCGTCCTCGTGGTCGTGGCGGTCGTGCATCGTCACCCTCCTCTCCTCGAGCAGCTTCCGAATGACGGAAGCATAATTCTGAATCACGGAAAGAATATGACGATGAGGGATGCCGCGTCAAGAGGTCTCCACCGAGCGTTGCCGTTCCGACCGAGGGTTGCCGAAGCGTCGGCATCATTCGGTCGGAACGGCGACACTCGGCGATCGGCGATCGGCGATCGGCGATCGGCGGGTGCGGGTGCGGGTGCGGGTGGGGGTGCGCGTGTGGGTGGCGTGCGGGTGCGCGCGCGGGCACGTGCGGGTGGGTGTGCGCGCGGGCGCGCGGGTGCGCGCGTGCCCTGGGTGTGCGGCGCGAACCGCGTGGCGTTCGCGCGGCGTCAGGCGGCGGCGGTGGCGTCGGCGATCTCCTGCACGACCTCGCGCAGCACGGGGATGGCTCGCTCGGCGAAGTCCTCGTCGACGCGGGCGACCGGGCCCGACACCGAGACCGCCGTCGGGATGGGCGCACCCGGCACGGTCATCGCGTAGCAGCGCACGCCGATCTCCTGCTCGCCGTCGTCGATCGCGTAGCCGCGCTCGCGCGTGACGCGCAGGTCTTCGAGCAGCGCGTCGATCGAGTCGATCGAGTGCACGGTCGACTGGGGCAGGCCGGTGCGACTGATGATGTCGCGCACGGTGTCGTCGTCGAGCTGCGCGAGGATCGCCTTGCCGACGCCCGTCGCGTGCAGGTGCGAGCGGCGGCCGACCTCGGTGAACATGCGCATCGCGTGCGGCGACGGCGCCTGCGAGACGTAGATGACCTGGTCGCCGTCGAGGGTCGCGAGGTTCGCGGTCTCGCCGAGCCGCTCGACGAGTTCCTTCAGCTGGGGGCGGGCGAGCCGCCCGAACTGGCGGTTGGCCACCTCGCCCAGGCGCACCAGGCGTGGTCCGAGCGCGTAGCGGCGGTTCGCGAGCTGACGCGCGTAGCCGAGCGCGACGAGCGTGCGGAGCAGGCGGTGGATCGTCGGCAGCGGCAGTTCGGCCATCGTCGAGAGCTCGCTCAGCGTGACGTCGCCGCCGGCGTCGGCGATCAGCTCGAGCAGGTCGAACACCCTCGCGACCGACTTGACGCCTTCGGGCTGGCCCTCCGCCATGCGCTGCTCCCGTTCGTGATCGTGGCAGACCATATCCGCATCGCGGAAAACCTGCCGGGTTGCAGTCAACATACCGCACGACTCCACGATGGGCGGCGAGCGGATTCCCGTGCCGGCCACGGTCGCCGCATCCCGGGGTTGAGTTTCCGAATGGCAGACATTAACATCCGTAATACGGAAACCGCCGCGCTTGAAACAACGCGGGCATTCAAGAAAGTCGATCCGATGGCGAATCCCAGTCCCGGTTACTCCATTCAGCTCCGCGTCGAGGCGCCCGCCGGCGTCACCGCGACGAGCGAACTCGTCGTCGCGGCGGCCGACGCCGGTGCGGTCATCACCGCGGTCGACGTCAGCGAGTCGAGCACCGATCGCGTGCTCGTCGACCTCACCTGCTACGCCGGGAGCGCCGAGCACGCCGCCCAGGTCGCCGCAGCGCTCGCCGCACGCGAGGGCGTCGTCGTGCACGAGGTCGCCGACCGCACCTTCCGCCTGCACCAGGGCGGCAAGCTCGAGATCGTGCCGAAGACGCCGCTCCGCAACCGCGACGACCTCTCCCGCGCGTACACCCCCGGCGTCGCCCGGGTCTGCCTCGCGATCGCCGACCGCCCCGCCGACGCCCGCCGCCTCACCGTCAAGGGCAACACGATCGCCGTCGTCACCGACGGCTCGGCGGTGCTCGGCCTCGGCAACATCGGCGCGACCGCCTCGATCCCCGTGATGGAGGGCAAGGCCGCCCTCTTCAAGCAGTTCGCCGACGTCGACGCCTGGCCGGTCGCCCTCGATACGCAGGACACCGAGGAGATCATCGGCATCGTCAAGGCCCTCGCGCCCGTCTACGGCGGCATCAACCTCGAGGACATCGCCGCGCCGCGCTGCTTCGAGATCGAGCGGCGCCTGCGCGAGGAGCTCGACATCCCCGTCTTCCACGACGACCAGCACGGCACCGCGATCGTCACGCTCGCGGCGCTCATGAACGCGCTGCGCGTCGTCGGCAAGCGCCTCGACACGGTGCGCATCGTCGTGTCCGGGGTCGGTGCGGCCGGCAACGCGATCATCCAGCTGCTCAAGGCCGAGGGTGCGGTGAACATCGTCGCCTGCGGCCGCAACGGCGCCATCCACCGCGGCGAGCGGTACGCCGACGAGCACCGCACCCGGCTCGCTTCGAACACCAACGCCGAGGGCCTCACCGGCACGCTCGCCGAGGTGCTCGCCGGCGCCGACGTCTTCATCGGCGTGAGTGCCCCGAACCTGCTCGGCGAGGCCGAGATCGAGAGCATGGCCGACGACGCGATCGTCTTCGCCATGGCGAACCCCGACCCCGAGGTCGACCCGGTCGTCGCGGCCCGCCACGCGGCCGTCGTCGCGACGGGGCGCAGCGACTTCCCGAACCAGATCAACAACGTGCTCGCCTTCCCCGGCTTCTTCCGAGGGCTGCTCGACTCGGGCGCCGTCGACATCACGCCCGAGATGCTCGTGGCCGCATCAGAGGCGATCGCCTCGTGCGTGCGCGATGATGAACTCAACGCGAGTTACATCATCCCGAGCGTCTTCGACCCGGATGTCGCCCGTGCCGTCGCCGAAGCCGTCGCCGGCGCCGCGCACCGCGAAGACGCCCGGCAGGAGAGCGCTCCTGCCGCCGACACCGAGCCCACCGCAGAGACGCAGGAAGCCGCCGCATGAGCACCGACACCAGTTCCCTTCGGATCACCCGCCCCGCCGAGATCGACGGTGCCGACGAGATCCTGACGCCCGAGGCGCTCGCCTTCGTCGAGGCGCTGCACCGCGAGTTCGACGGGCGCCGCCTCGAGCTGCTCGCCGCCCGCGCGGTCAAGCGCGACCGCATCGCCGCCGGCGGCACCCTCGACTTCCTGCCCGAGACGCGCGAGATCCGCGAGTCCGAGTGGCGCGTGGCCCCCGCCCCCGAGGCGCTCCTCGACCGCCGGGTCGAGATCACGGGGCCGCCGTCGCCCGCGAAGATGGCGATCAACGCCCTCAACTCCGAGGCGCGCGTGTGGCTCGCCGATCTCGAGGACGCCGCCGCCCCGAACTGGGAGAACGTCGTCGGCGGCATCCTGAACCTCCGCGACGCGGCGCGCGGCACGCTCGCGTTCACGTCTCCGCAGGGCAAGGCGTACGCGCTCCGCACCGACGTGCGTCGCCCCACGGTCGTCACGCGGCCCCGCGGCTGGCACCTGCCCGAGCGGCACGTGGTCGTCGACGGGCGCGAGGGCAGCGGCTCGCTCGTCGACTTCGGCCTGCACTTCTTCCACACGGCGAAGCAGCTCATCGAGAACGGCGAGGGCCCGTACTACTACCTGCCGAAGATCGAGAGCCACCTCGAGGCCCGCCTCTGGAACGACGTGTTCGTGTTCGCGCAGCAGTACCTCGGCATCGCCCGCGGCACGGTCCGCGCGACGGTGCTCATCGAGACGATCCCGGCCGCCTTCGAGATGGAGGAGATCCTCTACGAGCTGCGCGAGCACGCCTCGGGCCTCAACGCCGGCCGCTGGGACTACCTGTTCAGCCTGATCAAGGTCTTCCGCGACGCGGGCGACGCGTTCATCCTGCCCGACCGGGCGCAGGTGTCGATGACGGCGCCGTTCATGCGCGCCTACACCGAGCTGCTCGTGAAGACCTGCCACCGACGCGGCGCCTTCGCGATGGGCGGCATGGCCGCCGTCGTGCCGAACCGCAACGACCTCGAGGTCACCCGTGCGGCCTTCGACAAGGTGCGCGCCGACAAGACCCGCGAGGCGAACGACGGCTTCGACGGCTCGTGGGTGGCGCACCCCGACCTCGTGCCCGTCTGCCGCGAGGTGTTCGACGAGGTGCTCGGGGCCCGCCCGAACCAGCTCGACAAGCAGCGCCCCGAGGTCGAGGTCACCGCGGCCCAGCTGCTCGACGTCGCCTCCGCGGGCGGCGACGTCACCGAGGCGGGCCTGCACGACAACCTCTACGTCGCGGTCGCCTACACCGCGGTCTGGCTGTCGGGCAACGGCGCCGTCGCGATCCACAACCTGATGGAGGATGCCGCGACCGCGGAGATCTCGCGCTCGCAGGTCTGGCAGCAGGTGAGGAACGGCGTCGTGCTCGCCGACACCGGCGACACCGTGACCGTCGAGCTCGTGCGCCGGGTGCTCGCCGAAGAGGTCGACCGCCTCCGCGGGGAGGTCCCCGCCGAGCGGTTCGCCGCCTACTACGAGCCGGCCGCCGAGCTCATCGAGGAGATCTGCACCTCCGACGAGTACGTCGACTTCCTCACCCTGCCCGCCTACGAGCTGCTGGGATGAGCATGGCAGCCAGTGACGTCGCGGGCGCACCGGGCACGGCGCTGCCAGGCGCCGCCGTGCCCCGCACCGCCCTGACCGCCGACGACCTGGCTCGCGTCGAGGCGCGGCTCGCCGACACCGACGAGCTGCTCGCGACCGTCTACCCGGGCGACGACGGCTCCCGCCAGCCCGTGCACACCGTGTACGTGCCGGCCGACACCTTCACTCCCGAGCTGCCCGCGGCGTGGGGCCGCGCAGCCGAGGAGTCCGTGACTGCGGACGGCGGGTTCGAGGCGCTCGCCGTCCGCATCGGGGTGGATCCCGCACTCGCGGCGCGCATCGCGCCGCGAGTGCGGGAGAAACTCGCCCGCGAGCCCATCGAAGACGTTCGCCTCGACTTCGAGGACGGCTACGGCGACCGCGGCGACGAGACCGAGGACGCCGATGCCGTGCGCGCCGCCGAGCAGGTCGCCGCCGCCGTCGCGGCGGGGGTCGCGCCGCCGTTCATCGGCATCCGCTTCAAGTGCTTCGAGGCGCCCACGAGGGCACGAGGCATCCGCACCCTCGATCTCTTCATCGGTGCGCTCGTCGCGCAGTCGGGCCCCGCCGGCCTGCCCGACGGGCTCGTGCTCACCCTGCCGAAGGTCACGACGGTCGCGCAGGTCGAGGCGATGGTCGACGTCGTGACCGCGCTCGAGCGCGCCCACGGGCTGCCCGACGGGCGCCTGCGCTTCGAGGTGCAGGTCGAGACGCCGCAGCTCATCCTCGGCTCGGGCGGCACATCGCCCGTCGCGCAGCTCGCGGTCGCCGCGCCCGGACGCATCAGCGCCCTGCACTACGGCACCTACGACTACAGCGCCTCGCTGCAGATCGCGGCCCGTTACCAGTCGATGGAGCACCCCGTCGCCGACCTCGCGAAGGAGGTCATGCAGCTCGCGGTGGCCGGCACCGGCATCCGCCTCTCCGACGGCTCGACGAACATCCTGCCGCTGGGCGACCGCACCGAGGAGGCGTGGCGCCTGCACGCCCGGCTCGTGCGCCGCTCGCTCGAGCGGGGGTTCTACCAGGGCTGGGACCTGCACGCGCACCAGCTTCCGACCCGGTACCTCGCGACCTACGCCTTCTTCCGGGAGGGCTACCCCGAGGCATCCGCGCGCCTGCGCAACTATCTCGAGCGCACGCCGGGCGCCGTGCTCGACGAACCCGCCACGGCCCGCGCGCTCGCCGACTTCGTGCTGCGCGGCGTCGAATGCGGCGCGGTCGGCGAGGCCGAGATCGTCGCCGACATCGGCATCGACCGGCGCGCGCTCACCCTGCTCGCACATCCGAAGCTCGCCGCGACTGCGGCGAACGACTGAGGATGTCGCGACCCACCCCTGATCACGAGGAACACGCATGAGCTACTACACCCCGCAGGGCGGGCTGCCGCCGCAGACCGACCTGCTCACCGACCGCGCCGTCGTCAAGCAGGCGTACACCTTCATCCCGAAGGGCGTGCTGCGCGACATCGTCACGAGCAACCTGCCCGGCTTCCGCGGCACGCGGTCGTGGATCATCGCCCGGCCCGTCGCGGGCGGCGCCACGACCTTCTCGCAGCTCATCGTCGAGATCGCGCCGGGCGGCGGGGCTGAGAAGCCCGAGGCCGAGGCGGGCGTCGAGGGCGTCGTGTTCGTGACGACCGGCTCGCTCACGCTGACGCTCGAGGGGGAGCGGCACGTGCTCGAGGAGGGCGGCTACGCCTTCCTCGCGCCGGGGGCGGACTGGTCGCTCGCGAACGAGGGCGCGGAGCTCACGAGCTTCCACTGGATCCGCAAGGCGTACGAACCCGTCGACGGCATCGCGCCGCCGGCGTCGTTCGTCACCCGCGACCAGGACATCGAGCCCGTGCCGATGCCCGACACCGACGGGGCGTGGGCGACCACGCGGTTCACCGACTCGAACGACCTCGCGCACGACATGCAGGTGAACATCGTGACGTTCCAGCCCGGCGGATCGATCCCGTTCGCAGAGACCCACGTCATGGAGCACGGGCTGTTCGTGCTGCAGGGCAAGGCCGTCTACCGGCTCAACGACGACTGGGTCGAGTGCGAGGCGGGCGACTACATGCTGCTGCGCGCGTTCTGCCCGCAGGCCTGCTACGCGGGCGGCCCCGAGCCGTTCCGCTACCTCCTGTACAAGGACATGAACCGGCAGATCCGGCTCACCTGAGTCGCGGCATCCGTTTTCAGGACGGGGTGTGGGAAGCAGGGGTGTTCTGCGGTCGAAGACGGCCATGACACCCCGTGCCCACCACACCCCTCCCTGAAAGGTATTCACACACGGGCGCCCGGGACGTATCGTCGCCGGGCGCTTCGTCGTGTCCGGGGCGCCCCGCGCCGAGATGTCGGAGGAATCGGCCGTTCGGCTGGCGCTTCGGGCTCTGGGTGCTGAATTCTCCGACATCTCGTCGCGGATGCCGCGGCGAGCGTCCGACGAGGGTTGACGTCTCGCCACTCGGCGCTTACGATTTCATACAGCAGAAGAATTCTTCCGGAATACGGAAATAGGCAACACGAAGGAAGTCGACGATGACGTACACGGTGAACTGCTCGATCCTCCTCACCGAGCTGCCCCTGCTCGAGCGCCCGGCCGCGGCCAAGGCCGCGGGCTTCGACGCCGTCGAGTTCTGGTGGCCGTTCGCCGAGTCGGTGCCCGCCGACCGCGACGTCGACGCCTTCGTCGGCGCGATCCGCGACGCGGGCGTGCAGCTGACCGGCCTCAACTTCAACGCGGGCGACATGCCCGCCGGCGACCGCGGCCTCGTCTCGTGGCCGGCCCGCTCGAACGAGTTCCGCGACAACATCGCGGTCGTCGCGGGCATCGGCGAGCAGCTCGGCACGAAGGGCTTCAACGCCCTCTACGGCCTCCGCCAGGAGGGCGTCGACGCCGCCGAGCAGGACGCGGCGGCGATCGAGAACCTCGCGGCCGCAGCCGCGGGCGTCGCCCCGATCGGCGGCACCGTGCTGCTCGAGCCGGTCTCGGGCGCTCCGGCGTACCCGCTGAAGACGGCGGCCGACGCCGTGCGGGTGATCGACGCCGTGCGCGCGGCATCCGGCACCGCGAACCTCAAGCTCCTCGCCGACTTCTACCATCTCGCGGTCAACGGCGACGACGTCGCCGCCGTCATCGAGGCGCACGCCCCCTCGTTCGGCCACATCCAGATCGCCGACGACCCGGGCCGCGGTGCCCCCGGCACCGGCGGGCTGCCGCTCGAGGCGTGGATCGCCCGCAGCCGCGAGCTCGGCTACGGCGGCCCGATCGGCCTCGAGTACAAGGCCCCGATCGACGAGGCGTTCACCTGGCTCGCCGGCGCCGAGCCGAGCGCTGCGACCAGTACCGCCGCCACCGCCTGACCGCCACGCGCAGGCACCGACCGACCCGCACGACGCAACACGAAGGACCAACTCATGAGCAAGATCGCGATCATCGGCCTCGGCATCATGGGCCTGCCCATGGCCAAGAACCTCGTCGCCGCCGGCCACGATGTCACCGGCTTCAACCGCAGCCAGGCGCCCATCGACGCGCTCGTCGCGGCGGGCGGCCGCGGTGCCGCGAGCATCGCCGACGCCGTGAAGGGCGCGGAGGCCGTCATCACGATGGTGCCCGACTCGCCCGACGTCGAGTCCGTCGTGCGCGGCGAGGGCGGCGTGTTCGCCAACGCCGAGCCGGGCACCCTGTGGATCGACAACTCGTCGATCCGCCCCGACGTCGCCAAGGAGCTCGCCGAGGAGGCCGTCTCGAAGGGATTCGGCGCGGTCGACGCGCCCGTCTCGGGCGGCGAGCAGGGCGCCGTCGACGGCGTGCTCTCGATCATGGTGGGCGGCTCGGAGGGCGACTTCGCGAAGGCCCTGCCCGTGCTCGAGGGCATCGGCAAGACCATCGTGCACGTCGGCCCCGCGGGCGCCGGCCAGACCGTGAAGGCGGCCAACCAGCTCATCGTCGCCGTCAACATCCAGGCGCTCGCCGAGGCGGTCGTCTTCCTCGAAGCCTTCGGCGTCGACACCGACGCCGCGCTGAAGGTCCTGGGCGGCGGACTCGCCGGCTCCAAGGTCCTCGACCAGAAGGGGCAGAAGATGCTCGACCGCGACTTCGCCCCCGGATTCCGCCTCGCCCTCCACAACAAGGACCTGGGCATCGTCACCGCCGCCGCACGCCGGGCCGGCATCACCGTTCCGCTCGGCTCGGCCGTCGCCCAGCTCGTCACCTCGCTCGTCGCCCGCGGCGACGGCGGACTCGACCACTCGGGGCTCTTCAAGCTCACCGCCGCGCTCGCCGGCCGCGAGTAGCGGCCCGTCCGGCGTTCAGGCCGGGGCGGTTCGCGGATGCCGCGGCGCAGTGCCGCGGCATCCACCCAGATCTTCCACCCACGTCTCCGAAGGAGCACTCCCATGACCCGCATGCGCGCCGTCGACGCCATCGTCCAGATCCTGATCAAAGAGGGCGCGACCGAGGCCTTCGGGCTGCCCGGTGCCGCCATCAACCCCCTTTACTCCGCGATGCGCGCGAACGGCGGCATCCGGCACACCCTCGCCCGCCACGTCGAGGGCGCGTCGCACATGGCCGACGGCTACAGCCGCACCGCCGACGGTCGCATCGGCATCTGCATCGGCACGTCGGGGCCCGCGGGCACCGACATGATCACGGGCCTGTACGCAGCGATCGCCGACTCCGTCCCGATGCTGTGCATCACCGGCCAGGCGCCGGTGGCCAAGCTCGACAAGGAGGACTTCCAGGCCGTCGACATCGCGTCCATCGCGAAGCCCGTCACGAAGTTCGCCAAGACGGTGCTCGAGGGCGCGCAGGTTCCCGGCGTCTTCCAGACGGCGTTCCAGATCATGCGTTCGGGCCGCCCGGGCCCCGTGCTCATCGACCTGCCCTTCGACGTGCAGATGACCGAGATCGAGTTCGACATCGACACCTACGAGCCGCTGCCGGTGGCGAAGCCCGCCGCGACCCGCGCGCAGGCCGAGAGGGTGCTCGACCTGCTCACGGCCTCGAGGCACCCTGCGATCATCGCGGGCGGCGGCGTCGTGAACTCGGGCGCCTCCGCGAAGCTCGTCGAACTGGCCGAGACCCTGGGCGTGCCCGTGTTCCCGACCCTGATGGGCTGGGGTGCGATCGGCGACGACCACCCGCTGGCGGCGGGCCTCGTCGGCATCCAGACCTCGCAGCGGTACGGCAACGCGAGCTTCCTCGAGAGCGACTTCGTGCTCGGCATCGGCAACCGGTGGGCGAACCGTCACACCGGCGGCCTCGACACCTACCGCACGGGCCGCACCTTCGTGCACGTCGACATCGAGCCGACGCAGATCGGCCGCGTGTTCGCACCCGACTACGGCGTGGTCTCCGACGCGGGCGCGTTCATCGACGCCCTGCTCGAGGCGGCCCGCGACCGTGTCGCCGAGCTGCCCGACTACCACGGCTGGGCCGAGGAATGCCGCGACCGAAAGGCGCGCCTGCAGCGCAAGACCAACTTCGACGACGTGCCGATGAAGCCGCACCGCGTCTACCAGGAGATGCTCTCCGCGTTCGGCCACGACACCACGTACGTCACCACGATCGGCCTGTCGCAGATCGCGGGCGCCCAGCTGCTGCACGTGTACGAACCGCGCCAGTGGATCAACGCCGGCCAGGCCGGCCCGTTGGGCTGGACGCTGCCCGCCGCGCTCGGCGTCGTGCGCGGCAAGCCCGAGGCGAAGGTCGTCGCGCTCTCGGGCGACTACGACTTCCAGTTCATGATCGAAGAGCTCGCCGTCGGTGCGCAGCACCAGCTGCCGTACGTCCACGTCGTGGTCAACAACAGCTACCTGGGACTCATCCGCCAGTCGCAGCGCGGCTTCGAGATGGACTACGAGGTGTCGCTCGCGTTCGACAACGTCAACACCCCCTTCGATCCCGCCAGCGTCGCCACCGGCTACGGCGTCGACCACGTCAAGGTCGCCGAGGGCCTCGGCTGCAAGGCGATCCGCGTCGAGCGCCCAGAGGACCTCGCGGCGGGCTTCGCCGAGGCCGAGCGCCTGAAGGCGGAGTTCCAGGTGCCGGTGGTCGTCGAGGTCATCCTCGAGCGCGTCACCAACATCGCGATGGGCGCCGACCTCGACACCATGAACGAGTTCGAAGACCTCGCCGAGACGCCCGACGACGCGCCCGAGGCCGTCTACGCCCTGCTCGACTGACGCCTGTCCATCGTCCTCACGACACGGAAGACTGAACACATGCGCATCGTGATCGCGCCCGACAAGTTCAAGGGGTCGCTGTCGGCTCCCGAGGTGGCCGCCAGGGTCGCCGAGGGCGCCCGGCGCGTCGACTCCGCGATCGAGATCGACGCGATCCCGGTGGCCGACGGCGGCGAGGGCACGCTCGAGGCGGCGCTCGCGGCCGGCTTCGAGCGCCGCACGGCGCTCGTCGCCGGCCCGCTCGGCTCGCCGGTCGAGGCCGACTTCGCCCTGCGCGGCGACGAGGCGGTCGTCGAGATGGCGCGGGCGTCGGGGCTCGACCTGGTTCCGACCGGCGGGGCGGATGCCTCGGGCGCCACGAGCCTCGGCACCGGGCAGCTCATCGCGGCCGCCCTCGACGCCGGCGCCCGGCGCATCGTGCTCGGCATCGGCGGCAGTGCCTCGACCGATGGGGGAGCCGGCGTGCTGCAGGGACTCGGGGCCAGGCTGCTCGACGCCACGGGTGCCGAGCTGCCGCACGGAGGGGCCGCGCTCGCCGGCCTCGCCCGCATCGACCTCGACGGACTCGACCCGCGATTGACCGAGACCGAGATCGTGCTCGCGAGCGATGTCGACAACCCGCTGCTCGGCTCGTTCGGCGCCGCCGCGGTCTTCGGCCCGCAGAAGGGCGCGACCCCCGACGACGTCGCCGCGCTCGACGCGGCCCTCGCGAACCTCGTCGGGGTGCTCGCCGAGCACGACCCGATCCTGGCGGTGCCCGCGCGCGTCGCCGCCGAACGACCCGGTGCCGGTGCCGCCGGCGGCACCGGCTTCGCCGCGCTCGCGGTGCTCGGCGCCGAACGCCGGCCCGGCATCGACGTCGTGCTCGAGTTCACCGGGCTCGAGGCCCGGCTCGCCGGGGCCGACGCCGTGATCACCGGCGAGGGCAGCCTCGACGCGCAGAGCCTCATGGGCAAGACGCCGATCGGCGTCGCCCGCGCCGCCCGGCGTGCGGGGGTGCCCGTCTACGCGGTGAGCGGCCGCCGCCTGCTGAGCGACGACGAGGTGCACCGCGCCGGGTTCGCCGCCGCTCGCGCCCTCGCCGAGCTCGAGCCCGATCCGGCTCGCAGCATGGCCGAGGCATCCGATCTCTTGACCCGACTCGCGGAGGAACTCGTGACCGACCTCATCGCCGACCAGGCATCCCAGCGGGCCACCGACCAGACGGCGTCTCCCGCCGGGTACGACGTGGTGTTCCGCGCAGCACGCGCGCTCGTCGCGAGCGACGGCGGACCGGTCGAACGCGCCGTCGAGATCGGCGTGCGCGACGGCCGCATCGCGTCGATCGCACCGCTCGGCACGGGCCTCGTCGGCGACGAGGTCGTCGAGCTCGCCGCCGACGAGGTGCTGCTGCCCGGCCTCGTCGACACGCACGTGCACGTCAACGAACCCGGTCGCACCGAATGGGAGGGCTTCTCCTCGGCGACCCGCGCGGCCGCGGCCGGCGGAGTGACCACCATCATCGACATGCCGCTCAACTCGATCCCGCCGACCGTGTCGGTCGCGGCGCTCGACGAGAAGCGCGCGGCCGCCGAGGGCCAGACCTTCGTCGACGTCGGCTTCTGGGGCGGCGTCGTGCCCGGCAACCTCGACGAGCTCGCACCGCTCGCGGCCGAGGGCGTGTTCGGGTTCAAGTGCTTCCTGCTGCACTCGGGCGTCGACGAGTTCCCGCAGGTGACCGCCGACGAGATGGAGCAGGCGATGCGGGTCATCGCCGAGCACGACTCGATGCTCGTGGTGCACGCCGAGGATGCGCACGTCATCGACGCGGCACCGCACGCCGGCGGCCCGGGCTACGCCGACTTCCTCGCCTCGCGCCCCCGCGAAGCGGAGGACACGGCGATCGCCGAGGTCATCGACCGTGCGACCCGCACGGGCGCCCGGGCGCACATCCTGCACCTCAGCTCCTCCGACTCGCTCGGGCAGATCGCCCGGGCCAAGGCCGCGGGCACGGATCTCAGCGTCGAGACGTGCCCGCACTACCTCACCCTGTTCGCCGAGGACGTGCCAGCAGGCGCGACGGCGTTCAAGTGCTGCCCGCCGATCCGCGAGGATGCGAACCGCGACGCGCTGTGGGCGGGCCTGCGCGACGGCGTCATCGACTTCGTCGTCTCGGACCACTCGCCGTCGACGCCCGAGCTGAAGTACGCCGGCGACGGCGACTTCGAGCTCGCCTGGGGCGGCATCGCATCGTTGCAGCTCGGCCTGCCGCTCATCTGGACCGAGGCGCGCGAGCGCGGCATCGGGCTCGATCGCGTCGTCGAATGGATGGCGCAGCGGCCCGCCGAGCGCGTCGGCCTCACCACCAAGGGGCGCATCGCGACCGGCCTCGCCGCCGACTTCGCGGTCTTCGCGCCCGACGAGCGATTCACCGTCGATGCGAAGGCGCTCGAGCATCGACACCCCGTCACGCCGTACGACGGCCGCGAGCTCACGGGAGCCGTTCGCGGCGCCTACCTCGCCGGCGCCCCCGTCGACCGCGAACGGGCCCAGGGCCGGATGCTTCGAAAAGGGAACGCGTAGCATCCCGGGGGCCGCGCGGCCGGACGGTCCGATACCGTTCCGGCTCGCGGCCGAATCCGTTCCCGACCGCCAGCAGGCAACACCATCATCCCCACACCTTCCTCCCGCCGACCGAAACGGACCACCGGACCTCGCGAGGGGCACCGGCGCCGAGGCATCCCGTCGACCGATGAAACGGAGCACCTCATGATCAACTCGTCCGAAGAGCTGGAGACCGGCCAGCCCGCACCCGACTTCGCCCTGCCCGACGCGACCGGTGCAGTGCGGCGGCTCAGCGACCACCGCGGCGGTCCCGTCATCGTCTACTTCTACCCGGCCGCGTTCACGCCGGGCTGCACGACCGAGGCGTGCGACTTCCGCGAGAGCCTCGCGTCGTTCCAGTCGGCGGGCTACACGGTGCTCGGCATCTCGCCCGACCCGGTGTCGCGGCTCGCCGAGTTCGCCGAGGCCGAGCAGCTCTCGTTCCCGCTGCTCTCCGACGAGGGGGCGCAGGTCGCCAGGGCGTGGGGCGCGTGGGGCCAGAAGACGGTCGCGGGCCGTACGTTCGACGGGCTCATCCGCTCGACCGCGGTCGTCGACGACGAGGGGCGCGTCGCAGCGCTCGAGTACAACGTCGATCCCAATGGGCACGTCGGTCGTCTGCGGGAGCAGCTCGGTCTCTGAGCACACTGCAATCGGATGCCTCGTGGCACGACTTCTTCATCGGAAATCGTTGCTACGGGGCATCCGTATTTGTTAGCATTGTCACATGCTGAAATAACAGTTCCACGATGCGAAACATGAGTTTCGTATATCCGTACACCGTGGATGCCAGCAGAATGAGAAAGTGACTCAAGCGATGAAGCTTGAACAGTTCAACGAAGCCGATCGTTCGGAGGCGATCGCCACGCTTCGACCATGCGTCGACGTCACGCGGTGGTGCGAGCACCTCGCCGACCGTCGACCGTACGGCTCGATCGACGAGCTCGTGAGCGAGGCCGTCACCGCGGCGTCGCCGTTCACGGCCGGCGAGGTCGAGCAGGCGCTCAGCCACCATCCCCGCATCGGGGAGCGTGCGAGCGGTGCGAGCACCGAAGCGGCCATGTCGCGATCGGAGCAGGCGGGCGTCGACCCGGCCGACGCCGAGATCGCACGGGCCCTCGCCGAGGGCAACGCGGCGTACGAGCAGCGGTTCGGGCGGGTGTTCCTCATCCGTGCGGCCGGCCGCTCCGCCGGCGAGATCCTCGACGCGCTCACCACTCGGCTCGGCAACGACGAGGCGACCGAAGACGCGGTCGTCGCCGAGCAGCTGCGCGAGATCGCCGTTCTGAGATTGAAAGGGGCCATCGCCGCATGACCGTTTCGCAGATCACGACGCACGTGCTCGACGCCCAGCGCGGCAGGCCCGCCGCCGGGGTGCCCGTCGAGCTGTACCGGCGTTCCGTCGGCGGCTCCGGAGCTTCCGGCTCCGCTTCCAGCGGGGACGGCTGGGAGCTCCTCGCGAGCGCCGTGACCGACGACGACGGGCGGGCGAAACAGCTCGGCCCCGAGACGATCCCCAACGGCGAGTACCGGCTGCGGTTCGACACCGGCGCCTACTTCGCCTCCACCCAGACCGACGCCTTCTACCCCGAAGTGCTGCTCACCTTCCTCGTCGCCGAGGAGGGTCGTC
This sequence comes from Agromyces chromiiresistens, assembly GCF_029167465.1. Classification (NCBI taxonomy): domain Bacteria; kingdom Bacillati; phylum Actinomycetota; class Actinomycetes; order Micrococcales; family Microbacteriaceae; genus Agromyces; species Agromyces chromiiresistens. The sequence goes on from NZ_JARFNL010000004.1 coordinate 1,104,870, forward strand.
ACTACCACGTGCCGATCCTGCTGAGCCCCTTCGCCTATTCGACCTACCGAGGAAGTTAGATCCACCATGACCGACACCCTGATCAACACCGTGACCACCACCGACACCGCCGCAGGCGGCGCGTCGAGCGCCGAGCCCGGCGCCATCGTGCTCGGCCCGAACCAGTACGGCAAGGCCGAGGTCCGCGTCGTCAAGGTCACCCGCGACACCGACCGCCACGAGATCGAGGACCTCAACGTCACCTCGCAGCTGCGCGGCGACTTCGCCGGTGCCCACCTCGACGGCGACAACTCGCACGTGGTCGCGACCGACACGCAGAAGAACACCGTGTTCGCCTTCGCCCGCGACGGCGTCGGCTCGCCCGAGGCGTTCCTGCTTCGCCTCGCCGACCACTTCATCGGCGAGTTCGACTGGGTGACCGGCGGACGCTGGCTCGCCGAGAGCTACGCGTGGGAGCGCATCACCGCCCACGGCCAGCCCCACGACCACTCGTTCGTGCGCAAGGGCCAGGAGATCCGCACGGCCGCGGTCATCGCCGACGGCGACACCCGCCACGTCATCGCGGGCCTCAAGGACCTCACGGTGCTGAAGACGACCCAGTCGGGCTTCGTCGGCTACCCGAAGGACCGCTACACGACCCTCCAGGAGACGACCGATCGCATCCTCGCGACGAGCGTCGCCACGCGCTGGCGCTACCAGCCGGGCGCCGAGGTCGACTACAACGCCGTCTACGACAGCGTGAAGGCGATCCTGCTCGAGACGTTCACCGAGAACTACTCGGCGGCGCTCCAGACGACCCTCTTCGAGATGGGCCAGGCGGTGCTCGAGGCGCATCCCGAGATCGCGGAGATCCGCTTCTCGATGCCGAACAAGCACCACTTCGTCGTCGACCTCGAGCCGTTCGGCCTCGACAACCCCAACGAGGTGTTCTACGCGAGCGACCGGTCGTACGGCCTCATCGAGGCGACCGTCACCCGCGAGGGTCTCGCCGAGGTCCCCGAGGTCTGGGCGTCGACCGGCGCCTTCTGCTGATCGGGTCGGCTCACGAGCGCCCCGTCCGGCTCCGCCGGGCGGGGCGCTCGCGCGCGTGCCGCCGGACGGCGTCGTCGGCAGCGTTCGTGCTCGGGCGGATTCCGGTGCTCGGTCCGTGCGAGTTCGAGTGTGTGCGGTTCGGCGCCGGGGCATCCCGGATCGCAGGCGTTCTCTTGAATTGCGCGGCGCGTCGCCCATGACACGCCGGTGAATTCGTCAAAGTGCCTGTTTCCCGACGCCGGACTTGTCCTCCACAGGTCGACGAAGCGGCGCTCTGGTCGCGTGTGTCGCCACGGCACCGCCTCGCAGTCAGCACCGCCACCAAGCTCGAGAGATGTCGCTGCTCGCCGTCACCCTCAGCCTGCTCGGTGAGATCGCCCGGGCCCGCACCCTTCGGGCGCGCGGCGTATCTGCGCGCGATATCCGGGCAGCGCTCGACGCCGGCGCCGTCACTGCTCCCCGGACCGGATGGATCGCATCACCGCTCGCCGATCGTGATCAGATTCGCGCGGTGCAGGTCGGGGGTCGCATCGCATGCGTGTCGGCACTCGGCAGGCTCGGGCTTTGGGGTGGCGATGATCGTCGTCTGCATCTGCAGGTGCCGCATTCCGCGTCGCGCCGCTCGCCGTGGATCGAACCGACGAAACGTGAGGCTGCGGGCGTCTGGCAGCCGAAGGTACCGGAGCGGCGGCGGGAGCGTCGGTTCGTCCTTCTGGCGGGCTCCATGGAGCCGCGGATCCACTATCGCCCCGATCCGGCGCCCGCTGATGCCTTCGATTGGATCGTCTCCCCACAGGCCGCGATCGCGTCGGCACTTCGGTGCCTCGACGACGAGAACGGGCGAGCGCTGCTCGATTCGGTCCTCCACGAGCGTCAGCTCAGCGCACGTCAGCTCGACGCGCTGTTGGCGCGACTGCCGAAGTCGGTCTCCACATTGCGCGACGAGTTCACCGGAGTCCCCGAGTCGGGCGTCGAGAGCCTGTTCGTTCGTCGCGTCGCGCGGGCCGGTCACGTCGTTCGGCCGCAGGTGGATGTCGCCGGCTACGGCAGATTCGACGGTTGCATCGATGGCTGCGTGCTCTTCGAGGTCGACGGCGAGGCGTTCCATGGCAACGATCGATTCTTCGAAGATCGCGACCGCACCCTTGTCAGCCAGTCGTATGGTCGGCCGGTGCTTCGTCCGACGGCGAAGCACGTGCTCGATGAGTGGCCTCTCGTCGCGAGCGCCGTCGAGCGGGTCGTCGACGACGCGAAGGCGCTTATGCGGCTCCGCGGGCTCCCGCCGCTCGTCGATTGAGCTTCGACACTCGCCTGGGCGGGGCGATGCTCGCACAGGTCGCAGCAACGACAGGCACTCTTGGCCCGCGCTCGGCGTGTCTCGCCCGACACGCCGAACCACGACCGAAAGTGCCTGTAGAACGTGCCCGATCACCGTGCCCGCGCTCGGCTAGCCTCGACACATGGACGCCGATGTCGCCGGGCAGTACGTCGCCGAGGCCCTTGCCGCCGCCGATCGCGCCGACCTCGGCGCGGGCGTCATCACGCGCGAGGCCGCCGAGCACGAGATCGAGGCGGTGCTCGCCCGGTTCGAGTCGACCTGGGGCGAGGGGCGCGGCCCCGACCACTCGATGATCCGGGCGCTGGCGCACGCGGGCGCGACGGTGCTCGTCGCGGTCGCCGACGACGAGGGCGGCGTGGATGCCTCGGCGACGCCGCCGTACGCGATCCCGGGTGAGTTGCTCGGCGCGACGCTCGGGTTCCTCGGCTGGAACGAGGGCCTCCACCTGCACTCGCACATGAACGCGGTCGCCCCGGCGGCGCGCGGGCACGGCATCGGGCTCGCGCTGAAGCTCCGCCAGCGGGCGATCTGCCTCGAGCACGGCGTCGTCGAGGTCCGCTGGACGTTCGACCCCCTCATCCGCCGCAACGCCCGCATGAACCTCGTGCGGCTCGGGGCCGAGGTCGCCGCCTACCTCCCCGAGTTCTACGGCGTGCTCGGCGACGAGATCTCGGGCGCCGACCGCAGCGATCGCTTCGAGGTGCGCTGGCGACTCACGTCGTCGCGGGTGCTCCGCGCGCTCGCCGGCGGTGCGCCTCCGCGCTGGTCGGGGGAGTCGGGCTTCGCGCTCGTGCCCGACTTCGAGGCAGTCAGGCGGGATGCCGCTGCCGATGCCGCACGGATGCGCGCGGCATCCGTGCGCGCGTTCACCGAGATGGCGCGGCAGGGGCTGCGACCCGAGCTCGACGACGCCGGGGACTACGTGTTCACCGAGGCCGAGCCCGACGCCGAGGAGGCGAGATGACGACGAACCCGACCCGCATCGAGACGATCGCGCTGCATCGCATCGAGGTGCCGCTCGTGCGGCCGTTCGAGACGAGCTTCGGTCGCGAGACGGTGCGCGAAGCGCTCCTCGTGCACGTGAGCACCGACGCCGGCGAGGGGTGGGGCGAGTGCGTCGCCGGCCGCGAGCCCTTCTACTCCTCCGAGTACGTCGACGGCGCGGCATCCGTGATCGAACGGTTCCTCGGCCCGGCACTGCTCGACGCGACCGCACACCGTCGCGCGTACGACGCCGCGCACCACGCGGCCGAAACGGCCGGAGTCGCCGGAGCGGCAGGTGCCGACGGCCCCGGCACCCGCGGCGCCTCGCTGCCGCTCGCACGGTCGGTCGCCGGCACGCTCGCGTTCGTCGCGGGCCACCGCATGGCGAAGGCCGCCCTCGAGTCGGCCGTCCTCGACGCCGAGCTGCGCGCCCAGGGCCGATCGATGGGCGAGGCGTTCGGAGCGGAGCGCGAGTGGGTCGACTGCGGGGTCTCCGTCGGCATCGCGCCGACGCTCGAGGAACTGCTCGACGAGGTCACCGGGTACCTCGAGGCCGGCTACCGCCGTATCAAGCTCAAGATCAAGCCCGGCTGGGACGTCCTGCCCGTCGCGGCCGTCCGCGAGCTCATGGGACGCGACGGTCTCCTGCAGGTCGACGCGAACACGGCGTACACGGGCGACGACATCCCGCTGCTCGCGAGCCTCGACGCGTTCGACCTGCTGCTCATCGAGCAGCCGTTCGCCGAGGAGGACATCGCCACCCACGCCCGGCTCGCTGCCGCGTGCGAGACCCCCGTCTGCCTCGACGAATCGATCCTGGATGCCGCGACGGCGGTGGACGCGATCGATCGCGGCGCGACGAGCGTCGTCAACATCAAGCCCGGCCGGATGGGCGGTTACCTCGAGGCGCTGCGCGTGCACGACGCGTGCCGTCAGCTCGACGTGCCGGTGTGGTGCGGCGGCATGCTCGAGACCGGGATCGGCCGTGCGGCGAACGTCGCGCTCGCCGCGCTGCCCGGGTTCGCGCTGCCCGGCGACACGTCGGCCTCCGACCGCTACTACGCCGACGATGTGACCGAGCCGTTCGTGCTCGGCGACGGCGAGCACCGCGGGCAGCTCCGGGTGCCCGACGGCCCGGGTACCGGGGTCGCCGTGCGCACCGAGCTCGTGCGCGAGTGGGCGTCGCGGCCGGTCGTCGAGATCTCGCGCGCCTGACGCCCGCCCGCCCGTCAGAGCGCGAGATCGGCGGCGGTCACGCCGAGACGTGTGACCGACTCGGCGTGCGACGGGTCGTCGGCGATCGCGAACCACGTCGACGACAGTGCGCACCAGGCCACGAGCCAGTCTCGCTGCCGCGACGGCAGCACGCCGGTCTCGGCGACGACGATGCCGAACTGGCGCTCGAGCCGCCCGGGCATGAGCGCCCGCGCGTGCGACGGGTTGCAGAGCAGGTTGCAGTAGTCGAAGGCGGCCTCGCCGACGAGCCCCTTGGGGTCGATGACGAGCCATCCGCGCTCGCCGAAGTCGAGCACGTTCCCGTGGTGCAGGTCGCCGTGCAGCACGCGCGCGTCCCGCTGCGTCGACAGCAGCCGGTCGGCGTAGTCGGCGCCCTGCCGATGGAGCGGGTCGAGGTCGTCGGCGTGCGCGAACAGCTCGCGGAACCACTGCTCGAGCGGCACGAGGAGCGGCACCCCCGAGTCGGTGAGCGTGGGGAGCTCCGCCGGGTCGAGGTGCACGCGGCGCGCCGCTGCGCAGATCACCCGCGTCGCACCGTCGTCGTCGCCGTCGACGACCATGCGCACGAGGTCGCCCGTGCCGGTGGCCCGTTCGAGCAGCACCGCCTGCCCCTCGCGCTGCAGGACGCGCGCAGCGCCGTGTCCGTCGAGCTGTTCGAGCAGCTCGGCGCCGCGCTCCTCCTCCTCCACGTGGGCGACCTTGAGCACCGCCGCGACCCCGTCGATGGTTCTCACGGGGATCAGCGTGCTCGACGCCGTCGTCTGCGGGTCGCCCTCGGGATGCAGGCGCCAGCGGTGCAACCATTCGATGTCGGCGTGATGACCGGGGTCGACGGGACCGAAGTCGCTCACGAGGCGCGGCCAGTCGTGCCGCCGGAACGATCGCCGGGGCGGCCGCCGGGGAACGACAGCTCGCCGTTCTCGTCGCGGTACTTCGCCCACGGGTCGTAATCGACCTCGAGCGGTTCCTGCGGCGGCCGCTCCGCCTCGGGCACATGCTGCAGGTTCACCCGGATGCGGTACCAGAGCGACGAACTGCCTCGCATGCCGTCGACGAGCACGTCGGCCGGCTCGAGCCGGGGCACGACGTCGGAGTGACGTTCCTTCCACCGCTCCAGGCCCTCGAGGGCCTCGGGCTTCGTCTTGGCGCGGGCGATCTCGATGAGCGGCATCGTCGACTGCCGTTGCCCGGAGCCATCGCCCGAGCCGCGGCGCGGGGGCTTCTCGGCGGGGCCGAGCTCCTCGGCGAGTCGCAGCAGACCATCGAGACGGCCGACCGCGTCGTCGATGCCGGCCGCGGCGTCGCCGCGCTCGGCGAAGCGTGCGAGGACCGTCGCGACGGTGAAGCGCTCGGGACGACTCTCGCGGACCTCCGCCCAGTCGAGCGGGGTCGAGACGCGGGCGTCGGGCAGCGGACGCACCGAGTACGCCGAGGCGACCGTGCGGTCCTTCGCGTTCTGGTTGAAGTCGACGAACACGCTCTCGCCGCGCTCCTCCTTCCACCAGCGGGCGGATGCGAGGCCGGGAGCGCGGAGCTCGACCTCGCGCGCGAGCGTCTCGGCGGCGAGCCGCACCTCGGGATAGGTCCACTCGGGTGCGATGCGCACCGAGATGTGGATGCCGCGAGAGCCGGACGTCTTCGGCCAGCCGACCAGCCCGACGTCGTCGAGCACCTCGCGCGCGACGAACGCGACGTCGACGATCTGCGACCAGTCGACGCCGGGCATCGGGTCGAGGTCGACGCGCAGCTCGTCGGGATGGTCGAGGTCGCCGGCTCGCACGGGGTGGGGGTTGAGGTCGATGCATCCGAGGTTCACGACCCAGGCGAGCGCGGCCGCATCGTTCACGACGACCTCTTCGGCGGAATTGCCCGACGCGTAGTGCAGCGTCGCGGTCTCGATCCACTCGGGGCGCTTGTCGGGAGCGCGCTTCTGGAAGAAGGCCTCCTGGTCGATGCCCTTGACAAACCGTTTGAGCACCATCGGGCGCCCACCCGCGCCGCGCAGCGCACCGTCGGCGACCGCGAGGTAGTACTTCACGAGATCGAGCTTGGTGAGCCCCGGCTCGGGGAAGACGACCTTGTCGGGGTGCGAGATGCGCACCTCGCGACCGTCGACTTCGATGACCTCGTCCGCTCGCGCTGCAGGGCTCACGCTCCTCACCCTAGGTCGGCCGGGTGGCCGGAGGGAACCCCCGCCGCCCGGGTCGCCTGCGCCGCTGCGGCGTAGCGCCGCGGCGTCTCGCCGATGACCGTGCGGAACTCGCGGGTGAAGTGCGCCTGGTCGACGAAGCCGAGCTCCGCGGCGAGGTCGGCGAGCGACGGCGGGTCGTCGGCGGCGAGCCGATGCGCGGCCTCCTGCATGCGGTATCGACTGATCAGCCACTTCGGGGTGAGGCCGAGCCGCGCGCGCACCAGACGCTCGAGCGCACGCAGCCCGAGCCCGCTCGCGTCGGCCAGCTCGCCCGCCCGCAGGATCGTACGGTCGGTCTCGGCGAGCTCGACGACGCGCGCCGCGAGGGCGGCATCGGGGTCGAGGACGATGTGCTGCGCGCCGAGCCAGTCGGCGAACGCCGCGACCGCCTCGTCGTCGCGGCCGTCCTCGGCCGCCGTGCGGACCCGCGAGACGCCTGCCGCGGTACCCCGCAGCCGCAACGCCTCGACCGGCACAGAACCGCCGACGAGCGAGCGGACCTCGCCCGGCGCGATGAGCCCGGCGACGCCGGGCTGCAGGAGGGCGCCGACGGCCCAACCCTCGCCTTCGAGCCGTGAGACGCCGCGACCGATCGACGGACCGTGCAGCGCGGTGCCGTCGGGCTCGACGACGAGGTTCGCCGACGGGTACTCGAGCACGCCCTGTTCGATGACCACGCCGGCGGGCAACCGCCACCTGGGCACCCAGAAGTGCCGCACGACGTGCGCGACGGGGGGCGGCGCCGGGAATCGGGCCAGCCGCACGGGCGCGTCGGCGGCGTGCTGGGCGGCCGCGTCGGCCGCGATCGGTGCCAGACCCGGCTCGCCGCGCCTCGGCGCGAGCACGCCCTTGTCGGCGGCGCCGGCGCGCGTGCGCCAGTAGTCCGAGGGCTGCATGGTCCGAGTATGGCGTCGTCCGCCGACACCCGTCGCCCGCCGCCCCTCACCGAGTCGCTGTCGCGTTTCTGCAAGACGCCCGCCACGCGGCATCCGTAGCGTCGAACCGAATCGACCGGCGGAAATCGACCGGCAGAACCAGAGAGCGGAGAACCGACCATGTCCGACTTCGAGATGACCCTGTACGTCGCAGCCGAGCCGCAGCAGGTGTGGGACGCGATCACCGGCGACGACGGCAGCCGCGCCGTCATGTGGGGCTCGGTGCTCCGCGGCGAGCTCGCCCCCGGCGAGCGCTACGAGTACGTCGGCCCGGGCCAGGACGGCGACGAGACCGTCCACGTCTACGGCGAGGTGCTCGCCGCCGAGCCCGGAGCGCTGCTGCAGCTCTCCGAGCATCCGGGCCCGACCTACCGCGAGAACCACGCGGAGCTCCGCAGCCGTATGACCTGGCGCATGAGCTCGGCGGGCGACGCGCTCACGAAGCTCACGTTCACGAACGACGAGTGGAGCGAAGGACATCCTGCCGAGGCCGAGACGAGCGACACGTGGCCGCTCGTGCTCTCGAGCTTCAAGTCGTGGATCGAGACGGGACGCGCGCTGCCGTTCCCGGCATGAGGCGAGGCGCGCGAAGCCTCGTCAGAGCTTCGTGAGCTTCTTCGGGTCGGGCGTCTGGATGCCCTCCCAGCCGCGCTTCCGTCCGCTCGTGCCCGGACGGGTGCTCGCGGCGTCGCGCGAGCGGTAGACGATGTACGGCCGGAACAGGTAGCCGATCGGCGCCGAGAACACGTGCACGAGTCGCGTGAACGGCCACAGCGCGAACAGCAGCGTCGCGCACAGCACGTGCAGCTGGAACATGAGCGGCACGTCGGCCATGAGCTCGGGCTGGGGCTGCAGGAGGATGAGGCTGCGGAACCACGGCCCCACCGTGCCGCGGTACTCGTACCCCGGCCCGAGCACCTGGTACATGACGGTCGCGAGCGTGCCGAACAGGATCACGCCGCCGAGGAAGACGTACATGACCTTGTCCATGCGCGTCGTCGCGAGGAACACCGGTCCGACCGTGCGCCGTCGGTAGATGAGGATCACGAGTCCCGCGATCGTGAGCAGTGCCGCGAACGAGCCGAGCACGGTCGCCCCGAGGTGGTACATGTGCTCGTCGATGCCGATCGCGTAGAGCCATTCGCGGGGGATGAGCAGGCCCACGACGTGCCCCGCGATCACCATGAGGATGCCGAGGTGGAACATCGGCGACCCCCAGCGCAGCAGGCGGTTCTCGTAGGTCTGGCTCGACCGCGTCGTCCAGCCGAACTTGTCGTAGCGGTACCGCCAGATGTGCCCGACGACGAACACCGCGAACGCCGCGTACGGCAGGGCGACCCAGAGCAGCACGTTCCAGGCGTCGTTCATGCGCGGACCTCCTCGTGCGCGGCGCCGACCGGCCGGTACGGCGGGATGCTCCCGAGGAACGACAGTCCGACCGTCTCGGCGGGCGGCCCCTCGTTCACGAGTGCGAGATAGCGTTCGCGGGTCGCGTCGTCGAGCTCGGGCAGCGACCGGCACACGGCCCTGACGAGCCCGGCCCACGGGCTGCCCTGCTTCTCGAGGGCCTCCCGCAGCACCTCGAGCCCGTCGCGGTGGGCGGCGATCAGCTCGGATGCCTCGGGCGAATCGCTGCGGGCGGAGAACTCGAGCACGGCGGGCAGGAAGTCGGGCAGCTCGTCGGCGTCGAACTCCCACCCGGTGGCGCGGTACGTCTCGATGAACGAGACCAGCGCGGCGCCGCGCTGGCGGGTGTCGCCCGCCTGGAAGTACGTCAGGTAGAGGCAGCACTTGCGCTTGAGGTCGAAGGTCGCGACGTACTCGGCCTCGAGCGCGGCGGCGGGCGTCGACGAGACGTGCTCGAGGAACCCGAAGAACTCGCCGGACAGCTCGGACGGCAGCCCCGGGACGGATGCCTCGACCGCGGCCGCGCGCTCGGCGAAGCCCTCGCCCGGGTAGTCGAGCAGCAGCGACGCGGCCATGTGCGCGAGGCGACGCTGGTCGTCGCTCAGCGCGATGCGCGGACCCGACGCGTTCGGCACAGAGCCGGGGCGGCGGAAGATGAGCGGCAGCCTGGCCATCATTCGCCCCCGTCGCCCACGCCGTCGCCCTTCGGCGGGAACAGGCCTTGCGGCGAGCCGTTGCCGTCCCAGTTGAGCAGGTTCACCCGGCCCGGTGTCGACGGCCGGTCGGCGGTCTGCCGGTTCTTCAGCGCGTGGAAGTTCTCGACCGCGACCGGCACCTGCTGGCCGCTCGACGAGCCGAAGGGGCCCGCGCCGCCCATGCCCGGGCCGCCGTCGTAGTCGAGGGAGCACGCGAGCTCGTCGAGCTCGCGCGCCTGCTCGGTGTGCGCGGCGGGGATGACGTAACGCTCCTCGTACTTCGCGATCGCGAGCAGCCGGTACATCTCCTCGATCGTCTCGCCCGTCATGCCGACGGCGTCGGCGATGCGTTCGTCCTTGCCCTCGCCGAGGTTGATGCCGCGCATGTACGAGCGCATCGCGGCGAGCTTGCGCAGCGACGCCTCGACGGGGCGCGTGTCGCCCGCGGTGAAGAGGCCGGCGAGGTACTCGAGCGGGATCCGCAGCTTCGAGATGGCCGAGAACAGCGTCTTCGCGTCCTCGCCGTCGTTGCCCGACGAGGCCACGACGTCGACGACGGGGGAGAGCGGCGGGATGTACCAGACCATCGGCATCGTGCGGTATTCGGGGTGCAGCGGCAGCGCGACCCTGTACTCGTTGATGAGCTTGTGGATGGGGGAGCGCTGGGCCGCGTCGATCCAGTCCTCCGGGATTCCGGCCTCGCGCGCGGCCTGCACGACGGCGGGGTCGTGCGGGTCGAGGAAGACGCTGCGCTGCGACTCGAGCAGCTCCTGCTCGTTCTCGACCCGGGCCGCCTCGGCGACCTTGTCGGCGTCGTAGAGCACGAGCCCGAGGTAGCGCAGCCGCCCGACGCAGGTCTCGGAGCACACGGTCGGCAGTCCGACCTCGAGGCGCGGGTAGCAGAGCGTGCACTTCTCGGCCTTGCCGGTCTTGTGGTTGAAGTAGACCTTCTTGTAGGGGCATCCCGACACGCACATGCGCCAGCCGCGGCACTGGTCCTGGTCGACGAGCACGATCCCGTCCTCGACCCGCTTGTACATCGCGCCCGACGGGCAGGAGGCCACGCACGACGGGTTGAGGCAGTGCTCGCAGATGCGCGGAAGGTAGAACATGAACGTCTGCTCGAACTCGCTCGCGACGTGCTCCGACATGTGCTGCAGGATCGGGTCGTCCTGCATCGTCTCGCGGGAGCCGCCGAGGTTGTCGTCCCAGTTCGCCGACCACGAGATCTTCATGTCCTCGCCGGTCAGCAGGCTCTTCGGCTTCGCGACCGGGGTGTGCTCGCCCGCGGGGGCGTTGAGCAGCATGTCGTACTCGTAGGTCCAGGGCTCGTAGTAGTCGTGGATCTCGGGCAGCTTCGGGTTGGAGAAGATCGTCGCGAGCTTCTTGAGCCGGCCGCCCGAGCGGAGCTTCAGACGGCCCGACTTCGTGCGCACCCAGCCGCCGCCCCACTTCTGCTGGTCCTCGTAGCGACGCGGGTACCCGATGCCGGGCCGCGTCTCGACGTTGTTGAACCAGACGTACTCGACGCCCGAGCGGTTCGTCCACGCCTGCTTGCAGGTGACGCTGCAGGTGTGGCAGCCGATGCACTTGTCGAGGTTCATGACCATCGACATCTGCGCCATGACCTTCATCAGTACTCGACCTCCTGGCTGCGACGGCGGATCACCGTGACTTCGTCTCGCTGGTTGCCGGTCGGCCCCAGGTAGTTGAACGCGAAGGCGAGCTGCGCGTAGCCGCCGATCAGGTGGCTGGGTTTCAAGAGCACCCGGGTCAGCGAATTGTGGATGCCGCCGCGGAGGCCGCTCGTCTCGGTCCGCGGCACATCCACCGTTCGGTCCTTCGCGTGGTACATGTACACCGTGCCCTCGGGCATGCGGTGCGAGACGATCGCGCGGGCGACGACGACGCCGTTGCGGTTGTACGACTCGATCCACTCGTTGTCGCGCACGCCGATCTTCTCCGCGTCCTGCGGGCTCATCCAGATCGTGGGGCCGCCGCGCGAGAGCGAGAGCATGAAGAGGTTGTCCTGGTACTCCGAGTGGATCGACCACTTCGAGTGCGGCGTGAGGTAGCGCACCGCGACCTCGGCACGTCCGGCCGCCGCGGGGTCGCCGCTCGGCGCCGTCGATCCGGGAGCCGGCGAGTCGCCGAAGAGTCGCGCGAGGTCGAGCGGTGGCCGGTAGACCGGCAGGTTCTCGCCGAGCTCGCTCATCCAGTCGTGGTCGAGGAAGAAGTGCTGGCGCCCGGTGAGGGTGTGCCACGGCTTCAGGTGCTCGACGTTGATCGCGAACGCCGTGTACCGCCGGCCGCCGTGCTCGGAGCCCGACCACTCGGGGCTCGTGATCACCGACACCGGTCGCGACTGCACGTCGGCGAAGCGGATACGCCCGCCCTCGTGGTCCTCCGCGAGCTGCGCGATGCGCTGGCCCGTGCGCTTCTCGAGCTGGCGGAAGCCCTGCACCGAGAGCCGCCCGTTGGTCGTGCCCGAGAGCGCGAGGATCGCCTCGCAGACCTTCACGTCGGTGTCGAGCAGCGGCTGCCCGGCGCCCGCGCCGCCCGTGGCGACCCCGTTGAGCCGTCCGAGCTCGGCGACCTCGGGGGTGGGGTCGAAGACGATGCCCTTCGTGACCATGCCGGCCTTCACCGCGAGCGGGCCGAGCGTCGCCATCTTGTCGGCGATCGCGGTGTAGTCGCGCTCGACGACGACGAGCTTCGGCATCGTGACGCCCGGCACGAGCGGCTGCCCGTCCTCGACGATGCCGTGCGGAGTCGCCATCGCGTCGGGGGTGTCGTGCATGAGCGGCGCCGCGACGAGGTCGCTGCGCGTGCCGAGGTGCACGCGGGCGTACTCCGAGAGCCGCTGGGCGATGAGGTGGAAGATCTCGAAGTCGGTCTTCGTCTGCCAGGGCGGCGCGATCGCCGGGTTGAACGAGTGCACGAACGGGTGCATGTCGGTCGACGAGAGGTCGTGCTTCTCGTACCAGGTCGCGGCGGGCAGCACGACGTCGGAGAACAGCGTCGTCGAGGTCATGCGGAAGTCAGTCGTGACGAGCAGGTCGAGCTTGCCCTCGGGAGCCTCGTCGTGCCACTCGATGGTGTTCGGCCGGCGCTCGGGCGGTGCCTCGCCCGCGCGCACCGCCGAGTCGGTGCCGAGCAGGTGCTTGAGGAAGTACTCGTTTCCCTTGCCCGAGGAGCCGAGGATGTTCGCCCGCCACACGTTGAGCACACGCGGGAAGTTCTCGGGCGAGTCGGGGTCCTCGCACGCGTAGCGCAGCGACCCGTCTTTCAGCGAGTCGACGACGTAGTCCGCGGGTTCGCGGCCGGCGGCCCGGGCCTCGTCGACGAGGTCGAGCGGGTTGCGGTCGAACGTCGGATAGCTCGGCATCCAGCCGCGCTTGGCCGACTCCACGAGGCAGTCCGCCGTCGTCCGCCCGGCGAACAGGCCCGAGGCCAGCGGCGAGGCGAGCTGATCGGCGGGCAGCCCGTCGTAGCGCCACTGGTCGGTCGCGAGGTACCAGAACGCGGTGCCGATCATCGCGCGGCCGGGTCTGGACCAGTCGCTCGCGGTGCCGTACTGCGTGTACCCGGTGACGGGCCGCACCTTCTCCTGGCCGACGTAGTGCGCCCAGCCGCCGCCGTTCACGCCCTGGCAGCCGGTCATCGTCGTGAGTGCGAGGAAGGTGCGGTAGATCGTGTCGGAGTGGAACCAGTGGTTGGTGCCAGCGCCCATGAGGATCATCGAGCGGCCGCCCGAGCGCTCGGCGTTGTCGGCGAACTCGCGCCCGATGCGCTCGGCCTGCTCCGCGGGGACGCCGGTGACCTCCTCCTGCCAGGCGGGCGTTCCGGGCGTCGACGGGTCGTCGTAGCCGGTCGGCCATTCGCCGTGCAGCCCGTCGCGTCCGACGCCGTACTGCGCGAGCAGCAGGTCGAACACGGTCGTCACCGTACGGCCCGCGACCTCGAGCGTCGGCACGCCCCGACGCACGACGCCGGTGCCGCCCTCGTGCTCCGCGCCCGGCTCGGGCGCGACGTCGAAGCGCGGCAGGTCGACGGCCGCGGTCGCGCCGAGCCATGCGGCGTCGTCCATGATCGAGAGCAGCGGGTCGACGTCCTCGAGGTCGAGGTTCCACTTGCCCTCGTCTTCGGCGCCGAACCGGTGACCGAGCGAGCCGTTCGGCACGACGGGTTCGCCGCCCTCGCCGAGCAGCACGGTCTTGAACGCCGCGTTGGCCGTCTCGGCCGCCTCGCCGCCGAGGTCGGCCGCGGTGAGGAACTTGCCCGGCACGAACCCGTCGCCCCGCGATTCGAGGGTGATCAGGTACGGGGCATCCGAATAGGTCTTCAGGTAGTGCACGAAGCGCGGGGTGCGTCGCTCGACGAGGAACTCGCGCAGGATCACGTGACCCATCGCCATCGCGAGCGCCGCGTCGGTGCCGGGGTGCGGGGCGAGCCATTCGTCGGCGAACTTCGTGTTGTCGGCGTAGTCGGGCGAGACGGTCACGACCTTCTGGCCGCGGTAGCGCGCCTCGGTCATGAAGTGCGCGTCGGGCGTGCGGGTGACCGGCACGTTCGAGCCCCACATCATGAGGTAGCTCGAGTTCCACCAGTCGGCCGACTCGGGCACGTCGGTCTGGTCGCCGAAGACCTGCGGGCTCGCGACGGGAAGGTCGGCGTACCAGTCGTAGAACGACTGCATCGTGCCGCCGATGAGGTTGACGAAGCGCGCGCCGGCGCCGTGCGACACCATCGACATCGCCGGGATCGGCGAGAAGCCCGCGACCCGGTCGGGGCCGTGCGCCTTGATCGTGTGCACGTGGGCCGCCGCGATGATCTCGAGCGCCTCGTCCCAGCTCGCGCGCACGAGCCCGCCCTTGCCGCGGGCCCGCTTGTACGCGCGGGATGCCTCGCGGTCGGTGACGAGCGCCTCCCAGGCCAGCACGGGGTCGCCGCCGACCCGGGCCTTCGCCGCACGGTACCGCTCGAGCAGCACGCTGCGCAGGTACGGGTAGCGGACGCGCGTCGGCGAGTAGGTGTACCAGCTGAACGCCGCGCCGCGGGGGCAGCCGCGTGGCTCGTACTCGGGGGAGTCGGGGCCGACCGAGGGGTAGTCGGTCTGCTGCGTCTCCCACGTGATGATGCCGTCCTTCACGTAGACCTTCCACGAGCACGAGCCCGTGCAGTTCACGCCGTGGGTGGAGCGCACGACCTTGTCGTGCGACCAGCGGTCGCGGTAGAAGACGTCGCCCTTGCGGCCGCCCTCGAGCGTCACGGTGCGGAGGTCGGGAGACACCTCGCCGGGCCGCACGAAGCGGCCGAGCTTGACGAGGGCATCGGCGAGCGCGCCGTCGGTGGCTGGACCGCTCGAACTCGGGGGCGTCTGACTCACGAAGGCCTCCTCGCCTGTGCGACGAACGCCGTTGCCGGCGCCGCCGGTGGTTGCCGCTTGACGCGGACACTACCGACCGTATTGGTCGCGACGGCGGTCTGTCGAGGCGTTTCACCGGGTTTATTCGATGTTCACGAACTCGGCCGAAATGGCTGGCCACACGGGTCATGCGCCCGGTACTGTCGGGCGCAGACGGCGGGTTCGCCGGCACATCGCACCGATCGGGGGCAGCGTTGAGCGAGTCATCGAAGCAGGCCGGGGCAGTGGCCGAGGCGCAGGGCGGTCCCTCGCTGAAGGGGCAGCTCGGACAGGTGCTGCTGGCCACCTTCGCCTCGGCGATCGGGTTCTGGGCGTGGATGCTCATCGCCCCGCTGCAGAAGACGTACGCGACCGAGATGGGGCTCGACGAGGGGCAGATCTCGCTCATGCTCGCGACGCCCGTGCTCGTCGGCGCGCTCGGCCGCATCGTGACGGGTGCCATGACCGACCGCTTCGGCGGACGCAGGATGTTCACCATCGTGCTGCTCGGCTCGGTGCCGGCCGTGCTGCTCGTCGCGCTCGCGGGCGAGATCAAGAGCTTCCCGCTGCTGCTCGTCGCGGGGTTCTACCTCGGCGTCGCGGGCACGATCTTCGCGGTCGGCGTGCCCTTCTCGAGCGCCTGGTACGAAGCGAAGCGACGCGGTTTCGCGACCGGCGTGTTCGGCATGGGCATGATCGGCACGGCGATCTCCGCGTTCCTCACGCCGCGTCTCGCGGAGTCGATCGGCTACCTGCCGACGCACCTCCTCGTCGCCGGCATCATGGCCGCGACGGCGATCATCGTCTGGCTGTTCCTGCGCGACTCGCCCGCCTGGGAGTCGAGCCGGCAGCCGCTCGTGCCGAAGGTCGTCAGCGCACTGAAGCTCCGCATCACGTGGGAGATGGCATTCCTCTACGGCATCGTCTTCGGAGGCTTCGTGGCCTTCTCGACGTTCCTGCCGAAGTACCTCACGACGATCTACCCCGACGAGGTCGACCCGGTCGGCGCGGGCACGCGCACCGCACTGTTCGCCACCGCCGCGGTCGTGGCCCGGCCGATCGGCGGTGCGCTCTCCGACCGCGTCGGTCCGAAGGTCATCTCGCTCATCTCGCTCGCGGGCATCGTGTCGCTCGCGTACATCGTCGGGCAGCAGCCGCCCGAGGGCATCGTGACCGGGGTGACGTTCATCCTCATGGCCGCGGCGATGGGCCTCGGCATGGGCGCGGTCTTCGCCTGGGTCGGGCCGTCGACGCCGAAGGACAAGGTGGGCGCGGTGACCGGCGTCGTCGCCGCGGCCGGCGGTCTCGGCGGGTACTTCCCGCCGCTCGTGATGGGTGCGACCTACAACGCCGAGACGAACTCGTACGCCCTCGGGCTGTGGTTGCTCGTGCTCGTCGGGGCCGTCGCACTGGTCGTGGCGGGAATGCTCCGCGACGCGCGCCCCGGCTCGGCGAAGGCGGCCCCGGGTCCGGTACCGGCGCCTCGATAGGATCGCCGCATGGCCGATGACGCGGTGAAGCAAGCTCAGGAGGCGGCCGCCGCTGCGGCCGAGGCGGCGAAGACGCTGCAGGCGCAGGCGGAGGCGGCGATCAAGGCCGCCGAGGAGGCGGCGGCGCTCGCGAAGGCGGCCGCCGAGGCGGCGACGAAGTCGGATGCCGCGGCCGAAGCCGTGGCGGAGGAACCCGCGTCGGAGGCACCACCCGCCGCGCCGGCGGCGGCCTCGCCCGAACCGGTCGCGGCGCCCGAGCAGGCCGCGGCCGAGGCATCCGGCCCCCTCGACGCGAAGCACATCGACGCGGTGCGCAGCGGGTACGCCTTCGAGGGCCCGGCCCTCGAGATGGGCGCCCTCGTCAACGGCGACGCGATGCCCGACGTGCCGGTGCGCATCCCGATCGCGATGACGAACCGGCACGGCCTCGTCGCCGGCGCGACCGGCACCGGCAAGACCCGCACGCTCCAGGTGCTCGCCGAACAGCTCTCCGCGGCGGGCGTCGCCGTGTTCGCCGCCGACATCAAGGGCGATCTCTCCGGCGTCGCGACGCCGGGCGAGGGCAACGAGAAGCTCCTCAAGCGCACGGCCGGAATCGGGCAGGACTGGACGGCGGCGAGCTTCCCGACCGAGTTCTTCTCACTCGGCGGCGTCGGCAGGGGCGTGCCCATCCGCGCGACGATCTCGGGCTTCGGGCCCCTCCTGCTGTCGAAGGTGCTCGGCCTCAACGACACCCAGGAATCGAGCCTCGGACTCGTCTTCCACTACGCGAACAAGAACAACCTCGCGCTGCTCGACCTCGAAGACCTGCGGGCGGTGCTCGCCTACCTCGTGAGCGACGAGGGCAAGGGCGAGCTCGAGGGCCTCGGCGGCCTCTCGAAGGCGACCGTCGGCGTGATCCTGCGCGAGCTCATCACCTTCGCCGACCAGGGCGCCGACGTGTTCTTCGGCGAGCCCGAGATCGACACGGCCGAGTTCCTGCGCACCGCGCCCGACGGACGGGGTGTCATCAGCCTGCTCGAGGTGCCGGGTGTCGCCGACAAGCCGGCGCTGTACTCCACGTTCCTCATGTGGTTGCTCGCCGATCTCTTCACCGACCTGCCCGAGGTCGGCGACCTCGACAAGCCGAAGCTCGTCTTCTTCTTCGACGAGGCGCACCTGCTCTTCAAGGACGCGTCGAAGGAGTTCCTCGCGCAGATCACCCAGACGGTGCGGCTCATCCGGTCGAAGGGGGTCGGCGTGTTCTTCGTCACGCAGACGCCGAAGGACGTTCCGGGCGACGTGCTCGCCCAGCTCGGCTCGCGGGTGCAGCACCAACTGCGCGCGTTCACGCCCGACGATGCGAAGGCGCTGCGCGCGACTGTGTCGACCTACCCGAACTCGGGCTACGACCTGGAAGAGACGCTCACCGTGCTCGGCACGGGCGAGGCGATCGTCACGGTGATGAACGAGAAGGGCGCGCCGTCGCCCGTCGCGTGGACGAGGCTTCGTGCACCGCGGGCGTCGATGTCGCCCTCACCCGACGCGGCGATCGATGCGGCCGTCGCCGCGTCGCCGCTTTCGGCGAAGTACTCGACGGGCATCGACCGCGAGTCGGCGCACGAGATCCTGACGAAGAAGCTCGCGGATGCCGCGGCGAGGGTGGATGCCGAAGAAGCCGCGGCGGCCAAGGCGAAGGCCGACGCCGAGTACGCGAAGATGCAGGCGAAGATTCAGGCCGACGCCGCGAAGGCCGACAAGAAGGCGCAGGCCGAGTACGACCGACTGATGAAGCAGACGTCGGGGAGTTCCCGGTCGTCGTCGCGGTCGCGGTCGAAGGAGAAGTCGGCGCTCGAGGAAGTGCTCGGCTCGCGCACCACCCAGACCGTGCTGAAGCAGGTCATCACCGGCATCTTCGGCATGGCCAAGCGCCGCTGAGGCTGCACTGATGAAGTAGCGCCCGACGAACGAGGACGCGTATCGAGACCCGGTACGGGAGGATGGGCGTGATGTTCCAGATCCGCCCGTACCGCCCAGCCGACCGCGACGACGTCGCACTGGTCTGCCTGCGCACCGCGGCAGCGGGCGGCGACGCGACGGGGGTGTACTCCGACGACACGCTCATGCCCGAGGTGTTCGCACTGCCGTACGTCGAGTACGCGCCCGAACTCACCTTCGTCGTGGCCGACGAGCAACGTGCCGCGGGTTACGTGATGGCCGTCGCCGACACGGCGGACTTCGTCGAGTGGTGGCGGCGCGAGTGGGCGCCGGGCTTCGCGGCGAGGCATCCCGTCGCCGCGCCGCCGACCGAGCACGCACCCGCGTTCACCGAGGCCGCCCTCATCGACACGGGCGTGCACTCCGAGCGCATGCTCATCCCCGAACTCGACCGGTACCCCGCCCACCTGCACATCGACCTGCTGCCCGAACTGCAGGGGCAGGGCTGGGGGCGCCGGCTCATCGACACGGTGCGCGGTGCACTCGCCGAGCGAGGAGTCGCTGCGCTCCACCTCGGCCTCGCGGCCGAGAACACGGGTGCGCGGGCGTTCTACGACCGGCTGGGATTCCACGAGCTGCCGTCGAGCACGCCGGCGTCGCCGAAGCTCGGCGTCGCGACGCAGTGACCCGGCGGTCGAGGAGCGCGATGCCGTCGGCCGAGCAGCGCGAAACGCGTGTCGAGACCACTGGCCTCGCGGCTCAGGCCATGAGCGAGCGACGCTCGAACCAGTAGAGCAGCCCGGGATCGCTCTCGCGCAGTTCGGCGAGCGTCACCGGTTCGTCCCGCGTCGACTCCTCGACGTCGAGCACACCGGCGACGAGGTCCATCGCCGACGCGTCCCAGAACCGGCCGCGCATGCGGAACCGGCCGCGGCCGCTGCGGCACACGACGAACAGCTCGTCGGTCGTGTCGAGGCTGTTCGACCGGTAGAGGTCGAGCCGCAGCACCTTCGAGACGTCGCGGGCCGCGACGACCGTGGTGGTGCCGAAGAATCCGCGTTCGACGATGCCGTAGCGGCTGATCGACACCCGGGTGCGGCGGTAGGCGATCCAGGCGAGGCACATCAGCCCGCCGACGATCGCGGCCGTTGCCGCGACGATCGGCCACGACCCCGTCGGATCGAGCACCCACAGCTCGACGGCGAGCAGTGGAAGCACGAGCGCCGCTGCCGCGACGCCGTAGCTCCATCCGAGCGTGCGACGAGGCCTCAGGGTGATCACCCTGAGGCCGTCGCCCCCTGCTGCCGCCGCGCTGATGGAGGAGCCCCCTGCATCCCCACTCCTCGCTTCCACCGGTGCCGCTGACATCTCTCACATCATCCGCCTCGCGCGAGGTGCACGCTATTCGGCATTAATGAGGACACGGCGGGGCGCGAGGCGCGTGGACGCGGCGATCGGACGGAAGGGGAAGAATGTGCCGGCGTCGTGGGGTCAACGAGAACGCCGTCGTCTTCGTCGACATCTCGGGCCCTCACGACCCGGCTCAGGACAGCATAGGCGCTGCCGGCGACGATGGCGGACATGGGGGCACGGGCGGATGCCTCGACGCAGAACACCCCTCGACCGGCATCGGGAAGATGCCGGCGAGGGGCGGTGCCGATCGCGTGACGGGCGTGATCGTTCTTGGCGGAGGATGGGGGATTCGACCCCGGTGTGGGTGCTGTGCGCGCACCCGGCGTGATCGTTCTTGGCGGAGGACGGGGGATTCGAACCCCGGTGTGGGTGCTGTGCGCGCACCCGGCGTGATCGTTCTTGGCGGAGGATGGGGGATTCGAACCCCCGAGGGCTTTCACCCAACACGCTTTCCAAGCGTGCGCCATAGGCCACTAGGCGAATCCTCCAGTGACCCCCCACGCACCCGCCAGAGCCCGGTTACCCTTGCTGCGTTTCCGCCCTGGGGGAGTTGGCCTGGATAGCGCCACGTGGGGAGCCTCGGACAGTCTACCCGAGTCGAGCGGCCCCGCTGCACCGCGGGCCGCACGAGCCCCCTGGAACGCGCACCCGGAGGGAGTATCGCTCCGAGAAAGCCGGCCACAATTCCACATTTCCACACGTCGCCCGTCCACAATTCCACTTGTCCACACGTCGCCCGTCCACAATTCCACTTGTCCACACCGTCTGCGGAGCGAAACCTCCGGCGGCGCCGCCGAGCGCGCACCGAGTAGGGGTCGAATCCGCCACCTCGCAGCGTGGTCGACTCGTGCCGACGTGACGGACTCGTGGTTGCACCTGCTGTGGTCATGTGGTCATGTGGTCGCACGAGGCGTGGTCACCTGATCTTGTGGTCGGTCTCGTGCACGGGGCGCGAGGGGGGCGGGATGGCCGGACTCGGCCGAGTCGAGGGTGGCGCCGTCGCGGGCGCGCTGGTCGGCATTCTCGCGCTCGCCGGGTGCGCCGCCCCATCGGTCGAGGCGCGCGCCGTCGGCCCGACGACCGTCCTCATGAGGGTCGGCGGCTCCGACATCGAGGAGCAGGCGGCCTCCGTCGGCAGCATCGACGTCGAGAGCGGATGCCTCGTGGCGCGCGCCGAGGGCGGTGACGTCATCGGCATCGTCCTGCCCGACGAAGCGCGGGTCGCGGACCTGGCGGGCTCGAGGTGGAGTTCGACGGTCTCGTCACGGAGGTCGGCGACCCGGTGTTGCTGGGTGGCGGTTATCGCGAGGCGGCTTCGGTCGGCAGCGTGCCCGACGAGTGCGAACACTCGGAGTACTTCCAGCCGAACGCCCGGCAGGGCGAGGAGCCCGCCGAATAGGCTGGATGCGTGGCGCACAGCATCTACATCTGCTCGGCCGAGGGCAACACCGGCAAGTCCACCGTCGCGCTCGGCACGCTCGACACGCTGACCCGACGCGCGGCGAAGGTCGGCGTGTTCCGGCCCATCGCGCGATCGACCGCCGAACGCGACTACGTGCTCGAGCTGCTGCTCGCCCACGACGGCGTGGTGCCGCTCACCTACGACGAGGCGATCGGCGTCTCGTACGACGAGGTGCACGCCGATCCCGATGCGGCGCTCGCGACGATCGTGCGCCGCTTCAAGGCCGTCGAGGGCCGCTGCGACGCGGTCGTCATCATCGGCTCCGACTACACCGATGTCGGCAGCCCCACCGAGCTCGCGTACAACGCGCGCATCGCCGCCAACCTCGCAACCCCGGTGCTGCTCGTGCTCGGCGGACGTGTCGGTGAGTACCAGGGGCGTGCACTCAGCGAGCGGCTCGGCGACAGCGACGCTCGCACGCCCGACGAGCTCGCCCAGCTCTCGGAGCTCGCCGTCGAGGAGCTCGAGCGCGAGCACGCCTCACTCCTCGGCGTCGTGGTCAATCGCGCCGACCCCGACCGGCTCGACGAGATCGTCGACGCGGTCCGTGCGGCGGGGCTCGGCCCGGTGGCGGGCGCCCGGCCCGGCGGCGTCGTCGCCGGCGAGGCATCCCAGGTCGCCGTCTGGGCCATCCCCGAGGACCAGTTCCTCGTCGCGCCCTCGATGCGCACGATCATGCAGGCCGTCGACGGCGAGCTCTACGCGGGCGACCCCGACCTGCTCGACCGCGAGGCGCTCGGCGTCGTGATCGCGGCGATGTCGATGGAGAACGTGCTCTCGCGGCTCATCGAGGGCTCGGTCGTGATCGTGCCCGGCGACCGCAGCGAGGTGCTGCTCGGAGTGCTCACGGCGCACTCGTCGCAGACGTTCCCGTCGGTCTCGGGCATCGTGCTGAACGGCGGCTTCCCCCTCTCCGAGCACATCGTGCGACTCGTCGAGGGCCTCAAGGCGGGGCTGCCGATCATCCGCACCGAGCTCTCGAGCTACGAGACCGCCCTCGCGATCACCCACACCCGCGGGCGGCTCGCCGCCGAGTCGCAGCGCAAGCGCGACACGGCCCTGTCGCTGTTCGAGCACCACGTCGATGCCGACGCGCTGCTCGACCGGCTCGAGATCGCGAGCCCCGAGGTCGTCACGCCGCTCATGTTCGAGTACGGCCTGCTCGAGCGGGCGCGCCGCGAGCGCAAGCACATCGTGCTGCCCGAGGGCTACGACGACCGCATCCTGCGGGCTGCGGCGACCCTGCTCGCCCGCGACGTGGCCGACCTCACGATCCTCGGCGAGGAGATCGAGGTCCGCTCGCGTGCGATCGGGCTCGGCCTCGACATCTCGCGCGCGGCGGTGCTGTCGAATCACGACTTCGTCTACGTGACGCGCTTCGCCGAGGAGTACCAGAAGCGGCGCGCGCACAAGGGCGTCACGCTCGAGCAGGCGCGCGAGCGAGTGCAGGACGTGTCGTACTTCGGCACGATGATGGTCGAGCTCGGCATGGCCGACGGCATGGTGTCGGGCGCGGCGCACACGACCGCGCACACGATCCGCCCCTCGTTCGAGATCATCAAGACGAAGCCGGGCGTCGACATCGTCTCGAGCGTGTTCCTCATGGCGCTCGCCGACCGGGTGCTCGTCTACGGCGACTGCGCGATCGTGCCCGACCCGACGGCCGAGCAGCTCGCGGACATCGCGATCTCGTCGGCGCAGACCGCCGCCCAGTTCGGCATCGAGCCGCGCATCGCGATGCTCTCGTACTCGACGGGGGAATCGGGCGAGGGCGCCGACGTCGACAAGGTGCGCCGCGCGACCGAGCTCGTTCGCGAGCGCGCCCCCGAGCTCGCGGTCGAGGGGCCGATCCAGTACGACGCGGCCGCCGACGCGGCGGTCGCGCGCACGAAACTGCCCCAGTCGGACGTCGCGGGCCGGGCCACCGTGTTCGTCTTCCCCGACCTCAACACGGGCAACAACACCTACAAGGCGGTGCAGCGGTCGGCGGGCGCCGTCGCGATCGGGCCCGTGCTGCAGGGCCTGCGCAAGCCCATCAACGACCTCTCGCGCGGCGCACTCGTGCAGGACATCGTCAACACCGTGGCCATCACGGCGATCCAGGCGGCGGATGCCTCGTGAGCGTCGTCCTCGTCATCAACTCGGGCTCCTCGTCACTGAAGTACCAGTTGATCGAGTCCGGCTCCGGGCGCTCGCTCGCGTCTGGGCTGGTCGAGCGGATCGGGCGCCCCGGCGGGCGGGCGAAGCACGTCGTCTCGACGGACGGGCCCGACGGCGCCGACGGGGGCGGCGGGGGCGGCGACGAGGCATCCGTCACCCGTGAACGCGACGTCGAGGTGCCCGACCACTTCGCGGCCTTCGACGTGATGCTCGAGGCGTTCGCCGAGGCGGGGCCGCCGCTCGCGGCGAACCCGCCGGTCGCGGTCGGGCACCGGGTGGTGCAGGGCGGTGCGCGCTTCTTCGAGCCGACCGTCATCACCGACCTCGTGAAGATCAACATCGACGAGCTGTCGACCCTCGCGCCGCTGCACAATCCGGCCAACCTCGAGGGCATCGAGGCGGCGCAGCGGGCGTTCCCCGACGTGCCGCACGTGGCGGTGTTCGACACGGCGTTCCACCAGACGATGCCGCCGGCCGCCTACACGTACGCGATCGACCGCGACGTGGCGGCCAAGCACCGCATCCGGCGGTACGGGTTCCACGGCACATCGCACCGGTACGTCTCACGGGCCGCGGCGGAGTTCCTCGGCCGGCCGCTCGAGGAGCTGCGCCAGATCGTGCTGCACCTCGGCAACGGGGCGTCGGCGTGCGCGGTCGAGGGCGGTCGATCGGTCGACACGAGCATGGGCATGACGCCGCTCGAGGGGCTCGTCATGGGCACCCGGTCGGGTGACCTCGACCCTGCGGTGCTCCTGCACCTGCAGCGGCGCGCGGGGCTCGACGTCGACGGCGTCGATGAACTGCTGAACCGCCGCAGCGGCATCCTCGGGCTCGGCGGGCACGCCGACATGCGCGACCTCGTCGAAGCGGCCGGGGCGGGCGACGAGCGCGCGGCGCTCGCGCTCGACGTGTACGCGCACCGGTTGAAGGCGTACATCGGGGCCTATCTCGCGCAGCTCGGCGGTGTCGACGTGATCTCGTTCACCGCCGGGGTCGGCGAGAACTCGGTGCGCGTTCGGGCCGCCGCGCTCGCCGGGCTCGAGCGGCTCGGCATCGAGCTCGACGCCGAGCGGAACTCGGTGCGCTCGGGGCAGACCCGCGTGATCTCGACCGACGGGTCGCCCGTCACCGTGCTCGTCGTGCCGACGAACGAGGAGCTCGAGATCGCCCGCCAGGCGCTCGAGGTGATCTGAGCAACTCTGCAACAACTGTTGTGCAATAACTCTTGCAGAGTTAACATGGCGGTGTGAGCGAACACGAGAACTCCATCGACCTGCGCGACGCAGGGGCCATGCGCGCCATGGCGCACCCGCTGCGGTTGCGCATCCTCGGCCTGCTGCGCATGCACGGGCCGCACTCGGTCGGCATGCTCGCCGAGGCGACGGGCGCGGCATCGGGGTCGATCAGCTACCACCTGTCGACCCTCGCGAAGTACGGCTTCGTCGAGCCCGCGCCCGAGCACGAGCGCGACGGCCGCGAGCGCTGGTGGCGGTCGGCGCACGAGATGACGAGCCTGAACGCCGAGTCGTACCTCGACGATCCCGACCGCCGAGAGGCCGCCGAGGCGATGCGCAGGACGGTCATCGACGCGTACCATCGCGAGCTGCTCGACGCGCTCGACGCCGAATTCGCGCTCGAGCCCGAGTGGATCGCCGCATCGGACTCGAGCGACGGGGGCGCGCAGCTCACGCTCGACGAGTTCCGGGAGCTCACCGCAGACCTGGCCGCCGTGCGCGAGAAGTGGTGGGCGGTCGGGCGCGAGCCGCGCCCCGGCACCCGAGCGGTGCGCTGGATCACCCACACGTTCCCGAGGACCGAGCAATGAGCGCCGAGATCGACCTCGAGCGGGTCGCGGATCTCCCGACGCAGGAGGACGCGCCTCGAAACCCACCGGCGACCCGGCGGCTCCCGCTCTTCGCGAATCTCGCCGCCGCGCTGTTCTCGCTCGGGGGCAACGCCGTCGCCCTGGTCGCGCTGCCGATCATCGCCCTCACCGAGACGGGCTCGCCGCTCGCCGCGGGGGTCGTCGGCGTGTTCTCCACGGTGCCGCTCGTGATCGGCGGCGCCCTCGGCGGCGTCCTCGTCGACCGCTTCGGCTACCGGGTGTCGAGCATCGTCGCCGACCTCGCGAGCGCCGTGACCGTGCTCGCGATCCCGTTGCTGCATGCGACCGTCGGCCTGCCCTTCGGCGTCATGCTCGCGCTCGTATTCCTCGGCGGCCTCCTCGACCCTCCCGGCGACACCGCCAAGACCTCGATGACGCCCGACCTCGCGGCGCTCGCGCGCTGGCCGATCGAGCGCGCGGCCGGCGCACAGGCGGCCGTGCAGCGGACGGCCGTGATGCTCGGCGCGGGCACGGCGGGCGCCCTCGTCGCCTTCCTCGGTCCGATGCCGGCGCTCCTCGTCGACGCGGGCGGGTTCGCCGTCTCGGCCCTGCTCGTGGCGTGCTTCATCCCGCGCACCGCCCGCACCAAATCGACCGACGGGCGGGCGCAGGAGCAGTCCGCCGCGACTCGCTCCGAGCGCGGCGGCTTCGTCGAGGGTCTTCGCTTCGTGGCATCCTCGCCGCTGCTGCGCTCGATCGTGCTGCTCGTCACGCTCACGAACGCGATCGACGCGGCCGGCATGACCGTGCTGAAGCCGCTCTACGCGACGCAGGTGCTCGGCGACCCGGCCCAGCTGGGCTTCATGGTCGGCTGCTTCGCGGCAGGCGCCCTCACCGGGTCGATCGTCTTCGGGGCGGTCGGGCATCGCTTCTCTGGACGGCTCATGTTCGCCGCATGCTTCATGGTGGCCGGCACGCTGCCGTACCTCACGATGGCGCTCGGCGCGCCGGTGCCGGTGCTGCTGCCGGTGCTCGCGCTCTCCGGATTCGCCGCAGGCGCGATCAACCCCATGATCTCGACCGCGATGTACGGCCTCATCCCCGACGGCATGCGCGCCCGCGTGTTCGGGGTGACCACGGCCGGTGTCGCCGCGACGATGCCGCTCGGCGCGTTCCTCGGCGGCCTCGCGGCCGAGCAGCTCGGCCTCGTTCCGACGCTCGCGGGCTGTGCGGCCCTCTACGTCGTGCTCGCATCGTCGCCGCTGTACCTGACGTCGTTCAGGGGGCTGCGGAGCTCGACCTGACCCCCGTTCGGGGGTGATTTTCCTCGCTTCCCCTATCGGGTGGCGCCGTGCCGCAATATGTTGAGCCCATGCGGCGCGGGGGGCGTCGCACGCTGACTCTGGGGGGACGTCACATGTTCGTCGCGCGCGCCCGTACGACCGTCGAACGGAGGCGCCGAGGAGCGCACCGAGCCGAAGACCCGCGAGGGCACCGGGCCCTGCGATGGCTCGCCGCCGTCGGGGTCGTCGCGCTCACCGCGGGCGGCGGTGCGATCTCCGCGCAAGCCGCACCGGGGGACACGTCGTACGCCGAAGGACAGTTCCTCTCGGGCACGCTGCTCGATTTCGTCGATCTGAGCGCTGTCGCCGGCATCGACGGCGAGACGGCCTCCAGCGACGGCGTCACCCCCGAGACCAATTCGACGAACCTCGACCTCTCGGCGCTCTCGGTGCTGAGCATCGACATCGGCGGCGGCGTGCAGGTGCCGCTGAACTTCACCGAGGCGGGCGTCGTCGGCCAGTACGCGAGCGCAGCGATCGACGGATCGTCGATCGGCGCCTCGGGGCTCATCTCGGACTCGGGTGCGATCGGCACCGGGGTCACCCCCGCGCCCGGCGTCGCGCCGGGCCCGATGAGCCTCGACCTGGCCCAGCTGCTCGGCCCCGAGTTCGCCACGACGATCTCCGACCTCGACGTCACGCTCGGCGCGATCAGCGCGAACGCCGCGGCGAACACCGGCGGTGCGCCCGTCGGCGACTACGAGATCGCAAGCGCGACGGTCGTCGTGGACAGCCCGGTCGTCGAGGGCATCACCGGCACGGTCGACGCAGCCGTGGCCGACCTCGACGCAGAGGTCGACGCACTCGCCGGTCCCGATGGACTGCTCGTTGAGGGCGTCCTCTCGGCCGTCAGCAGCGTCCTCGCGGTCGGAGGCCTGGGAGACGCCTCCGCGACCGTGACCGTCGACCTGCAGGCCGCGGTCGACGCCGTGCTCGACGTGCCGCTCGACTCCGGCGGCGGCGTCGTCATCGACCTGCAGAACGGCACGATCACGCTCGACCTCGACCAACTCGTCGGAGGGCTCAATGACCTCGACCCGAGCACCGAGCTGCTCTCGAGCGCGGTGCTCACCGAGGTCACGAGCCAGGTCGCCGAACTCGTCGACGGACTCGTCGCCGATCTCGATCTCGCGGTCACGAACGCGCTGAACAACGCCGCCGTCTCCATCGACGTCGACATCAACGGACCGGCACCGCTGTCGCTCCCGCTCGTCAACGTCACGGTGACGGGAACGCTCCTGCAGATCTCCGACGGCACGGCGACGGTCGGCATCACCGCGCTCGGCGGCCTGCCGATCGGAGGACTCACCGACGAGATCATCCTCGATACCCTCGGCCCGATCGTGGACGCGGTGATCGACCCCGATACCGGCGCGCTCGGAACCTTCCTCACCACGCTGACCGACGACGTCCTGAACCCCGTCATCAACGAGTTGAACCCTGCGCTGCTCCTCCTCAACACGGTCGTGTCGCTGCTCGCGAACGTGCAGGAGCCGTCGCCCGGCGTCGCCGGCCAGGTCTTCGAGGAGACCGCCCTGCGCCTGAGCCTCCTGCCGACGACGATCGTGCCCGAACTCCTCGAGCTGAACCTCGCTCGCGCCCTCGTCGGACCGAATCTCGTCGCGCCGGTGCTGACGACGCTCACGCCCGACGAGGGACCGACCGCAGGCGGCACGCTCGTGACGATCGACGGCACGGCGCTCGGCGGTGCGACCGCGGTCACCGTCGACGGTGTCTCGGTGCCCTTCACGCAGGTGAGCGAGACCCAGATCACCTTCTCGACTCCGCCGCACGCCGAAGGCCCGGTCGGGGTGACGGTCACGACCGCGGCGGGCGTGAGCGCTCCGCTCACGTTCACCTACGTGCCCGCTCCGGTCCTCACGACGCTGACGCCCGACGAAGGGCCGGCCGCAGGCGGCACCCCCGTGACGATCGACGGCACCGACCTGGCCGGGGCGACCGAGGTCTCGGTCGACGGTGTCTCGGTGCCGTTCACGCAGGTGAGCGACACGCAGATCACGTTCTCGACGCCCGCGCACGCTGCCGGCCCCGTCGACGTGACGGTCACGACCGCCGGCGGCGAGAGCGGCCCGCTGACGTTCACGTACATTCCTGCGCCGGTGCTCACCGACCTCGATCCCGAAGCGGGCCCGGTTGCGGGTGGCACTCCGGTGACGATCACGGGCACCGATCTCGGCGGCGCGACCGAGGTGACGGTCGACGGGGTGTCGGTGCCGTTCACGCAGGTGAGCGGTACGCAGATCACGTTCTCGACGCCCGCGCACGCCGCGGGCCCCGTGGACGTCGTCGTGACGACGCCGGGCGGCGACAGCAATGCGCTGCCGTTCACGTACTTCGACGAGCCCGTGCTCACGACCCTCACGCCCGACGAGGGCCCAGCGGCGGGCGGCACGCCGGTGACGATCGACGGCACGGCACTCGGCGGCGCGACGGAGGTGACGGTCGACGGGGTGCCGGTGCCGTTCACGCAGGTGAGCGGCACGCAGATCACCTTCGTGACCCCGGCGCATGCCGCCGGGCCGGTCGACGTGGTCGTCACGACGCCGGGCGGCGCGAGCGACCCGCTCGTCTTCACCTACCTGCCCGGTCCGCTGCTCACGGGGCTCGACCCGGATGCGGGGCCGGTGGCGGGCGGTACGCCGGTGACGATCACGGGCACCGATCTCGGCGGGGCGACGGCGGTGACGGTCGACGGGGTGTCGGTGCCGTTCACGCAGGTGAGCCCGACCGAGATCACGTTCGAGACCCCCGCGCACACGGCGGGACCGGTCGATGTCGTCGTCACGACTCCCGGTGGTGAGAGCAATGCGTTGCCGTTCACGTACTACGACGTGCCCACGCTCACGGCGCTCTCGCCGGAGGAGGGGCCGACGGCGGGTGGCACGCTCGTGACGGTGACCGGGACGAACCTTGCCGGTGCGACTGAGTTGACGGTCGATGGGGTGTCGGTGCCGTTCACGCAGGTGGACGACACGACGGTTGCGTTCCAGACGCCGTCGCACGCGGCGGGCCCGGTCGACGTCGTGGTGACGACGCCGGGCGGTGAGAGCAATGCGTTGCCGTTCACGTACGTGCCGGCGCCGGTGCTGACCGATCTCGATCCGGATGCGGGTCCGGTGGCCGGTGGTACGCCGGTGACGATCACGGGTACCGATCTCGGTGGGGCGACCGAGGTGACGGTCGATGGGGTGTCGGTGCCGTTCACGCAGGTGAGCCCGACGGAGATCACGTTCGAGACCCCGGCGCACGCGGCGGGCGAGGTGAACGTGGTCGTCGTCACGGCGGGTGGGCCGAGCAACGCATTGCCGTTCACGTACTACGCGGTGCCGAGCCTGACGAGCCTCACGCCCGAGCAGGGACCGACCGCGGGCGGCACGTCGGTGACCGTCACGGGTACGGCGCTCGGCGGTGCGACCGAGCTCACGGTCGACGGGGTGTCGGTGCCGTTCACGCAGGTGAGCGACACCGAGATCACGTTCGAGACCCCGACCCACGCCGCCGGTGAGGTCGACGTGGTCGTGACGACGCCGGGCGGCGCGAGCGGTCCGCTCGCGTTCACCTACGTGCCGACGGTGATCGACGACGTCGATCCGCCGAACGGACCTGAGGCGGGCGGCACAGAGGTGACCATCTCCGGTCAGTGCTTCACCGACGCGACCGAGGTGCTGTTCGGTGACGCACCGGCGACCTCGTTCGAGGTGATCGACGACGGCACGATCGTCGCGGTGGCTCCTGCCGGTACCGGCGTCGTCGACGTCACGGTCGTCGGCACCGAGGAGTGCGGCGAGGCGAGTCTGCCCGCCGGCTTCACGTACGAGTCGTCACCCGCACCGACGCCCGGAACGAAGCCGGGAGCGATCGCCTCGACCGGCGTCGACCTGCTCGGGCCGCTCGTCCTGGGCGGCGGGGTGCTCCTGCTCGGCCTCGGCATGCTGCTCGTCGTGCGGCGGCGCTCCGGCCGGGCCTGAACCCGCGGACGGGGTGCCCGGCGCCGAGCGCCGGGCACCCCGTCGTCACCGAGCGAGGCGTGCGCAGTCGATGCAGAGCGTCGCGGTCGGCCGGGCGTCGAGCCGGGCGACGGTGATGCGCTTGCCGCAGCGGGCGCAGACGCCGTAGGTGCCGTCGGCGATGCGGGCGAGGGCGTGGTCGATGTCGGCGAGCTCCGCCTGCACGTCGGCGAGCACGGCGGTGCGCTGCGACCATTCCTGGGTCATCGTGGGCCCCTCGGGGTCGTGCTCGTCGTCGGCGCTCGCCTCGGACCGCGCATGGCGGACCTCGCTCATCTGGTCGTCGAACTCGGCGGCGCGCTCCTCGGCGTCGGCACGCTCGGCGAGCAACCGGGCCTGGAACCGTTCGAGCTGAGCCGGGGTCATCGTCGTCACCGTGATCACGCTCCTTCCGTCCGAGCATCGTACGCCCGAGGCATCCGGATGCCGTGTCGGACGCGGCAACTACGATTGATGCGTGGTCACCGCCCTATATCGCCGCTACCGGCCAGAGACGTTCGCCGAGATGATCGGCCAGTCCCAGGTGACGGAACCGCTGATGACGGCGCTCCGCACCGATCGGGTCAATCACGCCTACCTGTTCAGCGGGCCGCGCGGGTGCGGCAAGACGACTTCCGCTCGCATCCTCGCGCGTTGCCTCAACTGCGCCGAGGGGCCGACCGACGCCCCGTGCGGTGTGTGCCCGAGCTGCGTCGAGCTGTCGCGCGGCGGGGGCGGCTCGCTCGACGTCGTCGAGATCGACGCGGCGAGCCACGGCGGTGTCGACGACGCCCGCGACCTGCGCGAGCGGGCGATCTTCGCCCCCGCGCGCGACCGCTACAAGATCTTCATCATCGACGAGGCGCACATGGTGACCTCCGGCGGCTTCAACGCGCTGCTGAAGATCGTCGAAGAGCCGCCCGAGCACATCAAGTTCATCTTCGCGACGACCGAGCCCGACAAGGTGCTCGGCACGATCCGGTCGCGCACGCACCACTATCCGTTCCGGCTCGTTCCGCCCGCGCCGATGCTCGAGTACGTGCAGCAGCTCTGCAACGAAGAGGGCATCTCGGTCGAACCCGGCGTGCTCGCACTCGTCGTGCGGGCCGGCGGCGGGTCGCCCCGTGACACCCTGTCGCTGCTCGACCAGCTGATCGCGGGCTCCGAGGGTTCAGCGATCGACTACGAGCGCGCGGTCGCGCTGCTCGGCTACACGCACGGGGCCCTCCTCGACGAGGTCATCGACGCGATCGGCGCGCACGACGCCGCCGGCGCGTTCGCAGCGGCCGACCGCGTCGTGCAGACGGGCCAAGACCCTCGTCGATTCGTCGAAGACCTGCTCGAGCGGCTGCGCGACCTCATCGTCGTCGCGGCCTCGACGCCCGAGGCCGCGGCCGCCGTGCTGCGGGGCGTCCCCGAAGACGAACTGGCGCGCATGGCCGTGCAGGCGCAGTCGTTCGGCCCGGCCGAGCTCTCCCGGGTCGCCGATCTCGTCAGCCAGACCCTCACCGAGATGACCGGTGCGACCTCCCCGCGCCTGCATCTCGAACTCATGCTCGCGCGCGTGCTCGTGCCGTCGAGCGACGACACCGAGCGCGGTGCGCTCGCGCGCGTCGAGCGCCTCGAGCGCCAGGTCGGCGCCGGGGGAGCGGCGGCGCCGATCGCGCCGCCTGCCGGCACGCCCGCCGCCGTCCGAGCCGAGGCGCCGGCTCCGCGCGCCGCCGAGGCACCGCGGGTCCCGGTCGAGCCCGCGCGCCCCGCCCGCGGTACCGAGCCCGCGGCGGCCGAGCCCGCCCGGGCGTCCGAGGTGATCTCGGCCGTCATGCCCGAGACCCCTCCGGCGTCCGCCGAACCGTCGGCCGGGCCTCCGGTGGCCGACACGTCCCCGGCCGAACCGGCGTTCGTGCGTCCGAGCGGGCCGATCACCGTGCAGCAGATGCGCGACGCCTGGCCCGAGGTGCTGAGCGTGCTCCAGCGCAAGAAGCGCACGGCATGGATGGCGGCGCTGACGGCCCAGGTGCTCGAGTACCGCACCGACGAGGCAGTCCTCGTGCTCGGCTTCACGAGCGCGGGCGACGTCGAGGGCCTGCGCAACGGCACAGGTGCGCAGAACTCGGCCGAGCTGCTCCGTGCGGCGATCGACGAGGTGCTCGGGGTGACGGTCAAGTTCGTCCCGCGCGTCATCGGCGGCGGCGCGCCGGGCGGTTCCGCACGTCCCGAGACGCCCCCGTCGGCACCCACGCGCCCGAGCGGCGATGGCGCCGGGGCGCCGGTCGCCGCGCCGGCGAGCCCGGCATCAGACTCCGCGACGCCGAATCGGGCAGGGGCCTCGACGCCCGCGGTCGACGCGACGCCGAACGCGTCGACCACCGTCACGCCCGCCTCGTCGGGGCCTGTCGACTCGTGGGCGACGGTCGCCATTCCGCGCGACCCCGAACCCGCATCCGACGCGGCCGCGCCGCTCGCCCGCACCGCGACCGCACTCGCCGAGCGACCGGCCGCCGAGCCGGCGCCGGTCGCTCCGGGCACTCGCCCCGAGGCCACGAGCGACGCGCCCGATTTCGTGCCCGACGACAGCGAGGCGCCGCCCATCGACGACGAGCCGCCGTTCGATCCCGGTCCCGAACCCGAGCGGTTCGACCCGCCTGCGCCGACCCGGCCCGCAACAGCCCCACGGCCGGCACCGAGCCGGCCGCGCCAGGCGGCCGCGACGACCGACGGCGGTATCCAGCGGTACGGCGAGGCGGTCGTCCGCGAGGTGCTCGGCGCGACCTTCCTCGAAGAGATCGAGGTCCCAGGCAGCGGCTTCGGGGAGCGTGCGTAGCCCGTGTACGAAGGCATCGTCCAAGAACTGATCGACGAGCTCGGCCGGCTGCCCGGCATCGGGCCGAAGTCGGCGCAGCGCATCGCGTTCCACATCGTGCAGACCGAGCACTTCGACGTCTCGCGCCTCGCCGAGATCCTCCTCCAGATCCGCGACAAGGTGCGCTTCTGCGAGATCTGCGGCAACGTCTCCGAGCAGGCGACCTGCTCGATCTGCCGCGACCCGCGGCGCGACCCGTCGTTCATCTGCGTCGTCGAGGAGGCCAAGGACGTGGTCGCGATCGAGCGCACCCGCGAGTTCCGAGGGCTGTACCACGTGCTCGGCGGCGCGATCAGCCCGATCGACGGCATCGGCCCCGACGAGCTGCGCATCCGCCAGCTCATGCAGCGGCTCGCCGACGGCTCGGTCACCGAGGTCATCATCGCGACCGACCCCAACCTCGAGGGCGAGGCGACGGCGACCTACCTCAGCCGGCTGCTCACCACCCTCGAGATCAAGGTGACGCGACTCGCCTCGGGCCTGCCGGTGGGCGGCGACCTCGAGTACGCCGACGAGGTCACGCTCGGCCGTGCGTTCGAAGGGCGTCGCGTCGTCACCTGACGGGCCCATTCCATCGTTCGAAGGAAGCCCCTCGCGTCGAGCGTGCACTCGTCGTCCGATTCAGGGCCGCGACCGCACGTTCGGCGGGTGAGCTCGGCGCGAGCCGGCGGGGGGAGTGCGCCGCCGGGCGGTTGACGCACGCCCGCGGCGCGCGTAGACCGAAGGCATGACCGAGACGAAGCGCGAGCAGGCATCCGAACGCACCGCGACCTGGGTCGACGGGTACGTCAGGGCGTGGCGCAGCAACGACCCCGACGACATCCGCGCCCTCTTCACCGACGACGCGATCTACCTCCTGGCGCCCGACGCCGAGCCCCTGCGCGGGCACGAGGGCATCGTCACCGGCTGGCTCGAGCACGCCGACGCCGACGGCGAGTGGTCGTTCGAGTGGAGCGCCGTGCACGAGGCATCCGACCTCGCGCTCGTGCAGGGGCGCACCGAGTACCCGGCCGAACGCGACTACCTCAACCTGTGGGTGATCCGCTTCGCGCCCGACGGCCGTGCGTCCGAGTTCACCGAGTGGTACATGCCGCGCCCGCACGGCGAGTGAGCGGGCGCCGCCCGGCGTCACATGGCGGGGCGTGCATGCGGGCCGCCGTATGATGAAGCATCCGACGACGGGCCCGTCGGCCCGCGCGCGCCCAGAACCCCCTGGAGGCCCCGTGAGCTTGATCGTGCAGAAGTTCGGCGGGTCGTCCGTCGCCGACGCGGAGAGCATCAAGCGGGTCGCGAAGCGCATCGTCGAGACGCGCAAGGCGGGCAACGACGTCGTCGTCGCCGTCTCCGCCATGGGCGACACGACCGACGAGCTGCTCGACCTCGCGAACGAGGTCACGCCCATCCCCGCGCCGCGCGAGCTCGACATGCTGCTGTCGGCCGGCGAGCGCATCTCGATGGCGCTGCTCGCGATGGCGATCAAGAGCATGGGGCACGAGGCGCGCAGCTTCACCGGCAGCCAGGCCGGCATGATCACCGACGCCCAGCACGGCGCCGCCCGCATCGTCGACGTCACGCCCGTGCGCCTGCGCGAGGCGCTCGACGAGGGCGCCATCGTCATCGTCGCCGGCTTCCAGGGCTTCAACCGCGACACCCGCGACATCACGACCCTCGGCCGCGGCGGCAGCGACACGACCGCCGTCGCCCTCGCCGCGTCGCTCGACGCCGACGTCTGTGAGATCTACACCGACGTCGACGGCGTCTTCACCTCCGACCCGCGCGTCGTCAAGAAGGCGCACAAACTCGATCGCATCACGAGTGAAGAGATGCTCGAACTCGCCGCGTCGGGCGCCAAGGTCCTGCACATCCGCGCCGTCGAGTACGCACGCCGCCACGGCGTGACCCTGCACGTGCGCTCGTCGTTCAACAACAACGAGGGGACGATCGTCTACGACCCCTCGCGTCTTCCCGAAGGAGCAGCTGTGGAAGAGTCCGTCATCGCCGGAGTCGCGATCGACCTGTCCGAGGCGAAGATCACGGTCGTCGGAGTGCCCGACAAGCCGGGCGCCGCGGCGAAGATCTTCAAGATCGTCGCCGGCACGAACGCGAACGTCGACGTCATCGTGCAGAACGTCTCCGCCGCCGCGACCGGCCGCACCGACATCTCGTTCACCGTGCCGAAGGCCGACGGCGAGAAGGCGCTCACCGCCCTCGCCGGCGCGCAGGACGCGATCGGCTTCGAGGCGCTGCAGTACGACGACCAGATCGGCAAGCTCTCGCTGGTCGGCAATGCGATGCGCTCGGCGACAGGGGTCTCGGCGAAGCTCTTCGAGGCGCTCTACCAGGCGGGCATCAACATCGAGATGATCTCCACGAGCGAGATCCGCATCTCGGTCGTCACGCGCGCCGACAGCGTGCACGCCGCCGCCCGCGCCGTGCACACCGCCTTCGACCTCGACGGCGACGACGACGCGGTCGTGCACGGGGGCACGGGCCGCTAGACACCGGATGCCTCGGGCGCATGCCGACTGCCGGCCGGCGGCGGCCGGCCGAAGGCCAGGCCAGGAGGCATCCCGCCCCGAATCAGGGGAATGCTGCCAATTCGGGCCGGATTCACGCGATCCGGCCTGCGGCACATCCGAAGTCCTGCAAACTGAAGAGAACTCGAAAGCAAGAGGGTGACATGAGCAATGGTGTGAACATCGGCGTCGTCGGCGCCACCGGCCAGGTCGGCGCGGTCGTGCGGCGACTGCTCGAGGAGCGCGACTTCCCGGTCGCGCGGATCCGCTTCTTCGCGTCGGCGCGCTCGGCGGGCACGACGCTGCCGTTCAAGGGCGAGGAGATCGTCGTCGAAGACGCGTCGACCGCCGACCCGACCGGTCTCGACCTCGCGATCTTCTCCGCCGGCGCGACGCTCTCGAAGGCGCAGGCGCCGCGGTTCGCGGCCGCCGGCGTGACCGTCATCGACAACTCGAGCGGCTGGCGCATGGACCCCGAGGTGCCGCTCGTCGTCAGCGAGGTCAACCCGCACGCGATCGACGAGGCCGCGAAGGGCATCATCGCGAACCCGAACTGCACCACCATGGCTGCGATGCCGGTGCTCAAGGTGCTGCACGACGAGGCCGGGCTCGAGCGTCTCATCGTCTCGACCTACCAGGCCGTCTCCGGTGCCGGGCTCGCCGGCGGCGAGGAGCTGCTCGAGCAGGCCCGCGCCGCCGTGGCGC
The DNA here is from genome assembly GCF_029167465.1 of Agromyces chromiiresistens. Classification (NCBI taxonomy): domain Bacteria; kingdom Bacillati; phylum Actinomycetota; class Actinomycetes; order Micrococcales; family Microbacteriaceae; genus Agromyces; species Agromyces chromiiresistens. The sequence continues at coordinate 1,141,797 of NZ_JARFNL010000004.1, forward strand.
AGGACGCGATCGGCCTCGTGCACGACGGTGCCGCCGTCGAGTTCCCCGAGCCCGAGAAGTTCGTGCGCCCGATCGCGTTCGACGTGATCCCGCTCGCGGGCTCGATCGTCGACGACGGCGACAACGAGACCGACGAGGAGAAGAAGCTCCGCAACGAGAGCCGCAAGATCCTCGAGCTGCCGGGCCTGCTCGTCGCCGGCACGTGCGTGCGCGTGCCGGTCTTCACGGGCCACTCGCTGTCGATCCACGCCGAGTTCGCGAACCCGATCACGCCCGAGCGCGCGACCGAGCTGCTTGCCGACGCGCCCGGCGTCGCGCTCTCCGACGTGCCGACCCCGCTGCAGGCGGCGGGCAACGACCCGAGCTACGTCGGCCGAATCCGCCAGGACCAGTCGGCGCCCGACGGCCGGGGCCTCGTGCTCTTCGTCTCGAACGACAACCTGCGCAAGGGCGCGGCGCTCAACGCCGTGCAGATCGCGGAGCTGGTCGCCGCCAAGCTGCCGGCGCGCGTCTAGCGTTCACCTCACCCAGTACGACACGGATGCCCCGTGGCCGATCGGCCACGGGGCATCCGTCGTTTGCGCGCCGCCGAGCAGTGTGAACTCGCGCGTCCGTGCGCAATTCAGGAGTGGAGCGGCGTGTCGCGCATCGGCATCGCGCAGAACCGGGTGCGACACGCCTCCGCACGTGAATGACGCACCGACTGGGTATGCCGTTGCGCGTTCGTGACCTGCCGCACCTTGACGGAATTGAGTTTTGTATACAGAATAATGACGAGCAATCCCCCTCACGCCGGCTCCCCACGCCGGCTCCTCCTGCAATGACGAAAGAGGTAGCGGAATGGCCCGCTCGAACTCGAAGATGAGGCGTCTGCTGGCGATCGGTGCTGCGAGCGCCATCGCGATCGGACTCGCGGCGTGCAGCGGCGGGGGAGGTGGCAACGACGAGAACACCGTGGTGTGGTCGACCTGGGGCACCGCAGAGGAGCTCACCCGCTACGAGGACTTCAACAAGGAGTTCATGAAGCGCCACCCCGACATCAACGTCAAGCTCCAGCCGGTGGCCGACTACGGCGACTACCACTCGAAGCTGCTCGCCCAGCTCGCGAGCAACACGGCGCCCGACGTGTTCTACGTCGGCGACGACAAGATGGGCCAGTTCGTCGACTCGGGCCGGCTCATGCCGCTCAAGAAGCTCATGGAGTCGAAGGACAGCCAGACCAAGCCCGACGACTTCTACCCGGGCCTGTTCGGCGTGGCCGAGAAGGAGGGCGAGTACTACGGCGCCCCGAACGACTCGAACCCCGACGTGCTCTGGTACGACAAGGCGGCGCTCGAGGCGGCCGGCATCACCGAAGACCCGGCGACGCTCGCCGAGAACGGCGAGTGGACGACCGACAAGTACCTCGAGATGAACGCCAAGCTCAAGGACGCCGGCCTCACGGGCACGATGTTCTGGAACTACTGGGCCACCCATTGGAGCTGGCTGTCGTCGCAGGGCCTGCCTGCGCCGTACGACGAGTCGGGCGCGTTCACGGCCAACACCGACGCCGCGAGCGTGAAGGCACTCGACGAGTTCGGCGGTCTCTTCCAGGACGGCACGTTCGTCGTCGCCGACACGCTGCCCGAGGGCGCGGGCGCCGACAGCGTCTTCGTGACCGACAAGGCGGGCTTCTTCGTGCAGGGTCGCTACACGATCGGAACCGTCCAGACGGCCGGAAACCCCGACAACTACGACATCGTTCGCTGGCCGACTCCTGACGGTCAGGAGGCCCCGACGGGCGTCGCCGCCTCGTACCTCGCGATCAACGGCAAGACCGACGCGAAGGATGCGGCGTTCACGTTCTGGACCGAGTTCCTGAGCGCCGAGGGCCAGAAGTTCCGGCTCGAGGGCGGCGGCAACGCGGTCCCGTCGATCAGGGGCGCCGACGAGGTCGTGCTCGAGGACGGCTACCCCGCGCACGCGCAGACCTTCCTCGACATGCGCGACATCGGCTTCGAGGACTACGCCCCCGAGGCGCGCGTGCCCGGGCTCTCGATCGACATCAGCGACGAGTTCCTGAAGCTCTACGAGGGCAAGGCCGACGCGCAGGCGACGCTGGACGCCGCCGCCGACCTCGTCGCGGAGAAGTCGGGCGAATAGACGTGAGTCAGATCGCTTCCGGTGAGCGGATGCTGCAGGACCTCCCTGCGGCATCCGCCCCCACGCCGGGCCGGTTCCGCAAGGAGCCGGCCTGGCGTCGCCGCGACCGGCGTTGGGGGTACGTCTTCATCGCGCCCCAGCTCTTCGGCATGGCGCTGTTCGTAGTCGTGCCGTTCGCCGCGAGCCTCGTGCTCGCGTTCGCGAGCTGGGACGGCCTCGGCGACCTGACCTGGGTCGGGTTCGAGAACTTCACGGCCCAGTTCCAGGACGAGCTGCTCTGGAAGTCGATCGTCAACACCCTGATCATCGCGTTCGTCACCGTGCCGATCGGCCTGGGGCTCGCCGTGATCATCGCGGTCGCGCTCGAGAAGCTGAAGACGCGGACGCTCTACCTCATTCTGTTCTTCGCACCGGTCGTCACGTCGACCGTCGCGGTCGCGATGATCTGGCAGCAGATGTTCCGCGGCGACGGCGTGCTCTCGACGGCGATCTCGAAGATCTTCGGCATCGCGCCGCCCGACTGGCTGCAGGACCCGAAGCTCGCGCTGCTCGCGGTCTGCATCGTGACGATCTGGTCGTCGCTCGGCCTCAACGTGGTGATCTTCCTCGCGGGCCTCCAGAACATCTCACCCTCGGTCATCGAGGCCGCACGCATCGACGGCGCCGGTCCGTGGCGCCTGTTCACGAGCGTCCGCCTGCCGCTGCTCTCGCCGATCGTGTTCTTCTCGTCGGTCGTCGCGTTCATCTCGTCGCTGCAGACGTTCGACACGGTCTACGTGCTCGTGCAGAACGCCGGGCCCGACAACGCGACGCGCACGATCGTCTACCACATCTACGATCTCGGCTTCGGCAAGTTCGAGATCGGGCCGTCGAGCGCGGCGAGCGTCATCCTGCTCGTGCTGACGCTCATCATCACGGCGATCCAATTCGGCGCCCAGAAGAAGTTCGTGCACTACGAGGACGACGAAGCATGAGTCTCACGAATCCGCGCCTCGCCGACGGCACGCAGACGCCGCTGACCGACTCGACGGTCGCGATGAGCGCGCCCGGGTACCGCCCGTCGGCGCCCCGCACGGGCAAGGGCAAGCGCCGCCTCAGCTCGACCGTGCTGCACGTCGCACTCGTGGTCGGCGGCCTCGCGATGGTCTTCCCGTTCCTCTGGATGCTGCTGACCTCGTTCAAGACGCTGCCGCAGCTGCTGCAGGACCCGCTCGCGTTCCTGCCGCAGCCCTGGACGTTCGACAACTACGTCGATGCCTGGAACGCGGTGCCGTTCGGCCAGGCGTACCTCAACAGCCTGTACATCGCCGCGCTCGTCGTGGCCGGCACGCTGCTCACGGCCGCCATGGCCGGTTACGCGTTCGCGCGCATCCGCTTCCGCGGCGCGAAGGTGCTGTTCATCGTGTTCCTCGCGACGCAGATGATCCCGAAGCAGGTCACGCTCATCCCGTTCTACCTGCTCATGACGCAGCTCGGCTGGGTCGACTCGCACCTCGCGCTCATCGTGCCCGGCCTGCTTGCGAACCCGTTCGCAGTGTTCCTCATGCGCCAGTTCGTGCTGAGCCTGCCGAGGGAGCTCGAGGAGGCGGCACTCGTCGACGGCGCCGGACGCTGGCGCATCTTCTGGAGCATCATCCTGCCGAACCTGAAGCCGGGTCTCGCGGCGCTCAGCATCATCGTCGCGCTCGACGTGTGGAACGCCTTCCTGTTCCCGCTCGTGCTGCTGAACACGCCCGACCTGTTCACGGTGCCGCTGCTGCTGTCGAGCTTCCAGGGACAGTTCGGTTCGGTGAACTACGGCCTCGTGATGGCCGCGAGCGCGATCTCGACGATCCCGATGCTCATCGTGTTCGTCATCGGGCAGCGCCGCATCCTCAACAGCATGGCCGCCTCGGGACTGGGAGGACGATGACGTTGGCCGGTCGAGCAGGCGCGCAGCGCCGTATCGAGACCATGGATGCCTCGGCGCTGGCCGGCCTCGCCGGCCGCCACCTCGACCTGGTGCAGGCCCCGTTCACCCTGCCGCGATCGCGCGTGCTCGTGTTCCGGGCCGACCGCGCGGCGGTCGAAGCGCGTGGGGGCGTCGGCGCCGGCGCCCCTGCTTCGGCCGTGCGCGTGCACACGTCGGAGTACGAGCGCCGGCTCGACGACTGCCGCGTCATCGACGAACTGACCGTGCGGGATGCCTCGGGGCTGGCGCTGCCCGTCACCGGGGTGCTGCCGCACGCGATCGAGTTCGGCGACGGCGCCGCGACGCTCACGTTCGCCGGGGCCGGTGCCCTGTCGGTCGGGGGAGGCGCAGGCCTCTCGGTCGAGTGGACGACCCCCGACGGCGAGTCGACCCGAGTCGAGCTCGCGCCGGAGGCGCCCTCGGTGCGCCTGCACGTGGCGGCCGACCGCGGCGTGCGGCACGAGGCATCCACGTCGCACCGTGACGACCTCGCGGGCACCGAGGGCCTCTGGCTCGACTGGTTCGCGAAGTGCCCGCTCGTGCGCGACGACCTGCAGCAGATGGCTGCGTTCTGCTGGTGGGTGCTCGGCGCGAACATCGTCGAACTGCCCGGCCTCGGCGACGCGCGCGGCGTCGTGCCGTCGAAGGTCGGCTACGTCGGGGTGTGGCAGTGGGACGCGTACTTCATCGCGATGGGCCTGCGCCACGGCGACCCCGAGCTCGCGCGCGAGCAGCTCGAGATCGCGTTCCGGTTCCCGAGCGAGAACGGGCAGCTGCCCGATGTCGTGCACGAGGAGGGCGTGCTCGCCACGAGCGACGACCTGCCGCAGGCCGACCGCGACCGGTTGCGGCGTGCAGGGTCGCAGATCGCCGACCCGAACGCCCCGGTGCCGCTCACGAAGCCGCCGCTCGCGGCCTGGGCGCTCGGCAAGGTGCTCGAGGTCGAGGACGCCCCCGAGTGGGCGGAGCGGCAGCTCGCCGTGATCCGCCGGTCGCAGGACTGGTGGTTCTCGGGCAGCGACCTCGACGGCGACGGCATGCCCGAGTACGGGCACCCCTACTCGTCGGGACTCGACGACAGCCCGATCTTCGACGGCCCGCTGCCGACGACGGCGCCCGACCTCGGCGCCTACCTCGTGCTGCAGGACCTCGAACTCGCCCGGCTCGCCGAGCGCTACGGGGCGGACGCCGCCGGCGACCCCGCGGCGCACCGGTCACGTGCCGCGCGCACGCTCGAGCTCCTGCTCGGCATGTGGGACGAGGCATCCGGCCGCTTCGAGGCCCGCGCGGCCGGCGAAGCGGTCGCGAGCGACGCGATCGTCGGGTTCATGCCGCTCCTGACCGGAGCACTGCCCGAGCCCGTGCTCGCGGCGCTCGTCGAGGCGCTCGGAGATCCCGAGCGGTACGCGCTGCCCTGGTCGGTGCCGACGGTCTCGGCCGCCGACCCCGACTTCTCGGCGACGCGCATGTGGCGGGGGCCGGTGTGGGTCAACACCAACCGGCTCATCGTCGAAGGCCTGCGGGCGTCGGGGCGCGAGGATCTCGCGCACGACCTCGCCGAGCGCACGGTCGCACTCGTCGTGCACGGCGGCGGGCCGCACGAGTACTTCAACCCGCTCACGGGCGAGAAGGCGCCGACCGCGACCACCGCGTTCGGCTGGTCGGCAGCGCTGTTCATCGACCTCGCGGTCGAGCTCTCCGAATCGTCGGCCGAATAGCGGCGAAGCGCAGATCGAGACCGCCGCCCCGAGGCATCCGCGGTCCCGATACGGCGCTGCGCGCCTGCTCGACCGACGCTCAGCAATGCAATTCCCAACCAGACAAGGAAGTCAGATGAGAACACGCACACTGCTCGCTCCCGTGGTCGCCCTCGGCGCCGCGGCTCTCCTCGCCGGATGCGCCATGGGCGGCGGCCAGCCCTCGGGCGGCCAGGTCGTGCTCGATCCCGACGCGAAGCCCGACGGCGAGATCACCGTCTGGTCGTGGGACGTCGCGGCGACCGCGCTCGAACGGCTCGCCCCCGAGTTCGAGGCCGAGCACCCCGGCACCACGATCAACGTGGTCGACGTCGGCTACGACAACGCGTACGACAAGCTCTCGGTGGGCCTCCAGGCCGGCAGCGGACTGCCCGACGTCGTCACGATCGAGACCGACGTCGCGCCCGGGTACATCAACGAGTTCCCGACCGGGCTCGTCGACCTCACACCCGTCTTCGGCGACGACGAGGCCGACTTCGACCCGTTCAAGTGGCAGGCGCACTCCGACACCGACGGCGCGCTCAAGGTCGTGCCGTGGGACTCGGGCACGGTCGGCCTGTTCTACCGCGCCGACTACTTCGACGAGGCGGGCATCGACCCGACCACGATCAAGACCTGGGACGAGCTCGTCGCCGCCGGCGAGCAGATCAAGGCGAAGACCGGCCGCACCCTCATGTCGCAGGACGTCTCGACGGGCGGCGGCTTCCAGATGCTGCTGCAGCAGCAGGGCCAGGGCCTGTTCGACGAGAACGGCGACATCGCCGTCAACTCGCCCGAGGCCGTCGAGGCGCTCACGCTGCTGAAGACGATCAACGAGAAGGGCCTGCTGAAGAACGTCGACGGCTGGGACGGCCGCGTGACGAGCGCGAAGGACGGCGATTCGGCCGTCACCCCCGAAGCCGTGTGGTGGATCGGCACGCTGCAGGGCGACGCCCCCGAGCTCAGCGGCACGTACGGCGTGACCGAGCTGCCCGCCTTCGAGGAGGGCGGCGTGCGCACCTCGAACAGCGGCGGATCCGGCCTCGCGATCCCGACGCAGGCGAAGAACCCGCAGCTCGCCGCGGCGTTCATCGCCTTCGCGCTCGCCGACGCCGACAACCAGGCGTCGATGATGGAGAACGAGGGCCTGTTCCCCTCGTACCTGCCCGCGCTGGAGGGCGAGTACTTCGCGAAGCCGCAGGAGTACTTCGGCGGCCAGCCAGTCTACGAGCTCTTCGCCGAGCAGACCGCGAACATCCCGCCCATCACGTTCACGACCGACAACGCCGAGGCGAGGGACATCGTCGCCAACGCCGTCGTCGCAGCCGTGCTGAACGGGGCCGACCCGCAGCAGGCGCTCGACGACGCGGCGCAACAGATCGCCACCGCGACCGGTCGCGAGATCGCGGAGTAGCCGTGGCCACGCCGACGCTCACCACGGGTGGGCGGGGCGCGGCACCCGCCCGAGGCATCCGCTCGCGAAAGCCGGATGCCTCGGGTCGCCGCCGGTCGCTGGGGCGCCGCCTCCAGCGGCCGGGGGCGTGGTTCGCCCTGCCCGCAGCAGCCCTGCTCGTGATCTTCTTCGCCTACCCGCTCGTCACCTCGCTCTGGCAGAGCTTCTTCGCCACCTCGGGCGGGGTGTCGACCTGGGTCGGCCTCGAGCAGTACGCGCGACTGCTCGAAGACCCGCTCATCGCGAAGAGCCTCTTCAATGCGCTCCTCCTCCTCATCGTGCAGGTACCGCTCATGATCGGGCTCGCACTCGGCCTCGCCTACCTGCTCAACCAGTCGTGGCTGCGGTTCCGCTCGGGGTTCCGGCTGCTGACCTTCCTGCCCGCGGTCACGACGCTCGTGGCCTACGCCGTCGTCTTCAAGGTGATGCTCGCCACCGACGGGGGAGCGATCAACCAGATGCTCGGCCTCGTCGGCATCGCGCCCGTCGACTGGCTCAACAACGAGTGGTGGGCGCGCGTCGCGCTCGTCGCCGCGATCACCTGGCGGTGGACCGGCTACAACATGGTCATCATCCTCGCGGGGCTGCAGGCGATACCCGGCGAGCTGTACGAGGCGGCACGCATCGACGGCGCCGGTCGCTGGCAGATCTTCACCCGCATCGTCGTCCCGCAACTGCGGCCCGTGCTGATCTTCACCACGGTGACGTCGACGATCGGCGCGCTGCAGCTCTTCGACGAGAACTGGATCCTCACCGAGGGCGGACCGAACGACGCGACGCTGACACCGGTGCTCTACCTGTACAAGGTCGGGTTCCGGCAGTTCGACTTCGGGTACGCGTCGGCGATCGCCTGGATGCTCGTCGTCATCACCGCGATCATCTCGATCGTGCAGTTCCGACTCATGAGGGAGAAGCCGTGACCGCAACGAGCGCCCTGACCGCCGTCAACCCCGCCGTCGGCGCACCCCGCGAGGAGCGGCCCTCCGGCTTCCGGCCGGCGCTCGCCCGCGGCATCCTGCGCCTGCCCGTCTACCTCGTGCTCGCGTTCGCGAGCGTGCTCGCGGTGGTGCCGTTCCTGTGGATGGTGATCGCGTCGACGCACTCGACGCCCGAACTCTTCGGCACGCCGTTGCCGGTGCTGCCCGGCGACCAGTTGTGGGAGAACCTCGCGCGCCTCCAGGAGTCGGTGAACTTCAGCCAGGTCATGCTGAACAGCTTCGGCATCGCGGTGATCTACACCGTGTTCTCGTCGGCGGTCAGCGTCATGGCGGGCTACGGGCTCGCGACCTACCGGTTCCGCGGGCGCGGGGTGCTGCTCGGCGTCGTGCTCGTGACGATGATGATCCCGATGCAGGTGTTGCTCGTGCCGCTCTTCCAGATGATGGCGAGCGCGGGGCTCATCGACACGTACCAGGCGGTGATCCTGCCGTTCCTCGCGAACGCCTTCGGCATCTTCCTGATGCGGCAGGCGTTCCTCGACTTCCCGGTGACGCTCATCGAGGCGGCGCGCATCGACGGGGCGGGGGAGCTGCGCACCTTCTGGCGCATCGTGCTGCCCGTCGCCCGGCCGCAGCTCGCGGCGCTCGTGATCTACACGTTCATCAGCCAATGGAACTCGTTCATATGGCCGCTGCTGATGCTCAACACCGAGGACAAGTACACGGTGCCGGTCGCGCTCAACACGATGATCGGCATGTCGCGGGTCGACTACTCGGGCCTCATGCTCGGGTCGCTCCTCGCAACGCTGCCGCTGCTCGTGCTGTTCCTGGTCTTCCAGAAGCAGTTCGTGTCGGGCCTGCTCGGCGGTGCCGTGAAGGGCTAGGCCGGATGCCGACGCCGCCCGCGAGGCATCCGGATGTCGAATCCGGGCGGATCGGCCCGGACTACACCTCGGCGCGTGCCTCGTCCCAGGTGACGGTCCGTCGGGGCCACGGCACGCGCTGTTGGACGACGACCCCGTCGCCCCACCGGGCGTCCTCAGCGAGATCGATGCCGAGGGCTGCGAGGCACGACAGGAGCGCCTCGCGGTCGAAACGGTCGCGGACGCGTCGTCTCGTGTAGCGGTCGGCGTCCTCGAAGCTCTGCAGGGCACCCGTCTCGAGCCACGACCAGCGGCCGTCCTGCTGATGCGCGCTGATCGTGCGGATCGACATCGACGGCGGCGCGCCGCCGGGGCCCGAGAGCCAGAGCTGGGTGCTGGAATGACCCGGTCCATGCGTGGGGCTGTTCATCGCCACGATATGACGTACGCCGAGCGCGTTCGCCGTGACGTAAGCGGACGCCGACGGGTCGCCGCCGCCGATGCCGTTGTTCAGGTACGCCGTCCACCCGTCGAGCGGCACGAACAACTCCCGCGTCCACGGCGTCTCGAAGGGCGTGAGGTTCTGCAACGCTCGTGCGAACGGCATCGGCTTCGAGACGGTGATCGGCGTCCCCGCCGGCAGCGATCGTCGCCACGCGAGGTGCGCGGCCAGTGTCGTCTCGAACGGCGCGTCCACGAACTGGACGCACCATCCCACCGGACTCGCATCGCCGCCGAGGAGTGAGGTCATCCGCACAGGCTAGTCGGCGCCGGCCGGGATGCCGCTACGCGGTGAAGTAGGGGCTCGACGCGTTGTCGAGGATGCGGCGCATGCCGTGCAGCCAGTTGACCTTGAGCGCGGCGACCGCGCCCGGTACGTCGCCCTCGGAGAGACGGGCCGCGATGGCGGCGTGCTCGGCCGCGACGCGCTCGATCATCACGTTGTTCGGCACGAGCAGCGACTCGTAGCGGTGGAACGCCCCGCGCACGCTCTCGATCACATCGAGGAGGCGGCGGTTCGGGCAGGCCGAGAGCATGATGCCGTGCCACTCGTCGTCCTTCGTGACCACGAGGGCGTGCTCGACGACCTCCTGGTCGAACTCGGCGGCGAGCTTCGAGAGGCGGGTGCCGATCTCGCGCAGCTCGTCGACCGGGCTCAGTTCGAGCGCGAGGCTCTCGAGGGCGGCCATCACGGGAGCGAGGTCCTCGAACTCGCTCGCGCTGAGCGGCACGAAGCGGAAGCCCTTGCCGTTCTCGCTCGTGATCTGGCCTTCGCTCTCGAGGGCGATGAGGGCCTCTCGCAGCGGCGTTCGACTCACGCCGAGCTCGCCGGCGAGCTGCACCTCGTTGATGCCCTCACCCGGCTGCACCTCGCCCGCGCGCATGCGCGCGAGCAACTCCTCACGGACCTGCGAGCGCAGGTTCTTGCGTTCGATCGCCATGTGTTCGCCCTTCGGACCCCTCGGCCGTCGCGGTAAGCCTAGGGCTCAGCCCGGGCTTGACCGCTTCCGGCATCCGGTTTACGGTGTCTGTATACAGAATACATTCTGCACCGCAGACTGTACATCCCCGCGCACTCAGAGAGGAGCAGGTGTGACCGACGAGTCCCCTCGGCCGATCCGCCTCGACGCGCTCGCCTACGGCGGCGACTACAACCCCGACCAGTGGTCGGAGGAGGTCTGGCACGAAGACATCCGCCTCATGCGCGATGCCGGTGTCAACATCGTGAGCCTCCCGGTGTTCTCGTGGCCGCAGCTCGAGACCGCGCCCGGGGTCTACGAGTGGGGCTGGCTCGACCGCATCATCGAGCTCCTGTGGGAGGGCGGCATCAAGGTCGACCTCGCCACCGCGACCGCGACCCCGCCGTCGTGGCTCATCCGCAGCCACCCCGAGATGCTGCCGTCGAACGAAGACGGCCAGCGCCTCGAGTTCGGCTCGCGCCAGGCGTACTGCCCCAGCTCTCCGGTCTGGCGCGAGAACGTGGCGCGGATGACGCGCGCGATGGCCGAACGCTACGGCGAACACCCGGCGCTCGCGCTCTGGCACGTCTCGAACGAGTACGGCGATCACGTCTCGCGCTGCTGGTGCCCCGAGTCATCCGCGCACTTCCGCCGCTGGCTCGAGGCCCGCTACGGCGACCTCGACGGACTCAACGAGGCATGGGGCGTGAACGTGTGGGGCCAGCGCTACACCGACTGGGCGCACATCGAGGCGCCGCGCCGCTCGACCGGACCCGTGAACCCGACGCAGCTGCTCGACTTCGAGCGCTTCTCGTCGGACGCGCTGCTCGAGCTCTTCCAGCTCGAGGTCGACATCCTGCGCGAGGTCACGCCCGAGATCGGCGTCACCACGAACTTCATGTCGATCCTGCGCGACCTCGACTACTGGGACTTCGCCGCGGCCGAGGACCTCGTCACCGACGATGCGTACCCCGACCCCGCCGACCCGCTCGCGCACGTGCCGGCCGCCCTCAACTACGGCTACATGCGCTCACTCAAGGGCGGGCGGCCGTGGCTGCTGCTCGAGCAGGCACCGAGCGGCGTCAGCTGGCGCGACGTCAACGTGCCGAAGGCACCGGGCCAGTACCGGATCGGCAGCCTGCAGGCGATCGCCCACGGCTCCGACGGGGCGATGGTCTTCCAGTGGCGCCAGGCGAAGTACGGGCAGGAGAAGTTCCACTCGGCGATGGTCGGGCACCGCGGCGAGGCATCCCGCTCGTTCCAGGAGGCGAAGGCGTTCGGCGCCGAGCTGAAGCGCCTCGAGCCGGTGCGCGGCAGCCGCGTGCGCTCGCGCGTCGCGCTCGTCGTCGACCACGACTCGTGGTGGGGCTCGTCGGCGACCGAGTCGCTGCCCTCGCAGCGGCTCAACTGGCTCGCACAGGCCCGCGCCTGGCACGCGGCGCTGCACGCGCTCGGGCACGCGGTCGACACGGTGCGGGCGACCGGCCCGTTCGACGGCTACGACGTCGTCGTGGTGCCGAACCTGTACGTCTCGGATGCCTCGCAGGCCGAGGCGCTCTCCGACTTCGTCGCACGCGGCGGCCAGCTCGTCGTCGGTCCGTTCTCGGGCGTCGTCGACGACACCGAGAAGGTGCACGACGGGGGAGCGCCCGGCCCGCTGCGGGGCCTCCTGGGTGTCGAGGTCGACGAGCAGTGGCCGGTGCCCGACGGGATCGCCGAGCGCGTCGCGTTCGTCACCGGCGCCGAGTTCGACGCCCCGACCTGGGGCGAGTGGATCGAGGTGCACGACGGCACCGAGGTGCTCGCCCAGTACGCCTCGGGCGAGCTCGACGGCCGAGCGGCGATCACCATCCGTCGCTCGGGCAGCGCGCGAAGCGAGCGTCTCGAGACCACGGATCCCGCGGAGGGCGGTGGGCTCGATACGGGCTCCGCCCTCCTCGACCGACCGAGTGGCACCGCCTGGTACGTCAGCTGCGTGCTCGAGCGCGACGGGCTGATCGCCCTCTTCCGCGACGTGCTCGCCGCGGCCGGCCTGCCGGCGCGCGAGCGCATCGACCTCGACCTCGAGGCGGTGACCCGCAGCGACGAGACGACCGACTACACCTTCGTGCTCAACCACGGCCGCCGCGAGATCACGGTCGACGTGCCCGCCGGGGCGCGCGACCTGCTCACCGGTTCGACCGACGGCCGCACCCTCGCCCTCCCGCGCTTCGGCGCCGCCGTGCTCGCCACCCCGCGCGCGGCGAAGCCGCCCTTCATCACCCTGTCCGACACCACCGACTGAGGCACCATGACCGACACCTTCGTCCATCCGTACATCCCCAACACCGCGCCCGCGACGAAGCAGGCGATGCTCGACGCGGTCGGCGCCGCCTCGATCGACGAGTTCTACGCCGACGTGCCCGCCGACCTGCGCCTCGGCCGTGCGCTCGACCTGCCGGCGCCGCTCGTCGCCGAGCAGGACCTCGCGGGCCACGTCCGGGGCCTGCTCGGCAAGAACCGCTCGACCGTCGAGCGGCTGAGCTTCCTCGGCCACGGCACGTACCACCACTACGTGCCCGCCGTCGTCGACGAGGTCATCAACCGCAGCGAGTTCCTCACCGCCTACGCGGGCGAGCCGTACGAGGACCACGGTCGCTTCCAGGCACTGTTCCAGTACCAGTCGCTCATGGCCGAGCTGCTCGCCATGGACGTCGTGAACGTGCCCACCTACGACGGGTACCAGGCGACCGCCACGGGCCTCTCGATGGCGGGCCGCATGACCGGGCGCCGCCGCGTGCTCGTCGCGAGCGACGTGCTGCCGGCCAAGCTCTCGAAGGTGACCGACTTCGTGCGCGTGCACCTCGACCTCGAGTTCGTGCCGACGGTGAACGGCACCGCGGACGCCTCGGCCGTCGCCGCACGCCTCGACGACGACGTCGCCGCTGTCTGGGTCGAGACGCCGTCGGTGACCGGTGCGCTGGAGACCCGCCTGCGCGAGCTCGCCGACGCGGCCCACGCCGCAGGCGCCGTGCTCGTCGTGGGCACCGACCCGATCGGCTACGGCGTGCTCACGCCGCCCGCCGAGCAGGGTGCCGACATCGTCTGCGGCGACATCCAGTCGCTGGGCCTCCACCAGTGGTTCGGCGGCGCGCACGGCGGCTTCATCGCCGTGAACGACGACCCGAAGTTCATCATGGAGATGCCCTCGCGCCTCTTCGGGCTCGCGACGACCGACGTGCCCGGCGAGGTCGGCTTCGGCGACGTCGCCTACGACCGCACCTCCTTCGCGCACCGCGAGGAGGGCAAGGAATGGGTCGGCACCGCCGCAGCCCTCTGGGGCATCGCCGCCGGCGTCTACCTCGCGCTCATGGGCCCGCAGGGCATGCGCGAACTCGGCGAGCTGCTGCTCGCCCGCACCCGCTACGCCCAGCAGCGGCTCGCCGCGATCCCCGGCGTCGCGCTCGGCGACGGTGCGCTGCACCTGCGCGAGTTCACGGTCGACCTCGCGGGTGCCGGCCTCACGGCGCACGGCGTCGTCGAGTCGCTGCGCCGCCAGGGCATCGAGCCGGGCGTCGTCGTCGGCGAGCACCGGCTGCTCGTCTGCGTCACCGAGATGACCGGCCAGGCCGCCATCGACCGTCTCGCCGCCGCGATCGGCGCGCTCGCCGAGGCATCCACCCTCAACACCACTCAGGAGGACCGCGCATGACGCTCCCCATCGCACCCAAGCCCGCCCTCCGCCGCTTCCACCAGGCCAGCTGGGACGAACCCGTCATCTTCGAGCTCTCCACCCCGGGCGAGCGCGGCGTGCTCGTCACGCCGATCGAGCCGGGCGTGCGCGACGCGGTCGGCGACGTCGTCTCCGACCTGCCCGCGGGCCTCCGCCGCGACGTGCCGCCCGCCCTGCCCGAGATGGGCCAGCAGCGGGTGCTCAAGCACTACCTGCGGCTCTCGCAGGAGAACCTCGGTGCCGACCTCAACGTCGACATCGGCCAGGGCACGTGCACGATGAAGTACTCGCCGAAGATCAACGACCAGCTCATCGGCGTGCCGCAGCTCACCGCCATGCACCCGCTGCAGGACCCGGCCGACGCGCAGGGAGTGCTCGAGATCACCTGGAACCTCGAGCGCATGCTCGCCGAGATCTCGGGCATGGACGAGGTGTCGCTGCACACGCAGGGCGGCTCGGCCGCGATCTGGGCGAACGTCGCGATGATCCGTGCGTATCACGAGGCGAACGGCGAGGGCGAGCAGCGGCGCGAGGTCATCACGACGATCTTCAGCCACCCGTCGAACGCGGCGGCCGCGAAGGCGGCCGGCTACGACGTGATCACGATCTTCCCCGACGCCGAGGGCTACCCCGACCTCGCGGCGCTCAAGGCGGCCCTTTCGCCGCGCACCGCGGCGATCATGGTCACCAATCCGGAAGACACGGGCATCTACAACCCCGCGATCCGCGAGTGGGTGGATGCCGCCCACGGGGTCGGTGCGCTCGCCTCGTACGACCAGGCGAACGCCAACGGCATCCTCGGCATCACGCGCGCCCGCGACGCCGGCTTCGACGTGTGCCACTTCAACCTGCACAAGACGTTCTCGACGCCGCACGCGTGCGGCGGGCCCGGCGCCGGGGCGAACGCGGTGAGTGCCGCGCTCGCGCCGTTCCTGCCGGGGCCGCGCGTCGTGCGCGAGGTGGATGCCTCGGGCGAGGTGCGCTTCGACGTGCGCGAGGCGGGCCCGCAGTCGATCGGCGCGGTCGCGCCGTTCCACGGCGTCGTGCCGAACATCGTGCGCGCCTACTCGTGGATCATGGCGCTCGGTGCCGAGGGGCTGCTCGCGGCCGCCGAGATCGCGGTGCTCAACAACAACTACCTGCTCAAGAAGGTGACCGACATCCCGGGCGCCTCGGCGCCCTACGCCGAGGGCCGCCGCCGCATCGAGCAGGTGCGGTACTCGTGGCAGGAGCTCTTCGAGGAGACGGGCATCTCGTCGGAGGAGATCGGCGTTCGCCTCTCAGACTTCGGCATGCACTACTGGACGAGCCACCACCCGTACGTGGTGCCGCAGCCGTTCACGCTCGAGCCGACGGAGTCGTACTCGATGGCCGAGATCGACGAGTACGTCGCCGCGCTCGCCGAGGTCGCCCGCGAGGCACGCGAGACGCCCGAGGTCGTGCGCACCGCACCGCACAACCAGACGGTGCACCACACCCACCACGACGACCTCGACGACCCCGAGCGCTGGGCGATCACGTGGCGCGCCTACCGTCGCAAGTACTTCGGCGAGAGCCCGGCCCGTCGAGCGGCGCAGCGACTCGAGTCGACCGCCGCCACCGCGTCGGAGTCGGCCGCCTGAGCATGCTCGCCCTCGTCGTGAACCCCGTCGCCGGGGTCGGCGGTCCTGCGGGACTCGCCGGCTCCGACGGCGCGGCCGTGCAGGTCGAGGCCGCCGAGCGCGGCGCCCGGCCGCAGGCCGGCGAGCGGGCACGGGTCGCGCTCGAGGTCGTCGCGGCGCATCTCCGTCGGTCGAGCAGCGCCGACGGGGTCGACGCGTCTCGAGACCGCGCCCGTGTCGCCGGTCGTCCCGGTACGGCGCTGCGCGCCGCCTCGACCGGCCGTCTGCCCGTCGTGCTCACCGCGGCGGGTGCGATGGGGGAGGACGCGGTGCGCGCCGCCGGCCTCGAGCCGCGCGTCGTCTACCGGCCGAGCGTCGCCGACCACGCGACATCCGCGGCCGACACGACGGCGGCTGACACGACGGCCGCCGTGCGCGCACTCGTCGACGCCGGCGCGACCCTCGTGCTCTTCGCCGGCGGCGACGGCACCGCCCGCGATGTCGCGGCCGGGCTGTCGGAGGCCGGTCGAGGGACCGCGACGGGATCCTCTGCCGACGGCCGGAACGGCTCCGGAGGAACTTCCATGCGGCACGCCGACGTCGTGGTCGACGATTCCGGCATGTCGCCGAGAAGTTCCTACAGAGCATCGGTGCCGACGGCGTGGGGCGGCCGCCCGGGTGCGGCGGCGGTCGCCGCGCTCGGCATCCCGGCCGGCGTCAAGATGTACTCGCCCGTCTTCGCGGTGAGCCCGCGCGCCGCGGGCGCGCTCGCGGCGGCGTGGTCGGCGGCATCCGGATCGGACGGCGCCCTGCCCGTGCAGGAGCGCGAGGTGCTCGACATCGACGAGGCGGCGATGCGGCGTGCGCGCGTCGAGCCGCGCCTCTACGGCACCATGCCCGTGCCCTACCGCGCAGGCCGCACGCAGTCGCGCAAGGCGGCGACGCCGGTGACCGAGCAGGCCGCCGTCGCGGGTGCCGCGCGCGGTGCGGCCATGGCGATGCGCCCGGGCATCCGCTACCTGCTCGGCCCCGGCGGCACGATGGCCGAGCTCGCCCGCGAGCTCGGGGTCGCGAAGACCCCGCTCGGCGTCGACGTCGTGCTCGACGGCCGGGTCGTCCGCGCGGGGGCGAGCGAGCACGAGCTCGTCGACGAGATCTCGCGCGGCCCCGCGAAGGCCGTCGTGAGCGTCATCGGCGGCCAGGGCTTCCTGCTCGGCCGCGGCAACCAGCAGCTCTCGGCGCGCGTGCTGCGCCTGCTCGACGACGACCCGCTGATGGTCGTCGCCCCCGAGCAGAAGCTCATCGACCTCGGCGGCCGCCCCCTGCTCGTCGACACCGGCGACCCCCTCGTCGACGCCCGCCTCGCGGGATTCGCGCGCGTGATCACCGGCCCCTCCACCACGAGCCTCTACCCTGTGCACGCGCCCGACGCCGAGGCATCCGAACCCTGAACGTGACCGGTCGAGCCCGACCGGCCCTACACACCCACCCCGAACCGAAGGAGAAGGCCATGCGCCTCGAGAACAAGCAGGCCATCGTCACGGGCGGCGCGGGCGGCATCGGCCGCGCCACCTCGATCGCCCTCGCAGCCGAGGGTGCGAAGGTCGCCGTCGTCGACCTGAACGCCGACGCGGCGGCCGCGGTCGCCGACGAGATCCGGGCGGCCGGCGGCACGGCCATCGCGATCGCCGCGGATGTCGCGAGCGAGTCCGACATCGAACGCGTCGTGCAGACCGTGGTCGACGAGTTCGGCGGCGTGAACGTCGTCTTCAACAACGCGGGCATCATCCGTCGCACGACCGCGGTCGAGACGACCGTCGAGGAGTGGGACCGCGTCTTCGGCGTGAACGTGCGCTCGATCTTCCTCATGTGCAAGCACGTCGTGCCGGTCATGGCGGCCGCGGGCGGCGGCTCGATCGTCAACACGGGTTCGGGCTGGGGCCTCAAGGGCGGTGGGCAGGCGATCTCGTACTGCGCCTCGAAGGGCGCCGTCGTCAACATGACCCGCGCGCTCGCCATCGACCACGGTCCGCAGGGCATCCGGGTGAACTCGGTCAACCCGGGCGACGTGAACACGGGCATGCTGCGCGACGAGGCCCGACAGCTCGGCCAGGCCGAATCCGGATTCCTCGCCGAGGCCGCCGACCGGCCGCTGCGCCGCATGGGCGAGCCGCACGAGATCGCGGCGGCGGTCGTCTGGCTCGCGAGCGACGAGTCGAGCTACGTCACCGGTTCGGCGCTCGTCGTCGACGGCGGCGGCATCGCGTAGGCGGAGGTCGGTCGAGGAGCGCCGACGGAGGCGACGCGTATCGAGACCGCGCGCAACGGGCGCGCGGTCTCGACACGGCGCTTCGCGCCGACTCGACCGACCAGGCAGGGATCAGTCGTGCGGGATGGCGGCGACGACGTCGATCTCGACGAGGATGTTCGCGAGGCGCGAGCCGACCGTCGTGCGCACGGGGTAGGGCTCGGTGAAGAACTCGGCGTAGGCCTCGTTGTACTCGGCGAAGTCGGCGAGGTCCTCGAGGTGCGCGGTCACCTTCACGACGTCGTCGTGCGTGAGGCCGTACTCGGCGAGCACGGCGCCGATGTTGCGCAGCACCTGGCGGGTCTGCTCCTTCACGCCGCCCTCGACGACGAGGCCCGTCGCCGGGTCCTGCGGGCCGAAGCCCGCCGTGTACAGGAATCCGTTCGCGACGACGCCGTGGCTGTAGGGCCCGGCGGGCTTCGGCGCGTTCGAGAGGGTGACGGCGGTCTTGGACATGGTTCCTCCTGTGTGGTGGTGGTGGTCGTGGTGCGTCGGTGGTCGTCGGGGATGCCTCGGCGTGAGACCCGAGGCATCCGTCAGCCGAGATCGCGGGCGATGAGCTCGGCGGTCTCGCGCATGGCGGGCAGGTCGGCCTTCAGCCGGTCGAGGTCGGCGACCATGCGGATCGCCGTGATCGAGAGTGCGCCGACGATGCCCATGGAACTGCGGATGGGCACGGCGATGCAGTTCACGAATGCCTCGAACTCGCGGTCGTCGGTCGCGTAGCCGCGGGCCGAGACGATGGCGAGCTCGCGGTCGAGTCGCTCGCGCGAGTCGATGGTCAGGTCGGTGTAGCGCTGCCACACGACGCCGTCGAGCACGGCGTCGCGCCCCGCACGGTCGAGGTCGGCGAGGATCGCCTTTCCGACGGCGGAGCAGTAGGGGATCACGGCCCGGCCGATTCGCGAGTACATGCGCACGCCCGACTCGTCCTCGGCCTTGTCGACGTAGACGATCGAGCGGTCCATGAGCGCAGCGAGGTGCACGGTGTTGCCGGTGCGCCGCTGCAGGCGGCGTACGTGCTCGGAGCCGGCCTCGCGCAGGTCGAGCGAGTCGAGGGCCTGCTTCGAGAGGGCGGCGAGGTGCGTGCCGAGCGTGTAGCGGCCCGAGCCTCGCCTGCGCACCCAGCCGACCTGCTCGAGGGCCTGCAGCTCGCGGAACATGGTCGAGCGGTGGAGTCCGAACTCCTCGGCGAGCTCGGCGACCGTGCGCGGGCCGGCCGCGATGGCGTCGATGATGCGCGCCGCGCGCGTCACGCTCTGCGACATGTCAGGCCTCCAGCGGTTCGGTCGGTCGAGCGGCGCCCGACGAAGGAGGGCGCGCATCGGGACCACGGCCTCGATCGGCTCGCAGCCCCGTGCCCGGCGTGGCCCCCGTGAGCACCCCGTCGGCGAGCACGGGCACGCCCGCGACGAACACGTCGTCGATGCCGTCGGCGAACTCCAGCGGCGCGGCGTAGCTCGCGCCCGCGCCCACCCGGTCGGGGTCGACGAGCGCGAGATCGGCGATCGCGCCCTCGCGGACGACGCCCCGGTCGCCGAGCCCGAAGCGGCGCACCGCTCGCGTCGAGACGAGGGCCGAGGCATCGGCCCAGCCCAGCGCGCCCTGTTCACGGACCAGCAGCGCGAGGTACCGTGCGAACGAGCCGCGCGCCCGCGGATGCGGGTGCCGGCCGAGGAAGATGCCGTCGGATCCGCCGATCGCTCCGGGCAGCGAGAGGATCTCGGCGAGCTCGGCATCGCTGCGCTCGTGCTGCACCGCCATGACGACGTTGACCTCGAGCCGGGCGGCGACGAGCACGTCGAGCGCGAAGTCGATCGGGTCGCGCTCCGTGCGGGCCGCTCCCTCGGCGAGGGTGAGACCGTGCGCCCAGTCGAACTCGGGTGCGGCGATGTGCGCGAGCGTCAGCATGCCCGGCCAATCGGGCCCGAGGCTCGCATACCCCGCGATCGTCGGGAACCAGTCGAGCCGCAGCCGCTCCCGCTCGACCGGATCGGCGAGGACCTGCAGCACCTCGTCGGCGGATCGAACGGTGAGCTCGGCGGGCAGGATCGGCATGGCGAGGATCGAGCAGCCCCGCGTGTACGGGTAGGCGTCGAAGCTCGCGCGGTCGCCCGCCGACGCGAGCCGGCTGAGCTCGTGCCGCACGATCGCAGGCTCGGCGTGGAAGTGCGAGACATGCACCCGCACGCCGCTCGCCGCCGCGATCGCCGCGATCTCGTCGATGCCCGCGGCCGAGTTCGCCTCGTACCCGCCGCGCATGTGCGACACGTACACGCCGCCCGCGTCGGCGACGGGGCGGCAGAGCTCGGCGAGCTCGGCGGCGTCGGCGAAGAGACCCGGCACGTAGTCGAGTCCGGTCGAGAGGCCCACGGCGCCGTCGGCCAGGCCGGATGCCACGAGCGCGCGCATCTCGGCGAGCTCGGAACTGCTCGGTGCCGCGGTGGAGCGGCCCATGACCGCGGAACGCACCGTACCGGCGGGCACGAGGGTCGCGACGTTGAGCGGGGTCGTCCCCTCGTAGGTCGCGAGCAGGTCGGCGACGCCGCCGCCCGCGTAGCGCGGGTGCCGCCCGTTGATCGCCGCGAAGTACTCGGTGCCGTACGCGCCGTCGCCTGGGGCGAAGCCGACGCCGTCCTGCCCGCCGATCACGGTGGTGACACCCTGCCGCAGCAGCGCCAGCTGCACGTCGGGATCGAAGACCGCCCCGTCGGCATGCGAGTGCGCGTCGACGAATCCCGGCATGAGCAGGCGTCCGCCGGCGTCGATCGACTTCGTCGGTCGCGGGGATCCCGGCGAAGGCGGACGCGGATCGAGACCACCCGCCCACGCGGCATCCGTGGTCCCGAGACGGCGCTGCGCGCCTGCTCGACCGGCGGATGCCGGCGCGATCCGCGCGATCCGCCCGCCCGCGAGCAGCACGTCGTGCAGCCCCCCTCGTTCACCCGTCTCGTCGACGACGCGCGCATTCCTGATCAGGACGGTCATGGCGACGATCCTCAGAAGTACGTGCGCACGAGGTCGACGACGAGGTCGCTGCCCGAATGCTCGACGACGGGGATCCACCGCCACTTGTCGAACGCCGTGCACGGGTGCGACAGCCCGAGCGCGACGACGTCGCCGATCGCGACGGGCAGCGTGCCGCCCGCCTCGGCGCGCAGGTACGCGTGCTGGTCGTTGACCGCCGTGACGGATGCCTCGCCGAGGGGTCGCAGGTCGGCGCCGGGCGCCCCGGCGACGCCGAGCGGCATCGGCAGCCCCTCGTCGTACGGCAGGTCGCGCTTGCCGCCGTCGAGCAGCGCCAGCCCCGGCTCGGGGTGCGAGACGACGCGGGCGTGGCCGCGCATGGCCGCGACGAGTTCGGCGTCGATCGGCGAGATGCCGCGGTAGAAGCCGTCGTCGTGCACGAGCGAGGCGCCCGAGCGCAGCACCCAGCGAGTCGTGTGCACGTCGTGGTCGGCCTCGATGCCGGGTGCGAACACGTCGGCGACGAGGTCGAGGTAGGCGCTGCCGCCGGCGGTGACGACGAGGGGCCCGTCGGCGGGGTCGGCGAGGTCGCGCACCGCGTCGTGGAGCTCGAGCAGGTCGGCCAGGTAGTCGCGCACGGCGGCGACGGCGACCGAGGAGCGATCGTGCCCGAGGCTGCCCTCGTAGCCCGCGACGCCGGCGAGCCGCAGCACGGGGGAGTCGGCGATGCGGCGGGCGATGTCGATCGCCTCGTCGAGGCCGCGCGCGCCCGTGCGCCCGCCGCCCGCGCCGAGCTCGACGAGCACCGCGAGCGGGCGAGCGGGAGCGACGGATGCCGCGGCGAGTCCGCGCTCCATGGTCTCGACGGTCTCGATCGAGTCGGCCCACGACCAGAACTCGAAGTGGGCGTCGTCGTCCTGCTCGGCGGCGATCCACGCGAGGGCGTCTGGCGCCACGAGGGCGTTCGCGAGCATGAGCGACCGGACGCCGAACGCGCGGGCGGTGCGCACCTGGCCGGGGGTGGCGAGCGTGAGCCCGTTCGCCCCGGCGTCGAGCTGCAGCCGCCACAGCGCCGGTGCCATCGTGGTCTTGCCGTGCGGCATGAGCTCGAGCCCCCGCTCGTCGCACCAGCGCTGGATCGTCGCGGCATTGTGTTCGAGCGCCGCCCGGTCGAGCGCGAGCAGTGGCGTCCAGAACTCCGCGAGCCGCGGCGCGGTGGCGAGGAACTCGCGCACGGTGAGTCCGGCGGCACGGGCGGGCAGCCCCTTGTCGCCCGCCTCGAGGCGGAGATCGGTGGTCTCGGAGAGCGGGGTGAGGCGCGACATCCGGAGCTCACTTTCATTTGTTGCGTATGCTGCAACGCGTTTGCGCAGCAGTTGCACACCCGTCAGCATAGACCCGTGACCGACGCTCTGCTGCCCGAGATCATCGCCATCGGCGAGACCATGGCGCTCGTGACGCCCGCGCTCGCCGAGCCGCTCGAGCGCGCCGTCGACTTCCACCTCGACGCGGGGGGAGCGGAGTCGAACGTCGCCTCCCACCTCGCCGCGCTCCGCCGTAGGGCCGCGTGGGCGGGCCGGGTCGGCGACGACGCGCTCGGCCGACGGCTCGTGGCGCAGCTCGCGAGCCGCGGCGTCGACACCCGTTTCGTCGAGCGCGATCCCGACTCGCCGACCGGACTCTACGTCAAGGACCCGGGCAACGGGGTGCAGTACTTCCGCGTGGGCTCGGCGGCGTCGCGCATGTCGCCGGCGTTCGCCGAGCGACTGCCCCTCGAGGGGGTGCGCGTCGTGCACCTCAGCGGCATCACGGCCGCGCTGTCGAGCTCGTGCGACGCGATGCTCGACGCGATGATCGAGCGCGTCGCCGCGACTCCCGCGCTGCTCAGCTTCGATGTGAACCACCGCGCGGCACTCTGGCGAAGCGCGGAGGCCGCCGCCGCGCGACTGCGCGCGCTCGCCACCGCCGCCGATCTCGTCTTCGTCGGGCTCGACGAAGCAGCGCGACTGTGGGGCACCACGACGGCATCCGACGTGCGCGCGTTCCTGCCAGAGCCCGCCCGGCTCGTCGTGAAGGACGGCGATGTCGGCGCGACCGAGTTCGCGCGGGGCGTCGACGGCATCGACGCGGTCGAGCACGTCGCCGCGCACTCGGTCGACGTGGTCGAGGCCGTCGGCGCCGGCGACGCGTTCGCCGCGGGCTACCTCGCCGCGCTCCTCGACGACCGCGACGCCGCCGGGCGCCTGCGCGCCGGACACGACCGAGCCGTGCTCGTGCTCGGCGAGACGAGCGACTTCCCCCGCGACCCCCGCCGCTGAACCCACCGAGAGGCCCGACCCCCATGACGACGATCGACAACACCGCCTTCGACACGCTGCTCGCCGGGCGACCCCTGATGGCGATCTTCCGCGGTCTCGGCGCCCGGCGCAGCCTCGAGCTCGCACGGCAGGCGTGGTCGCTCGGCATCGACGTCGTGGAGCTGCCGATCCAGTCCGAGGCCGATCTCGAGGCACTGGCCGCGGTCGCCGAGGCCGGTCGCGCCGAGGGGCGCGTCGTCGGCGCGGGCACCGTCGTCGCCGTGCGGCACGTGGAGCAGGCCGCCGCGGCCGGAGCGGCGTTCACCGTGAGCCCCGGTCTCGACGAGCGGGTCGTGCGCGCGTCGTTCGAGGCCGGGTTGCCGCCCCTCCCCGGCGTCGCCACGGCGACGGAGGTGCAGCAGGCGATGGCCCTCGGCCTCACCTGGCTGAAGGCCTTCCCGGCCTCGCTCCTCGGCCCCGCCTGGTTCGGCGCCATGTCCGGTCCGTTCCCCGCGGCGCGCTTCGTCGCCACGGGCGGCATGGATGCCTCGAACGCGGGTGTCTTCCTGGCGAGGGGTGTGCGAACGGTGGCCGTCGGGTCGGCGCTCGAAGACCCCGAGCAGCTGCCGGCGCTCGCCGCGTTGCTCGCCGAGCACTGATCCGGGCTCCTCGGGCTCCACGGCCCCTCGTCGGCGACGCCACACCGGCCGACTTCTCCGCGCCACGCGGGCCGAGGTCGCCCGTCGGCGCGCTCGAGGAGCGGCGCGGGCTCGTGTTCGGGTGTCCTCGAGGCATCCTGAATTAATTGGATGAATTGTTTCCGGTTAGATTCTTTTCTGTTAGGGTCGCTTCCAGTAGCGCCCTGCGCACCAGGCTCCTGCAGGCGGCGTCACTGCTCTTCCCACGCAACGAAGCACGAGAGGACTGTCGGAACGATGAATCGAACCAAGCGCTCCATCACGGTGGCATTCGCCGCCGGAGCGGCCGCTATCGCCCTCGGGATGTCCGGGTGCTCGCCCTCGACCGGATCCGACGGCGACGCCGCGGTCCTCCGCGTCTGGGCCGGCAGCGCCACCCCGATCAACAACAACTTCAACCCGTTCGCCGTCGACACGGCCGTGCACGCCACCTTCGGCGCCATCTACGAGCCGCTGTTCTTCTTCAACCAGCTGTCCGCCGACCCGCCCGTCGGGCTCATCGGCGACAGCTACGAGTACAGCGAGGACGGCAAGACCCTCACCGTCACCATCAAGCCCGACCTGAAGTGGAGCGACGGCGAGGACCTGACGGCGGAGGACGTCGCCTTCACGTTCGGCTACGGCTCGAACAAGACCGAGCAGTTCGTCTCGGCCGAGGCGACCGACGACACGACCGTCGTGCTCACCTACACGGAGCCGCAGTTCACCAGCGCCTCGCTGACGCTCGGCTCGACCTACATCATCCCGAAGCACATCTGGGAGGACATCGACGACTTCATGGCCGAGACCAACCCAGAACCGGTCGGCTCGGGGCCGTACGTGCTCAAGGACTTCTCGGAGGCCGCGTACACGGTCGAGGCGAACGACCTCTTCCGCGACGGCGCGCCCGCCGTCGAACAGGTGCAGTACCTCGGCCTCGACTCGAACCAGTCATCGCAGGACCTCTTGACCACCGGCAAGATCGACTGGGTCGGCCAGTTCATCGCGAACCCCGACGCCGTCACCGGCAAGGGCGACATCTCGACGCTCAACCTGCAGCAGGACCCGACGACGATCACCACCTGCGCGAACGCCGACCTCGGCTGCACCGGCCCCCAGACCGACCCCGCGGTGCGCCAGGCCATCAACCTCGCGATCGATCGGGCGACCATCCGCGAGAAGGCCTTCGCGGGCCTCGCGGGCGAGTCGTCGCCGTCGTTCACGCTGCAGCCCCGCGACGAGCAGTGGCTCGCCGACCCCGCGCTCGCCACGAGCCCGCAGGAGGCCGACCCCGCCGCGGCGGCCGAGGTCCTCGAGGCGGCCGGATACACCAAGGGCGACGACGGGTTCTACGGCAAGGACGGCACGGCGATCGAGATCGACCTGTTCTCGCCCGACGGATGGACCGACTACAACGATGCGGCGAAGCTCATCTCCGAGCAGGCCGCCGAAGCCGGCATCCGCATCAACGCACGCACCGTCTCCGACGCCGAGTACTGGACCCCGATCCAGAACGGCGACTTCCAGATGGCGCTCTTCGGCCTCACCCAGAGCCTCGTGGCCGACCCGTACTCGAACTACCACGAGTACTTCGCCGGCTCGTCGACCGCGAAGGTCGGCGAGGGCCCGCTCGACGGGCAGAACTACTCGCGCTACGCGAACCCCGTCGTCGACGAGGCCGTGCTCGCGGCCGGCGCCACGCAGGACGTGGCGACCAAGCAGGCGGCCTACGGCGCGATCCAGGCCGAGATCGCCCGAGACCTGCCGTACATCCCGGTGGTGCTCAACGCCTCGCAGTCGTTCTTCAACACCGAGAAGTTCACCGGCTGGCCGAGCGAGAGCGACCTGTACGCCGCTCCGCTGCCCTACCTCGCGGTCGCGAACGCGATGGTGCTCACGCACCTGAAGCCCGCCGAGTAGGCGCCGACGGTCCCATGGAACGAACCTTCCCCGCATCGAGGACGGCGGCAGCATGAGCTTCTACCTTCGGCGGGTCGCCTTCTACCTGGTGACCTTCTGGGCGGCGATCTCGCTCAACTTCCTGCTGCCGCGGCTGCTGCCGGGCGATCCGGCCGCGATCATGCTCGGCAAGCTGCGCCGAGCCAGCGGCGGGCGACCGCTCTCGGAGGAGACCGTGCAGGCGATCACGTCGATCCTCGGTGCGGGCAGGGACATGTCGCTGTGGGACCAGTACGTGGCGTACTGGGGCCGGCTGCTGCAGGGCGACCTCGGGGTCTCCTCGACGCGGTATCCGGCCCCCGTCGCCGACCTGATCTCGGCGGCGCTGCCGTGGACGATCTTCCTGGTCGGGACCGCGACCGTCATCTCGTTCCTGCTCGGCATCATCGTGGGCGCCTGGGTGGGATGGCGGCGCGGCACGAGGCTCGACCACCTCGTGCCGATCACCACCGTGTTCCAGTCGATCCCGTACTTCTGGCTCGCGCTCGTGCTCGTCGCGGTGTTCGCGGTGCAGCTCGGGTGGTTCCCGATCGTCGGCGGCTACGACGTGTTCGAGTTCCCGGCGGGGCCGGAGTGGAGCTGGGCGTTCCTCGGCAGCGCGATCTACCACGCGATCCTCCCGGCGACGACGATCGTGCTCTCCTCGGTCGGCGGCTGGCTGCTCGGCATGCGCAACATGATGGTCTCGACGATGTCGGAGGACTACGTGGTGACGGCCGAGGCGAAGGGACTCACCTCGCGGCGGACGCTCACGCGGTACGCCGCCCGCAACGCCGCCATCCCGAGCCTCGCGGGCTTCGGCATCGCGCTCGGCTTCGTCGTCGCCGGATCGATCGTGATGGAGCAGGTGTTCAGCTATCCGGGCCTCGGCAAACTCATGATCCAGGCCGTGCAGGGTCTCGACTACGCGCTCATGCAGGGCGTGTTCCTCGTGATCACCCTCACGGTGCTGGTGGCGAACTTCATCATGGACCTCATCTACGGCTTCATCGACCCGAGAGTGCGACACAATGGATGACTCCCAGCCGACGCTCGATCGCGCGCCAGACGACTCGGGCTACGCGATGGGCGACGACGCCCCGTTCCAGGCCCCGGTCTCCGCGGAGGCGGTGCGCGAATCCGCGCGCGAGGCGAGTGCGACCGCGGCGTTCGCCGTCGCGCAGGCCGGCCGTGGCGGGCGGTTCCGCCACATCCTGCCGAGTCGCTCGGGCAAGCTCATCACCGGCCTCGTGATCGTCGGCCTGATCACGCTGTTCGGCATCTTCGGCCCCATGATCGCGCAGCCGCCGCGCGACTCCGACAACGAGGCCCTGCTGCCGCCGTCGGCGGAGCACTGGCTCGGCACGACGAAGCTCGGCTACGACGTCTTCTCGCAGCTCGCGTGGGGCACTCGCGGCTCCTTGTTCATCGGGCTCGTCGCGGGGGTGGTCGCCCTCGTGCTCGCGATCGTCTTCGGCGTGTTCGCCGGCTACTTCGGCGGCGTCGCCGACGAGGTGCTGACGCTCTTCACCAACATCGTGCTCGTGATCCCGGGGCTCCCCGTGGTCATGGTGATCGCCGCGTACGTGCAGACGGCGGAGGGGCTCGGTCCGCTCGCGCGGAGTTCGCTGCTCGTCGCGCTCGTCCTCGGCATCACCGGCTGGGCGGGGTCGGCCGTCGTGCTTCGAGCGCAGGCCCGTTCGCTGCGTACGCGCGAGTACGTCGCCGCCGCACGGGTCGCCGGCGAGAGGCCCGCCCGCATCATCTTCGTCGAGATCCTCCCGAACCTCGTGCCGCTGCTCGCGGCCCAGTTCATCTTCGGCGTGATCTTCGCGGTGCTCGGCGAGGCCGGCCTCTCGTACCTCGGGCTCGGGCCGACCGGGTCGATCACCCTCGGCACGATGCTCAACGACGCCCAGACCGGGCAGGCCGTCGGCACCGGCGCCTGGTGGTGGTTCGTGCCGCCCGGCCTCATCATCGCCGCACTCGGTGCTGGGCTGTCGCTCATCAACTTCGCGATCGACGAGGTCGTGAACCCGAAGCTCAGGCTCGCACCCGAGAACGCCAAGCGCCAGCGACAGGCTGCGAAGGCCGGCAAGGGCGTCGCCGACACGGGAGCGTTCGCATGAGCCGCGCCGGCCGTGCGAACGGCATCGACCGCACCGGCATCCCCGTCGAGGCCGGCGTCACCGGAATCGACCCCTCCCGACGCGGCGAGCCCGTGCTGACCGCCCGGGACGTGTCGATCGAGTACGAGGTGGAGCCGCCCGTGAAGGCGGTGCGCGGCGCGTCGATCACCCTGCATCGCGGCGAGATCCTCGGACTCGCGGGGGAGTCGGGTTGCGGCAAGACGACGCTCGCCTACGGGCTGAACCGCCTGCTCAAGGCGCCCGCCCTCATGACGGGCGGCGAGGTGGTCTTCCACGACGCCTCGGGGCGCGACATCGACGTCGTCGGGCTCGACGGCGAGGCGCTCCGCACCTTCCGGTGGAGCAAGGTGTCGATGGTGTTCCAGGGGTCGATGAACTCGCTGAACCCGGTCATGAGCGTGCGGAAGCAGCTGCACGACGTGTTCACGACGCACCGGCCCGGCATGCGGCGCGCCGAGCGCGAGGCGAGGAGCGCCGAGCTGCTGAGCCTCGTGGGCGTCGACCCGGCACGGCTGTCGAGCTTCCCGCACGAGCTCTCGGGCGGCATGCGGCAGCGCGTGATGATCGCGATGGCCCTCGCCCTCGACCCGCAGGTCATGATCATGGACGAGCCGACGACCGCGCTCGACGTGGTGGTGCAGCGGGGGATCATCCGCGAGATCATGCGGCTGCGCGAGCGGTTGGGGTTCGCCGTCGTCTTCATCACGCACGACCTGCCGCTGCTGATCGAGATCAGCGACCGCATCGCGATCATGCTCGAGGGGCGGATCGTCGAGCAGGGCACGGCGGAGGAGATCTACCGCACCCCATCGCACGAGTACACGAAGCGCCTGCTCTCGAGCTTCCCGAGCCTGCGGGGGGATCGCGGCGACTTCATCAGGACCGGCGTCGGGTCGGGCGCCGTCGAGGGAGGTGCCGCATGAGCGCGCACGGCACGGCGACGAGCGGCACGAGCGCGACTTCGGCGAGCCTCGAGGCCCGCAATCTCGTGAAGGACTTCCGCCTGCGCAGCGGGGTGAAGTCGCGCATCCTGCACGCGGTCAGGGACGTCTCGTTCACCCTCGAACCCGGCCGCACGATCGCCCTCGTGGGCGAGAGCGGCTCGGGCAAGTCGACGATCGCCCGCATGATGGCGAAGCTCGAGGCCCCGAGCTCGGGCGAGATCCTGCTCGACGGGGCGCCGAGCGCGACGGGCGGCTCGCGGCTCGCGAGCTACCGGCGCGACGTGCAGATGGTCTTCCAGGATCCGTTCGGGTCGCTGAACCCGTTCCATCCGATCCGGCACCATCTCGAGCGGCCCCTGCGGATCCACCATCCGAGGCTCTCGTCGAAGGAGATCGGTGCGCGCGTCGACGAGCTGCTGGAACGGGTGCGGCTGTCGCCCGCGTCGACCTTCGCGGATCGGCGGCCGCACGAGCTGTCGGGCGGCCAGCGGCAGCGCGTGGCGATCGCCAGGGCGCTCGCTCCGGGCGCGAGGTTCATCATCGCCGACGAACCGGTGTCGATGCTCGACGTGTCGATCAGGCTCGGGGTGCTGAACCTGCTCGCCGAACTCCAGCGGCAGGAGCAGCTCGGCGTGCTCTACATCACGCACGACCTGGCGACCGCGCGGCACTTCTCCGACGAGATCCTGGTCATGTACCGCGGCGAGATCGTCGAGCGCGGTCCGAGCGAGCGGGTGATCCTCGATCCGCAGCACGAGTACACGAAGACGCTGCTCGAGGCGGCGGCCGACCCCGATCGCCTCGGGCGGCTTCGTGACGAAGTGCGGAACGGCGGTTGAATGTCAATTCAGTAAAGAACGTTTTTAGATAGAGTTGCGACAGTGCGATCCGCACCAGGGGAGGGACGGCATGAACCAGATCGATCCGGGCACGCCCACGTGGCTCGCCGCGCGCAACGACCGCACGGCGTTCCGGCTCCTCCTCGAGCACGGTCCGCTCACCCGCTCGAAGCTCGGTGCACTGTCGGGGCTGTCCAAGCCGACGGCCACGCAGATGATCACCCGGCTCGAGCGGGTCGGCCTCATCCACCCGGTGGGCGAGGTCTCGGGGGGCCGCGGTCCGAACGCCGTCAGCTACGGCGTGCGGGTCGATCGCATCACGGGCGTCGCGATCTCGATCGTGGCCGGCGCCATCCAGGCGGTCGTCGTCGACGCGATCGACGGCGATCACCCGATCGTCGAGATCGAGGCGGCATCCTCGGGGCGAACCCCAGAGGGCGACGTCCGCGCGGCGGTGGCGGCGGCCTGCGAGGCCGCGGGCCTCGATCGTTCGTCGGTCAGCCGCGTCGTCATCGGCGTGCAGGCCGCGTTCTCCGTCGACGGAGACGAGCTCTCGCTCACCGACACGCTCCCGGGCTGGCCGGCGGTCGGCGCCCGCGAACGGATCGAGGCCGCCCTCGGGCTCGCCGCGACGATCGACAACGACGTGAACCTGGCGGCCATGGCCGAGCGCGCGGTCGGCGCCGCGCAGGACGCCGCGAGCTTCGCCCTGTTCTGGATCGGCGACGGACTGGGGGTGGGCGTCGACCTCGGGGGCGTCGTGCATCGCGGCGCGTCGGGCAGCGCGGGCGAGATCGGCTACCTCGGCGTGCCGAGGGCCGCGGCCGAGCTCGCCCCCGAGGCGAACGACCTCACCGACCTGCTGGGCGGGCCGGCGGTGGCCAGGCTCCTCGGCGCCGCCGGGAGGCCGCTCGCCACTGCGCTGCCGCGGCTCGCGGAAGACGATGTCGCGCTCGCCTCGCTCGCCGATCGGGTGGCGCTCGCCGTGCATCCGCTGCTCGCGATCCTCGACCCGGCGATGATCGTGCTCGGCGGTCCGACCGGCACGGCCGGCGGGGCCCGGCTCGCCGCGCTCGTCGCCGAACGGATCGACCCGGCCGACCATCCGAGGGTCGTGGTGCGCACGAGCGGCACCGGCGTGCAGCCGGTCCTGCTCGGCGCCCGGCAGCAGCTCGTCGAACAGATCAGGGACCAGCTCGAGGCCGATATCTCGCTCGCGGGCTGACGCGCCCGCACCTCACACCACCGACACGGATGCCGCGAGGCATCCGGCGGTCGACCACACCGGCGCGCAGCACCTGCGCGCCAGCCTGCTTCCAGCGGAATGAGGAGACATGAAACTCGCCATCGTCGGCGGTGGATCCACCTACACCCCCGAGCTCATCGACGGCTTCGCCCGGCTGCGCGAGACGCTGCCGCTCGAGGAGATCCGGCTCGTCGACCCCGACGAGCACCGTCTCGCCCTCGTCGCCGGGATGTCGCGGCGCATGCTCGCCCACGCCGGTCACCCCGCGCGCGTGATCGGCACGACCGATCTCGTCGCGGGCGTCGCCGACGCCGACGCGGTGCTCGTCCAGCTGCGGGTCGGCGGGCAGCACGCGCGCCACGCCGACGAGACCTGGCCGCACGAGGTCGGCTGCATCGGTCAGGAGACCACCGGGCCCGGCGGCCTCGCGAAGGCGCTGCGCACGGTCCCCGTGGTGCTGCGCATCGCCGAGGCCGTGCGCCGGCACGCGAAGCCCGACGCCTGGATCGTCGACTTCACGAACCCGGTCGGCATCGTGACCCGCGCCTTGCTCGAGGCCGGGCACCGTGCGGTCGGCCTCTGCAACGTCGCGATCGGGTTCCAGCGTCGCTACGCGTCGTTCTACGGCGTCGAGCACGACCGCGTGCACCTCGGCCACGTCGGGCTCAACCACCTCACCTGGGAGCGCAGCGTCACGATCGACGGGCGCGACCGGCTTCCCGACCTCCTCGCCGACCGGCTCGGCGACCTGGCCGACGAGGTGCACCTCGCACCCGAGCTGCTCGCACAGCTCGGCGTCGTGCCCTCGTACTACCTGCGGTACTACTACGCCCACGACGAGGTGCTGCGCGAGCAGCTCGCCGAGCCGACGCGGGCCGAGGCGGTGCAGGCGATCGAGCGCGAGCTGCTCGAGCTCTACGCCGACGAGTCGCAGCACGAGAAGCCCGCCGCGCTCGAGGGTCGCGGCGGGGCGTACTACTCGGAGGCCGCGATCGAGCTGCTCGCCGCGATGCGCGACGGCGCGAGCCGGTCGCGGGTGGTGAACCTCCGGAACGACGGCGTGCTGCCCTTCCTGCCCGACGATCACGTGATCGAGGTGCCGGCCGTGTTCCGCGACGGGGGATTCGTCGCGGAACCGGTCGCGCCGCTGCCCGACGACATCTCGGGCCTCGTCTCGGCGGTCGCGGGCTACGAGCGGCTCGCGCTCGACGCGGCCGTGCACGGCGGACGCGACCGCGTCCTGCGCGCGATGCGGGCGCACCCGCTCGTGCTGCAGCACGAGCGGGCCGAACGGCTCACCGACCTGCTCATGGCCGAGAACGCCCGCTTCCTGGAGTGGGCATGACCGGCCGGGGCGGCGTGCCGCTCGTCGTCGCGGTCGACGGCGGCGGCTCCAAGACCGATGCCGTCTCGCTCGAGCTCGACGGCACGCTCGTCGAGCATCGTCGCGGTCCGGGCTCGAGCCCCCACTTCGACGGGCTCGACGCCTCGGCCGCGGTGGTCGACGAGCTCGTGCGGGCGGTCGCGGGCCGTCGCCCGGTCGTCCACGCGGGGCTCTACCTCTCGGGGCTCGACCTGCCCATCGAGATCGAGCGGTACGAGGCGGCCATCGGCCGGTGCGACTGGGCTGCGGCCTCGGTGACGGTCGACAACGACCTGTACGCGCTGCTGCGCGCCGGCACCGACGAACCCGACGCCGTCGCGATCGTGTGCGGCACGGGCGTGAACGCGATCGGACTCCGCGCCGACCGCGCCGAGGTGCGCTTCCCGTCGCTCGGGTCGCTCTCGGGCGACTGGGGCGGCGGTTCCGGCCTGGGCGAGGCGGCGCTCTGGCACGCCGCCCGCGCGGTCGACGGGCGCGGCCCGTCGACGGCGCTGGTCGGCGAGATCGAGCGGCGCCTCGGCGTCGGCTCGGTCGGTGAGCTGATCGAGGGCCTGCACTTCGGCGAACGGGATGCCTCGGAGCTGATCTCGCTCGCCCCCGCGGTGTTCGAGGCGGCCCGGGCCGGAGACGCCGTCGCGATCGGTCTCGTCGACCGGCAGGCGACGGAGCTCGCGGACTTCGCGCGGGCCTGCCTCACGAGGCTCGAGCTGCTCGACCGCGAGATCCCGGTCGTGCTGGGCGGCGGCATCGCGCGATCGCGCGACGAACGCCTGCTCCGAGGCATCCGCTCGGAACTCGCGGCGGCCGCGCCGCTCGCGCGCCTGAGCGTCGTCGACGATGCCCCCATCGTCGGGGCGGCACTGCTCGCGCTGGAGGCCGCCGGCGGCGACGGCGCCGCGCTCGTGCGTGCACGAGCGACCGTGTCGGCGGTCACGGCGGCCGAGCCGGCGCTGCTCGACGCGTGACGTCGTCGATGCCGGGGCGTACGCTCGGCCCATGAGCATCCCGCAGCGATTCTCGCTCGTCACGCTCGGCGTCGCCGACGTCGAGGCGGCGACCGCCTTCTACCACCGGCTCGGCTGGCACGAGGCCCGGTCCTCGGTGCCCGGCGAGATCACCTTCTTCGCGACCCCGGGCGGGGTCGTCGCCCTCTGGGAGACCGCCGAGCTCGCGAAGGACGCGGCGCTGGGCACGTTCCACGCGAACGCGCCCGGTTTCCGCGCCGTCGCACTCGCGATCAACCTGGGCTCGCGCGACGAGGTCGACGAGGCGATCGGCGACTGGGTGCTCGCCGGCGGCTCGATCTCGAAGGCCGCGGCCGCGACCGAGTGGGGCGGGTACAGCGGGTACGTCGCCGACCCCGACGGCAATCTGTGGGAGCTGGCGCACAACCCGGGCTGGCCGCTCGACGAGCGAGGGCTGCCCCAGCTCGGCTGAGATCCGGAGCGAAGAGTACCCCGGTCAAGGGCACCCTCCCCGCCCATCTAGACTGGAATCCGTGAATTCAGAGGAAACCGTCGACGTCGTGCTGATCGGCGGGGGCATCATGAGCGCGACGCTCGGCTCCCTGATCTCCCAGTTGCAGCCCGATTGGACGATCCGCCTCTACGAGCGACTCGGCGAGGTCGCGCAGGAGTCCTCCAACGCGTGGAACAACGCGGGCACCGGCCACGCCGCCCTGTGCGAGCTCAACTACATGCCCGAGAACCCCGACGGCACGGTGAGCGCGGCGAAGGCCGTCTCCATCAACGAGCAGTTCCAGATCAGCCGCCAGTACTGGGCGTACCTCGTCGCCCAGGGTGCGCTGCCCGAGCCGCACAACTTCATCAACTCGACGCCGCACATGACCTTCGTGCGCGGCAAGGCGAACATCGAGTACCTGCGCAAGCGCGTCGCCGCGCTCAAGGACGAGCCGCTGTTCCCCGACCTCGAGTACACGGAAGACCTCGAGCGCATCGCCGAGTGGACGCCGCTGCTCGCGAAGAAGCGCAATCCGAAGGCGCGCGTCGCCGCGACGCGCATCGAGGCGGGCACCGATGTCGACTTCGGCGCCCTCACCAAGTACCTCATGCACGACATGGCCGCGCGCGGCGCGTCGATCCAGACGAACCACCAGGTCACCTGGCTCAAGCGCCAGAAAGACGGAACCTGGAAGCTGCGGCTGCGCCACACCGTGGGCAACACCCCGAAGACGGTGCGCGCGCGCTTCGTGTTCGTGGGCGCCGGCGGTGGTGCGCTCGCCCTGCTGCAGCACTCGGGCATCCCCGAGATCAAGGGCTTCGGCGGTTTCCCGATCTCGGGCCAGTTCCTCCGCACCACCGACCCGAAGATCGTCGCCCAGCATCAGGCGAAGGTCTACGGCAAGGCCGCCGTCGGCGCTCCGCCGATGTCGGTGCCGCACCTCGACACCCGCGTCGTCGACGGCGAGACCGCCCTGCTGTTCGGCCCGTACGCCGGCTTCACGCCCAAGTTCCTGAAGACGAGCACCTGGTTCGACCTGCCGTTCTCGATCCGCCTGCACAACATCTGGCCGATGATCCAGGTCGGCCTCAAGAACTTCGATCTCGTGAAGTACCTCGTCGGCGAGCTCATGGCCAACCGCGAGAAGAAGATGAAGGCGCTGCGCGAGTTCATGCCGACGGCGAAGACCGGCGACTGGGAGCTCATCACCGCCGGCCAACGCGTGCAGGTCATGAAGAAGGACGGCGCGAAGGGCGGCGTGCTGCAGTTCGGCACCGAGGTCATCACGGGCGCCGACGGCACGATCGCGGGCCTGCTCGGCGCATCGCCGGGCGCCTCGACGGCCGCGCCCATCATGCTCGACGTGCTCGGTCGCTGCTTCCCCGACCGCATGGCTGATTGGGAGCCGAAGCTGCGCGAGATGATCCCGAGCTACGGCATGCGCTTGTCCGACGACCCGGCCGCGGCCGAGGCGTCGCTGAAGGCCACCGCCGACGTCCTGGGGCTCACCGCCTGACTCGACGGGCGCTTGCGCCGTCGTGCGACCGTCTGCTACGGTCGATCCCGCTATGAAGTGAGTACAGCCCACCGTCCCGCGCCTGAGGCGCCGTAGACATCGGGTGTGCTCACGGGGGTTGACGAACGCCCACTGATCGCGACGGCGCTCTGCGCACCCATCTCGGCAATGCCCGGCGGGAACTCTCCTGCCTCCGAACGGTCGTCGCGCACGCAACCGCGATAACCGGCGACCGTTCGGAGGCCTTCCGCGAACGGCGGTCTCCATGCCGGTACAACTCTCCTTTTCCAACCATCTCCGGGCCGACGGACTGTCGGTCTCCTTCCCCGATCGGCGCATCTTCGCCGATCTCGGCTTCACCGTCGCGCCGGGCCAGCGCGTCGGCCTCATCGGCGAGAACGGGGCGGGCAAGTCCACGCTGCTCCGGCTCCTCGCGGGCGACCACGACGGGGATGCCTCGCCGTCGGGCCTGCCCGACGAGGCATCCGTCTCCGGTCGCCTGACCCGGCCGCGCCGCACCGCGCTGCTCGAACAGGAAGTGCCGTTCTCGCCCGACGCGCGAGTCGGCCTCGTGCTCGAGTCGGCGCTCGCCGAGGTCCGGGCCATCGAGCGCGAGCTCGACGCCGCCGCCGTCGCACTCGGCGGCGCGGACGCCGAGGCCGCCTCCTCCCGGTACGCGGCGGCACTCGACGCCGCCGAGCGCGCCGAGGTCTGGACGGCCGAGACGCGCCGCGACGAACTGCTCGAGGGGCTCGGCGTCGCCGGCCTCGGCCTCGACCGCCGCATCGACGAGCTCTCGGGCGGCCAACGCTCGCGGTTCGCGCTCGCCGCGCTGCTGCTCTCGGCGCCCGAGGCGCTGCTGCTCGACGAGCCGACGAACCACCTCGACGACGCCGCCGCCGACTTCCTCGAGTCGCGGCTCCGAGCCTGGCGAGGACCCGTGCTCTTCGCGAGCCACGACCGGGCGTTCCTCGACCGGGCGGCGACCGGGCTCATCGACCTCGACCCGGGGCGGCAGGGCGCGCTCGCCGCGTCAGCCGCGGCCGGTCGCGGCGCGAGCAGCAGCGAGGTGCTGAGCGCCTCGGGCGGCACGGTGTTCGGCGGCGGATTCAGCGAGTTCCTCGCGGTGAAGGCCGACGAGCGGGCCCGCTGGCAGCGCCAGTACGAGGACGAGCAGGAGGAGCTGAAGCGCCTGCGCGCGGCAGTCGCCGACACGGCGCGGAACGTCGCGTACGGCCGAGCGGCGACCGACAACGACAAGTTCATCCGCCACTTCAAGGGTGAGAACGTCGCGCGCACGGTCGCGCGTCGCGTGCGCAACGCGGAGCAGCGACTCGAGACGCTCGAGCGCGAGCAGGTGCGCAAGCCCCCGTCGCCGCTCGAGTTCGCCGGGATCCCCGCGGGTTCGCACGCGCTCGAGGAGGCCGCCGGTCTGCTCGTGCAGGTCGCCGACCTCGAGGTCGAGGGGCGACTGCGCCTCGACGAGCTGCAGCTCGCACCGCTCACGAGGCTCCTCGTCACGGGTGCGAACGGCGCGGGCAAGTCGACGCTGCTGGGCGTGCTCGCGGGCGGGCTCGCGCCCGATCGCGGTACCGTGCACCGGCGCAAGGGGCTGCGGGTGCAGCTGCTCGAGCAGGACGTGCGCTTCGCCGACCCGTCGGCGACGCCGCGCGCGCTCTACGAACGGGTGCTCGGCGAACGCCGCGCCGGCCAGGTGCCGCTCTCGAGTCTCGGGCTCATCGCGCCGCGTGATCTCGAGCGGCCGCTCGGCACGCTGTCGGTCGGGCAGCAGCGGCGGCTCGCCCTCGCGCTCGTGATCGCGCGGCCGCCGCACGTGTTCCTGCTCGACGAGCCGACCAACCACCTGTCTCTCGCACTCGCGACCGACCTCGAGGAGGCCCTCGGCGGCTACCCCGGCGCCGTCGTCATCGCGAGCCACGATCGCTGGCTCCGCCGGCGCTGGGCGGGGGAGCGGCTCGAGCTGCACGCGGGCGCCGCCGTTCCGGCCGCGGTGGGGAACTGAGCGAGCGGATGCCTCGGGGCCGGGCCCGAGGCATCCATCCGCACCGTCCGATGCAGGCGACCTCGCTCGGAATCGCATTCGACTCTCGCCCGAATTTGGACGAGACTCGAATGAGGAATGCGGACGCCGTGCCGGGTGTCGCTTGCGCCGAACTCGAATACATGTTCTGGGTATCTGTCTAGATGAAGTAGATGCTGAGGCTCGACTCCAGATCAGATTCATCAGCAACTGGGTCCCGGATTTCGCGGCTACGGAAGCATCAGAATCATCCAGTTGGCGATCGCCGCGGCAACAGTCAGGACGGCGAGAACCACAGTGCCCGCACGCCGCGCGGTTGAGTAGCGCAGCTCCATCCCGATGAACGTGATTGCTGTGAGTGTCAGGATCGCGGCCGTCACCCAAAGCTCTGTCATGTCCCGTGGATACGTTGGATTCTCGGTCCGCTGACCCCAGAACGTGGAGTTCGCGACGCCGATCCGGATGATCACCCAAATCGCCCAGAGAGTGGGTAGCGCTGCACCGAAAATGAAGAGGCAGCCCGGCGCTCCTACTACGTGCCGATCGCCGTAATCATCCTTGGGCGTGCTCATCATCGGGTCGGTCAGCCGCCTGTCGTGGAGAAAATCACCAGCTCCGAGAGGTTCGACCCGCACGCCTCCATGATCGGCAGCCGAGCCTCGTAGTATCCGGCGGCTGTCGGGTCGAATCTCGCGCCCGACGCAGGGTCCGGGTTGGCTTCGATGTACTCGACGACCGCTTCGAACTCATCGCGAAGGCCCCGCTGCGACTCGGGAAATGCCGTCAACGACCGATAGCCCGTGTAGGCGGACTCGATGAGCGCGAGGTATTGCTCGGCGGTGATCGTGCCGTGGGAGTGGTCTTGGCGAGCGTTGTGGAGCGTGGTATCGATCGTGCTCACGGTCGCGCACGTAGCCGCGATCGCGGAGTCCACAGGTACCCCCTCAGCCGCAGCTGGCTTCCCATCGTCAGTCGGTGACGGCGTCGCCGTCCCAGCGGCGGCACCCGTAGAGCACCCCGCGACTACCAGACCACAGAGGATGGCCGATGCCAGAAGCACGGTCTTCCGAGCACGCATTCCCTGATCCAAGCCACGCTCCAATCACATCGCTATTGCATGTAGGTGAAGTATGGCCGTTCGGCTGAGGGATACGAAGTCATTCGCTGGAGAATGTGGAAAGAACTCTCCGTCAGCCCCAGGCGTCAGTGAAGTAGGGGTTCGAGTCGGGGTCGAGGAGATCGTGGAGCGGGTGCGGGTCGGTCTGCACCGCTTGCTGGAGGAGCCGATAGAACAGCAGCCCGCGGCTGGTCGCGTCGCGGCGGTTGAATCGGAACGTGAACTCGTCGAGGTAGTAAGGCAGCTGGTGCTCGGCGACGCCGTAGTGCAGGGTGCCGGTCAGCCAGCGTTTCAGGAGCGACGCGGTCAGGTGCACGCCAGGCAGCACCGCCGCCGGGTCAGGGGCGTTGTACCCGGTGGCGTACTCGTGGGTGTAGCCCAGGTCGCCGAGGCGGCGCATCATCCGCGCACCGTCGGTGTGGATTGTCGAGCCCTTCGCGACGGTGTTCTGTGCAAAGGTCACGAGGCCGAGCGTGTTTGGCCGGTCTGCGAGTCCGAGCCGGATCCGGCCGAGCTTGCGGCCCGGGCCGGGCTTTTCGACCGCCACCATCACGGTCGCTTTCCCGGTGCTGGCTCCGGAGTGGCCGCCGCTGACGCCGCCGACGAAAGTCTCGTCCACCTCGACGACGCCGTGCAGCAGGTCGCGATCCGGACGCACCATCGCACGCCGGAGCTTGTGCATCCACGCCCACGCGGTCTCGTAGGACTTCAGGCCCAGTACTCGTTGCAGGCTCTGCGCGGACATCCCGTTCTTCTGCGACGTCACAAGCCACACGGCCGCGAACCACGTCGACAGCGGCGTGCGAGTGCGGTGGAAGATCGTGCCCGCCGTCACTGAGGTGCGCCGCGAGCAGGAACGGCACATCCACAAGCCCGCACCGGTGAACCAGAACTCCCGGCTCTGGCACTCCGGGCAGACGAAGCCGTCCGGCCAACGCAACCGCGCGAGATACGCCAGACACGCCGCATCGTCAGGGAACCACTCGCGGAGCTCCTGGAATGTCCGCGGATAGTCAACCCCGCCCACCGGATGCGCAGACTCGGCCACAAACACAGCCTACTTCACCTAGACAGATACCCAGAATACATGTTCGAATGTACGAATGAGATGGAGCGGGCAGGAACTCGGCGTCGACCAGGTCGATGCGCTGCCCGGCCTCGCCCGGCTCAACAATCTCGTGCGCTCGGTGCAGACGCCCGAGTTCGCGGGCATCACGTTCCACGAGGTGCTCGCGAAGTCGGCGCTCAACCGGGTGCCGGGCCCGTCGATGATGCCGTTCGGCTGGACCATCAACCCGTATCGGGGCTGCAGTCACGCGTGCGTGTACTGCCTGGAGCCCTCGACGGCCATCATGATGGCCGACGGTCGAACCAAGGCGCTCTCCGACGTCGAGGTCGGTGACGAGGTCATGGGCACACGGCAGATCGGTCAGTACCGGAAGTACGTGGAAACGATCGTGCTGGCCAAATGGGCGACTCGTAAGGCCGCGTACCGCATTCGCCTGGCCGACGGTACTGTTCTCGTCGCGAGCGGCGACCACCGATTCCTCACGGAGCGCGGATGGAAGTACGTCACCGGAGCGATGGCAGGCGGGCCGGGTCGACCGTATCTCACCGTCGACGACCGCCTCATCGGATTCGGCGAAATGTCTGGGAGACCGGTTCCATCGACCGCGTCCGACGATTATCGCCGTGGATATCTGACGGGCATGATTCGCGGCGACGGCATGATGCTTCGACGGATCCACCCGCGTGCGACAGGTGGGGCGTTGGTCGCCCACCGCGTTCGTCTGGCGCTCGCTGACGACGAGGCGCTGTCGCGCTCGCGCCGATTCCTTGAACACTTCGGGGTGATGACGTCGCAATTCCGGTTCACTCCCGCCACGGCCACCCGCCGAGAGATGGCGGCGATCCGAACTTCGAAGTCCAGGGATTTCGACGCCGTCGGCTCCATCATCGAGTGGCCGCAGGATCCGGCCGAGGCGTGGCGTGCAGGGTATCTCGCCGGCATCTTCGACGCCGAAGGCTCGTGTGCTCGGGGCGTGCTGCGCATCAGCAATTCAGACGATGTCGTCCTCACCGCAGTCGAGCGCTCGCTGTCGCATTTCGACATTCCGTACGTCCGTGAGCCCGCCCGCGCGAACGGGGTGTCGAGCGTTCGGGTGCGCGGCGGGCTCCGCGCACGGAACGACTTCTTCTCGATCAGCCGGCCTGCGATCAAGCGGAAGCTTGCGCTCGCCGGCACCACGGTCAAGACAATGGCCGACCTCCGCGTGGTGTCGGTCGAACCGCTCGGTACGCAACTCGAGATGCTCGACATCACGACGTCGACCGGAGACTTCATCGCGAACGGGGTGGTGAGCCACAATTGCTTCGCTCGCCCGACCCACAGCTACCTCGACCTCGATGCCGGTGATGACTTCGATCGGCAGATCATCGTGAAGGTCAACGTCGCCGAGGTGCTCCGGCGCGAACTCGCCCGGCCGTCGTGGCGGCACGAGTCCGTCGCATTGGGTACGAACACCGACCCGTACCAGCGGGCCGAGGGGCGCTACGAGCTCATGCCGGGCATCGTCGACGAGCTCACGGCGAGCGGCACGCCGTTCAGCGTCCTCACGAAGGGCACCCTGCTGCGCCGCGACCTGCCGAAGCTCGCCGCCGCCGCCGAGCACGTGCCGGTCGACCTCGCGATGTCGATCGCGATCTACGACCCCGAGCTGCAGCAGTCGATCGAGCCGGGCACGCCGTCGACCAGGGCGCGACTCGCGACCGTCACGGCGGTACGTGAGGCGGGGCTCGACTGCGCCGTCTTCCTCATGCCGATCCTGCCCTACCTCACCGACACCCGCGCCCACCTCGACGAGGCACTCCGTCAGGCCAAGGCAGCCGGCGCGTCGAGCGTCCTGTACACGGCGCTGCACCTGCGCGGAGCCGTGAAGCCCTGGTTCATGCAGTGGCTCGAGCGCGCCCACCCCGAGCTCGTGCCGAAGTACCGGTCGATGTACTACGGCACCAACGCCTACGCGCCGAAGGAGTACCGCCGCTGGCTCGGTGAGCGCATGCAGCCGCTCATCCGCGCACACGGCCTCGCCCGCGGAACGGAGGATCCGGTCACGGGCGGGGTGCGTTCGTCGGCGGGGCGGGGCGGCAAGCGCACGACGCCGCCCCGCCCCGCCGGCGAGCTGCCCCTCGAGATCGCCGCGCCCGGCGATCCCGCCATGCTGTTCTGATTCCGCCCGCCGAGCCGCCGTGCGCGCCACGGCCTCGGCGTGCGCGTTCGCGATCGAGACGCGCCCCGGATGCGCGGAAGCGCGCAGAACTGGGATAATTCGCTGAGTCCGGTCCACATGGCGCGATCGGGCCGCCGGTCGCGAGTGGAGGTTCACGATGAGCCTGGGGTTGCCGGGGCATCTCGCACGCGACAGCCTGAGCCGGGCGCTCGCCTTCGCGGGACACTGCGCGGCCTTCGCATGCCTCGCCGTCTCGATCTCGGTCGGCGTCATCGTCGCCACGGTCGGCGGAACGCCCGGCGGGTGGGCGGGCGCCGCACTCGCCGCGATCATGGCGCTCGCGCTCGCCGCCGTCGCGCGGTTCCCGACGGTCACGCTCACCGTGCTCGCGCTCGTCATCGGCACCGGCATCATGATCGCGCTGACCGTGCTCATCATGCGGCCGGGCGGCTTCGCGACGACCAACAACGCCCTGCTCGCGATGCCGCGGATCGCCCTGCTGCTGGTCGGCGGTGCCGGCAGCGGATCGCTCATCGCGATCGTGTGGGCGTCGCTCGGCTACGCCCTCGGCGAGGCGGCGATGTTCCTCGGCGTCGCGCTCGTGGGCGGGGTGTATGCGCCGAACATGGCGGCGGCTGCGGCATTCGGCATCCTCATCGTCGTCAGGGTCTTCGACGGCGTCTCCCGCCGTTCCGACGCCCGCCAGGAGACCGGCCTGCACCGTGCGAGCCAGCAGACCCGTGAACTCGCCATCCGCCACGACTACGAGCTCAGGGCGACCGCGCGGCTGCACGACACCGCGCTCAGCCACCTCATCGCGATCGCATCGGCGGGCTCGGGCGTCGTCGACGAGCGGTTGCGCGCCGGAATCCGCCAGGATCTCGGCCTCATCGTCGGCCGGGACTGGGCGATCGACCACGCCGGCCCGACGACGGCAGGGTCACCGCAGCGTGCATCGACCGGCGCCCGCGCAGGCGGGAGCGACGTGGCACCCGCGACCGCCTCGGCCGCCGGCACCGGGGCGGGCGCCGTCGACGACACCGTCGCGACGACCGGGGGTCGATCTCGACGGCGTGCCGCCGCTCGGCGCACGAGCGCACCGTCATCGTCCGCCCGCCCCGATGGCGGCTCGGCTCGTGAGGTGGCTGCCGCCGACGGCGAGCCCTCGCTCGTGCAGGCGTTCACGGCGGCCGAGCACGCCGGCCTCACCGTGCGCGTCACGGGCGACGTCGGGGTGATGCGGGTGCTCGGCCCGGCGCGGGCGGAGGCGCTCGACGCCGCGGTCGCCCAGTGCCTCATCAACGTCGCCCGCCACGCCGGCGTCGCCGAGGCCGAACTCGCCCTCGGACTCGGCGGGGGAGAGGTGACGGTCGCCGTCATGGACAGCGGCGTGGGGTTCGACGAGTCCGCCGTGCCCGACGACCGCATCGGGCTGCGCACCTCGATCAGGGCCCGCATCGAACAGCAGGAGGGCACGGTGCGGCTGTGGTCGACGAAGGGCATCGGCACGACGATCGTGCTCACGGTTCCCGAGGGGGGTGCGTGAGCCGGTGAGACTGACCCAGCAGGAGGCCGACCCGATCGGCGCGATCACCGCCGCCCCCATCGTCGTGATCGGCGCCGTGCTCTCGCTCGGCACGTCGCTCGCGCTCACGTGGGTGCACCGCTCCGAGATCGTCGCACCCGTGGCGGCGGTCGCGGCGATCGTGCTCGTCGCCGCCGCCGGTGCGGTCGCAGCGGTGTCGGCGGCCCCGTCGCGGGCCCCG
Source organism: Agromyces chromiiresistens (assembly GCF_029167465.1). Classification (NCBI taxonomy): domain Bacteria; kingdom Bacillati; phylum Actinomycetota; class Actinomycetes; order Micrococcales; family Microbacteriaceae; genus Agromyces; species Agromyces chromiiresistens. The sequence goes on from NZ_JARFNL010000004.1 coordinate 1,185,534, forward strand.
TTCACGGCGGAGCGCCTGTGGCTCGTGGTGACGCTCGCCGTGGGGGCGGCCATCGCCGAGTACATGAGCACCGTCGGGTCCAACCAGTACCTCTACGACGACTACGGGCCGGTCGTGATCGGCATGCTCATCCTCTCGGTCGCCCCGTTCTGCACCTGGCTCTCGCTCGCGCTCGCCGGAGTGCTCGCCTCGATCGTGCTGTCGATCCTCGTCGTCGGCGCTTCCGCCTACGTCGTCGCCGACGCCCCGGTCGCCGCGCTCATCGCCGTCAACGCGGCGCCCGTGGTCGCGCTCTCCGCCGCCGCCGCGGGCTACGCGTACGCGATCATCGCCGAGACGCTCGCGTGGCAGCGGGAGGCGAACCGGGCGGCGCTCCAGCGCGACTCGGAGCTGCGGGCCGGCATCGCAAGGTCCGTGCAGCAGAGCCGCGTCTCGGTGCTCGGCCGCGAGGTGCTGCCGTTCCTCGCGGGCGTGATGACCGCGGAGCGCATCTCGGTCGCCGATGCCGACCGCGCGCGCGAGCTCGCCGAAGAGCTCCGGCGGGCGCTTCGTGCGGGCATCGAGTCGACCTGGCTCGACGATCTCGCGGCGAACCTGCGGGTGAGCCGCGGTGTCGAGACCCTCGTCGACGACCCGACGGGCGCCGCCGACGTGCTCGGCGACGACCAGCGGTCGGCGCTCACCGCCCTCATCACGTGGCTCGCCGACACGGGCCGTTCCGAACGCGTCAGCGTCGCATTCTCGCCCGAGCCCGAGGGCGGACTCATCCGGATCGTCGCCGATCCCGCGGCGCGTCCACCGGCCAAGCGCGAACTCGATCGGTTCGTCGCCGTGGCTCGTGCCGTGGCGTTGGGTGCCGAATCGGTCTCGACGCGGGAGAATGTCACTGTGGAGCTGAGATATGTCATCGAGTGAACCGGCCGCGACGCCGCGCCATCGTCTCGCGATCCTCGACGACCACGGGTTGATCGTCGACAGCCTGGCGCGGTGGTTCGCCGATCTCGCGCCCGATTTCGAGGTCGTCGTGACCGCGACCTCCTGGATGGACCTGGTGCGCAGCCCCGCCTTCCCGGTCGACCTGGTGCTCATGGACCTCCAGCTCGGCGACAGCGTGTCGATCGAGTCGCGCATCCGGGCGTGCCGTGCCGCCGGCGCGCGGGTCATCGTCGTCACCGCACTCGACGACGACGAGTCGCGAGAACGCAGCATGGCCGCCGGTGCGGCGGGGTTCGTCTCGAAGACGCTGCCCGCCGAGACGCTCGTCGACTATGCACGGCGCGTGATGCGCGGCGAACGACTGCCGAGGCATCCACGACCGCAGGGGCGACCGGGCGAGGCGCCCGGCTCGCACACGACGATGTCGGGGGTGCACCTCAGCCCGGCCGAAGAGAAGGCGCTGCGCTACTACGCGCAGGGGCTCAGCACGCTCGAGGTCGGCCAGCGCATGGACGTCGGCTACGAGACGGCGAAGACGTACCTGCGACGGGTGCGCGAGAAGTACGCGAAGGTGGGCAAGCCGGCCAGCCGCAAGGCCGAGCTGATCCGTCGTGCCGCAGAAGACGGATTCCTCGAGTAGATGGCGAAACTGTACTTCCGCTATGGGGCGATGAACTCCGGAAAGTCGACGGCGTTGCTCCAGGCGGCGTTCAACTACGAGGAGCGGGGCCACCGGGTGCTGCTCGCGAAGCCCGCGGTCGACACGAAGGGCGACCGGGACATCGTGTCCCGGCTCGGCGTCGTGCGCGAGGTCGACTTCGTGATCGAACCCGACGCACCCGTGCTCGACCGCTTCCAAGGGCACCGCACCCGGGTCATCGAGGAGGCCGGCCGCGACGTGAGCTGCCTGCTCGTCGACGAGGCGCAGTTCCTCTCGTCCGACCAGGTCGACGACCTCCTGCGCATCGCGCTCATCGACGGCATCCCCGTGCTCGCGTACGGCATCCGCACCGATTTCCAGACGGTCGCCTTCCCGGGCAGCCGGCGCCTGCTCGAGGTCTCGCACTCGCTCGAGGAGCTCAAGACGATCTGCCGCTGCGGTCGCAAGGCGATCTTCAACGGCCGCCGGGTCGACGGCCGCTACATCTTCGACGGCGACCAGGTCGCCATCGACGGGGTCGAGGTCGCCTACGAGTCGCTGTGCGGCGTCTGCTACCTGCAGGAGTCCGGCGGGGTGCTGAACGGCCGTCACTGACGAGGATGCCTCGGCGCGAGCCGTGCCGCTGTCATCCCCGTCCGTCGGGCCGCGGCCACCTGCCCGAGGGTGGTGCCGACGAGGCATCCGCGTGATGATGGAGGCAGGAGGGCCGCCGGATGAGCGAAGTCGTCGTCGGAGTCAGCACCGCCGAGAGCGCCGGCCTGAGGGCGGTGCGCTGGGCCGCAGAACGGGCATCGGCGCGTCGCCGCCCGCTCCGGCTCGTGCACGTGGTCGACAGCGCCGTCGAGGCGACCGGAGACGCCCAGTTGCTGCTCGCCGCGCTCGACCGGGCCCGCGCGTCGCTCGCCGACGCCGCCACCGTGGCGCTCGACGTCGACCCTGGTCTCGAGGTCGCCACCGAACTCGAGCAGGGATCGCCCGTCGAGGTGTTCGCGGAGCGGTCGCGGGGTGCGGAACTGCTCGTCGTCGGCAGCGACTGGCACGGCGGAAAGCGTCCGAGCCGGCGAGGTGTGCACAGCCTGCGCATCGCCGCAGCGAGCGAGGCGCCCGTCGTCGTCGTGCCCGACATCGACGTCTCGGCGCGTCGCGGCGTCGTCGTCGGCGTCGACGGATCGCAGGTCGGCGCGCGTGCACTCGCCTTCGCGGCCGATGAGGCGGAGCGGCGCGCCGTGCCGCTCGTCGCGGTGCACGCGTGGGACATGGCGCTGATGGCCGGCGGCGAATACGGCTACGGCCCCGCGATGGTCGCCGTCGACGACCTCACCGACGCAGCCCGCGAGGTGCTCGACGACGCGCTCGCTCCCGTGGCGTCCGCCCGTCCGGCACTCGAGATCGACCGGCGGGTCGAGGCGGGCGACCCGGTGACGGCGCTCGCCGAGGCGGCCGCCGAGGCCGAGTTGCTCGTCGTCGGCAGCCACGGCAGGGGTGCGATCGCCAGGTTCCTGCTCGGTTCGGTCAGCCACGGCGTGCTCTCGCGGCTCGAGGCGCCGACGGTCGTCGTGCGGTGAGCGCCGCGCCGGTCGTGCGATCGCCGCGCAGCCGGCTGCGCAGCGCATTGCCGGCCCGGGTCGAGGGTATCGACGCCGCCCGCGGCCTGGCGCTCATCGGCATGTTCGTCGCGCACGTCGCGCCGGCCGCCGCAACGCTCGACGCGGCAGAACTCCTGGCCATCGCCGACGAACGGCCGCGACTGCTCTTCGCCCTCACGGCGGGCTTCGGGCTCGGCTTCATCTCGGGCGGCACCCGCCCGATCGGCGACGGGCGCGGGCTGCTGCGCCGTCAGATCACGATCCGGGCGCTCATCCTCATCGCGCTCGGGCTGCTGATCGCCGCGACCCTGCACCCGCTCGTGTACATCATCCTCGACGTGTACGGCGTCGCGTTCCTGCTCATGCTCCCGCTGCTGTTCCTGCCGCCGCGCGTCGCGCTCGGGCTCGGCGCCGTGCTGCTCGCGATCGCGCCCGGCCTCGCGACGGCGGCGCAGTACAGCCCGGAGATCGTCGCCGCGGGCGAGGGCGAGGTCGGGCTCCTCGTCGGCTGGGTCCTGACCGGGGCGTACCCGGTGATCATCTGGGTGCCGGTCATGCTCATCGGCCTCGGGCTCGCGAGGCTCGGCGCCTCGGCTCCGCGAGTCGTCGCCTGGTACGCGCTCTGCGGCGCGGCGGTGGCGGCCGTGATGCTTCCGCTGACCCGGGTGCTGCCTGCCGAGACGGATGCCTCGGCGTCGGTGCTCGAGCACGCGGTCTCCGCCTCGGCGCTCGCCATGGGCAACGTCGGGGTGGCGCTCGTGATCGTCGCGGCCGCGGTGACGCTCACCGGTCTCGCGAGGCCCGCCGTCCGCCGCGTCGCCGGCCGCGTGCTGTCGCCGGTCACGGCGATGGGGTCGATGCCGCTCACGATCTACACGCTGCACCTCATCGTGATCGCAGCGGCGAAACGCGCTGAAGACGGATACCTGACCGACGACTCGTGGGCGCTCACGTTCGGGCTGATCATCGGCAGCATGATCTTCGCGTGGTGCTGGCGCCGGTGGCTCGGTCGCGGACCGCTCGAACGACTGCTGCGCGCGGCGAGCGGCCGCAACCGCGAGAATGGAAGTCCCGCTCGAAAGGACCTGCCATGCGCATCTCGGTGATCGGCTGCGGCTACCTCGGGGCGGTGCACGCGTCGGCGATGGCCGAACTCGGACACGAAGTCGTCGGCGTCGACATCGACGCCGCGAAAGTGGCCGAGCTCGCTGCCGGCCGACCGCCGTTCTTCGAGCCGGGGCTCGCCGAGATCCTCACCTCCGCCACCGCGTCGGGTCGCCTGCGCTTCTCGACGGACATCGCCGACGCCGCCGACGCGGAGGTGCACTTCGTCGCGGTCGGCACCCCGCAGTCCGCGGGCACGAACGCGGCCGACCTGAGCTACGTCGACGCGGCGTTCGCGGCGCTCGCCCCGCATCTCGCCGACGGGGCGCTCGTGGTCGGGAAGAGCACGGTGCCGGTCGGCACGGCGTCCCGGTTGGCCGAGCTGCTGGCCGCGGTCGCGCCGCAGGCGGAGGTCGCCTGGAATCCGGAGTTCCTGCGCGAGGGCTTCGCGGTCCGCGACACCCTCGAGCCCGACCGACTCGTGTACGGAGTCCGCGATCCCGGCGGGGACGGACGTGCGGCGTCGGTGCTCGATCGGGTGTACCGTGCGGCGATCGAGGCCGGAGCGCCGCGCATCGTGACCGACTACGCGACCGCCGAACTCGTGAAGGTCGCGGCGAACGCCTTCCTCGCGACGAAGATCAGCTTCATCAACGCGATGGCCGAGATCGCCGACGTCACGGGAGCCGATGTCACCGCCCTCGCCGACGCGATCGGCCATGACGCGCGCATCGGCCGCCGCTTCCTCAACGCCGGTGTCGGGTTCGGCGGGGGATGCCTCCCGAAGGACATCCGTGCGTTCACGGCACGCGCCGAAGAACTGGGGCGCGGCGAGTCCCTCGCCTTCCTGCGCGAGGTCGACGCGATCAACCTGCGCCAGCGGCAACGGGTCGTCGACCTCGCCGTCGCCGCACTCGGCGGACAGGTGCACCGCAAGCGCATCGCGGTGCTCGGCGTGACGTTCAAGCCCGAGTCCGACGACGTGCGCGATTCACCCGCGCTCGACGTGGCGGTGCAGCTCAAGGGGCTCGGCGCCGACGTGGTCGCGACCGACCCCGAGGGCATCGAGAACGCCCGTGCGCGGCACCCCCAGCTCGACTACGTCAGCTCGACCCGTGAGGCGTTGCGCGGGGCCGACCTCGTCGTGCTCGTGACCGAGTGGAGGGAGTACCGCGCGCTCGATCCCGTCGACTCGGCGCGACTCGTCGCGGGTCGCCGCATCATCGATGCCCGCAACGTGCTCGACGCCGCCGCTTGGCGCGCGGCCGGCTGGGAACTGCGGGGCATCGGGCGCCCCTGAACGTACGGATACGACAGAACCCCCTCCGATCTCGGAGGGGGTTCTGCGTGTGGTCGGGGTGACAGGATTTGAACCTGCGACCTCTTCGTCCCGAACGAAGCGCGCTACCAAGCTGCGCCACACCCCGGTGGCCCCGCAGGGCCTCAACAAGGATAGCCGATATTTCCGGCGCCGCTGACCAGTCCGCCTCATGCCTCGTGCCGACGCGCGGCACGAGGCATCCGGTTCGTCACCGATCGGCCGGAACGAGCGTGATCAGCGTCGCCTCGGGTGGGCAGGCGAAGCGCACGGGGGCGAAGATCGAGGTGCCGAGCCCGGCCGAGACGTTGAGGAATGCCGAGCGCAGCCCGTGCCGCCAGACGCTCAGCCCCTTGACCTGCTTGCGCGGGATGTCGCAGTTCGTGACGAGGGCTCCGAAGCCGGGCACGCAGACCTGGCCACCGTGGGTGTGACCCGCGAAGATGAGCTGGGCGCCGTGGTTCACGAAGGAATTGAGCACCCGCTGGTACGGGGCGTGCGCCACCCCGATGGTCACGGTGGGGCGAGGCGTCGATCTCCGAGCGCGACGAAGCGGACCGGGATCGGGCCAGGTCTCGTCGCCGAGCGGGTCGTCGGCGCGCAACTCGTCGATCGCGCCCGCGATGAGGTCGAGACGGTCGTAGCCCTTGTGCGGGTCGTCGACGCCGAAGAACTCGAAGTGCGTGCCGCGCAGGTCGAGGCTCGTCGCCGTGTTGTCGAGGTCCTGCCAGCCGAGCTCGGCGAAGCACGCGTGCAGCGCGTCGATGTCGAGCCGCTTCGAGGTCACGCGGTGCCGCGACGGGCCCATGAAGTAGCCGAACGGGTTCTTGGGCACAGGGCCGAAGTAGTCGTTCGACCCGTTGACGAACACGCCGGGGATGCCTCGGAAGGGCTCGAAGGCCCGGCGGATGCCCTCGAGGCCCTGCTCGTGCCCGAGGTTGTCACCGGTGTCGACGATGAGGTCGGGCTCGAGGTCGGCGAGCGAGCGCACCCAGTCCTGCTTGTCGCGCTGCCACGGCGCCATGTGCAGGTCGGAGAGGTGGAGCACCCGGATCGGTTCGGCCCCCGCGGGCAGCACCGGCACCTCGGCGCGCCGGAGCGTCCACCGGGTGCGCTCGACGAGCGAACCCCACGCGAATGCGGCGACGCCCGCCGCGCCGATCGCCAGGGCGATCCGCGCGGCGGGCGTCAGTCGACCGTTCAACCGGCTTCCGGAGCTGTGCCGCCGTCGGTGCCGCCGCCCGGGTTTTCGCCGCCGTCACCGCCGCCGGTGAAGCGGCCGATCACGATCTTGACCTTGTCGCCCGGCTTGGCGTTCTCGCCCGCGCCCGGCGACTGGGAGATGACGATGCCGTCCTTGCTCTGGTCGTCGGTGTCCTCGCGGTCGCGATCGACGCGGTAGCCGGCCGCGGCGAGCGTGGCCTCGGCCTGGTCGGCTTGCATCCCGGTCACGTCGGGCAGCGCGCTCAGGTTGCCGCGGCTGACCTTCAGCGAGATCGACGAGCCCTTCGGCGCCTGGCCCGAGGCCGACTGGCTGCCGATCGTGCCCTTCGGCTGGGCCGAGTCGACCTCGCCGTCCATGGTCCAGCCGAAGCCGGCGTCCTGGAGGGCCTTCTGGGCGGCCTCGGGAGCGAGGCCGAGCACGCTCGGCACGTTCGCCATCGGCGTCGTGAGGTACTTCTGGTCGGGCTCGGGGAAGGCGTCGCCACCGTACTTGTTGTTGGCGACGTCCATGATGCGCGGCCAGATGTTGTGTCGGAGGACCGCGGCCTCGGTGCCGTTGATGTACGTGTCGCGCAGGTTCACGAAGCCGGTCGCGTTGTACACGCCGACCACGGTCGCGACCTTCGACGACGCGCCGCTCATCCAGGTGGCGACCGCGTCGTCGGTCGTGCCGGTCTTGCCAATCATCGGGGTGCCCGCGGTGTCCATCTTGTAGCGCGACGAGCGGCCAGTGCCGTCGGTCATGACGCGCTGCAGCGCGTAGGTCATGCCGGCCGCGACGTCGGGAGTGACGGCCTGCGTGCACGTCGACTTCGGCACCTCCACCGGCTCGCCGTTCGCGTCGGTGATCTTGTCGATCGCGATCGGCGTGCACGACTTGCCGCCGCCGGCGACCGCGGCGAAGGCGGTCGCCATCGAGACCGGCGCGATCTCTTCAGTGCCGAGCACGGCCGAGGGGCCGAATGCGATGCGGTCGCCCTCGCTGTTGATGCCCTCGCCGAGCGGCTTGCCGTCGGCGCGGCCAGAGCTCATGAGCGCTGTCGCGGTGTTCTTGATGCCGCAGAGGTCGAGCTGCTTCGCCATCGCGACGAAACCGGTGTTCTCGGAGTTGACGGTGTTGTAGAGCGCCGACCAGTAGCCGCCGTTGCCGCCCTCGTCGTTGCGCGGGTCCCAGTCGCCGGCGTAGACGTTGTCGGCGGGGCAGCTGCTCTTGAACGTACCCCAGTTATTGCGCTTGCGTGCGTCCATGCTCTCGTTGACCGAGTGCCCCTCCTTCAGCCACTCGCCGAGGGTGAAGATCTTGAAGGTCGACCCGGGCTGGAAGCCGCTCGAACCGCCGTAGTCGATCGTCGAGTTGTAGTTCACGGCGTCGTAGCCGTCGCCCGTTACCTCGGGGTCGACGTTGTAGACGGTGTTCTGCGCCATCGCGAGGATGCGGCCGGTGCCCACCTGCACCGAGACGGCGGAGGCGCCGATGTCGGCCTCGGCGATCGACGGCGGCACGTTGTCGTGCACGGCCGAGTAGGCCGCGGCCTGCAGGTCCATGTCGATCGTCGTGTAGATGTCGAGGCCGCCGCGCTCGAGCATCGCCGCGCCCTCGTTCTCTTCGGTGTCGGGCTTGTCGAGCTTGTTCTTGATCTCCCACGTCACGTAGTCGCAGAAGTACGCGTAGACGGGCGACGCCTGGCAGCCGCTCGACGGCGGCACGATCTTCGGCGCAACCGGCTCGGCGATCGCCGCGTCGTGCTCCTCCTTCGTGATCTTCTTCTGCTCGAGCATCTTGTCGAGGATGTAGTCGCGACGCTCCTTGTTGCGCGCGTACGGCACGGTCTCGCCGTCGACGACGGTCTTCGCGCCATTGAGCTCGTCGTCGGGGTAGTCGAGGCGGAACTCCTCGGGGCTGTTCACGATCGCGATGAGGCTCGCGGCCTGCGCGAGCGAGAGATCGTGGGCGTTCGTACCGAAGTAGTACTGCGCGGCGGTCTGCACGCCGTAGATCTGCCCGCCGAAGCCCGCGATGTTGAGGTAGCCGCGGAGGATGTCGTCCTTGGAGTACTGCTTCTCGACGGTGATCGCGTAGCGCATCTCCTTGAGCTTGCGGTCGATCGACGTCTTGGTGTGCTTCTCCCAGGCCTCGAGGCGTTCTTCTTGGTTCTTCGCCTTCGCCATGTCGTTCGAGACGAGCACGTTCTTCACGTACTGCTGCGTGATCGACGATCCGCCCTGGGTGCCGCCGCCGCTCACCGTCGAGAGGGCACCGCGGATCGTGCCCGCGATGTCGATGCCGCCGTGGTCGTAGAACCGCGGGTCCTCACCGGCGACCGCCGCGTCCTTGAGGTACGGCGAGATGTACTCGAACGCGACCTCTTCGCGGTTGTCGTCGTAGAACCACGCCATCGGCGACGGCGTTCCGTCGGGCTTCACCGCGTAGATGGTCGACTTCTGCGCCAGCTCGCCGATCTCGAGCGAACTCGGAAGGTTCTCGAACATCGTGATGCTGTTGTTGGCAGCCATACCGGTGACGGCGAGTGCCGGGGTCACCGCGGCGGTCACGAGGACGCCGGCGACGACGCTCATGCCGACGAATCCGAGAATGCCGGTACCGACGTCGCTCATCGTGCGTTTTTGGGCAGACATATAGTGGAGCTTAACGGAGAAGGCTGGCAAATCCCGCTACGCGCGCTGGGCGTCGCATCCGGGCACGACACGCCGAGACCCGTCATTCCGCACGCATCGTGCACGAGACATCCAACGAGGGAGCCCATATGCCGGCCTGGGAGTACATCACCACTCCGCTGCTCATCCACAACACCGCCGCGATCCTCAACAACTGGGGCTCGGAGGGGTGGGAGCTCGTGCAGGTCGTCCAGGGGCCCGAAGGCGGGCTCGTGGCGTACCTGAAGCGCCCCAAGGGTGGCGAGTCGTCGCACGCTGCCCAGGCGGGTGCCGCGGCGGCCGCGCAGGCCGCGAAGCAGTTCGAGGGCGAGGGGCACGCCTGATGGCCGGATTCGAGGCCCGTCTCGCCGAGCTCGGCATCGAGCTCCCCGAGGTCGCAGCACCCGTCGCCGCCTACGTACCGGCCGTCGTCACCGGCTCCCACGTCTACACGTCGGGCCAGTTGCCGTTCACGGCGGGCGCGCTCCCAGCGACCGGCAAGGTCGGCGACGGCCACGGGCTCGTGCCCGCCGACGACGCCAAGGCGTACGCGCGCACGTGCGTGCTCAACGCGCTCGCCGCGGTGCGCGCCGAGATCGGCTCGCTCGACCGCGTGACCCGCATCGTGAAGCTCGTCGGCTTCGTCGCGAGCGACCCGGGCTTCACCGGTCAGCCCGGCGTCATCAACGGCGCCTCCGAGGCGCTCGGCGAGATCTTCGGCGACGCCGGCCGGCACGCTCGCTCCGCGGTCGGCGTCGCGGTGCTGCCGCTCGACTCGCCGGTCGAGCTCGAACTCGTCGTCGAGTTCGCCTGACGCACTGACCGAAGGCGGATGCCTCGGCGGGAAGCTTCCCGCCGAGGCATCCGTCGTCTGCGCGAGGCGCCTACTTCACCTGCTCGCTGATGATCTGCATGATCGACGTGTCGGCGAGCGTCGTCGTGTCGCCGATCTGGCGGCCCTCGGCGAGGTCGCGCAGCAGGCGCCGCATGATCTTGCCCGAGCGCGTCTTCGGCAGCTCGTTCACGATGAACACCTGACGCGGGCGCGCGATGGCGCCGATCTGCGTGGCGACGTGCTTGCGAAGCTCCTCCGAGGCGGCGGCCGTGTCGGCCTGGGCGGCCTCGGCCTGGCTCTGCTTGAGGATGACGAACGCCACGACCGCCTGGCCCGTCGTCTCGTCGGTCGCGCCGACGACGGCCGCCTCGGCCGTCCACGGGTGGGCGACGAGCGACGACTCGATCTCGGCCGTCGAGAGTCGGTGCCCAGAGACGTTCATGACGTCGTCGACGCGGCCGAGCAGCCAGATGTCGCCGTCCTCATCGCGACGGGCGCCGTCGCCGGCGAAGTACTTGTCGCCGAACTTCTCCCAGTAGGTCTCCTTGAAGCGCTCGGGGTCGCCCCAGATGCCGCGCAGCATCGACGGCCACGGCTCGGTGATGACGAGGAGCCCGCCGTCCTCGCCCTCGACGGGGGTGCCGTCGTCGCTCAGGATGTCGATCGAGATGCCGGGAATGGGCACCTGCGCGGAGCCGGGCTTCAGGTCGGTGATGCCGGGCAGTGCCGAGATCATGATCGCGCCGGTCTCGGTCTGCCACCACGTGTCGACCACGGGGATCGAGCCGCCGCCGATGACGTGGCGGTACCAGATCCAGGCCTCGGGGTTGATCGGCTCGCCCACCGAGCCGAGCAGGCGGAGCGACCGCAGGTTGAACTGGTGCGGGATCTGCCGGCCGAGCTTCATGAAGGAGCGGATCGCGGTCGGCGCCGTGTACAGGATCGAGACCTTGTACTTCTCGACGATCTCCCACCAGCGGCCGGGGTGCGGCGTGTCGGGGGTGCCCTCGTAGAGCACCTGCGTCGCCGCATTGGCGAGCGGGCCGTACACGACGTACGAGTGGCCGGTGATCCAGCCCACGTCGGCGGTGCACCAGTAGACGTCGGTCTCGGGGTGGAGGTCGAAGACGTTCTTGTGCGTGAACGCCGCCTGGGTCAGGTAACCGCCGCTCGAGTGCACGACGCCCTTCGGCTTTCCGGTGGTGCCCGAGGTGTAGAGGATGAAGAGCGGGTGCTCGGCGCCGAACGCCTTCGGAGCGTGCTCGCCTGAGGCTCCGGCGACCGTGTCGTGCCACCACACGTCGCGGCCGGCCTCGACGCCGACCTCGTTGCCCGTGCGCTTCACGACGAGCACCTTCTCGACCGAGCCGGCGGACTTCGAGATCGCCTCGTCGACCGTGGGCTTCAGCGGGAAGACCCGGCCCTTGCGGTACCCGCCGTCGGCGGTGATGACGAGCTTGGCCTCGGCGTCGTCGATGCGGGAGGCGAGGCTGTCGGAGCTGAAGCCGCCGAACACGACCGAGTGGATCGCGCCGATGCGCGCGACCGCGAGCATCGAGACGACCGCCTCGGGGATCATCGGCAGGTAGATGGCGACCCGATCGCCCTCGCCGACGCCGAGCCCCTCGAGCACGTTCGCCGCACGCTTGACCTCGTCGGTCAGCTCGGCGTAGGTGATGTCGCGGCTGTCACCGGGCTCGCCCTCGAAGTGGATGGCGACGCGGTCGCCGAGGCCGGCCTCGACATGCCGGTCGAGGCAGTTGACGGCGACGTTGAGCTCACCGTCGTCGAACCACTTCGCGAACGGCGGGTTCGACCAGTCGAGGGTGCGGGTGAACGGCTTCTCCCAGGTGAGCAGCTCACGGGCCTGGTCGGCCCAGAAGCCGACGCGGTCGGCCTTCGCTGCTTCGTAGAGTCCGTCGTCGGCGACGGCTTGGGCGGCGAACTCGGGGCTCGGACGGAAGCGCCTGATCTCCTCGAGTGCGTGATCGATCTGAACGGTCATGGTTCTCCGGTCGCTCCTTCGCGATCTGTTTCATCGGTTGGGTCGCCTGCCCCACCCAGCACACTACCCCGCGCCCGAGACCGTGTTGCGCGCGTGCAGAAACACATCGTGCGATTGCTCTTCCGCGCGGCTTTCGGAGGCGCTACTGTGCCTTTGCGCAGAGATTTCTGAGTGTCCGCACAAATGAGGACAAAAAATGCTTGCGCATTGTTTCTGAGGCCGTACACTGAGTACCGCCCGAACACTCGTTTCGAGGCCTGCAGCACCTGCGATTCCCCCCAATCCTTGTGCTGCCGAGGCGGCACCTGTTCCCCCCAATGGGTGCCGCCCCCTTCTTTTAAGGCACCGCCCCTGCTGAGCCAGCGTTCGGCGGAGCCCGGCGAGTCCTCCTCCACAGCGTCGTGGGGGAGGACTCTCTCCACATCCGGCCGACGGGATGCCTCGCGGTCGGCCCGGCTTCGTACGCTCGCCGCATGAGCCTCCCATTCGTCGCGACGCCGTCGTGGCGTGCGCATGCCCCGACGGCAGGGGCCGTTCGCGTCGACGGCGGAGCGCGCCGACATGCGCGCGGGTCGAGCGGCACGTACGAGGGCGCCGGCGGGTTCGGTGCGGCCGTCGTCGGCGAGGCCTCCGGCGACCACCCGTCGCCCCGAACCCTGCTCGGCGGGTCGATCGCCACGCCGGCCGAGCACCGGCCGTTCGTGCCGACACCGCCCGACGGTCCGCCGGGCGGGTCGACGGACGCCGATCCGATCGACCTGTCCGAGCTCGGCCCGCTCGAACCGTTCGCGGCCGACGGCCCCGTCACCGATCTGTTCCTCAACGGCGCCGCAGGCCTGTGGGTCGACCGCGGCGGGGGCGCCGATCGTGAACCCGCCTGGGCCGCCGACGAAGCGGAGGTGCGGGCGCTCGCCGTGCGCCTGATCGCGCGCGGCGGCCGGCACGTCGACGAGGCGACGCCGGCGGTCGACGTCCGGCTCGGCCGCGGCATCCGCGTGCACGTCGTGCTGCCCCCGGTCTCGACCGCGGGCACCCTCGTCTCGGTGCGCATCCCGCGGGCTGCCGGGCGGTCGCTCGACGACCTCGCGGCGGGCGGAATGCTCGACGAGGCGCAGCGCGCACGGCTCGCGACCGCGGTGGCCCGCCGAGAGAACCTGCTGATCACGGGGGCCGGCGGCACCGGCAAGACCACGTTGCTCGCGGCACTGCTGAGCGAGGCGCCCGAGCGCGAGCGCATCGTCGTCATCGAGGACGTCGCCGAACTGCAGCTCGCCCACCCGCATGCGGTCGCACTGGAGGCCCGCCAGCCGAACCTCGAGGGGACGGGACGCATCGGGCTCGACTCGCTGCTTCGCGAAGCGCTGCGGATGCGGCCCGACCGGCTCGTGGTCGGCGAGTGCCGGGGCGCCGAGCTGCGGGAGCTGCTCGCCGCGCTGAACACCGGCCACGACGGCGGCGCGGGCACGCTGCACGCCAACTCGCTCGTCGACGTGCCCGCCCGGCTCGAGGCGCTGGGGGCGACCGCGGGGCTCACGGCCGAGGCCGTCGCGCGCCAGACCGCGAGCGCCTTCGACCTCGTGCTACACCTCGAGCGCATCGACGGCCGGCGCCGTCTCGCGCAAGTGGGGCGGTTCGTGATCGACGGCGACCGGCTCGGAATCGAGGCGCAATGAGCGCCCGGCTGCGACGTCGGCGACGTGCCGACCCGGGTGCGGAGGTCGATGCGATCGCCGGCGTCACCGAACGCCTCGCCGTGCTGCTCGCGGCCGGCGTTCCCGCCGCCAACGCCTGGCGCTACGTGTCGATCGGTCCACGGGCGGAGCCCGCCCCGGGTCGCGCCGGCCGAGAACGGCACGCTCACGTCGACGAGCCGGTCGAGCCGTCGCCCGATGAGTGCATTCTCGCGGCCGCCGAGGCGGCGGCTGCTGCGGGCGACGACGTCGTCGAGGCGATCGAGCGGGCACGAGCGGAGCAGCCGGGCGCCGCACCGACCTGGGCGGTGCTGGCGGCCGCATGGTCGGTGGCCGCCGAGGCGGGTGCCCCGCTCGCCGCGAGCCTCAGGTCGCTCGCCCTCGTGCTCCGCGACGAGGCGCAGTTGCGACGCGACGTCGGCACCGCCCTCGCCGGACCGGCGGCCAGTGCCCGGCTCGTCTCGGCGCTGCCGGTGGTCGCGCTCGGCTTCGGCTCATTGCTCGGGTTCGACACCGTGGGCGTGCTGGTCGGCAACCCGCTCGGCCTCGCGTGCCTCGCACTCGGCGTCCTCTTCCTCTGGGCGGGGGCGCGGTGGAACCGCCGCCTCGCGCGATCGGCCTCGGTCTCGCGCGCCGATGCCGGTCTCGAGCTCGAACTGCTGGCGATCGCGATGTCGAGCGGTGCCTCGGTCGACCGATCGCGCGACCTCGCACGTCGCGCGATGCGACGTCACCTGTCGCTCGGTGGCGGCGACAACGCGGTCGATGGGGTCGTCGAGCTCGCGGCACGGGCCGGAGCGCCCGTCGCCGAACTGCTGCGTGCCGAGGCGTTCCGGGTGCGCCGCGCGGCCCGCACCGAGGGCGAGTCGAGAGCGGCGGCACTCGGGGTGCGCCTCATGCTGCCGCTCGGGCTCTGCGTGCTGCCCGCGTTCGTCCTGCTCGGGGTCGCGCCGCTCATGATCTCCGTCGTCACCGGCACCCTCGGCGGTGCGATGTGACGGCCCCTGCCTCGTGCCGCTCATCCGCCGGGCAACCGGCGCAATCGAAGGGAACATCGACATGCAGAACCGATCCACCGAGGCGATCGACGTCGTCGACGCGAGCGCCGACGGTTCGACGACCGCCGGATCCGACGCCCGGCACCGGGCGTCGGTCCGGCGATTCGTCCGCCGTATCGCGGGCGAGCGCGGTGCGGCGACCGCCGAGTACGCCGTCGCCACGATGGCCGCCGTCGGCTTCGCCGGGCTCCTCGTCGTCATCCTGCGCGGTGACGAGGTGCGCGGCATCCTCACCGATCTCGTGCGGAATGCGCTCACGGTCGGCTGATCGCGAGCGCGGCAGCGTGACGGCGGAATTCGCCGTCGCGCTGCCGGCGATCGCGCTGGTGCTCGCGGCATGCCTCGGAGCGGTGCAGCTCGCGGCGCAGCAGGTGCGGCTCACCGACGCGGCGGCCGACGCGGCCCGCGCGCTCGGTCGCGGCGAAGACGCAGGGCGGGCGCGCACGATCGCCTCGCATGTCGCGGGCGACGTGGCGATCGAGGTGTCGCACGACGGCGACATCGTCTGCGCCCTGCTCAGCAGCTCGGGCGCGGGACTGCTCGCCGCCGTGCGGCTCGAAGCCCGCTCGTGCGCGCTGGGCGGTGGACTGTGAGGTGCGATGGAGATCGCGTCCGCGAAACCGACACCGGCACCGACACCGGCGACGACGTCGCCGACCGCTCACGCGATGACCGGGGTGCGGCGACGGTCGTCGCGGTCGGTCTCGTCGGCGCGATCGTGCTCGTGGCGTCGCTCGTCGTGCCCCTCCTCGGTGCGTTCATCACATCGCAGCGCGCAGCGAACGCCGCAGACGCCGCGGCGCTGGCCGCAGCCGACGCATCGGCCGGGATCGTCGCAGGCGTGCCCTGCGAACTCGCGGCCGAACTCGCCGCCCGCAACGGTGCGAGCCTCACCGCCTGCGCACTCGACGGGCCGGTGGCGGAGGTCTCGGTGAACGCGAGCGTCCTCGGCCTCGTCATCTCGGCGAGGGCGCGGGCCGGCCCGCCGGGGTGGGTGGGCTGACTCCGGGGCTCAGTCGAAGACGGTCTCGATGAACCGGTAGTCGACCGCCGAGGGGCGATCGTCGCCCGGGGTCTCGAACTCGAGCCCGGCCGCGCGCGAGTAGATGTAGCGCTTGCCGGCGTCGGCGTTGAGCTCGAGCCGCGGCTTGGGGTCGCCCGTGTCGAGGAAGCCCGTCGCGACGGTCTTGCCCTCGAGCGGTCCGTCGATCAGCTTGGCCGTGTACGAGCCGTGAGATGACGTGTCCATGCGGCCATTCTCCTCCGCCGGGTGCGAACCGCAAGAGGGCGCGGCGAGTGGGCGCGAGAGGTTTCGACGCGGTGGAGTGGGCGTACTCCCGGTGGGAATGTGTATCGTGTGGCTGTCGGCGGAGCGTACCGCCGATCACGGCACACCGCTCGGGGGCGCGGCATTCGAAGTGCGTTCTCGTCTCAAGTGGAACAAAGAGGAGTCTGGTGTCAGGCGCGAAGAAACTGGTCATCGTTGAGTCGCCGACCAAGATGAAGTCCATCGCCCAATACCTGGGCGAGGGATACGAGGTGCTGTCGTCGGTCGGCCACATCCGTGACCTGATCGAGCCGAAGAACCTGCCCGCCGAGCTCAAGAAGGGCCCGCTCGGCAAGTTCTCGGTCGACGTCGACAACGGCTTCGAGCCGTACTACGTCGTCTCCGACTCCAAGAAGAAGACGGTCGCCGAACTCAAGCGCGCGCTCAAGGGCGCCGACGAACTCCTGCTCGCCACCGATGAGGACCGCGAGGGCGAGGCCATCGCGTGGCACCTGCTGCAGGAGCTCAAGCCCAAGGTGCCGGTGCGCCGAATGGTCTTCCACGAGATCACGAAGGACGCGATCCAGAAGGCGAAGGACAACACCCGAGAGCTCGACACCGCGCTCGTCGATGCGCAGGAGACCCGGCGCATCCTCGACCGCCTGTACGGCTACGAGGTGTCGCCCGTGCTCTGGCGCAAGGTCGGTCCCGGCCTCTCGGCCGGCCGCGTGCAGTCGGCCGCGACCCGCCTCGTCGTCGACCGCGAGCGCGAACGGCTCGCCTTCGTCGCCGCGGGCTACTGGGACCTCGTCGGCACGTTCGCCACGGATGCCCCCGGCAGCGCGTTCGAGGCGAAGCTCGTCCGTGTCGGCGGCGAGCGCATCGCCACCGGTCGCGACTTCGACGACGCCGGAAGGCTCACGTCCAAGGCCGTCGTCATCGACGAGCCGACCGCTCAGGCGCTCGCCTCCGCCCTTCGCGACGACGCCGTCGCCCGTCGCGTCTCGAAGCTCGAGACGAAGCCGTACTCGCGCCGGCCCGCCGCTCCCTTCACGACCTCGACCCTCCAGCAGGAGGCCGCGCGAAAGCTCCGGCTCTCGGCGAAGGACACGATGCGGGTGGCGCAGTCGCTGTACGAGAACGGCTACATCACCTATATGCGCACCGACTCGAACTCGCTCTCGCAGCAGGCGATCTCGGCCGCGCGGACGCAGGCGACCGCGCTCTACGGCGCCGACTCGGTGCCCGACAAGCCGCGTGTCTACGCCGGCAAGTCGAAGAACGCGCAGGAGGCCCACGAGGCGATCCGCCCCTCGGGCGAGGTGTTCCGCACGCCGGCGTCGCTCCAGGGCGCGCTGCGCGGGCGGGAGTTCGACCTCTACGACCTCATCTGGAAGCGCACGGTCGCCTCCCAGATGGCCGACGCCAAGGGACAGACGGCGACCGTCACGATCGAGGTCGGGCCGACGGCCGCCTCGGCGACGTCGCCTGCAGCGACCACGACGAAGATCGGCGGCACCATCGCCGAGTTCACCGCGAGCGGCACCGTCATCACCTTCCGCGGCTTCCTCGCCGCCTACGAAGAGGGTCGCGACGAAGAGCGCAATCGCGACGACGCCTCAGGCGATGCCAAGCTGCCGCAGCTCGCCGAGGGCCAGGAACTGTCGCTCGACGAGCTCGAGGCCAAGGGGCACGAGACGAGCCCGCCGCCGCGCTACACCGAGGCGAGCCTCGTCAAGCGCCTCGAGGAGCTCGGCATCGGCCGCCCCTCGACGTTCGCCTCGATCATCTCGACCATCCTCGATCGCGGGTACGTCACGCAGCGCGGTCAGGCGCTGGTGCCGAGCTGGATCGCGTTCTCGGTCGTGCGACTGCTCGAGGAACACTTCGGCGACCTGGTCGAGTACGACTTCACCGCCGAGATGGAGGACGACCTCGACCACATCGCCGCGGGCGAAGCCGATCGCGTCGACTGGCTGTCGAGCTTCTACTTCGGATCCGACAAGCACCGCGGACTGCGACAGGTCGTCGACAACCTCGGCGACATCGACGCCCGCGAGATCAACTCCGTCGTGATCGCGCCCGACATCACGCTGCGCATCGGCAAGTACGGCCCGTACCTCGAGGCGGTCGACGCCGATGGGGCCGCCGACGCCACGCCCCGCCGTGTGAACCTGCCCGAGGGGCTCGCCCCCGACGAACTGACCGAGGCGAAGGCGCGCGAACTCATCGAGGCGCCCGTGCAGAGCGACCGCGTGCTCGGTGCGAACCCAGACAACGGCAAGCAGGTCGTCGTGAAGGACGGCCGCTTCGGGCCGTACGTCACCGAGCTCGAGCCCGAGCCGGTCGCCGAGGCGGCCGAGGCGACCGTCGATCCCGCGACGGGCGAGGTCGTCGAAGCGCCGAAGGCCAAGCGCGCCCCGAAGAAGGCGGCGGCTCCCAAGCCGCGGACGGCGTCACTGTTCAAGAGCATGCACATCGAGGAGATCGACCTCGAGACCGCGTTGAAGCTGCTCGACCTGCCCCGCGTGGTCGGCCTCGATCCCGAGTCGGGCGTCGAGATCACCGCGCAGAACGGCCGGTACGGCCCTTACCTCAAGAAGGACGCCGACACCCGCACGCTGCCGAGCGAGGACGCGATCTTCGACATCGACCTCGCCGGTGCGCTCGAACTCTTCGCACAGCCGAAGTACGGCGCCCGACGCGCCTCCAGCGCCCTCAAGGAGTTCGACAACGACCCCGTGAGCGGGAAGCCGATCAAGGTGAAGGACGGTCGGTTCGGCCCGTACGTGACCGACGGCACGACGAACGCGACGATCCCGCGCGCCGAGTCGGTCGAGGACATCACCTTCGAACGTGCGGTCGAGCTGCTGCAGATCAAGCGCGACAAGGGCCCGGCGGCACCGCGCAAGAAGGCACCCGCGAAGAAGCCCGCGGCGAAGAAGACGGCGTCCAAGAAGTGAGCGCGCCCGGCCTGTTCATCACCCTCGAGGGGGGCGACGGCTCGGGCAAGACGACGCAGGCCGAGCTGCTGCGCGAGTGGCTCGCGCACGACGGGCGCACCGTCGTGCGCACGCGAGAGCCCGGTGGCACCGCGGTCGGCGTCGAGGTCCGCGAGATCGTGCTGCACCACCGCGGCGACATCGCGCCTCGGGCCGAGGCGCTGCTCTACGCCGCCGACCGCGCCCATCACATCGCCACCGTCGTGCGGCCCGCGCTCGAGCGCGGCGAGGTCGTCATCCAGGATCGGTACATCGACTCGTCCGTCGCCTACCAGGGCGCGGGCCGGGTGCTCGACCCCGAAGCCGTTCGGGGCATCTCGGAGTGGGCGACCGAGGGGCTCATGCCCGACCTCACGATCCTGCTCGACCTCGACGCGACGGCCGCGCGCGGTCGCCTCGACGAGGCGCGCACGCGGTACGACCGGCTCGAAGCCGAGGCATCCGAGTTCCACGATCGGGTGCGCGCCGCCTACCTCGCGCTCGCCGAGGCCGACCCCGCGCGCTTCCTCGTCGTCGACGCGTCGAAGCCGGTCGACGTGATCGCGGAGGCCGTCCGCGAACGGGTCGCCGCGCTGCTGAGTGCCCGCTGAGTCCGCCGTCGGCGGCGGAAGGTAGCGTGGATCCCGTGAGCGTGTGGAGCGAGCTGACCGGCCAGGACGCGGCGATCGCCGTGTTCCGAGCGGCCGCGGAGGCCGCCGGCGCCCGACCCGAGGCATCCGCCCCGACGCGCGGCGTCGACGACGATGCGGCGACGGCCCCGACGGCAGGCCCGTCGCAGCAGATGACCCACTCGTGGCTCATCACAGGCCCCCCGGGCTCCGGCCGGTCGAACCTCGCCTACGCCTTCGCGACGGCGCTCATCTCGGGTGCGCCCGACGGCGACGAGGCGACGCGGATCCAGGTCGACGCGCGAAGCCATCCCGACCTGCACGTGCTCGCGACCGAGGGCGTCATCATCAAGCGCGACGACGTGCGCGACATCGTCAAGCGTTCGCACTACGCGCCGTCGATCGGGCGGCACCGCGTCATCATCGTCGAAGACGCCGACCGCATGACCGAGCACACGTCGAACTTCCTGCTGAAAGAGCTCGAGGAGCCGCCGGAGCGCACGGTATGGATCCTGTGCGCGCCGAGCGAGGCCGACCTCATCCCGACGATCCGGTCGCGCGTGCGCTCCGTGCGGCTGCAGGTGCCCAGCGTCACCGACGTCGCGGCCCTGCTCGTGCGTCGCGACGGCGTCGACGCCGGGCTCGCCGAGCGCGCTGCTCGCGAGGCGCAGAGCCACATCGGCATGGCGCACCGCCTCGCGACCGACCACGATGCGCGCGCCCGGCGCTCCGAGACCCTCGAGCTCGCGCTCGACGTGAAGTCGACGGCCGGCGCGGTGATGACTGCCGCGCGGTTCCTCGAGATCGCCGGCGACGACGCGAAGGCGATCACCGAGCTGCGCGACGCCGAAGAGCGCGAGCACGCGCTGCACTCGCTCGGCATCGCGCCGGGGCAGGCCGTGCCGCCCGCGCTCCGTCCGCAGTTGAAGGCCCTCGAAGACGATCAGAAGCGTCGGGCGACCCGCAGCCTGCGCGACGGCATCGACCGCATCCTCGTCGATCTCTCCTCGCTCTACCGCGACATCCTGCTGATCCAGCTCGGCGCCGACGTCGAGCTCGTCAACCGCGAACTCCTGCCGAGGCTCGAGCACGCCGCCGAACAGGCGTCGCCAGCGGGCACGCTCGCCACGCTCGACGCGATCCAGACCGCGCGTACCCGCATCGAGGGCAACGTCCAGCCCGCGCTCGCGCTCGAGGCCATGCTGGTCTCGGCCGTGCGCACCCCAGAGACCCGAAGGGCCGCATGACCGACACGACCATCAGCACGTCGGGCCGCGGCGCCCGGTTCCCGAACATGCGGATGCCTCGTGGCCGGCGTGGCGCGGCCATCGCCGCCGCCCTCGTCGCGGTGCTGGCGCTGACGGGGTGCATGCCCTCGCTCCTCGAGCGGCCGCAGCCCGTCTCGACGCCGACCGGAGAGCACGTCCCGGCCGAGCTCGAGCCGTTCTACACGCAGGTGCTCGAGTGGGAGCGCTGCGGCGACGGGCTCGGCTGCGCGACCGCGAAGGCGCCGCTCGACTGGAGCGACCCGTCGGCGGGCGAGATCGACCTCGCCCTCGTGCGGCGGGTCGCGAGCGGCGACCGGCTGGGCTCGTTGCTCGTGAACCCCGGCGGGCCGGGCGGCTCCGGTTACGACTTCGTGCACGACTCGCTCGACTACGCCGTCGGGCAGCCGCTCCAGGAGCGCTTCGACGTCGTCGGGTTCGACCCGCGCGGAGTCGGGCGGTCGACCCCGGTGACGTGCTACGAGCCCGCCCAGATGGACGAGTACCTCTACGGCGTGCAGCCGGCCGAGCGGGGCAGCGACGAGTGGATCGCCGCGGTGGGCGACGCGAACGCCGACTTCGGCGAAGCCTGCGCCGAGAACACCGGCGACCTGCTCGCGAACGTCGACACGGTGAGCGCGGCGCGCGACCTCGACCTGCTGCGGGCGGTGCTCGGCGACGAGAAGCTCAACTACCTCGGGTACTCGTACGGCACGTTCCTCGGGGCGACCTATGCCGACCTGTACCCCGAGAAGGTCGGCCGGCTCGTGCTCGACGGGGCACTCGACCCGTCGTCGAGCGACTACGAGGTGTCGAAGGCGCAGGCGGTCGGGTTCGAGGGCGCGTTCGACGCCTACCTCGAGGACTGCCTCGTACGCGACGGCTGCCCGTTCGACGGCACCCTCGACGAGGCCCGCGATCAGGTCGGGCGCCTCGTCGCCTCGGTCGACGCCAGTCCGCTGCGGGGCAGCGACGGTCGCATGGTGGGCGCCGACACGCTCGTCACCGCGATCATCTACCCGCTCTACAGCCCCGACATGTGGGGGTACCTCGACGACCTGTTCGACGCGACGATGTTCGGCGACGGCGACCCTGCGCTCGCCTATGCCGATGCGTACAACGGGCGCAACCCCGACGGCACCTACCTCGACAACTCGACCGAGGCGTTCCGTTCGATCAACTGCCTCGACTACCCGTCGCAGTCCGATGTCGCGGTGATGCGCGAGCGGGCGGCCGAGATCGCCGACGCGGCGCCGACCTTCGGACCGTACATGGGCTTCGGCGACCTGTCCTGCGGAAACTGGCCGCACGAGGCGAAGCGAGAACCCGCCGAACTGCACGCCGAGGGCGCCGATCCCATCTTGGTCGTCGGCACGACCGGCGACCCGGCGACGCCGTACGAGTGGGCCGTGTCGCTCGCCGACCAGCTCGACTCCGGCGTGCTCGTCAGTTACGACGGCGAAGGGCACACGGCCTACAACAAGTCGAACGCCTGCGTCGACGACGCGGTCGAGTCGTACTTCATCGACGGCACCGTGCCCTCGAGCGATCCGAAGTGCTGAGCGGTTCGACGCGTCGGCGAACGCGCCGTCGCCCGGCCCGAGGCATACGCGTCGCCGAACGCCGAGCGTGGTCATTCGCACCCCGGAGCATCCGCTAGTATTGTCTCTCGTGCCACGCGGTGCGCTTCGCGCGACGCGGGTCACGCCGCCTTAGCTCAGTCGGCAGAGCGTCTCACTCGTAATGAGAAGGTCGTGGGTTCGATTCCCACAGGCGGCTCCATTCGAAGGCCCCGGTTCGCCGGGGCCTTCGGCGTTTCGCGGGGTGTGCGCGAGCGCGGACGCCGAGGTCGGCGCGCACGCCTCGCAGACGTCGGCGCCCACGTCGGGGATGGGGCGTCGCGCACGATGGGCCCGGTTTCACCGGGCCCATCGCGCTCTCCCGCGGGAGGCAGCGGGAGTGTCGTCAGCCGAGCGCCGGCTTCACGAGCGTCGCGTAGTTCGCGTACCCGGTCGAGTTCGGGTGGAACGCCGCTGTCGTGTTGAACCAGCTGAAGCTGTTGATCCATGGTGAGGAGCTGCCGATGCCGTGCCCCGCGAAGGCGGCCTCGACGTCGACGAAGCCCGCGCCGTTGGCGACCGCGGTCGCCTCCAGCACGTCGTTCAGCAAGACGGTGTCGGCGTTGACGCGGGCGGCGTACGCGTAGCTCGACGGCTCGTTGAAGAGCTTCGGGTACCCGGCGAGCACGATCTTGCCGTCGGCGGCGAGCCGCGGCTTGATCTGGGCGATGACGCTCGCGACCCGGGCGGCGATGGTGCCGTCGGCGACCTTGCCCTCCGCCGCGGTGAGCTGCGACTGGCAGGTGCTGTTCGAGATGAGCACGAAGCAGTTCTGCATGATGCTCGAGAACCCGAGGTCGTTTCCGCCGACGGTCAGCGTCACGCGCTTCGTGCCGGCCGGGATCGCGGCGATCTGCCCGGCGGCCACCTCGATCGTCGAGGCGCCCGAGCACGCGGGGAACGCGGTGAGCTTGAGGTTGCGCTCCGCATCGAGGCGCCTCGGGTAGCTGTTGCTGCTGCGATAGCAGGTCGTGTCGAGGTAGCTGCCGCCGCCCTGGCCCGCGGCGAACGAGTCCCCGAGCGCCGCATACGTGAGCTCGGCCGTCGTGCCGCCGCCCCCGGGCTTGCCGCCGCCCTTCGCCGCGAACGCGGGCGACGCGCCCGCCAGCGCGAGCGCGGCGACGACGATCGCAGCTGCTGCGGCGGCGAAGTTCCGGCGGGCGTTCATGATGCCGCCTCCAGGTACGCGCTGTGCAGGAGTTCCGCGTAGGCGTCGTAGCCCGCCGCGTTCGGATGGAGGAACGTGACCGGGTCGGCCGGGTCTGCACCGATCCAGGCCGCTGGGCCCGAAGCGGCCCCGTGCCCGGCGAACGCCTCGGCGACCGGCACGAACGAGACGGGCGCACCGCTCGCGGCGGCACCGGTCGCCGCTCCGCCGACGAATCCGTTGAGTGCGATCACGGCCTGGTCGATGGCGGTCGGGAAGCCCGGGACCGCGAGGTCGAAGGGGACCGGATAGCCGGTGACGAGGATCTGCGCACGTGGCGCGCGTTCGTGCGCCGCGGCGATGAGCGCCGCCATCCGGGGGCCGATGACGCCCGAGGCGAGCACCTGCTGCGCCGCGCCGTAGGCGGCCGCGCACGCGGGCGTCTGCGGGTCCGGCACGCACGCGGCGTAGACGGCTCCGATCTCGAGGTCGCCGGCTCCGGCGGTGATGGTGACGAGCGTCGTGCCCTGGTTGAGCTGGCCGAGCTGTTGCTCGACGACATCGGTGATCGAGGCGCCGCTGCAGCCGGCGTTGCGCAACAGGTTGATCCGGGGCTGGTCGTCGAGCAGGTTCGCGTAGCCCGCGCCGGTGCGCAGGCACGAATCGAGTGGGACGCCCGCGCCCTGCCCTGCGGCGATGGAATCGCCGAGGGCGACGTACTTCGCGATCGGGAGCGCCGGGGGTGCCGCCTGCGAGGGCGACGCGAATCCCATCGGGATCGCGAGGAGGGCGGAGGCGATCAGGGCGGCGAGGATGCCGCGTCGATTCGGCCGGGGGGAAGGCGCGTTCATGGACCAACGCTAGGCGCGAAGGTGAGCATTCCGCATCTCCCAGATCAGGGGGTGCGCAACGTGCCCGCATCCTCGCGCCCGCCGTTTCGCGATGTCGCTCGAACACCCGGTCGGCGGACGTGCCGTCGCGGCAATAGTGTTGAGCGCATGACCGAACCTCTGCGCTGGGGCATTCTCGCGACGGGCGGCATCGCCCGCATGTTCACGAACGATCTGCGCCGCCACGGCTTCGACGTGCGGGCCGTGGGCTCGCGCTCCGAGGCATCCGCCGCTCGATTCGCCGACGAGTTCGAGATCGAACGCGTGCACGACAGCTACGAATCGCTCGTGAACGACTCCGAGGTCGACGTGGTGTACGTCGCGACCCCGCACCCCATGCACGCCGAGAACGCGGTGCGCGCGCTCGAGGCGGGCAAGCACGTGCTCGTCGAGAAGGCGTTCACGCTCAACGAGGGCGAGGCGCGTCGCATCGCCGACGCCGCCGAGGCGAACGGCCGAGTCGCGCTCGAGGCGATGTGGACGAGGTACCTGCCGCACATGGTGCGGATCCGCGAGCTCATCGAGGCGGGCGTGCTCGGCGAGGTCCGCGGCCTCATCGCCGACCACACGCAGCTGCTCTCCGAGGACCCGCTGCACCGGCTGAACGCGCTGGAACTGGGCGGCGGCGCGCTGCTCGACCTCGGCATCTATCCGATCTCCTTCGCGTGGGACCTGTTCGGCGAGCCCGCCGAGATCACGGCGACGGCGACGTTCAAGCCGACCGGCGCCGACGCACAGGTGTCGGCCGTCTTCGGGTACGAGGGCGGGCGCATGGCGTCGACGTTCTCGGCCTCGAACACGCAGGGACCGAACACCGCCGTCGTGCTCGGTTCGGAGGCCCGGATCGACATCGACTCGGTCTGGTACTCGCCGACGACCTTCCGGGTGGTGCGCGCCGACGGCGAGGTCATCGAGGAGTACGTCTCGCAGGTCGACGGGCGCGGCATGCAGTACCAGGCCGCGGCGCTCGAACGCTGCGTCGCCGAGGGTCGCCTCGACGGCGGCGACATCCTGCCGACGCGCGAGAGCGTCGCGATCATGGGCACGCTCGACCGCATCCGCACCCAGATCGGGCTCGTGTACCCGGGGGAGTGAGCCGACCCCGCACGCGGCCCTCGGTGACGGAGCCGCGCCACGGTCGGGGATCTCCCTGAGTCGACCCCGAATCATCCGTGCGGAGGATGGCGCCCTGGCGCGGGGCCCCGCTAGGCTCCCGAGCAGGCCGCCCTGCCGGCGCACCGGGCCCCCGACCGGTCGACGCGATGCGAGGCCACGCACCGCCCACCGACCCGAAGGAGTTCCCGTGCCCGCTCGCCGACCCGTCGCCGGCTTCATCGCCGCCTCGGCAGCCGTCCTCATGCTCGCCGCCTGCACCGCAGGTCCCGCCGGAGGCGGAGGAGGCGAGCTCTCATACGAGGACAGCCCCCTCACGAAGTACCTCGAGGCGGTCAACGGCGAATGGACCGAGGAACGCGCGATCGCGGACGCGAAGAAGACCGAGGAGCTCAAGGCCGAGTGCATGGCCGAGGAGGGATTCGAGTACGTGCCCGTCGACCAGTCGCAGGGCATGTCGATCATGAGCGAAGACGAGATGGCCGAACGCGAGACCGAGGAGTGGGTCGCGTCCAATGGCTGGGGCATGGTCCAGACCCAGGAGGAGATGGAGCAGCAGCAGGAGGAGGCCGAGGAGTTCGTCGACCCGAACCAGCCGTACGTCGAGACGCTCTCGCCCAGCGAGCAGGAGGCCTACTGGGCGACGCTCTACGGCGTGCCGCCGAGCGAGGAGGAGATCGGCGAGGACGGCTCCTACGAGTACAAGTGGGAGGAAGCGGGCTGCGAGGGCGCCGCCCAGCATGAGATCAACGGCGACAACTACTGGGAGGACGAGCAGTTCGCCGACCTCAACGAGGCGATGGGCAAGCTGTGGGAGAGCACCGCGAAGCAGCCCGACATGATCGCGCTCGACGAGAAGTGGGCCGAGTGCATGGCCGACGCCGAGTACCCCGACTTCACGACGCGCAGCGACGCGCAGAACTCGATCATGGAGGCCCAGAACGCCCTCTACGAGGTCGGCGACGACGGCCAGACGTACGAGGAGCCGAGCGCCGAGACGCTCGCCGAGCTCAAGCAGCAGGAGATCGACGTCGCACTCGCCGACTTCCGCTGCGCGGAGAAGCTCGACTACCAGGACAAGCAGCTCGCCGCGCAGTTCGCACTCGAGGAGCAGTTCATCGAGGACCACGAGGCCGAGCTCGAGGAGCTCGTGGCCGCGTACGGCAAGGGCGAGGAGTGACCGACCGCGACGGGGTCGCCGGCGACGACTTCGACGCGATCATCGACCCCGAGACATCGCGCGCCGAACTCCTGACGGAGGCCGAAGACGGGCTCGAGATCGAACCCGCATCCGCCGAACCCGCACCGACCGAAGACCCGGCCGCCGACCCCGCCGTGCAGGGCTGGCGGCGGGTGCTGCGCGGCAACCGCGTGCTGTGGGTGCTCGCCGCCGTGGCGGTGGTCTCGCTCGCGGCCGGTGTGGGGCTGAGCTTCGTCATCGTGTCGCCGGGGCAAGCCGCCGCCGACGCCGCGGCGCCCGACGCCGGACCGATCACGGTGCCCGTCGAGTCGCGCACGCTCTCGAACGACGTGACGATCCGCGGTGACGCGGCGTTCGCCGACTCGGTCGAGGTGAAGCTCGAGACGGGTGAGCTCGGGGGACCCGCGGTCGTCACCGGGCGCGCGCCCGAAGTCGGTGCGACGCTCGGGCCGGCGTCGGTCGCGCTCGAGGTCACGGGCCGGCCGGTGATCGTGCTTCCGGGTGAACTGCCCGCATACCGGACGCTCAGGGCCGGGCTCTCGGGCCCCGACGTGATCCAGCTGAAGCAATCGCTGCGGGCGATCGGCCTCGACCCGGGCGACGTCGCCTCGAACGTGTTCGACTCCGCGACCGCCGACGCCGTCGGAGCGCTCTACGAACGGGTCGGTTACCCGCTGCCCGAGGCGCCCGAGGGCACCGACGATGCGGTGCGCGCCGCGCGCGACGGCGTGACCGCAGCCGAGGACCAGGTCTCCTCCGCGGAGCGCGCGCTCGCCGAGGCGGGCGGAGGCCCCAGTGCCGTCGAACGCGTGCAGCTCGACAACGCCGTTCGCTCGGCCGAGCGGGCGCTCGCCGCCGCGAAGGCGTCGGGTGATGCGAACGCCGTCGCGGAGGCCGAGGACGCGCTGAAGCTCGCTCGGGTCGAGCGCGACGCCGCGCTCGCGCCGCGCGACACCGCGGCCGAGCGCGCAGCGCTCGAGTCCGCCCGGGCGCAGCTCGGCGACGCGCAGGAACTCCTCGCCGAGGCCGAGACCGGCACGCTCGCCTTCCTGCCGGTGAGCGAGGTGCTCTACCTCGACGAGCTGCCCCGGCGGGTCGACGAGGTCATGGTCGAGCGCGGCTCGATCGTCGAGAGCGCGGCCATGCTCGTCTCGGGCGCGACCCTCGCGATCGAGGCATCGGCGGCCGAGAGCGACGCCGAGCTCCTGAAGGTCGGCGATGTCGCGACGCTCGCGGTTCCCGATGGATCCGAGCTGCAGGCGACGATCACCTCGGTCGCGCCGCGCGAGGCCGCGGGCGGCGACGCCGCCGAGTCGGGCCCGCGCTACGACGTCGTGCTCGCGCCCGTGAAGCCGACCGACGCGCAGGTGCAGGCCCTGCGCGGTCAGAACGTACGGGTCAAGATCTCGATCGGCGCGACCGACGGTGAGGTCCTCGCGGTGCCGCTCGCGGCGCTCACGGCCGGCCCCGGCGGCGAGTCGCGGGTCGAGGTGCTCGTCGACGGTGACGGTGCCCCGAGCTCCGGCGCCGACGCCGAGACCCGTCTCGTCGAGGTCGAGACGGGCCTCGCCGCCGAGGGGTTCGTCGAGGTGGTGGGCGATCTCGAGGAGGGAGACCTCGTCGTGGTGGGCGAATGAGCGACCGCATGCGGACGAGCCCGGCGCCCGTCGTCGAGCTCGTCGACGTCACGCGCTCGTTTCCCGGTCCGCCCGAGGTTCAGGCGCTCAAGGCCGTGAACCTCACGATCGGGCGCGGCGACTACCTCTCGATCGTCGGCCCGAGCGGCTCGGGCAAGTCGACCCTGCTCAACGTGCTCGGCCTCCTGGACCGCCCGACCGTCGGCGAGTACCGGCTCGGCGGCGTGCTCACCGGCACGCTCGACGAGGAGGCGCGCGCGGGCCTCCGCGCCCGCACGATCGGGTTCGTGTTCCAGGCGTTCCAC
Organism: Agromyces chromiiresistens; assembly: GCF_029167465.1. NCBI lineage: Bacteria > Bacillati > Actinomycetota > Actinomycetes > Micrococcales > Microbacteriaceae > Agromyces > Agromyces chromiiresistens. The sequence goes on from NZ_JARFNL010000004.1 coordinate 1,214,661, forward strand.
CTGCTGCCGCGTCGTACGGTGCTCGACAACGTGCTGCTGGCGACGCTCTACAGCGGGGTGCCGAGGGCCGATCGGATGCCTCGGGCGCGCGCCGCTCTCGAGCGGGTCGGCCTCGCGCATCGGGCCGACTTCCTGCCGACGACCCTCTCGGGCGGCGAGCGTCAGCGCGTGGCCGTGGCTCGCGCAGTCATGGCTGCGCCGGAGATGATCCTCGCCGACGAGCCGACGGGCAACCTCGACGAGCGCACCTCGGGCGAGGTCATGGACCTCTTCGAGGAACTCAACGCGGACGGGCTCACGCTCGTCGTCATCACGCACGACCAGCAGGTCGCGGGTCGGGCGGGGCGAAGCATCCGCATCGCCGACGGACGGGTGAGCGAGCTGTGAGACGACGATCGCCGCTGCGGCGGGGCGGCGATGCCGGCCGCACGAGAGCCGCAGCGCCCGCCGTCGCCGACGGCGCGCAGCCCGACGCGACCCCGCGGGCCGACCGATTCACCGCGCAGGACCTGCTCGTCGAGGTCAGCCACGGCATCGGCGGACACACGGGCCGGCTCGTGATGACGACGCTCGGCACGGTGCTCGGCATCGCGTCGCTCGTCGTGACGATCGGGTTCGCGCAGACCGCGGCGGGTCAGATCAGCCGGCAGTTCGACGCGGTCGCCGCAACGCAGGCGGTCGTCGAGCCGGGCACGACCGACTCGGCGAACGGCGAGGTCGCGACGACGATGCTGCCGTGGGACGCGCCGGATCGCGTCGAGCGGCTGAACGGGGTCGAACGGGCCGGGCTCATCGGCGAGGTGTCGATCGGCGAGGAGCGCATCACCGCGGTGCCGGTCAACGATCCGTCGGCGGCGGAGGCGCTGAGCCCAGCGCTCGTCGCCACCTCGCCCGGCCTGCTCGACGCGGTACGGGGCGACGTGACCGCGGGCAGGTACTTCGACCCCGGCCACGACGAACGAGGCGATCGCGTCGCCGTGCTCGGCTCGCGCGCGGCCGAGAAGCTCGGCATCAACCGGGTCGACCGTCAGCCGTCGATCTTCATCGGCGAGCGGGCCTACACGGTCATCGGCATCGTCGACGGCATGGAACGGCGCGTCGACCTGCTCGACTCGGTGATCGTGCCGCTCGGTGCTGCGCGCTCGGATTTCGGGCTGCCCAGCGCGAGCGAGCTGCAACTGCGCATCGCACCGGGCGCCGGATCGCTCGTCGCGAAGCAGGCGCCCGTCGCGCTCGACCCGAACGCACCCGAGAACTTCGACGTGCAGGCGCCGCGCAGCGGGTCGACGCTGCAGGAGAACGTGCAGGCCGACATCAACGTGGTGTTCCTGATCCTCGGCGTCATCGCACTGCTCGCGGGCGGGCTCGGCATCGCGAACGTGACGCTGCTCTCGGTGTCGGAGCGCACCGGCGAGATCGGCCTGCGGCGCGCCCTCGGCGCGACCCGGCGGCAGATCGCCCGGCAGTTCATGGTCGAGTCGATCGTGATCGGCCTTCTCGGTGGGCTCATCGGCGCTGCCGTCGGCGTGTTCGCCGTCGTCGCGGTCGCGCTCGTACAGCAGTGGACGCCGATCGTCGACCTGCCCATGGTGCTCGGCGCGGCGCTGCTCGGCGCGGTCGTCGGTCTCGCCGCCGGCGCCTACCCCGCCCGCAAGGCCTCGCGCATCGAGCCGATCGCGGCGCTCCGCGCCGGCGTCTGAGCCGCGACCGTCCCTCAGGAACGTGACTGCGAGGCCGGCGCGGTCCCGCGCGCTTCCGGTCTTCGACGGCCGGTCGACCGCCACTCGTTCCTGAAACGGGATCGGGGGTGCGGCGCGTATGATGCCCGGGTGAACGACGAGACGGATGCCACGGGCGCGACGCCGCTCCCGGGCGACCCGCCGCGCGGGTCCGGTGACGAGCACTCGTTCGACGGAACGCCGTCGAGCGACGGTGCCGAGCGTGCCGACGACACGACCGGTGCCGAGCACGCCGACGACGCCACCGGTGCCGAGCACGCCGACGGCGACACCGGTGCCGAGCACGCCGACGACGCCACCGGTGCCGACGAGGTCGGCGCCGCGAGCGATGCGGGCACCGAGTCATCCTTCTTCGCCTTCGTGCGGAAGCACCGTGCACCGCTCGCCGTCGTCGGCGGCGTGGTCGCACTCGCGCTCGCCGGAACCGCCGCCCTGTTCGCGGGGTCGGCGACCGTCGCCGACCCGACCGCCGCGGCCGCGCCGACGCCGAGCGAGACCCCGACGCCGACGCCCGAGGCGAGGCCCGTGCCGACCGCTGCGCCGGTGAGCCGGATCCGCACCTGCTCGGTCGCCGACCGTGCGGCCGACGCGCGGCTCGCGAACCTGCAGGCGCAGGTGCTCAACGCGAAGACCGGCGAGGTGCTCTTCGACCGCGGGGGCGCGACCGCATCGCGCACGGCGAGCGTCATGAAGGTGCTCACCTCGGCCGCCGCGCTCTCGGTGCTCGGCCCCGACCACCGGGCGGCGACCACCGTGGTGAAGGGATCGGAGCCCGGCTCGGTCGTGCTCGTCGGCGGCGGCGACGTGACGCTCTCGCGCACGCCGTCGGGCGACGAGACCGCGTACCCGGGCGCCGCGCACCTCGACGAGCTCGCCGCGCAGGTGCAGGACGCGTGGGCGGCCGACCCCGCGAACCCGCCCATCACGAAGCTCGTCCTCGACGCGTCGTACTTCGGCGGCGACGAGTGGCAGCCGAGCTGGGACCTCGTCGAACGCGACGACGGATACATGTCGAACATCACCGCGCTGATGGTCGACGGCGACCGCGACGACCCGTACTCGAATACGTCGCGTCGCAGCGACGACCCGATCGGGCGCGCGGGCCAGGCCTTCGCCGACGAGCTCGGCGGCATCGCGACCATCGAGCGCGGCACGGCGCCCGCCGGCGCCCAGCAGCTCGGGCAGGTGCTCTCGCCGACCGTCGCCGAGCTCGTCGACAAGGCGCTCGTCGTCAGCGACAACACCGTCGCCGAGATGCTGGCCCGGCTCGTCGCGATCGAGACGGGATCGGGCAACACGTTCGCGGCGATCAACGCCGGCGTGCTCGAAGGCCTCGCCGGCTACGGCGTCGACACGGCCGGCATCGCGGTCGTCGACGGCTCGGGCCTCTCCGACGACAACGCCGTGCCACCCGCCTACCTCACGCGGCTCTTCGTGAAGATCAACGCCCGCGAGGGCCAGCTCGGCCATCTGCTCGATTCACTGCCCGTCGCGGGCGAGCGCGGGTCGCTCGCCTACGACGACCGGTTCTGGGGCGACAACGCGGTGGCCGACGGGCGGGTCATCGCGAAGACCGGCTGGATCAACACGGGCTACACGCTCGCCGGCGTGATCCGCGCCGAGGACGGCACCGACCTCACCTTCGCGATCTACGCGCTCGGCGACGTCTCCGACGACGCGAAGACGGCGATCGACACCCTCGCCACCGGCTTCTACCTCTGCGGCGACAACCTCTCGAACCGGTAGCGCCGCCGGAGGGATCGTCGCCGGGGCTCCCGGTCGCGGCGCGACAGGGGGAGAATGGAGCCATGACACGGGCCCTGTTCATCATCGACGTGCAGAACGACTTCACGGAGGGCGGCGCACTCGGCGTCGACGGCGGGGCGGCCGTCGCCGCCGGCGTCAGCGAACTGCTCGCGAACCATCGCGACGCCTACTCGCTCGTCATCGCCTCGCGCGACTGGCACTCGAGCGACAACGACAACGGCGGCCACTTCGCGACCGACGCCGAGCCCGACTACGTCGACACCTGGCCGCCGCACTGCGTCGCGGGCACGCTGGGCGCCGAGTACCACCCGGCGCTCGCGGTCGACGAGATCGACGTGCACATCCGAAAGGGACAGGGTGTGCCGGCGTACTCGATCTACGAGGGCACCGACGACGCCGGCGAGAGCGTGAGCGAGGTGCTCGGGCGCCACGGCATCACCGATGTCGACGTCGTCGGCCTCGCCACCGACTACTGCGTGCGGGCGAGCGCGCTCGACGCGCTCGAGCACGGGCAGCACGTGCGCGTGCTCACCGATCTCGTCGCAGGCGTCGCACCCGAGTCCTCGATCGCGGCCCTCGCCGAGCTCGGCCACGCCGGCGCGGTCATCGAGACCTCGGCCGCGGTCGGGGCAGGCACCGCCGGAGAGGCCGGCGCCGAGGCATCCGGGTCTCCCGAATGATCGGTGCGACCGACCGGTCGCCCGCGCTCTACGCCGAGGGCGCCGACGGCGTGCTCATCGCGTACCGCGTGCACCGGGCGGCGATGACTCGGGACGACTCGGCGACGGCTGCGCTGCCACCGGTGCTGCTGGTGCACGGCTTCGCATCGACCGCTCGCGTCACGTGGGAGGGCACGGGCTGGGTGAAGGCGCTCAACGAAGCCGGACGCACGGCGGTCACGGTCGACCTGCGCGGACACGGCGAGAGCGACAAGCCGGTGGGCGACGACGACTACCGGCCCGAGCGGCTCGGGGCCGACCTCATCGCCGTGCTCGACACCGAGCGCATCGCGCGCGTCGACGCGGTCGGGTACTCGATGGGCAACCGGGTGATCTCGGCGCTCGCCGCACTCGCGCCCGAGCGGTTGCGCCGGGTCGTCGTCGGCGGTGCCGGACCGAACGAGTTGTTCGCGTCGTGGCGGCTCGACGAGGTGCGCGCGTTGCTGATCGACGGCGTGCCGACCGCGAACCCCGTGATCGAGCAGGTGCTCCGCCCCGCCATCGAGGCGGGAGCCGACCCCGAGGCGCTGCTCGCCGTCGTCGCCGGGGTGTCGGGCGCGCCGCTCGCGATCCCCGGCGACGTGCCGACGCTGTTCGTCGCGGGCGAGGCCGACCCGGTGCCGGCCGGAGCGCAGCAGCTCGCGCTCGACTGGGGTGCCGACTTCGTCTCGATCCCCGGGCGCGACCACGTGTCGACGCTGACCTCTCGGCTGTTCAAGGACGCGGCGATCGGGTTCTTGGCGGCTTCTGCAGGAGAAGTGCGCTGACGCGGCCCCGAGGGCGCCGTCGCGGATCCGCTCCTGCAGAAGCCTGACGCACTACAGCGTGTTGCCGAGCTTGAAGCCGTGCTCCTCGTCGCCCCGGCGCGTGTATGAGAAACCGTCGGCGCCGATCGTGACGGCCATCTCCGACGAGTCGGTTCGGGCGACGACGGGCTTGGGGTTGCCGTCGAGGTCGAGCACGAGGGATGCCTCGGTGTACCAGGAGGGCACGACCGGGTTGCCCCACCAGTCGCGGCGCTGGTTGTCGTGCACGTCCCACGTGACGACGGGGTTGTCGGGGTCGCCCGTGTAGTAGTCCTGCGTGTAGATCTCGACGCGGTGGCCGTCGGGGTCGCGCAGGTACAGGTAGAACGCGTTCGAGACGCCGTGGCGGCCCGGCCCGCGCTCGATCGCGTCCGACCGCCGCAGCGCGCCGAGCTTGTCGCAGATCGCGAGGATGTTGTGCTTCTCGTGCGTCGCGAACGCGACGTGGTGCATGCGGGGGCCGTCGCCACCGGTCATGGCGGTGTCGTGCACGGTGGGCTTGCGGCGCATCCACGCGGCGTACACGACGCCCTCCGCGTCCTGGATGTCCTCCGTGACGCGGAACCCGAGCGACTGCATGAAGTTCACCGCGCGGGGCACGTCGGGCGTGACCTGGTTGAAGTGGTCGAGGCGCACGAGCTCGCCCGGCGTGTGCAGGTCGTAGCGCCACGAAAGGCGCTCGACGTGCTCGGTCTGGTAGAAGAACTCGTACGGGAAGCCCAGCGGGTCCTCGACGCGCACCGAGTCGCCGATGCCCTTCGTGAAGCCCTCCGCGCGGCGCTCGACGCGGCATCCGAGCTCGGTGTAGAACGCGACCGCCTTGTCGAGGTCTTCGGGCGTGCGCACGCGGTACGAGAACGCGGCGACGGCCGCGATCTCGCCCTGGCGCAGCACGAGGTTGTGGTGGATGAACTCCTCGGTCGAGCGCAGGTAGATCGCCCGGTCGTCCTCCTCGGTGACGTAGAGGCCCAGCACGTCGACGTAGAACTCGCGCGAGGCGGCAAGGTCGGTGACGACGAGCTCCATGTACGCGCAGCGCAGGATGTCGGGGGCGGGGACCGAGGGCGTCGGCACCGGGTTGTCGGTGTGGATCGGGGCCTCCTGCGAAACGTAGAAGCCGGAGGAGGTGAGGGTCATGTCGTCGCGGTTGGTCATTTCAGCGTCCTTGCTCGGGTGGGTCGTCGGGATCGGCGCGGCTCAGCGGGGGTCGGGGTCGTCGAGGTCGGATGCCTCGTGCACCTGCTGCTTGCCGAAGGTGGGGTTGTGGGGTGCGCCGAGCGTGATGTGCACGCTCTGCTGGTCGGTGTAGAAGTCGATCGAGCGGTAGCCGCCCTCGTGGCCGAGCCCCGATGCCTTGACGCCGCCGAACGGGGTGCGCAGGTCGCGCACGTTGTTCGAGTTGAGCCACACCATGCCGGCCTCGACCGACTGGGCGAAGTTGTGCGCCCGCTTGAGGTCGTTCGTCCAGATGTAGGCGGCGAGCCCGTACTTCGTGTTGTTCGCCAGGGCGAGGGCCTCTTCCTCGGTGTCGAAGGGCGTGATCGCCACGACCGGGCCGAAGATCTCCTCCTGGAAGATGCGGGCGTCGGGCGCGACGTCCGCGAAGACGGTCGGGGCGACGTAGTTGCCCGTCGGGAAGCCCTCGGGGCGCCCCCCGCCGGCGACGAGCCGGCCCTCGGTCTTGCCGAGCTCGACGTAGCTCATCACCTTGTCGTAGTGCTCGGGGTGCACGAGCGCACCGACCTCGGTCGCGGGGTCGTGCGGGTGTCCGACCTTGACGCGCTTCGCCTGCGCCGCGTAGCGCTCGACGAACTCGTCGTAGACCTCGCGCTGCACGAGGATGCGGCTGCCCGCGGTGCAGCGTTCGCCGTTCAGCGAGAACACGCCGAAGATGCATGCGTCGATGGCGATGTCGAGGTCGGCGTCGGCGAAGACGACGGCGGGGCTCTTGCCGCCGAGCTCCATCGACAGGCCCTTGAGGTACGGGGCGGCGTTGCCGAAGATCAGCTGGCCGGTCGAGCTCTCGCCCGTGAACGAGATGAGGGGCACGTCGGGGTGCTTGACGAGCGCGTCGCCCGCGTCCTCGCCGAGGCCGTTCACGAGGTTGAAGACGCCCTTGGGCAGGCCCGCCTCCTCGAAGATGCCCGCCCAGAGCGACGCCGAGAGCGGCGTGAACTCGGCGGGCTTCAGCACGACCGTGTTGCCGGTCGCGAGGGCGGGGCCGAGCTTCCACGACTCCAGCATGAACGGGGTGTTCCACGGGGTGATGAGCCCGGCGACGCCGATCGGCTTGCGGTTCACGTAGTTCATCTGCTTGCCGGGCACCTTGAAGGCGTCGTCGGCCTGGGCGACGATCAGGTCGGCGAAGAAGCGGAAGTTCTCGGCGGCGCGGCGGGCCTGGCCGAGCGCCTGCGTGATCGGCAGACCCGAGTCGAACGACTCGAGCTCGGCGAGACGCTGGTCGCGCGACTCCACGAGGTCGGCGATCCGGTGCAGCACGCGCGACCGCTCGCGGGGGAGCATCCGCGGCCAGGGGCCCTCGGTGAAGGCACGACGCGCGGCGGCGACGGCGCGCTCGACGTCGGCCTTCTTGCCGGCGGCGGCGTGCACGTACGTCTCGTTCGTGACGGGGTTCAGCACCTCGAAGGTGTCGCCGTCGATCGAGTCGACGAACTCGCCGTCGATGTAGTGGCGGATGCGGTCGGGCAGGCCCTCGGGCGTGTGGTCGGTCATCTGTTGCTCACCTTCGTGTGGTCGTGGATCCGCCGGTCGGGCGGTCGGTCGGGAGGGCCTGCGCGGCCCGCAACGGGTCAGGGGGTCGGTACCGGGTGCCGCAGCTCGGCCTGGTGCTCGAGCACGGCGTCGAGCGTCGCGGTGCGGTGCGCACGCGCGGCGAGCTCGATCTCGAGGGGAGCTGCGCCCGCCTCGATCAGGGCGACGATGCGCTCGTGCTCGTCGACCGATTCGTGCGCGCGCCCCGGCACGAAGCTGAACGACGAGTCGCGCAGCACCTTCATGCGGTTCCAGCCCCGGTGCACGAGGTCGAGGATGTGCGGGTTCGGGCACTCCTCGTAGAGCACCGCGTGGAACTCGAGGTTGAGCTCGGTGAACCGGTGCGGGTCGAAGTCGTCGAGGCTCCGGCGCATGCGCTCGTTGATCTCGCGGGCGCGGTGCAGGTGCGCGGGCGTGAGCGCGGGCGCCGAGAGCGCAGTCGCCGCGCCCTCGACCAGGGCGAGCGTCTGCATGGTGTGCAGGTACTCGGTCTCCTTGATCAGCGCGACCTGGGCGCCGACATTGCGCTCGAACGTCACGAGCCCCTCGGCCTCGAGTCGCCGGATCGCCTCGCGCACGGGCACGACGCTCACGTCGAGCTCGGCCGCGATCGGGCCGAGCACCAGGCGGTAGCCGGGCACGAAGCGCCCGTCGTCGATGCGCTCGCGGATGAACCGGTAGGCGCGCTGCGACTTCGACTCGGTGCTCATCGCGCGGCCTCCGCGGCGGCGGCCTCGGCCGAGCGAGTGGCCTCGAAGCGCGCCCGCCACTCGGCGTTCATGGGGAACAACCCGTCGACGGACGCCCCACCCGCGACCTGCTCGGCGACCCAGGCGTCCTCGGCCTCCTGCGCGGCCGCCTCGGCCGCGACCTCCGCGGCGATCGCCGCCGGGATCACGAGCACCCCGTCGCCGTCGCCGACGATGACGTCGCCCGGCTGCACGGCCGCACCGCCGCAGGCGATCGTGACGTCGGTCTCCCACGGCACGTGCCGGCGGCCGAGCACGCTCGGGTGCGGCCCCTGGCTGAACACGGGGATGTCGAACTCGGCGACGGCGTCGAAGTCGCGCACGCCGCCGTCGGTCACGATGCCGGCGGCGCCGCGCACCTGGGCGCGGAGCGCGAGCACGTCGCCCACGGTGCCGGTGCCGCGCTCGCCGCGGGCCTCGACGACGAGCACCTCGCCCGGCTCGACGGTGTCGAACGCGCGCTTCTGCGCGTTGAAGCCGCCGCCGAACTCCTTGAACAGGTCGGGGCGGAACGGGATGAAGCGGAGCGTCTTCGCGGTGCCGACGATGCGGTCGCCCGGATGGTTCGCGAACACGCCCTCGATGAAGACGTCGTGGTAGCCGCGCTTGCGCAGCGCCGCCGAGACGGTCGCGACGGCGGCGCTCGAGAGGAGCTCGCGCACCTCGTCGGTCAACGCCGCAGGGGATGCCTCGGGGGCGGCGCTCGCCGCGGCGGCCTCGTCGCTCGCGGTCGGTGCGTCGAGCGGGCTGGCCTTGCCGGCGGCGACGGCCGCGGCGTGCTCGGCCTCGCTGCCCCACGCCTCGATGCGCTGCGCGTCGTCGACGGCGGGCTTGGTGCCGAAGTCGCCGAACGGGGCGTCGCCCTGCGTCACGGTCGTGACGAGACGGCCCGTCGAGGGGGCGCCGGGTGCGAGCGGGGCGTCGACCTCGACCTCGACGACATCGCCGGGAACGACGACCGACGAGCCGGCGGGGGTGCCGGTGAGGATGACGTCGCCCGTCTCGAGCGTCATGTGCTGCGAGAGGTCGGCGACGAGGCGCCCGAACGGGAACAGCAGGGTGTCGGAGGTGTCGAGCTGCACGAGCTCGCCGTTGACCCAGGTGCGCACCCGCCACCCGTCTTCGCCGGCGACGCTCGCGGGGATCGCTGCCGGCCCGATCGGCGTGAAGCCGTCGCCGCCCTTGTTGCGCACGTTCGAACCCTTGTCGGCGGCGCGCAGGTCGTAGAGGCCGAAGTCGTTCGCCGCGGTGACCTGGGCGACGTGCCTCCAGCCGTCTTCGGGGGAGACGCGGCGGGCGGGCTCGCCGATGACGATCGCGATCTCGCCCTCGAAGGCGAGCAGCTCGGTGCCGGCGGGGCGCTCGATGGTGCCGCCGGTCGGGGCGAGCGAGGAGGCCGGCTTGAAGAAGTAGCTCGGCTGAGCGGGCGTGCGACCCCGCTGCGCGGCCCTCGACGGGTAGTTGAGGTGCACGGCGATGATCTTGCCGGGGGTCGGGATACCGAAGGTCATTGACGTCCTCGTCTCGTAATATCACAAATCATATACGATCTGCGGGGGCTTGTGAAGCGATGAATCGGCGGTCAGTAGCTCGCGCGCGGGGGTGTGCCCGAGGCATCCGAACCGGTCGTTCGCCGGGCGATGAAGCGGTCGGCGAGCGCCTCGGAGGCACGCGCGAGGATCGCGACGTCGGCGCCGACGGCGGCGAACGAGGCGCCCGCCGCAAGGTAGCGCTCCGCGTCCTCGGCGACGAACGCGTTGATGCCGACGGGCTTGCCGGCCGCCTGCGCCGCACGGATCGCCGTCAGCGCGGCCTCGACGACGTCGGGGTGCGAGGGCTGCCCGAGCAGGCCCATCGACCCCGCGAGGTCGGCCGGGCCGACGAAGATCGCATCGACGCCGTCGACCGCGAGGATCTCGTCGACGTTCGCGACGGCGGTCGCCGACTCGATCTGCACGGTGAGGCTCACCGTCGCCGAGGCGCCGGCGAGGTAACCCTCGACGCGATTCCAGCGCGACGAGCGGGCGAGCGAGGCACCGACCCCGCGAATGCCGTGATCGGTCGGGCCGGGGCGGTGGCCCGAGGCATCCCGCTCGGTGCTCGTCGCCGTGCCGGGGTACCGCACGGCGCGCACCAGCCGGCGCGCCTGCTCGGCCGTGTCGACCATCGGTACGAGCAGGTTCTGCACGCCGAGGTCGAGGTACTGCTTGATGACGACCGGGTCGCCGATCGGCGGGCGCACGACCGGGGCGACCGGGTACGCCGACACCGCGTAGAGCTGGTGGAGGATGGTCTGCAGGTCGTTGGGGGAGTGCTCGGCGTCGATGAGCAGCCAGTCGACGCCGCTGCCTGCTGCGACCTCGGCGATGAGCGGGCTCGCCGAGCACACCCACATGCCGATCTGGGGGCGGTCGGCGGCGGCGACGCGGTCGGTGAACGTGTCGGGCAGGTTCAGGCGAATCGGCACGTGATCGCCCCCAGCTGTCCGTAGTCGGCGTGCACGGTGTCGCCGCGCTCGACCCACATGGGCCGGGTGAACGAGCCGGCGAGGATGATCTCGCCCGCCTCGAGCGACTGCCCGTGCTGGGCGAGCTTGTTCGCGAGCCAGGCGACGCCCATCGCGGGGTGGCCGAGCACCGCTGCGGCGACGCCCGACTCCTCGATCGTCTGGTTGCGGTAGAGGAGCGCGCCGATCCAGCGCAGGTCGACCTCGTCGACCTTCACCGGGCGGCCGCCGACGACCATCGCGCCCATCGCGGCGTTGTCGCTGATCGTGTCGACGATCGTGCGGCCCTCGAGTTCGAGGTGCGAGTTGAGGACCTCGAGCGCGGGCACGACGTAGGCGGTCGCGTCGAGCACGTCGAAGACGGTCGTGTTCGGACCGGCGAGCGGCTTGGCGAGCACGAACGCGAGCTCGACCTCGATGCGCACGTTCGAGAACCGGTCGAACTCGATCTCGGCGCCCGACTCGAACACCATGTCGTCGAGGATGACGCCGTAGTCGGGCTCGGTGATGCCGGTCGCGACCTGCATGACCTTCGAGGTGAGGCCGATCTTGCGGCCGACGAGCCGGGCGCCGTCGGCGATGCGCCGCTCGGCCCAGACCTTCTGCACGGCGTACGAGTCGTCGACGGTCATGCCGGGGTACCGCGCGGTGAGCCGCGGCACGATGGTGCGGTCGCGATCTGCGGCGACGAGTTCGTCGGCGATCTGCTCGATGGTGGACTGGTTCAGCACGCGGGCTCCACTTCGTCGTCGGGCGCTCAGCACGATCGTATACGATCCTGCGTCGCCGTCACAGGGCGAGAACGGGCGGGATGCCTCAGCGGGAGTTCACCCGGATGATCTCGTGCTGGTACGGGGCGATGACCGACCCCGAGATGCGGCAGTCGAGCAGCAGGAACGACCGCTCGTCGACCGGTCGGGCCGCCCACTCCGCGAGCGCATCGAGGTCGCCGAGCGTGCGCACGACGACGCCCTCCGCCCCGAACGCCGCGGCCGCGGCGGCGAAGTCGGCCTCGGGGATGCGCATCGGCGCCTCGGCGAGCCCCTTGAGCCCGTAGAGGTTGACCTCGGCGCCGTAGGCGGCGTCGTTCCAGATGACGGCGATGCCGCGGCCGCCGGCGGTGCGCACGGCGGTCTCGAGGTCGGCGAGCGCCATCAGGCCGCCGCCGTCGCCCGAGGTCAGCACGATCGTCGATCCGGGCTTGGCCGCCGCGGCACCCGCAACGCTCGGGAAGCCCTGGCCGATCGACTGGAACGCGGTGCCGACCATCATCATGCGATCGGGCGAGGCGACCGGCCAGTACATGTTCGCCCACCCGATGAAGTGCCCGCCGTCGGAGACGACGACCCGGTCCTCGGGCAGCAGCTCGGCGATGCGGCGCGCGGCCGAGCGCGGGTCGAGGCGACCGTCGGCGGCGAGTTCGTCGCCCTCGTCGTAGCGGCGCAGCGCGGCCGCGTCGATCGTGTCGCGCCAGCCGCTCGGCTCGGCGCCGAGCACCGCGAGCTCCCCGACGATCGCCCGGGCCGCGAGCGCGGCGTCGCCGCGCACGTAGCCGCCGACGTTGGGATGGGTCGCGGCGGGCGCGACGTCGACCTGGAACACCCGGGTGCCGGGTGCGAAGAGCTCGCCGAAGCGCATCGTGAACTGGTTGAGCGAGGCGCCGAACACGACCGCGACATCGGCGTCGTGCACGAGTGCCATCGCCCCGTCGGCGCCGAACCCGCCGGTGACGCCGAGGTCGTACCGGCCGTCGGGGAAGACGCCCCGTCCGAGCGCGGTCGACGCGGTCACGGCGCCGGTCGCCGCGGCCAGCTCGCCGAGCGCCTCGCCGGCGTCGGCGAGCCACGCGCCACGACCCGCGAGCAGGAACGGCCGGCTCGCGCCGGCGAGGGCGCGGGCGATCTCGGCGATCGTGCCGCGGGCGTATTCCCCGGCCGGCCCGAGCGGTGCGGGATGCTTCGGGGCCGGTGCCTCCACGAGGGGTCCGGCCTCCGCCGCCGCGACGTCGTACGGGATCGCGAGCACGACCGGCAGGCGGTACGCGAGTGCATGCTCGACCGCGATGACGGTGGTCGCCGCGGCGTCGGTGCGACCGACGGTGTAGGTGCGAGCGCCCACCGCGGAGGCGAGCGCGATCTGGTCGACGTCCCATGGGCGCGGACCGGAGGTGGGCTCGTCGCCGACGACGAGCACGAGCGGCACGCGGGCCTGCGCGGCTTCGGCGAGCGAGGTGAGCGTGTTCGTGAAGCCGGCGCCGTACGTCGACGTCGCAGCCGCGAGGCGCTTCGAAGCGCGGTAGTGGGCGTCGGCGGCCACGACGCCGCCCGCCTCGTGGCGGACAGCCGTGAACGAGGCATCCGTCTCGCGTTCGAGTGCGTCGAGGAACCAGGCGTTGCCGTTGCCCATCACCCCGAAGACATGGTCGACGTGGGCGGCGAGGGCGTGGGCGACGTGGGCGGAGACGTTGGGCATGGCGAAGCCTTTCGAGACGGTGACGGACGTGATCGATTCCGTATGTGTCTCGCGGCAGGGGCCCGCTTCGTGCCCATTTTTCGAGCACCGGCGCGAGTGTCGCGCCTGGACGAGGACGAGTATACGACGGCGGCCGGGCCCGGACCGACCGGCCCGGGCCCCGCCGCCCCGGTCAGATCCGCGCCTGCTTCGCAGCCAGCGGGGTGGGCTGCATCGGCTGGTCGTTCGCCGTGAGGTCGATGCCGAGGTCGCGGGCGTAGACGACGCGCGTCGCGATCGACACGTCGTCGCCCGACTCGGTGAGCTCGAACACGCGGCCGCCCCGCATGCGGTTGCGCTCGGCGCCCGGCAGGCCGTACGCGCCGAAGCCGGTGCCGGGCGCGTACCCGAGCAGCACGCCGTAGTAGTCGCCGACGTAGTCGTTGACGTGGTCGTGGCCGACGAAGACGCCCTTCACGTCGCCGCGCTCGAGGATCGCGTTGTACATGCCCGAATTGATGGGGCCGGGGCACTCGTCCTCGTTGCGCTCGCCGACGATGCCGTGCCGCGCCTTGCCGCGTGCCGCGTCGGCGGCCGTACGGGTGTCGACCCCGCCCCACCACATGAACCGGTGCTCCCACAGCGCGATGTGGACGAACATGAGGCCGGGGAGCTTGCGGCCGAGCCGCTGCTCGAGGCGCTGCGACTCCTCGCGGTACCACGCGACCTGGTCCATGCGCAGCCAGTCCCAGGTCGGGTAGCCGGCGAAGTCCTGGCCGTTGATCGAACCCGGCGCGTAGCGGCCGGAGTCGAGCAGCCACAGCGCGAACGCGTCGCGGTTCTGCTTCGCCGACGAGGCGATCGACACGAGCGTGTTGCCGGTGCCGGTCACGTCGGCGATGTTCGCGGCGTTCATGTTGTGGTCGTACGACCGGTAGAACTCGAGCATGCCCGCCTCGTCGACCCCCGACTGCGGCAGCGAGTCTTCGTCGTGGTTGCCGTAGGTGACGGCCCAGGGGATGCCGCGGCTCTCCATCGGCCAGACGACGTTGTTGATCGCCTGCTTCACCGCGAGGCGCGTCTCGCAGCCGCCCGTGATGACGTCGCCGTTGATGACGACGAAGTCGGGCTGCTCCTGGTCGAGGGTCTTCTCCATGAGCTCGACGGTGCGCCGGTCGGTGAGCTCGTCGTCCTGCGTGTCGTTGAACTGGACGACCTTGAACGTGCCGTCGGAACGGAACCGCAGGCTCGGCCCGCTCGTGCTCGGGCGCCCGGCGGGGGAGCGGCGCGGGCTCGTGGTCGCGGCGTTCGCGGCTCCGGCCGGCAGCGCGGCGCCGACGGCGCCGAGCGCTCCGGCGGTGATGACGGCTCGGCGGCTCACGGGCAGTCGGTCGGGCATGGTCTGGTCTCCTGTTCGTCGGAAGGGCGACGGTCGCCGCTCGCGACGGTACGGCTCGGGGATGTCGCGGGCGCGACCTGCGGGTGAACGAAGCCTCGTCCCGACGCGCGAGAGCGCCGACGCCCTGAGGGCGCCGGCGCTCCGAGGCATCCGTGCTCAGCCGTTGACGACCTGCGGAACCGACACCGCCTTCAGGCCCTCGACACCGAACTCGAGTCCGTACCCCGACTGCTTCACGCCGCCGAACGGGATCATGGGGTGCACGCCGCCGTGGGAGTTGATCCAGACGGTGCCGGCCTCGAGGCGCGCGGCGATCTCGCGAGCGCGGTCGCGGTCGCCCGACCAGACCGAGGCGCCGAGGCCGACCTCGACGTCGTTCGCGAGCCGCACGGCCTCGTCGATGTCGGAGTAGCGGACGATCGGCAGGGCGGGGCCGAACTGCTCCTCGAGGACGAGCGGGTTGCCTGGGTCGATGTCGGCAACGAGGGTCGTCGGGTAGAAGTGGCCCGCCTGCTCGCGATCGGGTTCGCCGCCGACGAGCACCCGGGCTCCCGAGGCCTTCGCCGCCTCGACGAGGCGGTCGACGACGCCGAACTGCATGCGGTTCTGCAGCGGACCGAGCACGTTCTGCTCGTCGAGGCCGACGCCCATGGGCATCTGCTCGGCGACGGCGGTGAGCGCTGCGCAGACCGCGTCGTAGACGTCGTCGTGCACGTACAGGCGCTTCATCGCGGCGCACGTCTGCCCGGTGTTGATGAATGCGCCCCAGAAGAGGCCCTCGGCGATCGCCGCCGGGTCGACGTCGGGCAGCACGATGCCGGCGTCGTTGCCGCCGAGCTCGAGCGTGAGCCGCGTGAGGTTGCCGGCGGAGGCCTCGATGATGCGCTTGCCCGTCGCGGTCGAGCCGGTGAACATGATCTTGCCGAACTCGGGGCGGGCGACCATCTCGGCGCCGATCGCGCCGTCGCCGGCGACCACCTCGAGGACGCCCTCGGGCAGCACCTCGTTCATGACCGCGGCGAGGGCGAGGCCCGAGAGCGTCGTGTACTCGCTGGGCTTGGCGACGACGGTGTTGCCCATGCGCAGCGCCGGGGCGATCTGCCAGATCGCGATCATCATCGGCCAGTTCCACGGCGTGATCGCCGCGACCGTGCCGACGGGGCGGTAGCGCAGCTCGGCGTAGGTCTCGCCGTCGTCGACGACGACCTCGCCCGGCAGCGGCGTCTCGGCGGTCGCGCGCAGCCAGCCGACGCACGCGCCGACCTCGAAGCGGGCGTTCGGGCCGTTGAGCGGCTTTCCCTGCTCGCGCGAGAGCACTCGCGCGAGCGGTTCGGCGGCGGCCTCGATCGCATCGGCGACCCGGTGCAGGGTCGCCTTGCGCTCGTCGTCGTCGAGCGCGGCCCACGCGCGCCGGGCGTTCGTCGCCCCGGCGATGGCGCGGTCGAGATCGGCCGTGCCATGCACGGGCACCGTGCCGATGAGCTCGCCGGTGGCTGGGTCGTGCACCTCGCGGCCCGGGCCGTCGGTCGGGGCGATCGCGGCGAGCAGTCCTGCTTCGCTGTCCATGGGGTCTCCTTCTCGGGTTCGTCGATCGGTTCGTTCGGTGGTCGTGGGCTCAGTGCGCGCAGTCGCAGGCGGCGCCGGTACCGCAGCAGCCCGAGGCATCCGCACGGCCGGCATCGGGCAGGTCGAGCGCGGGGTTGCGGTCGAGGAAGCCGTGGGGCTTGAACAGGAATCCCGAGTAGTCGACCGGCATGATCGGCCAGTCCTCGGGGCGCGGGAGGTGGGTCGGCCCGAACACGTGCCAGAGCACGAGGTCGGTGCCGTCGAGGTCGCGGTCCGCCTGCTGCCACGCTGGGATGCCCGCGCCACCCGCGTGGGCGTTCGGGTAGTCGCCGGCGGGGAAGCGCTCGTCGGGGGAGTAGGCGGTCGCCCAGAGGTGCTTCGTGGCGAAGTTCGCCCGGCCCCACACGGTCGAGTCGGGCTGCGCGAGCAGGGTCGACTTGCCCTCGGGCACGAGCCAGAACGCGGTGGGCCGGCCGACCGCGTTGCGCCGCGAGGCGCTCGCGACCTGCCACACCCGGGAGGTCGCTCCGTTCGCGAGGCGGCCGGCCTCGGACTCGCGCGTGATTGGGGTGACCCGCCAGGTGAACGCGTTGCCGTAGGGATTCTCCGGTCCGGTCGGCACGCCGACCGCGTCGATCTCGGCGAGCGTGTTGTCGTCGCCGTCGACCGACACGTCGAGGCGGGCGCAGAACAGGTGCTGGTGCACCGGCGCGAAGAGGCCGGGCGCGATCTCGTTCGCGTGCGGGTCGTCGTGGCCGGGCTCGCCGGCGCCCGCGAACACGATGCCGGTGGCCTTCGCCTCCATCTGGATCGTGCCGTCGAGGTAGAGGTACCAGAAGAAGCCGTAGTCGTAGTTGCCGATCGTGGCGAAGTAGCTGATCACGAGGCGCCGGCTCCGCCGGACCTCGGGGCGCTCGCCCATCTCGTTGTGCTTCCAGAGGATGCCGTAGTCCTCCTCGTGCATGCAGACGACGTTGGGCATGCGCACCGGGTTGCCGTGGTCGTCGGCGACGTGGGCGTCGAAGTAGTGGATGACGCCGAGGCAGTCGCAGCCGAGCTGCAGCGCGTTGGCGTTCTTGCCGAGCAGGTACTCGCCGGCGTCGAAGTAGCTGATCCAGAAGCGGGTCGGCGAGGTGTCGCCGTACGGCACCACCATCTCGGGCACGCTCGCACGGAAGAGCACGGGGCGGTGCTCGTCGCCGTCGCGGAAGGCCAGCTGGTGCAGCACGAGGCCCTCGCGCGCGTTGAACCCGACCCGGAACCGCCAGTTCTCCCACTCGACCTCGTTGCCGTCGACGTGGTAGCTCGGGCCCTCGGGCTGGGTGATCTCGATGGGCTTCAGGCTCGTGCGCGCGGGGCCGGTCGACTCGGCGTCGTAGCGTCCGTCGAGGTCGGGCACGGCGGCGCCGTCGTGGTCCTCGACGCGGATCACCCGGCGCTCGGTGAGGTCGATGTGCACGATGAGGCCCTCGACGGGGTGCGACCAGTGGTTGTCGCCGGGCGAGTCCTTGAGGAAGGTGAGCGAGCGGATGACGCGGCGGCCGACCTCGTCGGACCGGTTGAAGAAGCCGGGGGCGAGCGGGCCGCAGAACGCGAGCCCGATGCGGTCGCCGAGGCCGCGACGCTCCATCGCGGCACGCCATTCGGGGGAGGACTTCACGATCTCGGCAGCGAGCTCGTACTCCTCGAACAGGTACTGCGGCTGCCCGTACGGCGGATGCTGCGGGTCGAGGTCGCGCCACTCGTCGATCTCGCCCGTGGTGAGGTTCACCACCGCTTCGGCCGCGCGGCCGCTGTCGAGCTCGAGGAGCGTGTAGCGCAGCCGCCGCTCGACGACGTCGCCCGACGTGAAGCCGGCGACGACCGCCTTGTCGGGTTCCTCGGGCGAGACGTTCGGGAACCGGGTCTGTTCGCCGACCCGGCCGGCCTCGACCAGGATTTCGCGCCCGCGCTCGAACTCCTCCGCGGTCGTGAGGTCGAGCGGGTGACGCACCTCGGTCGGGGCGACGGTGAGCAGGTCGTGGTGGTGCATGGGTCCTCCAGGGGGTCGTGATCAGTCTTCGCGCGGGGCGCGCAGGCGTCTTGTCGTTCCGGGCGCGGTGGTGTGCCGTGCGCGCACGGGTCGGTACGGGTACGGGGGCGGGTGCCGGCCGGTTACCGCTCGGCGCGGACCGCGCTGGGCGATCGGTCGAACTCCGCCCGGAACACCCGGCTGAAGTGCGCGGCGTCGGCGAAGCCCCATTCGCTCGCGATGCTCGAGATGGAGCGCTCGTCGAACAGGGGGTCGGCGAGGCGTCGGCGGCACTCCTCGAGGCGTCGGCGGCGCACCCAGCCCGAGACGGTCGCGCCGTGCTCGTGGAAGAGCGCGTGCAGGTGGCGGGGCGAGATGAAGTGCGCCGCGGCGAGGCTGCCCGGGTCGAGCTCGGCCGAACGGAGGTGATCGTCGATGTACCGCGTGACCTCGCCGAACAGGCGCGCTCGCGGGCTGGTCGATACGCGGGCGACGGCCAGCTCGTTCGACAGCATGGCTGCGACGAGGTCGACGCTCGTGCGGGCGAGTCGGTCGCCGCCGGGCCCGGCGACGAGCCCGAGGTTGCCGGCGAGGTTCGCGAGGTGGGGCACGACGACATCGCCGAGGCCGCCCGCGTCGCCGAGGGAGGTCGCGGTGAGCTGGCCGACGGCGTCGTGGGGAAGGTCGAGCGCGTGCGCCGGGAACATCAGCACGAAGGTGCTCGACCGCTCCTCGAAGGCGAGCGAGTACGGGTGGTCGGTGTCGTAGATCACGAGCGACCCGGGCCGCAGCACCGTCTGGCGCCCGTGCTGCACGAGGAGGCCCGTGCCCTCGAGCTGGAGGCCGACCTTGTAACAGCGTCGCGGCGAGTCCGCGATGAGCCTCGGGGTGCGCTCCACGAGGTGCTCGTCGGCCGAGACGATCGAGCAGTGGACCTCGCCCGCGGCGACGTGGCGGATGCCGCCCCCGAACGGATCCGGGCGGCCGGTCGTCACCCGGAGCGGCACGAAGGACTCGCTCACCGCCGTGCGGAATCGCGGGAAGTCCAGGCTCCCCGTCGTCGTCGCTCGACCCATCGCCACATTCCTCCTCGAACCGCCTCGATGGTTGCGAACACCATAGGACTATCCATTTGGATAGTCAAGGGTGGCAGGCGATGCGAGCGGGCGTCCGGTGAGGTTCTGGACGTGGCGCTCGGCGAGGTCAGCCGGCCGCCGCGTGCTCCTCCACGAGGCGGCGGATGCGGGCCAGCACTCGCTCGGCGTCGGCGTCGACCCCGAGCACGAGGCTCTTGAACACGAGCCCGTCGAGGGCGAACCAGATCACCTCGATGAGCTCGTCGTCGTCGATGCCGAGCTCGATGAGACGATCGCGGGTGGCCCGTCGATATGTCTCGTAGTACTGCTCGACCGCGGGCCGAAGCTCGGGCCGGCGCCGCGACTCGAGCAGCAGCTCGTACTGGAACGCCTGCACCGCCGTGCTGCGCGAGGCGAGCGAGGCGAGCCCCTCGGCGAAGTGCGACGCGTCGCCCGGCGCGCCGCGATCGGCCATGTTCGTCTCGCGCAGGCTCTCGTCGACGGCGTACGAGAGGGCCTCGGCGATCAGCTGGTCGCGGGTGCCGAAGTGATGGCGGACGAGCCCGTGCGAGACGCCGGCCTCGGCCGCCACCGCCCGGTAGGTCAGCGCGCGCAGGCCCGATTCGGCGACGACCGTGATCGTCGCGGCCAGCAGCGCCTGGCGGCCCGGGGTCGTCGGGGGCGGCGCGGGTGCCTTCTCGGGGACGAGCGCTGGGGAAGAAGGACGTTCACTGCTCACAGCGAGCACGATAGCGGCCCGACGCCGTCGCGGGGCCGCCGTGCCGGGGTGGTCAAGCACCGTGCGCCGCCGGTCAAGACGGCGCGGGAGCGGCGGGGCAGTATTGCGTCCACCCCGTCCCCCGTCGAACACTGGAGTTCACATGAGTGCGAGCACGCTCCCAGAGACGATCGAGCCCGAGCGCCGGACCCGCGGCCGTCTCGGCGTTCCGGCGATCGTCGTGCTGATCATCGCCGCGTCCGCCCCGCTGACCGTCATCGCCGGCGGCGCGACGACGGCCTATTCCGTCACCGGCTCCATCGCGGTGCCCGTCGGGTACCTCGTGCTCGCCGCCGTGCTCGCCGTCTTCTCCCTCGGCTACGCGGCCATGAGCCGGTTCATCACCAACGCCGGCGCCTTCTACGCCTACGCGGCGCAGGGTCTCGGGCGCCCGGTCGGCGTGGGCGTCGCGCTCATCGCACTCGTCGCCTACAACTGCATGCAGATCGGCATCTGGGGCATGTTCGGCTTCCAGGTGTCGGTGCTCGTCGGCGAGAAGCTCGGGCTCGACGTGCCGTGGTGGGTCGGCGTCGTCGTGTTCATCCTGGTCGTGGGCCTGCTCGGCGTGAATCGGGTCGACCTCTCGGCCAAGGTGCTCGGCGTCATCGTCGTGCTCGAGTTCGTCGTCGTGACCGTGTTCGACGTCGTCGCCTTCGCGAACCCGGCCGGCGGCTTCACGGCGGCGCCCATCTCGCCGGCCTCGCTCCTGCTGCCCGGCATCGGCGCCGTGCTCGTCTTCGGGATCGCCGCCTTCATGGGCTTCGAGTCCGCCGCCATCTACGGCGAGGAGGCGAAGGACCCGAAGCGAACGGTCGCCCGCGCCACCTTCGCGGCCGTCATCATCATCGGCGTGTTCTACGCGATCTCGTCGTGGGCGCTCGCGCTCGCCGTCGGCACCGACAAGATCTCGTCGGGCGGCATCACCCCCGAGGAGGCCGGGCCGCCGCTCTTCTTCGCCTTCGTCGCCGAGCGCCTCGGCCCGATCATGGTCGACTTCATGTCGCTGCTGTTCATCACGAGCCTCTTCGCCGCGCTCGTGAGCTTCCACAACGCCGTCGCCCGCTACGGCTTCGCGCTCGGCCGCGAGGGCGTACTGCCCGCCTGGTTCGCGAAGGTCCGGGAGCGCAGCGGGTCGCCCTGGGCCGGCTCGATCGCGCAGTCGATCGTCGCGCTCGCCGTGATCGCGGTGTTCGCGGTCGCGGGCGCCGGCAGCGAGCTCGGGCCGCTGTTCCCAGTCGTCACGCTCTTCAACTGGCTCACCAACACGGGCGCGCTCGGGCTCGTGCTGCTGATGGCGGTCGTGTCGCTCGCCGTCATCGGCTACTTCCGCCGCGACCCGCGCGACGTCGGGGTGGGCTCCCGCCTCGTGTCGCCCGTGCTCTCGTTCCTCGCGCTCGCGACCGTGCTCGTGCTCATCGTGCTGAACTTCAACGTGCTGCTCGGGCAGACCGACTCCGACCTCACGACGTTCCTCCTGCCCGCCCTCATCGTGCTCGCCGGCGTCGTCGGCATCGTCTGGGGGCTCGTGCTGCGCCGCCGGCGCCCCGAGGTCTACCGTCGCATCGGCCACGGGGCGGAGGGTGCGTCGGCCGAGCACCTCGGCTGACGCGAGACGTCACGCACTCGCCCGCCACGGCATGATGGACGCATGAAGACCGTGCAGCTGCGCCGCTACCAGATCGTCCCGGGCGAGTACGAGGCGTTCGTCTCGTGGTTCGAGGAGAAGATGCCCCCGGTGCGGCGCGCGACCGGCTTCGAGGTGGAGTTCGCCTACGGCGTGCCCGAGGCGAACGAGTTCGTGTGGGCGGTCAGCGTGCCCGGCGACCGGGCCGAGTTCGAGCGCGTCGAGGCGGCCTACATCGTCTCGCCCGAGCGGGCGGCGGCGTTCGAGGGCATCCCCGAGCGCATCGCCGGCAAGCAGATCGGCTACGTCGACGACGTGCGGATCGGCTGAGTCCGACCCTCGAGTCGCCGCGAGCCGCGCCGGCTAGCGCCTTGCGGCTCTCGGCGAGGCATCCGGTTCGCCTTGCGCCGCCGCGCGGGCACGGCCGACCGCGTCCATGCCGGCGACGGCCTGCGCGAACCCGCGGTGGCCGCGTGTCGTGAACGCTCCGATGAGGTTCGCCACCGCGAGTGCGGGGCCGATGATGGCGAACGCGCCCGGCAGGAGCGACGCGATCGAGTAGCCCCCGATGCCGGCGAGGAAGCGCAGCAGGCGCCACGCCGCAGCAGGCCGGCGGCGCTCGGTCGCCTCGATGAGCACGACGCGCTCGCCGATGGTCACGCCGCCGGCGAGCACCGACACGGCCTGCGCGGCGATCGCGACCAGGCTCGTCGCGAGGGCGACGACTTGGGGGTCGAGCCCGTCGGGCACGCCGTCGGCGAGCACGTACACGATCGCCATCACTCCCACGGCGAGGCCGTAGCCGGTGAGCCACAGGGTGACGAGGTCGACGAGCATCGCGAGGAGGCGCCGGCCGGCCGTGACGGGTGAGGCGTCGTCGGCAGCGTCGGGCGACGACGGGGCATCGGAGCGCCTCCGCCACGGACGGAGGGCGGCCGCGGCGATGAGCGAGCCGAGCACGGCCCCCGCCGTGTTCGTCGCGAGGTCGCCGGTGTCGAACAGGCGGTACGCGCACGGAAACAGGCCCCACACGCCCGTGAGTTGCGTGAGCTCGATCGCGAGCGACACGAGTGCGCCCGAGACGGCCGCGACGAGGATGCCGCGGTCGAAGAGCGCCCGCACGAAGAAGCCGAGCGGCAGGAACAGCACCAGGTTGAGCACGAACTGCTGGAACGCCGCGTTGCGCAGCAGCGACCCGCCCTCCTCGGCCTGCAGCCGTGCGATGTCGGTGACGACCGCGAAGGGGTTGAGCTCGACGCCGACGCAGTCGTACGGCCCGTCGGGCAGGGGAAGCAGGGTGTACGCCCAGAGGCCCATGACGTAGAAGAGCAGGGCGATCCAGCCGAGCATCCTCGCGCCCGAGAACCCTCCGCGCCGGCGGTAGCTCAGCGCGACGAGCGGCACGAACACGAGCACGAGCAGGGCCGAGCCCACGAAGAGCGCGACGATCCCCGGCATGATGCGATCCACGAGACAGCAGTGTACGGAGGTCGCGCGCCGTCGCCGCACCGTCGCGCCGTGTTGCATCCGTTCGACGTCATGTACAGCAAGCGTGCATGAATGTCCACGTATGATCGAGACATCCCCGG
The DNA here is from genome assembly GCF_029167465.1 of Agromyces chromiiresistens. Taxonomy (NCBI): domain Bacteria; kingdom Bacillati; phylum Actinomycetota; class Actinomycetes; order Micrococcales; family Microbacteriaceae; genus Agromyces; species Agromyces chromiiresistens. Next base: position 1,238,213 of record NZ_JARFNL010000004.1, read on the forward strand.
AAAGAATGCGGCCAGCGCTGCCCACCGGCAGACGCAGTCGCACGACCCTGGTCGACGACGCCCACGTACGCTCGGCCGAGAAGGAAGACCGTGAGCCACGAGTTCGACGCCCGCCGTGCCGAATGGATCGCCAAGGAGGAGCTCGCCGAGCGGATGATTCCGCTCATCGGCGGCCTGTACCGAGACCACGGGGTGGTGACGTCCATCCACGGCCGCCGCCTCATCAACCGCTCCGCCATCGAGCTGCTGAAGGCGCACCGCTTCTCGCGCCAGGCCGGCGACGTCGAGCTCGAGCTCGCCGACACCATGCGCGTGCTCGAGGCGCTCCGCGAGATCCAGCCCGGCCCCGCCTCGATCGACATCGCCCGCATCGTCAGCCGCTACGCCGACGCCCGGGCGACCGGCGACTCGCGCGAGCTCGTGGACTTCGTGCGCGCCGAGATCGCGCCCGTCGCGGGCGGCGCCTCGCCCGAGGCATCCGGCACCGACGTGGTGCTCTACGGCTTCGGCCGCATCGGGCGCCTGCTCGCCCGCATCCTCATCGCCCACTCGGGCGGGGGCCAGGGGCTGCGCCTCCGCGCGATCGTCGTGCGGAAGGGCAGCGACAACGACCTCATGAAGCGCGCGAGCCTGCTGCGCCGCGACTCGGTGCACGGCCCCTTCGCCGGCACGATCGAGGTCGACGAGGAGAACGACACGATCCTCGCCAACGGCACGCTCATCCAGGTCATCTACTCGAACGACCCGGCCACGATCGACTACACCGAGTACGGCATCGACGGCGCGATCGTCGTCGACAACACCGGCCGCTGGCGCGACGAGGCCGGCCTCAGCCAGCACCTGCAGTCGAAGGGCGTCTCGCGCGTGCTGCTCACCGCGCCCGGCAAGGGCGCGATCAAGAACATCGTGCACGGCATCAACACCGACGACATCACGGACGCCGATCGCATCCTCTCGGCCGCCTCGTGCACGACCAACGCGATCACCCCGGTGCTGAAGGCCGTCAACGACGCCTACGGCGTCGTGCGCGGCCATGTCGAGACGGTGCACTCGTTCACGAACGACCAGAACCTCATCGACAACTTCCACAAGGGCGACCGCCGGGGCCGCTCGGCGGCGCTCAACATGGTCATCACCGAGACCGGTGCCGCCAAGGCCGTGTCGAAGGCGCTGCCCGAACTCGAGGGCAGGCTCACCGGTTCGGCGATCCGCGTGCCCACGCCCGACGTGTCGCTCGCGATCCTCAACCTGCAGCTCGAGCGGCCGGCATCGAAGGCCGAGATCAACAGGTACCTCCGCCAGGTCTCGCTGACGTCGCCGCTGCGGCAGCAGATCGACTACATCGAGTCGCCCGAGGTCGTGTCGACCGACTTCGTCGGCTCGAATCGCGCCGGCATCGTCGACGGCCTCGCCACGATCGCCGACGGCACCGACGCGGTGCTCTACGTCTGGTACGACAACGAGTACGGCTACTCGTGCCAGGTCGTGCGCGTCATCGAGGCGATGGCGGGATCGCACCCGACCGTCTTCCCGGCACGCCGGCCGGTCGTGCTCGAGTCGCTTGAGCGCGAGGTCGCGCCCGTCGGCTGACCCCGGCTCCGATCGCGGATGCCCCGTGCGCGGGTTCGCGTGCGGGTCATCCGTCGTCCGGGGCGGGCGCTCAGGGTGAGAGCCGCGGCAGTGCGAGGGCAGCGACGAGGTCGTCGACGTCGGCATCGACGCGTCGGAACTCGAGGAACGGGCTGCCGTCGAATGCGGCGAGCTTCGCCTTCGTACCCAGTGACCCGAGCGGTGCGAGTTCGAGGATGGCGCCGTGCAGCAGGATCTCGGTGGCCACCTCGACGCCGATCAGCACCGGATCGGGCGGCGTCGCCACGATCGCCGCCTCGATCTCGACCGTGCCGGCTGCGTCGACAGTGCGCGGACCCGGGCCGCTCGAATGCACCTCGGCGAGGATGCGCCGAGCCTGCTCGAATTCCGGAGCGGCGAACGGGTCGGTGCTGTCGGCCGTGACCGCCCAAGCGGCGGAGTGCCGAGCAACGACGAGGCCGCCGTCGGCCCGGCCATCGATCTGGCCATGCGCCCTGAACCGGACGAACACGGTCTCGAGCGCCGAAAGCGCAGGCACGATGGCGAGTCCGCGGCGGCTGAGTCGGATCGTCCGGGGTTCCTCGTCGGGGTCGGTCGCGACCACGCCGGAGAGGGACATGCACGGGCCCGGCCGGTCGATCACGGTCATTCCCGACGGCGCAACGGCCGGTACTCCGTACGGTTCCGCTCGTACGACCTCCCATGTGACGAGCCAGCGGTGCAACTCCCGTTGCCACGCCGAGAATTGTGTCGCCCGTGACTCGGGCCGGGGGTCGCCGGGCTTCTCGGGCTGGATCGGGATCCGGCCCTCCCTCCAGTCGGCGAACGGCTGGAGGGGCGAGGGCGGTTCGGGCACTTCGGTGAAGGGATCCGGCTCAGGCACGGTCGTCCTCCGTCGGCGGCATCCCGTCGCGAAGACGGCGAAGTTCCGCGAGATCCGCCACGATCGCCTCGAGCCGGTCGGGCACGTAGCGGTAGTCGATGCATCCGCGGCCCGTCCTGCCGTCCATGCGGAGCCGGTTCGAATCGCCCTGTTCGAGCATGACCCATCCGTCGTGCACGAGGATGTCGGCGGACAGCCCGACGGCGATCTCGGGCGTCGCGCCGGCCTTCACGCGGATCGACGACTCGATGACGGCCTCCCCGTCGGCGGCGAGCCGCTGCGGCCCGCCGGCCGGAGTGGTCGACGCCCAAGCGCCCGCGGGGCGCGCCTGCTGCCACTCGGCGGTGAGGAAGGGTGTCGCCGTGACCTCGTCGGCCACTGCTGCGGTGCGTGCCGTGTGCGCGACGACCACGGTGCCGTCCGCGGCACCGGTGAACCCGCCCGCCACGCGGAACCGGTAGTGGAGCCGCCCGTCGACCGTCGGTGCGGGCAGCACGACCTGTGACCGCCATCCGCTCCATGCGAGCATGGGCGAACCGGTGGCCGACAGCCAGCCGTTGTAGGCGAACCCGTTGCCGAGCTCGCGCGCCGTGAACCAGCCGACGTCGGAGGAGTGCACGTGCGACCCCTCGATGAAGGGAGGCAGGCAGATCGACCGCCAACCGTCGAGCCATTCGAGGATCGCCCGCTGCAGCTCCGAGAACCGGGTGATTCGAAGGTCGCGCACCGGTTCGGATCCGGTTGGCGGCCAGTCGGGACGGATCGGCGGAGTGCGATCACGGAGCCAGTCGGCGAGGGGCGCGAGCGAACTCGGCGGCTCGCCGGGGGTATCGGGGTGCGCGGGCATCTCGGACATCGTGAGCTCCTCTCGGTGACGCGACGCACGCTACGCGCCGGCTCCGCCACCGCCATCCGGGCGAGCACTGAACCCGACATAGGCTGGAGCCATGAGCAGCGAAGCCGTGATCGTCGATGTCGTGCGCACCCCGGTCGGGCGCGGAAAGCCGGGCGGACTCCTCTCGGGCGTGCACCCGGTCGACCTGCTCGCGGGCGTGCTCGACACGCTCGTCTCGCGCAGCGACCTCGACCCGGCCCTCATCGACGACGTCATCGGCGGCTGCGTCAGCCAGATCGGCGAGCAGAGCTACAACATCACGCGGAACGCCGTGCTCGCGGCCGGCTTCCCCGAGCACGTGCCCGGCACCACGATCGACCGTCAGTGCGGATCGAGCCAGCAGGCGGCGACCTTCGCGGCGCAGGCCGTCATCTCGGGCAGCGCCGACATCGTGATCGCCTGCGGGGTCGAGTCGATGAGCCGGGTGCCGCTCGGCACGAGCGCCGCGGGCGCCGACCCGTTCGGTTCGCGACTGCGTCACCGGTACCCCGAGGGGCTCGTGAACCAGGGCGTCTCGGCCGAGCTCATCGCCGCGAAGTGGGGGTTCTCGCGCGACGAGCTCGACGCGTTCGCCGCGCACTCGCACGAGCTCGCGGCCGCCGCGGCCGAGTCGGGGGCGTTCGCGACCGAACTCGTGCCGGTGCCCGGCATCGACTCCCTCACCGACGAGACGGTGCGGCCCGGCACGAGCGTGGAGTCGCTCGCCGGACTCGACGCGGCGTTCCGCACCGACGAGCTCGCGTCGCGCTTCCCCGAGATCGACTGGCGCATCACGCCCGGCAACTCGTCGCCGCTCACCGACGGCGCCTCGGCCGCGCTCATCATGAGCGCCGAGCGCGCGTCGCAGCTCGGACTCGAGCCCCGGGCGCGGTTCCGCGCGTTCTCGGTCGTCGGCAGCGACCCGCTGTACATGCTGACGGGCGTCATCCCGGCGACGGCGAAGGTGCTCGGGCGCGCGGGACTGACGCACGACGACATCGACGCCTACGAGGTCAACGAGGCGTTCGCGTCGGTGCCGCTCGCCTGGCTCGCCGACACCGGGGCGGATGCCTCGAAGCTCAACCCGCGCGGCGGCGCGATCGCCCTCGGCCACGCGCTCGGATCGAGCGGCACGCGCCTGCTCACGACCCTCGTCAACCAGCTCGAGGCGACCGGTGGCCGCTACGGCCTGCAGACGATGTGCGAGGGCGGCGGCATGGCGAACGCCACCGTCATCGAGCGCCTCTGACCGACCCGCCCCACCCACCACCCACCACCCACCACCCACTCCGGTTCATCGAGTGTTGCCGTTTCGACCGGGCGTCGCCGCGGCAGCGGAGACATCCGGTTCGAATGGAAACGCTCGGCGACCACACCAACGAAGGAGCACACATGGAACTCACCGGCGTATCCGCGATCGTCACCGGCGGGGCCTCCGGCCTCGGGCGTGCGACGGCGCGCGCCCTCATCGACGGCGGAGCCTCGGTCGTCGTCATCGACCTGCCCGGGCCCCGCGGCGAGGAGGCGGCCGCCGAACTCGGCGAGCGAGCCCGGTTCGTGCCCGCCGACGTCGCGAACGAGGCCGAGGTGCAGGCCGCGGTCGACGCCGCTTCGGCGATCGCGCCGCTCCGCGTGGCGGTCAACTGCGCCGGCATCGTGACGGCGAACCGCACGGTCGGCCGTGACGGTGCGGGCCCGCTCGACGCGTTCGAGCGCACGATCCGGGTGAACCTCGTCGGCACGTTCAACGTGACCCGCCTCGCCGCTGCGGCGATGGCCGCGAACGAGCCCGTCACCTCGTCGCTGCCCGGCGGACCTGCGACGGCCGAGCGCGGCGTCATCGTCAACACGGCGTCGGTCGCCGCCTTCGACGGGCAGATCGGCCAGGCCGCCTACTCGGCGTCGAAGGCCGGCGTCGCCGGCATGACCCTGCCGATCGCGCGCGACCTGTCGAAGCTGCTCATCCGCGTCATGACGATCGCGCCGGGCATCTTCGAGACGCCGATGATGGCCGGCATGCCGGACGAGGTGCGGGCCTCGCTCGAGGCGCAGGTGCCGCACCCCTCGCGGCTCGGCCACCCGACCGAGTACGCCGCGCTCGTGCGGTCGATCATCGCCAACCCGATGCTGAACGGCGAGGTGATCCGGCTCGACGGCGCGATCCGCATGCAGCCGAAGTAGGCGGGCGGCACTCCACGACGAGGATGCCTCGGGGCCGGCGATCGATCGATCGCCGGCCCCGAGGCATCCGGCTCTGCGGTGCTCAGGCCGCCGTGATGCGCTGCTGGGAGCGCGCCGCCTTGATGAAGCCGTCGATGACGTCCCACGCGGCGCCCGCGATCACGACCACGACGGCGATCGGCGCGATCACCTCGCCGGCATCGCCCCACGGCCACCCGACGGCCTCGAGCGCGGCGGGGTTGAAGAGCTGCCCGGTCGCGTAGAGCCAGAGGCCGGGCACGACCCACGCGGCGCCGAGCACGAGGTTCGCGCCGGCGAGGCCCCAGGTCCAGCCGCGGAGGTACACGGCGACCGCGAACGCCGCCTCGAGCACGATGAGCACGAGGAAGTACGGCAGCCAGAAGCTCCACAGGGCGGGGTCGAGCAGGGGCATCGACGAGAGCGCGTCGACCCACGGCAGGCCGAACTGCTGCATGACGAGCAGCACGCCGAAGATGCCGAGCAGCACGAGCGAGGCGACGAGGTCGACGAGCCGGTTGGTGCGACCGTCCTCGGCGATCTGCGGCAGCATCTCGGGCTTCCACTCGAGGTCGATGCCGCGCTGGCCGGCGGCCGCGGGCGTGCGCTCGAGGATCGCGAACACGAGCGTCGTCCAGAAGCCGAGATGCACGGCGATCGAGAACGCGCTCGCAACGGCGCTGCCGATGACCTCGTCGACATCGGCGCCCGAGAGCAGCTGGCCGAGCGTGACCGCCGCGACGGCGATCGGGAGCACGACCGCGAGCAGGAACTTCAGCAGCCGCCACCAGACGAGGAAGTAGCGCGGCCCGATGAGCTGCAGCGGGCGGCCGACGTACTCGGCGGCGAGGGCGGCCGGGTCGCCGAGGGCGGTGAGGGCGGCGTGCTCGGCGTCGGCCGGCGTGCGCCCCTGCTCGACGAGCGCGTCGCTCGCGTCGCCGATGCGCTCGCGCAGCTCGCGCTCGAGCTCGTCGCGCTGGGCCTCGGGCACGCTGCGGGCGGCGGCCCACACGTAGCGGTCGGTGAGGGTGTTCGCGGTCATGATTCGTCTCCGTCGGTGAGGCCGGCGAGCGCGTCGTCGATGCGTCGCCAGTCGGTCATGAGGGTGTCGGCGAGTTCAACGCCGGTCGGGCTCGTGCGATAGAACTTGCGGGGCCGTGCCTCGTCGGTGTTCCACTCGCTCGTCAGCAGGCCCTGCTTCTCGAGGCGACGCAGCAGCGGGTAGAGCGTGTTCGCGTCGACGAGGATGCCGAGCGCGTTGAGCGACTCGAGCAGTGCGTAGCCGTAGTCGGGCGTGCGCAGCCGGACGAGGCAGGCGAGCACGACGGTGCCGCGGCGCAGCTCTTGCAGGTGCCCGGCGGTCGTCTCATCGGTGTTCATGGCTGACACGATACTGTGCGACACACACTAATGCAATAGAAACTTCATTGCGTGTGGTGGTCCCGGCCCGGTGCGCGACCGAACAGGCGCATCCGCGCGACCCGCCGTACCGTGCAGGTCTCGGCCCGGTGTGGCGACGGAGAAGTGCTGTTCGGACGAAGAGGCCGTCGGCGGAAGTCGCCGCCTACTGCTCGGCGTGCGCCTCGAGGAACTCGTAGACCGAGACGTCGTCGACCCCGGGGAAGGTGCCCGACGGCAGCGGCGAGAGCACGTGCGCGTGCAACCTGGCACTCGGCCACGCCCGCCCGGCCCAGCGCTCGGCGAGCCCCGACGGCGCCCGGCGGCAGCACGACTCGTCGGGGCAGGTCGACACCGCGCGCACCGTGGTCTCGCGGCCGCGGAACCACTTGGCCTGCGCGAACGGGACGCCGACCGTGATCGAGAACTCCGCGGCATCCGTTCGCCCGGTCTGGGTCGCGCACCAGAAGGTGCCCGCCGGGGTGTCGGTGTACTGGTAGTTCTCGGTCGTGCGGTTGGTGTGCTCGAACGCGGTGCGCGCGCTCCACTGCTTGCACACCCACTGGCCCTCGATCGACCCGGTCACGTCGGTCGGCAGCGGCAGGCCGTCGTTCTCATAGCCCTTGAGCAACGCCCCGTCGCCGTTCACCCTGAGGAAGTGCAGCGTCATGTCGAGGTGCTCGGTCGCGAGGTTCGTGAACCGCAGGGCGGCGGCCTCATGCGTCACGCCGAACGCGTCGCGGAAGTCCTCGATCGCGAGCCGCTTCTCCTTCTTCGCCTCCTGCAGGAACGTGACCGACGCCTCCTGGGGCATGAGGCACGCCGCGGCGAAGTAGTTGATCTCGAGCCGCTGCCAGAGGAACTCGTCGTAGCTCGCGGGCGGCGTGTGGCCGAGCAGCCGGTGCGCCATCGCCTGGAGCGCCATCGAACGCAGCCCGTGCCCGCCCGGGATCGAGGCCGGCGGCAGGTAGATGCGCCCGTTGGCGAGGTCGGTGATCGAGCGGGTGGAGTCGGGCAGGTCGTCGACGTAGATGAGCTGGAAGCCGAGCCGCTCGGCCATCACGCCGACCTCCCGGTGGGTGAGCGCGCCGGACCGGTGGCCCGAGGCGCGCACCTGCTCCTCGGCGAGGGCCTCGATGTCGGGCAGGTAGTTGTGCCGCGCGCGCATGCGCTCGCGCTGGTCGGTGTTGGCACGCCGGGCCTCTTCGGGGGTGGCGATCGCCTCGGATGCACGCCGTTGCAGTTCGCGGTGCAGCCCGACGATCGCCTCGAGCGTCTCGTCGGAGATGCCGCGCGAGGGCTTCACGGCCGGCAGCCCGAGGCTCGCGTACAACTGGCCGGTCTGCGCGCGGCCGAGCTCGAGCTCGAGGGCCGCGCGGCGGCTCGGCGCCTCGCGCGAGAGCAGGTCGGAGAGCTCGACCCCGAGGGCGGCCGCGAGCGCGTCGAGCGTCGAGAGCTTCGGCTCGCGCTTGCCGTTCTCGATGAGCGAGAGCTGGCTACCGGCCATGCCGACCGCGTCGCCGAGCTGGTCGAGGGTGAGCCCGCGCTCGCCGCGGAAATGGCGGATGCGGTGGCCGAGGGTCGCGAGATCGGGGGAGCCTGCCTTCATCCGTTAAGAATATCGAAAGATCGCAGATTCTTAACCCCCGAATTGGTCACCGGGATGCCTCGAATCGGCGCATTCTGGAAACACGAAGCGATCCGGCGCCGCGCCGGGCACCACTTGGAAGGGACGATGATGACCATCTCCGGGCTCTCGACCGACACGGACGGCACCCAGGCCTACGGCGAAGGCCACGCGCCGCGCGGCACCACCGACCCCGCGCTTCGGGCATGGGTCGACGAGATCGCCGGCCTCACCAAGCCCGACGCCGTCGTGTGGTGCGACGGATCGCAGCACGAGGCCGACCTCCTCGAGCGCCAGCTCGTCGCCGAGGGCAAGCTGATCAAGCTCAACCCCGAGTGGCGCCCCAACAGCTACCTCGCGCGCACCGACCCGTCGGACGTCGCCCGCGTCGAGGACCGCACGTTCATCTGCTCGACGTACGAGGAGGACGCCGGTCCCACGAACAACTGGCGCGACCCGCGCGAGATGCGCGACGAGCTCACCGAGGTCTTCGACGGCTCGATGAAGGGCCGCACGATGTACGTCGTGCCGTTCTCGATGGGCCCGCTCGGCGGCCCCATCTCGCAGCTCGGCGTCGAGATCACCGACTCGCCGTACGTGGTGCTGTCGATGGGCATCATGACGCGCATGGGCGAGCAGGTCTACCGCCTCATCGAGGCCGGCGAGCCCTGGGTGCGCACGGTGCACTCGGTCGGCTACCCGCTCGTCGACGGCGTCGGCCACCGCCGCGCCGAGATCGAGTGGCCCTGCAACGACACCAAGTACATCGTGCAGTTCCCGGACTCGCGCGAGATCTGGTCGTACGGTTCGGGCTACGGCGGCAACGCCCTGCTCGCGAAGAAGTGCTTCGCGCTGCGCATCGCGAGTGTCATGGCCCGCGACGAGGGCTGGCTCGCCGAGCACATGCTGCTCATCAAGGTCACCTCGCCCGAGGGCAAGTCGTACCACGTCGCCGCCGCGTTCCCGTCGGCGTGCGGCAAGACGAACCTCGCGATGCTGCAGCCCACGATCCCCGGCTGGAAGGTCGAGACGATCGGCGACGACATCGCCTGGATGCGCCCCGGCGACGACGGCCGCCTCTACGCGATCAACCCCGAGGCCGGGTTCTTCGGCGTCGCACCGGGCACGGGCGAGTCGACCAACCCGACCGCCGTGCAGACGCTCTGGGGCAACACGATCTTCACGAACGTGGCCCTGCGCCCCGACGGCGACGTCTGGTGGGAGGGCCTGACCGACGAAGTGCCGGCCGAGCTCACCGACTGGGAGGGCAACCACTGGACGCCCGCTTCGGGCCGCCCCGCCGCGCACCCGAACTCCCGCTTCACGGTCGCCGCCGCGCAGTGCCCGCAGATCTCCGACGACTGGGACGCCCACGACGGCGTGCCGATCGACGCGATCCTCTTCGGCGGACGCCGCGCGACGAACGTGCCGCTCGTCGCCGAGGCCCGCTCGTGGAAGCACGGCGTGTTCATGGGCGCGACGATCTCGTCGGAGAAGACCGCCGCGGCCGAGGGCACCGTGGGCGAGCTCCGCCGCGATCCCTTCGCGATGCTCCCGTTCTGCGGCTACAACATGGCCGACTACTGGGGCCACTGGGTGAAGATGGGCCGCGTGCTCGGCCAGGGCGCCCCGAAGATCTTCCAGGTCAACTGGTTCCGCAAGGGCGCCGACGGCTCGTTCCTCTGGCCCGGGTTCGGTGAGAACTCGCGCGTGCTCGAGTGGATCGTCGGCCGCGTCGAGGGCACCGCCGACACCGTCGAGACGCCGATCGGCCTCCTCCCGGCCGCCGATTCGCTCGACCTCGACGGCCTCGACATCACGGCCGAGGCGCTCGAGCAGCTGTTCGACGTCGACCGCGACTCGTGGCTCGCCGAGTGCGAGCTGACCGACGAGTACTTCGCCCAGTTCGGCGACCGCGTGCCGGCGGCCCTCAAGGCCGAGCTCGCGAGCCTGCGCTACCACCTCGAGCACGAGTCGGCCCCGGTGGTCGAGTAGCGAAGGGCCCCGAGACGCCGCAAGCGAAGGGCGGATGCCTCGGGCATCCGCCCTTCGCCGTGTCCGGGCCCGCGGCACGCGGGAGGTCATCGGGCGCGCGGCGCCCGTGCGGGTCTAGCGTGGGCCGGAGGAGGCCCCCATGGAGTTCGGCCAGATCATCACCCGAGCCGGCGAGGTCATCGACGTCATCGGTGTCATCGCGATCGTCGTCGGCGTGCTCTACGCGATGATCGACGCCGCGATCCGGCGGGTGCGGAACACCGGCCCGGTCTACGAACGCTTCCGGCGAGTGCTCGGGCGCGGCATCCTCATCGGCCTGGAACTCCTCGTCGCCGCGGACATCATCCGCACGGTCGCCGTGACCCCGACGCTCGAGTCGGTCGGCGTGCTCGGCATCATCGTCCTGATCCGGACGTTCCTGAGCTGGTCGCTCGCGGTGGAGATCACGGGGCGGTGGCCGTGGCAGCGCCATGGCGCGACCGTCGACGGCGAGGCCGCCGACGGTGGCGCCGAACGGGTCCCGGTACCGGGGCGATAGTGCCGCTCGTCGCCGTCACCGCCGCCGCCGCGCCCGGCAGCAGCCCGGTTAGACTCGCCGGATGGCGCGCTTCGTGGTCGTGCTGCCGCTCTCGCCGCTCACCGTCGGCGACGAGTTCACGGTCGCGCAGTGGCCGTTGCACGTGACCCTGGTCGAGCCGTTCGAGACCGAGCTCGACGCCGACGTGCTCGGCACGGCGCTCGCCGCCGTCGCGGGCTCACCGGGTGCCCGCGCGATCACGGTCGCGGTCGGCGACGACGCGATGTTCGGGCCCCGCCGCGACATCCTCGTGTCGCTCGTGCGCGACGGCGGCGCCATCGCGGCGCTGCGGGCCGCCGCGATCTCGGCGCTGCGCGGACTGGGGATCGATCTCGTCCGGATGCGCCAGGACTTCCGTCCGCACGTGACGGCGAAGCGGCACGGGCGGGTGGACCGCGGCGACCGCCTGCAGCTCGGCAGCCTCGCGCTCGTGCGGCTCCGCCCGCCGGAGACCTCGCACCACGGCCGGATCGTCGGATCCTGGCCGCTCGGCGAGGGCACGGCGGGCGGAGGCTGAGCGAATGCGCCTTCAGTCGGCCGTGTGCGGGTCGTCGAGGTGGCCGATGACGCGCAGCACGGCGGCCGGCGCGTAGCGGAACTCGACGGTGCCGCTCGCGCCCGGCTCGGCCGGGCCGACCCAGGTGCTCGACCCCTCGTGCAGACGCACCCAGCCGTCCTCGAAGAGCACATCGGTGCCGATGACGAAGGCCATCGCCGGGGACTCGCCCTGCCGCACGGCGATCGATCCCTCGAACACCTGCGTCGCCTGCGCGTCGACGTCGGCGCGCGCCTGCACGCCGACGAGCGGACGCGCGATGGGCGTCGCGAACCCGGGAGCCTGGAAGGGGCTCTGCTTGGCCGCGTCGGCCACGATGCCGAAGTTCACGCTCGTCGAGACGAGGCTGAGCGACGCCTGGCCGTCGAGCACGAGTCGGCTCGACACGCTGAAGCGGTAGAAGAGCCGGCCCGATTCGCGGGCGGGCGGCAGCACCGCGGCACTGGCCCAGTTGCGCGACCAGGCGAGGGGCTCGCCGTGGCGGTTCGGCGGGTCGTAGAGGCTCGCCGTGAGACGCACCGACCCGTCGGGGCGGGCGGGTGCGGCCTTGAGCGAGCTGCGGCCGCGGTCGTCGTCGGGCATGACGTCGCGCACGGGGGTGAAGGCCGGGAGTTCGAGCGGCTCCCAGTGGCGCAGCCAGCCCTGGACGGCCGATTGCACGCGGTCGAACGAACTGCCGAGGCCGGTGCGGCGGATCGTGGGGCCGTCGGTCGCGACCTCGGGCAGGTCGTCGATGAGGCCGACGGGAATCCCGTCGAACGGGTCGAGGTCGCGCGCGGTGGGCACGGTCGCGATGGTCATGGTGGGTCCTCCAGGGGGCGTGGGCTCAGGGCATCCGCTATCGGATGCGATGACTCCACGCTAGGAAGACGATCGCCGTCGTCCATCCGAGCAGGCACTGAGGTTCGCTCGGGATACCCCTGAACCGGCCGGGATGCCTCGGGGCCGCGCCGCGCCCGCCGAGGCAGCCGAGACGTGCCTCAGACGAGCAGCTGGTGCTCGGCCAGCTCGCGGTACAGCGGCACGGTCGCGACGAGCTCGGTGTGGGTGCCCTCGCCGACGACCCGCCCGTCGTCGAGCACGACGATGCGGTCGGAGTCGATCACGGTCGAGAGCCGGTGGGCGATCACGATGAGCGTGCGCCCGGCCGCGACGGCATCGATCGCCTCGCGCATCATCCGCTCGTTCACGCCGTCGAGCGACGAGGTCGACTCGTCGAGCAGCAGGATCGGCGGCGCCGCGAGCAACGCGCGGGCGATCGCGAGGCGCTGCCGCTCGCCTCCTGAGAGCATGATGCCGTCGTCGCCCACGGCGGCCCCCAGGCCGGCGGGGTCGCGGTCGAGCACCGTGCCGAGGTTGACCGCGCGCAGCACGTGCTCGCACTCGGCGTCGGTCGCGTCGGGCGAGCCGAGCAGCAGGTTGTCGCGCAGCGTTCCGGCGAGCACGGGGGCGTCCTGTTCGACGTACCCGATCTGCGCGCGCAGCTCGGTGCGGTCGATCGACCGGAGGTCGAGCCCGCCCATGCGCACGGCGCCGACCGACGGGTCGTAGAACCGCTCGATGAGGGCGAGGATGGTCGACTTGCCGGCCCCCGACGGCCCCACGAGCGCGATGCGCTGACCGCGAGGCACGTCGAACGACACGCCTCTCAGCACGGGCTGCCGCTCGGTGACGTCGGGCTCGGGAAGGTGCTCGTCGGGGGAGTCGTTGGCCGGGTCGGCCGGGTCCTGCCGGGTCGCGGCGTAGGCGAAGTGCACGTCGTCGAAGGCGACGGCGGGGGCGTCGGGGAGGAGGCCCTCGTTCGCGTCGCCGACGATGAGGGCGCGCGGGGCGAGCTCGCGGTCGTGCTCGTCCTCGTCGGGCAGGTCGAGGATCTCCTGGATCCGGCCCAGCGCGCCGAGCGCGAGGTTGACCGACGTGATCGCCCCGAACGCCTGCCCGAGCGGCAGGATCATCATGAAGAGGAACAGGATGAACGCGACGAGGTTCGCGACCGTGATCGCCCCCGAGGCGACGCGGTATCCGCCCACGCCGAGCACGACGAGGAACGACACCTGCATGGCGATGCCGGCGATCGGCACGATGAGCGCCGAGATCTTCGCGACGGCGACGCCCATGCGCCATGCTCCCTCGGCCTCGCCTTCGACGGCGGCGATCTCGCGCTCGGTGGCGCCGGCGGCGCGGATCGTGCGCACGGCGCCGATCGCCCGCTCGACGCTCGCCGCGACATCCCCGACCTTCGCCTGCGCGGCGTGCGACGCCTCGCGCACCCGCTGCGACAGCAGGGTCACGGTCGTGATCGCGATGGCGACGACGAGCACGGTGAGCCCGAGCAGCACGGGATCGATCACGAGCATGAAGATGAGCGCGCCGAAGAACGTCACGGTGCCGCCGATCGCCTCGACGAGCCCCTGGGTGAGCACGGCGCGCAGCATGGTCGTGTCGCTGCCGACGCGGGAGACGAGGTCGCCCGTGCGGCGGGTGTCGAACTCGGCGATCGGCAGGTGCAGCAGCTTCGCGATGAGCTTCTTGCGGCTCGAGAGCACGACGCCCTCGCCGGTACGCTGCAGCAGGTAGTGCTGGTAGCCCGAGATGACGCCGCTGACGACGACGAGGGCGACGAGGGCCCAGACGATCCAGCCGAGCGAGTCTCCGGCCTCGACGACCGTGATCACGCGGCTGACGAGCAGCGGCTGCGCGAGGCTCGCCAGTGCGCCGACGACCGAGAGCACGGCGACCCAGATGAGCACCGACCGGTGCTCGAAGATGAACGGCAGCAGCTGCCGGAACGTCGCGCGCGGACCCGGTGGCTGCTCGCCGCGCCGCCCGAATGGCGAGGTGCGGGCGGGGCGTTCGGCTGCGCCGTCGGCCTGGTCGCGAGTGCGTGCCGGTCGTGGGGTGCGCCGGCGCGCTTCGCGCTCGGCTCGGCGGGTGGGGGTCTCGCTCGTGCTCATCTTCACTCTCTGGTCGCTGGCAGCCTGACGACGGTGGCGATCGGATGCCTCGCGCCCCCGTCGCTCGCGTCGTCGCCGCATTGCAGCCTACGCGCCCCGGCTGCGCCGGGCTCCCAGCCCTGTCGGCGGGAGGGCCCGTCCGGGCGCGCTCAGGAACGGCCGTACTTCTTGTGCACCGCCTGCTTCGAGACCTCGAGCGCGAGGGCGATGAGCTGCCAGCTCGACCCGCCGGCGCGCGCGCGGCGCACCGCGACGGCTTCGGCTCGGTCGAGCTCGCGGTTGAGCTCGATGCGCACGTGGTGCAGCTCGCGCAGGGCGCGGTAGGGGTCGTCGCCGTCGGCCGCGGCGATCGCGGTGCGGAGGGTGCGGTCGTCCATGTCGTCAACCATAGTTGACGTGAGTCCTGCTCGTCAACGTGAGTTGACGATCCGCTGCGGAAGGTCCGTTCGGCTCAGCCGGCGGTGCCCGGGGCGGTGATCACCCGGGCGGCGACGCCGTGCCCGCCGAGCACCGCATCGCCGGTCGGTCGCCCGGCGAGGCGCGCCGCGAGGAACCCCGCCGCGAATGCGTCTCCCGCGCCGGTGAGGTCGCGCGCGCCGGGAACCGGTGCGACCGGGACCTCGGCGACGAGGGTGCCGCCCTCGAACACCTGCGTCGGCTCGGGTCCGTGCTTCACGACGATCGTTGCGGTGATCGACCCGGACCCGGGCCCGGGCCCGAGCCCGAGCAGGGCCGCCTCGGTCTCGTTCGCGAAGAGCACGTCGGGGGCGAGCGAGGCGAACAGGTCGAGCACCTTCGGCACCCCGAGCCCGGTGAGCAGGCCCGTCGACGACGCGTCGATCGAGACGCCGGCTCCGTGCCGACGTGCCTCGCCGATGAGCGCGAGCACCGCCGAGCGTGCCGGCTCGAGCTCGAAACCGTAGCTCGGCACATGCAGCCATGAGACGCCGTCGAGCCAGGCGGGGTCGACCGTCTCGAGCAGGGCCGACGCCCCGCGATCGGGGAACATCGTGCGTTCGCCCGCCGGATCGACGATGACGACGACGGCGCCCGTCGTGCCGTGTCGCTGCACCCGGACCTCGGCGCCGCACCCCTCGAGTGCTGCGACCAGCGCGTCGCCCGCGGCGTCGGGCCCGACGCAGCCGATGAACCGGGTCGCCACGAGCGGTGCGGCGAGTGCGGCGACGTTCGCGGCGCTGCCGCCACGAGTGCGGAACACCCGTGCCGCCGTGTCGGTGCCGTGCCGCACCGGCTCGGAGGTCCAGACGACGATGTCCTCGACGAGGTCGCCGACGACCGCGAGGAGCGGCGGGGCCGAGGCATCCGCCCGCTCAGCCGGCGAGCTCACGCGCGATCTCCGCCCCGAGGGCGACGTTCGCCCGATACAGCTCGAGGTTGACCTCGAGGCTCTCTCCGCCGGTCGCCCGCTGGAACCGGTCGAGCAGGAACGGCGTCGTGTCGTGGCCCGTCACTCCTGCGGCCTCGGCTGCCGCGAGCGCCTCGCCGAGCACCCGGTCGTGCAGCGCCGGATCGAGCTGCCGGTCGGCCGAGATCGGGTTCGCGACGAGCACGGCCGCCCGCTGCCCGAACTCGTCGCGCGCCCGGGCGAGCGCTGCGGCCTCCGCGGGGGAGTCGACCCGGTAGTCGAGGGCGAATCCCGAGTCGGCGACGGTGAAGGCCGGAAACCGCGTGGTGCGGTAGCCGACGACCGGCACGCCGAGCGTCTCGAGCCGTTCGAGCGTCGCGCCGATGTCGAGGATCGACTTCACTCCGGCGCTCACGAGCGTGATCGGCGTCTCGGCGAGCACGGGCAGGTCGGCCGACTCGTCGAAGCTCTCGGCGGCGCCGCGGTGCACGCCGCCGAGTCCGCCGGTCGACATCACCCGGATGCCGGCACGGTGCGCGAGCCAGGCCGTCGCTGCGACCGTCGTGCCCGCGTCGAGCCCCTTCGCCCGAGCGATCGGCAGGTCGCGCACGCTCGCCTTCACCACCTCGGCGGCCGTGCAGAGCCGCTCGATCTCGCCGCGGGAGAGGCCGACGACCGCGACGCCTTCGACGACGCCGATGGTCGCCGGTACGACGCCGGCGGCGCGCACCTCGGCCTCGCTCCGCAACCCGACCTCGAGGTTGCGCGGCTGCGGCAGGCCGTGGGTGAGGATGGTCGACTCGAGGGCGAGCACCGGCCTCCCCTCGTCGAGGGCGGCGCGCACCTCGTCGGACACGCGGATCGCGGCGGGCAGGGTGGGGTGCACGTCGGCGGGCATGCCGCAATGCTAGGCGCGGCGCCCGATCCGGCGGGGATGCCTCGCCCGGGGCGCACGCTCGGCTCTGTTGCCGCGTGTGACGGCCCGCCGGGACATCCGCACCCGCCGCGCGTATCGTCGCCTGCACGAACCGACCACGAGGAGCCCTCATGTCGCACCGCGAGCCGCACGCCGTCACCGAGCCCCGCACGGGCGCGGTCATGGGCATGCGCGGCTGCGAGCGGGCGCACGAGTGCTCGAGCGACCGCCCGGGCCATGGGCTGCACGCGATGCAGCTCCGCCTCTCGACGGCGACGCCCTCGAAGTGGGTCGACGCGATCGTCACGGCAGTCGACGGCGACGGGTTCGCGACGCTCGCCGCGATCGACGGCGGCGGAACGCGTCGCGTCTGGCACCACGACGCGTTCGCCGGCACGCTGCGGCTCGGCGACCCGGTCGCCGTGCACGCGGTGTACGGCGTGCTCGCGGCGGGCGGGCAGCGCTTCAGCGTCGCGGAGTAGCGCAGGGGTTCCGAGGGCTCGCTGCGCTCGCCCCCTTCGACCGCAGGGGGTCACGCCATGGGCATCGCCCCGCTCATCGAACTCATCATCTTCTCCATCGCCGCGACGCACTGATCGCATGCCATCGCGCACATGCGGCAGTGCTCGCTCATGTCGGCGTGCTGCATGCACTCGGCCGAGCAGGCGCGGCACATCAACACGGTCGTCTGCATCATCGACGTCATCACCTGCAGGTCCATGCCGCGCATCCGCAGCATCATGCGCATCATCGTGTCGCAGACGTCGGCGCAGTTCGCGCACATGCCGGCGCACCGGCCCATGCCCTCGCCCGCGTCGGCATCGGCGCACATGAGGCACGCCTGCATGCACGCGGAGAGGGCCTCCATACACTCCTGCATCATCGCGGCGTCCATGCCCTGCATCGGCATCTCCGTCGACGACATCGCGTCCTTCATCATGTCCATCGTCATGTTCACCTGCGCACCCGTCCGCCCCGGGCGGCCGAGCGCCGACGGTGCCGGCTGGAGCGGTTCGGCGGCCCTGATGCGGGCCATGCTACGCCGGGCGCCACCCTGCCAGAAGGGGCCGGGCGTGACGTTCTCGTGACGCTCGCGTGACGGTGTCCGAGTACGACGGAGGGCGGACGCCTCTGCCCGCGCGCGGCGAGGGGAGCGGCATCCGCCCTTCGGCGACCGAGGTGCCTACAGCACCGCCGACGACTCGAGCCCGGCCTCGTCGAAGTCGACGTCGCGGGTCTCCTTCGAGACCAGCAGCGCGACGAGCGTGAGCACGCCCATGACCGAGAGGTAGACGCCGACCCAGAACGGGCTGCCGCCGCCGGCGCCCCAGAGCGCGGTGCCGATGAACGGCGCGACGGCGGCGCCCAGGATCGACGACACGTTGTACGAGATCCCCGAGCCGGTGTAGCGGACGTTCGTCGGGAACAGCTCGGGCAGCAGGGCGCCCATCGGGCCGAAGGTCATGCCCATGAGCGCGAAGCCGATGATGAGCCATCCCATGACGCCCGCGAAGCCGGCCGAGAGCAGCGGCACCCAGAGCAGCCCGAAGACGATGATCGCCGACGTGACCCAGATGAGCGTCTTGCGACGGCCCCAGCGGTCGGCCCACGGGCCCGAGAGCATCGTGAAGATGCCGAAGAACACGACGCCGCCGATGAGCATGAGCACGAAGGTGTTGTACGCGTAGCCGAGACCGGGCACGGGGGCGTCGCCGGGCTTCGTGCCGTAGCCGAGCGAGAAGGTCGTCATCAGGTAGAAGAGCACGTAGGTCGCGAGCATGAAGAACGTGCCGAGGATGAGCTCCTTCCAGTAGCTCTTGAACACGCTCGCGAGCGGCAGCCGCTGGAGCTTGCCGCGCTTGGAGGCGTTGGCGAACGCCGTCGACTCGACGAGGCGGAGCCGCACCCACAGGCCGACGATCACCATCACGGCCGAGAAGAGGAAGGGGATGCGCCAGCCCCATTCGAGGAACTCGGTCGACGGCAGGGCGGAGTTCGAGTCGTCCGACGGCAGCAGCGCCGCGATGATGAGGAACAGGCCGTTCGCGATGATGAAGCCGATCGGCGCGCCGAGCTGCGGGAAGGTGCCGTACCAGGCGCGCTTGCCCTTCGGGGCGTTCTCGGTCGCGACGAGCGCCGCTCCCGACCATTCGCCGCCGAGCGCGAAGCCCTGTGCGAGGCGCAGGATCACGAGGAGGAGCGGTGCGAACCAGCCGACCGCGGCGTAGGTCGGCAGCACGCCGATGAGGAACGTCGCGATGCCCATCGTGAGCAGTGCGCCGACGAGCGTCGCCTTGCGACCGACCCGGTCGCCGAGGTGGCCGAAGAAGACGGCGCCGAGCGGGCGGGCGACCATGGCCGCGCCGAACACGGCGAACGACGCGAGCAGCGCCGTCGTCGGGTCGCCTGCCGGGAAGAACAGGTAGGGGAAGACGAGCACGGCCGCGGTCGCGTAGACGTAGAAGTCGTAGAACTCGATCGTCGTGCCGATGAGGCTGGCGAGGACCACGCGACTGCGTGGATTGGCGGGTGCTGCTGCTGCGGCCGTGGCCGCTGACGATGACGACATCGTTGCGAAGACTCCAAGGGTGATGCGGGTGACGCTGCACTCGGGCACGTCGGTCTGGCGCTCAGCCTGGGGCAGTGATGGAATCGTCGCTTGTGGCAACCCGGATACGATACGGCAGGGGTGCCTCGCCACCCCGCGATCGGGGGTGATCGGGGCCCCTCGCTGCGACGAACGGCGGTGATCGTGCGACGAACGGCGTCGGTCGGTCGGCCGAGGAGGGCCGAAGCGTCGGGTCCGAAGCCACCGCCCCGAGCCATCCGCCTCAACCGAAGGATCGACGCGTTGGGAGCCTCCGCCTCGTTAGGCTGAGCCCATGGATACCCTCTTCAGCGTTCTGCACGTCACCGCGGCCGTCTTCATCGTGGGCCCGATGGCCATCCTGCCGATGACGGCGATGCGCGCGGTGCGCGCCGGAAACGGCGCACAGGTCGCCACGCTCGCGAAGTCGACGATGATCTTCAGCTGGCTGTCGCTCGCCGTCTTCGTGTTCGGCTTCGGCGCGATGAGCATGGCGCCCGACGAGTACGACCTGTCGGTGACCACGCCGTGGATCCTCTGGTCGATCATCCTCTACGTCGTGGCCTTCGGCCTCAGCCTCTTCGTCGTCGTGCCCGCCATGAACAAGGCCGCCGCGGCGCTGCAGCCGAGCGGTGCGGATGCCTCGGGCGCGGCGACCGCCGAGGGCAAGGGCTACCCGGCGATCGCGGCCGGCAGCGGCATCGTCTCGCTGCTGCTCGTCGCGGTCGTCGTGCTCATGGTCTGGAAGCCGTAGGCCTCAGAGCGCGCGCAGCGCCCTCGCCGTCGCGATGGCGGCCTCGGCCGCCTCGCGGCCCTTGTCCTCCTTCGAGCCGGGGAGACCTGCGCGATCGAGCCCCTGCTGCTCGTCGTCGAGGGTGAGCACGCCGAAGCCGACCGGCTTGCCCGTGTCGATGGCGACGCGGGTGAGCCCGTCGGTCGCGGCCGACGACACGTAGTCGAAGTGCGGCGTCCCGCCGCGGATGATCACGCCGAGCGCGACCACGGCGTCGGCGCCGGCCTCGAGCGCCGCTTTCGAGACGACCGGAAGCTCGAAGCTGCCCGGCACCCGTACGAGCGAGTAGTCGGCGCCGGCGCCCTCGAGCGTGCGCGTCGCACCGGCGATGAGGCCGTCGGTGATCTCGTCGTGCCAGCTGCCGGCGACGATCACGACCTTCAGGCCGCTGCCGTCGATGTCGAGGATGGGGGATCCCTGTCCGCTCATGATGCGTGTCCTTCCAGGAGGGCTTCAGCCGCGGCATCCGCGAGCTGCTGGTCGTCGATGGCGTGGCCCATGCGGGACGCCTTGGTCTCGAGGTACCCCTGGTTCACCGCGCCGACGCCGACGACGAGCGGCAGTCGCTCGGTCACGTCGATGCCGTGCGCGGTGAGCTGGCGCACCTTCTCGGGGTTGTTGGTGAGCAGGCGCACCCGCTCGATGCCGAGGTCCGTGAGGATCGCGGTCGCGGACGAGTAGTCGCGGGCGTCGATCGGCAGGCCGAGCGCGACGTTCGCGTCGAGCGTGTCGAGGCCCTGCTCCTGCAGCCGGTAGGCGCGCAGCTTGTTGATGAGGCCGATGCCGCGGCCCTCGTGCCCGCGCAGGTACACGACGACGCCGCCCCCCTGCCGGATCGTCTGCAGCGCCGCGTCGAGCTGCGGGCCGCACTCGCACTTCAGCGATCCGAATGCCTCGCCGGTCAGGCACTCCGAGTGCACGCGCACGATCGCGCCGGCCGGATCGGCGGCGGGGTCGCCCGCGATGATGGCGACGTGGTCGGCGCCGGTGCCGCGGTCGCGGTACGCCCGCACGCGGAAGTCGCCGTGCACGGTCGGCAGCGTCGTCTCGACCTCGAAGGCGACGGGCGAGGACTCGGGCACGGCGGCCGCGGCCGCCGAGTCGAGGTCGTCGCCGTCGTGCCACTCCCGCAACCAGTCGATGAGCGCGGCGACCGTCGTCACGGGAAGCCCCTCGCGCTCGCCGAGCGCGATGAGGGCGGGCAGGCGCATCATCTCGCCGTCGTCCTCGACGAGTTCGCCGATGACGCCGACGGGGGAGAGGCCGGCGAGGCGCATGAGGTCGACCGCGGCCTCCGTGTGACCGGCGCGCTCGCGCACGCCGCCGTCGACGGCACGCAGCGGAAGGATGTGGCCGGGACGGACGAGCCCCTCGGGGATCGACGACGGGTCGGCGAGCACTCGCAGGGTGTGCGCGCGCTCGGCCGCCGAGATGCCCGTCGAGTTGCGGTCGGCGGCGTCGACGGAGACCGTGTACGCGGTGCCGCGCAGGTCCTCGTTGCGCTCGACCATGAGGGGCAGCGACAGCCGGTCGGCGACGGAGTTCGGCATCGGCGCGCACAGGTAGCCGCTCGTGTGCCGCACCATCCACGCGATCCACTCCTGGGTCGCGAACTCGGCGGCCATGATGGCGTCGCCCTCGTTCTCGCGGGCCTCGTCGTCGGCGACGATGACGGGCTTGCCGGCGCGCAGCGCGTCGAGCACTTCGGGGATCGTGGCGAGGCTCATGCCGCACCTCCTTCGCGGGTCGGTGCGGACTCGGGCGTCCGAGCGGGTTGAGGATCACCGGGCCGCGTCTCGAAGCCCACCGACGAGGGCAGGGTGCGGTGGTCGCCGAACCGCAGCATGCGCGCCACCTGCCGCGCCACGATGTCGGTCTCGATGTTGACGAGGTCGCCGACCTCGCGCTCGCCGAGCGTGGTGGCGGTGAGCGTCTCGGGGATGAGCGAGACCTCGAACCAGTCGCCGTCGGCGTCGGCGCCGACGCTCGACACGGTGAGCGAGACCCCGTCGACCGCGATCGATCCCTTGTCGACGACGAGCGGCGCGTGCTCGGGGTCGAGCGAGAACCGCACGTAGCGCCACGCCTCACCGGGGCGGACCTCGAGCACCCGTGCGGTGCCGTCGATGTGCCCCTGCACGATGTGCCCGCCGAGGCGGTCGCCGACGCGTGCGGCGCGCTCGAGGTTGACCGCGAGGCCCTCGTGCGCGCCGTCGAGGGTCGACATCGCGAGCGTCTGCGCCATCACGTCGGCCGTGAAGCCCTCGTCGTCGAAGTCGACGACCGTGAGGCAGACGCCCGACACCGAGATCGAGTCGCCGTGGGCCACGCCCTCGACCGCGAGCGGGCCGCGAACGGTGAGGCGGGCGGCGTCGTCGGTGCGTTCGATGCGCGTGATGCGGCCGAGCTCCTCGATGATTCCGGTGAACATGTCAGTTCCCTCCAGGGTGGGTGGTCGGGTGGGCGACGAGCAGCACGTCGTCGCCGAGCCGCTCGACGGCGGCGAAGCGGAAGCGCCTGGCGTCGGCGATGGTGGGGATGCCGAGATCGCCGACGGCGAGCCGCGGGCCGCCGAGCAGCGCCGGCGCGACGTAGACGAGAAGCTCGTCGACGAGGTCGGCGGCGAGGAGCGCGCTCGCGAGCGTCGGCCCGCCTTCGACGAACAGGGAGCGGATGCCTCGGCGCTGCAGCTCCTCGAGGTCGGCGGCGAGATCGTCGCCGGTCGGGAAGATCGGCGGGTTGGGGTGCCGACGCACGGCGGCGTCGGCGGGGACCGTGCGGTGCCCGAAGACGACCGGCACGGGCTGCGCCTCGAGGAGGTGCCCGCGGTCGTCCCGCGCCGTGAGCGACGGGTCGTCGGCGAGCACCGTGCCGGTGCCGACCGCGATCGCGTCGGCCGCGGAACGACGTCGGTGCACGTCGGCGCGGGCGCCGGCACCCGTGATCCACTGGCTCGTGCCGTCGGCCGCCGCGGCCCGGCCGTCGAGGCTCGCGGCCCACTTCACGATCACGCGGGGGCGATGGCGGCGGGCGGCGAAGAGCCAATCGTCGAGCATGGCCTCGACCTCGTCGGCGAGCACGCCGGGCACGACCTCGACGCCGGCCGCGCGGAGCCGGTCGGCACCGCCTGAGGAGTGGTCGCCGGGGTCGGCGACCGCGTAGACGACACGTGCCACGCCGGCCTCGACGAGGGCGACCGCGCAGGGGCCGGTGCGCCCGGTGTGGTTGCAGGGCTCGAGCGTCACGACGGCTGTCGCGCCACGTGCGGCGCCGGGCGCGAGCTTCGAGAGCGCGTCGACCTCGGCGTGCGCGGTGCCTGCGCCGCGGTGCCAGCCCTCGGCGAGGATCTCGCCGGCGGGGGAGAGGACGACGCAACCCACCCGGGGGTTCACGCCCCTGGCCGGGCCGAGCTCGGCGAGCTCGAGGGCGCGGCGCATCGCCGAGGCATCCGCCCCGTGCTGTTCATCGACCGTCGTCATTCCCTCGTCCTGTCCGAGGCTCCGGGAATGCTCGGGTCGCCGCGGTGCGATCACCGCGGAGCCGGCCGCGCGCACGGCGCCGCCGACACGTGCCGCCTCCCATCCGGACTTTCACCGTCGGTACCGGATTTCCACCGGTTCAACCGTTCGCGTCGACCTCTCGATCGAACGCGCCCGGCTCGCGGACTGTCACCGCCGGCTCGGAATTGCACCGACCCCGGAGCACGTTTCTCGTGTTCGATCATAGGTCAACGCCCGCGGGCCCGGACTATTCCCGCTCCTCAGCCCGCGGTCGGCTCCACCAGCGCCCGCGCCGTGCCCTCGTCGACGATGAGGTCGGTGATGAGCCCGGCGGCGAGCGCGCCGCGCAGGCTCGCGAGCTTCGCGCGGCCGGCGACCACGCAGATGCGACGGGGGGCGTGCCGCAACACCGAGAAGTCGGGGCCGGTCGCACGTTCGTTCAGCGCGATTCCGTCGGTCGAGCCGTCGGCACGGTAGAAGACCGTCGCCACGTCGCCGACGGCGCCGTCGCGGCTCAGCCCCTCGTAGTCGGCCCGCTCGAGGTAGCCGCCCTGGTAGACGTGGCTCGGCACCTCGGCGAACGGCGAGCCGATGCCGAAGAGCGCGAGGTCGAGCCGGCCCTGGAGCTCGAGCAGGCGCCGCGTCGAGCGCTCGCGCCAGAACGCCTGCTTCGTCGCGGGGTCGTCGAAGAAGGCCGGCACCGGGAACTGCTGCACGCGGGCGCCGAACGCGTCGCCGAAGCGGCGCAGCAGCTCGCTCGCGTAGACGATGCCGGTCGTGCGCACGTTGCCGGCGCCGTTGAGCTGCACGATCTCGGTGTTGTGGGTGGCCTTCGGCACGAGGTGGCGGCTCATCGCCCCCATCGTCGAGCCCCAGGCGACGCCGACGAGCTGGTTCGAGTCGACGAAGCGGCCGAGAATCCGTGCAGCCGAGAGCGCGACGCGGTCGAGGCGGTCGACGTCGCTCGCATGGTCGGGCACCGGGATGACGTGGGCCGAGACCTCGAAGCGCTCGAGGATCTCCTGTTCGATGCGGCTCGGAAGGTCGAGCGGCGAGTGGATCGAGATCTCGACGAGCCCGCTCGCCCTGGCGTGGCTGAGCAGGCGGGAGACCGAGGATCGCGAGGTGTGCAGCTCGTGCGCGATCGCATCCATCGTGAGGTCCTGCATGTAGTACAGGTGCGCCGCGCGCAGCGCGTCCCGGGTCTTGCCGGGCACGGCCTCGTCGGCGTCCACCGTCGCGAGGAGTTCCTTGTCGATCATCCGTCCACCTTGCACATATGTTCACGCGGCTTGCAAGTTCGTGCTGCCGTGTTCACGATGTATTCATCCACACCCGGCAGGCTCGTGCAAGCCCGCCGTTCGCTCCCGAGAGGACAGTGATGTCAGCGCAATCGATGAACCGGAACCGCCGGCAGCCCGCACCCGCAGGTGCCGTCTCGGCCCGCGAAGCGGTCGCACGCCTGCGCGAGCGCCCGCAGGCCGCGGTGCTCGTGATCGGCGGCGGCATCAACGGCATCGCGACGTTCCGCGATCTCGCACTGCAGGGCGTCGACGTCGTGCTCGTCGAACGCGGCGACTTCGTCTCGGGGGCGTCGTCGGCGTCGTCGCACATGATCCACGGCGGCATCCGCTACCTCGAGAACGGCGAGTTCCGACTCGTCAAGGAGTCGGTCGAAGAGCGCAACGGACTCATCCGCATCGCCCCGCACTACGTCAAGCCGCTCGAGACGACGGTGCCGATCTTCTCGACCTTCTCGGGCGTCCTCTCGGCCCCGCTGCGCTTCCTGACCCACAAGTCGGGCAAGCCCACCGAGCGCGGGGCCGCCCTCATCAAGACCGGCCTCACGATCTACGACGCGTTCTCGCGCGACGGCGGCGCGGTGCCGCGGCACCGGTTCCACGGTGCGAAGCGCTCGCTCGCGGAGCTGCCGGCGCTGAACCCCGGCGTGAAGTACACCGCGACGTACTACGACGCGAGCATGCACGACCCCGAGCGGCTCGCCCTCGACGTGCTGTTCGACGGCCTCGCCGCGGGCCCCCTCGCCCGGGCGGTGAACTACGTCGAAGCGATCGGCCACGACGGGGCGGGCGTGCGCCTGCGCGACACCACGACGGGCGAGGAGTTCTCGGTCGCGGCCGACGTCGTCGTCAACACGTCGGGTCCGTGGACCGACGTCACGAACGCCGACCTCGGCGAGGAGACCCGGTTCATGGGCGGCACGAAGGGCTCGCACATCGTGCTCGACCACCCAGAGCTCCTCGCCGCGACCGCCGGCCGCGAGATCTTCTTCGAGCACGAGGACGGCCGCATCGTGCTCATCTACCCGCTCAAGGGCCGGGTGATGGTCGGCACGACCGACCTCGAGCACGACATGCGCGAACCCGCGATCTGCACCGAGGAGGAAGTCGACTACTTCTTCGACCTCATCGCGCACGTTTTCCCAGCGATCCGAGTCGACCGGTCGCAGATCGTCTACCGGTTCTCGGGCGTGCGCCCGCTGCCCCGGCACGACGACACGCAGCCCGGGTTCGTCTCGCGCGACTACCGCATCGAACGGGCGGATGCCTCCGGCCGGCCGGGCACGACCGTGCTCAGCCTCGTCGGCGGCAAGTGGACGACCTTCCGGGCGCTCGCCGAGCACCTCTCGGGCGAGGTGCTCGCGCTCCTCGGCGGCGAGCGGGTCGTGTCGACGAAGGGACTCGCGATCGGCGGCGGCGCGGGATACCCGGCGACCGACGACGCGCGACGCGTCTGGCTCGTCTCGCACGGCGACGAGGTCGGCCGCGCCCGTGCCGAGGAACTGCTCGAGCGCTACGGCACCCGGGCTGCGGCCTATCTCGCCGACATCGAGGGCGAGCCCGAGACGCCCCTGGCGCACCACGACGGCTACAGCCGGAACGAGATCGCCTGGCTCGCCCGAAACGAGCGAGTCGTGCGTCTGCAGGACGTCGTGCTGCGGCGCACGAGCCTGGCCTTCACGGGTTCGCTCACCGTGCCGCTGCTCGACGAACTCGCCGCGGTCGTCGGCGCCGAACTCGGATGGCCGGCCGGGCGCATCGCGGCGGAGGTCGCAGCGACCGCGTCGCTGCTCGCCGAGCGCCACGGGGTGGAGCTGGGGGTCCCGGCGCCGGTCGAGTAGGCGCACAGCGCCGTGTCGAGACGACGGCGACGTGGTCTCGATACGCGCTCTCCTCCGTCGAACGCTCCTCGACCGACGGGTGCCGGAATCTGCACGGATGTGCACGCGGAAACGCCTCGTACCGGCCATTCCGGCGGGTACGTTTCATCGGGGCCGAATGCGGCCCGTTGCTCGGAACGGGCGGATGAGGCATCCGCCCCGCCTCTTGAAAGAAGGTCAACGTGGACAATCTCGGTCTCGTCTTCCTCTCGGAAGTCGTCGGCACCGCACTGCTCGTGCTGCTCGGCTGCGGCGTCGTCGCCAACGTCGCGCTCGCGAAGAACAAGGGTCACAACGGCGGCTTCCTGATGGTGAACATCGGCTGGGGCCTCGCCGTCTTCGCCGGCGTCATCGTCTCGTACGCCTCGGGCGCGCAGCTCAACCCCGCCGTCACGCTCGGGCTCGTGGCGAACGGCGCCCAGGAGTTCGGCTCGGGCGTGCCGGTCAACGTCGTCTCGGTGCTCACCTACATCGGCGCCCAGATGGTCGGCGCGTTCATCGGCGCGGTGTTCTGCTGGCTCGCGTACAAGCAGCACTTCGACGCCGAGCCCGAGGCCGGCAACAAGCTCGGCGTGTTCTCGACCGGCCCGGCGATCCGCTCGTACGGCTGGAACCTCGTGACCGAGATCATCGGCACCTTCGTGCTGGTGTTCGTCATCATCGGCTTCACGAACGGCGGAACCCCGGCGGAGCTCGGGGCGATCCCCGTGGCGTTCCTCGTCATCGGCATCGGCGCCTCGCTCGGCGGCCCGACCGGCTACGCGATCAACCCGGCCCGCGACCTCGGCCCGCGCATCGCGCACGCCCTGCTCCCGATCAAGGGCAAGGGCGGATCGGACTGGTCCTACTCGTGGGTGCCGGTCGTCGGCCCGATCATCGGCGGCATGCTCGCCGGGTGGGCCGCGCTCGTGCTGCTCCCCGTCCTCGGCTGACGCCGAGGCCTCCGCACCCACCAACATCACCACCATTCACTGACAGCAACGGAGTTCTCAGATGGCTGACTACGTCCTCGCGATCGACCAGGGCACCACCTCGTCGCGCGCGATCATCTTCGACAAGGCCGGATCGATCGTCTCGACCGGGCAGCTCGAGCACGAGCAGATCTTCCCCCGCGCGGGCTGGGTCGAGCACGACCCGGCCGAGATCTGGCGCAACACCGGCGAGGTGATCGGCCAGGCGCTCGGCAAGGTCAACCTGACCCGGCATGACATCGCCGCGGTCGGCATCACGAACCAGCGCGAGACCACGGTCGTCTGGGACCGGACGACCGGCGAGCCCGTCTACAACGCGATCGTCTGGCAGGACACCCGGACGCAGCCCATCGTGGACCGGCTCGCCGCCGACGGCGGCGTCGAGCGGTTCAAGGCGAAGGTCGGCCTGCCGCTCGCGACCTACTTCTCGGGCACGAAGGTCGTCTGGATCCTCGACAACGTGCCAGGGGCTCGCGAGAAGGCCGAGGCGGGCGACCTGCTGTTCGGTACGACCGACACCTGGGTGCTGTGGAACCTCACCGGCGGCGTCGACGGCGGCGTGCACGCGACCGATGTCACGAACGCGAGCCGCACGATGTTCATGGACCTCGAGACGCTGCAGTGGGACGACGAGATCCTCGCCGCCTTCGGCGTGCCGCGCTCGATGCTGCCCGAGATCAAGAGCTCGTCCGAGGTGTACGGCGTCGCGAACGAGCACTCGCTGCTCCGCGAAACCCCGATCGCGGGCATCCTCGGCGACCAGCAGGCCGCCACCTTCGGCCAGGCCGCGTTCGCGACCGGCGAGGCGAAGAACACGTACGGCACGGGCAACTTCCTGATCTTCAACACGGGCGAGGAGATCGTCCACTCGAAGAACGGCCTGCTCACGACGGTGGGCTACAAGCTCGGCGACGCGCCGGTGCACTACGCCCTCGAAGGCTCGATCGCGGTGACCGGTTCACTGATCCAGTGGCTGCGCGACAACCTCGGCCTCATCTCGTCGGCCGCCGAGGTCGAAGAACTCGCGAAGTCGGTCGAGGACAACGGCGGCGCCTACTTCGTGCCCGCGTTCTCGGGCCTGTTCGCCCCGTACTGGCGACCCGACGCGCGCGGTGCACTCGTCGGCCTCACCAGGTTCGTCAACAAGGGCCACGTCGCACGGGCCGCCCTCGAGGCGATCGCGTTCCAGACCCGCGACGTCATCGAGGCGGTCAACGCCGACGCCGGCGTCGACCTCACCGAGCTCCGCGTCGACGGAGGCGCAACGGCGAACGACACGCTGCTGCAGTTCCAGGCCGACATCCTGGGCGTGCCCGTGGTGCGTCCGGTCGTCGCCGAGACGACGGCCCTCGGCGCGGCCTACGCGGCCGGTCTCGCCGTCGGATTCTGGTCGAGCCTCGACGAGCTCGCGCAGAACTGGCAGGAGGACAAGCGCTGGACGCCGTCGATGGACGACGCCGAGCGCGAGCGCCTCGACCGCAACTGGAAGAAGGCCGTCTCGAAGACCCTCGACTGGGTCGACGACGACGTCATCTGACGTCGAATGCCCCCACCGCAGGTTACGGTGGGTTCTCGGGCCGAGCGCATGGGGGTGCGCTCGGCCCTCTCTCGTACGCGCGCGCGCGAGGGTCGCGAGCGCCGCCCGCCGGAACGGGGGATCAGTCGACGGCGGGGTCGAGGCGCGCGCCGAGCACGGGCGCGAGCTCGTCGAGCGATGCGATCTCGATGACGCCGGCATCGGCAGCGGCCTCAGCGTCGGCGGCATCGGGCCGCGCGCCGGTGCGATTGAGCCAGACGCCGACGAGCCCGGCACGGGCGGCACCGATCGCGTCGGTGACGAGGCGGTCGCCGACGTACGCGGCGCGGCCGACCGGGCCCGCCTCGCCGAACCGGGCAACCGCGAGTTCGAAGATCGCGGGATCGGGCTTCGCGACGCCGACGTCGCCGGAGGCGATCACGAGCTCGAAGCGCTCGCGCAGCCCGAGCCGGTCGAGCTTCGTCAGCTGCAGGTCGAGCTCGCCGTTGGTGATGACACCGAGTCGGACTCGGGGCAGGGCGGTCGCGACGGCGTCGAGCGCCGGCAGTGCGTCGTCGTGCAGCGACCAGGATTCGCGGTAGCGCTCGAAGTACCGCTCGAACCAGGCGCTCGCCGCCAGGTCGTCGAGCTCGTCGTCATGGGCGAGGGCGAAGTCGCGTGCCCGTGCCCTGCGTTGCCCCTCGTAGGTCGCCCGACCGGCGAGGTATTCGTGATAGTGCTGCTCTTCGAGTTCGTGCCAGAGACGTTGCGCCGAGACGTGGTCGCCCGTGTATGCCCGCTCGCGCATGTGCAACACGATCGCCATGGCGACCGCCTCGCGATGCGCCATGAGCGTGTCGTCGAGGTCGAACAGCACGAGCGGTGCGGCCCCGGTTCGCGGAGCCGTGCTCGGGTCGTCGATCGAGGTCATGCCCCGTCGCCGAGGAGCGGCGCCCAGCTCGAGGGCGCGTCGGCCTCGGGTGTCGGACCGCGCTCGCCAGACCAGCCCGGCAGGTCGACGCCGTCGCGGCCGGGCACGGTCGTCGACCCGGTCGTGGTGTTGCGGAACCCGGCGGCCCTCGCGACCATCGCCGAGGCGATGTTGCCCCGGTTCGCGCGCCACGTGACGGGGTCGGTGCCGGCGAGTCCGACGAACGCCCAGTCGCAGACGGCGATCAGGGCTTCGGTCATGTACGCCGAACCGCGGTGGTCGGCACCGAGCCAGAAGCCGACCTCGCGCGCCTTCGTGCGGAGACCGATCACACCCATCAGCGGGCCACCCGACTCGGTGCGGATGGCCCAGGTCAGCTCGGTGCCGGCCTGCCACGCCTCGGGTACATACTCGTCGAGGAATCCCCGGGCGTGCGACTCGGTGTACGGCCAGGGCGTCGTGAGGAACTGCTCGAAGATCGGGTCTTGGCAGTAGCGGGCGACACGCTCGGCGTCGGCCGGCACGGGCAGGTCGAGCACGAGCCGGGGAGTCTGCAGCGTGACGGGGCGCACGTCAGCCCTTTCGCACGAAGCCGACGCGGTCGTAGACCTCGCGCAGCACCTTCTGAGCGCGTTCGGCTGCCCGGTCGGCGCCGATCGCCAGCAGGCGATCGAGCTCGGCCGGGTCTTCGAGGAGCTCGAGCGTGCGGGCGCGGATCGGCGTGAGCCGGTCGACGACGATCTCCGCGAGGTCCTTCTTCAGGTCGCCGTAGCCGCGCCCGGCATACCGGTTCTCGATCGCGGCGATCGACTCGCCCGAGATCGCGGCGTAGATGTCGAGCAGGTTCGAGATACCGGGCTTCGCCTGCGGGTCGTAGCGGATCTCGCGCTCGGCGTCGGTGACCGCGCTCTTGAACTTCTTCGCGGTGACCGCTGGGTCGTCCATGAGCTTCACGAGCCCGGCCTCGGAAGCGGCGGACTTCGACATCTTCGCCGTCGGGTCCTGCAGGTCGTAGATGCGCGCCGACTCCTTCGGGATGAACGCCTCGGGCACGACGAAGGTCTCGCCGTAGCGCGAGTTGAAGCGGCCGGCGAGGTCGCGGGTCAGCTCGAGGTGCTGGCGCTGGTCGTCGCCGACGGGCACGAACTGCGTGTCGTAGAGCAGGATGTCGGCGGCCATCAGCACCGGGTAGGTGAAGAGCCCGACCGTCGTGGCGTCGGCGCCGTACCGGCTCGACTTGTCTTTGAACTGCGTCATGCG
Organism: Agromyces chromiiresistens; assembly: GCF_029167465.1. Taxonomy (NCBI): domain Bacteria; kingdom Bacillati; phylum Actinomycetota; class Actinomycetes; order Micrococcales; family Microbacteriaceae; genus Agromyces; species Agromyces chromiiresistens. Next base: position 1,269,887 of record NZ_JARFNL010000004.1, read on the forward strand.
GCTCGCCTCGCCGAAGCCGGTCATGGTGCCGAGCACCCAGGCCAGCTCGGTGTGCGCGGGCACGTGCGACTGCACGAAGAGCGTCGAGCGCTCGACGTCGACGCCGGCGGCGAGGTACTGGGCGGCGGTGCGGCGCACGTTGTCGTGGAGCGCCTTCGGGTCCTGCTGCACGGTGATCGCGTGCAGGTCGACGACGCAGTAGATCGGGTCGTACTCGTCTTGCATCGCGACCCAGTTGACGAGCGCACCCAGGTAGTTGCCGAGGTGGAGCGAATCGCTCGAGGGCTGCATGCCCGAGAAGACGATGGGGCGGGCGGAGTTCATGTATCGGTCCTCAGAGAAGAAAAGTCAGATGGCGTAGTCGACGACGACGGGAGCGTGGTCGGACCATCGCTCGTCGTAGGCGGCCGCACGGTCGACGACGTACGCGGCGACGGTGTCGGCGAGCGCCGGGGTCGCGAGGTGGTAGTCGATGCGCCAGCCGGTGTCGGTGTCGAAGGCCTTGCCGCGCTGCGACCACCACGTGTACGGACCGGGCACCTCGCCCGCGTCGCGGCGGCCGACGTCGACCCAGCCGAGCCCGGCGCCGGCGTTGTACGCATCGTCGCCCTCGGCGCCGATGAACCGGTCGAAGTAGGCGCGCTCGGTGGGCAGGAAGCCGGCCTTCTTCACGTTGCCCTTCCAGTTCTTGATGTCGAGCGTGCGGTGGCCGACGTTGAGGTCGCCGACGACGACGGCGAGCTCGGAGTGGGCGGCGAGCTCGGGCAGGCGCTGCTCCATCGCATCGAGGAACTTGTACTTCTCGACCTGCTTCGGGGTGCCGTCTTCGCCCGAGTGCACGTAGGCGCTCACGACCGTGATCACGCGGTCGCCGACCTCGTAGTCGGCCTCGAGCCAGCGGCCGGCGCTGTCGAAGTCGGCGGCACCGAGCTCGACGCGGTGGATGTGGGCCCGGCGACGGCTCGCGATCGCCACACCGGCCCGGCCCTTCGCGGTCGCGGGGTCGTGCAGGATGTCCCATTCGTCGCCGAGCAGGCCCTGCAGGTCTTCGGTCGAGGCGCGCACCTCTTGGAGCGCGAGGATGTCGACGTCGCGACCGGCGAGCCAGTCGCCCATGCCCTTGCGGAATGCGGCACGCACTCCGTTCACGTTGACGCTGGCGAGACGGAGGGGCTTCGCAGAGGGCATGTCCTCGATCCTACGGGAGCCCTCCGACGTGCTTCGTCGTCGGTGCGCCGTCGTCCATCGCCTCGAGGTCGGCGAGGTCCTGCTCGGCACGCGCGAGCCGGCGCTTGGCGCCGAACTGCTCGAACCAGTTCGCCGAGGCCGTCTCGTTGCGGGCCTCGCGCACGCGGACGCGCGCCGCCGTGAGCAGCGCTTCGCGCTCGCGCTGGCGCGCCTCGGCTGCGAGCTGCTCGGCCGACACCACCCGCAGGCTCTCGTTCGCGTCGGACGCCTCGACCGCGATCCAGCTCGCGGCGACGAGGATCACGATGCTCGTGAGGTGGAACCAGAGCAGGAGGCCGACGAAGACGGCGAAGGTCGCGAGGAGGGGATTGCTCGTGACACCAGACACGAGGAGACCGCTCAGCATCTGCATCGCCGACAGGGCGGCCGAGCCGAGCAGCGAACCGACCCACATGCGCTTCCACGGCATCGCGGCGCCCGACAGGAATCGGAACATGACGGCGAGGGCGAAGGTGTCGATGGCGAACACGACGAGGAGCGTGCCGAGCTGCACGCTGAACGCCTCCCAACCGTCGGCGTAGGGCAGGTTCAGCGCGTCGAAGACGGAGCTGATGAACGACGTCGTCGCGACCGAGAGCACCGATGCGAAGATCAGGATCGCCCCGAACGCGAGGCCGGCGAGCAGGTCGCGCGCCTTCAGCAGCACGTAGGCCCTGGTGTCCTTCGGCAGGCCGAAGATGCTGCGCACCGCAGTGCGCGCGTACGTGATCCACCCGATGGCGGTCCAGATGAGGCCGATGACGGCGATCGCACCCGTCCACCCGAGCACACCGCTCGACTGCTCGACGATCGCGTTGAGGTCGTCGCTGGAGATCACGCCGGTCGTGTCGGCGTCGCCGATCAGGCCCGGTGCATAGGTGTTGACGAGCTTGACGAGCGCGGCGAGCGTGTCGGGGTTGCTCGTGAGCCAGAGCCCCGCGACGGCGAAGAGCACGTAGACCGCGGCGAACACCGCGAACAGCGCCTGGTAGCTGAGGCCGGCGGAGAGCAGGAACCCGTTGCGGGCGAGGAAGTGCCGCCACACGCGTACCGGGAAGAGCGCCATCGTCTTCCGGGTGAGCGTCGACACCGTGCTGATCGGCTCTTCGAAGCGGTCGAGGATCGGCTGGCTGATCGCGTCGAACCGCTCCTTCGCGCTGGGCCCCGCATCGGAGGTCGCTCCCGGCTCGGCGGCGTCCGCCTGCTCGTCGCTCGGACCGGCGGCGGCCCCGCCCTTCGGCGTCGTCCTGCCGCGACGTCGGGGGGTTCGCTCACTCACGGTCCCAACGATAGCGAGCCGCACGCCCGCGGCCTCGCACGGCTCGTCCGACACGGTGGACGCCTCGGCCGAGGCCGCTCAGGGACTGCACTGAGGCGGCCTCCGCGTGTACCCCGAAATCGCCACATTCTGTACCCCGACTTCGGGGGGTCAGACGTGAGGATCCCTTGAAAACGGGGGACAGGCCGAGGAACATCGGCCGGGCCGACCCGAAGGCCGAGCCGGTCGAACCAGCACGAGATGAGCGAAGTCATGCAACAACGCAGGAGAACCCGACCCGAGCACCGTAGGGGTGTTCGGGGGACAGCGAAGCGGAACCTCGGCGGCCTCGTCGCCGTCGTCGTGACCGGTGCGCTCGTGTTCGCCGGAGTCCCGGTGATCGCCTCAGCCGACGAGCCCGTCGCTCCCACTGCCGCGGCGAACGACGCGGGCATCGAGGCGGCCGTCGCCGCTGCCGGCGATTCCGCCGCAGACCAGGCGGGGACCGACACGAGCGACCCGGCCCCCGACCCGTCGGCGGAGCCGTCGCCGGCCGCGCCCGCGGACCCGGGATCCGCGCCGGCCGGAGGACCCGAGCCGGCACCGGAACCCGAGACGGCGCCCGGGCCGTCGCCCGCGGAAGAGCCGGAACCGGCGCCTGAACCCGCTCCGGCCCCCGGTGCGGAATCGCCGCCCGGTACCGCGCCGCCCGCCGTCGAGACGCCGTCCCCGGCCGAGGCGACGACCACGCCGCGGGCGAAGGCGGCCACGCCGGCCGACTGCGCGTCGATCCCGATCGCGAACGACGACCGCAGCGCGCGCGACGACTGCCTCGCGAAGCAGCCCGGTCTCCGCGCCGCCGCAGCGGCTCTGGCCGCCACGGCGACGAACCCCGACCTCCAGCCGAGCTGCGGCATCGACATCGCGCTCGTGCTCGACAAGTCGGGATCGATCGGCGGCGACGGCATCGCGAACCTCACGTCGGCCGCCGACGCGTTCACGACGGCGCTCGTCGACACCGGCTCGCAGGTGTCGGTCACCGCGTTCGACCAGGACGCCACGGTGCTCCTCGGCGCGACCGACCTGACGAGCGCGAACCTCGCGGCCGTCCAGGGGTCGTACGCAGGCCTCACGAGCGACGGCTGGACGAACTGGAAGCGCGGCCTCGAGGTCGCCCACGGCACGTTCGGCGGCTTCGACGATGCCGTCGAGCTGACCGTGATGATCACCGACGGCAACCCGAACACGGTGGACCCGTCGATCGGCGGCGAGTTCCCCGACGGCTCGGCCGCGGCGCTCGACCCCGCGATCGCCGAGGCGAACTCGATCAAGGCCGCACCGTCGCACCTCTTCGGCATCGCCGTGGGCAGCGACCTCGACCTCGACCCGATCCGTGCGATCACGGGCGACGACGGCTACGCCGGCGACCTCGCGAGCGCCGACCACGTCGTGACCGCCGACTACGGCACGCTCGGCGCGCAGCTCAAGCAGATCGCGTTCGAACTCTGCGGCGGTTCGGTCTTCGTGCACAAGGAGATCGCCGGTCAACCGACCGCCGGCTGGGAGTTCTCGACCGGCGACGCCGCGGTGGCGCCGTCGTCGCAGACGACCGACGGCAGCGGGGCGACCGCCGCGTTCGAGGTCACCGGCTTCACGAGCGACGCGCGCACGGTCGAGTTCTCCGAGGAGGACCGGCCCTTCCACCACCGCACGAGCGTGGTGTGCCAGGACGCCGACGGGCCGCTGCCGGTCACCCTCGTCGGCGACCTCGGCTGGCGGGTCGAGGTCGGCATCGAGGCGATCGTGCACTGCAACGTGGTGAACGAGCTCGAGGCGCCGGTCTGGCGCGTCACGAAGAGCGCCGACCCGCCGAGCGGAACGGCCGTGGAGCCGGGCGACGAGATCGAGTACACGCTCGCGATCGAGCACGTCTCCGGTCCCGCCGCGACCGACCTCGAGATCTTCGACGACGTGTCGCAGCTGGCGCCGTACGTCGACTTCGACGGGTTCGTCGGTGCACCGCCCGTCGTCGAGTCGAGCTGGAACCTGCTGCACCCGGGGCGCCTCTTCCTGAAGCTCGCCTCGCTCGAGCCCGGTGAGACGCTGCAGGTCGCGTATCGCGTCGTCGTGTCCGACGACACGGCGCCGGGAGCGGTGCTGCGCAACCACGTCCTCACGAACTGCCCGGGCGGGGGGCCGGTCATCGTCGGTCCCGACGAGCCAGATCCCGTGGCCGACGAGTGCGTGACCGAGCATCCGACGCCCGGATTCGTGCTGTGGAAGACGAGCGATCCCGCCGACGGGCTCGTCGAACCCGGCGAGACGATCGAGTACACGCTGCACGCGTGGAACTTCTCGCAGGCCGAGGTGGAGGGCGCGACCGCGGTCGACGACCTCGCCGACGTGCTCGACGACGCGGCGCTCACCGAGCCGCTCGACCCGTCGCTGACGCTCGACGGCACGAGCCTCGAGTGGGCGGTGCCGACGCTGGCGGTCGGCTCCGGCGAGGCCATGGTGTCGTTCGAGGTCACCGTCGACGAGGATGCCTGGAACGCCGACCTCGTCAACGTCGTGACCCCCGAGGCGCCGGGCATCTGCCCGACGGAGGGCGAGGGCGGAGCACCGCCGGTCCTCGTCGAGCGGCTGGACGGCTCGTCGTCGCGCTCGCCCGAGGCATCCGTCGCCGCCGTGCCGGAGGTGACCGACTGCACGACCGAGCACCGCACGCCGAACGTCGACCTCGCGGTCGCGAAGACCGCGACGACGGCCGACGGCGACGCGGTCGACTCGGGCTCGACGCCGCCCGACGTCGTCTCGTACGAGGTGGTCGTCGAGAACCTCGGCGACGATCCCGCGTACGGCGTCGAGGTGACCGACGCGCTGCCCGAGGGCGTGGTGTTCTCGGCCGGGTCCGAGGTCGTGGCGACGGCGCCGCCGGGGGAGGAGGCCGACTGGACGATCGACGACTCGATCGACGGCGAGCTGACCTTCCGGTACGCCGGCCCCTTCGCGCCCGGCGCCACGGCGACGATCACGTTCGACGTCGAGGTCGGCGAGCTCGAGCAGCCCGACCCGACCGTGCCGATCCCCGATCTCGTGAACACGGTCTGCGTGTTCAGCGGTCCGGTGCCGGCACCCGAGCCGCCGGCACTCGTCGCCGCGCTCGACGTCGTCGGCCCCGGGGTCGATGGGCCGAGCCGCGATGCGAACCCCGAGAACGACTGCGACGACGCCTCGACACCGGTCAAGTCGATCGCGCTCGACGGCGCAGCGCAGTGCGTGAACGACACGCCCTGGTTCGAGTACTCGGTCACGCCGGTGAACGTCGACGCGCCCGAGGTCGTCCTCATCTGGTGGACGGCCGACGCCTTCGCGGCGCACGACCCGTCCATCGACGCGGGCGACGAGGCGGCGATCCTCGCCGACGGGGCGTCGCAGGTCGACGACCTCGAGGTGCCCGACGACTGGGCGCCGGGCGACGCCATCGAAGGCCGGCAGCTCTGGCCGGGTGCGGCGATCGACGAGAACGGCGACCCGATCGCCTGGCCGGGCTGGACCGAGCTGGCCGACGGCTCGTGGGTGCTCGACCCGGAGGCGCCGTTCTACGACCTCCGAGACGAGGCCGTCGTCGAGATCCGCATCAACCCGTCGACCGACGTGATCACGGTGTACCCGCCGGCCACGCCGAACTGCACCGCGGCCCCGCCCGAGAACGAGGCGCCGCCCGTGAGCCCCGAGCAGCCGTCGACCCCGTCGTCGATGGCCGCGACCGGTATCGACCCCGCGGGCCTGGTGTCGGGCGCCCTCGCCCTGCTCATGCTCGGCGCGCTCGGCGCCGCTGCCGCGCGGGTGCGATCGCGCCGGGCGGACGGCGCGTGAGCGCCGCCTGATCGGGCAGGGGATGCCTCGGTGCGACGCGCGCCGAGGCATCCCCCTCTTCAGGGCACAAAAGCTGAGGAATCCTTGTCGGTGATGCGACGGGCGGCGCACACTGGCAGTGCTGACCCGTAACCCGAGCCGGCTCCGTACCCGATGTCAGGAGCTGTCATGTACCGTCATCCGCCTGCCCACCGAGCAGCCCGACCCGGAGGCGGGGGCGTGCGCGCCGCGCTCGCCGCCGTCACCGTGGGCGCACTCGTGATCTTCGGCGCCCCCATGGTGGCCGCCGCCGACGAGGCGCCCCCAGCAGAGCAGACCGTCGCGACCGCGACCGAGGCGCCCGCCGCCGAGCCCGCCGCCGAACCCGCACCGGCCCCAGAGGCGGAGGCGCCCGCCCCGGCGCCCGAGGTGGAAGCGCCTGCCCCGGCCGAGGAGCCGGTCGCCGAGCCGGCGCCCGAACCCGCACCGGAACCCGCGCCGGTCGCCGAACCCGAGGCGGCGGCGCCGGTCGTCGACGCCCCGGCCGAGGAGGCACCCGCGGCCACGGCTCCCTCTGGCGACGCGCCCGCGGCGCGCTCGCTCGCGCCGGCCGCCGACGACGAGAACGGCGGACCGCCGGTCACGACGATCCCCGAGTGGAACGACCACGTCGCGATCTGCCATGCGACCGCGAGCGAGTCGAACCCCTACGTGTTCATCAGCCCGAGCGTCCGGTCGATCATCGATCCGAACGGCGACCCGAGCGATCCGTACTCGGGAGGTCACGCGCACTCGACCCATCAGGAGCTGCAGGACATCATCCCGGTGTTCGACTACTACGACGATGACGACGTGCTGCAGCACTTCCCCGGCCTCAACACCACGAAGACCGAGCTGACCGAGGAGGACTGCAACCCGGCCCCGCCGACGATCCAGCTCTTCGCCGAGGTGTGCACCGAGGTCGGCGGCACGCCGCCGGCGCTGAAGGTCGCGCTGCTCGGCCTGCTGCTGAACTTCGACTACACGATCACGGTGTTCGTGTCCGGCACCGACGACGTCGTCGCGACGTTCGACTTCACCGACCCCGACGGCGCCCTCGACCACGACTTCCAGCTCCCACCGGGAACGTACGACGTGGTGCTGCATCGCGAAGGCGACGACCCCGAGAACGACCTGCAGAAGACGGTCACCGTGAACCCCTGCCCGACGGCGCCCGTGCCGCACTGGCTCCTCCAGAAGTGGTCCGAGCCCGTCGACGGGGCGACGGTCGAGCCCGGTGACGTCATCACCTACACCCTCCAGGCCTACAACGACTCGGATGCCGTCGTGACCGGGGCGCAGGCGTTCGACGACGTCTCGGACGTGCTCGACAACGGCGCGCTCGGCGTCCTGCCCGCTGGGCTCACCGGACCGGTCGGCGATGTGCTGACCTGGAACATCCCCGACCTCGAACCGGGGGCGACCGCGACCGTGTCGTACACGGTGATCGTCGGCGCTGATTCCGCAGGCACGCTGCTGCACAACGTCGTCAGGCCCGGGCCCGGCGGCGAGTGCCCGACCGACGACTCGATCGTCGTCGACGACGACCCGTGCGTCGTCGACCACCCGGTGATCGACATCGACCTCGTCCTCGTCAAGGACGAGGCGACCGAGAACGACGAACCCGTCGACTCGGGCGAGGACGACGTCATCACCTACACGCTGACGATCACCAACGAGGGGGATTACCCGGCGTACCGCAGCCTCGTCACCGACACGCTGCCCGACGGCGTCACGTACGTCGACGGTTCGGCCGTCATCGCGCCCAACCCGGGCGAGTGGGACCCGGTCGAGGTGGCGGACGGCGTGCTCACCGTCCAGCACAACGGCTGGATCAACCCGGGCGACGTCATCACGATCACGTTCGAGGTCACCGTCGGCGAGCTCTCTCAGCCCGCGTCCGACCAGCCGATCCCCGATCTCGTGAACGGCGCGTGCGTCGCGAGCGAGCAGTACCCCGACCCCGAGGTGCCCGAGATCGCCGCAGCCGAGGCCGAGGCATCCGAACCCGGATTCGACTCGAACCCCGACAACAACTGCGACGACGCCGAGACGCCCGTGAAGTCGATCGGCCTCGTCGGGCTCGCCCAGTGCGTGAACGACACCCCGTGGTTCACGTACGAGATCACGCCGTTCAACATCGACGACCCGAGCGCGAACCCGATCTCGCTGATCTGGTGGACCCCGGAGGCGTTCGCGAGCCGTGATCCGTCGATCCCCGCCGACGACGTCGCGGCACTCCTCGCCGACGGCGCCTCGCAGGTCGATCCGATCGCCTATCCCGACGGGTGGGTGAGCGGCGAGACGATCTCCGGACAGCAGCTCTGGCCGGGCGCGGCGATCGACGAGAACGGCGACCCGATCGCCTGGCCGGGCTGGACGCAGCTCGCCGACGGCACCTGGGTGCTCGATCCGAGCGCACCGTTCTACGACCTGCGGTCGCTGGCGGTCGCCGAGATCCGCATCAACCCGTCGAACGACGCCGACGTGGTCTACCCGCCGCCGACGCCGAACTGCAACGCGGCGCCCGACCAGCCGACGCCGCCGACGCCCCCGTCGACCCCGTCGTCGACCCCGCAGGGGCTCGCCGAGACCGGCGTCGAGACCGGCCTGATGCTGCCGTTCGCGGTGCTGCTGACGGCGATCGGGGCCGCGGCGATCGCGCGCGGCCTGCGCCGTCGTCGCGAGAGCTGAACCACTGGGTGCGGATGCCTCGTCGGGAGCGATCCCGGCGAGGCATCCGTCGTTCGTGCAACGACCGGATTCGGGGGACAGGCCGTTCCGGGTGCGACCTGTCGCGGGCGAATCATCCGGATGCATCGAATATGTACCCCGTTTCGAGGAATTCCGGCCGAAATCTGTACCCCAAAGGTGAGGATCCCCCCGTTTTGGTGCCAGCGCGGCCCTTCACGCCGCTGGTCCGCGCTGCGAGGATGAGCGCGAGTCCGCACCCACGGGCTCGCTGGTCCGCATTCAGCGGACTTCGGGGTTCGTACCCGCGAACTCCGGAAAGGCTCGGTCGCCCGGGCCGGAATACAGCCGGAAGTGCCCACTTCCGAAACCCGAAGGCTGATGATGAACGTCAAGCGATCTCTGCGCACCCGTTCCACCGACCCGGCGACCGGCCCTCGGGCCCTGCGCCTCCAGATGAGGAGGGCGAGGCAGCGGCTGATCAGTGCGCTCGCGATCGCCGGCCTCGTCGCGACCGGCGGTGCCGTGTTCGTGGCGGTCGCGCCGGCGCAGTCGGCGGCTGCCGCCACGTTGTCGAACGGCATCCAGACGTCGTTCGAGATCGACGGCAACACCGCGGGGGCGAACGACTGGATCGGCGTCGTCGGGTCGACGCCGAAGCCCGCGTACACCACGGCTTCGGGACATCAGTCGTCCGGCATCCTCCAGGCGCAGCGCACGGCGGACAGCGGGGCGACCTACGGCACGCCGGGCACGTGCGGCGCGTCGGAGACGCTGAGCGTGTTCCCCGGCGGTGCGAAGGTCGACGACGATCCGTGGAAGACGCTCATCAGCAACTCGGCGAACGCCAAGGGCGATGCCTGTACGGGTGGGTCGGCGTACGAGGTCGTCACCGTCAACGGCGTCGCTCACACGATCTTCTACGCCTACTGGACCCGCCTCTCGGGCAACGGCGACATGACGTCGTACGAGATCTTCCAGGGTCCGCAGGCCGGCCGCTCCGACGACTACCTCATCGAGTTCAACTACGATCCGGCCGGCAACCCGACCACGTCGGTTCGCGTGCTCTCGTGGGACGGCAACAGCTGGGAGCCGATCGGCAACCCGATCGTGTACCAGGCGGCCGTCGGCGGGAACACCGACACGAACACGAGCGGCACCGACGCCACGTTCGGCGAGATGGCCGTCGACCTCACCGCGTCCGGCCTGCTGCCGTCCGACGGCTCGTGCCGCTCGTTCCTCGATGCGGGCTTCATCACGCGCACCGGCAACAGCGACACGGCCACCCTCCAGGACATGCTCGTCTCGCAGAACCCCATCACGCTCTCGAACTGCGGCAACCTCGTCGTGAAGAAGATCGGCACCGCCGGGGGACCCGACGCGACGTTCAACTACACCGTCAACCGCACGGGCGGCGGCCTGGTGCACGACGGCACGCTGACCGGTCCGACCGACACGGTCGCCGGCAACAACGGCCTCGGCGCGGCGATCAAGATCGGCGACACCCACAACTGGGGCAACGTCTTCGCCGGCAACGACTACAAGCTCACCGAGGCGGCACCGCCGGCCCCGTGGGCGTTCAAGCAGACCTCGTGCTCGGTGACCAACCCGACGACGAACCAGGTCGAGTCGACGACCGACGGCAGCTTCAAGATGTACGTCGGCGCCACGACGACCTGCACCGTCGAGAACGTCACGTCGGGCGTCAAGATCACGAAGGTCGCGCAGGGCGATGCGGCCACGTTCGACTTCACGATCACCGGGCAGCAGGGCAACGTCCAGGTTCCCGGCAACTCGAGCTCGCAGGTGTTCTACTACACGCCGGGCTCGGTCGTCGACATCAAGGAGATCGCCGAGCCGGGCGACCCGAAGTGGAAGCTCCAGACGATCGCGTGCACCCCGCAGGGCGGCGCCTACCAGACCGATGTGCCGACCGCGTCCGCGTCGGTGCAGACCGTCGCCGGCCAGGTCATCGACTGCACGTTCACGAACCGCCAGGACGGTCAGATCAAGATCATCAAGAAGGTCCAGGGCGACAGCGGCGAGTTCGACTTCGAGGGCAACTGGACCGGCGGCTCGTCGTTCTCGCTGACCCCGGGTGAGAACGGCACCGCTGAGACGCTGTACGCGAGCGTCACGCCCGGTCAGTACAGCGTCAAGGAACTGACCCCGGCCCCCGAGTACGACGTGACCGCGCTCACCTGCGCCGGTGACGTCGCCGACGACACCTCGAGCGGCGACGTCGCGACCGGCGTCGGCACGATCGACCTCGACCCGGGCGAACTCGTCACCTGCACCTACACGAACACGCAGCGCGGCGACCTGACGGTCATCAAGCAGACCATTCCCGACGGCGCGACGCAGGTGTTCGACTTCACGGTCGAGGGTCAGCCGGACTTCTCGCTGCAGGACGACGCGCAGAAGGTGTTCGACAACATCAAGCCCGACACCTACACGCTCGAAGAGGTGAACCTGCCCGACGGCTGGAAGGTCGACAACATCTCGTGCGCGGTCGACGGCGGCGTTCCGTCGCAGACGACCTCGGCGACGCGCGACGTGGTGGTCGGCATCGGCCAGAGCGTCGTCTGCACCGTCACGAACGAGGCGACCAAGGGCAAGCTCGTCGTCGAGAAGCACGTCGAGAACGTGCCCGACGGCGTCGAGTGGGGCCCCTTCTCGCTGAGCCTCAGCGACGCCCCGGCGAGCGAGCAGAACCCGCAGACGGTCGACAGCGACGACCCGACCGCCGAGTGGGACAACCTGGTCGTGGGCAAGACCTACACGATCACCGAGACGGTGCCCGACGGGTGGACGCTCAAGAGCTTCACCTGCAACGTGACCGACCAGGACGGCGACGCGACCAACGCGTCGGTGACGTTCACGGTGACGCCCGGCCTCGTCGTCGAGTGCGACATCACGAACACGGCGAAGGCCGGCGAGGTGACGCTCGAGAAGACGGTGTCGGGGGTGGCCCCGGGCTTCGCATGGTCGTTCGACTTCACGATCGACCCGTCGGCCGGGGTGACGCCGTCGGCGACGCAGACCGTCTCGGGCACGGGCAACTCCACCGAGAGCATCACGTGGAAGAACCTCACGATCGGTGAGACGTACACGATCACCGAGACCGCGAAGCCCGGTTGGGAGTCGAGCCCGGTCGACTGCGGCATCGAGGATGCCGACCCGAACACGGCCGGCGACCAGTTCACGGTGACACCGGGATTCACCCTCACCTGCGAGGCGACGAACCGGGCCGTGCCCGCGACGGCGAAGGTCACCAAGACCGCGATCGGTGCGGCCGGCACCTTCACCTTCGTACTCGACCCGATCGCTCCCGACGGAGCGCCGATCGAGCAGTCGGTGAGCGTGGCCGCCGGCGGGTCGGACTCCACCACGTTCACGAACCTCGTGCCGGGCACGAAGTACTCGATCGCCGAGAAGGCACCCGGCGGCGGCTGGACGGCGGGCGCCCTCATCTGCAAGGTGAAGGCGGTCGGCTCCGACACGTGGACCGACATCGACGAGACCGGGTTCACGGTGCAGCCGGGCGACACGTTCGAATGCACCATCACGAACACGGCGAAGGCCACCATCGTGATCGTCAAGAACATCGACGGTGACGACGCGACGTTCAACTTCACCGGTGACTGGGCGGGGTCGGGTCCGTTCTCGATCTCGACCGACCAGGGCACCGGCTCGACGACGTACAACGACGTGCTTCCCGGCACCTACCACGTGACCGAGATCCTCACGAACGCGCACGTCGGCACGCTGCAGTGCGCCGACCCCGACCAGGGTTCGAGCGTCGACGGCCTCGTCGGCACGATCGACCTCGACCCGGGTGAGACCGTCGTCTGCACCTACTCGAACACGCAGCTCGGCAAGATCATCGTCGACAAGGTCGTGCCGGGTGTCGACTCGATCCCCGGTGGCGCGACGCAGGAGTTCGACTTCGAGTTCGGCGACGACTCGTTCGCACTGACCGACGGCGACGACCCCTGGGAGTCGGCGCTGCTCGTGCCCGGTGAGTACACCGTCGAGGAGCTCGCCGAGGCGAACTGGCACCTCACCGGTCTCCAGTGCACGATCGGCGAGGGCGACACGTCGACCGTCGAGTACGACGACGCGCTCGCGACCATCGACCTCGCCGCCGGCGACGTCGTGCACTGCACCTACACGAACGCGCCAGACACCGGCGACCTGACGGTACGCAAGACCGTCGACGGCGTGCCCGACGGGTACGACTTCGAGTTCGAGATCTTCCTGACGCCCGGTGACCCGGCGTCGCAGACGGTGACCGACGAAGACCCGAGCGTCAGCTGGAGCGACCTCGAGGTCGGCCAGACCTACACCCTCACCGAGGGCGACGAGTCCGGCTGGAACGAGGGCGACTTCGTCTGCAACAGCGGCCAGCTCGAGGATGCCGACGCGAATGCCGACGGCTTCCAGTTCCTGGTGACGCCCGGCCTCTCGATCAGCTGCACGATCGAGAACGCCGCGGTGCCCGGCAAGGTGACGGTCGAGAAGAGCGTCTCGGGCGTGCCCGATGAGTTCGAGTGGTCGTTCCAGCTCGCGATCAGCCCGACCGCCGGCGTCGTGGGCGACAGCCCGCAGACCGTCAGCGGGACGGGCGACACGACCGACACCGCGACCTGGTCGAACCTCGCGATCGGCGAGCAGTACGTCATCACCGAGCTGCCCGTGCCCGACGGCTGGACGGGCGGCGAGATCACCTGCTCGGTCGGCGGCGACCTGCTGACCGACGAGAACGGCGACGACGCCGGCTTCGCCTTCACGGCGACGCCGGGCCTCGAGGTCGAGTGCGAGCTCACGAACAAGGTGATCCCGCCGACCGGCGTCATCACCAAGGAGCTCACGTCGATCGCCCAGGCGACCGACGGAACGTGGGACCTCGAGTACGAGGTGACGGTGACGAACCAGAGCCCGGTGGCTCCGCTGGTCTACGACCTGACCGACGAACCGCAGTTCGGCGCCGGCGTCGTGATCAACGACGCCGAGGCATCGGGCCCGGCCGACAGCTCGGCCGCGACGTGGAACCCGATCGGCGACCCGCCGAGCTTCGTGCTCGCCGACGACACCTCGGTGCCCGCATCGCAGACCGACACCTACGTGATCACGATCAATGCGACGGTGCCGGCCGAGGTCTACGAGACCGGTCAGGACCAGTGCCAGGAGGGCGACAACGGCGGATTCCGCAACACCGCCTGGCTCACCGTCGGCCACGGCGAGCCGCAGGAGGCCACCGACTGCGACGTTCCCGGCCGCACGACCGTCACCAAGACGCTCGTCGAGAGCACCGAGGAGAGCCCGAACCCGTCGCGCGACGCCGTCACCGGCGACTGGACGGTCCGGTACGAAGTGGTCGTCACGAACCTCAGCGACGTCCGCGACCAGTACTACGACCTGAACGACGACCTCGGCTTCCCCGCCGGTGTCGAGATCGTCTCGGCCACGGCGACGACCGACGCGCCCGACACGGGCTCCGTCGACGTCGCCGACTGGAACGGCGACACCGTGACCGCGCTCGCCGACGACGCCCCGATCGAGAAGTCGGCCGTGCACACCTACGAGATCACCGTGGTGGCCGACGTCGACGAGATCACGGACATCGATGAGGCGACGTGCGTCGAGTCGACGAGCGGCAAGGGCTTCTTCAACGCCGCGACGCTCGACAACGGCACGATCGTCACCGACGTCGATGACTGCGCCAACATCCCGGTCGGTCAGATCACGCTGGCCAAGCACGTCGACCTGAGCGCGTTCGAGGGCATCGACCTCAGCGACCTCGGGCTCGGCGACGGCCAGCTGCTCCTGGCTGCGAAGGACTGGTGGCTCAAGGCCGCAGGCAGCGCCCACACGCTGCAGGTGCTCGGCCAGGCGGGCACCGTGTTCACGGTTCCCACGGGCGACTACGGGCTCACCGAGCAGGTGACCGCCGAGGCATCCGCGCACCCGCTGCTGAAGTACTTCTTCGCGAAGCTGTGGAGCTGCACGATCGGCGACGGCGATCCCGTCGAAGGCGCAATCGCCACGGTCGAGGTGGGCAAGCTCACGAGCTGCGACATCACCAACAAGGCCGAGCTCGTCGACGTCGGCATCGAGAAGGCGTACGACCTCGGCGACGATCCCGACGGGTACATCGAGCAGGGCGACACCTTCGACTTCGTGCTGACGGTGACGAACCACTCGAGCATTCCGGTCGAGGGGCTCGACGTCACCGACGTGATCGACCCCGAGCTCGTGGTCGCCGGTGCGCCGACGTTCGAGGGCCCGGGCACCTGGGCGGAGACCGGCACGGCGGGCGACAACGAGTTCGCCGCCCACGGTGACGGGCCGTTCGCGCCGGGCGACGTGATCACGATCACGATCCCGGTGACGCTGCCCGCGGCGCCCGTCGAGACGCCCGACGCCGTCGGGCCGGACGACCCCGCCCCGACCGTCGAGCCGGTCGACCTCGACGACGTGCCGAACGAGGCGTGCGTGGCGATCACCGCCGGCGAGGGCGTCTTGCCCGACCTCATCGAGCGCAACAACTGCGACTCGGTCGAGGTGCCGAAGAAGGCGATCGACGCCGGCGCGTACGTGCGCTGCGTCGCCGATGTGCCGTGGCTCTACTTCGACATCGAGGTGTCCGACGGCGTCGAGCCGGGCGACATCACGGTGACCTGGACGAGTGCCGACGGCACGCTCACGAAGACGCAGACCGTCCCGTGGGACGAGCGCGACGGCAAGCTGCTCTGGCCGGGGGCAGCGGTCGACGAGAACGGCGTCCCGTACGAGTTCCCGGGCTGGCGTCCGATCACCGAGGAGGACCTCACGAACCCGCCCACCCCGGGCACGAGGTTCGGCGACCTGATCCTCGACGAGACCGTGCCGACGTACCCGTGGCGCGACATGGAGAACCCCGCGACGATCACGTTCTCGATCAACCCGTCGCAGTCGGTCCTCGCGGTCTACCCGCAGGCCCTCCCGACGTGCGCGATCGACCGTGAGCCCGAGGTGAGCATCGTGAAGGAGGCGAGCGTCACACAGGCGAAGCCGGGCACCGACTTCGAGTACACGCTCTCCGTCAGCGCGACCGGCACCGGCGCGGCCGACCCGGTGGAGATCTTCGACGAGATCCCGTCGGAGCTGCGGGTCGACGACATCACGACCGCCGGCTCGCCGACCTTCCCGCGCTGGGAGGACTGCGAGGTCACGGGTCAGGACAGCGACGGCTACGGCGGCCTGCTGCACTGCGACCTGCTCGGGGTGCTCGGGCCCGATTACCCCGAGGCGCCGGACATCGTGCTCGACGTGCACGTCGATCCCGACACGACGTCGACCGAGGTCGAGAACATCGGCGAGGTCTGCTGGCAGAACGCCGACGACACGTCCGAGGACCCGGCCGTGGTCTGCGACGACGACTCGGTGACGGTGACGATCCCGCAGCCCAAGCCCGCGATCGCCGAGACCGGCTTCGCCGGTCAGCCGTTCATCTGGGGCGCTGCCGGGCTCGTCATCCTGGGCGGCATGCTGGTCGCCGCGGGCGTGGTGATCCGTCGGCGCAAGCAGCACGGGGCACCGCAGGCATAGCTCCGCACTCACCTTCCGGGGGTCGGGCCAGTAGGCCCGGCCCCCGGTTGTCTTGTCCCCCGAGCAGAAGAATTCGAGTACCCCGCTTTCGGGTGACAAGAATTTCGTAAGTCCTGATCAGCGCGTATTCGGAACCTGTTCTGTCCCCCGTTTTGGTGCCAGCTGTACCCTGTTGTGTCCCCCGAATTCTCTGATTGACTCAGCGCAACTGCGCGACCTCCGAATGCCGCGGCATACCCGATCAGAAGGTTCGACGACCATGGACAGCTTGTTCGACCCGTTCCGCTCAGCCTCGAATCCCGACGGCCGTCGTGCGCGCCGCCGCCGCGCCGAGCGCCGGTCCCGATCGGTCCGCGCGACGATCGCGGCGATCACCGCGGGCGCCATGCTCGCGATCGGCCTGCCGACGATGGCGTTCGCCGCGGCCGGCGGCGTCGACGCGTCGGACGCCTCGTCGACGGCGTCGTCGCAGACGCCCGAGCAGCTCGCGGCGGACGCATCCGAATCGGAGCCGAGCGCGGGGGACGGCTCAGGCGAGGGGGCGGACGCCCGGGAGACGGGCTCGGATTCGGCCGCGACGCCGAGCGAGGCGCCCGCCGACGAGCCGACGACCGAGCAGCCGCCGGCCGCGCCCCAGTCCGGTGACGAGCCGCCCGCCGCCACGGAGACGCCCGACGTCGAGGCGCCCGAGGCGAGCGACCCGCCGAGCTCCGAGCCGAAGGCGACATCGGGCACCGACCCGCCGGCGGACCGGCAGCAGCAGGCGGCCGCGATCGCGCCGCTCGCGGCGTTCCCTGCGGACACGGCCGACTGCACGAGCAACTGCTCGGACCTGACGATGCGCATCGAGGTCGTCGGCGGGTCCGCGACGGCGGACGCCTGGACGCTGCACGCGATCCGCGCGAACGCCGCGCAGGACAACTACGACTTCGACGACGACGAGGAGCGCCCGGTACCGCGCAACTCGACGTACACGCTGTACGCCGACGGCGGCGCCGCCGGGTACTCGCTCACCGGGTTCGACTGCGACGTCAGCAGCCAGCAGGGTGCCGATCCGAGCTTCGACGCCGATGACCGCACGGTGACCTTCCCCAACTCCAACGGCCGCTGGGCCGACTGCACGTTCACGTTCACGCTCGTCGAGCCCGCCACCATCGCGGTCCGCGTCGGCGGCGACCGCACCGGCCCCGCGAGCGTCTCCGGACTCGCCGGCGTGCAGCTCGAACTGCGGGCCGACAGCGCAGGCACCCCCGGTGCGCTCATCGGCCAGCCGTGGTCGACCTGCACGTCGAACGCCTCGGGCGTCTGCACCTTCACCGTGCCGACCCCCGACGGCAGCCGCTACTGGGTCGTGCAGCGCGTCGCGCCGGACGACGTTCCGGCCGGCTGGTTCTCGAACGACACGCTCGCCATCGGTTCGACGCCCGGCTCGCAGGCGTACCGCTTCCGCACACCCGTCGTCGGCAGCGGTGACGACCTCGCCTCGAGCGCCGATTTCATGATCGCCTCGGGCAACGACAACAACCAGGCGTCGGGCGGCATCTGGCAGAACTCCCGCGTCAACCCGGTGGCTCCGCAGCAGTGCGGCATCGACGTCGCCCTCGTCATCGACCTGTCGGGCTCGGTGGCACCGTACGAGACGCAGCTGAAGAACGCCGCGAAGGACTTCGTGGACGCGCTCACCGGCACCCCCTCGCAGATCGGCATCTACACGTTCAACAACGTCGCACCGGCCTCGGCCGGATCGAACCTGTCGATGACCCCCGTCTCGACGCCCGCCGGCGCCGAGACCGTCAAGGAGCACATCGACGACTTCGGCACCCCGACCGAGGCGACGAACTGGGATCGCGGCATCAGCCAGGTCGCCGCGAGCGGCATCGACTACGACCTCGCCGTCATCCTCACCGACGGCAACCCGACGGTGTACTCGAACGACGAGGGGCCGGGCAACCGCACGCGTTTCCGCGAGGTCGAGAACGGCGTGTTCTCCGCGAACGCGGTGAAGGCGCTCGGTATCCGCATGGTCGCGGTCGGCGTCGGCGACGGCATCGACGGCTCGCCCGACAACCTCGTCGCGATCTCCGGCCCCGATGCGGGCTCCGACTACTTCCAGACCGAGAACTACGAGGCGGCAGGCGAGACCCTGCGCGAGCTCGCGCTCGGCGACTGCGAAGGGTCGGTCTCCGTCGTCAAGCAGGTGGTCGACGAGGGAACGACCGGTGAGCAGAAGACCGGTGCGATCCCGACAGCGGGCTGGGAGTTCGCGGTCGACTCGAACGACCCCGAGATCACGCCCGCGACGCAGAGCGGCACGACGCAGGACGGCACCGGCGCGGTCAACTTCCCGCTCGAGTTCGACAACGCGTCGTCGGCAGGGTCGGTGACCGTCACCGAGTCGCAGCAGTCCGGCTACTCGCTCGTCACGACCGGCGGCAAGAACGCGGTCTGCACCGAGGTCGAGTCGGGTGACCCGGTCGCCGTCGTGAACGACGGTGCGGTCGGCTTCACGATCGACGTCGGCCCGACCGTCGCCGTCACCTGCACGGTCTGGAACCGCCCGCCCGAGCCGCAGGCCGACGTCCGGATCGACAAGACGTGGATCGTGAACGGGCAGACCTTCACCAACGGCAACCAGCCCGCCGGACTCACCGCGCAGCTGAAGCTCGACGGCGCGAACAAGCCGTTCGGGGTCGTGCAGACGGGATACACCGCGGGCGACGAAGTCGCGATCTCCGAGACGACCGGCGTCGGCGACCGCGACCTGTGCCGCGTGACGAAGAGCACGGTCACGCTCGCGAACGGTGAGGTCGTCGACGAGACGCTGCCGTTCTCGCCGACCCTCGAATCCGGCGGCAACACGTTCACGCTCACGAACGTCGTCACCTGCACCGCGGAGCTCACGCTCGTGAAGAGCGTCGCGAACGGCGACGCGCAGCCGGCCGACTGGACGCTCGACGCCGTCGCCCCCGTCGGCGCGCTCGCCGGCCCGAACGGCACGAGCGGTGCGACCGCACCGGTCACCCCGGCGGTGCGCTATCCCCTCACCGAGGACGGCGATCCGCGGTACGTCCAGACGATCCTTCCGGGCGGCATCCCGACCCCGCCCGCGACCGGCAGCTGGAACTGCGTGCAGGTCGACGAGGAGGGAACCACGATCCCCGGGTTCGCCGACGGGATCAACGGCGGCGTCACCGTGCCCCTCGGCTTCCGGGTCACGTGCACCGCGGTCAACCAGACGGCGTCGCTGACGCTCGTCAAGAACGTCGTCAACGATCTCGACATCGACGCCGACCCCGCCGACTGGACCCTGGTCGCGACGCCCGAGGCGCCGGCGCCCGCCGGCCTGGACCCCGTCGAGGCGACCTCGGGCGACACGGTCTTCGTGCGCCCCGGCCAGACCTACACGATCTCCGAGACCGGCGGCCCCGACGGCTGGGAGCAGACGTCGATCATGTGCCGCACGACGCCGAACGGCCAGTTCGTCGAGACGAACGAGATCACGGTGGCGGCCCTCGGGCAGGGCACGTGCGTCGTGCACAACGACCCGATCGCCCCGACGCTCGAACTCACGAAGATCGTGACCGGTGATGTCGCGCCCGCGGACGGCTGGACGCTCAGCGCGAGCCGCTCCGACGACCACCAGGTCGTGGCCCAGGGCCCGGGTGGCACGGGTGGCCCGGTCACCGTGCCGGCGGGCGTCGCGCTCGAACTCGCCGAGACCACCGACCTCGCGGACGCCGACCAGTTCGCCGCCGGCGTCTGGAGCTGTTCGCTGAACGACGGGCCGGGCGTTCCCGGTGCGGCCGTGCCCGCCCTCGGCGCCGGCGACGAGGTGTCGTGCACGGTCACGAACACGCTGAAGCCGATCACCCCGTCGATCACGAAGACGGCGGCGGTGCCCGTGCCGAACGCCGACGGCAGCTGGACCGTCACGTACGACGTCGTGGTGACGAACCCGAGCGCCTTCCAGCCGCTCGGCTACATCCTCTCCGACGAGCTGCACTTCGGCTCCGACGTCACGGTGAACAGTGCCAGCTACCAGCGCGTGCTGCCGCTGCCGGCCGGGTCGAGCCAGCCGTGGACGGTCGCGTTCGACCAGATCCAGCCGTTCGACGGCGAGCCCGCGCTCGCCGCGGGCACCTCGCACACCTGGCGGGTGACCGTGAACGCGACCGTCGACGACGGCGCCGACTTCGACGGCACGACCGCTCCGGCTTGCGATGAGCTCGAGCCGGGCACCGTCGGCTTCCTCAACACGGCGACGATGTACGTCGGACAGACCCCGTACGAGGCATCCGACTGCGCCCTGCCGGTGAAGCCGACGATCGCCAAGACCGGCGGCACGGCGGTCGACAACGGCGACGGGACGTGGACACTGCCGTACACCATCACCGTCACGAACCCGTCGGCCACGACGAGCGTCGTCTACGACCTCGTCGACGAGCTCGACCTGCCGGCCGGCGCGGTCCCGACGGGTCCCGCGACGGTGGTCGCACAGCCCGTGCCGACCGTGGCCTCGTGGACGGGCTTCGCGCCGAACACCCTGCTCGCCGACGACGTGACGCTGCCGGGCACGGCCGGCCTCGACGAGCACGTCTACGAGGTGCAGGTCGTCGTGGAGATCGGCGCCGACCAGGCGGGCTTCCGCTGCCCGGGCGACGGCGGCCTCGACAACACCGCCACGCTCGAGTCCGGCAACCAGACCGACGGTGCCACGGGGTGCGTGACCCTCACGCCGCCGACCATGGCGATCGACAAGCAGGTCGCCGCCGGCTCGGTGGCCCAGCACTCCGACGGCCTCTGGAGCATCGCCTACGACCTGGTCGTGACGAACACCGGCGCGGCCGGCGGCACCTACTCGCTCGCCGACGCGCTGAGGTTCGGCGCGGGCGTCGACCTCTCGGCGGCCTCCTACGCCATCACGAAGGACGGCTCTCCGTTCCCGAGCGCGTGGGCCGGATCGGGCGCGATCGCGAGCGACGTCTACCTCGCGGCGGGCGACCCCGATCCCAAGCACACGTACCGGATCACCGTGACGGGCATCGCGCTCGACGGGCCCGCGCTGACGGACGCGCAGGCGCTCTGCCCGCAGGATGGCGCGAACGGCGCGTTCAACAACCTCGCGACGCTGACCGCCGGTGGGGCGATCCTCACCGACACCGCCTGCGACGCGCCGAGCGCGCCGACGGTCGAGAAGACGGGGGCGACGGCGGCGCAGCAGCCGGATGCCTCGTGGAACGTGAGTTACACCGTCACGGTCGACAATTCGGCCCCGGGCGCCAAGCCCGCCCACTACTCGCTGGCCGACACGCCCGCCTACCCGGGCGGCGTCGCCTTCAACACCGTGAGCATCAACGGCGGTCCCGCACAGCCGTACGCGGGCGGTGCGATCACCCTCGCGACGGACGCCCCGATCCTCGGCGGCGACCTGGCGGTCTACACCCTCGTGTTCAACGTCGACGCGCCGGCCGGCGCGGTGACGGCCGACGACCGGCAGTGCACCGAGAACGGCACACCGGGCAGGGGCTTCCTGAACACGGCGACGGTCACGAGCGGGGCGATCACCGACTCCGACTGGGACTGCACGCCCGTGCGGGAGGGCGGTCGCCCGACGATCGCGAAGTCGGACCCGACGGTGACGCAGGCCGGAGACGGCACGTGGACCGCGGTCTACGAGATCACGGTGACCGGCAACCCCGACTACGTGTCGACCTACACGCTCGACGACACGCTGCACGTCGGCGGCGCGATCGACATCGAGTCGGCCACGTGGTCGGGCGGGGGCGACGACGGCACCTGGGGCGCCGACCCGCAGACCGGCGACACCGCGACGATCGTCGGTCCCACGCCGAAGCCGATCGCCGAGGGGGCCACCCACACCTACACGGTGACGGTCACGGCGAAGGCGGACGAGGCGGCGTTCGCCGACCCGACGACCACGACCTGCGCGCCGACCGAGGAGTCGCCGAACGTCGGCTTCCTCAACCGGGCGACGCTCACGTCGGGCGGCGTGCCGCAGTCGGACGACGGCTGCGCCGTGCCGGCCCGGCCGGTGATCGCGAAGACCCCGATCGGCAGCGAGGCCGTGAAGTCGGGAGACCACTGGGAGGTGTCGTACGAGCTCACGGTGACGAACTCGAGCGCTACGCAGGGGCTCGTCTACGATCTCGCCGACACCCCCGACTTCGCCGGCGGCGTCACGATCACCGACCGCTCGGTCGAGAGCACCGACGTCACGGTCGACCCCGACTGGAACGGAGCCGACCCGGCCACCGACGTGATCGCCCTGGACCAGGCGCTCGCCGGGGGAGCGATGCACACCTACACGGTGACCGTCTCGTTCACGGTCGACGCCGACGCCGAGGGTCCGGCGCTCCGCTGCGGCGGCGACGACGACGGCCAGGGCCTCCTCAACCGGGCGGTCGTCACCTCGGGCGGCGAGTGGAGCGATGACGGCTGCGTCGACGTTCCCGTCGTCGTCATCGTCGACAAGGCCTGGGTCATCGACGGCGGCGATCCGATCGCCTGGGACAGCGACGACCTGCCCGCAGGGTTCGGCGCTCAGGGTCGGCTCGACGGCTCCGACGTCGACTGGGGTGCCGAGAGCGGTCCGTATGCGATCGGCGACGAGGTCGCGATCGGCGAGACCGACGTGGTCGTCCCGATCGGGTGCGAGATCGTCGACGCGGTCTCGAACGGCACGGGCGAACACCGGCTGGATGCCTCGGTGTCGACGTTCCTCGTCACGAACGAAGTCGAGTGCGTGCAGACGGTGAACCTCGAGAAGCACGTGGTGAACGCCCACGGCGGCGACGCGGTCGCGTCCGACTGGACGGTCTCGGCGACCGGCCCGGACGACGGATTCGGCGGCCCGGCCACGGCGAGCGGGGCGGTCGACCTCGACGTCGCGTACACGCTCGGCGAGGTGTCGCCCGCCTGGGAGGACGGCGTCGACTACGAGGTCTCTGCCACGTGGAGCTGCAGCTCGGAGCAGGGCGACGACGCGTTCACGCTCGTCTCCGACGACGGCGCGGCGACGGCGCAGCTGACCGTCGACGAGCTCGGCGCCACCGTCGACTGCGTGATCGAGAACACCGACATCGCACCCACCCTCACGCTCGTGAAGGACGTCGCGCCCGATTCGGTCGAGGCGGAGTTCCCGCCGACGCTGTGGACGGTCTCCGCCACCGAGGAGGGCGAGTCCGCGATCGTCGCCGGCGCGGGCACCGCCACCGGTGAGGTCGAGGCGAACGTCGACTACGTGCTGGGCGAGCTCGCGAGCGACTTCGACGGCGCCGACGAGTTCGACGCCGGCGCATGGAGCTGCGACGCGCCGGGCGTCCTCGACGACGACACCGTGAACCTCGAACCGGGCGACGACGTCACCTGCACGATCGTGAACACGGCGCAGCCCGCGGAGTACTCCCTCGACAAGCAGGTCATCGGCGTCGAACAACTCGACGACGGCACCTGGAGCATCGAGTACCGGGTCACGGTGTTCAACGAGAGCCACGTGTCGGCCGTCACGTACGACCTGGTCGACTCGCTCGCCGGGTTCGGCGATGGCATCGACATCGATGAGGCCGTGTGGACCGGACCGGACGGTGCCGAGGGCGAATGGGAGGACCCGGCCGGCGAGCCCGTCGAGGAGCTCGCGAACGACGTGGTCCTGCCCGCCTCGGCGGGGAGCCACGAGTACGTCGTGACCGTGCAGGCGACCGTCGCCGCCGATGCGGTGTGGGACGACCCGGCGACCGAGGAGGTCGAGGGATCGACGAGCTGCGTGCCGGGCGAGCAGGGCGGCTTCGCGAACACCGCCGTGCTCACCGTGGCCGGGGTGCCGTCGGGTGCCGACGCCTGCGACGAGCCCGGCCGCACCACGGCGACGAAGGTCGCGCACCCGGCGACGAGCCTCGGACTCGGCGACTGGGAGGTGACCTACGACATCACCGTCGGCACGGTCGGCGATCACGATCTCGTCTACGACCTCGACGACGCGCTCGCCTTCCCCGACGGCGTGACCATCGAGTCGGCGACCGCCGAGGATCCCGACGGCGATGAGGTGGCGGGGTGGAACGGGCAGGACGCCACGACCCTCGCGACCGCGCAGCCGATCACCGCGGGCGACACGCACGTGTGGACCGTCACGGTGCGCGCGAACGTCGCGTCGATCACCTCGATCGACCTCGCGACGTGCGAGGCGAGCGAGACCGGCGGCGGGTTCCTGAACACCGCCGAGCTGCGGAACGGCATGCTCGTCACCGAGCTCGAAGGCTGCACGGAGATTCCGGTCGGCAAGCTGAAGCTGTCGAAGACCGTCGACAACTCGGCGCTCCTCGACCTCGGGATCGATCCCTCCGAGCTGCTCGTCGCCGCCGACTGGAACCTCAGCGGCGACTCCGGATCGCTCCTCGCGCAGTTCCTGAACGGCGGCGGCGTCGAGCTCGTCGTGCCGACCGGTTCGTACCTGCTCGCCGAGCAGCTGGCCGCCACGCATGCGGGCAACCCCTTCGCCGCCTATTACCACCCAGAGGCCTGGCTCTGCGGCGACGCCGCGGTCACGCACGCGCTGGTGGCGACCGGCGGCACCACGGCGTGCACCCTGAACAACGTCGCCGACTCGCTCGACGTCGGCATCGGGAAGGACGTCCTGCTGCCCGAGGGGACGACGGCCGTCCAGGCCGGCGACGCCTTCGAGTACTCCCTGACCGTGACGAACCACGGCACCCTCGACGCGCCGGGGCTCGAGGTCGGCGACGTGCTGCCCGACGACCTGATCGTCACCGGAGCGGCGACCTTCGAAGCCGCCGATTCGCCGGTGCAGCCGGGAACGTGGGCGCAGACCTCGGGCGTCACCGAGAACGCGTTCGCGGCGACCTATACGGGGACGTACCCGGCCGGTGCGGTGACGACGATCACCATCCCGGTGCAGGTGGCCGTGCCCGCGCCGCTGCCGCCGGCTCCGCCGGTCGGACCCGACGACCCGGCACCCGAGCTGCCGACCGTCGACCTCGGAGACATCCACAACGAGGCGTGCGTGGCGATCGTCGCAGGCCAGGAGCCCGAGTTCGCCCGGGTCATGCCCGTGGCCGAGGACGGGGTCATCCCCGACATGGTGCCCGAGAACGACTGCGACGACGTCGACGTGCCGACCAAGGCGATCGACTCGGCCGCGTACACCCGCTGCGTCAACGACGTGCCGTACCTCTACTACGACATCGCGATCTCCGACGACGTCGAGCCCGGTCCGATCACGGTGACCTGGACGCCCGATCCGAGCGTCTACCCCGACGCCGAGCCGATCGTCACCGAGATCCCGTGGAGCGAGCGCGCGGGGCGCCTGCTCTGGCCGTACGGCGTCGTGGACGACGACGGCATCTCGATCGGGTGGCCCGGGTGGCGCCTCGTGGAGGAGGGCGACGTCGTCGGCGAGAACGGCATCGTCGCCGCGTGGGAGAACATGGTCAAGGACTCGAAGCTCGAGAGCTACGCGTTCGCGGACCAGGTGAACCCGATGACGATCACCTTCTCGGTCAACCCGAGCGAGTCGATCCTCGCGGTCTACCCGCAGGCGACGCCCGCGTGCGAGGTCGTGCGCGATCCGTCGGTCGAGATCGTGAAGACGGCGAGCGTCGACGAGGTGAAGCCGGGCGGCGCGTTCGACTACACCCTCTCGGTGACCAACTCGGGCCTCGGCGCGATCGAGAACATGGAGCTCTTCGACGAGATCCCGTCCGACCTGAAGGTCACGGCCATCACGACCGACGAGGCGCCCGCGTTCCCGCGCTGGGACGACTGCGCGGTGAACGACGCGGATGCCGACGGCTACGGCGGCACGCTGCACTGCGTGCTCACCGGCATGATCGGAGGAACCGAGCCGGATGCCCCGGACGTCGTGCTCTCCGTGGTGCTCGATCCCGAGTCGAGCGTCGGTCGCGTCGACAACACCGGCGAGGTCTGCTGGAACGACCCCGACGATGCACCGGTCGGACCGGAGGCCGAGGACGACGCGACGGGCGGAGACGGTGTCGCCCCGACCTCGGCGGTCGATCCCGAGCTTCCCGTGCTGTGCGACGACTCGACCGTCACGGTCACCGTCGTGACGGACCCGTCGCCGACCCCGAACCCGACCCCGGGCATCGCGTCGACCGGGTTCGCGGGGAGCCCCTTCCTGTGGGGAGCTGCCGGGCTGCTGCTGACCGGCGCGCTGCTGGTCGCGGTGACGATCGTCCGTCGCCGCCGGCCGGGGGAGCGGCGCACCGAGTAGCGCCCGACGGAACGGCCGCCGCCGCCCGAAGCCCCCCAGCTCGGGCGGCGGCGACCCGACAGGTCGGAGGTCGGCGCAGCGGGTGCGTCGACGCGAACGGGGCCGGTCGCCATCGGCGACCGGCCCCGTTCGAGGTGCTGCGAGGTTACGGCTTTCCGCGCATGACGGCCTGCTTCACCTCGGCGATGGCGTTCGTGACCTCGATGCCGCGGGGGCACGCCTCGGTGCAGTTGAAGGTCGTGCGGCAGCGCCAGACTCCCTCCTTGTCGTTGAGGATGTCGAGGCGGGTCTGCGCGTTGTCGTCGCGCGAGTCGAAGATGAAGCGGTGCGCGTTCACGATCGCGGCCGGACCGAAGTACTGGCCGTCGGTCCAGAACACGGGGCACGACGAGGTGCACGCGGCGCACAGGATGCACTTCGTGGTGTCGTCGAAGATCGCACGCTGGGCGACCGACTGCACGCGCTCCTTGCCCGCCTCGGGCGTCGAGGTCGCCACGAGGAACGGCTGCACCTCGCGGTAGCTCGCGAAGAACGGCTCCATGTCGACGATGAGGTCCTTCTCGAGTGGCAGGCCCTTGATCGCCTCGACGTAGATGGGCTTCGAGATGTCGAGGTCCTTGATGAGGGTCTTGCACGCGAGCCGGTTGCGGCCGTTGATGCGCATCGCGTCGGACCCGCAGATGCCGTGGGCGCACGAACGGCGGAAGGTCAGCGAGCCGTCCTGCTCCCACTTGATCTTGTGCAGCGCGTCGAGCACGCGGTCGGTCGCGTACATCTCGACGTCGAAGTCCTGCCAGCGCGGCTCGGTGTCGACGTCGGGGTCGAAGCGGCGGATGAGGAAGGTGACGGTGAACGACTGGATCGCGTCGGACGCCGATGCGCCGGGCTGCTGTGCTTCGAGCGTGGCGGTGCTCACGATCAGTACTTCCTCTCCATCGGCTGGTAGCGCGTGATGACGACCGGCTTCCAGTCGAGCCGGATGTGGTCGCTCGCGTCGGACGAGTGCGCGTCGCCCGACAGGTAGGCCATCGTGTGCTGCATGAACTTCTCGTCGTCGCGGTTCGGGAAGTCGTCGCGCATGTGACCGCCACGGCTCTCCTCGCGGTTGCGGGCGCTCGTGACGACGACCTCGGCGAGGTCGAGCAGGAACCCGAGCTCGACGGCCTCGAGCAGGTCGGTGTTGAACCGCTTGCCCTTGTCCTGCACCGCGACGTTCTTGTAGCGCTCGCGGAGACCCGCGATGACACCGGCCGCGTGGGCGAGCGACTCGTCGGTGCGGAACACCTGGGCGTTGCGGTCCATCTCGTCCTGCAGCTCCTTGCGGATCGCGGCGATCCGCTCGGTGCCCGTCGAGTCGCGGAGGCCCACGAGCATGTCGCGGACGGCGGCAGCGGGATCATCCGGCAGCGGCAGGAAGTCGACGCCCGAGTTCACGTACTCGACCGCGTTGCGACCGGCGCGCTTGCCGAAGACGTTGATGTCGAGCAGCGAGTTCGTGCCGAGTCGGTTCGAGCCGTGCACCGAGACGCACGCGCACTCGCCGGCGGCGTACAGGCCCGGCACGACCGTGGTGTTGTCGCGCAGCACCTCGGCGTTGTTGTTGGTCGGGATGCCGCCCATCGCGTAGTGCGCGGTCGGCATGACGGGCACCGGCTCGTACACCGGGTCGACACCGAGATAGGTGCGGGCGAACTCGGTGATGTCTGGCAGCTTCGTCTCGAGCACCTCGGCGCCCAGGTGGGTGCAGTCGAGCAGCACGTAGTCCTTGTGCGGTCCGGCGCCGCGACCCTCAGCGACCTCCTGCACCATGCAGCGCGCGACGATGTCGCGGGGCGCCAGGTCCTTGATGGTGGGGGCGTAGCGCTCCATGAAGCGCTCGCCGCTCGCGTTGCGCAGGATCGCGCCCTCGCCGCGGGCGCCCTCGGTGAGGAGGATGCCGAGCCCGGCGAGCCCGGTCGGGTGGAACTGGAAGAACTCCATGTCCTCGAGCGGCAGGCCCTTGCGCCAGATGATGCCGACGCCGTCGCCCGTGAGGGTATGCGCGTTCGACGTCGTCTTGAAGATCTTCCCGAAGCCGCCGGTGGCGAAGATGATCGCCTTCGCCTGGAAGACGTGCAGTTCGCCGGTCGCGAGCTCGTAGGCGACGACGCCCGACGGCTGGGCGACGCCGTCGACCTCGGTCATCACGACGTCGAGGGCGTAGTACTCGTTGTAGAACTCGATGCCGAGCTTGACGCAGTTCTGGAACAGCGTCTGCAGGATCATGTGACCGGTGCGGTCGGCCGCATAGCAGGCGCGGCGCACCGGCGCCTTGCCGTGGTCGCGGGTGTGGCCGCCGAAGCGCCGCTGGTCGATCTTGCCCTCGGGCGTGCGGTTGAACGGCAGGCCCATGTTCTCGAGGTCGATGACCGCGTCGATCGCCTCTTTCGCGAGGATCTCGGCCGCGTCCTGGTCGACGAGGTAGTCGCCGCCCTTGACGGTGTCGAAGGTGTGCCACTCCCACGAGTCCTCTTCGACGTTCGCGAGCGCTGCGGCCATGCCGCCCTGCGCCGCGCCCGTGTGCGAGCGCGTCGGGTACAGCTTCGAGATGACGGCCGTCTTCGCGCCGGGGCCGGCCTCGATCGCGGCTCGCATGCCGGCGCCGCCGGCGCCGACGATCACGATGTCGTACTGGTGGTAGTGGACGCCGTCGATGACCTGGGTCTCGGCGTGGGTTTCGCTGGTCACGGGTCTCCTAGAGCGCGGCGCAGAAACTGGGGAGGAGGTCCGCCGGGGCGCCAGCGGGGCACGGGTCGAAGGTGAACACCACGAGCGTGCCGAGCACGATCAGCACTGCGGCCGCGGCGAACAGCGCGCCCTTCAGGAGCTTCTGCACCGTGCCGGGGTTCGTGTAGTCGTTCACGAGGGTGCGCATGCCGTTGGCGCCGTGGATGAGCGCGAGCCAGAGCATCAGCACGTCCCACCACTGCCAGAAGGGGTCGGCCCACTTGCCGCCGACGAAGCCGAAGTCGATGGCGTGGATGCCGTCGCCGAGCATGAGGTTCGTGAAGAGGTGCCCGAAGATGAGCACGAGCAGCAGCACGCCCGAGGCGCGCATGTAGATCCAGCCCCACTTCTCGAGGTTCGCGCCGCCCTTGCGGGCCGGTCGCGCAGGGGTGCGAGGAGCTTCGATGGTCGCAGTCATGTCGCTTCCCCTCAGTGTCCGAACACGTTCATCAGGTGGCGGGGCGTGAAGGCCAGCATCGTGACGGCCCAGAGGGCGACGACGACCCAGAACAGCACCTTCTGGTGGCGCGTTGCCCAGGCCCAGAAGTCGACCAGGATGATGCGCAGCCCGTTGTAGGCGTGGAACACGATCGCACCGACGAGGGCGACCTCGCCGAGCCCCATGATCGGCGTCTGGTACGCGCCGATGACCGTGTTGTAGGCCTCGGGGCTCACCCGCACGAGTGCCGTGTCGAGGATGTGCACGAGGAGGAAGAAGAAGATGGCGACACCTGTGATGCGGTGCAGCACCCATGACCACATACCCTCGTGGCCGCGATAGAGCGTGCCGCCCGGCTTCTGCTTCGCCGGCTTGTCGGGTGCGGTCAGGGTTCCTGCCGAGGTCTCTGGCATGAACAACCCTCCCTGGCTGTGTGAATCTCGTCCGGACATGCGGACGCAGGGGCACGACGGCCCGCTCCGAGTCTAGACCCGGCTCGCTCGCCATGCAGGTGAGGGCACCCTTAGCCGCTCGCCGCCGCGGCGAATCGTCGCCGGCCGGGTGCACGGCTATCCTGAGCGGATGACTCCCGAACCGCTCGAGGGCTTCTACACGATCATCCCGGCCGGGGGCGTGGGATCCAGGCTGTGGCCGCTCTCGCGCGCCGACGCGCCGAAGTTCCTGCACGACCTCACCGGCTCGGGGCAGACGCTCCTCAAGGACACGTGGGACCGCCTGGCCCCGCTCTCGGGCGACCAGCGCATCATGATCGTCACGGGCCGCGCGCATCGCGGCGCCGTCGAAGAGCAACTGCCCGACCTCGCCGACGCGAACATCGTGCTCGAATCCGAGCCGCGCGACTCGACGGCCGCGATCGGGCTCGCCGCGGCGATCCTCGAGCGCCGCGAGCCCGGGGTCGTCATCGGCTCCTTCGCCGCCGACCACGTCATCTCGGGCGACGCGCTCTTCCGGGCCGCGGTCACCGAGGCCGTCGCCGCGGCGAAGGCCGGGTACATCGCCACGATCGGCATCACGCCGACCGAGCCGGCGGTCGGCTTCGGCTACATCGAGTGCGGCGACCCGCTCGACATCCCGGGCACCGAGCACGCCGAGGCGGTGTCGAGCTTCGTCGAGAAGCCCGACCTCGCGACCGCGAAGCGCTACCTCTCGGGCGGCCGCCACCTCTGGAACGCGGGCATGTTCATCGCGCGCGCCGACCAGCTGCTCGCCGAGATCGAGCGCAACAAGCCCGAGCTGCACGCCGGACTCCTCGAACTCGCGGAAGCGTGGGAGGACCCCGCCACCCGAGGCCCCGCCGTCGACCGCATCTGGCCGAAGCTCGAGAAGATCGCGATCGACTACTCCGTCGCCGAGCCGGCCGCCGCCGCGGGCCGGCTCGCCGTCATCCGCGGGCACTTCCAGTGGGACGACGTCGGCGACTTCGCCTCGCTCGCGAAGCTCAACACGGCAGGGCGGTCGGGCGAGCTCGCCATCCTCGGCGAGCACGCCCGGGTCCTCGCGGACGCCTCGAGCGGCATCGTCGTGAGCCGTTCGAAGCGGGTGATCAGTCTCATCGGCGTTCGCGATATCGTCGTGGTCGACACTCCCGACGCGCTGCTGGTCACCACGAGCGAGCACGCGCAGCGCGTGAAGGCGGTCGTCGACGCCCTGCGGCTCGGCGGCTCGAGCGACGTGCTCTGACCGAACGACATTCGACGGAGAGACAGGGTTCAGGATGCCTCGGACACAGCGCAGCATCGTCGTCGTCACGCTGGCCGTGGCATCCCTCGCCCTCGTCTCGTGCGCGACCGCGCCCGAGACCGGCCCCACCGACGCGGCGAGCGACGTCTGCGCGCGGATGGTCACGAACTCGGGAGGGCTCGAGGACCGTTCGTTCAACCAGTCGAGCTGGGAGGGCCTGCAGGCCGCAGAAGCGGAGTACGGCATCGAGGCCGAGGCGATCGTCTCGACCGGCGAGACCGATCTCGCGCCGAACGTCGCCCAGGCGGTCGACTCGGACTGCCAGCTGATCGTCACCGTCGGCTGGGAGCTCGCCGAGTCCACGACCGACCAGGCGTCCAAGAATCCCGACCTCGACTTCGTGATCGTCGACGAGACGGTCGAGGGCGAGAACATCAAGCCCGTCGTCTTCGACACGGCGCAGGCGTCGTTCCTGGCCGGCTACCTCGCGGCAGGCGTCTCGAAGACGGGCGTCGTCGCGACGTTCGGCGGCGGCAACCAGCCGCCCGTCACGCTCTTCATGGACGGCTTCGTCGACGGCGTCGCGAAGTACAACGAGGTGCACGGCACGAACGTGCGGGCGCTCGGCTGGGACAAGGCGACGCAGGACGGCGCGTTCACGGGCGACTTCGAAGACGTCAACAAGGGCAAGACGCTCACGCAGGGCTTCATCGACCAGGGCGCCGACGTGATCCTGCCGGTGGCCGGACAGGTCGGCGAGGGGTCGGCGGCGGCGGCGCTCGAGCACGACGGGGTCTCGGTGATCTGGGTCGACAGCGACGGCTACGAGACGCTCTCCGCCGAGTACCGACCCGTGATCCTCACGAGCGTGCTGAAGAACACCCAGGACGCGATGGTCGAGATCGTCGGCGACGTCGTCGGCGACGAGTTCACGAACGACCCGTACATCGGCAGCCTCGCCAACGGCGGGGTCGAGATCGCCCCGTACCACGACCTCGCGCCCCTCGTGTCGGAGGAGCTCGACGCCGAGATCGAGGGGTTGCGCCAGGAGATCATCTCGGGCGACCTGGTGGTCGACTCCCCGAGCGCTCCGCAGCGGTCCTGACCCCCGGGTACCGCTTCACCCCCGTTCGCGGGGCAGATCACTTGCTCATATGAGCAGAATGTCGCGTATTCATAACCATTGACGATCGCGCGCCCCGGGAACGATCGCGCTCGACGAAACATTGGGTAACGTGACATCGATCAGCCCCCGCGAAGGTCGGGGTCTTGCGTCTTTGGAGGACACAGTGAAGGTCACGACCAAGAAGGCCGCGCTCGGCGGTCTCGCGCTGCTCGGCAGCAGCGCACTGCTGCTCGCGGGCTGCGCATCCGCGCCCTCGGAGGAGACTGCCGAACCGACTGCGCAGGCGATCGACGGCTTCCAGCCGTGCATGGTCTCCGACGCGGGCGGTTTCGACGACAAGTCCTTCAACCAGCTCGGATTCGAGGGCATCACGAAGGCCGCCGACGAGCTCGGCGTCGAGGCGATCACGGTCGAGTCGAAGGACGAGACCGAGTACGCCCCGAACCTCTCGAGCCTCGTCGACCAGGGCTGCTCCGTCATCGTGACCGTCGGCTTCGCGCTCTCGGCCGCCACGGTCGAGTCGGCACTGGCGAACCCCGACATCGAATACATCATCATCGACGACGCGGCCGACAACGACTTCGACGGCACCGTCGACTCGGAGAACATCAAGCCGATCCTCTTCGACACCGCCCAGGCCGCGTTCCTCGCGGGCTACGCGGGCGCCGACTTCTCGGAGACCGGCGTCGTCGGCACCTACGGCGGCATGAACTTCCCGACCGTGTCGATCTTCATGGACGGCTTCGCCCAGGGCGTCGACTACTACAACGGCGAGAAGGGCACCGACGTCAAGGTCGTCGGCTGGGACCGCGCCAAGCAGGACGGCTCCTTCACCGGCGGCTTCGAGGCGAACGACCAGGCCCGCCAGACCGCGCAGGCGCTCATCGACCAGAACATCGACGTGCTGCTGCCCGTCGGCGGCCCGATCTACCAGTCGGGCGCGGCCGCCGTGCGCGACTCGGGCCGTGACATCGCGATGCTCGGCGTCGACGCCGACCTCACGCAGACCGACCCCTCGGTCGCCGACCTGATCCTCACCTCGATCCTCAAGGGCATCGACGTGGCGACCTACGACTCGGTGCTCGCCGCCGGCACCGGCGAATTCGACCCGGCCCCGTACGTCGGCACGCTCGAGAACGAGGGCGTCGGCATCGCGCCGTTCCACGACTTCGAGTCGAAGGTCTCGCCCGAGCTCCAGGGCGAGCTCGACGACCTGAAGGCCGCCATCATCTCGGGTGACGTTCCCGTCGAGTCGTACCTCTCGGCGCAGGAGTAGCTCGTGACCGCCTGATCGGGGAGGCCGGTTCGCCGGCCTCCCCGATCTGCGTTCCACCGGTCGCGCGCTTTCGCGCCGGCCGCAACATCTGAGCGGCCCGCGATCCGGGCCGCCGACATCCGCGCAGCATCTGCTGCAGATGCAGCGCGCTCACTAGGATTCTGAACATGAAGCTCGAACTTCGCGATATCACGAAGCGGTTCGGCAGCCTGGTCGCGAACGACCATATCGACCTCACCGTGGAGGCCGGAGAGATCCACTGCCTGCTCGGCGAGAACGGTGCGGGCAAGTCGACGCTGATGAACGTGCTCTACGGCCTGTACCAGGCCGACGAGGGCGAGATCCTCCTCAATGACGAGGTGCAGCACTTCTCCGGGCCCGGCGACGCGATGGCCGCCGGCATCGGCATGGTGCACCAGCACTTCATGCTCATCCCCGTGTTCACGGTCGCCGAGAACGTCATGCTCGGCCACGAGGCCACCAAGGGGGGCGGGTTCCTCGACCTCGACGCCGCCCGTCGCCGGGTGCGCGAGATCAGCGAGCGCTTCGGGTTCGACGTCGACCCCGACGCGCTCGTCGACGACCTCCCCGTCGGGGTGCAGCAGCGGGTCGAGATCATCAAGGCGCTCTCGCGCGACGCGAAGGTGCTCGTGTTCGACGAGCCGACCGCGGTGCTCACCCCGCAGGAGACCGACGAGCTGATGCAGATCATGCGGCAGCTCAAGGCCTCCGGCACGTCGATCGTCTTCATCACCCACAAGCTGCGCGAGGTGCGCGAGGTCGCCGACCGGATCACCGTCATCCGGCTGGGGAAGGTCGTCGGCGAGGCATCCCCGACCGCCTCGAACACCGAGCTCGCCTCGCTCATGGTGGGGCGTGCGGTCGAACTGACCGTGCACAAGGACGCGCCGAAGCTCGGTGAGGCGGCGCTCGTCGTCCAGGGCCTCACCGTCATCGACCACATCGGCCAACTCGTCGTCAACGACGTGAGCTTCGAGGTGCGCCGGGGCGAGATCCTCGCCGTCGCGGGCGTGCAGGGCAACGGCCAGACCGAGCTCACCGAGGCGCTCCTCGGACTGCAGCCGCGGGTGCGCGGCTCGATCGCGCTCGACGGCATCGAGCTCACGACCGAGAGCGTCCGCAAGATCCTCGACTCCGGCGTCGGCTTCGTTCCCGAAGACCGCAACGAAGACGGCCTCGTCGGCGAGTTCACGATCGCCGAGAACCTCATGCTCGACCGTTCCGACAGCGCGCCGTTCGTCAAGGCGGGCACCATCCAGCGCGGCGTCCTCGCCGACTTCGCGCGCGACCGGGTCAAGGAGTTCGACGTCCGCACGCAGGGCATCGACGAGAAGGTGCGGCAGCTCTCGGGCGGCAACGCGCAGAAGGTCGTGCTCGCGCGCGAGCTCAGCCGTGAGCTCAGGCTGCTCGTCGCCGCCCAGCCCACGCGCGGCGTCGACGTGGGGTCGATCGAGTTCATCCACAAGCGCATCGTCGAGACCCGCGACCGCGGCGTGCCCGTCGTCGTCGTGTCGACCGAGCTCGACGAGGTCGCCGCACTCGCCGACCGGATCATGGTGATGTATCGCGGCAAGGTCGTCGGCATCGTGCCGGGCGACACCCCGCGCGACGTGCTCGGCCTCATGATGGCCGGCGAACAGCCCGCAGAAGGAGCCGCAGCATGAGCGACGCGCAGAGCCCGCACGGCACGCCGCAGACCACCTCGCCCGTCGCCGACGCGACGCCGACCGGCACGACCCCGCGCGACACGTCGACCGTGCCGGCCCAGGTGCCCGAACCGTCGCGATGGCACACGATGTGGCAGCAGATCGTCACGGGCAACGCGCTCATCTCGGTGCTCTCGGTCGTACTCGCGCTCATCGTCGGCGCGATCATGATCGCCTTCACCGACGAGAACGTGCAGCAGGCGAGCGCCTACTTCTTCGCCCGGCCTGGCGACACGCTCATCGCCGTCTGGGACTCGGTCTCCGGAGCCTACGTGGCGCTCTTCCAGGGGTCGGTGTACAACTTCCGGCGCGACAGCTTCGTCGACGGCATCAAGCCGCTGACCGACACGCTCACCTTCGCCACCCCGCTCATCGCGGGCGGTCTCGGCGTCGGGCTCGCGTTCCGCGTCGGCATGTTCAACATCGGTGGTCGCGGCCAGATGCTGATCGCCGCCTCGGTCGCCGGCTGGCTCGCCTTCGGCTTCGACCTGCCGTGGGGCCTGCACATGCTCGTCGCGCTCATCGGCGGCCTGCTCGGCGGCGCCCTGTGGGGCGGCATCGCCGGCCTCCTGAAGGCGCGCACTGGCGCGCACGAGGTCATCGTGACGATCATGCTCAACTTCGTCGCCTTCTACCTGGTGTCCTGGATGCTTCGTACGCCGGGCCTCCTTCAGGCTCCCGGTTCGTCGAACCCGAAGACGCCGCCGATGGCGGAGACTGCACAGTTCCCCAAGCTGTTCCAGTGGATGGGGTTGCCGTACAACCTGCACTTCGGCTTCATCCTCGCGCTCGCCGCGACGGTGCTCGTGTGGTGGATCCTCAGCCGTTCGAGCCTCGGTTTCCGCTTCCGGGCCGTCGGCGAGAACCCGAACGCCGCGCGCGTCGCGGGCATCAACGTGCCGTCGATGTACGTCTACGCGATGCTCATCTCGGGTGCACTGCTCGGCCTCGCCGGCGTGAGCCAGGTGCTCGGCACGGTCACCACTGGCTTCACCGCCGGGATCGACGCGGGCGTCGGCTTCGACGCGATCACCGTGGCGCTGCTCGGCCGCTCCTCGCCGTGGGGCATCTTCCTCGCGGGCATCCTGTTCGGTGCGTTCAAGGCCGGCGGCTACTCGATGCAGGCCGCCGAGGGCGTGCCCGTCGACATCGTGCTCGTGGTGCAGTCGCTCATCGTGCTGTTCATCGCTGCGCCGCCGCTCGTGCGCACCATCTTCCGCCTGCCCGACCCCTCCCGCGGGCCGAAACGACCGCGCCCGATCGTCACGAAGGAGGTGACGGCGAAGTGAGCACCGTCACCGAGCACCAGAAGGTCGCGCCGCCGCCCGACGCCCTCGCCAAGACCGTCGTCGTGAGCTGGAAGGCGCCGATCGCCTACGGCATCTTCACGCTCCTGACGCTCGCGCTCGCGGTGTTCGCCCCGCGAGACGGCGACACCACCTACCGGCTCATCGCCTCCGACAAGGACGCGATCAAGGTCGCCGACATCTCGGTGCCGGCCATGCCCGCGCTGTGGACGGTCGTGGTCCTCCTCGCCGTCATCACGGCCGTGTCCGTCTGGCTGGTCGCCTCGAAGCGCCGGGTGCCGCTCTGGCTCACCGTCGTGTACGCGGTGCTGTTCCTCTTCGGCTTCCTCACCTGGGCCGGCGCGGGTGCGACCCTCCCGATGATCGGCCTGCTCTACGGCGCGCTCAGCCTCTCCGTGCCGCTGATCTTCGGTGCGCTGACCGGCGTGCTCGGCGAGCGGGTCGGCATCATCAACATCGCGATCGAGGGTCAGCTGCTCGCCGGTGCCTTCACCTCGGCGGTGACCGCGTCGGTCGTCACCTCGTCGACGGGCGTCGTCTGGATCGGCCTGCTCTCGGGCGTGGTCGGCGCGATGATCGCGGGCATGCTCGTCGGCATGGTGCTCGCGGCGTTCTCGATCAAGTACTTCGTCGACCAGGTGATCGTCGGCGTCGTGCTCAACGTGCTCGTCACGGGCCTCACGAGCTTCTTCTTCTCGCAGGTGCTCTCGAACAACGCCGCCGTGCTGAACTCGCCGCCGAGGTTCCCGAGGCTGCCGATCCCGCTGCTCAGCGACATCCCCGTCATCGGCCCGGTCTTCTTCCGCCAGACGCTCGTCGTGTACATCATGTACATCGCGGTCGCGGCGGTCTACGTCGGGCTCTTCCACACGCGCTGGGGCCTCCGCCTCCGCGCGGTGGGCGAGCACCCGCAGGCGGCCGACACGGTCGGCATCAACGTCAACCGCACCCGGTTCTGGAACGTCGCCTTCGCCGGCGCCATCGCGGGCTTCGGCGGCATCTTCTTCACCCTCGGCTCGGGTATCGCCTTCAACAAGGAGATGACCGCCGGCATGGGCTTCATCGCCCTCGCCGCCGTCATCTTCGGCGGCTGGGACCCGATCCGAGCCACGCTGGCCGCGCTCCTGTTCGGCTTCGCGTCGAACCTGCAGAACACGCTCTCGGTGATCGGCTCGCCCGTGCCGAGCGAGTTCATGCTCATGCTGCCGTACGTGGTCACGATCATCGCGGTGGCCGGACTCGTCGGCAAGGTGCGCGGGCCTGCTGCGGCGGGCAAGCCGTACATCAAATCCTGACCGGACGCCTCGGGGCCGGCCCGGCCCCGAGGCATCCGTCACCCATCTCGAACCGGGGGAGCAGCATGACCGCCACCGACGTGATCGACTGGGCCGACCTGCGCGAGCGCGCACGCGAGGCCATGGCCAAGGCGTACGTGCCGTACTCCGAGTTCCCCGTCGGAGCGGCGGCCGTCGTCGACGACGGCCGCATCGTGAGCGGCTGCAACGTCGAGAACGCCTCGTACGGCGTGACGCTGTGCGCCGAGTGCTCGCTCGTGTCGGCACTCGTGATGTCGGGCGGCGGCAAGCTCGTCGCGTTCACGTGCGTCGACGGGCACGGGGCGACGCTCATGCCCTGCGGTCGCTGCCGCCAACTGCTCTACGAGCACTCAGCCGAGGGCATGGTGCTCGACACCGTCTCCGGCTTCAAGACCATCGACGAGGTGCTGCCCGACGCATTCGGGCCGCGCCAGCTCGCCGAATTCCGAGGAGAATCATGACCGACGCCGCCATCGAACCGTTCGACGCGGTCGACCTCATCCGCGCGAAGCGCGATCGCCGCGAGCTGACGACCGACGAGATCTCCTGGCTCGTCGACGCCTACACCCGCGGGTACGTCGCCGACGAGCAGATGTCGGCGATGACGATGGCGATCTTCCTCAACGGCATGGGCCGGCGTGAGATCCGCGACATGACGATGGCGATGATCGCCTCGGGCGAGCGCATGGACTTCTCGGGCCTCGGCAAGCCGACGAGCGACAAGCACTCCACGGGCGGCGTCGGCGACAAGATCACGCTGCCGCTCATGCCCCTCGTCGCGACCTTCGGCGTCGCGGTGCCGCAGCTCTCGGGCCGCGGCCTCGGCCACACCGGCGGCACGCTCGACAAGCTCGAGTCGATCCCGGGCTGGCGCGCCGACCTCACGAACGACGAGATGTTCGCGCAGTTGCGCGACGTGGGCGGCGTCATCTGCGCCGCCGGCGCCGGGCTCGCGCCCGCCGACAAGAAGCTGTACGCGCTGCGCGACATCACCGGCACGGTCGAGGCGATCCCGCTCATCGCCTCGTCGATCATGTCGAAGAAGATCGCCGAGGGCACGGGTGCGCTCGTGCTCGACGTGAAGTTCGGGTCGGGTGCGTTCCTGCAGGACATCGAGCGCTCGCGCGAGCTGGCCCGCACCATGGTGGAGCTCGGGGAGGACGCCGGCGTCGCCACGAGCGCCCTCATCACGAACATGAACGTGCCGCTCGGCCTCACGATCGGCAATGCCAACGAGGTGCGCGAGTCGGTCGAGGTGCTCGCGGGCGGCGGCCCCGCCGACGTGCGCGAGCTGACGGTCGAACTCGCCCGCGAGATGCTCGCGCTCGCGGGCCGCGACGGCGACGACGTCGAGGCCGCACTCGACGACGGTCGCGCGATGGACACCTGGCGCCGATCGATCGTCGCCCAGGGCGGCGACCCAGATGCGCCGCTGCCCGTCTCGCGCGAGCAGCACGTCGTCACCGCCGACCGCGACGGCGTGCTCGTCGCCCAGGAGGCGCTGCCGTTCGGCATCGCAGCCTGGCGCCTCGGCGCGGGCCGCGCGCGCAAGGAGGACCCGGTGCACCACGCCGCTGGCATCGACCTGCACGCGAAGCCCGGCGACGCGGTGCGCGCGGGACAGCCGCTGTTCACGCTCCACGCCGACGAGCCCGCGCGCTTCGAACGCGCCCTCGCGGCGGTCGAGGGCGCCTGGCGCATCGGCGACGAGGGCGACCCGATCGACGACGGCGGGCCGCTCATCGCCGACCGCATCGGGCGCTGAGCCCCTCGGGCGATCGGGTAGCGGAGCGGCTCGAGATCCCAGCTTCGAGATTGCCGAGACTTCGCGGCAGCCGCGCCGCTATCGTTGTCTCGTGAACACGATTCCGACCGAGTACCGCCTCGAGGGCGACGGCACGAACATCCAGGCGCTGCCGAAGATCTCGCTCCACGATCATCTCGACGGCGGCCTGCGCCCGCAGACCCTCATCGAGCTCGCCGACGAGCTCGGTCTCGAGGTGCCCGCCGCCGATGAGGAGTCGCTCGCGACGTGGTTCACCGACCAGTCGAACTCGGGTTCGCTCGTCGAATACCTGAAGACCTTCGACCTCACCACCGCGGTCATGCAGACCCGCGCGGGGCTCACGCGCGTCGCACGCGAGTTCGTGCAGGACCTGGCGGCCGACGGCGTCGTCTACGGCGAGATCCGCTGGGCGCCCGAACAGCACCTCACCCGTGGTCTCACGCTCGACGAGGCCGTCGAGGCGGTGCAGGCCGGCCTCGAGCAGGGTGCCGACGACGTGCGGCACCAGGGCGGAGCCATCCGCACCGGACAGCTCGTCACCGCGATGCGCCACGCCGACCGCGGCCTCGAGATCGCCGAGCTGGCCGTGCGGCACCGCGACCGCGGCGTCGTCGGATTCGACATCGCCGGCGCCGAAGCGGGCTTCCCGCCGAGCCGGCACCGCACCGCGTTCGACTACCTCGCGAGCCAGTTCATGCCCGTCACCGTGCACGCCGGCGAGGCCGACGGTCTCGAGTCGATCCGCGGAGCGCTGCTCGACGGCCGCGCGCTGCGGCTCGGGCACGGCGTGCGCCTCGCCGAAGACCTGGTGATCGAGCGTCAGGACGACGAGAACACCTACGTCTCGCTCGGCCCGGTCGCGCAGTGGGTGCGCGACCGCGAGATCGCCCTCGAGACGAGCCCGTCGTCGAACCTGCAGACCGGTGCGATCGCGGCCTGGGGCGACGAGCTCATCGATCACCCGTTCGACCTGCTGTACCAGCTGGGCTTCCGGGTGACGGTCAACACCGACAACCGCCTGCAGTCGGGCACGAGCCTCACCCGCGAGCTCGCGCTGCTGAGCGACGCGTTCGGCTACGACCTCGACGACCTCGAGACCTTCCAGCTCAACGCCGCAGCCGCGGCCTTCCTGCCGCTCGACGATCGCGACGAACTCGCCGAGCTCATCCAAGACGGCTTCGACGAAGCCTGACGACGAGCCCTGCGGCCGGATGCCTCGCGCCTCCGCCGTCCGCCCGCCGCCCCCGAACGGACCCGAGATGAACCTCCCACCGCTGCCCGACGACGCCGTCGTCATCGGCGCGCACGCATCCGACTGGCGAGCCGCCGTCCGTGAGGCCGGCCGCGCCCTCACCCGGTCGGGTTCGACGCGCGCCGAGTACGCCGACCGCATGGTCGCCGTCATCGAGGAGTTCGGTGCCTACGTCGTGATCGCCCCGGGCCTCGCGCTCGCGCACGCGCGCCCCGGCCCCGACGTGCGACGCGAGGGCATCGCGGTGGTGACGCTCGCCGAGCCCGTGCCGTTCGGCCACCCGCACAACGATCCCGTGCGCGTCGTCGTCGGGCTCGCCGTGTCGAACGCCGAAGAGCACGTCGCCTCGGTCGCGACGCTCGCGAACGTCTTCAACGACCCGCACGCCGTCGGTCGCATCGCCCGCGCGGGCGACGCCGCCGAGGTACGCGGGCTGCTCGGCCTCGAGGCCGCCGCGTGAAGATCGTGGCCGTGTGCGGTGCCGGCATCGGCACCTCGGCGATCCTGAAGGTGAACGCCGAGCGGGCCCTCGAGCGGCTCGAGCTGTCGGCCGATGTCGACGCGAGCGATCTCGCCGGCGTCGCCGTCGCGGCGGCCGATGCGCAGGTCATCCTCACCTCGACCGAGCTGTCGGGTGCGGTGCGCGAGGCGATCGGTCGCAGCTACACCGAGGTCGTCGAAGTCGTGAACTACTTCGACGTCGACGAGATCACGCGGCTGCTCGAGCGCTCGCTCGGCTGAGGCACGCGGTCGCTCCGGCGGTGCCGCCTGCGCGCTCGTCGCGCAACTGCGCGCCCGTCCCAGCGCATCGAGCGTGCACTCACCGCCCGCTTCAGGGCGAGGAGTGCACGCTCGAAGCGCTGTGGCGAGCCGCACTCCTCGAGTGTCGTCGGCGAGGGGACGTCGACCACCGCATGCTCGACGAGGTGGGGCCTCAGGCGACGAGCGCGCGCATGCCCGCCTCGAGGGCGGCGATCGTCGCCGTCGCCGCGGCGCGGCGGTCGGCGACCGTGCCCCGGTCGGACACGGCGTCGAGATAGACCTTGAGCTTCGGCTCGGTGCCGCTCGGGCGCACCATCACCCGCGAACCGCCCTCGAGCACGATGCGCAGCACGTCCGACGGCGGCAGGTCGCCGAACCCGTCGGCGAGGTCCTCGATGCGCTCGACCCGGATGCCGCCGACCGACGCCGGCGGTTCGGCGCGCAGGCGCTTCATGACGGCGCCGATGCGCGAGAGGTCGGTGACGCGGATCGACACCTGGCCCGAGGCATGGCAGCCGAACTTCTCGACGAAGTCGTCGAGGTGGTCGGCGACCGTCTTTCCGGCGGCCTTCAGCTCGGCGGCGAGCGAGAGGAACGCGACCGCTGCCGAGATGCCGTCCTTGTCGCGTACGACATCGGGATTCACGAGATAGCCGAGCGCCTCCTCGAAGCCGAACACGAGGCCCGGTGCCCGCGAGATCCACTTGAAGCCGGTGAGCGTCGCCTCGAAGTCGAGCCCGTAGGCGCGGGCGACGGCCTCCAGCCCGGGAGAGGAGACGATCGAGCACGCGAGCGCGCCGTTCGGCCCGCCTTCGCCGGTGGCGGCATCGGCGGCACGGCGTGCGGCGAGCCATCCGAGCGTGAGGCCGACCTCGTTGCCGGTCAGGCGGCGGTAGCCGACGCCGTCGGGCGCCGTCGGGTCGGGGATCGCGATCGCGAGCCGATCGGCGTCGGGGTCGTTCGCGACGATGAGCTCGGCGCCGACGGCGCGGGCGCGCTCGAACGACAGGTCCATCGCGCCCGGCTCCTCGGGGTTCGGGAACGAGACGGTCGGGAACGCCGCGTCGGGGGCGATCTGCGCCTCGACGAGCGTGGGGGCGTCGAAGCCCGCGGCCTCGAGCACGCGCGACGCCGTCTCCCATCCGACGCCGTGCATGGCCGTGTAGACGACGCGGGGCTGCGCGGCCGGCGTGCCGGGGGAGGCGCTCGCGGCCGTCTGCCGCACGTACTCGTCGACGACCGACTCTGGGGCGAGCTCGAACGCTCCGCGAGGCAGCGCGGGCACCGTCGTCGCCGACGCGACGCTCAGGATGTGCGCCGCGATCTCGGCGTCGGCCGGCGCGACGATCTGGGACCCGTGGTTCGAGCCGCCGAGGTACACCTTGTAGCCGTTGTCGTTCGGCGGGTTGTGCGAGGCCGTCACCATGACGCCCGCCGAGGTGTCGAGATGGCGCACCGCGAAGGCGAGCACGGGGGTCGGCAGCAGGCGCGGCAGCAGCACGGCGCGCACGCCGGCGCCGGCGAAGACCTCGGCCGAGTCGCGGGCGAACACGTCGGAGTTCTTGCGGCCGTCGTAGCCGATCACGACCGACGGGGTCGTGCCGGGCTCGGCCCGCTCGAGCAGGTACGACGCGAGGCCCGCCGCGGCCTGCGACACGAGCACGCGGTTCATGCGGTTCGGTCCCGCGGCGATCTCACCGCGCAGTCCCGCGGTGCCGAAGGCGAGCCGGGAGTCGAAGCGGTCGGCGAGGTCGGCCGCGGCCGCGGCGTCGCCGCCGCGCACGGCCTCGACGATCGCGGCGAGCTCGGCGCGGGTCTCGGGGTCGGGGTCCTGCGCGATCCACGCCTCGGCGAGGGCGACGCGCTCGGCGTCGCGAGGGTCGAATTCGTGCGACATCCGTCGTCGTCCTTCCTGCGGTTCCTGCGCTGGGCCTAGAGCGAGGCGACGATCTTCGCGAGCAGGGCGCTGATCACGGGCTCGGCGGCCTGGCCGGCCTCGATGACCTCCTGGTGGCTGAGCGGCGTCTGCTGGATGCCGGCCGCGAGGTTCGTGATGAGC
Source organism: Agromyces chromiiresistens (assembly GCF_029167465.1). Taxonomy (NCBI): domain Bacteria; kingdom Bacillati; phylum Actinomycetota; class Actinomycetes; order Micrococcales; family Microbacteriaceae; genus Agromyces; species Agromyces chromiiresistens. Next base: position 1,314,337 of record NZ_JARFNL010000004.1, read on the forward strand.
GACATGCCGAGCACCTCCATGCCCGACTGGCGCGCGGCGATGGCCTCGAGCGCGGTCGACATGCCGACGATGTGCCCGCCGATGGCCTTCGCCATCTGCACCTCGGCGGGAGTCTCGTAGTGGGGGCCGGTGAACTGGCAGTAGACGCCCTCGTCGAGGGTCGGGTCGATCGAGTGCGCGAGGTCGCGCAGCCGCTGGGAGTAGAGGTCGGTGAGGTCGACGAACGTCGCGCCCTCGAGCGGCGAGTCGGCCGTGAGGTTGATGTGATCGCTGATGAGCACGGGCGTGCCGGGCTTCCAGTGCTCCTTGATGCCACCGGCGCCGTTCGTGAGGATCATCGTCGTGGCACCCGTCGCGGCCGCCGTGCGCACCGAGTGCACGACCCGGCGCACGCCGTGGCGCTCGTAGTAGTGGGTGCGGGCGCCGATGACCAGCGCGCGCTTGCCGGTCGGCAGCAGCACCGAGCGAAGCGTGCCGACGTGGCCCTCGACGGCGGGCTTCGAGAATCCGGGCACGTCGGTCGCGGCGATCGTGTGCGTCGTCTCGCCGATGAGCTCCGCGGCCTTGCCCCAGCCCGAACCGAGCGTGAGGGCGATGTCGTGCCGCTCGACCCCGGTCAGGGCGGCGATCTGCGCCGCAGCCTCACGGGCGATGGCGAAGGGGTCAGCTGAGGGCGCGTCGAGCGGGTTGGCATCGTGCATCCCACCACTCTAGAACCCACCGGATGCATCGGGCACGGCGCCGCTCATGTGCTGGCCGGGCACGCGGAACTGACAGAATATGAGCATGGCCTACGAGTTCGAGCGCACGCAACGGATCGCCGTCCTCGGAGGGGGGCCCGGCGGGTACGAAGCCGCACTCGCCGCGGCGCAGCTCGGGGCCGAGGTCACCCTGGTCGAGCGTGCGGGCGTGGGCGGTTCGGCCGTGCTCACCGACGTCGTGCCCTCGAAGTCGCTCATCGCCACGGCGGAGGCGTCGAACGCGGTGAAGGAGGCGGCCGACCTCGGCGTGCAGTTCTACGCGAAGGGCGAGGCCGACAAGGCCGTGAAGCCCCAGGTCGCGATCAACCTCGCCGCCGTGAACAAGCGGCTGCTCGGCCTCGCGGCGCAGCAGTCCGAAGACATGCGCTCGAACCTGCTCGAGGCCGGCGTGCACCTCGTGCACGGCGAGGGTCGCCTCGACGGTCCGAACGCCGTGATCGTCGCGACCGCCAAGGGCGGCACCGACTTCGACCGCATCGAGGCCGACACGCTCGTGCTCTCGGTCGGCGCGACGCCGCGCGTGCTGCCGACCGCGGTGCCCGACGGCGAGCGCATCCTCACGTGGACCCAGCTCTACTCGCTCCAGCAGGTGCCCGAACACCTCATCGTCGTGGGCTCCGGCGTCACGGGCGCCGAGTTCGCCTCGGCGTACCGCGCCCTCGGGGCGAAGGTCACGCTCATCTCGAGCCGGGACCAGGTGCTGCCCGGGGAGGACGCCGACGCGGCATCCGTCATCGAGAAGGTGTTCAAGCGCAACGGCATGAAGGTGCTGAACAAGTCGCGGGCCGAGTCGGTCGTGCGCGACGGCGACGGCGTCGTCGCGACGCTGTCCGACGGACGCCAGGTGCAGGGCTCGCACTGCCTCATGGCGGTCGGATCGGTGCCGAACACCCGTGACCTCGGCCTCGAGGAGGCGGGCGTGCAGCTCGCCGAGTCGGGGCACATCCGGGTCAACCGGGTCGCGCGCACGTCGATGCCGAACATCTACGCCGCCGGCGACTGCACGACGTTCATGCCGCTCGCCTCGGTCGCCTCGATGCAGGGGCGCACGGCCGTGTTCCACGCGATGGGCGACGTCGTGAACCCGCCCGAGAACCGCAACATCACCTCGAACATCTTCACGCAGCCCGAGATCGCGACCGTCGGCTGGACCGAGAAGGAGATCGAGGAGGGCGTCGTGCCGGGCGTCGTCTACAAGCTGCCGCTCTCGTCGAACCCGCGGGCGAAGATGATGGGCATCCGCGAGGGCTTCGTGAAGCTCTTCGCCTCGAGCGGTTCGGGCTCGATCATCGGCGGCGTCATCGTCGCGCCGAAGGCGTCGGAGCTCATCTTCCCGCTCGCGCTCGCCGTCGAGCACCGGCTCACGGTCGACCAGTTCGCCGAGGCGTTCCCGGTGTACCCGTCGCTGTCGGGCTCGCTCACCGACGCCGCGCGGGCCATGCACATCGTGCGCTGACGCGCGCGTCCCGACGCCCCGCCCGCACCGACCCGGGCGTACGCTGGGCACACGCAGCGCCGCGCCCGCGGCGCGATGACCGCTTGGGGGAGCGATGAACCTGCGCGTGAAATCGGTCGAGGCCTCGATCGCCGACTCGAGCGACGAGAGCCGCAGCCTCAAACGCTCGCTCGGCACCTGGGACCTCGCGCTCATGGGCATCGCCGTCGCGGTCGGGGCTGGCATCTTCTCGGTCGGGGCGCAGGCCGCGGCGAACTACGCCGGCCCGAGCGTGATCCTCTCGTTCGTGCTCGCTGCGATCACGTGCGGGCTCGCGATCATGTGCTACGCGGAGTTCGCCTCGACGGTGCCCGTCGCGGGCAGCGCGTACACCTTCACGTACGCCACGATGGGCGAGCTCCTCGCGTGGATCATCGGCTGGGACCTCATCCTCGAGATGTTCACGGCCGCCGCCGTGCTCGCGAAGTACTGGGGCGTGTACCTCTCCGAGGCGCTGCTCGCCTTCGGCGTGCCGTTCCCGGCGACCCTCTCCATCGGCGGGGTCGAGGTCAGCTGGCCGGCATTCCTCATCGTCGCGGTCTTCACCGTCCTGCTCGTCGCCGGGACGAAGCTCACGGCGCGCGTCGGCGCCGTGTTCACGCTCATCAAGGTCGCGATCGTGCTCTTCGTGATCGTCGTGGGCTTCTTCTTCGTGCAGGCCTCGAACTTCACGCCCTTCATCCCCGAGGCGGTGCCGACGACCGGCGGTGCCGAGGATGCCTGGACGCAGTCGCTCTTCGCCTGGCTCACGGGTGCCGCGCCGGCGCAGTACGGCGTGTTCGGCATGCTCGCCGCGGCCTCCCTCGTCTTCTTCGCCTTCATCGGGTTCGACGTCGTCGCCACGAGTGCCGAGGAGGTGCGCGAGCCCCAGAAGCGGCTGCCGCGCGGCATCTTCCTCGGCCTCGGCATCGTGACCCTGCTCTACGTGCTCGTCTCGATCGTGATGACGGGCATGGTGTCGTACACCGAGCTCGCCGCGGAGGAGACGCCGTCGCTCGCGACCGCGTTCCGGCTGGTCGGGCAGGACTGGGCGTCGGCCGTCATCTCGCTCGGCGCGCTCGCCGGCCTCACGACGGTGATCATGGTGCTGCTGCTCGGCCTCTCGCGCATCGTGTTCGCGATGAGCCGCGACGGGCTGCTGCCGCGATGGCTGTCGAAGACGACCGAGCACACGAAGACGCCCGCCCGTATCCAGATCATCGGCGGCACCGTGGTCGCGCTCGTCGCCGCCTTCACCGATGTGGGGCTCCTCGAGGAGATGATCAACATCGGCACGCTGTCGGCCTTCGTGCTCGTGTCGGTCGGCATCGTCGTGCTGCGTCGCACCCGGCCCGACCTGCCGCGCGGGTTCCGCGTGCCGTTGTCCCCGGTGCTTCCGATCCTGTCGGCCGCGCTCTGCGTCTGGCTCATGCTCAACCTCACGACGCTCACCTGGGTGCGCTTCCTCGTCTGGCTCGCGCTCGGCGTCGTCATCTACCTGCTCTACGGTCGGCGTCGCTCTCGGCTCGCCGGCGAGCGGGTCAGCGAGGTCGAGCTGCCGACGGCCCAGGGAACCTGACGGGTCGCTGCTCCACTCCGATCCTGTCAACAGCGTTGACATCGATGTTCACCCGTCGATAGTCTCCGAATCATCCAGCGTCGATCGGGCGATGACGCCGCGACCGACCCACCGGTGACGACGAGGTTCCAGGAGGCGGAGATGACCGCGACACGCGCGACGGGCACGACGACGACCACGGCCGGCGGGGGAGGTGTCACGCGACGGGCCGTGCTCGGGATCGGCGCAGCAGGCGTGGCCGGTGCGGCGACCGTCGCGCTCACCGCTGGCGCTCGCCGGCCGGTCGGCACGGGCTCCGACCACCGCATGTGGGATGCGATCGTGCTCGGTGCCGGCGCATCCGGGCTCGGCGCCGCACGCACGCTCGCCGACGCGGGACGCAGCGTGCTCGTGCTCGAGGCGCGCGACCGGATCGGCGGGCGCATGTGGACCGATCGCACGACCATGTCCATCCCGATCGAGCGCGGTGCGGAGCTCGTGCACGGCAGCCGGGCCTCGACCTGGGACCTCATCGAGGCGGAGGGCATCACGACCCGGCGCCAGCAGTCGATCTGGGGCCGGCTCGCGCCCGGTACGCCGTGGCTCGACGGCACGACGTACGCGTCGTTGAAGTTCCCGCTCGGTGCGCCGGGCGGCCCGCTGCCCGAGCCGGCCGACGGCGAGACGGCGCTCGCCTGGCTCGAGCGCGTCGGCATCCCGCGCGAGAACTACCCCATCCTGCTCGCCGCGATCGAGGTCGACTCCGAGCAGTTCGACGTGCTGCCGGCAGCGTGGGTCGTCGACACGGTCGCGTGGGCGATCGCCGAACAGGACGTCCCGGCGTCGACGCCGTTCCCGGATCCCTACGACGATCACCGTGTGATCGGCGGCTACGACCAGGTGCTCAGGCCGCTCGCGGCCGGGCTGCCGATCCGGCTCGGCGCGCGGGTGCACACGGTCGAGCATCGGGCCGGCCGCGTCGACGTGCACACGAGTCGCGGCAGCTACCAGGCGAAGACGCTCGTCGTGGCGTTGCCGGGCGGCGTACTGAAGCACGGCGACGTGACCTTCGACCCGCCGCTGCCCGCCGACCGTCGCGACGGGCTCCAGCAGATCGAGTACCTGCCGGTGTTCAAGGGCATCCTGGAGTTCGCGGCGCCGGTGGTGCCGCCGGGCCACCCGGTCGCGCGGCAGTGGGACGTCATGACGACCTTCTCGAAGCGCCCGCCGAGCCTCTGGAACGCCTCACTCGGAACGCCCGGCTATCACGGGGAGATCGCGGTCGCGTGGGCGACCGGCGGTGTCGCGCAGGATCTGCTCGACCTGCCCGAGGCCGAGCGGCTCGCGGCGGCGCTCGACAACGTGCGCACCGCCGTCGGCGACCAGGGGTTGCAGGCCGTCAACGCCTCGACCTACGACTGGTCGAAGGACGAGTTCGCCCGGGGCGCCTACCCTGGCCCGTTCTCGCGACGCACCGGGCTCAACGGGCCGATCGGCGACACGGTCTTCTGGGCCGGCATGGTGACGAGCACGATCCACTCGTCGCGAAACTCGGGCATCACGGCGGCGAAGCAGGCGCTCGCCGCGCTCGCACTCCGCTGAGGGTCCGTGCCGTGCCGGCACTCCCCGGACGGACGAACGGGATGCCGCGAGCGATGAGCTCGCGGCATCCCGTTCGTCCGTGGGGATCAGGCGTCGGCGATCGAGAGCAGCAGGTGCCCGCTCGACACGGTCGCGCCGGGCTCGGCGTTGATGCCGCCGATGACGCCGTCCTTATGGGCGACGATCGGCTGCTCCATCTTCATCGCCTCGAGCACGAGCACGAGGTCGCCCTTGACGACCTTGTCGCCCTCGGCGACGGCGACCTTCACGACGGTGGCCTGCATGGGCGCCTTCACGGCATTGCCGGTGCCCGTGTCGACGGTGTGCGAACCGCTCCGGCGGCGCGGCGCGGCGCCGGCGGTGTGCGAGAGGGATGCCCCGCCGGCGAGTCGCTTCGGCAGGCTGACCTCGATGCGACGACCGGCGACCTCCACGACGACGTTCGAACGCGCGGCGGGGCCGCTCGTCTCTTCGAGCTCGCCCGACCACGGTTCGAGGCGGTTGTCGTACTCGGTCTCGATCCAGCGGGTGTAGACCGAGAAGGGCTCGTCGCCGGCCGGCGCGAAGGCGGGGTTGTCGACGATGTCGCGGTGGAAGGGCAGCACCGTCGGGAGCCCCGCGACCTCGAACTCGTCGAGGGCGCGTCGTGCACGCTCGAGCGCGTCCTTGCGATCGCGTCCGGTGACGATGAGCTTCGCGAGCAGCGAGTCGAACGCCCCCGAGATCTCGTCGCCGCTCGTGACGCCCGAGTCGACGCGCACGCCGGGCCCGCCGGGGAAGCGGAGCTGGTGGATCGGGCCGGGAGCGGGGAGGAAGCCGCGACCGGGGTCTTCGCCGTTGATGCGGAACTCGATCGAGTGCCCCTGGGTCACGGGGTCGGGGTAGTCGAGCACGCCGCCCTCGGCGAGGCGGAACTGCTCGCGCACGAGGTCGAGCCCGGTGACCTCCTCGGAGACGGGGTGCTCGACCTGCAGGCGGGTGTTCACCTCGAGGAACGAGACCGTGCCGTCCTGGCCGATGAGGAACTCGCAGGTGCCCGCGCCGACGTAGCCGACCTCCTTGAGGATGGCCTTCGAGGCGCTGTAGAGGGCCTCGACCTGGGCGTCGGTGAGGAAGGGCGCGGGCGCCTCTTCGACGAGCTTCTGGTGGCGGCGCTGCAGCGAGCAGTCGCGGGTCGACACGACCACGACGTTGCCGTGCTGGTCGGCGAGGCACTGGGTCTCGACGTGGCGCGGCTTGTCGAGGTACTTCTCGACGAAGCACTCGCCGCGGCCGAACGCCGCGACGGCCTCGCGGGTGGCCGACTCGAAGAGCTCGGCGACCTCGTCGCGTTCGCGGGCGACCTTGAGGCCGCGACCGCCGCCTCCGAACGCCGCCTTGATCGCGACGGGGAGACCGTGCACGTCGACGAAGTCGAGCACCTCCGAGGCGTCAGCCACTGGGTTGAGCGTGCCGGGCGCGAGCGGTGCGCCCACCTTCTCGGCGACGTGCCGCGCCGAGACCTTGTCGCCCAGCCGCTCGATCGCCTCGGGCGACGGCCCGATCCAGATGAGGCCCGCCTCGATGACGGCGCGGGCGAAGTCGGAGTTCTCGGCGAGGAAGCCGTAGCCCGGGTGCACGGCGTCGGCGCCCGAGCGCCGCGCGACCGAGAGGATCTTGTCGATGACCAGGTACGTGTCGGCGCTCGTGGTGCCGTCGAGGGCGTACGCCTCGTCGGCGAGCTTCACGTGGCGGGCGTCGCGGTCCTGGTCGGCGTACACGGCGACCGAGCCGAGGCCGGCGTCGCGAGCGGCGCGGATGACGCGGACGGCGATCTCTCCACGGTTGGCGATGAGGACCTTGGTGATGCGCGGCATAATCCCCAAGCCTATTGCGCGGGCACGTCACACCTTTGGGCGACCTCCACAAAATGAATGGATGTCTCTTGCGGCAGTCGACAATCGCGCGATCAGCCCGCGCGGTTCCACAGCGAGGTCCAGTCGACGCCGAGTTCGCGGACGAGGTCGCGCAGGGTCGACAACGAGAGGCCCACGACCGTCGACGGATCGCCCTCGACCCGTCGGATGAACGGCCCGCCGAGCGAGTCGACCGTGAACGCGCCCGCGACGAGGAGCGGCTCACCCGACGCGATGTACGCGTCGATCTCGGCCTCGTCGAGGGCCGCGAACCGCACGGTCGCGACATCGGGGCGCCCGACCGCGCCGTTCACCCGGCCGTCGCGGTGGTCGATGAGCCAGTGCCCCGACCAGAGGTCGCCGTGCCCGCCGTTCTGGGCGAGCCAGCGCGCCTTCGCGACCTCGGGCGTGTGCGGCTTGCCGTGGATCGCGCCGCTCGTGAGGAACGCCGAGTCCCCGCCGAGGATGAGTCCGTCGATCGGCTCGCCGCCGGGCTCGGCGCCCACGAGGGCCTCGGCCTTCGCGCGGGCGAGAAGCTGCACCATGTCGCGCGCGGCGAGCGGCCCGTGGTCGGCCTCGTGCGCCGCGACGGCGGCCTCCTCGTCGACGCCGGGCGGCACCGCGATCGGCTCGATGCCCGCCGCACGCAGGGTCTGCAGGCGGGCGGGCGACGTCGAGGCGAGGTAGAGGCGCATCCTCCCATCCTGCCCGCGGTCAGGCTGCTGTGGAATGCTCGACGCATGGTGAATCCCGATCGTCGACGCACCGACCGCTCGCGCCGCCGCCCGGCGGGAACCGGCACGACTGCGCCCCGCACGCCCCGCCCGGCCCCCGCCGAGCCCCGGCTCGACGGGCCGGTGCTCGAGCTCGACGTCGAGCGCATCGCCCACGGCGGTGTCGCCGTCGCACGGCATGAGGGTCGGGTCGTGTTCGTCGCCGACGCCATCCCGGGCGAGCGCGTCCGCGCCCGTGTGAGCGACAGCGGCAAGGCGAGCTTCTGGCGCGCCGACACGCTCGAGGTGCTCGACGCCTCGGCCGACCGCCGCGAGCACCCGTGGTCCGAGGCGGGCGTCGACCGCGCCCCCGAGCGCCGCGCGGGCGGCGCCGAATTCGGCCACATCGCCATGGCGCGCCAGCGTGCGCTGAAGGCCGAGGTGCTCGTCGACGCCCTCGCGCGGTTCGGCGGGATCGAACGGGCCGTCGAGGTCGAGGCGGTCGACCCCGCACTCGCGCCGGGAGCCGATGCCGAGCTCGGCACGGGCTGGCGCACTCGACTGCGACTGCAGGTCGACGCCGAGGGCCGAGTCGGCCCGTACGCCGCTCGGAGCCACCGGGTGGTGCCCGTCGCGTCCGTCCCGCTCGCCGTGCCCGAACTGGCCCCTCTCGCGCCCCTCGACGAGCGTTTCGCCGGGGCGCATGCCGTCGACCTCGTCGCTCCCTCGGTCGGAAACCCGTGGGTCGTCGTCGACACCGGCGAGACGACGCGGGGCGGACGCCGCCAGCGCGTCGAGGAGCAGGTCGGGGATCGTGTCTTCGGGCTCGACCGGGGCGGCTTCTGGCAGGTGCACCGCGCCGCCGCCGCCACCCTGACCGCGGCAGTGCAGCAGCTCGTCGACGCCGACCTGTTCGACCCCCGCGCCGCGAACCACGACCTCTACGGCGGCGTTGGCCTGCTCGCGGCCGCCGTCGGAGACCGCTTCGGCGAGACGGTGCGGATCACGAGCGTCGAGTCCGACGCCCGCGCGACCGAGCACGCCGGCGCCAACCTCGCGGACTGGGTCGGCGCCCGGGCGGTGACGGGGCGCGTCGACCGCTACCTCGACGAGCTCGCCGCGAGCGCGGGGCGCACCGAGCGCGACCGCCTGCGCGCCGCCACGGTGGTGCTCGATCCGCCGCGGTCGGGCGCGGGGCGGCAGGTCGTCGACCGGCTCGCCGAGCTCCGTCCGCGCCAGCTCGTCTACATCGCCTGCGACCCGGTCGCGCTCGCCCGCGACATCGGGCTCCTGCGCGAGCACGGCTACGGGCTCGACGAGCTTCGCGCGTTCGACCTCTTCCCCAACACCCATCACGTCGAGGCGGTGGCCCGGCTGACGGTGCACGAGTAGCTCGGGGCCGCACGCCGCGACGCGGCCGGCGGGCCGCTCGAGCGCTATCGTGTACTCGAGCCCGCAACCGACGAGAAGGGGGACCTCGTGGCAGACGGCGCGCATCCGGCGACCGTGGCGATCGTCGACGACCACGAGGCCGTGCGGCTCGGCCTCCGGGCCGCCTGCGAGTCCGCCGGGTACGTCGTGGTGGCCGACACGGCCGACGTCGCGAGCCTGATCCCCGTCATCGACGGGCGTCCGTGCGACGTCGTGGTGCTCGACCTCTCGCTCGGCGACGGCACGACCGTGACCGAGAACGTGCGGGCCGTCCTCCGCACCGGCAGCGCCGTGCTCGTGCACAGCATCGCCGACCGCGTCGCGGCCGTGCGCGAGTCCCTCGCCGCCGGTGCCGCGGGCGTCATCCCGAAGGCCTCTCCGATGTCCGCGGTCATCGCCGCGATCGCGACGGTCGCCGGCGGCGGCGTGCTGAACAACGTCGAGTGGGCGAGCGCGATCGAGGCCGATCGCGACTTCGCGAAGGCGCAGCTCGGCCGGCGCGAACGCGACGTGCTGCACCTCTACGCCTCGGGGCTGCCCCTCAAGGCGGTCGCGATCCAGCTCGGCATCGCGCACTCCACCGCCCGTGAATACCTCGACCGCATCCGTGCGAAGTACGTCGAGGTCGGGCGGCCCGCCCCCACGAAGGTCGACCTGCTGCGTCGGGCGGTCGAAGACGGCATCCTGCCAGGGCTCGACTCCGACGGCGGAGATGCCCGCGCCTGAATGGCGGGTGCCCCGCCTCGCGCGGCGCCGTGCCACCGTGACCCGGGCCCAGGTCGAGACGATCGTCTCCCGGGCGCTCGGGCTGTTCGGCCTCGTGTTCGGCGCGCAGACGGTGCCGCTCGCGCTCGCGCAGGCCGATGCGCTCGGGCGGGGCTCAGGGGCCGCGCTCATGGCGGGGCTCTACGGGGCGATCGCCGCGCTCGCCGTGGCGACCGTCATGAAGTCGGCCGTGCGGGTCGCGTGCCTCGTCTTCGCCGGGCTCTACGCGGTCGCGCTCATCGTCTGGCCGTTGCTCGTCACCGACACCGAGGCGCTCGACGGATCGACCCCATGGCTCTACTACCTCTGCACCGTCGCGACGACCGCCGCCGTCGTCGCCCTGCCGCCGGTCTGGGCGGCCGCGTACACGTTCGTCGTGCCGGCGATCTACGGGGTGATCCGCGCCACGCCGTCCGGCGGCGGGGCGCCACCGCTGCTCGCCGTGCTCGACGCGGTCTACGCGATGGTGCTCGGCGTCGTGGTGCTCGCGATCATCACGATGCTCCGCGAGGCCGCCGAGTCGGTCGACAACGCGCAGGAGGCGGCGCTCGAGCGATACGACCTCGCCGCCAGGCAGCACGCCACCGAGACGGAGCGGATCAAGGTCGACGCCCTCGTGCACGACAGCGTGCTCACGACGCTGCTGTCGGCCGCCGCGGCGACCACGCCGGGCGAGCAGCAGCTCGCCGCGAGGATGGCGCGCGACGCGCTGCACCGGCTCGACGAGGCGGGTGCGACCGGACCACGGGCGCTCGACCGGGTCGGGCTCGCCGTGCTCGTGCGTCGCCTGCGCGCCGCCCTCACGACGTTCTCGACGCCGTTCACGGTGCGCGTCGTCAACGCGGCGGGCGTCGAGTTGCCGGTCGAGGCGATCGATGCGCTCTACACCGCCTCGGTGCAGGCGATGGTCAACAGCCTGCAGCACGCCGGTGAGCCGGGCCGCCGGGTCCGTCGCGACATCCGCATCCGAGGAGTTCGGGCGGGCGGCTGCGTCATCGAGATCTCCGACAACGGCGTCGGGTTCGACATCGCGGCGGTGCCGCCGGTGCGGCTGGGCCTCCGGGTCTCGATCGAGGAGCGGATGTCGAACGTCGGCGGCAGCGCAGACATCGACTCACGGCCCGGCCACGGCACGAACGTGACGCTGGCATGGCCGGCGGGGGCCGGGCACGCGCCGCGGACGGAGACGGGCCGGCTGGGCGGGCCGGCCGAGGACGGCGAGGGGGCCGACACGTGATCACGATCCCGCGCTGGCTCCTGCTCGTGCTCGGCGCGCTCTTCTCGGCCTACCACGTCGTCCTCGGCATCTACTCGATCGGCGTGCCTGCGTCGCCGTGGCCCGCGGCCGCCGCGCTCGTGCTCTACGCGGCGGCGACGACCATGAGCCTCTGGCCGACACGTCGCATCCGCATGCCCGACTGGCTGGCCGCCTTCGACCTCGCCGTGAGCATCGTCGTGCCGGTGCTCGTCACCGGCCAGCTCGATCCGTCCGCCGACAACGGCTACGCGACCTGGTACGTCGCTGCGGTCGGCACCCTCATGACCATCGCCGCGGCGCGTCGCCGGCTCGTCACGGCCTGGCTCGGCGTCGGCGCGCTCGCCGTGCAGACCGTCATCTGGGCGGGACCGTTGGCACTGGGCTCGCTCGGCGTGATCGGCAGCATCGTGTGGGTGGCGATCGCCCACATGCTCACGAGCGCGCTCACGAGCGCGGGCCGCGAGACCCGCCGGTACGCGCAGGCCGAGCGCGAGGCCGCCGCCTGGCAGGCGGCGCAGGACGCGCACCTGTTCGAGGGCCGCATGCGGCTGGCGCACACGAACCGCGTCGCCGCCCCGATGCTGCGCCGCATCTCCGACCTCGACGGCCGGCTCGACGAGGCCCAGCGTGCCGAGTGCCGCCTGCTCGAGGCGACGGTGCGAGACGAGATCAGGGGTCGGATGCTGCTCACCGACGCCGTTCGCGTCGAGGTGCACCGGGCGCGCCAGCGAGGCATCGACGTGACGCTCCTCGACGAGGGCGGCATCGACGACCTCGACGAGTCCGCCCGCGACCGCGTGCTCTCGCAGCTGGCGGAGGCGATCGCCGGCTCGCAGGCCGATCGGATCATCGCGCGGACCGCGGCGGAGGGCTCGCCCACCGCCGTGACGGTCGTCGGCCTGGTCGAGAGCGGTGAGTCCGAAGCCGGCATGGGGGACACCGACGACCTCGACGTCGAGCTCTGGCTCGAGATCCCGCGGGAATGAAGGAGGGGGACCGATCCTCGATCGGTCCCCCTCAAGCCCGAGCCACGGCGACAACCCGAATATCGCCCTGGCTCGCCCCCAACAGGTCATCGGTTACCCGACCGATGACTGTGGCGGCTCCAGTGGAGCCTGCAGAATCAATACTTCCCGATCCGCAAGCCCGATACCAGTCAGCATTTCGGGGGACACCCCGGTCCCCCCTGCGAGGTACACGAGACGACGGCATCGTGCGCCCCGGCGCGAGACGGGTTCGGGCCGCCCTCGCGTATCGGGGGACACGCGCGCTCAGCGTGCCGAGCGCACCCATCGGCCGGGGCCGACCTCGACCGGGCTGCGGAAGGCGCGGCTCGATCGCACCCAGGGGTGGCGACCGGGTTCGGCCTCGGCGGCCGAAGCGTCGCCGGCGGCCTCGGCGTCGACGGCCGAGAGCAGCACCGCGGTCACGGCTGCCGCCTCCTCGTCGCTCACGGGCGTGAGGATGCGGAGGTCGGCCGCCCGAGGGTCGGCCTGGCGGTCTGCGACGGCTCCGGCCGAGGCATCCGAATCGTGATCGTTCATGGCCGGCCCCCTACAGCGGGATGTTCCCGTGCTTCTTCGACGGGAGGCTCGCGCGCTTCGTGCGCAGGGCGCGCAGCGCCTTCACGACGGCGACGCGGGTGGCAGCGGGCTCGATGACGCCGTCGAGCTCACCGCGCTCGGCGGCGAGGAACGGCGAGGCCACGTTGTACGTGTACTCGTTCGCGAGCTTCGTGCGCACCGCCGCCACGTCTTCGCCGGCCTCCTCGGCGCGCTTGATCTCACCGCGATAGAGGATGTTGACAGCCCCCTGGCCGCCCATCACCGCGATCTCGGCCGTCGGCCACGCGAGGTTGATGTCGGCGCCGAGCTGCTTCGAGCCCATGACGATGTAGGCGCCGCCGTAGGCCTTGCGGGTGATGACGGTCACGAGCGGCACGGTCGCCTCGGCGTAGGCGTAGAGCAGCTTCGCACCGCGGCGGATGACCCCGGTCCACTCCTGGTCGGTGCCCGGCAGGTAGCCGGGCACGTCGACGAGGGTGAGGATCGGGATCGAGAACGCGTCGCAGAACCTGACGAAGCGCGACGCCTTCTCGCCCGCGGCGATGTTGAGCGTGCCGGCCATCTGCGAGGGCTGGTTCGCGATGATGCCGACGGTGCGGCCCTCGACGCGGGCGAAGCCGACGACGATGTTCGGCGCGTAGAGCGGCTGCACCTCGAGGAAGTCGCCGTGGTCGACGACGCCTTCGATGACCGCGTGCATGTCGTACGGCTGGTTGGGCGAGTCGGGGATGATCGTGTTCAGCCGCTTGTCGTCGTCGGTGATCTCGAGCTCGACCTCGGAGTCGTAGACGGGCGCGTCGGTCATGTTGTTGTCGGGCAGGAACGAGACGAGCGTGCGCGCGTAGTCGAGCGCGTCGGACTCGTCGCTCGCGAGGTAGTGCGCGACGCCCGAGACCGTGTTGTGCGTGAGCGCGCCGCCCAGCTCCTCCATGCCGACGTCCTCGCCGGTCACCGTCTTGATGACGTCGGGGCCCGTGACGAACATCTGGCTCGTCTTGTCGACCATGATCACGAAGTCGGTGAGCGCGGGGGAGTAGACCGCGCCGCCCGCGGCGGGGCCGCAGATGATCGAGATCTGGGGGATGACGCCGGACGCCTGCGTGTTGCGGCGGAAGATCTCGCCGTACTTGCCGAGTGCGACCACGCCCTCTTGGATGCGCGCGCCGCCCGAGTCGAGGATGCCGATGATCGGCACGCCCACCTTGATGGCGTGCTCCATGATCTTGATGATCTTCTCGCCGGCCACCTCGCCGAGCGAGCCGCCGAAGATCGTGAAGTCCTGCGAGTACACCGCGACCTGGCGCCCGTGGATGGTTCCGGTGCCGATGACGACCGAGTCGCCGTAGGGCCGCTTCGCGTCCATGCCGAAGGCGTGGGTGCGGTGGCGCACGAACTCGTCGAACTCGACGAACGAGCCCGGGTCGAGGAGCTCGGCGATGCGCTCGCGCGCGGTCATCTTGCCCTTGGCGTGCTGCTTCTCGATCGCCGCCTCGCCCGACGCGGTCACCGCTTCGTGGTAGCGCAGCTTGAGGTCGGCCAGCTTGCCGGCGGTCGTGGAGAGGTCGGGGCCGTCAGTCGCTTCGGTCACGTCGTTCACTCTACCGGCGAGCATCCGGGCGACTTCGTTGAGGTTTTCCACAACCTCGCCCCCTGACCTTGTCGAAGGGAACGAGGTCGCCGCGTGGCTAGGGTGTGTGTCATGGGATGGGAGCGATCGCGCGCGGCGGTGCCGCGCTTCGAATTCCTCGACGAGGCGGGGTCGACGAACGACGAGCTGCGCGCGGCGGCCACGGGCGAGGATGCCGCGGCCTGGCCGCACGGCTCGGTCATCGTCACCGACAACCAGACGAGGGGCCGCGGCCGTCTCGGCCGCACGTGGCTCGCCCCCACGGGCAAGACGCTCGCGATCTCGCTCCTGCTCAGGCCGGAGCTGCCCGGCGGCCGCGTGTTCCCGCCCGACGCGTTCGGATGGATCCCGCTCATGGCGGGGGCGGCGATGACCGAGGCCGTGCGCGCGGCGGTCGACGCCGCCGAATCCGTCGTCGCCGCGAGCGACCCCGAGTACGACGCCGACGACCGCTCGGGGGGCGTGTCGGTCGAGTTGAAGTGGCCGAACGACGTGCTCGTCTCGGACTACAAGATCTGCGGCATCCTGTCGGAACTCGTGCAGGGCGTCGCCGACGAGCCGCCCGCCGTCGTCGTCGGCGCCGGGCTCAACCTGACCCTCGACGAGCACGACCTGCCGACGCTCACGTCGACCTCGCTCCTCCTGGCGACGGGCGTGCGCCCCGACGGCGACGCCGTGCTCGCCGACTACCTCGGGCGGTTCCTCGCGATGTTCGACGACTTCTGCCTTGCCGGCGCCGACGCGGCCGTCGCCGGCATCGACCGCAGGGTGACGGCGCTGTGCGGCACGATCGGCGCCGAGGTGCGGGTCGAGCTGCCCGGCGATCGCGAGCTGCTCGGCCTGGCCGAACGGCTCGACGCCGACGGCCGGCTCGTCGTGATCGACCGCGAGAACGGTGAGCCGTGGTCTGTCGCCGCGGGCGACGTGACCCACCTGCGCTATTAATGGGCGTATGACGAGAGCCGACGCGCCGGTGACGGCCGCGCCGACCGTCCCGCCCGAGCGGGTCGTGGCACGGCTGCGTCGCCACGCGCGCGTGCTGATCCTCCCGGTGCTGCTGCTCATCGCGGTCTCGGCGGCCTCGGGCTATGCGGTCGGCCTCGTCGACGAGTCGTGGCAGCTGCTCGCGATCGGCGCCGGCGCGCTCCTCGTCATCGTGCTCGGCTGCCTGCTGCCGTACCTCGCCTGGCTCACCGGCCGGACCACGATCACGACCCGGCGCATCATCATGCGACGCGGGGTCTTCGTGCGGGTGCGCAACGAGATCGCGCACGCCCGTGTGCGGGAGGTCACCGTGCGGAAGACCCCTGGCCAGAGCATGTTCGGCTCAGGCGACGTGCGCATCGACGTCGGACACGAGGAGCCCGTCGTGCTGCGCGACCTGCCGAAGCCGCAGCTCGTGCAGTCGGCGCTCCACGAGCTCATGGAGGACGCCCACCGGACTCCGTTCGGCGGCGCCCAGGTCATGCCCGGCGTACTCGACGGCGACACCGTGGCGTGGGGCGGCCGCTGAGCGCGGCATCGACTCAGATGCACCCCGTATCCTCCTACGGTGGTGAAATCGTTCCGAACCGACATCCAGGGTCTCCGCGCGATCGCGGTTGCCCTCGTGGTGCTGTATCACTGCGGCGTCCCCTGGCTGAGCGGCGGATACGTCGGGGTGGACGTGTTCTTCGTGATCTCCGGCTTCCTCATCACCGGGCACCTCATCGACGGGCTCGATCGCACCGGGCGGGTCGATTTCGGTGCCTTCTACGCCCGGCGCGTCCGCCGGATCCTTCCCGCCTCGTTCGCGGTGCTCGTCGCGAGCCTGGTGATCGCATGGATCGTGTACCCGCCGCTCGCCCGCGGCGAGCTCCTCATCGGCGCGGCCGCGACGGCGCTCTACGTACCCAACGTGCTCTTCGCCGTGCAGAGCACGGACTACCTCGCCGAGAGTGCGCCGTCGGTGTTCCAGCACTACTGGTCGCTCGGGGTCGAGGAGCAGTTCTACCTGCTCTGGCCGCTCGTGCTCCTCGCCGGGTTCCGGCTCGTCCGCCGCACCACCGCTCGGCTGTTCGTGGTGATCGCGGTGCTGACGGTCGTCTCGTTGATCGCCTGCATCGTGCTGACGCCGAGGGCCGAGTCGCTCTCCTTCTTCCTGCTGCCCACCCGCGCATGGGAACTCGGCGTCGGCGGCCTCGTCGCCGCACTGCTCCACCGGTGGAACGGCGTCGGGCCTCGAGGTGGTGCAGTGCTCGCCTGGGGCGGGCTCGCCGCCGTCGGCTTCGCCGCGCTCGCCTTCGACGCCACGACGCTGTTCCCCGGTGCTGCGGCCCTCGTGCCGGTGATCGGTACCGCCGCCGCCATCCTGGGTGGCGCCTCTGCCATGCGATGGAGCCCGGCATGGCTGTTGAACCGTGCACCGATGCAGTTTCTCGGCAAGATCTCCTATTCGGTGTACCTCGTTCATTGGCCGCTGCTCGTGATCCCCGCGCAGGCGCTCGGTGTCGAGTTGCCGCCGTGGGCGCTCGCCGCGGCGGCCGTGCTCAGTGTCGTCCTCGGCGCCCTCAGCCATCGATTCATCGAGGAGCCGTTCCGCACGAGCAGGCGGTTCGCAGGAGTTCGACCGGCGAGGGTCCTCGGCGGCGCGGCGCTCGCCTCCGCGATCGTGCTCGCGGTCACGGGGGGCGCTGCGCTCGCGTCGCGCCCGGTCGGTACGAACGGGATCACGGCTGCACCGCCCACGCTCTCCGCGCATGCGGTCGTCGGCACGCCGGTCGTGCCGGACAACCTCGTGCCCTCGCTGGAGGACGCTGCTGACGACAACCCGGTGATCTACGCCTCCGGGTGTCACCTCTCGGCGGAGGACACCGACCCCGCAGGGTGCGTCGTCGGGAGCGATCGCGATGCGCCACGCGTCGTGCTGTTCGGCGACTCGCATGCCGCGCAATGGTACCCCGCGCTCGCGGCGCTCGCCGACGAGGGGCGCATCGTGCTCGAGTCGCATACGAAGAGCTCGTGCCCGTCCGCGGACATCGTGGCCGCCGTCGACGCACCATATCCCGAGTGCGGAGCGTGGCGTTCCGACGTCATCGAACGGCTCGACGAGCGCCCGCCCGCACTTGTGGTCATGTCGAACTACGGCTCGTACTACACGGCCGATTCGGCTCGGCCGGCGCGCGACTGGATGGCGGCCTACGACCGAACGCTCGAGCGGCTTCCCGAGGCGTCCCGCACCATCGTGCTCGCGGACACCCCGCGATTCAGCGGGACGCCGGCCGTGTGTCTCTCCGCTCACCTCGCGGACGCCGACGCCTGCGGCCGAGCATCTTCTGAAGCGTTGGTGCCGTCGTTGCGTGCGGCCGAAGCCGACCTCGCCGGCACGACGTGGGTCGATCTGACCGATCTCGTGTGCAGTGACTCCTTCTGCCCGGTCGTCCTCGGCGATACCCTGGTGTATCGCGACGAGCACCACATGACCGCCACGTTCGGCGCATTGCTGGCACCCGAGCTCGGTCGCGTCATCGACACCGAGCTCGCGCGCTGACCCGTGGTGCTCACCACCGATTCGGCGAGTAATGTGGTCGGTCGGTTCTCGCGCGCCCCCGAGCGCGAGACGCTCGATGAGCGCGAGGCGCTCGATGAAGGGTTCCAATTGGCCGACGAATGCATCCACGGTTTCGACGAAGGGCTCTGCGCCACCTGCTTCCCCCCCAAGCAGCCAGAGCCGACGGCGACGACCACGTCGCCCGTGCGCGGGTCGACGCGTGAGAACGCGCGCACGGCGACGCACTCGACCCGGACGGCGACGGCCGAGGCGTCACGACCGTCGAGCCGTCCCACGTCGTCGGGCCGCCCGCTCACCGCGCCGCCGCTCGAGGTCGGCACGATGCGCATCTACCACGTGACCCACCTCGACAACCTCGCGAAGATCCTCGGTTCGGGCGCGATCGTGCCCGATTCCGGCGGAGCGAACCCTGCCGTCGACATCGCCGCCCCCGCGGTCCGCGAGTACCGTCGTGCCGCCGAGGTGCCCGGCACGGACGCCGTGCTCGCCGACTACGTGCCGTTCCTGCTCACACCCGACGCCCACGTGTGGGACGCGGTGCGCACCGGGACGCCCGATCCCCGGCTTCGCCCGGACGCCGTCGAGCGGCCCGCTGCCGACCACGTGCTGCTCGTCGGTTCTGTCGCCGCCGCCCGCGGGGCGCTGACCGCGTCGGGAACGATCGCCGCCAGTGCGACCGACGCGTCGCTCCCCGGCGCGCAGGTCGTGGTGGAGTGGGCCGACGTCGAGCGACTGCTCCGCCGGCTCGCGCACGACGACGAGACGGCCCGCCTCGCGACGGCCGAGCTCCTCGTCCGCGGCGACGTGCCCCTCGAGCGGATCGCACTCATCGCCGTCGCCAACGAGAAAGTGCGCGACCGGGTGCGGTCGGCGCTCGCCGCCGTCGGCGTGCGCGCCCGAGTGGCGGTCTACCCGCCCTGGTTCCTGCCCGCCGGCGACGACGTGGTCTGATCGGTCTCGGGGGCGCGGTCGTGCGACGGCCCGCTCTCGTCCGGCCGGTGCCCCGAGACCCCTTCGGCCGGCTCCGGCGACCCCGGCTCCTCGAAGATGGCACGCTGCGCCTCTTCGACGCGATCGACCTGCGAAAGCCCGTCGGAGCGGTGGTGCCCGTAGACCCAGTACCGGTACAGCACGAAGCGGAACGCGGTGCCGAGCCCGAGGCCGATGACGTTCGACGAGACATTGTCGGCCACGAGGTTCGTGAGCCCGAGGGCGTGGTGACTGATCCAGAGGCACGCGAGCGAGATCGCCATGCCGCCGAGCGACACGACCACGTACTCGGCGAACTCGCGGAGGTAGTTGCGCCGCCGGTGCTTTCGGAACGTCCAGTACCGGTTGCCGAGCCAGTTGAAGACGATCGCGACGCTCGTCGAGATCGTCTTCGCGCCGATCGCCGACTGCGCCCAGCCGTCGGCGCCGAACATGCCGAGGCGCAGCGCGTTGAAGAGCGCCACGTCGATCACGAGCCCGATGAGGCCCACGACGCCGAACTTCAGCGCGTAGGCGAGCAGGCCGTGCCAGGCGCGTGCGGCGAGCCCGGCGGGGCGATCGGGCGCGACGGTGGACACCGCCACATCATATTCCCCGACCCGTAGACTGAACTGGGCGTCGGCCGGGCGCCACTGCGATGAGAACAGGGGTGCACGGAGTGCGGGTCGGTGTGATCGGCGGCGGACAGCTGGCCCGAATGATGATTCCCGCGGCGATCGAGCTCGGCGTCGAACTCCGGGTGCTCGCCGAGCAGGAGGGCATGTCGGCCGAGCTCGCCGCCGACCGGGTCGGCGACTACACCGACACGGCCACCGTGCTCGAGTTCGCGAGCGAGGTCGACGTGATCACGTTCGACCACGAGCATGTGCCGCAGGACGTGCTCCGCGCGATGGTCGACGCCGGTGTCCCGGTGCGCCCCGGCCCCGACGCGCTGCGCTTCGCGCAGGACAAGCTGCTCATGCGCGAGCGGCTCTCCGAGCTGGGCCTCCCGGTGCCCGACTGGGCGCGCATCGAGACGGCCGACGAGCTCGACGCGTTCATCGCCGACCACGGCGGCGCCGCCGTCGTGAAGACGCCGCGGGGCGGCTACGACGGCAAGGGCGTCAAGGTCGTGCGCAGTGCCGGCGAGGTCGCCGAGTGGTTCTCCACCATCGTCGAGGACGGCCGGCAGGGTGCGCTCCTCGTCGAGGAGCTCGTCGACTTCCGCCGCGAGCTCGCACAGCTCGTCGCGAGGCGGCCGAGCGGTGAGATCGCGGCCTGGCCCGTGGTCGAGACCGTCCAGGTCGGCGGGGTCTGCAGCGAGGTGATCGCCCCCGCGCCGCGCTCGGCCGGGCGGCTCGCGGAGGTCGCGGCCGACGTGGCCGTCACGATCGCCGAGGGACTCGGCGTCACGGGCGTGCTCGCCGTCGAGCTCTTCGAGACGACCGACGACCGCATCCTCGTGAACGAGCTCGCGATGCGCCCGCACAACAGCGGGCACTGGTCGATGGACGGGGCGACGACCGGACAGTTCGAGCAGCACCTGCGCGCGGTGCTCGACCTGCCGCTCGGTGCCACCGGCACCCGCGACGAGTGGTCGGTCATGGTCAACGTGCTCGGAGGTCCCGCCGAGGGCTCGCTCACCGACCGCTACGCCGAGGCGCTCGCAGGGCACCCGACGGTGAAGGTGCACAACTACGGCAAGGCGCCGCGCCCCGGCCGCAAGATCGGCCACGTCACCGCGACGGGCGACGACCTCGACGCCGTCGTCTACGAGGCGCGGGCGGCGGCGGCGTTCTTCCAGGACTGACGTCGACCCGCGGTGGGGCGTTGCGGGGTTCTCCCAGCGCCCGGCCGTACACTCGATCAAGTGACTGAGACGAACACCAGCCCGCTCGTCGGCGTCGTGATGGGGTCGGACTCCGACTGGAGCGTCATGCGCGACGCCTCCGCCGTGCTCGACGAGTTCGGCATCGCCCACGAGGTCGAGGTCGTCTCGGCGCACCGCACGCCCGAGAAGATGATCGACTACGGCAAGCAGGCGGCCGCGCGCGGCCTCAAGGTCATCATCGCCGGCGCAGGCGGCGCGGCTCACCTGCCGGGCATGCTCGCCTCGGTCACGACGCTGCCGGTCATCGGGGTGCCCGTGCCGCTGGCGAAGCTCGACGGCCTCGACTCGCTGCTGTCGATCGTGCAGATGCCAGGAGGCATCCCCGTCGCGACCATGGCGATCGGCGGGGCCAAGAACGCCGGCCTCTACGCCGTGCGCGTGCTCGGCGCGTCCGACCCCGCCCTGCGAGCGGCCCTCGACACCTACGCCCGGGACCTCGCGGCGCTCGTCGAGCAGAAGAACGAACGGCTGAAGCAGACGCGATGAGCGTGGCAGCAAGCCCCATCCGGTACCCGGATGTCGCGTCGCGCACCGTGATGACCCGCCGCGGCTGGTGGCTCGTCGTCCTCAACTTCCTCATCCCGGGCGCGCCGCAGGTGCTCGCGGGCAATCGTCGACTCGGCCGCTTCGGACTCGGCGCCACCCTCGTGCTCTGGGCGCTCGCGATCCTCGCGCTCGTCGCCTGGTTCTTCTGGCGCTCGGCGCTGTTCACGCTGTTCACGACGACGTGGAGCCTGTGGCTCGTCGCGCTCGCGCTCCTCTTCTACGGCGTGCTCTGGGTGGTGTTGACCCTCGACACGCTCCGGCTCGTGCGCATCGTGAAGACGGCGCCCTCCGCTCGCGGCTGGATCGCGGGGCTGACGACGCTCGTCATGGTCTTCCTCTCGGGCGGCGCGGCCTACGGCGCGTACCTCTCGATCACCGCGAGCGGACTGATCTCGTCGATGTTCGTCGCCGGCCCCACCGAGCCGCCCGACGAGAACGGCCGCTACAACATCCTGCTGCTCGGCGGCGACTCCGGACCCGACCGCGAGGGCATGCGCCCCGACAGCATGTCGGTCGTGTCGATCGACGCCGAGACCGGCGCGGCCGTCACGATCGGCCTGCCGCGCGACCTCGAGTACTTCCCGTTCCCCGAGGGGTCGCCGCTCGCCGACGTCTATCCCGAGGGCTACGGCGCGATCGACGGCTGCGAGGTCGACGTCTGCCAGCTCAACTCGGTCTACACCGAGGTGGAGCTCAAGAGCCCCGAGATGTATCCGAACGCCGTGGCCGAGGGGTCGGAGCCGGGCATCGAGGGCATGCGCGACGCGGCCGAGGGCATCACGGGGCTCGACATCCAGTACTACGCGCTCATCGACATGCAGGGCTTCGAGGCGCTCATCAACGCGCTCGGCGGTGTCGACATCGACGTCGAGACGCGCATCCCGATCGGCGGCGACGAGGACAACAACGGGGTCGACGGCTGGATCGAGCCGGGTCAGCAGCACCTCGACGGCTATCACGCGCTCTGGTACGGCCGGGCGCGCTACGGGGTGGCCGGCGGCGACTACGAGCGGATGGCGCGCCAGCGCGTGCTGCAGGAGGCGATCCTGCGCCAGTTCACGCCGACGAACGTGCTCGCGAAGTTCCAGGAGGTCGCGTCGGCCGGTGCCGACACGGTGAAGACCGACGTGCCGCAGTCGATGCTCGGGTACTTCGTGAACCTCGGCATGAAGACCAAGGAGCTGCCGATGGGTCACGTCGAGCTCACGCCCGAGAACGACATCGACCCGACCGACCCCGACTACGAGTACATCAGGCAGCTCGTGCACGACGCGGTCGTGCCGCCGGCGACCGAGGAGCCGGCCGAGTAGGGCGGGCCTCCGCCCGGCCGCCGGCATCTCGGATGCCTCGGCGCGCGCCGCTCAGATCTCGGCGTGCAGCGCCCAGACGCGCTCGGCGGAGTCGCGCCAGCTGAACGCGTGCGCGCGGTCGGTGCCGGCGACCGAGAGCCGTTCGGCGAGGTCCGCGTCGCCGACGACGTCGGCGATCGCGCCGGCGAGCCGCTCGGCGTATCCGGCACCCCCGTCGCCGATCTCGACCGCACGGCCGGCGTCGGCTGAGATCTCGACGTACGCGGGCGTGTCGGAGTGGACGACGGGCACGCCGAGGTGGAACGCCTCGATGAGGGACGTGCCCGCTCCCTCATCGTGGCTCGGCGCGACGTACGCGGTCGCCCCGGAGAGCACGGTCGCCAGGTCGGCCGGATCGGCGAGCTCGAGCGCCCGTACCCGCCCGGGCGCGACGCCGGCCTCTTCGGCGACCGCCGCGAGGTGCAGCTCGCCCCAGTTCTCGGGACCGAGCACCACGAGCGGCACGTCGGGGGCGCCCTGACGGCCGAGCGCCGCGAGCAGGTCGACGACCCCGCTGCGGGGGTCGAGCGACCCGCTCGTCACGAGGTAGTCGCGGGGCAGTGCGAACCGGGCGGCCCGGTCCGCCGCGTCGCGAGGCATCTTCAGGCCGAGCCGCGGTGCCGTGCCGATGACCCGGACGCGGTCGCCGAAATCGGCGACCATCGCGAGCCGCTCGGCGAGCGCATGAGTGGGCACGACGACCGCGTCGGCGTGCTTGCGGGCCCGCTTGAGCATGCCCTTGTGCCACGAGACCGTGGTCGCGGTGAGCGACTCGGGGTGGGTCCACGCGAGGAGGTCGTGCACCGTCACGACCGTCTGGTCTCCGCTCGAGCGGTCGTGTCGCCGCAGCGGTGCGAAGAGACCGGGCGCGTGCACCATGCCGCCGCCGGGCGACGTGGTCAGGCCGAACTGCCATGCGGCCGCGAGCTCGCGGCGCGCGAGGCTCGTCTTGTAGAGCCCGGACAGGCCGGGGAACCGGGCGAGCAGCCGGTCGTAGTCGGCGGGGAGCGATGACGAGACGATGCCTTCGACCTCGCAGCCGGAGGGTGCCGAGGCGATGAGCGACTCGGTCAGCGCCTCGGTGTACCGGCCGAGCGCGCCGGGAACCGGCGCGACCACTTGGTCGACGATCATCCGAAGCGTCGTGGGCATGCCCCTCCTTCAAGTGTCACAGACGACCCTCCAATCTATCGCGCCGCTACCCGAGAATCCGGCGAGAGCCCCGTGCTGTGGAAAGTCCGACGTCGGGGACAGGGCAAGATAGTGGGGAGCAATCCCGAGATCAGCGAGAGTCGATGAGTCCGTCACCTGTGCCACCGCGCGTCGTCGCCGTCGTCGTCGCCTACAACCGCGCAGCCCTCCTGACCGAGGTGCTCGCCGCGCTCGCGACGCAGCACGCCGCGCTCGCGAAGGTCGTCGTGGTCGACAACGCCTCGACCGACGACTCGGCCGACGTGGCTCGTGCCGCAGGCGAGCTCGTCGACCTCGTCTCGCTGCCGCGCAACACGGGCGGGGCCGGGGGATTCGCCGCGGGCATGGCCGTCGCCCTCGCCGACCACGAACCCGACTGGCTCTGGCTCATGGACGACGACACCGTGCCGACCGCGTCGTCGCTCGCCGAGCTGCTCGCCGCCGTCGACGGCACCGACCTCGTCGTCGCGGGCTCCCGCGTCGTCTGGCACGACGGTACCGAGCACCCGATGAACACACCGCGGGAGAAGCCGTTCGTGGCTCGCGACGAGCGCATCGCCGCGGCTCGCCGCGGAGGCATCCCGATTCGCAGCACCTCGTTCGTCTCGATGCTCGTGCGAGCCGACGTCGTGCGCGAGGTCGGCCTGCCGATCGCCGACTACTTCATCTGGAACGACGACTTCGAGTACTCGACCCGGGCGTTGCGCGGCCGGCGGGGCGTGCACGTGCCCGCATCCGTGGTCGTGCACAAGACGAAGGTGCTCGGCGCGACCGACGCCGATCCCGGGCCCCGCTTCTACTACGAGGTGCGCAACAAGCTCTGGATGTTCCGCCGCTCCGCGAGCCTGTCGAGGGGTGAGAAGCTCCTCTACGGCGCCTCGAGCGTGCGCCGCTGGGTTCGCACGGTCGTACGGTCGAGCGACCGCACGACCCTGCGCGACGGCTGGCGGCGCGGCTATCGCGACGGCACGCGCACTCGGCCGCGGCCGAACGCGATGGCGCTCGACGGGCTCGGCCGCGCGAGCGACGCGGTGCGCCTGGTGGAACCGACGTGAGCACGCCCTTCTCGCTGCTCATGCCCGTGTACCGCGGCGACGACGCCGCGCACTTCGCGAAGGCCTTCACCTCGAGCGTCGGCGACCAGACCGCCCGACCGGCGCAGGTCGTGCTCGTGCAGGACGGCCCCGTCGGCGACGACCTCGCGGCCGCGATCCACCGCGTCGTCGGCGAGAGCCCGGTGCCCGTGATGCACCACGCCATCGACGAGAACGTCGGGCTCGCTCGAGCCCTCGAGACGGGTCTCGGCCTCTGCGAGCACGAGATCGTCGCCCGCATGGACGCCGACGACATCTCGCTGCCCGAGCGGTTCGCACGGCAGCTGCCCGTGATCGAGGGCGGCGTCGACCTCGTCGGCACCGGCATGTTCGAGTTCCTCGACGACGGCGGGGCGATCGTCGCCCGACGCACCCCTCGCACGGGCCACGACGAGATCTCGCGCTACGCACGCTTCCACGACCCGTTCAGCCACCCCACCGTCATGTACCGGCGCACCGCGGTCGAACGCGCGGGCGGCTACCAGCCGCTGGGGCTCATGGAGGACTACTGGCTGTTCGCGAGGATGATCCACGCCGGGGCCTCGGTCGAGAACCTGGCGGAGCCCCTCGTGATGTACCGCGTGGGCGCGGGCGCGTACGCGCGCCGCGGTGGACGCGCGCAGTGGCGCAGCGAGCTCGAGCTGCAGCGGGCGCTGCGTCGGATCCGATTCACCAGCCGCTGGGAGTACCTGCGCAACGTGACCGTGCGCGGGGTGTACCGGTTCGTGCCCGAGCGAGTGCGCAAGGTCGCCTACCGGCGGCTGATCGCGGGCGGCGGCACGGCGGACTGAGCCGGGCCGTCGAGCGGCGGGTCCTCGATGCGGCGACCTCCCGACGCGCGCGGGAACACTGCATCTCCACTTCATGCGCCCGGATGGATACCATGGGCGAGACCGGTGTTCGGGGGCGGGACGGTTCGGAAGATGCGTACAGGGTTGAAGCGGCGGATGCTCGCGGTCGTCACGGCACTGGTCCTGGTGGTCGGCTTGGCCACGGCCGACGGCGTCACCCACGAGGATCCCGCGACGGCCGCCGTCGGCTCCGCGTTCAACCCGGGCATGATCATCAGCGACGCAGTGTTCTACGACAGCGGGACGATGACGGCGACGCAGATCCAGTCCTTCCTCAACGCGAAGGTGCCGACCTGCCGGTCGGGGTACGTGTGCCTGAAGAGCTATCGGCAGACGACGACGTCCCAGCCGGCACGCAGCGAGGGATGCGCCGCCTATACCGGTCAGTCGAACGAGCTCGCCTCGCAGATCATCTACAAGGTCGCACGCGCGTGCGGCATCAATCCCCGATCGCTCCTCGTGCTGCTCGAGAAGGAGCAGGCGCTCATCACCGACACCTGGCCCACCTCGCGCCAGTACCGCTCGGCGACGGGATACGGGTGCCCCGACACCGCGGACTGCGATGCCAACTACTACGGGTTCTTCAATCAGCTGTACAACGCCGCATGGCAGTTCAAGAAGTACCGCGCGCGCCCGGCGGATCGGGCCTATCAGGCCGGGCGGTACAACACGATCGCGTGGCACCCGAACTCCGCGTGCGGCTCGTCCCGTGTCTACATCCAGAATCAGGCGACTGCGGGCCTCTACCTGTACACGCCCTATCGCCCGAACGCTGCTGCGCTCGCCAACCTCTACGGCACCGGCGACAGCTGCTCGAGCTACGGGAACCGCAACTTCTGGCGCATGTTCACCGACTGGTTCGGTTCGACATCTGCTCCCGCTCAGGTCGACGTCGCGATGGACGCGATTCCGTTGGCGTATGCACGAGACCGAGTCGGCGATCTCTGGCTGTACCCGGGTACCGGCACGGGGGCCTGGAAGAGCAGCGTACGGATCGGCGTCGGATGGGGTTCGCTCAAGCAGGTGGCCGGCGCAGGCGACCTCGACGGCGACGGCCATCGCGACATCATGGCGATCGACTCGGCAGGGTCGCTCTGGAACTACCCGACGAACGGCCGTGGCCGGTTCGGTACGAAGTCGAAGATCGGTGACGGCTTCGCAGGCGTCACCGCGCTCGTCGCGGCGGGTGACTTCAATTCCGACGGCGCGGTGGACTTCTTCACCCGCGCCTCGAACGGCGATCTGCGCCTTCATGCCGGGAACGGGCTCGGACAGTTCGCCCCGGCGAAGCGGGTCGGCGTCGGCTGGTCGGGCCTCACGGCGATCATCGGCGGTGTCGACTTCGACGGGGACGGGCTGACGGACGTCCTCGGCCGGTTCAGCAACGGCGACCTCCGTCTGTATCCGGGGAACGGGCGGAGCGGCTGGAAGAGCTCACGACTGATCGGAGTGGGGTGGTCGTCCTTCACCGGACTGTTCACACCGGGAGATTTCGACGGCGACAAGGTCGCGGACGTGCTCGCTCGCGACGCAGCCGGTGGGCTGTGGCTCTATCCGGGCAACGGTGCAGGCGGATGGAAGACGAAGCGGAAGGTCGGCAGCGGCTGGTCCGAGCTCACCGTGCTCTCCGGGCCGGGCAGCGTGGCGAAGGGCGCCTTCACCCCGGTGGGAGGAATGGGAGACCTGTCCGGCGACGGCCCGGCGGACCTGATGGTGCGGACCGGAGACGGCGCGGGCTGGATCTATCCCGGGAACGCCGCGGGCGGATTCCTCACCCGTACGAAGTTCTCGTCGGCGTGGAACTGGCCGACCGCGGTCGTCGCCGCCGGCGACCTCGACCGGAATGGCCGTCGCGATGTGCTGGTGCGTGAGTCGAGCGGCGTCCTCTGGCGCTACCCGTCGAACGGAGCGGGAGGCTTCTCGACACGCGTGAGCCTCGGCGCCGGCTGGGCCGGGTACACCGCGCTCGCCGGCGGGGTTGATCTCAACGGCGACCGCAAGCTCGACCTGCTCGCGCGAACGGCATCCGGTGACCTCGTGCTGCACAAGGGCGACGGCACGGGGGCGTTTCCGACGCGTGCGACGGTCGGGCCGGGCTGGCAGGCGATGCGGTGGATCTTGACTCCGGGCGACCTCAACCGCGACGGACGCGCGGACGTCATCGCGGTGAATGCCGACGGCGACCTGCTGCTCTATCGCGGCAACGGAGTCGGCGGCTTCGCCGCGGCGGTGCAGGTCGGGCACGGGTGGTCGGGGATGACCTGGGTGATGACACCAGGTGACTTCGACGGCGACAGGATCCCCGACCTCATCGCGCGGACGAGCACGGGCAACGTCATGCTCTACCCCGGCAACGGAAGCAGCGGTTGGAAGCCGGCGAAGCAGATCGCGACCGGCTGGCAGCGGGCCACCTTCATCGGTTGAGCCCCCGGGAAGGCGGAGCAGCCGACGGTAGACTGTCGGCCGTGTCAGTTCTCATCACCGGCGGCGCCGGGTACATCGGCGCGCACGTCGTTCGGCTGCTGAGCGAACGTGGCGACGCCGTCGTGGTGGTCGACGACCTCTCGAGCGGTGACCCGGCGCGCTTGTCAGGCGCCCGTCTCGAGAAGCGTGACCTGACCACCGGAGATGCCCGTAGCGCGCTCGCGCAGGTGATGCGCGAGCATCAGGTGACGCGGGTCGTCCACTTGGCGGCGCGGAAGCAGGCGGCCGAGTCGGTCGAGGTGCCCGAGGAGTACTTCCGCGACAACATCGGCGGACTCGCGGCGGTCATCGGCGCATGCGCCGATGCGGGGGTTCGCCGACTCGTCTTCTCGTCGTCGGCGGCCGTCTACGGCATGCCGGCGACGGCGACGGTCGACGAGCGCACGCCGACCCTGCCGATCAATCCGTACGGAGAGTCCAAGCTCGTCGGAGAATGGCTCGTGCGCGACGCAGTGCGAGCACACGGCATCGACGCGGTCAGCTTGCGGTACTTCAACGTGGCCGGCGCAGGCTGGCCCGACCTCGGTGATCCGCATTCGCTCAACCTTGTCACGATCGCGATCGATCGCATCCGACGGGGGCTGCCTCCCATCGTGTACGGCGGCGATTTCGACACCCACGATGGCACCGGCGTGCGTGACTACATCCACGTTCTCGATCTGGCCGGAGCGCATCTCGCCGCACTCGACGCACTCGATTCGGCCCCCGATTCCCCACGTGCCCGGGTCTTCAACGTCGGCACCGGGTCGGGGGCGAGCGTCCTCGAGGTGCTCGATCGACTCCGCTCGGTTTCGGGCATCCCGTTCGAACCGGTCGTCGAGCCCCGCAGGCCCGGCGATCCCGATGCGGTGGTCGCCGATGCGAGTCGCATCGCCGAGGAACTCGGCTGGCGCGCGACGCGATCACTCGACGAGATGATCACCAGTGCCTGGACGGCGGATCGCACGGCGCAACTCGCATGAGCTGGCTGGAATTCGTGCCATCGCTTGCGGTGGCGGTCGCGGTGCTGTTCGGCCCGGGACTCGCACTCGGCCTCTCGATCGGCGCCCGACGGCTGACGCTGTGGGCGATCGCGCCCGCGATCACGGTCGCGTTCCTCTCTCTTCTCGCGATCGTGTACGGCGGCATCGGCATCAGTTGGTCGTTGCTGCCGGTGGCGGCGGCCGTCATCGTCATCGCGGTGCCGATCGCGATCGTCCGGCAGCTCCTGCGCGGACGCATCGGGCGCCCCGACCGACCTGAATCGGTGCTCAGCGGGTGGACAGTGGCCGGGCTCGGGCTGGCAGCCGTCGTCATCGGCGCCCAGCTCGTGGTCGGCCTGCAGGCGCCCGACCGGATCTCGCAGACGTTCGATGCCTACTTCCATCTCAACGGCATCCGCTACATCCTCGACACCGGTAGCGCGTCGTCGTTCGACATCCAAGGCCTCGTGCTTCCCGAAGGGCAGCGACCGTTCTATCCGGCGGGGTGGCATGCGGTCGCCTCGCTCGTCGCGTCGAGCGGCATCGCGAGCATCCCCGTCGCCGTGAACGCCGTGAGCGTCGTCATCGCGGCCCTCGTCTGGCCGGCGGGATGTCTCCTGCTCATGCGTTCCCTCATGCCGAGGAGCCGTACGGCGGCGCTCGCCACCGGTGTGCTGGCTGCGGCGTTCCCGGCGTTCCCGATCATGATGCTCACGTTCGGTGTGCTGTACCCCTACTTCCTCGCCCTCGCGATGCTGCCGGCCGCGCTCGGGCTCGGCTTCGCGATCGGACAGGCGCGCAGCCTCCACGGCAGCGGCACCCTCTTCCGCTGCGTCCTCCTCGTGCTCGCCCTCCTCGGCATCGCCTTCGCCCAGCCGGCCGGGGCGTTCGCCTGGGCCGCCTTCGTCCTGCCGCTCGTCCTGTGGCGTGCCGTACCCGCCATCACACGCCTCGGGGGCGTGCGCCGTATCGTGTGGTGGGCGGTGCTCGGCCTCGGACTCGTCGCCTTCGCCGGCCTATGGATCTGGTTCGGCCGCATCGGCGCGAACACGCCCTGGATCGCCTACACCAACCTGCTCGGCGCGCTCGGCGAAGCGCTCTTCCACGGATTCAAGGCGTCGTTCCCCTCGATCGTCCCGTGCGTGCTCGCGCTCATCGGGGTCGTCGACCTCATCCGCCGCCGTGAGAAGCTGTGGTTCGTCGCCACGTGGGCGGTGAGCATCGTGCTGTTCGTCGTCGCGGCCGGCGGCCCGTCGTGGAAGCTGCGCGCGTGGGTCGACGGGATCTTCTACCGCGATCCGCCGCGCCTCAGCGCCCTGCTCGTGATCACCGCCGTGCCGATGGCGGTGTTCGGCGTCGTCGCGCTGTGGCGATTCGTGCAGCGCCGTGCCGGAAGCCGGCTCGCGCCGGGGTCGGCGACCGCACGGGCACTCGCCGCGGCATCCCTGGCGGTGCTTCTCATCGCGACGCAGGCGAATCCCGCGATGTGGACGCAACTCGGGCTCACGATACGCGCGTACACCGACGCGGCGGACGCGCCGATCCTCTCAGGAAGCGAGCGGAAGCTCATCGAGCGCATGCCCGAGCACATCCCCGCCGACGCGCTCGTCGCCGGCAACCCGTGGACGGGGACGCCGTTCGCCTACGCGCTCACCGGCATCCGTATGATGAGCCCGCACTTCAATTCCTACCTCTACCCCGAAGCGAAGATCATCAACGAGCGGCTCAATGAGGCGCTCGAGGATCCGGCGGTGTGCGATGCCGTGCGCTCGGCCGGTGTGACCTACGTGCTGGACTTCGGCGGGTACTTCAAGGACGCCGGCGAGACGGGGCTGGAGATCGACGGCACGACGCCCTACCTCGGCCTGCGCGACCTCGCCGAGGCGGGCGTCGGCGAGGAGGTCGACCGGGAGGGTGACGCGGTCCTCTACCGGATCACGGCGTGCGACTGACCCCGGTTGTACCGATGCGACACCGACGCGGTCAGCGCTCGGTGTCGTCGGGCGCGGCCTGCGATCCGCCGTTCGGGACTGCGGGCGGGGCGGAGTTCCTCGCGTCCTCCGCCGAGGCCTGGGTGAGTGCGATCTGACGCGACAGCAGCGTGATGCGTCGGTTGACCTGCACGTTGCGGCGGTACGTCGTGGCGACGAAGACGAGGAACGCGAGAATCAGCGCGTAGAGCATGAGGTCGGCCCCGCGACCCACGCCGATGGCGTTGGCGATCCAGCTCAGCCACTGGGGGAAGAGGATCGAGACGATCGCGACGAGCACGAAGCCGGCCATGAAAAGCCGGCGGAGTGCCAGATGGCTGTCGCCCCCGGTCGGACGCGCCAGGAAGAGCCCGATGACGAGCACCCCGGCGACGAGGAGGATCTGGATCCACATGTTCACCTCACCAGCAGGTCGACGAGGATGTTGACCGAGTTCAGCAGGGACTGGCCCTTGGATTTGGAGTAGTCGGTGTAGAGGACCTCGACCGGGAACTCGCGCCAGGGGAGCTTCGTGCGCCCCAGCTTCAAGACGATCTCGGAGGCATGGGCCATGCGGTCCTGCTCGAGGTGGATCTGGGCCGCCGCGTCGGTGCGGATGACCCGCAGTCCGTTGTGGGCGTCGGTGAGCTTCAGGCCCGTCGTCAGGTTGGTCACCTTGACGGCGGTCTTCAGCACGATCCGCTTCAGCAGGCCGGGATTGGTGCGATCGTCGAGGAAGCGGGAGCCGAACACGATCGCCACGTCATCGCGCTTCGCGAGGTCGAGCATCAGCATGGCGTCTTCGATGCGGTGCTGACCGTCGGCGTCGAACGTCACGAGATACCGTGCCCCCGGCTGCTTCACGGCATATTCGAAGCCGGTCTGCAGGGCCGCGCCCTGCCCGAGGTTCACCGGGTGCCGGATGACTCGGGCGCCCGCCTCCTCGGCGGCGACGATCGAGCCGTCGGTGCTGCCGTCGTCGATGCAGACGACGTGCTCGAAGTGCTCGTGGAGCTCGGTGACGACACGGCCGATGACGGTCTCCTCGTTGTAGAGGGGGATCACGATCCACGTGTCGTCGGAGTGCCGCCGAGCCTCGGCCTGGGCGGAACTGTCCATCAGGCCATTGTTGCAGAACACGGTAGGCTGTCTGCGCAGCCGCGGCTGCCCGGACGGCATGAGGAGCCCAGATTGTCAACACCTTCGAGCGCCCGCATCGTCGACTCCGCAGACGTCTCACCCGAAGCGACCATCGGTGACGGCAGCTCGGTATGGCACCTCGCCCAGGTGCGCGAGCAGGCCGTGCTCGGCGAGAACTGCGTGATCGGCCGCGGGGCCTACATCGGCACGGGCGTCCGCCTCGGCGACAACTGCAAGGTGCAGAACTACGCGCTCGTCTACGAGCCGGCGCAGCTCGCCGACGGCGTCTTCATCGGACCGGCCGTCGTGCTCACGAACGACACGTACCCGCGAGCAGTGAACCCCGACGGCACGCTGAAGAGCGCCCACGATTGGGAACCCGTGGGTGTGACCATTCGCGAGGGCGCCTCCGTGGGGGCACGGGCGGTGTGCGTGGCACCGGTTACGATCGGTGCCTGGTCGACCATCGCCGCCGGCGCCGTCGTCACCAAGGATGTCCCCGACTTCGCGTTGATGGCCGGCGTGCCGGCACGACGCCTCGGGTGGGTCGGACGTGCCGGGCAGCGCTTGGTGTCCGACGGAGAGATCTGGCGCTGTCCCGCGACTGGCGCCGAGTACGTCGAGACCGATGGGGTCTTGAGAGAGATGAGTGAGAACGCATGACCGAGTCGTTCATTCCCCCCGCGAAACCGATCATCGGTGACGACGAGCGCGCTGCCGTCGACCGGGTGCTGCAGTCCGGAATGGTGGCGCAGGGTCCCGAGGTCGCCGCCTTCGAGCGAGAATTCGCCGAGGTGCTCGTCGAAGGCCGCGAGTCGGTCGCGGTGAACTCCGGCACGTCCGGCCTCCACTTGGGCCTCCTCGCGGCGGGCATCGGCCCCGGCGACGAGGTCATCGTGCCCTCGTTCACGTTCGCGGCGACGGCCAATTCGGTCGCGCTCACCGGCGCCACGCCCGTGTTCGCCGACATCGAGCCCGAGCAGTTCACGCTCGACCCCGCGTCGGTCGAGGCCGCCGTCACCGAGCGCACGGCCGCCGTGATGCCGGTGCACCTCTACGGCCACCCGGCGCACATGACCGACCTGCAGGCCGTCGCCGACCGCCACGGCCTCGCGCTCTTCGAGGACGCGGCGCAGGCGCACGGCGCCTCGCTCGGAGGACGCAAGGTGGGGACCTTCGGTCGCTTTGCGATGTTCAGCCTCTACCCGACGAAGAACATGACGAGCGGCGAGGGCGGCATGGTCACGTGCGAAACCCCCGAGCTCGTGCGCAACGTCAAGCTGCTGCGCAATCAGGGCATGGAGGCGCAGTACCAGAACGAGGTCGTCGGCTTCAATGCCCGCATGACCGACATCCACGCGGCGATCGGCCGCGTGCAGCTCACCAAGGTCGGTGGATGGACGGCGACCCGACAGGCGAACGCCGCCTTCCTCGATCGCGAGCTGCGCGGTGTGATCGTGCCGCCCGTCGCGGACGACGCGGTGCACGTCTACCACCAGTACACGATCCGGGTTCCCGAGGACCGCGACGGCTTCGTCGCGGCGCTCAAGAACGAGTACGCGGTCGGCAGCGGCGTCTACTACCCGGTGCCGAACCACCGGCTCGCCTCGCTCGCGCACTTCGCCCCCGGCCTGCACCTCGTGGAGACCGAGCGGGCCGCGGCGGAGGTCGTGTCGCTGCCGGTGCACCCGTCGCTCTCGCAGCGCGACCTCGAGCGCATCGTCGAGGCCGTGAACGCCGTCGCAGGAGCGGGCGCCTGATGGCCGAGCTGCGCGCCGGCCTCATCGGCGTGGGCATGATGGGGCGCCATCACGCCCGCGTGCTGCGCGAACTGCCGGGGGTCGACCTCGTGGCGATCGCCGACCCGGGCGGCGACCCGCACGGCGTCGCCGGCGACCTCGAGGTGCTGCCCGATGTCGACGCGATGATCGCGGTCGGGATCGACCTCGCCGTCGTCGCCATTCCGACCCGGTTCCACTACGACGCGGCGATGAAGCTCGCCGACGCCGGGGTGCACACGCTCGTCGAGAAGCCGATCGCGCAGACGGTCGAGCAGGGTCGCGAGATGACGGACGCCTTCAAGGCGCGCGGCCTCGTCGGCGCCGTCGGGCACATCGAGCGGTTCAACCCCGCGTTGCAGGAATTGCGCCGTCGCATCGCGGCGGGCGACCTGGGCGAGGTGTATCAGATCGCGACCCGTCGGCAGGGCCCGTTCCCGGCCCGCATCGCCGACGTCGGCGTCGTGAAGGACCTGGGCTCGCACGACGTCGATCTCACTGCGTGGGTCGCGCAGAGCGACTACGCGTCGATCTCGGCGCGCACGCTGCACAAGAGCGGTCGTGAGTACGAGGACATGGTGCTCGCGAGCGGGATGCTCCGCAACGGAGTCCTCGTCAACCACATCGTGAACTGGCTCAGCCCTATGAAAGAGCGCGTGACGATCGTCACCGGCGAGCTCGGCGCGTTCGTCGCCGACACCTCGACGGGCGACCTGACGCTCTTCCGCAACGGCACCGTTCCGACCGAGTGGGAGGCCGTGTCGGCGTTCCGCGGTGTGAGCGAGGGCGACATGACCAGGTTCGCCTTCGCCAAGCGGGAGCCGCTGCGGGTCGAGCACGAGGCCTTCCGCGATGCCGTCCTCGGCGAGCGTCAGGACGTCGTCACGATGGAGGAGGGGCTGCGCACTCTCGAGGTCGTCGAAGCCGTCATCACGTCCGCGGCGTCCGGCGCGGTCGTCGACCTCTGAATCGGAGTCGCCCGCCGATGCGCGTCGTGATCACCAGTCGCATCTTCGCGCCCGAGCCCGCTGCGGCGGCATATCGTCTCGCGGCGCTCGCCGGCGCGCTCGCGCGCAGCGGCGCCGAGGTGACCGTGCTGACGACGCGTCCGCCTGCGGGCACCGCACCTGAGGCGGCCGGCTGGCGGGCGGCCGAGGCCGACGACGCCGCGGGCGCGGTCCGGGTGCGGCGAGCGCCCGTCCTGCGCGACGCGTCGGGACAGGTCCGCGGTTACCTGCAGTACCTCAGCTTCGACGTACCGCTCGCCTTCCGCCTGCTCTTCTCACGGGCTGCCGACGTCGTCGTCACCGAGCCGCCGCCGACGACCGGGTTCGTCGTGCGCGTCGTCTGCGCCCTCCGACGACGTCCGTACGTGTACTACGCGGCCGACATCTGGTCCGACGCCGCCGAGTCCACCGGCGCTCCCGGATTCGTCGTGCGCGCAGTGCGCAGCCTCGAGCGTCGCGCACTGCGCAGGGCTCGGCACGTGGTCGCCGTGACTGACGGCGTCGCCGATCGGGTGCGCGCACTCGCCGGACACGACCGCGTGACGGTCGTGCGCAACGGCATCGACACCCGTGTGTTCTCTCCCGACGGTCCGACCGTCGAGGGGCCGCCCACGGCGGTCTACGCCGGCACGACCTCAGAATGGCAGGGCGCCGACGTGTTCGTCCGCGCATGGCCGGCGGTGACCGCCACGATTCCCGATGCCAAGCTCGTGTTTCTCGGACAGGGCAGCGCATGGGACGACCTGCGCGAACTCGCAGAGGAGGTCGCGCCCGGCGCCGTCGAGTTCCACGACCTCGTGCCGCCTGCAGAAGCGGCGACCCGCCTGCGGTCCGCGGGCGCAGGCCTCGTCAGCCTCAAGCCCGGGCAGGGATACGACTTCGCGTTCCCGACGAAGGTCTATGCGGCGCTCGGGTGCGGCACCCCCGTCGTGTACGCGGGCCCCGGCGCGGCGGCCGAGGTGATCGATCGGGGCGACCTCGGCCGCGCCGTCGACTACGACACGGACGCGGTCGCGTCCGCGGTCGTCGAGGTGCTGCGGCGCGAGCCCGGCGCCGATGCCGAACGATTGGCCGCATGGACGGCGCGGCACGCATCGATCAGCTCGGCGGCGAAGTCCGCCGCCGACGTCGTGCGGCATGCGGCGGGGGGAGTCGAATGACCGAGGCCCGATATGCACCGGGCGACGGAGCGTCGCCGCGCGTCGCGTTCGTCGTCTACAACGACGTTCATCGCGACGCTCGCGTGATGAGGATCGCGAAGGCCGCCGTGGACGCGGGAGCGAAGGTGCGCGTGTTCGCGTTCGGCGGCCCGCGCGTCAGCCGTTACCCGGCGGGCATCACCGAGCACGAGGACGGCTTCGAGATCGAGCGGGTGGCGATCCGCTCCATCGGCCACGTGCTCGTCGACGCAGGCCGTACGGCACGCCTGGTGATCGGTCGCGGGGCGCCCGCCGCCGTTGCCCCGGCCGGGGCGCCGGCCGTCGCGGTCGCGACCGCAATAGTGCCCGCCGAAGGCGCGGCCGCCGCGCTCCCCGCGACGCCGAGGGGAATCAAGGGCTGGACCGTCAAGCAGTGGCGGCGCGCCGACCGCACCGTCCGACAGTTCTCGTTCTGGCGCCGAGCGCGTGCCGCCGTCCGGTCGTGGGCGCCCGACCTCGTCCACGCGCACGACGCCAACACCCTGCCGGTCGCGACGCGCGTCGCCGGCCGGCTCGGCATCCCGTTCGTCTACGACTCGCACGAGCTGTGGACCCGTCGCAATGTGAGCGCCGATCGTCCGATCGCAAAGCGCCTCGAGGGTCCGATGGAGCGGCGGGGCGCCCGGCGGGCCGCCGGCGTCATCACCGTCTCGCCGAGCATCGCCGAATGGCTGCAGGAGCGCTACCGGCTACGCGAGCTCCCGACGCTCGTGCGCAACATCCCCCCGCTCGGGGACAGATCGATCGAACGGTCGGATGGTCGACTGCGTGAACTCGCCGGCCTCGACGACGACACGCGGGTCGTTGCATACTGCGGGGGCATCACGTTCAACCGAGGTATCGAACGCGTGATCGAGGCGATGCCGCACCTGCCCGACGACACCCATTTCGTGCTGCTCGGCGAGGGGTCGGAAGTCTACGTCGACGGTCTGCGCCGGCTCGTCGCCCGGACGGGCGACGGCGACCGGGTCCACTTCGTCGGCGCCGTTCCGCCCGCCGAGGTGTCGGCGGCGCTCGCCGACGCGGACGTCTCGGTCGCGCTCACGCAACCGACGGTGCTCTCCTACGAGTATTCGTTGCCGAACAAGCTCTTCGAGTCCGTTCACGCAGGCGTCCCCGTGCTCACCTCCGCGACGAAGGACGCGTCGGAAGTGGTCCGGCGATACGATCTCGGCGGTGTCGTCGACCCTCACGCATCGCCGGAAGCACTCGCAGGGGCGATCGAGGCGGTCATCGGTGCCGCGTCTCGCCATCGGGCTGCGGCTCGCGCCGCGGCTGCCGAGTTGAGTTGGCAGCAGGAGGCGAGCCGTCTGATCGACCTGCACCGCCGGCTGCTCGAATCGGACGCGAGTCGGCGAGGCTCCATCGGTGTCTGACCCGGTGCGTGGGCTCGCGGTGATTCCCGGGAGCGGAGAGGTCATCGACAAGACTCCGATCCAGTCTGTGCGAGGATTAACGATCGATCGCCCGCCGACGAGACGCTCGCTCCAGGGCGCCGCCGTCGGACCACCCACGTACCGCCGTCCGCGATCGCAGCCGAGAAGGAATCGACAGTGAACGACAATCTCCAGACGTTCCGACGGCTGCTGCCATTCCTGCCGGCCAAAGCGCGTGCCTTCCTCTGGGTCTACGTGGTCTTCTCGAGCGCCCTGGCCGGGCTCGACGTCGCCGCGTTGATGCTCCTTGCGGTCTCGCTCACGGGCATGGTGAACAACCAGCCGATCAGCCTCCCGGTGGTCGGGACGATCGAGCCGAGCGGTTTCGCCTGGGTGCTGCTCGTAGTGTGCGGGATCATCATCGTGAAGGCCATCATCGCGATCATCCTCCAGTGGGTCGCCACGCGCCGGTTCGCGTCGTACGAGTTGGAGATCGGCGATCGTCTGTTCGCCGCATACATCAAAGCGCCGTGGACCGAGCGGCTCCGGCGCAACACCTCGCAGCTGATCCGACTGGCGGATGTCGGCATCGCAAGTGTCGTCGGCGGGTTCATGCTGCCGGTGCTCTCGCTTCCGGCGATGTTCACGACGTTCGTCGCCGTGGTCGCCGTGCTCGTCATCGCGCAGCCGCTCACGGCTGCGATCACGCTCGGCTATCTCGGACTGATCGCGTGCATCCTGTACTTCATCGTCGCTCGGAAGTCGATCGAGGCGGGGCGCGTCAACCGCACCTACTCGTTCAAGGTCGCACGGCTGATGACCGACATGGTGAACGCACTCAAGGAGATCACGCTCCGCAACAGCGCGCCGACCGTGGCCCGGGCGGTCCATGACAACCGGATCCACACGACGCGAGCTCGCTCCAACCTGAGCTTCCTCGGACAGCTCCCGAAGTTCGTCTTCGATGCCGCCCTCGTCGGCGGGTTCCTGCTCGTCGGCGGCGCCTCATACCTCGGCAGCGGCGGAAACCTCGCTGCGGCGTTCTCGTCGGTCGCCCTCTTCGGGGTGGCAGGCTACCGGCTGGTGCCGTCACTCACGGGCTTCCAGTCGGTCATGACGCAGACGCATGCGAACGTGCCGATCGTCAACGACGTGATCCGCGACATCGAGAAGTCCGCCGACTACATCGAGTACGCCGACACGGTCGGGCGCCGACCGATCACGGGTGAGCCCCGCGAGCTGCAGCTGAAGGGAGTTCGATTCACCTACCCGCATCGGGAAGAACCTGCGCTGCATGACGTCGACCTCGTGCTTCCGATGGGTGCGACGCTTGGAATCGCGGGATCCTCGGGCGCGGGCAAGACGACGCTCGTCGACCTCATCCTCGGTCTCCTCGTGCCGTCCGAGGGCAGCATCCGCCTCGACGGGGTCGAGCTCGAGGACGTGCTCATGGACTGGCGCTCGCGGGTGGGGTACGTACCGCAGGACGTCTCGCTGTTCGACGGCACGGTGGCGCAGAACGTCGCGCTCACGTGGGGCGACGACATCGATCGCGACAAGGTGCGTGAGGCGCTCGAGCGCGCCCAGCTCTTGGACACGATCTCGCAGCGTCCCGGCGGCATCGACTCGCGAATCGGCGACCGCGGTATGGCACTCTCCGGCGGCCAGCGGCAGCGACTCGGCATCGCCCGGGCGCTCTACGGCGACCCTCTCGTCCTGGTGATGGACGAGGCCACGAGCGCGCTCGACACGAAGACCGAGTCGGATGTGGCCTTCGCGATCCGCAACCTGCGGGGGCAGGTGACGATCGTCTCCGTCGCTCACCGTCTGTCGACGATCCGCGACAGCGACCAGGTGGTCTTCATGCGCGATGGGACGATCCTCGCGAACGGGACGTTCGACGAAGTCGTGGCCGCCGTCCCCGACTTCGCGACGCAGGCCGCCTTGGCCGGCCTGGTCAAGTAGGCGTCCGGGATGCTGCCACGCGGACTCGCGGCGATGGCCGGTCGCGCGTCGCGGCTGGTGCCGGAGGCGCTGCTCGTCCGCGTCCTGCCGAAGCGGTTGCGCTATGACCCGGCCGCGCTGGCGGTCGCGGTACCACCGCAGACGCCTGTGCGGCTCTTCGTCGGCCCGGTGAACTTCGCCGGGCAGGGCTGGCAGTGGGCCCGTGCGGCCGAGCGAGTGCCGGGGGTCGGGGCGGTGAGCATGGCCTACCGGATCGGTACCGAGTTCGGCTTCCCGGTCGATCAGACGGTGCCGGCGTCCGCGTACGTGCTCTCGCGGAGCTGGCAGCGACATCAGCACGACGCGGTCTCGTCGGGATTCGGCCACGTGCTGGTCGAGGCCGAGCGGCACCTGTTCGGCCGCGTCTACGATCAGACGGTCGAGCAGCAGGTGCGCGACCTCATCGTCCGCGGGGTGCGCGTGGCGATGGTGGCACACGGCAGCGAGGTGCGGCTGCCGAGCCGCCACGCCGCGACGCACCCCGACTCGCCGTTCGCCGACCGTGATTGGGACCAGGTGGCGGTGTTCGAGCGTCAGGCGGCCGAGAACCTCGCACTGCTCGATCGGCTCGGACTGCCGGTGTTCGTTTCGACGCTCGGCCTCTTGGAAGATCTGCCCGCGGCCGAGTGGCTGCCGGTGGTGGTCGATCCAGAGGCGTGGTCGGGTGGTGCGGAACCGCTCGAGCGCCCGCGCCCGGTCGTGGCGCACGCACCGAGCAGCGGCCGGATCAAAGGATCGGACCTGGTCGATCCCGCGCTGGCCCGACTCGAGTCGGAGGGGCTCATCGAGTACCTCCGGGTCACCGGCGTACCGGCCACCCAGATGCCCGACGTCTATCGCGGCGCCGATATCGTGCTCGACCAGTTCCGTGTCGGCGACTACGGCGTCGCCGCGTGCGAGGCGATGGCCGCGGGCCGTGTGGTGGTCGGACACGTCGACCGTACCGTTCGCGACGGGATCCTGGCCCGCACCGGTCTCGAGCTTCCGATCGTCGAGTCGCGCGGCGGTGAGATCGAGCGGATCCTCCGATCGCTCGTCGCGGATCGCGACGCCGCGCGCCGGGTGGCCGAGCGCGGGCCCGCGTTCGTGCGCGCAGTGCACGACGGGCGTCGCTCGGCGGAGGCGCTTGGCGGCTTCCTCGGCGCCCGCTGAGTCGGGCCGGGTCGGTCAGCGGGCGGGCGTCGCGCGGGGGTCGCGGTCGGCATCGGTCGCCGACGCGTTCGCGCTGGGCGCGGCCGTGCCGGCGGTGAGCTCGTCACCGGCCGGTGCCGGCGCCCCCTCGGGCGGGGCCGCTCCGGCTGCCGGGCTCCCAAGCGCCGGTCGCGCACGCCGGCGCTCGGCACGGGAGTCCCACCACCGGCGCATGCGACGCTCGAGCGGGCGCTCGACGAGGTGGTGCAGGGCGGCAGCCGCGGCGAGCGACAGTACGAGCAGCAACGCGGTCCACGCAAGTGCGCTCCAACCCGCCGGCTGGCGACCGACCACCGCGAGCAGCGCGTAGATGACCGTCGCGTGCACGAGGTAGAACGCGTACGACCAGTCGCCGAGCGCGACGAGCACCTTGGACCGCAGCAGCGAGAAGCCGCCGACGAGGTCACGGCGCGCGACCGCGGCGATCGTGATCGCGCAGAGGATGACGATCCACTCGTTCGAGGAGGAGAGGAAGAACCGGGTGACCGGGTCGACGGCTTCGCGGGTCGCCGAGTAGCCGATCCAGACGAGGAACGCGCCGCCTGCGAGATAGCAGTACAGCGGCTTGATACGCACGCGCCAGCCAGCGAGCATCGCGCTCGCGAGGCACATGCCGAGCACGAACTCAGGCAGCCGCGAGACGGGCAACGGCAGCGTCGCCAGCCAAGTCCCCGGCCAGAGCATCACCGAGGCCCGGTACGCGAACATGATCGCGACGACGACGCCGGCGGCGATCAGCGAACCGCGCAGCCTGAGCGGCAGCAGGACCTTGTTGATGAACGGGTGCAGGGCGTAGAAGAACGCCTCGCACGTCAGCGTCCACGCGGCCGGGTTTCCGGAGAACAGGATCACCGGATCGCGCGACCAGCCCTGCACGAGGAAGACCGACAGCAGCAGAATGCCCGGGACGAACGGCTTCACCCACCATTGGGCGGGATCAGGGTCGAAGCTGTAGAAGACCGGGATCGCGAGGAGCAGGGCGACGAAGCTCGCGGGGTAGATCCTGGAGAAGCGGCGCCACCAGAAGGTGGGCATCGTCGTCGTCGCCCGCGCCGACCACGTGAGCACGAAG
Source organism: Agromyces chromiiresistens (assembly GCF_029167465.1). Classification (NCBI taxonomy): domain Bacteria; kingdom Bacillati; phylum Actinomycetota; class Actinomycetes; order Micrococcales; family Microbacteriaceae; genus Agromyces; species Agromyces chromiiresistens. The sequence goes on from NZ_JARFNL010000004.1 coordinate 1,356,610, forward strand.
CCCGACAGCACGAAGAAGAAGGCGACGCCGTAGTGTCCGAGTGTCAGCACCGCTGCGCCGGGCAGGGGAGCGAAGTTCAGCATGTGATGGCCGAACACGGCGAAGGCGGCCCACCACCGGAGGCCGGTGAGCGAATCGAGTCGTCGCGTGCCGGCAACCGGCGCAACCGCAGTGCTCACCACGTTGTGCCCGATGCTCGCGACGATTCGACATGCCTCACAGACAGCGAGTCTAGGTCAGGCGCGGCCGTGCGCACGCCGTGAGGGCCGACGGACGGCACGGTTTGGCAGCGGCGCATGGGGCTGGGAGAATGCAGTCCATGCCCAGTGCGCCAGCGGTCGACGTCGTGATCGCGGTGCACGATCCCTCGCGACCGCTCGCCCGGGCCGTCCGGTCGGTGCTGCACGACCGCGTTGAGGGCGTCCGAGTACTTGTCGTGTGCCACGGAATCCCGGTCGCCGCGTTCGACGACGTCCGCCGGGAGTTCGACGAGGCCCCGGTCGTCTGGCTCGAGTTCACCGACGGTGTGCGTTCGCCGACCGGTCCGTTCATGCACGGTCTCCGTACGGCGACCGCCGAGTACGTCACGATCATGGGCTCCGACGACTTCATGGAGCCGGGTGCGGTCGCCGCCGCGGTCGACCACCTGCGTGCCGATCGTCCAGACGCGCTCGTGCTGCCGCTCATGCACCAGTCCGGTGAGATCTTGCGCAATCCGCTCGCGCGGAAGGGGCACGTCCGGCACCTCGACCCGATCCGCGATCGCCTCGCGTACCGTACCGCTCCGCTCGCCTACCTCCGGCGCAGCATGCTCGGCGCCCTCGACCTCGTGCTGACCCCTGAAATGCCGGCCGGGAACGACATCGAGTTCTCCGCGAAGCTCTGGTACTCCGGCGCGAGGATCGATTTCCACCCGGCCGACCCTTCGTACGTGATCGGCGCCGATGCCGACACGCGGGTGACGACCGCTCCGCGCCCCGCGCGCCTCGAACTCACGGCGCTGCGGCTCCTGCTCACCCGCGACTGGCTCGTCGATGCCCCTGCCGCGGTGCGCACGAGCCTCATGATCAAGGTGCTCCGCATCCACGTGCTCGGGCCGGTGCTCCGCCGGGCGTCCGGCGGTGCGCTCGCGGCCGACGACATCGATGCCTACGCCGAGGTCGTTCGGACCGCGGTCGGCCTCGCCCCTCGGGCGCGACGTCCCTTCGCCCGCGCCGATCGCGACCTCCTCGACGCCCTCGTATCGGATCCCCACGATCGCACCGCCGTCGCGGGTGCCGCCGCTGCCCACCCGACGGCCGGACGGTTCGCGCGCCTGATTCCGCGCAACCCGTTCGCCGTGGCCGACCGCGAGGGCGCCATCCGTCGCTTCCTCCGATACCGGAGCTGGCCATGACCGCAGCTCGCGGCGCAGACCGACCTCGCAATGAAACGGATCCACACGTGACCACCGACACGCCCCCCGCCCGACGCCGCCTCCTGATCCTGTCGTTCTCACCGATCGCGGCCGACGCGCGAGTCCTCAAGCAGGTGACCGAGTTCTCCGGTCGCTACGAGGTGATCACGTGCGGGTACGGCGAGGCGCCCGCCGGCGTCGCACGCCACATCCGCATCCCCGACGCCGAGCGCATCAACGATCTCGACGGACGGCTCATCACGCTGCATTGGTACTCGCGCGCCTACTGGCGGCTGTCGGCTGTGCGCTGGGCCCGGCGCGCCCTGGCCGGGCTGCAGGTCGATGCCGCCATCGCGAACGACGTCGAGGCCGTGCCGGTCGCGCTCGCCATCCGACCGCGGTTCGGCGTGCACGCCGATCTGCACGAGTACTCGCCCAGGCTGCACGAGGAGATCCCGGCTTGGCTGAAGCGGATCAAGCCGTACTACGACTGGCTCTGCCGCCGGTACGTGTCGAAGGCGTCGTCGTGGTCGACGGTGAGCGAGGGCCTCGCGCGCGAGTACGCCCGGCAGTTCGGCTTCGTGCCGGTGATCGTGACCAACGCGGCGCCGTATGCCGACCTCGGGCCGCACGACGTCCGCGATCCCATCCGGCTGGTGCACAGCGGCGCCTGCCTGAAGAACCGCAACCTGATGGCGCTCGTCGAGGGCGTCGACGCGGCGGACGGTGCGGCGACGCTGGATCTGTACCTCACACCGAACGATCCCGGCCTCCTCGCCGAGCTGGCGTCGCGGGCGTCGAGGTCCGAGTGGGTCGAGGTGCGCGATCCCGTGCCGTACCGGGAGCTCGTATCGACGCTCAACGGCTACGACGTCGGCGTGCATCTGCTGCCACCGGTCAACTTCAACAACGAGTGGGCGCTCCCCAACAAGATCTTCGACTACGTTCAGGCCCGCCTCGGCGTGATCGTCGGTCCCTCGGCCGAGATGGCCGAAGTCGTCCGGCAGCACGGCTTCGGTGCGGTCACCGCCGACTTCAGCGCCGACGGACTCCGGCGAGTCGTCGCCGACCTCGACCGGGCGACGGTCGCCGGCTGGAAGCGGCTCGCCGACGCGCACGCGCGCGAACTCTCCTCGGAGGCGCAGGTCGCGGTCTGGGCGGACTGCGTCGATGGGCTCATCGGCAGCGGGGCGGCGCGGTGAGCGGCGCCGACGGGCGGCCGCGTCTGCTGATCCTCTCGTTCTCGCCGATCGCCTCCGACGCACGGGTGCTCAAGCAGGTGCGTCTGTTCGCAGGAGACTACGCCGTGACCACGTGCGGTCACGGTCCCGCTCCCGAGGGCGTGGTCGAGCACCTCGCGATCCCCGACTCGCTCGCGGTGTGGCGATACGACCGTGGACTCGTCGCGACGCGGCGCTATCGGCGGGCCTACTGGGCGAATCCGGCGGTCGCGGCCGCGCAGCAGCTGCTCGAGGGCCGGACCTTCGACGCCGTGCTCGCCAACGATGTCGACGCGGTCGGGCTCGCGCTGTCCGTCCCGTCGCGCGGCGTCCACGCCGACCTCCACGAGTACGCGCCCCGGCAGAAGGAGGATCTGCTTCGCTGGCGCGTGTTCGTCGCCCCGTTCATCCGCTGGATGTGCCGTGCGTTCGTCGCACGCGCGGCCAGCGCGACGACCGTCGGCCAGGGGATCGCCGAGGAGTACCGTCGGCGGTTCGGCATCGATGCGGGTGTGGTGACGAACGCTGCGCCCTACGTCGACCGCGAGCCGCGGCCCGTGCATCGACCGATCCGCCTCGTGCACAGCGGCGCGGCGCTGCACGACCGCAACATCATGACGATCGTCGATGCCGTCGATGCGGCATCGGGCGACTGCACCCTCGACCTGTACCTGACGCCGAACGACCCCGCCTACCTCGACGCGCTCAAGGCGCGGCAGAATGCGCGGGTCACGGTGCACGACCCGGTGCCGTACGACGAGCTCAACGAGACGCTGAGCCGGTACGACGTGGGCGTGCACGTGCTCCCGCCCGTGAACTTCAACAACACGTGGGCCCTGCCCAACAAGTTCTTCGACTACGTGCAGGCCCGGCTCGGACTCGTGATCGGTCCGTCGCCCGAGATGGCGCGCGTCGTGCACGAGCGCGGGCTCGGTGCGGTCGCAGACGACTTCTCGACCGAAGCGCTCGTGCGCGAGATCGAGCGCCTCGACCCGGCCGACGTGGTTCGGTACAAGGCCGCATCCGCGGCCGCGGCGCGGGACCTGTCGGCCGAGGCGCAGGTCGAGGGCTGGCATCGCGCGATCGACCGCATCGTCGGTCGCTGAACGCGCTCGACGTTGTTCCCGGGCTCGTCGCCGGGCACCGGTGCCGACGGCACCGGCGTCGGAATCAGGCGCGCGTCGCGGCCAGCAGCTCGGCGATGACCCGCTCGGCTGCCCGGCCGTCGCCGTACGGCGACGCCTCGGTCGGCGTCGGCGCGGGGCGGGCGACGGCCGCAGCGATCTCCTCGGCGGTGTTGGCGAGCACGTTCCAGCCGAGCTCGACGGTCTCGACCCACTCGGTCTCCGGGCGCACCGTCGTGCACGGTATCCGCAACAGGAACGCCTCCTTCTGCAGGCCCCCCGAGTCGGTCACGACGCCGCGGCTCGCGAGCACGGCCGCGATGAGATCGGGGTAGGCGAGTGGTGCGTGCGCGATCAGCGAGCCCTGCGTGAGTTCGATGCCGTGGGCTGCGGCCTTCGCGACGACCCGCGGGTGGGCCAGTAGGATCACGGGGTGCTCGAGCGACCCGAGTGCGCGTGCGATCTCGGCGAGGCGGGTCGGGTCGTCGGTGTTCTCCGCGCGGTGGATGGTGGCCACGTGGAACCCGCCGGGCACCAGACCCAGCTCGTCGACGAGCACGGACGGGGTGGCGGCGACGGCGTCGCGCACCTGGAACAGGACGTCGGTCATGACGTCTCCGACGAGCACCGCACGAGCGGCGAGGCCCTCCGTCGCGAGGTGCGACATCGCGACCTCGGTCGGCGCGAGGCAGAGGTCGGCGGCGTGGTCGGTGAGCACCCGATTGTGCTCCTCGGGCATGCGACGGTTGAACGAACGGAGACCCGCCTCGAGGTGAGCGAGCGGGTAGTGGAGCTTGACGGCGCTGACCGCCGCGGCGAGCGTCGAATTCGTGTCGCCGTAGACGAGCACCCAATCGGGGGAGTGCTCGTCGAACACTGCGTCGAGCGCACCGAGCATGGCGCCTGTCTGGACGCCGTGGCTGCCTGAGCCGACGCCGAGGTGTACGTCGGGGGCCGGGATGCCGAGATCGTCGAAGAAGACGTCCGAGAGCATCGGGTCGTAGTGCTGGCCGGTGTGCACGATGACGTGCTCGACACCGGCGGCCGCCGCCGCCTTCGCGACCGGGGCGAGCTTGACGAACTGGGGGCGCGCGCCGACGACGCTGATGACCTTCACGTGCAGAGAGTCTAGGCGAGGATGCCGCGGCGCGACCACGATCGCGCTGGTAGCGTCGAGGCGTGCAACCGTCATCGCCCGAGGTCGACGTCGTCATCGCCGTCCACGACCCGAGGCGGAACATCTCGCGGTCGGTCGGATCGGCGCTCGCCTCCGCGTCCGTCTCACGCGTGATCGTCGTGTGCCACAACACGCCCGTCGACGGCATCGCGGCCGGGCTTGGTCCGTTCGCAGCCGAGCGGCGAGTTCGGCTGGAGTCGTTCGACGACGGCATCCGCAGCCCGGCCGGCCCGTTCAACCGTGGCCTCGAGCTCGCCGAGGCGCGGTTCGTGTCGATCATGGGCTCGGATGACGAACTCGTCGCGGGTGCCGTCGACGCATGGGCCGCCGTCGCACGGAAGCATGCCGCCGCGGTCGTCATCCCGGTCGTCCGATATGCGGAAGACGGCCGGCGAATGCCGACGCCGCCGACGCGTCCCGGTCGGACGGCACGCCTCGATGGGGTGCGCGACCGGCTGGCGTATCGCACGGCCCCGCTCGGGCTCATCGCTCGCGAACGGTTCGGCGGGCTGCGGTTCACACCGGGCCTCGCGAGTGGTGAGGACCTGATGTTCTCCACGCGGCTCTGGTTCTCCGGCGCCCGCATCACGCGCGTCGGTCGTGGTGCGGAGTACCTCGTGCACGACGACGCGGAGCGGGTGACGTTCACACGGCGTCCGGTTGCCGAAGACCTGGCGGCGGTGACGCACCTCGTCGCCGATGACTGGGTGGGGGCCCTCGGCGAGCGCAGCCGGAACGCGCTGGCGGTCAAGCTCTGGCGCCTGCCGCTGTTCGGCGCAGTGCACTCCCGCGCCGGTGCCTGGCTCGGCGGCGATCGCCTCGCGCTCGCCGGCATCGCCGACGCGGTCGAGCGCTTCGCCCCGGAGGCGCTGGAGCTGCTCTCACGCGCCGACCGCGCACTCGTCGGCGGCATCCTCGATCCGCGGGTCCCCGATGCCGAGGTGGATGCGCTGTCGCGAGCGCGCCGTCGGTTCGCGACGCCTCCCGCGCTCGTGCCGGCTCGGATGTCGCGCTTCGCCGCGCGCGAAGCGCCGCTGCGCTTCGCCGCGGCGACGTGGTTCGCCGGGCGCGGGTGAGACGATCGAACGCGGTGACCGCCGGACGCGTGCTCGTATCGGGCGCCCGCGCGGCGGTGCCCGCGTCCTGGGGCCGGATCCCGCCGCGATAGACTCGAGCCCATGCGTATCGCCGTCGTGGCCCTCGGAAAGATCGGCCTCCCTCTTGCTGTGCAGTTCGCCGATCAGGGCCATGAGGTCATCGGCGTCGACGTCAACCAGGCCGTCGTCGACCTCGTGAACGCTGGTACCGAGCCCTTCCCGGGTGAGGCGCACCTCCAGGAGAAGCTCGCCGAGCTCGTGCCCGCCGGGCGCCTGCGCGCGACGACCGACTACGCCGACGCCGTGCCCGGCGCCGACGCCGTCGTCATCGTGGTGCCGCTGTTCGTGAACGACGCGACCTGGGAGCCCGACTTCGGCTGGATGGACGCGGCGACCCGTTCGCTCGCCGAGCACCTCACCCCCGGCACGCTCGTCTCCTACGAGACGACGCTGCCGGTCGGCACCACCCGCAGCCGCTGGAAGCCGATGATCGAGGAGATCTCGGGCCTCGCCGAGGGCACCGACTTCCACCTCGTGTTCTCGCCCGAGCGCGTGCTCACGGGCCGGGTGTTCGAAGACCTGCGCAAGTACCCGAAGCTCGTCGGCGCGATGAGCCCCGAGGGCACCCGCCGTGCGGTCGAGTTCTACGAGGCCGTGCTCGAGTTCGACGAGCGCCCCGACCTCGCCCGAGCCAACGGGGTGTGGGACATGGGCTCGCCCGAGGCATCCGAGATGGCGAAGCTCGCCGAGACGACCTACCGCGACGTCAACATCGGGCTCGCGAACCAGTTCGCGCTCTACGCCGACGAGATCGGCGTCGACGTCTACGCCGTCATCGAGGCGTGCAACTCGCAGCCGTTCAGCCACATCCACCGACCCGGCATCGCCGTCGGCGGGCACTGCATCCCGGTGTATCCGCGTCTCTACCTCTCGACCGACCGCGACGCCGAGATCGTGCGCACCGCGCGCCTGCTCAACGCCTCGATGCCCGAGCGGCTCGTCGGCCAGGCCGCGGGCGTGCTCGGCGACCTCACGGGCCTCACCGCCGTCGTGCTCGGCGCCGCGTACCGCGGAGGTGTGAAGGAGACGGCGTTCTCCGGCGTCTTCGCGACCGTCGAGGCGCTCGAGGCCCGCGGAGCGAGGGTGCTCGTCCACGACCCGATGTACACCGACGACGAACTCGCCCGCTACGGATGGACGGCGTACCACCTCGGCGCGCCCGTCGATCTCGCGATCGTGCAGGCCGACCACGCCGACTACAAGACCCTCGCCGCGAGCGACCTGCCCGGCGTGCGGCTCGTCGTCGACGGCCGCAACGTCACAGCCGCCGACCGCTGGGTCGGCACGCCGCGGCTCGTGATCGGCGCGGGGGGCGCTCGATGACCGATCTCGTCGTCGTCGGGTCGGGGTTCTTCGGTCTCACCATCGCCGAACGTGCGGCGAACGAGCTCGGCCTCACCGTGCAGGTCATCGACCGCCGCGACCACATCGGCGGCAACGCCTACAGCGAGGTCGACCCTGCGACCGGCATCGAGGTGCACCGCTACGGAGCGCACCTGTTCCACACCTCGAACGAGAAGGTGTGGGAGTACGTCAATCGCTTCACGACCTTCACGAACTACGTGCACAAGGTCTACACGAACCACAACGGCGTCGTGTTCCCGCTGCCGGTGAACCTCGGCACGATCAACCAGTTCTTCGGCGCCGCCTACTCGCCCGACGAGGCCCGGGCGCTCATCGCCTCGCAGGCCGACGAGTTCGACACGAAGCAGGCGGCGAACCTCGAAGAGAAGGCGATCTCGCTCATCGGGCGCCCGCTCTACGAGGCGTTCATCCGCGACTACACGGCGAAGCAGTGGCAGACCGACCCGACCGAGCTGCCGGCCGAGGTCATCAGCCGTCTCCCGGTGCGCTACAACTACGACAACCGCTACTTCAACGACACGCATGAGGGCCTGCCGGTCGACGGCTACACCGCATGGATCGAGCGGATGGCAGACCACCCGAAGATCGACGTCAGGCTCTCGACCGACTTCTTCGACGCGTCGCAGCCGTTCAACAAGGCGGCCGTCGTCGGCAACGTGCCCGTCGTCTACACCGGACCCGTCGACCGCTACTTCGACTCGTCGGCCGGGCACCTGAGCTGGCGCACCCTCGACTTCGAGCGCGAGGTCGTGCCGGTGGGCGACTTCCAGGGCACGTCGGTCATGAACTACGCGGATGCCTCGGTGCCGTTCACCCGCATCCACGAGTTCCGCCACTTCCACCCCGAGCGCGAGTACCCCGCCGACAAGACGATCATCATGCGCGAGTTCTCGCGCTTCGCGGAGCACGGCGACGAGCCGTACTACCCGGTGAACACCCCCGAGGACCGCGCGGCACTGCTCGCCTACCGCGAGCTGCAGGACCATGAGCCCGACGTCTACTTCGGCGGGCGCCTGGGCACCTATCAGTACCTCGACATGCACATGGCGATCGGTTCGGCGCTGAGCATGTTCCAGAACAGGCTCGTGGAGCGCTTCGCGCGCTGACACCGCAGACGAGCACGGCCCGGGGCGGATGCCTCGGGCCGTGCTCGTCTGGTCGGCGACTACTTCTTCGTCGTGAAGTGCGGCGCCCACGCCTCGGGCGAGGTGATCTCGGGCAGCGCAGCGCGATACTCGCGTGCGAGCTCGGGCCAGCGCTTGCGCAGCTCGCGGTGCAGGCGACGGCTCTCGCGCAGCAGGCGGCGGAAGGTCTTCGGGTCGCGCGTGTACCGGACCTTGCCCGAACCATCCGCGGTCGACACGAGCGCGCTGTCGAAGTGGGGCAGGCGGAACCAGGTCCCGTCGCGCTTGGCCAACTCCACCTGGGGTTCGGCGATGTTCTTCGAAGCGGGGCGCGTGAACCACTGGCGTACGGTCATCCGCACGGTGAACAGCACGAGCGGGATACCTCGCGGCCCCTTCGGCCCCGCCGACGTCGCGGGCACAGGGTAGACCCGCTTGCCCTCGACCGTCATCGGGATCTCGGACTCGTGGCGGAGCACGGTCTTCTCCGGGAAGTCGGCGGCCGCGGAGCGGAGTTCCCCGAGGATGGTCGCCATGCCGAGTTGCATGTGCACGGGCCCCGACAGGATGTCGCGCAGCGCGCGGTGGCGCAGGGTCACCGGGTAGTACTGCATCGAGAGCAGGTGCTTGAGGTCCCAGCGTTCGCTGTCACGGGCGAGCAGGCCGCCGTTGGGGTAGGGGGAATGCAGCAGGCCCGCGACGATTCGGTTGCGGGCGTGGAAGTAGGCCTGCCAGTCGATCGAGTCGTCCTTGTCGAGCCACGAGACGTGCCAGAGCGCCATACCGGGCAAGGTCACGGTCGGATAGCCGGCGTCGCGGGCGCGCAGGCAGTACTCCGCGTCATCCCACTTGATGAAGGCCGGAAGCGAGAGGCCGACCGACCGGATGACCTCGGTCGGGATGAGGCAGAACCACCAGCCGTTGTAGTCGGCGTCCATGCGGGCGTGCATCCACCGCGTCTGCCGAAGGTTCGAGAACCGGAAGTCGTGCGGGACCTCGTCGTGCGGCTGGGCGTGCCAGACGAACGGCTTGAGGTCGACCGTCTCGGCGAAGGCGTGCAGCACCGGGCGGTTCAGCAGGTCGAACATGTGTCCGCCCACGACCACGGGGCGGGTCGTGTGCCGGGCGAACCGCACGGCCCGCGCGATGCTCTCGGGCTCGACCGTGACGTCGTCGTCGAGCAGGATGAGGAAGTCGCTCGTGTCAGCCTCGAGGGTCTCTGCCATCGACCGCGCGAACCCGCCGGAGCCGCCGAGGTTCGGTTGCTCGATCATGGTCAGCGTGTCGCCGAGACGTTCGGCGACCTGGTCGAAGCCGGGTTCGTCGACGACGCGCTGGTTGCCCTGGTCGACGATGTAGATGCGGTCGATCACGTCGCGCGCCGTCTCGTCGCCGGCGAGGGCCTCGAGTGTGCTGACGCAGTAGTCGGGCTTGTTGAAGGTCGTGGTGCCGATGGAGGCGCCGCCCGAGCGCAGCTCGGAGGCATCCGTCTGCCAGCGGCCGTCCGCGACGACCACGTCGGCGTCGCCCGCCACGATGTCGAACCAGTACCAGCCGCCGTCGCCGAAGGTCGTCACCGGCAGCTCGATCTCGTGGCGCACCGTGCCTGCGAACGGCTCGGAGGCGACGCGCTGCGGAACGCCCTGCGCGGTCGAACGGTAGACGAGCAGGGTACCCTCGCCGCTCGTCTCCACCGAGAGGCGGATGCGCTCGACGTTCGTCCACTGCTGCCAGTACGAGGCCGGGAAGGCGTTGAAGTAGCTCGCGAACGAGACGCGCTCGCCGGAGGAGATGCGGAATCGGTCACGCCCGAGCACGTCATCGAGGTGTGCGCGGTCGCTCACGCGGACTTCGCGGTCGCCCACCTTCGCCCAGACGTCGGCGTCGACGTACAGCGAGATGACGTCGGGGTCGGCGTCCTGTGGGAAGACGACGCGTTGGATCTCGTTCCAGGTTGCGCTCACGCTGCGGTGCTCCGTGTGGTTCTCGTGGGATCGCGCCGCGGCCCCCGGCGCGACTACGAGCCTACTGGTTCGGTTCGGCGAAGTCTGGGAGACAGCGTCACGAGCTGCACGCCCAGCACGCAGAGCTCGGCGATGGCGAGCCCCCAGGCGACGCCCGGCGCGCCGATCCAGAGCAGCAGGGGATACATGAGCAGTGTGCCCACGACCGCGCCGACGATCGTGCTCGTCGCGAGTGCGCGGGTGAGGCCGAAGGCCGTGAGACAGGCGAACCCGGTCAACTGGGATGCGAGGATCGCGGCGAGGTTGACCGCCATCGGGATCGCGAGATCGATCGGGATCGCGAGCGTGCCGCCCGAGAGCAGATCTCCGATCCACGGGCCGGCGACGGCGTAGACGAGGCCGCCGAGCCCGCCGAGGCCGAGCGCGATGAGCGTGACGCGCCGCGCGCGCGCCGACTGAACCTCGGGAACGGGGTTCGGCACCCAGCCCTGGGCGATCTGTACGACCGGTCGCGTGGAGTACAGGGCGAGGCGCACGATGCGCTCGGCGAGGGCGTACACGGCGGTCGCCTGGGGCAGGAACAGGTCGATGAGCACGATCGGCACGTTCACGTAGACCGCCGCCGTCGCGCTCATCGCGACGGGGCTCGCCTGCCCGGCGAGATTTCGCACGGCGCGCACCGGGGAGAGGCCGAAGCGCCACCCGCGGTAGCGGGCGAGGATGTTCCAGTTCGCGATGACGGCCGATGCGACGACGCCGGCGAGCTGCAGCGCCGCGAACGCGATGACGTCGCCCGTCGCGATGAGCACGATCGCGCCGATCACGGTGCCCGCGATGCGGGGGAGCGTGTCGATGAGCAAGAAGCGGATCGGGCTCGCTTCGCCCACGTAGAACCAGCCGGCACCGAGAGCCACGAGCACGCCGCTCGCGACCGTGAGGGCGGCGAGCAGCGCGTCGCCGTCGACGATCGCGACGGCGACCACGATCGCGATCGGCACGATCACGAGGCAGAGCCAGACGCGGCTGAGCAGGGAGTCGAAGTAGTACGCGCCTCGTTCGACGTCGGGGCGGGCGGCGACTTCGGTCGGGCCGACGACACCCCATCCATAGACGGCGAAGACGAAGGCGAAGCCCGCGACGGCCTGGGCGACGGCGATCGTCGCCCACGAATCGGCTCCCGCGGCGACGATGATCGCCGGGATGACCGCAAGGCTCACCACGCCGCTGATCGCCACTGACAGGCCGTAGCCGCCGGCGTAGCGCAGCGCGGTCTTCGTCTTCACGCGCGCGACCTCCTTGCGATCGGGTTCGGGCAGTCGGCGCCCGGGTGTGTCGTGCGCGTTCCCGGCTATTCTCCCCCAGAAGAGGGCGGCGTCGCGAACGGATCGCGGATGGGTGGATCGCACGCGTTCGCATAGACTCGGGACATCCCCTGGCCAACTGTCCGCCGACCCGAAGGAAGCGTGTTCGTGACCCTCTTCCGACGCGGTGCCCGGCGCGCATCGCTCAGGGCAGGTCGACGAGGCCTCGTGGTGCGTTTCGACTCGCCCGCGATCGGCCGCATGGTCGACGTCGAGGTCAACGGCCGGAAGCTGTGGACCACGCAGGTGCCCGAGGCAGCCGGCCGCGCCGCGCACGTGCGCTGGCCCACGGTGCTGCACAACCACATCAACGGAGCGGGCACGGTCGTGCTGCGAGACCAGCGCAACGGCCTCGCGCTCGCCGAGGGCCGCTACTCGTGGCCGGCGAAGCCCGGGGCGGTCGGCCTCGCCCAGCTCGTCGCGGCCGGGCAGGTCATCGACAAGTGGGGCAAGCTGACCGACGCCCCCTCCGACGAACTGCACCGACGGCTCACGCGATCGATGCAGACGGTGCTCGCCGACCTCGCCGACCTCGGCTATACCGCGGCCATCACGGGCGGCACGCTGCTCGGTGCCGTGCGCGAGGGGCGCATCCTCGCGCACGACGACGACATCGACCTGCTCGTCTACCTCGGCGAGGTCGCTCCGCCCGACGTCTCGATCGCGTCGTACGAGCTCGAGCGCCGCATCCGCGCCCGCGGTCACGAGGTGATCCGGCACAGCGACGCGCACCTCCAGGTCCTCTTCGCCGATGAGGCGGCCGGCGACGCTCGCCTGCAGGACGAGGTCGGATCGGCGGTCCACGTCGACCTCTTCCTCGGCTTCCACGACCGAGGCGTCTACAACCAGCCGATCGCCGTGCGCGGTACCTTCGCACCGGCGTCGCTCCTGCCGCTCGGCGAGGTGACGCTCGAGGGCGTGCCGGTGCCGTCGGTCGCCGACGGCGACGCCTGGCTCGCGCTCTGCTACGGCAAGGGGTGGCGAACGCCCGACCCGTCGTTCCGCTTCCGCACCCCGTCGTCCACTCGGCGGCGCTTCGAGAACTGGTTCGGCGTTTACGACCTGAACCGCGACTTCTGGGAGCGTCACATCAGGCTCGGGCGTTCTCGCCACTGGTACGGCGACGTCGAGCGGCTGCTCGCGGCGACGAAGCCCGGCGACCGGGTCATCGATCTCGGCTGCGGCGACGGCGAGCTCGCGGAATCGCTCGCGGCCGCGGGCCGCCGGGTCGTCGCGGTCGACTACGCCCGCGCGGCACTCGCCGCCGCGTCGTCGCGCGCGGACCTCGCCGTGCATCGCCTCAACCTCGCCGACCGGCGGGCAGTGCTCGACTTCATCGCCGACGAGCTCGCCGTCGGCGGCACTCGGCACTTCCTGCTGTCGAACGTGCTGCACACCCTCACCCGAGAGGCCCGCGCGAACACGTTCCTCCTGCTGCGCGCCCTGATCGACGCCGGCTCGGTCGCGCTCGCCTCGTTCTCCGTGAACGCATCGTTCGTCTACGACCACGACCGGCCCGACACGTGGCACCTGCCGTTGAGATGGCTCCGCGACGAGGCATCCGCGTTCGGACTCGGGTGCGCAGTCGAGGCCAGGCAGATGCGGAAGACGGCGGCCGGACCGCGCACGGTCGCAACCGTCAGGCTCTACAGTACGAAGGTGGCCGCATCGGCGGTCCGGGAGGAGGCACGGTGAACCGGTTCGAAGCGGCACTGCGCAAGCTCAAGCGCCGCGGCCCGGCCGTGCCCGAGTCGGCCGAGATCGCTCGGCTGCACGGCGAGATCGACGCACTGCGCGCCGAGATCGACGAACTGCGCGTCGACTCGCGGCGGATCGCCGAGCTCTACGACCTCGTGTTCGAGCGGTTGCGTGCGCAAGGTGATGCGAAGACGGAGGGTCGACCCTTCCCGTCGGTCGAGTAGTCCCGCGCATCGAGACGAGGCAGACCACGTCAGTGCTTCGCCGCGGACACCCGAACGTCGACGATCTGGCCGGTGAGTTCTGAGTCGAGGAGGCGGAGCGATACGACGGCGACGTGCTCGGGGTCGAGCAGTGTGTGCGTCGGTTCCTCGCCGAACGCGTTGATCCGCATCGGTGTGCGGGTGCGCTGCGGGTTGAGGCAGTTCACGCGCACGCCCGACTCTGCCCACTCGTCGGCGAGGGCCTGCGTGAGGTTCACGACGCCCGCCTTCGTCGCCGAGTACATGCTGTAGCCGGCACGGCCGCGAGTGTAGGAGCTCGAGGTGAAGAGCAGCAGTTGGCCCTTCGTCGCCTCGAGGTACGGGTACGCCTCCTGGGCGATCTTCGCCGGGGCGAGCAGGTTCGTCTCGAGCGTGTTCCGGAGCCGCTTCTTCGATGTATCGGTGAGGTTCGCGATCGAGAGGACCCCTGCCGTGATCACGATGTAATCGATCGGCCCCTCGGCGGCCGCGGCTTTCAGCGCGCGGCGAACCTGCTTGCGCGAGGTGACGTCGGTGCCGGTGGCCGACCGGCTGAACGAATGCACTCGGGCACCCGCAGCCTTCGCACGCTCGGCGATGCTCGCGCCGATGCCGTAGCTGCCACCGAACACGACGAGAGCCTTCCCGGCGAGATCGAGCGATGTGGCTCCATCGGCTGCGTATGCGGTCAATGAGGTGGTCTGCAGCTGGAAGATCTTGTCGGCGATGTGGATGTCGAGCGGCTCGGTGACCTTCATGTTCTCGGCAGTGCCCGCGACGACCTTGATCGGGACGTCGGGCAGGTAGTTGAAGATCACGCCGCAATCGTCGGTGGCGGCGAAGTCGGGGTCGCCCGCGGCGAGCTCGTACGCCCGACGGATCGTCGAGAGTCGGAACGCCTGCGGGGTCTGCCCGCGGCGCAGGCGCGAGCGCGCCGGGATGCCCGTGATGATCGAATGCTCGTCGACCTCGATGATGGTATCGGCTGAGGCGATCGCGGTGTCGACCGCGTCGTACTCGTCGAGCGCCGCGACGCAGTCCTCGATGATGCGCTCGTCGACGAACGGGCGCACAGCGTCGTGGAACAGGACCTTTGCGTCGCCGTCTGCAGGCAGGGCGTCCAGGGCGAGCTTCGTCGTATCGTTCCGCGTCTCACCGCCGGGCAGCACCGCGGTGAGCTTCGTGAACCGGGGGTCGGACTTGAGGTGGTCGAGCTCATGGATGGACCCCGCGTTCATCATGACGAGCACCTCGTCGATGAGCGGGCTCGCCTCGAGCGCCTCGAGCGTGTGCTCGACGATCGCCTTGCCGGCGATTCGAATGAGCTGCTTCGGCATGCCGAGCCCGACGCGCACGCCGACGCCGCCGGCGAGCACGACCGCGTGCGTCTTCGCCCGCCTCAACGGCTGCTGCCCTTGAGGGTGGTGATGGCTTCGGCGACCGGGCCGTCGTACATCATCTCGCCTCGACGGATGACGATGCCGCGCGAGCAGATGTCGGCGATCATTCCGAGATCGTGGCTCACGATGAACAGCGTCTTGCCCGCCGCGACGAGTTCGCGGATCTTCGCCTTGCACTTCTCGCGAAATGGGGCGTCACCGACGGCGAGCACCTCGTCGACGAGCAGGATGTCGAGTTCGGTGTGGATGGCGACCGAGAACGCGAGGCGTACGAACATGCCGGAGGAATAGTGTTTGACCTCCGTATCGATGAACTCGCCGATCTCGCTGAACTCGACGATCTGGTCGAAGCGCGCCTCGATCTCCTCCTTCGACATGCCGAGGATGGCCGCGTTGAGGTAGACGTTCTCGCGACCCGAGAGATCGGGGTGGAAGCCCGCGCCCACTTCGATGAGCCCGGCGACGCGGCCGCGGGTGAGGATACGGCCGGCATCGGGACGCAGGACGCCGGAGACCAGCTTGAGCAGGGTCGACTTGCCCGAGCCGTTGTAGCCCATCAAGGCGACAGCCTCGCTTTCGCCGACCGTGAAGTCGATGCCGTTGAGCGCCTCGAACGAGGTCGACGTCTTCTTGCGCTTGAGCCACGCGACGAACGTCTCCTTGAAGGAGTGCGTGTGCCGGAGCGTATACGTCTTGCGAACGCCTTCGACGATGATGCGCGGCGGTTCGAGCTCAGAGGTCTTGGGCAAAGCGACCCTCCAGCCTGCGGAAGACGAACTGCCCGACGAGCAGCATGACGAGCGCGACGACGATCGAGATGCCGGCGAACAGCCAGAGATGCTCGGGCCGATTGGCGGTCTCGGAGGTCGTCGGGAACCAGAACGCCGAGTGGAAGAGTTCCACCGCCGACGTGAGCGGATTCAGCATGTAGATGTCGTAGACCAGGGGCGGCAGCTTCGCCTCCACCATCTCGTACGAATAGAGCACCGGCGACGTGTACGTCGCGAACATCAGGATGAGTTCGACGAGGTTCTGCGAGTCGCGGTACGACACGTTGATCGAGCCGAAGAACAGCCCCAGTCCGGTGGCGATGAGTAGCACGATCAGCATCGCGAGGATTGCTCCGCCGAGCTGCACCACGGTCGGTACCCAGCCGGCGATGAGACAGACCATCACGAGGATCGTCAGTTGCGGCAGGAAGTGCACGAACGCGATGAACACGTCGGCGATCGGGAAGAGCTCGCGCGGCAGGTAGATCTTCTTGACGAGCGCCTTGTTGTTGACGATCGACTTCGTCGCATTGCCGAACGCCTCGTTGAAGAGATTGACGACGACGATGCCCGAGAACAGGTAGATCGGGAAGCCCTCGATGCCGCGATTCAGGCCGAGGAAGACGCCCATCACCATGTAGTAGATGAAGAACTGAGCGGTCGGCTTCACGTACGACCATGCCCAGCCGAGCACCGAGCCGTGGTAGCGCGTCAGGATTCCCTTGCGTACGAGCAGCCGGAGCAGGTAGCGGTAGCCGAAGACGTCGAGTATGCCGCGCCCCGACCCGGGTACGGAGAACGCCGAGAGGTCGACGGGATCGGTCTTGGACATCTCGACGATTCTATTCGCCTCGAGACCGCGAGAACGCCGAACTCTCGCAGCGGTCGTTCAGCTTCGCTTGAGCGCGTCGCGCCAGCTCATGTCGCGGGCGGCCTTGACCGCGCAGATCACGACGAGCATCCAGCCGCCCTCGTAGAGCGCGAAGCTCTCCGCGGCGCTCGTCACCGCGATCGCGACGAGGACCAGTGCCGGCCACAGGTAGACGACGCTGCGACGGTTCGAGGCCAGCAGCCACGAGCGCACGAGCGCGACGCCGATGAGCGCGGCGAATGCGAGCGCGCCGATGACGCCGACTTGGAAATACGCGTCGAAGTAGGCGTTGAGTGCCGATTCGTGCGGCCGACCGACACCGGCTTCGAGCCAGGTGTACGGCGGGGCATCGGGCCACTTTCCGACCCAGCCCCAACCCTGCAGCGGGTTCAGGCTCAAGTAGCGCGAGAGCTCGCGCCAGAGGTCGAGCCGCACATCGAACTCGGCGCGCGCGTCGAGCAGCTCGATGATGCGGATTCGCAGGATCCAGCCCGTGACGAGTGTCGCGGCGACGAGTACGAGCAGTCCGAGCTGCCATCGCCAGCGGCTCTGTTCGGGCACACGGCGGAGACCGTAGAGTGCGGCGAGGGCGACCAGTGCCGCTCCGAGCGCGATCCACGTGGTCGGCGAGCCGGCGAACACGATGCACAGCGCCCCGAGCACGATCGAGAAGATCGTGCGGGTGCGCGACACGATGTGCGTTCGCCACTCGACGATGAACGTGATGAGCGCGATGAGTGCGACGAAGCCGAGCAGGTTGCGCGATCCGAAGATTCCCTGGATCGGTCCCAGGGCGGCGATGTTCCCCTCGACGCCGAGGAACCGGATCGGCTGATCGACGAGGACGCCGGCGAACACCTCGAGCGCGAGCGACGCGCCGAGCAGCAGCCGGAACGTATCGCCGAATGCACGCACGATCTGGATCGTGTCGCGCATGAGCGCGACGTAGACACCGAGTACCGCATACGCGACGAGATAGGCGACCCGTACGCCGGAGGCGAGCGGGGCATTGCTCCACAGCACCGACGCCGCGCTCCAGCCGACGAAGACGAGGATCGTGAGCGGCAGGATGCCGTACCACTCGATCGCCCGCCATCGAGTCACGAGCGAGGCCGCGCACAGCATGAGCAGCCCGCCGAGCGCGGCGAGGAGGCCGGGCCAACCGATGAGCGAGCGCACTGCGTGAGTGGAGAACGCGAGGCCGATCGCGATGAGCGCGAGCGCCTGGGCGAACCGCGCCGATCCGACGAACTCGCGAACCGCGGCCCAGTTCAAGCGTCGCCCTCCGACGAGCTGGTCGAGGAGGAGCGGAGCGACGTCTCGAAACCCATCCCACTCGGCAGGCGTCGTCGGTCGACCCCCGCCTCGAGCGGCTCCGGCTTCCACTGCCGCTGCTTCGTCGCCCAGGCGATCGCGATGAGCAGCGCCCATCCGCTTTCGACGAGCAGCCGGCTCTCCGCGAGGCTCTGCCCGAGGAGCGCGACCATCAGGAGCACCGGCAGCAGCGCGGCAGCCGAATAGGGGCGCGCCCGCCCCGAGGCATCCATGGGCCGGTCGACCGCGAGGAACCACGATCGCCAGAGTGCGCCGATCACGATGGCGGCGAACGCCAGCAGCCCGACGATGCCGATCTGCATCCACACGTCGAGCCACGCGTTGTGCGCCTGCAGGTACGTCACGCCCTTACGTACCGCGAGGTCCGTGAACGGCTCGACGAACGGGTTCCAGTAGCCGACCCAGCCCCACCCGAACCACGGCCGTTCGGTGATCATGCCGATCACCGAGTTCCAGATGTCGAGTCGGCCGGTGAGGTCTTCTCCCTTGCCGAACAGTTCGAGCAACCGGCTCCAGAACACCACGAGCACCGTGACGGATGCCACCAGCGCGCCGCCGGCCGCCCAGTAGACGCCGCGCCGACGGTCGGGTCCGGCGCGCCGCGCCCACAGCGCGAACCCGAGCGCGACGGCCACGACGACGGCGACGAGGATGACGGTGGCCGACCGGGTGAGGGCGAAGGTCGCGCCCGCCACGATGAGCCAGAAGATGCCGCTCCCGCGCCGCATGGCGCCGGAGGCGAGCATCGTCCCGAACGCGATGATGGCCAGCAGGGACGCCATCGCCAGCAGGTTGCGGCTCGCGACGATGCCCTCGACGGGGCCGCCGTGGAACAGCAGCGCGCGCGACCAGTAGAACGCCATCGGCAGCTTCTCGGTGCTCGCATCGAAGTCGGGGAAGTTCGGCAGCAGCGGCTGGCGTACGAACGCCGCGACCCAGAACTCGAAGAGCAGCGAAAGAGCGAGCAGCCATTTCAGCGCCGAGCCCAACGAGCGCATGAGTCGTGGCCACGGGAGGCAGAGCGCGAGCGCGACGCCGACGAAGGTCGTCGCGAGGGTGAGCGCAACGCCCAGCGCGGATGCGCCGGGGTAGTACGACCACGCGATCGAGAGTGTCGCGATGACGAGGAAGACGAGGGTCGACTTGGGCACCCGTCGCCAGGTCCAATCGGGCTTCACGGCGATGATGAGCCAGACCGCGCCGATGATGACGAGCGCGGCGACGATGCCGAAGCCCCACCAGCCCAGCAGGTTGCGCCAGAATTGCCCGGCGAGCAGGGTGAAGATCGCGAACGTCGCGTATGCGCTCGTAAGCGCGTTGCGGCGTGCGTGAGTCATGGGGACAGCGTACAAGTTCCGCCGGCGCCTCTTGCCGGGAGCGAGCGGGTGGCATCGTTCGACCGCCTAATCTGGCTACATGGTCGTACTTACGAAGCTTGAGCCCTATAGCGACTCCGACGGGAACCGGATCGACTACGCCGGTCCCTCGCTCGAGAACGTGAAGATCGTGTTCTCCGGTTCGAACAACATCCTCACGGTCGCACGGACGGCGAGCCTCGGAAGATTCGTTGTCGAGTTCAATTGCAGTAACGGCATCGTGGAGGTCGGATCGAGCCGCGGGGTTCCCGCGTTCAGTGCGACCGTTCGCGTCGGCGAGGACTCGCGCGTCCTGATCGGCGACAACGTGTCGACGACGGCGACGTGCGGTATCTCCGCGACCGAAGGCACGACGGTCTCGATCGGCGCGGACACCATGATCGCGAGCGGGGTGCAGCTGCGGGCCGATGACGGACACCCGATCTTCGATGTCGCCAGTGGTAGGCGGGTGAATCGCTCGAAGGACATCACGATCGGCGACCACGTCTGGCTCGCCGTGAACTCGACGGTGCTCGGCGGTGCGCAGGTCGGTTCCGGGACGGTGGTGGGGTTCGGGAGCATCGTCACGAAGTCCCTCCCGAACAATTGCGTCGCGGCTGGAAACCCCGCTCGCGTCGTGAAGCGGAACACGGCATGGGAACGCCCCCACCTCTCGCTGGTGAAGCCGTACTACAAGTTGGATGCGTCGACGGTCAAACGATCGGACTACTGGGCGCCGACCGTCGACCTGCCGCAGACGTCGCGTCGAAGGGGCGGCGTCCGCCGAATTGCAGCGGCGCTTCGTGCCGTGGTGCGATCCGGATCGTCGGCAGGCGTGAGTGATCGGGCACCCGGTTAGGCGGCGGTTCCGTCGCAGCCGAGGCGGCGACGGGTTCTGACGGGCCGGTAGCCTTGGGGGATGCGTTCGAAGCAATGGCCGTCGCGGTGACGGGGCGCGCGACGGTATCCCGTGTGGGGCGGGCCGCCTCCTCGATCGTCGTACGGTGCGCTGCGGTGTTCCGGCCGACGCACCCGATCGTGAGCGTTGTCGTTCCTGCGCACAACACCGCCGAGTACATCGACGATGCCCTCGATTCGGTGCTCGCGCAAGAGTTCCGCGATCTCGAGGTGATTGTCGTGGACGACGGGTCCACGGATCGCACGTACTGGCGAGCGCTCCGCAAAGCGGTCGGCGACCCGAGGATCCGCGTCCTCCGCCAGCGAGCGGCCGGTGCGGGACCGGCACGGAACCGTGGGATCGGTCGGGCGAGAGGGCGGTATCTCGCCTTCCTCGACTCGGACGACGTGCTGCCCGCGGATTCCTTGTCGAGTCTGATCGAGTCCGCCGAGCGGACTGGATCGCAGGTGGCCGTCGGGGCATTCCGACGGTTCGACGAGAACGATGCATGGGTGCCGGAATGGGTGGGCGAGGTGAACGCCCGGCCCCTCAGCGGAACGACGCTGGAGTCGGTGCCGAAGCTCCTCCGAAACAACTACCCTTGCGGAAAGGTGTTCCGTCGCGATTTCTGGGACGAGTCGGGACTCGGGTTCCGAAGCGACGCGATCTACGAGGATCAGCCCCTCATCGCCCAGTTGATGCTGGCCGCGACGTCGATCGACGTGCTGGACACGGTGACGTACGACTACCGTCGGAGAAGCGATCGATCGTCGATCAGCCAGCGTCCCGAAGAGCTCGTCGATCTCCGCCAGCGGGTCGCCGCGTGGATGCGGACGCTCGCTGCGTTCGAAGCCGGACGGACTTCCGAAGCCGTCATTCGCGGGTGGTACTGGACCGTCTACCAGACGCACATGCACTGGTACCTCGACAATGACGCGATCGCCGATGCCGAGTACTGGCGATTGTTGCGGGGCGCGCTCCTCCACCTTCGCGACCGAGAACCGACGGGCGTGTGGACCGAGGTGACGGCCTCACGACGCGCCGCACTGGCCCTGCTCGCGGAGGACCGTCATGCCGACCTTCTTGCGTTCCGCGATGCCGGCGGATACGAGCCAGCCCGCTATTTCAGTGGCCCCACGACAGCCGGCCTGGTCTACGACTTTCCGATCGACCTCCCCGAGCGATCGCGGACGACTGAGCCTGCAGGCGTCAGGGTGGACCACGTCCTCGACACGATCCACGCCGCGGATGGCGCGATCATCGTCTCCGGACGGATCTGGTTGCACGACACCCCTGCGGACACGCCGATGAACCTCGAGATTCTGATGCGCGAGGACGTCGACGAAGCCGTTGAGCCTCGATCAACACCGGTGGCGCTGATTCGGACCCCGGATGGCGGGTTCAGGGCTCGACTCCCGATCGACGACCTCGAGATCGGCACGTTCATCCTCGCTGCACGCGGCAGCGTCGGGCCGATCGATTACGCCATCGAACTGGCTGAGCCGAGTTGGGTCGAGCCGACGAGCATGGAGTTGACCGCCGGAGACCACCGTGTCACGGTACGACGTCATCCGAACCGGTTCGTCCCCGTTCGATTCGATATCACCCCGATGTATCCGGCCGGAACGGCTGCGTCGACTGCGTGAAGGTGAGCGGTCGACCGGCGTCGATGACGGCATCGTAGACTCGCTCGCTGTTCCGGCCGTCTCGGAATGGGAACGCACGCTCGATTCGGTCGGCGAAACGGTGCGCCAGCGGGCCTTCGAACATGGAGGCCAGCCCACCTGCGGCCTCTGTCGGACTGGCGATGACCGGGCCGAAGCCGTGCTCACGATAATCGAAGTATCCACGGCGCTCGGTGTGCTCGTTCCAATAGCGCGCCTCATCGAACTGGAAGTAGAGCGTGGGCCGGCCGAGGAAGGCGAAGTTGAAGGCGATCGACGAGTAATCGGTGATGAGCGCCGCCGACCGCGTGACGAGATCCTGGACATCGTCCGCCTCATAGCTCTTGGTGCTGATGACCTCCGGAAGGTCGAATTCCGAGATGTACTCCGAGAGGTTGGGATGCGGAAGGAAGACGATGCCCAGCTTCCTGGACTCAGCGAACTCGTGGAGCGCAGGATCATGCAGGAGAGCCGTCCAGGCTCGTGCGAACTCGCTTTGCATGAATCCGTCTACGCGCTGGTGGCGTTGCGACCGGACGTCGAGCGGGCGGGAGAGGTACTTCCGCCAGGTCGGCGCGATGAGCAGGTTGCGAATCTCCGACTCGAGCAGAGCCTCGCTCCGCCGCTTCAGCGCATCGAATCGCGGCAGCCCCGTGAGGCGTACCTCACGGGTCGAATAGCGGTATGGCCCCACCCCGGTCAAGGCGCCGTACTCGTCCGGAGTCGAGGCGACGAACGTATCGATCGGCTTCGGGTTCAACCAGTTCGAGAGGTCTCCCTTGATGACGCCGTGCTGAAGGAAGGTGAATCGCCACCGTGGCGGTCCGTATCGGGTTCCGAACGGACTGACGATCGGCGCATCGGCATGACTCGATATGAGCTCCGAGGCCATGAGCATGAGTATCCGATATCGTCGGCTCCCGTACGGGACGAGCCGGAAGCCGTCGTCCTTCAGGCGGGACCACGTCGTCGTGTCTCGGCTCACGACGAACCAGGCGTTGATCTCAGGGTGTTCGACGCGCAGCCATCGGTAGAACTCCTCGGCGCTGTCATTGGCATCCCACTCGCGATCCATGAGTGCCCACGCATCGTAGAACCTGCGTCTGTTCCACGGCGCGCGGAGTTCGAGCGATACCAGCGTGTCGCTGAGTGAGCGCTTCCGGAGCGCGTGACGTATGCGCCGGAGTCCGTCACGGATGGAGCGGGCGACGAGTCGGCTCGCCGATGATTCGACGCGGAACTTCTTCGGCGTACGGTTGATACGCCGGCGCCGCAACGCGATGATCGCGTCGTTGCGAAGCTTGAAGAGCGATCCCGGGGATTCGAACGAGAAGATGGGCCGGGTTCGACCGTCCAGGTCGATCCGGATGACGTCGTGCGCACTGACCCAGAGGACCCGCTCAGTGAAGAACTCGCGGCCGAAGAGGACGACGCGACGCTCAGTCGCGTGCCGCGGGTGAACGATCGTTCGCTGGATCCGGACGAGCTCCGAGGGTCGGTCACCGCGGTAGCGGTAGCGCAGGCGGACGAGCCCGCGAGCGTCATCCGCCGCGTCCGCGTAGATGGGTGAGACGGCAGCCGCGTCGAATCCGTGCGCCAGCGCCCACTTGATTTCGGGATCGAAGTGCATCAGATCGAAGCCGAGCACGGTCTCCTGCTCGACGTTCGCCATCGTCTCGGCAACATCGAGGAGGAACTGCTCGAGCACGGCCGTCGATGTTGCACGCGACGCGGCATGCTCGGCGGCTTCCACCTTCGTGAGCCAGAGCAGATCGTAGACGATGAGCGTCTGGAGCCACCTCGGCACTCGTCCATTCGTGCGAACGGCCTCGCGCACGAGGGGCAGATAGCCGAACCGCGCTACCGTCGCGTATGTCCGCTCGTCGCTGCTCGCCCCCTGGACGCTCGAGCTGCCGTCCGCCCGTCGGCGATAGTGGTAGTGCGCGCCTGCAGCGAGTCCGACCAGTGGTCTGTCGAGTGTGAGGAGGTACTCCGCGACGAACTTCCCGTCCTCGAATCGGGTGCGCAGCCGGTCGTCGAATGACAACTCGTGTCGCCGAATCCGTTCCAACCGGAAGAAGCTGAGCGGCGCCTGTCCGTGGATGAAGTTCGGCTGCGTCTCGAGATCGGTGATCGAGTCGCCGATCATGAATCGGAACGCATTGGGGTGGTTGTCCACGCGCGTTCCGGCGGCCTCGTGCCACATGATGGTGTGGCCGGCGAAGAATTCGCAGTCATGGGCGTCTTCTCGGGCTATGACTGCGGCGATCTGCTCGAAGTATGCCTGATCCAGCACGTCATCGGGGTCGACGAATGTCACCCATTCGCCCGAGGCGATCTCAATGCCGGCATTGCGGGCCGCCCCCTGACCTTGATTGGGCTGCGTCAGGACGGTGACATTCGAATGGAGCTGCGCGAAGCGGCGACAGGCCGCGAGAGACCCATCGGTGGATCCGTCGTCGACGAGGACGACGTCGATGCCGCTGAACCCGATCGACTGGTCAACGAGCGATTCGAAGAACTCCTGCAGATAGGGTTCGACGTTGTACACGGCGCTGACCAGTGAGAATTTCGGGGACATTCGGCTCCTAAGCTGTCGACACCGAATCATCGGGGCCGCAGTGATGCTAACGCATGTTCGCCGGTCGCTTCGGACCTGCGAGCAGTGTGCGAACCTCATCTCGGAGGATCGACGCGGCGGACCCGGGGTCGGGCCCCAGATAGTCGCGACAGAGGCGCTCGCGTGCGGCGAAATGGCGGTCCGGCCCGAGGAGTGCTTCGATTCCGGCATGAAGGCCAGGGTGGCCGGAGCTCAGGACGACGCCTCCGGTAGCGAGCGGAAGTGTCTGCGCGTCACTGTCCGATGCTGACATCGCGATGGCGTACGGCTTCGCGGACGCGAGGAAGTCGGTGAGCACACTCGATACGTCGGTGATCAGCGCATCGGCGTCGTTGAAGCACTCCACGAGGTCAAGTCGTGCGGACTCCACCGAGAGGCGGTGACCCGTGCCGGTGCGGTCCCGATGGTTCCGGAGGAGTCCGTCGATGGTGCGGACGTCCTCCGCCGTCTTCGCCACGCGAAGCGCGTGCGGGTGAGGGCGGAAATGCACCGTCACGCCGGCAGCAAGCAGTTCCTCCACGATCGCCCGCCCATACCCCAACGACGAAACGGCCGTGTCGGCGTTGAATCCGGCCCACGTCGGCGCGTACAGCACGACCGTCGGATGATCGCGCGCCTCCTCGACGCGCACGACGTCGGCGAGCTGCGGACGCCCGACGATCCGGAAGTAGTCCGTCGTCGTCTCCACGGCGTGATCGGCGAATCGGCGAGCAGCAGCTGGTCCGGCGACGAAGTTGCGATCGTACTGACGTAGGGATGGGGCGTAACTGGGGGCCTTGTCACTGTCGCCGTGGTTGAGCTGGACGTGCCACAGATTCGAGAATCGAGTGCAATTGGTGTTGCTCGGAGCATTGTTCACATAGAAGATCGCGATCAGTGACGGCACGATGAGATCGTCCAATTCATCATGTCGCTCCAGCAGGACGACCGGTGGACCGCCGGGGCCGGCGGCGGTCGCCGCATCGTCGAATCCCTCCTGATTGCGAACGACGATGACGAACGGTTCGCCGATGCCCACCAGTTCATCCATCCACATCGTCAGCTGGTAGGCGGTACCCGTCGGCGCGTCCCAGTGCACCGCGAACTTCGGGGCGAGCCGTTGCAGCTCGGGGCGGAAGCGCTCGCGAGCCTCGGCCTGGCGTCGACGGGCGAGGAATGCGGCGCCCAGTTGGCCGGCGGACAGCAGCAGGCTCGCACCGCCGAGCACCAGCGCGAGCACCGCGACCATCGGCCAGCTCACCCCGAGGATGGTCGCGAGGGCGCACAGCAGTCCGACTCGAGCCGAGGCGATGACGGGCCACGTCCGGGGGCGGGGTGTGCTGCAGCCATCGAGTCCGGCCGCGAACGGGCGCAGGCTCGCGGCGCTCCGGAACGCGGCCGTTTCGAGCGCCAGCGCGAGGACGGCTACCGCGATCGAGGTGAGCTCCGGTCGCGTCGATGCCACGCCGAGCACGCCAGCGAGGACGACGATGCGCGGGACCGTCATGCTGCGGAGCTCCAGCTCCGAGAGGAAGCCGCCGATCGCCAGGATCGTGCTGCAGGTGACCAGCCCGACCAGCGCGGCCCCGGTGACCGAAGGATGGAGCCGGGAGGAACTCAGCGCGGCGACGGCGGAGACGCCGGCGAGCAGTGTGGCGGCGACCCGCAACGTTCGCAGACGCGACGCACGCTTCAGGCGCTCCGGGAGGCGGATGACGTAGCCACCTCGGCTCCGCCGAACGGAATCTGTCATGTCGTCGCTCGAGGCTCCAGTTCGAATACGCTGACGCCGGATGGCGTGGGACGCCGGCCAGTTGACTCGAACCCCAAGCATCCGCGATCGGGCGCAGAAGTTCAGCCGAAGAGGAAGTCTGCCGACTTCTCCAACTCGCGTTCCAACAGCGGTACGAGCGTAGTCGAGTACGAGGCGGTCATGTGGTCGTCGTCGCGATACGCCGTGACGTTTCCGACGATCGGTTCGCAGCGGGACGAGCAGAAGCCGTCCGCGACGTCGACCTCGACGAACGATTCCGGCAGATCCGGCATCGAACGTGACGGAGATTCGGCCGCATACACCCTGCTCCGCTCGAGTCCACACTCCGCAGGCGCTGCTGCGTGCTGCTCGAGGCACTCGGGAATACGCCATGGGAACCGTGGCGTGTCGCGCACACCCACGACGCGGATCCCGGCGTGATCGAGCGCCTTCCACGCCTCGACCTGCCCCGCGATGACAAGTTCGGCCTGATCGAGGTACGTCTTCGTGGAGACGGTGAACACGGCGTCGGGCTGCAGCCGGATGATCTCGTCGATCGCCGCCTTGTTCCATGCCACGCAGCTCGCGTTCGGATTCTTCTCATCGAGACTGAGACGGCATCCGTCCTTGTCAATGATCGTCAACCGCCAGTGGTGGCGCTCCGCGAGCGTGGTCATCGCGTCCGCCCATTGCTGCGTGTGGGATCCGCCTGCCATGACGATCTCGAGCGGTGAGTCGGCGTCACCTCGTGGTGCGCACGTCTTCACGATGGCGAATTCGGCCGTGTCGCGGTAGTTCTGGATGCACTTCTCCTGGTACACCTCGGGGAGATCGTCGAAGGCGATCGACGCATCGGGCGCGGGGTCGACCTTCTCGGGGGTCGAGGCGCCGTCCGTGAGTACGAGCGCTCCGGGATAGTCCGAGCCGGTTTCGGAGACGGCGGTGAGGGTCTCGCTCTGCGACTGCTGAACAGCGGCGGCACCGGTCGTGACGATGAGCGTGAGGGTCGCTGCGGCCCCGAGCGCGAGAATCGGATAACGCTTCCGAGGCCGCCGGTTCGCGACCTCGAGCACCGGTTCGGAGACGAATCGCTGGGTCAGCCAGGCGAGCAGGATCGCGGCAGCGAGCACGAACGCGCCCCCGAGGATGCCGACGCCGTCGTAGCCACGGACCGCGAGGTACGCGATGAGGATCGGCCAGTGCCAGAGATAGAGCGGGTACGAGATCCGCGCGAGCCAGCGGACCGGCGGAGTGGCGAGCGCGCGATCGACGCCAAGGCGCGTCGGGCTGCCCGAGCAGACGATGATGAGTGCGGCTCCGGCGACCGGGATGAGTGCGGCCGGGCCCGGGAATTGCTGCGCACCGTCCAGCACGAAGCCCGAAGCGATGATCAGAGCGGCCCCGGTCCAACCGAGTGCGACCCGCCAAGCGGTCGAGAACCGGTTCACGTGGCTGAAGGCGATCGCGAGCAACGCGCCAGCACCGAGTTCCCAGAACCTCGTGAATGAGTCGAAATAGGCGACAGCGGGTTCCGACGCGTTGAGGGACCACGCGTAAATGAAGGAGGCGACCGTCATCAGCAACACGATCCCCGCGACGAGATGCGTCGTCCACGACCGCCGGCCGCCGACACGGAGAACGAGAGCGAGGAGCAGTGGCCAGACGAGGAAGAACTGACCCTGCACCGACAGCGACCAGAAGTGCTGGACGGGACTCGTCGACGGCCCGGCCGCCCCGTAGGCGAGCTGCGAGGAGATCAGTTCCCAGTTCTCGTAGTACAGGGCCGAGGCCACGATCTCGTGTCCCGTCTGCGTCCAAGTCGATGCGGGGAGGACGGCGAGGGTCATCACGACCGTCGCGGTGAGCACCAGCAGAGCCGGCGGAGTCAACCGCATGACCATTCGCTCGTATCGGCGCCGGAGGTTCTGAGGACGCCCGGAGACATGACTCCTCAGCATCGCGAGCGTCAGGAGGAACCCCGAGACGAAGAGGAAGACATCGACGCCGCCCGACACGCGTCCCCGACCAAAGAGATGGAAGAGCACGACGAGGATGAGGGCGAGGCCGCGGATGCCTTCGATTTCGTCGATGCGGCGATGGGCGGTGTTGGACATCTGGGTCGTGTGATCCTCGGTCTTGGAATCGGGGGCAATCGAGTCTAAGAGCTGATCGGAGTGCGCTCGACCAGCGGGAGGAACCGACACCGCGGGCCGAGGCGGCCCACCGACCGGCCGACCCCTCGATAGTGTGGGACCACGCCGACGAGAGGACCACGCACGGATGTTCGTGACGATCGACAACACCCCGCGCGACTACGCCTGGGGCTCGCGCACCGCGATCGCCGAATACCGCGGGCGCGCTGCGTCGGGTGACCCCGAGGCCGAGCTCTGGCTCGGTGCGCACGCCGGCTCGCCGTCGAAGATCGTCGATGCGGCATCCGTCGGCCACGCCGACCTCGCCGACTGGATCGCCGCCGACCCGGTGACCGCGCTGGGGCCCGAGCTCGCCGCTCAGGGTGCGAGACTGCCGTTCCTGCTCAAGGTGCTTGCCGCGGGTGCACCGCTGTCGCTGCAGGCGCACCCGACGCCTGCGCAGGCGCGTGCCGGCTTCGCGCGGGAGGAGGCCGAGGGCGTCGCGATCGACGCCTACGACCGCAACTACAAGGACGGGTTCCACAAGCCCGAGCTCATCGTCGCGGTGAGCGAGACGTTCGACGCCCTCTCGGGCTTCCGTCCGCTCGAAGAGGTGCAGGGCGTGCTCGCGGTGCTGCGTGCCGCCGACGCCGCATCGGCCGACCCGCAGCCGGGCGCGCTCGACCTGCTCGCAGCGCACCTCGCCGAACCCGAGCCGCTGCGGGCGACCGTCGAATGGCTGCTTCGCGACGGCCGCGGCGGCGACTCGGGCGAGGCGAGCTGGGTGATCGAGCGCGTCGTCGCGCTCGCCGCATCGACCGAGGCGGCGGCGTCACCGTATGCCCGGTCCTTCGAGACGGTCGGCGTGCTCGCCGAAGCTTACCCGGGCGACCCCGGCATCGTCATCTCGCTGTTGCTCAACCGCGTGCGGTTGCGGGCCGGAGAGTCGCTGTACCTCGCCGCCGGCAACATCCATGCCTACCTCGACGGCCTCGGCATCGAGCTCATGGCCGCGAGCGACAACGTGCTGCGCGGTGGGCTCACGCCCAAGCACATCGACGTCGCCGAGCTCGTCGACGTGCTCGACTTCACGCCGATGGCGCCGCCCCGGCTCGCCGCCGTCGACGTCTCGGCCGGCGTGAGCGCGTACCGCCCCGGCGTTGCCGATTTCGAGCTGTACCGCGCGGAGCCGGGCGCGGGCGCATCGACGATCGAGCTGCACGGCCCTGCCATCGTGCTCGCGGAGGCAGGGGCGCTCGACCTCGCGGGAGCGCGGAGCCGGACGCCGCTCGAGCGCGGTCGGGCTCTCTACGCAACCCCCGACGAGGTCGCGCTGCGCATCTCGGGTGCCGGGGTTGCCTGGGTCGCCACAGTCGGGCGATCCGCGCCGTCGGACGCCTGACCCCGCGAACCACGTCGACGATGGCGGGCAGCGATGGGCCATCATGGACGGGTGAAGGGAATCATCCTCGCCGGAGGATCGGGCAGTCGTCTTCACCCGATCACGCTCGGCGTCTCGAAACAGCTCGTGCCGGTCTACGACAAGCCGATGGTGTACTACCCACTGTCGACCCTGATCCTCGCGGGCATCCGCGAGGTGCTGGTCATCACCACGCCGCACGATGCCGCCCAGTTCCACCGCCTGCTGGCCGACGGGTCGCAGTTCGGCATCTCGATCGAGTATGCCGTGCAGGACGAACCGCGAGGCCTCGCGCAGGCGTTCACGATCGGGGCCGACTTCATCGGCGACGACGACGTCGCCCTCGTACTCGGCGACAATATCTTCTACGGCCCCGGCCTGGGCTCGCAGCTCGCACGGTTCGCCGGCCTCGACGGCGGCGCGGTCTTCGCCTACTGGGTTGCCGACCCCACGGCGTACGGCGTCGTCGAGTTCGACGCCGACGGTCGCGCCATCTCGCTCGAGGAGAAGCCTGTGGTGCCCAAGAGCAACTACGCGGTTCCGGGTCTCTACTTCTTCGACAGCTCGGTCGTCGAGGTCGCCGCGGGGCTCGTGCCCTCGGCCAGGGGGGAGCTCGAGATCACCGACGTCAACGCGCATTATCTTCGCCAGGGGCGCCTCGCCGTCGAGGTGCTGCCGCGCGGCACGGCCTGGCTCGACACCGGCACGCCCGACTCGCTGAACGACGCGAGCGACTTCGTGCGCACGATCGAACGGCGGCAGGGGCTGAAGGTGGGCGTGCCCGAGGAGGTCGCCTGGCGGCGCGGATTCCTCTCGGACGATGGGCTGCGCGAGCGCGCCGAGCCACTCGTGAAGTCGGGGTACGGCGCCTACTTGCTCGACGTGCTCGAACGGGGGCGCTGAGATGTCGATCCTCCTCGTGACCGGCGGCGCCGGCTTCATCGGATCGAACTTCGTGCGCCACGTGCTCGAGAGCACCGACCGATCGGTGATCGTGCTCGACAAGCTCACCTACGCGGGCGATCTCGGCGCGCTCGACGGCCTGCCGTCCGACCGGTACGAGTTCGTGCGGGGCGATATCGCCGATGCGGCACTCGTCGACGGACTGGCCGATCGGCTCGGCGCCGATGACGCCATCGTGCATTTCGCCGCGGAGTCGCACAACGACAACTCGCTGGCCGACCCGGCACCCTTCCTCGAGACGAACGTCGTCGGCACCTACACGCTGATCGAGGCGGCCCGTCGCCGCGGACTCCGGTTCCATCACGTGAGCACCGACGAGGTCTACGGCGACCTCGAGCTCGACGCACCGGGCCGCTTCACCGAGGCGACGCCGTACAACCCCTCGAGTCCCTACTCATCGACGAAGGCCGCCTCCGACCTGCTCGTGCGCGCGTGGGTGCGCAGTTTCGGGCTCCGGGCCACGATCAGCAACTGCTCGAACAACTACGGGCCCTACCAGCACGTCGAGAAGTTCATCCCGCGCCAGATCACCAACCTGCTGCGCGGCGATCGGCCGAAGGTCTACGGCTCGGGTGAGAACGTGCGCGACTGGATCCACACCGACGACCATTCGTCAGCGGTGCTCGCGATCCTCGAGCGCGGGGCGATCGGCGAGACCTACCTCATCGGTGCCGACGGCGAGCGTTCGAACCGCGAGGTCGTCGAGTTGCTGCTGACGGCGTTCGGGCGCCGGCCCGACGAGTTCGACTTCGTCGGTGAGCGGCCCGGGCACGACCTCCGCTACGCGATCGACTCGACCAAGCTGCGCGAGGAGCTCGACTGGCGGCCCGCGCGGGTCGACTTCGAGAAGGGGCTGCACGCGACCGTCGAATGGTATCGGGCGCACGAGACGTGGTGGGGCCCCCAGAAGGAGCGCACCGAGGCCGCGTACGCGAAAGTCGGCCGTTGAGCGGCGACGCGCTCCGCGTCGCGGAGACCGAGATCCCCGGGCTGCTCGTGCTCGACCTGCCCGTGCACGCCGACGCCAGAGGCTGGTTCAAGGAGAACTGGCAGCGCGAGAAGATGCTCGCCCTCGGGCTGCCAGACTTCCGACCGGTGCAGCAGAACGTGTCGTACAACGTCGCGGCGGGCACCACCCGCGGCATCCATGCCGAACCGTGGGACAAGCTCGTCTCGATCGCCTCGGGCCGGGCGTACTGCGTCTGGGTCGACCTGCGCGAGGGTCCGACCTTCGGGCGTAGGGTCGCACTCGAGCTCGGACCCGAGCGTGCGGTGTTCGTGCCGCGAGGCGTCGGCAACTCCTACCAGACGCTCGTGCCCGATACCGCGTACAGCTACCTCGTCAACGAGCACTGGCGCCCCGACGCCGCGTACACCTTCGTGAACCTCGCCGACGAGTCGCTTGCGATCGACTGGCCCTTCCCGCTCGACGAGGTCGAGCTCTCACCCGCCGATCGCGGTCACCCCGCCCTCCGAGACGTCGATCCGCTGCCGGCGCGCCGCGTCGTCGTGATCGGCGGCGACGGGCAACTCGGACGTGCGCTGCGGATCGAGCTGCCCGGGGCGCGCTTCGTCACGCGGCGCGAACTCGACCTCGGGGTGCCCGGTGCGATCGAGGCCCACGACTGGTCGGATGCTGCGGCCATCGTCGTCGCCGCGGCGTACACGGCCGTCGACGAGGCGGAGACGCCGGATGGGCGGCGCGCCGCCTGGCGGATCAACGCCGAGGCCGTTGCGGAGGCCGCCGACGTCGCCGAACGGCTGCGAGTGCCGCTGGTCACTGTCTCGAGCGACTACGTCTTCGATGGAGTGCGGACACGGCACGACGTCGATGAGGGCGTGGCTCCGCTCGGTGTGTACGGGCAGACGAAGGCGGCCGGCGAGTTCGCCGCCCGCCGCTGCGCACGTCACTACATCGTGCGGACGAGCTGGGTCGTCGGCGAG
The DNA here is from genome assembly GCF_029167465.1 of Agromyces chromiiresistens. NCBI lineage: Bacteria > Bacillati > Actinomycetota > Actinomycetes > Micrococcales > Microbacteriaceae > Agromyces > Agromyces chromiiresistens. The sequence continues at coordinate 1,389,542 of NZ_JARFNL010000004.1, forward strand.
GGGGCGAACTTCGTGCGCACGATGGCGTCGCTCGCGGAACGGGGCGTCGATCCCTCGGTCGTCGACGACCAGTTCGGACGGCTCACGTTCGCGGGGGACCTCGCCGGCGGCATCCGGCACCTGCTCCAGACGCGGGCGCCGTACGGCACCTACCAGCTGAGCAACGGGGGCGCGCCGCAGAGCTGGTTCGAGATCGCGCGCGCGGTGTTCGAGATGCTCGGCCACGACCCGGACCGCGTGCGGCCCGTCTCGGGCGAAGAGTACGGGCGCGGACTCGCCGCAGCACCCCGCCCCCGGCACAGCACGCTCGACCTCGCGAAGATCGAGGCGACGGGGTTCCGCGTGCGTGATGCGAGAAAGGCGTTGCGCGAGTACCTCGGCGAGGGCCGAACGCCGTGACGCGAGCCGCAGGACCCCGCGGCGACCCCTCGGACTCAGCTCGCGACGCGCATGCCGAACAGGCGTCGGTAGGCCGTCGGGGTGGTCTGCAGCACCTTGACGAAATGGTGTCGCATGACGGCAGCGGTGCCGAAGCCGGTCTCGCGGGCGATCTCCTCGAGGTTGAGATCGCTCTCTTCGAGCAACTGCTGCGCCCGCAGCAGTCGCTGACGGTTGAGCCATGCGTTCGGCGTCGTGCCGGTCTCGGCCCGGAATCGGCGGGCGAACGTGCGGGGCGACATCAGCGCCCTGCGCGCGAGCAGGTCGACGGTGAGGTCCTCATCGAGGTGCTCGAGCATCCACGCGGTGATCGTGGCGAACGAGTCGCTGCGGCACTCGACCACCGGCGTCTGGATGAACTGCGACTGGCCGCCGTCGCGCTGCGGTGGCACCACCATGCGGCGGGCGATGATGTTCGCGGCGCTCGCCCCGAGCTCGGTGCGCACGACGTGCAGCGCGGCATCGATGCCGGCGGCCGTTCCAGCGCCGGTGACGACCTTGCCGTCTTGCACGAAGAGCACGTCGGGGTCGACCTCGGTGTCGGGGAAGTCGGCGGCGAGGCGGTCGGAGTACATCCAGTGGGTCGTGGCGCGGCGGCCGGCGAGCACGCCCGCCTTGCCGAGCATGAAGGCGCCCGAGCAGACGCTCAGCACCCAGGCGCCGCGGGCGACGGCGTCGCGGAGCACCTCGGCGATGCGCTCGTCGACCGGCTGGTCGATGAGCGCGGCCGGCACCGCGACGAGGTCGGCGGTGCGAGCGAAGTCGAGGCCCTCGTGCACCACGAGGTCGAAGCCGAGCTTCGTCGACACCGTGCCGGGGTCGGCGGCGACGACGTGGAAGTCGAAGACCGGTCCGCCGTGCTCGGATCGGTCGATGCCGAACACCTCGCAGATCACGCCGAACTCGAACGGCGCCATCTGGGGAACGGCGAGACAGGCGATGGAGCGGAGCATGCTGACCTCCGGTTGTCGGCGAGCCGATGGCAGGAATGGGATGATCTGTGTCAACTCTGCCACTGTCGGCAGGATCTTGCAATCCATACATTAACTGCCATGTCCATCATCATGATCCTCCTCATCGCCGTCCTCGTCGCGCTCGCCGTGTGGGGTGTCGTCGCCACCGTCGCGGGGCTCGGCCGCGACGGCTACGGCAGGCCCGAGATCCGGGACCGGGTACGGCACGTCGAGCGGCTCGGATGACCCGGGGCCTCGAGCCGTCCAGCCGCCACCCCTCGGCCCTGGCCTGCCGGGGTCTCGAGGCGCTCGCCGCGCTCGCTCCTCGGCCCGCTCGACGCCCCCGTTAGGATCGTGTGGGCGCCGGAGACACCGCCGCCGGAGAGGCGGAACATGAGCTGGCTGGTCACCGGGGGAGCAGGCTACATCGGTGCGCACGTCGTGCGGGCGTTCGCGGCGAAGGGCATCGACACGGTGGTCGTCGACGACCTGTCGTCGGGCCGGCGCGGCTTCGTCGCCGACGGCACGCCCTTCGTGCAGGGCTCGATCCTCGACGGACGCCTCCTCGAGTCCACCCTCGAGCGCTACGACGTGCGCGGCGTCGTGCACCTCGCCGGCTTCAAGTACGCCGGCGTCTCGGTGCAGCGCCCCCTTCACACGTACCAGCAGAACGTCACGGGCACGTCCACCCTGCTGGCGGCAATGGAGTCGAAGGACGTCTCGCGGATCGTGTTCTCGTCGAGCGCGGCCGTCTACGGCACGCCCGACGTCGACCTCGTCACGGAGTCGACCCCGAAGCATCCCGAATCGCCCTATGGCGAGTCCAAGCTCATCGGCGAGTGGCTCCTCGCCGACCAGGGCCGCGCGGCGGGGCTCGCGCACACGAGCCTGCGCTACTTCAACGTCGTCGGCTCGGGCACCCCCGAGATCTTCGACCCGAGCCCGCACAACCTCTTCCCGCTGGTGTTCGACGCGCTGCTCGACGGTCGTACGCCCCGCATCAACGGCGACGACTACCCGACGCCCGACGGAACATGCGTGCGCGACTACATCCACGTCGCCGACCTCGCCGAGGCGCACGTCGCGGCCGCACAGCGGCTCGACGCCGGCGAGTCGATCGAGCCGGTCTACAACCTGGGCTCGGGCGACGGCGTCTCGGTCGGGGAGATCATGCGCACCGTCGCCGACGTGACCGGCATCGAGTTCGCGCCCGAGATCGCGCCGCGCCGCGCCGGCGACCCGGCCCGCATCGTCGCCTCGGGCGAGCTCGCCGCCCGCGACCTCGACTGGAGGATGCGCCACACGCTCGCCGAGATGGTGCGCACGGCGTGGGAGGCTCGCCGCGCCGCTGCGTGAGCCGACGATTCATAACGTCTCCCCAACACACCGGCGTGTCGCGTGCCGCGTGAAGCCTCGACAGGTGATTGAGGGTTTACCATCTGCGACTTGACTCGCGGGAATTACATGGGTGTAATTGTTCATGACACACCCTTCGGGTGGTCGGTACAACTGGGTGGGAGACGATATGGCGAGTCCTGAATATCGTTCTGGAGTACCTGACGATTGGTTCGTCGATCCGGTCAGGCTGGGAGTACCCGGTGTGCGCCCGGCGGTCGATGACGACAATCCGTTGGCGTGGCAGAGCGACGCATTGTGCGCGCAGACCGATCCCGAGGCGTTCTTCCCTGAGAAGGGCGGATCGACGAGGGACGCGAAGAAGATCTGCACCGGCTGCGAGGTCCGCGCCGAATGCCTTGAATACGCGCTCGGCAACGATGAGCGGTTCGGCATCTGGGGCGGGCTCTCCGAGCGCGAGCGGCGCAAGCTGCGCAAGCGAGCGGTGTGAGTCGCGGGGCCTGCTTCGGCAGGCCCCGCACTCGTCTTCGCCGGTTTCGAGGCGCGCCCGGGGGAGTCTCCCGACGAGCGGCGTGCGCCGCTTAGGCTGACTGCGATGTTCCCCAGAGTCACCGCCGTCCTCGTCGTGCACCACGGCGGCGACCACCTCCGTCAGACGCTCGAGGCGATCCGCTCCCAGGAGCGCGGCCCCGACGCGCTCGTCGTCGTACTCACCGAGGCCGACACCGTCGCGCGCGAGCAGATCGCGAAGATCTCGCCCACCCACCTCGTCGACCTCTCCCAGCGTCTCTCCTTCGGCGAAGCAGTGCGCGCTGCCGATCGCGTGCTCGACGAGCCCGACTCCGATGGCGACGCCCTCTGGCTGCTCGCCGAGGACAGCGCGCCCGCGCCAGATGCCCTGGCCCGCCTCGTGGCGACCCTCGAGACGGCCAAGTCGGTGGCGATCGCCGGGCCCAAGCTCGTCGAATGGCACGAGCCCGACCGCATCGCCCGCTTCGGCCGCTCCATCACGCGCCTCGGTCGCAGCGTCACCCTCGTCGCCGACGAACTCGACCAGGGGCAGCACGACGGCATGAGCGACGTGCTCGGGCTCGACCCGGCGGCGATCCTCGTGCGGCACTCGGTGTGGCGCACGCTCGGCGGCTTCGACCCGGGCCTGCCCACCGTCGACGACGCGCTCGACCTGTCGATCCGGGCCCGCCTCGCCGGGCATCGCGTCGAGGTCGTACCCGAGGCGAAGGTGCGATTCGCGGGCGCCGGCGTCGCCGGGCCCGAGACGGGCCCGAAGGCGCGGACGACGCGCCGGCGCGTCCGCAACACCCGCGCGGCGCAACTGCACCGGCGGCTCGTCTACGCGCCCCTCCTCCTCGCTCCGCTGCACTGGCTGACCTTCCTGCCGCTTGCGGTGCTCCGCTCGATCCGGCTGCTCCTCGTGAAGGCGCCCGGCGCCATCCCCGGCGAGTTCGCGGCTGCGGTGACGACGATGTTCTCGGGCGCCCGCGTGCCGCGTGCCCGCCGCAGGCTGAAGTCCGCCCGCACGGTCGGCTGGTCGGCGATCGCGCCGCTGCGCATGCAGCCCGACGAGATGCGCCGCCGCCGGCAGCACGCCGCGGAGGCCCGCCGCGAACGCGCGCGCGGGCGCAAGCACGAGCTCCAGTTCCTCGGCACGGGCGGTGGTTGGGTCCTGCTCGCCTCGATCGTCGCGTCGATCGCGCTGTTCTCCTGGCTCTTCGGCGCGGGCGGCGTGAGCGGAGGCGGCCTCGAGCCGCTCTCGAACGGCCTCGACGCACTCTGGCGCAACGCCGCCTACGGCTGGCGCGACATCGGCCCCGGATTCATGGGCGGCGCCGACCCGTTCGCCGGGGCGCTCGCCGTGCTCGGATCCGTGACCTTCTGGGCGCCGTCGACCGCGCTCCTGTTGCTGTGGCTCCTCGCGATCCCGGCGGCGGCGCTCGGCGCCTGGTTCGCGGCATCGCGACTGACCGAGCGCGGGTCGCTCCGGGCGGTCGCCGCATTGATGTGGGCGTTCGCCCCGCCGTTCCTGATCGCCCTCGGCGACGGGCGCCCCGGGGCCGTCCTCGCACACGTGCTGCTGGCATGGCTCGCGTTCGCGGCGTTCGGCGCCGCGACCTCGTGGGCGGCTGCCGCGACCGCATCGCTCCTGTTCGCCGCGGTCATCGCCGCGGCGCCGAGCCTCGCGCCGGCGCTGCTCATCGCCTGGATCGTCGCGCTCGCCGTGAGCGGGCGGGCCGCCGTCCGGCTCGTGGGCCTGCCCATCCCCGCGATCGTGCTCGCCGCGCCGCTCGTGATCGGGCAGATCGACCGGGGCAATCCGCTCGGCCTGCTCGCCGACCCCGGGCTGCCGACCGAGAGCACCGTGCCGTCGGTGTGGCAGCTCGCCCTCGGCCTGCCCGACGGCTCGTGGGGAGGCTGGAACAGCTTCTTCGCGACCACGAGCGTCGATTTCCGCATCGCCGTCAGCGCGCTCGTGCTGCCGCTCGTGATCGTCGCGCTCACCGCGGTGCTCGCGCCGGCCCTCCGCTCCGCCGTGCTCGCGCTCGGGACGGCGCTGCTCGGCTTCGCGACCGCCCTGCTCGCGACGCACCTCGCACTGTCGAGCTCGGGTGCGACCGCTGTGCCGCTGTGGTCGGGTGCCGGCCTCAGCCTCGCCTGGATCGGGCTCGTGCTCGCCGCCGTCGTCGCGCTCGACGCGCTGCGACGAGGCCGTGCGCTCGTTGCATGGGTCGTGCTCGCCGCCGTCGTCGCCGCCGTCGTGCCGACGGCGATCGACCTCGCCACGGGCACGGTCGCCGTACGGCCCGCCGCGGTGCGCACGCTGCCGGCGTTCGTCGGTGCCGAAGCCGAGAACGACTCCCGCGTCACGACGCTCCGCATGACGCCCGACGCCGACGGCAGCCTCCGCGCGACGCTCGAGCGCGGCGCGGGCACCACGCTCGACGAGCAGTCGACCCTCGACGCCACCGCACTGACGCTCTCGGCCGATGAGGAGCAGCTCGCCGAGATCGCGGGCAACCTCGCGTCGCGGAGTGGCTTCGACCCAGAGGCCGCGGTGCGCGAGTTCGGCGCTTCGTTCGTGCTGCTCGACGACCCCGAGGTCGACGACCGCGCCGCGGTCGCCACCGCCGAGCGAGCGCGTACCGCGCTCGACGGCAACGCGGCGCTCGTGGCCGTGGGCGAGACCGACTTCGGCACGCTCTGGCGGTTCACGTCGGCAGAACCGGATGCCTCGGCGGCGCAGATCCCGCCGGAGGCGAGCAGCTGGCTGGTCGGCGCGGTCGCCGTCGTGCAGCTCATCGTGCTCGGAGCGACGCTGCTGCTCTCGATTCCGACGGGTGCCGGCCGCGAAGCCGACCGGAGTACGCAGCGTCGACCCGCGCGGCGCCCGCTGATCCGTGCACGCAAGCCGAAGCCGGTCGCGGCAGCGGGCGGGGCGGAAGATGCGAGCGGCATCGTCGCCGCCGGATCCGACGACGAGATGACGTCGCCACCGGGGAGCGGATCGCTCGAGCCGGCCCCGAAGACCGAGCCCGTCGACGACGAGCCGCAGGCAGCGGCCTTCGACGACGAGCATCCCACGACGGCAACCGACGAGGTCGAGCCGCCCGCCGGGGCGACCGACGGCGGCGAGTCCGAGGCATCCGAACCGCCGCGAACCGAATCCGAGCCCGACGTGACCGAAGGAGACGACGATGGCCGCTGAGCGCTACTTCAGCCGCCGGCTCGCCCGGATCGGCGCACGCGGCCTCGCCCTCGTGATCGCGGCCGGCGTCGCCGTCGGCGCTCTCGCGGCGGCCGCGCTGGTGCCGTGGCCGGAGCACCGCATCACGCCGCCGTCGCTCGTCGTGAAGCCTGCCGAGACGGGACAGCTGCGGGTGTGCCCCGGCCCGCTGCTCTCGCTCGGCGACGACCCCGATGAGGCGACGACCGCGAGCTCGGTCGGGACGACCTCCGTGACGCACGGCGCCGTCCCCGACGATGCCGAGGTCGCCGAGACCCCACTCGCCGCCCCCGAGAATCCCCGTGCCGACCGCGACGGCACCCCGCTCGCGCTGACCACCGAGGCCGGTGCGGTCGAGGCGGGCATGCTCGCCGGTGCGCAGGGGCAGCAGGTCTCGCGCGACACGATCGCCGGATACGCCGTGGCCGCCTGCGACGAAGTCGTCACCGAGGCGTGGCTCGTCGGCGGCGCCACCGACGTCGGGCGCTCGGGGCTCGTGCTGCTCTCGAACCCGACCGCCGTCGCGTCGACCGTCGATGTCCGCGTGATCGGCGAGGGCGGCGCGGTCGACGCGCCGTCGGGTCTCGGCATCACGGTGCCGGCCGGCGAACAGCGCGTCGTCTCGCTGGCCGGGCTCGCCCCGAACCTCGCCTCGCCCGTCGTGCACGTCACGAGCACCGGCGGTGGGATCGCCGCGTCGCTCGAGCACACCGTCGTCGAGGGGCTCACGCCGGCGGGCGTCGAACTCGTCGGGCCGACCGCGACGCCCGCCGAGGTCCAGATCATCCCCGGCTTCACCGTGCCGGTCGACGGCGGCGTCGACGCGACGGACGACCACGCCGAGGGCGACGCCTTCCCGGCAGTGAGGCTCCTCGCGACCGGCGACGATCCCGTGCAGGTCTCGATCGACATCGCTCCCGAGTCGGGCGGTGGAGGCGGAAGCATCGATGCGACGCTCGAGCCGGGGATCGTCAGCGACGTACCGCTCGGCGACCTCGATGCGGGGGAGTACACCATCGCGCTCGAGGCCGACGGGCCGATCGTCGCCGCCGCGCGCGCGACGACCGGCTCCCCGCAGGCGCAGACCGATCCCGACGGCGACGACCGTGAGGCATCCGTCGACCTCGCCTGGACCGCGGCGACGCTGCCGCTGCTCGACACGGCGGTCATCGCGGTTCCGCGCGGGCCGAACCCGGTGCTGCACCTCGCGAACCCCGGCGACGACGAGGTCGAGGCGATGCTCACGGTCGACGGCGACGAGCGTGAGGTGCGGATCGCCCCGGGTACGACCGAGGCGATCGAGGTCGAGGCACGCGGTGTCGTCGAACTCGCCGGGACGGCCGGATTGCACGCGACCGTGGCGTATTCGGGCGAACGGGCGCTGTCCTCGTTCCCGGTGCGCCCCCCGGGGCCGCTCGACTCGCCGTTGCGGGTGTTCCCCCACTAGCTGCCGCACGGGGGTCTCGATCAGCGCTTCGCGCCTCTCGACCACCGAGAGGTCAGAAGTGGCGGTACCGCCCGGGGGCGAGCTCCCACGGGTCGCGCCCGAGGAAGTCGGCGATCGCGCGGAACACGCAACTCTCGACGAGGAGCTTCTCGTCTTTGTCCTCACCCTCCTGCAACCGCAGGAACCGCACGATCGGCAACCGGAAGAAGACGATGCGCCGCTCGTCGTGGTAGACCTTCCACCGGTCGATGTGATCATCGTGGATGGCCTCGGCCGGCGCCTGGGCGACCTCGAAGACCACCCCCTCGAGCTCGGGCCACAGACCCCGCAGGTACGACACCGTCGTCGCGACCGTGAGCTCGAACTCGTCGAGCCGGTTCGTGAGCATCGGGAGGTGCGGACCGGTCACCGGTGAGCGCATGCCGCGCCCGTGGCGGTCGCGGGCGAGCCGCCTCGGAGAGCGCGGTGCGGCGACACGACGAGAGCGGGGCATACCCTCCATCGTAATGGCGGGGGTCGTCGCTAATCTTGATCTGCCATGAGACGTTGTTCGCGCACCGCATGCGCCGCCGAGGCGGTCGCGACCCTGACCTTCGACTACGCCGATTCGATGGCCGTGCTCGGGCCGCTCGCGACCGTGCCAGAGCCGCACGGCTACGACCTGTGCGCCCGCCACGCCGAGCGCACGTCGGCACCGGTCGGCTGGCAGGTCGTGCGGCACGTCTCGCTCGGTGAGGTAGGTTTCAAGGCATGAATCCCGCTGCACCCTCCGGCGCTCGCGCGCGCCTCGACGCGATCGTGAAGGCCTACGACGTCCGCGGAATCGTGGGCGAGGGGCTGACTGAAGAGACCGTCGAGGCTCTCGGCGCGGCCTTCGTCGACGAGGTCGCCGCTGCAGGTAGCCGGATCGTCGTCGGCCATGACATGCGTGACTCCTCGCCCGGGTTCGCGGCGGCGTTCGCAGCGGGTGCCTCGGTACGCGGAGCCGACGTCGTCTCGATCGGGCTGTGCTCGACCGACGAGAGCTACTTCGCATCCGGTTCGTTCGACGCCCCGGCTGCGATGTTCACGGCCAGCCACAACCCCGCCGCCTACAACGGCATCAAGTTCTCCCGCGCCGGCGCGCAGGGCATCTCGCTCGACACCGGACTCGCCGCGATCCGCGATCGCGCCGCCGACTACCTCGAGGGCGGCATCCCCACGGCTGAGACCGCCGGCGTCGTGAGCCAGGCCGATGTGCTCGCCGACTACGCGGCCTACCTGCGGTCGCTCGTCGACCTGTCGAGTGTTCGCCCGCTGAAGATCGTCGTCGACGCCGGCAACGGCATGGGCGGACTCACCGTGCCCGCCGTGCTCGGCGAGGCCGCCGGCCTGCCTGCGCTGCCGCTCGAGATCGTGCCCCTGTACTTCGAGCTCGACGGCACCTTCCCGAACCACGAGGCGAACCCGCTCGAGCCCGCGAACCTCGTCGACCTCCAGCGCGCCGTGGTCGAGCACGGCGCCGACCTCGGACTCGCGTTCGACGGCGACGCCGACCGGTGCTTCGTCGTCGACGAGCAGGGTGGCGCGGTGAGTCCCTCAGCCGTCGCAGCGATCGTCGCACTGCGCGAGATCGCACGCGTCACCGCGGCGGGCGAGACCGGGGTGAACGTCATCCACAACCTCATCACGTCGCGCTTCGTGCCCGAGACGATCGAGGCGGCCGGGGCGATCCCCGTGCGTACGCGCGTCGGGCACTCGCTCATCAAGGACCAGATGAAGGCGACCGGGGCGGTGTTCGGCGGCGAGCACTCGGCCCACTACTACTTCCGCGACTTCTGGGGCGCCGACAACGGCATGCTCGCCGCGATGCACGTGCTCGCCGAGTTCGGGGCGCAGTCGGCACCGCTGTCGGAGGTCGCCGCCCGCTTCACGCCGTACTCGCTCTCGGGCGAGATCAACTCGGTCGTCGACGACGTGCCCTCGGCCTACACGCGCGTGGTCGAGGCGTTCACCGGCCGCGGCGAGTTCGACGAGCTCGACGGCCTGACCGTCACGGGCGTCACGGCGGGAGACGAGCCGTTCTGGTGGTTCAACGTGCGCCCCTCGAACACTGAGCCGCTCCTGCGCCTCAACGTCGAGGGCGGCGACGAGCCGACCATGGCTGCCATCCGCGACGAGGTGCTCGCGCTCATCCGCGTCGAGTAGGTTCCCAGATCGTGGTGCCGGTGCCCGCTCGCTTCAGGTCCCGTCGGCGACGATCTCAAGGCGCGCACCGCGCAGTCCGACGACGAGCCGGAGCGGGAGCGCGATTTCGCGCGAACCGATCACCCCGGTAAGTCGAAATGTCCCGGGCCGCATTCGCGGGAACCCGATCCGGAGGACGGTTTCGCCGGACTCGCCGGAGGCGAACTCGATCTCGCCGGTCACGTCGGTCGAGGCGGAGGCGGTGAGCATCGGCCCGATAAGAGGTACGCGCGCGGCTCGGCGCCACCGTGGAACGTCCTCGTCGGGCCTCGCCTGCGCCGTTGCCACACCGACGACGGTCGTTGCACCGAAGACCGCGAGTGGTGGAACGACCGGTATGACGACATCGAACCGACCGAACGTTCTCGTCACGTCGGCCGAAGCCGCGTTCAGCGATACATGGTCGAGGATCTGCTCGGGCTCGCCAAGACTGATCATGAGGACACCGCGATCGTCGAATTGTGCGATCGCGGCGCGGCCATCGATCACCGCGGGCGCGGAGCTCAGGCTCCCGGCGACGGTTCTGTGATTGATGTGGGCTGCGAGCGACGTACGCGCGTTCACGCTCCACTCACCGTTCTGCATCGGCTTGCCGAGGATCGAACTGCGCGGATCGATGGCCGACGAGAACCGCAACTCGAGCGTCAGCCTGCCTTCGGAGTCGACACGACGCAGCCGCTCGACCTCCGTCGTCAGCAGCCAGACGGCCTTCGTGGCCTCGTCGCGCACACCGAGCTCGACGGAGGCGCGCGCGACGTCGTCTTCGGCATCTCGGAGCTCGGCGGGGAGAGCGGCCTCGAGTTCGGGCGGAAGATCTCGGACGACTCGGCCGTTGGCCCCAACCCGGAGGCGGGGGCCCGCGAGCTCTCTGCCGGCCCACGACGCGCTGCCGGTGAGCATGAGCCTCCCGTCCTGCCACGCCAGACGTTCGATCGTCGCTCGGCCGGACACACCGGCATCCACCGTCGCCAACATGCGTGCAAGATCGACCCTGCCGTCGGCGATGAGGAAGGTCTTCGCGCGTTCATCCACCGTCAGTTCGCGCTCGAGCTCCGGTGTGAGCAGGGAGTCCACGTATCTCCTCGCCATGGCGTCCGCCGTCGCGACGTCGGCCGGGTCGTCGATGCTCACCTTGGTCAACACGAAGCCGAGGATGCGTGCTCGGTACTGCACGAGCAGGAGCGCGTCGCGAAGCGGGTGGAGCCGCGGCTCCTGAAGCGTCGTCCTGATTCGATCGATGAGCTCGGAGAGCCGGTGCCAGTACTCGATATGGTCATCCTGGTACTCATCGGCCGAGGAGTTCGCGCCCGTCCAGACCCAGTGATAGAACGCGGTGTCGGCGAGGACGGATACCGTCTTCGCTTTCGCATACACGTCCAGATTGAAGTGGATGTCCTCCCAGATCCGCCGACCGCCTTCGGGAAATCTGATGCGGTGTTCCTCGAGGAGCGCTCGCCGATACATCTTGTGCGGGGTCATCGGCATCAGTGCGACCGGCACCAGCGGGTCCATCGCGTTTCCGCGGTTCTCGGTGAAGACCGTCATCGCCCAGCCCAGGAGGTGGGTACGCGATTCCTTCCCGTTCACGACATCGGCGCCGTGCGCCTTCGCGAGTTCGTATCCGGCCTCAAGGGCATGTGGTCCCAATTCGTCATCGTGGTCGAGGAAGAGGACGTACTCGCCGCGCGCATGTTCCAGCGCCGTGTTGCGCGGGCGGGACGGCCAGCCCGACGGCGGGATGCGGTATGCCGACATGTGGTCGCGTTCACCGGTGATGCCTTGCAGGCGGAGCCAGGTGTCGTCGGGCGAACCGTCGTCGACGAAGATCACCTCGAACTCACGCTCAGGCATCGACTGCGCGTCGAGCGAGGAGACCAGGCGGTCGAGGCCCGGCCCGGAGCGGAACGTCGGCACGATGACGGTGACCTTCAGCATGCGGCTCCTCCAGGGGGTCGTCCTCACACGATCGGGGGCCGTCTCGTGCATCCGCATGCAAGGCTAGCGGGCCTGCGAGAATGGTCGGCATGAGCATCGAGCCCGCCACCATCGCCCTCCCGTTCAAGGTCGCCGACCTCTCGCTCGCCGAGGCGGGGCGACACCAGCTGCGGCTCGCCGAGAACGAGATGCCGGGGCTCATGGCGCTGCGCGCCGAGTTCGGCGCCGCGAAGCCGCTCGCGGGGGCCCGCATCGCCGGCAGCCTGCACATGACCGTGCAGACCGCGGTGCTCATCGAGACGCTCGTCGCCCTCGGGGCGCAGGTGCGGTGGGCGAGCTGCAACATCTTCTCGACGCAGGACGAGGCGGCCGCCGCGGTCGTCGTCGGTCCCGAGGGCACCGTCGACGCGCCCGCGGGGGTGCCGGTGTTCGCCTGGAAGGGCGAGACCCTCGACGAGTACTGGTGGTGCACCGACCGCATCTTCGACTGGAGCGCCGAGGCGACGGCGGCCGGCGCCGACTGGATCGGGCCCAACATGATCCTCGACGACGGCGGCGACGCCACGCTGCTCGTGCACCGCGGTCGCGACGTCGAGGCCGCGGGCGCCGTGCCCGAGGCATCCCCGGGCGACAGCGCGGAGTACCGCGTGGTGCTCGACACCCTGCGCCGCTCGCTCGAGCTCAGCCCCGACCGCTGGACCCGTATCGCCGCCGAGCTCAAGGGCGTCACCGAAGAGACGACGACCGGCGTGCACCGGCTCTACGAGCTGCACGCCGCCGGCGGGCTGCTCTTCCCGGCGATCAACGTCAACGACTCGGTCACGAAGTCGAAGTTCGACAACAAGTACGGCATCCGCCACTCGCTGCCCGACGGGCTCAACCGCGCCACCGACGTGCTCATGGGCGGCAAGGTCGCGTTCGTCGTCGGCTACGGCGACGTCGGCAAGGGCGCCGCCGAGGCGCTGCGCGGCCAGGGCGCGCGCGTCATCGTGAGCGAGGTCGACCCGATCTGCGCGTTGCAGGCCGCGATGGACGGCTACCAGGTCGCCCGCGTCGAAGACGCGGTCGGCGAGGTCGACATCTTCGTCACGTGCACGGGCAACAAGGACGTCATCCGCCTCGAGCACATGCTCGCGATGAAGCACCTCGCGATCGTCGCGAACGTGGGCCACTTCGACAACGAGATCGACATGGCCGCGCTCGAGTCGCTCGCGGGCGCCGAGAAGGTCGAGATCAAGCCCCAGGTGCACGAGTGGCGGCTGCCGACCGGCCGCTCGATCCTCGTGCTGAGCGAGGGACGCCTCATGAACCTCGGCAACGCCACCGGCCATCCCTCGTTCGTCATGTCGAACTCGTTCGCCAACCAGGTGCTCGCCCAGATCGAACTGTGGACCCGTCCCGACGCGTACCCGGTCGGCGTGTACGTGCTGCCGAAGCACCTCGACGAGAAGGTCGCCCGCCTGCACCTCGACTCGCTCGGCGTGCAGCTCACGACGCTGAGCCCCGAGCAGGCCGCCTACATCGGCGTGCCGGTCGAGGGCCCGTACAAGGTCGACCACTACCGGTACTGAGCGCGTGCATCCGCTCGTCGGCGAGCCGGCGGGCGGTGCGCGGCGTGCGGCGCCGCGCCGGAGTCCGACGTGCGTGCGGCGCGGATGCCTCGTGGCCGACGTCAGCGCTCGGGGAACCCGGCCGGGCGCGACGTGAGCACGGGCGCGAGTGCGGCGATGCGCGCATCTTCGAGCGAGAGCGCCGCGGCGTCGCGTTCGCGGCGGAGCGCGGCGACCCCGGCGAGGAAGAGCTCGGGCGGCGCGGCCGGCACCGGCGACACGTAGGGGGAGACCTCGGCGGCGAGCGACGCGGCGACGCGTGCGCGGCTCTCGGGCACGAGGTGCTCGACGTTCGCGAAGAACGACGCGACGCGTCGCGCGAGCGGGTCGGGCAGTCGTGCGACGTCGGCGGTCGTCGCCCACGCCGCGAGCTGCACCGGCACGCCGAAGGCGTTCGACGGCGGCGCAGGCACCCGCTCGACCTGCGAGTGGGTGCCGGCGAGGATGTCGCCGAGCCGCTTCGACGACGGATTGAGGAAGCCGACGAGCAGCGCGAGCCCGCCGAACGTCATGTAGATCTCGACGACGCCGACGAGCGCGCGGATGAACGCGTGCCGGAATCCGCTCGCGCCGCCGTCGTCGCGGACGACCCGGAGTCCGAGCGCGAGCTTGCCGAGCGAACGACCGCGGGCCGCCGTCTCGACCGCCGTCGGCACGATCACGATGACGGTCACGATGCCCGCGATCATCGCCGCGCGCAGCGCCGCCTCGTCGGCGCCGAGGCTCGCGACGATCCAGAGCAGCCCGAGGATGAGCGCGATGCTCACGAGCACGTCGATCGCCGCACCGCCGGCGCGCATGAGCACGCTCGCGGGGCGCACGTCGAGCGAGACCGCCTCGCCGGTGAGCACGCCGTCGTCCTGGAACCGGCCGACCCGCACGAAGGCGGCCCCCTGGGGTGCCGTGCCGGTGGGAGACGCCATGGGTAGTATTCAAGCAGATGGACCTCGAAGCCCTCGCCGCCGCACGCCACGACGACTGGCAGCGGCTCGACGCGCTCGCGCGCGGATCGCGGCGCTTGTCCGGCCCCGAGACCGATGAGCTCATCGAGCGGTACCAGGCCGCGGCATCCGACCTGTCGCTCGTGAAGTCGACGGCGGGCTCGACCGCCCTCGGCGACCGTCTCTCGCTGAGCCTCTCGCGGTCGCGCCTGCGCTTCACGGCCGCGCCCGAGAATCCGCTGCGCCGGCTCGCCCGATTCGTCGCGGCCGACCTGCCTGCCGCCCTCTACCGGCTTCGCTGGCCGACGCTCGCGGTCGCCCTCGCGACGTTCGTGATCGCCGGGCTCTACGCGTGGTGGATCATGGGCGATCCGCGCGTGCTCGCCTCGCTCGGCTCTGAGCGCGAGCTCCGCCAGATCGCGGAGGAGGGTTTCGTCGCCTACTACTCCGAGCACCCGGCCGGCTCGTTCGCGGGATCGGTATGGACGAACAACGCCTGGATCGCCGCGCAGTGCGTCGCGTTCGGCATCCTCGGGGTGTGGGTGCCCTGGGTGATCATGCAGAACGCGCAGAACCTCGGCATCAACGCCGCCATCATGTTCACGTACGACGAGGGCGACACGTTCTTCCTCTACATCGCGCCGCACGGGCTGCTCGAGCTCACGTGCGTGTTCATCGCGGCGGCCGCGGGACTGCGCATCTTCTGGGCGTGGGTCGCACCGGGGCCGAGGCCGCGGGGCGTCGCGCTCGCCGAGGACGCGCGGGCGCTGTTCACGGTCGCGATCGGGCTCGTGTTCTTCCTCTTCGTCGCCGGCGTCATCGAGGGCTTCGTCACCCCGGCGCCGTGGCCGTGGCCCGTGAAGATCGGCATCGGCGCACTCGCGCTCGGCGCGCTCCTCTTCTACATGCTCGTCGTCGGTCGCCGTGCGTGGCGGGCCGGCGCGACCGGCGACCTCGTGGATTTCGAGGCGGGCGCGACCCGCATCGTCGCCGGCTGACGCGCGACCTCCGCCCAGGTCCGTTCCTTCAGCCTCCTCGGGTCGGGAGGCTGCCTCATCGGGTCGGGAGGGCGGACACGACGAAGGCGGATGCCTCGGGGCATCCGCCTTCGTGCGATCGCGGCCGTACGGCCGGGCGAACCTACGCCGTGAGGCGCGTCGGCCGGTCGAAGACCGCCTTGTAGATGATGCCGGCGAGCAGCGCACCGACGATCGGTGCGACGATCGACGCCCAGAGCTGGCTCAGGGCGAGCTGGCCGCCGAAGATCGCGGTCGCAATCGAGCGGGCCGGGTTGAACGAGCCGTTGGTGACGTACCCGGCGACGAGCACGAGCACCGTGAGGGTGAGGCCGATCGCGAGCGGGGCGAGGTTCGACGCGGCGCGGCCGGCCGAGGTGACGCCGAGGATCACGAACAGGAACACCGCGGTCGCGACGATCTCGGCGATGAAGAACGACACGAGGCCGAACCCGCCCGGGGAGAGCTCGTCGTAGCCGGTCGACACGCCCTGGAAGATCGCCATGTCGAACTTCGGCCCCGTGGAGAGGATGCCGAGCAGCACGACCGAGCCGAGGATGCCGCCGACGATCTGCGCGACGATGTAGCCGAGCGTGTCGCGCCAGGCGAACCGGCCGGCGATCGCGAGCCCGAGCGTGACGGCCGGGTTGAAGTGGCCGCCCGAGATCGGGCCGAAGGCGTAGATGCCCACGACGACGGAGAGGCCGAGGCCGAAGGCGACGCCGAGCAGGCCCACGCCGTCGGCCGCCGAGAAGATCGCCGTGCCGATCACGCCGAAGACGAGGATGAAGGTGCCGAGGAGCTCGGCGGTGAGCTTCTTGCCGGTCGAGGGTGCATCGACGGCGGGTGCTGTGTCGGACATCTGAGTGCCTTTCGTTGGGACCGGCTCGGCGGATCGAGCGGTCGGCGGACGCGGCGCACGGCCTCGACGGCGCCTTCCAGAGCGTAGCGACCCCGAACTCGTCGGCGCGTGAACCTCGGGCGAATGTCTCGAATCGAGTCGTCGTGCGACAGCGTGCGTCGCATCGCCTCAGAGCTGCCCGGAGGCCTTCAGGTCGAGGTAGCGGTCGGCGAGGGCCGGCGGCAGCTCGAGCGGCGACGCCGACACGGTCTGCCCGCCGAGCCTGCGGATCGCGGCGGCCACGCGTTCGCCGTCGTCGAGTCCGCGCTGGGCGGCCGCGGCCCGGTACACGGCCTCGAGGTCGTCGTGCTGACGGCCGGCCTCGATGAGCGCGGGGTCGGCGACCGACGCCACGACGACCGTGTGCCGCGAGGTGAGCTGCGGCAGCATCGAGAGCAGAGCGCGTGAGCTGCCGGGGGAGTCCGCGGCGGTGAGCAGCACGACGAGCGCGCGCCGGCTCGTGACCTGGCGGACGAGCCCCGGCACGAGCGACCAGTCGGCCTCGAGCAACTCGGCGTCGATGCCCGCCATCGTGTCGACCATGCGGGCGAGCAGGTCGGGTCCGGTCGCGCCGTGCACGCGCCCGCGGAGACGCCGGTCGGTCGCGAGGAAGTCGACGCGGTCGCCCGCGTGCGTGGCGAGCGCGGCCAGCAGCAGGGATGCCTCGTAGGCGGTGTCGAGGCGGGGTTCGTCGGCGATCCGCGCGGCGGCGGTGCGTGAGGTGTCGGCGACGATGACGATGCGCCGATCGCGTTCGGGACGCCACGTGCGCACCATCAGCCGGGCGTTGCCCGGCACCTCGGGGTCGATGTGGCGCGCGGTCGCGCGCCAGTCGATCGAGCGCACGTCGTCGCCGCGCACGTACTCGCGGATCGAGTCGAACTCGGTGCCCTGGCCGCGGATCAGCAGCGGTGTGCGACCGTCGAGCTCCCGCAGGCGCGTGAGCCGCGACGGCAGGTGCACCCGCGAATGGAACGGCGGCAGCACCCGCACGCGGCCGGGTGCCGCGAGGGTCGCCTGGCGGGCCCAGAGCCCGAGCGGCCCGGCCGAACGGATCGTGACCTGCGCCGTCCGCCGGTCGCCCCGGCGCACCGGCACGAGCCGCAGGGTCATGCGGCGCCGCTCGGCGGGCGGGATGACGAGGCGAGTGCGGTTCGCACCGTCGACGCCGGCCGACGGCTCCCACCCGTCGCGCACGGTGGCGCGCATGGTCCGGCCGCCGAGATTCTGCACCACGAGCACCGAGGCGACCGGTTCACCGAGGCGGACGCGCTCGGGCAGCTCGCGCGCGAACGCCACCCGTCGCGGCGACGCCGCGATCGAGAGGTCGACGGCGCCGGCGCCGACCACGACGAACAGCCAGCCGACGAGCGCGAGCCAGGCCTCGGGCGCGCCGGTGAGCCCAGCGATCACCACGGGGACGACCCCGAGGGCGACGAGCAGGACGAAGCGGCCGGTCAGCGCCATCGGAACGGCTCCGTCGTGATCGGCGTCGGGTGCACCCGCCCCGCGTTCAGAGCGGCACCTGCACCTGCTGCACGATGCCGCGCAGCACCTGGTCGACCGACACGCCCTCGAGCTCGGCCTCGGGGCGCAGCTGGACACGATGGCGCCAGACCGGCAGCAGCATCGCCTGCACGTGATCGGGCGTGAGCGAGTCGTGGCCGGTGAGCCAGGCCCAGGCCTTCGCCGCCGCGAGCAGTCCGGTCGTGCCGCGCGGGCTCACGCCGAGCCGCATCGACGGGCTTCGGCGGGTCGCCCGGGCGAGGTCCACGAGGTAGGCGAGCACGTCGTCGGAGACGCGCACGGCGGCCGCGGCGGAGCGGGCACGGGCGAGCTCGGCGGCGCCGAGCACCGGCTCGACGCCGGCCGCGGCGAGGTCGTGCGGGTCGAACCCGTCGGCGTGCCGGCGCAGCAGCGAGATCTCAGCGTCGCGCTCGGGCACGTCGAGCACGAGCTTCAGTAGGAAGCGGTCGAGCTGCGCCTCGGGGAGGGCGTACGTGCCCTCGTACTCGATCGGGTTCTGGGTCGCGGCGACCATGAACGGATCGGGCAGCGGCCGGGTGATGCCGTCGGCCGAGACCTGGCGCTCCTCCATCGCCTCGAGCAGCGCCGACTGCGTCTTCGGAGGCGTCCGGTTGATCTCGTCGGCGAGCAGGATGTTCGTGAACACCGGTCCCTCGCGGAACGCGAACTCTCCGGTGCGCGGGTCGTAGGCGAGCGAGCCGGTCACGTCGCCCGGCATGAGGTCTGGCGTGAACTGCAGGCGACGCGTGTCGAGCTCCAGCGTGCGGCTGAGCGTGCGCACGAGCAGCGTCTTCGCGACGCCCGGCACGCCCTCGAGGAGGACGTGCCCACGCGTGAGGAGGGCGATGATGAGGCCGGTCACCGCACCGTCCTGCCCGACGACGGCCTTGCCGACCTCGACGCGGACCCGGTTGAGGGCGGCGCGCAGCTCGGCGTCGGGCGAGGCGGCGGGCGCGACGGGTGCGGCGGGCGCGACGGGTGCGGCGGGCGCGACGGGTGCGGCGGGCGCGACGGGTGCGGCCGGCGCAGCCGGGGTGGCGGGTGCCGCCGTGGCTCCGCGCGGGATCGGGTCGTTCGCGATCGGGTCGGTCATGGTCGCCTTCCTGGTCCGGTCTCGGGTGCGAGTCTCGCACGTACGTCGGCTTCGAGCTCGCCGAGCTCGCCCGCGAGGCGCACGAGGTCCGCGTCGCCGACGGGCTGCGCGTCGACGAGCAGCTGCCGCACGGCCACGGGGTCGCGCCCCGTCGATGCGGCGACCGCCTCGGCGAGGCTCGCGACGTCGACCGCGCGCGGGAGCCGCAACGCCTGCGCGAGCCGGCCGATGGAGCCGATGCGCAACTGGTCGAGTGCGTGCAGCCGCGCCGTGTTCCGCGCGTACAGGCGCGCGCGGCCCTCGCTGGTCTCGCCGGCGGGCACCTGCACGGGCAGGTTCTCCGCGACGAGCGGTCCGAACCGGCGACCGCGCCACACTCCTGCGGCGATCGTGAGGATGACGGCGAGGGCGAGCACGGGCGAGACCCAGCCGGGCGTGAGCTCGGCGATGGTGGGCGCTTCGCCTGCGGCGGCGTCCGTCGGCCCGGGCAGGTACCAGGCGAGGCGCTCGGACGCACCCGTCAGGCCGATCGCGAGCGCCGCATTGCCGTGTTCGGTGATGCGGCCGTTCTCGAACGACGTCGTCGCAGGGACGAGCGTGATCTCACCGCCCCGCCCCTCACCGGTGACGACGGCGAATGCGTCGCCCTCGTCGCGGAAGCATCCCCGCCATCCGTCGGCCGCCGCGTCGTCGTCGACCCTGAGCAGCCCCTGTCCGTCCGACAGCGAACCGGCCCGGCGCGCGGCGGGCACGTCGCAGGCGACGTCGTCGAGCGGCCCGCTCGCGAAGCCCGCGAGCCGGACGCCGGGCGCGAGCGCCTCGAGCGCGACGAAGTCGGGGGCGACGACGACGAGCCGGTCGGCGTACAGCCCGAGCTTCGAGTAGCGGTCGGCCGTGAGCACGCCGAGCTCGTCGTACACGAGCACCGTCGATCCGGACTTCGCCGCGTCCAGTGCGAGGTCGTAGCTCTCGACGGGAGTCACGTCGACGCCGTGTCCGCGCAGGACTTCGACGAGCGCCTTCGCGCCGCCGGGCGCCGCATTGTCGGAACCGAGGAGCGGGCCGCCGCCGCGGGCCGTGCCGCCGATGAGGTTGATCGCGAGCACCCCGAGCGCGACGAGGGCGGCGAAGACGATCCAGATGCGCCGGCGACGCAGTGTGGCGCGGATCGTGGGGGTGAGCGCGGTGGCTCCGGCCGGTGCGGCGGGGTCGTCCGGCGCGGTGGGGGGCGGCGCCTCGAGGGACGTCGTGGCGGGCGGGCTCATCGCACCGCCTCCGCCTCGACGTCCGCCGCTCCCGCCGGGCGCGTTTCGGCGATGCGGCGCTCGAGGCGGGTGAGCTCGTCGTAGCCGACGACGTCGCCCGTGCCGTCCGAGTAGCGGACGTCGTCGAACGCGGCTGCCGCGGAGGCGAGGGACCCGGCCTCGGAGGGGAAGGGTCGGGCCGCGGCATCCGCGAAGGCGCCGGCCGTCGTGCCGGGATGGACCTGGACCAGATCGCGGTCGACGATGCCGCGTACGAGCGCACGGAATCGCTCCTCGATCGCGCGCGGCCAGTCGCCGGCGCGGGCCGCGGCGTCGGCGGCCGCGCGGATCTCGCCGAGGTCGCGCACGTCGTGGTCGTCGAAGAGCGGCAGGGGGTTTCGGCGGGCGCGTCGCAGGCGCGGCAGCCCGAACACGAGGAAGGCGACGACGACGAGCGCGACGATCACGAGCACCACGATGAGCGTGACGACAGGCCCGGGCACGCCGCCGGCTCCGCCGAGGAGGTCGGCGATCCAGTCGCGGATCGCCTGCATCGCGAGATCGAATGCCGTGGGCTTCGCGTTCTGGTACTCGGGTTTCTGCAGTTCGTCCTCGAGCCACCGGCGCGCCTCGGGCGCGTCGGGATCGAGCGGGGTCGCGAGGAGCACGATCAGCGCGGGGTCCAGGTCTCGCCAGCCGAGGCGTCGGGCACGGGGCCGTCGTGATGCGTCGCCGCCGGACCGGACATGGTCGGAGTGGCATACGGATCGCCGGTGGGCCGGCCCGCGTCGCGGTCCTCCACGTGGCGCGCGAGTTCGAGGTCGAGGCCCTCCCGGCGCATCCGCAGGTCGATGTAGATGACCGCGACGAGCGCCGCCTGCACGACGGCCGTGATCGCGCTGATCACGATCGTGAGCACGAGCGATACGACGACGGTCGCGATCATGATGCCGATCGAGGCGCCCGAGCCGGTCGGGTCGATGACCCCCGCGAGGATCGTGCCGATCAGCGAGACCGGCTGCGTGACGAGCTGGCTCGCGAAGTAGAGGATGACCGCGACGAGGAGCAGCGTGCCGAACGTCCGCCAGAAGTAGCCGGTCGTCAGCCGCCACGAACGGCGCACGGCCTGTGCGACGCCGGCGCGCTCGAGCACGATCGCGCTCGGCACGACGGCGAGCTTCGTCGTGAGCCACGCTGAGAGGACGAGGAACCCGAGCCCGCCGACGAGCCCGATCACGAGTCCGCCGATGGCGCCGGCCGGGCCGCCCGTGATCGCGGTGCCCGCGACCGCCGCGGCCGCGATGAGGGCGACGAAGCCGATCACGGCCAGCAGTACCGCGCCCGTGACGATCGCCGTCCAGCCGAGCAGCGGGCCGAACCGGCGAGCGGCCCGTCGCCAGAGCGCACCGAACGCGAGGCGTTCGCCGATCGTGCCGCTCGCGACCTCGACGACCATGACGCCCTGCAGGAACGCGCTCGCGACGAGCGTGATCGCGATGGGCACGAGCATGAGGAGCAGGAACCCTCCGACCGCACCGGACGCCAGGGCGTCGGCGTCGTCGGAGGTCGCCGCGCTCTCGACGCGGTTGAAGATCAGGATCATGAACGGGACGATCACGGCGAGTGTCGCGACGACCGTGATGAGCTGCACGATGAGACCGGAGCCGAAGGTCGCGGCCGGGTTGCGCCGCAACGTCTGGAACGGCGCCCACAGCAGGGTGCCGAACCCGAGCGGCCTCAGCGGCAGGAGCCCGGGCTTCGGCGGCGGCGCCCACCCCGGCACGGGCGGCGGAAATCCACCGGCCGGCGGCAACCCGCCGTGGGGCGGGTACGGGGCGGTAGCCGAGTACGAACCCGGAGCCGGATACGAACCCGGAGCCGGGTACGCGGGCGGCGGGTAGTCGCCGCGGGGCGGGGTCGGGGCGACGGGCGGCGGGTACGCGGGCGGCGGGTACTGCCCGGGCGGCGGATTCCCCCCGGCGGGCGGCACGGCCGTGGGCGGGACCGGTGGCTGGGCACCGTTCGCGCCACCCGGCGCCTGCCAGTCGTGATCCGACACGTCTACGCGCTCCTTCCGGCGGGGTGCCCCCATGCTCGCACATTCGGCCGATGCGCACCCTCGACCGGTTACGCTGGGGGACACCGGATTCCGCCGGGCGATCGGCTGCTGACAGGAACGAACGGGATGACTCCACGCGTACTCGTCGTCGACGACGACACGGCCCTCGCCGAGATGATCGGCATCGTGCTGCGCACCGAGGGCTTCGAGCCCGTCTTCTGCGCCGACGGCGGCGCCGCGGTCGCCGCGTTCCGCGAGCACAAGCCCGACCTGGTGCTGCTCGACCTCATGCTTCCCGGCATGGACGGGATCGAGGTCTGCGGCCGGATCCGCGCGGAGTCGGGCACGCCGATCATCATGCTCACGGCGAAGAGCGACACGGCCGACGTGGTCAAGGGGCTCGAGACCGGCGCCGACGACTACATCGTGAAGCCGTTCAATCCGAAGGAGCTCGTCGCCCGCATCCGCACGCGGCTGCGGCCCACGCCCGAGACGGCGTCGGCGACGCTGCCGATCGGCGACCTCGTGATCGACGCGGCCGGCCACGAGGTGCGCCGCGGCGACAGCCGCATCAACCTGACCCCGCTCGAGTTCGACCTGCTGCTGACGCTCGCCTCGAAACCGCAGCAGGTGTTCACGCGCGAGATGCTGCTCGAACAGGTGTGGGGCTACCACTACAAGGCCGACACCCGCCTCGTGAACGTGCACGTGCAGCGGCTGCGCGCCAAGGTCGAGCACGACCCCGACAACCCCCGGATCGTGATGACGGTCCGCGGCGTCGGCTACCGTGCCGGCGCCACCACCTGAGACCGGGCGACGGGCGGATGACGGAGGCCCATGCCGCGGCGATGCCGTTCGCCGGATCGTGGCGAGAGCAACCGAGGCGGCTCGCGGCACTGTGGCGACGCTCCCTGCAGTTCCGCACGGTCGCGATCACGCTCGCCCTCTCATCCCTCGCCATCTTCGTGATCGGCCTCTACATCTCGTTCAGCGTCGCCTCGAACCTCTTCCAGAACCAGCTCGACGAGTCGCTCGGCGCATCGAACAACGCGACCACCGCGGCGCAGAGCATCCTCAACTCGTCCGACGCGAGCGACCGTGCGTCACTCCAGGCCCTCATGAACTCGACCGCGCGCACCGTCCAATCCGTGTCGGGGTCGACCGCGATCGCGTACTTCCGCATCGACGAGGAGCCGAACAGGGTCGCTCCGCCCGATCGCGGCGCGCCCGCGCTCGACGGCGTCATCACCGAGGAACTGCAGCAGCGCGTCGCCGACAACCCGGAGGGGCAGTTCTGGCAGTCGGTCGCGCTCGAGGACGGCGCCGGCGGAACCGATCCGGGTGTCGTCGTGGCGTCGAGCATCACCGTGCCGCAGGCCGGCCGCTACGGGCTCTACATCGGCTACAACTTCGCCGACGCGCAGGAGACGCTCGCCTTCATGCAGACCGTCGGCATCATCGGGGCGATCGCGCTGCTCGCCCTGCTCAGCGCGATCACCCTGCTGGTCGTCCGCTGGGTGATCGAACCGATCCGCTCCGCGGCGGCCACGAGCCGCCGACTCGCGGCGGGCGACCTCGGGGTGCGCATGCCGTCGAAGGGCGAAGACGAGCTGGCCACCCTCGCCGCCTCGTTCAACGGCATGGCCGACAGCCTGCAGGCCCGCATCCGCGAGCTCGCCGAGCTCTCGGTCATGCAGCAGCGATTCGTCTCCGACGTCTCGCACGAGCTGCGGACCCCGCTCACGACGATCCGGCTGGCGGGCGACGTGCTGTACGGCCAGCGCGACGACTTCGCAGGTCCCACCTCGCGCACCGTCGAGCTGTTGCACACGCAGACCGACCGGTTCGAGACGCTCCTCGCCGACCTACTCGAGATCAGTCGCTACGACGCCGGCTCGGTCGAGCTCACGACCCAGCCGACGAACCTCGTGCACCTCGCAGGCGACGCGATCGAGTCGATGCACGAGCTGGCGCGCGAGCACGGCTCGGAGCTCCGGCTCGTCGCACCCGGCGGGCACCTCGACGCCGATGTCGACCCGCGCCGGATCCGGCGCATCGTGCGCAACCTGCTCGGCAACGCGATCGAGCACGGCGAGGGCAAGCCGATCGTCGTCGCCGTCGACAGCAACGAGTCGGCGGTCGCGTTGTCGGTGCGCGACTACGGACTGGGAATGACCGAGGTGGAGAGCGCCCGCGTGTTCGACCGCTTCTGGCGCGCCGACCCGAGTCGCACCCGCACGATCGGCGGCACCGGGCTCGGGCTCGCGATCTCGCTCGAGGACGCGGTCGCCCACGGCGGCGTGCTCGACGTCTGGTCGAAGCCCGGGGCCGGCAGTGTGTTCCGGCTCACCCTGCCCCGCACGCGCGACGCCGAGGCGGTGGTGTCGCCGCTGCCGCTCGAACCCGACGACGTCGATGCGACCGGACCGCCGCCCACGGGCGTCGTGACCGCGATCGACCTGGATGCCTCGGACGGAGGTCGGCACGATGCGTAGACGCCCGTTCGCGGCATCCCTGCTGCTCGTCGTCGCAACCATGCTGACGGGTTGCGTCGCCCTGCCCACGTCAGGGCCGGTAGGGGTCGGCCACCCCGATCCGGTGGAGGAATCGCTCGAGCTCGACACCTTCGTGCGCGGCCCGCAGCCGGGCGCCTCGCCCGAGCAGATCGTGCTGGGCTTCATCGATGCGGCGGCGAGCCCGCGGGGCAACTATCAGGTGGCGCGGCAGTACCTGACCGACGAGTTCTATCCCGAATGGCATCCCGACGCCGGGACCACGATCGACGTGCGCGCCGACCGCACCATCGATGCGCCGAAGGTCGCCGACGGCGCGACCGAGTCGGAGGTCTCGGTCACGGCGACGCCCGCCGCAGCGCTCACGGCCACCGGGCAGTACGAGCTGCCCGAGACGACCGCCGAGGCGACGCTGCCGTACCGTCTCGTCACCGTCGACGGCGAGTGGCGCATCGCCGAGGCGCCGCAGGGCCTGCTGATCGACGAACTCACCTTCAGCGAGGTGTACCGCTCCTACGAGCTCTACTTCTACTCGGCCGACTTCCGCTACCTCGTGCCCGACCTGCGCTGGTTCGCACGCACCGATGCGGCGCAGACGAACGTCGTGCGGGCACTGCTCGCCGGACCGGCCGAATGGCTGCTCCCCGGAGTGAAGACCTCGTTCCCGGAGGGCACGGCGCTCGAGCAGAGTTCGGTGCCGATCGCGAACGGCACCGCGAGCGTCGACCTGTCCGGGGCGCAGTTCGAGGACACGCGCACGGTGCAGCGCATGCAGGAGCAGCTCGACGCGACCCTCGTCGGCAGCGTGCGAGACGTCAGCGACGTCGCCCTGTCGATCGACGGGGCACCCCAGGACCCGCCGCCGCTCGCCGATCCGCCGATCCAGAATCCCGCGGTCGATCCGCGACCCGTCGTGTACGACGGCACGAGCTTCGGCCACCTGGCCTCGTCGAACGACGAGATCGAGCCGATCGACGGCGTCTCGCCCCAGGTCGAGGGACTCGCACCCGACGGAGCCGCGGTCGGCGCCGGCGGAACGTCGGTCGCGGTGCGGAACGATGCGGGGGTCTCCCTCGTGCGGGCGGGCGAGGAACTCGCCGAGCTCGACCCCCGCCCCGGCCTCATCGTGCCGGCGATCGACCCGCAGGGGGTCGTGTGGTCGGTGCCGGCGGCCGCGCCGGGCGAGCTGGTCGCGTACCCGCCGTCGGGCGACCCGATCCCGCTCGCCGTGCCGTGGGTCGGCTCGACGATCGCCGCGCTCGAGGTGTCGCGCGACGGCACGCGCATCATCGCGCTGCTCGGCGACGGCACACGCGCCCGGTTCGTCGCCGCGTCGATCGAGCGCGACGAGAACGGCCTGCCGGTCGCGCTCGGCAAGACCGTGCTGCGACTCGCGAGCATCGCAGGCACGCCGCGCGACGTCGCCTGGCTCGATGCGAACCGGGTCGCCGCCCTCGTCGAGCTCCCGGGCGGCGACACCCGCGTGCTCGTGCAGGACCTCGGCGGCGTGCCCGACGACACCGCCGGTCCGGCCGACGGCCGTTCGCTCGACGCCGGCAACGGCGAGCGGAGCCTGCGCGTACTCACCTCCGGCGGGGCCCTCGAGGTGCCGAGCGGCGTCACCTGGCAGGAGCGGGCGACCGACCTCGGTTTCGTGTCGGTGCAGATGCCCGACTGAGCCGACCCGTCCTCCCCAGGCGCCGGCTGCCGACATCGTCCGCGTGCGGCTCGGCCCGCGGCCCCGACGCTCGTGATCCGGGACAGTCTGGTCGCATGAACGCCGGGCTTCGCACGCTCACCGCACTCGCCGCGGCCGCCGGGGGAGCCGTGCTCGACGCGCTCGCCGTGCTCGTGCCCGTCGTCTGCGCCGGGTGCGGACGGCCCGACCGGAGCGTCTGCGGCGAATGCCGCGTGCAGCTCGCCGGATCGCCGCGGGCGGTCCTCCGGGAAGGCCCAGAGGGCGCGTTCGCCGTGCACGCGGCGCTCGAGTACGAGGGGGTCGCGGCTGCGGTGATCGGCGCCTTCAAGGACGGCGGACGAACCGACGCCGCGCCCGTGCTCGCGACCGCCCTCGGCGATGCGATACGAGCGGCGCTCGACGCGGTCGCACCCCATCGGCCCGGCGGCGAGGTCGGCCACGCCGCGGCGAGCGGTCGAGACCCGAGCACGCCGATCGAGATCGCCGTCGTCCCGTCGACGCGACGCGCGATGCGCGAGCGCGGCTACGCCCCGGTCGAGTTGCTGCTCGCCCGGTGCGGCCTGCGCCCGGCCCGGGTGCTGCGACTCGCTCGCGAACGCGCCGACCAGGCGGCGCTCGGGGCCGACGCGCGACGCGCGAACGCCGCCGGGGGCCTCACCGCCGACCGTCCGCTCGACGACCGCTCGTTCCTGCTCGTCGACGACGTCCTGACGACGGGCGCGACCATGGCGGAGGCCGCCCGCGCGCTGCGTGCGGCAGGGGCGTCGACCGTCGGCGCGGCCGTGCTCGCCGAGACCCCGCTCCGCCATGTTCGGCTCTCGGCGAACTCGACGGAAACACTCCGTGACTTTGCCGGGCGGGCGGGCTACGGTGGCAGGACAGGCGTGGTCGATCCACCCTTCAGAACCGGGTGACACGCCGGTGAACGGAGGTCGTCATGGAACTGAACATCGTCGGACGAAACCTGGGGATCACGGACCGTTTCCGCGCCTATGCGACGGAGAAGTCCGAGAAGGTCACGCATCTGACCGACCGCGCCATCTCCCTCGACGTGAAGCTCAGCCGTCACAACGAGAAGAACGGCAACCCCGGGCTCGATCGCGTCGAGCTCACGCTCTTCGGCAAGGGGCCCGTCGTGCGGGCCGAGGCCGACGGCACCGACAAGTACGCGGCGTTCGACGTCGCACTCGGGCGATTGCTCGAGCGGATCCGCCGCGCGAAGGACCGGCGCAAGGTGCATCGCGGCGGCAACCACCGGCACACCTCGCTCCGCGAGGCGGCCGAGGCCGGCTTCAACGGGGTCGGCGTCCAGGCGGCCGGCGTCGAGGTGCTCGAACAGGTGCGCACCGGCAGCATCCCGGTGGTCGAGACGACCGACGAGATGGGCGACGACGAGGTCTACACGCCCGTCGTGATCCGTCGCAAGGTGTTCGCGTCGGCACCGATGACCGTCGACGAGGCGCTCTACTTCATGGAACTCGTCGGACACGACTTCTACCTCTTCATCGACTCCGAGACGAGCCGGCCGAGCGTGGTCTACCGCCGCAAGGGCTGGGACTACGGCGTCATCGGCCTCGACGAGCACGGCGAGGGTGCGATCGACACCCCCGTGACGAGCGGGCGCGAGCCCGTGGCATCCTGATCGGAACAGGCTTCGCCGACGACCCCGCCACCGCATCCGAGGATGCGGTGGCGGGGTCGCTCAGGTCGCGGCCCACTAGCATGGCTATGATGACCGCTGCACAGGCGGCAACGGGCGCCGAGGCCACCCGAGGCCTGCACCCGATGATGCGGCGCCGATGAAACAACAGGAGAACATTCGTGGCTTCGATTCTTGAAAAGGTCCTCCGCGTCGGCGAGGGTCGAACCCTCAAGCGGCTCGAGAACTACGCGGCGGCGGTCAACGCACTCGAAGAGGGCTTCAAGGCGCTCAGCGATGACGAGCTGAAGCACGAGACGGTCGAGCTGCGCGAGCGCTACGCGAGCGGCGAGTCGCTCGACGACCTGCTGCCCGAGGCCTTCGCAGCCGTGCGCGAGGCGAGCCGGCGGACCCTCGGCCTCCGCCACTTCGACGTGCAGCTCATGGGCGGCGCCGCCCTGCACCTCGGCAACATCGCCGAGATGAAGACCGGTGAGGGCAAGACCCTCGTCGCGACGACCGCGGCCTACCTCAACGCGCTCACCAGCCGCGGCGTGCACGTCATCACGGTCAACGACTTCCTCGCGAGCTACCAGTCCGAGCTGATGGGTCGCGTCTTCCGCGCCCTCGGCATGACGACGGGCTGCATCGTGGCCGGCCAGACGCCGCAGGTGCGACGCGAGCAGTACGCGGCCGACATCACCTACGGCACGAACAACGAGTTCGGCTTCGACTACCTGCGCGACAACATGGCCTGGCAGGCCTCCGACATGGTGCAGCGCGGCCACCACTTCGCGATCGTCGACGAGGTCGACTCGATCCTCATCGACGAGGCGCGTACGCCGCTCATCATCTCTGGCCCCGCGTCGGGCGAGGCGAACCGCTGGTTCGCGGAGTTCGCGCGCCTCGCCGACCGCCTCGTCGCCGGCGAGGACTACGAGGTCGACGAGAAGAAGCGCACCGTCGGCGTGCTCGAGCCCGGGATCGAGAAGGTCGAGGACTACCTCGGCATCGACAACCTGTACGAGTCGGCGAACACGCCGCTCATCTCGTTCCTCAACAACTCGATCAAGGCCAACGCGCTGTTCAAGCGCGACAAGGACTACGTGGTGATGAACGGCGAGGTGCTCATCGTCGACGAGCACACCGGCCGCATCCTCGTCGGCCGTCGCTACAACGAGGGCATCCACCAGGCGATCGAGGCGAAGGAGGGCGTACAGGTCAAGGCCGAGAACCAGACGCTCGCGACCGTCACGCTGCAGAACTACTTCCGCCTGTACGACAAGCTCTCCGGCATGACCGGTACCGCCGAGACCGAGGCGGCCGAGTTCATGTCGACGTACAAGCTCGGGGTCGTGCCGATCCCGACGAACAAGCCGATGGTGCGCATCGACCAGCCCGACCTCGTCTACAAGAACGAGGAGGCGAAGTTCGCGCAGGTCGTCGAGGACATCGTGGAGCGCCACAAGAAGGGCCAGCCCGTGCTCGTCGGCACGACGAGCGTCGAGAAGAGCGAGTACCTCTCGCGCCTGCTCGCGAAGAAGGGCGTGCGGCACGAGGTGCTGAACGCGAAGAACCACGCACGTGAGGCGGCGATCGTCTCGCAGGCGGGCCGGCTCGGTGCGGTCACCGTCGCGACGAACATGGCCGGCCGCGGCACCGACATCATGCTCGGCGGCAATGCCGAGTTCATCGCCGTGCAGCAGATGCACGAGAAGGGGCTCTCGCCCGCCGAGACGCCAGACGAGTACGAAGCCGCCTGGGACGACGTGTTCGAGGCCGTGAAGGCCGAGGTCGCGGTCGAGGCCGAGAAGGTGCTGGCCGCCGGCGGTCTCTACGTGCTCGGCACCGAGCGCCACGAATCGCGCCGCATCGACAACCAGCTGCGCGGTCGATCGGGCCGTCAGGGCGACCCGGGCGAGAGCCGGTTCTACCTGTCGCTCACCGACGACCTCATGCGCCTCTTCAACGCGGGTGCCGCAGAGAGCCTCATGTCGCGCGGGGTGCCCGACGACGTCGCGATCGAGTCGAAGGTCGTGACGCGAGCGATCCGTTCGGCGCAGTCGCAGGTCGAGGCGCGCAACGCCGAGATCCGCAAGAACGTCCTCAAGTACGATGACGTGCTGAACCGCCAGCGCGAAGCGATCTACTCCGACCGCCGCCACATCCTCGAGGGCGACGACCTGCACGAGCGCACCCAGAAGTTCCTCGACGACGTCATCGACGAGGTGCTCGACCAGCACACCGCCGACGGCAACCCCGACGAGTGGGACTTCGACGCGCTGTGGGCCGAGCTCAAGACGCTCTACCCGATCGGCATCACGATCGACGAGGTCGTCGCCGAGGCCGGCGAGAAGGGCCGCGTGAACCGCGAGTTCGTGCGTCGCGAGATCATCTCCGATGCGAAGCTCGCCTACCAGCGCCGCGAGCAGCAGCTGGGCAGCCCCGCGATGCGCGAGCTCGAGCGCCGCGTCGTGCTCTCGGTGATCGACCGTCGCTGGCGCGACCACCTCTACGAGATGGACTACCTGAAGGACGGCATCGGGCTCCGTGCGATGGCCCAGCGCGACCCGCTGGTCGAGTACCAGCGCGAGGGCTACGCGATGTTCCAGCAGATGATGGGCTCGATCCGCGAGGAGACGGTCGGCTTCCTGTTCAACCTCGAGGTCGAGGTCGCCCCGCAGGCCGGAGCCGGCGCGGCCACCACGATCGAGGCCAAGGGACTCGCGCGCGAGTCGACGCCCGACGAGAAGCTCAGCTACACCGCGCCGAGCGACTCGGGCGGCGTCGAGGTGCGCAACCAGCGCGGCCAGGTGCAGCAGGCGGCGACGCAGCGCGCCCGTCGCGCCGTCGCCGAGAGCCAGTCGCCCCAGCAGGCCGTCGAGGGCGGAGAGCGCGGGGCGTTCGGCCAGCGGTCGGGCGGCGAGGCGCCGCAGAACCGCGCCGAGCGTCGTGCGCAGGAGCGCAAGGGTCGCTGAGCTCGGCGTGACCGACCCGATCGCCGTCGTCTCCGCGGGGAGGCTGCGCGGCACCCGCTCCGGCGGGGTCGCGCGCTTCCTCGGCGTGCCGTACGCGGCGGCGCCGTTCGGCGACCGCCGCTTCGCGGCCCCCGAGCCGCATGCGGGATGGGCGGGCGAACGGGATGCCTCGTCGCCCGGCGCCACCGCGCCGCAGGCGCCCTACGGCGGCGGCCTCGAGCGGGTGCTGCCCTCGATCGAGGTCGACGGCAGTGAGATCCTCAACCTGAACGTGTGGTCGCCGGATGTCTTCGGCTCGGGCGCCGTCGCCGATGCGCCCGGGTCGAGTCCGGTGATGGTGTGGGTGCACGGCGGCGCCCTGACACGTGGTGCGAACGCGCTCGACAGCTACGACGGAGCACCGTTCGCGCGCGACGGCATCGTCTTCGTCTCGGTGAACTACCGGCTCGGGTCCGAGGGGTTCTCGGTGCTCGACGGCGCACCGCTCGACCTCGGGCTCCTCGACGTCATCGCGGCGCTGCGCTGGGTGCGTCGTGAGATCTCGGCCTTCGGCGGCGACCCGGCCCGCGTCACCGTCGCGGGGCAGTCGGCCGGTGCGTCGCTCATCGCCGCCGTGCTCGCCCATCCCGAGGCATCCGGCCTCGTCGACCGGGCCATCCTGCAGAGCGGGCCGCTCGCGGCGCGACCGCGGGAGAAGGCCGGCCGCATCACACGGCTCATCGCCGCGGACCTCGGCATCGCCTCGACGCGAGACGCGTTCGCGGCGGTCGCGCCGAGCGACCTCGTGGCCGCGCAGCAGCGGGTGACGCAGGGAACGACCCCCGTCACGGGCGGGCCCGGGTTCGCGATCGCGATCGGCGACGGGCTGCCCGATCCCGAGCAGGCGCTCGTGGCCGGCTCGGCCGACGAGGTTCCGATGCTCATCGGGTGCACCGCTGAGGAGGCCCGGTTGTGGCTGCATCCGACGGGGCTCGTCGCGCGGATCGGCCGCCGGCACCTGCTCGCCGCGCGTCTCGCGTTCCGCATCCGTGCCGGCACGATGCGCCGCTACCGTCGCAACCGGCCCGGCATCGGACGGGGCGACCTGTTCGGCGTGCTCGCCACCGACCTCCTGCTGCGGTTGCCGATCAACCGGCTCGCCGACGCCCGGCTCGACCGCGGTGCCGCGACGTGGGTGTACGAGTTCGGCTGGCGGAGCCCGCGACTCGAGCTGGGCGCCGCGCACTGCATGGAGCTGCCCGCCGTGTTCGACCGGCTCGACGCGCCCGACGCGTCGGCGCTGACCGGGGGAGCGGCCCCGGTGTCCCTCGCGGTCGAGATGCACGGCGCATGGGTGTCGTTCTGCCGTGACGGCGACCCGGGGTGGGAGCGGTGGAGCCGCGAACGGCCGGTGCGCACCTTCGACGCGGAGACCCGCACCGTGCTCGCTCCGCGAGAGGACGAACGCGCCTCCTGGTCGTGACGACCGCGCACGCGGGGCGTCGCACGATCGCATGGCGATGACCCGGTGCTGCGGCGCACCCGAGATGCGCGGCGCACCGAAGCATGCGGCACCGGCTCGCGTGCTGGGCCCCGGCCGACGGATCGGGTGGTGCTAGAGCACGCCGATGGCGCTCGCGCGCCAGCGCTGGTCGAGCCCTTCGAGTCGGATCGCGACGGCGCGCGAGCGCGCCCGCTGGTGCACCATCACGACTGCCTCGACCACACCGTCGGCGGGTTCGCAGATGTGCACGTTGCCGACCGAGAAGGCCGGGCGCTGGGGCGACTGGCCCTTCACGCGGCGGGCCCTGGCTGCGAGGACGACGCGCTTCGAGAGGTTGCGGTAGACCTCGTCGGTCACCCACCGGGCCAGCTGCTCGAGGTCGCGCGCCCCGGCGAGCGACTCGATCACGCAGTGCGTGAGATTGCGCAGCAACTGCTCGGGGTCGGGCAGCTGGTCGCGCCGAGCCCGTTGCCGGGCGAAGTACTCGTCTTCGTCGTCGAGGTGGCGGGCTGCAGCGCCCTGCACGGCCGTCGTTCGGGCGGCGGCATCGCGTACGGTCATCTTCGCTCCAGTAGGGCTGGCGGTCGCGAGCCTCGCAGCGTCGCGACGGGAACCACCCCCACTCGGGGGACACGGTGGATTCCTGAAGCGAATGTAAGCATGCCTGCCGAAGGTGTCAAGAGAATTCTCCGGCTGTGGAGAACTCCGCGCGCCGTCGTCGTCGTCGAGGTACCGTCGCGGGTATGCGCTGGGACCAGCTGTTCGCCGACCTCGAGGGTCAGCTCGATCGCGAGCACCTCGACGAGCAGCGCGCGCTCGAGCTCGAGGAGGAACGGCTCCGCCTCGGCCGGCTGACCCTGCGCGACCGCATCGCGGCGCTCACCCGGTCGTCCGAGTCCGCCGCCGAGTCGGTCGTGCGCATCGAACTGCAGGGCGGCGGCGTCGTCGGCCTGCGGCCGCTCGCATTCGGGCGCGACTGGCTGAGCGCGGAGACCCGGCACCACGGCCGGGTACCCGACCAGGTGGTCGTGCCGTTCACGGCGATCGCCGCGATCCTTCCGGGTCGCGAGCAACTCGAGCCGAGCCTTGCTGCGGTACCGGAGGCTTCGGTGCGCCTCGCCGAGCGGATCGGGCTGCCGTTCGTGCTGCGCGACCTCGCGCGCCGCAGGACGGCCGTGCAGCTGACGACGGTCGACGGCATCGCGCACGGCACGATCGACCGCGTCGCACGCGACCACCTCGACCTCGCGCTCCACGAGCCGGGCGCTCCGCGTCGTGAGCGCGACGTGCACGGCTACCGGATCGTGCCCCTGGCGCGCCTGCTGCTGGTCCGGTTCGACTGATCGGCCGGGCGGCGCGGGGAGCTCGCCCGTGCCCGCTCCGCCCCTTGGCAGCTCCGCGCCGGGCCGGCGGGCGGTCGCGCCGGCCTTGCAGGGCGCGGGCGGATCAGTCGACCGGGCGGATGCGACCGGCTCGCACGCCGGAGAGCTCGGTGATGTTGGCGAACTCGCCCTCGTTCCACGCGACGTCGACGCGCGTCGCTTCGTACCGCAGCTCGATCCACACCTCGAGCTGGGCGCGCTCGATGCGCCACGGACCCGAGCTGCCCACGCGGATCGCGGGGAGCTCGCCGCTGCGGATGAGCGCGTCGACCGTCGCCACGTCGACGGCGAGGATCTCTGCCGCGTCGGCGATCGTGAGGAAGCGGCCGATCGCGTCGCCCGAACCTGGTGAGGTCATGTCTCGATTATCGACCCGTCGCGTCGACCGCAGGCGGCGCCGCGGCCGTTGTGGATAACTTCGGGACGAACTTCGCGGATGGGGTGACGATGGTGTCCGGCGCATGCGCGCCGGGAGGAGGAGCGAGACCAGATGACCGGTCGCAACCGACGTGAACGCGGCGCCGTTCGACTCGACCCGAGGCTGCTCATCGGGATCGTGCTCGTCGCCGGCTCGACCATCGGCGTCTGGGCGCTCGTCGACGGCCTCGACGACACCGTCGACGTCTACGTGGCACGGGAGACCCTCACACCGGGCGCCGAGCTCGAGCTCGATCGGCTGGACGTCGAGTCGGTCCGCCTCGGCACGGCCGAAGCAGGCTATCTCCGGGTCGACGACACCGACGACGGGCTCGTCGTCACCCGCACCGTCGGCAAGGGCGAGCTCGTGCCCGCCGCAGCCGTCGGCGATGCCGACGCCACCGGGCTGTCCGTCGTCGTGGTACCGAGCCGAGGCACCCTCGCACGCGGTCTCGACGCAGGGTCGAGGGTCGACGTGTGGTCGGCGCGCGCGAAGGACCGCGGCGGATTCGAGGCGCCCAAGGTGCTCGTCGCCGACGCCGAGATCGCGGGCATCGTCGAGGACGACGGCATGGTCTCGTCGGGCGGGGCCTCGGTCGAGGTCCTCGTCCCGAGCGACCGGGTCGCCGCCGTGCTCGAGGCGCTCGCCACCGGCGATGCCATCGACCTCGTCGCATCCGGCTCGGGCGACTGAGATGGCGCGGATCGCACTCGCGCTCGACGCCGCGACCGAGGAACGGCTGCTCGCCGACCTCGTCGAGCACGGGCACACGGTCGTCGCGCGGCTCGTCGGCTGGCGCGACCTCGTCGACAGCCTCGACGTCCTCGCGCCCGAGGCGGTCGTCGTCGGCGCCGGGCGGGGCACGCTGAACGCCGAGCTCCTGCGTGCCTGCGACGAGCGCGGCATCCGGCTCGTCGCCGTCGCGGGCGATGACGCGGAGCGGGCGCAGGCGGCCGCCCTCGGCGTGCACGAGATCGCCGGCCGCGGCGCCGGATGGCCCGAGATCGAGCCGCTCGTCGCCGGGGCGGCACCGCTGCCGTCGCGGTTCGACTCCGGTTCCGCGGCACGGCCGGAGGCTGCGGTCATCGCCGTGTGGGGCCCGGCCGGCGCGCCCGGGCGCACGACGATCGCCGTCAACATCGCCGCGGAGCTCGCCGCGGCCGGCCATCGCGTCGCGCTCATCGACGCCGATCCGTACGGGGGTGCGGTCGCACCCGCGCTCGGCCTCCTCGACGAGACACCCGGGTTCGCCGCCGCGTGCCGCCTCGCCGGCGCCGGTTCGCTCGACCGGACCGAGCTCGAGCGCGTCGCGCAGCGTTACACCTCGCCGCGCGCGTCGTTCGACGTGTACTCGGGACTCGTCGGGCCCAACCGATGGCCCGAGCTCGCGCATGCGCGCGTGAGCTCGGCGCTCGAGGCGATGCGCGGG
Source organism: Agromyces chromiiresistens (assembly GCF_029167465.1). Taxonomy (NCBI): domain Bacteria; kingdom Bacillati; phylum Actinomycetota; class Actinomycetes; order Micrococcales; family Microbacteriaceae; genus Agromyces; species Agromyces chromiiresistens. Next base: position 1,425,568 of record NZ_JARFNL010000004.1, read on the forward strand.
CAGTTCGAGTACCTCGTGGTCGACACCGGGTTCAGCCTCGAACGCGACGAGGAGCTCACGAGCGACCAGTTCGCGCCGCGACGCAATGCCGCGACGTTCGCGGTCCTCGAGGCGGCCGACCGTGTCGTCGCCGTCGGCCTCGCCGATCCCGTGGGCCTGTCGCGACTCCTCCGCGGCCACGGCGAACTGGTCGCGCTCGTCGACCCCGAGCGTGTCGACGTGATCGTGAACCGGGTCCGCCAGAGCGCCCTCGGCATCGACGCCCACGCCCAGGTGCGGCAGACCCTGCAGCGGTTCGCCGGCATCGACACGGCCACCCTGCTGCCGCATGACGGACGCGCCGCCGATGCGGCGATCCTCGGTGCACGCACCCTGCGCGACGCCGCGGGCCGGGCACCGCTGCGTGCGGCGCTCCGCGATTACGTGCTGCGTGCGATCCTCCCCGAGCCGGCGCCGCGTCGGCGAGGGTTCGCGCTGCCGGTGCTCCGCCGGGCCGAGCTCGGGTGAGGCCTGCGGCCCCGCTGCGTCGCGCGCCGCGAGCTCCGCCGCCGAGCGGCCAGGCCGATCGATCACGGCTCCGCCGGCTGCGTGGCGACGAGGCATCCGCGCACTACGCTGGGTCTGTGTCGACCCTCAGTGATCTCGTCCTCGCCCAGGGCCGCAGCAGTCAGGCCGACGTCGACTGGCTGCACATGCTCGTCGGCGACCTGCAGCTGCTCGCCGATCTCGCCTTCGCCGACATCGTGCTCTGGGTGCCGTCGGGCGACGACGACTTCGTCGCCGTCGCGCACTCGCGGCCGTCGAGCGCGGCGACGCTCTTCTACCGCGACTTCGTCGGCCAGGAGATCAAGCCGCAATGGCGCGACCTCGTGACGGCGGCGTTCGCGACCGCGACGATCGCCGACTCCTCAGCGCCCGACTGGTACGAGGAGATGCCGACCCGGGTTCGGGCCGTGCCCGTCATGCGACGCCTCACCGACACGGGGACCGCCATCGCCCCCGAGCCGGTGGCGGTCATCACCCGGCACACCAACCTCGGCGCGACGCGCACCCCGAGCCGGCAGGAGCTCACGTTCAACGAGTGCGCCGAAGAGCTCTTCCAGATGATCGCGTCGGGCGACTTCCCCGACCTCGGGGCGCCCACGGGCCCGCGACGGGGCGCGCCGCGAGCGTCCGACGGGCTGATCCGCCTCGACGTCGACGGCGTGACGACGTTCGCGAGCCCGAATGCGCTCTCGGCGTTCAACCGCATGGGCTTCGACGACGAGCTCGAGGGCGAGTCGCTCGCCGAGGTGACGACCGGACTCCTCGGCGGCAAGCTCGTGGTCGACGAGTCGCTGCCGCTCGTGGTCACCGGCCGCGCACCCTGGCGCACCGACGTCGAGTCCCGCGGGGTGACGGTGTCGCTCCGGGCGATCCCGATCCGCCGGCGCGGCGAGCGCATCGGTGCGATCGTGCTCACGCGCGACGTCACGGAACTGCGCCACCAGGAGCAGGAGCTCATCACGAAGGACGCGACGATCCGCGAGATCCACCACCGCGTCAAGAACAACCTGCAGACGGTCGCGTCGCTGCTGCGCATCCAGGCGCGTCGCACGCACTCCGACGAGGCGCGCGAGGCGCTCACGCAGGCGATGCGCCGCGTCGGGGCGATCGCCGTCGTGCACGACACGCTGTCGACCGGCCTCAGCCAGAACGTCGACTTCGACGAGGTGTTCGACCGGGCGCTGCTGCTCGTCGCCGAGGTCGCGTCGGCGCACAACACGACCGCGCACCCCAAGCGGCAGGGCTCGTTCGGCGTGCTGCCGAGCGAGTACGCGACGCCGCTCGCGCTCGCGCTCACCGAGCTCGTCACGAACGCGGTCGAGCACGGACTCGCGGGGCAGGAGGGCGATGTGGAGATCATCGCGAACCGCTCCGACACGATGCTCACCGTGCAGGTGCGCGACACGGGCGCCGGCCTGCCCGAGGGCAAGGTCGGCGAAGGCCTCGGCACGCAGATCGTGCGCACGCTCATCCAGGGCGAGCTCGGCGGCACGATCGACTGGCACACGGTCGTCGGCCGCGGCACCGAGGTGACGATCGACGTGCCGCTGCGCTGGATCACCCAGGCGTAGCGGGCGGCACCGACGCGGCGACAGGCCCGTCGTACCGTCGCGGCATTCGCACGCCGGTCAGGACGCGCTCGCGGAGAACGGCCCGACCGGCGTCCGAGCCTCTGAAGCGATGGTGCGCCGGGTGCGCGCGGCTCGGCGGCGCAGAGCGCGCGGGGTCTCAGCCCGCGCGGCGGGCGCGAGCGGCGCGGCGCTTGAGGGCGCGACGCTCGTCTTCGGAGAGGCCACCCCACACGCCCGAGTCCTGACCGGTCTCGAGGGCGTACTGCAGGCAGATCTCGGTGACGGTGCAGCGGGCGCAGACGGCCTTGGCCTTCTCGATCTGGTCGACGGCGGGGCCGGTGTTGCCGACCGGGAAGAAGAGTTCCGGGTCTGCGGTGAGGCAGGCGGCCTTGTCGCGCCAATCCATGGAGATGCTCCTTGCGGGTGTTCGTTCGCAGACGTGCGTGATTGCACGTGCCCGTTCGGGCTGCTGCAGGGGGAAAGTCGAATCTCGGGAAGTAGGATCATGACTGATCGGCTCACCACCCTGTGAGCATCAATTCGACCTTGTAAATGGTCGCATAGCCCCGAGTCCGAATCAATAGCCATGAATGGGATAACCCTGTGAATCGACGCGACGACCGGCCCGACGCGACAGGCGGCGTCCCGTCCGCGGCATCCTCGTCGGCCGTTGCCGACGGCGGGGCCCGCACCGCGCTCGTCGTCGTGAGCGCGCTGCTGTTCGCCGAGGCCCTGCTCGTCGCGGGCCTGCTGGGCTGGCTCGTGGTCGACCTCTTCTCGCTCGAGCCGTCGTCGATGGCGACGGCGATCGCGCTCATCGTGCTCGTCGCGATCGGTGCGATCTGGGTGTGGGCGGTCGCCGTCGCGTCGCTGCGTCGGGCCCCGTGGTCGCGTGCAGCGGCCATCGTGTGGCAGATCCTGCAGCTGTCGGTGGCCGTGGGGGCGTTCCAGGGCCTGTTCGCGCGGCCCGACGTCGGCTGGCTGCTGCTCGTGCCGGCCGTGATCGTGATCGGGCTCTTGCTGTGGACGCCCGTGCGCATCGCCTACTCGCGCCCCGAGGACCGCCCCGTCGAGGAGGCGCCACCCGGAGCCTGAGGCCGCGGGAGGCCGCCGACGCGGTGGGTCCGGCCCGGAGACACGGGAGCCCGGTCGCACGCGCGACCGGGCTCCTGGCGGATCAGGCGACGGACTCAGCCGTCGAGGCCGAGCTCGCGGCGCACGCGTGCCACGTGCCCCGTCGCCTTCACGTTGTACATGGCGCGCTGGATGCGGCCGTCCTCGTCGATGATGAAGGTCGAGCGGATCGAGCCGACGACGATCTTGCCGTAGAGCGACTTCTCGCCCCACACGCCGTACTGCTGCTGCACCGCGAGGTCGGGGTCGGAGAGGAGGGTGAAGTTCAGGCGGTCGCGCTCGGCGAAGCGGGCGAGCTTCGCGGCGTCGTCCTTCGAGACGCCGATCACCCGGATGCCGGCGCTCTTGAAGGAGTTGAGGCTGTCGCGGAAGTCGCACGCCTCGGTCGTGCAGCCGGGGGTCATCGCCTCCGGGTAGAAGTAGAGGACGACCTTCGACCCGCGCAGCGACGAGAGCGTGACGGGGTCGCCGTGCTGGTCGTCGAGCGTGAAGTCGGGGGCGAGGTCGCCAGGGCCAAGTCGTGCATCGGTCATGCCTTCCATCGTAGGCAGCCTTCGATGTGCGGATGCCTCGGCCGCTGCCGAGCGACCGCCGAAGCAGGTCAGGCGAAGGTCTCGAGCAGGCGCTGCAGCGAGTCGAGGCGGGCACGGCCCGTGTCGCCGAGCTCGCCGGCGTCGACGGCTTCGACGATCGCGCAGTCGGGCGCATCGGGCAGGTGCGTGCAGCCGCGCGGGCAGCGCTCCGCGATGCGCGCGAGGTCGGTGAACGCGCCGAGGATGTTCGCCGGATCGACGTGCCCGAGCCCGAACGAGCGCACTCCGGGGGTGTCGATCGCCCAGCCGGTGCGACCGTCGTGCTCGATGCGCAGCGACACCGTCGACGACGACGTGTGCCGTCCGCGGCCGGTCACCACGTTCACGTGCCCCGTCGCACGGTGCGCGCTCGGAACGAGCGCGTTCACGAGGGTCGACTTGCCGACGCCCGAGTGGCCGACGAACACCGTGCGATGGCCGACGAGCGCGTCGGCGATCTCGTCGAGCGGCATCGCGTCGGCACGCGAGCGGAACACGGGCAGGTCGAGCCCCGCGAAGTTCGCGAGGAACGCACCAGGATCGGCGAGGTCGGTCTTCGTCATGCAGAGCAGCGGCCGGATGCCGGCGTCGAAGGCGGCCACGAGGTACCGGTCGATGAGGCGGATACGGGGCTCGGGGTCGGCGGCGGCCACCACGATGAGCATCTGGTCGGCGTTCGCGACGATCACGCGCTCGACCTCGTCGGTGTCGTCGGCGCTGCGGCGCAGCAGCGTGGTGCGCTCCTGCACGCGCACGATGCGAGCGAGCGTGCCCTCGGAACCCGAGACATCGCCGACGAGATCGACCCGGTCGCCCGTGACGACCGACTTGCGGCGGAGCTCCGATGCGCGGGCGGCCGTCAGCTCGTGCTCGTCGGGTCCGCCGTCGTCGACGAGCACGGTGTAGCGCCCACGGTCGACGCCGAGCACGGTGCCGGTCACCGCGTCGGCGTGCTCCGGTCGCACCTTGGTGCGCGGGCGCGAGCCCCGGCGGTTGGGGCGCACGCGAACGTCGGACTCGTCGAACTCGGGCTCGTCGTCGTCATCGTCGGTGCTCCACCACGTCATGCCAGCAGCTGCTCCCAGAGCTCGGTGAACTGGGGCAGCGTCTTCGACGTCGAACCGATGTCGTCGACGACGACATCGTCGACGGCCAGCCCGACGATCGCGCCGGCGGTCGCCATGCGGTGGTCGGCGTAGGCGTGCCAGACTCCACCGTGGAGCTCGGCCGGCTCGACGCGCAGTCCGTCGTCGAGCTCGGTGACGCGCCCGCCGAGGGCGTTGAGCTCCGCCGCGAGGGCCGCGAGGCGGTCGGTCTCGTGGTGGCGGATGTGGCCGATGCCCGTGAACGTCGACGGCTCGCCGGCGAAGGCGGCGAGGGCGACGAGGTTGGGCACGAGCTCGCCGGCCTCCGAGAGGTCGAGATCGACGCCGCGGATGCCGCGACCCGCGCCGTCGGCGGCCTTCGGTGCGTGCACGGTGAGCCGGTCGCCGTCGCGCTCGACGCGAGCCCCGAAGCGGGGGAGCAGCTCGGCCAGCTGCGCACCGACCTGCGTGGTCTCGCTCGGCCAGCCCGTGATCGTGACGGAACCGCCGGCCACGAGCGCCGCGACCAGGAAGGGGGCGGCGTTCGAGAGGTCGGGCTCGATGTCGACGTCGACGGCGTGGATCGGACCGGCGGTCACGGTCCAACGGCCGGTCTCGGGACTTTCGACCGCCACGCCGCGTGCCGCGAGGGTCGCGATCGTCATCTCGATGTGCGGCATGCTCGGCAGGCGGTCGCCGACGTGGCGCAGGTCGAGTCCGTCGTCGAACCGCGCTGCGGACAGCAGGAGACCGGAGACGAACTGGCTGGACGCCGACGCGTCGATCTCGAGGGAGCCCCCGGCGACGCGGCCCGTGCCGTGCACGGTGAACGGCAGGGTGCCCCGACGGTCGTCGTCGAGATCGACGCCGAGGCCCGTGAGTCCCTCGATCACGCCCGACATCGGTCGCTTGCGTGCGTACTCGTCGCCGTCGAAGGTCGTCGGGCCGAGCGCGAGCGCCGCGACCGGCGGAAGGAAGCGCATGACCGTGCCCGCCAGGCCGCAGTCGATCGTCGTCGAGCCGACCAGTTCCTCGGCGGGCGTCACCCGAAGGTCGTCGCCGAAGCCGCCGTGCCCGGGAACGCGCTCGAATCGCGTGCCGAGTGCGCGCAGGCCCTCGATCATGAGCTCGCTGTCGCGCGACCAGAGCGGGGCGCGCAGGGTGGACGGGCCGTCGGCGAGGGCGGCGAGCACGAGCTCGCGGTTCGTGAGCGACTTCGAGCCGGGCAGCGCCAGTGCCGCGGTCAACGGGGCGGTCGCGCGCGGCGCGCGCCACGAGGCATCCGCATCGGTCTGTTTCATGTCGCCGTACGGGTCGAACTCGGGTTCGGAATACCTCGAAATCTGCATCGGTTATCAACAGTAGCGTCGCAGGGCCAGGGGAGCGCGACGCGGAAGGAGATGGTGCGCGTGTCGCTTGCCGTGCTCGAGCGCCCGACGAGGGCGGTCGCCGACGATCTAGGATTGCTCGTGATGACTGCCGACGAGATCGACCAGGCGCCCAGCGGTTCGGAAGCCCCCGAAGAGGCCCGACCGCTCGGCGAACTCTTCGAAGAGCAGGCGCTGCCGTTCCTCGACCAGCTCTACGCTGCTGCGTTGCGCATGACGAAGAACCCGGCCGACGCGCAGGACCTGGTGCAGGAGACCTTCGTCAAGGCCTACGCGGCGTTCGCGCAGTTCAAGCAGGGCACGAACCTGAAGGCGTGGCTCTACCGCATCCTCACCAACACCTTCATCAACAGCTACCGCAAGAAGCAGCGCGAGCCCTACCAGGGCACCATCGACGAGCTCGAGGACTGGCAGCTCGGCGGCGCCGAGTCGACGACCGCGCGGTCGAGCCGCTCGGCCGAGGCCGAGGCGATCGACCACCTGCCCGACAGCGCCGTGAAGGACGCGCTGCAGGCCCTGCCCGAGGACTTCCGGCTGGCCGTCTACTTCGCCGACGTCGAGGGATTCTCGTACCAGGAGATCGCCGACATGATGAACACCCCCATCGGGACCGTGATGAGCCGCCTGCACCGTGGCCGGCGGCTGCTGCGCGAGTCCCTCGCCGACTACGCCCGCGAACAGGGATTCGCCGCGGCCGAGAAGGCGCCGAAACCTGCGAGGAGCACGAAATGACCGACTGCGGTTGCGAGAAGGCCCGGGCCGAGCTCGAGGAGTTCCTGCACAACGAGCTGCAGGCCGCCGACGCGGTGGACATCCGCGAGCACGTCGAGAACTGCGTCGACTGCCAGGCGGAGCTGCGCGTGGGCGTCGCGATCACCGAGGTCGTGCAGCGCGCGTGCCGCGAGAGCGCGCCCGACGAGTTGCGGGTGCAGGTGCTGACGAAGATCCGCTTGTACCAGTCGACCCATACGGTGACCGTCGCCGAGTAGCGCGGGTTCAACCGTTCGTTCGATGTGCGACGGGTCTCGTCGCCCGTAGCGTCGGGGTGTGATCGAAACTCGTGCCCGTCGTCGCGTGCCCACGTGGCTGCGCGTCCTCATCCCCGTCGTCCTCATCCTCGTCTGGTTCGCCGCGTTCGGCGCCGGCGGCTCGTCGTTCGGCTCGCTGAGCAAGCTGTCGGTCAACGACCAGAGCCAGTTCCTGCCGTCCTCCGCCGAGGCGACCGAGGTCGACGCGCTGCAGGAGGCGTTCCGCGACACCGAGACGATCCCGGCGATCGTGGTCGTCGCGACCGACGACGGCACCGACCTCGACGACGCGCAGCTCGCCGCCGTCGACGACCTGCGCTCGGCGTTCGCCGACGTGCCGGGCGTCATCGATGACGAGGTATCGCCCGCGATCGCCTCAGACGACGGCGAGGCGGTCGAGATCGTCGTGCCGATCGAGTCGGGCGACGGGGCCGAGCGCGCGTCGGACGTCGTCGGCGAGCTCCGCGCCGCCATCGACGACGTGCCGATCGAGGGGGCGACGGTCGCCGTAGCCGGGCCGGCCGGCTTCAGCGCCGACATCGCGGGCGCCTTCAGCGGCATCGACGGCCTGTTGCTCGCGGTCGCGCTCGCCGCCGTCTTCGTCATCCTCATCGTGGTCTACCGCTCGCCGCTCCTGCCGCTCATCGTGCTGTTCACGAGCATGTCGGCCCTTTGCGCGGCCGTGCTCACGGTCGTCTCGCTCGCGAAGGCCGACGTCATCGTGCTCTCGGGGCAGACGCAGGGCATCCTCTTCATCCTCGTGATCGGCGCCGCGACCGACTATGCGCTGCTGTACATCGCGCGGTATCGCGAGACACTCGCCCGGTACGAGCGCAAGTGGGATGCCACGTGGGCGGCGCTGCGCGGATCGTGGGAGCCGATCGTGGCGAGCGGCGGCACGGTCATCGTCGGGCTGCTCATCCTGCTCGTGAGCGAGCTGAACTCGAACAAGGCGCTCGGCCCCATCGCCGCGATCGGCATCGTGTTCGCGCTGCTGTCGGCCCTCACCCTGCTGCCGGCTCTCCTCCTCTGGGCCGGCCGTGCGGCGTTCTGGCCGCGCAGGGTCGCGCACGCGGGCGATCCCGACGCCGACCTCGCGCACGCGAAGCACGCGGCGGGCGTCGTGCACGGTGCATCCGCCCCCGACGAGCGCGACCTGCCCGACCGCGGCCTGTGGGCCGGTGTCGGCCGCCTCGTCTCCCGCCGGCCGCGCACCGTCTGGATCGTGTCCGTGCTCGCGCTCGCCGGCATGTCGCTCGGCCTCGCCCAGCTCGACGCCGACGGCGTGCCGTCGAGCGAGTTCGTGCTCGGTGAATCGCAGGCGCGCGACGGGCAGGCGACGATCGGTGAGCACTTCCCGGCCGGGTCTGGCACCCCGGCGGTCATCATCGGACCGGAGGACGAGCTGCAGGCGATGGCCGACGTGGCGCTCGCGACCCCCGGCGTCGACTCGGTGTCGGTGGTCTCCGCCGATTCGCCGTCGGGCTCGGCACCCGTCACCGGGGACGGCGTGCAGGCGTTCGGCCCGCCCGGAACCCCCGCGCCGGCGCCCACCGTCGTGGACGGCCGCGTCCTCGTGCAGGCCACCCTGTCGGACGCCTCGGACTCGCTCAAGGCCGAGGCGACCGTCGCCTCGTTGCGCGACGCGCTCGACGAGGTCGGCACCGACGTGCTCGTCGGCGGCCAGACGGCGGTCGCGCTCGACACGAACGACGCGGCGATCGCCGATCGCACGCTCGTCATCCCGCTCGTGCTCGCGGCGATCCTCGTGATCCTCATGCTGCTGCTGCGCTCGATCGTGGCGCCGCTCATCCTCATCGGCAGCGTCGTGCTGTCGTTCGCCGCCGCGCTCGGCGTCTCGGCGCTCGTGTTCGAGCACGTCTTCCACTTCCCTGGCGCAGACCCGTCGGTGCCGCTCTTCGGATTCGTGTTCCTCGTCGCGCTCGGGGTGGACTACAACATCTTCCTGATGACGCGCGTGCGCGAGGAGTCGCTGCGGTTCGGCACGCGGCCCGGCATCATCCGCGGGCTGCGGCTCACGGGCGGCGTGATCACCTCGGCCGGGCTCGTGCTCGCCGCGACCTTCGCGGCGCTCGGGGTACTGCCGATCCTGTTCCTCGTGCAGATCTCGTTCATCGTCGCGTTCGGCGTGCTGCTCGACACGTTCCTCGTGCGCACGCTGCTCGTGCCGGCGCTCGCCTACGACCTCGGTCGCGCGATCTGGTGGCCGAGTCGCCTCGCGCGCGGCGAGCTCTGACCTCGATCCGACGCGAATACGACGAAGCGGGATGCCGTGGAGGCATCCCGCTTCGTCGTACCGGCCGATCGGCTAGAGCGTGGTGGCCCGGCGCACCAGCTCGGCCTGCTCGGCCGCGTGGCGCTTGGCCGACCCGGTCGCGGGCGACGCCGCGGGCTGTCGGGCGACGACCTCGACGGGGCGCGGCCCGAGCTTGTTCGTCTCGATGATGAAGTACGGCCAGGCGCCCTGGTTCTCGGGCTCGTCCTGCGCCCACATGAGCTCGGCGTCGGGGTAGGCGTCGACGACGGCCTTCAGCTCGACGGCCGGCAGCGGGTAGAGCTGCTCGACGCGGACGACGGCGACCTCGGTGTTCTGCTGCTTGTCGAGCTCGGCGATCAGGTCGTAGTAGATCTTGCCCGAGACGAAGACGACGCGCTTGACCTTCGAGCGATCGGTGATGCGCGCATCGTCGATCACCGGCTCGAACTTGCCCTGCGTGAAGTCGTCGACCGGGCTCGTCGCACCGCGCAGGCGCAGCATCGCCTTGGGCGTGAAGACCACGAGAGGCTTCCGCGGACGGGCGTACGCCTGCCGGCGCAGCAGGTGGAAGTATGATGCGGGCGTCGAGGGGCGCGCGACCGTCATGTTGTTCTCGGCGCAGAGCTGCAGGTAGCGCTCGATGCGGGCGCTCGAATGGTCGGGGCCCTGGCCCTCGTAGCCGTGGGGGAGCAGCAGCACGACGCTCGAGCGCTGGCCCCACTTCTGCTCGGCCGAGGAGATGAACTCGTCGATGATGGTCTGCGCGCCGTTCGCGAAGTCGCCGAACTGCGCCTCCCACAGGACGAGCGCGTCGGCCCGCTCGACCGAGTAGCCGTACTCGAAGCCCATGGCCGCGTACTCGCTGAGGAGCGAGTCGTAGATCCAGAAGCGGGCCTGGTTCTCGGCGAGGTTCTGCAGCGGCAGCCACTCCTGGCCGTTCACGCGGTCGTGGAGCACCGCATGGCGCTGCACGAACGTGCCGCGGCGGGCGTCCTGGCCGGCGAAGCGCACCGGCGTGCCCTCGACGAGCAGCGATCCGAGCGCGAGCAGCTCGCCGAAGCCCCAGTCGATGTTGCCGTTGCGGCTCATGTCGTGGCGCTTCTGCAGCAGCTGCTGGATCTTCGGGTGCACCGTGAACCCGGCGGGCTTGTTGTTGAAGGCGTCGCCGATGGCGTGCACGACCTCGAGCGAGACGCCGGTGGTCTCGAGCTCGCCGGTGGCGGGCTCGGGCGGGTGCACCTGTGCGGTCGCGCCGACCACGTCGATCGCGCCCGTCTGCACCGCGTGCGTCTCGGCGAAGGCGCGCTCCATGCGGTCCTGGAAGTCGCGGTGCGCCTCTTCGTACTCGGCCTCGGTGATGTCGCCGCGACCGACGAGCGCCTCGGTGTAGAGCTTGCGGACGCTGCGCTTGGCCTCGATCAGGTTGTACATGAGCGGCTGCGTCATCGAGGGGTCGTCGCCCTCGTTGTGGCCGCGGCGGCGGTAGCAGACGAGGTCGATGACGACATCGCGCTTGAACTCCTGGCGGTATCGGAACGCGAGCTCGGCCACCCGCACGACGGCCTCGGGGTCGTCGCCGTTCACGTGGAAGATGGGCGCCTGGATGGTCTTGGCGACGTCGGTCGAGTAGATCGACGAGCGGGCGTCGCCCGGCACCGTCGTGAAGCCGACCTGGTTGTTGATGTTGACGTGGATGGTGCCGCCGGTGCGGTAGCCGCGCAGCTGCGACATCTGCATCGTCTCGACGACGACGCCCTGGCCGGCCATGGCTGCGTCGCCGTGCACGAGGATCGGCAGGGTCGAGAAGGTGCCGATCGGCTTGCGGTCCTGCTTCGCGCGCACGATGCCCTCGAGCACGCCGTCGACGGCCTCGAGGTGCGAGGGGTTCGCCGCGAGCGAGACGGGCACCTGGTGTCCGTCGTCGGCGGTGAAGGTGCCCTCGGTGCCGAGGTGGTACTTCACGTCGCCGGAGCCGTGCGCCGACGCCGTGCCCTCGAACTCGCGGAACACCTGGCCGTACGTCTTGCCGGCGATGTTGGTGAGCACGTTGAGCCGCCCGCGGTGGGCCATGCCGATGGCGACCTCGTCGAGGCCCTCTTTCGCGGCACCCTGGAGGATCTCGTCGAGGAGGGCGATGACGGACTCGCCGCCCTCGAGGCTGAATCGCTTCTGGCCGACGTACTTCGTCTGCAGGAAGGTCTCGAACGCCTCGGCCTCGTTGAGCTTGCGCAGGATGCGCATCTGCTCGTCGTGCGTCGGCTTCTCGTACGGGCGCTCGACCTCGTTCTGGATCCACTGGCGCTGCACCGGGTCCTGGATGTGCATGTACTCGATGCCGATGGTGCGGCAGTACGAGTCGCGCAGGACGCCGAGGATGTCGCGCAGCAGCGCCTTGCGCTTGGCGCCGAAGCCGCCGGTGACGAACTCGCGGTCGAGGTCCCAGAAGGTGAGCCCGTGGGTCGCGATGTCGAGGTCGGGGTGCGAGCGCTGCACGTACTCGAGCGGGTCGGTGTCGGCCATCATGTGACCGCGGACGCGGAACGAGTTGATGAGCTCCTGCACGCGGGCGGTCTTGTCGATCGCGCTCGCGACGTCGACGGCGATGTCGGGCGCCCATCGGATGGGCTCGTAGGGGAGGCGGAGCGCGGCGAAGATGCCCTCGTAGAAGTCGCGCTGGCCGATCAGCAGCTCGTGGACCTTCTTCAGGAACTCGCCCGAGCCGGCGCCCTGGATGACCCGGTGGTCGTAGGTCGACGTGAGGGTGATGGTCTTGCCGATCGCGAGGTTGGCGAGCGTCTTCTCGCTCGCGCCCTGGAATTCGGCCGGGTACTCGAGGGCGCCCGCACCGATGATGCAGCCCTGGCCCTTCATGAGGCGGGGCACCGAGTGCACGGTGCCGATGCCGCCGGGGTTCGTGAGCGAGATCGTGGCGCCCGAGAAGTCGTCGGCCTTGAGCTTGTTCTGGCGGGCCCGCGAGACGAGGTCTTCGTAGGCGGTCAGGTACTCGTTGAACGTCATCGTCTCGGCGCGCTTGATCGCGGGCACGAGGAGCGCACGGGTGCCGTCGGGCTTCGGGACGTCGATCGCGATGCCGAGGCCGATGTGCGCGGGCTTCACGAGGCTCGGCTTGCCGTCGACCTCGGAGTAGTAGACGTTCTGGCTCGGGAAGTCCTTGAGCGCCTGGATGAGCGCCCAGCCGATGAGGTGGGTGAAGCTGATCTTGCCGCCGCGGGTGCGCCGCAGGTGGTTGTTGATCACGATGCGGTTGTCGATCATGAGCTTCGCCGGCACGGTGCGCACGCTCGTCGCGGTCGGCACGGTGAGCGACGCGTCCATGTTCGCGGCGAGGGCCTTCGGCATGCCCTTGAGGGTGACGACCTGGTCTTCCTCGGGGGCCTCGGCGACGACCGGCTGCGGGCTCGTGACGGGCACGTCGGCCGGAACCGGCTGGGTGCGCGGCGCGACGGAGGTGGTCCGTGCCGCGGGGGTCTGGCCGATCACGGGGATCGGCGCGGTCGCCGGCGCGGGCTGCGCAGGGGCATCGGCGGCGGGGGCCGCCGGCTCGGCGCCCGTCTGGGTCGGCGCATCCGGCTGCGCGGAAGCGGCCGGTCCGGCCGGCGCGGGCGCTTCGGCTCCGACGCCGTTCGACGCGGCACCGCCGTCGGTCTGCACGCGGTGGTACTGCTCGAGCACCGGCCACCAGGTCTTGTCGACCGATTCGGGGTCGGCGAGGTACTTCTCGTACATCTCGTCGACGAGCCACTCATTGGCCCCGTATTCGCCCGACGCCGTCTCGTCGGCTCCCGCCCCGGTCAATTGGCTCGACACAGCCTCTCGCCCACTCTCTCCGTTGATGCTGGTTTGCGGAGATCGACCCGGCCGCGCACGCGAACGTGGCCGATCACCCACACAAGCCTAAACCCCGCGCGCGGCGCCCGGCGCACGTCGTCGCGCGCCGCCTACGCTGGGGGCATGGAGTTCTACCGAACCGCGCCGACGCACGACCTCACCTACTCCGACGTGTTCCTCGTTCCGAGCCGCTCGGGGGTCACGAGCCGGCTCGACGTCTCGCTCGCACCCGACGACGGTTCCGGTGCGTCGGTGCCGATCGTGTCGGCCAACATGAACTCCATCACTGGGCCCCGCCTCGCCGCGACGCTCGCCCGCCGCGGCGGCATCGGGGTCCTCCCGCAGGACCTCCACCTGCAAGACCTGGCGGAGTCGATCCGATGGGTGAAGGCGCAGTCGCCGGCGTTCGACACGCCGCACTCGTTCGCGCCGGGCACGACGGTCGCGGAGGCGCTCGAGGCGATTCCGCCCGTCGACGGCCACGGCATCGTGCTGCACGACGAGAGGGGCGATTATGCGGGATGCCTCGTGGCCACGCGTCTCGCGAGCGCGCTTCCCGACGCCCGGCTCGGCGACCTCGTGCACGGCGGCATCCCGTCGCTCGACGCCGAGGACGTCGACACCCCGCGTCGCGCGTTCGATCTCATGGTCGATGCCGACCTCGAGTTCGCCCCCGTGCTGCAGCACGGCCGGGTGGTCGGCACGCTGAGCCGGCGCAGCGCCCTGCGCGGAACGATCTACTCGCCGAACGTCGATGCCGACGGTCGGCTCCGGGTCGCCGCCGCGGTCGGCATCAACGGCGACGTCGCGGCGAAGGCGACGGCGCTCGCCGCGGCCGGGGTCGACATGCTCGTCGTCGACACCGCGCACGGGCACCAGGAGGGCATGGTGCGCGCGGTGTCGATCGTGCGCGATCTCGACCTGGGGCTGCCGATCGTCGCGGGCAACATCGTCACCGAGGGCGCGGTCGCCGACCTCGTCGAGGCGGGCGCCGACGTGCTGAAGGTCGGTGTCGGACCGGGCGCGATGTGCACGACGCGCATGATGACGGCCGTCGGCCGCCCGCAGTTCTCGGCGGTGCTCGAGACGGCCGAGGCGGCCCGCGAGCTCGGCGCGCGGGTCTGGGCCGACGGCGGCGTGCGCTATCCGCGCGACGTGGCGCTCGCGCTCGCCGCGGGCGCCTCGTCGGTCATGATCGGCTCGTGGTTCGCCGGCACGATCGAGGCGCCCGGCACGCTCCGGCGCGACACGTCGGGTCGCCTGTTCAAGGAGAGCTGGGGCATGGCGTCGACGAAGGCGGTGCGCGAGCGGTTCGACCGGCTCTCCGCGTACGATCTCGCCCGCAAGGAGCTCTTCGCCGAGGGGATCTCGTCGTCGTCGATCTACCTCGATCCCCTGCGCCCGTCGCTCGAGGACCTGCTCGACATGATCACCTCGGGCGTGCGCAGCTCGTTCACCTACGCCGGCGCCCGCACGCTCGACGAGTTCCGCGAGCGCGCGCTCGTCGGCATTCAGTCGGCGGCCGGCTACGAGGAGGGCAAGGCGCTGCCGGTCAGCTGGTAGGCCGCTGCGCCGCGCTTCGGTGCGGTTCGCCCGGGATACCCGCGTCGTCGCCGATATACTGGATCGACAATGGACGATCCTCCCTCTGCGACTACGCCCGGCCATAGACCCTCGCCCGTGACCGTTCGGGGAGGTCGCGTTGTCTGAGTGGATACTCCTCGGCATCGGATTCCTCCTCACGATCGGCACGGGCTTGTTCGTTGCGAGCGAGTTCGCACTCGTCAATCTCGATCGCGCCGACCTCGAGGCTCGCCGCGAGCGCGGCGAGAGCCGGCTCGGCATGACGATCGCCGCGCTGAAGATCACCTCGACCCACCTGTCGAGCGCACAGCTCGGCATCACCCTCACGACGCTGCTCACCGGCTACACGATGGAGCCTGCGATCTCGTCGCTGCTCGCGGGTCCGCTCACGGCGGCCGGGCTGCCCGAGGCACTCGTCCGGCCGGTCGGGGCGACCACCGCGGTCGTGGTCGCGACGCTGCTGTCGATGGTGCTCGGCGAGCTCGTCCCGAAGAACTTCGCGCTCGCCCTCCCGCTCGCCACTGCGAAGCTGGTGATCCCGTTCCAGGCGGCGTTCACCTGGGTGTTCCGGCCGGCCGTGGTCCTGCTCAACGGCAGCGCGAACGCGCTCCTCCGGGCGATCGGCATCGAGCCGAAGGAGGAGCTCTCGGGGGCGCGCTCGGCCGAGGAGCTGTCGTCGCTCGTCCGGCGCTCCGCAAGCGCCGGGCTGCTCGAAGCGGACACCGCCACGCTGCTCGGTCGCACGTTGAGGTTCGCCGACCACGACGCATCCGACGTCATGACGCCGAGGCCCAGGGTCGCCGCCGTGCAGCGCCTCGAGCCCGCCGAGGCCGTGCTCGAGCTGGCCCGGCAGACCGGGTTCTCGCGCTTCCCCGTCTACGACGAGAATCTCGACGACATCGTCGGCGTGGTGCACGTCAAGCAGGCCGTCGCGGTGCCGCGCGAGCGGCGGAGCGACGTGCCGGCCTCGGCCCTCCAGTCCGACGCGCTGCGGGTGCCCGAGACGATCAAGCTCGACGCGCTGCTCGGCGAGCTCCGCGGACGCGGATTCCAGATGGCGGTCGTGGTCGACGAGTACGGCGGGACCGCGGGCGTCGCGACACTCGAGGACCTCGTGGAGGAGCTCGTCGGCGAGGTGGCCGACGAGCACGACCGCACACGCGCGGGCATCGTGCGCCGCGGCGACGTCGTGAGCTTCCCGGGCATCCTGCGTCCCGACGAGCTCGAGGAGCGCACCGGCATCCACGTGCCCGAGAACGGCGACTACGAGACCGTCGCCGGATTCGTGATGTCGGCGCTCGGGCGGCTGCCCGTCGTCGGCGACGAGGTGACGATCGACGAGGGCACGCTCGTCGTGCAACGGCTCGACGGCCGGCGCATCGACCGGTTGCGGTTCGTGCCGAAGCCCGTGCCCGCCGAGCCCGGCGACGACGAGGAGGCGGGTCGATGAGCGACTGGATCGGAATCGTCTGGCTCGTGGTGCTCCTCATCGCGAACGCCTTCTTCGTCGGCGCGGAGTTCGCCGTCATCTCGGCGCGCCGCTCGCAGATCGAGCCGCTCGCCGACGGGGGGCGACGCAGCGCCAAGACGGCGCTCTGGGCCATGGAGCACGCGACGCTCATGCTCGCGATGAGCCAGCTCGGCATCACGGTCTGCTCGCTGCTCATCCTGAACGTCTCGGAGCCCGCGATCCACCACCTGCTCGAGGTGCCGCTGCACCTCACCGGGTGGTCGGAGGAGGTCGTGGCGACGGTCGCGTTCGTGGTGACGCTCGTGCTCGTCTCGTACCTGCACGTCGTGTTCGGCGAGATGGTGCCGAAGAACCTCTCCTTCTCGGTGCCCGACAAGGCGGTGCTCCTGCTCGCGCCGCCGCTCGTGTTCCTGGCGCGCATCTTCAAGCCGATCATCGTCGCGCTCAACGCGACGGCGAACGGGGTGCTGCGGCTGTTCGGCGTCCAGCCGAAGAACGAGGCCAACTCGACGTTCACGCTCGAGGAGGTGCAGACGATCGTCGACCAGTCGCGCCGCGAGGGCGTGCTCGACGATGCGAGCGGCACGCTCACTGCGGCGTTCGAGTTCACCGCGAAGCGCGTGAAGGACGTCGCGGTGCCGGTGTCGGCACTCGTGAGCCTCCCGCCGGGGGCGACGCCCGGCGACGTCGAGCGGGCGGTCGCCCGCCGCGGGTTCTCGCGGTATCCGATCCTCGATGCCGACGGCGAGCCCGACGGCTACGTGCACCTGAAAGACGTGATCGACCTCGACGACGACGAGTTCGACGATCCGATCCCGGCCAAGCGGGTGCGCCGGCTCGTGTCGATCTTCGACGGCACCGACCTCGAGGACGCACTCGCCACGATGCGGCGCCTCGGCACGCACGTCGCCCGCACCTTCCAGGAGGACGGCGCGACCAGCGGCGTGATCTTCCTCGAGGACATCATCGAGGAGCTCGTCGGCGAGGTGCAGGACGCGACTCGGCGCGGATAGGGGCGCGGGCGTCTCGACACGTCGCACCGTCCCCTCCTCGATCGCGATCGGAGGCGTAGACTTGGCTCGGCCCGAGGAACCCGAGGAAAGATCATGTTCGAGAAGATCATGGCGTCTGCGGTGCTGCCCGCCGCGGACATCGCCCGTTCGCGGCAATGGTGGCACGACGTGCTGGGCCGCGACCCGCTGATGGAGGACGACGAGTCGCTCTTCTACGAGATCGGCGGCGTCGTGGTGATGGTCTACCGCACCGACTACGCCGGTACCGCGCAGAACACCGCGTTCAACCTGTTCACCGACGATCTCGACCGCGACATGACGGCGCTGCGGACGCTGGGGGTCGTCTTCCACGACTACGACCTTCCCGGGCTCACGACCGTCGACGGCGTCGCCGACCTCGACGGCGAGCGTGCCGCCTGGTTCAGCGACAGCGAGGGGAACATCTTCGCCCTCGGCGAGATGTCGCCGGAGCGGAGCGAGGCGGCGGCGCGACTGCGGGAGGCGATGACGCGCGGCGCGTGATGGCGCCCGTCACCATTCGCCGTCGTTGAGCTCGGGCCGAGCCCGCAGGTACTGGCTCGGCCACATCGAGGTGCCCGCACCGAGTTCGTGCGCGGCCCGCATCGCGAAATGCGGGTCGCGCATCATGGCCTTGCCGAGCATCACCGCGTCGGCGCGGCCCTCCGCCACGAGCGCCTCGGCCTGCGCGGCGTTCGTGATGCGGCCGACGGCCGACACCGGGGCATCCGATCGTTCGCCGACGTACTCGGCGAACCGGGCCTGGTACCCGGGGCCGACGGGGATGTCGGCCGAGGCGACGAGGCCGCCGGTCGAGACGTCGAAGAAGTCGGCGCCGGCCTCCTCGGCCCAGCGGGCGACCTGCGCGGTCTGCGCCTCGTCCCAGCCGCCCGGGGTCCAGTCGGTTGCCGAGAATCGCACGAAGAGCGGCATCGCCTCGCCGATCTCGGCGCGGACCGCGCGCACGACCTCGAGCAACAGCCGGGCGCGGTTCTCGAGGGTTCCGCCCCACTCGTCGGTGCGCCCGTTCGACAGGGGCGAGAGGAACTGGTGCACGAGGTAGCCATGGGCGGCGTGCACCTCGACGAGGTCGAAGCCCGCGCGAACGGCGCGCGCGGCGGCTCGACGGAAGTCGTCGACGACGCCCGCGATGCCGGCCGCGTCGAGGGCGACCGGCTCGCGCAGCCCGTCGAAGGCGATCGCCGATGCCGACACCGTCGTCCAGCCGCCCTCGTCGAGCGGCTGCGAGCCCCGGCGGCGCATGGGCTCGGGCCAGACCGAGGCCTTGCGGCCCGCGTGCGCGAGCTGCAGACCCGCAGCCGCGCCCTGCGACCGGATGAACCGGGTGATGCGCGCCCACGCCTCGACGTGCTCGTCGCCCCAGATGCCCGTGTCGTGATCGGAGATCCGTCCCTCGGGACTCACCGCCGTGGCCTCGGCCATGACGAGCCCGGCGCCGCCGGCCGCCATCGCGCCGAGGTGCACGAGATGCCAGTCGCCGGGCGCGCCGTCGCGGCCCGTGACCGAGTACTGGCAGAGCGGCGGCACCCACACCCGGTTGCGGATCTCGAGCCCGCGGATCGTGATGGGCCGGAAGAGCGCGGGCAGGTCGCCCTCGCTCACGCGAGGCTCCGGAGCCAGCGCTCGAGCCCCGAGGCATCCGTGAAGACGTGGCCGTCGCCGCCCACAGCTCGGGCGCCCTCGACGTTCTCCGACTTGTTGTCGACGAAGAGCAGGTCGGATGCCTGGATGCCGAGCTCGTCGATGACGTGCTCGTAGATCTCGGCGTCGGGTTTCACGAGGCGCAGCTCGCCGCTCACGAACACGCGCTCGAACAGCGGCGCGAACGAGCCGTGGCGAAGCCATCCCGCGTAGTCGGCGCCCGCGTTCGACAGCAGGGCGAGCCGGGTGCCGCCGGCAGCGAGGGCGTGCACGACCGCGAGCGTTCCCGGGTCGACCGAGAGCCACCCGCGGTGGTCGATCGCCCACAGCTCGTGCACGTCGATCTCGCTCCACTCGACACCGAGGTCGAGGGCGACGGCCCGCCAGTAGTCGGCGATCGAGGTCGTGCCGCGGTCGAGGCCGTCGCGGTGCGCCCAGTACGCCGACCAGAACGCGCCGGTCGCGGTGCCCGAACCCGGTTCGACGCCCGCCCGGGCCAGGAGGGCTGCACGGTCGGCTCCGCTCGGCTCGCGCGAGATGACCTCGCCGTAGTCGAACACGACGACTCGAGGGGACAGGCTGATCGGGGCGAGGGCTGTCGGAGACATCACCCTCCAACCTATCGTTGGAGCATGGGCACCGAGTGGCAGGACTGGACGGCCGCCGACGCGGCCCGCTGGGTGCGGGCACCCGGCATCGACGACGACAAGTACTCCCGCGGGGTGCTCGGCGTGATCACGGGATCGAGCGACTACCCGGGGGCCGCGGTCCTCGGTGTCGAGGCGGCCACTCGGGCCGGCGTCGGCATGGTGCGCTACACCGGGCCGAGGGGCGTGCGTGCCGCGGTGCTGCTGCGCAGGCCCGAGACCGTGACGGTCGCCGGCCGCGTGCAGGCGTGGCTGATCGGCTCGGGCATCGATCCGGGGCGGCGTTCGTTCGTGCTGCAGGGCGACCTGCAGCACGCGCTGGCGTCGCGGTTGCCCGTCGTGCTCGACGCGGGTGCGCTCGACCTCGTCGGGACGCACACGGCACCCACGGTCATCACGCCCCACGCGCGTGAACTCGCGACCCTGCTCACCTCGCGCGAGGTCGACACGACGGTCGAGGCGGTGCGCGCCGACCCGGGCGGGTGGGCCGAACGCGCCGCGCACGAACTCGGGGTCGCCGTGCTGCTGAAGGGCGCGGTCACGCGCATCGCCGACCCGGCGGGTTCCCGCATCGCGGTGACGGCGCCGACGCACTGGCTCGCCTCCGCGGGGACCGGCGACGTGCTCGGCGGGGTGCTCGGCGCCCTCGTTGCGACGCACCACGCCGAGCTCGCCGTCGACGCGGGCGTCATCACGAACCTCGCGGCGACCGCGGCCTGGATCCACGGCGAAGCGGCGCGACGTGCGAGCGAGGCCGTCGCGGGGGGCCCGGTCGCCGCGCTCGACATCGCCGCGGTCGTCCCGACCGTCGTGGGCGAGCTGATCGCGAGCTGAATCGGGGCGGCGACCGGCTTGGGACCCCGCGCGGGGAGGCTCGGCTCGGGTGAGCCCGGTCAGCTGGTGAGGTAGCGCGCGAGGAACTCGCGCGTACGGGCCTCGCGCGGCGCTCCGAAGAACTCGGCGGGCGGCGCGGCCTCGATGATGCGACCGCCGTCGAGGAACACGACGCGATCGGCCACCTCGCGGGCGAAGGCCATCTCGTGCGTCGCCATCACGATCGTCGTGCCGCCATCGGCGAGCGAGCGCACGAGCGCGAGGACCTCGCCGACGAGCTCGGGGTCGAGCGCGCTCGTGATCTCGTCGAGGAGCAGCAGCTCGGGTTCGGTCGCGATCGCGCGCACGATCGCGGCGCGCTGCTGCTGGCCGCCCGAGAGCCGGTCGGGGAACGCGCGGGCGTGCTCGGCGAGGCCGATGGAGGCGAGCAGCTCGAGCGCGCGCCGTTCGGCGTCGCGGCGAGGCATCCGGTGCACCAGTCGCGAGGCGAGCGCGACGTTGTCGAGCACGCTGAGGTGCGGGAACAGGTTGTAGTGCTGGAACACGACGCCGATGCGGGCCCGCACGGCGTCGGCGTCGACCCGCGGATCGCTCACGTCGTCGCCGCGGAGCCGGATCACGCCGTCGTCGATGGGTTCGAGGAGGTTGACCGTGCGGAGCAGCGTCGACTTGCCCGAGCCGCTCGCGCCCACGAGGGCGACGACCTCGTGCGCGGCGACGTCGAGGTCGATGCCGTCGAGCACCACCTTCTCGCCGAAGGCGCGGCGGACGCCGCGGAGGCTCAGCACGGTGCCGGTCGCGTCGGTGGCGACGATCGTGGGGTCGCCGCCGCTCATACGATGCTGCCGATCTGCTCGCGGGAGCGCATGCGGGCGGTCACCCAGTCGGTGAGCCGGATCATCGGCCACGCGAGCAGCACGAAGAGCAGGCCGGCCACGACGTACGGCGTGTAGTTGAAGTAGTGCGCCTGCTCGATCTGCGCCGCGCGCACGGCATCGACGGCGCCGAGCACGGAGATGAGCCCCACGTCCTTCTGCATGGCGACGAAGTCGTTCATGAGCGCCGGGGTCACCTTGCGCAGGGCCTGGGGCAGCACGACCCGGCGCATGGTCTGGCCGTGGCTGAGCCCGAGGGCGCGGGCGGCGAGGCGCTGCGAGGGGTGCACGGCCTCGATGCCCGCCCGGAACACCTCCGAGACGTACGCCGAGTAGGTGAGGATCAGCGCGATCGTGCCCCAGACCGCGACCGGCACGCGCGGGAAGAAGTCGAGCCCCGGCACGCCGAAGCCCACGAGGTAGAGCACGATGATGAGCGGCACCCCGCGGAACAGGTCGGTGTATCCGGCTGCGAGCGCCCGGAGCGGGAAGAACACCGGCCCGCGGAGGGTGCGCAGGCTCGCGAGCAGCAGTGCGAAGACGATGACGCCGATCGATGCCGCGACGAGCACCTGGATGTTGAGCCACAGCCCCTGGAGGATGCGCGGCAGCGAGGCGAGGGCGACCTCGGGGTCGAAGAAGGCGTGCTGCACGGCGGCCCAGCCGGGCGAGCCGATGAGCGCCCAGGCGATCAGCACCGCGAACACGACGGTCGAGAGCGCGCTGATGAGCACCGAACGACGCGTCTGGCGGCGCCGGTACCCGCGTCGCTCGAGCTCGAGCGCGCTCGGCTGCCATGCCGCGGCGGTACCGGAGGGCGCGCCGGTGGCGCCGTCGCCGGAGGAGGGGGTGGTGATCACGACAGCAACGCTATCGGCCCGTGCGCGCCGGGCGGCGCGTCACGCTGCCGTGCTCACTCGAGGACCGGTGCCGTGTCGTCGCCGCCGAGCCACTCGGCCGCGAGGTCGTCGAGCGTGCCGTCGGCGCGGAGCGCGTCGACCGCGGCCGTCACGTCGGCGGTGAGCGGGGAGTCCTTCGCGAGCACGATGCCGAACTCGTCGCCGCCCTCGGAGGTCTCGGGCAGCTGTCCGATGATCTCACCGCCGTCGAGCTCGGCCCCCGTGAGGTAGAACGCGGTGGGAAGGTCGACCACGATCGCGTCGACGGTGCCGCTCTGCAGCGCCAGCTTCGCGTCGTCGTTGGTGTTGAACACCATCGCGCCGGCGGCCGGCTGGATGACCTGCTCGATCGCGTCGAAGCTCGTGGTGCCGGTCTGCGCGCCGATGAGCAGCGGCTTGAGGTCGGCGATCGACGACGCGCCCGACGCGGGCGAGCCCTCGACCGTGATGACGACCTGGGTCGTCTCGTAGTACGGCGACGAGAAGTCGACGCTCTCGGCCCGCTCGTCGGTGATCGAGAACTGCTGCAGGTTGAGATCGAAGTCCTTCGGGCCGGGCGCGATGGCCTGGTCGAAGGTCGTGCGCACCCAGACGACGTCGTCGCGGGCATAGCCGAGCTCGTCGGCGACGGCGTAGGCGACCGCAGCTTCGAAGCCCTTGCCGCTCTCGGGGGCGTCGTCGAGCACCCAGGGGAAGTAGGCCGGTTCGCCGGTGCCGACCGTCAGCTTGCCGGGGGTGACGTGCCCGTCGTCGGCGGTGCCGTCGTCGCCGGCGCCCGTCGACGCGCAGGCGACGAGGGCGAACGCAGCAGCGCCGGCGCCGACCAGGGCTGCGATCGTGCGTGCGAACGGGCGCCGGGACGAGGTGCGTCGGGTCATGGGGGCCTCCGGGGTGGTCGTGGCATCCAGCATCGCGGATGTCGCCGACACTACGCCTGCGCGTGGCGGAATGTGACGCTCGGCTAGGATCTTCCGCGTGACGGGGGACGAACGCGGGGCGACGGGCGTCGCGTTCCGGCGATGGCTCGGCGGGCGCGGGGCCCTGTGGGTGGGCTTCATCGTCGCGCACGGCCTCGTCGTGTGGCTGAACCTCGAGGCGCCGGGCCTGCCGATGGGCGACGTCACCGGCGTCTACCGGATCTGGGCGGAGAACGCGGCGCACGGCTGGCTGCGCATGGGCATCGACGCCCCGTGGGTCTACCCGATCCTCGCCTTCGCGCCGATGTCCGCGGCGCTCGCATTCGGCGAGGCGTACGTCGCGCAGACCTGGCTCGCGATCGTCGTGCTGCTCGACGCGATCGCGTTCTCGATCCTGATCGGGCGCGCTGCGCTCTCGCGCCGGCGCCGGCTCGCGGCATGGTGGTGGCTCGCGTTCATCGCGCTGCTCGGCCCCATCGCGCTCGGGCGCATCGACGCGGTGACGGTTCCGTTCGCGATCACCGGCCTGCTGTGGGCCGCCGGCCGGCCGCGCGTCGCGGCGACCCTGCTCACGATCGGCGCCTGGGTGAAGGTCTGGCCGGCCGCGCTCGTCGCCGCGCTCGTCATCGCCGTGCGCCGGCGGCTCGAGGTCGTCACGGTCGCCGTCGTGCTCAGCATCGGCATCCTCGGGGTGAGCCTGCTCGCCGGTTCCGGCATGAACGCCGTCGGCTTCATCGCCGAGCAGGCCGGCCGCGGACTCCAGATCGAGGCACCCGCCGCGGTGTTCTGGCTGTGGCGGATCGTCGCCGGTGCCAAGGACGTCACGATCGTCTACGACCGTGACATCCTGACGTTCCAGATCGCCGGCCCGGGGGCCGGGACCGCGGCCGCGCTCACGACCCCGCTGATGATCGTCGGGGTGCTCGTTGTCGTCGCGTTCGGCATCCGCGCGGCGCGTCGCGGCGCGTACCTCGGGCTCCTGCTCGCGCCGCTCTCGCTCGCGTTCGTGGTCGTGCTCATGCTCGCGAACAAGGTCGGCTCGCCGCAGTTCGTGACGTGGCTCGCCGCGCCCGTCGTGCTCGGCCTCGTGCTGCGCCCGTCGCGCTTCGTCGTGCCGGCCGTGCTCGCGGCCGCGATCGCGCTGTTCACCCAGATCATCTACCCGTACTGGTACGGCTGGCTCCTCATCGCGAACCCCGCGTTCGTCTTCCTGCTCACCGCGAAGGTCGTGCTGCTCGTGGCCGTGCTCGTCTGGGCGCTGCGAGCCGTGTGGCAGGCTGGTTCCCGGCGGGACGGGGCGCCGACGATCGCGTGAGCGCCGGGCCGTGCCGCCGGAGGGATGGTCGAACATGCTGGTCGCATTCTCCGTCGCGCCGAGCGGCACGGGCCGTGCAGACGGGTCGGTGCACGACGCCGTCGCGGCGGCCGTGAAGATCGTGCGCGAGTCGGGGCTCCCGAACCGCACGACGTCGATGTTCACGGAGATCGAGGGTGCGATGGTACACAAAAGGAACAAGGGAGCCTAGGCATGCTGGTTGCGTTCTCTGTTGCGCCGAGCGGGACGGGCCGCGCGGATGGCTCGGTGCACGACGCTGTTGCCGCCGCGGTGCGCATCGTTCGAGAGTCGGGGCTCCCGAACCACACGGACGCGATGTTTACAACCATCGAGGGCGAGTGGACAGAGGTGTTCGACGTCGTGCGCCGCGCCACCGAGGCGGTTGGCGAGTACGGCTCGCGGGTCTCGCTCGTGCTCAAGGCCGACATCCGACCGGGCTACTCCGGGGAAATCGAGGGCAAGGTCGAACGACTCGAGGCAGCGCTCGAGCGCGGCGACGAGTCGTAGCGACCGCCCGCTAGGCGGGTTGGCCCCGTCGCGGGCCGTGCCTCCCTCCCGCTGCGGTGACCGGGTCGTACTCTCTAGGCAGGGCCCGCGTGGCGGCCAGCGAGAGGGGATCGATCCGATTGTCGGTGCCATGGCGGGCGTACCAAGAGGAGGCGGCGGAGTTCTTCCGGTCGCTTGGTCTGCGGGCCGAAACCGACGTCACCGTACAGGGCGTCCGCACGAAGCACGACGTTGACGTCGTCGTGACGTACGAGCGCGCCGGGATGACGCATGTGTGGTTAGTCGAGTGCAAGCACTTGTCGCGACCGGTGACCAAGGATCGCGTCTTGGCGCTCAGGGCAATCGTCGACGACACGGGCGCCGATCGCGGCATCATGCTCGCGGAGCGCGGATACCAGTCCGGGGCACGTGAGGCCGCGCAGAGCGCCAACGTGCACGTCACGTCGATAGAGGACCTCCGCGCTGCGGCGTGGGACGAACTCTACGTGGTCGAGTTGGACCGGCTCGCGTCCCGAGTCGAGGAGGTCTCCGAGGCGCTCCGGTTACAACTTCGGACCACGCGCACGCGGACCGCGTCAGGCGGTCGCTCCGTGACTTCGCGCGACGAACTCGCGCCCGCTCTACGACCGACGTCCACCTTCGAACTCGTAGGGCGACTCTCGTTGCCCGAGCGGGGCATCGCCGACGCTCGGCGGGATCGGTTCCCCGTTTCCGTGAAGTTCACGGAGGACGGCAAGCGAGTTGTTCGTGCGGCGACCCGAGCCGAGTTCTTGTCAGGCGCGGGGAGTGAAGTTGGTGACATCGAAGGAGTTGTCCTAGGGGGACTCCGGCGCCTCCTCGCTCGGCGCCTACACGCGCTCATCGTGCAGCGGACGTCGGAGGACGTGACTAGCGGCGGGTGACTGCGTCCTGTCGTGCACGAGGCGACTCATGCATGTCGACTCGCGGCTGTCAACACAGGTTGACGTCGAGGTCACGCGGGCCCTAGGGTCGCCCTCGGGCGCCAAGGCGGCGCCGGAAACGGAGAGCCAAGTGGCCGAGTTCATCAAGTTGTGCGAGGACGTCGAGCGCATGCTCGGAGCGCACGTCAGCGACACGGAGTTCCACGACATCGTGGCGTACGTCGCACGGGACCGCGGCATCCCGATGCCGTAGGGCGAGGCCCGGACGGATGGTAGCCGCCCGGGTCCCGCTGGGGCCATCGTAGGCGCCCGTAGGGCCGCCGTAGAAACGCCGAAAGCCCCCGCTCCTCATGTAGGGGCGGGGGCTTGTTCTAACAGTCAGTCGGCCTCGCGTTGGGCCATGATGACGCGGGCTCGGGCGATGAGGTCCTCGGCTCGGACGCCGATGGCTTCACCGATGTCCATGAGTTTCGCTACGGGGATGGGACTCTGTCCGTTGAGGTAGCGGATGAGCGTACGTGTCGTGGTGTTGGAGCGCTTGCCGATGTAGCTCTGGGTGAACTGGCGCTCTGCTACAACCCCTCGGATGGCGGCAGACAGCGCGAAGTCGAACGGCACCACTTTCGACGGACGGTTCTCCATCACGGCAGGATACCGGGGCGGTACGAACGGAAGTCCGCACCGCGCTGGCGGACGCGGCGACTGGGATACGCCGAAAGCCCCGACCCGTCGAGGTGACGAGGCCAGGGGCCGGGTTGCGACAGACCCGGGAGGGTGCCGCGCTAGGGTGGCGCCATGTCTGACGCCGAGGGGGAGTTCTGGGGGCTCAGCGATGACCTCGTCGTCGAGGTTGGGCGCCTGACGATCATGGGCACCACGCTCGAAGAGATGGTCTACAAGATCGCGGGCGACGTCGGACTGGGGTGGCTCCCAGCCGGGGACGGCGGACAACGTCGCTCGCGGGACCTCCCAGCCACAGACATCGCCGGACGCGTTCGCAAGCGCATGCTGGTGCCGGACCCGCTCCTCGTCGAACTCGATAGGTCCAAGGTGGCCGCTTGGTGCTTGGACGTCGTCACCGCGCTCCAACAGCGCCACGAGGTCGTCCACTCGATGCACTACCTCCGACCGAGCAAGGATGATCCCGAGCGGTGGGAGCATGTCCGCCGACCGAACCGAGGCCCGCGCAAGCGCCCGAGGCGCGAGGTCGACGTCACCGTGGCGGACACTCGGGAAGTGCGCGAGCTGCTCGAGCGGCGAGTCAGCGAGGCGTTCAAGTTGTGGATCGCCATGAGCGACGACCCGACGCCCGAGGCACTCGACATGTGGGCAAGGCCGGGAGCCGATGCGGAGCGCTAGGGCGTCGCGTCAGTAACAGCCTGCCGTGCGCATGGCCTCATCGATGTAGGCCATGAGGTCCGCGTTGTTGTGGCCGGTGCGGTTCATCGTCGCCTCGCTGTTCGCGTCCGCCGTGTCGAACTCCGCTTGGAGGGCGGCACAGTCCGCGGCCTCGGTCGCGGCGTCGATGCCCTCGCGCACCTCAGGCGCGTAGTCCTCCCATGGCACCTCGGTCCGGTCCGACTCGGTCGGCGTCACCTCGGCGGGGACATCTGAGGGCGCCGGGGCGGACGGCTCTGCGCGGGACGGAGCGCAGCCTGCGAGGGTGAGGGTGAGGAGAGCAACGGCGAAGATGGGCACGAGAGCGGTACGGCGCATGCTCCGGATGCTATCGGCGCCGCGACGCGTCAGGCGGGCGGCAACGCGGAACAACGAAAGCCCCCGACTCGGTCGACGTGACCGGGCCGGGGGCGTTGTGGTGTTCAGGTTCTGGGCGACCTAACCCGACGCACTCCGAGCGCTCGCGTCCTCTCGGATGCGGAGTGCGACCCACAGCCCGCATCGTCGACAGATGTAGGCAGGTTCCGAGCCGAGCGCGTGGAGCCTGTTGCGTGGATAGGTTCGACCACAGCAGGAACAAGCGAGGAACGCGACGTCACTCACAGGAGCGCCCCCAGTGCATCGGAAATCTGTTCCTGTGTCGGAACCCCAGCCATGCCTTGTGGACTGAAGTAGACCCGGCAGGCGAGATCGCTCGTGTGTCCCTCAGACGGGAAGATGTCGGCGCCATCCAGTGTCAAGGTAGGCGAGCCAGCGAACGCAGTCTGGGCGGCCAAGTGAGTGCTGTCGATGAGCAGATAGGTGACGCGGATGTCGGAGCGCCCGTGCTCAAGTAAGGCTGCCTCCGCTCGAGCACCGGCCGCTTGCCAGTTCGGGCAATCGTCAATGTGAAGCACCTCGAGTTTCATGTATCTATTCTCCTCCCTGAATCGACGGCCAAGGGCGCAGGGGTTGCACTGCGTGTACCGAGACCCGGCGCACGTCGTAGGCCCTCGCCGTGCTCGCGCATGACGCGCGACGGGGAGCGGATGCCGAGCGCATCGCGCACTCCGTCGGTGAGCCCGCGGATGATGTCGACTCCGACGCCGACGAGACCAGCGAGCCAGCCCGAGAGCGTCGAGAGTACGGCATCTCAGACGTCGGCGAGCCAGCCGCCGACCGCGCCCGCGCCGGTCGTGAGTGCGTCGCCGAGGAGAGCCAGGGCGGAACCGGATGAGCGTACCGACGGGGTCGACGGCGGCGCCGACGATGGACGCGATGCCGTCCCGCGCGGTCGCGATGAGGGCGCCGATGGCCGCCACGCGCCATCCCAGTCGCCGCGGATGGGGCGCCGACACGACGGTGATGACGCCGTGGACGATGCCGAGCGCAACGCGGCACGAAAGAGCCCTCGTGGCGCGCGGGCCAGAGGGGCGGTTGTCGAGGTGGGCGCCGCTACGGTTGGCGCATGCCTGAGGGACGAGAGTCGGTCTATCTGTCGAGCAACCGATGGGACGAGTTGCTCGCGCCGAGCATCACGCCGCCGAACTTGCGGTTAGTGCCGTACCGGGGGGAGTTGTGGTTGTCGGAGACCACGACGGGGAAACTCATCTCGGTCGGAAATCGCCACCTTGCCCGACTCGGTCTATGGACGTTCCGTGTGCGTGGCGTCCCGTATCGACCCGAGGTCGCCAAGGCGGCGGACTTGACACTCGGGACAGTCGTGCGGCTCGAGCGTGAGCCTGACAACGAGCACGACCGCAACGCCATCGCGGTCATGAGCGGGGTCGGCAAGGTCGGCTACGTGAACAAGCAGATGGCGGCGCGGCTCGCCAAGCTTCTCGACACAGGTGACCGGTTCAAGGCCATCGTGGTAGCCGGAGCGCCCGCAGGCGAGGAGTCGTCGCGAGTGCAGGTCATCGCCGCCGACCCGGCGCTCATCGCACATCTACGGGGCGTCCGTCGCCCGACGAACACTCCACGGGAGGTCCCACAGGGGCGTGCGGCCCGGTTCTTCGCGTGGGTCATCGGCGACGCGAAACGTGGAGCCTAGTCCCGGCTAGACGTCGAGCCTGCGGGCGATGCGTTGCGCGGCGGGCTCAAGGGACTTGACCGGGGCAAGCGGGGCGTCGGCGACGATGTTCATGCGAAGTCGGATACGGTCGGCGAGCGTGGCACCGAGGCGCTCCTCGTTGAGGCGGAGTTCCGCCATCGCCGACGCCGACGGGCGTTGCGGGTTGCGGGCGATGACGTCGCGCAGCGGCGCCACCATGACGAGGCGCTCCCAGTCGGTGGCAAGGAACGCTTGCGCCTGAGGCGAGCGTCGCCACGCGTCGAACCACCGCAGCGTGTCGGGGTGCCAGTCATCGCGCCCTGAGACCTCGACGAGGTCCGGGCCGCGTACGACGCCGTCGGGTGTAGCCGTGGAGCGCGCACCGCTGCTCGATGATTTCGCGCTGGCGTGCGATGGACGTGGACTCCTCCCGCGATGCGCGGCTCAGTCTGGCGTATCCGATGATCTGCATGTGCGTCCTTTCTCGATGACGAGAGGGGAGTGCGCCAGCATCGAGCGATGTGCCCACTAGAAACTCTCGTAGGGGAGTGGGACGAGGTCTTCGACGTCGTCCGTCGTGCCACCGAGGCCGTCGGGGCGTACGGGTCGCGGGTGTCGCTCGTGCTGAAGGCCGACATCCGGCCGGGGTTCACGGGTGAGATCGACGGCAAGCTCGAGCGGCTCGAGGCCCAGCTCGACGGCTGAGTCCCACCTCACCGCGCCGGATCGGGCGCAGGTGGTCGCCCGCAGCGCGCGTGCTGGTCGGGGCAGTCGGTGCGGCCGGGTTGTCGAATCGATTCGATCCGTGCGAGAATCGGTCGGTGACCCCAGATCTCTCCGGGCCGACGACGTTGTCGCCGGCCCGCGTTCGTTTCGCGCTCCTCGCGCTCGCCCTCGGCGGCTTCGGCATCGGATCGACCGAGTTCGTGGCGATGGGCCTGCTGCCCGACCTCGCGCTCGACCTCCTGCCCGGCATCCACGCCGAATCGGCCGACGCGGCGAACGCGACGGCCGGCTGGATCATCTCGGCGTACGCGCTCGGGGTCGTCGTCGGCGCGCCGACCATCGCGGCCGTGGCCGCGCGCTGGCCGCGCAAGCGACTGCTGCTGGCCCTCGTCGCCGCGTTCACGATCGGCACCGTGGCGTCGGCGGTGCTGCCGTCGTTCGGGCTCGTGCTCGTCGCCCGATTCCTCTCGGCCCTCCCGCACGGCGCGTACTTCGGAATCGCCTCGCTCGTCGCCGCGAGCCTGATGGGTCCCGGCAAGCGCGGTCGCGGCGTCGCGCTCGTGCTGTCGGGCCTCACGATCGCGAACGTGATCGGCGTCCCCGCGATCACGTGGCTCGGGCAGGCCACGAGCTGGCGGGTGGCCTACCTCGCCGTCGCCGCGATCTTCGCGCTCACGTTCGTCGCGGTCGCCGTCGCGGTGCCGTGGCAGCCCGGCGACCCGGCGGCGAGCGTGCGCCGCGAGCTCGGCGCGTTCACCCGGCCGCAGGTGTGGTTCGCGATCGCCATCGGCGCGATCGGGTTCGGCGGCTTCTTCGCCATGTACAGCTACATCGCTCCGCTCGCGACCGAGGTCACCGGACTCGCGACGGCGGCCGTGCCGCTCGTGCTCGTCGCCACCGGCCTCGGAATGACGGTCGGCAACCTCGTCGGCGGCCGGCTCGCCGATTGGAGCGTGCGTCGCACGATGTACCTGTCGTTCGCGGCGCTCGCGGCCTCGCTCGCGCTGCTGGCCCTCACCGCGCAGTTCGCGGCGGGGCTCTTCGTCGGCGCGTTCCTCATCGGGGCGACCTCGTCGGCGCTCGCGCCGACCATCCAGACCAGGCTGATGGATGTCGCGCGCGACAGCCAGTCGATCGCAGCTGCGTTGAACCACTCGGCGCTGAACATCGGCAACAGCCTCGGCGCCCTGCTCGGCGGCACCGTGATCGCCGCCGGCTTCGGCTACGTCGCACCGATCTGGGTCGGCCTCGTGCTCACGATCGCCGGCATCGGGCTCGCGCTCTGCAGCTTCGCGATGGACCGGGCCCTGCGCGGCCGCGGTGTTCACGTGCCCTACGCGACCGGAGCCACCCCGGCCGTCGACGTCTGAACGGGTGAGCGGCACCGGGCAGGTCACCGATGAAGGATGCCGCCGTCAGTCGGACTGCAGCAGGATGCCGTCGGCGATCGCGCGCTTGCGCAGCGCGACCTTCGTGCCGACGTCGTACCCGGCGGCACGGTACTTCTCACGGATGCGCTTGAGATAGCTCTTCGCCGTCTCCTCCGAGATGCCGAGCTGGAAGGCGACGGCCTTGACCGGCTGGCCGGCGCCGTAGAGCGCCATCACGCGACGCTCCTGCGCCGAGAGCTTCGGCACCGTGCCGTCGTCGAGCAGCGCGGCCTCGAGCTCGGGCGTCAGGTACGACTCGCCGAGCATCGCCGACCGGATCGCCTCGATGATCGATTCGACGGGCTCCGACTTGACGAGGTAGCCCATCGCACCGGCGCTGAGCGCCTCGCGAACGACGGCGGGTTCGGAGTAGTTGCTCATGAGCATCGTCTGCACTTCGGCGGACTTCAGCATCGAGAGCTTGAGCGAGATCGGGATGTTGTCGCGCAGGTCGAGGTCGAGCAGCACCACGTCGACCGGGAAGTCGGGGTGGGCGAGCAGCTCGGACCACGAGGGCACGGCCGCGACGAGCTCGATCTCGGCCGAGGCGCCGCGCAGCCACTCGGTGAGCGCACCGAGCAGCATTCGATGGTCGTCGACGATCGCGAGTCGGATCGGTGGAGCGGTGTCGGGCATTCAGCTTCCCCTCGGACGGGCCGCGGTGGCGGCCGACGCACTCGCCGGGACGGTCGGGTCCGCCCGGCACTCGATGTCGATGCGGAAGGCAGCGGGGCCGCCGACGACATCGTGTGTTCCGACATTACCGATAGCGTCCCACGTCGCGGCGTCCAGACGTCGGTGTGCGACGCCGTCGATCTCGATGCCGATGAGCACGACCGGTGCCGTTCGAGCCGCTTCCGACGTCGCGTGCTCTTCGTCGTCGACCTCGGAGTCGGACGTCGTGACGACCACCGAGATCGGCGTCGTCTGGCCCTTCCTGCGCTCGCCGCCCAGCAGCCAGAGCGCGAGCAGCAGGTTGTCGCGCTGCGTCTTGCCGAGGTAACCGGCGGCGCCCTCGGGATCGTCGACGACGACGTGCTCGCTCAGATACGCGGACTCGGTCACGGCGTGTCGCAGCCAGGTGTCGGTGCGACCCTCGATGAGACGGGCTCGAAGCGCGGCGGCGAGCTGACCGGCCCGCTCCGCGGCCTCGGCGGGCAGCGGGATCGCGATGCGCCCCGATCCCACGTCGTCGAGCAGGGTCTCGGCATCGAAATCGAGCTGCGCGAGCTCCTCCGAGGCGCGCATGCCGACGGGGGAGGGCGGCGTCGCGACGGTGCTCTGCACGAGCGAGAGATCGAGCTCGCGCACGACGAGCCGGCGGAACCCTCGGATCGTGACGACGGCGAGCACGAGCGGCAGCACTGCCGCCGCGGCCACCGCGAGGCCGGTGGCCGTGTACGGCCCGGCCGACGCGGCCTGCAGGAGGGCCGCAACGGCGAGCACCACGCCGGTGGTGATCGCGACGGCGAGCGGCACGCGCGTGCCGCGGATCGCCGCGACCGGCATGAGGACGGCCCCCGTCGCGGCCGCGGCCGTCGGCGTGACCCCGAGGTGGAGCAGCCCCCACGTCGCGGAGACGTCGAGCCAGATCGGTACGGCCAGTGCGACGAGCAGGAAGACGTAGAGCACGTCGGGCAGCGGCTGGTCGCGCGAGAAGATGCGCGAGACGACCCCGATGCCGATGATGACGGCGAGGGCGATCCAGGCCGGCCACGGCCCCGGCCCCGGTGGGAAGAGCGGCGCGAGGATGATCGCGCGCGCCAGGAACCACAGGATGACCACGCCGCCGGCGACCGCGATGCCGGTCGCGAGTCGACGCCCGCCGTGGCGGTCGCGCACGTCGCCGACGGCGCGGACCGCCCGCGCCGTGCGCGACGGCCGCCGGAACCCGTTGGCGCCGGTCTGCTCGATCGTCCCCGTGGTCACGGCTTCGGCACCTCGAGCATGACGGTCGTCCCCGAGCCTGGCGACGAGAAGATGCGGGCGCGCCCGCCGACGGTGTGAAGTCGGCCGACGACCGACTCGGCGTAGCCGAGCCGGGCCGGGTCGACGGACTCCGGCGCGAATCCGTGGCCGGCGTCGGTCACCATGGCCCGAACCGTGCGGTCGTCGTCGCTGACGGTCACGTCGGCCTCGTTGACCCCGGAATGGCGGCGCACGTTCTCGAGGCACTCGCCGAGCGCGCCGAGCAGGGCATCGAGCGTCTCGCGCGGCAGCGCGAGCTGTCCGACGCCGTGCCAGTTGACATCGAGGCCCATCCGGGCGAAGCGCTGCCTGACCGACTCGAACGTCGTCGACAGCAGGTCCTCGTCGGAGTCGGGCGAGAAGATCGCGTTCGAGGTGTTGTCGAGGGAGGCGCCGAGGCGGAGCTGCTTCAGCAGCCGTGCGTCGTCGCCCGCCTGCTGCCGGAGCGCGGCGGCACCGACGCCGACGCCGGAGTGGGCGAGGAGGCTCAGCGTCGCGAGCACCGTGTCGTGCAGCACGCGGGCGTCCTGCCGCTGCCGGGCCTCGGTCTCGCTGGCGATGCGTTCGGCCTCGTGGGCCCGGCCGATCTCGTCGATGCGAGCCGCGGCGCCGGCGATGCCGTGGTCGAGGGCGAGGCCGATCGCCGAGCCGACCGACCAGCCGGCGATCGTCGCGACGATGATGGTCGGCTTCGTGTGCCCGCTGACCACGATGACGCCGGCGACGACCACCGAGAGCGCGCCGAGCGACACGACGAGCGGCACGCCGCCCGGACGCACGATGAGCGTGATCGCCACCGACGGCGCGGCGGCCGCGCCGGTGAGCGACATCGCGGCGAACGCGACCGGGTCGACCTCCGCCGACCCGAGCACGGCCACGGTCGCGAGCGAGCTCGCGACCACTCCGAGCGCCGCGGGGACGCTGCCGTGCGCGGTGTGCACGACGACGAGGACGGCGGTGACGAGGCCGAGCAGGACCACCACTCCGAGCTCGAGCGGCCCGGCCGAGCTCGGGATGAGCATGCACGCGAGCGCCCCGATCGCGCCGGAGAGTCCGGCGATCCTCGCGATTCGGCGGAGGAGCCGATCGCGCTCCTTGTGGATGCGCTTCATGTCACCCCCTCGGCACGACGAGCGCGCCCGCGCAGGCACCCGTCATCTCGAACACTAGTCCAGTAGTGGCTCGAAATGGGCTGCTCCGCGGCGAATCCGCGACGGCCGGCACGGCCCGCACCGGACGGGCGCGCCGGTCGGCGGCCCCTCCGCTCACGCGGCGAGCAGGCGGGCGAGCTCGGCGCCGACCGCGTCGCGCTCGATGAGGAACGCGTCGTGACCGAAGTCGCTCTCCACGACCACGGGCGTCGGACCGTGCACGCTCCGGGCGAGGCCGGCGGCGATCTCGACCTGCCCCGCGAGGGGGAAGTAGCGGTCGCTGTCGACGCCGAGCACGAGGCTCTTGGCCTGCACCCGGGCGAGGGCCGCGGCGACGCCGCCTCGCCCTCGGCCGATGTCGTGCGAGTTCATCGACTCGGTGAGCACGATGTAGCTGTTCGCGTCGAACCGACGGGTGAACTTGTTGCCGTGGAAGTCGAGGTACGACTCGACCGCGAAGCGGCCCTCGCCGCCGAGCGGGTCGAGACCGGACTGCCAGCTGCGCTCGAACCGGTCGTTGAGTTCGGCGGCCGTGCGGTAGTTGAGCATCGCCATGCGTCGCGCGAGCGCGAGCCCGCGCGTCGGGCCCTCCCCGTCGGGAGCGTCGTAGAAGGCGCCGGCGCGGAATGCGGGGTCGGTGCGGATCGCCTCGATCTGCACGGAATTGAGCGCGATCTGGTCGGCGGTGGTGGCCGCGGGAGCCGCCAGCACGGCGATGCGTTCGACGGCGTCGGGCGCCTCGATCGCCCACTCGAGCACGTGCATGGCGCCCATCGACCCGCCGATGACGGCGGCGAACCGCTCGATGCCGATCGAGCGTGCGAAGGCGATCTGCGCCCGCACCTGGTCTCGAATGGTGAGGAACGGGAAGCGAGCCCCCCACTCGCTGCGGTCGGGGGCGAGCGAGGCGGGCCCGGTCGAGCCCTGGCAGCCGCCCACGACGTTCGGCGCGACGACGAACCACCGGTCGGTGTCGACGGCGAGCCCCGGCCCGACGACGCCGTGCCACCACCCGGCGCTCGCATGCCCGGCGCCCGCCTCGCCGATGACGTGGCTGTCGCCGGTGAGCGCGTGCAGCACGAGCACGGCGTTGTCGCGCTCGGCCGACAGGGTGCCCCACTGCTCGTACGCGATGCGGACCCCCGGCAGGACCCCGCCCGACTCGAGCCCGAGGTCGCCGATGCCGACGAACCGACGATCGCCGACGGGGTCGCCCTCGCGCCAGGCGCCGGTCGCCGGCGCGCGCCCGAGCAGGGCGAGCGCGCCCGCCTCGGGCACGAATCCCGCCGGAACCACGTCGGCCGTCGTCTGCCAGTCCATGCCTTCGATTCTCCCGCGCCGGCCGAGCCGATCGTCCATTGTTACGACCCGGGCGCCGGCGGCACCGCACTGACGCGGTGCCGGAAGGGCGGATGCCTCGAGCCGGCGTGGGCTCGAGGCATCCGCCCCTCGGAACGACGTCAGACGCGAGCCGCGTCGGTCGCCGCGCGAGCGGCCGCGAGGCCCGCCTCGAGGTCGGCCTTGAGGTCGTCGATATTCTCGATGCCGAGCGAGAGGCGCACGAGGCCGGGCGTCACGCCCGTCGTGAGCTGCTGCTCGGGCGTGAGCTGCGAGTGGGTCGTCGACGCCGGGTGGATGACGAGCGAGCGCACGTCGCCGATGTTCGCGAGGTGGCTGAACAGCGACAGGCCGTCGACGAGCGCGCGGCCGGCGTCGACGCCGCCCTTGAGCTCGAACGAGAGCACCGCCCCGACGCCCTTCGGGGCGTACTTGTTCGCCGCCGCGTACCACGGGCTCGAGGGCAGGCCCGAGTAGTTGACGCTCGCGACCTCGGGGTGGTTGTCGAGCCACTCCGCGATCTCCTGCGCGTTCTGCACGTGGCGCTCGACGCGCAGCGACAGCGTCTCGATGCCCTGGATCAGCTGCCACGCGCTCGCCGGGGCGATCGCCGCGCCGAGGTCGCGGAGCAGCTGCACGCGCGCCTTGATGACGTAGGCGAGGCCGTCGCCGACCGCGGTCGTGTAGCTCGCGCCGTGGTACGAGGGGTCGGGCTCGGTGAGGCCCGGGAACTTCGCGACGTTCTTCGACCACTCGAACCTGCCGCCGTCGACGATCACGCCGCCGATCACGGTGCCGTGGCCGCCGAGGAACTTCGTCGCCGAGTGGATGACGATGTCGGCGCCGTGCTCGAGCGGGCGGATGAGGTACGGCGTCGCGATGGTGTTGTCGACGATGAGCGGGAGGCCGGCCTCGTGCGCGACGCCCGACACGAGCTCGATGTCGAGGATGTTGATCTTCGGGTTGCCGATCGTCTCGGCGAAGAAGAGCTTCGTGTTCGGCCGGACGGCGCGGCGCCACTCGTCGGGGTCGTCCTGGTTCTCGACGAACGTGGTCTCGATGCCGAGCTTCGCGAGCGTGTACTTGAAGAGGTTGTACGTGCCGCCGTAGATCGACGACGACGACACGATGTGGTCGCCGGCCTCGGCGATGTTCAGCACCGCGAACGTCGACGCCGACTG
This sequence comes from Agromyces chromiiresistens, assembly GCF_029167465.1. Taxonomy (NCBI): domain Bacteria; kingdom Bacillati; phylum Actinomycetota; class Actinomycetes; order Micrococcales; family Microbacteriaceae; genus Agromyces; species Agromyces chromiiresistens. Next base: position 1,462,908 of record NZ_JARFNL010000004.1, read on the forward strand.
GCCCGATGCCAGCAGCAGCGCGCCCGTGCCGCCCTCGAGCGCCGCGATGCGCTCTTCGACGACGGCCTGGGTCGGGTTCTGGATGCGCGTGTAGATGTTGCCGAACTCGGCGAGCGCGAACAGGTTCTGCGCGTGCTCGGCGTTGTCGAACACGTACGACGTGGTCTGGTAGATCGGCGTCGCGCGGGCCTTCGTGACGGGGTCGGGCGCAGCGCCCGAGTGGACCTGCTTGGTCTCGAAGCGCCAGTCGGCGTTGCTGGTCATGGATGTCTCCTCGGAAGTCGTGCGCGGCCGGGTCGAGCTGGTCGTGCCAGTCGCGATGGCGTTGTCGAGTCACGTTAGGCGCGGCGGTGGAGTCGGGCAACGGAGCCCGCAACACGGCGTCACGGGCGAGGCAGGCGTGCGCCCGCTCCGTGCGGGCTCGGGGTCAGTGCCGCTCGGGGTCGGGCGGCAGCACGATCGTGCCGGTCGCGGTCGACGGCTCTGGGCGGAACAGCCACCGTGCGCGCGGTTCGACGAGCGGGCGGAAGACGCGCCGGACCGGTTTCAGGGAGAGCACGATCGCGATGCCGACGCAGAACGCGATCATCGCGGGCAGCACCCAGAACGGCTGGTCGCCCGCGAGGATGCCCGACTCGCGGAACGGGAAGAGCACGAACGGGTGCAGGAGGTAGATGTACATGGTCGCCCGGCCGAAGGGCGTGAACCAGTGGGCGCCCCGGGGCATGAGCACGAGGAACGCGACGGCGAGCACCATCGCGGACAGGAGCAGGACGAGGCGGATGGCGCCCGACCACGGCTCGTCGTAGCCGATCGCCTCGTAGGACTCGTCGTAGAGCATGAAGCGGCGGAGCTTCAGGTCGCGGAGCGTCTCGATCGTCATCGGCATGACGGCCAGCACGACGGCGAACAGCGCGATCGCGCCCGCTCGCCAGCGCCAGGTCACGGCCGGGCGGAGCTCCAGCCAGCGTCCGGTGACCTGCCACTGCCTGAGCTTCCAGCCGAACACGAAGAAGGGCAGCATGCCGAAGGTGCGTGTGAGCGCGAAGGTCGAGTCGATCGTCTCCGTGTAGCCGGCGCCGATCGAGATGACGATCGCGATCAGCAGGGGGTAGCGCAGCAGCACGAGGTACGGCAGCACGATGCGCCAGGCGGCGAGGGCGATGAGGAACCACAGGGTCCACGACGCGGTCGTGAAGTCGAGGTCGAAGTCCCCGCCGAGGAGCCAGCGGAGGACCGTCCAGATCGTCTCGAAGATGAAGTACGGGAAGACGATGTCGGTGAGGATCTGCCGCAGCGCCCTGGCGTTCGGCGGCCCCGACTTCGCGAAGTAGCCGCTCACGACGACGAAGACCGCGACATGGAACGAGTAGATGAACAGGTAGACGCTGTACGCGCTGTCGGACTCGGCGATGAGCGGCAGGATGCCGTGCCCGACGACGACGAGCGTGATCGCGATCCAGCGCGCGTTGTCCCACAGCGGCACCCGCTTGCGGGTCGGCCGGGGGTGGTCGATCCTCGTGTGCATCACTCCATTCAAGCGCACGGTTCCCGAAGACCGCGGCCGGTTGCGGGCAGAATGGGCGCATGGCGAAACTTCGTGCGGTCGTGACGGGTGCGAGTTCGGGCATCGGGGCGGCCACGGTACGGGCGCTCCGGGCGGCCGGATGGGACGTGGTGGGCGTGGCCCGCCGCGAGGAGCGCCTTCGGGTGCTCGAGGCCGAGACCGGGGCCTCCGTGTTCGTCGCCGACCTCACGCAGCAGTCCGACGTCGACGCGTTGCGCGACCACCTCGCCGCGACCGGCCCCGTCCACGCCCTCGTGAACAACGCGGGCGGGGCGAAGGGGCTCGACTCGGTCGAGGCTTCGGAGATCGACGACTGGGCGTGGATGTTCGAGGTCAACGTGCTCGCCCTCAAGCGCGTCACGAGCGCCCTGCTGCCGTTGCTGCGACAGGGCGCGATCTCGCGCGGCGTCGCCGACATCGTGAACGTCACGTCGATCGCCGGGCACACCGCCTACGTCGGCGGCGGCGGGTACAACGCGGCGAAGTTCGCCGCGCACGCGCTCACCGAGGTGCTGCGGCTCGAGCTCAACGGCGAGCCGCTGCGGGTGATCGAGGTCGCGCCGGGCCTCGTCAAGACCGACGAGTTCGCCCTCGTGCGCTTCGGGGGCGACCGCGCCCGGGCCGACGCCGTGTACGAGAACGTGCCGGATCCGCTCGTCGCCGAGGACATCGCCGGCGTGATCGTCGACGCCGTGCAGAAGCCCCGGCACGTCGACCTCGACCTCATCGTCGTGAAGCCGGTCGCGCAGGCCGCGCCGTACCGGCTGACGAAGGGCCCCCTCGCCGTCCGTGGAACGGATGCCTCATGACGACCGATGCCGCGTCAGCGGAGCGGCCGGCCCCGCGTCGGGATGCATGGGAACGGCGCACGACGATTCCGCTCGTGGTTCTCGGCGTCGTCTTCATCGTCGCCTACACGATCTACGTCCTCGCTCCGTGGATTCCGCGCGGGCCGGGTTCGCCGCTCTTCGTCGCGCTCGTGGTCGCCTGGCTCGTCTTCGTGACCGACGTGGTCGTGCGGATCTCGCTCACGCCCCGCGGCGGCCGCTGGGCGTTCATCCGCTCCCATCCGGTCGACGTCCTGTCGGCGATCGTGCCGCTGTTCCGCGCGTTCCGCGTGCTCGCCCTGTTGCGCAACGTGCCGTACCTGCAGCGACGCAGCGGTGCGGCGGTGCGCGCCAACATCATCATCTACGGCACGACCTATGCGATCGTCTTCGTCTACTTCATCGCGCTCGCGACCCTGCAGGCGGAACGGGGCGCACCGGGTGCGACGATCACGACGTTCGGCGATGCGATCTGGTGGGCGATCGTCACGGTCGCGACCGTCGGCTACGGCGACATGTACCCCATCACCACCGAGGGGCGGTTCTACGCCGTCTTCCTGATGGCCGGCGGCGTCGTGATCGTGGGCACCGCGTCGGCGACGATCATCTCGTACATCGGCGAGCGGGTCGGCCAGGCGCGGTCGGACCGCGAGGTCGAGGCGGCGGCGCGGCGGGCCGCCGCGCGCGATCGCCCGATCGGTCGGGACGAGTCGGGCGGGGGAGCGGCGCACGGATCGCCGGCCGACGGAGCGGATCGCTGACCCGCCCGCCGCGGCGGCCCGATACGATCTCCAGATGACGTTCGATGCGAATGACGCCGGCCTCGGAGTGCCCGAGATCCGCCGCGAGATCCTCGATTGGGACCGGTTCGGCGAGGCGGCTCGCTCGCTCGCCGGCGATGTGCTCGGCTCGGGCTTCAAGCCCGATGTCGTGATCGCGATCGCGCGCGGCGGGCTGCTGCTCGCGGGTGCGATCGCGTACGCGCTCGGCACGAAGCAGTGCGGCTCGATCAACGTCGAGTTCTACACCGACATCGAGCAGGTGCTGCCCGAGCCCATCGTGCACCCGCCGATGCTCGACGCGCCCGCGCTCGCGGGCCTCAAGGTGCTGCTCGTCGACGACGTCTCCGATTCGGGGCGCACGCTCGCGAAGGTGCTCGAACTGCTCACCGAGGTGGGCGCCGACGTGCGCACGGCGACGCTCTACACGAAGTCGCGCACCATCCTCGTGCCCGACTACAGCTACCGCGACACCGACGACTGGATCGTGTTCCCCTGGTCGGCGCTGCCGCCGGTCACCGCGCCGACCGTCGAGGGCACCGCGTGAGCGTCCACCTCGTGGGCGGCGGCTGGCCCGCCGACGGCGACACCGCGGTCTTCTCGCGCTTCATCGTCGAGGCCGCGCACCGGGCGGCGTCGGCCGGCCGCGCCGAGCCCCGCATCGCCGTGGTGGCGGTGCGCGACGGCGACGCCGAGGCGCATGCGGCGAAGCTCGTCGAGGTCGCTGCGGCGGTCGGCGCGTTCGTCCCGGTCGTGACGGCGGTCGCCCACGGCGGCGACGTGCCGCCGTCGGCCTTCGCCGACGTCGACGGCGTGATCGTCGGCGGCGGCAACACCCCCGCGTACCGCGACGCGCTCGAGCCGCGGTTCGGCGAACTGCGACGGCTCGTGGCCGCGGGCACCCCCTATCTCGGATTCTCGGCGGGCGCGATGATCGCCGCGGAACGGGCGCTGATCGGCGGCCGGGCCATCGGCGGGGTGACCGTGTCGCCCGAGTCGGGCGACCAGGGCCTCGACGAGGTCACCGTCGCGCCCGGCATCGGACTCGTGGACGTCGCGATCGACGTGCACGTCGCCCAGTGGGGTGCGCTCTCGCGTCTCGTCGCCGCGGTCGAGGCCGGCATCGCCGAAGGCGGCCTCGGCATCGACGAGGAGACGGTGCTCATCGTCGGCGAGGGCGGCCTCGAGGTGCAGGGCCGCGGCAGCGTCTGGCGGGTGCTGCCCGCCGAGCACGGCGTCGTCGTCTCGACGATCGGCGCGTGATGTCCGGGAAGCGCCTCGACGAACTCGCCGGAGCCGGGCCGATCGGCGCCGAGGCCGCCGGGCCGGGCAGCAGTGCGAACGTCCACCTGGTCGGCGGCGGTGCGCTCACCGGCGCCGATGCTCCGTTGTACGCGCCGTTCGTCGCCGAGGCCGCCGCACGCGGCCGAGCGATGGGTCGCACCCGCCCGCGCATCGCGGTGATCTCCGTGCATCCCGACGGCCCGGGCCGGGCCGCAGTGCTCGTCGACGTCATCTCCGCGGCAGGCGAGTTCGATCCGCACGTGACCGCCGTGCACGGCGGCGAGGAGATCGGGCTCGCCGCGCTCGCCGACGTCGACGGCATCGCCGTCGGCGGCGGCATCGTCGAAGAGGTGCGCGCGGGACTCGAGCCGCTGTTCGACGAACTGCGACGGCAGGTCGCCGACGGCGTGCCGTACCTCGGCGTCTCGGCCGGAGCGATGATCGCCGCCGAGGGCTCGCTCGACGGCGGCTCGCGCATCGACGGCATCATCGTCTCGCCCGAGGACCCCGACGAGCCGGGCTCGGAGCTCGGGATCGGGGCGGGCATCGGGCTCGTCGACATCGCCGTCGAGGTGCACGTGGCCCAGCGCGGCATGCTCTCCCGCATCGTGGCCGCGGTGGAGTCGGGCCTCATCGACGGCGCGCTCGGCATCGACGAGCGCACGGTGCTCATCCTGGGCGAGGACGGACTCAGGGTCGAGGGTTCCGGCAGCGTCTGGCGGGTGCTTCCCGCCGAACACGGTGTCGTCGTCGCGACGGTCGGCGCGTGATGCCGGCGAAGAGCCTCGGCGAGCTCGCCGAAGCCGGCCTCATCGACCCGGGCTGGGCAGGCGCCCTCGCGCCGGTCGCCCCTCGCATCGCGGCGATGGGCGACTTCCTGCGTGCCGAGACGGCGGCCGGTCGCGGCTACCTGCCGTCCGGAGACCGCGTGCTGCGCGCATTCGGGGCGCCCCTCGCCGACGTGCGCGTGCTCATCGTCGGACAGGACCCGTACCCGACCCCAGGGCATCCCGTCGGGCTCTCGTTCGCGGTCGACCCGCACGTGCGACCGGTGCCGCGGAGCCTCCAGAACATCTACCGCGAACTGCACGACGACCTCGGCGTCGCACCGCCGGCGCACGGCGACCTCACGCACTGGAGCCGGAACGGCGTGATGCTCCTGAACCGCGTGCTCACGGTACGGCCGGGCGAGGCCGCCTCGCACCGCGGCAAGGGCTGGGAAGAGGTGACCGACCACGCGATCAGGTCGCTCGTCGGCCGGGGCACCCCCCTCGTCGCCATCCTCTGGGGGCGCGATGCGCAGGGCCTGAAGCCGCTGCTCGGCGACACCCCGGTGATCGAGTCGGCGCATCCGAGTCCGTTGTCGGCGTCGCGCGGCTTCTTCGGATCGCGGCCGTTCAGCCGGGCGAACTCGCTGCTCGAGGCGCAGGGCGCCGACCCGGTCGACTGGCGCCTGCCGGCATGAGCGCCGCCATGGCTGCGGCGGCTCACGCCGAGGCATCCCGAAACCTGCTCGCAATCTCGCCGACGTAGTCTGACGGCATGCTCGAGGAGGAATACCAGGAACGCCGGGTGCTCCCGCATCACCTGCGGAAGCCCGCGCCCGTCGAGGCGCCGTTCGAGTACTCGTTGCGCGACGCCGTTCCGGCCGACCTGCCGAGCGTCCGCGAGATCTACAACCACTACGTCGCGAACTCGACGGTCACGTTCGACGAGGACCCGATGACGCTCGCCGAGTGGCGCGCGAAGTTCGTGCAGCTCGCCGACCTCGGCATGCCGTTCATCGTCGCCGAGTCGCCGACGGGGCAGCTGCTCGGCTACGCGCTCGTCGCGCCGTGGAAACCGAAGCGCGCCTACCGGTTCACCGTCGAGGACTCGATCTACCTCGGACCGGCGGCGACCGGCAAGGGCCTCGGTCGGGTGCTGCTCGGCGAGCTCATCGAACGCTCGAAGGCTGCCGGCATCAAGGAGATCATCGCCGTCATCGCCGACCAGGGCGCCGAGGGCTCGCTCGTGCTGCACGAGCGGTTCGGATTCACCGAGATCGGACGGATGGGCCGGGTCGGATTCAAGTTCGACCGGTGGCTCGGCACGATCCTCATGCAGCGTTCGCTGAAATAAGGCGGATGCCTCGCGGCCGCACCGCTCGGTCGACGGTGCCGCCGGCGGCGGGCCGGCACCGCCGTAGGCTCGGGGCATGACCGAGCTGCACGAGCACACCGCCCTCGACCAGTACCGGCTGCTCCAGGCGGGGGAGGTGTCGCCGACGGAACTCGCCGCTCACTACCTCGGGCGGGTCGAACGGCTGAACACCGAGGTCGGCGCATTCGCGACGGTGACGCCCGAGCTCGCCATCGCGCGAGCCGGCGTCGTCGAGCGCGACGTGCCGCGGTCGAGACCGCTGTGGGGGCTCCCGCTCGCCGACAAGGACCTGCAGCTCCGCGCGGGCGTGCCTGCGGAATTCGGATCGCGTGCGTTCGCGGACTTCGTGCCCGACGAGTCCGACGAGTTGGTCCGCGCCGTCGACGCGGCGGGTGCCGTGAGCCTCGGCAAGACGGCGACGCCCGAGTTCGGCCTGCCGTCGTACACCGAGGGCCTCGCCTTCCCGCCGGCGCGGAACCCGTGGAACCTCGAGCTCGGGGCGGGCGGGTCGAGCGGGGGAGCGGCGGCCGCGGTCGCCGCCGGCATGCTGCCGTTCGCCCCCGGTTCCGACGGCGGCGGCTCGATCCGGATCCCGGCCGCCGCCTGCGGACTCGTCGGCGTCAAGCCGTCGCGCGGCCGGGTGCCGGCCGGGCCGGGCCTCGCGAGCCTCGCGGGCCTCGGCGTCGCGGGTCCGATCGCCCGCACGGTCGCCGACGCCGCGCTGCTGCTCGACGGGCTGATCGCGCCGCTCGGCTATCCCGCAGCGCACCGGTACGCACTGCGCGCGCCGGGCGACGACGGGCCGTTCCTCGGCGCGGCGATCCGCGGCGAGGGGCGCTACCAGCTCGGAGTGATGACCGATTCGCCGTGGGACGACTGGGTCGAGATCTCGATCGAAGCGCCGGCGATCGCCGCGCTCGACCAGGCGATCGGCGTGCTCGACGGAATGGGCCACGGCATCGAACGGGTGCCGGCCTCGCCGGAACCGGGCTACGCCGACGCGTTCCGCACGGTCTGGCAGGCGGGTGCGGCGACGATCCCGGTCGACGGCGACCGCGAGGCGCTGCTCGAGCCGCTCACCCGCTGGCTGGTCGAGCGCGGACGCACGGTGCCCGCCCGGCAGCTCGCCGAGGCGCTCGCCTGGCTCGCGGGATTCGAGGAGCGGGTGATCCGCCGCTTCGCGTCGTTCGACGCGATCGTGACCCCGGCGCTCGCGCTGACCCCGAGGCCGGTGGGCTGGTACGACGCGGTCGACGGCGAGCGCAACTTCGCCCAGCAGGTGCAGTTCACTCCGTTCACCTCGTTCGTGAACGTCTCGGGGCTGCCGGCGATCACGGTGCCCGTCGCGGAGACCGACGACGGGGTGCCGCTCGGCGTGCAGCTCATCGGCCGACCCGGCGGCGAGGGCGTGCTGTTCTCGATCGCCGCGCAGCTCGAGCGTCGGAGCGGCCGCAGCACGCGGCATCCCGCCCTCTGGGCATCATGACGAAGCGGATTTGACGAGGTTAGGTAAGCCTCACCTATAGTGGAGGCATGCTCGGTCTCGACCTCACGATCTCCTACAACGGCACGCCAGTCGTGCACGGCGCGGAGCTCCACCTCGAACCGGGCAAGGTCACCGCCCTCGTCGGACCGAACGGCAGCGGCAAGTCGACGCTGCTGCGTGCGCTCGCACGGCTGCACCGACCCGACTCGGGGCGCGTGCTGCTCGCCGGCGGCGACGCGCACACCGTCTCCGACGGGGCGCCGGGAACGGCCGACGACCTCGCCGAGCGGGGCGTCGACGCCGCAACGCTCAGCGCGCGCGAGTTCGCCCGGCGGGTCACGCTGCTCGCCCAGAGCCGCCCGACGCCGGGCGGGCTCTCGGTGCGCGAGCTCGTCGAGTTCGGGCGCCACCCGCACCGCGGCCGCTTCATCGCGGGCGATGCCGGCGGTGCCGCGATCGTCGACCGGGCGATGGAGTTGACGGGCGTCGCGGACCTCGCGGCGCACGCCGTCGACGAGCTCTCGGGCGGACAGCTGCAGCGCGTGTGGCTCGCCGCCTGCCTCGCGCAGGACACCGGGGTGCTCCTCCTCGACGAGCCGACCACCTACCTCGACCTGCGCTACCAGGTCGAGCTCCTCGACCTCATCCGCGAACTCGCCGACGAGCACGGCGTGACGATCGGCGTCGTGCTGCACGACCTCGACCAGGCGGCGGCGATCGCCGACCGCATCGTGCTCCTCGAGTCCGGCCGCGTACGTGCCGTCGGCACCCCGGCCGAGGTCCTCGTCAGCGACGTGCTGAGCTCGGCCTACGGCATCCGGGTCGACGTCGACGTCGACGAACGCGGCTGCATCACCACGTGCCCCATCGGCCGCTACAACACCAGGCAGCGCAGTCCGCGCCTCGCCGTCGCCTGACCCGAATCCCCGACCACCCCCCATGCGCGGGCACCGCTGTGCCTGCGCGCCCGACCATGAGGAATCCTCTGCCATGAGAACACCCGCCATCGCCCTCAGCGCCGTCGCCGCGGCATCCCTGCTGCTCCTCACCGGATGCGGCACGACCGAGGCGCCCGAAGCGGCGACCGACGCCGACGCGGCGATCACCGTGACCGACGACCGCGGCGAGGAGATCACGCTCGACGCGCCCGCGGAGAAGGTCGTCGCGCTCGAATGGAACACGGCAGAGAACCTCGTCGCCCTCGGCGTCATGCCCGCGGGCGTCGCCGACGTCGCCGGCTACACGGCCTGGGTGCAGTCCGAGCCGCTCGACGAGGGCGTCACCGACGTGGGCATGCGCGGCGAGCCCTCCGTCGACGCGATCGCGGGCCTCGCCCCCGACCTCGTCGTCACCACGACCGACCTGCCAGAGACCGTGATCGCGCAGGTCGAGGAGTTCGCTCCCGTGCTCGTGGTGCGCGGTGCCGACGCCTCGAACCCGATCGGCCAGATGGAGTCGAACCTCGAGCGCATCGCCACGGCGACCGGTACCGAGGAGGCGGGCGAGGCGCTCCTCGACGGCTTCCACGCCAAGATCGACGAGGGCAAGGCCGCGATCGAGGAGGCGGGACTCGCCGGCACGCCGTTCATGATGAGCGACTCGTGGGCCTCGGGCGGCCAGGTCTCGATCCGACCGTTCACCGAGGGCGCCCTGCTCACCGCCGTCACCGAGGAGCTCGGCCTCGAGAACGCCTGGACGGGCGAGGGCGACGCCGACTACGGCCTCGGCTCGACCGACGTCGAAGGGCTCACCGGCCTCGGCGACCTGCAGTTCCTGTACATCACGAACGGCGAGGCCGACGCATACGCGGTCGACCTGGCCGACAACGCGGTCTGGAAGTCGCTGCCGTTCGTGCAGTCGGGCAACGTGCACCGCCTGCCCGACGGCATCTGGATGTTCGGCGGCCCCTCGTCGATGAACGACTACATCGATGCGGTCGTCGACACCCTCGCGGGCTGAGACGACCGTGTCGTCCGCCGCGCCGGCCGGGAGCCGTGAGCGCCCCCGGCTCGGCGCGGTCCTGCTGCTGGCCGTCGGGGTCGTCGTCGCGACGCTCCTGGCCGCAGTCCACGTCACCCAGGGGTCGTCGGGTGTCGGGCTGCCCGAACTCGTCGGCCTCATCACGGGCACCGGCGGCGACGACCAGTCGGCCGCGATCTTCCTCGCCTCCCGGATGCCGCGGCTCGCGGCCGGCGTCGTCGTCGGCATCGCGCTCGGGGTCGCCGGCCTCATCCTGCAGTCGGTCTCGCGCAACGTGCTCGCCTCGCCCGACACGCTCGCGGTCAACGCCGGCTCGTACCTCTCGGTCGTCGTCGTCGCCGCATTCGGCATCTCCCTGCCCGTGATCGGCGGCGGTGCCGTGGCCTTCATCGGCGGCCTCGCCGCCGCGGGGCTCGTGCTGGTGCTCTCGGCGAGCGGCTCGCGCGGCGCGACCGGCGGCTCCGGCGGATCGGGCGGCACCGTCCGCCTCGTGCTGGCGGGCTCCGCCATCGCGCTCGCCCTGACGGCGCTCACGACCATGCTGCTGCTGCTCTTCCCGGAGCGGACGACCGGGCTCTACGCGTGGAGCCAGGGCACCCTCGCGCAGACCGGTATCGGCCCCGCCGCGCAGCTCGCGCCGGTCGTCGGCGTCGCCGTCGCGGCACTCTTCGTGCTCGCACGCCAGTTCGACCTCGTCGCGCTCGGCGACGACACCGCGACGGTGCTCGGCGTCGACGTGCGGCGCACCCGCCTCGTCGGCGTCGTCATCGCCGTGCTGCTGTCGGCCTCGGCCGTCGCCCTCGTCGGTCCGATCGGCTTCGTCGGCCTCGCCGCGCCCGCGATCGTGCGGCTCATCGCCGTGCGGGTGCCGGGCATGCAGCGGCACGTCCTGCTCATCCCTGCGGCGGCGCTCATGGGCGTCATCGTCGTGCTGGGCGCCGACGTGCTGCTCCGGCTCGCCTTCGGCGGGGAGGCGGCCGTCGAAGTGCCGACGGGCGTCGTCACCACCATCTTCGGCGCGGTGTTCCTCATCGCGCTCGCGCTGCGGTCGCGCGCGACGAGCGAGGCCGCGAGCGGGTTCGTGATCGGCACCGGGCTCTCACGGCGGGGGCGCGCATTCGTGATCGCCGGGGCCGCCGTGCTCCTCGTCATCCTCGCGTTCGTGTCGCTGCTCCTCGGCGACGCGAAGCTGCTCGGCGGCGACGTGCTCAACTGGGCCACCGGGCAGGCGGGCCCGCTCGTCGAGTTCGTCATGAACACGCGCGCCCCGCGCGTCGCCGCCGCGATCCTCGCGGGCGCGGCCCTCGCCGTCGCCGGCACGGTCGTGCAGGCGGTCTCGCGCAACCCGCTGGCCGAACCCGCGATCCTCGGCGTGACGGGCGGCGCGGGCGTCGGCGCGGTGCTCGTCATCACCTTCTGGCCGCTCGCGAGCTTCGTCGCGGTCACGACCGGCGGATTCGTCGGCGCGGCGGCCGCGGCCCTCATCGTGTTCGGCCTGTCGCTTCGCGGCGGGCTCGCGACGAGCCGGCTCATCCTGGTCGGGCTCGGCGTCTCGGCTGCGGCCTCGGCGATGGTCGCGATGCTCATCATCGCGACCGACCCGTACAACGCCGCGAAGGCGCTGACCTGGCTCTCGGGGTCGACCTACGGGCGGACGTTCCCGCAGCTCATCCCGCTCGTCGTCGTGCTCGCCGTCGCGCTGCCCCTGCTGGTCGCGACCCGGCGCGAACTCGACCTGCTCGCGTTCGACGACGACACCCCTCGGGTGCTCGGCGTGCGACTCGGCAACGCACGGCTCGGCCTGCTCGCGATCGCGGTCGCGCTGACCGCGACCGCCGTCTCGGCGGTCGGCGTCATCGGCTTCGTCGGGCTCGTCGCGCCGCACGCCGCACGAGCCCTCGTGGGCGCCCGCCATGCGCTCGTGCTGCCGCTCGCGGCGCTCCTCGGCGCACTGCTCGTGACCGTCGCCGACACGATCGGCCGCACCGTCATCGCGCCCGGGCAGCTGCCCGCGGGACTCGTGACGGCCGTCGTCGGCGCGCCGTACTTCGTGTGGCTGCTCTGGCGCTCGCGCCGTACCGCCTGACGAACCGGCGGGCCGCTGCGCGACCCGCTCCCGCTCGATCCGACCCCGACCCCACGACAGGAGCCAGCTCCATGGCCAAGCCCGGATACCGCGTCTTCGAGACCGTCGTCGGCGAGATCCGAAGGATGTCGCCGCACTTCGTGCGGGTGACCTTCCGCGGCGATGATCTCAACGACGTCGGCTGGGACGGACCCGACCAGCGCATCAAGGTCGTCCTCCCGCTCGAAGGCGTCCCGGAGGGGGACGACGGGTTCGGCTGCTTCCCGAGGGGCGACGACTGGTTCGGCGACTGGCGCGCGCTGCCAGACGAACGGCGCAACCCGATCCGCACGTACACGATCCGCGACGCGCGCCCCGAGACCGGTGAGCTCGACGTCGACTTCGTCGCGCATGGCGACTCGGGGCCGGCATCGCGCTGGATCGCACGTGCTGAGCCGGGGGAGCGGATGCTGTTCGTCGCGCCCGATGCGACGAGCGACGAGCCGCCCGGCGGGTGGGAGTGGCACCCCGGCACGGCCGGCACGCTGCTCATCGCCGGCGACGAGACGGCGGTGCCGGCGATGAGCGCCATCCTCGCGCAGCTTCCGGCATCCGCGCGCGGCGCCGCGTTCCTCGAAGTGCCCGCCGCGGGCGACGTGCTCGACATCGAGGCGCCGCCCGGGGTCGTCGTGCAGTGGTTGCACCGCGGTGGCGACGAGCACGCTGAAGCGACCTACGGTGCCCGGCTCGTCGAGGCGGTCCGAGCCTGGGCCGACGACGAGCTCGGCGCTCGGGGCGCCGCCCGGGCGGAGGCCGCCGCCCCCGCCGATGCCGAGCTGCCCGCACTCGCCGACGACGAGATCCTCTGGGAGGTGCCCGAGGCCACGGCCGACGACGGCGTCTACGCCTGGCTCGCCGGCGAGGCGACGGCGATCACGACGCTCCGCCGCCATCTCGTCAAGGGCCTCGGCGTCGACCGCCGGCGCGTGGCCTTCATGGGGTACTGGAAGCTCGGCCGCGCCGAGGGGTAGCGCGCAGGTAGCCGCCCGCCTCGAGCCCGGCTTCGATCTCGAAGCGGTTGCGCAGCGGATCGCGCCCGGCGATGAGGTAGAGCACGGGCAGCAGCATGCCGTACTTGCGCCACTGGGCCTGGTGCACCGCCTCGTGGCTGAGCACCCGGTCGCCGTCGTTCGACCCCGTGAGGTAGCACCCGCCGACGCACGACCCGCCGCGACCGTAGGTCCACTTCGGCATGCCGGTGAACACGACGAGGCCGTTGCGGACGGTCACGGGGCCGGTGCTCCAGAGGAAGCCCCACGTGAAGCCGACCGCGGTCGCCCACCAGTAGCCGAGGCGGCTGATCCGCGAGTCGGTGAGTCGCACGCGGAGGGTGCGACTCGATGCGGGTGCGGTCATGCGGCGGGCTCCTCGTCGGTCGTCCGGGTGCGTCGTGAACCCCGCGGTTCCCCTCCCGCTGCGGCCGCGACGCCCTGTTCGGCCGCCTCCGGACGGCCGAGGGCCTCGAGGAGCCGAAGCCAGACCTCGCTCATCGTCGGGAACGCGGGAACGGCGTGCCACAGCCGGTCGACCGGCACCTCGCCGACGATCGCGATCGTCGCCGGATGCACGAGCTCCGCGACGTCGGGCCCGACGAACGTGGCGCCGATCACCGTGCCGAGCTCGCCGTCGACGACGAGCCGCGCCCGACCGGTGAAGCCGTCGGCGTGGATGCCCGCGCCGCTCACGGCGGCGAAGTCGACGTCCGCGACGCGGACGTCCCGTCCGGTGCGACGGGCGGCCTCGGCGGTCATGCCCACGGCCGCGCACTCGGGCTCGGCGAAGACGATCTCGGGAACGGCCGAGTGGTCGGCGGTCGCGGTGTGCGCGCCCCACGGCGCGAGGTCGAGCGGGCGACCGGTGGCGCGTGCGCCGATGAGGTCGCCGACGGCGCGGGCCTGGTACTTGCCCTGGTGCGTCAGGAGCGCACGGTGATTGACGTCGCCGACCGCGTACAGCCACGGCGTCTCGTCGTTGACGGCCGCCAGCACGAGCAGGCTGTCGTCGACATCGAGCCAGGCGCCCGGCTCGAGCCCGACGGTCTCGAGCCCGAGCGAGCCGGTTCGAGGGCGTCGGCCGGTGGCGACGAGCACCTCATCGGCGACGAGCTCGTCGCCGTCGTCGGTCGTGATGCGGACCGCCCCCTGCTCGTCGCGGGCGACGCGCACGGGTTCGACGCCGAGACGCACCGTCGCCCCCAGTCCGCGCAGCCCCTCGGCCACCGCCTCGCCCACGAAGGGCTCCATCGCACCGAGCAGCCGGTGGCGGGCGAGCAGCACGACCTCCGTGCCGAAGCCGGCGAAGGCCGTGGCCGCCTCGACCGCGACGGCGCCGCCGCCGATGATCGCCAGGCGGCGCGGCGGACGCTCGACCGACGTCGCCTCCCGGCTCGCCCACGGCGCGGCCTCGACGAGTCCGTCGACCTCCGGGATCAGGGGATCCGACCCGGTCGCGACCACCACCGCATGTCGGGCCACGAGGGCGAGGTCCGAACCGTCGGGGCGCTCGACGACGACCCGGCGCGGCCCGTCGAGCCTGCCGTGTCCGCGTTCGAGCGCGATGCCGACGCTCTCGAGCCACCCGACGGCGCCGTGGTCGTCCCAGTCCGAGACCCACTCGTCGCGCCGGCGCAGCACCGCCGGCACGTCGAGCGCGCCGGTCACGGCCTCGGCCGCGCCGGGGACCCGTTGCGCCGCCCGCAGCGCCGCGGCACTCCGCAGCAGGGTCTTCGACGGGATGCACGCCCAATACGAGCATTCGCCGCCGACGAGTTCGTGTTCGACGAGGACCACCTCGAGTCCGGCCGCCCTCGCCCGGTCGGCGACGTTCTCGCCGACCGGCCCGCCGCCGATCACGACGACATCCGTCTCGCGCTGCATCCCCGTCATCGGCGCCTCCCGTCGCGGCCGCAGTCGTCCTTCGCCACGGCCGACGAACCCCAGCCTAGGCCCGCCCGGGGGCAGGTCGCCGCGGATCAGGAACCCTGACGGCTGCCCGACGTCAACGCCCCGACGAGGCGCAGGATCGTCGGCAGGTCGTCGACCGCCGTCTCCGGACTCGCAGGGGTGAAGCCCGCGATGGCGGCACCCGCGAGCGGGAACCGGCCGGCCACCTCGCGCAGGAGGGTCGCGAGCTCCGCGGCTCCGACACCGAACGGCATCGGGTACGAGAGTCCCGCGAGCGCCGACGGGTCGAGCACGTCGAGGTCGACGTGGACGAAGACGTGCGAGGCCCCCGTCGCCTCGAGCTCGCCGATCACGACGGTCGGGTCGGAGAGGTCCTCGACCGTGAGCACGGGGATCTCGTGCTCGTCGATGAACCGGCGCTCCTCGTCGTCGATGGCGCGCACGCCGCCGAGCACGAGCCGTGCGGGGGGCACCCGGGTCGCCTCGTCGAGCGCGAGTCCGTCGGCGCCCTCGCCGGTGATGGCGCGGAGCGCCATGCCGCCGAAGCCGCCCGACGGCGAGCTCTCCGGCGTGTTGAGGTCGGGGTGCGCGTCGAGCCAGAGCACGGCGAGGTCGCCACCGGTGCGTTCGACGGCGTGGGCGACGGCGGCGAGCGAGGTGCCGCAGTCCCCGCCGATCGTCAGGGCCCAGTCGGGCACGAGCGCGAGCGCCTCGGCCGCCGCATCCCGGACCCGCCGGATGGTGCTGTAGCGACGAACCCCGGTGCCGAGCGATTCACCCGCTTCGACCGGCACGTCGACGGTGACGGTCGCGGAGCTCGGCAGGTCGCCGAGGATCGCGGCCGCGCCGTCGGCGAGGCTCATCGCACGGGACGACACCGAGCCCTGCCAGAGCGGGACGACGACGAAGGTTGCTGGCATGCCTTCCAGTATCGCGCCGCCTGGCGCCGCACGACCAGCGCGACGGCCGATGTCGCCGACCATCGGGGGCGGGCCACACGATCGCATCGGCGGCCGACGGCTCCGACGACGGGGCGGATGCCTCGGGGCCGACCCCGAGGCATCCGCCCCGTCGCTCGTCGTGCGTCAGCCGCCGATGGCGCCCTGCGAGCCGCCCGCCTTCAGCGCGGCGAGCCGCGCGTCGACCTCGGTGAGCTCGCCGAGGTCGTCGAGCTCGTTGAACTGGGCGTCGAGGCTCGACGCAGCGAGCTCGGCCTGTCCGCGAACGACGGCCTCCTCGCGCCGGATCTTGTCCTCGAAGCGGCCGATCTCGCTCGTCGGGTCGAGGATGTCGATCGACTTGACGGCGTCATGCACCTGCTTCTGCGCCTGCGCGGTCTTCGCCCGGGCGACGAGCTCCGATCGCTTGTTCTGCAGCTGGACGAGCTTCTCCTTCATGCCGTTGAGGCCCGCCTTGAGCTTGTCGACGACGTCGGTCTGCGCGGCGATCTGCGGTTCGGCGGCCCTCGCCTCGTTCTCCGACGAGATCTGGCGACTGAGCGCCACCTTCGCGAGGTTGTCGAACTTGTCGGCGCCCGCGGCATCGCCAGCGGCGCGCAGCTCGTCGCCCTTGCGGCTCGCGGCGACCGCCTTCTCGCCCCATTCGCGGGCGGCCTCGACGTCTTCGCGGTGGTCGTCCTCGAGGAGGCGCAGGTTGCCGATCGTCTCGGCGATGGCGGCTTCGGCGTCGGCGATCGAGTTGGTGTAGTCGCGCACCATCTGGTCGAGCATCAGCTGCGGGTCTTCCGCCTGGTCGATGAGCGCGTTGATGTTGGCTCGCACAAGCTGCGAGATCCGTCCGAAGATGGACTGCTTGGTCATGGTTACTCCCTCGTTCGTTGGCTGGTTTCGGTCGTCGGGCGGCCTGGGCGGCCGTGGGGTGATGCCGTGCTCGGCGATGCGTGGCGGTTCAGAATCGGCCTCCGCTTCCGCGGCGGCCGCTCGAGCCCGAGCCGCCGAAGCCGCCGCCGAATCCGCGCGATCGGCCCGAGCCGCCGAAGCCGCCGAACCCGCCCGATCCCGTGAACCCGCCGAACCCGCCCGAGCTGCGGGAGCCGCGTGAGCCGCCGCCCATCGAGCCGCCGATGATGCCGCCGATCACGGCGGCGAGCAGTTCACCGCCGTCGACGCCGAAGTCGCCGGCCCCGCCCTGGTCGAAGCCGCCGACGTCCTGCTGGGCGATGGCCAACGCCGAGGCGGCGAGCTGCTGGGCGCGCTCGGCGGTGGCGAGTGCGGCGGCGGGGTCGGTCGGTGCGGTCTGTTCGGCCTGCACGATGAGGCGGCCGGCCTCGGCGAGGCGGGTGCGCGCGTCGGCGCCGACGGCGCCGCGCCGGGCGACCATGTAGTCCTCGGCCGACTGCGCCTGGGCCCTCGCGGCCTGCAGCGTCCGCTGGAGCTGCGTCCCGAGCTTCGCCGCTGCAGCGGCGGCGTCGCGGGCACCCTGGATCGCACCGTCGATCTCGGCATCGGCCTTGGTGAACCGCGCCTGGAGCTCGATCGGGTCTCGCCCGGTCGCGGCGACCGCGGTTCGCAGGGCGGATGCCTCGGCGGCGACCCGTTCGGCGACCGCAGCCGCGTCGGCGCCGAGCGAGCGGGCCGTCTCGACGTCGGCATCGAGCTCGTCGACGCCCGCCGCGACCGTCCGGTCGGCCGCGGCGAGCTCGTCGGCGAGCCGGTGGACCGCTGCGGCGAGGAGCTTCGCCTGGTCGACTGCCGCCTCGGCGGTCCGGATGCCGAGTGCGGCGGGGCCGGACTCGCCACGGGAGAGCGCCGCCGTCGCCTCGGCCAGCGTCGTGCGGGCGAAGGCCATGCGCGCCTCGGCCTGTGCCGGGTTGTCCGCGACCGGCGCGAGCGCCGAGGCGGCGTAGACGCCCTGCAGCTCGGCGAGCCGCTGCCCGGCGGGTGCGATGCCGGCTTCGACCGTGCCGGCGAGGGCGTCGACGCGGGCGAGCGCCTCCGGGGCGTTGCGCTCGACGTCGCGCAGGGCGTCGAACTGCTCGACCTGCGCGTCGAGGATGCCGTCGGCCTCGCCGGCGAGTCGGGCGATGTCCTGATACCAGCCGCGACGTTCGTCGTCGGTGTCGGGCTCGGCGTCGTCGAGTCGCTGCTGCAGTGCGAACGCCTCGCCGAGCTTCGCCTTCGCCTGGTCGAGCGCGGTGCGGAAGTCGGCCGTCGCCTGCTCGCCGAACGACGCGACGGCGAAGCCGAGCTCCTCCTCGCTCGTCCGCACGGCGTCGTCGGCCTCGACGAGCGCGGTGCCGGCCTGGCGCCGCAGCTCGTCGATCGACGGTGCCGGCGGTGCCGGCGGTGCCGACGGGGTTCCGGGCTTCCCGGAGCCGGCCGCAGCGCGCCGCTTGCGACGGGCGAGGACGAACCAGACGATGAGGACTGCGGCGCCGGCGATCACGAGCAACCAGATCGCGCCCGTGCCCCCGCCCTGTCCCGTCGACGGCTCGTCACCGGGATCGGCTCCGGGCGCGACCGGACCGCCGTCGGCGTTCGCGTCGGCGATCGCCGACGCGCCGGCGATCGCGGCGCCGGCCCAGTCCTCTGCGCGGAGCTCGGGTTCGATGACCTGCGTCGAGATGCGCTGCAGCTCGGCGTCGCTCAGTGCGGCGTCGCTCGAGGCCGAGAGGTAGTACTGCCGGCCGTCGACCGCGACCGCGAGCAGGTAGTCCTCGGTGCCGAGGCCGTTGTCGATCGCCGTCTGCTCGGCCCACGCCTCGGCCGTCGCGGGATTCGTGAACTCGCCCACGTAGGCGACGAAGAGCTGGCGACCGCTGCGGTCCGCGAGGTCGCCGAGCGCGCGCTCGACGTCGTCGAGGTCGCCGCCGAGCACCCCCGCCTCGTCGACGACGGGGGAGGAGCCGAACGAGACCGGGTCGTCAGCCCACGCGGCGCCCGCGCCCGACAGGGCGACCAGCGCTCCCGCGACCATCGCGACGATCACGGACCACGTGCGCTTCGAACGCATGCACCAGCGCCTTCCCCACTCCGAACGGACGAGTCCGAGTCTATGGCGGGGCGTGGCCGATCGTCCATGCGGTTGCATCGGGCACGGCGGCCGTGGTCGGCGGCCGGCGGCGCATCCGCTTCAGGGGCCCCGGAACGCATTCGAGCGGGGAGCCGGAACCGGCTCGACCCGCTCGATCGCAACGTGCCCCCGGAGGGATTCGAACCCCCGACCTACGGTACCGGAAACCGGCGCTCTATCCCCTGAGCTACGGAGGCGCACAGTTGAAAACCCTACCATCATCCGGGCCCCGTCGACGCCCGTCGACGAGCCCTCGGGGGTCAGGGCAATGCGAGTCGCGCGACCGTGCCGAGCAGGTCCTCGCGCACCTTCGCGGTGACGAACGCGGTCGTGCCCTGCAGCACGGCGTCGCCGTCGACGTGGGTGGCCACGACCTCGGGGTACCAGCGGCTGAGACGCCGGATGTCGCGCTCCACGGCCTCGGCGAGGCGGCTGCCGCCCACCGCCGCCGTCGGCCCGGCGAGCACCACGAGTCCCGGGTCGAGCATCGCGAGCACCGGCAGGGCGATGTGCGCGATCCGCTCGCCGAGTTCGTCGACGATGGCGTCCGTCGCGTCGCTCGCGGCGACCGCGGCGAGGAGCCCGGGGAAGTCGTCGGCCTCGACGCCGTGCGCCGCCGCCAGCCGGCGCAGGCCGATCGCCCCCACGAGGTCGCCGCTCGTCGTGGCTCGGTCGTCGAGCTCGCGCGCCTCGGCCGACAGCGGCAGGAAGCCGATCTCGCCCGCGCCGCCGAACGTGCCGCGGTAGAGGTCGCCCGCCACGTCGAACGAGGCGCCGACGCCGTTGCCGAGCCAGAGCAGCACGAACACGTCGCGGCCCTCGCCGGCTCCGGTCTCGCGCTCGGCGACCGCGGCGAGGTTCACGTCGTTCTCGATGTAGACGGTGACGCCGAGCGCCGCCTCGAGCGTCGCCCGCAGACCGGTCGTCGGCCAGCCCGGCAGGGTCTCGCTGAACAGCGCCCCCTCGCCGCCCGGGTCGACGTAGCCCGCGGTGCCGATGCCGACGGTGTGGACCGCGGCCGGGTCGGTGCCCGCCGCCGCACTCGCCTCGAGGATCGCCCGGCGCACCTCGTCGACCGCCGACCGCTCGCCGACGTCGCCCGGGAGCCCTATGGTGACGAGCGGCCGATCGCTGCCCGCGGCGTCGACGACCCGTGCGCGCAGTTCGAAGGCGTCGATCGCGATGGCGACCCCGAGCGGCCGATCGATGCGCGCCGCGTACAGGGTGGCGTTGCGGCCGGGGCTGCCCGCGACCTGGCCGCGCTCCTCGACCACGCCCGCCGCGATCAGCCGGCTCATCATCATCGATGCCGTCGGCTTCGAGACGCCGACGAGCTCGCAGATCCGGTTCCGCGTCAGCGGGCCGTGGTCGAGGAGGGCGGACAGGCCGACGCGGTCGTTGACGGCTCCCAGCCAGGAGGGAGTGCCCTGCGTCTGTCGCGTGGGCCCGGCCATCACGCGGCCTCGAGATTCGCGATGACCGCGCTCACGAGCGTCTGGGCGTCGCCCGGCTCCACGAGCTCGGTCGAGGCGATCACGATCCAGTAGGGGCCCGTGAACACCTGCGCCTCGCCGTTCTCGCCCGTGCGCTCGAAGTACCCCTCGACGTCGGGCGGCGTGCCGTAGGTCGGGACCGGGTGCGACGAGAGCGCTGCGTCGTTCTTGCGCGCCTCCAGGGCCGACTCCGGCGGCGTGGCGACGGCGACCTCGATGAGCGCGCCGTTCGTCTGGTTGACGAGGCCGCACGTGGTGCCCGCCTCGTCTGCGACGCCCGTGATGCCGTCGGCCTGCGGTTCATAGCCGGGTGCCGGGCTGTAGTTCGGGTTGAAGGCGTAGACGTCGTCGGGGGTGAGCAGCACGTCGCACGCGATCTCGAACGGGGTGGCGGGCTCCTCGGTCGGGACGGGGCTCTCGCTCGCGCCGGGCTCGGGCGCCTCGGACGCCGGGGGAGGCGTGGCGGAGCCGCTGGGATCGGGAGCGTCCTGGGCGCACCCGGTGAGCGCGAGCGCGGCCGCCGCGACGATCACCGCGAGGACGGTCGGGCGGTGACGGAGCGGGTGGGGCGAGCGCGGCATGTGACGAACCTTATCAATGAGGCGGATAGGATTTGCGGGTGACTCCCGCCGATCTCGCGAACGCCCTGTACGACCTCGTCCTCGCCCTGGTCGAGCGACGTCGTGCCGCCGGCGTCGAGGTCGACCTCCGGCTCGAGCCGGGCGACGTCGTGCTCGAGCGACCGAAGCTCCGCGAGCACGGCGACTGGGCGTCGTCGATCGCCCTGCGCATCGCCAAGCCGCTCGGAATGAACCCGCGCGAGGTCGCGGGCGAGCTCGCGCCCGCGCTCGCCGGAATCGACGGCGTGGCCAGTGCGGAGATCGCGGGCCCGGGCTTCATCAACATCCGCCTCGACGCCGCGGCCGCCGGGGCGCTCGCGAAGACGATCGTCGAGCAGGGCGCCGACTACGGGCGCAGCGACTCGCTCGCCGGCTCCGTCATCAACCTCGAGTTCGTCTCCGCGAACCCGACGGGGCCGCTCCACATCGGCCACACCCGCTGGGCCGCACTCGGCGACTCGATCAGCCGCGTGCTGCGCGCAGCCGGCGCCGAGGTGGCGAACGAGTACTACATCAACGACGCCGGCAACCAGATGCAGATCTTCGGCGCCTCGGTGCTCGCAGCGGCCAAGGGCGAGCCGACCCCGGAGGGCGGCTACCCGGGCAGCTACATCGCCGACCTCGCCGCCCGCGTGCTCGAGCGCGAGCCGAGGCTCGCCGAGTTCGAGCACGATGTCGCCCTGCACACCGCGACCGAGATCGCGTACGAGCTGCAGCTCGCCGAGATCAAGGCCTCGCTCGAGCGCTTCAACGTGCACTTCGACGTCTGGACGAGCGAGCGCCGACTGCACGCGAAGGGCGACGACGGCCTCAGCGACATCGACACGGCGCTCGCCCGGCTTCGGGCGCAGGGCCACGTCTACGACGCCGACGACGCGGTGTGGGTGAAGACGACCGACTTCGGCGACGACAAGGACCGGGTGTTCGTGCGCGGCAACGGCGTGCCGACCTACTTCGCGGCCGACTCCGCGCTCTACCTCGACAAGGGGGACCGCGGCTTCAAGCACAAGATCTACCTGCTCGGTGCCGACCACCACGGCTACGTGCACCGGCTCAGGGCCCTCGCGGGCGCCGCGGGCGACGACCCCGAGCGCGATGTCGAGGTGCTCATCGGCCAGCTGGTGAGCGTGAACGGCGCCCGGCTGTCGAAGCGCGCGGGCAACATCATCGAGCTCGACGATCTCCAGGCGTGGCTCGGCACCGACGCGCTGCGGTACACGCTCGCCCGGTACCCGGCCGACTCGCCGCTCACGATCGACCCCGAGATCCTGCAGCGTCGCGGCAACGACAATCCCGTGTTCTACGTGCAGTACGTGCACGCCCGCACGACGCAGCTCGCGCTGAACGCGCAGGCGTCCGGCGTCGACCGTTCCGCGTTCGCGCCCGAGCTGCTCGAGCACGAGACCGAGTCGGCGCTGCTCGGCGCGCTGCAGGAGTTCCCGCGCATCGTGGCCCAGGCGGCCGAGCTGCGCGAGCCGCACCGCGTCGCTCGCTATCTCGAGGAGCTCGCGGGGCTGTTCCACCGCTGGTACGACAACTGCCGCGTGCTGCCGCTCGGCGACGAGCCGGTGGGCGACCTGCACCGCACCCGTCTCTGGCTCAACGACGCGACCGGCCAGGTCATCCGCAACGGCCTCGACCTGCTCGGCGTCTCGGCGCCCGAGCGCATGTAGCACTCCGCATCCGAACGAGGGGGCACCGATGAGCGACGAGCAGCCGACGATCCCACTGGACGTCGAAGACCCGGAACCCGCGCCCCGCAAGCGCCTCGGCCGAGGGGCGAAGATCGGCATCGTCGTGGCGGCGGTCGTCGTCGGCCTCGTGGCGATCGCCGTGGTGGCCGACGTGATCGCGCGGGGCGTCGCCGAGCAACGGGTCGCCGAGGAGATCCGTGCGAACCTGCCCGACCAGGTCGAAGGCGACGTCGACGTGACGATCGGCGGCTTCTCGGTCATCGCGCAGTACCTCTCGGGCTCGATGGACGAGGTCGCGCTCAGCGCACCCGACCTCGAGGTCGACGGCGCGCCGATCGATGCGCAGGTCACGTTGCAGCAGGTGCCGGTCGACCTCGCGTCGCCCGTCGGGCACCTCACTGCGACCGTCTCGACCGACGAAGCCTCGCTCAACCGGCTGATCGACGTCCCGGGTGCGACCGGCACCGTGACGCTCGGCGACGGGACGGTGGGCTACGAGGGCAGCGTCGAGGTGCTCGGCGCCCCCATCTCCTATCAGGTCACCGCGGCGCCGACCGCCGCGGGCGACCGGATCCTGCTCGAACCGGTCGGCGTCGAGGTCGGCGCGGGCGGTGCATCGTTCGACGTGTCCGGGCTCATCCAGCGGCTCATCGGCGACGACCCCGTGCCGGTGTGCGTCGCCGAGCACCTGCCCGAGGGCATCGAGGTGACGGGCGTCGCGGTCGCACCGGGCGCGGTGCGGGTCGACCTCGCGGGCGACGACGTCGAGCTCGACGGCGATGCGCTCGGCCGCACCGGCCACTGCGACTGACCGCCGATTCGGCCGGGCCCGCACGCCTCGGTAGACTCGCGGGTAGTCCGACCCACAAGGTCGGCACGCATCAGGCTTCAGGGACCGATCCGGGTTCGCTCGCCGCGAGCGACCGTCGATTCGTTCCCTCCTGTGAGGTTCCCGTGGCATCCGTTCCCGCAGACCCCGGCGCGCAGCGCGCGCCGGCCGACGTCAACGCGCTCGTGCCGCAGGTCTGGCCCGCGAGCGCACGTCGCGACCCCGCGGGCCGCATCGAGATCGCCGGCCTCGACGCCGTGTCGCTGGCCGAGCGGTTCGGCACCCCCCTCTACGTCGTCGACGAGTCCGAGGCGCGTTCGCGCGCCCGACGGACGCGGCTCGCGTTCGAGGCGGCGGCACGCGCGGCGGGCACCGATGTGACCGTCTATTACGCCGGCAAGGCGTTCCTGTCCGGCGAGGTCGTGCGCTGGGTCGTCGATGAGGGGCTGGCGGTCGACGTCTGCACCGGTGGCGAGCTCGCGGTCGCGCTCGCAGCCGGGGCCGAGCCCGCCCGATTGGGCTTCCACGGCAACAACAAGTCGCTCGCCGAGATCGCCCGCGCGGTCGAGGTGGGCGTCGGTGCGCTCATCATCGACAGCGAGGTCGAGATCGAACGCGTCGCGGGCGCGGCGGCGCGCGCCGGGCGCCGGCAGCGGGTGCGGCTGCGGGTCAACAGCGGGGTGCACGCGTCGACGCACGAGTTCCTCGCAACCTCGCACGAGGACCAGAAGTTCGGCGTGCCGCTCGAACGCGCGGTCGAGCTCGGCGAGCGCATCCGCGCGCACGACTCGCTCGAGTTCCTCGGGCTCCACTGCCACATCGGCTCGCAGATCTTCGACGCCGAGGGCTTCGCCGAGTCGGCCGCCCGGCTGCTCGCCGCGCACGCCGACCTCTCGGCCGTCGAGCCGCTGCCCGAACTCAATCTCGGCGGCGGGTTCGGCATCGCCTACACGGCCGCCGACACCCCGCAGCCGATCGAGGAGATCGCCGACGGGATCGTCGCCGCGGTCGTCGCGGGGTGCCGCGAACGGGGCATCGCAGTGCCGCGGCTCGCGTTCGAGCCGGGCCGGTCGATCATCGGCCCCGCCGGCGTCACGCTCTACACCGTCGGCACTGTCAAGCCCGTGCCGATCGAGGGGGGCGCACGGCGCTACGTGAGCGTCGACGGCGGCATGAGCGACAACGCCCGCACGGCGCTCTACGGCGCGGCGTACTCGGCCAGGGTCGCGAACCGCGTCTCCGACGCCGCCCCCGCGCTCAGCCGGGTCGTCGGCAAGCACTGCGAGGCGGGCGACGTCGTCGTCGACGTCGAGCACCTGCCGGCCGACACGGCGCCCGGCGACCTCGTCGCCGTCGCGGCCACCGGCGCGTACTGCTGGTCGCTCGCCTCGAACTACAACCACGTGCCCCGCCCGCCCGTCGTCGCCGTGCGCGACGGTGAGGCCCGCGTCATCGTGCGCGGCGAGTCGATCGACGACCTGCTCGCCCGTGATCTCGGGCTCGAGGCACCCACCGTCGCGACGAGGACCGTCGCGACGAGCACCGTCGAAGGGAATCCCGCATGATCGAGTACCGGTCCATCCGAGTCGGACTGCTCGGGGCGGGCTCGGTCGGCTCGCAGGTCGCACGGCTGCTGCTCGACCATGCCGACGAGCTCGCGCAGCGGGTCGGCGCGCGCCTCGAACTCGTCGGCATCGCCGTGCGCGACCTCGGGGCGCGGCGCGACACCGACCTGCCCGCCGAGCTGCTGACGACCGACGCAGAGGCCCTCATCCTCGGCTCCGACGTCGTGATCGAGCTTATGGGCGGCATCGAGCCCGCCCGCACGCTCGTGCACCAGGCGATCGCCTCGGGCGCCGACGTGGTCACGGGCAACAAGGCGCTGCTCGCCTCCCACGGCCCCGAGCTCTTCGCCGCGGCCGAGCAGGTCGGCGCGCAGCTCTCGTACGAAGCCGCGGTCGCCGGGGCGATCCCGATCATCCGGCCGCTGCGGGAGTCGCTCGCGGGCGACCGCATCGAGCGCATCCTCGGCATCGTGAACGGCACGACGAACTTCATCCTCGACCGGATGGACCAGACCGGCGCCTCCCTCGAGGACGCGCTCGCGACCGCGACCGAGCTCGGCTACGCCGAGGCCGACCCGACGGCCGACATCGGCGGCTACGACGCAGCGCAGAAGGCGGCCATCCTCGCGAGCCTCGCGTTCCACACGAGCGTGCCGGTCGAGGCCGTGCACCGCGAGGGCATCACCGGCGTCTCGGCGGCCCAGGTCGAATCGGCGCGCCGGGCCGGGTACGTCGTGAAGCTGCTCGCGATCTGCGAGCGCCTCATCGACGCCGAGACCGGCGACGAGGGCGTCTCGGCCCGCGTCTACCCGGCGCTCGTTCCGCGCAGCCATCCGCTCGCCGCCGTGCACGGGGCGAACAACGCCGTGTTCGTCGAGGCCTCCGCCGCAGGGCCGCTCATGTTCTACGGCGCGGGCGCCGGGGGAGTGCAGACCGCCTCCGCCGTGCTCGGCGACCTCGTCGCCATCGCCCGGCGCCGGGTCTCGGGCGGGCCCGGCACGGCCGAGTCGACGCACGCCGAACTGCCCCTGCTGCCGATCGGGCGCATCACGACGCGGTACGCGATCACCCTCGAGGTCACCGACGAACCGGGCGTGCTCGAGCAGATCGCGCGCACGTTCGCCGAGCACGGCGTCTCGGTCGAGCAGCTGCAGCAGACCGTCAGCGAGGGGTCGCGGCGCGCGACGCTCGTGATCGGCACCCACGAGGCCACCGAGTCGGCGCTCGCCGACACGGTCGCCTCGCTCGCCGAGAGCCCCGTCGTCGCCTCCGTCGCATCCGTCCTCCGAGTCGAAGGAGCCCAGTGAACACCCCGAACCCGACGCCCACCCCCAAGCCCGGCTCGCGCCAGTGGCGCGGTGTCATCCGCGAGTACGCCGACCGTCTCGACGTGACCGACGCGACCCCGATCGTGACGCTCGGCGAGGGCGGCACGCCGCTGCTGCCGGCCCCCGCACTGTCGCGTCGCACCGGCGCGGACGTCTGGGTGAAGTTCGAGGGCATGAACCCGACCGGCTCCTTCAAGGACCGGGGCATGACGATGGCGGTCACGAAGGCCGTCGAGCACGGGGCGAAGGTCGTGATCTGCGCCTCGACCGGCAACACCTCCGCATCGGCCGCCGCCTACGCGACCCACGCCGGCATCGGCGCGGCCGTGCTGCTGCCCGAGGGCAAGGTGGCGATGGGCAAGCTCAGCCAGGCGATCGCGCACGACGCGAAGCTCATCCAGGTGCAGGGCACGTTCGACGACTGCCTCGACATCGCGCGCGACCTCGCCGCGAACTACCCCGTGCACCTCGTCAACTCGGTGAACAACGACCGCATCGAGGGCCAGAAGACCGCGGCGTTCGAGGTCGTCGAGGTGCTCGGCGACGCACCCGACCTGCACGTCGTGCCGGTCGGCAACGCCGGCAACTACACGGCGTACACGCGCGGTTACCGCGAGGACATCGCGGCGGGCAACGCGACCCGGATGCCGCGCATGTTCGGCTTCCAGGCCGCGGGCTCCGCGCCCATCGTGCGCGGCGAGCCCGTGCGCGACCCCGACACCATCGCGAGCGCGATCCGCATCGGCAATCCGGCGTCGTGGGAGCTCGCCCTCCAGGCGCGCGACGAGACCGACGGGTACTTCGGCGCCACCGAGGACGCCGCGATCCTCGAGGCGCAGCGCATCCTCTCGGCCGAGGTCGGGATCTTCGTCGAGCCGGCCTCGGCGATCTCGGTCGCCGGCCTGCTCGAGCGAGCGGCCGCCGGCGCCGTGCCGCGGGGTGCGCGCGTCGTGCTCACGGTCACCGGCCACGGCCTGAAGGACCCGCAGTGGGCCCTCCGCACGGCCGACGGCTCCGACGTCGAGCCGACGGTCGTGCCGGTCGACACCGCACAGGTCGCCGCGGCGTTGGGACTCGCCTCATGACGGGCACGCTCGTCGCCGACGCGACCACATCGCTCGTCGGCCGTACCGTCCACGTCAAGGTGCCCGCCACCTCGGCGAACCTCGGGCCCGGCTTCGACACCCTCGGGCTCGCCCTCGCGCGCTACGACGAGCTCGAGGTCTCGGCGACGCCGGCGGGCGTCGAGGTCGAGGTGCACGGCGTCGGCGAGGGCGAGGTGCCGCTGGACGCGTCCCACCTCGTCGTGCGCGCGATCGCGCACGCGTTCGAGCGCGCGGGCGTCGCGCTGCCCGGGCTGCGGCTCGTCGCGCACAACGCGATCCCGCACGGCCGCGGCCTCGGCTCGTCGGGCGCGGCGATCGTCGCAGGGGTGATGGCGGCGAAGGGCCTGCTCGACGGGGTCGTCGACTTCTCGGCCGACGACCTGCTCGAGCTCGCGACGGAGCTCGAGGGCCACCCCGACAACGTGGCGCCGGCGCTCTTCGGCGGACTCACGATCGCGTGGGTTACCCCCGAGGGACCCCGCCACAAGAAGCTCATCGTGCACCGCGGCGTCTCGCCGCTCGTGCTCGTGCCCGAGCACGAGATGTCGACGGCGCTCGCGCGTTCGCTGCAGCCCGAGCAGGTGCCGCACGAAGACGCGGTCTTCAACGTCTCGCGCTCGGCGCTGCTTGTCGCGGCGCTCATCCAGAGCCCCGAGCTGCTCTTCCAGGCCACGGAGGACAAGCTGCACCAGCACTACCGCGCGGCGGCCATGCCCGAGACCGACCGGCTCATCCGGGCACTGCGCGAGGCGGGACACCCAGCCGTCGTGTCGGGTGCCGGCCCGTCGATCCTCGTCCTCGCGAACGACCCGAGCGCCCGAGCAGCGGCGATCGACCTCGTCGAGCGGACGGCCGACACGGTGTGGCAGGCGCTGCCGCTCGCGGTCGACTTCAAGGGCGCGACGGTCACCGCCGCCTGAGCCGCGCTGCCCGCCGACGGCCGGCACGCCGCGACGTGCGTCGCTGCTGCTCGGTCGCGCTCGTCGCAGTCGGATGCCTCCACGCGATGTTTCTCCACAACGGGGCGTCGCGTGGCAGGCTGGGCGGCCGCACGGTGTTAGACTGACTGCGCACCCGGCGGGTGAAGCGGCTGATACGTCAGACCCGACACCGCTCACGAGCCGCATCGTGCAATTCCCGGCAATCTCTTGCTTTCGCACTTGCGCAGTCTGCGCCGCGCGCGCCGACCTCGCTCGAGTCTGCGATCAACTCTCCTGCCGCGCAACCACATGCGCCAGGGGAAAGGACAACACCCAGTGACCAACGCATCCGACCACGCCGCGCGCGTGGCGAACGGCGCCCCCCTCACCGGCCTCAAGGTCGCCGAGCTCCAGGAGCTCGCCGCCTCGCTCGGCATCGTGGGCGCATCCAAGCTCCGCAAGGGCGAACTCGTCGAGGCGATCACCGCGCGTCAGGCCGAGGGCGACGCCGCCCCCACGCTCGACGTCGACGGCACCGCCCCCGTCGAGGCCGCGCCCGTCGAGGCGGCCCCGGTGGCCGACGCACCGAGCGCGCCGGCCGAGGCGGCTCCGTCGACCGACCCCGCGCCCGCTGACGCCGCCCCGGTCGACGGCGCCCAGGCGGCGACGGCCGAGCCCGTCGCCGCGGAGGCATCCGCCCAGCCGCGTCGCGGCCGCCAGCCCCGTCGCGCGACGAGCGCGACGACCGCAGCCGTGCAGCACGTGAACGGCGGCGGTGCCGGTGTCGGCCTCGTGCCGACCGCGAACGACGACGACGCCCGCGAGGCCGCCCGTGCGGCCGTGCGCGAGGAGCTCGCCGCCGCGACCGGCGAGAGCGCCCGCGATGGCGCCCGCACCGAGGGCGCCGACGGCGAGCAGCCCGCAGAGGAGCCGCGGCAGGGCGGCCGCCGCAACCGCGGCCGTCGCGGCGGCGGCGACCGTGCCGAGCGCGCCGAGCGCGCCGAGCGCGGCGACGACGCCCAGAAGGCCGACGCCCAGAAGGGCGAGGCCCAGAAGGGCGGCCGCCAGAACGGCAACGGCCAGAACCAGAACGGCGACGCGCGCAAGGGCGACGACCAGAAGTCCGCCGACCGCCAGGGCGACGCCGACAAGGGCAAGCAGGGCGACAAGGCCCAGGGCGGGCAGGGCGGCCAGAACCAGGCCGACAAGGGCGAGGGCGAGGGCGGCCGTCGCAGCCGCTACCGCGACCGCAAGCGCCGCGGCCAGGGCGGTACCGGCGACGAGCTCGAGCCCGAGATCCTCGACGACGACGTGCTCATCCCGATCGCGGGCATCCTCGACGTCCTCGACAACTACGCGTTCGTGCGCACGACGGGCTACCTGCCCGGCCCGAGCGACGTCTACGTCTCGCTCGGCCAGGTGAAGAAGTACCACCTGCGCAAGGGCGACGCCGTCGTCGGTGCGATCAAGCAGCCGCGCGACGGCGAGCAGTCGAGCCGCCAGAAGTACAACGCGCTCGTCAAGGTCGACTCGGTCAACGGCCAGTCCATCGACGAGGCCGCCGCACGCGTCGACTTCCAGAAGCTGACGCCGCTCTACCCGCAGGAGCGCCTGCGCCTCGAGACCGAGCCGACGAAGCTCACGCAGCGCATCATCGACCTCGTCGCCCCGATCGGCAAGGGCCAGCGCGGCCTCATCGTCGCGCCGCCGAAGGCCGGCAAGACGATCGTGCTGCAGCAGATCGCCAACGCGATCTCGCAGAACAACCCCGAGGTCCACCTCATGGTCGTGCTCGTCGACGAGCGCCCCGAAGAGGTCACCGACATGCAGCGCACGGTCAAGGGCGAGGTCATCGCCTCGACCTTCGACCGTCCGGCAGAAGACCACACGACGGTCGCCGAGCTCGCGATCGAGCGGGCGAAGCGCCTCGTCGAGCTGGGCCACGACGTCGTCGTGCTGCTCGACTCGATCACGCGACTCGGCCGCGCCTACAACCTGGCCGCACCCGCCTCGGGTCGCATCCTCTCGGGCGGCGTCGACGCGTCGGCGCTCTACCCGCCGAAGCGGTTCTTCGGCGCCGCGCGCAATATCGAGAACGGCGGCTCGCTCACCATCCTCGCGACCGCGCTCGTGGAGACCGGCTCGAAGATGGACGAGGTGATCTTCGAGGAGTTCAAGGGCACGGGCAACAGCGAACTGCGCCTCTCGCGCCAGCTCGCCGACAAGCGCATCTTCCCGGCCGTCGACGTCAACGCGTCGTCGACCCGGCGTGAGGAGATGCTGCTCAGCCCCGACGAGGTCAAGATCACGTGGAAGCTGCGTCGCGCGCTCGCGGGCCTCGACCAGCAGCCCGCGCTCGAGGCCGTGCTGGGCCGCCTGAAGGAGACGCAGTCGAACGCCGAGTTCCTGCTGCTCATGCAGAAGTCGATGCCGGTCGCCGGCCACGGCAACTCGCACGGGCACGAGACCGACCACCGCTGAGGCCGAGGTGTTCGAATCGGTTCAGCCGCTGCTCGATGAGCACGCGCAGCTCCAGGAGGAGCTCGCCGACCCGGCGCTGCACGCCGACGCCGCGCGTGCGAAGAAGGTCAACCGGCGCTACGCCGAGCTGAGCCGGATCGTCGCGGCGAACCGGGCGTGGCACGAGGCGCAGGACGACCTCGACGCGGCGCGCGAGCTCGCCAAGGAGGACGACGCCTTCGCAGAAGAGGTGCCCGCCCTCGAGGAGGGGCTCGCGCAGGCGCAGGAGAAGCTCAGGCGCCTGCTGATCCCGCGCGACCCCGACGACGGGCGTGACGTCATCATGGAGATCAAGGGCGGCGAGGGGGGCGCGGAGAGCGCCCTCTTCGCGGCCGACCTCCTGCGCATGTACATCCAGTACGCGCAGTCGAAGGGGTGGAAGACCGAGCTCCTCGAGCGCAACGAGTCCGACCTCGGCGGGTACAAGGACGTGCAGGTCGCGATCAAGTCGAACGCGACCGATCCGGCGCAGGGCGTCTGGGCGCATCTCAAGTACGAGGGCGGCGTGCACCGCGTGCAGCGGGTGCCCGTCACCGAGACCCAGGGCCGTATCCACACCTCCACGACGGGCGTGCTCGTCTTCCCCGAGGTCGACGAGCCCGAAGAGGTCGACATCAACCAGAACGACCTCAAGATCGACGTGTACCGCTCGAGCGGGCCCGGCGGCCAGTCGGTCAACACGACCGACTCGGCGGTGCGCATCACCCACCTGCCGACGGGCATCGTCGTGTCGATGCAGAACGAGAAGTCGCAGCTGCAGAACCGCGAGGCGGCGATGCGCGTGCTGCGGGCCCGCCTGCTGGCGCGCCAGCAGGAGGAGCTCGCCGCGGCGGCCTCCGACGCGCGCAAGTCGCAGATCCGGTCGATGGACCGGTCCGAGCGCATCCGCACGTACAACTTCCCCGAGAACCGCATCGCCGACCACCGCACCGGCTACAAGGCGTACAACCTCGACCAGGTCATGAACGGCGCGCTCGACCCGCTCATCGAGTCGGCGATCCACGCCGACGAGGAGGCCAGGCTCGCCGATCTCGGCACCGAGTAGGCGCGCCGGCGCGATCGAACGACGACGGATGCCTCGGGGCCGGCCCCGAGGCATCCGTCGTCTGCGATCAGATGTGCCAGTCGTGCACGCCGCGCGCCGCGTCGGCCGTCGCGTGCGAGAGCGGGCGCACGGTCGCGGGCACGCCGACGACGAGCGAGTGCGGGGGAGCGCCGCGGGTCACCACGGCGTTCGCGCCGACGGCGCTCCACGCGCCGATCGTGATGTCGCCGAGGATCTTCGCCCCGGCCCCCACGGTGACGCCCTCCTCGAGGGTCGGGTGGCGCTTGGTGCCCGGCGGGGTGTGCCTGGGCGCCTTCCCGCCGAGGGTGACGCCGTGGTAGAGCATCACGTCGTCGCCGACGACGGCGGTCTCGCCGATGACGACGCCCATTCCGTGGTCGATGAAGAACCGGCGCCCGATGGTCGCGCCGGGGTGGATCTCGATGCCCGTCAGGAATCGGGCGAACTGCGAGATGAGCCGGGCTGGGAACCGCCAGCCGGCGACCCACATGCGATGGGTGAGCCGGTATGTCCAGATGGCGTGCAGGCCCGAGTACACGAGGAAGACCTCGAGGCCGCTCCGTGCCGCGGGGTCGTGGGCACGGGCGGTCTTGAGGTCTTCCTTCAGGCGCGAGCGGATCGTCACGCGATCAGTCAAGCAGACCCTCGTACAGGACGGTCGAGAGATACCGCTCGCCGTAGCTCGCGACGATCACGACGATGGTCTTGCCGGCGTTCTCGGGACGCTTGGCGAGCTCGAGGGCGGCGTACACCGTCGCACCCGACGAGATGCCGCCGAGGATGCCCTCCTCCTGACCGAGCCGGCGCGCGGTCGCGACGGCCTGGTCGATGTTGACGTCGAGCACCTCGTCGTAGACGGTGCGGTCGAGCACGTCGGGTACGAAGTTCGCGCCGATGCCCTGGATCTTGTGCGGGCCGGGCTGGCCGCCGTTGAGGATGGGCGACTCGGCCGGCTCGACCGCGACGACCTGCACCTCGGGCTTCCGCTCCTTGAGCACCTGGCCGACGCCCGAGATGGTGCCGCCGGTGCCGATGCCCGCGACGAAGATGTCGACGCCGCCGTCGGTGTCGTCCCAGACCTCCTCGGCCGTCGTGCGGCGGTGGATCTCGACGTTGGCCTGGTTCTCGAACTGGCGGGCGAGGATCGCGCCGGGGGTCGAGGCGGCGAGCTCCTCGGCCTTCGCGACGGCGCCCTTCATGCCCTCGGAGCCCGGGGTGAGCACGAGCTCGGCGCCGTACGCCTTGAGCAGCGACTTGCGCTCCTTCGACATGGTCTCGGGCATCGCGAGGATGACCTTGTAGCCCCGCGCCGCGCCGATCGCGGCGAGGGCGATGCCCGTGTTGCCGCTCGTGCCCTCGACGATGGTGCCGCCGGGCTTCAGCTCGCCCGATGCCTCGGCGGCGTCGACGATGCCCACGCCCAGGCGGTCCTTGACGCTCGCGGAGGGATTGTAGAACTCGAGCTTCGCGAGCACGGTCGCACCGGCGCCCTCGGTGAGGCGGTTCAGTCGGACGAGCGGCGTGCGGCCGAACGCCTGCGTGATGTTGTCGTAGATCTGAGCCATGGTCGGGCCTTTCTCGAGGGGCGGTGCGAGCGTGCCCAGCCTATGGGCGCGGCCGGGGCCGTGGGCGTGCGTTACATTCCATTGCGTGGATGCACCCGTTGAACAGCCAGGCCGGTCGCTGCGCGAGGTGCGCGACGAGATCGCGGCGACGCTCGCCTCGGCGGGCGTGCCCGACCCCGACGTCGACGCGGAGCTCCTCATCGGGCACGTGCTCGGGCTGAGCCGAGGCGGGGTGCAGGCGCGTCTCGTCGTCGGCGCCACGATCGAGACCGAGGATGCCTCGGCGCTCGCGTCGCTCGTCGCGCGGCGTGCCCGGCGCGAGCCGCTGCAGCACCTGACCGGCCGGGCGGCGTTCCGTTCGCTCGAGCTCTCGGTCGGCCCCGGCGTGTTCGTGCCGCGGCCGGAGACCGAGGGCGTCGCGCAGCTCGCGATCGACGCGCTGCGGGCGGCGGCCGAGCCAGAGCCGATCGGCGTCGACCTCGGCACGGGATCGGGCGCCATCGCGCTCGCGCTCGCGACCGAGGTGCCGCACGCGCGGGTCTGGGCGGTCGAGAAGTCGCCCGAGGCGTACGTGTGGACGCGCCGCAACGTCGAGGAAGTGGGGGCGCCGAACCTCGAGCTCGTCTTCGGCGACCTCGCCGACGCGCTGCCCGAGCTCGACGGCCGGGTCTCGGTCGTCGCGTCGAATCCGCCGTACATCCCGCTCGGCGCGATCCCGCGCGATCCCGAGGTGCGCCTCCACGACCCCGAGGCCGCGCTCTACGGCGGGGCCGACGGGCTCGACGTCGTGCGGGTGCTCTCGCAGCGCGCGCTCGCGCTGCTCCGGCCGGGCGGCGTGCTCGTGATCGAGCACGGCGAGGCGCAGTCGGCCGACATCGCCGCGATCCTCGCCGCCGACGGATGGCGCGCGATCGCCCACCACCGGGACCTGACGGGGCGCGACCGGGCGACGACCGCCCTGCGCTGAGCTACTTCGCCCGTTCGGCCTTCTCGCGCGCGGCCTTCTCGCGCTCGAGGGCGTGCTTGATCGCCTCGCGCTCGCGCTTCTGCGCCTCACGGAGCGCCTTCTGCGCCTCGCGCACCGACTTCTCGGCCTCGCGCCTGGCCTTCGCGGCGTCGCGCACGCGCTGGTCGCGGGGCAGGTCGAGCTGCGGTGGGAGCTCGGGAAGCGGCTCGGGTTCGGCGGGGGCGGTCGTGCCGCCCTGGTGGTCGACGTGGTGCTCGATGCCGTCGAGGATGCGGAGGAGCCCGAACGAGAAGTCCTCGTCCGTCTCGCCGGGGTGGGTGCCGGGCTCGGCGACGTACCCGCCGGCGGCGAGGAGCGGGCTCAGGTACGGGAATCGCTCAGGGGTCACGAGCTCCGAGAGTGCGGCGAAGGCGCTCTCGCCGGTGACCTCGCGCGGGTCTGCGGCCGCCTCCGCGGCGGCCCGGAGGTCGCGGTCCTGCGCACTGGTCGCGCGGGCGTAGCTCGTGAGCAGCAGCAGGGCCGACATCTTCTCGCCGTCGCTGAGCGGGAGGTCGCGGACCTCGCGCAGGAACCAGTCCACGATGAGCAGGCTGTTCGGCGTGATTGGGGCTCCCGAGATCGGGATGTCGACGAGCCACGGGTGCTCGCGGTAGGCGGCGCGCATGGCGAGCACCCACGCGGTCACGCCATCGCGCCAGGCGCGCTCGACGTGCTCGTCCGGCACGGGCGGCTCGACGGCGCCCTCCTGCATCAGCAGGATCAGGTCGTCCTTGCTCGTCACGTACCGGTAGAGCGACATCGTGGTGAATCCGAGCGACGCGGCGACCCGGCTCATCGACACCGCCCCGATGCCCTCGGCATCCGCGATCTCGATCGCGGCGTCGACGATGCGCTCGATCGAGAGCTCGCGCTTCGGGCCGCGCTGCGGGTGGGCGGCGACGCCCCAGGCCAGGGCGACGCCGCGGGGGAGTTCGGGGTCGGCTCGCTCGTCGCTCATTCGGCTCCAGTCGGTCGGCGTCGGCCGGCTCGGGCCGGCTTCGGGTTGACCTCAGTCTAGAACTGTGTATTACTTAAACAACAGTGCATGACATAAACAGTTTGCGCCATACGCAACAGTGGTGCGAATCCCGACCGACAGGAGCACGACATGCAACTCGCCATCGAAGCGCGGGGCCTGCGCAAGGCCTTCGGCCGCACCGAGGTGCTCGCGGGCCTCGACCTCGCGGTCCCCGCCGGCAGCGTCTTCGCGCTGCTCGGGCCGAACGGCGCCGGCAAGACGACGACCATCAACATCCTCACGACCCTCGTGGCGCCCGACTCCGGCACCGCCGCGGTCATGGGTCGCGATCTGCTGCGCGAGCCGGCCGCGGTGCAGCAGTGCATCGCCCTGACGGGCCAGGCGGCCGCCGTCGACGAGGTGCTCACGGCGCGCGAGAACCTCGTGATGATGGGCCGGCTCTCGGGGCTCGCCCGGCGCGACGCCCGGCTCCGCGCGACCGAGCTCATCGCGCGCTTCGACCTCGAGCAGGCCGCCGACCGCCGGGTCGCCACCTACTCCGGCGGCATGCGTCGCCGCCTCGACCTCGCCCTGAGCCTCGTCGTGCAGGTGCCGGTGCTCTTCCTCGACGAGCCGACGACCGGTCTCGACACCCGCAGCCGCCAGGAGCTCTGGGCCGTCATCCGCTCGCTCGCCGACGCGGGTACGACCATCTTCCTCACGACGCAGTACCTGGAGGAGGCCGACCGGCTGGCCGATCGCATCGCCGTGCTCGACCGCGGACGCATCGCCGCCGAGGGCACGGCCGACGAGCTCAAGTCGCGGGTCGGCGGCGATGTGGTCGAGCTGCGCGACGCCGACGGCGTGCTGCTCCGCGAACTGCCCACCGACGGCAGCGTGCACGGCCTGCGGGCCGCCATCGACGAGCTCGACCGGGCCGCCCTCGCCGGGGCCGACGGCGTCCAGGTGACCATCCGCCGGCCGAGCCTCGACGACGTGTTCCTCGCCATCACGGCCGATCGTCCGGCGGCGGCGGCCGAGGCATCCGCCCCCGAACTCATCGCCACGAACTGAACGGAGCCCGACATGACCACGCTCACCGCACCCCGTGCCGCCGCCGGGCCCGACGCCGTCGCACATCGTCCGCGCGTGCGCGGCTTCACCGCCGAGCGGGTGTTCATCACCCGCAGCTTCATCCACACCGTCCGCGACGTCGACACCATGATGATGGCCGTCCTGCTGCCGACGATGCTCATGCTGATGTTCACCTACATCTTCGGCAACGCGATCGACCCGTCGGGCGGGTACGTCGACTACGTCGTTCCCGGCATCATCCTGCTGTGCGCGGGATTCGGCGCCTCCACGACCGCGATCTCCGTCTCGCGAGACATGTCGACGGGCATCATCGACCGGTTCCGCACGATGCCGCTGCGCAGCGGCGCGGTGCTCACGGGCCACGTCGCCGTGAGCCTCGTGCGAAACCTCATCGCCACGGCGATCGTGATCGGCGTGGCCCTGCTCGTCGGGTTCCGGCCGTCGGCGACCCCGCTCGAATGGCTCGCCGCCTTCG
Source organism: Agromyces chromiiresistens (assembly GCF_029167465.1). NCBI lineage: Bacteria > Bacillati > Actinomycetota > Actinomycetes > Micrococcales > Microbacteriaceae > Agromyces > Agromyces chromiiresistens. Next base: position 1,500,273 of record NZ_JARFNL010000004.1, read on the forward strand.
GCATGGTCGCGCTGTACATCCTCACGATCACGTACCTCTTCGCCGCGATCGGGCTCGCCGCACCGTCACCGGAGGCGGCGAGCGGCTACGGCTTCATCCTGCTGTTCCTGCCGTACGTGTCGAGCGCGTTCGTGCCGGTCGACACGATGCCCGAGTGGCTCCAGTGGGTCGCCGAGAACCAGCCGATCACCCCGGTCATCGAGACGATCCGCGCCCTGCTCATGGGCACGCCGGTCGGCGATTCCGCGTGGTGGGCGGTCGGCTGGTGCGCCGCGATCATCGCGATCGCCGCGGCCTGGGGAGCGTGGCTGTTCCGCCGCAAGTCCGGCCGCCGCTGAGCGGCGCGGCGTCGCGTCGGATGCCTCGGGCCCGTGCGGCCCGAGGCATCCGATCGTGGCCCGGCGCTGGTCTAGAATCGGGCAGGTCATGACTGCCACCTACGACTGCTCGGTCGACTCCCAGCTGCTCACCGGCATGCGACTCGCGCGGGGCGCGATCGGGCGCGGCGAACTCGTCGTGCTGCCGACCGACACGGTGTACGGCGTCGCCGCCGACGCGTTCAACGCGAAAGCGGTCGCGCGCCTGCTCGAGGCCAAGGGCCGCGAGCGCACGTCGCCGCCGCCCGTGCTCATCCCCGGACTGCCGACCCTCGACGCACTGGCGACCGAGGTGCCGCCCGCCGTGCGCGACCTGGTCGCCGAGTTCTGGCCGGGCGGGCTCACCGTCATCCTCCGCGCCCAGCCGTCGCTCCAGTGGGACCTCGGCGAGACCCGCGGCACCGTCGCGCTGCGCATGCCCGCGAACCCGATCGCCCTCGAGCTCCTCTCCGAGACCGGTCCGCTCGCGGTCTCGTCGGCCAACCTCTCGGGCATGCCGTCGGCGACCACCGCCGGGGCCGCGGTCGAGATGCTCGGCGAATCGGTCGCCGTCTATCTCGACGGGGGCGAGGCCGGCACCGGCTACGAGGCCATCGGCGACCGGCCGGGCGACACGTCGTCGACGATCGTCGACGCCACCGGGCTCACCGAGTCGGGCGGCGTGCTGCGCATCGTGCGCGCGGGCGTCGTGTCGCGCGAGCGCATCGCCGCGGTCGTGGGGGAGGAGCTGCTCGAGCCCGCCGACGACGAGCCCGAGGCGTCCGAGCAGCTCGCGGACGAGGCATCCGCGCCCGTTGACGGTGGCGCGCCCGCTGACGGTGCCGCGCCCGCCGAGGGTTCCGCGCCCGCCGACGACGCGGACGCCGCCGTCTCATGACCCTGTTCCTCACCCTCGCGCTGCTCGCCGCGCTCGTCACGTTCGGCGGCTCGATCCTCGTCTGGAAGCTGAGCCTCAAGTACCGGCTGTACCCGAAGATCCGCGAGCGCGACGTGCACACCCGTCCGACGCCCCGGCTCGGCGGCGTCGCGATGTTCGTCGGCGTGCTCGTGGCGATCGGCGCGGCGGCGTTCATCTCGACGCTCGGCATCCAGCGGTTCGCGAACGTCGCGATCATCTTCCAGAACCCCGCGCAGATGCTCGCGATCCTCGGCGCGGCGCTGCTCATCGTGCTCATCGGCGTCGCCGACGACATCTGGGACCTCGACTGGACGACGAAGCTCGCCGGGCAGTTCATCGCCGCCGGGCTGATCGCCTGGCAGGGCGTGTCCATCGTGTCGCTGCCGATCGCCGGCATCACGCTCATCCCGTCGTGGGTCAGTGCGACGCTCACCGTGTTCACGATCGTGCTCGTGATGAACGCGGTCAACTTCATCGACGGCCTCGACGGGCTCGTCGCAGGCGTCTCGCTCATCGCGAACGGCGTGTTCTTCCTCTACACCTACCTGCTCGTGCAGCAGACGTCGCCCCTCAACTACTTCAACCTCGCGTCGCTGCTCGCGGTCGTCGTCGTGGGGGCGTGCGCCGGGTTCCTGCCGCTCAACTGGCACCCCGCGAAGCTCTTCATGGGCGACGCGGGGGCCCTCCTCATCGGCCTGCTCATGGCGACCTCGGCGATCGCGGTGACCGGCCAGATCAACCCGGTCGGCGTCGGCTTCAGCGAGCTGTTCGCCGCGTTCATGCCGATCATCCTGCCGTTCGTGGTGCTGATCATCCCGTTGCTCGATTTCGGCATGGCCGTCATCCGGCGCCTGCGCGCGGGCAAGTCGCCGTTCGCGGCCGACCGGAAGCACCTCCACCACCGGCTGCTCGACATGGGGCACTCCCACCTCAACGCGGTGCTCATCCTGTACGGCTGGACGGCGGTCGCCTCGGTCGGATGCCTCCTGACGTACGTGCTGCCCGTCTACTTCCACCTCAGCACGTGGTGGGCGTTCGTGTTCCTCGGCGTGGGCTTCCTCGCGTGCACGATCATCACGCTCGCCCCGCTCGGGCGGCGCAAGCGGCTGACGGTCGCCGCCGAGGAGCGCCCGTCGACGGCGACGCCCGCTGGGCCCGCCGCTACCGGGCCCGACGCCCCGATCGACGAACTCGCAGGTTCGTCCTCGGTAGAATCGGGCGACCCCTCGACTGGAGCATGATGACCGACGCCCGGCCCGAACCCGCCGACCGAACCCCCACCTCGAACCCCGTGCTGAAGCGCGCACTCGCGTGGGGTGGAGTGCTCGCGGCGGTGATCCTCGTCGTGAGCGCCGTGCTCGGCTACGTCTTCGCCGGCATGCCCGGCCTCTGGGGTGGTCTCATCGGCACGCTCATGGCGGTCGTGTTCATGGGCATCACCGCGGGCAGCATCCTCGTGGCGAACCGGTTCGCCGGGAGCGACCTATTCGTCGGCATCTTCTTCGGAATCGTGCTCGGCGGATGGTTGCTCAAGTTCGTCCTCTTCATCGTGCTCGTGTTCGTCCTGCGAGGCGCCTCATGGCTCGACCCGATGGTCGTGTTCCTGAGCCTCGTGGCGGGCGTCATCGCCTCGCTCGTGGTCGACGTGCTCGTCGTCGCGAAGTCGCGACTGCCGTACGCGAGCGACGTCGAACTGCCGAAGGCGCCCGAGGACGAATAAGCTTCGATTCCGAATTCGTCTGCTCGTAGAAGTCTTGCTAGAGTAATGGCGATCCCCCACGGTTTTCGCCCTGCTCAGGCCTGTGCGAAATCCGTTTCCGATGTTCGTCGTCGCGAGAGCCCCTGCTCCACGCCCCGAAACAGGAGAGAGCCCTGCTAGCACACGCTCTGAACCAGCTGGTTCTGACCGCCGCCGACGAAGGCGGATTCCACGGGCCCAGTCTCGACGAGTTCTTCCCCGAAATCTTCCTCTTCGAGGGCACGCCGTTCGCGATCAACCGGGTCATGATGGTCCGCATCATCGCGATCATCGCGCTGCTCGTGATCTTCTGGCTCGGCACCCGCCGCATGCGGGTCGTGCCCGGGCGCTTCCAGAGCCTCGTGGAGATGGGCCTCGACCTCGTCCGCGTGAACATCTCCGACGATCTGCTCGGCAAGAAGGACGGCAAGCGGTTCCTGCCGATCCTCACGACGATGTTCTTCATGATCCTGTTCATGAACCTGACGGGCATCTTCCCCGGCCTGAACATCGCGGGCACCTCGGTCATCGGCGTGCCGTTCGTGCTCGCGGCGATCTCGTACGTCACGTTCATCTACGCGGGCGTCAAGAAGAGTCCCGCGAACTTCTTCAAGAACGCGCTGTTCCCCGCGGGCGTGCCGTGGCCGGTGTACTTCATCGTCACCCCGATCGAGTTCATCTCGACGTTCATCATCCGACCGGTGACGCTGACGCTCCGACTCCTGATGAACATGCTCGTCGGCCACATGCTGCTCGTGCTCTGCTTCTCGGCGACCTGGTTCTTCCTGTTCTCGGCGCCCGGCTGGTTCAAGCTCATGGGCGTCGGCACCTTCGCCTTCGGGTTCGCCTTCACGGTGTTCGAGATCCTCGTCGCGGTGCTCCAGGCGTACGTCTTCACCGTGCTGACGGCGGTCTACATCCAGCTGGCCGTCGCCGAAGAGCACTGATCGCACGACTCGGGCATCCCCGCCCACAACTCCACCACAACGAAAGGTAAACAACGTGGACGCAACGACCGTTCTCGCGGAGATCAACGGACACATCGCCTCGGTCGGTTACGGCCTCGCAGCCATCGGCCCGGCCATCGGCGTGGGCATCGTCGTCGGCAAGACGATCGAGGGCGTCGCTCGCCAGCCCGAGCTCGCCGGCCGCCTGCAGGTCCTGATGTGGATCGGTATCGCCTTCACCGAGGCGCTCGCCTTCGTCGGCATCGCCGTCGCCTTCATCCCGTTCCCGTAAACCCTCCAGCCCCGCGAGGAGTCAACACATGCTTCACTCTGTAGTGAGCGCCGCGGAGGAGAGTACGACGCGCAACCCGCTGATCCCCGAGGTCTACGACCTCGTCTGGTCGGGGGTCATCTTCGTCATCCTCCTCCTCTTCTTCTGGAAGTACGTGCTTCCGCGCGTCCAGAAGCTGCTCGACGAGCGTGCTGAGGCGATCGAAGGCAACATCGCGAAGGCCGACGAGGCCCAGCGCAAGGCCGAGGCGGCCCTCGAGGAGTACACCGCCCAGCTCGCCGACGCGCGCACCGAGGCCGGACGCATCCGCGAGACGGCCCGCGAAGACGGCAAGAAGATCGTCGCCGAGGCGAAGGACACCGCCGTCGCCGAAGCCGCTCGCGTCACCGCGAGCGCCCAGGCGCAGATCGAGGCCGAGCGCCAGAGCGCGCTCGTCTCGCTCCGCTCCGAGGTGGGCACGCTGGCGATCGACCTCGCGTCGGGCGTCATCGGCGAGTCGCTCTCCGACGACGCGAAGGCGACCGCGGTCGTCGATCGCTTCCTCGCCGACCTGGAGGCCTCCGAGGCGGCCGCCGGAGGGAAGAAGTAATCCATGGGTAGCGCTACGAGAGAGGCCCTGGCCGGGTCGCGGGCTGCGCTCGCCGAGCTCGGCCGGGCCGAACTTCCGGTCGCCGAGGGCCTTCTCGCCGCCGGCCGGGTGATCGGTTCGTCCGCGCAGCTGCGCACGGCGCTCACCGACGCCGAAGCCGACGTCGCCCAGAAGCGCGCGCTCGTCGAGCGCGTGTTCGGATCGCAGCTTCCGGCCGAGTCGGTCGCACTGCTCGTGACCGCGGCGACGCGCCGCTGGTCATCGGGCGACGACTTCCTCGCGGGCGTCGAAGACCTCGGCTACCGCGTCGCGGCCGACTCTGCCGCGAAGGGCGTCGACATCGACGCCGAGCTCTTCGCGTTCGACCGTACGGTCGCGTCCGACTCCGAGCTCGAGCTCGCGCTCGGTTCGAAGCTCAGCGCGCCCGAGGCGAAGACGCGGCTCGTCAACCGGCTGCTCGACGGCAAGGCCGCGCCGCAGACCGTCGCGATCGTGCGCCATCTCGTCGAGCAGCCCCGTGGCCGTCGCATCGGCGAGGCGCTCAGGCACGCGGCATCCGTCGTGGCCGACCAGCGCGGGTTCGACGTGGCGACCGTCACGACCGCCGTCCCGCTCTCGGCCGAGCAGCTCGGTCGCCTCGAGCAGGGCCTCGCCGCCCAGGCCGGGCGCCCCATCCGATTCGACACGATCGTCGACCCCGCCCTCATCGGCGGAGTCCGCATCCAGATCGGCGACGACGTCATCGACGGCAGCGTCGCCAGCCGCCTCGGCTCGCTGAGGCAGAAGCTTGCCGGCTGACGCCGGTTGAAACCACGACCGGCGTGCAGCGCCGCCACACAGAGAAGCTGAAACCGGCGCCCACACGGCCCGGCCCAGAAAAGGAAATGGCAATGGCAGAACTCTCCATCAGCCCCGACGAGATCCGTTCGGCTCTCTCGGAGTTCGTCTCGTCGTACGAGCCGGGCCAGGCGCAGAAGACCGAGGTCGGGTACGTCACCGACGCCGCCGACGGCATCGCGCACGTGGGCGGTCTCCCGTCGGTCATGGCGAACGAGCTCGTGCGCTTCGCCGACGGCACGCTCGGCCTCGCGCTCAACCTCGAAGAGGACGAGATCGGCGTTGTCGTGCTCGGCGAGTTCACCGGCATCGAAGAGGGCATGGAGGTGACCCGCACCGGCGAGGTCCTCTCGGTGCCCGTGGGCGAGGGCTACCTCGGCCGCGTCGTCGACCCGCTCGGCAACCCGATCGACGGTCTCGGCGAGATCACCGGCATCGAGGGCCGCCGCGCCCTCGAGCTGCAGGCGCCCGGCGTCATGCAGCGCAAGTCGGTGCACGAGCCGCTCCAGACCGGCATCAAGGCCATCGACGCGATGATTCCGGTCGGCCGCGGCCAGCGCCAGCTCATCATCGGCGACCGCCAGACCGGCAAGACCGCGATCGCGATCGACACGATCATCAACCAGAAGGCGAACTGGGAGTCGGGCGACCCGTCGAAGCAGGTCCGCTGCATCTACGTCGCGATCGGCCAGAAGGGCTCGACCATCGCCTCGGTGAAGGGCGCCCTCGAAGACGCCGGCGCGATGGAGTACACCACCATCGTCGCCGCCCCGGCCTCCGACCCGGCGGGCTTCAAGTACCTCGCGCCGTACACCGGCTCGGCCATCGGCCAGCACTGGATGTACGACTCGAAGCACGTCCTCATCATCTTCGACGACCTGTCGAAGCAGGCCGAGGCGTACCGCGCCGTGTCGCTCCTCCTCCGCCGCCCGCCGGGCCGTGAGGCGTACCCCGGTGACGTCTTCTACCTGCACTCGCGTCTCCTCGAGCGTTGCGCCAAGCTCTCCGACGAGCTCGGCGCCGGCTCGATGACGGGCCTCCCGATCATCGAGACCAAGGCGAACGACGTCTCGGCGTACATCCCGACGAACGTGATCTCGATCACCGACGGCCAGATCTTCCTCCAGTCCGACCTCTTCAACGCGAACCAGCGCCCGGCCGTCGACGTCGGCATCTCGGTCTCGCGAGTCGGTGGCGACGCGCAGGTCAAGTCGATCAAGTCGGTCTCGGGCACGCTGAAGCTCGAGCTCGCCCAGTACCGCTCGCTCGAGGCCTTCGCGATGTTCGCCTCCGACCTCGACGCGGCGAGCCGTCGCCAGCTCGCCCGCGGCGCGCGCCTGACCGAGCTGCTCAAGCAGCCGCAGTACTCGCCGTACCCCGTCGAAGACCAGGTCGTCTCGATCTGGGCCGGCACGAAGGGCCACCTCGACGAGGTTCCGGTCGAGGACATCCTCCGCTTCGAGGCCGAGTTCCTCGACTACCTGCGCCGCAACACCGACGTGCTCGACGTGCTCCGCTCGACGAACAAGCTCGAGGACGAGACCATCTCGAAGCTCGAGTCGTCGGTCTCGACCTTCAAGGGCGAGTTCCAGACCGGCGAGGGCAAGCCGCTCGCCTCGGTCGGCTCGGAGCAGTTCGAGGCCATCGCCGCCGAAGACGTCAACCAGGAGAAGATCGTCAAGGGTCGCCGCTGAGGCGATCGGACGATCTGAACCGCTGACGTAGGGATACAGGAGAGACATGGGAGCGCAACTTCGGGTCTACCGGCAGAAGATCAAGTCTGCCCAGACGACGAAGAAGATCACCAAGGCGATGGAGCTCATCGCCGCCTCGCGCATCCAGAAGGCGCAGGCGAGGGTGGCGGCTTCGACGCCGTACTCGCGGGCGATCACCCGTGCCGTCTCGGCCGTGGCGACGTACTCGAACGTCGACCACGTGCTGACGACCGAGCCCGAGAAGATCGAGCGTGCGGCGATCGTGATCCTCACGAGCGACCGCGGCCTCGCCGGTGCGTTCAACTCGCAGGTGCTTCGCGAAGCGGAGGAGCTCGCCGAGCTCCTCCGCTCGCAGGGCAAGGAGGTCGTGTACTTCCTCGTCGGGCGCAAGGCGGTCGGGTACTTCCAGTTCCGGCACCGCGAGTTCGAGCAGGACTGGGTCGGATCGAGCGAGAGCCCCGAGTTCGAGCTGGCCAAGGAGATCGCGGACGCGGTGCTCGAGTCGTTCCTGCGCGACGCCTCCGACGGCGGCGTCGACGAGATCCACGTCGTCTACAACACCTTCGTCAGCATGATGACGCAGACCCCCACGGTCGTGCGTCTCCTGCCGCTCGAGGTCGTCGAAGGCGTCGAAGAGCCCGATGCCACGGTGCAGCCGCTGTACGAGTTCGAGCCCGACGTCGAGACCGTGCTCGACGGCCTGTTGCCGGTGTACATCGAGAGCCGCATCTTCAATGCCCTGCTGCAGTCGGCCGCCGCCAAGCACGCGGCCACGCAGAAGGCGATGAAGTCGGCGTCCGACAACGCCGACAAGCTCATCACCGACTACACCCGCCTGGCGAACAATGCCCGCCAGGCCGAGATCACGCAGCAGATCTCCGAGATCGTGGGCGGCGCGGACGCGCTCGTCGCCGCCAAGTAGCAATCCAGAAAGAGTGAGCAGAAATGACTGACACCATCGACATGGTCGCCGACCAGGCCGTCGCCGTCGGCCGCATCGCCCGCGTGACGGGCCCCGTCGTCGACATCGAGTTCCCGCACGACTCGATCCCCGAGATCTACAACGCCCTCCAGACCGACGTCACCATCGGCGGCACGACCACGACCCTGAACCTCGAGGTCGCGCAGCACCTGGGCGACGACGTCGTGCGTGCGATCGCCCTCAAGCCGACCGACGGCCTGGTCCGCGGCCAGGAGGTTCGCGACACCGGCGCCCCCATCTCGGTGCCCGTCGGCGACGTCACCAAGGGCAAGGTCTTCAACGTCATGGGCGAGGTGCTGAACCTCGAGCCCGGCGAGACCATCGAGGTCACCGAGCGCTGGCCGATCCACCGCAAGCCCCCGGCCTTCGACCAGCTCGAGTCGAAGACGCAGCTCTTCGAGACCGGCATCAAGTCGATCGACCTCCTCACCCCGTACGTGCAGGGTGGAAAGATCGGCCTCTTCGGCGGTGCGGGCGTCGGCAAGACCGTCCTCATCCAGGAGATGATCCAGCGCGTCGCGCAGGACCACGGCGGCGTGTCGGTGTTCGCCGGCGTCGGCGAGCGCACCCGTGAGGGCAACGACCTCATCCACGAGATGGAGGAGGCGGGCGTCTTCGACAAGACCGCCCTCGTCTTCGGCCAGATGGACGAGCCGCCCGGGACGCGTCTGCGCGTCGCCCTCTCGGCCCTCACCATGGCCGAGTACTTCCGCGACGTGCAGAAGCAGGACGTGCTGCTCTTCATCGACAACATCTTCCGCTTCACCCAGGCGGGCTCCGAGGTGTCGACGCTGCTCGGCCGCATGCCCTCCGCTGTGGGCTACCAGCCGAACCTCGCCGACGAGATGGGCATCCTGCAGGAGCGCATCACCTCGACGCGCGGCCACTCGATCACCTCGCTGCAGGCGATCTACGTCCCGGCCGACGACTACACCGACCCGGCCCCGGCGACCACGTTCGCCCACCTCGACGCCACGACCGAGCTCTCGCGTGAGATCGCGTCGAAGGGTCTGTACCCCGCGATCGACCCGCTGACGTCGACGTCGCGCATCATGGACCCGCGCTACCTGGGCGCCGACCACTACCGCGTCGCGACCACGGTCAAGCAGATCCTCCAGAAGAACAAGGAACTGCAGGAGATCATCGCCATCCTCGGTGTCGACGAGCTCTCCGAGGAAGACAAGATCACCGTGGCCCGCGCGCGCCGGATCCAGCAGTTCCTCTCGCAGAACACCTACATGGCGAAGAAGTTCACGGGTGTCGAGGGTTCGACGGTCCCGCTGAAGGACACCATCGAGTCGTTCGACGCGATCGCCCGGGGCGACTTCGACCACGTCGCCGAGCAGGCGTTCTTCAACGTCGGCCCGATCTCCGACGTTGAAGAGAAGTGGGCGCAGATCCAGAAGGAGAACGGCTGAGCATGGCCGCCCTCAACGTGAGCGTCGTCTCGGCCGACCGCGAAGTGTGGTCGGGCGAGGCGGCCATGGTGGTCGCCAAGACCGTCGAAGGCGAGATCGGCATCCTCCCGGGGCACGAGCCGATGCTCGCGATCCTCGCGAGCGGCGAGGTGCGCGTCACCCTGCCGGGCGGCGAGAAGATCACCGCCTCGGCGGAAGACGGATTCCTCTCAGTCCAGTCCGATCAGGTGCAGGTCGTCGCGTCCCGCGCCGAACTCGCCTGAGGGGGAGCGGATGCCGGGGGAGCAACCGTTCGACCGTCAGTTCGGTGACCTGAGCGTCACCCAGCTCATCGTCATGGCCGGGCTGCCGGGTGCGGGCAAGTCGACGATCGCCCAGATCGTCGGCGCCCGCCTCGGCGCCACGGTCGTGTCGGTCGACCCGATCGAGTCGGCCATTCTGAAGGCCGGGATCGACGCCGACCAGCCCACCGGCCTCGCCGCGTACCTGGTCGCCGAGGAGATCGCCGAGAAGGAGCTCGCCTCCGGCCGAACCGTCATCGTCGACGCGGTGAACGCCGCGGAGGCGGCGCGACTGCAGTGGCGGGACCTCGCAGCCCGCACCGACGCCCGGCTCCGGGTGATCGAGGTCGTCTGCTCCGACGAGGCGCTGCACCGCTCGAGGCTCGAGAAGCGCGAGCGCGGCCTGCCGCACCTCGAGGAGACCACCTGGCGAGCCGTCGAGCAGAGCCTCGAGGGCTACGCCGCCTGGACCGGCCCGTCGTCGGCGCTTCCGCGCGTCACCATCGACAGCATCGAATCGCTGGGCACGAACGTCGAAGCCGCACTCGCGTTCATCGGTTCGTAGTGCTGCTGCTTCTCCCGCCGTCCGAGACGAAGCGCGACGGCGGTCCCGGTGCGCCATTGTCGCTCGACGCGCTCTCCTTCGACGGCCTCCGAGAGCCGCGGGAGCAGCTGACCAGCGCTCTCGTCGACCTCGCGGCCGACCACGACGCGACGATGCGGGCGCTCAAGCTCGGACCGCGCCAAGCCGCCGAGGTCGCGCGCAACCGCGAGCTCGCCACGGCCCCGACGATGCCCGCGATCGACCGCTACACCGGCGTGCTCTTCGACGCCCTCGACGCGCCGACGCTCGACGACGCGGCTCGCGAGTTCGCCGCTCGCACGGTCATCGTGCATTCCGCACTCTTCGGCCTCGTCGGTGCGCTCGACCCGATTCCCGCATATCGGCTCTCGCACGACTCGCGAGTGCCCGGCGTGCGCCTCAAGTCGTTCTGGCGCGATCACCTCGCCGGCGTGCTGGAGCGCGAACCCGGTCTGATCATCGACCTCCGGTCGGAGGGCTATGCGGAGCTCGGCCCGGCGCCCGCCCGCCGGGACAGCGTGTACGTGCGCGTCGTCTCGATCGACGGCGCCGGCCGCAAGCGCGCCCTCAACCACTTCAACAAGCAGGCGAAGGGGCGCTTCACGCGGGCCGTGCTCGCTCGGCGCCCCGAGCTCGCCACCGTCGACGACCTGATCGACTGGGCAGAGGTCGAGGGGTTCTCGATGCGGCTCGGCGAAGACCGCGGGGCGACCCAGCCGCGCGAGGTAGAACTCGTCGCCTGAATCGCCGTCTCGCGATCCCGGGTCCGCCATCTCGCGAGTGCGACGGCTTCCTGCACCACCGACGCGTGCAGCCGCGCCCTGTGGCCCGCCACCGCGCACCGTGCACGAGGAGGAAGACCGGGGCGGGCCCGTTGCGCATCGCCTCGAGCTGACCGCTGGGTCCGGTCGAACACGACCGGACCCAGCGGACTCAGACGGGAGACCTCAGAAGCGGTGTCTCAGTTGCCGTAGAGTGCGACGACGCCCGCGCGGTCGCTGCTCGTCATGGACAGGTCGTCGGACGAGCCGTTGCACTGCGGGTAGTGCATGATCGACGCCGAGTCGTACGGCGTCAGCGGACGCCAGTTGTTGTCTTCGAAGCACGTGCCCGATTCGGGGCGCGTGTGCTCGTGCCGGAAGCCGAGGGTGTGTCCGAGCTCGTGGCCGAGGATGTTGGTCGGCGTCCAAGCGCCCGAGCTCCAGATCGAGTCGTCGATGAGCACGTTCTGCTGTCGGTCGGGCGAGCTCGGGAAGAAGGCGCGAGCGATGTACTGCGAGGTCTGCACCGGCTCGACCGAGAACAGGACCGACTTGTTGCGCGTCGTGCACTGGCTGTCGGCGCTGCTCACGTGGACGAAGTCGATCTTCGACGACGCGGACTCCCAAAGGGCGGCGCCGCTCGCCATCGCACTGACGACGTCGGCGTGACGAGTGCCGAACTTCGTGCTGACGCAATAGGTGAGGTTGCCAACCTGCGAAGCGGACCACTTGTCGTCGGCGCCGTTGACCGTGTTGACGATGAGGCCGTCGGTCGGCGTCTCGGGTCCGACGAGCTGCTCGTAGAACGACCGCAGGTCGCTCTGGCCCGAGATCAGTTCGTCTCCGTTGACGATGTAGCCGCCGTCGATGTCTCGGTACGTCGATGCCGCGAACTCCTGGTAGGAGGGGACGTCGGAATCGAGCGGGGTTGCGCCGGCAGCCGGGATGACCGTGCCGACAGTGAGCGCGGCAGCCGCGGTGGCGGCCAGCGCGAGCGTTCTCGTGAATCGCATGCAGTGCTCCTTCTGTGATGAGCGTCTCCGCTCGCCCAGCCGGCGAGCGGCTTCGGATCGATGGTCCGGGCGTCGTTGCCTGTCCCCCGAAGTGGGCTCAACGTAGCCTGCGGGATTCGACGGTGTCAAGGATCTCAGGGGCGTGCCGCGCGCCCGGCCCGGCGGCCGTCAGGCGCCGCCGTGATGCCTCGCCCTGAAGCAGCCGGCGACGTGATCGTCGACCATTCCCGCGGCCTGCATGAGCGCGTACATCGTGGTCGGGCCTACGAAGGCGAACCCGCGGCGGCGCAGTTCTCGGCTCATGGCGATGGACTCCGGCGTCGTCGCCGGGACCTCGGCGAACGAGGCCGGCGCGATCGTTCGCGGTGGCGGTGCGAACCCCCAGAGCAGCTCGTCGAGGGAGCGATCGAGGGCGAGGGTGGCGCGGGCGTTCGTGATCGTCGCCCGGATCTTGCCGCGGTGCCGGATGATGCGGGCGTCCCCGAGCAGGCGCTCGACATCGTGGTCGGTCATCTCCGCCACGCGTGCGGGATCGAATCCGTGGAACACCTCCCGGAACGCCTCTCGGCGGCGCAGGATCGTGATCCACGACAGTCCGGCCTGGAATCCCTCGAGGCAGACCTTCTCGTAGAGCCGTACCGGATCGTGTTGCGGCGTGCCCCACTCCTCGTCGTGGTAGCGGCGGTACTCGGGGTCGCTCGCGCCCCACGCGCAGCGGGCACGACCGTCGTCGCCGACGACGACGTCGGGGCGGGGGATGACGCTCACGCGGCGAAGCCGATGCGCTCGTGCCCGAGCAGCCAGAGCTTGGTCGGGATGCCCTCACCGGCCGAGTAGCCGGTGATCCGGCCGTCGGCCGCGAGCACGCGATGGCAGCCGACGAGGATCGGCACCGGATTGGCCCCCACCGCACCACCGATCGCACGCGACGCGCCGGGCCGGCCGACGGCCGCGGCCAGCGATCCGTACGAGGTCGCCTCGCCCCAGCCGAGTCTCGAGAGCTCGCGCCACACCGACTCCTGGAACGGGGTGCCGTGCCACCGGACGGGCACGTCGAATTCGGTGCGCGTGCCGGCGAAGTACTCGTCGAGCTCGCGCCTCGCGTGTTCGAGGACGGGATTGGAGCGCTCGGGCTCGCCGTCGCGGGGGAGGACGCCGTCTCGTTCGATCGTCAGCGCGGTCACGGCCGCATCGTCGGCGACGACCTCGAGCCGGCCGATCGGGCTGTCGAGGCGGATGAGGTACTCGTTGGTCATGCGTCGAGCGTAACTGCGGCCGCTGACGGCGGCTCGCGGAATTCAGACATCGCGGAACACCCGAGTGAGGCCGCGACGGTCGAGGACGGGTGGCCGTCCCGTCCTCCACACCTCCGTGGGCGGCGACCGAACCTGCGCGGCGAGCCTCAAGTGGTCGACGGCAGCCAGTCTCGGTCCATGACCACGATCATCCGCGCCGGTTCGGCGCAAGAGTTCCTCGCCCTCGTGCCGAGGCTCGCAGGCTTCATGCCGGCGCAGTCGCTCGTGTGCGTCGCGTTCGAGGGGCGCCGCACCCTCGGCGTCCTGCGTCACGACCTGCCACGCCGGTCGCGCGATCGCACTGCGCTCGTCTCGGCCGTCATCTCGTCGCTGTGCAGGATGCCGGGCGTCGATGCGATCGCACCGGTCGTCTACACCGACGAGGGGTTCGCCGACCACGGCGGCGCGCCCGAACGGAGGCTCGTCGAACTGCTGTGCCGTCGCGCCGCGGAAGCCGGCTTCGGCGTGCGCGACGCGCTCTGCCGTGCCGCCGACGGTTGGGGGTCCTTCCTCGACGCAGAGCTGCCGTCCGGCGGGCGGCCGCTCGAGGAGCTCGACGTCGTGCCGGCGCGCGGCCTCCATCCGCACGACGAGCTCGCCGAGGGGCCGTGGGCGCCGGCGAGGCTGCCGGAACCCGACGAGCACCGCGCCGCGGCGATCGCGCGCGAGCTGCGACGGATCGAGCGAGCCGACGCCGGCGACACGATCTTCCGTGCGCTGGGCGACGACGTCGACCCCGTCGAGCTCGTCGAACGGCTGCTCGCACCGCGGGCGTCCTCGGCGCTGCGGCGGGCGTGGTTCCTGCACCTCGCTTCGCGACCGGTGTTCCGCGACGGGATGATGCTGCAGTTCGCCTTCGGCCCCGTCGTCGGCGCCGCGGCGCACGACGACGCCGTCGACCTCGCCGAACGCGCAGAGGCCCAGGGCGAGTCGGTCGATGCGCTCATCCGCCGAGAGTTCGCCGGGCACGGCCCGGGGCTCGAGGTCAGCGAGTTCCTCTCGCGGCTCATGCTCGGCAGGACCGGCCTGCAACCGGATCGCGCGCGGCTCGAGCGCGCACTCGTCGTCGTGCGCGAGGTCGTCGCAGACGCCCCGGCGAGCCATCGCTCCGGCCCGCTCTGCATCGCCGCATGGCTCTGCTGGGCGCTCGGGCGCGGATCGGCCGCCGGTGCGCTGCTCGACGCCGTGCTCACTGCGGACCCCGACTACTCGATGGCTCGGCTGCTCGAACAGTACCTCGGCACGGGAGCGCTGCCGGACTGGGCGTTCACTCGACCCCCGCGACTCGATGAGGCGTGACGGCCGAAGACGACGAACCCGGTGGCGGACTCACGGGAGCCCGCCACCGGGTTCGACGCACGAAGGGGCAGCGATCAGATGCGGTTCGACGCCTCGGTCAGCACGCTCCGGAGGATCTGCTCGATCTCCTGGAACTCGGGCACGCCGATCGTGAGCGGCGGCGAGAGCTGGATCACGGGATCGCCTCGGTCGTCGGCGCGGCAGTAGAGGCCGGCGTCGAACAGCGCCGTCGAGAGGAAGCCGCGGAGCAGCCGCTCGGACTCGTCCTCGTTGAAGGTCTCGCGCGTGGCCTTGTCCTTCACGAGCTCGACGGCGAAGAAGTAGCCGGCACCGCGCACGTCGCCGACGATCGGCAGGTCGCTGAGCTTCTCGAGCTCGGCGCGGAACAACGGCGAGTTCTCCCGCACGTGCTCGAGGAGGTGCTCCTCTTCGAAGATGTCGAGGTTCTCCAGTGCGACCGCGGCCGAGACCGGGTGACCCGCCCACGTGTAGCCGTGGTAGAAGGTCGTGTCGCCCTTCGAGAACGGCTCGTAGATGCGCTCGTTGATGATCGTCGCGCCCATCGGGGCGTAGCCCGAGGTCATCGCCTTGGCGCAGGTGATCATGTCGGGCACGTAGCCGTACTCGTCGCAGGCGAACATGTGGCCGATGCGGCCGAAGGCGCAGATGACCTCGTCCGAGACGAGCAGCACGTCGTACTTGTCGCAGATCTCGCGCACGCGCTGGAAGTAACCGGCAGGCGGCGGGAAGCACCCGCCGGAGTTCTGCACGGGCTCGAGGAAGACGGCCGCGACGGTGTCGGGGTCCTCCATGAGGATCTGCTCCTCGATGCGGTTGGCAGCCCAGATGCCGAACGCCTCTTCGCTCTCGGTCGGCGCGCCCATGTCGGCGGCGCGGTAGAAGTTCGTGTTCGGCACGCGCAGGCCACCGGGGGTGATCGGCTCGAACGGCGCCTTGATCGGCAGTCCGGTCACGGCGAGAGCGCCCTGCGGCGTGCCGTGGTACGCGAGGGCGCGCGAGATGACCTTGTACTTGCTCGGCTTGCCCATGAGCTTCCAGTAGTTCTTCGCGAGCTTGTAGGCGGTCTCGACCGCCTCGCCGCCGCCGGTCGAGAAGAACACGTGGTTGAGGTCGCCGGGTGCGTAGCCGGCGAGGCGGTCGGCGAGCTCGATCGCCTTCGGGTGCGCGTACGACCAGATCGGGAAGAACGCGAGCTCCTCCGCCTGCTTGGCGCCCGCCTGCGCGAGACGCTTGCGGCCGTGGCCGGCGTTGACCACGAAGAGTCCCGCGAGGCCGTCGATGTAGCTCTTGCCGTTGATGTCGAAGACGCGGTGGCCCTCGCCGCGGGTGATGATCGGCACGCCCGAGGTCTCCATCGTGGACTGCCGGGCGAAGTGCATCCAGAGATGGTCCTTCGCCTGTTGCTGCAGTGCAGCGTTGTCGTAGACCGTGTCGGTCATGTTCTTCCCTTCTTAGCGAGTGCCCCAGTTGTAGAACTGCTTCTGGAGCTTGAGGTAGACGAACGTCTCGGTCGCGTTCACGCCGTCGAGGCTGCGGATGCGCGTGTTGAGCAGGGTGATGAGTTCCTCGTCGTTCTCGCACACCACCTCGGCGAGCAGGTCGAAGCTGCCCGCGGTGAGCACGACGTAGTCGATCTCGGGGATCTCGCCCAGCTGTTCGGCCAGGACGCGGGTGTCGCCGGACGCGCGGATGCCGATCATCGCCTGCCGGGTGAAGCCGAGCTGCATGGGGTCGGTGACCGCGACAATCTGCATCACCCCCGACTCGGTGAGTCGTTGCACGCGCTGGCGCACGGCCGCCTCCGACAGTCCGACCGCCTTGCCGATGTCGGCGTACGACCGACGGCCATCGGCCTGCAGCTGCTCGATGATCGCCTTCGACACCTCGTCGAGCTGCACGGGTCGATGCCCGTTGGAACGACCTGCGTTCGTCATGGCTCGATTGTGACAGTGAAGGATGCCTCTGGCAAGTGATTCCGTCGATTCTCGAGCGATTCACGACTGATTCCATGGTGCTGGCTGGTGATCGAGGTCCATCTCGGGCGTGCGCCGCGGCCTCGGCTGGTGGATGCGCGTCGCGCGGCGCGGTCCGGTCGGTGGAAGACTGGACGACATGCCACGAGGGACGGTGTCGAGCCACGCGATCCCGGGCGCCGCAGCCTGGGACGCCATCGTCGGCGAGCGCTTCGTCGTCGTGCTCGCCGCCCCCGCAGCCGATGACGTCCTCGCGGCGCTCGCCGGTGTCGCCGCCGACCACGGGCTGGCGCTCGAGTCGCTCGTGGCTGCGATCCCGGCGCGGCTCGATGACGACGAGCAGGATTTCGCGCTCGTGTGGTGGATGGGCGACGACCCCGGATCCGTGACCGCCGTCGTGCGCGGGGGAGCGGTCGTCGACCTCGAGTCGCCCGGCGGCAGTCGACGATTCGACGGGCGAGGCATCAAGCCCTGGCATCTCGCGGAGTTCCACGACGTGTCGGCCGTTCGACTCACCGGCGCCGCATCCGTGCTCGAACCCGTCACGGGTGGCACGGTCGTCGCGCACGCGCGGGCGAGGCTGCGAGCGTCCGCCGTCGAATGGCAGCGCGCCGTCGCCTCGGCCGACGCGGACACGGTCTACAGCGCGAGCGCGGCGGCCATCGACGCCGAGGACGGCGGCACGGGACCGGATGGCACGATCGCGGCGTCGGCCCCGGAGCTCCCGGCCCCCGCGCTCCCGCAGGTGCGCGTGGCCGGGGGAGACCCGTTCGTGCCGCAGGGCTCGGTGCTCATCGGCCGGAGGCCCGGTGCCCCGAGGATCCCGGGCGTCCACGGCGTGCCCCGGCTCATCGCCGTCGACTCGCCGGGCAGGATCGTCTCGTCGACCCACCTCGAGCTCAGGGTCGAGGGCGCACGTCTGGTCGCGAGCGACCTGCGCTCGACGAACGGCACGACCGTGATCGGGCCGCGCGCGCCCCGGCGATTGCGTGCGGGCGAGTCGATCGTCGTCGTGCCGGGCATGAGCCTCGATCTCGGAGACGATACGATCGTCGAGATCCTCCCACCCCCCGGAGTCGATCACCCCACGCGAGACAGGCCGAACACGTGACGCAGATAGGCAACGGCAACGCGCGCCATCGGATCGCGCTGCCCGACGGCACCGAGATCACCCTCGCGTGGGCCGCGATCACCGACACCGGCCTGCGGCGCGAGGTCAATGAGGACAGCTACGTGGCGCAGGCACCCGTCTTCGCGGTGGCGGACGGCATGGGCGGACATGCGGCGGGCGATTTCGCGAGCGCCGCCGTCGTGACGCGGCTCGCCGAGCACGGCGGCAAGCCGGTCATCGGCACGGCCGAGATCGACGCGTCGCTGCATCGCGCCGTGCAGGACATGGGGCGGGGCGCCGGCGTCACCGACGAGGGCAGCGGGACCACGGTGACCGGCGCGGCCCTCGGGCTCATCTCGGGCGAACCGGCATGGATCGTCTTCAACATCGGAGACTCGCGGGTCTACCGCCTCGTCGGCGGCGTCCTCGAGCAGCTCACGGTCGACCACTCGATCGTGCAGGAGCTCGTCGATGCCGGGCAGATCACGCGCGAAGAGGCCGACACGCACCCGCACTCGAACGTCATCACGCGGGCGGTCGGATTCCACGAGGCGCCCATCCCCGACTATCGGGCGATCGCCGTCGAGGAGGGCATGCGGCTGCTCGTCTGCTCCGACGGGCTCACGAAGGAGCTCACGTCCTACGGCATCCGCCACTTCCTCGTCGCCAATCCGAAGGCCGAGAAGGCCGCCACCCAGCTGGTCGACGCCGCGCTCGGAAACGGCGGGCGCGACAACGTGACGGTCGTCGTGATCGACGTCGTCGAGGTCGTTCCGCCCCCGTCCGAGCCCGGCGAGCACGACGACGACGCAGGTGAGACCGCGAGGGCCTGACCGCCCCGCGGCGGTGCGCCCGCGGCGACCTACAATGGGGGGCAGCGGGCCCACGTCGGCACCGAACCCTGCCGCGCCGTCCCGATGAGCGCTGTCCCGATGAGCACTGGGAGGATCGTGTCGCGACGACTGCCGTCCACCCCGCCGACCCTTCCGGGCTTCGAGTTCATCCGCGTGCTCGGTTCGGGCGGCTTCGCCGACGTGTTCCTCTACGAGCAGAACATGCCGCGCCGGCTCGTCGCCGTGAAGGTGCTGCTCGCCGGCGTGGTCAACGACGACCTCCGGCAGATGTTCCAGGCCGAGGCGAATCTGATGGCCCAGCTGAGCTCGCACCCCTCGATCCTCACGGTGTACCAGGCGAGCGTTGCCGCCGACGGACGCCCGTACCTCGTGATGGAGTACTGCTCGGCTTCGATCGGCCAGCGCTACCGTGCCGTGCAACTGCCGCTCGGTGAGGTGCTCTCGATCGGGGTGCGCGTCGCGAGCGCCGTCGAGACGGCCCACCGATCCGGTGTGCTGCATCGCGACATCAAGCCGTCCAACATCCTGACGACCGCGTACGGTCACCCGGTGCTCAGCGACTTCGGCATCGCGGCAACGCTCGGCCAGGCCGAGACCACCGAGGCGGTCGGACTCTCGGTGCCGTGGTCGGCACCCGAGGTGCTCCGCGACGAGACCAGCGGCACCGTCGCGAGCGAGGTCTGGGCCCTCGGAGCGACGGTCTACTCGCTGCTCGCCGGGCGGAGCCCGTTCGAGGTCCCGGGCGGCGACAACTCGCCGCAGGCGATCACGGCACGCATCGGGAAGTCGAAGCTCGCGCCGACCGGCCGCATCGACGTGCCGGCGAGCCTCGAGGCGGTGCTCGCCCGGGCGATGTCGAAGCAGCCGAAGGCGCGACAGTCCGGGGCGCTCGAGTTCATCCGCGACCTGCAGGCCGTGGAGGAGGAGCTCGGGCTCCCGCAGACGCCGATCGAGGTGGCCATGGACGACTGGGCGCTCGCGACCGCCGTCGACCTCGACGAGCGGACCCGCGTGAGTCCCGCCCGCTCCGGCATCGACCAGGCGCGGCGGCGACGGCGATCAGCCGCGCGAACCACCGTCGATCCGGCGTCGGCGGAGACGACCGCGGGTCGCGCGCGATCGACACCACCCACCGCTCGCCGACTCGCATGGGGCATCTCGATCGCGGCCGTGCTGCTCGTCGCGCTCGTCGGGGCGGGCATCGCGACGGTGATCCAGAACACCAGAACGATTCCGGTCGTCACCGATCTGCGCGGCGCCGCCGCGGGCGAAGAGGTGACGTTCGAGTGGAGCGATCCGGGTCTCCGCCAAGGTGACGCGTACCTCGTGCTCGTCGACGGCGAGGCATCGCCGATCCAGCGCGCGACGATCCTGTCGGTCGATGCGGCGGGTCGCGACCGTGTGTGCGCGAGCGTGACCGTCACACGTGACGGGAAGCCGGGCACGCCGAGCGCCGAGCGCTGCGTCGATGTCGAAGGGGTCGGGTGATGCGACTCGCGATCCCGCGTCGTCATCGGTCCGCCATCGTCACCGCGGCCGCGGTCACGGCCGTCGTCGCGGTCGTCGCCACGATCGCGGTCACGAGCGGCGGGTATGCGGCGCAGCGCGTCGAGCTCGGCGACGCCGCCGTCTGGGTCGCGAACGAGCGCTTGCAGTCGGTCGGCCGCGCGAGCACCGCCGCGCTCGAGCTCAACTCGATGGTCGAGACGGGCGGCGGCTCGACGATCGTGCAGCGCGGCGCGACCGTGCTCGTGTTCGACCCCGACCGATCGAGCGTCGGCGTCGTCGACGCCGCGGACTCGACCCTCACCGACACCGTGCCGGTTCCCCCCGATGCCTCGACCATCGCGCTCGCGGGCGACCAGGTCGTGATCGCCGCCGACGGCGAGCTCTGGACGACCCCGATCGACGACTTCGCCGATTTCGAGGAGAGCGCGGACTCCGATCTCAACTTCGGACCGGGCGCCGTCATCTCGGCCGCGCCGTCCGGCCTGCTGTTCGCGTACACGCCGTCGACCGGCGACCTCGCGGAGGTCTCGGCCGCCGACGGCGACCAGATCGCCGCCGACTGGTCGCTCGAACCGTTCCCGACCGACCACGAGGTGCAGCTGACCTCGGTCGGTGGTCGCTGGGCCGTCTTCGACGCGGACGACCGGGTGCTCGAGCTCGACGGTCGCCGGGTCGAGCTCGCCGACGAGATCGGTGCGTCGGCGGCGCCTCGCCTGCAGGTTCCGGCCGACGAGGGCCATGAGGTCTGGATCGCGCATCGAGGCGGGCTCGTCGCGGTTGATCTCGACAGCGGTGCAGTGCGCTCGGCCGTGACGGATCTCGACGGGACGCCCGCGGCGCCCGTCGTGCACTCGGGCTGCGTGTACGCGGCCTGGGCCGGCGGTTCGGCGTGGCGCTCGTGCGACGACGGCGACCGGCCCGTCGAACTCGGCGCGGCGAGCGACGAGCTCGCATTCGCCGAGAACGGCCGGGCCATCGTGCTCAACGACCGCGCCAACGGTCGGACCTGGGTCGCCGATCGCGGCTTCGAGCGCATCGACGACTGGCAGCGACTGATGAAGACCGAGCGCGATGATCGCGAGGTCGAGCGCAACGACCCCGACCGCGATCCCGAGATCGAGAAGCGCCGGACGCCGCCCGTCACCGAGGACGACGAGTTCGGCGCGCGACCGGGCCGGACGACGGTGCTGCCCGTCCTCCTGAACGATTACGACGCGAACGGCGACGTGCTCGCGATCGCCGGGGTGGACGCGGAGCTGCCCGAGTGGGCGCGGCTGGACGTCATCTCCGACGACCAGCAGCTCCAGCTGACCCTCGATGCGGACGCAGCGGGCACCGTGCGCTTCGACTACTCCGCCGACGACGGGCACGGCGGTTCGAGCCGGGCCTCGGTGGCGGTCTTGGTACGCGCCGCGGAGGAGAATGCGCCGCCGGTCCAGCGTCGATCGATCCGTGCCGACGTCGGAGTCGGCGAGCGGGTGTCGACAGCGGTGCTCGGCGACTGGGTCGATCCCGATGGCGACCCGGTGTTCCTCCGGCGCGCCGAGGTCGCGAAGCCCGATCAGGTCTCGTCGACGGCCGAGGGCACGGTCGGGTTCATCGAGCGCGGCGGGACGGGCGACGGCCGCACGGTCTCGCTCGTCGTCTCGGACGGCCGGGACGAGACGGTCGGCACGCTCGAGGTCGACGTGCATCCGGCCGGCGCCGTCCCGCTCGAAGCCGAGCCGTTCATCGCCCTGGCCACGGCCGGCCGCGAGATCGTCATCGATCCGCTGCGTCACGTGCGAGGCGGCGGCGGCCGGGTCGAGCTCAGCGCGGTGCCGGCGAAGCCCGACGTGACGATCACCCCCGACTACGACGGCGGCACCTTCCGGTTCACGAGCGACGAGATCGGCACCCACTACCTCGAGTACACCGTCACCGACGGAGCCACGCCGGCCACGGGCTTCGTCCGCGTCGAGGTGCAGGCGCCACCCGACCGCGACACCACTCCGGTCACCGTGCCGCACACGGCCTTCGTGCGAGTTGGGCAGCCGGCGGACATCGACGTGCTCGCGACCGACATCGACCCGACCGGCGGCGTCCTCGTCGTGACGGATGCGGAGCGGTCCCGGCCGGGCGACGGATTCCGCGTCGAGGTCGTCGACCACCGGCTGCTGCGGGTGACGCTCATCGCACCGCTCGAGACCGGCTCGACCGTGTTCGGGTACCGGGTCAGCAACGGGCTCGCCGAGGCGGCCGGCCAGGTGACGCTGGTCGAGATACCGGAACCCGAGGCCGCCCAGCCTCCGGTCGCGGCGCCCGACACGATCTCGATGCGCACGGGCGACGTCATCGACATCCCCGTGCTCGAGAACGACGAGCAGCCCGACGGGCTGCCGTTCGAACTCGTTCCCGACCTCGTGGAGGAGCCCGACGCCGGACTGCTCTTCGCGTCGGGCGAACGGTTGCGCTACTTCGCCCCCGAGGTGGCGGGCGACTACCGTGCGCGCTACCGCATCGAGTCGGGCGGCCAGGTCGCCGATGCCGTCGTCACGATCTCCGTCCGCGAGGCCGAACCCGAGACGAACACACCGCCCGTACCGGAGACGGTGACGGCGCGCGTCATCGCGGGTGAGAAGGTGCGCATCCCCGTCCCGCTGTCTGGCGTCGACCCCGACGGCGACTCCGTGCAACTGCTCGGCCAGCAGTCGAATCCAGAACGCGGTGTCGTCGAAGCGACGGGCCCGGACTGGCTCGACTACCGGGCCGGCGTCTACGCGTCCGGCACCGAGGAATTCGCCTACTCGGTCGTCGACGCCCTCGGTGCCCGCGCGGAGGGCACGGTGCGCGTCGGCATCGCTCCGCGCGTCGACCGGCCTGCCGCCCCGATCGCGGTCGAAGACCTCGTCACCGTGCGTCCGGACCGCACTGTGACGGTGCAGGTGCTCGACAACGACTCCGATCCCGGTGGCGGCGATCTGCGCGTCATCCGCGTCACGAGGAACCGCGGCGACGCGACGGCCCGCACCGTCGAGGAGGGGCGTATCGAGGTCGACGTCCCGCCCGGCTCCGGCAAGTCCTCCTTCATCTACACGATCGAGAACGAGGCGCTCGGACAGGCCACGGCCTTCCTCACGGTGGTCGCGGACCCGGATGCCCTGCTCGCCCGGCCCGAGGCATCCGACACGGTGCTCGGCCTCACCGACATCGTCGGCGAGGAGTCCGTCGTCGTCCCGGTGCTGGAGAACGTCTTCCTCGCCGACGGCGACGTCGACGACGTCGGCGTCGACCTCGTCGACGGGTACCGGCGTGGCGCCCAGGTGCTGCGTGACGGGTCGATCAGGGTCGAGATCGAAGACCGTCGACGGGTCGTGCCGTTCGTCGTGAGTCACCCGGAGGACCCGAGCCTGGTGGCCTATGCCTTCATCAGGGTCCCCGGACGAGACGACGCCCTGCCGCAGCTGCGCGCCGATGCGCCCGATGTCGAGGTCGCGAGCGGCGAGAGCGTCGAACTCGAACTCGCCGACTTCGTCATCGCCGCGTCCGGCAAGCCCGTCCACATCACGGACGAGGCGAGCGTGCTCGCCTCGCACAGCGACGGGACCTCGCTCGTGGTCGATCGCGACACCCTGAGGTTCCGAAGCGAGCAGGGCTACTCCGGTCCGGCCTCGATCTCGTTCACCGTGACGGACGGCGACGGCCCCGATGACCCGACCGCGCGCACGGGCACGATCGTGATCCCCATCGAAGTGCGTGCGAACGACGACGAGCCGCCGGCCATCACCGGCACCGTGATCGACTTCGAGCCGGGCCAGACGAAGCAGATCGACCTGCGCCGACTGACGAGCCCGCCCGCCGCGACGGCATCGGCGGACCTCAGCTACCGAGTGCTGCCGCCGCAGGCCGAGGGCTTCGACGTGCGTCTCGACGGCGACGAGCTCACGGTCGCAGCGCGCGCCGACACCCCGATCGGCGCGCGGTCCGCCGTCGTCGTCGACGTCGCCGATGCGTCGGGATCCGGCTCGGGCGGGCGCATCGAGCTGCGCATCGTGCCCTCGACGAAGCCCGTCGCGAGCCCGATCGACGACCGGGCGATCGCAGCCCGCGGGCGGACGACGACGATCGACGTGCTCGCGAACGACGAGGAGACGAACCCGTTCCCCGAGACGCCGCTGCGCGTCGTCGCCGTCGACCTCGAGGGAATCGGCGACGGCATCGAGATCACGCCGAGCGCCGATCGTTCGACGCTCACCGTGACGGCGGCAGCCGATGCGCCGCCCGTCAACACGACGGTGCGGTATCAGGTCGAGGACGCGACGGGCGAGGCGTCGCGACGAGCCTGGGGCTCCGTGACCGTTTCGGTCCAGGACCGCCCGGATCCCGTCGTCGCGCCGACCGTGACGGGCTTCGGCGACGGCACGCTCGACGTCGCCTTCGGGGCGGGCGGTTTCAACAACTCGCCCATCATGGGCTACGAGATCGCGCTCACCGACCCCGGCACGGGCGACGCGCTCGCCACCACGATGTGCGAGGCCACGACCTGCACCGTCGACACCCCGGGCAACGGCCGCGGGAACGCCGTCGACGTACGCATCCGGGCGCGCAACGGCATCGGCTTCTCCGATCCGCAGGTCGCGCCCGGACCCGTCTGGTCCGACGTCATCCCCGCCCCTCCCGGCGGCCTCACCGCGCTCCCGCTCGACGGGCGGCTCGGCATCGAATGGGACCCGGTCGCGACGGGATCGGGGAGCCCCGTGCACTCGTACGTGGTCACGGTCGCCGGAGTCGCGACGGAGGTGGCCGCGGCATCGGCCTGCACGCCGAGCGAATGCCGCGTCGACTCGCAGGCCCTCGCGAACGGCAGCCGGGTACCCGTCAGCGTCAGCGCACGCAACGAGGCGTATCCCGCGCTCGCCGTGTGGACTGCGGCATCGACCGCCGGCACGCCCTTCGGGCCGCCCGTCGCCGGATCGATCGATGTCGCGGGCGACGCGGCCGCGGGCGCGGTGACCGTCACCTGGTCGCCGTTCGCGGCGAACGGCGACGCCGTCGCGGGCTATTTCGTGCAGCGGCTCGTCGACGGCGCGACCGGGGTTCCGAGCGGGGCGCAGTCATGCCAGGTCACCTCGCCGGCGCCCGGCAGCGTCGTACCGCCGTCGTCGGGAGGCAGCGTCGCCGAGACGGTCCGCGTCGGCCCCGAGGCATCCAGCCTGCGGTTCTCGGGGACTGCCGCGGAGTCGACCCGCTACTCGTTCATCGTCTGGGGCTACAACCGGGCGGGGTGCGCGCACACCGCGGTCGCCGGGACCGTCGTGCGGCCGGGCCCCGGGGGCGTCGACGGCGTCGACAGCGAGATGGCGTGGAACGGGCCGGAGGTCTGGGACCGCTACATCGACGACGTCGACGTCGCGGCCTCGCGGATCGAGATCGTGGGCGTCGACGAGCAGGGGACGCAGATCGCCGGAACGAAGCGCGAGTTCCGCGGATCCGGCTGGCTGCGGGAGCTGCTGAGCGAGCGGTTCGACTTCGGCGAGACCGGCCGGTTCCAGGTGCGCGGGTGCACCGTCTGGGGAAGCTGCGGACGCTGGTCGGACATCCTGCCCGCCGGAGAGTCGCCCACCCTGACGTTCGCGCTGCCGAGCCGGCAGTGGGACTCCCGCCGCTCGACGTGGTCGTGGACGGACGCGCCCGACAATTCTGGCCTCCCGGTCGAATTCAGCTGCGGAGTGGACGGCGATGCGCGGGGTCGCCCCGCGCAGACCCCGACGAGCTGCGAGATCGTCGGGGCCGGGCCAGGGGACACGGTCTGGTTGGATGTCAGGATCGCCGGCGTGAGCGCGCGATACGAGGCGAAGAACGAGGAGAAGCAATGACGATGACCCCCGACGAGGCCGCCGGCTTCGCTGCGACGCTCGACCGGCTGGTCGGCGCCGTGGAGGAGGTGCTGCTCGGCAAGAACCGCGTCGTGCGGCTCGCGTTCACCGCCCTCCTCAGCGAAGGCCACCTGCTCCTCGATGACGTGCCGGGAACCGGCAAGACCTCGCTCGCCCGCGCGATGGCGCAGTCGGTGTCGGGCACGAGCAATCGCGTGCAGTTCACGCCCGACCTGCTGCCGGGCGACATCACGGGCGTCACGGTGTACGACCAGCGCGAGGGGGTGTTCGAGTTCCACCCCGGCCCGGTGTTCGCGAGCATCGTGCTGGCGGACGAGATCAACCGGGCGAGCCCGAAGACCCAGTCGGCGCTCCTCGAGGTGATGGAGGAGGGACAGGTCACGGTCGACGGGCAGACGCATCCCGTCGGGCACCCGTTCATGGTGATCGCCACCCAGAACCCGGTCGAGCAGGCCGGCACCTATCGGCTGCCCGAGGCCCAGCTCGACCGCTTCGTCATGCGCACGTCGATCGGCTACCCCGACCACGCGTCGACGATCCGGATCCTCGAGGGGGCCGACCAGCGCGCGCACGACCAGCGGGTCGAGCCGGTCGTCGACGCGGAAGAGGTCGTCGCCCTCGCAGCGCTCGCGCGCACGGTGTACGTCGATCCGACGATCCACGACTACGTCTCGCGCCTCGTCGACGCGACCCGCACGGCCCGCGAGGTGCGACTCGGCGTGAGCGTGCGCGGCGCGCTCGCGCTCATCCGGACGGCGAAGACGCATGCGGCCGGCCGCGGCCGGCACTACGTCGTGCCCGACGACGTGAAAGCGCTCGCCGAGCCGGTGCTCGCGCACCGGCTCATCCTCGATCCCGAGGCCGAGTTCGACGGCGTGACGACGTCGAACCTGGTCGCGCAGGTGCTCATCGAGACCCCGCCGCCATCGACGAAGCAGGTCGTGTGAGCCTTTCCGCGACGCGAACGACGATCCCCGAGGAGGCACGGAAGCAGGGCCTGCTCGCGGTCGTCATCGCGCGTGCGGTGCTCGGCGGTCGATCCGCCGCCGGCGCGGCGATGCGGTGGACGGCCGCCGTGCGCGGCGTGGTCACGCCGCTCGGCTGGTCCGTCGCCGCAGCGGCGGCCGTCTCGCTCGTCGTCGGCTACAGCTGGGGGCTCGTCGAGATCATCGCGCTCGGCTGGGCCTTCGTCGTGCTCGTCGCGGTCGCGGCGCTGTGGCTCGTCGGGCGCGGCGCCGGCGAGGTCCGCCTGTCGTTGCCGACGCCTCGCGTCGTCGTCGGCGATCACGCCGAGGCGCGCCTCGTCGCGAGCAACCCCGGTCCGCGGCGCTTCGGCGGCGTGCAGCTCGAGGTCCCGGTCGGCGAACGGGTGATCGAGCGCGTGCTGCCGGGCCTGCCGCGCGGCGGCACGGTCGACGAGGTGCTCCGCATCCCGACCGAACGGCGCGGGATCGTTCCGATCGGACCGGCGCGGACGGTGCGCGCCGACCCGATCGGGCTCATGCGGCGCGAGATCGTCTGGTCCGACACGGCCGAGCTCCGGGTGCACCCGCGCACGGTGGCGGTGTCGGCGCTCAGCACGGGGTTCATCCGGGACCTCGAGGGATCGCCGACCCGCGACCTCACGACGAGCGACATCGCGTTCCACGCGCTCCGCGAGTACCTGCCGGGCGATGACCGCCGATACATCCACTGGCGGTCGAGCGCGAAGACCGGCACGTTCATGGTGCGCCAGTTCGAGGAGTCGAGGCGAAGCCGGCTGATGGTGCTGCTCGACCTCGAGCCCGGCGCGTACACCGACGACGCCGAGTTCGAGCTCGCGGTGGGCGCCGCGGCATCGGTCGGGGCGCGCGCCATCCGGGACGCGCGGAGCGTCGCGTTCGTGGTGTCCGGGCGCCACGCCGGTCGCACGGGTGCGATGCGCGAGCTGCCGACCGTCTCCCGCGACCGGCTCGTCGACGCCCTCTGCGTCGTCGAGCGCGACGACCGCGTCGCGCCGCTGCCGGACGTCGCGCGGAGCGCGGCCGAGACGCTGCACGGGCTCTCGCTCGCCTTCCTCGTCACCGGCTCGGCACGCGGGGTCGGTCCGCTGCGCTCGGCGGCGAGCCGGGTACCGGCCGGCGTCGAGGTGGTCGCCGTGCAGTGCGCGCCGGAGTCGCAGCCGACGGCACGCACCGTCGGCGGCCTCACCGTGTTCGGCATCGGCTACCTCGAGGACCTGCGTGCGATGCTCGCGAGATCGGCCTCGGTCGCATGACGGCGCGGATGGGACCCGGACCGGGTCGGGGTTGGTCGGTCGCGATCAGCATCGCGCTCGTCGCGGCGATGCTCGCGGCGGCGATGATCCCGTGGTGGCCGATCTACGAGAGCCCCGCGTTCTTCGCCGCCGCGGGAGCGGCGATCCTCGCCGGTTGCGGGATCGGCCTCGCCGGGGCGCGCTGGTCGTGGCCCGCCTGGCTCGTCGCCGTCGCCGTCGTGGCCGCGTATCTCGTGCTGGGGGTTCCGGTCGCGGTGCCCGACCGGGCGCTCTTCGGCGTGCTGCCGACGCCCGACGGACTCGTCGAGCTCGTCGCGGGCGCCGCCCTGTCGTGGAAGCAGCTCGTCACGATCGCGGTGCCGGTCGGCTCGTATCAGGCGCTGCTCGTGCCGCCGTTCCTGCTCGGTCTCGTCGCCTCGACCGTCGCCGTCACGATCGCGTTGCGCACGAACCGCCCCGCCGCCGCGGCGCTGCCGCCCGCGCTGCTGCTCGTCGCGGGCATCGCGCTCGGCGTCGTGCACGACGACTTCGCCCTCGAGGCCGGCCTCGCATTCTTCGTCGCTGCCGTCGCGTGGTTCGTGCGGATCGGGATCGCCGACCGGCGGGCGATCGCGGGCGGCCGCCGAGTCGAGACGACGCTCGCCGACGCACGGCGCGTGCTCGGGGCATCCGCGCTCGTCGCCGTCGCGCTCGTCGGGGCGACCGCTGCGGCGGTGGCGCTGCCGACGCCGCCGCGCAGCGTCGTCCGCGCCGAGCTGCAGCCGCCGTTCGAGCCGAACGATCACGACAGCCCGCTCGCGGGGTTCCGCACGGCCTTCGCCCCCGACTCCGCCGATGAGCCGATGCTCGACGTGCGCGGCCTGCCGGAGGGTGCGGGACTCGTGGTCGCAGTGCTCGACACGTACGACGGCATCGTGTACTCGGTCGGCGGCTCCGACGGCTCGGGTCCGTCGGGCCGGTTCAGCCGCGTGCCGTACCGGCTCGACCAGCCCGTCGACGGCGGCACGACCGAACGCATCGATGTCGCCGTCGAGGGCTACCGCGACGTCTGGGTGCCGGGCATCGGCCGGCTCGAGCGCATCGAGTTCGCCGGGCCCCGCGCCGACCGGCTCGCCGAGTCGTACTTCTACAACGACGCCACTGGCACCGGTGCGGTCGTCGACGGCCTCCGGTCGGGCGACCGGTACGTCGCGGACTCGGTGGTCCCGGCGTCGCCGTCCGACCTCGCATCACTCGAACCCGGTACGAGCGTGATGCCGCCCCTTCCCGAACTGCCTGCTCGCCTCGTCGACCTCATCGACGAGTGGGCGCCGGCGACCGCGACGCCGGGCGAACGGCTCGCCGGGGTGATCGAGGGATTCCATCGCGACGGATACGTCAGCCACGGGCTCGAGGGCGAGGAGCCGAGCCGGTCGGGGCACGCGCTCGACCGGATCGAGGAGCTCGTGACGGAGCAGCCGATGGTCGGCGACGGCGAGCAGTATGCCGTCGCCGCGGCGCTCATGGCCCGCGAGATCGGCTTCCCGGCACGCGTCGTCGTCGGCTACCTGCCGGGTCCAGGTTCCGAACGGGATGCCTCGACAGGGAGCGTGCGCTTCACGAGCGCCGACCGTCAGGCGTGGATCGAGGTGCAGACCTCCGACGGGGCGTGGCTGCCGATCGATCCGAATCCCGTGCCACGACCCATCCCCGAGCGCGAGCCCGAGCAGGCCAAGGTCGTGTCGCGCCCCGAGTCGGTGCTGCCGCCGCCCGCGGAGCGCACGCCGCTCGTCGACGACGATGCCGGTCCCGGCTCGACGCCGGATGGCGGCGACGACGGCGACGATTGGCTGCAAGCCATGTTCGCAGGCCTTGAGATCACCGGTATCGTGCTCGTCGGCGCGGTCGCCCTGTGCAGCCCCTTCCTCGCGATCGTGGTGGCGAAACTCCGGCGGCGTCGCCTGCGCCGACGCGCGCCGACGGCGGTCGAGCGCATCGAGGGCGGCTGGCTCGAGTTCGCCGACTCGGCCGCGGACTACGGGTACGCGATCGTGCCGACCGCGACGCGCGCCGAGCAGGCGGCGACGGTGGGCGGGCTCGCCCCGCTCGTCCTCGCGTCCGTCGTCGACCGTGCGGTCTACGCACCCGGGGGACCGGGTCACGGCGACGACCACCGCGTGTGGGAGACGGTCGACGAGCTCCGCCGTCGACTCGGCGTCTCGCGGAGTACTCGCGACCGGCTCCGGGCGGCGATCTCGCTCAACTCGCTCGGCGGGTACGCTGTCAGCCGGAGAGGAGTGCGTTCGTGAACTGCCGGATCTGCGGTGCCGAGTTGCCCGCCGACGCGATGTTCTGCGGCGAGTGCGGCAGTTCGACGAGCGCGACCCCGGAGTCGCGCCGCAGGCCCGATCCGCGTCCGGGCGACACGACCCGGGTCGAGCGGCTGCCGCGCACGTCGCAGCGCAACAGCGGGGTGATCAGCGTTCCGATCGAGGGATTCCGGCCGGCCGAGCCCATCGAGGATGCACCGGCTCCGGCCGTCCCGTCGGTCGCCGAGCCCGGTCGCCCGCGCTTCTCGCTTCGGTTCAGCACCGGCGAGACGCGCACGGTGTTCGGCTCGGGGCTCATCGGCCGGAAGCCGATGCCGCAGCCCGGCGAACGGTTCGACCACCTCGTGCAGATCGCCGATCACACGCTCTCGGTCTCCAAGACCCATCTCGAGTTCGGCGAGCACGAAGGAACGATGTGGGTCGCCGACCGGTTCTCGAGCAACGGCACCGTCGTGCGACGTCCCGACGACGGCGCGCTCCGGTGCGAGCCCGGCCGCCGCTATCTCGTGCCTCGCGGCAGCCGGGTGGAGCTCGCCGAGCAGTACTTCTCGGTGGACTGACCCGTCCTCCACAGTCGCGTCGCGGCCGGATCGGTGCACGGCGGGCGGCGGGCGCACGACGACCGGGGTGCACGGATGTTCGGATGACCGGGTGGACCAGACCGAGCTCGCCGAACCCGTCGTGCATCTGCCGCTGAGCCTGCCGCCGGCGCCGGCCGAGCCGGAGCGACCCGGCTTCCCGCTGCTCGCGGCGGTCGCGCCCGTCGCCGGGGCCATCGCGCTGTGGGCGGTCACCGGGTCGATGTACTCGCTCATGTTCGCGGCGCTGGGGCCGCTGGTGGCGGTCGCCTCGGTGCTCGACGCTCGTCGGCAGGTCCGCCGTCGCCGGCGCCGTGCGGAGCTCGAACGTGCTGGGCTGCTCGCGTCGCTCGAGGCGGAGATCCACGCCCGTCACGATGAGGAGCGCCGTGCGGCCTGGCGGGCGACCCCATCGGCTGCCGCACTGGTCGAGCGCGCGGTCCGGCCTGCCTGGGCAGGCGGGCGCCCGGGGCCGGTCGTCGTCGGCGTCGGCGCCGTGCGCAGCGCGGTCCGCGTCGACGGCGTGGTCGCCGATGCCCGCGACCGCGCCGTGCTCGAAGCGGCTGCCCGGCTCGGCGGCGCACCGGTGGTGGTCGACGCGTCGCAGGGCATCGCGTTCGTCGGGTCGCCCGGACTCGCGCGGGCGGCTGCCCGCGCCGCCCTCGTGTCGTGCGCGCACCACGCCGATCCGCGCACGGTGGAGCTCGACCTCCCCGACGCGCCCGAGTGGGCGTGGGCCGCTCGACTGCCGCACGCGGGCGACGGCGGCGACCGGGACCGCTCGGTGCGGCATGCGGTGCGCGTCGGCGCACCGGCCTCCGGGCGCGCGGCGGGTCCGATCCGCGTCGTCGACCAGGTGGCCGATCCCGAACAGGCGAAGCGCGTCGGTGCGCCGGCCGCGGCGCGCATCGTGATCGCGAGCGACGTCGGGTCGCTTCCGCCGGGCCTCGGAGCCGTCGTGCGGCTGCTGGGCCCGGGGCGCGCCCGCCTCGAGACGACGACGGGCGCCGCGCCGGCGACGATCGAGCCCGTGCTCGTGTCGCGCGCGGCGGCGCGCGGGTGGAGCGAGTCGGCCGCCGCGCTCGCCGAGCGGATCGCGGGTCCGCAGGCGTCGCTGCTGCCCAGTCGCGTCGCGCTCACCGAGTTGCCTGCGCCGGCAGCCGGTCGCAGAGGCGTCGAGCGTGCGAGCCTGGCCGTCGCGGTCGGGTGCACGGCGACCGGCCCGCTCGAGCTCGACCTCGTGCGGCACGGCCCGCATGCACTCGTCGGCGGGACGACCGGCAGCGGCAAGAGCGAGTTCCTGCTCGCCTGGCTCACCGCGCTCGCGCGCGCGTACGCGCCGGATGAGGTGTCGTTCCTGCTCGTCGACTTCAAGGGCGGCGCCGCGTTCGAGCCGATCCGCGAGCTGCCGCATGTGACCGGTGTGGTCACGGACCTGGACGGTGCGGAGGCGCGACGCGCCGTCGAGAGCCTGCGCGCGGAGCTGCGCCATCGTGAGTCGGTGCTCGCCGACGCCGGAGCGCGCGACGTGCGCGAACTGGCCGACGCGGTCGATCTCCCGAGGCTCGTGATCGTCGTGGACGAGTTCCAGGCGATGATCGAGCAGTTCGGGGAGCTCGGCGCGGTCGTCGCCGACATCGCGGGGCGGGGACGCTCGCTCGGCGTGCACCTCGTGCTCGCCTCGCAGCGACCGAACGGCGTCGTGCGCGAGCAGATCACGGCGAACTGCGCGATCCGGGTATCGCTCCGAGTCATGCAGCGATCCGACAGCCTCGCGGTCGTCGGCACCGAGGCCGCGGCCGCGATCCCGCCCGACGCGCCCGGTCGTGGCGTCATCGATCGGGGCGACGGCGACGCCATGCTGTTCCAGTCGGCCGTCGCCGACCAGGCCGCCGTGCTCGGGGCGAAGGTCGCCGCCGCGGGCCTCGGCAGGGCGCGCCGCCCGTGGCTCGATCCGCTCCCGGCGGTGATCACGAGCGAGGAGCTCGCAGCGTTCACCGCCTCGATCGCAGGCCGATCCGCGGCGGGAGGCTCAGAGGCCGGACTCGTCTTCGGCATCGTCGACGAACCCGATCGGCAGCGGCGCGGTGCTGCCGAGTGGCGCGCGGGGTCCGACGGGCACCTGCTCGTCGCCGGGATGCCCGGCAGCGGGCGGTCGAGCGTGCTCGCCTCGCTCGGCGAATCAGCGACGCGGCGCAGCGGTCCCGGATCGGTCGTCCGATTGACCGGCGCCCGCAGCCAGGTGTGGGACACGCTCGAGTCGCTCGAGCATGCGATCGCCGCGCACTCGGCCGTCCGGTTGCCGCACCTCGTGATCATCGACGACCTCGATCGCCGATTCCGCACCTGGCCCGACGACTACCGCGCGCTCGCCCTCGAGCGAATCGGCCGTCTCGCGCGAGAGGGCCGCGGCCGCGGCGTCGCGGTGGTCGCGTCGGTCGTGCAATGGCTCGGCGTCCCGCACGAGCTGCGCGATGCGTTCGGCGCGCGCCTGCTCCTGCGCCAGCCCACGAAGGCCGACCTGCTGCAGGCGGGGGGAGTGGGGGAGCTGTGGCGGGCCGACGACGTCCCCGGGGCGGGGCAGTGGCGCGGTCATCGCGTGCAGTGCGCCCTGCCTGCGGCCGCATCGGCCGCGGCCGGCCCTCGTCCCGTCGACCCTCGCCCGGACGCTCACGAGTTCGGGGTCTCGCCCGCCGGTGCGGCGCCACCCGTCGAACTCGCCGAGGGCGGTCGGTACGCCGTCGTGACGGTCGACCCCGCCGGCGACGCCGAGCGGTTCGGAGCGCTCGGCGCGATCGTCGTCCCGGTGGTGCCGGGCTCGCCTGTCGCGCCGGTCGACGTGGGCCCGGCGACCGCGACGTCCGCGACGCCCACGGTCTTCGTGGGTAGTGCCGACGGGTGGTCCGCGAACTGGTCGCTGGCCGCCCCCGTCCGCGAGCGGGCGGTCGTGCTCGTCCGAGGCGGGGCGACCGAGTACCGCGCGCTCGTGACCGAGCGGGGCCTGCCGCCGCTTCTCGACGACGGCGCCGGGCAGGGGTGGATGCGACCGCCGGGCGGCCCTGCACGTCGGATCAGTTGGCCTGCAGGCGGGTCGGCAACCGAATCCGCTGTCCCGGGCGCGATCCGGAACTGATTCCGTGCAGAACGTTCTCAGAAATTAACGATTCGGACACCATGTACTGCACAACCGGTGCACCCTGTGTCAGGATCATCCCACCCCGTATGCGCTTGCCACCGAAATGGAGTCCCCCGTGAGCTCTCGGCCCCTGCCTCAAGACCCGATGATCCGTGCACTGATCGCGAAGGCGCGCCAGTCGCAGCTGAATCGCCGAACCCTCCTCGCCGGCGCCGGCGCCGGCGCGACCGCCCTCGCGCTCGCCGCCTGTTCGACCGGCGGCGGCAAGGCGAAGCCGACTCCCGCCGCCGACAAGTCGGAGACGGACAAGACCCTCAACTGGGCCAACTGGGCCGCGTACATCGACGAAGACGACGCGGGCAACTACCCGACGCTCCAGGCGTTCACCGAGCAGACGGGCATCGAGGTCAACTACGACGTCGCCGTCGACGACAACAACACCTACTACGGCAAGGTGAAGGACCAGCTCGCGCTCGGCCAGGACATCGACGCCGACCTCGCGGTGCTCACCGACTGGATGGCCGCCCGATGGATCCGCCTCGGCTACACCCAGGCGCTCGACCACGCGAACATCCCGAACCTCGCGAACCTCAACCCGGCGCTCCGCGACCCCGACTTCGACAAGGGCCGCGAGTTCACCGTGCCCTGGCAGGGCGGCTTCGCCGGCATCGCCTGGAACAAGGAGGCGATCCCCGGCGGGCTCACGAGCGTGTCCGACCTGTGGGACCCGTCGCTCAAGGGCCGCATCGGCGTGCTCTCCGAGATGCGCGACACGATGGGTTGCATCATGCTCGAGAACGGCACCGACATCGCCGGCGACTGGGGCGACGACGAGTACACCGCCGCCATCGAGATCCTGCGCGAGCAGGTCGAGAACGGCCAGGTCCGCAACATCAAGGGCAACTCGTACCTCGAGGACCTGAAGAGCGAGGACACCCTCGCCGCCATCGTGTGGTCGGGTGACATCACCGTGATCAACGCCGAGGCCGGCGACAAGTGGGAGTTCGCCCTCCCGTCGGCCGGCGGCACGCTGTGGAACGACAACTTCCTCGTGCCGATCGGGTCGCCCCGCAAGACGAACGCCGAGACGCTCATCAACTACTACTACGAGCCCGAGGTCGCCGCCGAGGTCGCCGCGTGGGTGAACTACATCACGCCGGTCGTCGGCGCGAAGGAGGCCGCCGCCGCGATCGACCCCGAACTCGCCGAGAACCAGCTCATCTTCCCGAACGAGGAGACGCTGCAGCAGGCGCACATCTTCCGCTCGCTGTCGGGTGCCGAGGAGCAGAAGTACCAGGCCGAGTTCCAGAGCATCCTGCTGGGGTCGTGACGATGGCGATCCGAGAATTCGCCGAACGCGGGGCCGACCTCGAACTCGTCGGCATCCAGAAGCGGTTCCCCGGCTTCACGGCCATCGAGAACCTCGACCTGAAGATCCCCGCCGGCTCGTTCTTCGCCCTGCTCGGTCCGTCGGGCTGCGGCAAGACGACGACGCTCCGACTCGTCGCCGGCCTCGAGGAGCCGACGCAGGGCCGCATCCTCATCGGCGGCAGCGATGTCACGAGCACGCGGGCGCACGAGCGCCCCGTGAACACGGTCTTCCAGAGCTACGCGCTCTTCCCGCACATGACGATCATCGAGAACGTCGCGTTCGGGCTCAAGCGCCGCAAGATCGCCGACCCGATGGCGAAGGCCCACGAAGCGCTGAAGCTCGTCGAGCTCGATCACATCGCGCAACGCAAGCCCCAGCAGCTCTCGGGCGGTCAGCAGCAGCGCGTCGCGCTCGCCCGTGCGATCGTGAACCGCCCGGCGCTGTTGCTGCTCGACGAGCCGCTCGGCGCACTCGACCTCAAGCTGCGCCGCCAGATGCAGCTCGAGCTCAAGGCCATCCAGGAGGAGGTGGGCCTCACCTTCCTCCACGTGACCCACGACCAGGAGGAGGCCATGACCATGGCCGACACCGTCGCGGTCATGAACAAGGGCGCGATCGAGCAGATGGGCGCTCCCGAGGAGCTCTACGAACTGCCTCGCACGGCGTTCGTCGCGAACTTCCTCGGTCAGTCGAACCTGTTCACCGGCCAGGTCGTCTCGACGACCGCCGACGCGATCACCGTCGAGTCGGCCGGGGCGCGCATCGTCGTGCCCGCGGCTCGCGCGCAGCGCCATCAGGGCGAGGTCACGGTCGGCGTCCGGCCTGAGAAGGTCTCGCTGCACCGGGAGGCGCCCGCCGCCGACGCGAACCGCAACGTCCTCGCTCCCGGTCGTGTCGTGGACGTGTCGTTCTCGGGTGTGAGCACCCAGTACCTCGTCGAGATCCCGGGCCACGGCACGGTCATGGTCTTCGCCCAGAACATCGGCTTCGGGCCCGTCGCCGGCCTCGGCAGCGAGGTGTGGATCAGCTGGGCCGTCGAGCACGGCTTCGGCCTCGAAGACGGCCCCGACGAGACCCGCTTCCAGGACGACGCGTCGACGACCTCGCTCGCCGCGCTGCACCGCGAGGCGCTCGTCTCGGAGCTCGAGGAGCACTGACATGGCCTTCGCAGCGTTCTCGACCGCCGAGGCGCAGCCGCAGGCACAGCGAAAGCGCAGCCCCATCGCGCTGTTCCTGCTGCTGCCCGGCATCGCCTACCTGGTGCTGTTCTTCCTGACCCCGCTGGTCTCGCTCATCCTCACCTCGCTGCAGGCGCCGAGCGAGTTCGGCGACATCGGCGTCTACGACTACGCCTTCAACTGGCAGAACTACGTCGACGTCGTCACCCTGTACTGGCCGCACATCCTGCGTTCGTTCGGCTACGCGCTCGTCGCCACGATCGCGGCGCTCGTGATCAGCTACCCGCTGGCGTACTTCATCGGCGTCAAGGCGCGCCGCTGGCCGCTCCTGCAGAGCCTCATGCTCGTGCTCGTGATCGCCCCGTTCTTCATCAGCTTCCTGCTGCGCACGCTCGCATGGAAGCAGATCCTGTCGGACGAGTCGTTCATCATCACCTCGCTCAAGGCCCTGTCGCTGATGGCCCCCGACGCCCACTTCACGGGCACGCCGTTCGCCGTGATCTTCGGTCTGACGTACAACTTCATCCCGTTCATGACGCTGCCGCTGTACACCACGCTCGAGCGCCTCGACGTGCGGTACCTCGAGGCGGGCAGCGACCTGTACGCGAACCCGTTCCACGTGTTCCGCAAGGTCACCATCCCGCTGTCGATGCCCGGCATCGTCGCCGGCACGCTGCTCACCTTCATCCCCGCCGCGGGCGACTACGTGAACGCGAGCCGCGACTTCCTCGGCGGTCCAGACACCCAGATGATGGGCAACGTGATCGAGGCGAACTTCCTCGTGCTGCTCAACTATCCGGCGGCGGCGGCGTTGTCGATCATCCTCATGGCGGCGATCCTCGTGCTCGTCGGCATCTACGTGAAGCGCTCTGGGACGGAGGACCTGCTGTGAGCGGAGAAGTCCAGGCGGCCGCCGTCCTCGGCGGGCTCAGCGAGAACGAGCAGCTCGACGCGAACAAGCCGGCCGGCGGCCGGGTCCGCCCGCGCCGGCTCGGGCTCGGCGACTGGCTGCTGCCGGTCTACACGGTCATCGCCTTCGTGTTCCTGCTGATCCCGATCGCCTACACGTTCGTGTTCAGCTTCAACGACTCGATCAAGTCGAACATCTCGTGGCGCGGCTTCACCTTCGACAAGTGGATCAACGTCTGCAACGTCGAGGGCGGCGCGGTGTGCGAGGCCTTCGCGAACAGCATCGTGATCGGCCTCGTCGCGACGGTCGCCGCGACGGTGCTCGGCACGATGATCGCCATCGCGATCGTGCGCTACCGGTTCCGGGCACGCTCGGCGATCAGCCTGCTGCTGTTCCTGCCGATGGCGACCCCCGAGGTCGTGCTCGGTGCCGGCCTCGCCGCCCAGTTCCTCGCGGCCGGGGTGGCGAAGGACATGACGACGATCATCCTGGCGCACACGATGTTCTGCATCAGCTTCGTCGTGGTGACGGTGAAGGCCCGCGTGGCGAGCCTCGACCCGGCCCTCGAAGAGGCCGGTCGAGACCTCTACGGTTCGCCCGCACAGGTGTTCTGGCGGGTCACCTTCCCGCTCCTCATGCCGGGCATCGCGGCGGCCGCACTGCTGTCGTTCGCGCTGAGCTTCGACGACTTCATCATCACGAACTTCAACTCCGGTTCGGTGTCGACGTTCCCGAAGTACATCTACATCTCGGCGGCGCGCGGCATCCCTGCGGAGGCGAACGTCATCGCGTCGGCGGTGTTCATCATCGCCCTCGTGCTCGTGGTCGGCGCCCAGGTCTCCCGGGCGGCGCGCCAGAAGCGTCTCGCCAGGCTGGGCTGACCACCGGCTGCTGCGCCGCCGGTCGCCGGCGGCGCGGCAGCAACGAACGAGGGATGCCTCGGCGGGATGGATCCGGCCGAGGCATCCCCGTTCGTCGTGCGCGCGGCGCGGCGCGGCTCAGACGGTCGCGCGGACCTCGCCGACGCGCCGCTCGCCGCCCATGACCCAGAGGTCGAGCTCGGTCTGCACGTCGTCGATCGCGGCGTCGTCGACCGCGCCCGCAGCGGCGAGCAGCCGCAGTGCGATGATCGTCGACGCGCGGTTCGAGCCGTCGAGCACCTTGACGGCGGTCGTCGTGCCGTCGGGGGCCGACATGATCATGACGCCCTCGGCGCCGAACTTCGCGAACACGCCGAGGCGCTCGATCGCGACCGTGTCGGGCTGGCCCGGGCCGGCCACGGCCCAGCCGTGCTCGCGCGCCGCGGCGGTGAGCGCCGCGGATTCGCGGTACAGCGCGAACGGCGATCCGGCCTGGGCGGTCGTGATCTTGTGGACCCCGCGGGCGAGCCCCGTGAGGCTCACCGCGTGCACGGGGGCTCCGCACCCGTCGATCGCGGTCGCAGCCGGCCGTTCGCCCGTGAGGCGTTCGAGCACGTCGAGGATGCGCTTCTGCAACGGATGCTCGGGGTCGAGGTAGCCGCCCGGCGGCCACTCGTTCGCCGCGCATGCCAGCAGCATGGCGGCGTGCTTGCCCGAACAGGTCATGTAGCCGCGACGCTTCGGCGAGCCGCGGCGGATGAGCTCGTCGCGGGCGACGCGGTCGCCCGGCATGGCGGGCGGGCAGCCGAGCGACGACTCGGGGATGCCGGCACGGGCGAGCAGACCCTCGACGAGGGCGACGTGCGCGGCCGTGCCGGAGTGGCTGGCCATCGCGATCGCCGCGTCCTCGCCGCGGAGCGCGACGCCCGACGTCATCACGGCGACAGCCTGGAACGGCTTCATCGCCGAGCGAGGGAAGACGGGGGTCGCGACGTCGCCGAGCGAGCGCACGACCTCGCCTTCTGGGGAGAGCACGACGGCGGAGCCGGCGTGCCGGGACTCGATGAAACCACTGCGTTCGACCACGGCGAGCTGGACGGAATCGGCGACGGAGAAGGTACCGGACACGGGCTCAGCCGAGGGCCGCGAGGCCGTCGTCGAGCACGCGCAGGCCGTCTTCGATGAGCTCGTCGCTCATGGCGAGGCTGGGCAGGAATCGCAGCACGTTGCCGTACGTGCCGGCGCTGAGGAACAGGACGCCCTGCTGCGCGGCGTAGGCGACGAGCGACGCGACCGCCTCGGGGTTCGGACGCTTCGACGTGTCGCGGGTGCCGGGCTCGACGAGCTCGATCGCGATCATCGCGCCCTTGCCGCGGATGTCGCCGATCGTGTCGTAGCGCTGCTGCAGCCGCTCGAGCCCCGACATGAGCGTCGCCTCGATGCGGCGGCCCTCGGCGAGCAGGTCGTTCTCCTCGATCGCCTCGAAGACCGCGATCGCCGCCGCGCACGCCACGGGGTTGCCGCCGAACGTGCCGCCGAGGCCGCCGGGGTGGGAGGCATCCATGATCTCGGCCCGGCCGGTGACCGCCGCGAGCGGGAGGCCGCCCGCGATGCCCTTCGCGCTGAGGACGAGGTCGGGCTCCCACCCGAAGTGCTCGCTCGCGAAGTAGCGGCCGGTGCGGGCCATGCCCGACTGGATCTCGTCGGCGATCATGACGACGCCGTGCTCGGTGCACCACGCCTGCAGCGTCGGCAGGAAGCCCTCGGCCGGCACCATGAATCCGCCTTCGCCCTGGATCGGTTCGACCACGAGGCAGGCGAGGTCGGCGGCGCCGACGACCTTCTCGAGATAGCCGATGGTGCGGGCGGCCGCGTCGGCGCCCGAGAGGCCGTCTCGGTAGGGGTACGAGCCCGGCGCGTGGTAGACGTCGCCGGCGAAGGGGCCGAAGCCCGCACCGTACGGCATGGCCTTGTAGTTCATCGCCATCGTGAGGTTCGTTCGGCCGTGGTACGCGTGGTCGAGCACCGCGACGGCGCGGCGACCGGTGTGCTTGCGGGCGATCTTCACGCCGTTCTCGACGGCCTCGGCGCCCGAGTTCACGAGCACCGACTTCTTCGCCCAGTTGCCGGGCGTGTGCTCGGCCAGCAGCTCGGCCACGCGCACGTACTCCTCGTAGGGCGTGACGGTGAAAAGCGTGTGGATGACGTCCTGCAGCTGTGCGGCGGCCGCGGCGACGACGCGCTCCTCCGTGTGGCCGATCGTCGTGACGCCGATGCCGGCGCCGAAGTCGAGGAACCGGTTGCCGTCGACGTCGACGAGGATCGCGCCGTTCGCACGCTCGATGAAGACGGGCAGTGCGCTCGACACGCCGGCCGAGACGACGTTCGCGCGACGGGCCTGCAGCTCCTGCGACTTGGGGCCGGGAACGGCGGTGACGATCTTGCGCTCCTGCGGCACGGTGTACACCGGCGCGGCTGCGGTCTGGGCGGGCATCTGGGAGTCAGTCATGGTGCCTCCACCATATCGCCGCAGGCCCCCGCGCTTCGAGGCCGGGAGCGGTCGGGACCGCCGGTGGAGGCGGCAGAATCGGAGGAGGAGTCGGGAGGAGACGGCATGCTCGGGCGGCACGAGTACGAGGTCGAGGTCGAGTGGCAGGGCGACCGCGGCACGGGCACCAGCGGGTACCGCGCGTACAGCAGGCGCCACGTGGTCCGGGTCGCGGGCAAGGAGCACGAGATCGCGGGGTCGAGCGATCGGGTGTTCCACGGCGATGCCGAACGCTGGAACCCCGAGGATCTCCTCATCGCGGCGCTCAGCCAGTGCCACATGCTCTCGTACCTGCACGTCGCGACCAACCACGGCGTCGTCGTGCGCGG
Organism: Agromyces chromiiresistens; assembly: GCF_029167465.1. NCBI lineage: Bacteria > Bacillati > Actinomycetota > Actinomycetes > Micrococcales > Microbacteriaceae > Agromyces > Agromyces chromiiresistens. Next base: position 1,542,119 of record NZ_JARFNL010000004.1, read on the forward strand.
CTATGCCGACGTCGCGGCTGGGATCATGCAGGAGGACGGCCGCGGTGGCGGCCGGTTCACCGAGGTCGTCCTGCGGCCACGGGTCGTGGTGGCGGATGCCTCGATGCGCGAGCTCGCGCTCGAGCTGCACGCCGAGGCATCCGAGAAGTGCTTCATCGCCGCCTCGGTCGCGTTCCCGGTACGGCACGAGCCGACCGTCGTCGTCGCAGGCTGAGCCGCGGCCGTGCGGTGGCCGGGCGCCCCCCCGCGGCGCCCCCGCGCGCGACCCGCGGCGCGCCCGAGGCCGGCGCGGTCAGGCGCCGGGGCCGTCGGAGGCGGGTCGCGCGGGCAGCGTGGGACCGGGCGGGCACGTGTGACCGCCGACCAGTCGCGTGCACTCCGGCAGGAAGCCGGGATAGCGCTCGGCCTCGGGGTCGCCGAACCAGCGGTGCCAGAGACGCCAGAAGTTGAGGTTGCCGAACGCCGAGCAGTCATCGCCCGCCTCGGGATCGGCGAGGGTCGTGTCGCTCGGCTGGTAGGGCGTGTAGTTGTAGAGGTTGGCGGTCGCCTGGTTGCGGATCGCGACCTTCGCCGCACCGCAGGCCGCGTCGGGATTGAACGCGACGCGGACGTTGCCGATGCGGTACTGGCGCTTCGGCTCCTCGGTGTACTGCCGGAACTGCCACGCCGCGTTGTACACCTGGTTGAAGAACCCGAAGTACTCCTGGTCGCAGTCCGCGGTGTCGGGACAGCCGTACCCGGTCGCCCGCAGGTACCCGTCGGCGCTCGGACGGGTGAGCAGCGACTGCTCCTTCTGCAGCAGCACGAGCAGTGTGCGCGGGCTGATGCCGCACGCCCGCGCGGCCTTCGCGATGATCGCCGACGCGCGCTCGCGATACTCGCCCTCGTAGGCGGCGCAGTGCTCGCCGCCCACGGCGGGCTGCGTCGTGGTCGTCTGCCGGTAGTCGGCGAGGCACGGCACATCGCCGTCGGGGCGGCAGTCGATGCCCTCGAGGAAGGCCTGGATCTCACCCGCCGACATCGCTGCGCTGTCGTAGAACGCGTCGTCGCTGACGATGAAGCCGGGGTCGAACCCGGTCGTCGCGTCGGGGATCGCGAACTCGGGTGTCGGCGTCGCACGGTTCGCCGCGCCGCCCTCCCACGTCGCGTCCCGACCGTCGGGCGGGGCGCACGCCGCGAGCCCGACCACGGCGAATAGGGCCGCGGCCGCGAGCCCGGCGGCGCGCACGATGCGCGTGCGCGCGGCGGTGCGGGCACGGGCGACGGGCTTCGCGGAGGTCACCGGAGCGACGATACCGGGTGCGTGCGCGGCCGGGCTGGGAATCGCGTCAGATCCGCTCGCGCGGCACGACCTTGTCGGCGAGCTTCGCCAACGCGCCCTGCGGCGGGGCCTCGTTGTAGACGCCCGCGAGCTCCTGGCCGCTGAGCGCGTGGATCGCGGCCATGATCTCGTCGGTCGCCGCGCGTCGGGCGCGCCCGCTCGTGGCGGCGCCGTGGCGGGAGACGTCGATGGGTTCGCCGAACCGCACGGTGACGGGGCGCACCCGGGGGAACTTGGCGCCGACCGGCTGGATCTCCTGCGTGCCGATGAGCCCGACGGGCACCACCGTGGCGCCTGTCATGAGCGCGAGCCACGCGACGCCCGTGCGGCCGCGGTACAGGCGGCCGTCGAGCGATCGCGTGCCCTCGGGGTAGAGGGCGAAGGCGTTGCCGCCCTCGAGGATGCCGCGGCCCGCGTCGAGCGCCTCCTGCGCCTGCGATCCGGCGCCGCGCTCGACCGGCACTGCGCCGATCGCGCCGAAGAAGGTGCGCGAGAGCCAGCCCGAGAACCCGGTGCCGGTGAAGTACGTCGACTTCGCGAGGAACTGCACGGGTCGCGGCGATGCGAGCGGGATCACGATGCTGTCGACGAACGACAGATGGTTCGAGGCCAGGATCACCGGTCCGGTGGCGGGCACGTGCTCGGCGCCCGTGATCTTCGGGCGGTACACGAGCCGCACGAGCGGTTTCAGGATGCCTCGGAAGATGCGGTAGACCGGACCCTGTCGCACCTGCTTGATCGACGGAGCACTCACCATCCGACCATACGAGCCGCGATATGCGACCGGCGGCATATTGCCCCGGCGGTGCGGAAAGCCGGACATGCGGGAGAATCGGGGCATGGAAGCGATCGGCGACGACGAGCTCATCGAGCTCGCGGGCGGCGACACGCGCGTGCTGGTGGCCACACGGGGCCGCCGCGGGCCGGCCGCCGATGCGGTGCTGCGCCGGCTGGTGGCGCACGGATCGGGCGTGCCGTCCGAGGACGTCGAGCTCGTGCACGCGTGCGAGGTCTGCGGCAACCGGCACGGTCGGCCCTCGGTCGGGTACCCGACGACGCCGACCGGGGCGCCGTGGTTCGTCGACGTGGGCGTGGCCGGCGAGGTCGTCGTCGCCGCGGCCGCCACGAGTCGCAGGGTCGGCGTCGGCATCGAGCCCGCGGGCGACAGCGTGCGCGAATCGGTCGACGAGGCCGCCCTCCATGCGAGCGAGCGCGCCGCGCTCGCGGCGCTCGACCCGGCCGAGCGGCCGCGGGCGCGGGCGCTCATCTGGGCGCGCAAGTCGGCGCTGCTGCGCGCGATGGGGCACACCGGCTTCATCGAGCCCTCGACGCTCGCGGTCACGATGCCGGGCGATGACGGCGGAATCGGTCGCATCGAGCGCACGGTGCCCGAGTTCGGGCCGGGCTGGCGCGGCGTCCGATTCCACGACCTGCCCGTCCCCGAGCCGGTGGTCGCGTCGGTCGCCGTACTCGTGTGACGGCCGGCCGTCGGTCACCGTCGTCGACGGCGCAGGTCCCGCGAGGCCGGCGCGCCGTAGGCTGTGCTCGTGCGCAGCGTCATCATCCTCGGGTCCTCGGGTTCCATCGGCGTCCAAGCCCTCGACGTCATCAGGGCGAACCCGCGCCGGTTCGAACTCGTCGGCCTCGGCGTCGGCTCGAACCGGGCGCTCCTCGCCGAACAGGCCGCGGAGTTCGGGGTCGAGCACACCGCCGTCGGCATCGACGAGGCCGTGCAGCTCGTGCGCGACGTCGACGCCGACGTCGTGCTCAACGGCATCACCGGGTCCGTCGGCCTCGGACCGACCCTCGCCGCGCTCGAACGCGGCGCCACACTCGCCCTCGCCAACAAGGAGTCGCTCATCGTCGGCGGCGACCTCGTCACCCGGCTCGCGAAGCCGGGGCAGATCGTTCCGGTCGACTCCGAGCACTCGGCGATCGCGCAGGCGCTGCGCTCGGGCACCGACGACGAGGTGCGCCGGCTCGTGCTCACGGCGTCGGGCGGCCCGTTCCGCGGCCGCCGCCGCGAGGACCTCGCCGGCGTCACGCCGGCGCAGGCGCTCGCGCACCCCACCTGGGACATGGGCCTCGTGATCACGACGAACTCGGCGACCCTCGTGAACAAGGGCCTCGAGGTCATCGAGGCGCACCTGCTGTTCGACGTCGACTACGACCGCATCGACGTCGTGGTGCACCCGCAGTCGATGATCCACTCGATGGTCGAGTTCGTCGACGGCTCGACGATCGCGCAGGCCTCGCCGCCCGACATGCGCCTCCCGATCTCGCTCGGCCTCGACTGGCCGAACCGCGTCGCCGCCGCGGGCCGCCCGATCGACTGGACGCAGGCGCAGGCCTGGACGTTCGAGCCCCTCGACGAGGAGGCGTTCCCCGCGATCCGACTGGCCAAGCAGGTCGGTCGCGCCGGCGGCGAGTATCCGGCCGTCTTCAACGCGGCGAACGAGCAGGCGGTCGCGGCGTTCCACGCGGGCCGCATCGGCTTCCTCGACATCGTCGACACCGTGCGCGACGTGGTCGAGCACCACGAGGCGTCCGGCCCGGTGACCCTGGCGTCGCTCGCGGCCGCCGAGTCGGCGGCCCGGCGCGCCGCCGACGCGCGGATCGCCCGCTCAGCGGATCGATAGCGCTCGCCCAGCGCGCTCCGAGCCGCCCGCAGTACGCTGTCGACCGTGGATTCCGTGCTCGCGTTCGTCATCGGCGTCGCCATCATCGTCGTCGGCCTCGCCGTGTCGATCGGCCTGCACGAGATCGGGCACCTGGTGCCCGCGAAGCTCTTCGGGGTCAAGGTGACCCAGTACATGATCGGCTTCGGGCCGACGGTGTGGTCCCGACGCAAGGGCGAGACCGAGTACGGCGTGAAGGCCATCCCGCTCGGCGGCTACATCTCGATGATCGGCATGTTCCCGCCCGGCAGGAAGGGCGAGGTGAAGGCCGACTCGACGGGCTTCTTCCGGGGGCTCGTGCAGGACGCGCGCGACTCGAGCGCGGAGTCGATCACGCCGGGCGACGAGGATCGGGCGTTCTACCGGCTCCCGGTGTGGAAGCGCATCGTCGTGATGTTCGGCGGCCCGTTCATGAACCTCGTGCTCGCGACCGTGCTGTTCGGCGTGCTGCTCATGGGCTTCGGCGTGACGCAGGCCTCGACGACGGTCGGCACCGTCTCGGAGTGCGCACTGCCCGCGACGAGCGAGCGCCAGACGTGCGAGCCCGGTGATCCGAAGGCGCCGGGCGCCGCTGCCGGCATCGAGCCCGGCGACCGCATCGTCTCCGTCGCCGGCGAGCCGATCGACTCGTGGTCGGAGTCGACCGCGATCATCCGCGAGCACCCCGGCGACACGGTCGCGCTCGTCGTCGAGCGCGACGGCGCCGATGTCGCGCTCACCGTCACGCCCATGCTCAGCACCCAGTACGCGATCGGCGAGAACGGCCAGGTCGTGAAGGACGCCTCGGGCGAGCCGGTCACGGTCGACGTCGGGTTCGTCGGCATCGGCGCGGCATCCGAGACGGTGCAGCAGCCGATCACGGCCGTGCTGCCGGCCGTCGGCGACCAGATGAACGCCGTCGCCGGAGTCATCTTCAACCTGCCGCAGCGCATGGTCGACGTCGCACAGGCGGCGTTCGGCCCCGAGGAGCGCGACCCGAACGGGCCGATGTCGGTCGTCGGCGTCGGCCGAGTCGCCGGCGAGGTCGCCGCGCTCGACGACGTCGCCGTCGTCGACAAGGCGGCCTGGATGGTCGGCATCCTCGCCGCGCTGAACGTCATGCTCTTCGTGTTCAACATGATCCCGCTGCTCCCGCTCGACGGCGGGCACATCGCCGGGGCGCTCTGGGAGGGCATCAGGCGGGGCTTCGCGAAGCTGTTCCACCGACCGGATCCCGGGCCCGTCGACCTCGCCAAGCTCATGCCCGTGACACTCGCGGTCGTCGTCGTGTTCGGCGCGATGAGCGCGCTGCTCATCTACGCCGACATCGTGAAGCCGGTCTCGCTCTTCTGATGCCCGCGCGCGTCGAGCGGGCCGGCGCGTACTCCCGCGGGAGTACCCGATGAGCCGCCGCCGGGCAGACGCCGCCCGGCCGGGCCGGCGATACGATCGGGCCGTGCCCGATCCACACAGCCCCGTCGAGACCTGGAACGGCCGTCCGCCGTGGGCGGGCGGGCCGCCGTGGGCGGGCGGCGAGCGCCGGCCGCCGGCCGGGTTCGTGCTCTGGGCACCCGTCGTCGTCAGCCTGCTCGTGCAGCTGCCCGCGGCGATCGGCATCGCGTTCTGGCTCCGGCTCGACGCGGGCACGGCCGCGCTGCAGATCGCCCTCGCCGTCATCGGGCCGTTCGCCCTGCTCGCCTCGCGGCGGTTCCCGGGTCCGACGGTCGCCGTCGTGACGCTCGCGGCGCTCGCCGACGTGCTGCTGACCCCCGATGCAGGGCCGCCCTACGCGGCCCTCGCGTTCGCCATCGTGCTCGGCGTCGCGCGCGGCGCCGTCGTCTGGGCCGCGGCCTCGGTCGTCACGGGCTGGGCCGCGGCGATCGCACTCGGCCCCGTGCTCGGCGTGTCGTGGCATCCGGCACGGATCGCGATCACGACGCTCGCGCTCGCGGCGTGCTTCGGCATCGGCTGGTTCGCCCGGGCCCGCCGGGCACGCTTCGCCGCGATGCGCGCCGAGGCGGCGAACCGCCGGCGCACCGCCGAGGAGCGGGAACGGGTGCGCATCGCCCGCGAGCTGCACGACGTGATCGGGCACGCCCTCTCGCAGATCAACGTGCAGGCGAGCGTGGGACTGCACCTCATGGACCGCGATGCCGAGCAGGCTCGCACCGCGCTCGCGAACATCAAGGAGACGTCGAAGACCGCGCTCGACGAGGTGCGGAGCGTGCTCGGCGTCATCCGCGACGGCGACGGCGGGGCGCCCCTCGTGCCTCAGGCCGAGCTGGCCGAGCTCCCGCGCCTCGTGCGCGGGCTCGCGTCGCCCGGATTCTCGGTCGCGCTCGACGACCGGCTCGACGCGCCGCCGGGGCGGGCCGTGCAGTTCGCCGCCTACCGCATCGTGCAGGAGGCGCTCACGAACGTCGTGCGGCACGCGGGCGCACGCCACGCGGACGTCGTGCTCGAGCGGGCGGACGACCTGCTCGTCGTGACGGTCGACGACGACGGGAGCGGACTCGACGCCGCCGCGGACGAGGCCGGCGAAGGCCGCGGCATCCTCGGCATGCGCGAACGCGCCGCACTCCTCGGCGGCACCGTCGAACTCGGTCGCGGCACGCTCGGCGGCACGCGGGTGCGTGCCGAACTGCCCTGGGGAGGCACCGCATGACGATCCGCGTCGCACTCGCCGACGACCAGGTGCTCGTGCGCGCCGGCTTCCGCGCGCTGCTCGACGCGGAGCCCGACCTCGACGTCGTCGGCGAGGCGTCGACCGGCGAGGAGCTCCTCGGCCTCGTGCGCCGCGAACCCGTCGACGTCGTGCTCATGGACATCAGGATGCCGGGCGGCGACGGGCTGTGGGCCACCGAGCAGATCGCCGCGGACCCCGCCCTCGCAGGAGTGCACGTCGTGATCGTGACGACGTTCGAGCTCGACGAGTACGTCGCGCGGGCCGTACGAGCGGGGGCGAGCGGCTTCCTCGTGAAGGACACCGAGCCGGTCGACCTCATCCGTGCGGTTCGGGTGGTCGCAAGCGGGGAGGCGCTGCTCTCGCCGGGCGTGACCAAGCGGCTCCTCGCGCGCTTCGCGACCGGCCTGCGCGATGCCGACGAGGCATCCCTCTCGGTGCTCACCGAGCGCGAGCGCGAGGTGCTGCGCCTCGTCGGCCAGGGGCTCACGAACGACGAGATCGCCGAGCGGCTCGTGCTGAGCCCGCTGACCGCGAAGACCCACGTGTCGCGCATCATGCAGAAGCTGCACGCTCGCGACCGGGTGCAGCTCGTGGTCGTCGCGTACGAATCGGGCCTCGTCGCGCCCGGCTGGCAGGAGTAGCCGGGCCGCTCCGGGCCCGGCGGCGGCGGGTCGTACCCCGCGGCGGCGCGGATGCTCCCGGGGGAGCAGTCGAAGTGCCTCCGCCTGGCGGATTCGCCGCGGCCCCGTGGTCGCGAGACTCGAATCGACGGTCGAGACGCGACCGCACGAATCAACCGGGAGCACCTCATGTTCACGACCCTCGCCGCCACCGCGGTCACCCACGCCGGCCCCTGGGCCGCCGGGTTCGGGTGGGTCTTCTTCCTCATCCCGATCTTCTGGATCCTCGTCATCGGGCTCATCGTCTTCCTCGTGAGCCGCAATCGCCGCCGCTACTGGGCCGAGGCCCAGGCGTCGGGCTACGGGCCGCCGTGGGCGCGCGGCGCCCGCACGGCCGAGCAGACCTTGGCCGAGCGATTCGCGCAGGGCGACATCGACGAGACCGAGTACCGCGCACGCCTCGAGGTGCTGCGCGCGAACCGGCCGAACGCCTGACGCCGAAGGACGACGCGGATGCCGCGGCCGAGTGCCGCGGCATCCGCGTCGCCGTGCGGCCTCAGCGCAGGATCTCCTCGAGCGCCGCGCGCTGGTGGCGGTGGCCGACGGTCTCGTAGCCGACCACGACGACGATCGGCGCGCACGCGGCGATGACGATGCCGACGGGCAGGCTCGCGCCGGCCGCGACGGCGACGAGCGCGAGTGCGAGCACGACGATGCTGCCCAGGAAGAGCCCGATGTGGAAGGGGTCGAACCGACCCATCAGGAAGCTGTAGAGCGTGAACAGCGCCGTGAGGAAGATCGCGACCGGCACGACGACGGTGCCGAGTGCCGCGACGTCGTCGATCGGCGCATGGCCGGCGATCTCGTTCGCCGCGACGTGCAGTCCCGCGCCCGTCGCCGCGAGCGCCCCGAACACGATCATGTGCCCGTAGCCCCACACGTACGAGCGGCGACGGAACCGGGCGAGCAGCTTGCCGGAGGGCATCGTGAAGTAGGTCCACCACAGGCCGAACGCGAGCAGGGTGCCGCCGAACGCGACGAGGCCCGCGTCGAGCGACCATCCCTCCGCCTCGACGGCCGCAGAGATCGCGAGGATCGTGCCGAGCACGACCTCGCCGAGCGTGATGATGACGAGCAGTCCGTAGCGCTCGGCGATGTGGTGCGGATGCCACGGCGTCGAGCCGCCGCCGCGCTCGGCGAGCGGCGGGATCGCCATCTCGCAGATGCCGAGCAGCAGCCAGATCCACAGCGTGAGCGCGAAGGGCAGGTTCACGACGATGAGCACGATCCACGCCGCCTGTACGATCGCGAGATAGCCCGCGTAGCGCAGCGCCGTGCGCCTGGAGGACGGGTCGTGCCGGGCGATGCGCAGCCACAGGGCGATCGTCGCGAGGCGCATGATGACGTACCCCGCGATGATGACGCCGTTGTCGACGTGCTCTCCGCCCTCGATCGAGTGGAAGAACTCGGGCATGCCGAGCGCCATCACGAGCACGCCGACCATCTGCACCATGGTGGCGACTCGCACGTAGGCGTCGTCGTTGTCGTACGCGCTCGCGAGCCATGTGTAGTTGATCCACGCCCAGCAGATCGCGAAGACCGCGAGCGAGAACGCGATGATCGCCGAGGAGAAGTGCCCGAGCTCGAGCAGGTGCGCGGCCTGGGTGCCGGCCTGGCTGAACGCGACGACGAAGGTGAGGTCGAAGAGCAGCTCGAGCGGGGTCGCGGCGCGATGCGGCTCCGACGGGTCGCGCCCGACCATGCGGCGCAGGCGGTGGTCGAGCGGGGGGTGCGCTGGCGTCGTCATGCGCCTATCGTTTCAGGATTTCGCAGGCTCGTCAGGACGATTCGGCCGGGATCGTCCTCAGCGCTGGACGATCCCTTGAAACGGTGTCGTGATGGATGCCTCGGCGCGGGGCCGAGGCACCCATCACGATCGTGTCAGCGGCTGAGCAGGAGCGCCTCGCCCTGCCCGCCGCCGCCGCAGAGGGCGACCGCGGCGTTGCCGCCGCCGCGGCGGGAGAGCTCGAGCGCCGCGTGCAGCGCGAGTCGCGCGCCCGAGGCGCCGATCGGGTGTCCGAGGGCGATCGCGCCGCCGTGCACGTTCACCCGTTCGAGGTCGAGGTCGAGGTCGCGCGCCGACTGCAGCGACACGGCGGCGAAGGCCTCGTTGATCTCGACGAGGTCGAGGTCGCTCGCCGCGACCCCGCCCTTCTCGAGCGCGGCGGCGATCGCGTTCGACGGCTGCGAGTGCAGCGAGTTGTCGGGCCCCGCGACCTGGCCGGCCGAACCCACGAGCGCGAGCCACGGGAGGCCCCGCGACTCGGCCCACTGGCGGCTCGCGACGACGACCGCCGCGGCCCCGTCGGAGAGCGGCGAGGAGTTGCCCGCAGTGATGGTGCCCTCGGCGGCGAACGCCGGACGCAGCTTCGCGAGCACCTCGACGGTCGAGTCGGGGCGAACGCCCTGGTCTTCGGCGACGACCACGGGGTCGCCCTTGCGCTGCGGGATCTCGACCGCGACGATCTCGTCGGCGAAGACGCCAGAGGCCTGCGCGGCGCCGGCGCGTGCGTGCGAGGCGGCGGCGATCTCGTCCTGCTCGGGACGCTCGATGCCGTAGCGCGTGTTGACCCGCTCGGTCGAGGCGCCCATCGACTCGTGGTCGAACGCGTCGGTGAGGCCGTCGTGCGCGGCGTGGTCGACCATCGTCCAGTCGCCGTAGGTCTTGCCGGCCCGGGAGCCGGGCAGCAGGTGCGGCGCGTTCGTCATGGACTCCTGGCCGCCGGCCACGACGACGTCGGCCTCGCCGAGCCGGATGAGGCGCGCCGCATCGGTGATGGCCACGAGCCCCGAGAGGCAGACCTTGTTGACGGTCGTGGCTGGCACGCGCCAGGGGATGCCCGCAGCGACGGCCGACTGCTTGGCGGGGTTCTGGCCCGCACCGGCCTGCAGCACCTGGCCCATGATGACGGCGTCGACGTCGTCGGGGGAGACGCCGGCCCGCTCGAGCGCGCCGCGGATCGCGACGGTTCCGAGCTCGACGGCGGACTGCGAGGCGAGGTTGCCGTTGATGCGGGCGAACGGGGTTCGGGCGCCGGCGATGATGACGACGTCGGGCGTGCTCATGGTGGGTGACTCCTTCGTCAGCAGGTGGGGTGTGCTTCCAGTCTAGGTTCCCCTGGCGGGGCCGCCGCCGCTCGGGCGATGTGCAGAACTGCACATCGAGGCTGCGATTCTCGGCATCGACGCTGCAGGCGTGCGCATCGAATACTGGGGAGCGCAATCCGGGCGCCGCACCTGTCGCGGGCCCGTCACCACAGCCGTTCACCGTTGAGAGGCACACACACCATGCGGGTTACGAAGAGGTATCTCGCGACGGCCGTCATCGCCGCCGCATCCATCGCCCTGGTCGGTTGCGCACCGACCGCCACCGCGGGCGGAGGCGATGCGTCGGGCGACGCGGCTCCCGTGAAGGTCGCGATGATCACGAGCCAGTCGGGTCCGCTCGCCGCCTACGGCGAGGCCTACACCGCGGGCTTCGAGGCCGGCCTCGACTACGCCACCGACGGCACGGGCGCCGTCGACGGGCGCGAGCTCGACATCGAGTGGCTCGACGACCAGGGCAACCCCGACACGGCCGTCTCGCTCGCGAAGGACGTCATCGGCCAGGGCACGCAGATCATCGCAGGCACCGTCGTCTCGGGCATCGCGACCGCGCTCGCCGAGCAGGCCGAGCAGAACAAGATCCTCTACATCTCGGGCCCCGCCGCGGCCGACGCGATCACGGGTGTCAACGACTACACCTTCCGCTCCGGCCGGCAGACCTACCAGGACGTCGCGACGGCCGGCACCTTCATCGGCGACCCGGCCGGCAAGAAGGTCGTCGTGTTCGCGCAGGACAACGCGTTCGGCCAGGGCAACCTCGCAGGGGTGCAGGCGGTGCTCGGCGGCCAGGGCGCGACGGTCGAGGGCGTGCTCGTCGCCGAGGACGCCACCGAGTTCACGCCCTTCGCCCAGCAGCTCGTCGCCGCCTCGCCCGACCTCGTCTTCGTCGCGTGGGCCGGCGCCTCGTCGGGCGCGATGTGGACGGCACTCGCCCAGCAGGGCGTCTTCGACGCCGCGCCCGTCGTGACCGGCCTCGGCGACGTCGCGACCTACGGCGCCTACGGGGATGCCTCGAGCGACATCTCGTTCCTCAACCACTACTTCGCCGGCGCGTCGGGCACCGACGTCGAGACCGCCATGATCGAGCACCTCGACGAGGCCGGTGCGACGCCCGACCTGTTCTCGCCCGACGGCTTCGTCGCCGCGCAGATGCTCGTGCAGGCGGTCCGCGAGGGCGGCGACAGCGTCGACGGCATGGTCGACGCGCTCGAGGGCTGGACGTTCGACTCGGTCAAGGGCGAGATCACCGTCCGCGAGGAGGACCACGCGATGATCCAGCCGATGTACCAGGCGAAGCTCGTGCAGGACGGCGACGCCTGGGTGCCCGAGCTCGTCGACACCGTCGACGCCGAGACGGTCGCCCCGCCCGTCGCCGGCGAGTGACCGCATGACGAGCGACCACGCGATGCTCGCACTCGAGGGGATCGGGCTCCGCATCGGCGGGGCCCGCATCCTCGAGGGGGTCTCGCTCGAGGTGCCCGCGGGCCAGATGCTCGGGGTGATCGGGCCGAACGGCGCCGGCAAGACGACGCTCTTCAACGTCGTCTCGGGCGTCGTCCGCCCCACCGCCGGGCGGGTGGTCCTGGACGGCGTCGACGTCACCCGCGAGCCCGTCCACCGACGAGCCACGGCCGGGCTCGGCCGCACCTTCCAGACCTCGAGCCTCTTCCCCGAGCTCAGCGTGCTCGAGAACGTGCGGCTCGCCGCGCAGGCCCGCCTCGGCGGCGCCACGAGTCTCGTGCGCATCCCGCGCGCAGGCGACGAGGCGACGACGCGCGCCCTCGACTGCCTCGAGGAGGTCGGCCTCGCGCACCGCGCCGACGCCGAGGCGTCGGGTCTCGCCCACGGCGAGAAGCGCAAGGTCGAGATCGCGATGCTCCTCGCGCAGGACCCGAAGGCGATCCTGCTCGACGAGCCGATGGCCGGCGTCGCCTCCGGAGACGTCCCCGCGATCACCGAGGTCATCCGCCGGCTGCACCGCGGCGGGCGCACCGTGCTCATGGTCGAGCACCACATGGAGGTCGTGCTCGGCCTCGTCGACCGCGTCGCGGTCATGCACCACGGCGAACTGCTCGCCGTCGACACCCCGGAGGCCGTCATGGCGAACCCCACCGTGCAGTCCGCCTACCTCGGGGAGGCGATGTGACCGAGTCGATCCTCGACGTCCGCGGCCTCACCGGGCGCATCGCCGGGCAGCAGGTCATCGAGGACGTCACGTTCGAGGTGCCCGCGACCGGGGTCACCGCCCTCCTCGGGCGCAACGGTGTCGGCAAGACGTCGACCGTGAAGTCGGTGCTCGGCCTCATCGAGCGTTCGGGCGAGGTCCGACTCGCGGGGGAGCGCATCGACGGCCTTCCGACCCATCGCATCGTGCAGCGCGGCGTGGGCTACGTGCCCGAGGACCGCGAGGTGTTCGGCGGCCTCACGGTGGCCGAGAACCTCCGGCTCGCCGAGCGCGACGCGGCACCGCGGCGCGAACTGGTCGAGCGGCTCTTCCCCGACCTCGTCGAGCGCCGCGCGCAGCGCGCGGGCACCCTCTCGGGCGGGCAGCAGCAGATGGTCTCGCTCGCCCGGGCCCTCGTGAACGACAACCGGCTGCTGCTCGTCGACGAGCCCACGAAAGGGCTCGCGCCGCGCATCGTCGACGAGGTCGCCGCGGCGCTCGCGACGGCGGCCGAGACGGTGCCGATCCTCCTCGTCGAGCAGAACCTCCACGTGATCCGCCGGCTCGCCGAGCGCGTCGTCGTGCTCTCGGGCGGCACGGTCGTGTTCACGGGCACGGCGCACGAGTTCCTCGACGACGAGGCGCTCGTGCAGCGCCACCTCGGGGTGCACGACGCGAGCGAGGCCGCCTGATGAGCACCGTCGTCCTCCTCGTCATCACCGGCCTCGGACTCGGGGCCCTGTACTTCCTCGTCGCGAGCGGGCTCTCGCTCATCTACGGGCTCATGGGCGTCCTGAACTTCGCGCACGGCGCGTTCCTCACGATCTCCGCGTTCCTCGGCTGGGAGGCCGGGCGGAGGGTCTCCGACGGAACATGGTGGGGACTCGCCGTCTCTGCGCTGGTCGGCATGGCCGTCGGCGCGCTCGTCGCGGCCCTCACCGAGTACTTCCTGATCCGGCGGCTCTACGAGCGGCACATCGAGCAGGCGCTCGTCACCGTCGGGCTCTCGCTCGCCGCCGTCGCCCTCTTCGAGGGCATCTGGGGCACCGACCCGATCTACACCGCGAAGCCCGAATGGCTCACGGAGACGACCGAGATCCTCGGCGCGAGGATCCCGAACGACCGGTTCCTGCTCATCGCGTGCGCCCTGGTCGTGCTCGGCGGCATCGTGCTCTTCCTGCACCGCACCCGCTACGGCCTCATCATCCGGGCCGGCGTGGAGAACCGGCAGATGGTGTCGGCGCTCGGCATCGATGTGCGGCGGTCGTTCACGCTCGTCTTCGCGATCGGGGGCGCCGCAGCCGGGCTCGGCGGGGTGCTCGCCTCGGTCTACTACGGCTACGTGTCGGCCCACCTCGGCAGCGTGCTGCTCATCTTCGCGTTCATCGTGACGGTCATCGGCGGGCTCGGATCGCTCACGGGCGCGGCCGTCGCCTCGGTGCTCGTCGCCGTGCTGCAGCAGTTCGCCAACTTCTACCTCGGCGGCACCGGCGACCTCGTCGTCGTCGTCGCGCTCGCCGTGGTGCTGCTCATCCGCCCGCGTGGGCTCATGGGGAAGGTCGCATGATGTCGAGACGGACCCGTTGGCAGAACACGGCCCTCCTGCCGGTGATCGGCGGCGTGCTCGCCGTCGTGGGGCTCGCCGTGCTGCCGCTGCTCGCGATCGACGTCCCGGGCGTCCTGCCCGGCCCCACCTACACCCCGGGCACCCTGCAGCTCCTCGCCTACGCGATGCTCATCGCCGCACTCGCCCTCGGCTACCGCATGATGTTCGGCCTCGCCGGCCTGTTGTCGTTCGGGCACGCGCTCTTCTTCGCCGCGGGCGCGTACGGCCTCGGCATGACGCTCGAGGCGTTCGCACCGCCCGAGTGGCCCGGCGACCTCATCTTCGTCGTGTCGATCCTCGTGACGCTCGTCGGCGGGCTCGTCCTCGCGATGACCGTCGGCGCGCTCGCCCTGCGGGTCACCGGCATCTCGTTCGCGATGGTGACCCTCGCGTTCGCCCAGGCCGGCTCGGTGCTCATCCGCCGCAACCCCGGCGGGGCGACGGGCGGCGACGAAGGGCTGTCGCTCGACATCGAGCACGTGCCCAGCGCGCTCGTCGGCGTGGTGAACACCCGCAACCTCTACTGGCTCGCGCTCGCGGTGCTCGTCGTCGTGTACCTCGTCGTGCTGTGGGTCGAGCGGAGTCGCGCCGGGCACGTCGCCGCTGCGACGCGCGAGAACGAACTGCGCGTGCGCGTGCTGGGCCTCCGCCCCTACACCGTGAAGCTCCTCGTGTTCGTCGTGGCCTCGGTGCTCGCCGTCGTCGTCGGCATGGCCTACCTGCTGCTGCAGTCGGGCGCGTCGCCGCGCATCGCGACCGCCGACTTCACGCTCACGCTGCTCGTCATCGTCGTGCTCGGCGGAGTCGGGTACCGCTGGGGCGCGATCGTGGGCGGCATCGTCTACACGCTCCTCGACCAGCGGCTCACCGCGCTCGCCGGTTCCGACGCCGTCGCCGGCCTGCCCGCCGTGCTGCGGGTGCCGCTCAGCGAGCCGCTGTTCATCCTCGGCACGTTGTTCGTCCTCGTCGTGCTGTTCCTGCCGGGCGGCATCGCGGGCCTGCCGCAGCGCATCCGGTCGGGCCGCGTCCGGCATCCGCTCGAGGCGGAGGAGGCGACCGATGCGTGAGCACGAGACATCCCACCAGACCCACGACGCCGCGCGGGAGCGCGGCCGACAAGGAGGAAACGTGACCGATCTCACTGGGCGACGCGCCGTCGTCACCGGGGGAGCGAGCGGCATCGGCGCCGCCTGCGTGCGTGCGTTCGCGAGCGCGGGTGCGCACGTCGTGATCGCCGACCTCGACGCCGACGCCGCCGCCGCGCTCGCGGACGAGCTCGGCGGCGAGTCGTGGGCGGTCGACCTCGCCGACACCGCGGCGCTCGCCGGCCTCTCGCTCGAAGCCGACATCCTCGTCAACAACGCGGGCATCCAGCACGTCCGCCCGATCGAGGAGTTCGAGCCCGAGCGGTTCTCGTTCATCCTCCGGCTCATGCTCGAGTCGCCGTTCCTGCTCATCCGCGCCGCGCTGCCCGGCATGTACGAGCGGGGCTTCGGACGGGTCATCAACCTCTCGAGCGTGCACGGCCTGCGGGCGTCGCCGTTCAAGTCGGCCTACGTGGCCGCCAAGCACGGGCTCGAGGGGCTCTCGAAGGTCACCGCGCTCGAGGGCGGCCCGCACGGCGTCACGTCGAACTGCATCGACCCCGGCTACGTGCGCACGCCGCTCGTCGAGAAGCAGATCGCCGACCAGGCGCGGCTGCACGGCATCACCGAGGAGGAGGTGCTGCCGAAGATCATGCTCACCGAGTCGGCCGTCAAGCGGCTCGTGGAGCCCGCCGAGGTGGCGAGCCTCGCGCTCTGGCTCGCGGGGCCCGACGCGGGCATGGTGACGGGGGCGAGCTACACGATGGACGGCGGATGGAGCGCACGATGACAGGCGCCGCCTTCACCGCCGCGGTCGCGGGCGGCGCGCTCGCGGGCGGCCAGTGGCACGAGGATGCCTCGGGGCTGCCGATCCTCGCGGTGCACGGCATCACCGCCAGCCATCGCGCATGGGACCTGCTCGCCGACGGCCTGCCCGACCGCCGGGTGATCGCCCCCGACCTGCGCGGTCGCGGTCGCAGCAACCGGCTGCCTGCGCCGTACGGACTCGAGCAGCACGCCGACGATCTCGCGGGCGTGCTCGACGCGCTCGGCGTCCCGCGCGCGTTCGTCGTCGGGCACTCGATGGGCGCGTTCGTCACCGTGCGCCTCGCCGAGCGCCACGCCGACCGCGTCGCGGGCGTCGTCCTCGTCGACGGCGGACTGCCGATCCCGGCGCCCGCGGGGGTCGCGCCCGAGGACCTGCCGGCGCTCCTGCTCGGCCCGGCGCTCGAGCGGCTGGCGATGACGTTCCCCGACCGGGCGGCATACCTCGCGTTCTGGCGGCGCCATCCCGCGATGGGTCCGTACTGGAGCGACGCGATCGAGGCGTACGTCGACTACGACCTCGAAGGGGAGCCGCCGGCACTGCGCAGCGCGGCGAATGCCGATGCGGTCGCCGTCGACGCGCTCGAACTCGACGGGTCGGCGGGGTATGCCGCGGCGCTCGCCGCGCTGCCCGGTCCGGTCGACTTCCTCAGGGCGCCGCGGGGCCCGCTGGACGGCGCGCCCCTGTACGCCGAGCCGCTCGTCGCTGCGGCGACGGAACGGCTCCCGCAGCTCGTCGTCCACGAGGTCGACGACGTCAACCACTACACGATCCTCATGACGGCCCTCGGCACCGGTAGCGTGATCGATGTGATCCGCACCCGCATCCAGGCCGCGGAGACACAGGAAGGTGCATCGTGACACTCGACAAAGTCGTCGGGTCCGCCCAAGAAGCGGTCGCCGACATCCCCTCAGGAGCCAGTCTCGCCGTCGGCGGGTTCGGGCTCTGCGGCATCCCGATGGTGCTGATCCAGGCCCTGCTGGACGCAGGGGTCGACGGGCTCTCCGTCGTCTCGAACAACTGCGGCGTCGACGATTGGGGGCTCGGCGTGCTGCTCGCGAAGCAGCGCATCGCCAAGATGACCTCCTCGTACGTCGGCGAGAACAAAGAGTTCGAGCGGCAGTACCTCTCGGGCGAGCTCGAGCTCGAGCTGACCCCGCAGGGCACGCTCGCCGAGAAGCTGCGGGCGGGGGGCAGCGGCATCGCCGCGTTCTTCACGCAGACCGGCGTCGGCACGCAGGTCGCCGAGGGCGGCCTGCCGCGGCGCTATCACGCCGACGGCACCGTCGCCGTCGCGAGTCCGCCGAAGCCCGTGCAGACCTTCGAGGTCGCGGGGGAGCCGCGCGAGTTCGTCATGGAGGAGGCGATCACGACGGACTTCTCGCTCGTGCACGCGCTGAAGGCCGACCGGTTCGGCAACCTCGTCTTCGACAAGTCGGCGCGAAACTTCTCGCCGCTCGCGGCGATGGCCGGGCGCATCTGCATCGCCCAGGTCGAGGAGCTCGTCGAGCCCGGCGACATCGATCCTGACGCCGTGCACCTGCCCGGCGTGTTCGTCGACCGTGTGGTCGTGGTCGGCCCCGAGATCGAGAAGCGGATCGAACGCCGGACGGTGTCGGTCGAGAAGGCGGCATCGCGCGAGATGCCGGAAGGAGCCTGAGCCATGGCACTCACCCGCCTCGAGATGGCGGCCCGCGCCGCCCGTGAACTCAGCGACGGATCGTACGTGAACCTCGGCATCGGCCTGCCGACGCTGGTGCCGAACTACGTGCCCGAGGGCACGACGATCCTGCTGCAGTCGGAGAACGGCATCCTCGGCGTCGGGCCGTACCCGACGGAGGACGCGGTCGACCCCGACCTCATCAACGCCGGCAAGGAGACCGTCACCGTGCTCCCCGGCGCCGCGTATTTCGACTCGGCCCTGAGCTTCGGCATGATCCGCGGCGGCAAGATCGACGCCGCCATCCTCGGCGCCATGCAGGTCTCGGCGCGCGGCGATCTCGCCAACTGGATGATCCCCGGCAAGATGGTGAAAGGACCCGGCGGCGCGATGGACCTCGTGCACGGCGCCCGCCGACGCATCGTGCTCATGGAGCACGTCGCGAAGGACGGCTCGCCGAAGATCGTGGACGAGTGCTCGCTGCCGCTCACCGGCAAGGGCGTCGTCGACCGCATCATCACGGACCTCGCGGTGATCGACGTCACGGCCGACGGGCTCGTGCTCGTGGAGTGCGCGCCGGGCGTCACGGTCGCCGAGGTCGTCGCCGCGACGGAGCCGCCCCTCGACACCTCCGCGGTGGGGTAGCCGTGGTCGACACGATCCTGCCCGGCATCCTGGCCCGGCAGGTGGCCACGCCGCGCCTTCGCGCCGGGATGCTCGAGCGCCCCGCGGTGCCGGGCGAGCAGTCCGCGACCGTCGTCCTCGTCCACGGCAACGTCTCGTCGTCGTTGTTCTGGCAGCCCGTCATGCTCGCGCTGCCGGCCTCGGTGCGCGCGATCGCGATCGACCTGCGCGGCTTCGGCGACAGCGAGACGCTGCCGGTCGACGCCACGCGAGGGGTGCGCGACTTCTCCGACGACGTCGCATCGGTGATCGACGAGCTCGGCCTCGGCGCCGTGCACCTCGTCGGCTGGAGCATGGGCGGCGGGGTCGCCATGCAGCTCGTCATCGACCGCCCAGAGCTCGTCGCGAGCCTCACCCTGCAGTCGACGGTCTCGCCGTACGGCTTCGGCGGCACCCGGCTCGACGGGACGCTGCTGGTCGACGATGCGGCGGGCACGGGCGGCGGGGGAGCGAACCCCGATTTCGTCGCCCGGCTCGCCGCGGGCGACCGCACCGAGGAGTCGCCGACCTCGCCGCTCACGGTGTACCGGTCGAGCTACGTCGCGCCCGGTTTCGCCTCCGAGCTCGAGTCGATCTGGGTCGCCTCGATGCTGTCGACCGCCACCGGCGTCGACCACTACCCCGGGGATGCCTCGGGCTCGGCGAACTGGCCGGGGTTCGCGCCCGGCGGGCGGGGCGTGCTGAACACGATGGCGCCGACCCACTTCGACACCTCGGCCATCGTCGACGTCGCCGAGAAGCCGCCCGTGCTGTGGATCCACGGTGCACAGGATGCGATCGTCGGCGACGCCTCGTTCTTCGACCTCAATCAGCTCGGCAAGGCCGGCATCATCCCGGGCTGGCCGGGCGACGAGCTCGCACCGCCGCAGCCGATGGTGTCGCAGACCCGCGCCGTGCTCGCCCGCTACGCCGAGCGCGGCGGGGCGGTCACCGAGGTCGAGCTGGACGGCTGCGGGCATTCGCCCCATCTCGAGCGGCCGGCCGAGTTCCTGGAGTCGCTGCTCACGCAGATCGGGTGAAAGTCAGGAGCGTTGCCGTTTCGTGCCGTCCCCGTGCTCCCGTGGACCCCGCCAAGACGCCAGACTGACGTCGAGTGTTCTCGATGAGATCGGAGGAACGATGGGGTCGGTGCGGCGTGCGGGAAGCATGATCGGGGCGACGCTGGCGGCGATATTGCTGGCTGGTTGCACACCCGGCCCGACGGGTGCGGTGCCCGCGTCCGAATCTCCGAGCCCGCCGGTCGCGGTGGAGACCCCGTCCCCGACGCCGACGCCGACGGTGGATCCCATCACGACCGTCGACGGTCTCGTGGCCAGGCCGCAAGGGCTCGAGCTCCGCGCCGACGACGTGACCGTCACGACGCTGCCGTACATGTCGAGCCCCGAGGAGGCCATCGCGGTCCTCACGGAGGTGTTCGGCACTCCTCCGGTCGAGGAGCCCTATGACGGCGGCAATCATCGGCCCGACGGCGTCCATCACCACTGGGATCCGTTCGTGCTGGACGAACGCTTCTACGACGAGGGGCGGCGCGAGTCGGAGAATCTCGACTGGGTCGTCTGGCCGCGGTTCGCGGTCTACTTCGACGGGCCCGCAGTCGGTCCGATCGTCTTGTCGGCTGCGAACGGCCTCCAGGCCGGCGACGCCTGGAGCGAGGCCGAGGCCGATGAATCGTTCGACGACGACGTGTGGACCTGCGTCGGGACTTCGATCGAGGCCGAGGCGATCGAAGTGCCGGCCGACCGTCCCGATCGGGTGAACGTCGTCGTCAGCCCGTCCGACGACGGGCGTTCCGTCAAGTGGATCGGCGCACCAGAGATGGAGGCCGACGGCTGTGCCTGAGGCATCCCCTCGCAGCGCCGCCACTCTGTCCAGCGCAACTAGACTTGCCTCGTGCCTGCTGTGAATCTCGGAATGCCGAAGGTCCCCGAAGTCCTGGCCCCCCGACGCAAGTCGCGCCAGATCAAGGTGGGCAAGGTGCTCGTGGGCGGCAACGCCCAGGTGAGCGTCCAGTCGATGACCACGACGCCGACGACGAACATCAACGCGACGCTCCAGCAGATCGCCGAGCTCACGGCGTCGGGCTGCGACATCGTGCGCGTCGCCGTGCCGAGCCGCGACGACGCCGAGGCGCTGCCGATCATCGCGAAGAAGAGCCAGATCCCGGTCATCGCCGACATCCACTTCCAGCCGAACTACGTGTTCGCCGCGATCGACGCCGGCTGCGCCGCGGTGCGCGTCAACCCGGGCAACATCCGCAAGTTCGACGACCGCGTCGGCGAGATCGCGGCCCGTGCGAAGGCTGCTGGGGTGTCGCTCCGCATCGGGGTCAACGCCGGCTCGCTCGACCCTCGCCTGCTCGAGAAGTACGGCAAGGCGACGCCCGAGGCGCTCGTCGAGTCGGCCGTGTGGGAGGCGTCGCTCTTCGAGGAGCACGACTTCCACGACTTCAAGATCTCGGTCAAGCACAACGACCCGATCGTCATGGTGAAGGCGTACCGCATGCTCGCCGAGCGCGGCGACTGGCCGCTGCACCTCGGTGTCACCGAGGCGGGTCCCGCGTTCCAGGGCACGATCAAGTCGGCGACGGCGTTCGGCATCCTGCTCGGCGAGGGCATCGGCGACACCATCCGCGTCTCGCTCTCCGCGCCGCCCGTCGAAGAGGTCAAGGTCGGGCTGCAGATCCTGCAGTCGCTGAACCTGCGCGAGCGCAAGCTCGAGATCGTGTCGTGCCCGTCGTGCGGGCGTGCGCAGGTCGACGTGTACACGCTCGCCAACGACGTGACCGAGGGCCTCAAGCACGTCACCGTGCCGCTCCGCGTCGCCGTCATGGGCTGCGTCGTGAACGGCCCCGGCGAGGCGCGCGAGGCCGACCTCGGCGTCGCGAGCGGCAACGGCAAGGGGCAGATCTTCGTGAAGGGCGAGGTCATCAAGACCGTGCCCGAGGCCGAGATCGTCGAGACGCTCATCGCCGAGGCCCAGCGCATCGCCGACGAGATGGGCACCGACGCCCCGGTGGGCGCACCGACGGTCGTCACGCCCTAGCGTCGTTCGGCACGCACTGCGCGTGAGTCGTCGCCCGTTCGGCGCCGCCGCTTGTGAGAGTGCTCACGCCGCGCCGAACCGCACCGTGCCGGTGCCGATGTCGGCCGCCTCGAGCACGACCTCGATCGCGCCGCCCGGCGCGGCGTCGGCCGGCGCGGGGCAGCTCGCCGTCACCGCGGGCGTCTCGAGCTGGAAGACCGCGCGGTCGCCCCTGAGCTCGAGCACGGTCGCGGTGAACCGCTCGCCGACCCGGTCGCGCAGGAGCGCCGCCTCGACCCGTGCGATCGACTCCGCGCCGAGGCGCCCCGCCCGCTGCTCGGAGGCGGCCATGATCGCAGGCAGCTCGGCGAGCGACGCACGCGCCCAGGCGGGCACCTCGCGCCCGGCGACGATCGCCTCGCACACGACGAGGCCCCATCGGTCCACGAGCCGGCGGATCGGCGCCGTCACGTGAGCGTACGGCGCGGCGAGCGCCGCCTGCATCGTCTCCGCGGGCGGTGCGCCGTCGAACGCGGCGTAGCCGGCACCGCGGAAGAGCCCGCTCGCGGCCTGCAGGACCGCGAGCGCCACGGGGTCGGCGCGGTCGAGTCGACGCAGGTACTCGCCGTACGACTCGTCCTCGGGCCACGGAAGCCCGAGCGCGACGGTCTGCCGGCGGAAGGCGGCGAGCCGCTCGTCGTCGGGGCTCGGCATGGTGCGCAGGATGCCGACACCCGCACCCAGCATGATCGACGCGGCGGCCATGCCGGTCAGCAGAGAGAGCTGCGCGTTCCAGTCCTCGACCGGCAGCGGCGTGCGGCGCGCGAGGTCGTAGCCGCCGTCGCTGCGCACGATCTCCTCGTCGGGGGTGTTGAGGCTCGCGCCGCCGCGGCGGCGTTCCTGCTCGATGCGGGCGCGCCCGATCTCGCCGAGGAGGGCGACCGGCGACTCCCGGTCGCCGTCGTCGATGAGCGCCTGCGCCCCGGAGTAGTCGAGGCGCGCCCGGGAGCGAACGAGCGCTCGCTCGACCGCCGTCGTCCCGAGGGTGCCGTCGGTGGCGAGCTCGAAGCGCCACACGTACGCGGTACGGTCGACGCCGGGCAGGAGGGACGCCCGGTCGTCGCCGATGACCGGCGGGTGCAGGGGCACCCGACCGTCGGGAGCATAGAGCGTCTGCCCGCGCTCACGCGCAGCCCGGTCGACCGATCCGCCGGGCCGCACGAAACCGGGCAGGTCTGCGATCGCATAGTGCACGAGGAAGCCGTCGCCTCGGCGCGCGAGGTGCATCGCCTGGTCGAGGTCGGTCGACCCCGCCGGGTCGATCGTCGCGAACGGCAGGTCGCGCAGGTCGCGACCAGGTGCCTCGGGCCGGGATGCCTCGGCCTCGGCCACGACCTCGGGTGCGAAGCCGTCGGGCAGCGCCATCGACGCACGCAGGTCGGCGAGGGACGCGGCGAGCTCGCTCTGCGCGACGGACGGAGCCAGGTGCGGTCGGCGGGCGGGCATGCGCCCAGCCTACGAGTCGCCGGACCGACCGAGCACCCGCGAGAGGTGCCGCAGCACCGCCTCACCCCACTCCGCGGTCTCGTCGTCGGTGGCCTGCGCGAGGCATCCCCACCACGTGTGCGCCCGGTTCACCGCGTGCGTCGTCTCGGCCGCGGCGACGAGCCGGGCCCACTCGGCGTCGTCGAACCGCGCGACGTCGGCCCAGGCCTCGCGGAATCCCGCGACGACGGGCTCTGGGTCGATGCCGCGGTACTCCATCACGGCGCGGGGCACGAGCAGGGCCTCGACCGGGTGCGCCCACTGCGCGTCGCCGAAGTCGAAGAGGCGCAGCCCGTCAGAGGCGTCGTCCGAGGCGAACACGTTGCCGGGGTGCAGATCGCCGTGCTGGAGGGTCGCGGGCAGGCCGCCCTCGTCGAGCGCCTCGGCGGCGAGCGCGACGCGGTCGGCCGCGGCCACGAGCGAGGCCGCGGTCGCCGCATCGGGCGCCGAGGGATGACCGGTGGGCAGGGCGAGCACGAGCCCGAGCAGCTCGGCGAAGCGGGCCGGCACGGTTCCGGGGGAGCAGTCGGGCACGCCGGCGCCGAGCACTTCGGCCGAGCGCCCGGCCAAGGAGCGCTGCACGCGCGCCCACTCGTCGATGACGCGCGACCAGTCCTCGGCGGCGGGGTCGTGCCGATCTGCGAGCGTCGCTCCGCGGTCGGCGGTGAGCATCCAGCCCCTGGAGGGGTCGGCCGCGATCGGGGCGTCGACATCGCCCGGAAGGAGCGTTGCGAGTCGCGCTTGGAGGGCGGGCTCGAACGACTGCGCGCGGCAGTTCGCCTTGAACCAGTACCGGGCGGCTCCCGACGGTCCTGCCACCTCGACGACGAGTTGCGTCGACCACGGGCGCACCCGCGGCTGTCGGGTCCCGACGACGACGACGTCGCGCCCGGCGAGCGACTCCGCGATCCAGCGGTCGGCTTCGGCCCGCCACGCCTCGGAGGAGACCTCGACGGAGAACGGTGCGTTCGACTCACCCATGCGAGCACATTAGGCCATGCGCGAGCCGTCGGGCCGAGGCCTCAGGTCAGGGGTGCCTACGCAGTCGCCTACGCAGGATTGCGAATGCGGTCGTCCGCCCCGACCCCTACCGTGTGCGCTGGCGCGGGGCGTCCGCGCCGAGGCACTCGATCGAAGGAGCACGTCATGAAGCATCCGCGTCGCCTGGCCCTCGTCATCGCCCTCGCAGGAGGGCTCGTCCTCCCGTTCGTCGGAGCCGCCGCCGCGAGCGGCCACGGCTGGGTCGACGACCCGCCGAGCCGGCAGGACTACTGCTCGCAGGGGTTGACCTCGTTCGACTGCGGTCAGGTCGAATACGAGCCGCAGAGCGTCGAGGCGCCCAAAGGGTCGCTCCGGTGCAGTGGCGGCAACCCTGCGTTCGCGATCCTCGACGACGCGACGAAGCCGTGGCCGCGCAAGGGCGTCGACGACACCGTCACCATCCAGTGGCACCTCACCGCGCGCCACGCCACGGAGAGCTGGGAGTACTTCGTCGACGGTGCGCTGTGGAAGCGCGTCAACGACTTCGGCGCCCAGCCGGCCGCGACCGTGCAGCACATCCTCACGGGGCTGCCGGCGGGCGAGCACACCATCCTCGCCCGCTGGAACGTCGCCGACACGACGAAC
Organism: Agromyces chromiiresistens; assembly: GCF_029167465.1. Lineage (NCBI taxonomy): Bacteria > Bacillati > Actinomycetota > Actinomycetes > Micrococcales > Microbacteriaceae > Agromyces > Agromyces chromiiresistens. The sequence continues at coordinate 1,566,785 of NZ_JARFNL010000004.1, forward strand.
GCCTTCTACAGCTGCATCGACGTGAACGTCGGCGGCCCCTCGAGCGGCGGCGGCTCGGGCGACGACTGCCCGGTCGCGTGGCAGGCCGACCAGGTGTACACGGCCGGCCAGCAGGCGAGCTCGGGCGGCCGCACGTGGGCGGCGAAGTGGTGGACCCGCGGCGAGGTGCCGGGCTCGGGCGGCGAGTGGGGCGCCTGGCGCGACCTCGGGCCCTGCCCGGCCTGACGCGCGAGCACGCCGCGGAGACCTCCCTCCGTCGCGCGATCGCGGCGGCGGGATGCCTCGGGGCCGCGCGGCCCCGAGGCATCCGGCCTTCTCAGTAGAATCGTCGGGTGCCCACACGCCTTTCGAACTTCTTCCTCCGCACGCTCCGCGAAGACCCCGCCGACGCCGAGGTCACGAGCCACCGACTGCTCGTCCGCGCCGGCTACATCCGGCGCCAGGCGCCGGGCATCTTCGCGTGGTTGCCGCTCGGCCTGCGCGTGAAGGCGAAGATCGAGCGCATCGTGCGCGAAGAGATGGAGGCGGCCGGCGCCCACGAGGTGCACTTCCCGGCGCTGCTGCCGCGCGAGCCCTACGAGGTCACCGGCCGGTGGACGGAGTACGGCGACGCGCTCTTCCGCCTGCAGGATCGCAAGGAGGCCGACCTGCTGCTGGCCCCCACGCACGAAGAGGTCTTCACCCTGCTCGTGAAAGACCTGTACTCGTCGTACAAGGACCTTCCGCTCACGATCTACCAGATCCAGGACAAGTACCGCGACGAGGCGCGCCCCCGTGCGGGGCTCCTGCGCGGTCGCGAGTTCACCATGAAGGACGCGTACTCGTTCGACGTCTCCGACGAGGGGCTGGATGCCTCGTACCAGGCGCAGCGCGACGCGTACGAGCGCATCTTCACCAGGCTCGGCCTCGAGTACGTCATCGTGAAGGCCGACGCAGGGGCCATGGGCGGCTCGAAGAGCGAGGAGTTCCTGCACCCGACGCCCGTCGGCGAAGACACCTTCGTGCGCTCGGCCGGCGGCTACGCAGCGAACGTCGAGGCGTTCGAGACGCTCGCGCCCGAGCCGCTGCCGATCGAGGGCCGGCCCGAGGCGCGCATCTTCGACTCGCCGAACACCCCGACGATCCTGAGCCTCGTCGACCACGTCAACGACCACGAGCCGCGCGCCGACCGGCCCTGGCACGCAGCCGACACGCTGAAGTGCGTCGTGCTCGCGTTGACCCACCTCGACGGCACACGCGAACTCGTCGCCGTGGGCATGCCCGGCGACCGCGAGGTCGAGCTGAAGCGCGCCGAGGTGGCGTTCGCCCCGGCCGAGGTCGAGGCCGCGACCGAGTCCGACTTCGCGAAGCACCCCGCGCTCGTCAAGGGCTACATCGGGCCGTGGTCGCCCGAGGGCCCCGTGCTCGGCGAGGAGTCGGCGAGCGGCATCCGCTTCCTCGTCGACCCGCGCGTGGTCGACGGCACCGCCTGGGTGACCGGCGCCAACCTGCACGAGAAGCACGTGCTCTCGCTCGTCGCGGGCCGCGACTTCGTCGCCGACGGCGTCATCGACATCGCCGACGTGCGCGCCGGCGACCCCGCTCCCGACGGCTCCGGCCCGGTCGAGCTCGCGCGGGGCATGGAGATCGGGCACGTCTTCCAGCTCGGCCGCAAGTACGCCGAGGCGCTCGGGCTCAAGGTGCTCGACGAGAACGGCAAGCTCGCGACGGTGACGATGGGCTCGTACGGCATCGGCGTCACGCGCATCCTCGCGATCATCGCCGAGCTGCACAACGACGACAAGGGCCTCATCTGGCCGCCGTCGGTCGCCCCGTTCGACGTGCACGTCGTCGCCACCGGCAAGGACCAGGCGGCGTTCGAGGCGGCGGACCGCATCGTGGCCGACCTCGAGGCGTCCGGCCGCGACGTGCTCTACGACGACCGGCCGAAGGTGTCGCCCGGCGTGAAGTTCGGCGACGCCGAGCTCATCGGCGTGCCGACGATCGTGATCGCGGGCCGCGGTGTCGCCGACGGCGTCGTCGAGGTCTGGGACCGGGCGACCGGCGATCGCACCCAGGTGCCGATCGACGGCGTGGTCGCCGCGCTCGACGCCTGAGCCCGCTCGTTCGCCGGGAGCGGGCGCTCGTTCGGCCCGCGCCGGCGGCCGCGGCGCCCAGCGAACGTCGGCTCAGCGCCCCGGCGCGGCATCCGCGAGCAGGCGGCGGAGTTCGGCGGCCGTCTCCTCCGACTGGGCGATCAGCGCCTCGAGCCGCGCACTGAGCTCGGCGGGTGACGCGGCGCCGGCCGCCTCCCGGGCGGCGACGGGCTCGGTCTCGTCGACGACGGCATCGGCGTCGCCCGCCGCCGTCGTGCCCGTGTCGACGGGCGCCGCGACCGCGCCTCCGGCGACGTCGTCCACGGTCGCATCGGCGGGTGCCGTCTCCGGCTCGAGTGCGGCGTCGGCGGCCTCCGCCGCCTTCTGCGGCCCGAGGAAGAGGTTCGCGAGGTAGCCCGTGAACGTGCCGAAGATGCCGACGCCGACGATGATGATGAGGGCGCCGATCAGGCGGCCCGGGTTGGTGACGGGGTACTGGTCGCCGTAGCCGACGGTCGAGATCGTGACGATCGTGTACCAGATCGCATCGGACGCCGAGGTGATGTTGGCGCCCTCGGCATCCTCTTCGACGGCCAGGATCGAGATGCTGCCGAACTGCAGCACGAGCACGCCGAGCAGCAGGAGCGTCATGAGCGTGCTGTTCGCCCGGTCGTGGATGAGCGTGCCCCAGATCGTGCGGAGGCCGAGCTCCCGCAGCAGCCGGATCACGCGGAGCACGCGGAACAGCCGCAATACCTTCAGCTCCGCGAACGGCAGGCTCGCGAGCAGGTCGGCCCACCCGAATCCGCGGAAGAAGTAGCCCGATGCGGACGGTGCCGTCGAGATGCGGTAGATGAAGTCGGCGAGGAAGATCGCGCTGAACAACGCGTTCATGACGGAGAGGATGAGCTGCAGCGACTCCTCCGCGTGGAAGAGGTACATCAGCACGAGGTTCGCGATCGAGAGGATCGAGAGCAGGCCGATGAAGATCTCGTAGGCGGTGTTCTTGAGTTCGCTGCGCTGGCGCTGGATGCGCCGCTTCGCGCGGGAGCTGGGCATTCGGGCGTCCTCCGGCTCTGGCGGCCCATCGGCCGCGCGGTCTCGATCGTGGGCGATACCGATTCTTCAGGATCGCGGGGGCACGGCGTGGGAGGCGCGGCTCGTCGTCCGGGTCGTGCCGGACCCGATCGTTCGGACGGCGTTCATGTTCCGGACACCCCCCATCCCGTGGGGCTTCGGTTTCGGCGTGCAGCCTGCACTCGACCCCCTTGACCGACGGCGTGAGGAACGATCCGTGACGATCACCGACATCCAGCTGCTCCCGATGGCCGACCACGTGCGCGGCAAGCGCTCGGCCGTGACCTGCCATTTCAAGTGCGCCAATGCCTGCATCGGGCCGGAGTGCAACACGACGACCAACGCGCACTTCCGCGATATCGCCTCGGCCGCGCTGACGCGCCGGGCCCTCCTCGGCTTCGGCGCGGCCGGCGCAGTGGGCATCGCGCTCGCCGCGGCGTCGCCGAGCGGCTCGGCGTTCGCCGCTCCCGGCGGCGGGGCGTCCGGCGCGACGGGCGGGCTTCCGTTCGACGCGATCGACCCGGTGCCGATGCTCGTCGACGACGTGACGGTGCCGGCGGGCTACACGTGGCAGCCGATCATCCGCTGGGGCGACCCGCTCTTCTCGAGCGTGCCCGCCCTCGACTTCGAGCACCAGACGCCGGAGGCGCAGGCCGGCCAGTTCGGCTACAACTGCGACTACCTCGACATCCTGCAGGACCGCAGCGGCCGCACGGGCGTGCTCGTGAACAACCACGAGTACGTGAACCCCACCATCATGTTCGCCCCCTCGACCGACGCCGCCGTGCTCGACGAGCGCGCGGCGATCGCGAAGGCTGCGCACGGCTTCTCGGTCGTCGAGCTGCGCCGCTCGAAGCTCGGGCAGCCGTGGCGCTACCTCATCGACGGACGCCGCAACCGCCGCATCACCGCGGACACCGTGTTCGAGGTCACCGGTCCCGCCGCAGGCAGCGTCCTCCTTCAGACCGCGGAGGACGCCGAGGGTCGCTGGGTGAAGGGCACGCTCGGCAACTGCGCGGGCGGCACGACGCCGTGGGGCACGGTGCTCTCCGGTGAGGAGAACTTCGACGGCTACTTCGTCTGGGCGGCCGACACCGCCGGGCAGAAGCGCTACCGGGCCACGCCGAGCACGAAGTCGACCTACACGTTCGAACGCATCGATCCGCGCTTCAACGCGAAGGACCCCGGATTCGTCAACGAGCCGAACCGGTTCGGCTGGATCGTCGAGATCGACCCCGAGGATCCGACCTCGACGCCGCGAAAGCACACGGCGATGGGCCGGTTCAAGCACGAGGGCGCGAACGTCATCATCGGCGAGGACGGTCGCGCGGTCGCCTACATGGGCGACGACCAGGCGAACGACTACATGTACAAGTTCGTCTCGAAGCGCGTGTTCGACCCCTCGGGCTCGAAGGCCGCGCGGCGTCGCAACATGACCCTCCTCGAGGAGGGCGACCTCTACGTCGCGAAGTTCACCGGCGACTCGCCCGCGGCCGAGATCACCGGCACGGGTGCACTGCCGAGCGACGGCGCCTTCGACGGCTCCGGCGTGTGGATCCCGCTCACGCAGGACGGCGAGAGCGTCATCCCCGGCATGTCGACCGAGGAGGTGCTCGTCTACACGAGGCTCGCGGCCGACACCGTCGGAGCGACGAAGATGGACCGGCCCGAGGACGTGCAGCCCAACCCGCGCACCGGCAAGGTCTACGCGGCCCTCACGAACAACTCGGGCCGCACCCGCGCGCAGGTCGACGAGGCGAACCCGGTCTCGCTCGTCTCTCCGACCGGGTCGGTCACGGGCAACCGCCACGGTCACGTGCTCGAGCTCACCGAGACGGCAGGGCAGTCGGGCACCACGTTCGGCTGGACCATCCTGCTGCTCTGCGGCGACCCGTCGATCGACGGCGAACGGCCCTACTTCTCGGGGTTCCCCGCCGAGCTCGTCTCGCCGATCTCGTGCCCCGACAACATCGCGTTCGACTCGGTCGGCGACCTCTGGATCTCGACCGACGGCGCGCCGAGCAAGATCGGCTACAACGACGGGCTCTTCAAGGTGGGACTCGAGGGGGAGGAGCGCGGGCGCGTGCAGCAGTTCCTCTCGGTGCCGCGCGACGCGGAGACGTGCGGGCCCGTCATCCACGATCGCGAAGGCATGGTGTTCGTCGCGGTCCAGCACCCGGGCGAGGAGGGCACGGTCGCCGAGCCGCATTCGTACTTCCCCGACTACGTGCCGACCCACCGCCGCGACTCCGGGCTGGTCGCGGCGCCGCGACCGTCGGTCATCCAGGTGTGGCGCGGCTGAGGGGGTTCGCCGCGTCATGGGGGGATGCCGCGTGGTCGGGGGGCCACGCGGCATCCGGTTCGTCAGTGGCGTCGGACGGGATGTCTCTGCGGCCGACCGCTGCGGGCGTGGCAGGCTGGCCTCGTGAGTGAGTTCGTCGCGTCGTCGCCCGATGCCCTGCCCGACTCCGTCGGCCAGGCGGTCGCCGCCCTCGTCGCCGAGATCGGCGCCGGGCGGAACCGAGCGCTCATCGAGCGCATCCTCGCGTCGGGGGCGCGGCTCGGGCTCGACGGCACCGACCGGCTCGACCTGAAGATCACCGCGGCCGCCCTCGAGGAGATGCGGCAGGCGTTCCGTTTGTTCGCGCCGTACACCGCCGTTCCCAAGGTCACCGTCTTCGGGTCGGCACGCATCGCCGCCGACGACCCGCTGTACCGCCAGGCGCAGGGCGTCGCCGCCTCGCTCGCCGATGACGGCTGGATGGTCGTCACCGGGGCAGGACCGGGCATCATGCAGGCGGCGGCCGAGGGCGCCGGTCCCGCGCTCGCGATCGGCGTGTCGATCCGACTGCCGTTCGAGGAGAAGCCGAGCGCCGCGATCGCCGTCGACGAGCGGCTCGTCACGATGAAGTACTTCTTCACCCGCAAGCTCATGCTCATGAAGGAGTCGCGCGGATTCGTCTGCCTGCCCGGCGGGTTCGGCACGCTCGACGAGACGTTCGAGCTCCTCACCCTGCAGCAGACCGGCAAGGCCGAACCCATGCCGATCGTGCTGCTCGACGCCGAGGGGGGCACCTACTGGACGAGCCTGCGGCGGTACGTCGAGACCGAGCTCGCACCGCTCGGCATGGTCTCGCCGGGCGACCTCGATCGCGTGCTGATCACCGACTCGGTGGGTGAGGCGGTCGCCGAGATCACCGGCTTCTGGCGCAACTACGACTCGCTCCGCTGGGTCGGCGACCGCCTCGTGCTCCGGCTCAACGCCGAACCGAGCGATGCCGAGGTCGCCGAGCTCGACCGTCGCTTCGGGCGGCTGCTCACGAGCGGGCGCTTCGCCCGCACCGAGCCGCTCGCCCCGGAGCAGGCCGACCGCGACGCGCTCGACAAGCCGCGACTCGTGTTCGAGCTCGACCCGCACCGGGTCGGCGAGCTGCACGAGGTGATCCGGGCGATCAACGCGCTGCCCTCGGCGCCCGCCAGGGCGACCCCGCCATCGGTGCCGGGGGACTGACCGCCGGGTTGCGGATGCCTCGAACGGACCCGTTCCGCGGGTGACGGCGGCTCGCGGCATCCGATAGGCTTGAATGTCCGCTCCGAGGGGAAGCGGCCTGAGAGCTGAATAGAGGAGGCCGGAGATGGATATCGACCTCAGCATGCTTCGCATGGTGGAGCGCGAGAAGGAGATCCCGTTCGAGGAACTGGTGCAGATCATCGAGCAGGCGATCCTGATGGCCTACCTCAAGCACCAGAACCCGAACCAGCACGGGCATTCGAACCCGAACGGCGCCCGCGCCGAGCTCGACCGCAAGTCGGGGCACGTCACGATCTACGTGCCCGAGCTCGACGACGAGGGCAACGTGATCGGCGAGGCCGACGACACTCCGAACGACTTCGGTCGCATCGCGGCGTTCGCCGCGAAGCAGGTCATCATGCAGCGCCTGCGCGACATCGCCGACGATGCGGTGCTCGGCGAGTTCCGCGGCCGTGAGGGCGACATCGTGGCGGGCATCATCCAGCAGGGGCCGAACCCGAAGATGGTGCACATCGACCTCGGGACGGTCGAGGCGATCCTGCCTCCCGAAGAGCAGGTTCCGGGCGAGGAGTACCCGCACGGCCAGCGCATCCGCGTGTACGTCACGAGCGTCGCGAAGGGGGCGAAGGGTCCGTCGATCACGGTCTCGCGCACGCACCCCGCGCTCGTGCGCAAGCTCTTCGCGCTCGAGGTGCCCGAGATCGCCTCGGGTGTCGTCGAGATCGTCTCCCTCGCACGTGAGGCCGGCCACCGCACCAAGATCGCGGTGCGTGCGAACCAGCCCGGTGTGAACGCGAAGGGCGCGGCGATCGGCGAACTCGGCCAGCGCGTGCGCGCCGTGACCGCCGAGCTCGGCGCCGAGAAGATCGACATCGTCGACTGGTCCGACGACCTCGCGACCTTCGTCGCCTCCGCCCTCTCGCCGGCGAAGGTGACGAGCGCCTACGTGATCGACGAGCAGACGCGCGCGGTGCGCGCCCTCGTGCCCGACTACCAGCTGTCGCTGGCGATCGGGAAAGAGGGGCAGAACGCCCGGCTCGCCGCGAAGCTCACGGGAGCGAAGATCGACATCCAGCCCGACTCGATCCTCGAGCAGGGCTGACCGCCGCGAGGCGGTTTCGACCCCGGTCGGTGGCCCCGTCGGCGGGGCATGAGCGCAGAGTGTAAGATGGAACCCGTCAGAACGTGCATCGGATGCCGTTCGCACGCCCCGCGATCCTCGCTTCTGAGGGTCGTTCTCCAGGAATCCCAGGTGGTCGCAGACGATGCGGCCGTGCTTCCGGGGAGAGGCGCGTGGTTGCATCCGACGCTCGAGTGCTACCGCCTCGCAGTCCGGCGTCGTGCTTTCGCGCGGGCGCTCCGCATCCGCGGCGAGGTGAGCACCACCAACGTAGAGAACAGGCTGAACGGCTAGTGATCACCAATGAGTGACAAGTAATGAGCGGCTCGAAATGAGTCCCGTCCGCCATTGATGGTCTGCCCCTGTCCGGGTGCAGGCCCGGAACAGGAGAGAAGTGGCTGCCAAACCACGCGTACACGAGATCGCATCCGAACTCGGTGTCGACAGCAAGATCGCCCTTGAGAAGCTCAAGGAGATGGGCGAGTACGTCAAGGGACCCTCGTCGTCCATCGAACCCCCCGTCGCACGTCGCCTGAAGGCGGCGCTCGAGGCCGACGGCGCCGCGAAGGGCGCCGCACCGGCGGCCCCGGCCGCGCCCGCCAAGGCCGGGGTGAAGCCCGGTCCCAAGCCGGGCCCCAAGCCCCCCGCGGCTCCGGCCCCCGAAGCTCCGGCTCCCGCCGCGCCCGCGCCGGCCGACGCGCCGCTGACGGTCGCCGAGCGCCAGGCCCAGGCCGAGGAGAAGGCGGCGCAGGCCGCCGCCGAGAAGGCCGCCGCCGAGCAGACGGCTGCCGAGAGCACGCCCGCCCCGGCGAAGTCCGGCGATTCGGTGAAGCCCGGCGGCGCCGCGAAGCCCGGCGGCGCGGCTCCCCGCCCCGCCCCGAAGCCCGGCGCCCCGCGCCCCGGCAACAACCCGTTCTCGAGCTCGCAGGGCATGGGCTCCCGCCCCGCCCAGCCGCGCCCGGGCAACAACCCGTTCTCGAGCTCGCAGGGCATGGGCCAGCGCCCGAGCCCCGGCAACATCCCGCGGCCCCAGGCGCCGCGGCCCGGTTCGCCGCGCATCGGCGCCCCGCGTCCCGCGGGCGGAGGCCGCCCCGGCGGCTTCCAGCGCCCCGGCGGTGCCGGAGCACGTCCCGGCGGTCCCGGCGGTGCCGGTGCCGGCGCGGGCGGCGGCTTCCAGCGGCCCGGCGGCGGCTTCGGCGGCCCGCGTCCCGCGGGTGGCGGCGGTCGCGGACGTGGTCCCGGCGGCGGCACGGCCGGTGCGTTCGGTCGTGGCGGCGGCAAGTCGAAGTCGCGCAAGTCGAAGCGGACGAAGCGGGCCGAGTTCGAGATGCGGGAGGCTCCGTCGCTCGGCGGCGTGAGCGTTCCCCGCGGCGACGGCAACACCGTCATCCGTCTGCGTCGAGGCTCCTCGATCTCCGACTTCGCCGACAAGATCGACGCGAACCCCGGTTCGCTCGTGACGGTGCTGTTCCACCTCGGTGAGATGGCGACCGCGACCGAGTCGCTCGACGAGGCCACCTTCGAGGTGCTCGGCGCCGAGCTCGGCTACAAGATCCAGGTCGTCTCGCCCGAGGACGAGGACCGCGAGCTCCTCGAGGGCTTCGACATCGACCTCGACCAGGAGCTCGAGGACGAGACCGACGAGGACCTCGCGCAGCGGCCCCCGGTCGTCACCGTCATGGGCCACGTCGACCACGGTAAGACCCGACTGCTCGACGCCATCCGCAACGCGAACGTCGTCGCGGGCGAGGCCGGCGGCATCACCCAGCACATCGGTGCGTACCAGGTGCACACCGAGCACGAGGGCATCGACCGTGCGATCACCTTCATCGACACCCCGGGTCACGAGGCGTTCACCGCCATGCGTGCCCGCGGTGCGCAGGTGACCGACATCGCGATCCTCGTGGTCGCCGCCGACGACGGCATCATGCCGCAGACGATCGAGGCGCTGAACCACGCCCAGTCGGCCAACGTGCCGATCGTGGTCGCGGTGAACAAGATCGACAAGCCCGACGCCAACCCGGCGAAGGTGCGCCAGCAGCTCACCGAGTTCGGCCTCGTGGCCGAGGAGTACGGCGGCGACGTCATGTTCGTCGACGTGTCGGCTCGCGAGGGCATCGGCATCCAGGAGCTGCTCGACGCGGTCCTGCTCACCGCCGACGCCGGCCTCGACCTGCGTGCGAACCCGAACAAGGCCGCGCGCGGTGTCGCGATCGAGGCGAAGCTCGACAAGGGGCGTGGCGCCGTGGCGACCGTGCTCATCCAGTCGGGCACGCTCAAGGTCGGCGACGCGATCGTGGCCGGCACGGCGTACGGCCGCGTGCGCGCCATGGCCGACGAGAACGGCGACCCCGTGACCGCCGCGACCCCGTCGCGTCCGGTGCAGGTGCAGGGCCTCTCGAGCGTTCCGCGCGCCGGCGACACGTTCCTCGTCACCGACGAGGACCGCACCGCCCGCCAGATCGCCGAGAAGCGCGAGGCCGCCGAGCGCAACGCGCAGCTCGCCAAGGCCCGCAAGCGCATCTCGCTGGAGGACTTCACGCGTGCACTCGAAGAGGGCAAGGTCGAGGCGCTCAACCTCATCATCAAGGGCGACGTGTCGGGTGCCGTCGAGGCGCTCGAGGAGTCGCTCATGAAGATCGAGGTCGACGACTCGGTGCAGCTGCGCATCCTCCACCGCGGTGTGGGTGCGATCACCGAGAGCGACATCGACCTGGCCACGATCGACAACGCGATCGTCATCGGGTTCAACGTGCGTCCCGACGTGAAGGCGCGCGAGCGCGCCGCCCGCGAGGGCGTCGACGTGCGCTTCTACTCGGTCATCTACAACGCGATCGACGACATCGAGAACTCGCTCAAGGGCATGCTCAAGCCCGAGTACGAGGAGGTCCAGTCGGGTGTCGCCGAGATCCGCGAGGTGTTCCGCTCCTCGAAGTTCGGCAACATCGCCGGTGTCATCGTGCGCAGCGGTACCATCACGCGCAACGCGAAGGCCCGTGTCATCCGCGACGGCGTCGTGGTCGGCGACAACCTCGCCATCGAGTCGCTCCGCCGGTTCAAGGACGACGTCACCGAGGTCCGTACGGACTTCGAGGCGGGCATCGGCCTCGGCAAGTACAACGACATCCAGGTCGGCGACGAGATCGAGACCATCGAGATGCGCGAGAAGCCTCGCGTGTGACCGAACGGCCCGGGGCGGCTCGCCGCCCCGGGCTTCGCTCGGAAGGAGCACTGACCACCATGGCTGATCCGGCACGTGCCAGGAAGATGGCCGACCGCATCAAGGAGATCGTCGCCCGGCGTCTCGACAAGGGCCTTCGCGACCCGCGTCTGGGCTTCGTGACGATCACCGACGTGCGCGTCACGGGCGACCTGCAGCACGCGAGCATCTTCTACACCGTGTACGGCACGGACGAGGAGCGTCGCGACTCCGCGCTCGCGCTCAAGGCGGCCACCGGGATGCTTCGCAGCGAGGTCGGCCGCAACATCACGGCGCGGCTCACCCCGTCGCTCGAGTTCATCGCCGATGCGATCCCCGAGAACGCCGAGCACATCGAGGAGCTGCTGCGCGAGGCGCGCACGCGCGACGAGGAGACGACCGCGCTCGCGGCGACCGCCGAGTATGCGGGCGAGGCCGACCCCTACGTCAAGCCGCGCGAGCTCGACGACGAGGCGGACGACGAGTTCGACGAGGCCGAGGCGCGCTGATCGCGGGCGGCTTCCGTCCGGTCAGCCGTGCCGTGGTCCGCGCACGCCGAGCAGTGCGCCCTGCACCTCGGCGACCCGGGCGCGCAGCGCCGCGATGAAGGCGAGCACCGTCGGCTGCCGCAACGCCTCGGGGCGGCAGACCAGCCAGTAGGGGAGCCGCTCCTCGATCTCATCGGGGAACAGCCGAACGAGATCGTCGTGCCGGTCGGCGAGGAACGCGGGCAGCAGGCCGAGGCCGGCGCCGGCGCGGGTCGCGTCGACCTGGACGTACACGTTCGTGCTCGAGACGGTGTCGACCATGCCCTGCGTCGGGCGGCGCGCCTCGTCGAGCGCGTCGACCTGCAGCATCGACTCGATGAAGTAGACGAGCGGGGCGCCCGCGAGCTCGCGCGGTGAGGCCGGGGTTCCGTTCGCCGCGAGGTAGTCGCGGCTCGCGTAGAGCCCGAGCACGTAGTCGGCGACGTGGATCGCCTCGGCCTTCTGCACGTGCGGCTTGCCGACGACGACCTCGAGGTCGATGCCGACGCGCTGCTGCGTCGCACGGCGCTGCGCCGCGACGATCTCGAGCGTGACTCCGGGATGCTCGCGGCGCACCGCCACGATCGCAGGCGACGCGATGAACCCGCTGAACCCGTCGGTCGCCGAGAGCCGCACGACGCCCGTGAGGGTCGTGCCGCCGGGTCGCAGGCCGTTCATCGCCTGCTCGACGGCCTCCGCCGATGCCACGGCGTGCTCGCCGAGCGGTGTGAGCACCCACCCCGAGGCGCTCCGCGCGAGCACGCGCCCGCCGAGGGCGTTCTCGAGCGCGTCGATCCGCCGAGCCACGGTCGTGTGGTTGAGGCCGAGCTCGGCGGCGGCGAGGGTGTAACGGCCGGCCCTGGCGACCGCGAGCAGCACGAGCAGGTCGTCGGGGCTCGGTGCTGGGCGCGGGTCGGAGGCGAGGGTCATCCCTGCATGCTCGCACACCCGACCGGTGCGTGCAGGCGGCGGTTCCGCGGTTCAGGCGTCGGGCAGCGCGAGGCCGCCGTCGACCTCGACGGCGAGGCCGTCGGCGACGAGTCCCGAGACGGCGCGGTCGAGCTGGCCGCGGTCGGCCCAGACGACCGACAGCTCGTCGCGCGTCACGGGACGGTGGGCGGCGCGGAGCTCGCGCATGACGAGGCCGCGCACCTGCCGGTCGGAGCCTTCGAATCTCGCCTGCCGGGGCTTGCGCGGCCCGACGTACGGCGGATGGCCGGCGGCGCGCCACGCGCATCGATCGCGAATGGGACACGCGCCGCACTGCGGCGCGCGCGCCGTGCAGACGGTCGCCCCGAGCTCCATGGCGGCCGCGTTGAACGCCCGCGCCGCGTCATCCGCCTCGGGAAGCAGTGCGGTCATCGCGGCGAGGTCGCGCACCGTCGACGGGGGAGCGGGCTCAGCCCGGCCGTCGACGGCGCGGGCGATCACGCGCCGGGTGTTCGTGTCGACGACGGGTACGCGAACGCCGAACGCGAACGCGGCGACCGCGCGTGCCGTGTACGGGCCGACGCCCTGCAGGGCGAGGAGCGCATCGACGTCACGCGGCACCTCGCCGCCGTGCCGCTCGACGATCTCGACCGCGGCCCGGTGCAGCCACAGCGCCCGGCGCGGGTAACCGAGGCGGTCCCACGCGCGCACCGCTTCGGACGCGGGCTCCGCGGCGAGGCTCGCCGGGGTCGGCCAGCGCTCGACCCACGCCGCCCAGCGCGGGACGACCCGGTCGACCTGGGTCTGCTGCAGCATGAACTCGCTGACCAGCACGGCCCAGGGCGAGACGTCGGCGGCGCGCCACGGCAGCGGACGGGCGGCGCCGTCGAACCACGCGACGACCACGTCGGCGATCGAGGAGGCGTGCGCGCGAGGCATCCCTCCAGCCTAGGGCGACCCGGACGCCCCGCGGCTATGCTCGCTCGTATGCGCCTCGTCACCACGCCTCGGGTCGCGTTCCTCCGCGAGCTCGCCGCGGAGATCGCGCAGCGGTACGGCCGCGGCCGGATGATCGTCGCCGTCGACGGTCCCGTGCAGAGCGGCAAGACCGCCCTGGCGGACGATCTCGGAGCGGTGCTCGAAGAGGCGGGGCACGCGGTGTTCCGCGCGCGCATGGAGGGGTTCCATCGTTCCCGCGCCGCACAGGACGCGTTCGGCGACGACACCGCGGAGCGCTACTACCGGTACGGCTTCGACGAGTCGGCGCTGAAGCGCGTGCTCGTCGAGCCGTTCCGCATGGCCGGCTCGACCGCGTTCGTCACGCGCGTGCTCGACCCCGCTCGCGACGCATGGGTCGAGCCGAGGTGGATCACCGGCCCCGCCGACGCCATCCTCGTGCTCGACGGGCGCTTCGTGCTGCGCGAGCGGCTCGACGACCTCTGGGACTACCGCATCGTCGTCGACGGCGAGCCGGTCGATGCCGCCGACCGGCTCGCCTACGCCGATCGCGACCCGCGCGCCGTCGCCGACGCGCTCGTCGATCTCACCGAGCCCGAGCGGCCGATCAGGCGCTGATTCGCACCTCACGAAGGCCTTCTGCGATGTACCCCGATCGGAGTACCCCGTCTTCGGGGGACATCTGTGCCGATCTGTGCCCGAAACGGTAGCGCGTCCCCCTCTTTGAGGACATAATGAACTGATTGCCCAAGCCCCCGGCAGGCAGCGAAACCCGACGCAACACCCGAGCACCACCCGAATTACCCGAACATCCCGCAGAGATCGGCGCGACCACCCGTTCGCGCCGATCGTCGCTGCGCGATCGACCCGACCCCGCGCGTGCACCGCACGCCGCCCGTCGGGTCGATCGCCCAGCGACCGCGCCCTGACGCGCTCTCCGCTCGTTCGCTCCACCCGGTTTTCGCCGCCCCCGCTGGGCCGAACCCAGGAGATATCCCGAATGAGCAAGCTCGGCGTCGGTCTGACGCACGATGCCCACGGCGACGTCCGCATGCGGAAGCGCCCCACTCACAACCCGGTGCGGCGCCTCGCCGCGGCCGTGGCCGCGCTCGCGCTCGGCGCGGGCCTCGCGCTCGTCGGCGTCGCCGCCCCGGCGTCGGCGCACCACAACACGATCACGGCCGAGGCCGTGTGTTCGACGGACGGCACGACGGCCGACATCACGTGGACCGTCGCGAACTCCGAGGATCTCCAGGAGACGATCACGAAGTCGTCCGACGAGTCGATCGTCGCGACCGGGACGACGATCCCGGCGAGCGGCGAGGTCACGTTCGTGCAGCAGGGCGCCGCGCTCGGCGAGACGCACGAGCTGAAGCTGTCGGCGAAGTGGTCGAACAACCAGAAGGCGAACAACGCCGGCGCCATCACGCTCGACAGCGCGCTCTGCGGCGACGGGGGCGGCGAGGGCGAGATGAAGGTCTGCCCGAGCTACCTCCCGAACGGGACCGACAAGATCGACACGACCGGCGACCCGAAGACCGTGACGGTCACGGCGCCCGACGGCAAGCTCATCGACTACTACTGCGTGAAGGCCGGCTCCGTCAAGAACGGCAACGGTCCGCAGATCATCGACGTCGAACCGCCGGCGAAGACGGTGACGATCACCTACCCCGGCGGCAAGGCGATCAGCCACTACTCGGTGCACTACGTCGACGAGCCCGGGCAGCCGCAGATCGTCACGATCGAGGCGGCGCCGTCGCACATCGACCTGTGCGGCATCGGCAACGACACGTTCCAGCTCCCCTCCGACACGCAGGCGATCGACTGGTCCTTCATCGGATCGGTCGCATCCGGTGAGGTCACCGTGAGCGCCGCGGCGAAGCTCGGCTACATCTTCGCCGAAGGTGCGAAGACCTCGTGGACGTTCACGTTCACCGACGAGCCGTGCGAGGAGGAGCCCGAGGTCGTCACGATCGACGTCGTTCCCACGTCGGCCGACCTCTGCGGCACCGCGAACGACGGCTACACCCTGCCGAGCGACACCGACGCCATCGCCTGGTCCGAGTCGGGCTCGGTCGCCGAGGGCGAGGTCGTGGTCACTGCGACCGCCAAGGACGGCTACCGATTCGCCGACGACGCGACGACCTCCTGGACGTTCGCCTTCACGGACGAGCCGTGCGAAGAGGAGCCCGAGGTCGGCGTCATCGAGGTCGTCCCGACCATGGTCGACCTCTGCGGCACCGCGAACGACGGCTACACCGTTCCGAGCGACACCGACGACTACAGCTGGTCGACGACCGGTTCTGTGGCCGAGGGCAAGGTCGTCGTGACCGCGACCCCGGCCGAGGGCTACGTCTTCGAAGAGGGTTCGCAGAGCGAATGGACGTTCGTCTTCACGAACGAGCCGTGCGCCGAGCAGCCCGAGGTCGTCACGATCGAGATCGGGCCGCGGTCCGTGGACGCCTGCGGTACGGCGAACGACGGCCACTACCTCCCCGAGGACACCGACGCCATCACCTGGAACGTGACCTCGGTCGAGCCCGGCGTGGTGACCGTCACCGCGACCGCCAACCCCGGCTACGTCTTCGCCGAGGGCGTGCAGACGAGCTGGACGTTCACCTACACCGACGAGCCCTGCCGCGCCACGCTCGAGGGCTCGGTCGCGACGGGGGTCTGCGAGGCGAACGCGCCGTGGATCTTCTTCACCGTGCAGCTCGACGACCCCGACGGGACCGTGCAGAACCGTGCCGTGCAGCTGGTGCTGAGCGACGGAACGAACACCGAGACGCTCGAACTGGGCGAACTCGATGAGGACGGCACCCTCGAGGGCCGCACGCTGTGGCCGGGCGCCTCGGTCGACGACGAGGGCAACGCCGACGGCTGGCCCGGCTGGGAGCAGCTCGAGGACGGGACGTGGGCCGAGACCGACGGCAACTTCGCCTGGACCCGCGACCTCACGAGCGCCACGCTCGTCGTGAACCCCGAGCTCTCGGTCGCGCTCAGCTACCCGCCGGCGACGCCGGACTGCGTGGCCGCTCCGCCGGTGCCCGAGACCCCGGGCGAGCCCGGTGGCGAGGGCGAGGCGCCGTCGACCCCGACCGCGTCCGGTGGCTCCGACCTCGCCGAGACCGGCTTCGCCGGCACCTCGATCGCGATCGTCGCGGGAGTGATCGTGCTCGCGGGCGCCGCCTTCGTGGTCGTCGCACGCCTGCGCCGCAAGAAGGCCTGAGGCCCGAGCGGCGCTGATCAGGCGCACTGAAGGAGGGGGTCCGGTTCGCCGGGCCCCCTTCGTCGTCGCTCGGACCGGGCGGGCTGCCTCGGGCGGCAGGCGCCCGAGGCATCCGCGTCAGACGGGCACTGCCGCGAGCACGCGCTCGTCGGGAAGGGGAGCGCCCGCCGCCTCGACCTCGTGCAGGAGTGCCGTGAGCGCTCGACTCACGGGCGCGTCGCGGCCGACGGCGGCCGCCTCGCGCACGACGGCGCCGTTGAGGAAGTCGATCTCCGTCGGCTGCCCGCGACGTACGCTCTGCTGGGTGGAGCCGAGGTTCGGCACCGAACCCATGCGCACGCGCATGAGCCACGGCAGCACCTGCCCGAGTGCGAGCGGCAGCCGGGCGAAGAGCCGCAGCCGCCGGTCGCCCAACCCTTGGAGTGAACCGAACCGCACGCCGCGTGCGATGCCGACGCGCACCGTCTCCCGCATCGACGCGGCGACCACCCGGCGCAGCCTGCGATCGTCGATGACCGCCTGCACGCTGCGGCCGACGATGGCGGGCACCGCGTTGACCATGTTCACGACGAGCTTCGTCCACTGGGCGCCTCGGAATCCGGCGATCGCGACGACCGGCACGGCGTCGGAGAGGATGCGCGCCAGGCGAACCGACTCGGCGTCGGGTTCTCCGTCGCCGCGGCCGAGGTAGCTCGTCGCCGGCGTCGTCACCCGCACGACCCCCGGCTCGGTGTAGTTCGCCGCGATGATCGAGAGCAGGCCGACGCACGTCGACGACGGGAGCAGGCGCTCCGCCGTCGCGACGCCGTCGAGGCCGTTCTGCACGACGACGACGGGGACGCCGTCGACGAGCGCCGCATTGGCCTCGATGGCCGCGGCCGCGTCCTGCGCCTTCGTGCAGACGAGCACCAGATCCGGGCGCACCGACAGCGTCTCGGCAGCCGCGACGCTCACGTGCGCATCACCGTATCCGCCGCTCAGCCGGATCCCGTGCTCCCGGATCGCCGCGAGCCCCGCGCCCCGCGCGGTGACCTCGACGTCGTGTCCCGCCCTGGCGAGCAGCGCCGCGAACGTCCCGCCGAGCGCGCCCGCGCCGATGATGCCGATCTTCACGGCATCCAGCGTAGGGCCGCGGACCTCGTCGGCCCGCTGGGCGGCGCGGCCGCCCCGTCGGCCGCGGCCGTCCCGGCTGTTAGCCTGTAGGGCGTGAACAGCGGCATCCTCCTCGTCGACAAGCCGCAGGGAATCACCAGCCACGACGTGGTCGCCCGCATGCGCCGGCTCGCCGGCACCCGCAAGATCGGGCACGCGGGCACGCTCGACCCCATGGCGACCGGCCTGCTCGTGCTCGGCGTCGACAGTGCCACCCGGCTGCTGCACTACCTCGTGGGCCTCGACAAGGAGTACTTCGCGACGGTGCGCCTCGGCTTCGGCACGACGACCGACGACGCCGAGGGCGACCCGCTGCCGCGAACGCCGGAGGGCGATGCCGTCGTCGCGGCGCTCTCCGAGGCCGGCGACGGCGGCGCCGAGGAGATCCGCACCGCCATGCACGCCTTCACGGGCGAGATCGACCAGGTGCCGAGCTCGGTGAGCGCCGTCAAGATCGACGGCAAGCGCGCCTACCAACGGGTGCGCGACGGCGAGACGGTCGAGATCACGCCCCGCCGGGTGACGGTGTCGGCCTACGACCTGCTCGCGGCCCGGCCCGCGGGCGACGGATGCCTCGACCTCGACGTGCGCGTCGAATGCTCCTCCGGGACCTACGTGCGGGCGCTCGCCCGCGACCTGGGCGCTGCGCTCGGCACTGCGGCCCACCTCACCGCGCTGCGACGCAGCCGCATCGGCCGATTCGCGGTGGACGAAGCCGGAACGCTCGAGGGATTCGACGTCGCGGAACGGCTCATCGCCCCCGCCGACGCGGCCCGGCGCGCCCTCCCGATCCTCGACATCACCGACGGCGAGGCCGTCGACCTCGGCCACGGCAAGCGCATCGCCGCGGGGGCCGCTGCCGCCGAGTCATCCGAAGCCGTCGCCGCGATCGCGCCGGGCGACCGCCTCGTCGCGATCGTCGAGCGCCGCGGCGCGCAGTGGAAGGTCGTCACCGGATTCCCGCAGGAGCAGAGCGCATGATCGACTGGTTCACCTGGCTGCAGCTCGCGGTCGCCGTCGCAGCCGGCCTGCTGTGCCTCGCGCTCGGCCTCGCCGGACGCAAGCCCAGCGACCTCAGCCTGGGATCGGTCGCGGTCGTCGAGGTGCTGCTCGTGGCGCAGGTCGTGATCGCGATCGTCGCGCCGCTCGTCGGCAACGCACCGACCGGGAGCGCCCTCGAGTTCTGGGTGTACCTCGTTGCGGCCGCACTCGTGCCGCCCGCCGCCGCCTTCTGGGCACTGCTGGAACCGAACCGGTGGTCGACGGTCGTGCTCGGCGTGGCGGCGCTCGCGGTCGCCGTGATGGTCTATCGCATGTACCAGATCTGGACCGTGCAGGGCATCTGAGGTCCTGTGCTTCTGAGAGAATCGAACGTCATGGAACGACTGCAGAGCGCCCCCGCCCCGACCGGACCGGCCGGCACCCGCACCCGCATGAGCGGCGTCGGTCGCGTGCTCGTCGCCGTCTACGGGGTGCTCGCCCTCGCGGCGCTCGGCCGGTCGTTCGTGCAGATCGTGTCCAAGTTCGACGAGGCCCCGCTCGCGTACGCGCTCTCGGCGCTCGCGGCGGCCGTCTACGTGGTCGCGACCATCGCGCTCGTGCGGCCGGGGCGGGCCTGGTACCGCGTCGCCTGGGTGACGCTCACCTTCGAGCTCACCGGCGTGCTCGTCGTCGGCGCGCTGAGCATCATCGATCCGGCCCTCTTCCCGCACGACACCGTGTGGTCGTGGTTCGGGCGCGGGTACCTGTTCATCCCGCTCGTGCTGCCCGTGCTGGGCATGTGGTGGCTCGCGAAGCACCGGCCGGTCGAGGCGGGCGCCGCGTGAAGACCTTCAAGGGACTCGATGCGGTGCCGCACGGCTTCGGGCCGACGGCGGTCACGATCGGCAAGTTCGACGGCGTGCACCGCGGTCACCGCGAGATCATCGCGCGGCTGCGCACGATCGCCGAAGCGCAGGACCTGGCGACGGCGGTCGTCACCTTCGACCGCAACCCGCTCGCGCTCCTCGCGCCCGACAAGTGCCCCGAGTCGCTCGTGAGCAACCGGCAGAAGCTCGAGCTGCTCGCGACGACGGGCCTCGACGCCACCGTGCTGCTGCCGTTCGATCGTGCGCTGGCGTCGGTGCCGGCGACGGAGTTCGTCGAGCGGGTGCTCGTCGACACCCTGCATGCGAAGGCCGTGCTGGTCGGCCGCGACTTCCGCTACGGCGCCCGCGGCGCGGGCGACGTGGCGCTCCTCGCCGACCTCGGCGCGACGTTCGGGTTCACGGTCGAGGTCGTCGACGACGTCGCCCCCGACGGAGAACGTCGCGTCTCGTCGAGCTGGGTGCGCGAGCTCCTCGCCGAGGGCGACGTGCGCCGCGCGACCGAGCTCCTCGGCCACACGCCGACCGTCTCGGGCATCGTCGTGCACGGCGCCGCCCGCGGGCGCGAGCTCGGGTTCCCGACCGCGAACCTGACGCCCGAGTCGGAGGGGCTCATCCCGGCCGACGGCGTGTACGCGGGCTGGCTCACCGACGCCGGCACGCGCTATCCGGCGGCGATCTCGGTCGGTGACAACCCGACCTTCGAGGGCGTGCCGAAGAAGCAGGTCGAGGCGTACGTGCTCGACCGCGAGCTCGACCTCTACGACCACGTCGTCGACGTCGAGTTCGTCGAGCGGATCCGTGGGATGGTCGCGTTCACGACCATCCCGGCGCTGATCGACACCATCCGCGACGACGTCGAGCGCACGCGCGGCATCCTCGGCCTGTGACCGGCGCCGCACGGCCGCTCTGGGCGGGCCGCGCCCTCGCCCTGATCGGCATCGCGCTCGTCGCGTTCAACCTGCGCACCGGCGTCGCGTCGCTCTCGCCGATCATCGTGCGGGTCGAGCACGAGATCGCGTTGGCGCCCGTCGTCGTGGGCCTGCTCGGCATGCTGCCGCCGCTCTGCTTCGCCGTGTTCGGCATCGCGACGCCCCCGCTCGCGAAGCGCTTCGGGCTCGAGCCGCTGCTCGTCGGCGCGCTCATCGCCCTCACGGCGGGTCTCGCCTGGCGCGGTCTCGCCGACTCGGCGCTCGCCCTCGTCGCGGCCGGAGCCGTGATCTTCGCCACGACCGGAATCGGCAACGTGCTGCTTCCGCCGCTCGTGAAGCGGTACTTCCCCGATCGCATCGGACTCGTGACGACGATCTACGTGACGGCGATGTCGATCAGCACGTTCGTTCCGCCCCTCGTCGCGGTGCCGGTCGCGGATGCGGCGGGCTGGCGCGTCTCGATCGGCGCCTGGGCCCTCGTGGCGGTCGTCTCGGTCGTGCCCTGGATCGCGCTGCTCGTGCACCCGAAGCGGGACGCCCGCGACGCGCTCCCGGAGGAGCCGGCCGCGGGCGGTCTCGGGCGCGTCGTGCGTTCCCCCGTCGCGTGGGCGCTCGCCGTCATCTTCATCGTGAGCTCGTTCAACGCCTACTCGGCATTCGCCTGGCTGCCCCGGGTGCTCGTCGACATCGCGGGTGTGACGCCGGCGCAGGCCGGCGCCCTGCTGTCGCTGTACGCGGCGATGGGGCTGCCGGCGGGCATCGTCGTGCCGATCGTCGCGGCCCGGTACGGCCGGGTCCGCCTGCTCGTCGCGGTCTCGATGGCGGCCTTCGTGCTCGGCTACCTCGGGCTGCTGCTCGCGCCCGAGACGGCCACCTGGCTCTGGGTGGCGCTCGCGGGGATCGGTCCGCTGATGTTCCCGCTCGCACTCGTGCTCATCAACCTGCGTTCGCGCACCCACGCCGGCGCGGTCGCGCTGTCGGGCTTCGTGCAGTCGATCGGGTATCTCGTGGCCGCCGCGGGGCCGCTGCTGGTCGGCTTCGTGCACGCGACGACGGGCGACTGGACGGTGCCGATCATCCTGCTGCTCCTGTCGATCGTGCCCGGTGCGATCGCTGGCGTCGTCGCCGCGAAGCCGCGCTACGTCGAGGACGCCGGCCCGCGCTGACCGCCCGCACGGCGGCCGAGCGGCGCCGGCGGTCGGGAACCCCCCTCACGCTCCTGCGGTGCCACGCGCCGACGGCAGCTGAACCCGTGCCCGGGAGACGGCGTCCGGGGGCGCGTCGGGCATGCTCGACGCGCCGCGAACCGGTGCGGCGTCAGACGACGAGGTCGGGACGGTGCACGAGCGCGGCCGCGCCGATGAGCGGGCCCTCGTCGGAGAGGCCCGAGGGCACGATGTCGACCCTGGTCGCGAAGCTGAACGCGGTGCGCTCGGCGACGGCGGCGCGGGCATGGTCGAACAGCACGGGGGACACCCGGGAGAAGCCGCCGCCGATCGCGACGAGATCGAGGTCGAGCAGGTTCGTCGCCGAGGCGATCGCCTGGCCGATCGCTCGGCCCGAGCGTTCGACGGCGGCGATGGCGACCGCATCGCCAGCCGCGTGGGCGCGGGCGAGATCTTCGCCCGTGGTGCCCTGGAAGCCCTGCGAGCGCGCCCAGGACACGGTTCGCGGACCGGATGCGACGGCCTCGAGGCAGCCGCGGCCGCCGCACGCGCACCGGTCGTCGAAGCCGCCGACCTCGATGTGGCCGATGTGGCCGCCGTTGCCGGTCGGGCTCGCGACGGCGCGACCGCCGATCACGATGCCGCCGCCGACGCCCGTCGAGACGACCATTCCGAGCAGGTTCTCGGCCTGCTGGCCCGCGCCGACCCAGTGCTCGGCGAGGGCGATGCACAGCCCGTCGATGCGGAGGGTGACGGGAACGCCCGGCACCGCCTCGACGAGCAGGTCGCGCAGGGGGTGCCCGCGCCAGGCCGGCACGTTCAGCGGCGACACGCGACCGGTCGCCACATCGATGGGCCCGGCCGACCCTGCGCCGACGCCGACGAGCCCGGCATCGCCCGGCAGGGAGGCGAGGGCGTCCGCCACGACCGTGCGCACGGCGTCGTCGAGTTCGGCCGCTGCGGCGGTCGGGCCGGTGGGGCGGCGGTGGCGGGAGCCGGGCACGAGGCGGCCGGTCTCGTCGACGAGGGCGGCTTCGACCTTGGTGCCGCCGAAGTCCACGGCGAGCGCGAGGGGCGTGGGCATTGCACCAGCATAGGCGCGCAGCATCCGTGCCCGGAATGCTCATATGAGCAGGAAGGCCCGCGAGTGTTGCCGCTGAGCACCGCGCTGCCTACGCTGGGAGGGAGGCGGACGGAGGCGCATGGACGAGATCGACGAACTCCTCTCGATCAGGGCGGCCGAGCTCTACTACGAGGAGAACAAGACGCAGGACGAGATCGGGCAGGCACTGAACCTCACCCGGTGGAAGGTCGGTCGACTTCTCGCGCAGGCGAAGCATCGGGGGTTCATCCGCATCGAGATCGTGCACCCGCGCGCGAGGCGTCTCCCGATCGAGCGACGCCTGCGCGACGAGCGCGGCCTCGACGACGCGATCGTCGTGTCGTCAGCCGGCGTCGCATCGATCGAAGAACTGCAGGCCCGCACGGCCCAGGCGGCCGCCGACTACCTCACCGCGCTCCGGCCCGTTCCGCGCACCCTCGGCGTGAGCTGGGGGCGCACCCTGTTCGAGATCTCGCAGCACCTGCGCAACGGCTGGGCCACCGGCGTCAACGTCGTGCAGATCAACGGCGGTGTGAGCCTCAACCGTCGCGCGGGCACCGCCGCGGCGACGGCGGTCTCGATCGCGCAGAAGGGCGGCGGCCAGGCGACGCTCCTGCCGAGCCCCGCGATCCTCGAGCGGCTCGAGACGAAAGAGGCGATCGAGTCCGACCGCGTCGTCGCCGGAGTGATCGAGCTCGCCAGGTCGGCCGACGCGTACCTCTTCAGCGCCGGCGCGGCCGACCACAACTCCGTGCACGTCGAGAGCGGCTACCTGTCGCCGACCGACGTCGACCTGCTCGTCGCCAAGGGTGCGGTGGGCGACGTCGTGGGGCGCTACATCGACTCCGACGGCAACATCGTCGACCCGGCGCTCGACGCGCGCACGGTCGGGCTCACGCTCGACGAACTCCGCGCCGCACGGCTCGCGATCGCAGTGGTGGCCGGCCCGGCCAAGCACGCCGTGGCCGACGCCGTCGTGCGCAGCGGCCTCTGCTCGGTGCTCGTCACCGACGAGGCGACCGCACTCCATCTCCTCGACGGCTGACGCCGTCCACCCATGAACGAAAGCCAGGTCACCCCCATGTCAGCTCCGGTCAACCCCGGCACCGCGCTCGTCACCGCGCGCGAGCGAGCGCTCGCCGTGCTCGGCGGCGAGCCCGACGACCAGACCCTGGGCCGCTACCTCCACGGCATCCCCGGGGTCGACGCGGTCGGGCTCGAGCAGCGCGCCGCCGCCCTCGGCACCCGGTCGATCAAGACGACCTCGAAGCGCTGGGCGCTCGACAAGATCATCTCGCTCATCGACCTCACGACGCTCGAGGGCGCCGACACCCCGGGCAAGGTGCGCTCGCTCGTCGCAAAGGCGATGAACCCCGACCCGGCCGACCCCACGGTGCCGCGCGTCGCCGCGGTGTGCGTGTACGGCGACATGGTGCCGTTCGCGATCGAGGCCCTCGGCGCCGCGCACGGCGACCCCGACGACGGGCTCATCTCGGTCGCCGCGGTCGCGACCGCCTTCCCGTCGGGCCGCTCGTCGCTCGAGATCAAGCTCGCCGACACCGCCGAGGCGGTCGCCGCGGGCGCCGACGAGATCGACATGGTGATCGACCGCGGCGCCTTCCTCGCCGGCCGATACGGCGAGGTCTTCGACCAGATCGCGGCCGTGAAGGAGGCCTGCCGTCGCCCCGACGGCACGAGCGCGAGCCTCAAGGTGATCCTCGAGACGGGTGAGCTCGTGACGTACGACAACGTGCGTCGCGCGTCGTGGCTCGCGATCCTCGCGGGCGGCGACTTCATCAAGACCTCGACCGGCAAGGTGGCCCCGGCGGCGACGCTGCCGGTGACGCTGCTCATGCTCGAGGTCGTGCGCGACTGGCACCGCCTCACCGGCCACCGCGTCGGCGTGAAGCCGGCGGGCGGCATCCGCTCCTCCAAGGACGCGATCAAGTACCTCGTCACGGTCGCCGAGACCGTCGGCGAGGAGTGGCTCGTGCCGCACCTGTTCCGCTTCGGCGCCTCGAGCCTCCTCAACGACGTGCTGCTGCAGCGGCAGAAGATGACCTCCGGGCACTACTCGGGCGCCGACTACGTGACGATCGACTGACTGGACTGAACATGAGCTTCCTCGACTACGCGCCGGCCCCCGAGTCGCGCGCGATCCTGTCCCTCCGCGACAGCTACGGCCTCTTCATCGACGGCGAGTTCGTCGACGGCCGCGGTACTCCCTTCCAGACCATCTCGCCCTCGAGCGAAGAACGCATCGCCATGATCGCGAACGCGAACGAGGCCGACATCGACGACGCGGTCGCCGCGGCCCGTCGCGCCTACGACCGGGTCTGGTCGAAGATGAGCGGCCGCGACCGCGGCAAGTACCTCTTCCGCATCGCGCGCCTCGTTCAGGAGCGAGCCCGCGAGCTGGCCGTCGCCGAGTCGCTCGACAACGGCAAGCCCATCAAGGAGTCGCGCGACGTCGACGTGCCGCTCGTCGCCGCCTGGTTCTTCTACTACGCGGGCTGGGCCGACAAGCTCGACCACGCCGGTCTCGGCGCCGATCCGCGTTCGCTGGGCGTCGCCGCGCAGGTGATCCCGTGGAACTTCCCGCTGCTCATGCTCGCGTGGAAGATCGCGCCGGCGCTCGCCGCCGGCAACACGGTCGTGCTGAAGCCGGCCGAGACGACGCCGCTCACGGCGCTCATCTTCGCTGAGATCCTGCAGCAGGCCGACCTGCCCGCGGGCGTCGTGAACATCGTCACGGGCGCGGGCGACACGGGCGCGGCGCTCGTCGCCCACGAGGGCGTCGACAAGGTCGCCTTCACGGGGTCGACCGCAGTCGGCCGCGCCATCGCGAAGCAGATCGCCGGCACCGACAAGCGCGCGACCCTCGAGCTCGGCGGCAAGGCCGCGAACATCGTCTTCGACGACGCGCCGATCGACCAGGCGATCGAGGGCATCGTCAACGGCATCTTCTTCAACCAGGGCCACGTCTGCTGCGCCGGCAGCCGCCTGCTCGTGCAGGAGAACATCCACGACGAGGTCGTGGAGCGGCTGAAGACCCGCCTCTCGACGCTGCGCCTCGGCGACCCGCTCGACAAGAACACCGACATCGGCGCCATCAACTCGCGCGAGCAGCTCGACCGCATCCGCGCGCTGAGCGACGCGGGCGTCGAGGAGGGCGCCGAGCGCTGGAGCGTTCCGTGCGAGATCCCCGAGAACGGGTTCTGGTACGCGCCGACCATCTTCACGAACGTGCAGACCTCGAGCCGCATCGCGCGAGAGGAGATCTTCGGTCCGGTGCTCTCGGTGCTGACCTTCCGTACGCCGCAGGAGGCGATCGCGAAGGCCAACAACACGCCGTACGGCCTGTCGGCGGGCATCTGGACCGACAAGGGCAGTCGCATCCTCGCGGTCGCCGACCAGTTGCGCGCGGGCGTGATCTGGGCGAACACGTTCAACCGCTTCGACCCGAGCTCGCCCTTCGGCGGCTACAAGGAGTCGGGCTACGGTCGCGAGGGCGGCCGGCACGGCCTCGCCGCCTACCTGTCGCCCGCCCCGATCGGCCGTTCGGCCGCGCAGGTCACGGCCGGCCGGTCGGGCGCGCAGCGCCGCATCGAGGGCGCGGATGCCTCGGCTGAGGCATCCGCGTCGAAGCCGAAGCCGCGCGCTCGACGAGCGGGCGCCGTGAAGAAGGGAGCTGCGAAGTGAGCCGCCTCGCCGTGCCGAAGACGTACAAGCTCTACATCGGCGGCGCGTTCCCGCGCAGCGAGTCGGGGCGCACCTACGAGGTGGTCGCGGCCGACGGCCGCTTCCTCGCGAATGCCGCGAAGGCGTCGCGGAAGGACGCGCGCGACGCGGTCGTCGCCGCACGCGGCGCCGTCGCCGGCTGGGCCGGCGCGACCGCGTACAACCGCGGCCAGGTGCTGTACCGCATCGCCGAGGTGCTCGAGGGCCGTCGCGCCCAGTTCGCCGCCGAGATCGAGGAGGCCGAGGGCGTCTCCCGCGCCGTCGCCGCCGCGCAGGTCGACGAGGCGATCGACCGCTGGGTCTGGTACGCCGGCTGGGCCGACAAGTTCGCCCAGGTCGCGGGCAACGCGAACCCGGTCGCGGGCCCGTACTTCAACATCTCGGTGCCCGAGCCGAGCGGTGTCATCGCGGTCATCGCACCGCAGGACTCGTCGCTCGTCGGCTTCGTCTCGGCGCTCGCGCCGGCGCTGGTGGCGGGCAACTCCGTCGTGATCGTGGCGAGCGAGCGCTTCCCGCTGTCGTCGATCAGCCTCGCCGAGGTGCTCGCCACGAGCGACGTGCCGAAGGGCGTCGTGAACGTGCTCACCGGCTCGCCCGCCGAGATCGCGCCATGGCTCGCGAGCCACGCCGACGTCAACGCGATCGACCTCGTCGGCGCGGGCGGGCTCGACTGGGTCTCGCTCGAGATCGACGCGGCCGACACGCTCAAGCGCGTGCTGCGTCCCGAAAACGGGCCGGATGCCGCGGCTCCCGCCCTCGGCCGCATCACGGCATTCACCGAGACGAAGACCGTCTGGCACACGAAGAGCCTGCGCTAGGCGGCGCGCGATGTCGGGCCGGCGAGGCGCGTCGGACGAGCGGGGTCGCCTCGTCTCCGACCCGTTCGAGTACCGCGTCGCGAAGGACGGCGCGGTCCTCGTGTCGCGCGGCGGCCGGGTCGTCGTGACGGTCGGCGGCTCGACCGCGGCCCGGCTCACGGCCGGGCTCGAGCGAGCCGAGGCCGCCGGCGACGACATGGCGGCGCAGCACCTGCTTGCCCGGGTCACCGGCAACTACCGCCGAGGCAATGAGCGGCGGTGACGGGTGCGCGGCGGTCGCGCTCGGCGGCCGCCGCCGATCTCCCGCGCACGAGCGCGACGATGCAGGCGGTCGTGCCGGCGGAGGGCTGAGTCCGCTCGCCGACCGGCCCGTTGCGCGGTGGTGCGCGTGCGGCCGCGGCATGCCCGCGGCACGAGGCATCCTCGGCCGAATCGCATGGTAACGAAACGGTAACGGTGGTGCTAAAGTTTCCTGCACCGGTCGCCCGACGAAGCGTGATCGGTGGAAAGGCCCGAACCCGTGACGCACGCCTCGCGTGCGGTCGCCCCGACGACCGCACGTCGGCGGCCGAGTGCCGCCGCACCCGCGACCCCGACCCGATTCCGATTCATCGCCGCCCTCGCCCACCCGCCCCGACGTACGCTCCGCGCCGTCCTCGCGGCGGTCGCCGTAGCGGTCATGGCGACGGTGCTGTTCATCGCCCAGTCGCCGCCCGTCGTCTACGCGATCGACGTGTTCGGCGCGCTCCGCCAGCCCGGCGAGCCGGCGTTCACCGTCGGGCATCGCGGTGATCGGGCGACCGCGCCCGAGAACACGATGCCCTCGCTCGAGCTCGCGATGGACGAACTCGAATTCGTCGAGACCGATGTGCAGCTCAGCCGAGACGGCGTGCCGGTGCTCTTCCACGACACGACCCTCGAGCGCATCACCGGCGACCGTCGCAGTGTCGGCGATCTCGGCCTCGACGAGCTCGAACGGCTCGACGTCGGCGGTTGGTACGCGCCCGAGTACGCCGGCGCGAAGATCCCGACCCTCGATGCGTTCCTCGCGGAGCTCGCCTCGCGCGACCAGGCCCGGGCGCTCGTCGAACTCAAGGCCGACTGGAGGCCCGACGAGGTGCGGCTCGTGACCGACCTCGTCGAGCGTCACGGCCTGCGCGGCCGGGTCGTGTTCCAGAGCTTCAGCATCGAGACGCTCACCTCGCTCCAGGCCGCAGCGCCAACGCTGCCGCGCATCATGCTCATCCGCGAGCTGCCGGCGAACCCGGTGCCGCTCGCCGAGCACCTCGGGCTCATCGGGTTTGCCACGACCGTCGACTCCGTCACGGCCGTGCCGGGGGCGCTCGAGCGTGCGCACGAGGCCGGGATCGCCGTGCTCTGCTACACGCTCAACAAGCTCGAGCACTGGGAGGCGGTGAATGCGCTCGGGGTCGACGGCATCATCACCGATGAGCCGAGCGAGCTCGACGCCTGGCTCGCGGAGACCGCGCCCGGCACCTGAGGTCGAGTCGGGCCGGTGGCGCTCGGCGGCAGCGCTCGCACCCGCGGCGGGATCGCGGTGCGAGCGTTCAGCCGCGGTTGGAGAGCTCGAAGATGCGCACGAGCTCGGCGACCGCCGCCTCGCGCTCGTCGCCGCCCGCCTCGTACTGGTGGGTGACGTGCGTGCGCAGGTGGTTCTCGACCAGCAGCTTGTTGAGCGACCCGAGCGACTTCTGCACGGCGAGCGACAGGGTGATGATGTCGACGCAGTAGTCGTCGTTCTCGATCATCTTCTCGATGCCGCGCAGCTGGCCCTCGATGATCTTCGTGCGGTGCAGGGCGCGCTTCTTGATGTCCTCGATCACCATCTCAGGATAGCGCGTTTGCACCCGATACCCCTAGGGGGTATATTCGAGCCCATGACCACGCTCGACGACTCCCAGGTGCGCACGATCGACCTCGACATCGAGGGCATGACCTGTGCGAGCTGCGTGGGGCGCGTCGAGAAGCGCCTCGGCCGGCTCGACGGCGTCGAGGCCGCCGTCAACCTCGCGACCGAGCGGGCACGCGTGCGATTCCCGTCGACGACCTCGATCGACGCGCTCGTCGACGCGGTTCGACAGGCGGGCTATACGGCGACCCCGGTCGAGCGCGATGCGGGGCGGGATGCCGCGGCGCCGGCGCGGACGGGGGAGTCGCCGATCGCGGCCGAAGGGCCCCGCACGTCCACCGCGACGCGCTCGCCCCGAACGGCGGAGGCGCCGGCGCTCGGCGCCGGCGCCGAGACATCCATCGCGGACGACCCGCTGCGCACCCGGCTGATCGTCTCTGCGGTGCTCACGGTGCCGGTCGTCGCGATCGCGATGATCCCGGCGCTGCAGTTCACCTACTGGCAGTGGCTGTCGCTCGCGCTCGCCGCACCGGTCGTCGTGTGGGGCGGCTGGCCGTTCCACGGCGCCGCCTGGGTGAACCTGCGGCACGGCTCGCTCACGATGGACACCCTGGTCTCGCTCGGCACGCTCACGGCGTTCGCCTGGTCGCTGTGGGCGCTCTTCCTCGGGCACGCCGGCATGCCCGGCATGACGCACGAGTGGACCTTCGGCGTGCGGGGCACGCCCGGCGGCGACGTGTACCTCGAGGTCGCGGCGGGCGTCATCACGATCATCCTGCTCGGGCGGTACATCGAGGCGCGCTCGAAGCGCCGCGCCGGCCGCGCGCTGCGCACCCTGCTCGAACTCGCCCCGCGCGAGGTGACCGTGCTGCGCGGTGCGGCCGGCGCGACGGTCGAGACCCGCGTGCCGATCGCCGACCTCCACCCCGGCGACCGCTTCGTCGTGCGCCCGGGCGAGCGCATCGCCGCCGACGGCACCGTCGTCGACGGCGAGGCGAGTGTCGACGAGTCGATGCTCACGGGGGAGCCCGCGCCGGTCGACGCCGCGCCCGGCAGCGAGGTCACGGCGGCGACCATCGTGCACGGCGGCAGCCTCGTCGTCGAGGCGTCGCGGGTCGGCGCCGACACCCGGCTCGCCCAGATCGCCCGCCTCGTCGAAGACGCGCAGCTCGGCAAGTCGCGCGCTCAACGGCTCGCCGACCGCATCTCCGCCGTGTTCGTGCCGATCGTGATCGCGATCGCCCTCGGCACCGCGATCGCGTGGATCGCGACCGGCAGCCCGGTCGAACAGGCGATCACCGCCGCCGTCGCCGTGCTCGTCATCGCGTGCCCGTGCGCGCTCGGACTCGCGACGCCCATGGCGATCCTCGTCGGAACGGGACGCGGGGCGGAGCGCGGCATCCTCATCACGGGGCCTGAGACCCTCGACCGCATCGCCGGCATCGACACGATCCTGCTCGACAAGACCGGCACGCTCACGACCGGGCGCATGCGGCTCGGCGAGGTCGTGACGGCCGGGTCCGTCGTCGTCGCCGCCGGCGGAGGCGGGTCGGCCCGCATCACGGGCGACGGTGAGCGAGCGGCGGATGCTGCGACCGACGCGACGACGGCGCTCGCCGTCGCCGCCGCGCTCGAGCAGCGGTCCGAGCACCCGATCGCGCGCGCCGTCGTCGCCGGCGCCGCCGAGCGCGGCGTCTCCGTGCCCGTCGTGCGCGACTTCCGCGCCCACGCGGGCCTCGGAGTGACCGGCGTCGTCGACGGGCGGAGTGCCGCGGTCGGTCGACCGGCGTTCCTCGAGGAGTCGGGGCTGCGCCTGCCGACGGAGCTCGCGCGCCGCATCGCCGACTCCGACGCGACGGCCGTCGCCGTCGGCTGGGACGGCGAGGTGCGCGCCGTGCTCGAGGTCGGCGACGCCACCCGACCAGGCGCCCGCGCCGCGATCGACCGGCTGCGGGGCCAGGGGCTGACCCCGGTGCTCCTCACGGGCGACGCCGAACGACCCGCCCGTCGCATCGCCGCAGAGCTCGGGATCGACGAGGTGCACGCCGGCGCGAGCCCCGAGGACAAGCTCGCGGTCGTCACCGGCCTGCAGTCCGGCGGCCACAAGACGGCAATGGTCGGCGACGGCGTGAACGACGCCGCAGCGCTCGCCGCGGCCGACCTCGGCATCGCGATGGGCGGCGGCACCGACGCGGCGGCGAGCGCGAGCGACCTCGCGCTCACCCGCGACGAGCCGGGAGCCATCCCCGACGCGATCTCACTCGCGCGCGCGACGCTGGGAACGATCCGCGGCAACCTGTTCTGGGCGTTCGCCTACAACGTCGCGGCGATCCCGCTCGCCGCCGCCGGGTTCCTCAACCCGATGATCGCGGGCGCCGCGATGGCGTTCTCGAGCGTGTTCGTCGTGCTCAACAGCCTGCGGCTGCGCCGCGCCTGAGCTCCGAGCCCGGGCCGACGTCCGAGCACGCGCCCGACGGCGACGAGGCGGCGGACTCCCGCGCGCTCTGGGGATCACCACGCACGATGCGGGCCGCTAGCGTGGGAGGCATGCCGCTTCGTCGTCCGCTCCGCCGGGCCCTCACCGCCGTGGTCGCCGCGATGGTCGCGACCGGGCCGTTGCTCGTCGGCGTCGGGGCCGGCCATGCGGATGCGGCGCCGTCGGCGCCGTCGGCGTCGAAGGCCTCGTCCTCCGCCGCCGGCCAGGGCGGAGCGCCGGCGCCCGTCTCGGCGATCGGTCCTCGCGCAGGCGTCGACGACTTCACGTTCTCGTCGTTCGACGCCGTGTACGAGCTCTCGCTCGACGCCGAGGGGCGCTCGATGCTCGGGACCACCGAGACCCTCGTCGCCGAGTTCCCCGAGTTCGACCAGAACCGGGGCATCCGCCGCGCCATCCCGCTCGACTACGACGGCCACCCGACCGACCTCGTCATCGAATCGGTCACCGACGGCACCGGTACCCCGCGCGCGTTCGAGACGGAGACCGACGAGGACGGCGAGTTCCTGCTCGTCACGATCCGGGCCGACGACTTCGTGCACGGCAGGCAGACGTACGTCATCGACTACCGCCAGCGCAGCGTCACCCACGTGCCCGACGACGCCGCGATCGACGAGTTCTACTGGGACGTCAACGGCACCGGGTGGGCGCAGCCGTTCGGCGTCGTGCGCGCCGAACTCCGGTTCGGGGGAGCGCTCGCCGACGGCTTCACCGGCGCCGTGGCCTGCTACCGCGGCTGGAGCGGTTCGAGCACCCCGTGCGACGGCATCACCACCGACGAGGGCGCCGACGGTGAGACGGTCGTCGTCGCGCAGGCGGCGTCGATCGGACCCTACGAGAACCTCACGATCGCGGCGGGCTTCCGCGCGGGCACCGTCGTGCCGCGCGACGACGCCTTCTGGTCGTCGCCCGCAGCGGTCGGCGGCGGCATCGCGGCCCTCGTCGCCGTCGGCGCCGCACTCGCAGCCCTCATCGCCCGGCTCACCCGGTGGCGCGACCATCCCGGCCGCGGCACGATCGTGGCGCAGTACGAACCGCCCGAGGGCGTGTCCGCATTCGTCTCCGCAGATCTCGTTGGACAGCCCGGCAAGGGGGTGACCTCGACCATCCTCGAGCGCGCCGTGGCCGGCGAGGTGCGCATCGTCGAGACGGGTCGGCGCCGTTACGCCGTCGAGTACGTCGGCGGCACCACGCGGGCCGACGAGCACGCGAGCGCCGTCACGCGGGCGCTGTTCGGGTCTCCGCCCGCGCGCGGCGCCGTGCGCGACCTGAAGTCGCGCGACACCGTGCTCGGGCGACGCCTGCTCGCGATCCGGCAGCGGGTGACGAAGGGCGTCGTCGCCGCCGGTCTCCGCCGCCGCCCCGACCGCGGCCTGCGCGTGCTGCTCGGGCTCATCGCCGTCGTCGCGGCCGCGTTGAGCGTCGTCCTGGGCATCGTCGCCCTCGAGGGCGTCATGGGCGGCGCGTGGCCTGCGATCTGCTTCGTCGTGGCGCTCGCCGCCTCGCTCATGACGCTCGGCCTGGTCATCGACGTCCGCCCGCTCACCGAGCACGGGCGCGAGCTTCGCGACCACCTCGAGGGCCTCCGGCTCTACATCCGGCTCGCCGAGGCCGACCGACTGCGCGTGCTGCAGAGCCCGAGCGGTGCCCTGCGGGTCGACGCGACCGATCAGCGCGCCGTGCTGAAGCTGAACGAACGCCTGCTGCCGTACGCCGTGCTGTTCGGCCTCGAGCGCGACTGGAGCCGCGAGCTCGCCGTGCTCTACGAGCGCGAGGGCAGCGCTCCCGAGTGGTACTCGGGCCGCGGCGGCTTCAACGCGGCGTGGTTCGCGGCGGGCGTCTCGTCGTTCTCATCGGCGTCGAGCAGTTCGTGGTCGGGCTCGAGCTCGAGTTCGTCGTCGAGCGGCTCGGGCGGCGGCGGCTCCTCCGGCGGTGGTGGTGGCGGCGGCGGGGGCGGCGGCGTCTGAGCCCCGCTCGCCTCGGTCACTCGTCGTCGGCCGCGGGCACCCGCTCGTCGCGCAGGTCGACGCGGCGCTCGGCGTCGACGCCCGGCAGTTCGTCGTCGAGCGCGTCGTCGAGCGAGCGTTCGTCGTCGTCGTGCGCCTCGTCGGCCTCGTCGAACTCGGTGTCCTGCGACACCGTGAAGTCGTCGTCCTCGGGCGCGAACTCCGCGCCCGCCCCCGCGAGCTCGTCCATACTCCAAGGGTAGGCGGGTCGGCGCCTCAGGGGTAGCCCTCCGCCATATGCTCGCCCCATGGCCGACTGGATGCTGGCGGGTCTCGCGGGCCTCATCGCGGGCGGCGCACTGCTCGCCGGCGCCGTCATCGCCTGGTTCGTCGACGTGCCGACGCGCATCGTCGCCGGCATCATGGCGTTCGGTTCGGGCGTGCTCGTCTCGGCGCTCGCCTACGATCTCGTGCTCGAGGCGCAGGACGAGGGCGGTTTCTGGCCGACGGTCGTCGGCTTCGCGGTCGGCGCCGTGGTGTACGTGCTCGCGAACCGCCTGCTCGACCGGTTCGACCAGCGCAACCCGCGCGGCACCGGGCAGGACCCGGGCACCGGCACCGGTATCGCGATCGGGGCGCTGCTCGACGGCATCCCCGAATCGGCGGTGCTCGGGCTCAGCATGGTCGGCGGCGCAGGGGTGAGCGTCCCGGTGTTCGTCGCGGTCGTCATCTCGAACCTGCCCGAAGGACTCAGCTCGACCGCCGAACTGAAGGCGAACGGCCGTTCGCGCGCCTACGTCTTCCTGCTGTGGACGGGCATCGCCCTCGCGAGCGGGCTCGCCTCGCTCGCCGGCTACACGCTGCTCGACGACGCGTCGGGCGAGCTCACGGCGTTCATCACGGCGATCGCAGCGGGGGCGATCCTCGCGATGATCTGCGACACGATGATCCCCGAGGCGTTCCGCACCGCACACGCCTTCACGGGGCTCCTCGCGACCGCGGGCTTCCTGCTGAGCTACGCCGTGCATGTCGCCGGGTGAAGCCCCGGTTTCCCGTTCTGAGCCCCGGTCCCGCTAGAATGGGCACCGCGCCCGACGAATCCGTTCTTCGGCCGACCGTGCGAGCCCCGCTCGCCGCTGCTCGGTTCGGGATTCGGCGTACCGCGTCGCGCGGCCTCCGAGCCGTGGCAGTCGGCCCGATCACCCATCGGTGCCGCAGGGGGCGTGCCGGGCTCCGGCACGAACGAACGGGAGAACAATGGCCCAGCAGAGGCAGCGGCAGCGCACGCGTTCGCGCGACGACGACGCGCCCATCATCCCGATCCTCGCCCGCAAGGTGCGAGAGGTCGAGCAGAAGGCGCAGAAGGGCAAGCTCGGCCCGACCAACCGGCAGAAGTTCCAGGTGATCGCCCTGCTCATGCGCGAGGAGCGAGCCCGGGTGAAGGCCGACTCCGAGATCACCGACGCCGCCCGCGCCGAACTGCTCAAGCGCCTCGACGGCATCGCGCAGATCCTCGCGAAGACCGCGGCGCGCGACACGAGCCTCATCCAGCTGCTCGAGCCCGACGCCTCGATCTCGACGGTCGCGCAGCGATTCCGCCGCGACTGGCTGCTCGAGTCGGGCGCCGAGCTCAGCCCCGACGAGCTCATCATCACCCGTGAGGCCGAGCCGGTCGTGCCGCAGCTGTCCGAGAACCAGGTCGTGCCGCGCTCCGTGAAGTCCCGCCAGCTCGCGAACCCGTTCCTCGCCCCCGACTTCTCGAAGGCCGTCGCGCCCGTCGTGCCCGTGCGCCGGCTCGCGAACTGGGAGCTGCTCGGCCCCCTCTTCAAGGCGTTCGAGCAGGGCTCCGGCGGCCAGGCCGCCACGATGGAGCTGCCCGAGGCGCCGAAGGTCGACCGGCTCGCACCCCGCGGCCTCGAGCTCATGAAGCACCAGGCGCGCTTCATCGAGAGCGCCCGCAACGGGCACCGCACGTTCCTGCTCGCCGACGAGCCCGGCCTCGGCAAGACGGCCCAGTCCGTGCTCGCGGCATCCGTCTCGAACGCCTACCCGCTGCTCGCGGTCGTGCCCAACGTCGTGAAGATGAACTGGGCTCGCGAGGTCGAGCGCTGGACCCCGCACCGTCGCGCGACCGTCATCCACGGCGACGGCGACACCCTCGACGCCTTCGCCGACGTCGTCGTCGTGAACTACGACGTGCTCGACCGGCACATGGCGTGGCTCTCGACGCTCGGTTTCCGCGGCATGGTCGTCGACGAGGCGCACTTCATCAAGAACCTGCAGTCGCAGCGCTCGCGCAACGTGCTCGCGCTCGCCGACCGCATCCGGCGCGCCACGCCCGGCGGCGACCCGCTGCTGCTCGCGCTCACGGGCACCCCGCTCATCAACGACGTCGACGACTTCCGCGCGATCTGGCAGTTCCTCGGCTGGATCGAAGGCGACAAGCCCTCGCCCGAGCTCCTCGGCAAGCTCGAGGAGACGGGGCTCACCCCCGCCGAACCCGGCTTCTACGCCGAGGCGCGGCGCTCCGTCATCGACCTCGGCATCGTGCGACGTCGCAAGGTGGATGTCGCGGCCGACCTTCCGGCCAAGCGCATCGCCGACCTCCCCGTCGAACTCGACGACGAGCTCGGCCGCTCCGTGCGCGCCGCGGAGCGCGAGCTCGGCAACCGCCTCGCCTCGCGCTTCCGTGCGCTCGTCGAGGCGCGCCACCTGCGCATCGGCGACCTCGACGAGGACACCCGCGACCAGTTCATCCGGGCGGTCGCGAGCGCCGAGCTCGAGGAGTCGAAGGCGGCGAAGTCCGGCGAGAACGTCTTCACGATGGTGCGGCGCATCGGCCAGGCGAAGGCCGGCCTCGCGGCGGACTACGCGGCGCAGCTCGCCCGGTCCGTCGGCAAGGTGGTGTTCTTCGCGAAGCACATCGACGTCATGGACCAGGCCGAGGCGGCGTTCGCGTCGCGGGAGCTCCGCACCGTGTCGCTCCGCGGCGACCAGACCGCCCTGCAGCGCCAGGCCGCGATCGACGCGTTCAACAATGACCCCGAGGTGCACGTCGCCGTCTGCTCGCTCACCGCGGCCGGCGTCGGCGTCAACCTGCAGGCCGCGTCGAACGTCGTGCTCGCCGAGCTCAGCTGGACGGCCGCCGAGCAGACCCAGGCGATCGACCGCGTGCACCGCATCGGCCAGGAGGAGCCCGTGACCGCGTGGCGCATCATCGCCGCGCACACGATCGACGCCCGCATCGCCGAGCTGATCGACTCGAAGCAGGGCCTCGCGGCGCGCGCGCTCGACGGCCAGGACGTCGAGCCGGGCTCGGCCGATTCCGTGCAGCTCGACGCTCTCCAGCACCTGCTGCGCCAGGCCCTCGACGGGGCGCTGTGACGCGGACTCGGTGCAGCACGGTGCTTCTGCACGCCCGTGCCGGGCGCGCGGACGGGGCGCTCTGAGGCGGACTCGGTGCAGCACCGTGCTTCTGCACGCCCGTGCCGGGCGCGCGGACGGGGCGCTGTGACGCCGGAGCCGACGCGGTTGGCGTGATGCTTGCGCCATTTGGCGACCTCGATTCGAGTGCCCGACCGAAACGTCTCACCAGAGTCGAGGTTCGCTAGACTTCCGAACGTCGTGCCCCGATGAAGCGGCTCCACCGACGATTCCCCCCTCACCCCCAAGGAGTCCAGCGAGCATGAAGATCGGCATCCTCACCTCCGGCGGCGACTGCCCCGGCCTGAATGCGGTGATCCGCGGCGCCGTGCTCAACGGCGTGATCTCGCACGACACCGAGTTCGTCGGGTTCCGCTGGGGCTGGAAGGGCGTCGTCGAGGCCGACATCATGCCGATCACCCGTCACGACGTGCGCGGCCTCTCGAAGCAGGGCGGAACGATCCTCGGCTCGAGCCGTACCAACCCGTTCGAGGGCGAGGGCGGCGGCCCCGAGAACATCCAGCGCATGCTCGACGAGCACGGCATCGACGCGATCATCGCGATCGGCGGCGAGGGCACCCTCACGGCCGCCCGCCGGCTCCACGACGAGGGCGGCATCAAGGTCGTCGGCGTGCCCAAGACGATCGACAACGACCTCGCCGCCACCGACTACTCGTTCGGCTTCGACACAGCCGTCGAGATCGCGACCGAGGCGATCGACCGCCTGCGCACGACCGCCGACTCCCACGGCCGCTGCATGGTGCTCGAGGTCATGGGCCGCCACGTCGGCTGGATCGCGCTGCACTCGGGCATGGCCGGGGGAGCGCACGCCATCCTCATCCCCGAGCAGCCGCAGTCGATCGAGCAGATCTGCGAGTGGGTCGAGTCGGTCCGCGACCGAGGCCGTGCCCCGCTCGTCGTCGTCGCAGAGGGGTTCACGCTCGACGGCATGGACGAGGCGCACTCGCACAAGGGCCTCGACGCCTTCAACCGCCCGCGGCTCGGCGGAATCGCCGACATCCTCGCGCCGATGATCGAGGAGCGCACCGGCATCGAGTCGCGCGCGACCGTGCTCGGCCACATCCAGCGCGGCGGTGCGCCATCGGCCTACGACCGCGTGCTCGCGACCCGCCTCGGCATGGCCGCCATCGACGCGGTTTACGCCCACGCATGGGGCTCGATGGTGACGCTGCGCGGCACCGACATCGAGACGGTGTCGATCGCCGAGGCCGTGGGCACGCTCAACCGGGTGCCGCAGTCGCGGTACGACGAGGCGCGCATCCTCTTCGGCTGAATCCGTGTACGACGTCTGCGTCTGCTACCTGCTCCGCGAGCGCGACGGGGTCACCGAGGTGCTCCTGGGCCGCAAGAAGCAGGGTCTCGGCAAGGGGCGCATCGTCGCACCCGGTGGCAAGCTCGAGCCCGGTGAGACCGCGGCGGATGCCTCGGTGCGGGAGATCCTCGAAGAGGTCGGCCTCGTCGTGGCCGCCGAGGACCTCGAGCCGCGCGGGCTCATGACGTACCACTTCCCCCACCGCGAGGGGTGGAGCCAGCGCTCCCACGTGTTCGTCGCCCGTGCCTGGCGGGGCGAGCCCGAGGCATCCGTCGAACTCGACCCCGAGTGGTTCGCGCTCGAAGCGGTGCCGTACGAGGCGATGTGGGACGACGCCCGGCTCTGGCTGCCGGGCGTGCTCGCCGGCGGGCTGGCCCGGCGCACCTTCGTCTTTGGCGAGGATCTCGCGACGGTGGTGTCAGAGGGGCCTCCCGTCGCGTAGGATCGACGCGGCCCTGAACTCCAGGTGAACCGCTCCCTCTCGCAAGAAAGACGCCGGTGGATACGCCCCTCATCGTCGTGCTGGTCATCGCGCTGGCGCTCTTCTTCGACTTCACGAACGGCTTCCACGACACGGCGAACGCCATGGCGACGCCGATCGCGACCGGTGCGCTCCGGCCGAAGGTGGCGGTCGCCCTCGCGGCGGTGCTGAACCTCGTCGGCGCGTTCCTCTCGACCGAGGTCGCCATGACGATCTCGGGCGGCATCATCAAAGAGGGGCCGGGGGGCGTGCTCATCACGCCCGAGCTCATCTTCGCGGGCCTCATCGGCGCGATCGTGTGGAACATGATCACCTGGCTGCTCGGCCTGCCGTCGTCGTCGAGCCACGCCCTGTTCGGCGGGCTCATCGGCGCAGCGCTCGTCGGCTTCGGCGTCGGCGCGATCGACTTCTCGGTCGTGCTGTCGAAGGTGATCCTGCCGGCGCTGCTCGCCCCGCTGACCGCGGGCCTCATCGCCTATATCGCGACGAAGCTCGCCTACGCCATCACGCGCCGCCACGACGGCAAGCCCGACGGCCGCGACGGCTTCCGGCACGCGCAGATCTTCTCCTCGTCGCTCGTCGCACTCGCCCACGGCACCAACGATGCGCAGAAGACGATGGGCATCATCACGCTCACGCTCGTCGCCGCGGGCGTGCAGGCGGTCGGCAGCGACGTGCAGCCCTGGGTCATCGTGACCTGCGCCGTCGCGATCGCGCTCGGCACCTACATGGGCGGCTGGCGCATCATCAAGACGCTCGGCACCGGCCTGACCGACGTCAAGCCCGCGCAGGGCTTCGCCGCCGAGACGGCGACCGCCGCGACGATCCTCGCGTCGAGCCACGTCGGCTTCGCGCTCTCGACCACGCAGGTCGCCTCGGGCTCGGTGATCGGCTCCGGCCTCGGTCGTCGGGGTTCGAAGGTGCGCTGGCGCACCGCCGGCCGCATCGGCATCGGCTGGCTCATGACCCTGCCGGCCGCCGGTGCCGTCGGCGCGCTCGCCGCGTTCGTCGCCCTGCAGCTCGGCGTCGTCGGCATCATCATCGACACCGTCGTCGGCGTCGCCGTCATCGCCGGCATCTTCCTCTGGTCGCGGCGCAGCGAGGTCTCGGCGAACAACGTCGTCAGCGAGGTGGCCGACTCCGGCCGCGCCGTCAAGATCAAGCGCAACCCGAAGCCGAAGAAGAAGGTCAAGAAGTGATCGACTGGCTGGCATTCGTCCTCGTCCTCGTGTCCGCCCTCGTCGGCACCGCGGTCGTCGTCTCCGCGTACTCGCTCGGCATCCGGCTGCTCACCATCTCGGGACGCACGCCGATCGTCACGCCCGCAGAGTTCACCGACGCCATCACGATCGTCACGCCCGCCGAGATCAAGGCCGCGGAGAAGCGCGCCAAGAAGGCGGCGAAGAAGAGCCCGCTCTCCGAAGGCCAGAAGCGCGCCGCCCTCGTGGGTGCGTGGGCCTGCTTCGCGGTGAGCGCCATCGCCGTCGTCTACGGCATCTACCTGATCGTCGGCGACCACGTCATCAAGCTGCTGGGCGGGTGATGCCGGCGGGGCGACCCGCCGCACCCGGTCACGGCCGTGACGTCATGACAGTCCACCCGTCGTGCGACCCTGCCGCACGTCCCTCATCGAAGGTTCCCGGATGACCACTGCAACGCCTCCCACGACCGACCCGACCGAGCCCGCCGGCGAGAAGCCGGTCGGTGCGTTCGACCGCTACTTCGAGATCTCCGCGCGCGGCTCGAACCTCCTGACCGAGGTACGCGGCGGCATCGTCACGTTCGTCACGATGGCCTACATCGTGATCCTCAACCCGATCATCCTGTCGAGCGGCACCGACATCGACGGGCAGCAGCTCGACTTCATGCAGCTCTCGGCCGTCACGGGGCTCACCGCCGGTGTGATGACGATCCTGTTCGGCGTCGTCGCGCGACTGCCGTTCGGCTTCGCGGCGGGCCTCGGCATCAACTCGTTCCTCGCGGTGTCGGTCGTCGGGCAGGTGACCTGGCCCGAGGCCATGGGCCTCGTCGTCATCAACGGCCTCATCATCGTGGTGCTCGCGGCGACCGGTCTGCGCCGGTTGATCTTCGATGCCGTGCCGATCCAGCTGAAGCTCGCGATCACCGTCGGCATCGGCCTGTTCATCGCGTTCATCGGCTTCGTCGACGCCGGCTTCGTGACGGCGACCGGTGTCGGTTCGCCGCCCGTGGGCCTGGGCGTCGGCGGTTCGGTCGCGACGGTTCCGTCGCTCATCTTCGTCTTCACCCTGCTGCTCACCGGGCTCCTCGTCGCGCGCAAGGTGCGCGGCGGCATCCTCATCGGCCTCGTCTCCGGAACCGTCGTCTCGGTCGTCGTCGAGGCGATCATGAACCTCGGGCCCAGGGTCGCCGGCGGCGAGGTCGTGAACCCCGGCGGCTGGGGCCTCTCGGTGCCCGAGCTGTCGGGATCGCCCGTGAGCGTGCCCGACCTCTCGCTCGTCGGCCAGGTCTCGTTCGGCAGCTTCGAGCGCATCGGGGTGCTCGCCGCGGTCATGCTCGTCTTCACCCTCGTCTTCACGAACTTCTTCGACGCGATGGGCACGATGACCGGCCTCTCGAAGGAGGCGGAGCTCGCCGACGCGAAGGGCAACTTCCCGCGGCTGAAGTCGGCGCTCGTCGTCGAGGGCGTCGGAGCCGTCGTCGGCGGCTACACCTCGGCCTCGTCGAACACGGTGTTCATCGAGTCGGGCGCCGGCATCGGCGAGGGGGCGCGCACGGGCGTCGCGAACCTCGTGACCGGCGCGCTGTTCCTGATCGCGATGTTCTTCACGCCGCTCGTGTCGATCGTGCCCACCGAGGTCGCCGCGG
Source organism: Agromyces chromiiresistens (assembly GCF_029167465.1). Classification (NCBI taxonomy): domain Bacteria; kingdom Bacillati; phylum Actinomycetota; class Actinomycetes; order Micrococcales; family Microbacteriaceae; genus Agromyces; species Agromyces chromiiresistens. Next base: position 1,608,601 of record NZ_JARFNL010000004.1, read on the forward strand.
CGGCCCTCGTCATCGTCGGTGCGCTCATGATGTCGCAGATCAAGGGCATCGACTTCAGCGAGTTCTCGGTGCTGCTGCCGGTGTTCCTCACGGTCACGGTCATGCCGCTCACCTACTCGATCGCGAACGGCATCGGCGCCGGCTTCATCAGCTGGGTCGTGATCCGGTCGCTGTCGGGCCGGGCGAAGGAGATCAGCCCGCTGCTCTGGGTGGTCGCCGCCGGCTTCCTGATCTACTTCGCGCGCGGGCCGATCGAGGCGCTCCTCGGGGGCTGACCCGCCTGCGTGTTGCCGGGTTCGGGGACCCTCCCGGAGCGCAGGGGTCGACCCCGGCTTCGGCGTACGCCTGGGACTCCGAGTCCGGCGACAGCACGCGGATGCCTCGTGCCGCATGCGGCACGAGGCATCCGCGTGGCCGTCGCGACTCGAGTGGCGTCAGTTCGTGCCGCGCACCTTCGAGATCGCGTTCATGCCGTGGTAGACGACGAGCGCCGCGATCGTGCCGAGCGCGATGCCGCCGAAGACGACGTTGCCGAACTCGATGGTGAAGTTGGCGATGCCGATGACGAGCGCTACGGCGGCCGTGAACTGGTTCACCGGCCGCGTGAAGTCGACCTTGTTGTCGACCCAGATCTTCACGCCGATGATGCCGATGAGGCCGTAGAGCGCGACGGTCGCCCCACCCAGCACGCCCTGCGGGATCGTCGCGACGAGCGCGCCGAACTTGGGGGAGAGGCCGAGCAGCACGGCGACGATGCCCGCGATCCAGTACGCCGCGGTCGAGTACACGCGCGTCGCGGCCATGACGCCGATGTTCTCGCCGTACGTCGTCGTGCCCGAGCCGCCGAACATGCCTGCGATCGTGGTGGCGAGGCCGTCGGCGAACAGCGCGCGGCCGGTCTGCTTGTTGACCGAGGCGTCGGTCATCTGGGCGACACCGCGCACGTGGCCCACGTTCTCGGCGATGAGCACGAGCACGACCGGGAGGAACGCGGGCAGGAGGCCCCACACCGCCGGGTCGGCGAACGGGTTCGTCGCGAGGTGGAAGTCCGGCAGGCCCACCCACGCCGCCTTCTCGAGGGCCGCGAAGTCGACCTGTCCCTGGATGACGGCGGCGATGTAGCCGACGACGACGCCGACGAGGATCGAGATTCGGCCCAGCATGCCCCGGAAGAGCACGGTCGTGAGCAGGATCGCCGTGAGCGTGATCAGGGCGGTGAGCGGGGCGGCGTCGAAATTGACCTTCGCGACCGGGGCGAGGTTGAGGCCGATCAGAGCGACGATCGCACCGGCGACCACCGGCGGCATGAGCACGTCGATCCAGCCCGTGCCCGTCCACAGCACGAGTGCGCCGATCGCGGCGAGCAGGAGCCCGACGCTGACGATGCCGAAGAGGGCGGCGCCCATCGGGTCGTCGAGCTGCGTCGAGCCGAGCGCCGCGAGCATCGGGGCGATGAACGCGAACGACGAACCGAGGTAGCTCGGCAGCCTGTTCTGCGTGATCACGAGGAACAGGAGCGTGCCGATGCCCGAGAACAGCACCGTGGTGGCCGGCGGGAACCCGGTCAGCAGCGGCACCAGGAACGTCGCACCGAACATCGCGACCACGTGCTGCGCACCGATGCCGATCGTGCGCGGCCAGCTGAGGCGTTCGCCGGGGGCGACGACCTCGCCCGGTGCGACGTGCTTGCCGTCGCCGTGCAGGGTCCAGGGCAGGTTCATGGGTCTCCGATCGACATCGAGGGGCGGAAGTCCTCAGATCGTATCGGGGGGATACCCCCATACCGCCAGCCCCGGCGCGCTTCTAGCGTTGAAGTACAACCGAGAAGGAGCACACACCATGACCACCGTCACCGACACCGCAACCCAGGCGCCGTACCAGGGGCAGCCCGCCGCGCCCGTCGCGGAGTCGCGCGGCTTCAGCATCGCGAGCCTCGTGCTCGGCATCGTCTCGATCGTCGCGAGCTACAGCTTCGTCGTCCCGATCGTCGGGCTCGTGCTCGGCATCATGGCCCTCAAGCGCGAGCCCGCGACCCGCACGACGGCGATCTGGGGCATCGTGCTGAACGCCGTCATGCTCGCGGGTGCCGTGGTCGTCGCGCTCGGCGCCGCCGTCTTCGGCCTCGTGATGCTGCCGTTCGCGTTCCTCTGAGCCGAACGCCGATCCGACCCGCGCGGGGCCCGAGCACAGCTCGGGCCCCGCTCGTCGTCGGGGCCGTTCAGGCGTAGAAGCCGCGCAGCAGCGCCTCGGTGCCCGTGAGGTGCTCGGCCATCGCCGCGGCGGCCTCGTCGGCGGATCCGCGCAGGATGGCGCTCACGATCGCCCGGTGCTGCTCATCGGAGTGCGCGATGTTCGGTGCGAGCAGCGGGATGCCGTCGAGCAGCTCGTTGACTCGCATGCGCACCTCGGCCACGAGCGGCGTCACCGACTCGGCGCCGATGACCTCGGCGATGACGAGGTGCAGCCGCGAGTCGGCGACGCGGTACTGGCCGGGTTCGGCGGCGGCGCACTCCTCGCACGCCTGCCAGAGGCGATCGCGATCGCCCGCGGTGAGCTCGCTCTCGGCTGCGCGGCGGGCGACGCCGACCTCGACGACCGCGCGCAGCGCGAGCGTGTCCTCGAGCCGGGCGCGGTCGACCGTGCGCGCGCCCGTCGTCGACCGCTCGGGCAGCGGATCGGAGACGAACGTGCCGCCGTAGCGGCCGCGCCGCGAGACGACCCACCCGGCCTCGGCGAGCGAGCCGATCGCCTCGCGCAGGGTGTCGCGGCTCACCTCGAGGGTGACGGCGAGCTCGCGCTCGGCGGGCAGCCGCTCGCCGGGCGGGATGAGCCCGAGGCGGATGGTCTGCAGCAGGCGCTGCACCGTCTCCTCGAACGCGTTCGCGGGCCGGGCGGGCCGCAGGAGGAGCCCGGCGTCGAGGACGTCGGGGCTCTCCTGCGGTACCTGGTCCATGCTCCGAGCTTAGAGCGGCGTCACGTACGCGGCGCTGATGCCGCCGTCGACGAGGAAGGTCGAGCCGGTGATGAACGAGGCGTCGTCGCTCGCAAGGAACGCGACCGCCGCGGCGAGCTCCTCGGGCTTCGCGAAGCGGCCGACCGGCACGTGCACGAGGCGTCGCTGGGCGCGCTCGGGGTCCTTCGCGAACAGCTCCTGCAGGAGCGGCGTGTTCACGGGCCCCGGGCAGAGCGCGTTGACCCGGATGCCCTGGCGGGCGAACTGCACGCCCAGCTCGCGGCTCATCGCGAGCACGCCGCCCTTCGAGGCCGTGTACGAGATCTGCGAGGTGGCCGACCCGAGCACGGCGACGAACGAGGCGGTGTTGATGATCGAGCCGCGACCCTGCGCGACCATGTGCCGCAGCGCAGCCCGGGAGCACAGGTAGACGCTCTTGAGGTTGACGTCCTGCACCTTCTGCCACGCGGGCAGCTCGGTGGTCTCGATCGAGTCGTCGTCGGGCGGCGAGATGCCCGCGTTGTTGAACGCGACGTCGACCGACCCGTAGACGCGGGCCGCCTCGTCGAAGAGGTGGTTCACCTGCTCCTCGTCGGTGACGTCGACCTGCACGAACAGCCCGTCGACGTCGGCGGCCGCTGCGGCGCCGGTCACGGGGTCGAGGTCGCCGATGACGACCTTCGCGCCCTCGGCGGCGAAGCGCTTCGCGGTCGCGAGACCGATGCCGGAGGCGCCGCCCGTGACGACGGCGACGCGGCCGGCGAGGCGCTGGGTGAGATCGATCGGTGCGGTGGCCATGGTGCTCCTTGCTGGTTCGGCGGCGGGTGCCCGGTGCGGGCGCGGTGGGTGGGCGGTATCAGTCGACGGCGATGAAGACGTTCTTGGTCTCGGTGAACGCGAGCGGCGCGTCGGGGCCGAGCTCCCGGCCGAGCCCCGACTGCTTGAACCCGCCGAACGGCGTGGCGTAGCGCACGGAGGAGTGCGAGTTGACCGAGAGGTTGCCCGACTCGACACTCCGGGCGACCCGGATGCCGCGGCCGATGTCGCGCGTCCAGATCGACCCGGAGAGCCCGTACCGCGACGCGTTCGCGAACGACACGGCGTCGGCCTCGTCATCGAAGGGGAAGACCGTCACGACGGGTCCGAAGATCTCCTCGGTCGCGGTCGGCGCGGTGCGCGAGGGCGTCAGCACCGTCGGCGGGTACCAGAATCCCGGGCCGTCGGGTGCGCTGCCGCGGAACGCGACGTCGGCGTCGTCGGGCACGAACGAGCGCACCCGGTCGCGGTGGGCGGCAGCGACGAGCGGCCCCATCTCGGTCGCCTCGTCGGTCGGGTCGCCGACGACCACGCCCTTGACGGCGGGCTCGAGCAGTTCCATGAAGCGTTCGTAGACGCTCCGCTCGACGAGGATCCGGCTGCGGGCGCAGCAGTCCTGGCCGGCGTTCTCGAACACGCCGTACGGCGCGGTCGCCGCGGCCTTCTCGAGGTCGGCGTCGGCGAACACGATGTTCGCGCTCTTGCCGCCGAGCTCGAGGGTCACGCGCTTCACCTGCTCGGCGCAGCCGGCCATGATGCGCGTGCCGACCTCGGTCGAGCCCGTGAAGACGACCTTGCGCACGGTCTCGTTCGTGACGAACCGCTCACCGACGACCGACCCCTTGCCGGGGATCACCTGGAAGAGCCCTTCGGGCAGGCCCGACTCGAGCGCCAGCTCGGCGAGCCGGAGGCTCGTGAGCGGCGTCCACTCGGCGGGTTTCAGCACGACGGCGTTGCCGGCCGCGAGTGCAGGGGCGAAGCCCCACGAGGCGATCGTCATCGGGAAGTTCCACGGCGTGATGACGCCGACGACACCGAGCGGCTCCTGGAAGGTGACGTCGAGGCCGCCGGCGACCGGGATCTGGCGGCCGAAGAGGCGTTCGGGTGCGGCCGAGTAGTACTCGAGCACATCACGGACGTGCCCGGCCTCCCACCGCGCCTGCACGATCGGGTGACCGGAGTTGCGCACCTCGAGCGCGGCGAGCTCCTCGAGTGCACCGTCGACCGCCGCGGCGAAACGACGGAGGGCCCGAGCCCGGTCGACGGGTGCCACGGCCGCCCAGTCGCGCTGCGCGACGGCGGCCCGTGCGATCGCGGCGTCGGCCTCCTCGACCGTGGCCGGCTCGACGGTCGCGACGATGCGTTCGTCGGCGGGGTTGACGATCGTGCGGGTCATGGTCGGGTCCTCTCGCGGTCGGTGCGGGCGGCGCGGTGCGATCGGGCGGCCTCGACGAGGCCGGCGAACAGGCGACGGTCGGCGGCGTTCTCCTCGGGGTGCCATTGCACGCCCACGCCGAAGGCCGCATCGGGCAGTTCGACCGCCTCGATCACCCCTTCGGCGGTGCGGGCCGTGACGACGAGCCCGTCGGCGACCTCGTCGAGCGCCTGGTGGTGGTAGACGTGCACGGGCAGGTCGCCCGTGTCGCCGACGAGGCTCGCGAGCCGGGAGCCGGGTGCGACCTCGACGGTCGTCTCGCCGAACACGGCGGGGCCGGGTTGGTACGCCTCGGTGCCGACGACCTCTGGCAGGTGCTGGTGCAGCGTGCCGCCGAGCGCGACGTTGAGCATCTGGGCGCCGCGGCAGATGCCGAGGAACGGCAGGTCGGCCTCGATGGCGGCGGTGAGCAGCGCATCCTCCCAGTCGTCGCGGTCGATGCGCGGCGCGCCGGTGCGCTCGTGCGGCGCCTGGCCGTAACGCGCCGGGTCGACGTCGGCGCCGCCGGCCACGATGAGACCGTCGAGACCGGCGAGCACGGCACGCGCGATTCCGGGGGAGACGGGCTGCGGCGGCAGCAGCACGGCGATGCCGCCGGCGTCGGTGACGGCGTCGAGGTACACCTTCGGCAGGAACGAGGCGGGCACGTCCCACACTCCGGTCTGCGCCTGCTCCAGGTAGGTGGTCACCCCGATCACCGGCGCGGATGCCTCGGCCGTCGCCGAGGCATCCGCACGGCCCCCCGGCCCGACCACTGAGTCGCTGAAGTCAGAGACGTTCGAAGCCACGCACCCGCTCCCAGTCCGTGACGGCCGCGTCGTAGGCGGCGAGCTCGACGCGCGCGTTGTTGAGGTAGTGCTCGACGACCTCGTCGCCGAAGGCGTCGCGCGCGACGGCCGAGGCGGCGAAGAGGTCGGCAGCGTCCCGGAGCGTCGCCGGCACCCGCGAGACATCGGACTCGTAGGCGTTGCCGGCGAAGAGCTCACCGGGCTCGAGCTCCTGGTCGATGCCGTGCAGGCCGGCCGCGATGAGCGCCGCGACCGCGAGGTACTGGTTGACGTCGCCGCCGGGCACCCGGTTCTCGACGCGCATGCCGTGGCCGTGGCCGACGACGCGCAGGGCGCACGTGCGATTGTCGAGTCCCCAGGCGATCGCGGTCGGTGCGAAGCTGCCGGCGACGTATCGCTTGTACGAGTTGATGTTCGGCGCGGAGAACAGGGTCAGCTCGCGCATCGCGGCGAGCTGGCCGGCGAGGAAGTGCCGGAAGAGCTTCGACATGCCGTGCGGGGCGTCGGGGTCGCTGAAGACGGCTTCGCCGCCCGCGCCGCGCAGGGAGATGTGGATGTGGCAGCTGTTGCCCTCGCGCTCGTTGAACTTCGCCATGAAGGTGATGGCCTTGCCGTGGCGGTCGGCGATCTCCTTCGCCCCGTTCTTGTAGAGCGAGTGGTTGTCGCACGTGGTGAGCGCGTCGGCGTAGCGGAAGGCGATCTCCTGCTGGCCGAGGTTGCACTCGCCCTTCACGCCCTCGCAGTACATGCCGGCGCCGTCCATCGATCGCCGGATGTCCTGCAGCAGCGGCTCCATGCGGGTGGAGGCGAGCAGCGCGTAGTCGATGTTGTAGTCGCTCGCGGGGGTGAGGTCGCGGTAGCCCTTGCGCCAGGCGTCGCGGTACGAGTCGTCGAAGACGATGAACTCGAGCTCGGTGCCCACGAAGGCGGTGAGCCCCCGCTCGGCGAGGCGCTCGAGCTGGCGCTGCAGGATGCGGCGGGGCGACGGCTCGACGGGTGCGCCGTCGAGCCACCGCAGGTCGGCCGTGACGAGCGCGGTGCGCTCGAGCCACGGGGTCATGCGGAGCGTCGCGAAGTCGGGGATGAGCGCCATGTCTCCGTAGCCGCGCTCCCAGCTCGACATCGCGTAGCCGTCGACCGTGTTCATCTCGACGTCGACCGCGAGCAGGTAGTTGCAGGCCTCGGCGCCGTGGGCGCCGACGTCCTCGAGGAACAGCCTCGCCGAGACCCGCTTGCCGACGAGCCGGCCCTGCATGTCCGTGAAGGCGACGATCACGGTGTCGACGTGATCGTCGGCGACCGCGCTGCGCAGCTGGTCGAGCGTCAGGTGACCGGTGGGTGACGACATCCGGGCTCCTCCTCGAGTTGGAATGGTCGGTGGTGGCGACCATTACACCACACCATCGGTGGGTGCGTGAGCGAAATCGTCATGACCGGGTGAGCCTGATGAGGGAACCAGCTCGAAAAATGGTCTGTACAAGCGACCATTGAGCGCCCTATCATCGTGCCCACCACATCGCACCCCCGCGCGCCGCCGACCGGCCCGCGCGATGACCGCAAGGGAGCAGCATGGCCAAGGACACGCTCAAGGTCTCCGGCGTCACGTACGCGACGGCCGACGAAGGGTACTTCGAGAAACGGCGGTTGAAGCGCTCGGCGGGCGTCTGGGGGCTCTGGGGCCTCGCGGTCGCCGCCGTCATCTCGGGCGACTTCTCGGGCTGGAACTTCGGCATCGACTTCGCCGGCTTCGGGGGCATGCTCATCGCCTTCGCCATCCTCATCGTGATGTACTACGGCCTCATCTTCTCGATCGGCGAGATGAGCTCGGCGATGCCCCACACGGGCGGCGCCTACTCGTTCTCGCGCGCCGCGATGGGGCCCTGGGGCGGATTCGTCACCGGTCTCGCCGAGACGATCGAGTACGTCGCGACGACCGCCGTGATCGTGTACTTCTCTGCCGCCTACGCCGACGGCATCACGAGCGAGCTGCTCGGCTTCTCGATGCCCGCCTGGATCTGGTGGGTCATCCTCTACGTCGCCTTCATCGCGCTCAACTCGGCCGGAGCGAGCATCTCGTTCAAGTTCGCGATCGTCGTGTCGATCATCTCGATCGCGATCATCCTCGTGTTCAGCGCGATGGCGCTCTTCTCGGGCCAGTTCTCGTGGGACGCGCTCTGGGACATCGCACCCGACCCCGGCCAGACCGAGTTCCTGCCGCACGGCGTGCTGCCCATCCTGTTCGCGCTGCCGTTCGCGATGTGGTTCTTCCTCGGCATCGAAGAGCTGCCGCTCGCCGCCGAGGAGTCGCACGACCCCGTCCGCGACATCCCGCGCGCGGGCCTCATCGCCCGCGCGACGCTCATCATCACGGGTCTGCTCGTGCTGTTCCTCAACACGGGCGTCCTCGGCGCCGAGGCCACCGGCACGGCGGGCGAGCCGCTGCTCGACGGCTTCCGCGCGATCGTCGGCGACGGCGCCGCCGCGGTGCTCGCCCTCTTCGCGCTCATCGGCCTGCTCGCCTCGCTCCAGGGCATCATGTTCGCCTACGGCCGCAACATGTACTCGCTGTCGCGGGCGGGCTACTACCCGAAGTTCCTCTCGCTCACCGGCAAGCGGCAGACGCCGTGGGTCGCGCTCGTCGCGGGCGCCGTGATCGGGTTCGCGGCCCTCGTCGTGCTCGACGTGCTGGCGCGGATCGACGAGGAGGGGGCGGGGGCCGTCGCCGGCGCGATCGTGCTCAACATCGCGGTCTGGGGTGCGGTGCTCGCCTACCTCCTCCAGATGGTCGCCTTCGTCATCCTGCGGCGGAAGTTCCCGAACGCCAAGCGCCCGTACGTCAGCCCGTGGGGCGTGACGGGCGCGGTCGTCGCGGCGATCATCGCCGCGCTCATCTTCCTCGGATTCCTGCTCAACCCCACGTTCGTGCCCGCGATCATCGCGATCGCGGTCGTCTACGTCGTGATGCTGATCGGCTTCGGGGTCTGGGGCCGGCACCGGCTGATCCTCTCGCCGGAGGAGGAGTACGCCGTCTCCGGCGGACTGCACGGCGACCCGCAGGCGGAGGGCTACGGCGGCGCCGTCGAGGAGGAGCTGCTCGCGACCGACGGCGTCGACGAGCCGGATCGCGCCTAGCGGCGCGGACGGAGCGGCGGCGGGCGTGGGGGCGCCCGCCGCCGCTCCGTGCTTCCACCGGTGCCATGGCCGCCACGGGGCGACGGTGGGTCGCGAGCCGGGCAGAGCGTCCCGACGGCGGGCATTCTCCGGACGCCCGGATGCGGAAAGCGGCATCACCCGAACGGTAGGCTCGAGGCGACGACTGCGCGGCGATCCCGCGCTCACCGAGGCGATGGAGCCGGTCCGGCGCGTCGATCCCCGACGCGGCGCACGGCTCCGTGGAGGAAACACTGATGCACGAGCCCGAAGCGACCGAGGCGACCCGTACCGAGACCGATTCGCTCGGCTCGGTCGAGGTTCCGGCCGACGCCTACTGGGGGGTGCACACCAAGCGGGCGCTCGACAACTTCCCGATCTCGAAGCGCCCCATCTCGGTCTACCCCGAACTCGTCGTGGCGCTCGCCTCGGTCAAGCAGGCGGCGGCGCGCGCGAACCGGCAGGTGGGCGTGCTGAACCAGCAGAAGGCCGCGTGGATCGACGAGGCGTGCCAGCGCATCATCGACGGCGAGCTGCACGACCAGTTCATCGTCGGCGTCATCCAGGGCGGGGCGGGCACGTCGACGAACATGAACGCGAACGAGGTCATCGCGAACCTCGCGCTCGAGATCGCGGGTTACCCCAAGGGGCGCTACGACGTGCTGCACCCGATCGACGACGTCAACCGCAGCCAGTCGACGAACGACACGTATCCGACTGCGGTGAAGATCGCGATGGCGTTCTCGCTGCGCACGATGCTCGTCGAGCTCGACCAGCTGCGCATCGCGTTCAGCCGCAAGGGCCGCGAGTTCCACGAGGTGCTGAAGGTCGGCCGCACGCAGCTGCAGGATGCCGTGCCGATGACGCTCGGCCAGGAGTTCCACGGCTTCGCGACGACCCTCGGCGAGGACATCGACCGCTTGCGCGAGACGATCAAGCTGCTCGGCGAGGTCAACCTCGGGGCGACCGCGATCGGCACCGGCATCACCGCCGACCCCGGCTACGCGGCATCCGTCGTCGAGCACCTGAGCGCGATCACCGAGCTGCGCCTCGAGACGGCGCCCGACCTCATCGAGGCGACGAGCGACACGGGCGTGTTCATGACGTTCTCGAGCGCGCTCAAGCGCAGTGCGATCAAGCTCTCGAAGATCTGCAACGACCTGCGACTGCTCTCGTCGGGCCCGCAGGCCGGACTCGGCGAGATCAACCTGCCGCCCATGCAGGCGGGCTCGTCGATCATGCCGGGCAAGGTCAACCCGGTCATCCCCGAGGCCGTGAGCCAGGTCGCCTACTCGGTCGCGGGCGCCGACGTCACCGTCATGATGGCGGCCGAAAGCGGCCAGCTGCAGCTCAACGCCTTCGAGCCGGTCATCGCGCACTCGCTGCTGCAGTCGATCACGTGGATGCGCCAGGCCTGCTGGACGCTCCGCGTCAACTGCGTCGACGGCATCACCGCGAACACCGAGCGCCTCGAGCAGATGGTCGCCTCGAGCGTCGGCGTCATCACCGCGCTCATCCCGTTCATCGGCTACACCGAGGCGGCCAAGCTCGCGAAGCTCGCCCTCGCGAGCGGCCGGCCCGTCGCCGACCTCGTCGTCGAGGCCGGCCTCATGAGCCGTGACGAGGTCGTCGCCCAGCTGCAGCCGTCGAAGCTGTCGGGCATCCGTCCGATCACGACCGTCATCCCCGTGCAGCACCTGCAGGGCGAACCGCACGAGTGACGCGGATGCCTCGGGGCGGGCGTCTCGCCGACGTCGGCCCGAGGCATCCCGTCTCTGCGGGCGCACCGGTGCGGTCAGGCGGGGGAGTCGAGTGCCTCGCGGAGCGCGGCGAGGGCGTCGGCCAGCGCCGCACGCCGACCGGCGTCGAGCACGGCGAGGCGCGCTCGGAGCGACGTCGCCACGAGGGGGGTCGCTTCGTCGAGGAGGCGACGTCCTTCGCCGGTGAGTTCGACGAGTGACGACCGGCGGTCGGCCGGATTCGCGCGCCGAGCGACCCATCCGGCCTGCTCGTGCCGATCGACGGCCTTGCTGACGGCCCCCACCGTGATGCCGATCTCTCGTGCGATGTCCTGCACCCGGCAGGCCTCGACGGTGGCGACGACGTTGAGCACGTCGTAGCTCGACAGCGGCAACCCGTGCGCCGCCTGCAACTCGTCGGAGAGCCGCTCGTACCAGAGCGTCTCGACGCGCACGAGCTGGAGGAAGAGGGCGAGATCCGCGGACATTGTTTCCTTGTAATTAGATTGACAGGAATCTAATTGACCGTAATATCGATTCCTGGGAAGCAATCTACGCGAGGAGGAGCCCCATGTCACGATTCGAGTTCGACCGACTCTCGGCCGACTACGCCGCGTCGAGGTTCGCCGCCGACGCCACCGTCGCCGAGATGCGGACCGCGTTCGCCGCGGGCGCCGTCCCGCCGCCCCCGGGGTTCGCGGCCCGCGACACGGTGCTCGGCGGCCGTCCGGCGATCGAACTCGTGCCCGGCGACGGGGGAGCAGGGGCACTCCTCTACCTGCACGGCGGCGGGTACGTCATCGGTTCCGCCGCGACCGGCGTCGGCATTGCGGCGGCGCTCGCCGAGCGGGCGGGGACGACCGCCTACTCGCTCGACTACCGGCTCGCACCCGAACACCGTTTTCCGGCGCCCGTCGACGACGCGCTCGCCGCATTTCGCGAGCTGGTCGATCGGGTCGGCGGGCGGCGTCTGGTCGTCGCGGGCGACTCGGCCGGCGGCGGGCTCGCCGTCGCAACCCTCGTCGCCGCACGCGACGCCGGGCTCGAGATGCCGGCGGCCGTCGCGGTGTTCTCACCGTGGGCCGACCTGACGCTCAGCGGCGACTCGTTCACGGACCGGGTCGGCGACGACCCGTTGTTCAGCCAGGCTGACATCCGCGGCTACGCCGATCGCTACCTCCCGGAAGGCGGCGCCGCCGAGGTTGCGGCGTCGCCGCTCGCGAGCCCGGTGTTCGCAAGCCTCCGCGGCCTGCCGCCCATGCTCGTGCAGGTGGGCACCCGTGAGCTCCTGCTCGACGACGCAGTGCGGCTCGCGGCCAACGCGGCGCACGACGACGTCGAGGTCGTGCTCGAGGCTGCCGCCCGGGCGCCGCACAACTACCAGACGTCGCTCGACGCGCTCGAGGCGTCGACGGCGGCACTGGATCGGGCCGGCGCCTTCCTCGGTCGGCACCTCGGCGCGGGCATCGGTCGAGCGGAGCTCGTGTCGTGATCGGGCGGCGTGGCGTCAGATCACGCGGCAGTGCGTCGTGAGCGACCCGATGCCGCCGATCGACACCGTCACGGTCGAGCCGTCCTGCAGGAACACCTGCGGGTTGCGCGAGTAGCCGGCGCCGCCGGGGCTGCCGGTCGAGATGAGCGTGCCCGGCGGGATGGTCGCCGAGCGCGAGAGGTACGCGATGATCTCGGGGACGCTGCGCACCATGTCGCCGGTCGAGGCGTCCTGCAGGATGCGGCCGTCGAGGTTCGTGGTGAGCCAGAGGTCCTGCGGGTCGGCGACCTCGTCGGCGGTCACCACGACCGGCCCGGTCGGGGTGAAGCCGTCGAACGACTTGCAGCGCGACCACTGGGCCTCGGAGAACTGGATGTCTCGCGCCGTGATGTCGTTGACGACGGTGTAGCCCCAGACGTAGTCGAGGGCGTCGCGCTCGTGCACGCCGCGGGCGGGCCGGCCGATGATCACGCCGAGCTCCGCCTCGTAGTCGACCTGGTGGGTGAGGTCTTCAGGCCAGGTCGTCGTCGCGCCGTGCGCTCCGAGGGAGTTCGGCCAGAGCGAGAAGATCGTCGGCGCCGTCTCGTGGCGGAGCTTCAGCTCCTGCGAGTGGGCCGCGTAGTTCGCTCCGATGGCCAGGATGTGCGGCGGCCGCAGCACGGCCGACGAGTGGCGCAGTTCGCTCACGGGCGTGAGCTCGGCGCCGGCATCGAGGGCCGTGTCGACGGCGGCGCGCACCTCGGCGAGGCCCTCAGGGCCGCGTTCGATGAGGTCCTGCAGGTCTCGGGGGGAGTGCTCGAGCACCTCGTCGAGGAAGAGCGCCGCTTCGGCGACGACCACCGCGAGCCGTGGGGTCGATTGGCCTTCGGCTCTCAGGTGCGCGAACTTCACTCGTCCACGCTATCGCGCCGTACGCCGGGATCGTTTGTCGACATGTACAAGCCGACGGCGGCGACCTTCCACGAAGGCGACAGTCGAATTCCATGATGCGAAAGGATCTCGCCTCCCGCGCGTGGCCTACGACACGTTCCGGCGGTCGTTCCCGGTCGGGCCCGGATGCCTCGCGGCATCCCGCCGGACTGAAAACGGTCCCGCCGGAGCAGGTGAGCCGTAGCGTCGCCGGGTCAGGCGGGACGCAACCGGAGCTCCTGCATGCCCCCGTCGACTGCGACCTCGATGCCCGTCGTCGAGCCCGAGGCCGGGCTCGCGAGGTAGGCGACGGCGCCGGCGACCTCGTCGGCGGCCACGAGCCGGCCGTGGGGCTGGCGTGCCTCGAGGGCGGCGCGCTCCGCCGCGGGGTCGGGCGCCTGGGCGAGCAGCCGGCCGATCCACGGGGTGTCCGCCGTGCCCGGATTGACCGCGTTCACGCGGATGCCCTCGCGCAGGTGGTCGGCCGCCATCGCGCGGGTCAGCGCCGAGACCGCGCCCTTGCTCGCACTGTAGAGCGCCCGCTCGGGCAGGCCCGCGGTCGCCGCGATCGACGACGTGTTGACGATCGCGGCGGCGGGGGACCGCCGCAGGTGCGGCAGCGCCGCACGGGCGACCCGCATCATGCCGAGCACGTTGATGTCGAGCACCCGGTGCCACTCGTCGTCGGCGTTCGCCTCGATCGTGCCCTGGGCGCCGATGCCGGCATTGTTCACGACGATGTCGAGCCGGCCGAACTCGGCGACGACGCGCCCGACCCCCGCCCGCACGCTCGCGTCGTCGGCGACGTCGACGGCGACCGCCAGGTCGGCGTCGGACGCTTCGGGCCGGAGGTCGAAGACCGCGACCCTGGCGCCCCCGCGTCGCAGGCGCGTCGCGATCGCGGCGCCGATGCCCGACGCCCCGCCCGTGACGACGGCGACGAGGCCGTCGAACTCACCGGGGCCGGTCGGCTGCTGGCTCATGTTCGCTCCTTGGAGATCGTTCACTGCTTCGGGGAGGGGGTCAGGCGTCGACGTAGCGCTGGCGCTGGCGGCCGAGCCCGTCGATCTCGATCTCGACGACGTCGCCCGCACGGAGGTAGGGGAAGCGGCCGGACAGGGCGACGCCCTCGGGGGTGCCCGTGAGCACGAGGTCGCCGGGCTCGAGCGCGAGGAACCTGCTGAGCTCCCAGACGATCGTGTCGATGCCGAAGATGAGGTCGCTCGTGCGCGAGTCCTGGCGGGGCTCGCCGTTCACGAAGCTGCGCAGGCGCACGTCGTCGGCGTCGAGCTCGTCGGGCGTCGCGAGCCACGGGCCGGTCGGGCAGAACCCTGGTGCGCTCTTGCCCTTGGACCACTGACCGCCCGAGACCGCCAGCTGCCAGTCGCGCTCCGAGAGGTCGTTGGCCGTCACGAACCCGGCGATGTGCGCACGCGCCTCGGCGGGGGAGCGGAGCCGGCTCGCGCGTCGCCCGATCACGATGCCGAGCTCGACCTCCCAGTCGGTCTTCTCGCTGCCCGGCGGGATCGTCACGTCGTCGTCGGGCCCGACGACCGTGTTCGGCGACTTCATGAACATCACGAGCTGCTCGGGCGGGGCCGACCCCGATTCCGCGGCGTGCGCCGCGTAGTTCATGCCGATGCAGTAGACCGCGCCCGGTCGGGAGATCGGCGCCCCGACGCGGAGGCCGGCTGCGCCCGTGAGCTCGGGCAGCCGCCCCGCCGCGAGTGCGGCCGCGGCGCGATCCGGGCCGTCGCCGGCGAGGAAGGCGCCGTCGATGTCGGCGGTGAGGCCCCGCAGGTCGAGCACGCGCTCGCCGTCGAGCAGCACGGGGATCTCGGAGCCGGCGTCGCCGAGCCTGGCGAATCTCATTCTGGTGGTCCTTCCGGTCACGGGCACGCGAACATCTGAAGTATGCGCGAGGCTTGGTGATGATTCACGGCGATTCTTGCATACTGCGAGGCGGTTGACATTCGAGACATCCGATGTTTATGCTCAAGGCGCCCACGAAAGGACGCCATGAGCAGGATCGTCAGTGTCGACACCCGGGATATCCGGTTCCCGACCTCCCTCGAACTCGACGGGTCGGATGCGATGAATCCCGACCCCGACTATTCGGCCGCCTACCTCGTCATCCGCACCGATGCGGCCGACGGGCTCGCCGGTCACGCCTTCGTCTTCACGATCGGCCGTGGCAACGACGTGCAGGTCGCCGCGCTCGACGCGCTCCGCGGGCACCTCCTCGGCCGCGACGTCGAAACCCTGCTCGGCGACATGGGCGCGGCCTGGCGCCTGCTCGCGCACGACTCGCAGCTGCGCTGGCTCGGCCCCGAGAAGGGCGTCATGCACATGGCGATCGGCGCCGCGCTCAACGCCCTGTGGGACCTCAAGGCCAAGCGCGCCGGGCTCCCGCTCTGGCAGCTGCTCGCCGGGCTCAGCCCCGAGGAGCTCGTCGCCCTCATCGACTTCCGCTACATCTCCGACGCCGTCACCCCCGCCGAGGCGCTCGAGCTCTTCCGCGCCGCAGAGCCCGGGCGCGCCGAACGCACCGCGAAGCTCCTCGAAGGCGGCTACCCCGCGTACACGACGACGCCCGGCTGGCTCGGCTACTCCGACGAGAAGCTCGACCGGCTCTGCCGCGAAGCC
The DNA here is from genome assembly GCF_029167465.1 of Agromyces chromiiresistens. Taxonomy (NCBI): domain Bacteria; kingdom Bacillati; phylum Actinomycetota; class Actinomycetes; order Micrococcales; family Microbacteriaceae; genus Agromyces; species Agromyces chromiiresistens. The sequence goes on from NZ_JARFNL010000004.1 coordinate 1,624,529, forward strand.
GTCGCCGACGGCTACCCGCAGATCAAGCTCAAGGTCGGCGCCTCGCTCGACGACGACATCCGCCGGCTCGGCATCGCCCGGGCCGCCGTCGGAGAGGACTTCCCGATCGCGATCGACGCGAACCAGCGCTGGGGCGTCGACGAGGCGATCGAATGGGTGCGAGCGCTCGCCGGGTTCGACCTCGCCTGGATCGAGGAGCCGACGAGTCCCGACGACGTCCTCGGCCACGCCGCGATCGCCCGCGGCATCGCGCCGGTGCGCGTGGCCACGGGCGAGCACGTGCAGAACCGCATCGTCTTCAAGCAGCTGCTGCAGGCCGGCGGCATGCACGTCATGCAGATCGACGCGGCGCGCGTCGGCGGGGTCAACGAGAACCTCGCGAACCTCGTGCTCGCGGCGAAGTACGGCGTGCCCGTGTGCCCGCACGCCGGCGGCGTCGGGCTGTGCGAAGCGGTGCAGCACCTCTCGATGTTCGACTACGTCGCGCTCTCCGGCAGCATGGAGGGACGCATGATCGAGTTCGTCGACCACCTCCACGAGCACTTCGCCACGCCCGCCGTCGTCGAGCGGGGGCGCTACCTCACCCCGACCGCGCCGGGTGCCGGCACCGAGATGCTCGCCGCATCGATCGAGCGCTACACCTGGCGCGGCTCGCACGTGATCGACGACCCGACCGAGGTGCCCGCATGAGCGGACCCTTCACCGCCGAGCGTCTCGGTCCCCTCGGCTACGGGGCGGCCTCGATCGGCAATCTCTATCGCGAGGTGAGCGACGACGACGCCCGTGCCGCCGTCGACGCGGCGTGGGAGTCGGGCGTCCGGTACTTCGACACCGCGCCGCACTACGGCCTCGGCCTCTCGGAGCGCCGGCTGGGCGAGGCCCTGCGCGACCGGCCGCGAGACGAGTTCGTCGTCTCGACGAAGGTCGGCCGGGTGCTCGACCCGAACCCCGACTTCTCGGGCGGCGACGACATGGCCTTCGACTTCGCGGTGCCCGACCGCACCGTGCGGCGCTTCGACCCCGGCGAGGCGGGCATCCGGCGCAGCATCGAAGACTCGCTCGAGCGGCTCGGCATCGACCGCATCGACATCGCGTACCTCCACGACCCCGACGCGTACGACCTCGACCGGGGATTGGCCGAGGGCCTCCCCGCGCTCGCCAGGCTCAGGGAGGAGGGTGTCGTCGGCGCGATCGGCATCGGCACGAACAGCGCGGATGCCGCGGCGCGAGCCGTTCGCGAGGGCGACCTCGACCTCGTCATGATCGCCGGGCGGTACACCCTGCTCGAGCAGCCCGCGCTCGCCGAACTGCTGCCGCTCTGCAGCGAGCGGGGCGTCGGGGTGGTCGCGGCCGCGGTGTTCAACTCGGGCCTGCTCGCGACCTCGACGCCGGTCGCGACCGCGCGGTACGACTACGGCGCCGTCCCTCCCCGGCTGCTCGAGCGCGCGCGCCGGCTCGCCGCGGCGTGCGAGGCCGAGGGCGTCGAACTGCCCGTCGCCGCGATCCAGTACCCGCTTCAGCATCCCGCGGTGCGCGCGGTCGTCGTCGGGTCGGCTCGCGCCGCCGACATCGCGCAGAACGCGCGGCGCGTGCACGCCCCGCTGCCCGACGGGCTCTGGTCGCGACTCCGCGAAGAGGGGCTCATCCCGTGACCGCGGCCCGCACGATCGACGCCCACCTCCACCTGTGGACCCGCTCGGAGGGGGCCTACCCCTGGATCACGCCCGAGCTCGGACCGCTCTACGCCGACTTCGGCCCCGGCGACGCCCGGGTGGAGCTCGACGCCGCCGGAATCGATGCGGCCATCCTCGTCCAGGCCGCCGATTCCGCCGCCGACACCCGATTCATGCTCGACGTCGCCGCGCGGCACGAGTGGGTGGCCGGCGTCGTCGGCTGGGTGCCCCTCGACGACACCGCTGCCGCGATCGACGCGCTCGACGACCTCTCGGAGGAGCGTCGGCTCCGAGGCATCCGCCATCTCGTGCACGACGACCCGCGCGACGACTTCCTCGACCTGCCGGCCGTGCGGTCGTCGCTCGCCGAGGTCGCAGCGCGCGGCCTCGCGTTCGACGTGCCCGATGCGTGGCCGCGCCACCTCGGTGCCGCCCGTCGCCTCGCGGCTGAGCTCCCCGGGCTCACCGTCGTGATCGACCACCTGGCGAAACCGCCCGTCGGTGGCGACGGCTTCGACGAGTGGCGTCGGGAGTTCGCCGCGACGGCCGCCCTGCCCAACACGGTCGCGAAGTTCTCGGGGCTCCACCTGCCCGGGGTCGCCTTCGACGAGTCGTCCGTGCGACCGTTGTTCGAGGTCGCGCTCGACCTGTTCGGCGCCGACCGGCTCATGTACGGTGGCGACTGGCCGATGTCGGTGCCGCACGGCGGCTACGCATCGACCTGGCGCGTGATGCGCGCGTGCCTCGACGACCTGGCCCCGTCCGAGCTGGCCGCGGTCCTCGGCGGTACGGCCGAGCGGGTGTATTGCCTTGAGTAATCCGATCTCTGCGCCGCTTTCGCTACGGATTCGCAACGTTCATCGCTGAAACCTCATGAAACATCGGATGAGTAGTACACTCATCACCACATCTCAAGGAAGAGAGGCCCACGTGCTGAGTGGCATCAACCCGATCCTCGGCGGCGAGTTGCTGGCCGCGCTCGATCGGCTCGGCCACGGCGACGAACTCGTCGTCGCCGATGCGAACTTCCCGGCGCACCGGGTCGGGGCCGCCGTCGTCGAAGCACCAGGCATCGCCGCCGCGCAGGTGGTCGAGGCCATCCGCACCGTCGTGCCGCTCGACGGCTACGAGGGCGCGTCGGTGCTGCTCATGACCGCCGAGGGCGGCGAGCGGCTGCCCGTGCAGCACGAGCTCGTCGCGGCTGCGGCCGTGGCCGACGACCGCGTCGGCGAGCTCGAGCGGTTCGCGTTCTACGAGCGGGCGGCCGGCGCTCGACTGATCGTCCGGACGGGCGAGCTCCGGCCCTACGGCAACCTCGTCCTGCGCAAGGGCGTCGTGAACGCCTACCGGTCGACGGGAGCGGCGCAGTGACCGCGGCGACCGGCGCCCTGCTCGAGGTCGAGGGCGTCAGCAAGGGCTTCCCGGGCGTGCAGGCGCTCGCCGACGTGCAGCTCGAGCTCCGGCACGGCGAAGTGCTCGCCCTCGTCGGCGAGAACGGCGCCGGCAAGTCGACGCTGATGAAGCTGCTCGCGGGCATCTACACCCCCGACGCCGGCACGTTCCGCCTCAACGGCCGGGAGCTGTCGATCGAGGGTCCGCGCCAAGCGCAGGAGCTCGGCATCTCGATCATCCACCAGGAGTTCAACCTCATGCCCGACCTCACGGTCGCGCAGAACATCTTCATCGGCCGCGAAGAACGGCAGGCCGGGCTGTTCCTCGACGACCGGGCGCTCAACCGCCGGGCGCAGGAGCTGTTCGACCGGCTCGGCCTCGCACTCGACCCCGCCGAGCGGGTCGAACGGCTGACGGTCGCCCGGCAGCAGATGGTCGAGATCGCGAAAGCGCTCTCGTTCGACGCCAAGGTCCTCATCATGGACGAGCCGACCGCGGCGCTCAACGACGCCGAGGTCGACGTGCTGTTCGGGCTCATCGAGCGGTTCCGCACGCCGGAGACGGGGGTCATCTACATCTCCCACCGCATGGAGGAACTCGCCCGCATCTCCGACCGCGTCAGCGTGCTGCGCGACGGCCGGTACGTCGGCACCCGCGTGACCGCCGAGACCGAGCCGCGCGAGATCATCTCGCTCATGGTCGGTCGGGAGATCAAGGGCGAGCAGCGGCCGGTCCCGAGGCATCCCGAGGGCGAGCCCGTGCTCTCCGTGCGCGGCCTCTCGACCAAGCACCTCCTGCGCGACGTCGACTTCGAGGTGTACCCGGGCGAGATCCTCGGCTTCGCGGGGCTGATGGGCGCGGGACGCACCGAGGTCGCCCGCGCCGTCGTCGGGGCCGACCGGCGCGAGTCCGGCGAGATCCGCATCCGCGGCACGGCGGTCGACATCGCGAACCCGGCCGAGGCGGCCCGGCTCGGCATCGGCTACCTCTCCGAGGACCGCAAGCAGCTCGGCGTGCTGCTCGAGCGCAGCGTGCGCGAGAACATCGTGCTCTCGTCGCTGCGCGACTACGCCTCGGGCCTCGGCTTCGTGCGCGACCGGCGCATCGAGGCCACGGGGCGCGAGTACGTCGAGCGGCTCCGCATCAAGACCCCCTCGACCGCGCAGCTCGTCCAGAACCTCTCCGGCGGCAACCAGCAGAAGGTCGTCATCGCGAAGTGGCTCGTGAAGGACTGCGACGTGCTCATCTTCGACGAGCCGACCCGCGGCATCGACGTGGGCGCGAAAGAGGAGATCTACGTGCTGCTGCGACGGCTCGCCGACGAGGGCAAGGCGATCGTCATGATCTCGTCGGAGCTGCCCGAGGTGCTGCGCCTCTCCGACCGCATCGCCGTCATGGCCGAGGGCCGGCTGACCGCCGTGCTCGACAACGCCGAGGCCACCCAGGAGAACCTCATGGACTACGCAACCCGATTCTCAAGCGAAGGAACGATCGCACGATGAGCCCGACCACGACGAAACCGGAATCCGGCCGCCCCGACGCCGCGACGACGCCGTCGACGAGCGCGTACGCCGCGATCGACGCCGGCAAGCCCCGAACGGCGTGGCTGCGCGGCTCGCTGCAGCAGTTGCTCGCCTTCGCGAGCCTCATCGTGATCGTCGCGGTGTTCTCGTTCGCGAGTCCGCACTTCTTCACCGCCAACAACCTCGTGTCGATCCTCACGGCGGCGACCGTCACCGGCATCCTCGCGCTCGGCACGACGTTCGTCATCATCACGGGCGGCATCGACCTGTCGATCGGCACCGGCATGGTGCTCTGCGGCGTGATGGCGGGCGTGTTCCTCACCTACCTCGGCTGGCCTCTCTGGGCCGGCGTCACGGCGACGATCCTGTTCGGCGCGCTCATCGGGCTCGTCAACGGCGTGAACGTCTCGGTGCTCGGCATCCCGCCGTTCATCGCGACGCTCGGCATGATGCTCATCGCCGCAGGCCTCTCGCTCGTGATCTCGGGCACGAAGCCGATCTACTTCTCGGAGACCCCCGAGTTCCAGTCGATCATGAACCTGTCGATCATCCCGGGCATGCGGTTCCCGCTCGGCGTCGCGATCTTCATCGTCATGATCGTCGTCACCGCCGTGCTGCTGTCGAAGACGATCCTCGGCCGCTACACGTTCTCGATCGGCTCGAACGAGGCGGCCACCGCGCTGTCGGGCGTGAACGTGCGGCGTTGGAAGATCATCATCTACACGCTCGCGGGCCTGTTCGTCGGACTCGCCGGCGTGCTCAGCGCCTCGCGCCTCTCGTCGGCCCAGCCGACGGGCGGCATGGGGCTCGAGCTCGAGGCGATCGCCGCCGTCGTCATCGGCGGCACGTCGCTCCAGGGCGGCAAGGGCTCGATCGTCGGAACCGTGATCGGCGCACTGATCATGGCCGTGCTCACGAACGGCCTGCGCATCATCTCGGTCCCGCAGGAGTGGCAGTCGGTCGCGGTCGGCATCGTCATCCTCGTGGCCGTCTACCTCGACATGCTGCGGCGCCGACGCGCCTGAGCGGCATTCGGCCGAGGCATCCGCCCGCAGGCTGGGCCGCGGCACCACCCACCACCCCAACCCCCAACAAGTACCACCTGCACCACCTACACCAAGGAGTGAGCATGTTCAAGAAGCGCGCACTGGGCGCCGTCGTCGGCGCCGTCGCCGCGGCCCTGATCCTCGCGGGCTGCGCGAGCGACGGCGGCGACTCGGGATCCGCCGACGGCGGCAGCGGCGAGAAGCCGTACGTCGCCCTGGTCTCGAAAGGCTTCCAGCACCAGTTCTGGCAGGCCGTGAAGACGGGCGCCGAGCAGGCGGCCGAGGAGTTCGACGTCGAGATCACGTTCGAGGGCCCCGACACCGAGGCCGACGTCGACCAGCAGATCCAGATGCTGCAGACCGCCCTCGACAAGAGCCCCGCCGCGATCGGGTTCGCCGCGCTCGACAGCCAGGCCGCGGGCCCTCTGCTGCAGCAGGCGAAGGACTCGAACATCCCGGTCATCGCGTTCGACTCGGGCGTCGAGAGCGACATCCCGCTGACGACCGCCGCGACCGACAACCTCGCCGCCGCCGCCGAGGCCGCGAAGCACATGGCCGAGGCCGTCGGCCACGAGGGCAAGGTGGCGCTCGTCGTGCACGACCAGACCTCGGTGACCGGCCAGCAGCGCCGCGACGGCTTCGTGTCGTACATGGAGGAGAACGAGCCGAACATCGAGATCGTCGACGTCCAGTACGGCGGCGGAGACCAGGCGAAGTCCGCCGACCTCGCGAAGGCCATCATCGCCGCCCACCCCGACCTCAAGGGCATCTACGGCTCGAACGAGGGCTCGGCGATCGGCGTCGTGCAGGCGGTGAAGGAGCTCGGCATCGACCCCGCGAAGCTCGCGGTCGTCGGTTTCGACTCGGGCAAGGCGCAGATGGACGCCATCCGCGACGGGCTCATGCTCGGCGCGATCACGCAGAACCCGATCGGCATCGGCTACGAGACCGTCAAGGCCGCGGTCGAGGCGATCGACGGCGAGGAGCTGCCGAAGACGATCGACACCGGGTTCTACTGGTACGACGCGTCGAACATCGACGACGAGGAGATCCAGGCCGTCCTCTACGAGTGACGCCCTGGGGACGCCTCGGGGGCGCCGGCTTCGGCCGGCGCCCCCTTCTTCGTGGCGGGCGAGGCCCCGCGCGGGCGCACCCAGGCGGACGCGGCGCGGGCGCTCAGCGGATCAGAGGGCCGAACGCAGCCACTGCTCGACGCCCGACACGTGCACCACCGTGAGCGCCGCGGCGAGCTCGGCGTCGCCCGCGGCGATCGCGTCGAGGATCGCATGGTGTTCCTGCAGGGTGCGCTCGACGGCGCTCTCCTGGGTGATGCCGCGCCAGATGCGGGCGCGCACGGTGTGGCTCGAGAGCGAGTCGATGAGGCTCGCGAGATAGCTGTTGCCGGTCGCGTCGGCGATGCCTCGGTGGAACTCGAGGTCGTGGGCGACGAGGCCCTCGACGTCGGCGGCGTGATCGACGCCCGCCACCGACTCCCGGAGACGCTCGAGGTCGGGCTCGGCCGCGTGCCGGGCGGCGAGCGAGGCGGCGGCCGGTTCGAGGATGCGACGCACCGCGAAGATCTCGAGCACCGAATGGTCGTCGTGCAGGTCGACGACGAACGACATCGCCTCGAGCAGCAGCCGGGGCTCGAGACTCGTGACGTAGGTGCCGTCGCCGCGGCGCACGTCGAGCACGCGGATCACCTCGAGCGCCTTCACGGCCTCGCGGAGGGACGAGCGCGAGAGGCCGAGCCGCTCGCTCAGCTCCTTCTCGGGCGGCAGGCGATCACCGGGCGCGAGCTCGCCCGACATGATCATCTCTTTGATGCGCAGGATCGCTTCGTCGGTGACGGCCATGCCGGAATCGTAGCGTCCGGCGCCAGACATCAGATCTCTGCGGCTGCGGCGCGCCACAGGTGCATCGACGCATAGCTGCGCCACGGCGCCCATGCCGCGCCGAGCGCGTCGAGCTCGGCTGCGGAACCGGGCAGTCCGAGGCGCTCGGCACCTGCGCGCAGGGCGAGGTCGCTGGTCAGCAGGATGTCGGGCGCCCGGGTGACCCGCATCGCCACGTAGCCGGCCGTCCAGCGGCCGATGCCGGGAATCACGATCAGGTCGCGGTACAGCTCGCCGCGATCGCGGTCGGCCGAGACGACGAGTTCGCCGGAGTCGAGGCGTGAGGCGACGTCGATGATCGTGCGGATCCGGGTCGCCGGGCCGCGCAGCACGTCGATGCCGTGCTCGGCGATCGCCGACGCGGTCGGGAAGAGCCGCAGCAGCCCTTCGCCGCCGACGGGGCCGGGCCGATCGCCCGGCACGAGCGGTTCGCCGAGCTCGGCCGCCAGTCTCGACAGCGTCGTGCGCGCGGCCCTGACCGAGATCTGCTGGCCGATGAGCGCCCGGAAGACGAGTTCGTGCGCGTCGAGGCACCCCGGCATGCGGAGGCCGGGGTGCGCGGCGACCGATGCAGCGAGGGCCGGGTCGGCGCCGAGCGCGGCATCGATCGCGACGGCGTCGGCGTCGAGGTCGAAGAGGCGGCGCACGCGGGCCACGAGCGGGGGCAGGTCGGTGAGCGACGCGAGCCGCGCCTCCACCTCGATCGCGGGCGACCGCTCGTCGCCGCTCGACTCGAGCGAGACGACGGCCGGGCCGCCCGGAAGGCGCAGCGATCGCGTGAAACGGCCGCCGTCGGCGACCTCGACCCCGTCGACGGCCCGCGCGGCGAGCCAGGCGAAGACGCCGGCTGCGTCGAACAGGGCTCGCGCGGGCAAGCGCAGTCGCACGAGCCCGTCGCCGCTCGGTACGCGACGTTCGGCCGATCGCGCGGTCAGGCGCAGCTGTCGCGGGGTGCGCTCGTAGACCGCCTTGACCGTGTCGTTGAACTGCCGCACGCTGCCGAAGCCTGCCGCGAACGCCACGTCGGCGGTCGGGAGGTCGGTCGAGGTCAGGAGGACCCGCGCGGTCTGGGCGCGGTGCGCTCGAGCGAGCGCCAGCGGCCCGACGCCGAGCTCGGCGGTGACGACGCGGGTAAGGTGCCGCGGCGTGTAGCCGAGGTGCGCGGCGAGGCCGGGCACGCCCTCGCGTTCGACGACGCCGTCGGCGATGAGGCGCATCGCACGGGCTGCGAGGTCGTCGCGGAGGTCCCATTCGGGGGAGCCGGGCACGGCATCGGGAAGGCACCGCTTGCACGCCCGCAGCCCGGCGTCGTGCGCGGCCGCGGCGGTCAGGTAGAAGCTGACGTTGCCGGGCTTCGGCGCGACGGCGGGGCAGCTCGGCCGGCAGTAGATGCCCGTCGAGTGCACGCCGGTGACGAACTGGCCGTCGAACCGTGCGTCGCGCGCCTGCATGGCTCGGTAGCGCTCGGCGAAGACCGGGTCGTCGAGCGGGTCCTCGATGCGCGTGGCGGAGATGGTCATGCACTCAGCCTCGCACGGCCCGCCGACAACAACTCGCGGAAATCGGACGTCGCCGCGGCGTGGCTAGGGTTGAGGCATGCCGCACGTCCTCGCCCAGCTCAACGACGCCCTCGGCGCCGCCGTCACCGTCGACCCAGCCGCGCTCGAGGCGACCCGCGAAGACCGCTCGGGATGGCGCAGCGACAGCCCGCCGCTCGCCGTCGTGCACGCGGGGTCGGTCGACGACGTGCAGGCGGTCATGCGCATCGCGCACGCGACCGCGACCCCCGTCGTCGTGCGCGGCGCCGGCACCGGCCTCGCCGGCGGCGCCATCGCGAGCCCGGGCGCGATCGTGCTCGACCTCTCGCGGATGGACCGCATCATCGAGATCTCCGAGGCCGACGAGCTCGCGGTCGTCGAGCCGGGCGTCATCAACGGCGACCTCAACGATGCGCTCGCCCCGCTCGGGCTCTGGTTCGCGCCCGACCCGGCGAGCCGCGCCATCTCATCGATCGGCGGCAACATCGCGACGAACGCCGGAGGCCTGCTCTGCGCGAAGTACGGCGTCACCCGCGAGGCGGTGCTGGGCCTCGCGGTGGTGCTCGCCGACGGCCGCCTGGTGCGCCTCGGCCACCGCACGGTCAAGGGCGTCACGGGGTACGACCTCACCGCCCTCTTCACGGGGTCCGAGGGCACCCTCGGGGTCATCGTCGAAGCGACCGTGCGGCTGCGGCCGATCACGGCGGGCACCCCGGTGACCGTCGCCGCCGCGTTCACCGACGTCGAGGCCGCGGCCGCCGCGTGCGCGGCGGTCACCGCCGCCCGCATCCGACCCGCGGTGCTCGAGCTCATGGACGCGGGCGTCGTGGCCAGGGTCGCCGCGTACCTCGGTGACGACGCGCTCGCCGGCACGCCGCTCGAGACGACGGCACCGGGCGAGACGTTCCTCATCGCGCAGGCCGACGACGGCTCCGCGGCCGCCGAGGCCGCGCGCATCGCCGAGCTCTTCGCCGCGGCGGGCGGACGGGTCACGCTCTCGCACGACGCAGAGACGGGCGAGCGGCTGCTCGACATCCGGCGGGCGATGCACCCGGCGCTCGCGGCGAGCGGCCAGGTGCTCATCGAGGACGTCGCGGTGCCGCGCAGCGCGTTGCCGGCCATGTTCCGCGCCATCGAGGAGATCGGGGCACGACGCGGCGTCGAGATCCCGACGATCGCGCACGCCGGCGACGGCAACCTGCATCCGAACTTCGTGTTCACGGGAGACGAGGTGCCCGAGCACATCTGGGCGGCGGCCGACGAGATGTTCCGCGCGGCCGTGGCACTCGGCGGCACCCTGACGGGCGAGCACGGGGTGGGCGTGCTCAAGCGCCGATGGCTCGCCGAGGAGCTCGGCGACGACGTGTTCGAGCTCCAGCGGGCGGTCAAGGCCGCCTTCGATCCGACCGGCATCCTGAATCCCGGCGTCATGTTCGAGGCATCCGCGCCGGCCGGTTGACGCGCCGGGAACGGAGGAGGTCTCCACGCCGCCGAGGGACCGCCGCGGTTCGGTAGGCTGCCCCGGTGAGCCACGTCGCCCCCGGCCCAGCCCCGCAACCCGCCGCCCCCGCTTGGGCGGCGCCCGTCCGGGCGCGGAGCGGCGGCACCGTCTTCGCCGTGATCGGCATCGTGCTCGGCGGATTCGCCGCACTGCTCGTGATCGCCTACCTTGCGATCGCGCTCGGCGCCTCGACCCTCGTGATCGGCTCCCTGCTCGCCCTCGTGCCGCTGGCCGGCGTGCTGCTCGCCATCCGCTGGGTCGACCGCTGGGAGCCCGAGCCGCGCGGCGCGCTGTGGTTCGCGTTCCTCTGGGGCGCGGCGGTCTCGGTCGTCGTCGCGCTCGTCGTCGATCTCGGCGTGCAGCTCGCGGTGGCGTTCGTCTCGCCCGGCGGCGGGGCCGACGAGGCCGTCGGGGCCGTCGTGCAGGCGCCCGTCGTCGAGGAGGTCGCGAAGGGCTTGGGCGTGCTGCTCGTCTACGCCTTCGCGAGGTGGCAGTTCGACGGGCCGGTCGACGGGCTCGTCTACGCCGCGACGGTCGCGGCGGGCTTCGCCTTCACCGAGAACATCATCTACTTCGGGTCCGCCCTCATCGAGGGCGGTGCAGAATCGCTCGGCGCGACCTTCGTCGTGCGCGGCATCTTCTCGCCGTTCGCGCACGTGCTGTTCACCGCCTGCACGGGGCTCGCGATCGGCATCGCCGCGCGACGCGGTGCAGGCGGCGGCGTGATCGGCTGGTTCCTGCTCGGACTGCTCGCCGCGATCGCGCTGCACGCGCTCTGGAACGGCTCGCTCGCCTTCGGAGACGACGCGGTCGGCCTCTACCTCACCGTGCAGGTGCCGATCTTCGCCGGTGCCGTCCTGCTGGCCGTGCTGCTGCGTCGCGAGGAGGTGCGCACGACGCGCCGCCGGCTCGGCGAGTACGCGGCCGCGGGCTGGTTCAGCCCGGCGGAGGTCGACCTGCTCGCGACGCCGGCCGGCCGACGACAGGCACTGGCGTGGGCTCGTGCACAGCGCCCGCCGCGGACGGCGGGAATGCGACGGCTCATCACCGACGCCACGCACCTCGCCTTCGCCCGGCAACGGATCGCGTCGGGTGTGGGCGGGGCGAAGTCGGTCGCCGACGAGCAGGCGCTGCTCGCCGCGATCGTGTCCGAGCGTGCGGCGCTCATGCGCTGAGTACCGCAACGGCGGCGAGGCGAGCCACCGGATATGATGTCGGCATCCGCAACGACGCGATCGGAGACGGCGTGCCCGTGCCGCAGCGACCCCCTCGGGGCTTCGATGCCGATGCCCTGCGCGACCGACTCCTGCGTGCCCAGGACGACGCCCTCGCCTCGGGCGCGGTGCCCCCGACGCTCCGGCCGGTGGTTCGCGCCTCGTGGGAGCGAGCGCTCCGCGGGGCGATCGACCCGGCGCACGCGCTGCCGAGCATGGAGCTCGATGAGGACGGGTTCCGGGCCTACCGCGAGACGCACGCGCTCGCACCGGTGATGCCCGTGATCCGGCGGCTGCTCGTCGACGATGCGGGTGAGGCCGGCCTGGTCGTCGCCGTCGGCGATGAACACGGACGCCTGCTGTGGGTCGAGGGCGATCCCGCGCTTCGGCATCGGGCCGAGGACATGCTGTTCGTCGCGGGCGCCGACTGGTCGGAGTCGACGGTGGGCACGAACGCGCCCGGCACGGCGCTCCAGGTCGACCGCGGCGTCCAGATCCGCGGCGCCGAGCACTTCAACCGCATCGTCCATCCATGGAGCTGCACCGCAGCTCCGGTGCACGACCCGCAGACGGGCGCCGTGCTGGGCGTCATCGACATCACGGGCACCGATCACGCGGTGGCTCCGCACACGCTCCCACTCGTCATGGCGACGGTGGCCGCGGTCGAGGCCGAGCTCAAGCTCGCGCACCTCGAGTCCGCCGTGCGCAGCACGCTCCGGCGGACGCGGATCCGGCCGGTCGAGCCCGCGGCGACCGCGCTCGACGTGCTCGGCCTGCGCCGCCCCCGTCTCGGCGGTCGCGAGCTCGGCCTCCGCCACGCCGAGATCCTCACGCTGCTCTCCTGGCATCCGCGCGGCCTTCCTGCCGAGCGCCTCGCCGCACTCGTCTACGGTGACGAGTCGAGCACGGTGACCCTGCGCGCCGAACTCGTGCGGCTGCGGCGAACGCTCGACGCCGCGGGTGAGCCTCCGGTCGCGTCTCGCCCCTACCGCCTCGTCCGGCCGCTCGCCCTCGACGCGCACGAAGTGCTCGCGCGCCTGCGCCGCGGCGCCCGCCGCCGGGCGCTCGACGCGTACCAGGGGCCCTTGCTGCCCGACTCCGCCGCGCCCGGCATCGTCGAGATCCGCGCCGAGGTGGCGAGCCGACTTCGCGAATCACTCCTCGCGGATGCCGCCCCCGAGCTCCTCCTCGACTACGCCGAGCGCGACGAGGGGCGCGACGACGTCGAGCTCTGGCGCGCCGTGCTCCGGCTGCTGCCCCCGCGGTCGCCGCGCCGTGCGTCGGTCGTCGCCCACCTCGAGCGACTCGACGCGGCGCTCGGCTGACCGGCCGTCTCCCGTCGACCGCGTGGTCCGCGCATCCCGTCGACCGGGCGCAACGCAGGTGCAACGTCCGGGCAACCGGGACGCAACCCCGCCCGGCCTACGGTGACGTCGTCCCAGCACGGGGCATCCGACAACGACGTCAAGGAGACACGATGACCGTGTACGCCGCGCCCGGCACCCCCGGCGCGCTCATCGAGTTCAAGCCGCGCTACGAGCACTTCATCGGCGGCGAGTGGGTGAAGCCCGAAGGCGGCGCCTACTTCGAGAACATCTCGCCCGTGAACGGAAAGGCCTTCACCGAAGTCGCCCGCGGCACCGCCGCCGACATCGACGCCGCGCTCGACGCGGCGCACAAGGCCGCACCCGCGTGGGGCCGCACGAGTGCCGCGCACCGCGCCGGCATCCTCAACGCGATCGCCGACCGCATCGACCGCAACCGCGAACTCCTCGCCGTCGCCGAGACGTGGGACAACGGCAAGTCGATCCGCGAGCCGCTGAACGCCGACCTCCCACTCGCGAGCGACCACTTCCGCTACTTCGCGAGCCTCATCCGTGCGCAGGAGGGCAGCTTCACGCAGCTCGACGAGGACACGGTGGCGTACCACTTCCAGGAGCCGCTCGGCGTGGTCGGGCAGATCATCCCCTGGAACTTTCCGCTGCTCATGGCGGTGTGGAAGCTCGCGCCGGCCCTCGCCGCGGGGAACGCCGTCGTTCTGAAGCCCGCCGAGCAGACGCCCACCTCCATCCTCGTGCTCGTCGAGCTCATCGCCGACCTGCTTCCGGCGGGCGTGCTCAACGTCGTGAACGGTTTCGGCGTCGAGGCGGGCAAGCCGCTCGCCTCGTCGAGCCGCATCCGCAAGATCGCCTTCACGGGCGAGACGACGACCGGACGGCTCATCCTGCAGTACGCGTCGAACAACATCATCCCCTCGACGGTCGAACTCGGCGGGAAGAGCCCGAACATCGTGTTCGAGTCGGTGGCCGATCGGCGCGACTCGTTCTACGACAAGGCCCTCGAGGGCTTCAGCCTGTTCGCCTTCAACCAGGGCGAGGTCTGCACCTGCCCGAGCCGCTCGCTCATCCAGAGATCGATCTACGACACGTTCCTGGACGACGCGATCGAACGGACGAAGCAGGCGAAGCAGGGCAACCCGCTCGACACCGAGACCCACGTCGGCGCGCAGGCGTCGAACGATCAGCTCGAGAAGATCCTGAGCTACATCGACATCGGCAAGCAGGAGGGTGCGAAGCTGCTGCTCGGCGGTGAGCGCGCCGACCTCGGCGGCGACCTCAGCGAGGGCTACTACGTGCAGCCGACCATCTTCGAGGGCCAGAATCGGATGCGCCTGTTCCAGGAGGAGATCTTCGGCCCCGTCGTCGCAGTCACGAGCTTCACCGACTACGACGACGCCATCTCGATCGCGAACGACACCCTCTACGGACTCGGCGCCGGCGTCTGGAGCCGCAACGGCAATGAGGCGTACCGCGCCGGCCGCGACATCCAGGCCGGGCGGGTGTGGGTGAACAACTACCACGCGTACCCGGCGGGCGCCGCGTTCGGCGGGTACAAGTCGTCGGGCATCGGCCGCGAGAACAACAAGCTCGCGCTCGACCACTACCAGCAGACGAAGAACCTGCTCGTGAGCTACAACGAGAACCCGCTCGGGTTCTTCTGAATCGGGGCCGCGTTGTCGCTCGAACGATTCGCGGACGGCGTCGTCGGCCGGGTGGTGATCGCGGGGGAGTCGTCGTCGCGGGTGGAGCTCTCACCCGCGGCGGCGACGCTGCTCGACCGCCTCTGGTCGATGCACGGTCCCCTCATGTTCCACCAGTCCGGCGGGTGCTGCGACGGCAGTTCGCCGATGTGCTACCCGGCGGGCGAGTTCGTCACGAGTGAGGCCGACGTGCTGCTCGGCGAGCTCGAGCTCGGTCGGGATGCCTCGGGGTCGGCGCGCGTCGCCGGCTTCTGGATGTCGGCCGAACAGTTCGCCTACTGGCGGCACACCCACCTCACCGTCGATGTCGTCCCGGGTCGCGGCAGCGGGTTCTCGATCGAGGCGCCCGAGGGCGTTCGCTTCCTCATCAGGTCTCGGCTGATGCAGGACTGAGGTCACCGCAGGGCGGCGGAACCGCCTGCCCCTGTCGTGCTCCCGGCGTGCCGGAACGCAACAGAAATCCGCCGCCCTGTGGTGTGGCACTGCCGACATCTCTACGGGGCGACGGATCTCTTAGGGTTCCAGCGTGCATGGTGTTCGCCAGTAGCGCAAGACCCCGGTGGACATCCGTCCGCGATGGACACGGGCACGTGGAATCCGTTTTGATTGAGGGCATGACCGATACGAACAGCAAGCCCGAGATCGACGCTCCCGAGGGCCCGGCCCCCGTCGAGCTCGTCATCGAAGACCTCGTCGTCGGCGACGGCGCCGAGGCCCAGCCCGGCTCGACGGTCGACGTGCACTACCTCGGCGTCGAGTTCGACTCCGGTGAGGAGTTCGACTCCTCGTGGGGTCGCGGACAGTCGATCAACTTCCCCCTCTCGGCCCTCATCACGGGCTGGAAAGAGGGCATCCCCGGCATGAAGGTCGGCGGTCGCCGCCAGCTCATCGTGCCCCCGCACAAGGCGTACGGCCCCGCCGGCGGCGGTCACCCGCTGTCGGGCAAGACCCTCATCTTCGTCATCGACCTGCTCGGCGTCAGCTGAGTCGGTCCGTGCTGTGAAGGCCGGTGGGCGAGCGCCCGCCGGCCTTCGTCGTCGTTCGGCTACGATTCGAGCGTGCTGCCCGCCTTCGCCCCCTACCTCGTCGTCTCGATCGGGCACCTCGTGCTCCAGTACGTCGGCCCCGCCTGGAGCGTGACCGCGACGAAAGCGCTGCTCATGCCGCTGCTCGCGCTCGCCGTCGTGATCGTCTCCCGTCGTTCGGGCGCGCCAGTGCCGGCCCTGCTGCTCGCCGGCATCGGGCTGTCGTGGGGCGGCGACGTGCTGCTGACGTTCCCGGGCGACCCCTGGTTCGTGGCGGGCCTCGCCTCGTTCCTGGCGGCGCACGTCGCCTACATCGTGCTCTTCCTGCGGATGCCTCGGGCCCGGCGTCGCCCGCCGGCCTGGGCGCTCGTCTATCCGCTGTGGGTCGTCGCGATGCTCGCCCTCCTGCTGCCCGGTGCCGGCGCGCTCGCCGTGCCGGTCGTCGCGTACGCGCTCGTCATCGGCGCGATGGCGGTGAGCGCTTCGCTGCACGGCGGCTGGATCGCCCTCGGCGGTGCCCTGTTCGTGGTCTCCGACTCGGTGCTCGCGATGGGGCGCTTCCTGCCCGGATACGAGTTCGCGGCGCACGACCTCGCCGTGATGTCGACCTACCTCGCGGCGCAGGGCCTCATCGCGTTCGGGGTGCTGCTGGCGGTTCGCGGTGCGGCGGCGCCGTCTCGCGCACCCGGTCGACCAGTTCTCGCCACGGACCGGTGACCTGACGCTCGGCGAGCAGCGCCTCGTGCGGGGCGCACTCGATGCGGTAGACGTAGCGGTCGGGCTCGGGGGGAGCGGGGGGCACCTCGCGCCACGGCAGCTCGCCGATGAGCACGACCCAGGCGTCGGGGTCGGGCTGCTCGTCGACCTCGACGCGCCACGTGGTGCGGAGGCCGGCCAGACCCCCGGTGCGCTGCACGATGACCTCCATCGTGCTGGATGCTACTCCTCGATCAGGCGCCGCGCTCGGCCCCGTCGGTCGCCGGCAGCACGCCGACGGTCTGCCAGCCCGTGCGCACCGCGCGGGCCTCTCGCGAGTCGGCGCCGAAGCGCCGCTCGGCCTGGCGAACCGTCTCGGCCGCGAACTCGGCGAACGTCGCCGTCGGGCTCAGCCGCCCGGAGGTGAGCGTGTCGTACCAGATGCGGCCGACGTGCTCCCATGCGAAGCCGCCGAGTTCGCGCGCGGCGAGCGCGAACGCCCGGTTCGGGATGCCCGAGTTCAGGTGCACGCCGCCGTTGTCGTCGGTCGTCTCGACGTAGTCGCGCATGTGCGCGGGCTGCGGGTCGCGGCCGAGCACGTCGTCGTCGTAGGCGGTGCCGGGTTCGAGCATCGACCGGAGCGCCCTGCCCTGCACCTCGTCGGTGAAGATGCCCTCGCCGATGAGCCAGGTCGCTGCCTCGGCGTCCTGACCCAGCGCGTACTGCTCGACGAGCGCGCCGAACGCGTCGGAGGTGTGCTCGTTGAGTGCGCCCGGCTGACCCTGGTAGCGCAGGCCCGCCGTGTGCTCGGTGACGCCGTGCGCGAGCTCGTGGCCGATGACGCTCAGCGAATCGGTGAAGCCGCGGAACACCTCGCCGTCGCCGTCGCCGAACACCATGCGCTCGCCGTCCCAGAACGCGTTGTCGTAGCGCTCGCCGAAGTGCACGGTCGCCTCGAGCGGCATTCCGGCGCCGTCGATCGAGTCGCGCCCGAAGACGCGGTCGAACAGCCGGTGCGTGTCGCCGAGCCCGTTGTAGGCGTCGTCGACCGACTCGTCGCCCGTCGCGCGTTCGCCCTCGCGCCGCACGAGCCGGCCCGGCAGCCGCTCGGCGTGCTCCGCATCGGAGATGCGGCGGTCGGGCTGCGACGGCGCGTCGGGCAGCGCGGCGGGCAGTCGCGGCTCGGCGCGGTCGGGCGGCAGCAGCGGCGTCCCGCGCAGTTCGCGTCGCGGCGCGTCGTGCAGCAGCGAGCGCCGGGCCGCCTCGGCGGCGAGCGGGAACCGGTGGGTGGCGTCGGCGATGCGGTCGAGCAGGTACGGAGGGACGATCGTCTGCTGCATGACTCGATCGTCGCACCGGCCGGCGACATCGGCGCCGCGCCGCGCCATAGGCTGGTGGCGTGACCAGCGCCCCGCTCCTCGGCCTCCTGCTCGACGTCGACGGTCCCATCGCGAGCCCGGTGACCCGGTCGATCGCGATCCCGTCGATCGCGCGCGATCTCGCGGCCCTCGCGAACGACGGCAACGCCGTGGTGTTCAACACCGGCCGGTCGGACGCCTTCATCGCCGAACGGGTCGTGCCGCCCCTCGTCGACGCGGGACTCGAACCCGGCGCGCCCGTGTGGGCGATCTGCGAGAAGGGGGCGGTCTGGGCGGCGATCGATCGTGGCGGGCTCGGCGAAGTCTTCGTCGACCTCGACCTCGCCATGCCCGAGGAGTTCACCGCCTACATGCGCGACGTCGTCCGGTCGCAATTCGACGAGGTCGCCTTCTTCGACGAGACCAAGCGCGCGATGGTGTCGGTCGAGCAGCACGTGCACGTGTCATCCGGCGACTACCTCGTGGCCCAGCCGCGCTTCGACGCGCACGCGCATGCGGCGCTCGCGGCCCGGGGCTTCGGCACGGTGCAGGGCGACGAGGAACGACCGAATGCCTCGGGCCGCGTGCACTGGCGGGTCGACCCGAGCATCATCGCCACCGACGTCGAGTCGGTGCGGCTCGGCAAGGATCTCGGCGCGGCACGCGCGATCGAGCTGCTCGCCGAACGCGGCGTCCGTCCGCGGCACTGGCGCACGATGGGCGACTCGCGGGGCGACTACCGCATGGCCGACTGGCTGCACGAGCGGGGCGAGTCGGTCAGGCACGTCGACGTGCGCCCCGCCGATGGCGTGCCCGCGACCGGGTACCCGGTGCTCACCGCCGGCGATCTCATCCACGACGAGGCCGGGGCGCTGTTCCTCGGCCGCTGGGCCGAGGCGTCGCGTCGCGGCGACCTCGGCGACGACGAATAGGGCGCACGCCGTTGCCGAAGATCGACCTTGCCGACACCGCCGACGCGGCGGCGTTGCGCGCGCACCCGATCGCGCTCGTGCCCGCGGTCCTGGTGTGCGGCGCCGCCGTGCTGCTGTTCGGGTTCATGGCGCCGATCGCGGGCTACGCGATGATCGCGGTCGGGCTCCTCGCCGCGTGGCTCTGCGACCGTTCGGGGCGCACCGAGCGGCTGCTCGCCGACCTCGCGCTCATCGCGATCGGGCTCGTGATCATCTCGACCATGTCGCTGAAGGCCGACCTCAGCGATGCGGGCATGGTCCGATTCGCGCTCGTGCTGGGCCTCGCGGTCGCGGTGCCGTTCCTCGTCTCGCGCTTCGTCTACCGCGAACGGGTGATCCGCTTCCCCTGGCGCACGGGCCGCCGGTGGACGCGCACGCAGTGGGCCTACCTCGCGGGCGTCACGCTCGCCGGCTGGCTCGTGCTGCCGGCCTACTTCATCGGGTCAGGGGTCTACGAGAACTGGCCGGCGGTCGACGGTGCGAACGAGATCGGTCGGCTCGCGGTCGGGGTGACCGCGGTCGGCACGTGGGACGAGCTGTTCTTCATCTGCACGGTCTTCGCGCTGCTCCTGCGGCACTTCCCGGCCTGGCAGGCGAACCTCCTGCAGGCGACGGTCTTCGTCTCGTTCCTGTGGGAGCTCGGCTACCAGAGCTGGGGGCCGCTGCTCACGATCCCGTTCGCACTCGTGCAGGGCTACACGTTCAAGCTGACGAAGTCGCTGACCTACGTGCTGGTGGTGCACCTGCTGTTCGACCTCGTCGTGTTCCTCGTGCTCGTCTACGCGCACACGGGTGCTCCGGCGATCTTCCCGTTCGTGCCCTGACCGCCGTCGCGACGCGCCGTGAGCGCTACTTCAGCTGCCCGCGCACCTCACCGCCGGGATACGTCGGCGTGTGCACGTTGACGTAGTACGCGCGCGGGTTCTCGGCGATGGCGTCGAGCACGGCCGCGTCGGCGTCGGCGCAGTCCTCGACGGTGAAGGCCGTGGCGTTCGGCACCGAGAGCGGCACGACGACGCCGCCGGCGACGCCGCGCGGGGCGAGGTGGATGTGCGCGGCCACGGCGCCGGCGGTGAGCCCCTCGACCTCGAGGGTGTAGCAGAACTCGCCGTCGGCGATCTCGTAGGCGATGAAGCCGTGCCCGCCGCCGGTGGCGCCGGTCGTCTCCTGCTCGTTGTTCAGCGGAATGGCCGGTGTGCCCGGTGGCCTGGCCTGCGCGGCGGCCGCCGTGGTGAGCGTGAGTGCGGCGGCGGCCGCGAGGGCGAGGACGGCGGTGCGGGTCCGATGCTGCGCAATCATGATGAATGCTCGCTTCCTTCGGGTCACGACGCACGCTACGCTGCGCGGCGGTTCGCCTCAACCCCGCCGCGGTTCGCCTGCCGCGCGCGACGCGTCAGTTCCGCTCGACGACGGCTCCGTGGCCGGCGAGCCAGTCGAGCAGCACCTCGGCGTGGTTGACCTGCGTGTCGCGTGCGCCGTAGAGCAGCGTCACGCGATCATGCTCGCGCCCAAGCTCGAGCAGTGCGTCGGCTGCGGCGTTCTCGTCGAGTTCGGCGCGGTAGCGCGACGCGAAGTGCTCGAAGTCGCCCAGTCGGTCGGCGGCGTGGTGCCACTCGGTGCGCAGCTCGGGGGAGGGGGCGACCGCCTTGTCCCACAGGTCGAGCTCGGCGCGCTCCTTGCTCACGCCTCGCGGCCACAGCCGGTCGACGAGCACCCGGTAGCCGTCGCCCGCTTCGGCGGGCTCGTACACGCGCTTGATCACGAAGGCCATGCGCCCAGTCTCGCCGCGCGCGCTCGCCGAAGCAACGGATGCCTCGTGCCGCGGGTCGCGGCACGAGGCATCCGTCTCGTCGGATGGGCGATCAGATCGCCGACCAGCCGCCGTCCGAGGCGAGCACGACGCCCGACACGTTCGCCGAGTCGTCCGACAGCAGCCAGGTGATCGCGGCGGCGAGCTGCTCGGGCTCGGCCGGCACGAGCGCGAGCGCGCCGAGCACCGGGCCCAGCACGCGGCCCGCGTGCTCCGACTTGAAGGGCGCCTCGATGTTCGTCTTCACGCCGCCGGGCGCGACCGCGTTCACGCGGATGCCCGATCCCGAGTACATGACCGAGGTGTTCTTCGTGAAGCCCACGACGGCGTGCTTCGAGGTCGTGTACGCGGCACCGGCCGAGGCGCCGCGCAGGCCCGCCTCGCTCGTGACGTTGACGATCGAGCCCGTGCCCTGCTCGACCATCTTGGGCAGCACCGCGCGGGTGAGCCGCATGACGGCGGTGACGTTGACGTTCATGACCCGCTCCCAGGTGGCGTCGTCGACCTCGGCGGCCGGCAGGAAGGCGTCCATGATGCCGGCGACGTTCGCGAGCACGTCGACCCGGTCGCCGGCGGCGGCGACGAGCGCCTGCACGTTCTCCTCGACGGTGATGTCGCCCGCGACGGCGACGATGTCGAGCGAGGGGTGCTCGGCGACGAGTGCGTCGAGGCGCTCCTTCGAGACGTCGGCCGCGATCACGCGCGCGCCCTCGGAGGCGAGTCGCACGGTGGTCGCGAGGCCGATGCCGGACCCGGCGCCGGTCACGATCGCGACCTTGCCGTCGAAGCGTCCGGGGGTGATGGCGGTGTTCATTGCTGCTCCTCAGCGGTGAGTGCGGCGTCGTGGGATGCGCGGCGTCGCGGTGGGTTCGCCGGTCGGGTTCGCGACCGGTCCACCTTTTATAACACTGAGTGTCATAAAATGTTCCCCATGCGACCCCGGGCACGCGAGAATGGCGGTGTGACGATGGATGCCTCCCCGAACGCCCGCCCGACCGGCGACGGGTCCTCGCGTGCGGCCCGCGGGCGCCCGATCGAGGTCGACGCCGATGCGCTCGCGTCGATCGCCCTCGCCCTCTTCGCGGAGCGCGGGTTCGACGAGGTCACGATGGCCGACGTCGCCGACGCCGCCGGGGTGAGCCGCCGTACGCTCTTCCGGTACTTCCCGTCGAAGCCCGACCTCGTCTGGGGCGGCTTCGACGAGGCCCTGGCGCGGTTCGAGTCGGCGATCGCGCCGGCGGCCGACCGGTCCCCGGCCGCCGGCGGCGGCGGCGGCGCGTCGGAGGCGGGCGGACGTGCGTCCATCGCCGCCCTCCATCGCGCCTACGTCGCCATGGCCGAGTTCCCGCCCGAGCTCATCGAGGTGACGCGGCAGCGCCTGCGCATCATCGATGCGTACCCCGCGGTGCTCGCCCACGGGCTGGCGAAGTTCGGCGCCGTGCACGAACTCCTCGAGCCGTACCTGGGCGACCCGGCGTCGCTTCGGGCGCACCTGCTCGCCGACCTCTACGTCACGACGGGCTTCAGTGCGATGCGCTGGTGGGCGCGCAGCGGCGACGGCACTCCGGCCGAGGCGGTCGACGCGGCGCTCACCCTGCTCGAGCGGCCGTTCGACTGAACTTCGGACGCGCTCCGCGTCGTGCTGGGTGGTCGGCCCCGAGGCATCCGCTCTGCTAGAGTATTGAGGTTGCCGTGAAACCGGCCGCGCATCAAGAGAGCCCAGGCATCCCGCCCCGGGCAGCGCGCAACGAGAAGAAAGGGGATCCCATCTATGGCACTCGAAGCAGACGTCAAGAAGGCGATCATCGAAGAGTACGCGACGCACCCCGGTGACACTGGATCCCCCGAGGTCCAGATCGCGCTGCTCACCAAGCGCATCAAGGACCTCACCGAGCACCTGAAGGAGCACAAGCACGACCACCACTCGCGTCGTGGCCTGCTGCTCCTCGTCGGTCAGCGCCGTCGTCTTCTCGGCTACCTCGCCGATGTCGACATCGCGCGCTACCGCTCGCTCATCGAGCGTCTCGGGCTGCGCCGCTAAGCACGGCAGTCCGCGCGGCTCTCGACGACACCGCGAACTTCTTGCGAAGGCCCCCGCCGAATCGGCGGGGGCCTTCGTCATGTCGGGATGCCTCGTGGTGATGCCGCAGATCCGACGGCCGGCTCGGCTCGCCGTTCAGGCGCTGCGCGCCCGGTGCGCCCTCGCCGCCATCCGGTTGCCGCAGCGCGTGCTGCAGTAGCGCCGCGAGGCGTTCTTCGAGAGGTCGGCGAAGATGCCGGTGCAGTCGTCGGCGGCGCACTCGCGGAGCCGGGCGGTCTCGTCGGCGCGCACGACGTCGACGAGCGCCATCGCCGCCTCGACGAGCATGCGCTCGGCGAGCGGCGCGTCGGGCGAGGTGGCGTGGATGTGCCAGTCGGAGCCGTCGTGGCGCACGAGGCGGGGGAGGGCGCGCGCCTCCTCGAGGATCGCGTTCACCTCGTCGACGACCTCGTCGCGCGGCCGGCCCCAGAGTGCGCGCAGCCGCTCGCGAGCCTCGCGCACCTCGTCGAGTTCGCGGGTGTCGCCGTCGTGCCGGCCCGAGTACTGCCACGCCGCGATGAGGGCGGTGAGCCGGGCCGTCGTCGCGAGCTCGTCGTCGCCCGACTCCGACGCGCCGGGCACGGTGTCGGCGAGGGCCGCCATGAACTCGAGCGCTGCGACGGTGTCATCGGTGAAAATCATTTGACTCCTGACCTGGGTGAGGGGTACTGTCACGAGCATAACGGTCTTCACTCATGACGCGGCAGCCTTTGCGGCGACACGCAGGGTGGCGGCGACGATCGGGCTGGGAGGCGACATGACGTCACGACGACGCGGGGTGCTCGGCATCGCGCTCGGACTCGCGGCAGGGCTCTCGTTCGGCATCGGCGGCGTGTTCGTGAAACCGTTGCTCGAAGCCGGCTGGTCGCCCGGCGCGGCGGTGCTCGCGCGCATCTCCATCGCCGCGCTCCTGCTCGCCGTCCCGGGCCTCATCGCGCTCCGCGGGGACTTGCGGCCGCTGTGGCGCGCCAAGTGGACCGTGCTCCTCTACGGGCTCGTGGCCGTCGCCGGCGTGCAGTTCTTCTTCTACGCCTCGCTCGAGCGCATCCCGGTGTCGATGACGCTGCTCATCGAGTACCTCGCCCCGATCGCGCTCGTCCTGTTCGCATGGCTGCGCACGCGGCGTACGCCGCAGCGGGTCGTGCTGGCCGGCTCGGTGCTCGCGCTCGCGGGCCTCGTGCTCGTGATCGGCCCAGGGGGCGGCGGCCTCGACCCGCTCGGGCTCGCCTTCGCCGCGCTCGCGATGATCGGCGTCTGCGTCTACTACGCGATCGGCGAGACGGCGGCCGACCAGCTGCCGCCCGTCGCGCTCATCGCCGCCGGCTTCGTCGTCGGCGCCGTCGCCCTCGCGGTCGCCGGCCTGACCGGACTGCTCCCGATGCAGGCGACGACCGCCGATGTCGCGTTCCTCGGCGCGCAGGCACCGTGGTTCGTCCCGCTCATCGCGGTCGGTCTCGTCTCGACGGCGTTCGCCTACACCGCCGGCATCGCCTCGATCGGCATGCTGGGCTCGCGGCTCGCCTCCTTCCTCGGGCTCTCCGAGGTCGTGTTCGCCGCGATCGCCGGCTGGATCCTGCTCGGCGAGGCCCTCGGTCCGCTGCAGATCCTCGGTGGGGTGCTCATCCTCGGCGGCATCGTGTGCGTCAAGCTCGAGCGGCCGGAGGCACGGGGAGTCCCGGCGGTCGAGCTCGGGGCCGAGCCGGTGCCGGTGACGGCCTCCCTGCCGGTCGTCGAAGGCCGGCGCGCAGCGCCGCCCGCTGCCGACGGGCGCGCGAGCGACCCCGCCCCGCACCCGCATCGAGCGGCCTAGGCTGGCGCCATGCGATTCGGCATCGTCATCCTGCCCCAGTTCGACTGGCCCGACGCCGCCCGGTACTGGCGCGCGGCCGAGTCCTACGGATTCGACCACGCCTGGACCTACGACCACCTCGCGTGGCGCAGTCTCGCGGGCCAACGATGGCATGCCACCGTTCCCACCCTCACCGCCGCGGCGATGGTCACCGAGCGCATCGGCCTCGGCACGTTCGTCTCGCATCCGAACTACCGCCACCCGGTCACCCTCGCGAAGGACATCGCGACCATCGACCAGATCGCGGGCGGCCGCGTGCTGCTCGGCGTCGGCTCGGGCGGCACCGGATTCGACGCCCATGTGCTCGGACAGCCCCAGCTCACGCCCCGCGAGCGCGCCGACCGGTTCGAGGAGTTCGTGCACGGCCTCGACCGCCTGCTCCGGTTCGAGGAGCCCGGCAGCGAGGGCATCTCGTTCGCGGGGGAGTGGTTCACGGCCGACGGCGCCCGCATGGTCGGGGAACCGGCCCAGCGACCGCGCATGCCGCTGCACCTCGCCGCGAACGGCCCGCGCGGGCTCGCGCTCGCAGCCGCCGTCGCCGACGGCTGGATCACCACGGGCGGCGACGACGACGGCACGGATGCCTGGTGGCAGGGCGTCGCCCGCCTCGTCGAGCGGCTCGATGCGGCGTGCGACGCGGCCGGGCGGGCGCGCGCGTCGATCGCGCGCACGCTCTCGCTCGACTCGGAGGCGCGGCTGAGCCTCGCGAGCGTCGGTGCCTTCGAAGAGGCGGTCGGGCGCGCCCGCGAACTCGGCTTCACCGACGTCGTCGCGCACTGGCCGCGGCCCGACGGCATCTACGCGGGTGACGAGCGGGTGCTCGACGAGGTCGCGGGCCGGCTCGACGCACTCCGCTGAACCCGGCTCCGAGGCATCCCGCGATAGCCTGTAGGGCGTGTCTGCGCCCCGCCGGAAGCCCCTGCTCGCCTGGGAGCCGCTGCCGTACCTCGTCGTCGTCGTGCTGCTCATCGCCACGAGCGCCATCCGCCCCGAGTCGCCGCCATGGCTGTTCTGGCCCTTCACGATCGCCCTCGTGG
This sequence comes from Agromyces chromiiresistens, assembly GCF_029167465.1. Taxonomy (NCBI): domain Bacteria; kingdom Bacillati; phylum Actinomycetota; class Actinomycetes; order Micrococcales; family Microbacteriaceae; genus Agromyces; species Agromyces chromiiresistens. The sequence continues at coordinate 1,650,177 of NZ_JARFNL010000004.1, forward strand.
CCGCGATCGGCTGGGTCGTCGCCGGGCTCGTGCGTCGCCGCTCGACCAACCCCGACCAGTGGGGCGACCTCGCGACCCTCGACGGGCTCGAACTCGTCGACGCACCGCACCTCGAACGCGAGGTGCGCGCGGTCGCACCGGTGGCCGATGTCCGCAGGCACCAGCCCGCGATCGAGCTCGCGCGACTGCACGGCGGGCCCGACCAGCCGGCGGTCCTCGTGCCGCGGGCGAATCGATGGCTGTCGCGGCGGTACCGCATCGGCGTCCAGCTCGTCGGCGGCGACCGGCCCCGCCACGCCGGATTCCTCGGCGAGGCGATCGACGAGCACTGGCGCGATCGGCTCGACGCGCTCGCCCGTCGCGGCGGCTACGTGCGGGTGCCGGCCCGCATCACCGGCGCCGCACGCCCGTTCGGCGTCGAGCTCGACCTGTCAGGGCTCGAACACGCGGTGCCCGCGACGACGAGCACGCCGGAGGCGGGCTGAGCCGCCGATCGGACGTCAGACGCCGTCGGTACCCGTCGCCCGGCCGTCCTCCTCGGAGTCGAGCTGGGCGCGCACCTGGTCCATGTCGAGCGCGCGCACCTGCGAGACGAGCTCGTCGAGCATCGGGCGGGGCAGCGCGCCCGCCTGGGCGAACACGCCGATGCCGTCCTTGAAGGCCATGATCGTGGGGATCGACGTGATGTTCATCGCCGCGGCGAGCTGCTGCTGGTCTTCGGTGTCGACCTTCGCGAACACGAGGTCGGGATTCGCCTCGGCGGCCGCCTCGTAGTTGGGCGCGAACTGACGGCACGGGCCGCACCACGCCGCCCAGAAGTCGACGAAGACGGTGCCGCCTTCGAGGATGGTCTTCTCGAAGGTGTCCAGGGTGAGCGCCACGGTAGCCATCGTTCCAGCCTAGGCGACGAGTCTGAGCGGGCGCCGAGCCACTATCGTGATGGTCGTGGCGGCGATCGACGAGGCGAGGGTGCTCGACGAGGCGCTGCCCGACATCGACTGGCACGTGCTCCCGCCCGGCACCGAGCGCACCGACTTCGCCGGGCCGAGCGGCCGGCTCGCCCGCATCGCGCTGGGTCCGCCTGACGGCCGCCGCGTCGTGCTCGTGCCGGGGGCGACGGGGTCGAAGGAGGACTTCGTCCTCATGATGCCGCTGCTCGCAGCGGCGGGCTACCGGGTCGAGTCCTACGACCTGGCCGGCCAGTACCAGTCGTTCGAGGCCGGCCCGTGGAACGTCGACCCGCCGCGCGCCCGCTACGATCAGCGCCTCTTCCTCGACGACCTGATCGCGGTCCTCGACGACGGGGCGGGCTCGGCGCACGTGCTCGGGTACAGCTTCGCGGGCACGCTCGCGGGCCTCGCCCTGCTCGAGCGACCCGACCGGTTCGCGAGCCTGACGCTCCTGAGCTCGCCGCCCGAACCCGGACAGGCGTTCCGCGGCGTGAAGCGGATCGGCGCGCTGAGCGGGTTCACGACGCCGCGGCAGGGCGCCGCGCTCATGCTCTGGGGCATCCGCAACAACCTCAACAGGGTGCCGCCCGGCCGGCTCGCCTTCGTGCGCGAGCGGTTCGCGCTCACTCGCCGTGACAGCGTCGACGACATCATCGGCCTCATGATGGCGACCCCCGACGTGCGTGCCGAACTCGCCGCGACGCCCGTGCCGAAGCTCGTCGCGGTCGGCGAGCACGACCTGTGGCCGCGCGAGCTGCACGAGCGGTCGGCCCGTGAGCTCGGCGCCCGGTTCGCCGCCTACCCGACGGGCCACAGCCCCTGCGAGACCGCGCCGCACCAGCTCGTGCGCGACATGCTCGCACTGTTCGACGCGAGCGGGCCGGTCGACGGCCGGTGAACGGGATGCCTCGTGCGGGGCGCGTCGAGGCATCCTCGCGCCGCCCGTGGTCAGGCCGGCAGGGCCTCGTCGCCGTCGGTGTCGCGGTCGACGGCCGTCTCGCGCAGCCCGGGGGCCTCCCAGACCCAGGCGGGAGCCCGGCGTCGCTCGGCACGGCGCGTGAGCGGCGGCCACTCGCGGGACTCGACCGACATCGTGTGGAACGCCATGCGGACCCGGCGCCAGAGCCCCGCCGCGCTGTCGAACGGGCGCGCGGACACCTCGACCGCGAGCCCGCGGTCGCGCACGACCGTCATGCCGGGCTGCATCCACCACGCGAGATCGAGGTCGTCGTGCACGTCGGCGCGGTCGCGGTGCACGAGGTGCCGGAGGCGCCGCCACGCGTCGGCTCGCATGGCGTAGTTGGAACCGAAGATGGGCGGGTGGCCGAGGAGCGCGCCGATCACGGTGAAGTAGCCGCCGATGTAGATGTTGCGCGCGATCCAGCGCACGAGCGCGGTGCGTCCGTAGAACGTGCCGCCGTTCGTGACGACGGTCGGCCGGTCGCGCGCCGACATGCGCCGCTCGATCTCCGCGAGCCAGTCGGGTGCGGGCACCGAGTCGGCGTCGAGGCGGGCCAGGATCTCGCCACGGGCGGCGTCGAATCCGGTCGCCGTCGCCGGCCAGATGCCGCGGTGCGGCTCGACGAGCACCCGTGCGCCGGCAGCGCGCGCGACGGCCGCCGTGTCGTCGGTCGAGCCGTTGTCGACGACGATCACCTCATCGGCGGCGCGGGTCTGGGCCGAGATCGCCCTCAGGCACGCGGCGAGGAACTCCGCATCGTCGAGACTCGGAATGACGACCGAAATCGTGCTCATCAGGCCGAGTGTATCGCCGCGCGAACGATCGGGCCGATCGGGAATACCGTGGCTATGACACCCGTTGGACCCGATGTATGCAAACGCATAGAATTGACGCATCACCAGATGAGCCCAGGAGCAGCATCATGCAGTTCGGTATCTTCACCGTCAGCGACATCACCCAGGACCCGACGACCGGTCGCACGCCGACCGAGGCCGAGCGCATCCAGGCCACGGTGACGATCGCCAAGCACGCCGAAGAGGTCGGCCTCGACGTCTTCGCGCTCGGCGAGCACCACAACCCGCCGTTCTGGTCGTCGTCGCCGACGACGACCCTCGCGTACATCGCCGGGCAGACCTCGACGCTTCAGCTGTCGACCGCGACGACGCTCATCACGACGAACGACCCGGTGAAGATCGCCGAGGACTACGCGATGCTCCAGCACGTCTCGGGCGGCCGCGCCGATCTCATGCTCGGCCGCGGCAACACCGGCCCCGTCTACCCGTGGTTCGGCAAGGACATCCGCCAGGGCCTGCCGCTCGCGGTCGAGAACTACGAACTGCTGCACCGCCTGTGGCGCGAGGACGTCGTCGACTGGTCGGGCAAGTTCCGCACCCCGCTGCAGGGCTTCACCTCGACGCCGCGCCCGCTCGACGGGGTGCCCCCCTTCGTCTGGCACGGTTCGATCCGCACCCCCGAGGTCGCCGAGCAGGCCGCGTTCTACGGCGACGGCTTCTTCGCCAACCACATCTTCTGGCCCGCGTCGCACACCCAGCGCATGATCGCGCTGTACCGCCAGCGCTACGAGCACCACGGTCACGGCACTGCCGCGCAGGCGATCGTCGGTCTCGGCGGGCAGGTGTTCATGCGCAAGAACTCGCAGGACGCGGTGCGCGACTTCCGTCCGTACTTCGACAACGCGCCGGTCTACGGGCACGGGCCGAGCCTCGAGGAGTTCACCCAGCAGACGCCCCTCACCGTCGGCAGCCCGCAGGAGGTCATCGACAAGACGCTCGGCTTCCGCGACTACGTCGGCGACTACCAGCGCCAGCTCTGGCTCATGGACCACGCGGGGCTGCCGCTCAAGACGGTGCTCGAGCAGCTCGACCTGCTCGGCGGCGAGGTCGTTCCGGTGCTGCGCGAGGAGTTCGCGAAGGACCGCCCGGCCGAGGTGCCGGATGCCCCGACGCACGCGTCGCTCGTGCGCGCGAAGTACGGCGACGAGGCGCCTCGCCAGGCGACGCCGAACGCCAACCGCGGTGACAACCTCACCGTCGGCTCGCCCTACCAGGACACCGATGTCGACGCGACGGCCGCGCGGCAGTCCGGGTCGGCCTTCGGGCCCGCCGCGACCCGTCAGGGGGTGGCGCGATGACCGCCAAGAAGATCGTCGTGGTCTCGGCCGGCCTGTCGACGCCGAGCTCGACCCGTCAGCTCGCCGACCGGCTCGCCGCCGACGCCGTGGCGGCGCTCGGCGAGCGCGGCGTCGAGGCCGAGGTGCGCACGTTCGAGTTGCGCGAGCTGGCCCACGACATCACGAACCACCTGCTGCTCGGGTTCGCACCGCCGAAGCTCGAGGAGGCGCTCGACGCGGTCGCGTCGGCCGACGGCCTCATCGCCGTCACGCCGATCTTCACCACGAGCTACGCCGGGCTCTTCAAGTCGTTCATCGACGTGATCGACCCGCAGGCGCTCACCGACCTGCCCGTGCTGATCGGTGCGACCGGCGGCACGCCGCGGCACTCGCTCGCGATCGACTACGCGATCCGCCCCCTGTTCACCTACCTGCACGCGGTGCCGGTGACGACCGGCGTCTTCGCGGCGACGAGCGATTGGGGCGGCTCCGACGGCGACGGCGTGCGTTCCCTGCCCGACCGCATCTTCCGCGGGGCGGAGGAGTTCGCAGATCTCGTCGAGCGCACCGACCGCTCGCAGCTCGTGAACGATCCCTTCCAGCTCGACCGGCCGTTCGGTCACCTCATCGGCGGACTGGCGGGGGAGTAGCGGTCTCCTCCTGAACCCCGACCGGCTCCGCGTGCTCGCGAGGCCGGTCGGGCGCCGTGGCCGGGCGCGGCCGACGCGATCCGTGGTCGCGGCGTTCGACCCGGCGCTCGCCGTCGGCGTCGTGCGGACGATCCACGAGCGAGCCCGGCGTCAGGTCGTAGACGCCGTCGTGCGGCTTCGCCGCCGGCCCGGTCTCGATGCCGCGGAACCAGGGCGCCCACCAGAGCACCGTCCCGGCGACCCACGCGGAGACGAGGAACGCGATGGCGGTCTGGAGCGCCTCGAGGCCGGCCGCCGCCTCGACCTCGGGGCGGAGCGCGCCGTCGACCAACGCGTTCGTGCCCGTGTCGACGTCGAGTGCGTCGAACTGCGAGATCGATTCGAAGATCCATCCGGTCAGCGCCACGGCGAGCGCGGTGAGCACGCCGGCCACGAGCACGACCGCGATCAGCTGTCGCCACCGCATCGCCTGCGCGAACAGGGTGGCGGCGAGCGCCGCCGCGACGACGGCGGCCGCCGTCGCCCCCGGGAGCATGCCGGACCACGGTGCATCGAGGCTCGTCGCCATGCTGCTGAGGACCACGGCGAGCTGGGCGGTCACGGCCACGGCGGCCGCACTGAGCACCACGGCGACGACCCAGCGCCAGGGCCGTGAGGGGCGGGCCGAGGGAACCGTGCGGAGGCGCCTGCCTGCGATCTCGGCCACCGCGACTGCGGCAAGGAGCGTCACCCAGAACGGGACGCCCCACAGCGGGTAGTAGAGGCAGGCGAGCACGAAGAGGCCGATGAAGCCGAAGGCGAGCACGACGAGCGCTGCCCGCACCGGCCGAGACCGCCGTTCGGCATGGTGGATCACCGCGAACTGACGCGAGTCCGCGTTCGTCACATCGGCGACGATGCGGGCGTGCGCCCGGTGCGCCCGGGCGCTCGAGACGAGCCGCAGCACGACGAACGCGACGAGCGCCGCCGTGACGACGGCGATGAACGCGCCGCTGTCGCCGATGGTCGCGGAGGGCTCGAGCGTGCTGTCGAGCTGCGGCCAGGTGAGCAGCACGCCGCAGGCGATGATCACCGATGCGAGGACGAGTCGCGGTGGAGACAGCAGCGTCGGGACGAGGACGAGCAGTGGTCGAAGCAGCCAGTGCATCAACCGCGTCGGCGAACCGCCGCCGCTTCCGCGCACCATCGCGGCCGAGACCGTCCGAACCGTTCGCGAGGCCAGAGCGAGCCGATAGCCCGAGCCGAGCGCCTCGATGTCCTGGGCGCCGCGCACGAACTGCCCGCGGATGCCGTCGGGCTCGCCCGACGACACCGCATCGGCGTAGGGGCGCGCGCCGGCATCGCGATCGAGTTGCCGGAGGAGAGCGTCCTGTACGCGCTCGACGGCGTCGTCGACGTCGAGCGCGCCGCGCGGAGGGTCGGCGGCCGGCCGGTCGGGGCCCTGGTCGGTCGCATCCGTGCCGTCGGGCGCCGGCGCGGCCTCCATGCTGTCGAGCAGCCGGACGAGCCCGGCCGCGGCGTCGAGGCGGCCCCACCACCAGTCGTTGCGACGCCACGCACGGCTCATGAACCCCGCGAAGGCGGCGATCCGGAGGCCCGCCAGCTTCGAGGTCGAGCGGAGTGCGCCGTCATCGAGCAGTCGCGCGACGGTCTCGCGATCGAGCTGAGAGGGGTCCTTCGCGAGAACCGCACGGTACCCCTCCAGGATCTGTGCGTCGAGCAGCGTGCGGAAGTGACCGACCCTGGCGGGCTGCGTGTCCGAGCCGATCGTGTGGAAGCGGATCGTGGAATCGGGCAGCGGAATGCCGCTGCCGCCGAAGATCAGCGGGAGTTCGCGCGCGAGCACGATGCGCTCGCCGGGCGCGGGGAAGCGGTGCCACGGCGAGTCCGACCACCGGGTGGACCGATCGCTCGCGAGTTCCACCCCGGCATGCTGCAGCCAGCCGACGATGCGGTCGAGCTCCGCCCACAGTGCGTCGCGGCCGCGCGGGGATGCCGCATTGCCGGCGAGCCACGCGACGGCGAGGTCGCGGGCACGTTCGGGAGTGAGTGAATGCTCCTGGCGCGACATCCCGTCGACCTCGTCGACGACCCCGGAGACCGCTGCGTCGCGGTAGTCGCGCGCGCGCCGGAGGGTGGCGTAGAGCGCCTCCCGAACGGCCTGGCGAGTGCGGTCGGCGGTGCCCGGACGGTCGCCGAGCACGGCGTCGAGCTCGGCGAGCCCGATCGAGCGGAACGCGTGGTCCTCGATGGCCCTCACCCACGCGAGGCACGCGAACGCGGCGTCGACGAGCGCCTGCGCGCCCTTCGAGATCGCGTCGGGCGGCACGCCGTCGATGCCGTCGGCGACGAACTCGCCGATGACGGAGCGGAGCACCGGGGCGAACCGGCCGATGTCGAGGCGGTCGAGCGCGCGGTGCGGCGGACGTTCGAGGAGGTCGGTGCCCAGTGCCCACTCGCCGGGGCGGGTCAGCACGTCGCGGAGGAGCTCGAGATCGGTCGCCGAGCGCATGCTCGCGTACGCGAGCTCGTCCGGTGTCGCTGCGCCGTCGGAGCCGGTCGCGGGGCGGGTGTCGAGTCGAACGGCCAGCAGTGCGCCACGACCCTTCGCGACGATCTGCGAGGTGCGTGCAGCATCGACGCCGTCGATCTCGTCTTCGCCGTTCTCACCGCTCGCGCGCTTCCGCACCGCCGCGAGGATGGGTGAGAGGAACCTGGAGAGCGGATCCTGCCGCTCGGTGCGGGGATCGGGCGGGAGCTCGGGAACGGGTCCCTCGTACCGATTGGCTCGGATGAGCCAGTGCGACGTCTCCTTCGGCGATGGGTCGAGGTAGACGAGCACCCGGTTCACGTGCTCGTTCGCCGGGATGTTGCGCACCGCCCGCAGCGCCCGGTCGATCGGGATGTTGTCGAGCACGCCGCCGTCGACGACGCGGAAGGGATGGTGCGCGCCGTCGACGCGATGCGCACTGAACACGTTGCGCATGTCGGGCGGGTTCGTCACGACGTCGGGTGCGGCCAGGGCGTCGTCGCTCGAGTAGATGAGCGCGGGCTCGAAGGCGCCGGGGAACGACGAGGTCGTGCGCGCCGCGTACGCGATCCGTCGTACGTCGCGGTCGAATCGGACGTTGCGGGGATCGTTGAGCCGGTCGACCCTCGGGACGGCCCGGTCGGGTACCGGGTCCCCGTCGGTGCCGACGAAGCGGAAGTGCGCGTGGCCTTCGGCCGCACTGCGCTCGCTCGTGTCACGGCCGTCGATCAGCGTCGCCGACAGGTCGACGACGACGTGCGGTGCGATGAGCGCTCGCCGGCCGGATGTCGGGATCTCGCCGTCGGCGGGGCGGCCGATGTCGGTGAGTTCCTTCGTGAGCTCGCTCCAGAAGTACTCGTCGCCGCGGAACACGGAGTCGAACGCCGCCGGCTTGCCGGGTTGCAGCAGGCTCCACGCCGACCCGGCGCGCAGCCAGACCGGCAGGAGGCCGTTGACGTCGACCCCGGCGCGCTGGGCGACCGCGTACATGACGGCGTTGAGGCCCCCGGCGCTCGCGCCCGCGAGCACGTCGAACTCGACGCGGTCGTATCCGCGCGAGTACAGGAGCCGGGCGTAGAGATCGGCCCGCTCGACGAGGCTTCGATCGGGAGCCGTGTCCGAGGGGTCGATGAGCAGCGCCTGCGCCGCCGGGTCGGACTCCGTTCGGTAGATGCGGATGTGCCGGAGGATGTCGAGCTCGGCGACGGCCCCGCCGATCCAGACGGCGAGGCTGACACCGCCCTTCATCGCGAGTGCGACGCGCAGGCCGCGCGAATGGAACGGCCGGGCGCCCTCGGGCAGGTACACGCGCGGGTTCGGGTCGGGCACCGAGGCCGGCCCGTGCCGGCCGGGTGCGGCGTCGGTGCCGGCCGGGTACGGGAAGTCGCCGTACTCGAGGTCGCCGTCGCGCCCGCGGGGCCGGGCAGGATCGAGCACGAGCTTCACGTAGTCGTGCGGCACCGTCGCATCGGACATCGCGGACTCCTTCGTCCCAGCCGCGGCCCGTCGACGGGCGGGCCGCGCACAGCGTAGGACGGCGTTCGCGGCGAGGCATCAGGGAAGGCACTGAAGACGCTGGTCGCGCCGTGATTCCTTTGGAATCCCACGAAGCAAGGTGAGAGATTCTCGATATCACTCGTGCGACCGTCCTGGCGGCGGTAGCCTTGCAATCGGGACGCGGCCGGAGGGCCGCGAACGCCACGCGCATTCCGATCGGGGCGGGTCACGAGGTCTCGCGGGTCGACGACGGCCGGGTCACCGGTTTCGAAACCCGATCGGAAGGATCCACCATGTTGATTCGCAAGGCCATGGCCGCACTCGCCGCCGCTGCGGCGCTCGTGCTCGTCGGCGCGGGCCCCGCCATGGCGGGCGGCAGCCCCCACTTCATCAAGAGCGCCACGAGCGCGTCGGCCGACGGGACCAGCCTCGTCGTCCAGTTCAAGGAGGCCGGCCTGTCGTCGGGCTCCATCGAGACCGTCCAGGCGACGGCGCATCTCGACGCCACGTACCAGTGCATCAACGGCGGGGGCAACAACCCGAGCGATCCGAAGAAGACGACCATCTCGCAGGACGTCTCGGAGAGCGGGGTCTTCACCGCCGGCAAGAACGGCAACCTCGTCGGATCGCTGACGCTGTCGCCGCCCGCGGCGGCCGACGTGCTCGACTGCCCGAACGGCCAGACGTCGACGTTGACCGCGGTGACCTGGTCGAATGTCAGGGTCGACGACCTGACGAGCGGTGCCTCGATCATGTTGAAGGGCACGTTCAGCTCGGGCTCACCGGTCTGATCGGCACGCACGGACCCGGCGGGGGCGCGGCTGCGCCCCCGCCGGCTCGTGTGCCGGCCCGCGGCGTCGACGCTCAGTCGTCGAGCACGAAGGTGACCTCGAGCGTCACCGACCAGGCCGTGATGCGGCCATCGGCCGCCTCGACCTTCTGCTCCTTGACCCACGCGCCGCTGACGTTGCGAAGCGTCTCGGCGGCGCGGGCGACGCCCGCGGCGACCGCGTCGTCGAAGCTCACCTCGGAGCGGACGGTGATGGTGGTGACTCGTGCGACGGAAGACATGGGTTCCTCCTCGATTCCATCGGCGTACCGCCCATCATCCGCCTCACGGCGCGCGACCGCGAGGGGTTGACCGGTGCGGGCCCGCGTCAGCCGCTCTTGCGGCGGAACTCGCGCTTGTGCGAGGCGGGGCCGTGCGCGTCGTGCGCCTGGCCGCCGCCGTCGAGGTGCGCCTCGCCCTCGCGCTGCTTCGATGCCTTGTTCTTGCGCTCGAGCGCCTCGCGGAACTTGCGCTTGGTCTCGTCGGTAGGGCCCGCGGGCTTCGCGTCGTCGGATGCCATGGGTTCGAGTCTGGCATGGATGTCGCGGCGGATGCCCCACGAGCGGAGGAGCGGCGAGCACGATCCGGAGCGTCGACCACGCGACATCCGCAGTTCACGGCCTCAAAATGCTCGCTCTGCTAGCATGGCAGGCGGTCACCCGTGCGATTCGTCGCGGGTGCCGTCTGGAGCAGGCCGGCAGGAAGCTGGTCCCCTGTGGTGGATCACCGAGCACGCATCGGTGGACTTCTACTGGTGGCCAGCGTGAACGCAAGCTCTTGCGATTCGTAATGCCTGTTCCTGCTCCTTCGTACGAGTCGCGCCCACACGGGGTGCGACGTTAAACAAAGGAGAGGCCTCTTGGAAGGTCCTGAAATCACGTTCGCCGAGACCGTCATCGACAACGGCAAGTTCGGCACGCGTACCATCCGCTTCGAGACCGGCCGCCTCGCCCAGCAGGCGCAGGGCTCGGCCGTCGCGTACATCGACGAAGAGACCATGCTGCTCTCGGCGACGAGCGTCTCGAAGCAGCCGAAGGAGCACTTCGACTTCTTCCCGCTGACGATCGACGTCGAAGAGCGCATGTACGCCGCGGGCCGCATCCCCGGCTCGTTCTTCCGTCGCGAGGGCCGCCCCTCGACCGAGGCGATCCTCACCTGCCGGCTCATCGACCGCCCCCTGCGCCCCTCGTTCGTCGAGGGCCTCCGCAACGAGGTCCAGGTCGTCGTCACGGTGCTCGCGATCGAGCCCGACGAGCTCTACGACGTGCTCGCCATCAACGCCGCCTCGCTCTCGACCCAGCTCTCGGGCCTGCCCTTCTCGGGCCCCGTCGCCGGTGTGCGCGTCGCGCTCATCGACGGCCAGTGGGTCGCGTTCCCGAAGCACTCGCAGCTCGAGGAGGCCGTGTTCAGCATGGTCGTCGCCGGCCGCGTCGTGACCGAGGCCGACGGCTCGCAGGACGTCGCGATCATGATGATCGAGGCCGAGGCGACCGACAACGCGTGGGACCTCATCCAGGGCGGCGCCGTCAAGCCGAACGAAGAGGTCATCGCGCAGGGCATCGAGTCGTCGAAGCCCTTCATCAAGCAGCTCGTCGAGGCGCAGCTCCAGGTCGCGAAGACGGCCGCCAAGCCGGTCGCCGACTACCCGACGTTCCCGCCCTACCAGCCCGAGGTCAAGGAGGCCGTCGCGGCCTTCGCCGGCGCCGAGCTCAAGGACGTCTACCAGATCGCCGGCAAGGTCGAGCGCCAGGACGCCGACGACGCCCTCAAGGCGCGCACCAAGGAGCACATCGCGGCCAAGGTCGAGGCGGGCGAGCTGCCCGAGTCGGCCATCGCCGAGGTGTCGGCCGCATACAAGTCGGTCACGAAGAAGGTCATGCGCACGCGCGTCCTCGAAGAGGGCGTCCGCATCGACGGTCGCGGCCTCGCCGACATCCGGCCGCTCGACGCGGAGGTGCAGGTCGTGCCCCGCGTGCACGGCTCGGCGATCTTCCAGCGCGGCGAGACCCAGATCCTGGGCGTCACCACGCTGAACATGCTCAAGATGGAGCAGCAGATCGACTCGCTCTCGCCGGTGACGAAGAAGCGCTACATGCACAACTACAACTTCCCGCCGTACTCGACGGGTGAGACGGGTCGTGTGGGTTCGCCGAAGCGTCGTGAGATCGGCCACGGCGCCCTCGCCGAGCGCGCCCTCGTGCCGGTGCTGCCGTCGCGCGACGAGTTCCCCTACGCGATCCGCCAGGTGTCGGAGGCGCTCGGCTCGAACGGCTCCACCTCGATGGGCTCGGTCTGCGCGTCGACGCTCTCGCTGCTCAACGCGGGCGTGCCGCTGAAGGCCCCCGTCGCGGGTATCGCGATGGGCCTCATCTCCGACACCGTCGACGGTGAGACCCGCTACGCGGCGCTCACCGACATCCTCGGTGCCGAAGACGCCCTCGGCGACATGGACTTCAAGGTCGCCGGCACGAGCGAGTTCGTCACCGCGATCCAGCTCGACACGAAGCTCGACGGCATCCCCGCGTCGGTGCTCGCCGGCGCGCTGACCCAGGCGAAGGACGCCCGCACGACGATCCTCGCCGTGCTCAACGCCGCGATCGACGCGCCCGACGAGATGGCGCCCACCGCGCCGCGCGTCATCAGCGTGCAGATCCCCGTCGACAAGATCGGCGAGCTGATCGGCCCGAAGGGCAAGACGATCAACGCCATCCAGGACGAGACCGGCGCCGAGATCTCCATCGAGGAGGACGGCACCGTCTACATCGGCGCGACCGACGGCCCCTCGGCCGAGGCCGCCCGCGCCCAGGTCAACGCGATCGCCAACCCGACCAACCCCGAGGTCGGCGAGCAGTTCCTCGGCACGGTCGTGAAGATCGCCGCGTTCGGTGCGTTCGTCTCGCTGCTGCCCGGCAAGGACGGCCTCCTCCACATCTCGGAGGTGCGCAAGCTCGCCGGCGGCAAGCGCGTCGAGAACGTCGAAGACGTTCTGGGCGTCGGCCAGAAGATCCTCGTCGAGATCACGAAGATCGACGACCGCGGCAAGCTCTCGCTCGCCCCGGTGCTGCAGGAGGACGCGGACTCCGAGGGTCGCGGCGCGACCGGCGAGCACGCCGAGGCTCCCGCCGAGGGTGCCGACGCGTAATCGCACCCAGCACGCACGCGGATGCCCCGCCCGATCCATTCGGGCGGGGCATCCGTCGTTCACGGCCGGGGGAGGCCGGCCGCCGCCGCTTCGGTGATCCGCACCGATTCGGAACGATGCGGATGCCTCGCTCCGAAGTCGTGGCGATCGCCGAACTCCCGGCGCGGCGCGTGAGCCGGCTCAGAGCAGGCGGGTCGTGGCGCGGCCCGTGAGCGCGTCGCGCTCGGCCAGCGCCCTGCGGGCGGCGGTCCGCGCCTCGAGCCGGTCGAGCTGGCGTTCGCGGTCGTTGCGCCGGCTCGCGAGCCGGAGACCCCAGCTCGCGAGGCCGAGCCCGCCGCGCACAGCGAGTGCGGCGAGGGCGCCGGCGCCGGGAGAGAGGGGAGAGAGGGTTGCGTTCGTCATCATCGCTCCTTCGGAGTCGTGGTGTCGTCGGTGACCTGCCCGCGCACGAGCGGGAAGGCGTTGAGGTGGATCTGCACCGGGCGCGAGCCCGGCGACGGGGTGAGCTTGTAGAGGTCGCCGTACTTCATGAAGACGACGTCGAGCTCGGCGACGAGTGCGCCGAGCTGCTCGGCGGTGAGCCGGAGGTTGATCGTGTCGCTCGTGGCGATGTCGAGCCATTCGGCGTCGAAGATCTGGTCGCCCTCGGTGACGAAGTCGCGGAAGTTCTGCTCGCGTGTGCGCATCCACTCGTCTTCGACAAGCTTGGCGGCGAGTCGTTCGGCGCTGCCCGGCGGCAGCGAGCGGGCGTCGGGAACGGCGACCGAACCGGGCACCCGCTCCCACCAGCGTTCGCGACCCTTGCCGCGAGCGGTGTTCTCGCGCACGAGGCCGGACCGCTCGAGTTGGCGCAGGTGGTAGCTCATCGACCCGCTCGATTCGCCGAGTCGTTCGCCGAGCCCGCTCGCGGTGAGCGGGCCGTAGGCCGACAGCTCGTCGTAGATGCGCACTCGCAACGGGTGGGCGAGCGACTTCAGCGCCGAGGTCGACAGCACATGGTCGATGCCGGGGTGGCGGGTGCTGCTCGGCTGGTCCTCGAAGTTCTCCGGTGTCGTCGTCATGTTGCAAAGATAGCGCTGCAAAGAAAGCTTTGCAAGAGTTTGTTTGCAATCAATCGTTTGCAACTCCGTCCCGGTCGGTGCCGAGCCGGGCGATCGTCGCCTCGGCGAGGCGTCCGGCGCTGCCTGGAGCGAGATCCAGGTACAGCATCGGCTCGATGAGCTCGAGCTCGAGCACGCCGAGACAGCCGCCGAACCGGACGACGTCGAACCTCGCGTACAGGAGGTCGAACGGCAGCACTGCGAGCATCGCCTCGACCGCGGCGAGGTCGTCGGGGTCGGGAACGACGCGCTCGATCGACCCGCCGTAGATGCCATGGGCGCGGAAGTCGCCGGCGGCCGGGCGCTTGCGCAGCACGTGGCTGTGCGTCCCGCCCAGGAACGCGAACGACAGTTCGCCCTCCGCGACGATCGATGCGGCGAACGGCTGCACCATGACCTCGGCGTCGTGCGGGAGCGCCTCGAGCATCGCGGCCAGGTCGCTCGCCGTCGTGCGGACGACGCCCGACCCGCCGACTCCGATCGCCGGCTTCACGACGAGCTCGTCCCAGCCGGCGTCGTCGACCGCGGCGAGCACCCGTGCCGCATCGACCCGTCGCCCGCGCACGACCGGCACGATCGGCACGCCCATGCGCTCGAGGTCGTCGAGGTAGCGCTTGTCGGCGTTCCAGCGCACCGCGTCGACGGGGTTGAGGAGGAGGCACCCCGAGTGCGCGATCCCGTCGGTCGCCTCGAGGAACGCGTCGACGTGGTCGACGTAGTCCCAGGTGCTCCGCAGCACCGCGGCGTCGTAGCGACTCCAGTCGACGGTCGGGTCGCTCCAGGCGACGGCCTCGGCGTCGACGCCGCGTTCGCGGAGCGCCTCGAGCAGCCGGTGGTCGTCGGCGAAGAGCGACTCCACGTCGGGGATGCGCCACGTGACGAAGCTCGGGAGCCGCTCGCATCTCACGACCGCCACGTGCATCGGTCAGCTCCCCGAGGTGAGCAGCGGTCCGAGTCGATAGGGGATGAGCTCGCCCATCGCGAGCGAGGTCTCGGTGCGTTCGACGCCGTCGACCGCGAGGATCTCGCCGTCGATGCGGAACAGGTCGTGCGCATCTCGGCAGACGACGCGCACGAGCAGGTCGATCGACCCCGAGAGCCCGTGCGCCTGGATGACCTCGGGGATCTCGGCGATGCGGTCGACCACGTCGCCGAGCAGCTTCTGCCGGACGTGGACGGCGATGAACGCCTCGAGCGGGTAGCCGAGCGGCGTGGGGTCCATGCTGCGCTCGAACGAGAGGAACGCCCCGGATGCCTCGAGCCGCGCCATCCTCGCCTGCACGGTGTTGCGCGACAGGCCGAGCCGATCGGCGAGGGCGACCACCGTGGCGCGCGGGTCGGGTGCGAGCGCCGAGAGCAGGGCGCGATCGACGGCGTCGTAACCGGTCATATCGCCAGACGATAGCACGCATCGCTCGGCTTCGACTTGGCAACATGCTCAAGCGATCGGTGCATGCTTGAGCGGTGTGACCGATCGACGTATGCTCGCCGTATCCGGCAGAGCGGCCGGTGCGGGCTGCCCACGAAGCGGGTCCGCCGAAAGCGAGGATCGACGATGACCCCATCCGACCGAGACGCCACGGGGCTGTTGACGCGCCCCGATCCGTTCGTCCAGCTGATCACCCCGACGGGCGAGCGCGTGCGCGACGACGTCCACGACCCGTGGGTCCGCGACATCGACCTCGATGTGCTCGCGCGGCTGTACCGCGACATGGTCGTCGTGCGCCGGCTCGACACCGAGGCCACGGCCCTGCAACGCCAGGGCGAACTGGGCCTGTGGCCCCCGCTGGCCGGCCAGGAGGCCGCCCAGATCGGGTCGGCGCGCGCCCTCCGCGGCGACGACTTCGTCTTCTCGAGCTACCGCGAGCACGCCGTCGCCTGGGTGCGCGATGTGCAGCCGGCCGAGCTCCTGAGCGTGTGGCGCGGCACCGCCGCGAGCGGGTGGAACCCCTACGAGCACAACATGGCCGTGCCGCAGATCATCATCGGCGCGCAGGCGCTGCACGCCACCGGCTACGCGATGGGAGCCCGCTGGGAGGGCACCGACACCGCGGCCATCGCCTACTTCGGCGACGGCGCGACCAGCGAGGGCGACGTCAACGAGGCGCTCGTGTTCGCCGCGAGCTTCGACGCCCCCGTCGTGTTCTTCTGCCAGAACAACCAGTGGGCGATCTCCGAGCCGGTCGGACTGCAGTCCAAGCAGCCCCTCGCGCGTCGCGCCGACGGCTTCGGCATGCCGGGCATCCGCGTCGACGGCAACGACGTGCTCGCCGTCCTGGCGGCGACGCGCATCGCACTCGATCGCGCCCGCCGCGGCGAAGGGCCGACCTTCATCGAGGCCGTCACCTACCGGATCGGCCCGCACACCACCGCCGACGACCCGACCCGCTACCGTACCGAGCCCGAGCTCGCCGAATGGCGCGAGCGCGACCCGATCGCGCGCGTGCTGACGTTCCTCGAGGCCTCGGGTGTCGACGCCGAGGGCCTGCAGCGCGACGCGCAGGCCGAGGCCGACCGCGTCGCCGCCGACCTGCGCGCGGCGATCACGACGCTCGCCGACCCCGAACCCATGTCGGTGTTCGACCACGTCTACGCCGAGCCGAACAGCCACCTCGACCGCCAGCGCGACCACTACGCCCGCTACCTCGCGATGTTCGACGACGCGAGCCACGAGGCATCCGGCTCTGAAGGAGGCGCTCGATGACTCAGCTGACCCTTGCGAAGGCCCTCAACGCGGGGCTGCGCCACGCGCTCGCCGACGACGAGAAGGTCGTGCTCATGGGCGAGGACATCGGCACGCTCGGCGGCGTGTTCCGCGTCACCGACGGGCTGAAGGCGGAGTTCGGCGCGCACCGCGTCGTCGACTCGCCGCTGTCGGAGGCGGGCCTCATCGGAACGGCGGTCGGGCTCGCGTACCGCGGATTCCGCCCCGTCGTCGAGATCCAGTTCGACGGCTTCATCTATCCCGGCTTCGACCAGATCGTCGCCCAGGTCGCCAAGCTGCACTACCGTTCGCGCGGCACGGTGAAGATGCCGATCACGATCCGCGTGCCCTTCGGCGGCGGCATCGGTGCGGCCGAGCACCATTCGGAGTCGCCCGAGGCGTACTTCGCGCACACGGCGGGCCTGCGCGTCGTCGCGTGCTCGAACCCCGCCGACGCGCACCTCATGATCCGCCAGGCGATCGCGAGCGACGACCCCGTGCTCTTCTTCGAGCCGAAGCGCCGCTACCACGTGAAGGGCGAGGTCGACCTCGACGCGAGCCTCGCCGACGCACCGCCCATGGGCGTCGCGTCGACGCTCACCCGCGGCGACGACGTCACGCTCGTCACGTACGGCGCGCTCGTGCAGACCGCCCGTGACGCGGCGACGGCGGCGGCGGAAGACGGCGTCTCGATCGAGGTCATCGACCTGCGCTCGCTCGCGCCGATCGACTACGCACCCGTCGAGGCGTCGGTGCGTCGGACGGGACGCCTCGTGATCGCGCACGAGGCGGGACAGCAGGGCGGCATGGGCGCCGAGATCGCGGCGTCGATCACCGAGCGGTGCTTCGAGTTCCTCGAGGCGGCGCCCGTGCGCGTCACCGGCCACGACATCCCGTACCCGCCGGCCAAGCTCGAACGGCACCACCTGCCCGACCTCGACCGCATCCTCGACGGGGTCGACCGGGTGCTCGGCCGTCCGAACTCGCTGAGCGGAGTGGAGGCATGACGACGATGATCCGCGACTTCCCGTTGCCCGACCTCGGCGAGGGCCTCACCGAGAGCGAGATCGTCGCCTGGCGGGTCGCCGTCGGCGACCGGGTCGAGCTCAACCAGATCGTCGCCGACGTCGAGACCGCGAAGGCCGTCGTCGAACTGCCGACGCCGTACGCGGGGGTCATCACCGCGCTGCATGCCGCCGAGGGCGAGACGGTCAACGTGGGCGAGCCGCTCTTCTCGTGCGACACCGGTGAACCGATCGACGACGGCGAACCGGTCGGGGCGGCGGATGCCTCCGAGTCGGGCGCCTCGACCTCCGATGCCCCCGAGCCCACGCTCGTCGGCTACGGTGCGCGCGACGAGGGCGGCCCGAAGCGGCGTGCGCGCCGCGCGCCGGGCGGTGCCGCTTCCGCGGCGGCGACGGCACGCACCGGCACGCCCTCCGCGACGTCGGCGGAGGCGACGACCGGGCCGGCCGCCGCCGAAGCGCCCGCGCAGGCGGGGGAGCGGCCCGAGCGACCCCGCTCGACGCCGCCGGTGCGCAAGCTCGCCCGTGACCTGGGCGTCGACCTCGAACAGATCGCGGGCACCGGCCCGCGCGGGCTCATCACGCGCGACGACGTCGAGCGCGCGGCGTCCTCGCCCGGGGTCGCGGCTCCCGCGGCCGGTGCCGTCGGCGCAGTGCCCGCCGCGGCGGCCCGCGGCCGTGCCGACCGCCCGGCGGAGACGCGCATCCCGATCCGCGGCGTGCGCAAGCACACCGCGGCGGCGATGGTGCGCAGCGCCTTCACCGCGCCGCACGTGACCGAGTTCCTCACCGTCGACGTCACCGAGACGATGGAGCTCGTGCGCAGCCTGCGCGAAGACCGCGCGCTCGCGTCGCACCGGGTCACCCCGCTCGCCGTCGTCGCGAAGGCGCTCTGCATCGCCGCTCGCCGCACGCCCGACGTCAACGCCCGGTGGGACGACGACGCGCAGGAGATCGTGCAGTTCGGCGGCGTCAACCTCGGCATCGCCGCCGCGACCGATCGGGGACTCGTCGTGCCGAACATTCCGGCCGCAGACGAGCTGACGCTGCTCGAGCTCGCCGACGCGATCACCGCGCTCGCCGAGACCGCCCGCGCAGGGCGCACGAGCCCCGCAGACCTCGCAGGCGGGACGATCTCGATCACCAACATCGGCGTGTTCGGCATCGACGCGGGCACGCCGATCCTCAACCCGGGTGAGGCGGCGATCCTCGCGATGGGGGCCGTGCGACGCCAGCCGTGGGAGCACCGCGGTGAGATCGCGCTGCGCGAGGTCATGACGCTCAGCCTCTCGTTCGACCACCGACTCGTCGACGGTGCGCAGGGCTCGCGGTTCCTCGCCGACATCGGCGCGATCCTGCGCGAGCCGGGTCGCGCGCTGACCATGATGTGACGGCCGGTACCGAACTCGGGAGATCGGCGGCGGCTCGCCGTTCCGTCGTGCGATCCGCGGCGGGCACCCGGGTTCGGTACCGGGTGGGACCGCACCCCTACCGGCGGGTCGTCGCCCGGAGGATGATGGCAGCATGAACGACCCGCGGCGCATCCTCACCCCGGCCGAGACCGCCGACGACCTGGCGGGAACGGCGTTCGTGCACACCGGCGACCGGATCGACGGCGCCTACCGCACCGATGACTTCGCGAGCGCGGTCGAGCTGCTCGACGAGGTCGCTGCGGTCGCCGACGCCCTGAACCACCATCCCGACGTGCGGCTCGGCTGGGGGCGCATCGAGTTCGAGCTGAGCTCGCACGACGTGGGCGGCGTCACCTCGCGCGACGTCGAGCTCGCCCGCCGGATCGACGCGCTCGCCGACGGGCAGGGTGCGCGGCCCGGCAACTGACGGGCAGGGCGCGCGGCCCGGCAGTCGTCGCGAACTGCGCGGCACGCGATCGGCCGGGGCTCGGGGTTCGCCGCAGTCGGGCCGGACCGGTGGTCGGCACGCCCGCGAGGCATCCGCCCGCGCCGATCAGCCGAGCTGGTAGACGCGTTCCTCGATCTCGGTGCCGCGTGCGTTCGCGAACCCCGTCTCGGTGCCGACCTGCTCGAATCCGAGCCGCTCGAGCACCGCGATCGAGCGGGCGTTGTCGGCTGCGACGCGAGCGCGCACGGGGCGCTCGCCGAGCGTGTCGAGGAAGAGGCGCATCGCACGGGTCGCGATGCCGCGGCCCCAGTACGCACGGTCGATCCAATAGGTGATCTCGGGCGTGCCCTCGTCGAACCAGCGGGCGACGCTGCCCACGATGTCGCCGTCGACGCGGACGGTGCGGGCGTCGATGCCCGGATCGTCGAAGAGTCGTCGCCAATGGGCGTCGAACATCGCCCGATCGCCCGGGTCGGGCGGCGTGAACGCGGCCATCTCGACCGCGACGGGGTCTTGCTCGATCAGGAACAGTGCATCGAGATCGCCGACGCGGGTCGCGCGCAGCGTCACGACATGAGGCTCGCCCATGCCATCTCCTCCAGGATGCCGCGGACGATGCCCTCGGCAGGTCGGCGCCCGGGGATGCGGGCGCTGTGCGGAGTGGAGTTCAGGAGTCCGAAGGCGGCGTGTGCCCGGACCCTGAGCTCCGCCTCGGCCCGATCGGGCCGGAGTCTGGAGAGCACGTCGACCCAGTTCTCGACGTACCGGCGCTGGAGGAGGCGGACCTCGTGACGGGCGCCGCGGTCGAGCTGCTCGAGCTCGCGGTCCTGCACGAGGATGACGTCGGCCTCGCCCAGCGCGAAGTCGACGTGGTGGGCGATGAGCGCGCGCAGCGCGTCGTCGGGGCCGGATGCCTCGCCGAGGACCCGCTCGGCCCCGTCGAGGAGGGCCCGGCTCGCGCCCTCGAGGATGGCGGCGAGCACCGCGGCCTTGCCGGGGAAGTGCCGGTACACCGCGGGGCCGGAGACGCCAACGGCGGTGCCGAGGTCTTCGATCGTGACGCCCGCATAGCCGCGCTCGGCGAAGAGCGTCGCCGCGGCGGCGAGGATGGCGGCGCGACGGTCGGCCTTCTGGCGGCCGCGCTCGGTGAGCGCTGCCGGTGCCTCGGGCACGGGGGCGGGGCTGCTTGCCATCTCGGTTAACGCTCGCTAACATCGGGAATCGAGTTAGTGCACACTAACCGAAATCACGTGCCGTCCACAAGGGGGCGCGCCGCCGCCGGCGAAGGGGCCGACGGCGGATCGACCGAGACGGGGCGAAATGGTCACGCTGCAGACGCACATCGACGCCGATGGCGAGGCGGGGCGTGCGAACGCCGCCGCCCATGCCGAACTCGTGGAGGAGCTGCGCGAGCGGCTCGCCGCCGCGGCGCTCGGCGGGCCCGAGGCATCCCGGGAGCGCCATGTCGCCCGTGGCAAGCTGCTGCCCCGCGACCGGGTCGACCGCCTGCTCGACGAGGGCAGCCCGTTCCTCGAGGTCGCGCCCCTCGCCGCCGACGGCCTGTACGGCGGCGACTCGCCGGGTGCCGGCATCATCACGGGCATCGGGCTCGTGCACGGCCGTCCCGTGATGGTCGTCTGCAACGACGCGACCGTCAAGGGCGGCACCTACTACCCGATGACGGTGAAGAAGCACCTGCGCGCGCAGGAGATCGCGAAGGAGCATCGCCTCCCGTGCGTGTACCTCGTCGACTCTGGCGGCGCGTTCCTGCCCCTGCAGGACGAGGTGTTCCCCGACCGCGAGCACTTCGGCCGCATCTTCTACAACCAGGCGCAGCTCTCGTCGATGCGGGTCCCGCAGCTCGCCGCCGTGCTCGGCTCGTGCACGGCGGGCGGCGCCTACGTGCCGGCGATGAGCGACGAGACCGTGATCGTGCGGAACCAGGGCACCATCTTCCTCGGCGGCCCGCCCCTCGTGAAGGCAGCGATCGGCGAGGTCGTGACGCCGGAGGAGCTCGGCGGCGGCGACCTGCACTCGCGGGTGTCCGGTGTCACCGACCACCTCGCAGAAGACGACGAGCACGCGCTCGAGCTCGTGCGCGACATGGTCGCGACGCTGCCCGAGCAGCCGGCGCGGGCGTGGGCGGTGCGCGAGCCCCGTCCTCCGGCCGTCGACCCGGCGGGCCTCACCGCAGCCGTGCCGATCGACGTGCAGCAGCCCTACGACGTGCACGAGGTGATCGCGCGGCTCGTCGACGGCAGCGAGTTCAGCGAGTTCAAGCCCGAGTACGGCGACACCCTGGTCACCGGCTTCGCCCGCATCGACGGCCACCCGGTCGGCATCGTCGCGAACAACGGCGTGCTGTTCAGCGAATCCGCGATGAAGGGCGCGCACTTCATCGAGTTGTGCGACCAGCGCGGAATCCCGCTGCTGTTCCTGCAGAACATCTCGGGGTTCATGGTCGGCCGCGACGCGGAGGCGGGCGGCATCGCCAAGCACGGCGCGAAGATGGTGACCGCGGTCGCCACGACCCGGGTGCCGAAGCTCACGGTCGTGATCGGCGGCTCGTTCGGCGCCGGCAACTACTCGATGTGCGGGCGGGCGTACTCGCCCCGGTTCCTCTGGATGTGGCCGAATGCGCGCATCTCGGTGATGGGCGGCGAGCAGGCGGCCTCCGTGCTCGCGACGGTCAAGCGCGACCAGCTCGCGATCAAGGGCGAGACCTGGGCGGATGACGCGGAGGAGGCGTTCCGCGCCCCGATCCGCGCGCAGTACGAAGACCAGGGCAGCCCGTACCATTCGACGGCCCGGCTCTGGGACGACGGCATCATCGCGCCCGAGGACACGCGCACGGTGCTCGCCCTCGCGCTCGAGCTCGCGAGCCGCACTCCGCTGCCCGAGCCGGCGTTCGGGCTCTTCCGCATGTAGTGACGGCTCGGGCGCTCGGGCGCTCGGGCGCCCCGCCGTTCGCAGCGTCAGCGAGCGGATGCCTCGGCCGCGCGCTCGATCGCGTCGACGATCGCCGGTACGCCGCCGTGCCAGGGCGTGCCGTGGCCCGGAAGCACCCAGCTCGCCGCGACGCCGTCGAGCCGATGCAGGGAGGCGAGCGCCTCGGCGGGGTCGTCGGTGAAGGGGGCGGGCTGCGGACCTTCGGCGCCCGTGAGCACGTGCCTGGTCGTCAGCGCGTCGCCGACGAACACGGCGTCGACCGCGGGAACGTGGATCGCGACGCTGCCGGCGGAGTGCCCCGGCATGCCGATGATGCGCGGCGAGCCCGGCAGGTCGAGCACGTCGCCGTCGCGCATCGGCACGACCTCGGTGAGGTGCGTCGTGCGCAGGCCGCCCGTGCGCGCCGCGTACCAGAGGAACCTCGCGGTCGCGCCGAGCTTCACGTGCCCCCATCCGGGCTTCGACGACTCCTCGCCCCGCGCGCGGGCCGCGTCGGCCTCGTGGACGTGGACGGGCACGCCGTGGTCGCGGCGCAGGCGTTCGGCGAAGCCGATGTGGTCGGTGTCGCCGTGGGTGAGCACGACGCCCCGGACGTCGTCGACCGTGCGGCCCATCGCCGCCAGCTCGTCGATCAGCTCCGGCCACTGCCCGGAGAGGCCTGCGTCGATGACCGTCACGCCCTCGGGTGCGTCGACGAGGTAGACGGCGACGATGTCGTTGCCGATGCGGTGGAGCGACGGGGCGAGCTGCATTTCGGGATCCTCTGCGTTCTCGGTGTGGACGATGATGGCTATGCTACATAGCCATCATGGCTATGCGCAATAGCCTAAGCTCGATTCCGACATCGCATGAGGGGAGCACGAGATGCCCGCACCCGATCGCACCTCGCTCGAGGAGATCATCGCCGCCGGCCGCACCGTCGTCGAGTCCGCCGGCCTCGACGGCCTGACGATGCAGGCCGTCGCCGATCGCGTCGGCGTGCGAGCGCCGTCGCTCTACAAGCGGGTGCGCAACCGCGGCGCGCTCGTGGCGCTCGTGGCCGAGGCGACCGTGCGCGACCTGGCCGCCCGCCTCGACTCGGCGGCGCCGTCCGGCGGCGACGCGCGTCGCGGGCTCGTCGGGCTCGCCCGCGAGCTCCGTGCGTTCGCGCACGAGTGCCCCGTCGCGTTCGGCCTGGTGTTCGCACCCGGCGGCGGGGGAGTGTCGCAGGGGGTCCTCACGGCGGCGAGCGCCCCGGTGCTGCGCGTCGCCACGGCGCTCGTCGGCGAGTCCGATGCGCTTCCCGCCGCGCGCACGATCACCGCCTGGGCGAACGGCTTCGTCACGATGGAACTCGCGGGGGCGTTCCGGCTCGGCGGTGACGTCGACCGCGCGTTCGACTACGGCGTCGAGCGACTCGCCGAGGCGCTTGCCAATTCAGTTAACGAGCACTAACATCAGTTCCAGTTAGTGCGCGCTAACTGGAGAGCGCGCTGCGATGGTGCAGAGAGGCGCGAATGGTCACGCTCGAGGGCTTGCCCGGCGATGCCGGCTCCCGACTCCCCGCCGAGGTCGATCCCCGCCCGCGCCCGTTCGAGCGCGTGCTCGTCGCGAACCGCGGCGAGATCGCGGTGCGCGTCATCCGCACCCTTCGTCGGCTCGGCATCCGCTCGATCGCCGTCTACTCCGACGCCGATGCCGACGCGCCGCACGTGCGGCTCGCCGACGACGCCGTCCGCATCGGCCCCGCAGCGGCCGCCGAGAGCTATCTCGATGCCGACCGCCTCGTCGCTGCGGCGCTCGCGACGGGTGCCCAGGCCGTGCACCCCGGGTACGGCTTCCTGTCCGAAGACGCAGACTTCGCCGCCGCCTGCGCCGCGGCCGGCATCGCCTTCGTCGGCCCCGGCGCGCGCGCCCTCGAGATCATGGGCGACAAGATCCGCGCGAAGCAGCATGTCGCGGCGTCGGGCGTGCCGACGGTGCCCGGCGTCGCCGATCCAGCGCTCGACGACGCGGCACTCCTCGAAGCCGGTGCGGCGGTGGGGTTCCCGCTCCTCGTGAAGCCGTCCGCCGGCGGCGGCGGCAAGGGCATGCAGATCGCGCGAGACGCCGAGCAGCTGGCCGCGGCGCTGCCGGCCGCACGCCGCATCGCCCGGGCCGCGTTCGGCGACGACACGCTCCTCCTCGAGCGGCTCATCGAGCGCCCCCGGCACATCGAGGTGCAGGTGCTCGCCGACGCCCATGGCCGCGTCATCCACCTCGGCGAGCGCGAGTGCTCGCTGCAGCGCCGCCACCAGAAGGTCATCGAAGAGGCGCCGTCGCCGTTGCTCGACGCGGCCACCCGCGCCCGCATCGGCGAGGCGGCCTGCGACGCCGCCCGCAGCGTCGACTACCGCGGCGCCGGCACGGTCGAGTTCCTCGTCTCCGACTCTGCACCCGACGAGTTCTTCTTCATCGAGATGAACACCCGGCTCCAGGTGGAGCACCCCGTCACCGAACTCGTCACCGGCATGGACCTCGTCGAGCAGCAGCTGCGCATCGCCGCGGGCCAGCCGCTCGCTGTACGGCAGGACGACGTGCGGCTCACCGGGCACGCGATCGAGGCGCGTGTCTACGCAGAGAGCCCCGAGCGCGGCTTCCTCCCGTCGACGGGTGAACTGCTCATCTGGCGCGAGCCGGCGGGCGACGGGGTGCGGGTCGACGGCGGCATCCGCTCGGGCCAGACGATCACCGCCGACTACGACCCGATGCTCGCGAAGGTCATCGCACGCGGGGCCGACCGGGCCGAGGCCCTCACGCGGCTCGACGCGGCGCTCGCCGGCACGGTGGTGCTGGGCATCGACACGAACCTCGCGTTCCTCCGCCGCCTCCTCGCCGAACCGGCGGTGCGGCGCGGCGACCTCGACACCGGCCTCATCGACCGCATGCCGGAGCCCGAGTCCGACGGCGTTCCCCCCGAGGCGCTCGCCGCCGCGCAGGCGGCACGCGCCTCGGCGGCCGTCGATGCCGCCCGCGAGGCCGGCGGTCGTGCCTGGCAGCTCGCCCGCGACTGGCGACCCGGTCGACCGGGCACCCCCTCCGGCGCCGCAGCGCACTCGGCGTCTGCGGACGCCGTCGCGACCGCCGGCGACGGCGCGACCTGGGTGCACACTCCGCACGGTACCTGGCGGGTGCCGGCTCCCGATCGTCGCGCCGACCTCGACGCCCGACTCGCGATGATCGAGCGCGGCGGCCTCGTCGACCCCGAACTCCGTGCGCCGATGCCCGGCACCGTGACCGCCGTGCTCGTCGCCGACGGCGACCGGGTCGAGCCCGGAGACGCCGTCGTCGCGATCGAGGCGATGAAGATGGAGCACCGCGTGACCGCGACCGTCGCCGGCATCGTGCGGCTGTCGGTCGCGATGGGGCAGCAGGTCTCGCGAGACCAGCCGGTCGCCCGAGTCGACGCATCGCCCGAGGCATCCACCCGCATCGACGGCACCGCCGACCGCGACCCGGTCGCGGCCGCCCCGAGCATCCCACCGGCATCGTCGGGCGCACTCCACGAGGGTGCGCACCCGAGCACCCCACCAGGAATGAGGATCACGACGTGAGCACCGAGCTGAGCAGCGAAGAGCAGCAGCTGTACGACATGGTCTGCGAGTTCGCCGACACCGTCGTCGCACCGCAGGCGTACGAGGCGGACCGCACGCACACCCTGTCGATGGACGTCGTCGCGCAGATGGGCGAGCTCGGGCTGTTCGGGCTGCCGTTCCCCGAGGAGGTCGGCGGCCAGGGCGGCGACTACGTGGCGCTGTGCCTCGCGATCGAGGCCCTCGCCCGCGTCGACCAGTCGATCGCGATCACGCTCGAGGCTGCGGTCGGCCTCGGCGCGATGCCGGTCTTCCGTCACGGCACCGAGGAGCAGAAGGCCGAGTTCCTGCCCGACCTCGTCGCGGGTCGCGCGCTCGCCGGCTTCGGCCTGACCGAGTCCGAGGCCGGTTCCGACGCCGGCGCCACCCGCACGACGGCCGTGCTCGACGGCGACGAGTGGGTCGTGAACGGCTCGAAGCAGTTCATCACCAACTCGGGCACGCCGATCACGAGGTTCGTCACGGTCACGGCCGTCACCGGCGAGCGCACCCGGGCCGACGGATCGGTCGCGAAGGAGCTCTCGACGATCATCCTGCCGAACGGCACACCCGGCTTCACGGTCGCCCCCGGCTACGACAAGTCGGGCTGGCGCGCGTCCGACACGCACCCGCTGACGTTCGACGACGTGCGCGTGCCCGCGGCGAACCTGCTCGGCGAGCGCGGGCGCGGCTTCGCCAACTTCCTGCAGACGCTCGACGAGGGCCGCATCGCGATCGCGGCGCTCGCGACGGGTGCTGCGCAGGGCTGCCTCGACGAGGCGCTCGCCTACGCGAAGACCCGCAACGTGTTCGGCGTGCCGATCGCGTCGCACCAGTTCATCGCCTTCACGATCGCCCAGATGCAGGCCCGCGTCTACACGTCGCGCCTCGCCTGGCACGACGCGGCCCGACGCGCCGACGCGGGCCTCCCGTTCAAGAAGGAGGCGGCGATGGCGAAGCTCGTCTCGAGCGACGCCGCGATGCTGAATGCTCGCGACGCCACCCAGATCTTCGGCGGCATGGGCTTCATGAACGAGAGCCTCGTGGCCCGGCACTACCGCGACTCGAAGATCCTCGAGATCGGCGAGGGCACCAACGAGGTGCAGCTCATGGTGATCGCACGCGAGCTGGGCCTCGCCGGGTAGCGTTCGAGTCGAGAGGGATGCCTCGGGCCGACCGAGGCGGGAGGGAGCGGGCGATGCCCGGCGAATCGACCGACCTGCCCGAGGTGCGCCGCGAGGTGCTGCAGCGGGGGCTCTGGTTCGACGAGTTCGAACCCGGCACCCGCTACCTGCACCGGCCGGGTCGCACCGTCACGGAGGCCGACAACGTGCTGTTCACGACGCTGACGATGAACACCCAGTCGCTGCACCTCGACGCCGCGTGGGCCGAGGGCCAGCCGTTCGGCGAGCGGCTCGTGAACTCGATGTTCACGCTCGCGACGATCGTGGGCGCCTCGGTGGCCCAGCTGACCCAGGGCACGATCGTCGCGAACCTCGGGTTCGCCGAGGTCGCGTTCCCCGCACCGCTCTACCACGGCGACACCCTGTACAGCGAGACGCTGGTCGTCGCGGTGCGCGAGTCCGCCTCACGGCCCGGTCAGGGCATCGTCACCCTGCATCACGTCGGGCGCAACCAGCACGGGGTCGAAGTCGCCCGGGCGACGCGGTCGGTCCTCATGTGGACGCGCGAGGCGGGGGAGCGGCAGGCATCCGAGTCCGCGAGCGGTTCCGCTGCCGCCGGCGCGCGCGGCGCCGAGCGCACCGACGAGGAGGAATGATGGCCGACCGACCCGCCTTCCGCTTCGGGCCGGCGATCCTGTTCTGCCCGGCGGATCGCCCCGAGCGATACGCGAAGGCGCTCGACCGCGCCGACGCCGTCATCGTCGACCTCGAAGACGCCGTGGCGCCGGGTGCGAAGCCCGAGGCCCGCGCAGCCCTCGTCGACACGCCGCTCGACCCCGAGCGTGTGATCGTGCGCGTGAACCCCGCCGGCACCGAGGACTTCGCCGCCGACCTCGCCGCGATCGCCGCGACCGACTACCGCACGGTGATGCTCGCCAAGTGCGAGGGCACGGCCGACCTGGTCGACCTCGCCGAGCTCGAGGTCGTCGCGCTCTGCGAGACGGCGCGCGGCGTCATGTCCGCGGCCGAGATCGCGGCGATCCCCAACGTGTCGGCGCTCATGTGGGGTGCTGAAGACCTCGTCGCGTCGCTCGGCGGCTCGTCGAGTCGCGGGCCCGACGGCGGCTATCGCGAGGTCGCGCGGCACGCCAGATCTCAGGTGCTGCTCGCCGCCGGGGCGCACGGCGCCGCGGCGATCGACGCCGTCCACCTCGACATCGCCGATGTCGAGGGTCTCCGCCTCGAGGCGGAGGATGCGGCGGCCGTCGGCTTCGCGGCGACCGCGTGCATCCACCCCTCGCAGTCCGCCGTCGTCCGGTCGGCGTACCGGCCCGAGCCCGAGCGCGTGGCGTGGGCGCGCGCGGTGCTCGAGGCGGCCGAGGGCGAGCGCGGGGTGTTCGCGTTCCGGGGGACGATGGTCGACGCACCAATGCTCGCCCAGGCCGAAGCGGTGCTGCGGCGCGCCCGCGGCTGAACCGCGCGCTCGGTTCATGAGACTGCCTCAGGATCCCCTTGAACGGGGGACATCCGCGGCCCCGCTGCAAACGATTCGATAACGGTTCACCCGTTCTCCGCCGAATCGGCGCAGAAACAGCCATCGATCTGCATATCCTCAGAGCCAATCCTGGGGAGGAGGAGACGAGTGGCACGACACGTCTACCGCGGCAGCGCGGCGAGCGCTGCGGGGGCGGCGATCGCCGAGATCGACATCGACGCGATCGAGCGCGCCGAGTCGAGCGAGCCCGAAGCGGCCCGCCTGCGCGTCGAGACCGTCGCGTCCAACCCGCTCTCCGGGCCGATCACCGTGCCGGCGCGTGTGCCCATCGGAGGCACCGGCATCGAGGCCCAGCCGTTCGCGCTCGGGGCGTCGACCTTCGGCTGGACGCTCGGCGCCGACGACGCATTCGCGGTGCTCGACCGCTTCGCCGGCGTCGGCGGCTCGCTCCTCGACACGGCCGACAGCTACGCCGCGGGGCGCAGCGAGTCGATCATCGGCATGTGGCTCGAGTCGCGCAGCGCGCGCGCCCGGATGTCGGTGATGACGAAGATCGGCCAGCACCCCGATCACCCGGGCCTCGCGCCGAAGCAGATCAAGGCCGCTGTCGAGGCCTCCCTCTCGCGGCTCGGCGTCGAGCGCCTCGACCTCGTGCACTTCCACGGCGAAGACCCCGAGGTCCCGCTCGAAGAGAGCCTCGGAGCCGTCGACGCGCTCATCGCCGCCGGCAAGGTGGGGGCGATCGGCGCAAGCGACTTCGGTCCCGACCGGCTCATCGAGGCGCGCGTGCTCGCCGCGAACGGGCTGCCCCGCTTCCAGACGTTCACGACCCGGTACAACCTCATGGAGCGTCGTCCCTACGAGGGTGCTCCCGAGCTCGTCGCCCACGCGCAGGGCCTCGCCGTGCTGCCCTACTTCGCCCTCGCGAACGGATTCCTCGGCGGCCAGGTCCGCCGTCGTGCCGACGTGCGGCACGACGCCCGCGGAGCGCGCCAGGCCAAGCACCTGGGGCGTCGCGGTCACCGGGTGCTCGCCGCCGTCGATGCGGTCGCCTTCGCCCACGGCGTCCAGCCCGCGACGATCGCACTGGCCTGGCTGCTCGCGAAGCCGACGGTCGCAGCGCCCGTCGCGAGCGCAACGCGACCCGAGCAGGTCGAGGCGCTCCTCGCCGCCGCCGGCATCGAGCTCACGCGCTCCGAGCTCGTCGAGCTCGACCGCGCCTCGGCCTGAGTCGCGCGGCCGTCGAGCCGACCTGCTTTCCATGCCCGGGTGGCATAGGCTGTTCGGGATGAACGGCGCCGTCGACCTCCCACTCGGCCAGGCCGAGCTCTCGTTCGAGGCGACGGGCGGCTCGCGCGTGCGGCGTTCGGTGCTCCCCTCGGGCGTCCGGGTGCTCAGCGAGCAGGTTCCGGGCAGTCGCAGCGCGACCGTCGGCTTCTGGGTCGCGGTCGGCTCGCGCGACGAGCAGGGGGCGGATGCCTCGCGGCCGGCGAGCCTCGGGTCGACCCACTTCCTCGAGCACCTGCTGTTCAAGGGCACCGCGAAGCGCACCGCCCTCGACATCGCGATCTCGTTCGACTCGGTCGGCGGCGAGCACAACGCGCTCACCGCGAAGGAGTACACCTGCTACTACGCGAAGGTGCAGGATCGCGACCTGCCGATGGCGGTCGAGGTGCTCGCCGACATGTTCACCTCGTCGCTGCTCGACGCGGGCGAGTTCGAGACCGAGCGCGGCGTCATCCTCGAGGAGCTGTCGATGGCGGGCGACGACCCCGCCGACGTGGCCAACGAGCGATTCTTCAGCACCGTGCTCGGCGAGCACCCGCTGGGCCGTCCCATCGGCGGTGATCCCGCGACGATCCGGGCCGCCACCCGCTCGGCCGTGCACGAGCACTACCGGGCGAACTACCGCCCGCAAGACCTGGTCGTCACCGTCGCGGGCGCCGTCGACCACGACCCGCTCGTCCTCGATCTCACGCGCGCCCTCGGGGTCGCGGGCTGGCGGCTCGACGAGGCGGCCGACCCGGTGCCGCGCCGCTCGACCGCCCCGGCGACCCTCGACACGGGGCATCCGCTGACGGTCGTCGAACGACCGACGGAGCAGGTCAACCTGCTCGTCGGCGTTCCCGGGCTCGTCGCCACCGATGAGCGCCGCTCGACGATGAGCATGCTCAACGCGATCTTCGGCTCGGGCATGTCGTCGAGGCTCTTCCAGCAGGTGCGCGAGCGCCGCGGGCTCGCCTACGCCGTCTACTCGTTCGCGCCGGCCTACTCCGACGCCGGCCTCTTCGGCATGTACGCGGGCTGCGCCCCGTCGAAGGCCGGCACCGTCGCCGAGCTCATGCGCGACGAGCTCGAGCGGCTCGCCCGCGACGGCGTGACCGCCGAAGAGCTGCGACGCGCGGCCGGTCAGCTCGCCGGCGCATCGGCGCTCGCGCTCGAAGACTCCGACACCCGCATGAGCCGTCTCGGCCGGGCCGAGCTGACGCTCGGCGAGTTCGCAGACCTCGACGAGGCGCTCCGGCGCATCGCACGCGTCACCGTCGACGACGTGCGGGCGCTCGCCGCCGACCTCGTCTCCCGCCCGTTCTCGGTGGTCGCCGTGGGTGCGATCGACGAGACGGCGTTCACCGGCGCGATCGACCAGCTCGCGCCGAGCACCGACGTCGCCTGACGCGACCCGACGAGCAGTACAGGAACGAACCCTTGGCACATCACCTCTATCTCGTGCGGCACGGCGAGCAGCTCGACGCCGAGCACGGCCTGCCCGACGGCCCGCTGTCACCCCGTGGTCGCCGTCAGGCGGAGCTCCTCGCCGAGCGGCTCGGCGGCATCCCGTTCGACCACGCGTGGCACTCGCCGCTGCAGCGGGCGACCGAGACCGCCGAGATCATCGCGGCGAAGATGCCGGCGCTGAACCCCGAGCCGTCTCCGCTCCTGTTCGACTGCATCCCCTCGGGGCCCGCCCCCGAGACGCCGAAGTTCTACGACCCGTTCTTCGGCTCCGTGACCGAGGACGAGATCGAAGCCGGCAACGCGCAGATGGCCGATGCGGTCGCCGAATTCCTGCGTTCGCACCGCGACGACCGGCACGAGCTGCTCATCACGCACAACTTCGTGATCGGCTGGTTCGTCCGCGAGGTGCTCGGCGCTCCCGACTGGCGCTGGGTCTCGATCAACCAGGCCAACGCCGGGCTCACCGTGCTGACGCAGAAGCCCGGGCGACCGTGGAGCCTCGTGGTGCACAACGACCTCGCGCACCTGCCGCCCGAGCTCCGCACCGGCCTGCCGGAGCCGTTCTCCATCTGAGCCGCACGCTCCCACCCGGGCTCGCCCCCACGCAGGCTCGCTCGCACCGTGCACCCGTGGAGGAACATTCCAGCCGCGCACGGCGCGTCGCGCCCGTGCCCTCGGCGTGTCGACGGGTGCTCCCTACAGATCGGCGCCGACCGGCTTGCCGTACCAGTTCGTCGCGTTCGGGTTCGCGTTGTACGGCTCGATGTCGACGTATCCGGCCGAGCGGTAGAGACCGCCGGCCGCCTCGAGCGAGGCGTTCGTGTCGAGCACGAGCTCCTGCGCGCCGAACTCGATCGCCCGGCGCTCGAGCTCCGCGAGGAGCCGCTTGCCCTCGCCACGACCCCGGCCGGCCGGGGCGAGCCAGAGGTGCTTGACCTCGAACCTGATCTCATAGGTCTCGGGGCGACGCTGGATGCGCCGGACCCCGCCGCAGCCGACGAGCTCGCCGCCCCGCTCGTCGTCGACCACGACGAGGAACACGCCGGCGGGCGGCGTGAACTGCGAGGCATCCGGCCAGGTCGGGCGGTACTCGCCCTGCTCGGCGGGAAAGCCCGCCGCGCGCTCGGCGAAGTACGCCTCGAGCAAGTCGTGGGCGTCGGGATCGGTCACGGCGGCCTCGCGGTATCGGAGCATGCGTCGAGCATATTCGGGACGCGGCTGCGTGGAGCACGGGCCTCGGTAGACTCGACGGGTGACGATCAAGGTCGCCGTGGCCGGAGCCACGGGCAAGATGGGGCAGCTGGCGATCCGACTCATCGAGGCGGCCGACGACCTCGAACTCCACGCTGCGCTCGGCTCGGGATCGAGCCTCGACGAGATGCTCGGCGCCGACGTCGCGCTCGACGTCACCCATCCGGCGGCGAGTCCCGCCATCGTCGAGTTCGCCGCAGGCGCAGGCATCCCCATCGTCGTCGGCACCTCGGGCTGGTCGCGCGACCGCATCGCCGAGATCACGAAGTTCGTCCGCGGACACGACGACGCCGGTGCCGTGCTGTTCGTGCCGAACTTCTCGATCGGCAGCGTGCTCGCGACCGCGTTCGCCGCGCTCGCTGCCCCGTACTTCGATTCGATCGAGATCATCGAGGCGCACCACGCGGGCAAGGTCGACTCGCCCTCGGGCACCGCGGTGCGCACCGCAGAACTCATCGGCGAGGCGCGCGGCGCCGCCGGCCCGGTCTCGGCGCCGCATGCCGATCAGCGCGCTCGCGGCCAGCTCGTCTCCGGCGTGCCCGTGCACAGCCTGCGCATGGCGGGCACGCTCGCCGAGCAGCGCGTCGTCATGGGCGGCGACGGCGAGACCCTGACCTTCACCCACTCGACGCTCTCGCCGAGTTCGTACGAGGCGGGCATCCTGCTCGCGCTGCGGCGCGCGACCGAGGCATCCGGGGTGAGCGTCGGCCTCGACGCCCTGCTCGACCTCGGCCTCGCAGGCGGCGCGCCTGCCGGCGCCCGATGACCGCGGCCGGCGGCCGCCGGGCGCTCACCGCGAAGTCGGGCGCGCTGATCATGGCGGCGTTGCTCGCGCTCTACCTCGCGCTCGTCGGGTGGCGCGCCGTGCAGTTCATGGGCACGGGCGAGCCGGTCGCGATCGTCATCGGCATCGCGCTCCTCGTGCTGCCGATCATCGCCGCGTGGGCGCTCTGGCGCGAGCTCGCGTTCGGCATCCGCTCGCAGGAGCTCATCCGGCGACTCCACGACGAGGGCGGTACCGACCTCGGCCTGCCGCTGCGCCCGAGCGGGCGCGCCGACCGCGACGCCGCCGACGCCGAGTTCGGCCGGTTCAAGGCCGAGGTCGAGGCCGACGAGGCGTCGTGGCGGGCCTGGCTGCGGCTCGGCCTCGCGTACGACGCGGCCGGCGACCGCCGTCGTGCGCGGCAGGCGGTGCGCACCGCTATCGAGCTCGACCGCCGGCAGCGCTGATCATCGCGTCGATCGCCGACTCGACGGTCGTGTGCGCGAATCGGTAGCCGTCGTCGATGAGCCGTTGCGGCCGGACCTTCTGGCTCGCGAGCAGCAGCTCGTCGGCCGCGCTGCCGAGCGCGAGCTCGAGCACCTTCTCGGGTACGCCGAACGCGTGCGGGCGCCGCATCCGCTCGGCCATGGCGCGCATCACCCGGTCCGCCGTCGCCGGGGTCGGCCCGACGAAGTTGACCGGCCCCGACAGCTTCGAGTCGAGCAGGTGCACGAGCGCGCCGACCTCGTCGTCGAGGGCGATCCACGGCCAGTGCTGGCCACCCGTGCCGAGTCGGCTCGACAGGCCGAACTTCGTGAGCGTCGCGACCCGCTGGAACGCCCCGCCGCCCGAGCCGACGACGAGGCCGGTGCGGACGAGCACGGTGCGGGTCTCTTCGGGAGCGAGCGACGCCGCGGCCTCCCACCGGCCGACGACCTGGGCGAGGAACCCGCTTCCGGCGCTGGAGTACTCGGTGAGCAGCTCGCCGGGGCGGTCGCCGTAGTACCCGACCGCCGACGCGCTGAGGAAGACCGACGGCGGCGTGCGGGCTTTGCGCATCGCGTCGGCGAGCGTGCGAGTCGCGCCGATCCGCGACTCGAGGATCTCGTCGCGGTAGCGCTTCGTCCACGGCAGTCGCGCGAGCGAGGCGCCGGCGAGGTTCACGACCGCGTCGACGCGATCCATCACGGTGAAGTCGATGATGCCCGCGGCGGGCGACCAGGACACCTCGTCGGCCTCGTGCGCGCGACGGCGCACGAGACGGACGACCTCGTGGCCGCGTTCGCGGAGCCGGGCCGAGAACGTGGTGCCGATGAAGCCCGTGGCACCGGCGATCAGGACCCGCATCGATCAGGCGAGTTCGGCTTCGATCGTGATCGGGATGCCGGCGAGCGCCTGCGAGATCGGGCATCCCGCCTTCGCGTCGTTCGCGAACGCCTCGAACTCGGCCTCGCTGAGGCCGGGCACGCGTGCGCTCACGAGCAGGTGGCTGCCGAGCACGCCCTTGCCGGGTTCGAAGGTCACGGCAGCGGTCGTCTGGATGCTCTCCGCGGGGTTTCCGGCCTCGGCGAGGGCGAGCGAGAGGGCCATCGAGAAGCACGACGAGTGCGCCGCGGCGAGGAGCTCTTCGGGGTTCGTCGTGTTGGCGACGCCCTCGGCGCGCGCCTTCCAGTTGACGGGGAAGTTCGCGAGCCCCGAGGAGTCGAGGGCGACGTCGCCCGACCCTTCGAACAGGGTGCCCTTCCAGACGGTGGTCGCTTCACTGGTGAGTGCCATCGGGATCCTCCACTTCGAGCCGGGCTCCCAGCCTAGCGGGGGAGCAGGGGCCGTCGGCAGGCGGGTTCGACGGCTGTGGATGCCGCAGGCTCACGCCGTCCGGATCACCCGGGCCCGCACGAGCCAGAGGTACAGCCAGCAGCCGAGGCAGAAGCCGAAGACCGAGTTGAGGAAGGCGGCGAAGAACGCGATCGCCGCCGCGATCGGCACGGCGAGCGGAGCGCCGAGCAGGGCGAGCACGATGCCCGCGAGCGTCACGGCGAAGCCGACGCCCTGTGCGAAGGTCGGCGGTCGCGGGTCTTCGAGCTCGGCGGGCGGCGCGAGCCCGGGTCGCACGAGCTTCCGGAAGATCAGGCCGTAGGGGTGCCGTCGGATGCCGGCGAACGCGCCCCACGCGAAGAGGGCGGCGACCGCGACGAGCAGCCAGAAGGCGGCGGCCGAGGCGCCGCCGACGGCGAGCACGACCGTGGCGAGCAGCAGCACCGCCGTGATGCCCGCGCCGAAGCGGGGACCGCGAGGGTCGATGCCGGCCGGTTCGCGTCCGTCAGCGGATGTCGACATGCTGCCTCCCGAGCACTTCGTCGAGTCGAGCGCGCACCACGTCGGCGCGCGGCGCCCCGCCGATGCGCGTCCGTACGATGCCGTCGGCATCGACGATGAGCGTCGTCGGGGTCTGGGTCACGTCGAACCGGCGGGCCAGATCGGCGCGATGCGTGAGGTCGACCTCGACGTGGCGGGCTCCGGGCGTCTCATCGGCGATGCCGCCGAGCAGGCGCGCCGCGGCCGGGCATCGGCTGCAGAACTCGGTGGAGAACTGCACGAGCGTCGCCCGCTCGCCGAACCGGCCGGCTTCGACGCCGAGCGAAGCCGGGCGCACGCGCTCGCCCGATCCGCCGACCGCGCGCCCCTGCCGTGCGCGCCAGACGAGCCCCACCGCGGTCGCGGCGGCGACGAGTGCGGCGCCGATGGCGAGCGCGGCGACGAGGTCCATGAACCGACGGTACGGCGGCTCCGCCGCGCCACGACGACTGTGACGACGAATGACGCCCGCCACGAGGCATCCGCGGGTTAGCCTTGACCTGATGTCCGAGCGAATCGCCACCCCGTACGAAGACCTCCTGCGCGACGTGCTCGAGCACGGCGAGCCGAAGACCGACCGCACCGGAACGGGCACGCGCAGCGTGTTCGGCCGCCAGCTGCGGTTCGACCTCTCGAAGGGGTTCCCGCTCGTCACGACGAAGCGCGTGCACTTCAAGTCGATCGCGTACGAGCTGCTGTGGTTCCTGCAGGGCTCGTCGAACGTCGGCTGGCTGCAGGAGCACGGCGTCACCATCTGGGACGAGTGGGCCGATGCGCAGGGCGAGCTCGGCCCCGTCTACGGCGTGCAGTGGCGCTCGTGGCCGACCCCGTCGGGCGAGGTCATCGACCAGATCGCCGACGTCGTCGCGCAGATCCGCGAGAACCCGGATTCGCGCCGGCTCATCGTCTCGGCGTGGAACCCGGCCGACATCCCCGACATGGCGCTCGCGCCGTGCCACGCCCTCTTCCAGTTCTACGTCGCCGACGGCCGGCTCTCGTGCCAGCTCTACCAGCGCAGTGCCGACCTCTTCCTCGGTGTGCCGTTCAACATCGCCTCGTACGCGCTGCTGACCCACATGGTGGCCGCGCAGACCGGCCTCGAGGTCGGCGACTTCGTCTGGACCGGTGGCGACTGCCACATCTACGACAACCACGTCGAGCAGGTGCGCGAGCAGCTCGCCAGGGACCCGTACCCGTACCCGACGCTCCGCCTCGCTCGGGTGCCCGCCTCGATCTTCGACTACGAGTACGACGACTTCGTGGTCGAGGGCTACCAGCACCACCCGGCGATCCGCGCGGCCGTCGCCGTATGAGCGAGGATGCCCCGGCACCGAACCGCTCGGGAGCGTCGGCGCCTGGCTCGGCGTCAGGCCCGGCATCGCGCGTCCCGCGCATCGGACTCGTCTGGGCCCAGGCGGGCGGCGGCGTGATCGGGCGCGACGGCGGCATGCCGTGGCACGTGCCCGAGGATCTCGCGCACTTCAAGGCCGTGACGCTCGGCATGCCGGTGATCATGGGGCGCAAGACCTGGGACTCGCTCTCGCCCCGGTACCGTCCGCTGCCGGGGCGCCGCAACATCGTCGTGACGCGGCAGGCCGACTGGGCCGACGACGGAGCCGAGCGCGCCAGATCACTCGACGAGGCGCTGGCGCTCGT
This sequence comes from Agromyces chromiiresistens, assembly GCF_029167465.1. Lineage (NCBI taxonomy): Bacteria > Bacillati > Actinomycetota > Actinomycetes > Micrococcales > Microbacteriaceae > Agromyces > Agromyces chromiiresistens. Next base: position 1,687,475 of record NZ_JARFNL010000004.1, read on the forward strand.
CGCCGGCGACGAGCGGGTCTGGGCGATCGGCGGCGGGCAGCTGTTCGCCGAGGCGATCGACCGGGCCGACCTCCTCGAGGTGACCGAGCTCGAGCACACCGGGGGATTCGCCGCCGAGCCGGGCGACGTGCACGCCCCCGCCGTGCCCGAGGGCTTCGAGCTCGTCGCCGTCGACCCGCCGGCCGGCGAGCACGCCTCCCGGAGCGGCATCCGCTACCGCTTCCTCACCTACCGCCGCGCCTGACGCCGCCGCCCGCTCCGTATCGCCACCAGCCGGGCGCGGTGCGCGCCGAAGTGTCGGAGGATTCCGGCTACGAGGCGAAGTCGAGGCGGCCCGTGTGGGTTTCCTCCGACACTTCGGCTGTGCTGGCCGACCCGGCGCAGACGAGATGTCGGAGAATTCGATTCCGGTCGACCGTCTGCCGGCTCGACGCGGAGATTCCCCGACATTCCGATCGAGTCCACTCGTCCTCCACACCCGCAAGACTTCCCCAACGATCCACCGGCTCGGCTTCGCAGAGTGATCGGGCTTCGACCGGAGGACAGCATCGCTGCATGCCCATCGACACGTATGAGGTCGAGCGCTGGTGCGACCGGCTCGGCGGCGTCGCGCGCACCGCCGATCTTCTGGCGGTCGGTGTCGATTCGAAGTCCATCGGCCGGGCGCGGCGCGAAGGCGCCATCGAACGGGTTCGATCCGGTGTGTACGCCTCGACGACCGCTGCCGCCGAGGTGGTGACGGCCGCGCGGCACGGAGGGATGCTCGGCTGCATCTCGCGTCTGCGACGCGCCGGCGTGTGGCTGCTCGACGACGACGATCGGGTGCATGTCTCGATGCCCGAGCACGGGCGTCGTCACCTGCATGACGGCTGCGCATGCGTGCTGCACTGGACGGGCAGCGGGTCGGCGCTCGGGGAGGGCACCATCGTCGACGCGCTCGCACAGGTGCTCGGGTGCCGGGGCGGCGAGACCTTCTTCGCTGCGCTCGAGTCCGCGATGCGGAAGGGGCTGATCGACCGAGCGGGCGTGGGCCGCCTTCGCGCGAGGGTACCCGCGAAGCACCGTCGGCTCGTCGACTTCGCTCGCTGGGACGCCGACAGCGGCCTGGAGTCGCTGTTGCGGCTGCGTCTTCGGCGCCATCGCATCGAACTGCGCTCGCAGGTACTGATCGACGGGGTCGGCCGGGTCGACTTCGTGCTCGGCGATCGGCTCATTCTCGAAGCAGATGGCAAGAGCAACCATGTGGACGGATTCGCCGACGCGCTGCAGGGAAGAGCCGCCCCCGCGCCGGCCACCGCATCGAAGCGACACAAGGACCTCGTGCGAGACGCCGCGGCGGCCGAACGCGGGTACGTCACCCTGAGGTTCGATTACGCGCAGATCATCCATGACTGGCCCCGCGTCGAGGCGGCTGTCCTCGCCTGCGTCGCGCGCGGGCTGCACCGCACGTGGAGTCCCGCTCGTCGGTCCGGCAGCCGATGACCCTCGTGACGAGGCTCGACGTGACCCATCGAGTCGGGGCGGCGACGCGGCATCCCGCCGAACCGATACGCTGGTGGGCGTGACCTCAGAGAACCCCTTCGGACAAGTGCTCGTCGCGCTCGTCACTCCGATGACGGCGGACGGCGAGGTCGATTGGCCCGGGGTCGAGAAGCACATCGACGATGTCATCTCGGCAGGCGCCGACGGCATCGTCGTCACGGGAACCACCGGCGAGACGTCGACCCTGACCGACCCCGAGAAGATCCGGCTCGTCGAGGTCGGCAAAGACGTGGCCGCGGGCCGCGCCAAGATCATCACCGGCGGCGGCTCGAACGAGACCGCGCACGCCATCGAGCTGTACCAGCACAGCGAGAAGGCCGGCGCCGACGGCATCATGATCGTCACGCCGTACTACAACAAGCCCACCCAGGCGGGCATCCTCACGCACTTCCGCATGGTCGCCGACGCGACCGACCTGCCGGTCATCCTCTACGACATCCCGGGTCGCACCGGAGTGCCGATCAAGTACGAGACCATCCTGCGGCTCGCGAAGCACCCCAACATCCTCGCCGTGAAAGACGCCAAGGGCGACTTCTCCGAGGTCAGCCGGGTGCTCAACCAGACCGACCTCATGTACTTCTCGGGCGACGACGCGAACGTGCTCCCGCACCTGTCGATCGGCGCGACCGGCCTCATCGGCGTCACCGCGAACATCGCGCCGGCTCCGTATCGCACGATCGTCGACGCGGTGAACCGCGGCGACCTCAAGGCCGCGACCGAGGCGCACCAGCGGCTCGAGCCGCTCGTGCGGGCGACCATGACCCACGTCCCCGGCACCGTCGCGGCGAAGTACATCCTGCACGGCCTCGGCCGCATCTCGAGCCCGCGGGTGCGCCTGCCGCTCGTGGGCCCCGAGGAGTGGGAGGCTGCGCTCATCGAGGACGAGATCGACCTCGTGCGCGGCGTCGAGGGCGTCGACTTCCACAACTTCCGGCCCGACCGCAACGCCGCCGCCGGCGGCGCACTGCCGAAGGTCGCGGGCACGACCCGCTGACCGGGCGAGCCCACCACGAGACATCCGCGATGCCCGAGCGCATCGCACCGAACTGAACACCGCGAACGTAAGGAGGGCACTGTGCCCGACACCGTCATCGATCCCGCTCCGCTCGAGGCAGGGACGCTCCGCATCATCCCGATCGGCGGCCTCGGAGAGGTCGGCCGCAACATGACGAGCTACGAGATCGACGGCAAGATCCTCATCGTCGACTGCGGCGTGCTCTTCCCCGAGGAGCACCAGCCCGGCGTCGACCTGATCCTGCCCGACTTCGGATTCCTCCGCGACCGGCTCGACGACATCGTCGGCGTCGTGCTCACGCACGGCCACGAAGACCACATCGGCGCGGTGCCCTACCTCCTGAAGCTCCGGGGCGACATCCCCCTGATCGGCTCGAAGCTCACGCTCGCGCTCGTCGAGGCGAAGCTCAAGGAGCACCGCATCGCGCCGTACACCCTCACGGTGAAAGAGGGGCAGCACGAGGAGATCGGCCCGTTCGACCTCGAGTTCATCGCGGTCAACCACTCGATCCCCGATGCGCTCGCCGTCGCGATCATCACCGATGCGGGCACCGTGCTCGCCACGGGCGACTTCAAGATGGACCAGCTGCCGCTCGACGGCCGGCTCACCGACCTGCGCGAGTTCGCGCGGCTCGGCGAAGAGGGCGTCGACCTCTTCATGGTCGATTCCACGAACGCGGATGTCCCGGGCTTCACCCCGCTCGAGCGCGAGATCGGCCCCGTGCTCGACCAGGTGATCTCGCGCGCGCCGAAGAAGGTCGTCGTCGCGAGCTTCTCGAGCCACGTGCACCGGGTGCAGCAGGTGCTCGACGCGGCGCACGCGAACGGCCGCCGGGTGGCGCTCCTCGGCCGCAGCATGGTGCGCAACATGACGATCGCGGCCGACCTCGGCTACCTCGACGTGCCCGAGGGCGTGCTCGTCGACTACAAGAAGGCCGGCGACATCCCCGACGACAAGATCGTCTACATGTCGACGGGCTCGCAGGGCGAGCCGATGGCCGTGCTCAGCCGGATGGCGAACCGCGACCACCAGATCGAGATCGGCGAGGGCGACACGGTCATCCTCGCCTCGAGCCTCATCCCGGGCAACGAGAACGCGGTCTACCGCGTCATCGACGGCCTGACGAAGCTCGGTGCGAACGTCGTGCACAAGGCCAACGCGAAGGTGCACGTCTCGGGCCACGCGGCCGCGGGCGAGCTGCTCTACTGCTACAACATCCTGAAGCCGGCGAACGTGCTGCCGATCCACGGCGAGTACCGCCACCTGCAGGCGAATGCGAAGCTCGCCCGTGACACCGGCATCCCCGCGGCGAACACCTTCATCGGCGAGAACGGAACGGTCTACGACATGACCGACGGCGTCGTGCGCGAGGCCGGCCAGCTCGACCTCGGCTTCGTCTACGTCGACGGGTCGACGGTCGGCGAGATCACCGACGCCGATCTGAAGGACCGCCGCATCCTGGGCGAGGAGGGCTTCATCTCGGTGATCGTCGTCGTCGATGCCACGACCGGTCGCGTCATCTCGGGCCCCGAGATCCACGCCCGTGGATTCGCCGAGGACGACGCCGTGTTCGAGGACGTCAAGCCGAAGATCGTCGCAGCGCTCGCCGATGCGGCGCAGAACGGGGTGCGCGATTCGCACGCCCTGCAGCAGCTCGTGCGCCGCACGCTCGGCACCTGGGTGAACCGGCGACTGCGCCGGCGCCCGATGCTCGTGCCGCTCGTCATCGAGGCGTAGCCCCGCTCGCCGCGGTGTGCGGGGGCGATCGACGCGGTCCGTTCCCGACGTCCGCGCGCGGCGCCTCGGCGACGGCCGGTCGATCCCCAGCCGCATGCAGCCGCTCGTAACACCGCCGTGACACGGTTGCCGTACCCTCCCGTCATGACGACCTACTCGCTCCGCCCCGCGGCTCCGGCCGACGGCGCGTTCCTCGCCGACATGGTCGTCGAGGTGGCGAACTGGCGTCAGGGAGCGGCGCGCCCTCGGCACGACGTCCTCGCCGACCCGGTCTCCCGCGGCTACGTCGCGGGCTGGCAGCGGCCGGCCGATCGGGGCGTCGTCGCCCTCGACGGCGATGGCGATCCGGTCGGCGCGGCCTGGTACCGCCTGTTCCCGGCCGATCGTCGTGCGCACGGGTTCGTCGCGAGCGGGGTCCCCGAGTTGATCATCGGGGTCCGGCCGCTGTGGCGCGCGCAGGGCGTCGGCCGCGCGCTGTTGCAGGAGCTCGCGCATGCCGCGCGGTCGTCCGGCCATGCGCGGCTGGCGTTGTCGGTCGAACACGGCAACTTCGCTGCGGCGCTCTACCGCTCCGAGGGATTCGCGGTCGTCGAGACGAGCGGACGACGCGACACCATGGTGCGCACGCTGCTCGCCTGAGCGGCGCGGCCACGAGCACGGATCGCAGACACTCGCCCCGCGCTCCCGGGGGAGGTCGGCCGTCGGCCGTAACCTTGACCCCATGGCTACGGGCACCAAGTCGAACGGGCGCGCCTCGGGCACCTCGTCCCGCGGCGGCAGCTCGCGCACCGCATCTGCGAAGACCGCGCCGACGAAGAAGCTGCCGGCGCAGACGCGCGGCGCGGCCGCGAAGAAGCCGGCCCAGACGTCGGCGGGGCCGAACATCTTCGTGAAGGCGTGGATGGGGCTGGCGCACCTCGCGGGCGGCGCCGCACGCGCGCTCGGGCCCGAGACGCTGCAGAAAGACGAGCGTCGCGACGGACTGCCCTTCTTCATCGTCGTGCTCGCCATCGCCGGCGCGGTCGTCGAGTGGTTCTTCATCAACGAGCCCGTCGCGCAGACCCTCGACTCGTGGACGTTCGGCGGCCTGTTCGGCAGGGTGGCGTTCGCGCTCCCCGTCATCATGCTGCTGTTCGCCGTGTGGCTCTTCCGGCATCCGAGTTCGGTGCACGACAACACGCGTATCGGCATCGGGCTCCTCCTCCTCCTGCTGAGCGTGTCGGCGTTGTGCCACATCTTCGGCGGCCAGCCCGAGCCGAGCGACGGCATGGCGGTGCTCGCGCGTGCCGGCGGCATCCTCGGCTGGATGCTCGCCACCCCGCTCATCCTGCTGATCACCGAGGTGGGCGCGGCGATCGTCGTGATCCTCCTCGTCGTGCTCTCCGTCCTGATCATCACGAAGACGCCTCCGAACCGGGTCCCGGCGCGGTTCCGCGAGCTCTACGACTGGCTGTTCGGCGCCCCCGACGAGGTGCCCGCCGATGAAGCGGATGCCTCGGCGAAGCCGTCGCGTCGCCGCAAGGAGAAGAGCGTCCCGACCGAGCTCGACGGCATCGACGACGATGCCGACGACGCCGCGCCCGGGCTCGTGCCCTGGTGGCGGCGAAATGCGCAGGGCCGCGAAGAAGATCCGGAGTTCGAGGCGTCGGGCATCGACGGCATCACCGAGGTGTTCGGTGCGGGCTCCGCCGCCGGCAGCTTCGACAGCCCCATCGAGGGGGCCGGCGGGGCCGACGCGTACGGCACCGAGCTGCTCGGCGACCTCGAGCGCGCCGAATCCGCGGTCGCGAACTTCGCCGGCGACGGCTCGAACGCCGGCATCGGGCTCCGCGGCGACGACGCCGGTGCGACCCAGGCGATCCCGCTCTACGACGCGGCGGCCGACTTCACGGCCGATGCGAACGGCGCCGGTGCCGAGGCATCCCTCGTTCCCGCCGACGCCGACGCGGCGGAGCAGCCCGACCGTCCGTACTTCCTGCCCTCCGCCGCGACCCTCGCTGCCGGGCCGCCGGCGAAGTCGCGTTCGCAGGCGAACGACGACGTCGTGCGCCAGATCACGGGTGTCCTCGACCAGTTCTCGGTGGACGCGAAGGTCACGGGCTTCTCGCGCGGTCCGACCGTGACGCAGTACGAGATCGAGCTCGGGCCGGGAGTCAAGGTCGAGCGGGTCACGGCGCTGTCGAAGAACCTCGCCTACGCGGTCGCGTCGAACGAGGTGCGCATCCTGTCACCGATCCCGGGCAAGAGCGCGATCGGCGTCGAGATCCCGAACGCCGACCGCGAGACGGTGACCCTCGGCGACGTGCTGCGCTCGCACGCCGCGGTCGGCGCGAAGCACCCGATGACGATCGGCGTCGGCAAGGACGTCGGCGGCGGCTACGTCGTCGCGAACCTCGCCAAGATGCCGCACCTCCTCGTCGCGGGCTCGACCGGCTCGGGCAAGTCGAGCTTCGTCAACTCGATGATCACGAGCCTGCTCATGCGCGCGAAGCCGAGCGAGGTGCGCATGGTGCTCATCGACCCGAAGCGCGTCGAGCTCGCCCCGTACGCGGGCGTGCCGCACCTCATCACCCCGATCATCACGAACCCGAAGAAGGCCGCCGAGGCGCTGCAGTGGGTCGTGAAGGAGATGGACATGCGGTACGACGACCTCGCGTCGTTCGGCTTCCGCCACATCGACGACTTCAACAAGGCCGTCGTGAACGACGAGATCATCCTGCCGGCGGGAAGCGAGCGCAAGCTCAAGCCGTACCCGTACCTGCTCGTCGTCGTCGACGAGCTCGCCGACCTCATGATGGTCGCCCCGCGCGACGTCGAGGACTCGATCGTGCGCATCACGCAGCTCGCGCGTGCGTCGGGCATCCACCTCGTGCTCGCGACGCAGCGGCCGTCGGTCGACGTCGTCACGGGCCTCATCAAGGCGAACGTGCCGTCGCGACTTGCGTTCGCGGTGACGAGCGTCACCGACTCGCGCGTCATCCTCGACCAGCCGGGCGCCGACAAGCTCATCGGGCAGGGCGACGCGCTCTTCCTGCCGATGGGGGCGTCGAAGCCGTTGCGCGTGCAGGGTGCCTGGGTCACCGAGGCCGAGATCGAGAAGGTCGTGACCCACGTCACGCGCCAGGCGCGTCCCGAGTACCGTCAGGATGTCGCGGCCGCCGTCGAGCGGAAGGAGATCGACTCCGACATCGGCGACGACCTCGAGCTGCTGCTCGCCGCGGCGGAGCTCGTGGTGTCGACGCAGTTCGGCTCGACGTCGATGCTGCAGCGCAAGCTGCGCGTGGGATTCGCGAAGGCCGGTCGCCTCATGGACCTGCTCGAGTCGCGCGAGATCGTCGGTCCCTCGGAGGGCTCGAAGGCGCGCGACGTGCTCGTGACGGCGGAGCAGCTGCCGGGCGTGCTCGCGAAGCTGCGTGGTGAGCCGAGTGCGCCTGCGGCACCGCCGCAGGCGACGGCGCCGCCCGCCGCGGCAGCGCCCGCGCCCGTCGCGCACGAGGTCGACGACCGCTACGACGACCCGGTCGGCCGCATCCCCGAGGGGCTCGAGGAGGTCGAGGCCGAGGGTGACGAAGACGCCTGGGGCCTCACCGGCCGCGACTGAGCGCCCGGTATCCTTGGCCGTATGACCTCCTCCGCCGAAGGGCGCGCCCGATCGGCGAACTGGAACCTGCCGAACGCGATCACCATCGTGCGGATCCTGGCCGCACCGGTCTTCTTCTGGCTGCTGCTCGCCGATGACGGAGCCGACGGCCCCCTGCGGTGGTGGGCGGCAGCGCTGTTCATCGTCGCCATCGCGACCGACGGCATCGACGGACACATCGCCCGCAGTCGCGGGCTCGTCACGGACCTGGGCAAGATCCTCGACCCGATCGCCGACAAGCTGCTCACGAGCGGTGCGCTCGTCTGCCTGTCGATCCTGGGCGAGCTGTGGTGGTGGGTGACGATCCTCATCGTGGTGCGGGAGGTCGGCATCACCGTCTGGCGGCTCGTCGAGCTCCGACGCGGCAACGTGGTACCCGCCTCGTCGGGCGGCAAGCTCAAGACGGTCGTGCAATCGGTCGCGATCTCGCTCGCGCTCGTGCCGCTCTGGACGATCGTCGGCGACTGGATCCTCTGGGTGAACTGGGTCGCGATGGGCCTCGCCCTCGTGCTCACGGTCTGGTCCGGACTGCTCTACGTACGCGATGCGGTCCGACTCGCGCGGGGCCGGGCGGCGTGAGCGGGCCGGGTGCGCTCCAGGCCGAAGCGGCCGCGCGCCTCATCGCCGAGCTCACCCGCCGACGCCTGCGCATCGCCGTCGCCGAGTCGCTCACGGGCGGGCTCGTCGTCGCCGAGCTCACGAGCGTCCCCGGCGCCTCGCTCGTCGTCACGGGCGGCATCGTCGCCTACGACACCGCCGTGAAGCATACGCTGCTCGGCGTCGACGCCGGGCTGCTGCGTCGCGAGGGCGCCGTGCACCCCGAGGTCGCCCGGCAGATGGCGATCGGCGTGCGCACCGCGCTGGCGGTCGACGGACACCCCGCCGACATCGGGGTCTCGACGACGGGCGTCGCCGGGCCCGACCCGCAGGACGGCAGGCCCGTCGGCACGGTGCACGTCGGACTCGCGATCGGCGACCGGGTCGACGCGATCGACCTGTCCTTCACGGGCGACCGCGCGTCGATCCGTCGGCAGACCGTGCACGCCGCGATCGGTGCGCTGCTCGCAGGCCTGCCGGCGGCCTGATCCTGGGCGGCTCGCGGCGGGACGCATCCCGGTCGAGGGGTCCGAGGCGCTCGGATCCGTCGCCTCGCCGCCCGCTCGCAGGCGCGACCCGAGGGAGCGGAATACTCTTCGTGAACACCCTGTTACACGTGGCAGGTTCACACGAAAGCCCCAGTGTGCGACGCTAGATTCGAAGACATGAGCATCAGGTAGACTGACGCTCCCGTTTCCGGCTCCGGCGGAGTCGAGGCAGTGTAGAAGGAGGTTCCCCGATGGTTCTGGTTCGACAGGAGATCGGCGATGTGTTGAGGGACTTCCGCCTGCAGAAGGGGCGCACGCTCCGGCAGGTCGCGTCCAAGGCGAGTGTCGCGCTGGGGTACCTCAGCGAGGTCGAACGGGGGCAGAAAGAGGCGTCCTCCGAGATCCTCGCCTCAGTGGCCGAAGCGCTCGACACGCCCATCTCGGTGATCATGCACGAGGTCGGCGACCGCATCGCGGTGCTCGAGGGCCTCTCGGTGGTGCCCGACAGCCTGCCCGACGAGCTCGTCGCCGAGTTCGACGCCGACATGATGGTCCGCTGACCCGATCGTTCTTACCCGTACTCCGGCCGGTCTTCTGACCGGCCGGAGCCGTTTCCGGAGGTGCCATGAAGCTCAGCGAGTTCCAGTTCGCCGTGGATGCCGAGTTCGGCCCGGGGTACGGCGGGGTCGTCGTGAACGACCTGGTGCTCGCTCAGCTCGGTGGGCGCACGGCTCGCGAGGCGCTCGACGCCGGCGTGCGGCCGCGCGACGTCTGGATCGCCCTCTGCGAGGCGACGGACGTCCCGGAGCAGCGACGGCACGGCGCCGGCCGACCCGTCCCGGGTCGGCCGGAGGGCGCCGCGCGCTGACGCCGCCCGCGCATACCGAAGAGCTGTTCGACACGCCGCGCCCGGGTTCGAACATCCGTTCGGTTCTGCGGTACTGTCCTCAACAGCAGGAGGAACGAGGCATCCCTCCACATCCCCACCCGTGAGGGCGTCGGATGTCGGTGGCCGGTCATACGGTCGATGCGTCGGAACACACCGCAACCGCCTTGTCGCGAGACGTCGCGGGTCAGCACCGGGGCCCGAAGCGTGGAACGACAGCCTAGAGGCAGCAGCACACGAGCATCGAAGGAGCCCACACCATGGCATCACCCGCAGACCGCGAGAAGTCTCTCGAAGCCGCCCTCGCGCAGATCGACCGCCAGTTCGGCAAGGGGTCGGTCATGCGCCTCGGCAGCGAAGAGCGAGCCCCCGTCGAGGTCATCCCCACCGGTTCGATCGCCCTCGACGTCGCCCTCGGCGTCGGCGGGCTCCCGCGCGGCCGCATCGTCGAGATCTACGGTCCCGAGTCCTCGGGCAAGACGACGCTCACGCTCCACGCGATCGCCAACGCCCAGCGCGCCGGCGGCATCGCGGCGTTCGTCGACGCCGAGCACGCGCTCGACCCCGAGTACGCCAAGAAGCTCGGCGTCGACATCGACGCACTGCTCGTGTCGCAGCCCGACACGGGCGAGCAGGCGCTCGAGATCGCCGACATGCTCGTGCGCTCGGGCTCGATCGACCTCATCGTGATCGACTCCGTGGCCGCACTCGTGCCGCGAGCCGAGATCGAGGGCGAGATGGGCGACTCGCACGTCGGCCTCCAGGCCCGTCTCATGTCGCAGGCGCTCCGCAAGCTCACGGGCGGCCTGAACCAGACGAACACCACGATGATCTTCATCAACCAGCTCCGCGAGAAGATCGGCGTGTTCTTCGGCAGCCCCGAGACGACGGCGGGCGGCAAGGCGCTCAAGTTCTACGCCTCGGTCCGCATGGACATCCGCCGCATCGAGACCCTGAAGGACGGCTCCGACGCGGTCGGCAACCGCACGCGCGTGAAGGTCGTCAAGAACAAGATGGCCCCGCCGTTCAAGCAGGCCGAGTTCGACATCCTCTACGGGGTCGGCATCTCGCGCGAGGGCAGCCTCATCGACTACGGCGTCGACCAGGGCATCGTCAAGAAGTCGGGTGCCTGGTACACCTACGACGGCGATCAGCTCGGCCAGGGCAAGGAGAATGCGCGCAACTTCCTGTTGCAGAACCCCGACATCGCCGCCGACATCGAGCAGAAGATCCTCGTGAAGCTCGGCATCGGCGCAGCGGGTGCCGCTGCACCGGCCAACGTCGAGTCGCTCGACGCGAAGCGCAAGGGCGCCTGAGCGCCTGAGCCGTGACATGGGAGATCGAGTGACCGGGGAGGGCAGCAGCATGCGCGACGCGTCGGCTGAGCACCTTGCCCCGGTCACCTATCTGCCGTGGGTGGCCGACGAGGGCTCGTCCGGCTCGACGGTCGATGAGCCCGGTCGCGGCCGGCCGGCGCGTGGGGCGGGGGTCGAGCGCGACACCCGCGCACGCCGACATCCACGGTCGAACGACGACGCGGCGCCCTCGCCCGACGAGACGGGCCTCGAGCGCGACGAACGCATCGACCGTCTCGTCGTCTCACGCCTGCGGCGATCGGCGCTGTCGATCGCCGAGGTGAGATCGGTGCTCGTCGAGCACGGGCTCGACGAGCCCGAGGTCGAGTCCTGGATCGAGCGGTACGAGCGCTACGGCTACCTCGATGACGCCCGGCTCGCCGAGCAGGTCGTGCACAACCACAGCGTGCGGCGGGGTCGCGGTGCCGGCGCCATCCTGCACGAGCTCGGCCGACGGGGCATCGATCCGACCGTCGCCCGAGCGGCGGTCGATGATCTCGATCCCGAGGCCGAGCGCGAGAACGCGACGGCCGTCGCGGTGCGACGGGCTCGCCAGCTGACGGGGCTCGACCGGGCGACCGCCGAACGACGGCTGTCGGCCTTCCTCCAGCGGCGCGGCTACTCGGGCGAGGTCGTTCGCGAGGCGGTGACGACGGCGCTCGCAGCCGACGACTCGTAGAATGGTGCGATCATGAGCACCATTCACGAGGTCGCCGACGCCCGGGCGACGGAGCCCGCACCGCGCACCTACGAGGTCCGCACCTTCGGGTGCCAGATGAACGTCCACGATTCCGAACGACTCTCGGGCTCGCTCGAGGCCGCCGGCTACGTCCCTGCGAACGGCGCCGAACCCGACGTCGTCGTGATCAACACGTGCGCCGTCCGCGAGAACGCCGACAACAAGCTCTACGGCAACCTCGGGCACCTGGCCGGCGTCAAGCGCCGCCACTCCGGCATGCAGATCGCCGTCGGCGGCTGCCTCGCCCAGAAGGACAAGAACGTCATCCTCGAGAAGGCGCCGTGGGTCGACGTGGTGTTCGGCACCCACAACATGGGGTCGCTGCCGAGCCTGCTCGAGCGTGCCCGGCACAACGACGAGGCGCAACTCGAGATCCTCGACGCACTCGAGGTCTTCCCGTCGACGCTGCCGACGAAGCGCGACTCGACCTACAGCGGCTGGGTCTCGATCTCCGTCGGCTGCAACAACACGTGCACGTTCTGCATCGTCCCCGCGCTGCGGGGCAAGGAGAAGGACCGCCGGCCCGGCGACATCCTCGCCGAGATCCAGGCCCTCGTCGACGACGGTGCCGTCGAGGTGACCCTGCTCGGACAGAACGTCAACTCGTACGGCGTCGAGTTCGGCGACCGCCAGGCGTTCGGCAAGCTCCTCCGCGCCGCAGGCGAGATCGACGGGCTCGAGCGCATCCGGTTCACGAGCCCGCACCCCGCTGCGTTCACCGACGACGTCATCGATGCCATGGCCGAGACCCCGAGCGTGATGCCGCAGCTGCACATGCCGTTGCAGTCGGGTTCCGATCGCATCCTCAAGGCGATGCGACGCTCGTACCGGTCCGAGAAGTTCCTCGGCATCCTCGACCGCGTGCGTGCCAAGATTCCGAACGCCGCGATCTCGACCGACATCATCGTCGGCTTCCCCGGTGAGACCGAGGAGGACTTCCAGGAGACGATGCGCGTCGTCGAGGCCGCCCGATTCGCCTCTGCGTTCACCTTCCAGTACTCGATCCGTCCCGGCACTCCGGCCGCCACGATGGAGCATCAGGTGCCGAAGGAGGTCGTGCAGGAGCGCTACGACCGCCTCATCGCCCTGCAGGAGCGCATCTCCTGGGAGGAGAACCTGAAGCTCGTCGGCACGACGGTCAATCTCCTCGTCGCCACCGGCGAAGGCAAGAAGGACGCCGAGACCCACCGCCTGAGCGGTCGCGCCGAAGACAGCCGTCTCGTGCACTTCGAGGTGCCCGAGGGCTCCGAACTGCCGCGCCCGGGCGACGTTGTCACGGTCGAGATCACGCAGGCCGCCCCGTTCCACCTCCTCGCCGACTCGGTCGACGGCGCCCCGTTGCGGATCCGGCGCACTCGCGCGGGCGACGCGTGGGATCGCGACCAGGCCGAGAGCTGCGGCGTGCCCGCGGACACCGGCTCGACGAGTCCCGGCCGGGTCTCGCTCGGGCTCCCGACCCTGCGCATCGCGAACGAGCCGCTCGTGTCGCCCGGCGTCGGCACGTTCCCGATCTACGACCCGACCGACGGCCAGCGCTGACGTGACGCTCATCGCCGTCGTCGGCGCGACCGGCACCGGCAAGTCGGCCTTCGCGCTCGACCTCGCGGAGGCGTTCGATCGCGCCGGGTGCACCGCCGAGGTCGTGAACGCCGATGCGATGCAGCTGTATCGCGGCATGGACATCGGCACCGCCAAGCTCGCGCTCGGGGAGCGCAGGGGGGTGCCGCATCACCTGCTCGACGTGCTCGAGGTCACCGACGAGGCATCCGTGGCGGCCTACCAGGCCGAGGCGAGGGCGCGCATCGACGAGATCACCGGCCGCGGATCGGTCGCGCTGCTGGTCGGCGGATCGGGTCTGTACGTCTCGTCGGTCATCCACGACTTCCGGTTCCCCGGCACCGATCCCGACGTGCGTGCGCGCCTCGAGGCCGAGCTCGCCGAGCAGGGTCCCGGCATGCTGCACGCGCGGCTCCGCGAGATCGATGCCGAGACCGCAGCGAAGGTCGACCCGCTGAACGGGCGCCGCGTCGTCCGTGCCCTCGAGGTGATCGAGGTCACCGGCTCGCCGGCGGCGGCGAGGATTCCCGACGATCCGGTGCCGTGGCGACCGCATCGCATCGTGCACCTGCGCAGCGACCGCGCGCGGCTCGTCGCGCGGCTCGACGCCCGCGTCGACGACATGTGGGCGTCCGGCCTCCTCGACGAGGTGCGCGGACTCGTCCCGCTCGGCCTCGAGCGCGGGGTCACCGCGCGCAAGGCCATCGGCTACGCGCAGGCGCTCGCCGAGCTCCAGGGCCGGATGCCTCGTACGGACGCGGTCGCCGAGACGCAACAGCTCACCCGCACGTACGCGAGGCGGCAGGTCGGCTGGTTCAAGCGATACCGGGACGCGGTGCAGATCGACGCCGATGATGCCGTCGCGAGAAGCGCCGAGCTCGCCCGGCAGGCCGCCCTAGACTGAGTCGCATGCCGTTCGATCTGCGATTCACCAAGGGCCAGGGCACGGGCAACGACTTCGTGCTCTTCAGCGACCCAGAGGGTGAGAACGAACTCGAGCCCACGCAGATCGCGGCCGTCTGCGACCGGCGTTTCGGCGTCGGCGCCGACGGGCTCATCCGCGCCGTGCGCTCGCAGAACCTCGCCGACGGTGCAGCGGCGCTCGCAGCCGATCCGCGCGCGGTCTGGTTCATGGACTACTGGAACGCCGACGGCACCGTGTCCGAGATGTGCGGCAACGGCATCCGCGTCTTCGTGCGGTACCTGCTCGACCAGGGGCTCGCCGAGCTGCATCCCGGCCACGAGATCGCGATCGGCACCCGGGCCGGCGTGCGCACGGTGACCCGCACGGCGTCGGGCTTCCAGGTCGACCTCGGCACCTGGCGTCTCGCGGGCGGCGAACCGCTCGTGCGCGCGAAGCAGCTGCCCGTCGCGCGGCCCGGTCTCGGCATCGACGTGGGCAATCCGCACGTCGTCGTCGCCCTCGCCGACGACGACGAGCTCGAGGGGCTCGACCTCGCCTACGCGCCCATGCTCGAACCGGTGCCCGCTGCGGGCGCCAACGTCGAGTTCGTCGTGCCCGCCGAGCCGCTCGTCGAAGACGGCGTCGGCCGCATCCGCATGCGCGTGCACGAGCGCGGATCGGGCGAGACGCTCTCGTGCGGCACCGGTGCCGTGGCCTCCGCACTCGCGGTGCGGTACTGGGCCGGCGCCGGTGCGCCGAACGACTGGCGCGTGCAGGTGCCGGGCGGGGTGCTCGGCGTCCGCATGTTCGAGGCGTCCGACGGCGAGCACGTCGCGCTCGCAGGCCCCGCCGAGCTCGTCTTCGACGGCGTGCTCACGCTCGCATGACCCGCGGCGCCACCGGTCGGGCCGCCGCGTCCTCCTTCCCCTGGCTCCTGCTCGTCGGCATCTCGCTCGTCGCGCTCAACCTGCGCGGCCCGCTCGTCGCGATCGCGCCCGTCATCGAGGAGATCGAGGCCTCGCTCGGCCTCTCGCCGACCGCGGCCGGCCTGCTGACGAGCCTGCCCGTGCTGTGCTTCGCCCTGGGCACGCCGATCGCCGCGTGGACGATCCGGCTGACCGGTGCCGAGCGGGCCGTCGCGATCTCGCTCATCGGCACCCTCATAGGCACGATCGTGCGATCGGGCGGCACGACCTGGGCGGCGTTCGCGGGCACCGTCATCATCGGCCTCGCGATCGCGATCGGCAACGTCGTCGTGCCGGTCGTCATCCGGCGCGACGTCCCGCCCGAGCGCGCGCAGCTCGTCACGGGCGTGTACTCGGCCATGATGAACGTCGGCTCCATGCTCACGATCGCGGTGACGGCGCCGCTCGCCGAGCTGATCGGCTGGCAGTGGGCGACCGCGATCTGGGGCGTGCTCATCGTGGTGGCTCTCGCGGTGTGGGGCGTGCACCTGCGGCGCGTCAGTGCCGAGAGCCGCGAGGCGCGCGAGGCCGCCGCGCTCGCGGTCACCGGTTCACTGGCCGCCGTCACCGGACCGACCGGCGTCGTCGCCCCCGGCGAGTACTCGGCGTGGCGCAACCCCATGACCTGGCTGCTCGCGGCGGCATTCGCCGCGCAGTCGTTCTCGTACTACGGACTGAGCGCCTGGCTGCCGAGCCTCTACGCCGACGTGTACGACCTCGATACGATCGCCGCCGGCAACGTCGCGTCGCTCTTCCAGCTCGCGGCCGTCGCGGGGGCGCTCGGTGTGCCGTTCCTCGGCCGACTGCGGCCGGCCTGGGTGCAGCCGGCCATCGTCGGCGTGCTGTGGACGACGCTGCCGCTGGGCCTGCTCCTCGCCCCGGAGGCGTACCTCGTGTGGACCGTCACCGGCGGTATCGCCCAGGGCGGCGGATTCGTCGTCATCATCGCGACCGTCGTGCGCATCACCCGTACCGACCGCGAGACCACGCAGATGTCGGCGCTCGTGCAGGCCGGCGGCTACCTCGTCGCGGCGACGGCGCCACCCGTGCTCGGCGCATTGCACGAATCGAGCGGCGCATGGGCCCTGCCGCTCGTCGCGGTGCTCGTCGCGACGCTCGCGTTCCTCGTGCTCACGACCTCGGCCTCCGTGCGCTCCGCCCGCCTCATCGACCGCAGGGCGCGATAGCGGGTTCGACGGACGGGCACCCGGTCAGCGGCGCACGTCGAGCACGCGGAAGCCCTTGGAGTTCGCCGCGCGTTCGACGTCGAGGCCGAGCTCGGCGCCGATCCAGCGCTGCAGGGACTCGGCGCCGAGGTGCTTGGCGACCACGAGCCACGCGGCGGCCTCGGCGGAGTCGTCCAGCCGGGTCAGCCATCGCGAGAGCATCTCGTGCAGCTCCTGCTTGCCGACCCTGATCGGCGGGTTCGACCAGATCGTCGCGAAGCGCACGTCGTCGGGAACATCGTCGGGCCTGACGGCGTTGACGTTGTGGAGGCCGAGCCGGGCGGCGTTGCGCCGCGTGAGGTCGAGGGCGCGCTTGTTCACGTCGACCGCCCACACCGTGGCCTCGGGCGACCGCATCGCGAGGGTGAGCGCGATGGGGCCCCATCCGGTGCCGAGGTCGAGCAGGTCGCCCGCCGCCGGGGGAGCGGGCACGGCGTCGAGCAGTACGCGGGTGCCCTGGTCGAGGTGCTCGGGGCTGAACACGCCGCCGGCGGTCATGAGCTCGACCTCGCGACCGGCGAGCGCCACGCGGATGGTACGGGTGCGGGCTTCGCTCGAGGGCGCGGCGCAGAAGTAGTGGTCGGAACCCATGTAGGGGAACCTATCGCAGCGATCGGAAGTAGGGTTAACACGATGAACGAAGCCGAACAGAACACCGCCGACGACGCGGTCGAGCGAGTGCTGAGGGGCGCGGAGACGAAGGCCGGGGTCACCCGGTTCGGTTCCGGTGCGGCCGAGGCCATGATGGTGCACGGCTCCGACGCCGCCTCGGGAGCCGACACCGACGGCGAGCAGTACGACCGTGAAGAGCGTGCGGCGTTGCGTCGCGTCGCCGGCCTCTCCACCGAACTCGAAGACGTCACCGAGGTCGAGTACCGGCAGCTCCGGCTCGAGAACGTCGTGCTCATCGGCGTCTACTCGCAGGGCTCCCTCGACGACGCCGAGAACTCGCTCCGCGAGCTCTCAGCCCTCGCCGAGACTGCGGGCGCCCGGGTGCTCGACGGCGTGCTGCAGCGGCGACCGCACCCCGACCCCTCGACGTACCTCGGCCGCGGCAAGGTCGAAGAGCTGAGGCACATCGTCGCCTCGCTCGGCGCCGACACGGTCGTCGCTGACACCGAGCTCGCGCCGAGCCAGCGGCGTGCACTCGAGGACGCCGTCAAGGTGAAGGTCATCGACCGCACCGCCGTCATCCTCGACATCTTCAGCCAGCACGCGAAGAGCCGGGAGGGCAAGGCGCAGGTCGAGCTCGCACAACTCGAATACCTCCTCCCGAGGCTTCGCGGCTGGGGCGAATCGATGTCCCGCCAGGCCGGTGGCCAGGTGGGTTCGGGCGGCGCGGGCATGGGCTCGAGAGGTCCCGGTGAGACGAAGATCGAACTCGACCGCCGTCGCATCCACTCGCGCATGGCCAAGCTCCGGCGCCAGATCGCGGGCATGAAGCCAGCGCGCGAGGCGAAGCGGGCGAACCGCCGTCGCAACGCGGTGCCGTCGGTCGCGATCGCCGGCTACACCAACGCCGGCAAGTCGAGCCTGCTCAACCGCATCACGGGTGCCGGCGTGCTCGTCGAGAACGCGTTGTTCGCGACCCTCGATGCGACGGTGCGTCGCAACACGACGGCCGACGGCCGCGTCTACACGATCGCCGACACGGTCGGCTTCGTGCGCAACCTTCCGCACCAGCTCGTCGAGGCGTTCCGCTCGACGCTCGAAGAGGTCGGCGACGCAGATCTCATCGTGCACGTCGTCGATGCGGCCCACCCAGATCCCGCCGGGCAGATCGCGACCGTGCGCGACGTCATCGGCGAGGTCGGCGCCCGCGACATCCCCGAGCTCGTGGTCTTCAACAAGGCCGACCTCGTCTCGGCCGAGGATCGCCTCGTGCTCCGCGGGCTCGAGCCCGACGCCGTGTTCGCCTCGGCCCGTACGGGCGAGGGCATCGCCGACGTGCTGGCCGCCATCGGCGAGATGCTGCCCGACCCCGCGGTCGAGGTCGAACTGCTCGTGCCGTACGACCGCGGCGAAATCGTGTCGGCCCTGCACGAGCAGGCGCGCGTCCTCGAGCTCGACTACGTCGAAGACGGCACGCGCGTTCGTGCGCTCGTCTCGCCAGAGCTCGCCGGCCAGTACGCGGAGTTCGTCGCACCCGTCGCCGCCGCGTAGCGCACCGGCCGAACCACCGGATGCCCCGGCAGGCGCCGAGGCATCCGGGTCGTTGCCGCACTCCGAGCGTGTCGACGTCATTCCCGGTCACATTGGCCGGCGGCGCCGTGCCATCGCGTAACGTCGCTCCTGATCGTCGACGACGGGCCGGATGCCCGTCGCCAGGAGCGACCGCCGAGCCCGGCACCCGCCCGCGTGACCCATCCGCCGTGAGGCGGTGGCCGCGGCCTGCCGTGCCACCACCGCCATGCGGCACCCATCGAGGAGTCCGACATGGCTGCGACCGGAGCCGCCGGCACCCGGGAGACGGGTGACTGTACCGACCGCCCGCCGATCTCGTTCGAGCTGTTCCCGCCGCGCTCCGACGCCGCGGCGATCGCGCTCGGGCGCACGATCGACCGGCTGGCCGAGGTCGACCCGGCCTTCATCTCGGTGACGTTCGGGGCGGGCGGGTCGCAGCGCGGCCGCTCCCTCACCGTGCTGCGGTACATCCTCGAGCACACCTCCGTCGAGCCGATGGCGCACCTGACCTGCGTCGGCTCGTCGCACGCCGAGGCGAACCGCCTCGTGCGCGAGTTCCTCGACGCGGGCATCACGAGCTTCCTCGCGCTGCGCGGCGACCCACCGGAGGGCGACGACCCCGACGCCGGTCTCGGCGACCTCGGCACCGCGGCGGAGCTCGTCCAGCTCATCCACCGGGTGCAGGAGGAGCGCGAGCCGTTCGGAGAGTCGGGCGTCCCCGGCGCGCCCGGCGCCCGCCGCATCGGAGCCCGACCCCGCCCCGAGCGGGTCGCGGTCGCGGCGTTCCCGACGGGCCACCCGCGTTCGCGCGGGCTCGCGCAGGACGTCGACACCCTGCTCGCGAAGGAGGTCGCCGGGGCGACCCTCGCGATCACGCAGCTGTTCTGGCACGCCGACGACTACCTCGGCTTCGTCGAACGGGCGCGCACGGCCGGGGTGACGATCCCCATCCTGCCGGGGCTCATGCCGGTCACGAATCCGGCCCGACTCGCGCGCTTGACCGAGCTCACCGGCGTCGAGCCGCCGGCGGACCTCGCGATCGACCTGGAGATCGAGCCCGACGGCGAGGCCCGCGCCAGGATCGGCGAGGAGTACGCGGCGAACCTCGCTGGCGAGGTGCTGCGGGGCGGCGCCCCGGGCCTGCACCTCTACACCTACAACCGGCACGAGACGGTGCTCTCGGTGCTCGACCGGCTCGGACTCGGCGTCCGCGCCGGGCGGAGGACCTGACCGGCGGCTCCCGCCGCATCGACGATCACTTCACCACCACCACCACCGGCCCGGGGCCCGATGCCCCGCGGTCGATGTCGACGACCCGCGACCGGCGCGGTGCTTCGGCCTACCCGGAAATCGAAAGGAACGAGTCATGACCGTACCCACCACCCGCTTCCCGTCCGGAACCGTGCTCGGCTATCCGCGCATCGGTCGGCGCCGGGAGCTCAAGCGCGCGGTCGAGGCGTTCTGGGCCGGCACGATCGACGAGGCCGAGCTCGAGGCGCGAACCCGCGCGCTGCGCTCGCAGACGCGTGAGCGGCTCGCCGAGCTCGGACTCGAACGCACGGGCTCGGCGATCCCCGAGACGTTCTCGTACTACGACCAGGTGCTCGACGCGGCCGTCGCGTTCGGCGCCGTTCCGGCGCGATTCGCCGACCTGCTCGACAAGCAGGGCGGGCTCGACCTCACCGCCTACTTCACGATCGCCCGCGGGGAGGGCGAGCGTGCTCCGCTCGAGATGACGAAGTGGTTCGACTCGAACTACCACTACCTCGTGCCCGAGATCGGCCCCGAGACGGAGTTCTCGCTGCACGCCGAGCGTCTCGTCGCCCAGTTCGCCGAGGCGAGGGCGGAGGGCTTCGTGACGCGGCCGGTCGTGGTCGGCCCGGTCACCTTCCTGTCGCTCGCGAAGGCCGCCGACGGCGCGCCCGACGGGTTCCGCCCGATCGACCGGCTCACCGACCTCCTGCCCGTCTATGCGGCGCTGCTCGCGGAACTCTCGGCGGCCGGCGCGGAGTGGGTGCAGCTCGACGAGCCGGCGCTCGTCTCCGAGGCGATCGACGTGCCGAGCGAGCTGGTGCTCGATGCCGCGGCGAAGGCCTACGCGTTGCTCGGTGCGCTCGACCGGCGCCCGGCGATCTTCGTCGCGGCGCCCTACGGGTCGCTCGACGACGCGCTCCCGGTGCTCGCGGAGACGCCCGTCGAGGCGATCGGGCTCGACCTCGTACGGGGCGCGGTGCCGACGGCCCTCGAGGCGAGGACCGAGGCCGCGCTGCGCACGAAGACGCTCGTCGCGGGCGTCATCGACGGGCACAACGTCTGGCGTGGCGACCCCGGCACCGCGCTCGAGCGGGCTGAGGGGCTGCGCGACCGGGCGGGCGCCGTCTCAGTCTCGACGTCCACCTCGCTGCTGCACGTGCCGCACGACGTCGACGACGAGTCCCGACTCGACCCGCGGCTCGCGAGCTGGCTCGCCTTCGCCGATCAGAAGGTCGGCCAGGTCGCAACGCTCGCCCTCGGCCTCACGAACGGGCGCGACACCGTCGCCGAGCGGCTCGCCGAGGCATCCGCGGCACTGGCCGACCGTGCCGCCGCACCCGGGGTGCGGGTGCCCGCGGTCCGCGACCGCCTCGCCGCCCTCACGGAGGCGGACTTCCACCGCGGCGACGAGGCCGAACGGCTCGCGGCGCAGGCGGCCCTCGGACTGCCCGAACTGCCGACCACGACGATCGGCTCGTTCCCGCAGACGAGCGACCTGCGCATCGCCCGCGCCCGTCTCGGCCGGGGCGAGCTCGACGCCGACGCGTACGCCGGCGTGATGCGCGCCGAGATCGAGCGGGTGGTGCGCCTGCAGGAGGAGCTCGGCCTCGACGTGCTCGTGCACGGCGAGCCGGAGCGCAACGACATGGTGCAGTACTTCGCCGAGCTGCTCGACGGCTTCGCCGTCACCGAGCACGGCTGGGTGCAGTCGTACGGGTCGCGCTGCACGCGGCCCTCGATCCTCTGGGGGGATGTCTCGCGTCCGGCGCCCATGACGGTCGAATGGTCGGCCTACGCGCAGTCGCTCAGCGACAAGCCGGTCAAGGGCATGCTGACGGGACCGGTGACGATCCTCGCGTGGTCGTTCGTGCGCGACGACCAGCCCCTCGGCGACACCGCCCGGCAGGTCGCGCTGGCCCTGCGCGACGAGATCGCCGACCTCGAGGGGGCGGGCATCCGCATCATCCAGGTCGACGAGCCCGCACTCCGGGAACTGCTGCCGCTCAAGCGCGCCGACCAGCCCGCGTACCTCGACTGGTCGGTCGGCTCGTTCACGCTGGCGACGGCCGGCGCTGCACCCGGCACGCAGGTGCACACCCACCTGTGCTACTCGGAGTTCGGGGTGGTGATCGACGCGATCAAGGGACTCGACGCCGACGTCACCTCGATCGAGGCCGCGCGCAGCCGGATGGAGGTCGTCGACGACCTCTCGGCGAGCGGCTTCGACCACGGCATCGGGCCCGGGGTGTACGACATCCACTCGCCCCGCGTGCCGTCGACGGCCGAGCTGCAGGAACTGCTCGAGCGCGCGGCGGCGGCGATCCCCGCCGGGCGGCTCTGGGTGAATCCCGACTGCGGTCTCAAGACGCGCGGCTACGACGAGACGGTGGCGTCGCTCGCGAACCTCGTCGAGGCGACCCGTGCGGTGCGGGCCGGACTCGCACGCGGGCTCGCGGCGCCGGTCGCCGGATGAGGCGGCGGGCGGATGCCGCGTGAGCGGCATCCGCCCGATGCTCGGCGCCTTCGCATCGTTCGCCGGGGCGATGCACAGGCGGGCGGCGTACCGTCATCGCATGCGACTCGCGGTTCACGAGACGGGCGCGGGCGCCCGCACGGCCATCCTCATCCACGGCATCATGTCGGACTCGCGCGCATGGCACCGCGTCACGCACGAACTCGAGGCGCAGGGCTTCCGGGTGCTCGCGGTGGACCTCGCCGGACACGGGCGCAGCCCGCGGGCGCGTCGGTACTCGCCCGCCGCATGGGCCGACGACGTGGTCGAGACGGTCGAGCCCATGCTCGACGGGCCCCCCGACGTCGTGCTCGGGCACTCGCTCGGCGGCCTCGTCGCGAGCCTCGTCGCCGACCGGCTCGCGCCGCGGGCGGCGATCTACGTCGATCCCGCGTTCGCCTTTCCGACGGGCCTGCGCGGCCTGGCGTACAAGGCCTTCTTCGCGATCGCCCCGAGGCCGCGGCGCGGGGCGCTCGTGCGGATGAACCCGAAGTGGAGCGCGGTCGACGTCGACATCGAACTGGCGACCCTCCGCGACTGGGACAAGCGGACCGTGCTGGGCTTCGCCGACACCAGGCCGCTGGTGCCGCCGGCCCGACTCGTCGCCCCGACGCTCGTGCTGCTCGCCGAGAAGAGCCTGCTCATCACCGAGCGCGTCGCGTCCGACCTGCGCCGACGGGGCATGACCGTCGCGACGGTGCCGGGCACGGGTCACACGGTCTTCCGCGACGATCATGCTGGGTTCATGGACGCGGTGATCGGCTGGCTCCGTTCGGTGGCGCAGCCTGCGGGCGCGATCGCCGCAGGCGCGACGAGCGCATAGCGTCCTCCGGACGCACGTCACCCGACGTCCCCGGCCTCGCCGATCGCGCGCCGCCGGCGCGGCCGCGGGCTCAGACCGCGCGCCGCCGGCGCGGCCGCGGGCTCAGACCGCGCGCAGCACGGCGACGACCTTGCCGAGGACCTCGGCCTGGTCGCCGAGGATCGGCTCGAACGCGGTGTTGCGCGGCAGCAGCCAGGTGTGGCCGTCGCGCTGGCGGAACACCTTGACGGTCGCCTCGCCGTCGAGCATGGCGGCCACGATCTCGCCGTTCTCGGCGGTGCGCTGCGAGCGCACGACCACCCAGTCGCCGTCGCAGATGGCCGCGTCGATCATCGAGTCGCCGACGACCTTGAGGATGAAGAGCTCGCCCTTGCCGACGAGCTGGCGGGGGAGCGGGAACACCTCGTCGATCTGCTGCTCGGCCGTGATCGGCACGCCGGCCGCGATGCGGCCGACGAGGGGGACCATCGCCGCGTCGCCGACCGGCGCGGGATCGCCCGCCGACGGAGGTCGCTCGTCGAGGCCCGGCAGCTCGATGAGCACCTCGAGCGCGCGGGGGCGGTTCGGATCGCGCCGCAGGTAGCCGGCGAGTTCGAGCTGGTTGAGCTGGTGCGTGACGCTCGACAGCGATGCGAGGCCGACGGCGTCACCGATCTCGCGCATGCTCGGCGGGTAGCCGCGTGTCGCCACCGAACGCTGCACGACCTCGAGGATCGCGATCTGCTTCGCGCTCAGGCTCTTGCGGCGGCGTGCCCTGCCGGTCTCGCGCACGTCGTTGTCGCTCTTCACGGTTCCGCCCCTCGTTGCGACCGCCTTCGCGATCGGATGTCGGTGGTGTCTGATCGACTGTTCCCAGACATTCGAAACTGTATCCACATGCGGCGGGAGCGGCAAACATTCGTTCGAGTGTGTCGCGAGATCGCTCCCCGAGAAACCCGCAGTCCGATGCTTGCAGTCGAAGATGTTCGAAGATATATTCGGAACAGAGATTCGCATCCGGCCCTCCCGGCCGAGGGCCGGATGCGATCCCACGCAGGAGGGTGACATGAGCGCAGCGATCGTGACGAACGAGTACCGTTCCGGTGTTCCGGTGCCCCGCGCAGGCCGTGTCGACGGCGGTGCGGAGGGTGCACCGCGCACCCGCCTCCGGCTGACCCGTCGCGGGCGCGCTGTCTTCACGACCCTCGCCGCACTGCCGATCGTCCTCTGGGCGCTCGCAGCCGTGCTGAACGCCGGCGGTGCGGCCGCCGACCTGGCCGGGGGCGATTCGCTGCAGTACGTCACGGTGGGTGCCGGGGGCTCGCTCTGGGAGATCGCCGAGGCGATCGACCCGTCGGCCGACCCGCGCGACACGATCGCCGAGATCGTCCGGCTCAACGGGCTCGACGGTGCGACGATCGAGCCGGGCCAGCGCCTCGCGGTCCCCGCTTCGGAGTAGGCGGTCATACGAGGTCGCACGCCGGGGGCGTCACGGGTCGCGTGGCTAGGCTGGTTCGGTGACGAGTCTCGACGACCTCCCCATCCGCGACGACCTCCGTGGTCGCGACCCGTACGGTGCGCCGCAGAAGGCGGTGCCCGTCGCCCTCAACGTCAACGAGAACACGCATGCCATCCCCGAGGACGTGGCGCACGACATCGTCGCCCGAGTCGCCGCCGCGATCCTCCGGTTGAACCGATACCCCGATCGCGAGTTCACCGAGCTGCGAGAGGCGCTCGCCGGCTACCTCGGCCACGGGCTCGCACCCGAGCAGATCTGGGCCGCCAACGGCTCGAACGAGGTGCTGCAGCAGGTGCTGCAGGCGTTCGGTGGGCCCGGCCGCTCGGTGCTCGGATTCGCGCCGACGTACTCCATGTACGCGCTGCTCGCCTCGGGCACGGGCACCCGCTGGATCGCCGCCGACCGCGACGACGACTTCGAGCTCAGTGCCGAGACGGCGGTCGCCGCCGTTCGCGAGCACGACCCCGACCTCGTCTTCCTCTGCGCACCGAACAATCCCACGGGCACGCCGCTGTCGCTCGACACGGTGCGTGCCGTCGCCGACGCGGCACGGGGCATCGTCGTCGTCGACGAGGCGTACTTCGAGTTCGCCGACCCCGGTGCCCCGAGTGCGCTCACGCTGCTCGAGGGGCGGCCGCGGCTCGTGGTCTCCCGCACGATGAGCAAGGCGTTCGCGTTCGCGGGCGCCCGCGTCGGCTACCTCGCCGGCGACCCCGCCACGATCGATGCCCTGCGGCTCGTGCGCCTGCCGTACCACCTCTCCGCGCTCACCCAGGCCGCCGCGCTCGGCGCGCTCGCCCATGCCGACGAGATGCTGGCGATGGTCGACGACATCCGCCGCCAGCGCGAGCGCATCACGACCGAGCTCGCGCGACTCGGCTTCGCCCCGCACCGCAGCGGATCGAACTTCGTGCTGTTCGGCGGGGTCGACGACCCGCACGCCGTGTTCGAGGGGCTGCTCGCGCGAGGCATCCTCATCAGGGAGCTCGGCATCCCCGGGCACCTGCGCGTGACTGCGGGCACCGAGGCCGAGACCACCGCCTTCCTCGAGGCGGTCGCCGTGTTCGGGCCGGCGGCCGTCGCGACGAGCAGCGCGGCCGGTGGCGCCACCGAGAATAGGATCGAGTCATGACCGCCCAGCCCCGATCGCGCACCGCGCGCGTGCAGCGCGAGACGAGCGAATCGAGCATCGACCTGTCGATCGACCTCGACGGCTCGGGCTCGAGCGACATCGAGACCGGCGTGCCGTTCTACGACCACCTGCTCACCGCGTTCGCGAAGCACTCGCTCACCGACCTCACCGTGCGCGCGTCGGGAGACCTTCACATCGACGTGCATCACACCGTCGAAGACACCGGCATCGTGCTGGGGCAGGCGATCCGCGAGGCGCTCGGCGACAAGCGCGGCATCTCGCGCTACGGCGACGCGCTCGTGCCGCTCGACGAGGCGCTCGCGCAGGCGGTCGTCGACATCTCGGGGCGGCCGTTCCTCGTGCACACCGGTGAGCCGGAGGGCTTCGAGTTCCACCTCATCGGCGGTCACTTCACGGGCTCGATGGTGCGGCACGTCTTCGAGGCGATCGCCTTCAACGCCGGGCTCACCGTGCACGTCACGGTGCTCGGCGGGCGCGACCCGCACCACATCGCCGAGGCCGAGTTCAAGGCCTTCGCGCGCGCATTCCGGCAGGCGAAGGCGCTCGACCCGCTCGTCAGCGGCATCCCGTCGACCAAGGGTGCGCTGTGAGCCGCAACCGGCGCGTCGTGGTGCTCGACTACGGGTCGGGCAACGTGCACTCGGCCGCGAAGGCGCTCGAACGCGCTGGCGCGGAGGTCGAGGTCACGGCCTCACGTGCAGCGGCGATGGAGGCCGACGGCCTCGTCGTGCCCGGCGTGGGCGCGTTCAAGGCCGTCATGGACCAGCTCCGCGC
The DNA here is from genome assembly GCF_029167465.1 of Agromyces chromiiresistens. Lineage (NCBI taxonomy): Bacteria > Bacillati > Actinomycetota > Actinomycetes > Micrococcales > Microbacteriaceae > Agromyces > Agromyces chromiiresistens. The sequence continues at coordinate 1,714,324 of NZ_JARFNL010000004.1, forward strand.
GGTGCGCGGCGACGAGATCATCGACCGGCGCCTCGCCGGCGGCCGGCACGTGCTCGGCATCTGCGTCGGCATGCAGGTGCTCTTCGAGCACGGCGTCGAACGCGGCGTCGACACCGAGGGGCTCGGAGAGTGGCCCGGGGCCGTCACCGAGCTTCCGGCCGAGGTGCTGCCGCACATGGGCTGGAACACCGTCGTGCCCGACGCGGGCTCGGTGCTGTTCGACGGCATCGAAGACGAGCGCTTCTACTTCGTGCATTCGTTCGCGGCGCAGTCGTGGCACCTCGACGTGATGCCGCCGTTCCCGCAGCCGAAGCTGACCTGGGCCGAGCACGGCGGGCGCTTCCTCGCCGCGGTCGAGAACGGTCCGCTGTCGGCGACGCAGTTCCACCCAGAGAAGTCGTCGGACGCGGGCATCCAGCTGCTCTCGAACTGGCTCGGCGCACTCGCCTGAGTCATCCGACCGTCATGCGACACGTCGCGCGCGGCGCGGGCGACTATGATCCTGTGACTGTGCCGGCCGTCACTGCGCCGGGTGAAACACGGCCGACGGCGTATCGCGATCGAGGACAGTAGTGATGAGTGAGTTCAACAAGACCCCCGGCCTCGTGCTGCTGCCGGCCGTCGACGTCGCGGGCGGCAAGGCCGTCCGCCTGACGAAGGGCGAGGCCGGCACCGAGACGAGCTACGGCGATCCGGTCGACGCGGCCGTGGACTGGGCCGACCAGGGCGCCGAGTGGATCCACCTCGTCGACCTCGACGCGGCGTTCGGCCGGGGTTCGAACGGCGGCATCCTGAAGAAGGTCATCCGCCAGGTGCGCGGCGTGAACGTCGAGCTGTCGGGCGGGATCCGCGACGACGAGTCGCTCGAGCACGCCCTCGAGATCGGCGCCAAGCGCATCAACCTCGGCACCGCAGCCCTCGAGAACCCCGAGTGGGCCGCCTCGGTCATCGCCCAGTACGGCGAGGCCATCGCCGTCGGCCTCGACGTGCGCGGGACGACGCTCGCCGCCCGCGGCTGGACGAAGGACGGCGGCGACCTGTGGCAGGTCATGGACCGGCTCGAAGAGGCGGGTGCCGCGCGCTACGTCGTGACCGACGTCACGAAGGACGGCACGCTGCAGGGCCCGAACGTCGAGCTCCTGCGCCAGGTGATGGACCGCACGCACCGCCCCGTCGTCGCCTCCGGCGGCATCTCGAGCCTCGACGACCTCGCCACGCTGCGCGAGCTCGTGCCGCTCGGCCTCGAGGGCGCGATCGTCGGCAAGGCCCTGTACGCCGGCGCCTTCACGCTCGCCGAGGCCCTCGACGTCGCGAGCAACTGAGCCGGCGCGCATGACCGCTGATCTCGGCAACGCTGCGGACGACGAGGATGCCTCGGGCACGACGCCCGGCGGCACCGCGAGGCCGCTTCCCGCGCATCTCGCGGATTCTGCGGGGGTACCGTGGGCGGGCCGGGCGTTCGACGAGAACCCGCACGCGGGCGACGACGGCTCGATCCCGGCCGCCCTCGGTGCCGCGCTGCGTGCATTCCACGACGGAGACGGCTCACAGGCCGGTGTCGTCGCCGCGTTCGGCGCCTCGAGGCTGCTGATCCCGCTGCTCGCCGAGCTCGGCGACGGGGGAGCGGAGACCGGCGCGCACGGCCACGCCGTCGACAAGAGCCAGGAACTCTCGATCGTGACGGTCGACGGGCCCGACGGGCGTCGCGTGCTGCCGGTGTTCTCGTCGGTGGACACGATGCGCGCCTGGAGCCCGGTCGCCCGTCCTGTGCCCGCCGACGGCGTCCGGGTGGCGCTCGCCGCGGCCGACGACGGCACCGAGCTCGTCGTGCTCGACCCGGCATCGCCGGGCGAGTTCGTGCTGCGCCGACCCGCCGTGTGGGCGGTCGCCCAGCAGAAGCCGTGGACGCCGCCCTTCGACGACGAGGCCGTGCGCCGGGCGTTCGAGCGCTCGATCGGCAGCGAGCTCGCCGTGCTCGGCGTCGACCTCGCCGCAGGCGACCCGCTCGCGCGGCTCGCCGGGCCCGAGCTCGTCGTGACGCTGCGGCTCGTCGACGGACTCACCCGTGAGGAGCTCGATGCCACGACTGCTCGGCTCGCGCGGCGCTGGGCGGAGGACGACGCGATCGCGACCGGGGTCGACTCGCTCGCCGTGCGACTCGTCGGCGGTCGTCGCGACGCCTGAGCGTGCGGAAGCAGGCAGTGCCGCCTCAGCCGTGCGCGATCCCGCCCGAACTGGGCATTGACCGCGGGAGCATCGCGGAGCATCATCTGGAACGCGCACGTGTGCGCGGGAGTCAGGTGGAACATGGCCGAGCGACCGTCGGCCGCCGGAGCGCGGCGACCCGAATACGACCGACCGCTGGAGATCGCGTCCGACCGGGCGAGACGCTGGCTCGACGGCGTCGCCGAACGTCCGATCCCGCCCGAGATCGATGCCGATGCAGCGAAGGAACGGCTGGGTCGGGCGCTGCCGAGCCGCGGTGAACCGGCAGCACAGGTGGTCGAGCGGTTGGCCGACGGCGTCGAACCGGGACTGCTCGGCATCGGCTCGCCGCGCTTCTTCGGTTGGGTGATGGGCGGGGTGCAACCGGTCGCCCTCGCCGCCGACTGGCTCGTCTCGGCGTGGGACCAGAACACCGGGCTGCGGTTCGCGACGCCCGGCGTCGCCGCGGTCGAGGAGCTCGCAGGGGAGTGGATCGTCGATCTGCTCGGCCTGCCCGCCGGGTCGGCGGTCGGCTTCACCACCGGGGCCACGATGGCGCATTTCGTCGGGCTCGCGACCGGTCGCGACGAACTCCTGCGGAGGGCCGGCTGGGATGCGGCGCAGGACGGCGTCTTCGGAGCGCCGCGCGTGCGCTTCGTCGTGGGCGCCGAACGGCACGGTACGGTCGACCTCGCCGGGCGCTACCTCGGCCTCGGGGCACCGGTCGTCGCCGCCGCGGACGACGAGGGGCGCATCGACGTCGGCGCGCTCGGAGCGGTGCTCGCCGCCGATCCCGATCCGGCGATCGTCGTCCTCCAGGCGGGCAACATCCATTCCGGATCGTTCGACGACTTCGCCCGGGCGATCGAGGTCGCGCACGAGGCCGGCGCCTGGGTGCACGTCGACGGCGCCTTCGGGCTGTGGGCGGGAGCCAGCCCGCGCCTGCGGCACCTCGTCGCGGGGTACGAGGCGGCCGACTCGTGGTCGACCGATGCGCACAAGACGCTCAGCGTGCCGTACGACTGCGGCATCGCGATCGTGCGCGACGAGCACGCGATGCAGCGGGCGCTGAGCATGCATGCGAGCTACCTGCAGGCGAGCGACGCCGTCGCCGACCCGCACGAGCGGGTGCCGGAGCTTTCGCGGCGTGCTCGCGGCGTTCCGACGTGGGCGGTGCTGCGCGCCCTCGGGCGCGAGGGCGTCTCCGAGCTCGTCGAACGGCTCGTCGACTCCGCGAAGCGGATCGCCGTCGGCGTCGCTCGCCTGCCAGGCGTGGAGGTGCTGAACGACGTCGTCTTCACCCAGGTGTGCCTCGCGCTCGCCGACGATGCGGCGACGGAGGCGCTCTCGTCCCGGCTCTGGGAGGAGGGTGAGGTGCTCGCGATGACGTCGCGGTGGCGCGATCGCGCGGTCGTGCGGTTCTCGGTGAGCAACTGGGCGACCGACGCCACCGAGGCCGATCGCACGGTCGCCGCCGTCGCCCGCGCCCTCGCCGCAGACCCGCGCTGAGAACGGTTGTCGGCGGCATCGGATTGAATGGAGCCATGACCGATGCGCTTGCGGCCTTCTCGGAGGCGACGCGCACGTGGTTCGCCGAGGCGTTCCGCGCGCCCACCGCGGTGCAGCAGGGCGCCTGGCGGGCGATCGGGGGCGGCGCCCACGCGCTCGTCGTCGCTCCCACCGGATCGGGCAAGACCCTGTCGGCGTTCCTCTCGGCGATCGACCGGCTCACGACCGAGCCCGCAGCCGAGCCCGGTACCCGGGTGCTCTACCTGTCGCCGCTCAAGGCGCTCGGCGTCGACGTCGAGCGCAACCTCCGCGCGCCGCTCACCGGCATCGCCCGCGTCGCCGAGCGCCTCGGCGCCACGCCGCCGAGCGTGAGCGTCGGGGTGCGCTCGGGCGACACGCCCGCGAACGAGCGTCGGGCGCTGCTGCGCACGCCGCCCGACATCCTCATCACGACGCCCGAGTCGCTCTTCCTCATGCTGACCTCGCAGGCGCGTGAGACGTTGCGCTCGATCGAGACCGTCATCGTCGACGAGATCCACGCGGTCGCCGGCACGAAGCGCGGTGCGCACCTCGCACTGTCGCTTGAGCGCCTCGACGCGCTGCTCGAGCGTCCGGCCCAGCGCATCGGGCTCTCGGCGACCGTGCGGCCCGTCGAAGAGGTGGCCCGGTTCCTCTGCGCGAGCGCACCGGTCGAGGTCGTCGCGCCGCCGGCCGACAAGCGATTCGACCTGCGCGTGGTCGTGCCCGTCGAAGACATGGCGCAACTGCCCGCGAACGACGATGCGACGGGCTCGATCTGGCCGCACGTCGAACAGGCGATCCTCGATCGCGTGCTCGAGCACCGCTCCTCGATCGTCTTCGCGAACTCGAGGCGGTTGGCCGAGCGGCTCACCGCCCGCCTGAACGAACTGCACCTCGACGAGCTCGAACGCGCCGAGCTCGTCACCGCGGCGGCCGCGGCCGGGCCCCCGGCGGCACTCATGGCGCAGTCGGGCCAGACCGTCGGTGCGCCGGCCGTCATCGCCCGCGCCCATCATGGCTCGGTCAGCAAAGAGCAGCGCGCCGACATCGAAGACGACCTGAAGTCGGGGCGGCTGCGCTGCGTCGTGGCGACCTCGAGCCTCGAGCTCGGCATCGACATGGGCGCGGTCGACCTCGTCGTGCAGGTCGAGGCGCCGCCCTCCGTCGCGAGCGGGCTCCAGCGGCTGGGGCGCGCGGGGCACCAGGTCGGCGAGGTGTCGCGCGGCGTCATGTTCCCCAAGCACCGAGCCGACCTCGTGCACACGGCGGTCGCGGCCGAACGCATGCTCGGTGGGCTCATCGAGACCATGCGGGTGCCGGCGAACCCGCTCGACATCCTCGCCCAGCAGACGATCGCGGCCGCAGCCGTCGACGAACTCGACGTCGAGGGCTGGTTCGCGACCGTGCGCCGCGCGGCCCCGTTCGCGACGCTGCCGCGCTCGGCCTACGAGGCGACGCTCGACCTCCTCGCGGGCCGATATCCGTCGGACCGCTTCGGCGAGCTCCGGCCGCGCGTCGTCTGGGACCGCGAGGCCGGCGTCGTGACCGGGCGCCCCGGGGCGCAGCGGCTCGCCGTCACGAGCGGCGGCACCATCCCCGACCGGGGCATGTTCGGCGTCTTCCTCGTCGGCGGCGACGAGACCACCGGCCGCCGCGTCGGCGAGCTCGACGAGGAGATGGTCTACGAGTCGCGCGTCGGCGACGTCTTCGCGCTGGGCGCGACGAGCTGGCGCATCCAGGAGATCACGTTCGACCGCGTCAACGTCGTGCCGGCCTTCGGCCAGCCGGGCCGCGTCCCCTTCTGGAAGGGCGACGGGCTCGGGCGGCCCGTCGAGCTCGGCCGCGCGCTCGGAGCGTTCATGCGCGAGGTGTCGACGGCGACCGAGCCCGAGGCTCGCTCGCGCATCGCGGCCTCCGGGCTCGACGAGAACGCCACCACGAACCTCATCGCCTTCCTCGCCGACCAGGCGCGCGCCACGGGGGCGGTGCCGAGCGATCGCACCCTCGTGGTCGAGCGCACCCGCGACGAGCTGGGCGACTGGCGCGTCATCCTGCACTCGCCGTTCGGCATGCCCGTGCACGCGCCGTGGGCGCTCGCCGTCGCGGCGCGGGTGCGCGAGCGGCACGGGGTCGACGGCGCCGCGGTCGCGGCCGACGACGGCATCATCGTGCGCATCCCCGACACGGGCGACGAGCCGCCCGGCGCCGACCTCTTCCGCTTCGAGGCGGCCGAGCTCGAGCAGCTCGTCACCGACGAGGTCGGCGGTTCGGCGCTGTTCGCGAGTCGATTCCGCGAGTGCGCGGCGCGCGCCCTGCTGCTGCCTCACTACCAGCCCGGGCGCCGGTCACCGCTCTGGCAGCAGCGGCAGAAGGCGGCGCAGCTGCTCGAGGTCGCGAGCGCGTTCCCGACCTTCCCGATCATCCTCGAGACGGTGCGCGAAGTGCTGCAAGACGTCTACGACGTGCCGGGCCTCGTCGAGATCGCCGCCGACCTCGCCGCGCGCCGGGTGCGCCTCGTCGAGACCACGACCGAGTCGCCGAGCCCGTTCGCGAGCACGCTGCTGTTCGGCTACGTCGGCGCGTTCATGTACGAGGGCGACTCGCCGCTCGCCGAGCGCCGCGCCGCGGCCCTCGCGATCGACCAGTCGCTGCTCGGCGAGCTGCTCGGCCGGGTCGAGCTGCGCGAGCTCCTCGACCCCGGCGTCATCGAGCAGACCGAGCGCGAGCTCCAACGCCTCGATCCCGAGCGCCGTGCTCGGGGCACGGAGGGCGTCGCCGACCTGTTGATGGCGCTCGGCCCGCTCACCGACGACGAGATCGCCGTGCGAGTCGATGAGTCGACCGACCCGGCGTCGGCCGTGGCCGAGCTCGTCGCGGCGCGGCGAGCCGTGCGCGTCGGGTTCGCCGGTCGCGAGCGCCTCGCCGCCGTCGAAGACGTGGGCCGCCTCCGCGACGCCCTCGGCGTTCCGGTGCCACCGGGCGTGGCCGTCGCGTTCGGCGAGCACGTGGCCGACCCGATGGGCGACCTCATCAGCCGGTACGCCCGCACCCACGGACCGTTCGCCGTCGACGAGGTCGCCGACCGGTTCGGAATCGGGGTGGCGGTGGCACGGGCCGCGCTACGCCGACTGGCCGACGAACGGAGGGTCGTCGAGGGCGAGTTCCGCCCCCACGGCACGTCGACCGAGTGGTGCGACGCCGAGGTGCTGCGGCGGCTCCGTCGGCGCTCGCTCGCGGCCCTCCGGCACGAGATCGAGCCGGTGCCCCAGCGCGCCCTCGCGCGGTTCGTGCCGGCATGGCAGCAGGTCGGCGGCGGGTTGAGGGGCATCGACGGGGTCGCGAGCACGATCGAACAGCTCGAGGGGGTGCGCCTGCCCGCCTCGGCCTGGGAGTCGCTCGTCCTGCCGTCGCGTGTCGCCGACTACAGCCCCGCCATGCTCGACGAGCTCATGGCGAGCGGGGAGGTGCTGTGGGCCGGCGCCGGAGAACTCGCCGGCGACGACGGCTGGATCACCCTGCACTCGGCCGAGACGGCACCGCTCACGCTGGCCCCGCCGATCGACACCGACCTCACGCCGCTCCAGCGCGAGGTGCTGGTCGCACTCGGGTCGGGCGGCGCGTTCTTCTTCCGTCAGCTCGCCGACGCCGTCGGCGCCTTCGGCACCGTGCCGTCCGAGTTCGGCGAGGCCCCCGTCGACGACGGCGCCCTCGTCGAGGCGCTCTGGGGCCTCGTCTGGGCGGGTCTCGTCACGAACGACACCTTCTCGCCCGTGCGGGCGCTCACGAGCGGCGGGCGCAGCGCGCACAAGGCATCGCGACCGGTACCCAGGGCGCGGATGCTGCGGGGCCGGTCCCTCCCGCGGGCGACGATGCCGAGTCGCACCGGCCCGCCGTCGGTCGCCGGTCGATGGTCGATCCTGCCGGTGGCCGATTCCGACCCCACCCGCCGCGCCCACGCGCTCGGTGAGATGCTGCTCGACCGCTACGGCGTCGTCACGCGCGGCGCCGCCGTCGCAGAGGGCGTGGTCGGCGGCTTCGCGCTCGTCTACAAGACCCTCAGCGGCTTCGAGGAATCCGGTCGCGCCCGCCGTGGGTACTTCGTCGAGCGCCTCGGCGCCGCCCAGTTCGCAGCGCCGGGGGCCGTCGACCGACTGCGGAGCCATTCCGACCTCGACACGCGCGACGCCGACGCGCCCAGGGTGCTCGCACTCGCCGCGACCGACCCGGCGAACGCCTACGGCGCTGCGCTGCCGTGGCCCGACCCCCCGGGCGAGAGCTCGCATCGGGCTGCGCGAAAGGCCGGTGCGATCGTCGTGGTCGCCGACGGCGAGCTGGTCGCCTATGTCGAGCGCGGCGGCAAGACCGTGCTCGTCTACACCGAGGACGACGAGCTCCTCGCGCTCGCCGCGGGGTCGGTCGCGAGCCTCGTCACGGCGGGGCGGGTGCGGCGGATCGCGGTGGAGTCGGTGAACGGCGCGTTCGTGCTCGGCACCCCGTTCGGGGCGGCTCTGCGGGCGGCGGGGTTCGGGGAGACGCCGAGGGGACTGCGACTCGATGCCCGAAGGTGACTCCGTCTTCCAGGTCGCCGCGATGCTGCGTCCGGTGCTCGCGGGGCACGAGTTCGCCCGAACCGACTTCCGGGTGCCCCGCTACGCCACGGTCGACCTGGCGGGCGAGCGCGTCGACGAGGTCGTGAGCCGCGGCAAGCACTTGCTCATCCGCACGCCCGGGCACACCATCCGCACCCACCTCAAGATGGAGGGCGAGTGGCGCGTGTTCGCGTCGGGGGAGCGGTGGACGAAGCCGGCCCACCGGGCGCGTGTCGTGCTCGCCACGACCGAGGCGGAGGTCGTCGGATTCGACCTCGGCGAGGTCGAGGTCGTCCCGCGTGCGGAAGACGCCGCGATGCTCGCCCACCTCGGCCCCGACCTGCTCGACCCCGGCTGGCGGCCTCAGCACACGGCTGAGGCCGTCCGTCGCCTCGGCGAGCACCCCGAGGTGCCGGTCGCGGTCGCCCTGCTCGACCAGCGCAACCTGGCCGGGCTCGGCAACGTGTACGTCAACGAGCTGTGCTTCCTGCGGGGTGTCCGCCCCCACCGCCCGGTCGGCGAGGTGACCGACCCCGCAGGAGTCGTCGATCTCGGCCGCCGCCTCATCGTCGCGAATCGCGACCGGCGTGCGCGGGTGACCACCGGCGTCGACCGGCGCGGGCAGCGGCTCTGGGTCTACGGCCGTGGCGGCGAGCCCTGCCGGCGCTGCCGCACGACGATCGAGCGGGGCGAACTCGGTCGAGCACGAGCGGATTCGGTCACCGACCCGCAGGAGCGCGTCGTCTTCTGGTGCCCGAGCTGCCAGCGCTGACCGCGCGCGAGCTTCGGGCGTCCGTCAGCTGACCGGGCCGGTCCACTTCTCGCCGGGACCTTGCCCGATCGCGTCGGGGATGGGCGACGCCTCGCGGAAGGCGAGCTGCAGCGAGCGCAGTCCGTCGCGGAGCGACCGCGCGTGCATGTCGCTGATCTCGGGGGCGCCCGCCGTGATGAGCCCGGCGAGGGCGTTGATGAGCTTGCGCGCCTCGTCGAGGTCGAGCTGCGAGTCGGGGTCGTCGGCGAGGCCGACCTTGACGGCCGCCGCGCTCATGAGATGGACCGCCGTGGTCGTGATGATCTCGACGGCCGGCACCTCGGCGATGTCGCGCGTCGCCCCCTCGACCTCGCCGGCGACCGTCTCGTCGTACGCGACGCGTTCGGCCGCGTGATCGTCGGCGACGATCCGCTCGGACTCGGGGGTGGACTCGTCGAAACCCGCGTCGGCGGGCGAATTCCAGGTCACAGACATCCTCTGCTAGACTACTTCGGGCTCCGGGGCTTCTCCCCGGTACGAAAGTGGAGATCCTCCCACCCGCGCATACCGCTTCATCAAGGTTACCGGGTCGATTGCACTCCGCTTCCACGCCGCCGATCGCGAGATCGACGTGTGGAAGTAGACAGGGTGCCGTATGAGCCGCGGTGAGAATCCGCGCGAATACGTGAATCTCCTCCTTCGGCGCATGAAACAGCTTGAGTAGAGGAGTACACGCATCAGCGATCCGCGTACCAACGACCGTATCCGTGTTCCCGAGGTCCGCCTCGTGGGTCCTGGCGGAGAGCAGGTCGGCGTCGTGAAGATCGAGGTGGCCCTGCGGCTCGCGCAGGAGGCCGACCTCGACCTCGTCGAGGTCGCACCGAACTCGCGTCCGCCGGTCGTCAAGATCATGGACTACGGCAAGTACAAGTACGAGGCTGCGCAGAAGGCGAAAGAGGCCCGGCGCAACCAGGCGAACACCATCCTCAAAGAGGTCCGGTTCCGCCTCAAGATCGACAAGCACGACTACGAGACCAAGATGAAGCGCGCCGTCGGCTTCCTGAAGGCCGGCGACAAGGTCAAGGCGATGATCCTCTTCCGCGGCCGCGAGCAGTCGCGTCCCGAGATGGGTGTCCGCCTCCTCCAGCGCTTCGCGGAAGACGTGGCGGAGTTCGGCACGGTCGAGCACAACCCCACGATCGACGGCCGCAACATGGTCATGGTCATCGCGCCCCTGAAGAACAAGTCCGAGGCCAAGGCCGAGGCGAATGCACAGCGTGCTGCGGCGAAGGCCCGGCCGGCGGCGGAAGCCACGGCCGAGTCCGACTCGCAGACGGCCGAGCCGACCGAGGCGTAGGCCGAACACCCCGTCCGTCACCCGCGTGACGGCAGAACCAAGGAGAAACACGAGATGCCGAAGCAGAAGACCCACTCCGGGTCCAAGAAGCGCTTCAAGATCACCGGCACCGGCAAGATCAAGAAGCAGCAGGCCGGTATGCGCCACAACCTCGAGGGCAAGTCCTCGGTGCGCACGCGCCGTCTGAACCAGGACAAGGTCGCCTCGGCGCCCGACACCAAGGTCATCAAGAAGCTTCTCGGCCGCTGAGCCGCGAGACCCGCTAAGGAAGAAACAGAGTCATGGCAAGAGTGAAGCGCGCTGTCAATGCGCACAAGAAGCGTCGGGTCATCCTCGAGCGCGCCGAGGGCTACCGCGGTCAGCGGTCGCGCCTCTACCGCAAGGCGAAGGAGCAGGTCACCCACTCCCTCGTCTACTCGTACAACGACCGTCGCAAGAAGAAGGGCGACTTCCGTCGCCTGTGGATCCAGCGGATCAACGCGGCCTCGCGTCAGAACGGCCTCACCTACAACCGCCTCATCCAGGGCCTCGGCCTGGCCGGCGTCGAGGTCGACCGTCGCATCCTCGCCGAGCTCGCGGTGAACGAGCCCGCCACGTTCGCGGCGCTCGTCGAGACCGCGAAGAAGGCGCTGCCTGCCGACACCTCGGCCCCGAAGACCGCCGCGTAAGCGCGACCTTCCGTCTCGAACGGCCCGGCACCCCAGGTGCCGGGCCGTTCGTCGTCCGAGGGATGCCGCAGCCGGGGCATCCCCTTGAATAGACTGGGACCATGCTCGAGAACCCCCGCTCGCCACGCGTCCGCGCTGTCGCGAAGCTCGCCAAGAAGGCGGCGAGAGCCGAGAGCGGGTTGTTCCTGCTCGAGGGACCGCAGGCCGTCGCCGAGGCGCTCGAGTTCCGTCCCGAGCTCCTCGTCGAGCTCTTCGCCACGCCGACCGCGCTCGATCGGTACCCCGAGATCGCCGAGGCGGCCGTCCGCGCCGGGCTCACCGCCCAGTACGTCACCGAAGAGGTGCTCGCGTCGATGGCCGACACGGTCACCCCGCAGGGATTCGCCGCCGTGTGCCGGCAGTTCCCGACCGCAGTGAAAGACGTGTTCGCGGCGTCCCCGAAGCTCATCGCGATCCTCGAAGAGGTGCGCGACCCCGGCAACGCCGGCACGATCGTGCGCGCGGCCGACGCCGCCGGCGCCGACGCGGTCATCATGACGGGCCGTGCCGTCGACCTCTACAACCCGAAGGTCGTGCGCTCGTCGACCGGATCGATCTTCCACCTCCCGGTCGCGATCGGCGCCGACCTCGACGACGTGCTCGAACGCGCGCGCGCGGCCGGGCTCACAGTCCTCGCCGCCGACGTCAAGGGCGAAGACCTGCTCGCAGCACGCAACGACGGCGTCCTCGCGAAGCCGACCGCCTGGCTCTTCGGCAACGAGGCGCGGGGTCTGCCCGACGAGCAGCTCGCGCTCGCCGACCGGATCGTCACCGTGCCGATCTACGGGCACGCGGAGTCGATGAACCTCGCCACGGCGGCCTCGGTGTGCCTCTACGAGAGCGCTTTCGCGCAGCGCAGCTGATCATCGAGCCGGCCCCGTCTGGTCACGAATCGGTAAACGCGCCGCGAATGCTCTAGTGGCGAGGGCCGAAGTCTCCCTAGTTTTGGGGGTATGCAACCGAGTGATCAGTCCCCGCCGACGTCGAACATCTCGGCGCGGCGCGGTGAGCCGCTCGTGGTCGTCGACCACGTCGAGAAGCACTACGGCCAGTTCCACGCCCTGAAGGACGTGTCGCTCACGGTGCACAGGGGCGAAGTCGTCGTCGTGATCGGCCCGTCGGGGTCGGGCAAGTCGACGCTCTGCCGCACGATCAACCGCCTCGAGACGTTCACGACCGGGTCGATCCGCATCGACGGCGACGAACTGCCGCAGGAGGGCAAGGAGCTCGCGGCGCTGCGCGCCGACGTCGGCATGGTGTTCCAGTCGTTCAACCTCTTCGCACACCTGACCGTGCTCGACAACGTCACCCTCGGGCCGATCAAGGTGAAGCACCAGTCGAAGGCCGATGCCGAGCGGGCGGCGAAGGTGCTGCTCGATCGCGTCGGTGTCGGCGAGCAGGCCGACAAGCTGCCGGCGCAGCTCTCGGGCGGGCAGCAGCAGCGCGTGGCGATCGCCCGCGCCCTGGCGATGAATCCGAAGGTCATGCTCTTCGACGAGCCGACGAGCGCCCTCGACCCCGAGATGATCAACGAGGTGCTCGACGTCATGGTCGGCCTCGCGCAAGACGGCATGACCATGGTCGTCGTCACGCACGAGATGGGGTTCGCGCGCAAGGCGGCCGACCGCGTCGTGTTCATGGCCGACGGGCAGATCGTCGAGGAGTCGACGCCCGAGGAGTTCTTCACGAATGCGCAGAGCGCCCGTGCGAAGGACTTCCTCTCCAAGCTCATCACCCACTAGACGTCCGCGCTCGGCGCGGCGACCGTACCGGATTCGACACCAGGAGGACAAAGATGCGCAGGACAACACGAATCGCCGGTGCGCTGGCGGGCATCGCCGTCGCGGCGCTCGCACTCAGTGCGTGCAACAGTGGCAGCCCGGGCGACTCCGGCACCGACGGTGCGACGGACGATGCCGGCGGCGACACCGCACTGTGGGAGGTGGCCACCGATGTGCAGCTCGAGGGCAGCCCCACGTTCGACGCCATGACCGACCGCGGCAAGGTCGTCATCGGCGTGAAGAACGACCAGCCGGGCCTCGGCTACGAAGACGCCGCGTCCGGTGAGCGCAGCGGATTCGACATCGGCATCGCCCAGTGGATCGCGGCCTCGCTCGGCTTCGACGAAGACCAGATCGAGTACCAGACCATCCCGTCGGCGAACCGCGAGCAGGCGCTCGTGAACGGCGACATCGACTACTACGTCGGCACGTACTCGATCACCGACAAGCGCAAGGAGCAGATCGACTTCGCCGGCCCGTACTTCATCACCGGCCAGGGCCTGCTCGTCGCCGCCGACAACGAGGACATCAACGGCCCCGACGACCTCGAGGGCAAGATCGTCTGCTCGGTGACGGGTTCGACGCCGCTGCAGCGCATCCGCGACGAGTACAACCCCGGCGACACGGTCGAGTACGACACGTACTCGCAGTGCGTCGAGCAGCTGAAGGCCAGCGCGGTCGACGCGATCACGACCGACGAGGCGATCCTCGCGGGCTACGTCGCGCAGGACCCCGACGCGCTGAAGATCGCGGGCGAGCCGTTCAGCGAGGAGCGCTACGGCGTCGGCCTCCAGAAGGGCGACGCGGCACTGCAGGAGCACATCAACGCGCTGTTCACCGACGGCAACGACGTCTGGCAGGCGCTGTTCGACGAGAACCTCGCGCCGGCCGGCATCTCGGGCGAGCAGCCCGAGGTCGACCCGACGAGTTGATCACCCGGGGCGGGGTCGCAGAGCGCCCCCGCCCCGTTCCCGGCACCGCAACCGAAGCGTCCGACCCGCACTGAAGGGAGCACGATGGGCATCATCACCGACAATCTCGACCTCTGGGGCGAGATGATCGTCGGCACGCTCCTGCTGTTCTTCGCGGGGGGAACCCTCGCGCTCATCCTGGGCACCATCGTCGGTGCGATGCGCGTGTCGCCGATCCCGATCGCACGCGGAGTCGGTGCCTTCTACGTGAACACCGTGCGCAACACCCCGCTGACGCTCGTCTTCTTCGCCTTCGCCTTCGCCCTGCCGCCGCTGCTGGGGCTGCGGCTCACCGGTGCGGTTTCGATCACCCTCGCGATCTGTGCGCTCGGCATCTACACCGCCACCTACGTGGCCGAGACGATCCGCTCCGGCATCAACACCGTTCCGGTCGGCCAGGCCGAGGCGGCACGTGCGATCGGGCTGACGTTCGGACAGGTCATGCGGTTCGTCGTGCTGCCGCAGGCTTTCCGCTCCGTGATCCCGCCGATGATGAGCGTCTTCATCGCGCTGCTCAAGAACACGACCGTCGCCGCCGGGTTCTCGATCGCCAACCTCGGGTCGGTCCGCGCCTACCTCAGCGAGCGCGGCGAGAACCAGTTCGTCGCGATCCTCTGGGTGATGGCGATCTTCGTCGCCCTCGTGCTGCTGCTGTCATGGGCGCAGCAGACATTCGAGCGCCGTTGGAAGGTGGCCCGATGACCAGCGTCCTCTACGATGTGCCCGGCCCCCGGGCGATCGCCCGCAACCGCATCCTCGGCGTCATCACCGTCGTCGTGGTGCTGGCGATCCTCGGCTTCATCCTGTGGCGGCTCTGGGCGACGGGGCAGTTCACGGCCGAGAAGTGGAGCGCATTCACCTACACGAACGTATGGGTCCAGATCGGCATCGCGACCCTGAACACGCTCGCCGCGTTCGGCGCGGCCGCGGTGGGCGCACTCATCGTCGGATTCGTCCTCGCGATCGGCCGGCTCTCCGACCACGCGTGGCTCCGACGCCCGGTGGGTGCGGTCGTCGAGGTGCTCCGCGCCGTTCCCGTGCTCGTCTTCATGTTCCTGCTCTACTACGGGCTGCCGGTCATCGGCGTGAAGATGGACCCGTACTGGGCGGTGGTCATCGCCCTCATCGCGTACAACGGCTCCGTGCTCGCCGAGGTCATCCGCGCCGGTGTGGAGTCGCTGCCGAAGGGCCAGTCAGAGGCCGGGTACGCGATCGGCCTGCGCAAGGCCGGCGTGATGCGACTCATCCTGCTGCCACAGGCCATCCGCGCGATGATGCCCGTGATCATCGCCCAGCTCGTCGTCACGCTGAAGGACACCGCACTCGGCTACATCATCACGTACGAGGAACTGCTCTTCTACGCGCGCTACATCGGCTCGCAGTCGACCTACGGCTCGCCGATCGTCCCGGCGACGATCATCGTCGGCACGATCTACATCCTGCTCTGCCTGATCCTCTCCTACATCGCCTACCGGGTCGAGCGCCGGCTCCGACGCACGCACCGCACCGTGATCACCGTCGACCTGCTCGACGAGAACATCACCACGACCCGGGCGGTCGCCGTGCAGGCCGGCCTGGACTCGATCGGCGGCAGCGAAGGGACAGGTGGCGGCCTCCGGGGCTGAAATGCGACGAGCCTCGACGCGGCGTCGGCCACGAGGTGGCGCGCCACGCACGGTACCGCCGCGCCGGTAGACTCGGTTCTCGTGCCAGAGCCCCTCGAAATCACCGAGTCCGCGGTCCAGTCCGCCGTCGACGCGGCCCTCGCGGCCATCGCGTCCGCCGGCGACTCCGCCGCGCTGAAGACCGTTCGCACCGAGCACACCGGCGACAAGTCGCCGCTCGCGCTGCTGAACGCCGAGCTCCGCAACGTGCCCAACGAGCAGAAGGCCGCACTCGGCAAGCTCGTGGGCGGCGCGCGCGGCCGGGTAGGCCAGGCGTTCGCCGCCCGCGAGGCCGAGATCGTCGAGGCCGAGGCGGCCGCGCGACTCGTCGCCGAGGCCGTCGACGTCACGGCACTGCCCTCGCGGTTCAACGCGGGCGCGAGGCATCCCCTCGCCCTGCTGCAGGACCGGGTGTGCGACGTCTTCACCGGCATGGGCTGGGAGATCGCGGAGGGCCCCGAGGTCGAGAGCGAGTGGTTCAACTTCGACGCGCTGAACTTCGACGCCGACCACCCCGCGCGCGCGATGCAGGACACGTTCTTCGTCGACCCGCCCGAAGCCCACCTCGTCATGCGCACCCACACGAGCCCCGTGCAGATCCGCTCGATGCTCGAGCGCGACCTGCCGCTCTACGTGCTCGCGCCGGGCCGCGTGTATCGCACCGACGAGTTCGATGCGACCCATCTGCCCGTGTTCATGCAGTTCGAGGGCGTGGCGGTCGACAAGGGCCTGACGATGGCGCACCTCAAGGGCACGCTCGATCACTTCGTGAAGTCGATCTTCGGCGAGGAGGCGAAGATCCGCCTCCGGCCGAGCTTCTTCCCGTTCACCGAGCCGAGCGCCGAGCTCGACTTCTGGCACCCGACGTTCAAGGGCGGCGCGCGCTGGATCGAGTGGGGCGGCTGCGGCATGATGCACCCCAACGTGCTGAGGGCGGCGGGCATCGACCCCGAGGTCTACACGGGCTTCGCGTTCGGCATGGGCATCGAGCGCGGACTGATGCTCCGCAACGACGTGCAGGACATGCGCGAAATGGTCGAGGGAGACGTCCGCTTCTCCCAGCAGTTCGGAATGGTGGTCTGACGATGACCGGCGCAGCCCTCTCAAACGGTGATATCTCCCAGCAGTTCGGAATGGTGGTCTAACGATGCGAGTACCTCTCAGCTGGCTCGCCGAATACGTCGAGCTCGTCCCGGGAACGACGCCCGAAGACGTGCATGCCGCCCTCGTGAAGGTCGGCCTCGAAGAAGAAGACGTGCACACGTTCGAGCTCGAGGGCCCGATCGTCGTGGGCGAGGTGCTCGAGTTCGTCGAGGAGCCGCAGTCCAACGGCAAGACGATCCGGTGGTGCCAGGTCGACGTCGGCGAGGCGAACGGCGGGGTGCGCGGCATCGTCTGCGGTGCCCGCAACTTCTTCCCCGGCGACCGGGTCGTTGTGACGCTGCCCGGCGCCGTGCTGCCCGGCCCGTTCCCGATCGCTGCCCGCAAGACGTACGGTCACGTTTCCGACGGCATGATCGCCTCGGCCCGTGAACTCGGCCTCGGCGACGACCACGACGGCATCCTGCGCCTGTCGACCCTCGGTATCGACGCGCCCGTCGGCTCCGACGCGATCGCGCTGCTCGGCCTCGACGACGCGGCGATCGAGATCAACGTCACGCCCGATCGCGGCTACGCGTTCTCGATCCGCGGCGTCGCCCGGGAGTACGCGCACGCGACGGGTGCGGTGTTCCGCGATCCGGTCGAGCTGACCCCGGCGACCGATGCCTCGGCCGACGGCTTCCCCGTCGTCATCGACGACCGAGCGCCGATCCGAGGCAAGGTCGCGTCGAGCGCCTTCGCGACGCGCATCGTGCGCGGTGTCGACGCCTCGCGCCCGACGCCCGCGTGGATGATCGCGCGGCTGAAGCTCGCCGGCATCCGGTCGCTGTCGGTGCTCGTCGACATCACGAACTACGTGATGCTCGAACTCGGCCAGCCGATCCACGGCTACGACCTCGACACGCTGCGCGGCGGCATCGTCGTGCGCCGTGCCGAGCCGGGCGAGCCGTTCACGACGCTCGACGGCAAGCAGCGCACCCTGCACGCCGAAGACATCGTCGTCACCGACGACCGGGGCCCGATCGGCCTCGCGGGGGTCATGGGCGGCGCCGAGACCGAGATGAGCGACACGACGCAGAACGTGCTCATCGAGGCCGCCCACTGGGACCCGGTGTCGATCGCCCGCACGGCGCGCCGGCACAAGCTTCCGAGCGAGGCCGCGAAGCGCTACGAGCGCGGCATCGACCCGACGATCGGCGCCGTCGCCGTCGCACGCGTCGCCCAGCTCATGGTCGACCTCGCGGGCGGCACGGCCGACGCGGGAGGTTCGCTCATCCAGACGACGACCGACCGGGAGGCGATCGACCTCCCCGACGGCTTCGTCTCGCGCGTCATCGGCGTCGAGTACACGAACGACGAGGTGCACGACGCGCTCGCCGAGATCGGCGGCGTGCTCACGCGCGTCGAGGGCGGCTACTCGGTCGTTCCGCCGGCATGGCGGCCCGACCTCACGGGCCGCGAGGAGCTCGCCGAGGAGGTCGCCCGGCTCGTGGGCTATCACCGCATCCCGTCGGTGCTGCCCGTCGCGCCGCCCGGCCGGGGGCTCACCCGATCGCAGCGGCTCCGCCGCCAGACGGCCGATGCGCTCGCCGCGGCGGGTTCGGTCGAGGTGCTCTCGTTCCCGTTCGCGACCGACGACGAGAACCGCACCTTCGGCAGTGTCGACGGCGAGCCGGTCGCGTCGGTGCGCCTCGCGAACGCACTCGACCAGTCGACGCCGTTCCTGCGCCGATCGCTGCTTCCGGGGCTCATCGCCGCGGCCAAGCGCAACCGCTCGCGCGGGCTGCTCGACCTCGACCTCTTCGAGATCGGCATCGTGTTCCTCCCCGAGCCCGGTCACGTCTACGGGACGGCCGAGCTGCCGGCCGGCGACGCCAAGCCCGGCGACGAGACGCTCGCCGCGCTCGACGCGGGCATCCCGCCGCAGCCGCGCCACCTCGGCGTGCTCCTCGTCGGCGACCGGGTCGCCAAGCAGCCGGGCGTCGCGGCCGAGCCGTACGGCGTGGCCGACGCCCTCGACGCGGCGCGGCGGGTCGCGCTCGCGACGGGGGCCGAGCTCGAGATCGTGCAGGGTTCGCACCACGCGCTCCACCCCGGCCGCACGGCGGAACTGCGGGTGGGCGGTCGCCCCGTCGGCTTCGCCGGCGAACTCCTGCCCGCGCTCGCCGAGGCCGACGACCTGCCGCGCGTCGTCGCGGTCGTCGAACTCGACCTCGACGCGATCATCGCGGCCGCCGACCCCGCGGTCGAGGCGTCCTCGATCGGCACCCTCCCCGCAGCGACGCAGGACCTGTCGCTCGTCGTGGGCGCCGAGGTGCCGGCGGCCGAGGTCGCCGCGGCCGTGCGCGAGGGGGCGGGCGAGCTGCTCGAGCACCTCGAGCTCGTCGACGACTACCGTGGCCAGGGCGTGACCGAGGGGTCGAAGAGCCTCACGTTCGCCCTGCGCTTCCGAGCGGCCGACCGCACCCTGACGGCGGCCGAGGCGAGCGCCGCGAAGCTCGCAGGGGCGTCGCTCGCGGGCGAGCGCACCGGAGCCGTGATCCGCGACTAGGCGGAGCGCGCCCGTGCATCCCTGACCACCGGGTCATCGAGAGTGCGGTCGTCGCCCGAAATGGGGCCGCGACTGCACTCTCGCTCGTCGTGCTCGCTCGTTGTGCACGCGCACGCGGCACACCCCGCCCCGCGGGCGACGTCACCGCGCGACATCCGGCGACGCCCGGTTTGCAGGCGCCGTCGTCGCCTCGATAGGGTCGGAGCATGTCCATCACCCGGTTCGCCGCCTCACGCCACGCGCGTGTCGAGGTCGTGCGCAGCCGACGCCGTGGCGGGCGCCGAATCTCGGCGACCCCTGCGACGGCCTAGCGGGCTGTCGCGGGGCGTCGCCGGAACATCGCCCCGACCGCACAGACCCTAAGGTGGATTCCATGACGTACTCCGTCGCCGTCTCCGGCGCGTCCGGCTATGCCGGGGGAGAGATCCTTCGCCTCCTGGCCGATCATCCCGAGCTCCAGGTCCGCACCGTGACCGCCCACTCGAACGCCGGCCAGTCGCTCGCCGCGGTGCAGCCGCACCTGCGCACCTACACGCACCTGACGCTCAAGGAGACGACGGCCGAGACGCTCGCCGGCCATGACGTCGTCTTCCTCGCGCTGCCGCACGGCGCGTCGGGCGCGATCGCGGCAGAGCTCTCGCCCGACACGCTCGTGATCGACTGCGGCGCCGACCACCGGCTCGAGTCGGCGACCGACTGGGCCGAGTTCTACGGCGGCGAATTCCACCCCGCGTGGGAGTACGGCGTGCCCGAGCTGCCGCGTCTCACCGGCACGCAGCGCGACCGCCTCGCGAAGGCGAAGCGCATCGCCGCCCCGGGGTGCAACGCCTCGACGGTCGCCCTCTCGCTCGCTCCCGGCATCCGCGCCGGGGTCGTCGAAGACCGCGACCTCGTGTCGGTGCTCGCGGTCGGCCCGTCGGGGGCCGGCAAGAGCCTCAAGGCGCACCTGCTCGCAGCCGAGATCCTGGGCTCGGCGAACCCGTACTCGGTCGGCGGGGTCCACCGGCACATCCCCGAGGTGCAGCAGGCCCTCCGGTGGGCGGGCGCCGCCGAGCCGACGCTCTCGTTCACCCCCGTCATCGTGCCCATGTCACGTGGAATCCTCGCGACCTCGACGGCCCGCATCATGCCCGGTACGGATGCCTCGGCGGTGCGCGCCGCCTGGGAGGACGCGTATGCGGGGGAGCGGTTCGTGCAGCTCCTCCCCGAAGGGCAGTTCCCCCGCACCGCCGACGTGCTCGGCGCGAACACCGCGCTCATGGGACTCGCGATCGACGAGCGCGCGGGCCGCGTCGTCGTCGTGACCGCGGTCGACAACCTCGTCAAGGGCACCGCGGGTGCCGCCATCCAGTCGGCGAACCTCGCGCTCGGCCTCACCGAGTCGACCGGCCTGCCCGTGAACGGAGTGGCCCCGTGACCGTCACCGCCCCCGCCGGATTCGAAGCCGCCGGCATCGCCGCCGGCATCAAGCGCACCGGCGCGCTCGACCTCGCCCTCGTCGTCAACCGTGGGCCTTCGCAGCAGGCGGCGGTCGTGTTCACGTCGAACCGCGCGCAGGCGAACCCGATCATCTGGTCGAAGGAGGCTGCGAGAGACGGCCTCGTGTCCGCCGTCGTGCTCAACTCGGGCGGCGCCAACTGCTTCACCGGGCCCGAGGGCTTCCAGGTCACGCACCGCACCGCCGAGGCGGCTGCTGCCGCGCTCGGCGTCTCGGCCGGAGACGTGCTCGTCTGCTCGACCGGGCTCATCGGCGAGCAGCTCGACGGCGAGATCCTCGAAGAGGGCGTGCTGAGCGCCGCCAACCGGCTCTCGGTAGATGCGGCAGCCGGCGACGACGCGGCACGGGCCATCATGACCACCGACACGACGCCGAAGACCGTCGTCGTCGACGGCGCGGGGTGGCGCATCGGCGGCATGGCGAAGGGCGCCGGCATGCTCGCCCCCGGGCTCGCCACGATGCTCGTCGTCATCACGACCGACGCCGACCTCGAGGCATCCGCGCTCGATCGTGCGCTGCGGCAGGCGACCCGGGTGAGCTTCGACAGGCTCGACTCCGACGGCTGCATGTCGACCAACGACCAGGTCACCCTGCTCGCGAGCGCTGCGTCCGGCGTGGCGCCCGACGAGACGGTGTTCACCGCGGCGCTCACCGAGGTCTGCCTCGACCTCGCCGCGCAGCTGCAGGCCGACGCCGAAGGCGCGAGCCACGACATCGCGATCGAGGTGCGCGGCGCGGTCAGCGAGGACGACGCGGTCGAGGTCGGCCGCGCGGTCGCCCGCAACAACCTCTTCAAGGCCGCGATCTTCGGCAACGACCCGAACTGGGGACGCGTGCTCGCCGCGATCGGCACGACGCGGGCGCCGTTCGATCCCTACCTCGTCGACGTGACGATGAACGGCGTGCGCGTGTGTCACGCCGGCCGGCCCGACCGGCCGCGCGACGAGGTCGACCTGACGCCCCGCGCCACGCACGTGCTCGTCGAGCTGCACGCGGGTGAGGCGTCCGCGACGATCCTGACCAACGATCTCACGCACGACTACGTGCACGAGAACAGCGCGTACGCGAGCTGATGATGGGCGATTTCGACGGAACGGATGCCTCCGGCGAGGCCGGAGAGGTCGCCGGCGCCGGTGAGAAGGCGCGGGTGCTCATCGAGTCGCTGCCGTGGCTCAAGCGCTTCCACGGCGAGACGATCGTCGTGAAGTTCGGCGGTAACGCGATGGTGAGCCCCGAGCTGCAGCGGGCGTTCGCCGAGGACATGGTGTACCTCCGCTACGCCGGCATCAAGCCGGTCGTCGTCCACGGCGGGGGTCCGCAGATCTCGTCGATGCTCGAACGGCTCGGCATCGAGAGCGAGTTCCGCGGCGGCTACCGTGTGACGACGCCCGAGGCGATGGACGTCGTGCGCATGGTGCTCTCCGGCCAGGTCAACCGCGAGCTCGTCTCGCTCATCAACGAGCACGGACCACTCGCCGCGGGGCTCTCCGGCGAAGATGCGGGGCTCTTCACCGGCCGTCGCCGAGGGGCGCGGGTCGACGGCGTCGAGGTCGACCTCGGTCTCGTCGGCGAGGTGGTCTCCGTCGATCCCGAGGCGGTCGTGGCGCAGCTGCACGCCGGGCGCATCCCGGTCGTCTCGTCGATCGCCCCTGACGGCGATGCGCCGGGGCAGTCGCTCAACGTGAACGCCGACTCGGCGGCCGCGGCGCTCGCCGTGGCGCTGCGGGCGGCGAAGCTCGTCATCCTGACCGACGTCGCCGGCCTCTACCGCGACTGGCCGAACCGCGACTCGCTCGTCTCCGTCATCGGCGTGCCCGAGCTCGAGGCCCTGCTGCCGTCGCTCGAGTCGGGCATGATCCCGAAGATGCGGGCCTGCCTCGAGGCCGTCGAGGGCGGCGTCGCGAAGGCCGCGATCATCGATGGCCGGGTGCCGCACTCGATCCTGCTCGAGGTCTTCACCCCGCAGGGCATCGGCACCGAGGTCGTCCCGGCAGGAGGCACGACATGACCGACTGGCAGCAGCGATTCGACTCCCGCATCATGCGGTCGATCGGCATGCCGCTCGCGAAGCTCGAGCGTGGCGACGGCGCGTGGGTGTGGGATGACTCGGGCAAGCGGTACCTCGACTTCCTCGCGGGCATCGCCGTCAACGCCCTCGGCCACGCGCATCCCGTGTTCGTCGAGGCCGTGTCGGCCCAGGCGGCGAAGCTCGCGCACGTGTCGAACTACTTCACGACCGAACCGGCGCTCGAGCTCGCCGAACGCATCACGCGGCTCGCAGGCGCCGGCGACGAGGGCCGGGCGTGGTTCGGCAACTCGGGCGCCGAGGCGAACGAGGCGGCGTTCAAGCTCGCACGCCTGAACAACTCGGGCGGTGCCCGCACGCGCATGCTCGCGCTCGTCGACGGCTTCCACGGCCGCACGATGGGCTCGCTCGCGCTCACGGGCAAGCCGCACATGCGCGACCCGTTCGAGCCGCTGCCGGGTGGCGTCGAGCACATCCCGGCGACGATCGAGGCACTCGAAGCCGAGCTCGACGACGCGGTGTCGGCGCTCATCCTCGAGCCGATCCAGGGCGAGGCCGGCGTCGTCGAGCTGCCGCCCGGCTTCCTCGAGGCGGCGCGCGAGCTCACCCACCGCCACGGGGCGCTGCTCATCGTCGACGAGATCCAGACCGGCGCCGGGCGAACCGGGGCCTGGTTCGGGTTCCAGCACGCCGGCATCGCACCCGACGCGATCACGGTCGCCAAGGGCATCGGCGGCGGCATCCCGATCGGCGGACTCGTCACATTCGGCCGCGCGTCGTCGCTGTACACGAAGGGTCAGCACGGCTCGACGTTCGGGGGCAACCCGCTCGCGACCGCCGTCGCGAACGCGGTGCTCGGCGAGATCGAGCGGGCCGACCTCGTCGGCAACGCCGCCCGGCGTGGTGCCCAGCTCCGCGAGCGCATCCTCGCGCTCGGCTCGCCGCTCGTCGCGGGGGTCCGCGGGCGAGGCCTGCTCGTGGGTGTCGGCCTCGACGAACCGGTCGCGGCGCGCGTCGTCGCGGCCGCGATGGACGAGGGGCTCATCGTCAACGCGGCGAACGACTCGACGATCCGCATCGCCCCGCCCCTCATCATCGGCGACGTCGAGCTCGACGAGTTCGACGCCCGCTTCGGCCGTGCCCTCGAGCGCGTCGCCGCCGCCTGACCTCTCCTCCCTTCGAACCGAACGGACCGCATGACCCGCCACTTCCTCCGCGACGACGACCTCACGCCCGCAGAGCAGGCCGAGGTGCTCGACCTCGCCGCACGTCTCAAGGCCGACCGTTACTCCGCGCGCCCGCTCGAGGGACCGCAGACGGTCGCCGTCATCTTCGACAAGACCTCGACCCGCACGAGGGTCTCGTTCTCCGTCGGCATCGCCGACCTCGGCGGCGTGCCCCTCGTGATCAGCTCGAGCGAGAGCCAGCTCGGCGGCAAGGAGTCGGTCGCCGACACCGCCCGCGTGCTCGAGCGGATGGTCGGGGCGATCGTCTGGCGCACGTTCGATCACGCAGGTCTCGAGGAGATGGCCGCCGGAACCGCGGTGCCCGTCGTCAACGCACTCAGCGACGACTTCCACCCCTGCCAGCTGCTCGCCGACCTGCAGACCATCCGCGAGCGGAAGGGCGCGCTCGCAGGGCTCACCCTCGCCTACTTCGGCGACGGGGCGAACAACATGTCCCACTCGTATCTGCTCGCTGGCGCGACCGCGGGCATGCACGTACGCATCGCGGCACCCGCGGCGTACGCCCCGCGGCCCGACATCGTCGACGACGCGATCCGCATCGCCGCGTCCACGGGCGGCTCGGTGCTCGTCACCGACGACGCGAGCGCGGCGGCGAACGGCGCCGACGTGGTCGTGACCGACACCTGGGTGTCGATGGGGCAGGAGGACGAGAAGGCCGAGCGGCTCGCGACGTTCGGCGACTACCGGGTGACCGAGGCGATCATGGCCGAGGCCGGCGACGACGCGATCTTCATGCACTGCCTGCCCGCCTACCGCGGCGTCGAGGTCGACGGGGCGGTCATCGACGGCCCGCAGTCCGTCGTATGGGACGAGGCGGAGAACCGCCTGCATGCCCAGAAGGCGCTGCTGACCTGGCTCCTCGACCGGAAGGACGCATGATGACCACCGAGCACGGTACGAACGAGGGATCGCTCTGGGGCGCCCGCTTCGCGACGGGCCCATCGCCCGAGCTCGCCCGGCTCTCGAAGTCGACGCACTTCGATTGGCAGCTCGCGGGATACGACCTCGCCGGCTCGCGTGCGCACGCGCGCGCGCTCGCCGCGGCCGGCTACCTCGACTCGGGCGAGCTCGCCGCGATGCTCGCGGGCCTCGACACGCTCGAGGCCAAGGTGATCTCGGGTGATCTCGTCGCGGCCGAGGGCGACGAAGACGTGCACGGCGCGCTCGAGGCGGCGCTCATCGACGTCGTCGGCCCCGAACTCGGTGGCAAGCTGCGCGCCGGTCGCAGTCGAAACGACCAGATCGCCACGCTCGTGCGCCTCTACCTGAAGGACCACGCGGCGACGATCGGGCAGCAGCTCGTGCACCTCATCGACGCCCTCGCGGCTCAGGCCGACGCCCACCGCGACGCGATCATGCCCGGCCGTACGCACCTCCAGCACGCGCAGCCGGTACTCCTCGCGCACCACCTGCTCGCCCACGCCTGGGCGCTCTCGCGCGACCTCGAGCGAATCGTCGACTGGATGAAGCGCGCAGACGTCTCGCCGTACGGCGGGGGAGCACTCGCCGGCTCGACGCTCGGCCTCGACGCGGCCGCCGTCGCCCGCGACCTCGGGCTCGCAGCGCCGGCCGAGAACTCGATCGACGGCACCGCGAGCCGCGACGTCGTGGCGGAGTTCGCGTTCGTCACCGCCATGATCGGCATCGACCTGTCGCGCATCTCCGAGGAGATCATCCTCTGGAACACGCGCGAGTTCGGCTTCGTCACGCTCGACGACGGGTTCTCGACGGGATCGTCGATCATGCCGCAGAAGAAGAACCCCGACATCGCCGAGCTCGCCCGCGGCAAGTCCGGTCGCCTCATCGGCAACCTGACGGGGCTGCTCGCCACGCTGAAGGCCCTCCCGCTGGCGTACAACCGCGATCTGCAGGAGGACAAGGAGCCCGTGTTCGACTCGGTCGAGACGCTCGAGGTGCTGCTGCCCGCGTTCACGGGCATGGTCGCGACCCTGACCTTCCACACCGACCGCATGGCGGAGCTCGCGCCCGCGGGGTTCTCCCTCGCGACCGATGTCGCGGAATGGCTCGTGAAGCGGCACGTGCCGTTCCGCGATGCCCATGAGATCACGGGCGCGCTCGTGCGCTACGCCGAGCAGCACGGTCTCGATCTCGACGCCGTCGACGACGCCGCGCTCGCGGCGATCTCGCCCCACCTCACGCCGGAGGTACGCGAGGTGCTCACGATCGAGGGCTCCGTCGCCAGTCGCGACGGCGTGGGCGGCACGTCGCCGGATCGTGTCGCCGATCAGTTCGCCCGCCTCGCGGAGCGGGTGCGTCATCTCGTGGCCGGACTGCCGGAGGCGTCGAACTGACGCAGCCGATCACGCCCGACCGGTCGTTCTTCGAGCAGGACCCGGTGCAGCTCGCGCCGCTCCTGCTCGGGGCGGTGCTCTCGTACCGGTCGTCCGACGGCGAGGTCGCGATCAGACTGTCGGAGGTCGAGGCCTACCGCGGCGTGGGGGAGGACCCCGGGTCGCACGCGTTCCGCGGACGTACGCCGCGCAACGCCGTGATGTTCGGCGAGCCGGCGCACCTCTACGCGTACTTCAGCTACGGCGTGCACGTCTGCCTCAACATCGTCGCGCGACCCGCCGGGACCTCCTCGGCGGTGCTCCTGCGCGGGGCGACCGTCGTCGCTGGCATCGACGTCGCGCGACGGCGTCGACCCGGTGTCAACGATCGCGACCTCGCTCGCGGCCCGGGACGGCTTGCGAAGGCGCTCGGCGTTCCGCTCGACGCGGACGGCAGCGACCTGCTCGCGGCGCCGTTCGGGCTGCGTCTGCCGGCGACCCCGCTGCACCACGTGAACGGTCCCCGCACCGGAGTGAACGGGGCGGGCGGCGGCAGTGCCTATCCCTGGCGGTTCTGGCTGCCGGGCGACGAGGGCGTCTCGCCGTACCGACGACACGCGGGCGCCGTCGATCCGACCGGCTGAGCCGTCGGTCGCGAGGGCCGGCGACGACGGGATGGCTCAGCTGATCGCGAGGTGCACGACGAGTGCGGCCGCACAGGCCCAGATGAGGCTGGCGAAGGTGCCGATGATGAACCGCTCGCGAGCCTCGGGGGCTTCGAGCTCGGTGAACCGGCCGACGCCCTTGACGGCCACGACGATCGCGAGCGCCTCCGGGAACCCGGCGATGATGGCGCCCGCCGAGGCGATGCGTTCGAGCACGCCGATCGTGAGGCCGCCGCGCAGCACCTCGCGCCGTCGTTCGGTCGTCTGCAGGCCCGGAGCGGCGCTCGGGTCGACACGGCGGTCGGTGACGATGATGCCGCCGTGCAACCCCGGCGAGACCGCGCCGCCCATCGCGAGCTCGAGGGCGGTGCCCGCCGCCGCGCTGCCGCCGAAGACCGCGATCGCGAGCCCGAGCAGGACGACGATCGGCGCGAGTCCGAACGGGGCGGTCGTGGTCGCGGTGGCTGCGGCGACGAGGGCGATGCCCAGGGTGCCGGTCGCGAACCAGATGTAGGCCCGCCTCGGCTTGAGCGAGGCGAGCACCGAGAGCACGGTGGCCGCGGCGAGCGAGATGAGCAGGGCCGACCAGGTGATGGCGTCGGCGAGGACGATGAGGTTCATGCGCGAGCTTCCGTCGAGGCATCCAGATGCTCAAGCAGCCTAGCGAGCGCGGGAGCCGCATCGAGCTCGGCGCGGATGTTCGCCGACTTCATGCGTGAGCTGATCGCGGGTGCGCTCACGCCGAGTTCGTCGGCGATGTCGGTCTGCCGCGCGCCGGCGACGATGCGGTCGTAGACCTCCCACCCCTGATCGGAACGGCGTTCGCGCAGCAGCAAGGCGAGGGTGAAGAGCGCCTCGACGTCAGCGGCGCTCGGCCCGCCGGTCACGTCGCCGCCGGCCTCGACGGCGATCCGCGGCGAGCTCTTCTTCGCTCGTTCGACGGCGTCGCGGGCGGCGAAGAACGCCTCGCCGCTCGCCTCCCTGATGTCCTCGGGCAGCGGTTCGCGCACCGGACCGCAACCGATCCCGACGCTCCAGCCGCCGTCGCGCGTGAGGTCGAAGACGACGTCGACGACCGTCCGCCCGTCGCGGGTGAGGAGCTGGATCTCGTCGCCGGCGTTGCGGGCGACCGGAAGCAGGAGCGCCGCGCCGTGCGCAGCTTGGATGCGGTCGCGGGCCGCTCCGGCGAGATCGGCCTTGGTCCGGCTGGCGACTTGGTCTGCGGTGACGACGATCATCTCGGCTCCTTCACCTTGAATCCTTCACTCGATACAAGATAAGCATACAGGGCTAATTCAGTATCGCTTAGTGATGCAGCCTGATCCGGAGCGCTGATACTCTGACGGGGTGTCAGACCCCGTGATCCTCTCCACCCAGCAGAACGACGCCTCATTCGACGACGTCTGGGACGAGCTCGTCTGGCGCGGCCACGTGCACGTGTCGACCGACCAGGCCGCGCTGAAAGAGCTCCTCGCGGGCGAGCCGATCACGTATTACTGCGGGTTCGACCCGACGGCGCCGAGCCTGCACCTCGGCAACCTCGTCCAGCTCATCGTCATGCGCCGGCTCCAACTCGCCGGTCATCGGCCGCTCGGCCTGGTCGGCGGTTCGACCGGTCTCATCGGCGACCCGCGCCCGACCGCCGAGCGCACCCTCAACACGAAGGAGACCGTGGCCGAGTGGGTCGGTCGCCTGCAGGGGCAGGTCTCACGATTCCTCTCCGCCGAAGGTGAGAACCCGGTGCGTCTGGTGAACAATCTCGACTGGACCGCCGGGCTCAGCGCGATCGACTTCCTGCGCGACATCGGCAAGCACTACCGCGTCGGCACGATGCTCAAGAAGGACGCGGTCGCCTCGCGACTGAACTCCGATGCCGGCATCAGCTACACGGAGTTCAGCTACCAGTTGCTGCAGGGCTACGACTACCTCGAGCTGTTCCGGCAGTACGGCTGCCTGCTGCAGACCGGCGGAAGCGACCAGTGGGGCAACCTCACGAGCGGTACCGACCTCATCCACCGGGTCGAGGGCCGGAGCGTGCACGCGATCGGCACGCCGCTCGTGACGAACGCCGACGGCACCAAGTTCGGCAAGAGCGAAGGCAACGCGATCTGGCTCGACGCCGACATGTGCAGCCCGTACCGCTTCTACCAGTTCTGGCTCAACACCGACGACGCCGACGTGATCGCGCGACTCAAGGTCTTCACGTTCCTCAGCCGAGCGCGCATCGAGGAGCTCGCGGCCGCGGTCGAGACCGAGCCGTTCCGTCGCGAGGCCCAGCGCGTACTCGCCTCCGAGGTCACCACCCTGGTGCACGGGGCGGATGCCACGGCCGCGGTCATCGCCGCATCGCAGGCGCTGTTCGGACAGGGCGATCTCGCTTCGCTCGACGCCGCGACGCTCGAATCGGCGTTGCGCGAGCTGCCCAACACGACCACGTCGCCCGACGCGCCGATCGCCCAGGTGCTCGCCGACACCGGACTCGTCGCGAGCGCGAGCGAGGGGCGGCGCGCGATCGCGCAGGGTGGTGTCTCGCTCGACAACGTACGCGTCGACGACGAGAAGGCGACGCTCGCCGACTTCGTCCGTCCGGGGGCGATGGCGGTGCTTCGCCGGGGCAAGAAGACCATGGCCGGCGTCTTCGTCGTGTGACGAGTTCCGTTCGGCCGACGGCCCCGCATCGCAGCCCGCGATGCGGGGCCGTTCCGCATCCAGCCTGCGCCGGCTCGCGGGCCGGCTCCCGACCGTCGATGTCGTCATCGTCGTCGGGCGCGAGAACCGCGGATTTCCGGGCGACACGCCCGGGATGCATCGTCGAGTTGCGAGGGTGCCGCCATCTCCGTAAAGTATTCATTCGTTGCCCCACAGGAGCGGAGAGCGGAAAGGCCGAGAGCCCCCGCAGATCCTCCTCAAGCGGCACGATGATTCCGAGCCAGACAGTTTTCTACGCCTGGCTTGAAGCATCCGGGTGCGTCCTCATGGGATGACCGGGTGGGAACTACAACGAAGCTCCGGATGATCGGCCTGATCTTGGTCGTGAAGCGGGTGCGTCCGTTCCTTGAGAACTCAACAGCGTGCACTATGTTCAATGCCAATTTATTGA